>NZ_JBEFOF010000005.1:0-3920347 GCF_045063625.1 Polaribacter sp. Asnod6-C07 | reverse complement strand
GTATTGATATCATCAGGTGTATACGTTGAACCAGAGATTGACCCCCCACCAGAAACGATTGACCAAGTACCACCAGCAGGCGCACCAGATAAAGTTTTAGTTTCATCTTCAGTAATAGAAGCAGTAGAAGTTGTATTATCAGCAACTACATCACAAACAGGAGTTACAGTAAAGGTAACATCATCAGTTGTTGCAGCACAATCACCATCAGCAGCAATCGTATAACGAATTACTACAGTAGTATCAGTGTTGATATCATCAGGTGTATACGTTGAACCAGAGATTGAACCACCACCAGAAAAGATAGACCAAGTACCACCAGCAGGAGATCCTGAAAGCGTTTTAGTTTCATCTTCAGTAATAGAAGCAGTTGAAGTTGTATTGTCAGCAACTACATCACAAACAGGAGTTACAGTAAACGTAACATCATCAGTTGTTGCAGCACAATCACCATCAGCAGCAATCGTATAACGAATTACTACAGTAGTATCAGTATTGATATCATCAGGAGTATACGTTGAACCAGAGATTGACCCACCACCAGAAACGATTGACCAAGTACCACCAGCAGGCGCACCAGATAAAGTTTTAGTTTCATCTTCAGTAATAGAAGCAGTAGAAGTTGTATTATCAGCAACCACATCACAAACAGGAGTTACAGTAAAGGTAACATCATCAGTTGTTGCAGCACAATCACCATCAGCAGCAATCGTATAACGAATTACTACAGTTGTATCAGTATTGATATCATCAGGTGTATACGTTGAACCAGAGATTGAACCACCACCAGACACGATTGACCAAGTACCACCAGCAGGTGCACCAGATAAAGTTTTAGTTTCATCTTCAGTAATAGAAGCAGTTGAAGTTGTATTATCAGCAACTACATCACAAACAGGAGTTACTGTAAAAGTAACATCATCAGTTGTTGCAGCACAATCACCATCCGCAGCAATCGTATAACGAATTACGACAGTTGTATCAGTGTTGATATCATCAGGTGTATATGTTGAACCAGAGATTGACCCACCACCAGAAACGATTGACCAAGAACCACCAGCAGGCGCACCAGATAAAGTTTTAGTTTCATCTTCAGTAATAGAAGCAGTAGTTGTTGTATTGTCAGCAACTACATCACAAACTGGAGTTACCGTAAAAGTAACATCATCAGTTGTCGCAGCACAATCACCATCCGCAGCAATCGTATAACGAATTACTACAGTCGTATCAGTATTGATATCATCAGGTGTATACGTTGAACCAGAGATTGACCCACCACCAGACACGATTGACCAAGTACCACCAGCAGGAGATCCTGAAAGCGTTTTAGTTTCATCTTCAGTAATAGAAGCAGTAGTTGTTGTATTGTCAGCAACTACATCACAAACAGGAGTTACTGTAAAAGTAACATCATCAGTTGTTGCAGCACAATCACCATCCGCAGCAATTGTATAACGAATTACTACAGTTGTATCTGTATTGATATCATCAGGAGTATACGTTGAACCAGAGATTGAACCACCACCAGAAACGATCAACCAAGAACCACCAGCAGGCGCACCAGATAAAGTTTTAGTTTCATCTTCCGTGATTGAAGCAGTAGTTGTTGTATTGTCAGCAACCACATCACAAACAGGAGTTACTGTAAAAGTAACATCATCAGTTGTTGCAGCACAATCACCATCAGCAGCAATCGTATAACGAATTACTACAGTAGTATCAGTATTGATATCATCAGGTGTATATGTTGAACCAGAGATTGACCCACCACCAGACACGATAGACCAAGTACCACCAGCAGGCGCACCAGATAAAGTTTTAGTTTCATCTTCCGTGATTGAAGCAGTAGAAGTTGTATTATCAGCAACTACATCACAAACAGGAGTTACTGTAAAAGTAACATCATCAGTTGTTGCAGCACAATCACCATCAGCAGCAATCGTATAACGAATTACTACAGTAGTATCAGTATTGATATCATCAGGTGTATATGTTGAACCAGAGATTGACCCACCACCAGACACGATAGACCAAGTACCACCAGCAGGCGCACCAGATAAAGTTTTAGTTTCATCTTCCGTGATTGAAGCAGTAGAAGTTGTATTATCAGCAACTACATCACAAACAGGAGTTACTGTAAAAGTAACATCATCAGTTGTTGCAGCACAATCACCATCAGCAGCAATCGTATAACGAATTACTACAGTAGTATCAGTATTGATATCATCAGGTGTATATGTTGAACCAGAGATTGACCCACCACCAGACACGATAGACCAAGTACCACCAGCAGGCGCACCAGATAAAGTTTTAGTTTCATCTTCCGTGATTGAAGCAGTAGAAGTTGTATTATCAGCAACTACATCACAAACTGGAGTTACTGTAAAAGTAACATCATCAGTAGTTGCAGCACAATCACCATCAGCAGCAATTGTATAACGAATTACTACAGTAGTATCAGTATTGATATCATCAGGCGTATACGTAGATCCAGAGATTGACCCACCACCAGACACGATTGACCAAGTACCACCAGTAGGCGCACCAGATAAAGTTTTAGTTTCATCTTCAGTAATAGAAGCAGTAGAAGTTGTATTATCAGCAACTACATCACAAACTGGAGTTACTGTAAAGGTAACAGTGTCTGAAGTTTCTGCACAAGATCCATCAGCAGGAATTGTATATTTAATTTTAACAGTAGTATTGGTGTTGATATCAGCTGGAGTATAAGTGTTACCAGAGATTGAACCACCACCAGAAAAGATAGACCAAGTACCACCAGCAGGAGATCCTGTTAATGTTTTTGTTTCATTTTCTGTGATTGAAGCAGCAGAAGTTGTATTATCAGCTACATCACAAGAAGCTACTGTACAATTGATTAAAGATGGAGTAAAATTAGCAGAATGTACTTCACCACCTGCATGGTTAAATGATAAACCTATAACTTGCCCTTCTATATTAGATTGGTTTACTGTTTTGTTAATGTTAGCAAAAGGAGCTAAAACTGTACCTTCAATTGTCGAATTACCTTCGATATTAAGTGTTGTAGTATTGTAAAAGTTGTAAATAATGTATGGTGCGTTTTGTTGACCAACACCAGATTGGTTCCAAACATCCCAATTGAAAGTTCCTGGAGCATTTACATTTATTACTAAAACTTTATTTGCAGTTGGTGCAGTGTTGTAAGTAAAATTATCTACATTATTTAAATCAGTACTTGTAATATTTAAATAGTTAACACCATCTTGTAAATTAATTTTTATTTGATTAGGTAAAGATGTATTAGAAATAGATTGTCCATTTGCATTTGTTAACTGTGCATTGTTTGCATTTTGAGACAATGTAGTTGAGTTGGTTTCTAATGTTTGAAATGCTGTTGCAAAATCTATTAAATTGCTTTCAAATACAGGATTATTTGTTGCAGATACATTAAGGTTATTTGCATTTGTTTGTAACTCAATTCTAGGTGAAGAATTATAGTCAGAACTTGGTGTAATTCTTATGTTAGAATATGCATTGTTTTGGTCAGTATACCAAACTGTAGAGTTTTGATTATCTCCAATTTTAACATAACTATTTTGTCCTACTTGTAGAGAGTTTCCTGATTGATAAACAATTTTACCACCAACTAATAAACCAATAGGTGTGTTATTTACTTGATATGTACCTGCATTATGAATTGCTACTTGGTAGTTACCCAAAATTGTTAAATCTCCACCTGTAGCTATACTTCCTTCTGTTTCGTTGGTTTGTAAATTTAAACTATTTAATGTGAAAACATTAAAGTCTAGTGCAGGTTCAGTAGGACTTGTTCTATCACAATTTAAACTTGTAACTGTAAATGTTACATCATCAGTAGTTGCATCACAAGAACCATCAGCAGCAATTGTATATCTTAAGGTTACATTTGTATTTGCATTTACATCGTCTGGAGTATAAGTTGTACCATTAATAGCACCACCACCAGAAACGATTGACCAAGTACCACCAGCAGGTAAACCTGATAAAGTTTTTGTTTCACTTTCTGTAATTGAAGCAGTTGTAGTTGTATTATCAGCTTCATCACAAGTAACACAAACACTTACTGCTACAGCATCTAAATCATAATCTCTTGTACCAGAACCTCTATCAAAAGCAATGTACCTAAAGTTTACGTTTGATGTTACAGTAGTTGTAATAAAACTACCTGTTGTAGTTGTTTGTGGTGAAGCAGGATTATTGGTAAATCCAGAACTTGCAGAAGTAGATTCTGACAAATAAATTTGAGCTGTTCCACTTTCGCTACTTCTCATTCTCCAAGTAATTATATACTCGGTTCCTGCAGGGAATTCTTGATTGAAATCTAATATTAATTGTTGATTTCTACTGTAAATTTCTGCATAAGCCCCATCAGGAGCACCTTCTGCATTATATTTTCCATTTACATTATTAATATCACTTTCATAAGAAGCGTAAGTTGATGTACAACTTTGTGCAGGAGAACCTGGTACAGTATAAGTGTAATCTGTATAGCAACTATCTATATTATTAAAAACTCTTACAATATAACTTCCTGCATTTTGAGATGGATTTGTAAATATTGTAGAAGGTAAAGAACTTGGAATTTCTGTTGCAGTTGCAATTGTTGTAGGACCATCATAACTACCAGCATTCATAGTGCTTACTCCATAGTAGTATGCATTAGAAGCTGAATCTAAAATGATATCTCCTGAACTTTCTATACTTGTTGTTATTGATGGTGAAGTAGGGCAACAATCAGAAGAAGTGTTTTCGTTCAATAATACTTCTGGTTGATTATTATTGTCTTCTGGAATTAACCAAAAAACATCAGAAGCTTGTAAAGTACCATTATTTACCCAACTTACTATATTGCTTGCTTTATAAGTACTTCCATTTGTTGCAGTCCATGAATAATCTATATTATTTGATATAGTTAAATCATTTGTCCAGTGCCAAACAGCTATTGCAATAGCTTGGTGAAAGCTATCAGTAATATTAGATGGTTGAGAGCTTGGAGCATAACTAGAATGATTCATTATAGAAAGAGTACGTTGTACTTTATCTAAAATTTGATTTGTAGTATAATTACTATTGTTAAAGCTAATGTCTGTACTAGGAGTTAAAGTTGTGTTATACACATCATCAACATTTGGAGCATCATCATTTAAACTTAAACAAAAAGAAGGAACACCACTGTTATTTAAAGTAGACCTTGAAATACCCCAAGTACTTTCTTCTGTAACTATTAATGATGTTTCAGGAGAACATACATTTGTTCTACTTGTAAAAGAATTTATTATTGATAAGTCTTCTACACTAACCTTTGATTTAGATTTAGAGCTAGATCCTGTAATAAGACGTACATCTTCTTTACCACTAATTCCTGTAGATGTGCTTGTTTGAGCATAATATCCTAAAGAAGTAAAGAATGCAAGAATAAATAATAATTTTTTTAATCCTTTTGTATAATAAAAAGGATTATTCTGGGTTTGGTTAAAGGTAATTCGGTTTTTCATGGTACGAAAAAATTATAATTAGGATTACAACTTTTATTCTCCTTGATACAAGATTAGGGGTTGGACTTAGGGAAAATAGTTTTTGTGTGACTTATTTATTGCTGAGTATTTATTTTGGGGTAAAAAATAAAAGCAATAATAAATCTAATAAAAGCTTAGTTGTTAAGCGCTTATTTTGTTTTCAGATTTAGATTTGTTGAATAGATTTAGGTTTGTGAATACTGATGTTATCAGTAGATTTTGTAGTTTAGAGTTTACATTTTTCTTCATTGAAAAAGCTTTTAATTAGGGTTAATTACTTTTAATTATTACAACCAAAATTATATGATTTTGGTTTTTTTAAAATTTTAATTCGACAAATAACGATTCTGATGGGGTGAAATACAGATTCGTGTCTTTGTACTTTACTACTAATTATATGAAGATTGGGGTTGTTTTCAGTGATTTAACACTAAAAACTTATTTTAAAACTTTTGCAAATATATAAAATTATTTCTAAAATTTAACTCTATGAGTTATTTTCATATAATTAAAGAAAACTAAAGCTAAAAAATAGGAATGTAAGTTGTTTTTTTTAAGGGGTACATTGTTAGGGGGTTTTAAATTATAATCCAAATATAATAAATATTAATTTAAAATTTATAATTTTTATAATTCTTTTTAAGTTAAAAGCTTGTTAAAAAAGTTTGGTATTCAGGAAGTTGTGTGTTTTTTTGTCTATTACCTATTCTGTAATTTTTAAATAGCCTAAAAATAATTTTTTAGATGCTTATGATTTATTTACTGATAAAAAAAAATCCTTTCAAAGATTATAATTTTATCTTGAAAGGATTCCTGTTAGGGGTATTTTGTAAGGGGATAGATTTATAAAAATTTTAGTATTCGTTAATGAAGTTTAGGGGGGAGTTCATTGATAATAAATACGTATTATTTTACACTTTAAATATACTGAAAATCAGTTAAATATGTGGTTTTTTTTTAATAAAAATTATGTTAAAATAATGTAAAAAACAACTATTTCTGGAAGGGTTAAATTAAAAATCCTTTCAAGTTTATAACTTGAAAGAATCTTGTTTTTAGGGGTACTTAAATTTTGTTTATCTAAAAATTATCTTAGAAGTTCCGTAATTAATTGCTGAACTATTAATTTTTAAGAACATAACTCCAGCTTTAGCTTTAAAGTTAAATTTTAATTCATTTTTACCTTCTGATAATTCAATATTACCTTCGTAGACTGTTTTTCCAGTAATATCATATAAAGTAGCTTTTGCTTTAGTTGATACTTCACTAAAAATTGTACAGTTTAAATCTCCTTTTGATGGGTTAGGGTAAGCAAAAAATTCATTGTTTTTTGGTGATATAAATTCATCTACACTTAAAGCTGAGTTTGTTTTCGTGAATTTTACATCGCTAATTGTCATGTCTAAATTATTTGTGCCAGCATCAACAGCTACATAAGTAAACGAAATGGTTGTTAAATCATCAGCAATAATTTTATCTGTTGTTGCAGTAGATGTAAACGATTCAAAAGGAATAAAAAATGTTTGTTCTTCTTCTGTTAAATTTACTGTTGCTCTATATTGCTCTCCCCAATTTTCTATTGATGGTTTTACTAAAACCAATTGAGTTGGCCCATTACCTGTGGCAGTAAAAGATAAATATTTGTATTCTGTATAATCTGCTGCTAAAGTACCAGGTAAAAGAGATTTGTAAACTGATAAATAATCATACTCACTATATGCTTTTACAGAAATATTTCTATTGATTGGCATTTCGTCTTCTTTGTACTCTCTATTAAAGTTGTTTGTAACTTCATATTCATTTACAGTTGTGTATCTAGTATCGTATTCTAATCCCCAGTTACCATCTGCATGATAAAAAGCATCTTGTACTTCTCCATCAAAAGTAATATCTCCATCATATTCATAACCATCATTAATATCTAATTGAATGGTTTGTTCAGTTTTATTATTTAATGGCGAATATCTTAAATTTAAGTCACTAGCAGTTTCATTTAGTTTTTCTTCAATAGAAATTTCTAAATCTTCTGTTTCTTCAGAACTTTTTAAATTTAAATTTAGTTTGTCTGCAACTCTAGCTACTCTTGTAACAAAAGTTCTTGGTACTTTTTGCTTTTCTGTTTGTTCAACAACTTTAGATGCTCTTAAGTTTTCTATAATATCAGTAACCATTTTTAAAGTATTTGCTGGTTCTGTAGCCCATACTTGAAAGTTGTAAACTTCATCTGCAGCTGTATAATCAAACACATACCAATTAGATTGTATTTTGTAAAATTCTTCTGCATCATTTTTGCTTACTGCAAAAGAAATAGCGTGTTCTATAACTCCATTTCTTTGCTGAATAGCTTGTTGTAAAAAGTTAATGCTGTCTACAGCAACTGTTTTTACACTTAATATTTCTGCACCTCTTAATCTATCGCAAGTTGCTTTGGTGTGGTTGTATATTTGATCTAAAGTTTTTACACCTAATACTACACCAACTGTTTTATCATCTATAGAAAAATCTACACTTAAAACTTCATCTGCAACTGTATAATCTAAAATATCTGTTGGTGATGTAACATGTGCAACATCTCCATCTACTAATCTTTCTGGAAACATTTCTAACATTGTTAACTCATCAGATTTTTTTACTAAAGATTTAACCATTTTCTTTTTGTTGTAAATGATGTCTCTAGTTTTCTTAAAAATTGTAGGTACACTTTTCTTTTTTCTTTGTAAATATCTAATAGAAATAGCATCACCTAAACTTTCACTTTCTAAACCACCATCATTACCTGTGCTAACTTCATCAGAAGTAATTGTAACAGGAATTTGAATAATATTAGTACAACTATTATTGGTTGTGGTAATTTCTAAAACGTGTTCTCCTTCTTCTATAAAATCGAAAGAAACAGTTTTTTGATTGTTAAAAGAACTAGTATCAAAACCATCTATACTCCAAGAAAAACTTGTAAAATCTGTATCATTATTTAAAGTGTATTCTTTGGTTACAGATCCTGTACTTTCATCTTTTATGCTATTACTTTCAATTACATCAGCAGCAGTTACAGTTTCAATAGTTACTTGTAAAGTTTTGTTAGTAGAGCCGTAAGTATTTGTTGCTGTAAGTTTTACGTTGTAAGTGCCAGCTTCTGTATAGTTTTTAGAAGCATTCATTAAATGGCTTGTTGTTCCATCTCCAAAGTTCCAAGCATAACTGATTGGTGCAGTTGGTTGTGTGTTTAAACCTGTATTACTTGAATTTGTGAATTCGAAACTATTATCAGCAAAACATTGATTGTTATTGTTGATAGAAAAATCTGCAACAGGTGCAACTTTAGCATCTTCTGGGCTGTAAACATTGTTTTCAAAAACTTGGCAGTTTATATTACTATCTTCAATAACTAAAGATTGCCCTATAATTTGACCAGAAATAGCTGCTGTATTTGTAGTTTTTGTAATGTTTGCATTTGCTGCAAAAACACTACCTATTACATTATTTACACCATTAATATTTAAAGTAGTTGCATTGTAGAAGTTGTAAATAATGTATTTACCTTCTTCTGCAGTAATATTATTTTGTTGCCAAACATCCCAATCAAAAACATCAGCAGCATTTATATTTATAATTAAAATTCTGTTTGCATTTGGCTTTTCAAAGAAATTAATTTTAGAAACATTGTTTAAATCGCTTTTAGAAATGTTTAAATAGTTGATGTTGTTCTCTAGGTTGATAACAATTTCTGATGGTAAATTTGTGTTTGAAATTTCTTGATAATCAGAATCTAAAACTACGACATTATTCGCTTCGCTTGATAAACTTAATGAAGCATCTTTTAATTGTTGAAATGCACTTGCAAAATCGATAATATTTTTATCAATAACAGGATTAGAACTGTTTGATGCATTAAACGAAGAAGAATTAGCAGCTAATTGAATGTGAGCAGTTGCATCGTAATTTGCATCTGGTGTAATTCTAATTGCAGATCCAGTATTATCTGGGTTTTGATACCAAACTGTTGCATTATTGTCTTCGCCAATTTTCACATATTGATTTTGACTTGTTAAGCTTAAAACTCCATTTGTTGGGTAGTTTACTTTTCCGCCAATCAATAAGCCAATTTTTACATCATTTACTGCAAAACAACCACAATCTTGAGATGCAATTGAGTAATCTTTATTGTAGGTTAAATCTCCACCAGCAGCAATGCTTCCAGAAGTACTTCCAGAACCTAAGTTAAGGTTGTTTTTTACAAAAATGTTAAAACATTCTGTAATTGCTAAAGGATTGTATTGTGTACCTGTTTCATTTACAGAAATAGTTACAGTACCTGTTGCAATATCTCCATTAGCATCTGTAATTGAATAGGTAAAAGTATCTGTACCCGCAAAATTTGCTAATGGTGTATAGTTAATTTTATCATCAGTTGGGTCTGTTGCTGTTCCATTATCATCAATAGAAATTGTGCTTCCTTTTTCTGTGATTTCATTTTCTATTGTAATTGATTCTGAATTTGATCCATCACCACCAAAAGTATCGTTTGCTAAAACATTAATTGAATTGCTACTTGAATTTTCATCAACTGAAATAGTATCGTTTGTAGTTTCTGGTAAATCGTTTACAGCAGTTACTGTAATTGTTACAGTTGTTTTAGAAACATCTCCATTTGCATCTGTAATAGCATATTCAAAAGAATCTGTACCATTAAAGTTTGTTATAGGAGCGTAGATAAAAGTATCGTCTGTTGGGTTATTTTCTGTATTATTATTGTTAATGCTAATTGTACCACCTTTACTAGTTGTTGTGTTTGTTAAGGTTACAGTACCACCATTTGCACCATCACCACCAAAAGAATCGTTTGTTAAAGCGTCTATGGTATTGTTAATTGAGTCTTCGTCTACAGTTGCTGTATCTGCTGTAGCTGTTGGTGTATCATTTACTGGGTTAACTGTTATGCTAACTGTAATTGTAGCTTCATCTCCATCTGCATCAGTAATGGTGTATTCAAAAGAATCAGTTCCGTTAAAATCTGCTAAAGGTGTGTAGTTGATTTTATCATCAGTTGGATCTGTTGCTGTTCCATTATCATCAATAGAAATTGTTCCACCTTCATTAGAAGTTGTGTTAGAAATAGTAATAGTTCCAGAACTTGGTCCATCACCACCAAAAGAATCATTTGCTAAAACATTAAATGAGTTATTTGTTGAATCTTCATCTACAGAAACTGAGTCTGTATTTGCTGTTGGAACATCGTTTACTGAAGTAACTGTTAATGTAACTGTTGTTGTAGCTTCATCTCCGTCTGCATCAGTAATAGTATACTCAAAAGAATCAGTTCCGTTAAAATCTGCTAAAGGTGTATAGTTAATTTTATCATCTGTTGGATCAGTTGCTGTTCCATTATCATCAATAGAAATTGTTCCGTTTTTAGTGGTTGTAGTTGCTGCAATTGATATTGTGCCAGAACTAGAACCATCTCCACCAAAATCATCATTATTTGTAACGTTAATAGGGTTGTTACTTGAATCTTCTTCAACTGTAATTGCATCTTCTGTTGCTGTAGGTGTATCGTTTACAGCATTTACAGTAATGTTAACTATTGCTGTAACTTCATCTCCATTTGCATCTGTAATAGTGTACTCAAAAGAATCAGTACCATTAAAATCTGTAATTGGAGTGTAGAGTATTGTGTCATCTAAAGGATTAAATCTTGTATCATTAGTATTTAAAGTTACAGTACCTGATGTGTTTTCTGTGTTTAAAACTATTCTTGTACCTGTAATGTAACCATCACCACCATAAGAATCGTTTGATAATACATTTATGGTATTTTCTGATGAATCTTCATCTACTGTAATAGCATCGTTTGTTGCAGTTGGTAAATCGTTTACAGCGTTTACAGTTATGGTAACTTTTTCTGTTGCTGTGTCTCCATTTGCATCTGTAATTGTATACTCAAAAGAATCTGTACCATTATAATTTGCTAAAGGAGTGTAAATAATTTTATCGTCTGTAGGGTCTGTTGCAGTTCCATTATCATCAACAGAAATTGTTCCTCCATTTTCTGAATTACTTGATGCTATTGCTATTCTTCCTGAATTTGAACCATCACCACCAAAAGAATCATTTACTAAAACATCTATAGAATTAGTTGTAGAATCTTCATTTACTGTTGCAGAATCTGCAGTTGCTGAAGGTTCGTCATTTACAGAATTTACAGTTATTGTTACTGTTTCTGTAGATGTATCTCCATTTGCATCCATAATTGAATACTGAAAAGTATCTGTACCATTAAAGTTAGCTGCTGGAGTATAAATTACACCATCATCTGTTGGATTGTTTGGTGTATTATTGTTGTTAACTGATAATTGACCACCTTGTGTTGATGTTGATGCAGTTATTGTGATTGCACTCGTATTAGAACCATCACCTCCAAAAGAATCGTTATTTAGAACATCTAAATAATTTGATGAGCTATCTTCATCTACAATTGCTGTATCTGCAGTTGCAGTTGGTAAGTCGTTTACAGAAGTTACAGTTACAGAAACTGTAGCTTTAGAAATATCTCCATTAGAATCTGTAATAGCATAGCTAAAAGAGTCAGAGCCATTATAATTTGCTAAAGGAGTGTAAATAATTTTATCATCTGTAGGGTTTGTTGCAGTTCCATTATCATCTACAGAAATAGAGCCACCATTTTCTGATGTTGTATTTTCTATTGAAATTGTACCAGAACTTGGTCCATCACCACCAAAAGAATCATTTGTTAAAATATTAATTGAGTTGTTTGTAGAGTCTTCATCTACTGTTACAGAATCTGCAGTTGCAGTAGGTATATCGTTTACAGAATTAACATTTACAGTAACTGTTGCTGTTGCTGTATTGCCATCTGCATCTGTAATTGTGTAGCTAAAAGTATCTAGACCTTGATAGTTTGCTAAGGGTGTGTAAATTATTTTATCGTCTGTAGGGTCTGTTGTTGTAGTATTGTTATCAATAGAGATTGTACCATTTTGAGCTGTTGTAGTGCTGGTAACAGAAATTGAACTAGAACTTGGTCCATCACCACCAAAAGAATCATTTTCTAAAACATTTATACTATTATTGGAGCTATCTTCATCTACAGCAATGGCATCTGAATTTGCAGTAGGTAAATCATTTATAGGGGTAACAGTTACCGTAATTTCGGCAGATGAAGTATCTCCGTTTTTATCTATTATTGAATAACTAAAAGAATCTGTACCATTAAAGTTTTCTGCAGGTGAGTAAGTAATTGTATCATCTGTAGGGTCACTAGAAGTGTTGTTATTGTTTACTGAAATTTTACCACCTTTAGTAGAAGTTTCGTTAGTTAAGATTATTGTTCCTGAATTTGGTCCATCACCACCAAAAGAATCGTTTGTGAGTGGGTTAATTGAAGTTTCTGAACTGTCTTCATCTACAGTTATAGTATCTGCAACTGCATTTGGTAAGTCATTTATTGCGCTAACTGTTATAGTTACAGTTTCTGTTGAAGTATCTCCATCTGCATCTTTAATTGTATATTTAAAAGAATCTGTTCCATTAAAATCTGCTAATGGTGTATAGTTAATTGAATCATCTGAAGGGTTGTTTGGAGTGTTGTTGTCATTAACAGTTAATTGCCCACCTTGGTTTGATGTTGTAGTAACCAAAGTTATTGCGCTTGTATTTGATCCATCACCACCAAAAGAATCGTTTGCTAAAACGTCTATTGAGTTGTTGTTAGAGTCTTCGTTTACAGTTATGTTATCTGCTTTAGCTGTTGGTGTATCATTAACACTGGTAACAGTAATTGTTACAGTAGCTTTTGCAGTATCTCCATCTGCATCTTCTATAGAATATTCAAAACTATCTGTACCATTATAATTTGCTAATGGTGTGTAAATAATTACATCATCTGTAGGGTTGTTAGGTGTGTTGTTCTTATTTACTGTTAAAGCTCCTCCTTTTTCTGATGTTGTGTTAGTTAATAGAATTGAACCAGAATTAGTTCCATCTCCACCATAATTATCATTTTCTAAAACATCTATAGCGTTTGCAGCACTGTCTTCATTTACTGTAATTGAGTCTGTTGTTGCAGTTGGTAATGTGTTTACGTTATTTACAGTTATAGTAACTGTTGCTTTAGAAGCATCTCCATTTGCATCTTGAATATTGTAGGTAAATGAATCTGTACCGCTAAAATTTGTTGGTGGAGTGTAAGTTATTTTGTCATCAGAAGAAATGTTTGTGCCATTATTATTTACTGATATGCTTCCTTTTTGGTCTGATCTGCTATCTGTAATGTAAATTTGTCCTGAGTTTGGTCCATCTCCACCAAAATCATCATTTTGTGTAACATCTATAGAAATTGTTGCACTATTTTCATCAATAGTAATAGCATCATTTACAGCAGTTGGTAAATCATTTGTGCCATTTACATATAAGTTTGCAGTTGCTGTAGATTCGTCTCCACTTGCATCTGTAATTGTATATGTAAAACTGTCTGAACCAAAATAATCTTGTGCAGATGTGTAGAATATGGTATCATCTTGTGGGTTATCTGGAGTGCCATTGTCATTAATAGAAATGGTACCATTTTTTTCTGATTTATCACTAATTAAAGTGATTTTTCCTGATGTAGTATCATCATCTCCTAAGTCATCGTTGTTTAAAACGTCTAAAGAAGTATTGATTTCATCTTCATTTGCATTAAACCAATCGTCTTTTGCTCCTGGAACATCATTAATAACTAATGTAAAAGTAACTTCTTCTGTACAACTAGAGTTTGTACCTGTAACTGTAGCAATATATTCTCCTGAATCTGAAGTTTGTAAATAGTAAAAATTTAATGTTTTATTACTGGATAAGTTTTTTGTAGGATTAGATTTCTTATACCACTTATAAGTTAAAGAATTCGAAGTGTCTGTACCATTAGGATTGTCGTAATTTGGTACTCCATTTGCAAAAGTATTTGTTTTTGCAGCACTTGCATCAATAGTAATTGATGTATTAATGTGTTTGTCTTTTAAAATGGTAAATTCAGAATTATTGATAGTAATTTTTTCAGCAGTTTTTGTTGCATCTGTACTGTTTTGACCCGCTTTTTCTGTTCCGTTTTCTGTACCAAAAGGAATAGGAATTCCGTAATTGTTAGATTTTGTACCTAAGTTAGCAGAACTACCTCCATTACTACCTCCAGATAAAACTGCAGTAGTTGTCATGTTTTTTTCTGCTTCTGTTGCATCTGGGCAACCATCATTGTCAGAATCTGTATCTAAATAATCTGGTATACCATCTGCATCTGAATCTAAAGAGCAATCAGCATCTAATTGAACTGTATCTGCAGATTTAGAAAAAGAATCTGATTCAAAAACATAACCTGTGTTACCTGTTCTTTTTAAGAAGTTGATGTTAAAAGAATTTACTTCAGAAAGCTGTAAACCAATCCACATATCTTCATTGTTTAAGCCTCCAGCTTCTTTTTTAGAGTTTACTCTAAGAAAATTACCATTAGTACCAGTGTAATTTGTAGAAATATCGTCTACAATATACAAGCTAGTTTCTGGGTTGCTAGATAAAGAATAGCTACTTACTAAGTTTTTATTTATTTCTACAGATTCTCCTGTACCATCACTTAAAAAATCGATATCTTTAAACATAAAAGATGGTGCAACATTTACTAATTCGTTAGTTCCGTTTTTATAGAATTCGAATTTTACTATGGCATAAGGTATGTCTTTAGTGTTATTACCATCTAATAAAACAGGGTATAAATCATCACCATATTTAAAACCACTAATATTAATAGTCATGTTTTCTGGATCTGAATTTGCAGTAACTGTAACTTTTAAATCTATATTAATTCCTAAATGTGTACCAACATTTTTATAAAGCATTACATCTCCAATATTACCAGCTAAACCACTGTTTGTAAATGTTTTGTTGTTTTCGTTTAATTCAAATGAAAAAGGATTTACAGTTGGGCATTCATCTTCATCTAGAATTCCATCATTATCATCATCTAAATCACAAACATCTGCAATACCATCATTATCTGTGTCTAAATTTCCAGAAAGAGCAGCATCACAAGGATCTATAACAGAGTTTATGTTAAGAGAAACATTTGCAGAGTCGCAATTATCACTATTGTCGCAAACTGTATATTTAAAAGTGTCAGTACCATCAAAATTATCATTTGGTGTATAAGTAACTATATCATCAGAAGGATTGTTTGGGGTGTTATTAGGGTCAGTTATTTTAACTTCTCCATTATTTGCATTGTCACTTATATTTAATGTACCATTTGTTGGTACATTGCTGTCATTGTCAAATATAGCAAGTGTTGCAACAGTATTTTCGTCTAATGAATATGTGTCATCAGATACTTCTGGAGTGGATATAGTATAGCTGATATTTATTTTTGGATAATAAGAAGAACTTTTATCATCATAGTTCCAGCTTATCCATTTTTTAGAAGCTGATATAACCAAAGATAAATGAGTAATTCCGCCTTTGCTATTCACCACTTCTTGCACAACATCTTTTAAGTTGGGGGAGACTAATTCTAGGCCATTAGAGAGGTTTGGTATATACCAATCTACTGACTCAGATGTTGTGCTTAATGATGATAAATAATTTTTTTCATCTGAATATGAAGTAGGGGAATTTAAATTTTCTGCTTTAACATTTACTGTTGTACCACCTTTTTCGTAACCTATTAATGTAAGTTCTACATTTGTTATTGTGGCATTTGATGGTATGTTAAGGTTTTGAAATCGAAAACCTTTCCATCTAACATTTCCGTTTTCTATGGATGTTGGTTTGTTGTTTCCATTTTTATCTTGATATGAATCATCTTGTGAGGTTGCAATTTTTTTATCAGAAATCGTTATTGTACGATCATTATATAAAGTTGCTGTTTTTTGTTCTTGCCAATAAGAACTTGAATTAAAATGATTGGTGTTTTGCCAATTTGTTTGGTGGTTTACCCAAAAAGAATTTTTTTCTTTAGTTGGTTTAACTTTCTTTTCTGTGTAAGAATTTGAAGAATAGATTGATGTAATAGATAATAGGATAATAGCAATTACAAACGATAATTTGTTCTGTGATTTCATAACTGGGGGAAATGTGATGATTTCTAATAATTAAATAAAAATAATGTAGGCTTCTTAAAATGATATATACTAATGTCGAAGAAAATGTTTCTTTTTAATTTTTTTTGAATGGAATAATTTAAACTTACTGTAGAAATTAGAATCGAAAAACGGTAAAATTGAGTAAAATAATCTATCTGAAAATAGATGTTTTTGAGTAGTAATGTGCATAATTCTGGGGGAGTTTAAATTACACCATAAATATATAGTAAAATATTTATAATCAAAGCGTTATTTTAAATATTTTTTCTAAAAAAGGCTTTATTGGCTTTTGTTGTTTAGTTAAGTAGTTGTTAATCAGTATTTTATTGTTTTTATTTTTAAAGTTTAGAATATGTTTTGCTGTGAGGAATACAGGTGGAGGGTTAATTCAATTTGTTAAAAGTTTTTGTTTTAATGTGCTTTTTTTATAAAATTGAGAAAAGAATAGTTTATGTTAATCAATAAAAACAATAATTCTACTTTTTTTGTTTTGATGGTTTAGGCTGTCTTTTTTACAAGAGTTAATCCTAAAAATGTAATTGCTCCATTTAAGATTAAAAGAGCAAAACCAAAGTCGAAATTAAAATATTTTAAACATAAAAGGTTTGCTAAAAATGTGATAAAAGGAGAGGAGATGCAAATTAGTGGTACAAATTTATCTTTTACTTTTAATTGTGTAAATAAGCCAAATGCATATAACCCTAAAAGAGGACCATATGTGTAATTCGCAAATGTGAATATTTTAGCAATAACACTTTCATCAGCTATAAAATATTTAAAAATAAGAATGGTTGCAATTAAAACAAAAGAAAAGATGATGTGTATTTTCTTTCTAGATTTTTCTTGTTCTACTTCGTTTTTCTTTTTATCAATCTCTAAAATGTCTATGCTAAAGGAAGTAGTTAAGGAAGTTAAAGCAGAATCTGCACTAGAATATGCAGCTGCAATTAGCCCTAATAAAAAGAAAATAGCAGTTGCTAAGCCTAAAGTACCTTTTGTTGCTATTATTGGAAAAAGCTGATCTTTATGAGCGTCAATTCCGTTTTTCTGGGCATAATCTGTTAAAAGTACGCCTAAAGCTAAAAAGAAAAAGTTTACAATTACCAAAACAATCGTAAACCAAAACATATTTTTCTGAGCATCTTTTAAATTTCTACAAGTAAGATTTTTTTGCATCATATCTTGGTCTAAGCCAGTCATTACAATAGCTACAAAAGCACCAGCCAAAAAGCGTTTCCAGAAATAATCGCCAGTTTTTACATCGTCAAAAAAGAAAGTTTTAGAAAGTTCGCTATCAGCAACATAAGAGAATAGATTAGTTATCTGTAATTCATCAGAAATGGTATAAATACAAACACCAACCGCAATTAGCATAAATAAAGTCTGTAAAGTATCTGTCCAAACAATAGTTTTAATTCCTCCTTTAAAAGTGTATAACCAAATTAATAAAATAGTTATAGTTACAGTTACCCAAAAAGGAATTCCATAAGCATCAAACAATAAAAGTTGAAGTACGTTTGCTACTAAAAATAGACGAAAAGCAGCACCAATTGTTCTTGATAATAGGAAGAAAGAAGCACCTGTTTTGTATGAATATTTGCCAAATCGATCTTCTAAGTAGGTGTAAATTGATGTTAAATTAAGTCGATAATAAAGTGGTAATAATACCAATCCAATTACTGCATAACCAATTACATAGCCTAAAACCATTTGCATATAACTCATACTTTGTGCTTCTACCCAACCAGGAACAGAAATAAAAGTAACTCCAGAAAGTGAAGCTCCAATCATGCCAAAAGCCACTAAATACCAAGGTGATGAATTGTTTGCCTTAAAAAAAGTTTTATTATTGGCAGATTTTCCTGTGATATAAGAAATAAGAATAAGTACGGTAAAATAGCCTACTATTAATAAAATGATGTGAAGTGGTTGCATATTAAATTATGGATGATCAATTCTAAAACACGAATATAGTCTTTTGTCTTTTTTCTTGATTCTTTTTTCTATAGAAGTTGTAATTTTGCAAACTATGGATTTTTCATCGAAGATTTTAGAAAATGCAGTAAATGAAGTTTCTCGTTTGCCAGGAATAGGTAAACGAACAGCTTTGCGTTTGGTGTTGCATTTACTAAAACAACCAGCAGAAAACACAAAATATTTATCTGAAGCTTTGTTGCATTTAAGAAATGATGTAAAAACCTGCGAAAAATGCCATAATATTTCTGATACTGTTCTGTGTGATATTTGCCAAAACCCAAAAAGAAATCCAGAAATTATTTGTGTTGTAGAAGATATTAGAGATGTAATGGCTATAGAAAGTACTGCACAATTTAAAGGATTGTATCATGTTTTAGGTGGTAAAATATCGCCAATAGAAGGTATTGGACCTCAAAATTTACAAATAGATTCTTTGATTAATAAAGTTGAACAAGGAGAAATTAAAGAGCTTATTTTTGCATTGAGCTCAACTATGGAAGGTGATACTACCAATTTTTACATCTATAAACAATTGCAAAAATTTGATATTACAACATCTACAATTGCAAGAGGTATTGCAGTAGGAGATGAGTTAGAATATGCAGATGAGGTTACTTTGGGTAGAAGTATAATCAACAGAATTCCTTTTGAACAAAGTATAAAAAGTTAAAAGAGGTTTTATGGTTTTAAAACCTCTTTGTTTTATTAAATTTTGTTGTAAACACTAGTGTAGGTGTTTGTTACATTGTTGTAAGTATCGTAAGTTGTTAAGCTAAATGTACTATTGTTATTAGAGAAAGTAATTTCTATTATTTCTGTTTCTCCATCTCCATAATCAATTTCGTAATTTGTATTGCCTAAGTTTTCCCAAGTAAAACTAGAAGATTCACTTACACAGTTATCATTTTCATCGTTATAAAAACTTATTGTATTAGCCTGTGCATTATCTGTAAAAGTAACAGTGCTTTGTAAAGAGCAAGAGTTACTTTCAGTTACACCATTGTAAGTCTGAGAACTAACTTGCCATTTACCAACAATTGGGTCATCAGAAAGAGGGTTTTCATTAGATTCACAAGAAATTAAAAAAGCAGTTGCAATAAACAGATAAAGTAATTTTTTCATAATGATTCAGTTTTAAAATTATAAAATAAAATTAACTATAAATGAGATTGCGTTTTATACCTACAAGTAAGTAAAATTAATATTAAACTCTAATTGTTAAAATAGGTTTTAAAGCTTTTTTAGATAAAGTTTTGGTTACACTTACAGAAAATATATGAGATAATCCACTTCTGCCATGCGTGCTTAAAGCGATTAAATCTGTATCTATATCTTTCGAAAAATTTAAAATTCCTTTGTTAATAGTGGCATCATTATAAATATTTATAGAATATTTTGGTAGGTCGAAATCTTTAATAAAGTTTGTGATTTTTTCTGTGGCTTCTTGTGTGCTTTCGAATCTAGAAGGCGTATTTACTTTTAATAAATGAATCTCGCTTTTAAAATGATTTGCAAAATCTAAAAACTTTTTAAATACCGCTTTTTTGTCTTCATTTTTAAAACTAGAAGCAAAAACTAAATTTCTCATTCTAAATTTTTCATTATCCCTCTTTACAACAATAACTGGTACTTTAGAGGTTCTTACTACCTTTTCTGTGTTAGAACCAATTAGTATTTCTTCAAAATTAGAATGCCCTTTAGAACCCATAACAATTAAATCAGCATTAATTTTATCAGCATATTTTAAAATACCTTCATGTGGATTTTGTAATTTAATTATATGATTTACTTCTGTTTTTTTATGAAAGAATTTCTCCTTAAATTCAAGCATACGTTCTCTAACTTTTCTTAAGTACAACATGCTTTCTGGAATGCTAAATTTACTGCTTGCTCCCATATCTACAACACCTGTAGGTAATTCTATCATATGTAAAAGGTAAACAACACTGTTAGATTTTTTAGCAATTCTTGCAGCCATTTTTGAAGCGTATTCAGATTTTTTTGAAAAATCGATAGGAACTAAAATTTTTTCCATAATAACAGTTTTTTTAAGTTAAATGAATATGATATTTAAAGTTACAAAAATAATTGGATATAATTCAGTTTGTTAAATACTAAAGATTTCGTATATTTGCACCGATTTTAATAATAAATGAAGGATGCAGGGGACTTAAAGTCCCCTCTTTTTATACTCAAAATCAATATTTTTGAGGTGTTTATAAAAATTACAAAATGGATCAAAACAAAATAAAAGATTTAGTAGACGAAGCATTAGCCTTAAATGAAAGTTTATTTTTGATTGATTTATCAATATCTGTAAACAATAAAATTCAAGTTACTGTTGATGGAGATAATGGAGTTCCTTTAAGCGAATGCATTAGAATTAGTAGAAATGTAGAGCATAATTTAGATAGAGAAGAAGAAGATTTTTCTTTAGAAGTAACCACTCCAGATATTTCTCATCCATTAAAAGAAAAAAGACAGTACAAAAAGAATGTAAACAGAATTTTAAAAGTTAAAACTGCAGAACAAGAAGTAGAAGGAACTTTAATAGAAGCAGATGATGAAATAATTGTACTAAATTGGAAAGCAAGAGAGCCAAAACCAATAGGTAAAGGAAAAGTTACTGTGCAAAAAACAGCAACTATAGCATATAAAGATATTAAAGAGGCAAAAGTGAAGATTGTATTTTAAGTAAAGATGTAATGGAAAATATAGCGTTAATTGATTCGTTTTCAGAATTTAAAGATAATAAAAGTATAGACAGAGTAACATTAATGTCTATTTTAGAAGAGGTTTTTAGAGCTGCTTTAAAACGTAAGTTTGGTTCAGATGATAATTTTGATATTATTATTAACCCAGATAAAGGAGATTTAGAAATTTGGAGAAATAGAGTTGTTGTTGCAGATGGTTTTTCTGAAGATGATAATGAAGAGATAGAATTAGCTGAAGCAAGATTAATTGAGCCAGATTTTGAAATCGGCGAAGATGTATCTGAAGAAGTAAAGTTAATTGATTTAGGAAGAAGAGCAATTTTAGCATTACGTCAAAACTTAATTTCTAAAATTTACGAGCACGATAGCACAAACATCTTTAAACACTTTAAAGAATTAGAAGGCGATTTATACAGTGCAGAAGTGCACCATATTCGTCATAATGCAATTATTTTGTTAGATGATGATGGTAATGAAATTGTTTTACCAAAAAGTGAGCAAATTCGTTCAGATTTCTTTAGAAAAGGAGATTCTGTAAGAGGTGTTATAAAAACAGTAGAATTAAGAGGTAATAAACCAGCAATTATTTTATCTAGAACAGCACCAGCTTTCTTAAATAAATTATTTGAACAAGAAATTCCTGAGGTTTTCGATGGTTTAATTACTGTAGAAGGTGTTGCAAGAATACCAGGAGAAAAAGCAAAAGTAGCTGTAGATTCTTATGATGATAGAATAGATCCTGTTGGAGCTTGTGTAGGTGTTAAAGGATCTAGAATTCATGGTATTGTTCGTGAATTAGGTAACGAAAACATAGATGTTATCAACTATACCAAAAACGAGCAATTGTTTATTTCAAGAGCATTAAGTCCTGCAAAAGTGACATCAATGGAAATAACAATGTATGAAGAAGAAAAGAATGGTAAAAAAGGACGAGTAAGTGTACTTTTAAAACCAGAAGAAGTTTCTAAAGCAATTGGTAGAGGTGGTGTTAATATTAGATTGGCAAGTGAGTTAACAGGTTACGAAATAGACGTTCAGAGAGAAGGTTTAGAAGAAGAAGATGTAGAGTTAACAGAATTTATCGACGAAATCGAAGATTGGGTTATTACAGAATTCAAGAAAATTGGTTTAGATACAGCAAGAAGTGTTTTAGAAACAAGCGTTGCCGAATTGGTTAAGAGAACTGATTTAGAAGAAGAAACGATTGTAGATGTTCAACGAATCTTAAAAGAAGAATTCGAGGACTAATTATAGTATATAAGTAAGGTAAAAAGTATATTTTTACAAAAATAAAGTTAAATAGAATATATGTCTGAAGGCAAAACAATGAGGCTTAATAAAGTTTTAAGGGAATTAAACATTTCTCTTGATAGAGCTGTCGAATTTTTAGCAGATAAAGGTCATGAAATAGAATCAAGACCAACCACTAAAATTACGGGAGATGTTTATCAAGTTTTACTTGATGGCTTTGAAACAGATGCGAACAAGAAAGCCGCATCTAAAGAAGTAGGAGAGGAAAAACGTAAAGAGAAAGAAGCAATTCGTTTAGAAGCTGAAGCTAAGTTAGAAAAGAAAAGAGCAGAAGAAGCAAAGAAAGAAGAAATTCTTAAAGCCAAGGCAGATAGATTTGAGTTGAAAACTGTTGGTAAAATCGATATCGATAATGTTGGTAAAAAAGCTGTCGAGAAAAAAGAGGAAGTAAAAGAAGAACCTAAAGAAGAGGTTGTTGCCATAACTGAACCTAAAGTCGAAGTTAAAGAGCCAGTTAAGGTAGAAGAAGCACCTGTTAAAGAAATACCTGTAGTTGAAACTCCGAAAGAAGAAACACCAGTTGTAGAGAAACCAGTTGTAGAAGCACCTAAGGTTAAAAAACCAGTTTCAGAAATTGAGAAAGCTGCATCTAAAGTTACTGAGAAGAAAAATGAAGTAAGAAAAGGCAATGCTAAATCAGAAGAAAAAACTGAAGAAGTTACTGCTGAAAATGCTGAATCTATTAAAACTCAGTATAAGAAATTAGATGGGCCAAACTTTACAGGTAAAAAAATTGATTTAAAACAATTTGAAAGACCTAAAAAGAAAAAACCAGAGGTTAAAAAGCCAGCTGCTGCAGATGCAAAGAAAAAGCGTAAGCGTATAAGCAAACCAAATACTTCTAGTAACAATAGAAGTAACTCAAATAATAGAGGTGGTCAAGGTAACAACAGAGGTGGTCAAGGTAATAATAGACCAGGATTTAGAGGTAGAGGAAACCAAAGAACACCTGTTAAAAAAGAAGAGCCAACAGAAGCAGATATTCAAAAACAAGTAAGAGAAACTCTAGAAAAGCTACAAGGAAAATCTTCTAAAGGTAAAGGAGCTAAATATCGTAGAAATAAAAGAGATGCTCACAGAGAGCAAACAGAAGCAGAATTAGAAGCACAAGCTTTAGACAATAAAATCTTAAAAGTAACTGAGTTTGTTACTGTAAGTGAGGTAGCAACAATGATGGAGGTACCTGTTACTCAGATTATTTCTTCTTGTATGATGTTAGGAATGATGGTAACTATGAATCAACGTTTAGATGCTGAAACATTAGTTATTGTTGCTGAAGAATTTAATTATAAAGTAGAATTTGTTGGTGCAGAAGTAGAAGAGTCTATTGAAGAAGTAGAAGATAAACCAGAAGATTTAGAAACTCGTGCCCCGATTATTACTGTAATGGGTCACGTAGATCATGGTAAAACTTCTTTATTAGATTATATAAGAAAAGCAAATGTAATTGAAGGTGAAAGTGGAGGTATTACACAACATATTGGAGCCTATTCTGTAAATGTTGGCGATCAAAAAATTGCATTTTTAGATACACCAGGTCACGAAGCCTTTACAGCAATGCGTGCCAGAGGTGCTCAAGTAACAGATTTAGTTATTATTGTAGCTGCAGCAGATGATGATGTAATGCCACAAACAAAAGAGGCTATTTCTCATGCACAAGCAGCAGGTGTACCAATTATTTTTGCAATTAATAAGATTGATAAGCCTAACGCAAATCCAGATAATGTAAAAACACAATTATCTCAAATGAATTTGTTGATAGAAGAATGGGGTGGAAATATCCAATCTCAAGATATATCAGCAAAAACAGGTCAAGGAATTGAAGAACTTTTAGAAAAGGTATTATTAGAAGCTGAAATTTTAGAATTAAAAGCGAATCCAAATAAAAATGCTGTTGGTACTGTAGTAGAAGCTCAGTTAGATAAAGGTAGAGGTTATGTAACCACAATCTTGGTTCAAGCTGGTAGCTTAAGAGTAGGAGATTATATTTTAGCAGGTAAACATAGTGGTAAAGTAAAAGCTATGTTTAATGATAAAGGTAAAAAATTAAAAGTAGCAGGCCCATCAACACCAGTTTCAATTTTAGGTTTAGATGGTGCACCACAAGCAGGTGATAAGTTTAATGTATTTGAAGATGAAAGAGAAGCAAAACAAATTGCCTCTAAACGTTCTCAATTACAGCGTGAACAATCTGTTAGAACTCAGAAAACATTAACACTAGATGAAATTGGACGTAGAATTGCACTTGGTGATTTCAAAGAATTAAACATTATCCTTAAAGGGGATGTAGATGGTTCTGTAGAAGCATTAACAGATTCTTTCCAAAAATTATCAACTGAAGAAATTCAAGTTAATATTTTACATAAAGGTGTTGGAGCCATTACTGAAAGTGATGTGTTATTAGCAACAGCATCAGATGCAATTATTGTTGGGTTTAATGTAAGACCACAAGGAAATGCAAGAGCAGTTGCAGATAGAGAAGAAGTAGATATTAGAACTTATTCTATTATTTATGCAGCTATTAACGACTTAAAAGATGCCATGGAAGGAATGTTATCTCCAGAAATGAAAGAAGAGGTTGTTGGTAATGTTGAGATTAGAGAAATTTATAAGATTTCTAAAGTTGGTAACATTGCAGGTTGTATGGTAATGTCTGGTAAAATACAAAGAGATTCTAAAATTAGAATTATTAGAGAAGGTATTGTGGTTCATGATGGTACTCTTACTGCTTTAAAACGTTTTAAAGATGATGTAAGAGAAGTTACTAAAGGATATGATTGTGGAATTCAGATTAAAAATTTCAACGATATTGAACAAGGTGATATTATTGAAGCATACACAGAAGTTGCAGTTAAAAAGAAACTGAAATAATTTCTTTCTTTAAATAAAAAAAAGACCAAAACTGATTTAGTTTTGGTCTTTTTTTATTTTTTAAAGTTTCTTAGTTTCTAATTAAACTAAAATTACCAGCCTCTTCAATTACATTATTATCTTTGTCAATAATTTCTGCCTTAAACCAATAATTGTTAGAGATTAAGCTTTTACCATTATAAGTGCCATCCCAACCTAAGGAATTAAAATCTGTAATAGTACCAATTACTTTTCCATATCTATCAAATATCATTACGCTAATAGATTTAAATTCGTTTGCATCTATCCCTTTTATATTCCAATAGTCATTATCACCATCACCATTAGGTGTAAAGAACTTTTTAAAACCAATTACAGTAATATCTGCTTCTACTTGTTGTTCGCAACTATTGATATCTTTAACGTAAATGGTTCTTAAACCAGGTTCTACATTAGTAAATGTATAAGAAGTAGAGTTACCGTAAAAAGTAATGTTATCTAAAGAAAATTCGTAACTACTATTTCCGGTTAAATAAACATCAACAATATTATTGGTTTCATCTTCTGTATTAACTTCAATATTATCAAAAGTGGGCTTATCAGGGTTTATAACTGAAAAACTCTTAGTGTTTGAGCAAAGTAATCCGTTTTCTGATTTGTAAACAGTTAATGAAAATTCGCCAACAGCATCCAAAGTAAAATCTTGATTTATGCTAATAATATTACCAGTGTTATTTCTCCATTCAAAACGTTCATTAATATTATCAG
Organism: Polaribacter sp. Asnod6-C07; assembly: GCF_045063625.1. Lineage (NCBI taxonomy): Bacteria > Pseudomonadati > Bacteroidota > Flavobacteriia > Flavobacteriales > Flavobacteriaceae > Polaribacter > Polaribacter sp. Asnod6-C07. The sequence continues at coordinate 3,894,070 of NZ_JBEFOF010000005.1, read as the reverse complement.
CACTAATAATTACTGGGGGTTTTACACTTGGATCAAAACAAATGGTATAAGAATCTGCAATTGTTATTTTAGGTTCTGAATTTACAATTAAGTTTATAGGTTCTATACCTCCACAACCTAAAGATGTATCTGCTCTTACCCAAATTGTTGTTGTTGGAGATATAAATTTAAGCTCTCTTATTTCATTTTTATCGACTTCTGCACTATAAGTATCTGGATAAAAACGAAGGTTTGTACTTGTTGGTATTCCTAAATTAGTTCTAATTTCTTCTTCTTTAAGTTCTAAATTAAAGTTTCCATTTAAGCTATCATTTGGTAATGAACAAGTATATAAATTAGATATACTTTCAAGTTCTACAAAAACAGATTCGATTGTAAATTCAGCAAAATTGGAACATCCATAACTATTAAAAATTTTTGCATAAATGGTTTGTGGATTACTAATGTTGGTGTAATTTTCTGGATCTGCAATAGGATTATTACTTAAATAATCAGCATAACTTTCATAATAATATATTTCTAATCTATTACCAAGAGAAGTTAAATCATTACTAATGGTAGTTAAATTAAAAATATCTGTTCCATTATTGTCTAAATCGCATTGTACAATTTTTTGGTTATTATTTACTTGTGGTAAAGAGTAAATATTAATGTTTTTATTTACTGTAATTTGTCTATTGTTAATAGTAATTGTAGCTGTAATTTTATATTGTCCTGTTGATGTATATATATGTTCTGGAGAAATTTCTGAAGATGTTGTACCATCTCCTAAATCCCATTCTGCAGCAGTAATTTTTGCATAGGTATCAACTTCAAAAATAATATTGTTATTTATACACCCTTTTTCGGTTAGAATTCTTGTTCTAAAGTAAGATTGTACAAAGTTGGGTAACCCTAAAATAGATCTTCCATTTTGTAAATCAACATAATTTTCATTAAAGTTAGCCAAAGTTTTATCAGAGGTTTTTGGGGGATTAATTTGACTTAAGTAATGGCCACCTTCTATTTCGTTTCTAGAGGTTGTCATATAAATATTACCATCACTAGCCAATTGCATATAATTTCCATTAGAATATACATCAATATTATCTGTAACATTAACTACTTGTCTATCATCTAAATCATCAGTTTTAAATTGAAAAATAATATTTTCTTGATTATTAGAATTTATGGATTCTGCATATAGATATTTTGAATCTCGAGAAAACTCAATACCATGAGTTGTAGGAAATGGTTTAGAAGGAGTAAAGTCCTCAAAAACATTAATAATTTCTGTTGAGGTTATTTTTCCGGTTTCACTATCAAATTTTCCTAAATAAGCAGTAGAATTATTGCTCATTGCAATATATTCTCCATTAGGAGATATTTTTAATGATCCGTTATTCTCTAAAGTTTCTATTGGTAATTGTGATATAACTGGTGTTCGGTTAACTCCATTTTTATCTACTTTATATGCGTAAAAGGTATTAAAATTAGTACTTGCACTATCCTCTTTTCCATAGGTTAATACCCAAAAGTTTTTACCATCTTTGGCATGTACAGCAGCTAATTTTACTGAGACTAAATCATTAACTAAAGTATTTTTTTTAAATACAGCTCCTAAACCTTTATTTTGTGATAAATCTACAATAGAAAAATATAAACCAGGACCTACATGATCTGCCAAAGGGTTATTTGTAATACCTTTTAAAGTGAATAAATAATATAGGTTTTCGTTTTCTGGATTAGGAATTACAATACAACTTTGCAAAACTTCAACATCACTACCTAGTTTGCCTCCATTAGGAATTCCATAGTGATATTTATTAAAAACAAAAATTCCTTGAGTATAAAAAAGTAAATTACCATTTTTATCTGATATTGTTGTACTTCCTTTTGGGGCATGCATTTCACTGTCGTTTATAACTACAGGTTTTCCTTTAGCAAAATTTATATTAGCTAATTTACCAAAATACCAATTTTCAGTTTCTCTTTGCCCATAAGATAAATAAGTTATAAGCAGAAAAATTAGAACTAGTATTGTTCTTTTGTATAGCATAATTCTTTTTTGAGAATGATAAATTTTCTTTTTTATTGATGTAAGGTTGATTAGTATCAGCAGGAATAAATGTAATCTTGTGTCAATAATAATCAGATGGTATTGATTTATTCTAACCCAATATTGACTTTTTTTACGTTCTTAAACTGCTAATAATCTTTGTTTTGCATCCTAAATATGCTTCTAATTTAGAAAATAATTTTAATAACCCAAACCTTAGAGTATTTTTTAAGGTTTAATTATTTCTTACAAACCGAAAATTTTAGGGTTTTTAAATAATAGTTAAAAAGAAATTGAAATAATTTTTTGTTTTTTAAAAGTCTATTAGTTTCTAATTAAACTAAAATTACCAGCTTCTTCTATTATATTATCTTCTTTATCAATAATTTCTGCTTTAAACCAATAATTGTTTGAGATTAGGCTTTTACCATTATAAGTACCATCCCAACCTAAAGAATTAAAATCTGTAATTGAACCAATAACTTTTCCATATCTATCAAAAATCATTACACTAATAGACTTAAATTCGTTGGCATCTATCCCTTTAATATTCCAATAGTCATTATCTCCATCACCATTTGGTGTAAAGAACTTTTTAAAACCAATTACAGTAATATCTGCTTCAACTGGTTGTTCGCAATCATTTATATCTTTAACATAAATAGTTCTTAAACCAGGCTCTACATTAGTAAATGTATAAGAAGTTGAGTTACCGTAAAAAGTAATATTATCTAAAGAAAATTCGTAATTACTATTTCCGTTTAAATAAACTTCAACAATATTATTGGTTTCGTCTTCTGTGTTTACTAAGATGTTACCAAAAATGGCTTTTTCAGGATTTACAACTGTAAATGTTTTGGTGTTAGAACAAAGTAAACCATTTTCTGATTTGTAAACAGTTAATGAAAATTCACCTACAGCATCCAAAGTAAAATCTTGATTTATACTGATAATATCACCTTTACTATTTCTCCATTCAAAACGTTCGTTTATACTATCTGCAGAAATAATTACAGGCGGTTTTACACTAGGATCAAAACAGATGGTGTAACTATCTGCAATATTTATTTTAGGTTCTGTATTTACAATTAAATTTATAGGTTCTATACCTCCACAACCCAAAGAAGTATCTGCTCTTACCCAAATTGTTGTTGTTGGAGAAACAAAATTAAGCATCCTTAATTCATTTCTATTTGTTTGTGCACTATTTGAATCTGGATAAAATCTGAGGTTTGTAGTTGTAGGTATTCCTAAATTAGTTCTTATTTCTTCTTCTTTAAGCTCTAAGCTAAAACTACCATTTAAGCCATCATTAGGCAAAGAACATGAATACATATTAGAAATATTATCTAACTCCACAAACAACGATTCTATTGTAAATTCTGCTAAGCTAGAGCAACCATAACTATTAATTATATTTGCATAAATAGTTTGTGGATTACTGATGTTGGTATAATCTTCTGGATCTGCTATAGGATTATCATTTAAATAATCTGTATAAGTTTCATAATAATATATTTCTAATCTATTACCAAAAGGTGTTATATCATTACTAATAGTTGTTAAATTAAAGCTATCTGTACCATTATTATCAAAATCGCACTGAATTATTTTTTGATCTTCTATTACTTCAGGAGGTGAATAAATAGTAATGTTTTTATCTACAGTTATTTGTCTATTGTTTATGGTAATTGTTGCTGTAATTTTATATTGGCCAGCAGAAGTATATATATGTTCTGGGTAAATTTCTAAAGATGTTGTGCCATCACCAAAATCCCATTCTGCTGCAGTAATATTTGCATAAGTATCTACTTCAAAAAAAAGACTAGTATTTATACAATCATCTTCTGCTATTACTCTTGTTCTAAAATAAGATTGAACAAAGTTAGGTAAACCTAATATTGATTCTGCAGATAATAAATCAATAGTATTTTCATTAAAAGTAGCCAAAGTTTTATCTAGAGATTTTGGGGGTACAATTTGACTTAAATAATTACCTCCTTCAGTCTCACTTTTAGATGTTGTTAAGTAAATATTCCCATCCTTAGCCAATTGCATGTAATTTCCATTTGCATAAGCATCAATATTATCTGTAACATGAACTACTTGTCTATCATCTAAATCATCAGTTTTAAATTGAAAAATGGTGTTATTTCCATTGGGTATGTTTACAGATTCTACATAAACGTGTTTTGAATCTTGCGAAAATTCAATTGCGTGTATAGTTGGAAATGGCCTTGGAGGAAAAAAACCTTCTAAAACACTTAAAAAATCTGTTGAAGTTATACTACCAGTTTCAGTATTAAAATTGGCAAATATAGCAGTATTATTATTGCTCATTGCTATGTATTCTCCATTAGGAGATACTTTTAAAGCTCCATTATTTTCACTAGCAGGAATAGTTATTTCTGATGTAACTGGAGTTCTATTTACTCCTGTTTCATCAATTTTATATGCATAAAATGTATTGTAATTAATACTAGATGAATTTTCTTTACCAAAAGTAATAACCCAAAAAGATTTACCATCTTTAGCATGTACAGCTGTAAGTTTTTCTGACGCTAAAGAAGTTAATGCTGTATTTTTTTTTGTTACTGCACCTAGGCCTCCATTTTGTGATAAATCTATTGTTGAGAAATATAGACCTGGAGCTATTGCAGCACCCAAAGGAGGTGTGTCATTAGTAACTTTTAAAGTAAAAAGATAATAGATGTTTTCATCATCTGGATTTGGAATAATAATACAACTTTGCAATACTTCATCATCACTTGCTAATAAAGCACCATTTTGCATTCCGAAATGATTTTTATTAAATACATAAACACCATCCGTATAAAATAATAAGTTTCCATTTTTATCAGAAATTGAGGTACTACCTTTTGGGGTAGATAAATTTCCATCATTTATTACTACAGGTTTTCCGTTTGCAAAATTAAGACTAGCTAAATTACCAAAATACCAATTATCAGTTTCTCTTTGTCCGTAAGTAAAATAAGTTATAAATAAACAGAGTAGAACTAAAGTTGGTCTTTTGTATAGCATATTTTTTATTTTCTCATTAGAGAGAAATTTCCTTTTTTATTAATAATTGGTCTGCCCGAATTTTCAGGCGGTACAAGTGTAATATTATACCAGTAATCATCAGAAGGTAGTAGTTTTCCTTGATACATTCCATCCCAACCTTGGCTGTCTATAGGTTCTTGTGCCACTAATTTACCATATCTATTAAAAATATTGATACTCGCATTTGGATAAAATGTTTTATTGGCTCCTTTTACTACCCAAGCAAAATTGGCAATTGGTAAAGGATTTACAATTAGATTAAAAGAAGTATGATCTGTAAAACAACCAGTTGTATTATTTGTAACACGAACATAAATTGGTTGAGAATCGCGAATTGTGTTTTCAAAAGGAGAAGTTAATTCGTCAATTCCAGAATTAGCATCAGTTTTAGAATCGTGATAGGTTACAGTAAAATCAGCAGAATTTTGACCATTTAAAATGTCTGTTGTTTGAGATTCTAAATCAAAATATTGTACAATTCCGTTTGCAGTATCACCATCTAAAACGTCATCACATAATTCTAAATCTGGAACTATTTCAGCTGTTGGTACTGAATTTGTTTTTAAGTATAACTCTCCTGTTCCAGAACAATTATTATTGTTTTTGTTTGTAATTTTAAAATAGATTGTTTGTCTTGTTATGTTTGATGGATATGCTGTGTTTCTATAATTAGATATGTCTACAATAGCATTGATTACAGCAGTTCTGTCTTCTGTAGTTTCGTAGTAAGAAACTTCTAAATCAGGTTGTAATAGAACTGGGAAAAATGCTAAAATTTCAGTATTTGCATCACTAAAATCAAAATTAGTAATTCCATCAGTATCATCATTTAAAGTACCATCTGTTCCATCTTTTTGTAAAAAATCATCACAAACAGCAGGAAACTCTTTATAATAAATAACATCTGCAGAAGCTTCTACAGATAAATTTATTTTAGAAATACGATAACAATTTTGATCTGAAATTGTTCTAACCCAAGCTTCACCAGTTTGATTTACAGGATAACGTAATTTATCAGCAACTTCTGGAGTGCCAGCAATTGCATCTGTTTCTGTTGCAAAGTATTCAAAAGTTTCATTCTGGGAATTGGTAGAAATACTAATTTCAGCTTCTGTTAGATTTACTGTAGAAACTCTATCTAAATCATCATCACATTGTAACAAATCTACTTCTTGAGTTGTATCTGGTAATGAATCTACAATTAATTCTATACTTGTATTGGCATCATAACAACCAAAATTATCTTTATTTTCTACTCTAATATATAGAGTTTGTGAGTTAGTAACTGAATAATTTGAGTCTTTATCAACAATTGTTGCAACATCATTATTTTCTGCTCCAATTTGAGTGGTGTGATAACTTATAAGATATTGAGTACTATTTAAAGAACCTAAAATTTCAGAATCTTTAGTATTTAATAAAAAGGTATTTACAATTCCATCAGTATCACTAGAACTTTCTGTGTTATCACAAATTCGATAAGGTTGTGGTTGTGTTGGTGTTGGGTAATCTGTTACAGCTAAAACAAAATCAGTAATTGCAAAACAAGCATCTATAGCATTAGTGTTTTGAACTCTAGCATAAATAGTTTCAGAAGAAAATGCAGTAGGATTACTATAAGGATTTGGTAAAGGGTTGTTACCAGAATTGGCATCATCTAATGTGTTAAAATATAAAACATCAAAAACTTTTGGGTCTAAACCATCTAATATTTCATTATTTAAATCTGCTTGAAAATCAAACTTATTAAAACCATTTCTATCTATATCACAAAAATAAATATCATCAGGTTTGTTAGCATAAGCAGCTTCAAAAACTTCTACATTAAAAGTTCCATTATATTGCGTAACTACACCACAATCATCTGTTATTTCTATCTTTAAAGCATATTCTCCTGCATTAGAAAGTTGAATGTTGGTTAAAACTAAGGTTCCTGGGTTTGTTGTAGGTGTAATATCTGTAGGCGGATTAATACCATCATCAAACGTCCAACTATAAGTAGCTCCAGTTCCTGTAATGTCTTCAGAAATAATGGTTTTATCTTGACCAATACAAAATTGTGCGTCTGTATTATTAATAGATACATTAGTGTCAGTATCTAAAATTTCGATAGGTAATAATAATGATGATATAAATGGAGGCAAACCTTCATCTGTAAGTCTACCATTTAAATTTACTGCATTTTCTGTGTAAACAACTTTATCAGCATCTTCATCTGGATTTTCTATAACATCTAGAAAAAAGGAATCAGGAATGGATGCATATATTTTACCATCAGGAGCTAACTGTAAAGCACCTCTATATCCGTTTCTATTTACAATTGTTTTTTTGCTTGCTGCAATATTACTACTCTCTAAATCAAATTGAAAAACAGAAAAACCTCCATTATAACTAGAGGCATATAGTTTGTTAGATTGAGGAGAAAAAGAAACTCCATAAGGAGATTCTCCTGAAAATCTTGAAATTAATGTTTCTGATGAAAATTGATCAACTTTACCAGTTGCATTATCAAAATCGAATAAAACTAAACTACCACTTATATTACTTCCTGAAGAATTAAAATCTGCAAAAGCAATTTTTTTTCCATTGGGTGATACTTGTAAATACCCTCTTTTATCAGAAGCAGAAAAATTTACTTGACTTGTTATTATATTACTGATGTCAACTCCAGCATCTGTAATTTTATAACTATAAAAAGTGTTTCCAGCATAAGATACTACCCAATAAACATTACAATCAGCTCCTTTAACAGCAGCTACTTTTTCAGACCAAATACTGCTATTGTCTGTATTTGTGTTAGGATTAATAGCTAAATTTGTAGGCCCTCTAGTTATCTCTCCTAAGCCACTATTTTTAGACATATCTATAGTGTAAAAATTAAAACCTGGATTCGGATTATTTGCACTACCAACAAAATCTGTACCAACTGTAAATAAATAATAAATAGTAGTTGAGCCAGGTTTAGGTATAATCATACCAGATTGTGTACTAGATGGGTTTCCTTTTAAATTATTAGCCAAACTACCATCAGAATAAGTCATTAAACGATGCTCTTTAGTGTAAACTTCAATACCATCAGAATAAAAGAGTAATTCTCCAGTAGGAGAAGAGAATGAAGAACAACCTTCATCTGTATTTATTTGACCGTCTGTAAGTGCTGTTGGTGGACTAGTACTAAAATCTAAACCAGCATTTTGACCAAAATACCAAATGTTAGCTTCTTTTTGAGAGAATAAATTAATTGTAAAAATAAATATAAAAAAAGGTAATAATTTCTTCATTTAAGAATTTTAGAAAAATAAGAGTTCAAATATATTTAAAAAGTATTGAAAAATATTTTTTTTAACAATGTTAAATACTAATGATTTTAAAGTTTAAGTAAGATTTTTCTTAAAAAAGTAAAAATAATTGTAACAAAATTTAAATTTTGACAACATATATTTAGTGATAATATTATTTCTTATACTAAAAAAAAATAACGAAATTGCTTGTCTAAAAATTGTACAACCTTAAAAACTAAAAAAATATGTCTGATGATTTTGATTTATTAGAAACTAATTCTGCTGAAAAAACTGAAAAGGTAGATGTAAATTGGGGTAAAGCTGTAGATACTATGAAGTCTAAATTGGCTCAAGAAGATGACCCTCAACAACGTCAAAAAATCTTAAATGCTACCTTAGATGATGTTGTGCACATGGCAGAAAAAGATAGAACAACGCTTTTAGATGCAATTAAAGACCTTACAGATTATCAAGATGAAGTTGGTATAATGTTCGAAAAGTTTTCGGCATTAAACCCAACAGAACAAAAAGTTATAGATGATGCTCAAAAAGAACTAGAAAGAGCAAGAATTGAATTAGAAGATGCACAAAACAAACCAGATACTTGGTGGAATAACCTTTGGGGACGTAAATCGAAGATTAAAAAAGAAGAAGTTGAGTTTGCAGAAGCAGAAAAAATTAGATCAGGAGCTGATAATAAAGCGAAAGCAATGTTTCAACAACGTATAGAAAGTGCAGATATTCAAACATTATTGAGCGAACTCTCTTACAAATCTCAAGCCGCTGTTAGTCGTTTAAAAAATAGAGAGGTAGAAATTAAAGAAGTAGAAGAAAAGTTAAAAACTGCTATAGTAGAGGCTTCTAAAAACCATACCAAAGCTTTAGAAAAAAAGAAAGAAATAGAAGGTAAGTTAGAAGAGCAATATGCTTTATTAAAACAATCTCGTCAAGAATTAGATGAAATTGCAGACAAACAATCTACAGAATATTCAGAAGCCATAGGTAAAGTAACCACTTTTGAGCAAAAAGTAGAAGAGTTAGAAGGTCTTAAAAATGCGTATACAACATTAGCTGCCTCAAAAGATAGTTTTGTGCATAAACATAATTTAACCATTAAAGTATTAACTTCTTTACGTTCTAATTTACAAACACACAGAGCAAAATTAAAGTCAGATACTGAAGAGAGATTAAAGTATTATGATGGATATGTAGTTGCCTTAAAAGCAAGAACAGATCAAGAATTTGCGGCTATTTTAGAACACTTAGGAGTAAAAACCGATGAACATATAGGTGCAACTTTAGCGTCAATGCATTCTGCAAGTGCCAGAGCTCGTCAAGAAATGATGGATAATATTCCTGTTCACGAAAAAGTAATGAAAGGTGTGTACAGCACTTATGCAGAAGCGTTACAAGAAATTAGAGAAAAGGATGGAGACATTCAAAAGAACTTTGCAGACAGATATGGAATTGATATGAAAGAGATTTTCGAAGATTTCTATAAAGCTGATAAAGAAACTCCAGTTTTAGAAGATAATTCCACAACAGAAGCACCTAAAAAAGAGGTTTCTGATGATGATATGTTAAGCTAATTTTTAAAAGAAAATTATTTGAAGGGCGTTTCCCTGATGAAAAATCAGGGTCAGGCTTTCCATTATATCTTTTTTCAGAAAAAGAAAAAAGGATGCCATTTCAATCCTTAACTCAGGCTTCTTTAAAAAGGTAGTTCATTTTAAATAGCTAAAAGAATATCAAATTAGATTATGGAAGAGTTTTTAAGAAAAATAAAACTAATTGACAATTTTTCAATTTCGTTAAATACAAATAAAAATGATTTTGTTACAGCTTTGAGAAAGAACGTTGATGAAGATGATATTGATAGTCTTTTTTCTAGTGCTTTTGAAATTTTCTCACAAAGTAAAAACGTTTTTAAGGGTAGAGCAAATCACTCAGGGTTTAAAATAAGAAAACGTAAAAGGTTTTTTGATAGGCAGTTTGGTTTTGCAAAAGCTACAGGAAATTATAGAGAAAAGGATGATAAATTAATAGTTACTGGACAAATAAAATCTTGGAATAATTTTATGTATTTCTTTTTTGGTTTTGCAATACTGATTTATACAGTTTTTATACTAAGCTTTTTTTTTAATGCAAATTCTTTTGATGATGGAAGTTATATTGCAATTCCATTTATAATTATTCACGCTGCTTTTATGTTTGGTATTCCATATTTTGCAATGAGGAGTGGTTTAAAAAAACTGAAACGAGATTTAGAAAGAGAATTTCACTTTATTGTTAGTAAAAATAACCATTTATAAATGATAACAACACCTTTAGATTCTGCTGTTTTAAACACCAAAGAACAATACGTTTTTTATCACAAAATGGTAGATTTTGTTTTAAAAGAAATCATTGTAAGAATACAACAAGAGCAATTGTGCAGCCAGCAAGAAGTGGTGTTTTTTAAGCAATATTCAGATTTACTTTTATATTCTATTGAAGCAATGCGTATTAAGTATATGTATGATGAAGAGGATAATATGAAAGTAGATTTAACAGATTCTGGTTTTCCTAATTATTTAGAGTTTAGATATCTGTATAACGATTTAGAGCTTAGAAAACAATACTTAGATAAATTAGTAGATACAAGTATTTTAAAAGAACAATTTTTAGATACGCTTTTAAGAAAAAAGAAACCAATTAAAAAAACAGAATTATTTAAAGCATCATCAATAATTTATTACACTTCTGTAGAAAGACAATACATCTTTAATCGCTTTGTGCAAGGTAAAATTTTAGAGGCTCCAAAAGATGCAAATTATGATTATGTAACAAGCTGGAGTTTTTACGATGTTAGTCATAATAGACCATTTATCTGTTTTATGTATTTCAATTACGATGGAAATAATGCGATTAAGGATAAAGAAAAAATTTATCAAACTTTAAAAGAAAGTGCAGATAGAGAAATGTCTTTAGACACAATGGCTTATAATATTGATAGAAAATTAACAGGAATTCAACCCAAACACATCAAAAGAATAGATCTTGGACCTTTACACAACGTTTTTGCTAAGGATGAAAATCTAATTACTCACGCAATTTTAGGCGGGATTTCGAGCAAAACAGTTTCTTTAGAGTCTTACGCTGTATCATTAACTATTGATGAAGTTTTTTCTGGAGACACATTTACAGAAGGCGGATTTTTCTCAAAACAGACAATGCAAAAATGGAGTGATGTTATCAAACAAAAATACCTTTTTGCACCACATAGAATTATTCAACTTTTGCACAATCAAATTCCTAGGTCACTAGATAATTTAGCCAAAGAACCTATTCAAATGGCAAATTTGAAAGTTAAATAAAATTTGAAAAAGAATTACAAAATTAGTAAGTGGCTAACAGCCAAAATCAAATTGCTAAAAGCTAAAAAAAAATGGAACACAACTCAACTTTCCCTATAAAACAAAATGAATTAGATATGCTTCGTGATGAAGCTACAGATTATATAAAATCCGTTCAATGGGAGCAAGGTAATAAAGCAAAAAGTAGGGAAAAAGATGCGAAAGACGATTCTATTTTACTGTATTTATCAAGAGCAAATAATGGAAGTAATGTAGAAATTACATCTGTTTCTAAAACCATTTTAGCACTTAAAAAAAGATTATTGCCAGATTCAATTGCAATTCCTGTGCATTTAAATCAGACTTTATTTGCAGTGCAAGAAGGCTTAACTTTAGGAATTTGGATTAAAGATTCCTATTATGATGCATCAGGTTTATCTTCTTTAAACGAACGTAAATCAGCATTAAATTCATCCCAAAAAAGAGAGTTCGAAAGTAAATTACAAACAGCAACAGCATTTCAATTATTTGCAACTGCTTATAAAATTTTGCACGATTTAAAACCTGTTGCTTCAGATGATTTATCTGTAATGAAACAAAAGTTTGCAGGTATTCCAGAAGTATCATTTTTATCACCTTTAAAAGGAATTGCTTGTGCTTTATTTTATTTTGATAAATACCTTGGGCATCCAGAAATCATAAAATCAGATAAAGATGTTATCGATTTTACAGTAGTGTATTTCGAAGCTTTAATTGATGAAATTCAGTTACGTAAAAGTAGTTTAGAACACACAGAAACCATTGTTGATAGAACATACAAACTAGAAAATTCTGATTTTGCAGTTTCTGGTTGGGAAAATGTTTTTCAGGGTACAGCAAAAAGTGTTGAATTTAATAAAATTCAATTCGAGCAAATTGTAGGTAACAAAGATGCCAAACATTTTGCACGTAGATTAACAGAAAGAATGCTGAGTTATGATTTTGAGGCACAGAAAAATCCGTTTCAAGAATTAGGTGGATTTATGCCTGTTTTTATGGGATATGGAATTCCAGGAACAGGAAAATCGATGCTAATTGCAGCCATAGCCACTCGTTTAAAAGAACATTGTGACAATTTAGATATTCCGTTTTTATTTCATCCAATGCCTGACACGTTAATCTCAACTTTTCAAGGAGGTTCTGCAGAAAAAATGGTAGAATGGATGAAACCTATGCAAGATCCTACAAAAATAATTTTTGCGCCTATTGATGATGCAGAAAATAATTTACAAGAAAGAACTGCACAAGGTGTTTCTGCAGGAGTTAAGGAAGTTATTGGAGTTTTTTTAAGATATACAGAAGGTGCTTATGCCGTAAATTATGGAAATTCTTCAGTAGGTTTATTTACCAATTTGCCAGAAATGTTAGACAAGGCTGTAATTTCTAGAATTCAAGGTAGATTTAAGATTGATGGAGCAAGAACTGAGCACGATTTTTTAGATCAAGATTACATTTGGTGGAAGAAATTTGAAAAAACAATTCCAGATTTTGTGAATATGCAAAATCCTAAAAATTATGATTTTTTACAAGATCAAGGTTTAACCAAAAGTATGGGCGAAATTCTAAATGCAATAGAGAAACCATCAGAAGCAAGGGTTTTAGAAGCCTATGACAAAGCAAGTCAGAATCATAAAACCAACGAACATTCGTTTTTTGCAAGTTTGTATAAAGAAATTCAAAATATATTTCCATTCTTTTCATCTAGAGATGTTAGAAACATTCAGTCTGCAATTTCTTTGCGATTAACAGATTTTGATTTAGAACAAGATTGGTTCGATAATCCTGGAATTTACTTTAAAAAAGATTATCAAACGAAGTTTAATATGTTACAAGAATTAATGAAAGCCAATATGAAAGGCCTCGATTTTTCTGAAATTAGAAGACAAGAAGTTGTTAGATATTTAGACAATGTTGCAACTATTGCAGATACCGATTTTAAACGTAAAGTTGATGCAAGAGTAAATCAATTAAATATAGATTTAGAAGCGAGAGAACAATTTGAGAAAAAATAATATGAAAGAAGATAAATCGAGAATAAATAATTCTACTCTCCAAAAGATAAAGACTAACTTGTTAGAAAGTAACCTTTTTAAGTTTGTTTTTGGAATAATTAGCTTCATTGCAACTATCCTTACGATTTATGCATTCATATATGATAAAAAATCAAATTTAGAGTTTGAAATTTTATCTAATATCAATGTATTAGATTTAAAAGAAGATATTGGGAAATTAGACATTCTTTATGATAGTACTAGCTTAAAAACTACAAAGTCAAACTTAAAAGTTTATACATTAAAGCTTATAAATAATGGAGATAGAGAGATTTTAATTGAATATTTTGATAAAAGAGCGCCAATAGGTATAAAAGTTAAATCAGGAAAAATTATAGAAAAACCTGAACTAATAGATTCTAACAGTAAATATTTAGAAGATTATTTTCGTATTAATTTACTAGATGAACAAAAAGTTGAATTTAATCAATTAATATTTGAACCTAATGATTTTTTAATCATTAAGTTTTTGGTTTTACATAATATAGAAGAAGAACCAAAACTTATGTCTCTTGGTAAAATTGCTGGTCAAAAAGATATTTTTTTATCTGAAGTTAAAGATAAAAAGGAAGATATTGGATATATAAATAATGTTTTCGAGGGTAATATTTGGATACAGTTTGCTAGAGGAACATTTTTTCTTTTTTTTTGGATAGTTATTCTGATTATTATTATTTATACATTAAATAAAATAAAATTTTTTCAAAAATTAAAAAAGAGAAAAAAAATAGTTGAAGAGTTTAAAAAAGAAAATATTGATAAATTTAATTACGGGCATGAAATTATCTTTAAGAGGTATATTGAAGATGGAGAAAAAATTATCAGTGAATATTTTAAAATAATAAAAAAGGAAAATGTTTCCATTAAAAATATTAGTGGGAAATTTTCTGAAATTTTTGGAGAAAATTATATTGAGAATTCAGAACTAATACATCAAATGATTTCAGAAGGATATTATTATAAATCAAATGGTAAAATAATTCCTAATAAAGGTCTCATTGATGTATTTAATAAGTTTCAAATTTTTTTAGTAAATAAAAATATTCTTTTTGATTGGAATATTAAATGGAAAGATTTGCAAAATGAAGAGAATAATGAATAAAAAGAAAATAAATAACGTTTCATCAACCTTAAAATCGAATGGTTGGGGAAAATTAGAAGACATTAATTTTGACTATACTTTTGAGAGTGGAACATCAAAAAACCTAACTTTCGAGATTTATGGTAAAAGTGATGGGATTGCCATTTTGTTATTCAATCCTAAAACTAATAAAGTAATTTTATCCAAACAATTTAGAGTACCTGTTTATGTTCACGGAATTTCTGATGGATTTTCGATTGAAGTTGTTGGTGGTGCAATAGATGAAAATGAATCTCCAGAAAGTGCTGCTATTCGCGAAACTGAAGAAGAGGTTGGATACAAAATAGATAAAGTTAAAAGAATAAGTACGGTTTTTTTATCTCCAGGTATTGTAAACGAAAAAGTGCATCTTTTTATTGGTGAATATTCTGATGAAAATAAAACCGAAAATGGAGGAGGAGTATTAGCAGAAGATGAAGAAATAGAAGTGTTAGAAACTGAATTCTCAGACGCGTTAAAAATGATAGCAACCGAAGAAATTATTGATGCAAGAACAATTATGTTATTGCAATATTTACAGATTAATAAGTTAATGTAAAATTAATTATGAGATTCCTGCGTAAGCAGGAATGACAAAAAGGAATGCAAAAACTAATAAAAGCAAATTTATACAGAAGCGAACTAATTCCCATCAGCGGAAAATTAGTAGAACGTTATAATAAATGTTTAGAAAAATTAGGTTTTACAAAAACCAAATTGACTTCATTTTCTATAGACGGAATTGGTTGGAGCCCAGAAATTGCAGAAGAAAAAAATGAGGTATTTTATTTAAATAATGGTGAAGCAAATCCGCATGCAATAATAATTACACCTTTGCAAAAAGGTTTGCCAATTTACAATCCTTTTCATTCTTTTGATGTAGAATTAATGAAATTAGTGTTTAGAACACACTCAAAAAAAATTCAAAATATAACAAGAGATTCTGCACTTTGTATTGATTTTGATCAAAGTATTGATGTATTTTACGAACCTTTAGATGTATTAAAATATATAGATGTAGAAATCAAATTTCATTTAATAGATAATTTGCACAAAGCAAAAAAAGAGCAATTAAAACTAATAGAAGCGTTTCATAAAGACAATAATTTTATTGATGAAAATTTACATCAAAAATTATTAAAATCAGCAAAAAAATATGGTGATTTAAGAGAAAGAGATATTAGTTTAGAGTCTATTATTTATACATCAGATTCATTTTATACCAAGGCGTTTGGAGGTATTTATTTGTTAAGAAACTTTATAACTCCAATTCTAGTTTTTGAGGATAAAGAAGCATATAAAGAAGCAATTAACGACACCACTTACGATGTTTTGATGTTTCATATTTCACAACCAGAATTGATTACACAATTAAGAGATCACGTAATTATTGAATGCGATTTAACTAAGGAAGTTACCTCAAAAAGATATGAACGAATTAAGAAATTTATTTTCGGAGAAGCTTTAAAAGAAACACAACATCCGGTAAACGATATTTTAAAAGACAAAATGTTATTTAAAAGTTATTTGAATAAGGTTGATATAAAAACACGAAAAAAAGTAATGAGTGTAGAACGATATTTGGAGAAAAAACAAATCAATCCAGATATTAAAATTAAGGATATTGTAGATGAAGAATTTTATTTTTCATTACACAAACCACATTCATCATTAAGACCAAATCATCAAGATTTAATTTGGAAATTACTAATTAATATAGCTCCAAAAGATGTATTGTTTTGGTATTGGTATGACAAAGAAGATTTTTATCAGAACTTTAAAACCTGGCAAGAATCAAAAAAAGATTGGGTTGTAGAAACGATTATGAGTGAGTTTTAGATTTAAATATTGACGATAGAAGTTTAAATTGAAAAATGAAGTTGAATCTAGAAAATTGTATATTTATAAAAAGAAAAAATAAGATTCATTTCCTGGCAGGTTTCAAAAACCTGGCAGGTATACATAATCAAAATCTAATCAATATAAAATCTATTTTTTACAAGTTGCGTTAAAACATAAAATCAAAAAAATATAACAAACCAACAAGGTGTACAAAATCTTGCAGGATAAATAAAAAAATATGACATTAGAATTAATAATTTTCATAGCATCCATTTTATTTGGAGCCGTTATTTTCTGGAGAGAATCTCAAACAAATGGAGTATATCGTTTTTTTAATAAAATAATGAACTCCAAAGAATTACAAATGAAACCTACAGATAAAAAAGGTTTTGTATACCAACAATCATTTTTTCTAAGATTGATTTTTATTGTTGCCTTTTTTTTAATAGGTATCATTATAACTCGTTTTTTAATTCCTATAGATTTGGCAACAATTTCTTTATTTGCTTCCATGATTTTTGGTACTTTATTAGGTACCTATGTTGCAGGTTTTATTTTTAAATCATCAGAAGTAATCGAAGAACAATCAGAATCTTTAGAAGATAAATTTCAAGATGTTATCGAAAAAGGAAAAGATTTTATCGAAGATATTCAGAATAAAGAACCAGTTGCCATAGAAAAAGCTCAAGAAGAAATTAAAGAAGCACCAAAAGAAAATCAAAAAAGTGCTAGAGACAGATTAAAAGATAAAGGATTGTTATAAGTATGCAGTCTTCAGTTGGCAGTTATCAGTAAAAAATATTTGTGAATTGATTTCTAAATATTTAAATTTTAATTAAAACTATCGTTATGGGAAATAAAGTTAGATATGTTGTACTAATTTCTGAAATTGCCTTAATTAGTATTCAATTTATTATTCTAGATTAGAATAATTATTTTGCGTGGAGAAACTTACTACCATTTATATCTTTAATTTCTATAAGCATTGCAATGATTGGTAGCATTATTCAGGTAAATAAAGAAAGTGAAAATTAATTTATAAAAATATAAAACACAGTAACTCACGCTGCAAGTTTCCTCCCTTTGGGAGGATTAAGGTGGGCTTTAAAATGATAAAAAATTATTGGAATAAAGGAGCAAAACAAAAAAGAATAGTCATTCTTTTAAGTATAGTATTCATTGGGTTACTTTTCTTTTTAAGAGACGATTATCAACCTGCGTTATTATTTTTTAGAAAATTTATTTTCATAATAATTTTATGTTTTTCGGTTTTATTCTTCGGATTAAGAAGGTTTAGAAAATCAGCAAAAACAGGGAGTAGAATTGGAATTTTATTTTTTCTAGCCTTATTTTTTGGAGCTATTTATTATATAGGTTTTCATTCTAAAATGTACAATTATATGCAAACCTATAATGTATTTAACGATTTAAACAGAATAGAAATTGTAGAATTACCATTAACCCAAAACGAAAGAATTCAGCCTTTAAGAAATATTTTTTCTATGGCAAATGAATCTGTGGGAGAAACCAAAGATGTTTCATTACCACATTTGGTAAGAATAGACGATTCTAATCAATGGACAATGGCAATTCAGCCAACAGAAAAATACTATTGGCAAGGATTAAAAGACAATACAGAAGAAGTTTTTTCTGTATCAAGTACAACACCATTTCCACGTTTTTCATCAGAAAATAGAATTCCTGTTACTTTCTCAATTGGCGAATCTTTAAAATTTAGTAGAAATACATACAATGCAGTTGTGCAACGTTTAAACCCTTGGATGTTGTTCAACTACGAACCAAGTGATACGTATTATATGAAAAATGATAAAGGTGCTTGGGTAGAAGTGGTGAGTTTAATTAAATGGAAAGGTTTCTTTTTTCCTTATCCAACTTTTGGTGGAGTTATGGTTATCGAAAATGGAGAACATACTTTTTCTGATTATTTAGAAAGAATTACCATTGGTAAAGGAGAATACATTTCACCAGATGAAATGAAAAATTATAATTATTTAACAAGACAAAATACAGTAGCAGAAAAAGTGTCGCGTTTACAAGCAGAAAGTTTAAAATTTTTAGCAGGTTTTTCAGATCCATTACCTTGGAATATGAAGACTGCTGTTAAAATTCCAGATTTAGCAGACGATCAAAATCAGCAGCCTTTTGTAACTGATTTCGATTTTTCAGATACCAAAACAGGTGCTTACAGTGGTTTGTATCATTGGTTTGGTTTAGAGCCAGTTGGCTCAGAAAGAACCAGTTTAACCTTTAGTGTTTTTATACCTGCAGATGGTACAAATGCGTTGTATTTTTACGATCATGCTTCTAAAAAAGAAGGGTATGCAGGGGTTTCTGCAATGCCTTTAAAGGTAATTGAATCTAGAAAAGAATACGATTGGTCTGTAAATAAACCTGTTGAATTTAGACCTTATATTAAAGAAATTGCAGGTAGAAAACGTATGTTCTTTTTAAGTACAATATCTGCCATTAAAAAGGAAAACTCACAGTTTGATGGTTCTGCAACTCCAGATTTGGCTTTAATTGATAGTGAATACAGAGATGTAGTTTGGATTGATGCCAAACATCCAAGTAAATGGAATGAAGAGGTATATTTACAACTAAATGAAGCTTGGAGAAGTAGCGAAAATCAGAATATTTATTTCGAAAAAGAGAAAACCATTTTAGAGCAAAACAGAGCAATATTAGATTCTATTCAGCTGTTGTCTAATCAACAGAAAAAGATTCAAGAAATACAAAGATTACAAAAGCAGATAGATTCTATTAAGATGAACAATTAATGTTTGCGAGTTTACGAAGCAATCTTTTGATTTTTAGAAGCTATTTCCTGCTTTCGCTACTCGCTTTTTTTGTTGAAAAAACAAAAAAGAGCTCAAACAGGTCGCTCAATCAGGGCTAAACTAGTTTGCCAACTTATTTAATTTGATAAGAGAAATAGAAAATTAATTAGCATTCTATTGTAGATATAACTTCCAATAATCATCTTAACTTTATGGAGAAGTTTTATTAATTTGAATATAAATATATTTCCTTGGATTTATATTCCTTGGTAAATAGTTTAATTTATTGTAACTTTGTTGTGTTATTTAAATTTTTATGAAAACTAATAAAAGAATGGTCTGATGCTGGTTTTTCTTTACGTTTAGTTTAGCTTTTTTACACAAAATTATAAAAGATGATGGATAACATTTGGTAGCAAAAATTGTTATGTTTTTATTTATAACATCATCTTTTACAAACAAAAAAATACAATCCTAATGGAAAAAACATCAGAAATAGTTTTATCAAACAAAAATTATTTAGCAGAAGCAAAAACAAGAAATCATTTTTTAACAATTGATGAACCTGTTGCTTCTGGTGGAGATGACAATGGGCCAACTCCAGTTGAATATTTATTAACGGCAGTTGGTGGTTGTGTATCTATAACTTTAAGAATGTATGCAGAAAGAAAAGGTTGGGATGTAGGAAAAATAACGGTAAATGTTTCTCAAAAAGAAGAACATACTGCTAATGGAATTAAAAAATGGTTAGAAGAAGATATTTCTTTTGAAAAAGAAATTACAGAAGAGCAAAGAAAAAGATTGTTAATAATTGCTGGGAAATGTCCGGTTGCAAAAATGGTAAAAGGAGAAACAGAAATAGCAACTAGTATTCAGTAGTTCATTAGCTAGTTGGTAGTCTCAGTTTTCAGTATGTCATTTCGAGTAATTTTTCTTTTTTGAAAAATTGTATCGAGAACACTTTAAAAACAAAATAAAAAATGAAAAAAATATTAGCATTTGCGGGTAGCACAAGTTCTACTTCAATCAATAAACAATTGGCAACTTTTGCAGCAGAAAATTTAGAAAATGCAACTTTTGATGTGGTAGATTTAAAAGATTTTAATTTCCCTATCTATAGCACAGATGAAGGACAAAAAGGTTTTCCAGAAGATGCAATAAAGTTCAATGAATTATTAAATAATTACGATGGCTTTATCCTTTCTTTAGCAGAACACAATGGTTCTTATGCAGCTGCATTTAAAAATATTTTTGATTGGAGCTCAAGATTAGAAGTAAATGTATTTAGAGAAAAACCACTATTATTAATGGCAACTTCTCCTGGAGGAATGGGAGGTAGGTTTGTACTTGCAGCTGCAGAACAAAGGTTTCCAAGACAAGGAGCAAAAACAATTACCACTTTTTCTTTACCAAGTTTTTACGATAATTTTAAAGAAGGTAAATTAATTAACGAAGAACTTTTAGTAGCTTTAAAATCAAAAGTTGTAGAGTTCGAAAACAATGTAAATCAATAATTATGAAGATAGTTTTATATGGAAAAGCAGGACACGCGTATACTGTTGCTTTTAAAAATTTCTTAAATTCAACAGATGTTCCTTATACTTATAAAGATATTTCTAAGGATGTTGAAGCAAGAGAGCACAGCAAAAAATTATACAATGGAGTAGCAAAGTATCCAACTTTGTTTGTAGATGATAAAGTGTTTTTAACACCTACAACAGAAGAGTTTAATAAAATAATGCAAGATTTAAAGTTGAGAGCGTAATCTTTTGATTTTAGAGAAAAGAAAAAGATTAGAGACTCAGTTTAGAACAAAACCTAATGCTTTCTATGTAATTGTGTGTTTTTTATGTTTTAGAAACAAGAAACAAAAATTTTAATAAAATAATTAAACGTTAGAGTAAGCTTAACGAAGTTTTTTAATTTTAAACACTGAACACTGAACACTGAACACTGAACACTGAACACTGAACACTGAACACTGAATACTGAATACTGAATACTGAATATATGGGGGATATATCAAAAGACATAAAATCGAAATTTATAAGTAATAAAGTAAAAGCTTTAATAAATATAAAATATACAGCTAATTGGCTAAGCAGCAGGGAAACAGATTTTTTTAAACCTTATGGAATTTCGCCTCAACAATACAATATTTTAAGAATTTTAAGAGGTGCAAAAGAAAGAGTAAAAGTGCAAATTGTAAAAGATAGAATGATTGAAAGAGCGCCAAATGCAACTCGTTTAATGGATAAGTTGTGCGATAAAAACCTAATAGAAAGAGAACGTTGTGAAGAGGATAGAAGAGTAGTTTATGTTAAAATTACAAACCAAGGTTTAGAATTATTATTGACAATTGACGATTATAAAAACCTATCATTTTTAGATAATCTTACAGACAAAGAAGCTGCAACTTTAAGCAATCTTCTAGATAAAATTAGATAAAAAAAATTATCTAAATACTTTCCTTGGAAAATATATGATATGGAGGCTGTCAGTTCCAGTGATTTCGATTTTATCGAAATTGTATAGAGAATATTAAAAAGCAAAAGAATTATGAAAAACTACAAAACAATACAACATAAAGTAACAAGCCCATTAGTAAATATGGGATCCATAAAATTACGTCAACCATTGCCTACACAAGGCTTAGAAAATGTAGATCCGTTTTTATTGTTACATCATTATGGTCCTTATGCAATTTCAGAATTTAATAATCCTTTTGATTTAGGGCCTCATCCACACAGAGGTTTTGAGCCCATAACTTTGTTATTTAAAGGCGAACAATTACACAGAGATTCACTTGGTAATGAAATGATTGTAAAAGCTGGTGGAGTGCAATGGACAACTGCTGGACGTGGAATTATTCACGCAGAAGCACCAACCAAAGAATTTGTAAAAAAAGGTGGCGATTTAGAAGGAATTCAATTATGGTTGAATCTTCCTGCAAAAGACAAAATGATAACTCCTCATTATCAACATTTAGAAAAAGCACAAATTCCAACAGTTTATTCTGATGATAAAAAAGTACAAATAAACATAGTTGCAGGTAATCTAAAAAATGAAACAGGTTTAATAAAAACACAAACAGCAGTAAATGTGTATACAGCAAATGCCAATGAAGAAGGAAATATAGAAATCGAAATTCCAAAAAATCATCAATCTTTAATTTATTTATTAGATGGAGAAATTTTGGTAAATAATTCTGATGTTCTAAAAAAAGGAGAAAATCAAATGATTACGTTCAATCAAGATGGAAATACCATAAAATTTGACGCTAAAAAAGAAAGTACTTTATTAATTTTATCAGGAGCACCAATCAAAGAAAAAGTAACGCAATATGGCCCTTATGTTATGAATACTCAAACCGAAATTTTAGAAGCTATGAGAGATTATCAGCAAGGTAAAATGGGATATTTGTATTAGTTTTTGGGCGTTACCTAAAGGTCGCGCTTTCCATTATATCTTTTTTGTAAAAAACAAAAAAGGATGCCATTTCAATCGCTAACGCAAATAGTATCAAATACTAAAGTAGAGCAATTTGTAAAAGTATTAATTATGAAAAAAACAATTCACAGAGCAGATACAAGAGGTTTTGTCAATCATGGTTGGTTAAAATCGCATCACACTTTTAGTTTTGCTAATTATCAAAACTCGGAAAGAATGAATTTTGGAATGTTACGTGTTTTGAATGATGATGTTGTACAACCAAAAATGGGTTTTGGTACACATCCTCATAGAAATATGGAAATTATTTCTATTCCAATTTCTGGCGCACTTTCTCATAAAGATAGTATGAATAACAAACGTTCTATAGAAGTAGGTGAAGTACAAGTTATGAGTGCAGGTACAGGTTTAACACATTCAGAATTTAACGATAGTAAAACAGTTGAGGTTAATTTTTTACAACTTTGGATAATTCCAGAAAAAAATGAAGTTATTCCATATTATAATCAGAAAGAGTTTTTAGCATCAGAAAGAAAAAATAAATTTCAAACGTTGGTTTCTCCAAAAGATAAAGAAGTAGAAGGTTCCTTATCAATAAATCAGCAAGCATATATTTTTATGATTGATTTAGAAAAAGGATTTGAAACAGCATATAAATTAAAAAATGGAGCCTATTTCTTTTTAATTAATGGTTCAGTCTCTATTGCAGATGAAACTTTAGTAAATAGAGATGCAATAGGAATAGAGGATACAGAAAATGTAACTTTAAAAGCATTAAAAAACAGTAAATTACTAATTGTTGATGTTCCAATGAGTTAAAACATATTTCAAATAAATTTATACAAGCCAAAGAATACAATTCTTTGGCTTTTTAATTTCATAAAATAAACATATCTTGCAAAGTATTATGCATGCATAATAAAATTAATTCCAAAAGATATGAAATACAAGCACATTTTTGAACCCTTAGATTTAGGATTTACAACTTTAAAAAATAGAATTTTAATGGGTTCTATGCATACAGGTTTAGAAGAAGAAAAAAACGGAATTGATAAAATTGCTGCATATTATGCAGAACGTGCAAAAGGAGGTGTAGGCCTAATAGTAACAGGAGGGATATCTCCTAACATACAAGGTTGGACAGGGCCTTTTTCGGCAAGAATGTCTACAAAAAAACATGCTATTCATCATCAAAAAATAACAGAAGCTGTACATAAAGAAGGAGGTAAAATTTGTATGCAAATTTTGCATGCAGGTAGATATGGTTATCATCCTTTTAGTGTTGCACCATCAAAAATAAAATCGCCAATAACACCATTTAAACCATTTAAATTAACTCAATCTGGTATTAATAGAACAATTAGAGATTTTGTAAACTCTGCAAAATTATCTAAAGTTGCAGGTTATGATGGCATAGAAATTATGGGTTCTGAAGGGTATTTAATTAACCAATTTATAGCAAAAAGAACCAATAAAAGAACTGACAATTGGGGTGGAGATTATAAAAACAGAATGCGTTTACCAATAGAAATTGTAAAACAAACTAGAGAAGCTGTTGGTAAAAATTTTATCATTATTTATAGACTATCAATGTTAGATTTGGTAGAAAATGGAAGTTCTTGGGAGGAAGTTGTACAATTAGGTAAAGAAATTGAAAAAGCAGGTGCAACAATTATTAATACAGGTATTGGTTGGCATGAAGCTAGAATACCAACAATTGCTACATCAGTTCCAAGGGCAGCATTTACATGGGTTACCAAAAAGATGAAAGAAGAATTATCAATTCCTTTAATTACTTCTAATAGAATAAATATGCCAGAAACTGCTGAGAAAATATTGTCAGAAGGAGATGCTGATATGATTTCTATGGCTCGTCCTTTTTTAGCAGATCCAGAATGGGTAAATAAAGCAAAAGCTGATAAAAGTGATGAAATAAATACTTGTATTGGTTGTAATCAAGCATGTTTAGATCATGTATTTCAGCAAAAAGTAGCTAGTTGTTTAGTAAACCCAAGAGCTTGTCATGAAACAGAATTGAACTACAATCCAACAGATAATAAAAAGAAAATAGCTGTAATTGGTGCTGGGCCTGCAGGTTTAGCAGTATCAACAATTGCTGCAAAAAGAGGTCATTCTGTTATTTTGTTTGATGCTTCAACAGAAATTGGGGGACAATTTAATATGGCGAAACAGATTCCTGGTAAAGAAGAATTTTACGAAACAATACGTTATTTTCAAAAACAAATTGATTTGCATAATGTTGATGTTAAATTAAACACCAAAATTTCTGAGGATGATTTGAAAGAATCAGATTTTGATGAAATAGTTTTAGCAACAGGTATAAAGCCAAGAGAATTAAAGATAGAAGGTATTAATCATGCAAAAGTGTTAAGTTATATTGATGTTTTAAGACATAAAAAACCTGTAGGAAAGAGAGTTGCAGTTATTG
Source organism: Polaribacter sp. Asnod6-C07 (assembly GCF_045063625.1). Lineage (NCBI taxonomy): Bacteria > Pseudomonadati > Bacteroidota > Flavobacteriia > Flavobacteriales > Flavobacteriaceae > Polaribacter > Polaribacter sp. Asnod6-C07. Next base: position 3,868,604 of record NZ_JBEFOF010000005.1, on the reverse strand, counting down.
GAGCAGGAGGTATAGGTTTTGATGTTTCAGAATATCTTTCTCATAAAGGTGAATCTACAGCATTAAATATTGATGCTTGGTTAAAAGAATGGGGTATTGATAATTCTTTAAAAGCTAGAAGTGGAGTTGAAGGTGTAAAACCTGAGTTTGAAGAATCACCAAGAGAAATTTACATGTTTAAAAGAAGTAAAGGTAAATTTGGTGGTAACCTTGGTAAAACAACTGGTTGGATTCATAGATCTACTTTAAAAAAGAAAAAAGTACATTTTATAAGTGAAGTTACTTATAATAAAATTGACGATGATGGTTTGCATTATACTCAAAATAATGAGCAAATAGTTTTAGATGTAGATAATGTGGTAATTTGTGCAGGTCAAACACCATTTAAAGAACTTTATCAACCTTTATTAGACATAGGTAAAAATGTACATGTAATTGGAGGTGCAGATTTTGCAAGTGAATTAGATGCAAAAAGAGCTATAAATCAAGGAGCAAGATTAGCGGCTAAATTGTAATTATATTTTTATTAATTTAATTTTGAAACGCAAGTTTTTAATAAAAATAGAATCTAAACTTATATACATTTAAAAAAGTCATTATGAAACATATTTTTTTTGCAGCACTTTTATTGGTAAATAGTTTGATTTTTTCTCAAGGTATGAGAAATGGTGGAGGTGGAATGAATCAACAAAATAGACAAGGAGAAACAAGAGAGGTTAAGGAATTTAAGGCGAGTGAGGCTGCAGGTATTTTTTATTATGAAACTGATGAAGTTATAAAGAAAATAAAAGTTAAAGACGATCAATTAAAAATTAAAGTAAAAAAAGCTATAAGTAATTACAATTTTAAAGTTAAAGAAATTGCATTTTTAAATTCAGTAAAATTTTCTGATTTAAATGTTGTTGTAAATACATCAATGAGTTCAGGTAATAGAGAAGAAGGTGTAAAAATGAGAGAAAAAGTAGAAGAAGTAATCAAACCTGTTAAAGAAGAAATTCTTATACATGAAGAAGAGTTGAATAAAAACTTAGAAAATATTTTATCAGAAAAACAATTTAAAAAATGGGTAAAATATCAAAAGAATAAGAGAGATAGCCTAGAACCTAAAAAACATAATAATGAAGAAGGTGGTAGAGGTAGAGGTGAGAGAAGGCAATAAAATAAAGACTATTTTAAGAAAATCCTATATTAATAGGATTTTTTTGTTTTTAAGTAAAATTAAACACTATTTTTAGAAAAAAATACCATGAAACTATTTACAGTTAAAGAATTATGTTCACTTATTAATGGCGAATTAATAGGAAACTGCGAAGATGTAATTAATGCACCAGAGCAAATTGAAAAAGCAGTAAAAGGGCAAGTTACTTTTATAGGGAATTCGAAATATGAACGTTTATGGAAAAGCTCTAATGCAAGTGTTGCTATTGTTTTTGAAGGAATAAAAATTCTTCCAGAAGAAGGAAAAGCATTTGTGAAAGTAAAAAATGTAGATTTAGCAATGGCTGTTCTTTTAGAAGCTTTTCAAGCAGAAGCTCCTTTTTTTGAAACAGAAATTCATTCAACAGCAGTCATAGATAAAACTGTAAAATTAGGAAAAAACTGTAAAATTGGTGCCAATTCTTACATTGGTAAAAATGTAACTTTAGGAGATAATGTAATAATATATCCCAATGTTTCTGTTTTTGATGATTCTACGATTGGAAATGAAACAGTTGTATGGTCTGGAACTGTTATTAGAGAACGAACTAAAATTGGAAGTCACTGTATTTTTCATACTAATGTAAGTATTGGTTCTGATGGTTTTGGGTACAGGCCAAGTAATGATGGTAGAGGTTTAGTAAAAATTATACATATAGGTAATGTAGTAATTGGTAATGCAGTAGAAGTTGGAGCAAATTCTTGTATTGATAGAGGTAAATTTAGTTCTACTATTTTAGGTGATGGTTGCAAAATAGATAATTTAGTACAAATTGGTCATAATTCTGTTTTAGGAAGATGTTGTATTATGGCAGGGAATAGTGGTTTAGCAGGTTCTGTAACTTTAGGAGATGGTGTAATTATTGGCGGAAGTGCTTCTATAAAAGACCATGTAACTATTCATTCTGGCGCAAAAGTAGGTGCAGGTTCTGGGGTTATAAGTGATGTTGCTGCTGGTAAAACAGTTGTTGGTTATCCTGCTTGTGATTCGAGAGAAAAGATGAAACAATGGGTTGCTTTACGTAAACTGGCAAAAAACTAAAATTAAAAAGACTTTTTGTTCTTTAGCGACACTGTTTTGAAGGTTTTTTACTAAACCTATAATTTGACAGTTCTAATTAATTAACGATATTTGTACAGAATAAACAATTTGGAAATATGTCAATGAATAAAAATACTGTATTAGGTTATGCTACTTTATTAATGATAGTAATGGGTATAGTATTAATTTTATTAGGAGGATACAGATACGAAGATGTAGCAGGTTGGGGTTTTGCAACTGTTGGTTTTGGTTTTTTCTGTATAGCTTGGGTATTTAATGCTCTTAAAGGAAGAGTATAAAGTCTACAAATTTCTGTAGCAATTTCACATTTATTTAAAAAAAAATATTAAAATGTCAGACGATAAGAAAGTCATTTTTTCGATGAATAAGGTTTCTAAAACCTATCAATCAACAGGTAAACAAGTTTTAAAAGATATTTATTTAAGCTTTTTCTATGGAGCAAAAATTGGTATTCTTGGTTTAAATGGATCAGGTAAATCAACATTATTAAAAATTATTGCTGGTGTAGAAAAGAATTTTCAAGGTGATGTTACTTTTTCTCCTGGTTATAAAGTTGGATATTTAGAACAAGAACCTCAATTAGATCCAGAAAAAACAGTAATTGAAATTGTAAGAGAAGGTGTTGCAGAAACTGTTGCAATTCTTGATGAATACAATAAAATAAACGACATGTTTGGTTTAGAAGAAGTCTATTCTGATGCAGACAAGATGGAAAAACTAATGAACCAACAAGCAGAATTACAAGATAAAATTGATGCTGCCAATGCTTGGGAATTAGATACCAAATTAGAAATTGCAATGGATGCTTTAAGAACTCCTGATTCTGATAAAAAAATCGGAGTCCTTTCTGGAGGAGAAAAAAGACGTGTTGCTTTATGTAGATTATTATTACAAGAACCAGAAATTTTACTGTTAGATGAGCCTACTAACCATTTAGATGCAGAATCTGTACATTGGTTAGAACATCATTTAGCACAGTATAAAGGAACTGTAATTGCAGTAACTCACGATAGATATTTCTTAGACAATGTAGCTGGCTGGATTTTAGAATTGGATAGAGGAGAAGGTATACCTTGGAAAGGAAACTACTCTTCTTGGTTAGATCAAAAATCTAACAGAATGGCACAAGAAAGTAAAACAGCTTCTAAACGTCAAAAAACTTTAGAAAGAGAGTTAGAGTGGGTTCGTCAAGGTGCAAAAGGTCGTCAAACAAAGCAAAAAGCACGTTTGAAGAATTACGACAAGTTAATGAGTCAAGATCAAAAACAAGTTGATGAAAAATTAGAAATCTACATTCCTAATGGACCTCGTTTAGGAACCAATGTTATTGAAGCAACAGGTGTTTCTAAAGCTTTTGATGATAAAATTTTATATGAAAATTTAGAGTTTAACCTTCCACAAGCAGGTATTGTTGGTATTATTGGACCAAATGGTGCTGGTAAAACGACCATCTTTAAAATGATTATGGGAGAAGAAAATCCTGATAATGGAAACTTTAAAGTGGGTGAAACTGCTAAAATTGCATATGTAGATCAAGCACATTCAGATATCAATCCAGATAAAACAATTTGGGAAAACTTTTCTGATGGTCAAGATTTAGTAATGATGGGAGGTAAACAAGTGAACTCTCGTGCTTATTTAAGTCGTTTTAATTTTTCTGGAAGTGAGCAAAACAAAAAAGTTTCTACACTTTCTGGAGGAGAAAGAAATAGATTGCATTTGGCAATGACCCTAAAAGAAGAAGGTAACGTTTTACTTTTAGATGAGCCAACAAACGATTTAGATGTAAATACATTAAGAGCTTTAGAAGAAGGTTTAGAAAACTTTGCAGGTTGTGCTGTAGTTATTAGTCACGATAGATGGTTTTTAGATAGAATTTGTACACACATTTTAGCTTTTGAAGGAGATAGCCAAGTGTATTTCTTTGAAGGTTCTTTTTCTGATTATGAAGAAAATAAGAAAAAACGTTTGGGTGGAGATTTAATGCCAAAACGTATTAAGTATAAAAAGTTAATTAGATAAAATAAAAAAATCTTCATTCTTGGTGAGAGAATGAAGATTTAAATCAGTCCAAATAACTTAAAAAGTTGGGGGTGTATACAAAAGTATATATTATTAAAGTTTTTACTATGAGGAAAAACCCTTATTTATTTTAAGAAAAACCTTTATTTTTAAACAACAATTTTAGCTGATTTTATATCAGCTATTTTTTTGTTCAGTATATTATTTGTTTTTAGTAGTTTTTTGCTCCTAAAAATGATTTAAGTAATTTAATAGTTAACATAGTTAAAAGACTTAAAAAAGGGAAAACTGAAAAAAAGAAAATCATTACAATAAGTCCGTCTTCTAATGATTTTATTTTACCAATAGACATTAAATGTAAACCTGAGAAATATAAAGCTATAGAAGATATTGCAAGTAAAAAAACTTGCCTTATGGTATCTTTGTCCATAATGTTAGGGAATTTTAAGGGGTTAAATATGCTGCAATATAAGCTGTTTTTTTAATTATTTTAATAATTTTAAGAAAATTTTAAGATTTATAAAATATCTGTTTTTATTTTTTTCCAAGTTTTAATTAATAAAAAGGCAGAGATAATTGCTATTACAGATGTAATTATAGCTATAGTATATTCTCCATAAATCCAATAACCAGTTGTAAAGAGACAACTATAAATTAATATACAACCCAATAACATTGCTAAAATCCCTGAGGGTACATTCCAGTTTTTGTTTTCTTCTAATATAATTTTATTGTTTTCAACTTTTTCCAAAACAGGAATCCATCCTGGACCACCAGGTTGCGTTTTATTGTAGAATTTAATTAAAACTTCTTGTTTTTCTGGTTTAGTGATAAAGGTAAATAAAAGCCAAATTGCAGTAGTTATAAATACAACAACTGGTAGTTTAGCCCAAATAGGCAAAAAGCCTTCATCACCAAAAAATAGAATACCAATACTTTCTGATGAAAAAATTAATGAAATAACACCAGAAACAATCATTGCAGAAATTTCACTCCAAGCATTAATTCGCCACCAAAACCATCTTAAAATAAAGATTAATCCAGTACCAGCACCAAACATAATTATAATATCGAAAAGTTGTTTTGCATTTTGTAAGTACAAAGCAAAAAGTGCACTAAAAATCATTAATAAAATTGTAGAAATTCTACCTACAGCAACCAAATGTTTTTCTGAAGCATCTTTCTTTATGTGCTGTTTATAAAAATCATTCACAATATAAGATGATCCCCAGTTTAAATGCGTAGAAATGGTTGACATATATGCAGCAATTAAAGAGGCTAAAACCAAGCCTAATAAACCACTTGGCAATTTTGTAAGCATTGCAGAATACGCTAAATCATCACCTAATTTACTCTCAGATATATTAGGAAAAGCTTCTTGAATACTTGCTATATCAGGATAGATGATTAAAGAAGCTAAAGCTACTAAAATCCAAGGCCAAGGACGCAGAGCATAATGCATAATGTTAAAGAAAAAAGTGGCACCCATTGCGTGGTTTTCATCTTTTGCAGCTAACATTCTTTGAGCAATATAACCACCACCTCCAGGTTCAGAACCTGGGTACCAAGAACTCCACCATTGTACAGCTAAAGGAATAACTAAAAGTGTAATAATTGCTTCTGTATTATTAAAATCTGGTAATATCGATAATTTATCTACTACATTTTCATGGGTAATTAAAGCTTCAATTCCGCCAATTTCTGGCAAGTTAACTAGATAATAAGCTGCACCAATTGCACCAGCCATGGCTGTGAAAAACAGTATAAAATCGGTGTAAACTACACCTTTAAATCCGCCTAAAGCACTAAAAATTACAGTTACAGTTCCTGCATAAACTATGGTTTCCCAAGGTTGTAAACCTAACATTATACTGCCTATTTTTATAGCGGCTAAAGTTACACCAGCCATAGCAAAAATATTAAATAGAAACCCTAAATATAAAGCTCTAAATCCTCTTAAAAACTTTGCAGGTTTACCTCCATAACGTAATTCATAAAATTCTATATCTGTTTTTACATCCGATTTTCGCCATAATTTTGCATAAACAAAAACAGTCAATAATCCTGTAATTAGAAAAGCCCACCACATCCAATTCGATGAAACTCCATCTTTTCTTACAATATCAGTTACAAAGTTAGGAGTATCCGTAGAAAAAGTAGTAGCAACCATAGAAACCCCCAATAACCACCAAGGCATATTTCTACCAGAAAGAAAAAACTCGGTTGAGTCTTTGCCTGATTTTTTAGAAACGTAAATTCCAATAAATAAAGTGATTAAAAAAAATGAAATGATTAATACATAATCTAATGTACTTAAATTGATCATAAAGTTTTTTATTGATTGTTAGGATAGTTGCAATATAAATATTTAATAACTACCAATTTAATCTTTCTGGGTAATGCTGTTTTAAATATTCTTTTATGATGATGATATCGTCTTTTGCAGTTAAATCTGGCACGTGTTCAGAAAGTGGAATTGCTAAAAAAGCCTGAGGATAATCTGCAACAAAATTTAAAACTACTGTTGGCAATTCTTTTTCATTTCGCTTTGGATGAATAGGACAGTTTTTTAAATAAGGATATATCATTTTTCCATCCATTTTAAAAATATTCATACTTACTCTAATTTTACCTTTTTCGTCTTTATACGCTTCAGCTTCTTCTAATGTTGGTTTTTCAATTATATTTTTTAGATAATTATTTTCATCTAAATTCATAATTGCAAAAGAGTAAATTTTTTCTAAAGAAAACTCTAAAGCATCTCTATCAAAAGAAACTAAAGCATTCGAAATTTTAGTCTCTCTAAGTGTTTTCAAAGATTTTTCTGAATATAAATTATCGCTATTACAAACTGTAAACTGTTGTGATAGTAATTCTGTAAATTGCTCTACAGCCTGAAAAACTGCATCTGCAGTTCCAAAAGGTTTTACTCTTTCTTTTGGGATATACTGTATAGGAAAAGAGATGTTTAATCCGTTAAAATTATTGTTTTTACTTTTTTCTCCATAAAACTCTTTAAACAAACCACCTTTTTCGTTGATAACAATATAGATGTTTTTATAACCTGCTTTTTTTGCATTAAATAAAAGATAATCCATTAAAGGTCTGCCAGAATTACCAACACTAATTAAGCTTTTACTTCTGTTATTTGCTTGGCTAGTTTCTTGTTCATTAATAGATTTTGAGGTAGAAGGTTTCTTCATTCTGGATGACATTCCTCCAGCTAAAATTACCAAATTATTATGCATAGTATTTTATTTATTCGATTCTTGCTCCTTGATCTACAGCAGCAATATAGACATCTTTTGCACCTGCATTAAACAGTGCTTTTTTAATAGCGGTTTCTTTATTTTTAGGTGATAAAACAGCAATACTTCCTCCACCTCCAGAACCCACAATTTTTGCTCCTAAAGCTCCTTCACTTAAAGCAGCATCAATCATAGCATCAATTTTAGGAACTGTTATTTTTAATAGATTTTTTAAATAATGATGATGTTGATTCATCAATTTACCAATTTTCACTAAATTTAATTGCTCTTTTTTAAATTCTATTAAAGCTCTTTTTGTAACTGTAAAATTACCAATTGCAGCTTCTAAATAAGGTTTTAAATCAGATGAAACACAATCTAAATATTTTTGTAAATCATCAAAATTTGCTGTTTCAACTTTAAAATTGGGTATCTTATTTTTAACTTCTTCAATAGCCAACCAAGAATTTGTTTTTAATCTTTTTAGCAGAGCAGTAGTTTCTTTTGGAACACCAGAATCTGCCATTATTAATCCAGTTAAAGGTGCTTTTAAAACATCATAAGAAAAATCATCACCAGTTTCTAAATAAATAATATTTCCTAAACCAATACTGTATTGATCCATTTTACCTCCTGGATTATTAAACTCTAAAACTTCAGCTTCAAAAGCCAATTGAGATATATTTTCTGGAGTTAATAGTTTTTCTGGACCGAAGGCTTTTAATAAAAATTGTACCCAAGCCACTGTTAATGCTGATGAACTAGAAGTACCAGAATTTATTGGAATTGTACCAGTAATCAAAATATCATAACCTGAATCTGGAATGCAATTATATCTTTTTAAAACTTTTAAAGACGATTGTAAAAAATCTTCTTTTTCTAGTTTTTCTACCTCTTCAAAAATTTGAATTCTTCTTTTTTTATTGATATCTGGCAAATCAATATTAAAAGATTCAGAATTGTTTTTTGTAGCTTTTAAAGTGATGTGTCTATTGATTGCACAAGCAATAATGGGTAACCCTAAATAATCTTGATGATCGCCAAACAAACAAGTTCTTCCTGGTGCTATGGATATAATTTCTTTCAAACGAATTATTTTTTTTCTACAAAATCATCAGGAGCAAAATAAATTTCTTTGGCAGTCCATCTGTTTTGTAAATTCTTTAGCGATTTTTTAAAAACACCAAAATTCTTTTGTTTTTTATCTGTCCAACCAACTTCTGCATAAGCAGCAATTCTTGGAAAAACTTTGTAATGCATTTTTCCATCTGTAGGTATCCATTCTCCCCACATTTGGCAACCCAAACCAATCACTTTATTATGATATTTAGGATCGAGTTTTTCAGGAACAGGATCAAAAGAATAGGCTTTTGAAAGTGGTAAGTTTTTATATCTGTAATCTAAATACGTAAAAGTATGTAGCGAATTTACAATTTCGTAGCCATTACTTGCAGCGGTTGTTGCCAATTCTACATCACCTTTCCAAAAATGAATAATGCTTTCTTGTGCTAATTTTTGAGTCGTTTTTGTATCGTTTTTATTTTGATAATGATGTAAATTATGCCCCATAATTTCGTTCCAACCCATCATTCTTCTACCTTTACTTTGTAAATATTTAGAAATGGAATTGGTAAAATACACTTGTAAATCTGCAGGAGTTGCCAAGTTATTTTCTTTCATATATTTCTGAACATAAGCAGAAGATTTCCAATGATTGTATTTTACTTCATCACCACCAATATGAATAACTTCGGATGGGAAAAGTGCCATAACTTCATCTAAAACATCTTTTAAAAAGTCAGTTACTCTTTGGTTTGCAACATTGTAAACATCTTTACCAACTCCGAATTTTATAGGTACTTCAATTTCTTTTCCAGAAGTTCCTAACCAAGGATACGCAGCAATTGCAGCAGTAGAATGTCCAGGCATTTCTATTTCTGGAACAATAGTTATATGCCTTTCTTTAGCATATTGTATTATTTCTTTTATCTGTTCTTGTGTATAAAATCCTTCATGTGGTTCTGCAGATTGAATTGGGCTTTCCCATTGTAAAGGTCCAATTTGTGTGCTTTTTCTTTTAGAACCAATTTCTGTAAGCTTTGGATATTTTTTTATTTCAATTCGCCAACCTTGATCATCTACTAAATGCCAGTGAAAAACATTCATTTTTAAAAATGCCATTTCATCTAAAAGCATTTTTACTTGTTTCATTCCTTTAAAATACCGAGCTTCATCTAACATAAAAGAACGCCATTTAAACCTTGGGCAATCTTCTATTTTAACCACTTTTACATCTAAATACTTTTCATATTTAGAAAAATTGGCATTGTAAGAGCACAACTGTTTTAAAGTTTGTAATCCGTAAAATAAACCTCTTTCATTTTTAGCGGTAATTAAAATATTATTTATAGTTACATTGAGTTCATAACTTTCTTCGGCAAAACTTTTATCAATTTTAAAATTGATAAAATTTATTTTAAGATTTTGAAAATCAGTAGTTTTTAAGTTTAAGTTAAATTCGTCTTTAAAATATTGCTGTAAATTATTAGCTATGATTTTACTATCATCATCAAAAACAATTTGTGTTTCTGAGTTTATTTTTAATGATTTATTACCTGTAATTATTTTTTGAGGACGAGGTGTAATATGTAATTCTTGTGATGTAATAATTTGAGTGTTTAACAAAAGATACAAACTGAAAAAAACTATAAATTTAATTTTCATTTTTGGGATGTGATTATTTCTTAAAAATAAGCTTTTATTCGTTCATTTTTAAAAATGACAAGTGATATTTTAATCCGAAGTTAAAGAAAGTACTACTTAATTGACCTCCTTTAGCTTTTACATAACCACCAGCAGCTCTAAGACTTAAAGTATTGTTTAGTTTATAGCTTAAACCAGCACTTGGTTTTAAAATTAAGCCCTCACCAGTACTAATATCTCCACCACCAGCAGCACCCGTTAAAACTTGTCCGAAAATGGTGATTTTATCGTTTGCAATAGGATTTGTTTTTGCACCTAAACCAACAATACCTTCTGCATAAGCACCAGCATTACCAAAATTAGCAAATGCAGTTTGCCCAGCAACATACACGTTTTTGTTTAAATCTAAATTTATTTGAAGTGAAATTTGATGTAAATCTTCTGTAGGTTGACCATCTCTTTCAGCATCTAAATAAAGATCCTGTTTTACAATTACTTCAAAACCTTTAAATTTTCCAGAAGAAAAAGATTTGTCCGCTATAATTCCATTTCTATCAATATAATATTTTATTCCAACACCCAAAGAAGAAGTATTAAAATGTGAGTTAGGAGATAGCACAAAACCTTTGTTTACAGCTATAAATAAATCATTATAAATTCTTTGTTCAATAGACAAATCTGGATAAAGTAAAAAACCACCTTGTGTGTCTATTCCTCCACCACCAGCTGCACCAATTCCAAATTTAGCTAAAATATTTGTACTGTTGTTGTTGATGTTAAAGTGATAACCACCACCTAAAAATACATCCATAAAACCGGCTTTAATTCCATCGAAAGCACCATCTACTTTTAAAAATGCAAACCAGTTTTCGGTGATATAAGAATCGAACTCGAAACCTGCTAATTTTATAGTTTTTCCATTATTAATGCCTTGGGTATCACCTTTTATTTTTAATGTATTTAGATGTAACATCATAGAAGTTTTTTTAGAATTGATGTTCCAATCTGACTTTGCTAAATCTGTAAAATCAATTTCAGTTTCAGAGGTTTTATAATCAGCATATACAAAGTTTAAAGGGAATTCTAAACCAAGATTAAATTGATGTCCTTTGATTAGCCCATCATCAAAAAAGTTAACATAAGACCAACCTGAGTTTAGAGAAAAACTTTTAAAATCGTAACCCAAATTAAAATGCGGCAAAATAAAAGCACCACCACCATCTGGAGCTGCAGCTCCACCTCCACCACCAAAATGAAAACCAGTATCTAAGTAAAAATCATCGCCAAAATATTTTTTAATTCCTGCATTTACGCCTAAAGTAAAAAAGCCACCTCTTTCTCCTGAAACTGCGCCATAAATACCAGTACCTGCATAAGCCCAATCATTCAACATTAAGTTGTAATGAATACCAGTAAACCCCATATTTGCTTCATTAGGTATAGAAGTTTCAGGCATATTTATAGATAGAAAATCTAGTTTTGCAAATGCATTCTGAGTTTTTTTATCAGGAACATTATCTGTTTGAGATGATATAAATTGACTAGAAAATGAGATTACAAATAAAATTAAAAGTTTTTTCATAATTTGAAATTATCTTTTTTTTATAGAAATAATTATTGTTTTTGATGTTGGCGTATTGCTAATATTGGCAGTACTTTTTATAGGTACTAATACATTTGCTTCAGGAAAATAAGTTGCTGTGCATTGTTTAGGAATATTGTAAGGTATTGCTAAAAAGCCTTTAGCTTCTCTTTCTTCATCGTTAAAATAGCTTGTTAAATCTACTAAATCGAGTTTTTCTAAACCTAAAGATTTCATGTCATCAGGATTCATAAATATAACTCTACGTTCATTTAAAACACCTCTATATCTATCATTTAAACCATAAATAGTAGTATTATATTGATCGTGAGTTCTAATTGTCATCATCATAAATTGATTGTCTTTTAATACAATATCTGAAGGTGAGTTTATACTAAAATTAGCTTTACCTGTATGTGTTGGTTTAAAATTATTTTCTCTTGCATTGTTTGGTAAATAAAAACCACCATCAACTCTAACTTTTTTATTAAAGTCTTTAAAACCAGGAATTGTAGCTTCTATTTTATCGCGAATAAAATCGTAGTTAGATACAAAATTAATCCAATTTATTGTAGATTTTTTAAAAGTTGCATTGGCTAAACCTGCAACTATAGCAGCTTCACTTAATAAATTTTCAGAACAAGGTTTTAAATGTCCTTTAGATTTATGAACAACTCCCATAGAATTTTCTACGGATACAAATTGCTCTCCAGAACTCTGGATGTCTTGTTCTGAACGTCCTAAACAAGGTAAAATTAATGCTTTTTTACCATGAACTAGATGACTTCTATTTAGTTTGGTAGAAACATGAACTGTTAAATTACAATTACGTAAAGCTTCTGCTGTGAATTCTGTATCTGGTGTTGCTGATATAAAATTACCACCCATACCAAAAAATACTTTAGCTTTCTTTTTGTGCATAGCCTCGATTGCATCTACAACATCATAACCATGTTTACGAGGTGCTTTAAATTTGAATTCTTCTTCTAAACTATCTAAAAAAGAATCTGGCATTTTTTCCCAAACCCCCATAGTTCTATCTCCTTGAACATTAGAATGACCACGAACAGGGCAAGTACCTGCACCTTTTTTACCAATACTACCTTTCAGTAATAAAATGTTTACAATTTCTCTAATGTTATCAACAGCATTTTTATGCTGAGTAACACCCATTGCCCAGCAAATTATCATTTTTTTATTGTTGATAATTAAGTCAGCAGCTTTCTTGATTTCATCTAAAGTTAAACCAGTTTGTGGCAACAAATAATCTATAGAATAGGTTTCTAAATCATCTAATAAATCTTCAATTCCGTAAGTTTTGTCTTTTATAAATTGATAATCAAAAACAGAATAAGGAACGTTTTCCTCTTGTTCTAACATCAACTTTAAAATTATTTTTAATAAAGCAACATCTCCATTTATTTTTACTTGTAAAAATAAATCTGTTAAATCTTGACCAGAACTAGCCCATTTTAAAGGGTTTTGTGGCTCTTTAAAATTTATTAAACCTACTTCTGGTAAAGGGTTAATAGTAATTATTTTGCTCCCTTTTTTCTTAGCTTCACTTAAGGCAGTTAACATTCTTGGATGATTTGTTCCTGGGTTTTGACCAATTACAATAATTAAATCTGTATGATTAAAATCGTCTAAAGTAACAGAACCTTTACCAATACCTAATGTTTCTGTAAGTGCAGCTCCACTAGATTCATGACACATGTTAGAACAATCTGGTAAATTGTTTGTACCAAACTGACGCACAAATAATTGATACAAGTAAGCAGCTTCATTACTGGTTCTACCAGAAGTGTAAAAAATGGCCTCATCAGGAGAGTCTAAGATATTTAACTCATCAGCAATTAATTTAAAAGCATCTTGCCAAGAAATTTCTTTATAATAATCTGATCCTTCAGGTAAATAAACAGGATGTGTAATTCGTCCTTTTTTACCAATTTCATAATCAGATAATTGAGCTAAATTCCTTACGGAAAAGGTAGAGAAAAATAATGGAGAAACTTTATTTTTAGTAGCTTCTTCTGCAACAGCTTTTGCTCCATTTTCACAATATTCTGCTAAAAAAGCACGTTTTTCATCTGGATCTGGCCAAGCACAACCTGGGCAATCAAAACCATATTTCTGATTTAAATTTTTTAATAAACTAATACCTTTTAAAACACCAACTTCATTTTTAATATGACCTAGTGCAGAGGCTATTGCTTTTGCACCAACAGCAGATTTAGGAACGTCTATTAACTCAATTCCTGTTAATTTTTCTGGTGGTTGTGCGTTTGTTTTTTTAAACATTTTCTAGTTTATTAATATAATTTGGGTTAGCGTAAATGGTCATTTTTTGGTTTCTGGTAAAACCAATTAAGCAAATTCCGAATTCTTTTGCAAAATCTACAGCCAAAGAAGAACAAGCAGAAACTGCTACAATAATTGGTATTTTTGCAATAAAGGCTTTGGTAACAATTTCGTAAGAAACTCTACCACTTACTAATAAATAATGTGCGTTTTTTAAAGTTTGTTTTTCTAATAAATCACCCACAGTTTTATCTACTGTATTATGCCTACCAATATCTTCTTTTACCGATAAAATTTCTTGATTTTTATTAAAAATTGCTGATGCATGACTGCCTCCAGATTTTTTAAAAATCTCTTGAAAATTATTCATATTAGCATACATTTTATGCAGTTCATCCGAAGAAATAAAGACACTTTTAGTTAATGGCTCTCCAGTAATATTTATATCTTTTAATTCTTTTTTACCACAAATTCCACAAGAAGAAACAGACAATAATGTTCGTTTATTTAAATATCCTTTACCTAAGAAATCTTTCTGAATATTTACATTTATGATTGTAGGTATTGTAGAAGATTCTTCTTCAATTTTAAACTCTAAAGGTTCCTTTTTTTTGTAAATATCTTCAGCATATAATAAGCCTCTAATTAGCTCAAAATCATCATTAGGAGTTCGCATAACAACAGTATAAGGCTCGTTATTAATATTTATTTGTAATGGAGCTTCTACAACTAAGTAATCATCAATTTTTAAATGATGATTAGTTGTTATTTTTAAACCCTGATAATTAGCTGTTTGCATATCTGTAGAAAGTTATTCCTTCTATACAAACTTAATGAAAAACTATTAGTAATAAAAAAAGTCTCGATATAGAAATCGAGACTTGGGCTTTAGTGTCTTATACCCCTAAAAATAAAACACATAAAGTGTTGCAAATATAAAAAAAATATTTTCCATTTCAAAGAATAAAAGTTGTGAAATATTATAAATATGATAAGTTATTGTTCGCTTTTTTACAGATAACTAATTTAATATTGCCATTTATAGTGGTTGTAAAAAAAATAAAAACATTTCCACCATCTTTTATTTTTGTTTCTTTTCTAATTTGTGCTACTGTTTTCGGGAAATTTCGAGTGGTAATGTTTGCTTTATTATCGGGTAAAATTTTCCTTAATTTCTTTTTATCATAAGAAATAATATGTTCAATTTTAAAAGCTCTTCCAGGAAAATTTATGAATTCTTTTGATGTATATAAGTGCGAGTGTTGATGTAATTTAAAAACTTCTAATTGGTTTGATATTTGGTGAAATCCGCCAGACTTTAAAATTGCTGAATTTGGTTCATATAAAAAGGTAAGAGGTTCTGAATATGTAGATACTACTTTGTCATTAAAATTAAACTCAAACTCTTGCTTGTTCTTTTTTTGAAAGTTAATCGTTTTAATTTTAATTTCATTTACATAATCTTTTTCTAAGATAAAAAGTAATTCTTTAACCTCATTATTTATGGCAACAATATGAACTTCTTTTACATTTTTTAAATCTTTAATTGTATTTGTAATATCTAAAATAGGAGAAACTTTAATTAAAATATAATTAGATTTTGTGAAAAAGAAATCGATTTGTGGTGGTACATAAGGCAAACAATCTTTAAATAAAAAAACTTTACCTTTTACATCATTTCTTCTGGATGGATCTATGTAAATACAGTCGAAATTTTTAGTAGTATTTTTTAAATAATCAACTCCATTTGCAGAAATACAAGTAATATTATCTGATTTTAATTGTTGATAATTGTGCTTTACAATTGTTGATAACTCTTCATTTATTTCACAATGAGTTACTGCCTTAAATTGTTTAGAAAAGTAATAACAATCAATACCAAAGCCACCTGTAATATCAATAATATTATCACCAGAAATTAAATTAGATTTATAATCTGCAGTTATTTCTGACGAAGTTTGCTCAATACTAATTTTTGGTGGATAATAAATGTTTTCTGTTTGAAACCAAGTTGGTAATTTACTTTCTGATTTTTGTTTAGCAACGACTTGATTTGCTAATTCTTGAACAGTAATTCCATTAAAAGGACTTCCTTTTAAAATCAGTTTTGTAATGTCTGATTTTAAATGTTCTTGTATAAATTGCTGAACATCTTTATGTAAGATTTTCGGATTCAAATTTTAATTATAAGTCTTTTGTAATGGATTTTACAATTTTGTTTTCTGATAAAAACTCTTTTAAAATTACTTTTAATGCTGTGTAAAGTGGTACAGCAGTTATCATACCAATAACACCTAAAAGCAAACCACCAATTATAATAATTAAGAAAATTTCTAAAGGATGAGACTTGGTGGTTTTTGAAAAAATTATTGGCTGACTTGCAAAATTATCTATTAATTGTGCTATTAAATAACCAACCATAATATAACTTGTTGTTGGCAAAATTTCTGTTTGAAAATCTAACTCAATATTACTTGTCATTGATAGAATACACATTAAAACAGCACCTATTAACGGCCCTACATAAGGTATTAAATTTAAAAGTGCACATAAAAAAGCAATAACAATTGCATTATGAATTCCAAAAATTAAAAGAATAATGGTGTAAAAAACAAACAAAATAGTTATCTGAACTATTAAACCAATAAAATATCTAGATAATAGATTATTAATGGTTTCTAATGATTTAGAAAACCTGCCTTCAGTACCATTTGGTATTAAAGTCATAATTCCTTTTTTTAGTAATTGGCTGTCTTTCATAAAAAAGAAAGAGATAAATAATACTGAAAATAAACCAACACTTAAAGAGCCTAAAGCCCCTAAAACTGAATTTAGAAAATTGGGTATTTCTTGAAATTGAGATAAAAAATCTACGTTTTTTAATTCGCTTAATACATCTATTCCTTTAGATGAAAAATAAGTAGTTATTTGATGAAAAATTCTCTGTAAATTATTTTCTAATTTGTCTACTTCTAAAAGAGATAAACTTCTGCCTTGTTCTAGTATTAAAGGTATAAACATTAAAATTAAACCTGTAAGTAAGCCAAGCATTAAAAACATGGTTGATACAACAGCTAATGTGTTCGGAAATTTTAATTTACGTTTTAAAAAACGAATGATTGGTCTTGTAATTAAAGATAAAATTGCAGCAATAATTAAATAGATAATTACAGACTGTATTGCGTATAAGAAATACACTAGAATAAAAATTCCGAGTAGAATTCCTAAGGCTCTTAAAATTCCGTTTGCTATTGTTTTGGCTGTCATTAGTTATATGCTTTTACTTCTCCCATACTTAATCTTCCTCCGTTTAAAAAAGTATGATTTGTTGGTAATAAGGTACCACTTTCTGTTGTAATCCAATCATCCCAAGTTACAAGAGTGCCTTGTTTACCTCTGTTTTTTAAATACATTTTATAGCTTTTTGGCACATAATTTTCATCTAAAACCCAAACATAAGCATCTCCAGGAGTTGTACCACCAGAAGTATAAGTTATTCTTAAAGCTGTTTCGTTTTCTATATTTTCTATGTTTCTAATAACACCATTATCATATAATTTATGAGGTGCAACTAGCCAAAAAGAATCGTTATTAAAAATGTCCCACGCTCTTTTTACAACTTTTTCGTCTGTATCCTCTTGTTTTTCATTTTTAAAGAATACAGTACTTTTTTCTAAATTTTCTGGGTGTAGTTTAACTTTAAAATCATCCCAAGAAACATCAACAATATGATTTTTTTTGTCCCAATTAAAACTTCTTTTACCAGCAAAACTCCATTCTAAAAAATTAGTTTCTTTATAGGCTTTATGTTTAATGGCTTTTAATATTTTATCAGCAAGTTGGTTTGCTTTTTCATTATAAGCTTTTACATTACCCATATTTATCTCTAAACCCAAAAGTGATAATGTATGTTTTGTTGGTAGTTTTATACCAGCTTCTGTTTTTTTCCAATTAGACCAAGTACCAGAAACACCACCAATTGGTATTACTGATGTCCACATTTTAAAAGAAGTAGGGTAGTAGTTGTCGTCTAAAATCCAAAGATAAGAATCACCAGGAGTAGAACCACCAGAAGTATACGTTACCATTAATGCATCTTTACCTTCGTGTTTTACAATACTTCTTTCTGTTCCATTATCAAAAATTTTGTAAGGTGCAATCAACCAAAAAGAATCGTTATTAAAAAAGTCTTGTGCTTTTTTTATCAATTCTTTGTTTTTGGTGATTTTTCCATCAATATAAAGAACAGATTTTTCGGGTTGTTTTGTGTTTAAAGTTACTTTTTTTTCTGCCCAAGAAACATGAACTATATTTTCTTGTTTATGCCAAGTGTAAAAATGTTCGTTTCTAAAACTCCATTTTAAAATTTCGGTATTTTCAAAAGCTTCATGATTTATAGCATTGTACATTTTTATTGCTAAAGCATCAGCCTCTTTTCCTTTTTTTCCTTCTGGTAATTCTTCGTTATTTACAAAATAGTAGATAAAACCAAAACCAATAATTAGAAGGATTACAGCAATTATAATCTTTAAAAATTTCTTCATAAAAAAAATGATAAATTAAAAAGCGAATTTATCAATTTTTAGTCAGTCATTATTTGTTTTTCTCATAATAATCTAAAATATGTTGAGGTATTTCCATTGATTTTGGTTTTCCTTCATCAGCTATTGGATATTCTGCAATTTGTTTTATAGGTACAACACCAGCCCAAATATTTAAATCGTAATCTTCTGGTTCATCAGCAACACCAACATCTCTAATTTTAGCAGATGCAGTTTCTATGGTAAATTCTACCACCAATGTTCTGTCTAATTCTTTTTTGTACATAGGTCTTAAAGAATTCCATTGATTGGGTACCATTTGATTTACGATTCTTTTTAAAATATCAGTTTTATCAGTATCGTTTTCTATTTTTTTTAAATCTCCAAAAAGGGTAACAGATCTATAATTTACAGAATGATGCAAACCAGAACGTGCTAAAACCAATCCGTCTAAATGCATAACAGTAATCGAGGTTGATTTACTTTCTAAAATTGATAAAAGCATTCTATTGCCTGTAGAGCCATGAATGTAAATTTTATTGTCTTTTCTGGCATAAGCCATAGGAATTGTAATTGGTTTACTATCATAAATGTAACCTACATAACATAAAAAACCTGCATCTAAAATTACATTAATTTTTTCTACATTGTAAGTACCTCTGTTTGCACCTCTTTTAATCCTGTTTATTTTAGATTGCTGATATTCTTCCATAATTATAGTTTTTTTTCAAAAATTAAGTTCTCATAATTGATTTCACCAACATAAAAATCGATACTACCAATTTTTTTAAAATCATATCTTTTATAAAATTTTATGCCTTTTGTGTTTTTGTAATAGGCTGTTAACCATATTTTTTTGTAATTTAATTCAACTGCTTTTTTTAGTATAATGTCTTGTAATTGGGTGCCTATTTTAAAACCAATAAAATCATTTAAAATATAGAGTCTTTGTAATTTGCAGTAATTTTTATCCTCTAAATTAGAGGTGTTTACATTTAAACAGAGTTTAGCAAAACCTATTGGTAATTCATCAGAAAAAATAATCCAAAACAGATTGTTTTTGTCATTTAATTCTTTTTTTATTTGCGAAACAGCATAATATGTATTGTAAAAATCAAGTAAGTTTTTCTTGTTTTCTATATAATCTCCATGAGATTCAGTGTAAGTAATTCTGCCTAATAAGGCTATATAAGTTGAATCATTTTCAGTAGCTCTTCTTATTTCAATCATTTTATCTGTCTTTTGGATTTATGTTAAAATATTTATTAGAATTTAATTTTGCAGCTTTTAGATCTTTAGGTTTAAAAATTTTCTCTTTTGATGTTGGATATTTTTCTATCATTTTTGATGGACGAATTGGACGTTCAACAAAATTACCTGCACAACTTGGACAAACATTTTTAAAAATCTCAATAGCGCAAGTTTTGCAATACGTACACTCAAAAGAGCAAATCATTGCATCTGTAGAAGTGTTGGGTAAATCTTTATTGCAATGTTCGCAATTAGGTCTAATTTCTAACATTCAAATATTTATTTTTAATGACATCTGTATGCCAAATATCATGACCAATAATTATAAAAGCAGCTGCTCTTGCAGACATTTTATCACCATTTGCATTACCTATAAAGCATAAATCATCATTGCTTAAACTTTGTAATAGAGCTATAGAATTGTTTCTGTTGATGGTAAATTCATTCAATAAATCATCTAAAGATTTATTATTTGCTTTAGATGGGGGATTGTAAATTTCTTGATCATAACCAGCCAAAGCAACTGTATCTCTTCTTGCAATTCTAAAACATCTGTACATAAAGATTCTTTCAGTATCAATAAGATGTTGTAATATTTCTTTTATAGACCATTTTTCAGGTTGATATTTAAAATCTAATTTATTTTCAGAAATCGATTTAAAAAATGCTATGGTATTAGATTTACCATCAATAAAACCATGTAATAAGGCAGTTTCATTGTTTAATTTATCTAAATATCTTTTATAATAGATGTCTAATTCTTCTAATTTTAAATCTTGTTTTTTCATCTTTTTTGTGGTTTGATATTTTAAAACTACTATATTTATGGTCTATTTTAATCATCCAGAATAAAAATATAAAGTAGTCCAGATAATGTTTCCATATAAAACAATTTTTCATTTAGATAGAAATAGCAAACAGGCCTTGTATTTACAGTTGGCAAATCAGTTTATTCAATTAATAAAAGAAAGAAAATTAGTTCCAGAAACTAAATTACCTGGAAGTAGAATTTTAGCAGATTTGTTAAACGTGCATAGAAAAACTGTGGTTGCTTGTTATGAAGAATTATTGTTGCAAGGTTGGGTAGAAAGTATGCCTAAAAAAGGAACATTTGTAAATTCTAATTTGCCAGAATTACATCAGCAAAAATTTATTGAAAAAGATATTTTATCTTCAGAAAATAAAATTGGATTTAATTTTTATAAAGACAAATCTTTAGAACGTAACTTTTTTAAACCTACAGAAGGTTTTATGTATTTGAATGATGGTATTTCTGATGCAAGATTAACACCAACTGAAGATTTAGCAAGAACTTACAGAAGAATTTGTAGTAGAAAAGATATTTATAAAGAAATGTCTTATGGATCTCTTTTTGGAAATGAAAAACTGAGAATTACTTTAGCTGATTATCTAAATAAAACTCGTGGTTTAAACATTAAAAAAGAAAATATTTTGATTACAAGAGGTAGTCAAATGGGAATTTTTTTATCAGCAAAATTACTATTACAAGAAGATGATAATATTATTGTTGGTCAAACAAATTATACATCTGCTGACACTAATTTTTTACAAAGAAAAGCAAATTTAATTCGAGTTAATGTTGATGAAAATGGACTTTCTACTGATGAAATTGAAGAGGTTTGTAAAATAAAATCAATAAAAGCAGTTTATGTTACTTCTCATCATCATCATCCAACAACTGTAACTTTATCCGCAGAAAGAAGGATTCATTTATTGAATTTAGCTAAAAAATACAATTTTGCAATTATAGAAGATGATTACGATTATGATTTTAATTACAATCATTCTCCGATTTTACCTTTGGCAAGTCATGATACAAATGGTAATGTTATTTATATTGGTTCTGTGTGTAAAACTGTGGCTCCTGTATACAGAATTGGGTATATTATTGCACCAAGTTCTTTTGTAAATGAAGCTGCAAATCACAGACGATTTATAGACAGACAAGGTGATGCTTTATTGGAATTAACTTTTGAAGATTTTATAAAATCTGGTGATTTAGATAGACATATTAAAAAAGTGATGAAAGTTTATAAAGCAAGAAGAGATTTATTTTGTAAACTGTTAAAAGAAAATTTTTCTGATATTTTTTCTTTTGATAAACCAAAAGGAGGAATGGCTGTATGGCTTACTTTATACAAAAAATACTCTTGGAAAACAATTGCGGAAATTGGTAGAAAAAACAAATTAGAAATAGGTGAGTGGCAACGTTATGACAATGCAAAATCTGGGCACAATGCCATTAGGTTAGGTTTTGCAACTTATAATGAAGAGGAAATATATGAGTTGATAAATCGACTTTTTAAAACAATACAGCAACTTAAAAACTTGGAAAAATCTTCTTAAATTTCTTAGGTAATTCTTTAGAAATAAAAATTGTTTCTTTCGTGAACGGATGTAGAAATTCTAAAGAAAATGCGTGTAAATACAATCCTTTTCCTTTTAACACTAAGTTAGTGTTTCCATAATCTTTATCCCCTAAAATCTGATGACCAATTGCTGATAAATGTTTTCTTAACTGATGTTTCCTCCCTGTTTTTGGTGATAGTTTAACCAAGTTTAAAAAGGCAAACCGTTCTGATTTTACAGAAGATAAAACTTTAAATTCTGTGGATGCTTTTTTATTATCAACCTTAAAATTGATTGTACCTCCAATACACATTTCACTAATTGTTACTGCAAAATAAGTTTTTTGAATTACTTTGTTTTTGAATAAATCACTCAATTTTTGGATAGATGAACTTGTTTTACCCACTAACAAAACTCCTGATGTTGGGTAATCTAATCTGTGGATTGGTTGTGGTTTTACAGCATCTTGAAGACTACTTTTTTGTAAGTTTTGAGATAATGCATTTGCAATAGTCACAAATTTATTCCCATTTACTAAAATTCCTGCAGGTTTGTAGATAATTGCTAAATAATCATCTTCGAATAAAACTTCTAAATCGAGTTTTAGTCTTTTAAAAGTTGATGAATTTTCTGATTGATAAAGTTCAATTTTTTCGCCTCCAAGAATAAATCTAGAAGTTGTTGCCAATTCATCATCAATAAAAACGATTCCTTTTTTAATGGCTTTTTTTATGCCAGATTTTGTGGGTATTGTTTTAAAAATACCCACTCCATATTCTTGAAAACGGATTGGGTATTTTACTTTTTTGGCAATATGAGTTTCTAAAAGTTGCATTATTTAGCAAACAACTGACCAATATCTTTAAAAGCTTTAAACTCTAAAGCATTATTTTCAGGGTCTTTAAAAAACATGGTAGCTTGTTCTCCAACTTTTCCTTCAAATCGAATACAAGGTTCAATTACAAAATTGGTGTTTGTAGCTTTTAATTGTTCTGCTAAAGAATGCCAATCTTCCCAAGTTAAAACCACGCCAAAATGTGGAACAGGAACATCTTTACCATCAACTGAATTAGAAATTCTTTGCGGATTAAAATCTTCTTTCTGATGAATTACCAATTGATGACCAAAGAAATTAAAATCGACCCAAATATCTGTACTTCTACCTTCTTCGCATTGTAAAACATCTCTGTAAAATGTTCTGCATTTTTCTAAATTTTGTACTGGAATTGCTAAGTGAAATGGTTGTGCTTTCATTTTTATTAGTTTAAAATTTTCAAAGTTATAATTTTTTTTTACAACTTAAAACCCATCAGCAGTATCATCACCTCTTTTATCTGCACCACCTTCTAATTTTCCATTAGGTAAAACTAGAATAGCAGAAACTTTACCAATAATTCTTGAGGTAGTTTCATCAATAGTATAACCAAGATTTGTTAAATCTTTAATGGTTTTTTTATCAAAACTATTTGGCTCCATTTTTACAACATCTGGTAACCATTGATGATGAAATCTAGGCGCATTTACAGCTGTTTGCATATTCATTTTAAACTCGTGCACATTTAAAATTGTTTGTAACACAGAAGTTATAATTGTAGAACCTCCAGGAGTACCAACTACCATAAAAAGCTTTCCATCTTTTTCTACAATTGTAGGTGTCATAGAACTTAACATTCTTTTTTCTGGAGTAATTTCATTGGCTTTTGCACCAATTAAACCAAACATATTAGGCTCACCAGGTTTGCTACTAAAATCGTCCATTTCATTATTTAAAAAGAAACCTAATTCAGAAGAATATAGTTTAGAACCATAAGCTCCGTTTAAAGTTGTGGTTACAGAAACTGCATTTCCAAATTGATCAATTATTGAATAATGTGTGGTTTCATCACTTTCAATAATTTCGATATTTCCATAAGAAACATCAGCAGAAGAAGTTGCTTTATCAAAACTAAAATCAGACATTCTTTTATTGCTATAAGATTTGCTGATTAATTCTTTTTGCGGAATTGCAACAAAATCAGGATCACCTAAAAAATGACTTCTATCTGCATACGCACGTCTTTCTGCTTCTGTAGTTACTTGAATGGCTTTTGTACTATTATGACCAAATTTATCTAACTCAAAAGGCTCAATTGCATTCATTATTTGCGCCAAACAAACTCCTCCACTAGAAGGAGGAGACATAGAAATTATTCGTAAATCGTCATAATTAAAAGTAACAGGAGTTCTCCATTTTGCTTCGTATTTTTCTAAATCTTCAATTGTCATTATTCCTCCATTATCTTGTATAAATTTTACTAAGGTTTTTGCAGTTTTACCTTTATAGAATTCATCTTTTCCATTTTTTTGAATTTTGATTAATGTTTCTGCTAAAGCAGGATATTTTATAGTATCATTTTCTTTCCATTTGTGTGTAAAAGTGATAGAATCTTTATTCACTTTATCAAACAAAGGGCGATAATTGTTCAACCTTTTTTCTTGTTTTGCAGTTACAGCAACACCTCTTTTTGCTAAAGCAATAACAGGTTCTAGAATTTCTTGTACACTTAAAGTTCCAAATTTTCTATGCGCTTCAAAAACTCCTGCAACAGTTCCAGGAATTCCAATGGCCATGGCTCCAACTGTGCTTTTGCCTTTTATGATGTTTCCTTCATCATCTAAATACATGTCTTTAGAAGCAGCTAAAGGTGCTTTTTCTCTATAATCTAAAGCACCAATTTCTCCATTATTTTTTCTGTACACCATAAAACCACCTCCACCAAGATTTCCTGCAAAAGGATAAGCTACAGCCAAAGCCATTTCTGTGGCAAACATTGCATCAAAAGCATTTCCGCCTTTTTTTAAGATTGCTGTTCCTATTTTAGAAGCTTCAACTCTTGCTGAAACTACCATTGCTTTTTTGGTAATTAAACCCACTTCTTTTTCAGTTACTTTTTCTTTTTTACAAGAAATTAATAATGATAAAAATGCAAGTAGTAAAAATGTATTTCGTTTTTTCATTTTTATTGTTAGAGTTTTATTTCAATTTTGTTTTATGTTAAGTGGCAATTAATTCATTTAATTTGGTATTGCTGATTTCCATTAAATCTTTAAAAAATAAAGTAAAATCTTCTTCTAGCTCATTTTCTAATTGATTTAAATCTTCAATGGCTAAATTCATTTGTGATTTACCTTTTGTTCTTTGATTCATTCCGTTTAAAACTTTCTGAATTCCTTCTTTAAATTGATAGTTATACAAAATGTTATACTCAATCATATATTTAATAAAATTCTGTGATTTTAAAGGTAAACTTGCCGAAATTTTATCAAAAAAAGTATAGACAGAATTTGCATAAATATCTAAAGGCGTTGCAGAATAATTGGTCCAATTTTTAGCCAAAAAGTAATCATAAAAAATATCGATAATAACACCATCATAATGTCTATAACGTTCGTGCAAACGTCTTTTGCTTTTTCTAACAATAGGATGTGCGTCTGTAAAAGTGTCAATTTCTCTGTGTAGAAAAATACCTTGCTGAATTTCTTTAGAAAAACTTTCGTAATTATTACCTCTAATATGATCTGCAATAAAATTACCAATCATAATATTTTTGTTGTTTTGCGATAAGTAGAGGTGTGCTAGGAAATTCATTAAAGTAAAAGTAAACAAAAAACCACAACTAAAAAGTTGTGGTTTTCTAAAAATTTATAAATCTAAGATTCTAATAATCTCTAATTAGTTATTCAACATCACAGGCATTACTAACATTGTTACTTGCTCACCTTCATCAGTACCATCAATAGGAGTTAAAATTCCTGCTCTGTTTGGTAAAGACATTTCAATTAAAACTTCGCTAGAACTTAAGTTGTTTAACATTTCACTTAAAAAACGAGAATTAAAACCAATTTGCATATCATCACCTTGATAATCGCAACTCAAACGTTCGTCAGCTTTATTAGAAAAATCTAAATCTTCTGCAGAAATGTTTAGTTCAGTTCCTGCCATTTTTAAACGAATTTGGTGAGTAGTTTTACTAGAGAAAATAGAAACACGTCTTACAGAGTTTAAAAAAGAAGCTCTATCAACAGTTAATTTATTCGGATTTTCCTTAGGAATTACAGCTTCATAATTTGGGTATTTACCATCAATTAATCTACAAACTAAAACTACATTATCAAACGTAAATTTTGCATTTGCATCATTATATTCAATAGTAACATCACTTTCAGAACCACCTAAAATACCTTTTAATAAATTTAAAGGTTTCTTTGGCATTATAAATTCTGCTGTTTGATCTGCAGTAACATCAGTTCTAGAATATTTTACCAATTTATGAGCATCAGTAGCAACAAAAGTTAAACTTTGTGAGCTAAATTGAAAAAATACACCACTCATTACTGGTCTTAAATCGTCATTACCAGCAGCAAAAATAGTTTTAGAAATTGCAGTTCCTAAAATACTTGCAGGTACAACAGTAACACTTGGGCTAGGTAAAGAAACCGCTTTTGGAAATTCATCACCACCAAAATAAGCCATATCGTATTTTCCTTGATCAGAACTAATTTCTATAGTATTATCACCTTCAGTTTTAAAAGTTAAAGGCTGATTAGGAAAAGTTTTTAAAGTATCTAACAACAAACGTGCAGAAACAGCAATAGAACCAGTACTTTCGCTTTCAACTTCTACCACAGAACTCATAGTGGTTTCTAAATCTGATGCAGAAACTTTTAATTCGTTTTCAGATAGTTCAAATAAAAAGTTATCTAAAATAGGTAAAGTGTTGTTGCTATTTATAACGCCGCCCAAAACTTGTAATTGCTTTAGTAGTTGCGAACTTGATACAATAAATTTCATTGATTTTATTTTCTTAATTATTCTTACAAATATAACCTTAATATGTTGTTTTAAAAATTAATTTATTAACAGGTTATGAGCAATTTGTTGATGAATATTCTAAATGTAAATTTAAGGCAATTTTTTACTTTTTCTTCGGATTTTAAAACGTTATAATTATGTTAAGAGTCCCCATTATTACTGATTAAAAAACTACATTTGTTCGTTGTTAACAAAGAAAAATGAAGAAAAAAATACTATCAATTTCAGTTGTTTTACTGATATCAATATCGGTTTTTGCACAAAAACCTCAAAAATTAAACTCAAATCAGATTTACGAGAAAATTCAAAAATTGAATTTTTTAGGAACAGCACTTTATATTGCTGCACATCCTGATGATGAAAATACCAGGTTAATTGCCTATTTAGCAAATAAAGTTAAAGCAAGAACTGGCTATTTGTCTTTAACAAGAGGAGATGGTGGTCAGAATTTAATTGGTCCAGAAATTAGAGAATTGTTAGGTGTAATTAGAACACAAGAATTATTGGCGGCTAGAAATGTAGATGGTGGAGAGCAACTTTTTTCGAGAGCTAACGATTTTGGTTATTCAAAACATCCAGATGAAACTTTAGAAATTTGGAATAAAGAAGAGGTTTTAAGTGATGTTGTATGGGCAATTAGAACTTTTAAACCAGATGTAATTATCAATAGATTCGATCATAGAACTCCAGGTACAACTCACGGACATCATACAAGTTCTGCAATGTTAAGTGTAGAGGCTTTTGATATTGCTGGTGATAGTTTAGCTTTTAAAGACCAACTGAAATACACGCAAAGTTGGCAGCCAAAACGTTTATTTCATAATACTTCCTCATGGTTTTATAGAGATAAAGCTAAGTTTGAAGAAATAGCTAAAGACTATACAAAATTCGATATTGGTGTTTATTATCCTTTAAAAGGATTGTCTAATAATGAGTTAGCATCAATTGCAAGTAGTCAGCATTTGTGCCAAGGTTTTGGTAGATTAACCACTAGAGGAGAGCAAACAGAATATGCTGAGTTTTTAAAAGGAGAACCTTTAAAAGATAAAAACGATATTTTTTCTGGTATTAACACTACTTGGAATCGTGTAAAAGGTGGAGGAGAAATTGGCGATATTTTATATGATATTGAAAAGAATTTCGATTTTGTACATCCAGAAAAACATATTGTAAAATTATTAGAAGCTTACACATTAATTATTCAGTTAGAAGATAATCATTGGAAAACGATTAAAGAAAAGCAAATTAAAGAAATTATTCAGGCAAGTACAGGTTTATATTTAGAAGCTTCTGCAGAAAGTTCTTATGCTACACCAAATTCTAAGATTAATGTAGATATGGAAATATTAAATAGAAGTGAATCTTTTATGATTTTGTCTTCAATAACTTCTACAATAGATGATAAAACATACGCAAAACAATTGCCAATAGGCAACAATAAAAAGTTTAACTTTAGAGAAATAATTAATCTTAAAGATTTAGCATATTCAGATCCATATTGGTTAAAACAGGAAGCTTCTTTAGGCATGTACAATGTAGATGAGCAAGTTTTAATTGGTAATCCAGAAACCAAAAGACCTGTACAGATTGATTTTAATTTAATTATAGATGGCATACCAATTACGTTTACCAAAAATGTAGTAAGACGATTTTCTGAAAGAGATAAAGGAGAAATTTATCAACCTTTCGAAATTTTACCATTAGTAACTACCAAATTAAAAGACAAGGTTTTAATTTTTGATGATGAAAATCACAAGCAAGTTAGTGTAACAGTAAAAGCTGGCGCAAATTTTATTTCTGGTAAATTGGCTTTAGAATTACCTGAAGGATGGCAAATATCGCCAAAACAACATATCTTTAATATCGAAAAGAAAAACGATCAAGAAACTTTTGATTTTGCTGTTTTTCCGCCAAAAAATGAATCTGTTGGTAAAATTAAAGTAAAAGCCACAGCTAATGGAAAAGAGTTTACCAAAGAATTGGTAGAAATTAATTACAACCATATACCAAAGCAATCTGTTTTATTAAATTCAGAAGCCAAAGTTGTTCGTTTAAATATTAAAAAAGTAGGCGATAATATTGGTTATATTAAAGGTGCAGGAGATGTTGTGCCAGAAAATTTACGTCAGATTGGTTATACAGTTGATGAAATTAATCCAGCAGAAATTAATGAAGAAAATTTGCATAAATACGATGCTATTGTTTTAGGAATTAGAGCTTATAACGTGGTTAAAGAATTAAAATTTAAACAAAAATTCTTGTTAGATTATGTGGAAAAAGGTGGTAATTTAATTGTACAGTACAACACTAATAGAGGTGTAAATGTTGGTGCTCCTTATTCTTTAAGCTTATCTAGAGATAGAGTTACAGATGAATTTGCTGAGGTTAGAATTTTAGATGAAAAACACCCTATTTTAAACTACCCAAATAAAATTACTCAAGACGATTTTAAAGGATGGGTGCAAGAAAGAGGTTTATATTTTCCTAATTCTTGGAGCGAAGAATATACGCCTATTTTATCTATGAACGACAAAGGAGAAACTGCAAAAGAAGGTAGTTTGCTAATTGCAAAATATGGTAAAGGAAATTATATTTATACAGGTATAAGCTTTTTTAGAGAATTACCTGCAGGTGTTTCTGGTGCTTATAAATTGTTTGCAAATATGCTTTCTGTAGGCAAAAAGTAATAAAGTTCACAAACTAGTTTAGCCCTGATAGAAACATTTGTTTGAGCTCTTTTTAGTTCTTTTTTCTGAACTAAAAAAGCGAGTGTTGAAAGCAGGAAATAGCTACAAAAAAACATGAAATGAATAAAAAATACACCTGGAAAAAAGAATATACCTTGGTTTTGGTAGCTAATGTTATTTATTTGATTGCGTTTTATTTTATCACAAATTATTTTACGGTTTAACTTATGGAAATAGCTAGTAAATTACATATTGTAGATTGGGTTATTTTGTCTGTAACTTTAATTTTTATTGTTGCTTACGGAACTTATGTTACAAGTAAAAATGCAAATGTAACTGATTATATAAAAGGTGGTAATGATACAAAATGGTGGACCATTGGTTTGTCTGTTATGGCTACACAAGCTAGTGCTATTACGTTTTTATCTACACCAGGTCAAGCTTTTCATAGTGGTATGGGCTTTGTGCAATTTTATTTTGGTTTGCCTATTGCAATGGTTATTATTTGCGTTGTTTTTATCCCTATTTATCATAAATTAAAAGTTTATACAGCTTACGAATTTTTAGAAGGTAGATTCGATTTAAAAACACGAAGTTTAGCAGCAATTTTATTTTTAGTACAAAGAGGTTTGGCAGCCGGAATTACCATTTTTGCACCTGCTATAATTTTAAGTGCAGTTTTAGGTTGGGATTTGTTAACACTTAATATTATCATCGGTTTTTTAGTAATTATTTATACAGTTTCTGGAGGAACAAAAGCAGTAAATGTTACACAAAAACAACAAATGATAATCATTTTTATAGGAATGCTAATAGCATTTTTTATGATTATGAGTCAATTGCCAGAGAACATCACTTTTACAAATGCTTTAGAAATTGCTGGTGCAAGCAATAAAATGGAAGTGCTAGATTTTTCTTTTGATTTAAGCAATAGATACACAGTTTGGACAGGTATTTTGGGAGGAACATTTTTAATGCTATCTTATTTTGGTACAGACCAAAGTCAAGTACAACGTTATTTGTCTGGAAAATCGGTACGTGAAAGTCAACTGGGTTTAATTTTTAATGGTTTATTAAAAGTGCCAATGCAGTTTTTTATTTTGTTAATTGGGGTGATGGTTTTTGTTTTTTATCAATTTAATCCTGCTCCTTTAAATTTTAATCCTACAGCAAATGAAGAGGTTGTAAAAACAAAATATGCACAAGAATATAAAGATTTAGAAGCCAAACATATTGATATTGAAAATACCAAGAAAGCAATTTTTGCTGATGGTTTTCAGGTGAGTGAAAAAGAAAAAATTCAGGAATTAAACAAGGCTGATTTAGCATTAAAAGAAAAATCGAAAGCAATTATTGATAAAATTGATGAAGAAAATACCTTAGATAAAATAGAATCGAATGATAAAGATTATGTGTTTATTCATTTTATTTTAAACAATTTACCAAGAGGATTAATTGGACTTTTATTGGCTGTGATTTTATCGGCAGCAATGTCTTCTACAGCATCAGAATTAAATGCGCTTGCTAGCACAACTGCAATGGATTTATACAAACGAAATGTAAAAGGAAATAAAAGCGAAGAACATTTTGTAAAAGCTTCTAAGTGGTTTACGTTAGCTTGGGGAATTATAGCCATTTCTGTGGCTTGTATAGCCAATTTATTTGATAATTTAATTCAGTTAGTTAATATTATTGGATCTATATTTTATGGTAACGTTTTAGGAATTTTCTTACTCGCATTTTTTATAAAGTTTGTAAAAGGAAATGCTGTTTTTATAGCAGCTTTAATCACACAAACCATAATTATAGGGGTCTATATTTTAGATTGGTTGCCTTATTTATGGCTCAATTTATTAGGCTGTGTTTTGGTAATGTCAATTGCAATTATTATTCAGACAATTCTACCAAAAAAAACAAATTTAAAATTAAGTGAAGTTTAAAAATGGAAAAGAAAACTATTAAATGGGGGATAATTGGTCTTGGTAAAATTGCTAACAAATTTGCTGCTGATTTAACTGTTGTAGAAAATGCAGAATTGTATGCTGTAGCTTCTAGAAGTCAAGATAAATCAGATGCTTTTGCTTTAAAGCATAATGCAGATAAAGCTTATAATTCTTACGAAGATTTGGCAAAAGACAGTCAAGTAGATGCAATTTATATAGCCACTCCACACCCTTTTCATGCAATGCATGCAATAATGTGTTTAAACCATAAAAAACCAGTTTTATGCGAAAAACCTTTGGCAATGAATTTACAAGAAGTAAAAGAAATGATTGCAGTTGCCAAAGAAAATAATGTATTATTAATGGAAGCTTTATGGACACGTTTTTTACCAAGTTTTCAGTATGTTCTAGAACTTGTGGAAAGCAAGAAATTAGGAAACATTACACATTTAGAAGCAGATTTTGGTTTTAAACCTGTTTATAATGCTGATAGTAGATTAATGAACAAAGCATTAGGAGCTGGTTCTCTTTTAGACATTGGTATTTATCCTATTTTTTTAGCTTTATCAACTTTAGGAATTCCAAATTCTATAGAAGCAAATGCTACTTTTATAGATACTGGAGCAGATGAAGAATGCAATATGGTGTTTAATTATAATGATGTAAAAGCCAATTTAAAAAGTACCATAAAAGAAAAAACACCTACAGAAGCTACTATTATTTTTGATAAAGGAACTGTAAAATTAAACACTCGTTTTTTTGAACAAACATCTGTTACAATTACCGAAAATGATACAGTAAACACAATTGAATTCCCAACTAAAGCAGGAGGTTTCGATTTTGAAATCGAACACTTTAATCAATTGTTAAGAGATGCTAAAACCGAAAGTAATATGATGACTTTTGAATTCTCTAAAACCTTAATATCAACTTTAGATAAAGTTAGAACTATTATTGGCTTAGTATATTAACGAGATTATCTTATTTCTAATAAATAGTATTTAGGTTGATATTTTTTATCAACTTAAAAAGAGATAAAAAAACGGTTTGATTATACAATCAAACCGTTTCACGTTTTTAAAAAAGAATTTATATTAAGCTGTTTTTGCTTTTGTAAAATATTTTTTTCGCAACCAAAAAGAAACTTTTACCAATAAAATTAACGCAGGTACTTCTACTAAAGGGCCAATTACACCAGTAAATGCTTGCCCTGAATTTAATCCAAAAACGGCAATAGCAACCGCAATTGCTAGTTCAAAATTATTACCTGCTGCTGTAAATGCAACTGCAGTAGTTTTGTCATAATCTGCGCCAGTTGCCTTTGTAAAGAAAAACCCAATGATAAACATCAATGTAAAATATATCAATAATGGAACAGCAATAATTAAAACATCCATAGGTATCTGTACAATTAATTCTCCTTTTAAAGAAAACATAACTACAATTGTAAATAAAAGTGCAATTAAAGTTAAAGGAGAAATTGTTGGAATAAATTTATTAGTATACCATTCTTCACCTTTTAATTTTACTAAAACAACTCTACTTACAATACCTAAGAAAAATGGAATACCTAAATAAATGGCAACACTTTCTGCAATAGTAGCTATTGAAATATCTACAATTGCACCTTCAAAACCAAAATATGGAGGCAAAATAGTAATAAATAACCAAGCGTAAAAACTGTAAGCAAATACTTGAAAAATACTATTTAAAGCGACTAAACCTGCACCATATTCGCTACTACCTTCAGCCAAATCGTTCCAAACTAAAACCATTGCTATACAACGTGCTAAGCCTATTAAAATTAAACCTACCATATATTCTGGATAATTGCTCAAGAAAATAATTGCCAAAACAAACATTAAAACAGGACCAATAATCCAATTTAAAATTAATGAGATAGATAAGATTTTGGTGTTTTTAAACACTTTTGGTAACAATGCATAATTAACTTTTGCTAAAGGAGGATACATCATTAAAATTAAACCAATGGCAATAGGTATGTTTGTAGAACCTTTGCTAAATGAGTTTATAAAATCTGGAAAAGTTGGAATAAAGTACCCTAAACTTACGCCTAAAGCCATTGCAACAAAAATCCATAAAGTTAGGTTTCTATCCAAAAAGCTTAATTTTTTATTTGCCATTTGTTACGCTTTTATTTGTGAAAAAATGTAAAACATTTCAGTAGCAATTTGTATGCTTCTTTCGTTGTATTTTTCTGCTTGTTGAGGTGTGTTATCAAATGCTTTTGGATCATCAAAAGTAATAGGAATTCTTTTTTCTGCACCAGCAATAAATGGGCAACCTCCATCTGCTTGAGAACAAGTCATAATTGCTGCAAATTCTGACTTCGGATTAAAATCATCTGTTAACTTTTTAGAAAACCCTATAATTGGGTGCTCATTTTCAGAGTATTTAATACTATAAACAGGGTTTTTACCTTCAGAAATTGTTTTAATTTGAAATCCTGAATTTGATAAAGTTTCTGCAACAACAGGAAATAATGCTGTAGCTTCTGTACCACCAGAATAACAAGTTACATTTTCAATATTAAAATAAGTGGCTAAAGTTTGTGCCCATATTTGTGATAAATGACTTCTTCTAGAATTGTGAGTACAAATAAAATTGATTCTAATTGCGGCTTTTTTGCTCACTTTTTCTTGGATGTAGTCAGTTAAAGGTTGTAAAACCTCTTTTCGCTCTTCTGATATAGATTGAGGGTCTAATTCTAAAATAACTTTTTCAATGTCTTTAAATACTGTTGTTTCTGTAGCTGTCATTGGTATTATATTTTATTAATTGTGATTTTACGATTAATGTGGTTAATTTTTTTTTGATATAATCAACTTAAAATAAGTTTAATTAATTATTATATTGCAATATTACGATTAATATTTAAATTGAAAAAAACATTTTTAATTTATTGACATTTAAATAACATTAAAATTACCCCATAAAAAAACTCAAGCCTTTGCTTGAGTTTTTTTTATTTTTTATAAAATAAAAAGCATTTTACATTGCTCCCCATTCTTTTAATGAAGCTGTATTCATTTTAATATAACCTGCGTTATTTGCTTTTTCTGCATATTTTAAAGATTCTTTTGCAGCTTTAATAGCACCTTGTTTATCTCCTGCTTTAGCATAAATTAAAGCTTGTCTACGTAAAAACCAAAATTTAGGAGCATCAGCAGTCATTTCTACAGCTTTGTCAATCCAAGTTTTTGCTTTCTCAATATCTTTATCTGCACTTAAATTATAAGCAGCAGCTGCATAATAATCATCAGCAGAAGGGCCTTGCATAATTTTTTCTATACCAGCAGAAACCATAGCATCTGTAGGAGTTTCAAATTGTAAACCTACATAAGTGTTTTCCCACATAATGCCTAAAACTGCAGAATTATTAGTTAAATCATCAAAAGAAATGGTTAACGTTTCAATTATCATAGGTATTTCAATAACTGGTACATTCACTTTTACAACAACTTTAGAATCATCCCATTTTCTAGGATTTCCCCAGTTTGTAGCATCAGAATATAACATAATATCCCAAGTTTTTTCTCCTGGAATTGTGTATAAAGCATAAGTACCTTTTTTTACTTTTGTACCAGAAACAGTTACATCTGTACTAAAGGTTACTTTAGTGTTTTCATTAGCACCAGTTCTCCATACTTTTCCATAATCTTCTAAAGCTCCAAATATTTTTCTTCCTTTTACACCTGGTCTAGAATATGCAACAGTTACATCTGTTAAACCTACAATTTGTTCAATTTTTTGAAACGGACTTGGTGCTGGAGTTTTAATTTGTGCATTTACAGAAAATGCCATTGTAACTACAAATAATGATAATATAATTTTTTTCATAAATAAGTGATTTAGTTTTTAACAACTTTCAAAATTACAATTTCAAAAAGTGACTAATGTTAACAAAACCTTAAAAAGGGATTGTATATTTGTATAATTAATGATATAATTAAATGAAAAATATTAGCATTTTAGGTTGTGGTTGGTTGGGTAAACCTTTGGCTGTTTCTTTTTTAGAGGATGGTTTTTCTGTTAAAGGTTCAACTACATCCGAAGAAAAAATAGATGTTTTAGAGAGTTTAGATATTGATACTTATTTGGTTGATATTTCTGAGAATGAAGAATTTGATGCTTTTTTAGATTCAGATATTTTAATTATTGCAATTACGTCTAAAGATATAGATGGTTTTGAAAACTTAATTGCTCAAATACAAGAATCATCAATTCAAAAAGTAATTTTTATAAGTTCTACTTCTGTGTATGGACGAATTAATAAAGTGATGACTGAAGAAGACGAAGTGCTTAAAAATCATCCTTTAGTAGAAATAGAAAATTTATTTAGAGAAAATACTTTTTTTGAAACGACCATTATTCGTTTTGCTGGTTTGTTTGGTGGTAACAGACAACCATTTAATTGGTTTAAAAATGGTAGAAAAATTCCGCAGCCAAAAGGTTTTGTAAATATGATTCATAGAGAAGATTGTATCGAAATCATTCACGAAATTATTAATCAAAACTCTTGGAATGAGACTTTTAATGCTTGTTCTAACCATCACCCAACAAGAAGAGAATTTTACACTTTAGCAAAACTAAGTGCTGGTTTTGAATTACCAGAATTTGAATTTAATGATGTTTATGAATGGAAAATAATTTCTTCGGATAAAATTCAAAAAGTTTTAAATTATGAGTTTATTCACGATGATTTACTTTCATTTTAAGTTTCAAAGTTTCAAAGTTTCAAAGTTTCAAAGTTTCAAAGTTTCAAAGTTTCAAAGTTTCAAAGTTTTTAAGTTCGAGTAATTTTTCATTTTTGCTAACAGCTAACTATACTTCCTTTTTCGTAAATAATTAAATATAAACCCAAATACAAACAATACAATCAAAGGAAAAACAACATTTAAAAACTGCCAAAAAGTACGTTCTTTAAATGCCTTTTGTTTATCTAACATTCTAATTTGTAAACTTTTATTTCTTAAGTCGATTAAGCCTGAATCATCTAATAAATAATCTACAGCATTAATTAAAAAATCTTTGTTTCCAAATTGTTGATTTGTCCATTTGTCTGTAGATAAATCTGTTGGTTGCCCTTTTAAAAGTTGATTTTTTCCAACATCACCATCAGCAATAACAATCATTTTATTGTTAGTTGCATTGTCTTTAAAAAGTTTGGTTTCAAAAGGTTTTACTCTGTTTTTATATGCCGATTTAAAATTACCTTCTAACAAAACACCAAATAATTGATTTCCAGAAATATAATCTTTTTCCTGTGGTTCATCAGCAATAGATTGTAATTCGATAATTACAGGTGTTCCTACTTTTTGAGTTAAAGGAGAACTCATCAATAAAGGCGTTTTTTTAATTTTATTCTTTAAGGTATCTATCTGATTTGCAAATTGTAAACGAACAGGAGTAACATTTTTTGTAATAGAATGATTCGGATTTCCGCCAACTAAAGGATGATAAAACCAATCAAAATTTTGGAATTGAGGTTGGTTGCCAACATTACCAGTTGCTAAAGGAATTTGAGCAGCATATAAATCTTTAATTAAGCTTGTGTTTATTCTAATTCCGTAAGAAAACAGCAAATCTGTTAAGTTTAAATCTCTTGGGTAAGCCAACATTCTGCCACCATTAAATAAACTGTCTTGATCTGCTTGTACATTGTCTAACATCCACAAAGTTTTACCTCCATTTGTAATGTACTGATCTAAAACTAACTTTTCTTTTTCTGTGAATTTTTGAGTTGGTTTTGCAATAATAGCCAAATCTAATGAGCTTAAATCTTGTAAAGTTTGCTGCGGATTTGTAGCAACAGAATCTAAAGTAAATTTTGCCAATTTGTATTTCTTAGCAACTTCACTTAAAAAACTATATTGATAAATGTCTTGCAACTCGCCATTTCCTGTAAGTACAGCAACACTTTTTTGCTTTTTTTGATTGATACTATTTATGGCATTAGAAAAACTGTATTCTAAATTTTCTATTGCTTTTTGCAATTGTTCTTCTTGGCTAGCAACAATTCCTGTTGGTAATAAAGAAACAATTTCTGATTTTTCTTCAAAAATGATTTCTGCCCAAGGAAAAATAATGGCTTCAGATAATTTACCATCTTCTTCTACTGTTAATTGGCTAGGCATCATTCCTTTTTTAATCAAATCTTCTCTTTGATCATCAGGGTTTTCGAAATGGATTTTTATTTGAGAATTTTTAGCTGATAATTCTTCTAAATATTGACGAGTTTCAACTTGTAATCTTTTAAATTCTGATGGAAAATCGCCTTCTAAATAAACCGTTATAAAAAGTGGTTTTTTAACTTTTGACAAAATAGAATTCGTAGTTTCTGATAATGTATAACGTTTATCTGCAGTTAAATCGAAACGTTTGTAAAATGATTGATTAGCAATGTTTAAAACAATTAAACCAACGATTAATAAACTTATATTTTTGATTTTTTTATTCATTGTCTAAACGTGTTTTAGTGATGAATAAAAAGAAAAACGTAACACTTAAAAAGTAAATAATATCTCTGGTATCAATTACACCTCTAGAAATACTTTTAAAATGTTCGTTAATCCCTAATTGTTGAATGGTTAAACTGCTGTCTCTAAAAGAAGTTGCAATTGCGTCAAATCCGTAGAACAAAAAAAACGTAATAAAAACACCTAAAATAAACGCAACAATCTGATTTTTAGATAAAGTTGATGTGAATAAACCCACAGAAGTGTAAGTTGCAGCCAAAAATAATAAACCTATATAAGAGCCAATTGTGCTGCCAAAATCTATATTTCCAGTTGGATTTCCTAATTGAAAAACAGTATACACATATATAAAAGTAGGAACAATAGCAATGCAAACTAGTAGTAGAGAAGCCCAAAATTTGCCTAGAACAATTTGCCAATCAGAAATGGGTTTTGTTTTCAAAAGTTCTATAGTACCTGTGTTAAATTCATCAGCAAAACTTTTCATTGTTATTGCTGGAATCAGAAATAAAAACACCCAAGGTGCTAAATAAAAAAACGGAGTTACATCTGCAAAACCAGCATTTAAGATGTTAAAATCGTCGTTAAATATAAATAGAAACAAACCATTAATCAGCAAGAAAACTCCTATAACCAAATAGGCAATTGGGCTTGCAAAAAATGAGTTGAATTCTTTTTTTAGAATAGGATACATTTATTTTATTTCTAATTTATAGATTCTATTAAAATCATAAGTTTTACATTTTCTGTTAGGCTGAAAAACAAAATCTAATTTCTCTAACAACGCAATTGAAGCTAAATTATTTTTATGCGTAAAAGCTTCTATGGTTTTTAATTTCATTTTAGATTTTCCAAAAGTTAAAACTGATTGCATTGCTTCTGTCATTATTCCTTTTTTATGAAATTCAGGTTTTAATTTATACCCAATTTCTGCATAATTTTTATCGATATCAATTTGATGTAAAACAACACTACCAATCACTTGATTTTGATATTCTATTAACCAAAATATTCTTTTTTCTTTTTGATATAAACTTTTACAAACTTCAATAAAATCTTTAGCTTCTTCTAGATTTTGTACTCTTTTTGTACCAACAAATTTATTAATTTCTTTAGAAGAACGTAATTCAAAAACAGAATTTATATCCTTAAAATTAGCTTCTCTTAAAAGCAATCTTTTGGTTTTAAATTCAGGAAAATTCTTAAAGACGAAATTCATTTTTAAATTTGCTTTCTGCTTAATGAATACTAACTCTTTTATCTACACTCCAAGCTTCAGGTTTGGCATTAAAATAACCTTTAGTTTGTTTCCAAGTGGCTTTAAAAAAATCAGAATTTCTATAATTTTCTAAATCACTTTCATTTTCCCAATAAGAGTATGTAAAAAATATTTCAGGATTGTTTTTATCTTGATATAGTTCTAGCAACTTACATCCATCAGAATTTCTTATTGTAGCTTTTTTTTCATCAAACATTTCCTGAAATTCAGCAATATATTTAGAGTGTAAACTCATTTTTACAATTCTAACAAACATAAATAATTAAGATAAAGACGAGTATTCTGGTTTAGATTCTGTGAAAAAATCAATAATAATTGGATCTCTATATTCTAAACCTAATAGAGTAGAAGCACCACCAACTGTTTTTAAATTACTTCTATAAATGGCAATTTCTAGAAAATCTGCAGAGTTAAAAAG
The DNA here is from genome assembly GCF_045063625.1 of Polaribacter sp. Asnod6-C07. Lineage (NCBI taxonomy): Bacteria > Pseudomonadati > Bacteroidota > Flavobacteriia > Flavobacteriales > Flavobacteriaceae > Polaribacter > Polaribacter sp. Asnod6-C07. The sequence continues at coordinate 3,828,647 of NZ_JBEFOF010000005.1, read as the reverse complement.
GGCAAGTTTATTGCCATCAAACTGTCTTGAGTCTTTAGAATTATCGCCAGTAATTTCGTTATATTTATTATAGATTTTGGTAAATGAATAACGAGATGCATTAATTTTAAAATCTCGTCCTTTACCAATATCGCTAAACATTTTTTTACTGATGTTGGTTATTAAATTTCCATAATTATCAATATATAAAACTCCACCAATAATTTGATTTTTTGCTTGATTTACTTTTGGCTGAATTTCAACTAACTTTTTAAAATCGTGAATTTCTCTACCAATAACCGTTAAATTACCACCTCTGGCAATAAAACAAGCAACTTTTACAAACACATCTAAAACAGGAAAACTACTTTCAATTCTATCGTGAATATTAATTTCTACAATTTTTGTAGGATTAATTTCTGATGCAATCATTGAGATTAACCCATTATCAGGACACACAAAAAAATGATCGTCTAAAGACATTGCAATATGCTTATTATCTTTACTCAACTCAGAATCTACACCAATAATATGTATAGTGCCTTTAGGAAAGCTTTTGTAAGAATTTTTTAAAATATACGCAGTTTCTGTAATGTTAAATGGAGATATTTCATGTGTAATATCTACAATTCTAGCATCTGCTAATTCTGAGTAAATAGCCCCTTTTACAGCACCTACAAAGTGATCTTTAGTTCCAAAATCTGTTGTTAAAGTAATTAAAGACATTGCTATCTACTGTTAATTAATTGTGTAAAAGTTGTTAACTATTTTAAGCAAATCTAATCATTTTAGTAGTTTTAATTACTACTTTTAGTTGAAATAAAATTGTAACAAACTATAAAATATAATCATTTGAACGAACGCATTATAGAGTTAACGGAAATTAACCCAAAAGATTTCTTTGGTACACAGAATAGTACAATAGAGCAATTAAAAAGATACTTCCCGAAAATTAAAATTGTTGCTCGCGGATCTAAACTTAAAATTTATGGAGAAGCAGATATTTTAGATGAATTTGAAACACGATTAGAACGTTTAATTAAATATTTTAATCGCTACAACAAGTTGGATGAAAATAGCATTGAGCGTATTTTAACATCTACAGGAAACGAAGAAAAAACAACTGCAGCAAGAAACGCAAAAGATATTTTAGTGCATGGTGTTAGTGGTAAATTAATTAAACCACAAACAGAAAATCAGCGAAAAATGGTATCATTAATGGAAAAAAATGATATGCTTTTTGCTGTTGGTCCTGCAGGTACAGGTAAAACGTATACTGCTGTTGCATTGGCTGTTAAAGCGTTAAAAGAAAAAGATGTTAGACGAATAATTTTAACTAGACCTGCTGTAGAGTCAGGAGAAAATTTAGGTTTTTTACCTGGAGATTTAAAAGACAAACTTGATCCTTATATGCAGCCTTTGTATGATGCTTTGCGAGATATGATTCCGCATGAAAAATTAGAATCGCATTTAGAAAAAGGAGTTATTCAAATTGCACCTTTGGCATTTATGAGAGGTAGAACTTTAGATAGTGCATTTGTTATTTTAGATGAAGCTCAGAACACAACCCATAATCAAATGAAGATGTTTTTAACAAGAATGGGTAAAAGTGCTAAGTTTATTATTACTGGAGATCCAGGGCAAATAGATTTACCAAGAAAACAAGTTTCTGGTTTAAAAGAATCTCTTTTAGCGTTAAAAAATATTGAGGGAATAGGTCAAGTTTTTCTTGATGATAAAGATGTAGTAAGACACAGACTGGTTAAGAAAATAATTACAGCATATAAAAGCATAGAAACTGAATGATTAAGATAGAAAAAGAGAAATTAGGCTTACAAGACTACTTTTATATTGGATATTTATATCTAATTATTTTAGGCATTGTAAGCGATGCCATTTTTTATGGAATTTTTGGGGTTTCATATTTAAACTATACCACAATTTTAGATGCTTTAATTTCTCCTATCAGCTTGTTAACCAATAACTGGAAAATATCACTCTTTTTAGGTTTTATGTTTTGGTTAATGTATTTGTACTTTACAAAATGGATGTTTAGTTTTTACGCTTATTTAAGAGAAAAAAAGTGGTACAGAAAAATGTACAACATAGAAAAATGGGATAAAAAGTACGAGTTATTAAAAGAGAAGAAAAATATAATTCCTGGTATGATGTTTATTTTCTTTTTATTATTTATTTCCATGAGAACTGGTATGGGAATAGGAATGAAACATAAATATACCAATAAAGAAATTATACCTAATTACACTTTAATTTTTAAAGATAACACTAGATTAGATGTTCGTAAAATAGGTCAAAATTCTGCTTATTTTTTCTATTTTATTCCTGGTGAAAAAGTAATTACAGCAACACCAATTACTGATAATTTAAAGCAAATAAAAGTATTACAAAAGAAAAAAGAATAAGTTAAGAAAAGCTTATTTTTGCAGCAACAACAACATAACTAAAATAATGAATACCATAAACGAAACCAATTTTAAGTTTCCAAAACAAAAGTCTGTTTATAAAGGCAAAGTAAGAGAAGTTTATAATATAAATAATGAACTTTTAGTAATGATTGCTTCTGACAGGCTTTCTGCTTTCGATGTAATTTTACCACGTCAAATACCTTTTAAAGGGCAAATTTTAAATCAGATTGCAACCAAAATGATGAATGAGACAGCAGACATTGTTCCTAATTGGTTAATAGCAAATCCAGATGAAAATGTGGCAGTTGGTCATTTGTGCGAACCTTTTAAAGTAGAAATGGTAATTAGAGGTTATCTTTCTGGTCATGCTGCACGTGAATATAAATTGGGTAAAAGACAATTGTGTGGAGTAGCAATGGCAGAAGGTTTAAAAGAGAATGATAAATTTCCAGAACCTTTAATTACGCCATCAACTAAGGCAGATAATGGTGAACATGATGAAGATATTTCTAGAGAAGACATTTTAGCAAAAGGTATTGTTTCTGAAGAAGATTACATCATTTTAGAAAATTATACAAAAGCTTTATTTAAAAGAGGTACAGAAATCGCTGCAAAAAGAGGTTTAATTTTAGTTGATACTAAATATGAATTTGGTAAAACAAAAGATGGTAAAATTGTTTTGATTGATGAAATTCATACTCCAGATTCTTCTCGTTATTTTTATGCTGATGGTTACCAAGAAAGACAAGATAATAACGAATCTCAAAAACAATTATCGAAAGAATTTGTTCGTCAATGGTTGATAGAAAATGGTTTTCAAGGAAAAGAAAATCAGCAAATACCAGAAATGTCTGATGAAAAAATCATCGAAATTTCGAACAGATACATAGAATTGTACGAACAAATTACTGGAGAAACTTTTGTAAAAGCATCAACAGAAAATGTGTTGGATAGAATTGAGCAAAATGTACAAGGATTTTTAACAAAATAAAATGGATTTTTATTGGTTTATTGCTGTATTGATTGTCTTTCATCTTGTTAGGTATTATTTATTTAATAGTAATTCAGAAAAAGATGATAAAGAAGCAGACGAACTTTTAGAAAAAAATAGAAAAGAAGAGTTAAAAAAATTATTTACAGATAGAGAATTAAGAACTAATCTAGAAGAGTTTAATGAATCTGAATTTTGGGAACTAGTTGAAAAATTAAAATTTAAAAGTGATAATAATTACAAAAATTTTAATGGCTTATTAAGGGATAATATTATTTCAATGAGTACAGATAAAATTGTTCAATTAGATAATCTTGTAGAAAGATTATTTATAGAAAGATATAGCTATGATATACTTTATACTTCCTATATTATTTTAAAACGAGGTGATATTGATGGAATGATGTTTTTAATGAATCTATTTCTATTTAAAGGCGAAGTGTTTTTTAAAAATGCTTGTATAAATACAAATTTATGTACAGGTAAAAATTTTGAATTTTTTGGTGATGATAGATTAATATTTGATTTAACAGGTGAAGCTTATGCAATTAAAGAAAATAAGTTTATTCCTTATACAAAACAAAAAGATATAGTCTTAAAAGGAGAAGCAATAGAAGAAAATGAAATACCTAGAAAATATTCAGAATTATGGAATGAATTTTTTTAATAGTACAATAAAACCAAACAACAAATGATTATAGAACCAAGAACAAGAGGATTTATTTGTTTAACTTCACATCCAACTGGTTGTGAGCAAAACGTAATCAATCAAATAGAATATGTAAAATCCAAAGGCAAAATTGAAGGTGCTAAAAAAGTGTTAGTTATTGGTGCATCAACAGGTTTTGGATTAGCATCTAGAATTACAAGTGCATTTGGTTCAGATGCAGCAACCATAGGTGTTTTTTTCGATAAACCAGCAACAGAAGGCAGACCAGGTTCTCCTGGTTATTACAATACTGCAGCTTTTGAAAAACACGCTCATAAAGCAGGTTTGTATGCAAAAAGTATAAACGGAGATGCTTTTTCTAATGAGATAAAAGAGCAAGTTGTAAACCTAATTAAAGAAGATTTAGGTCAGGTAGATTTGGTAATTTACAGTTTAGCATCACCAGTAAGAAAACACCCAAATACAGGTAAAAGATTTAAATCAGTTTTAAAACCAATTGGCGAAGTTTTTACTAATAAAACAGTAGATTTTCATACAGGTAATGTATCAGAAATATCAATAAATCCTGCTGAAGGAGATGATATTGCAAATACAGTTACAGTAATGGGTGGTGAAGATTGGAAAATGTGGATGGATGCTTTACAAGCAGAAAACCTACTTTCTGAAGGCGCAACAACTGTGGCTTATTCTTATATTGGCCCAGAAGTTACAAAACCAGTTTACAGAAATGGAACAATTGGTGCAGCAAAAGACGATTTAGAAAAAACAGCTTTTGAAATTACTAATGATTTAAAATCGATTAACGTTAATGCTTACGTTTCTGTAAATAAAGCATTAGTAACTCAAGCTAGTTCTGCAATTCCTGTAATTCCTCTATATATTTCGTTATTGTTTAAAGTGATGAAAGAAAAAGGAATTCACGAAGGTTGTATTGAGCAAATAGAACGTTTGTATAGTGAGCGTTTATTTGGTGGTGACTTATCTTTAGATGATAAAGGTAGAATTAGAATTGATGATTGGGAAATGCGCGAAGATGTACAAGCAGAAATTGCTGAACTTTGGCAAAAAGCAACTACAGAAAATTTATCAGAATTAGGAGATTTAGAAGGTTACAGTAATGAATTTTTTAACCTATTTGGTTTTAAAGTTGATGGTGTAGATTATAATGCTGATGTTAACGAGGTTGTAAAAATACCTAGTGAACAATAAAATATTTTCCTGCAAGGTTTTCAAAACCTTGCAGGTATTTCCTTTTTTCATCTTAAACTTATTATAATAAGTTAAACAAAATTATATTTGAAAGCAGTAACCATTAAACAACTTAAAGACGAATTATCTCATAAATCTGCTGATGAGTTAAAAGAGTTGTGTTTGCATTTATCAAGATTTAAGAAAGAAAATAAAGAGTTGTTAACTTATTTATTATTCGAATCTCATAATGAAGAAGGTTATATTCAATCGATTAAAGATCAAATGGATGAGCAGTTTTCTGATATAAATACCAAAAGTTATTTTTACATCAGAAAAAGTGTTCGTAAAATTTTATCGCTTACCAAAAAGTTTATCAGATATTCTAAAAAGAAAGAAACAGAAACTGAATTGCTTTTGTATTTCTGCAAGAAATTAAAAGAAATGAAACCTTCTATAAACAGAAGTCAGCGTTTGCAAAATGTTTTTGATGCACAAGTAAGAATGATAAAAAAAGCGATTGAAAAATTACACGAAGATTTGCAATATGATTATCAACTGGAATTAGATGAATTGTTAGATAGATGAAAAAAGAAAGACCAATTTTATCGGATTTAGTTAGTGAAAGTACTACAGAAACAGAAGCTTTTCAAAACACGGTTTTAAGACCAATTATTAAAATGCAACACACTTTGTTAATTGCGTTTTTTAAAACGTATTTAATAAAAAGAAAAGTTGATTTTTCAATTTTATCAGAACAAAAGAAAAGAGGAAAAATAAAATCTGTTTTAGAAAAAGATTTACAATTTAAGAATCAAATTTTAGGTACAATTTTAGGCCATTTTTCTATGGATGAATATGAAATTTATCAAAACAATTCATCCGAATTTAATAGAAGAATTAAACAAATCATCATAAAAAGACTACAAGATTCTATTGATGAAATACAATAAAAAAACCGTTACTAAGTAAGTAACGGTTTTTTATTAATTATTATTTTTTTTCAGAAAGTAATTTCTTTTGATATCTGCCTTGTACAACATCTACAATAATTAAAATAGCCAACACAAAGTAGAACGTTGTTTTACTCATTGGTACAATTTCGTTTCCAAAAAGTTTTAAATGTGCTAAATGGCCACCTTCTGTAACTAGCATAATTCCAACAATAAATAATATAAACAAACCTAAAACCTCATACATTCTATTTTTAGATAAAAAAGTAGAAATTCTATCAGCCATAATAAGCATTAATAAACCACTTATTACAATAGCAATAGCCATTACTATAAAAGCGGTTGTAGGGTTTTCAATTTCGCTGGTTAAACCAATTGCAGCTAAAATTGAGTCGAAAGAGAAAACTAAATTCATAATTACTATACTAGTAATTACTGCATTTGCAGATTTAGATTTTTTTTCAGTAGCCATATCATCAACCTCTAAACCTTTGGTAGAAATCATATGCCAAATTTCTTTAATGGCTGTATAAATAATAAAACCACCACCTAAAAGAACAATAATACTGTGACCATTAAATGCAAAATGGATAATATCTTCAATTTCACCTGATAAAAAAGAAAAAGGTTCTTGAAAAAAGTCGATAATAGAAACAAGTACAAATAACAAAACAATTCTAAGAACAATGGCAATTAAAATTCCTGTTTTTCTAACTTTTTTTTGATCTGCTTCTGGTGCTTTTTTAGATTCTAAAGAAATGTACAATAAATTGTCGAATCCTAAAACGGCTTGTAAAAGCACTAACATTAATAAGGTAAAAATAATTCCTAACATTTTTATTTTTTTTGGATGAGGTTCAAATATATTTTTATTGATTTAATTATACAATGGAAACCAATTTTATTTATCAAAAAAGATATTTAAATAAAATTCTAAGACTTACAAAGGCAATCAAAATAGCGGTTGCCTTTTTTAGTTGAATAGGCGTAAAATAATTATTGCTCATTCTACTACCAATTTGACCGCCAATAAAAACGGTAATTAATAAAACAGAAGTTAACTGCCAATCAATTATAAAATCGGGGTTTGAATATTGGCCCAATAAACCAGCTATTGAGTTTACTAAAATAAAAATACTAGCAGTTGCTGCAATTTTTTTAGGAGTATCCCAATTTGTTAAATGTAAAAGAGGCGCTAAAAAAATTCCACCTCCAATACCAACCATTCCAGAAATAAAACCAATAATTCCACCAAAACTCGCATTTTTAATTGAGTTTGATGTTGATTTTTGTTTATCCGAAGTAAGAATTTTTTTAGAAATCCACATGGTAATTGCAGCAAAGAGCAAGGTGAATCCTAAAAGAATAAAAAATAAATTTTGATTGATTTTTAATTTCCCACCTAAAAATGCAAGCGGAATACTTAATAAAACAAGCGGTATTATTTTTTTCCAATTAATTTTTCTTTGTTGATAGAATAACAAAACATTGCTAGATACCACAACAATATTACATAAAAGAGCAGTTGCTCTAATTTGTGTAAAAACGATGCTTGTTAAGGCTAAAATAGCTAAATAACTAGATCCACCACCAAAACCGACTGAAGAATAGAGCAGTGCAACTAAAAAAAAAAGTACAATAATATACCAGTATTGTACAAAGACATCAAAAATCAATAAAAAACTAATTATATTTATAATCTTCAATATAAAATAAAAAAAGTAGATATTTAAAAATAAATTAATAATTTAACCTTAATTAGAAGTAATGAATAAACTAAAAGAGAAAAAATATTGGAAAAAGAATTTAAAATATTTAACGATACTTTTAAGCATTTGGTTTTTTGTTTCATTCGTGTTCGGAATTTTATTGGTTGATCAATTAAATAATTTAAGAATGGGTGGCTTTAAATTGGGTTTTTGGTTTGCGCAACAGGGATCAATTTATGTGTTTGTAATACTCATTTTTGTTTATATAAAATTGATGAATAAGTTGGATAAAGAATTTGGTTTTAACGAAAAATAAAATTTAAAATTATGAGTATTCAAGTTTGGACATGGATTTTAGTAGGAATCACTTTTACACTATATATAGGTATTGCAATTTGGACAAGAGCAGGATCTACAAAAGAATTTTATGTTGCTGGTGGTGGTGTTTCTCCATTAGCAAACGGTTTAGCAACAGCAGCAGACTGGATGTCTGCAGCTTCCTTTATTTCTATGGCAGGTTTAATATCCTTTAATGGTTATGATGGCTCTGTTTATTTAATGGGTTGGACAGGAGGTTATGTTTTATTAGCACTTTTACTAGCACCTTATTTAAGAAAGTTTGGCAAATTTACAGTGCCAGATTTTATTGGAGACAGATATTATTCTAATGTAGCAAGAAGTGTAGCTGTTTTTTGTGCGCTTTTAGTTTCATTTACATATGTAGCTGGTCAAATGAGAGGAGTAGGCCTGGTTTTTTCTCGTTTTTTAGAGGTTGATATCAATACAGGTGTAATTATTGGGATGATAATCGTTTTGTTCTATGCAGTTTTAGGGGGTATGAAAGGAATTACATACACGCAAGTTGCACAATATTGTGTGTTAATTTTTGCATTTATGGTGCCAGCAATTTTTATATCAATTCAAATGACTGGTAATCCAATTCCGCAGTTAGGTTTTGGTGGTGCAGATGAAAATGGAGTTTATTTGTTAGATAAATTAGATGGTTTGCATAGAGAATTAGGCTTTGCAGCATATACTTCAGGAAGTAAATCTACTTTAGATGTTTTCTTAATTACAGGAGCTTTAATGTTTGGTACAGCAGGTTTGCCACACGTAATTGTTCGTTTCTTTACAGTTAAAAAAGTGGCTGACGCTCGTAAATCAGCAGGTTGGGCATTGTTATTAATTGCAATTCTATATACAACAGCACCAGCAATTTCTGTGTTTTCCAGAACAAATTTAATTGAAACTGTAAGTAATAAAGAATATGAAAAAATGCCAGAATGGTTTGGAAACTGGGAAAAAACAGGATTAATACAATTTGATGATAAAAATAATGATGGTTTAGTTCAGTATTTGGCAGATGCTAAAAAAAATGAATTAATTGTTGATAAAGACATTATGGTTTTAGCAAATCCAGAAATTGCAGGTTTACCAAACTGGGTAATAGCTTTAGTTGCAGCAGGAGCTTTAGCAGCTGCATTATCTACAGCAGCAGGTTTGTTATTGGTGATTTCTGCATCAGTTTCTCATGATTTAATTAAGAAAATGATTAACCCAAACATTACAGAAAAGGGTGAGTTAATTGCAGCAAGATTATCTGCAGTAGTTGCTGTTTGTGTTGCAGGGTATTTTGGAATCAATCCACCAGATTTTGTGGCAGCAACAGTGGCTTTGGCTTTTGGTTTGGCAGCTGCTTCTTTTTTTCCAGCAATAATTTTGGGTATTTTTGATAAAAGAATGAATAAGGAAGGCGCAATTTTAGGAATGATAATAGGAATTTTACTGATGCTTTTCTATATGCTAAAATTTAAATTCGATTGGTTTGGAGGAGGAACAAAAGAAGATTGGTGGTTTGGAATATCGCCTGAAGGATTTGGAACAGTTGCAATGGCAATTAATTTTATAATTTCGATTATTGTTTCTAGATTTACAGTAGCACCTCCAAAAGATGTACAAGAGATTGTAGAAAATATTAGAATACCAAGTGGAGCAGGAGAAGCACATAATCACTAAAACTATAAACTAAGTAATGAGTAATTATCACATAAAACATTTAGAAGAATATTATCAAGTATATAGAAAATCTGTTAGAGAACCTGAAAATTTTTGGGAAGAAATAGCAGAAGAACATTTTTTATGGCGTAAAAAATGGGATAAAGTTTTAGAATGGGATTTTACAAAACCTGAAGTAAAATGGTTTGAAGGAGCACAATTAAACATTACAGAAAACTGTATTGATAGGCATTTGGCAACAAGAGCCAATAAAACAGCTATTTTATTCGAGCCTAATAATCCTGATGAAAAAGCGCAACATATTACTTATAAACAATTACATCAAAGAGTAAATCAGTTTGCGAATGTTTTAAAAGAAAACGGAATTCAAAAAGGAGATCGAGTTTGTATTTATGTACCAATGATTCCTGAATTGGCAATTGCAACTTTAGCTTGTGCAAGAATTGGAGCCATACATTCAGTGGTTTTTGCAGGGTTTTCAGCATCAGCTTTAGCAACAAGAATTAATGATGCAGATTGTAAAATGGTAATAACAGCAGATGGTTCTTTCAGAGGTTCTAAAACAATCGATTTAAAAGGAATTGTAGATGATGCTCTAGAAAACTGTACTTGTGTAGAAAATGTTTTGGTTGCAAAAAGAATTAATTCAGATATTGTAATGAAAGAAGGTAGAGACCAATGGTTACAACCTTTATTAGATAATGCTTCTATAGAGTGTGAAGCAGAAACTATGAATGCAGAAGATCCTTTATTTATTTTATATACTTCTGGTTCTACAGGAATGCCAAAAGGAATGGTACATACAACTGCAGGTTATATGGTTTACGCTGCTTATACTTTTAAAAATGCGTTTCAATACAAAGAAAATGATGTGTACTGGTGTACAGCAGATATTGGTTGGATTACTGGTCATTCTTACATTGTATATGGTCCTTTAGCAAATGGAGCCACAACAGTAATGTTTGAAGGTGTACCAAGTTATCCAGATTTTGGTAGATTTTGGCAAATTGTAGAAAAACATAAAGTCAATCAATTTTATACAGCACCAACAGCCATTAGAGCATTAGCAAAACACGGAACAGAATTGGTTGATAAATACGATTTATCATCCTTAAAAGTATTAGGTTCTGTAGGTGAACCTATTAATGAAGAAGCTTGGCATTGGTATAATGATAATGTTGGTAAAAAGAAAAGTCCGATTATTGATACTTGGTGGCAAACAGAAACTGGTGGAATGATGATTACTCCAATTCCTTATGTAACACCAACAAAACCAACGTATGCAACCTTACCTTTTATCGGAATTCAACCAGCTTTAATGGATGAAAATGGACAAGAATTAAAAGGAAATCAAGTAGAAGGTAGATTGTGTATAAAACATCCTTGGCCAAGTATTGCTAGAACCATTTGGGGCAATCATCAACGTTATAAAGAAACCTATTTTTCAGCTTTCGAGAATAAATATTTTACAGGAGATGGAGCTTTACGAGACGAGGTTGGCTATTACAGAATTACAGGTAGAGTAGATGATGTAATTATAGTTTCTGGTCATAATTTAGGTACAGCACCAATAGAAGATGCAATTAATGAGCATCCTGCAGTAGCAGAATCTGCTATCGTTGGTTTTCCACACGATATTAAAGGGAGTGCATTATATGGTTATGTAATTTTAAAAGACACAGGAGAAAGCAGAAATCACGATAATTTACGCAAAGAAATCAATCAAGCCATTTCAGAAAAAATTGGTCCAATAGCCAAACTAGATAAAATTCAATTTTCAGAAGGATTGCCAAAAACACGATCAGGAAAAATTATGCGTCGTATTTTACGTAAAATAGCTTCTGATGATATGAATAATTTAGGAGACACAAGTACATTGTTAAATCCAGAAGTTGTACAAAGCATTATAGACAATCGATTATAATAGTTACCTGCAAGGTTTCTAAAACCTTGTAGAGTTTTGGTAATTAAAGATAAATTCTATTTTAGGGCGTGTTTTTGTGAAAAACAAAAACTGCGCTATCCACTATATCTTTTTGCTGAAAAAGCAAAAAGGATGTCGTTTCTATCGCTCACGCAAGCAAGTCTATCTAATAAGTCAAAAGATTTAAACTTTTAGTTTTTTTAACAATTAAAAGTTTTTTTGAACTAGAAATTTTAGAAACTATATGTAGCATTTAAATTGATTATCGATATTAACCTGTATTTTTGAGCTAATGGTTAAAGTTATGGAAGCAATAAATGAAATTTAAAATAATATTTTTTGTACTATATTTTTTTTGTTTAAATGTAGTTTTTTCTCAAACCCAAGGTAGAAAAATAACTTTTAGACAAGATACTGATTCTGAAAAGGCTATATTTAATAAACTAGATATAGAACAAGCCAAATATAGAGCTAAATATAAAATTAAGGAAATTACTCATTTTAAAATACAGAATAACCAACAATTAGAATCTTCAGATAACAAACAGGTACAATGCAGACATTCTTTTAATAAAAAAGGTAGACTAATTTCTATAAAATTTTATCAAACAGATTCAGATACTACTAATTTTTTTTATAGAAAATCTTCTTACAAAATTGGGCAATTAAGAAGTTTTTCAAAATTTGAATACGATACAAAAGACAATTTAATTAAAGAAAAGAATTATGCAGGTGATGGAAGTTTAATAAAAACAATTGAAAAAAAGAAACCATTACAATTCAAAAAGAAACTAAAATTGGATTCACTTAAAATTACTTATTATTCAAGTTTATTAGATCAAATACGTTATTACTCTTTTATCAAAAACAAATTTAAGCGCGATAAATCTAAAAGAATAAAAACTTGGATAGCTAACAGTAAAAGTAATCATCAGAAAATAAAATATTTTTATTTTTATGATGAGGTAGGGTTTACACGAAAAGAAATACATTATAATACTTTAAATAAAATATCTTATTCTATAATTAAGAATTATAATAATAAAGGTTTTGAAACAAAATCAAAAAGGTATTTAAAACATAATATTATCGATACTATAACAGAAACAGAATATAAATATTACCAATAAAATTAGTATATCAGACCTGTCAGTTTTCTAAAACCTGACAGGTCTTTTTGGTAAGTTTGCACATCTGTCATAATAATTTCTAATGGCATATAAATTGACAATTAAAAGTTTATGCAGCATTATAAAGAATCATCAAAAGATAAAAAGAAACCAAAAGTTACTTTAAAACAAGCTTTTAAAACCATTATTTGGCCCAGAAGAAATCTTGTTTTTTTAGGGTTAATTTTAATTATTATCAGAAGTTTATCTGGTTTTGTATTGCCCTTACAAAGCAAAGTTTTGTTCGATGAAGTTGTGCCAAATAAAGACTTTAATCAATTGTATACATTAGTAGGCATTGTACTTGGGGCAATTTTAATACAAGCAGTTACTTCTTTTTTGTTGACAAAAGTGTTGAGTATACAAGCGCAATATTTAATATCAGAATTAAGAGCAGAAGTACAAAAGAAAGTTTTAACACTACCAATTAGTTTTTTTGATAACACAAAATCTGGAGCATTGGTTTCTAGAATTATGAGTGATGTAGAAGGGGTAAGAAATTTAATAGGTACTGGTTTAGTACAATTAATAGGTGGTTCTTTTACAGCAATAATTACATTGGTAATTCTAATAAAAATGAATGTTTGGATGACTCTTTTTACGTTTGTGCCTTTGTCTATTTTTGGTTTTATTGCATTAAAATCTTTCAAATACATTCGTCCTATTTTTAGAGCTAGAGGTAAAATTAATGCAGAAGTTAAAGGGCGTTTAACAGAAACTTTAGGTGGAATTCGAGTAATAAAAGCCTTTAATGCAGAAGAGCAAGAAAGCAAGATATTTGAAAAAGGAGTTGCAGATATTTTTACCAATGTTAAAAAAAGTATGACAGCAACTGCAATTATGACAAGTTCATCTACTTTTTTAATAGGAGTAGCCACTACAGGAGTTATGGGAATTGGAGGTTATTATATGATTCAAGGTACAATGACCTTTGGAGATCTATTTAAGTTTACAACTCTTTTGGCATTTATGGTAGCACCAATTGTGCAAATGAGTAACATTGGTAGTCAATTAACAGAAGCTTTAGCTGGTTTAGACAGAACAGAAGAGTTAATGAATATGACTGCAGAAGAAGACAATGAAAACAGGACAATTGCTTTAAAAAATGTAAAAGGAGAAATTAATTTTGATGATGTTTCATTTGCTTATGAAGCAGGAAAACAGGTATTGCATAATATCAATTTTAAAGTTCCTGCAGGTTCTGTAACAGCTTTAGTGGGTAGTTCTGGTTCTGGTAAATCTACCATTGCTGGTTTGTCAGCCACGTTTTTAAATCCGAAATCAGGTGTAATTACTATTGATAATCAAGATATGTCTAAAGTAAAATTATCTAGTTATCGTAAAAATTTAGGTGTTGTTTTACAAGATGAGTTTTTGTTTGAAGGTACAATCAGAGAAAATATTCTATTTCCAAGACCAAATGCAACTGAAGAAGAATTGCAAAATGCTGTAAAAGCAGCTTATGTAAATGAGTTTACAAACAGATTTGATAATGGTTTAGATACCTTAATTGGAGAAAGAGGTGTAAAATTATCTGGAGGACAAAGACAAAGATTGGCAATTGCAAGAGCTATTTTGGCAGATCCTAGAGTTCTTATTTTAGATGAAGCTACTTCTAGTTTAGATACAGAAAGTGAAGCTTTAATTCAGAAAAGTTTATCAGAATTAATAAAGGATAGAACTACAATTGTTATTGCTCACAGATTGAGTACCATTAAAAAAGCAGATCAAATCTTGGTAATTGAAGCTGGTAAAATAGCAGAAAGAGGTAACCATGATGAATTGATTGCTAAAAAAGGTAGATATTATGACTTGTATACTTATCAAGCAAAAATTTAACATTTAAATTTTACTTTTTTTGTAAAGACTTACAATAAAAACGACCTTTTGTACTATTGAATTTAAATATATAATCAAATTATGAAAAAAGTACTTTTATTGTTAATTATTGTAATCGCTATTTCTTGTAAGAATGAGCCTAAAAATGAGGTGAAAGCAGTTGTTAAAAAAGTTGAGGTTAAAAAAGAAATTTTCCCTGAAGAATTAGGACAAGTTTTTAAAGCTCATGGAGGAATTGATGCTTGGAGAAATGCAGAAATTTTATCCTTTAAAAAAGGAGAAGAAGTGCATACTGTAGATTTACAATCTCGTATTAATGTAATTAATGCGCCAAACTACGCTGTTGGTTTTGACGGAAAAGAAGTGTGGTTAGATGAAACAGAAAAAGGAACTTTTAAAGGTAATCCTGCTTTTTATCACAATCTTTTCTTCTACTTTTATGCTATGCCTTTTGTGTTAGCTGATGATGGAATTTCTTATGAAAAAATTGATCCATTAACTTTTGATGGTGTAGTATATCCTGGTTATAAAATGTCTTTTAAGGCAAATATTGGTAGCTCTCCTGATGATAACTATAAGTTGTATTTTAACCCAGAAACACATCAAATGGAATGGTTAGCTTACACAGCCACATTTATGTCTAAAAAACCAAGCGATAAATTTAATATTATTAAATATGATAAATGGAATGATGTAAATGGATTGATTTTACCTTCAGAAATAACTTGGTATAAAAAAGACGAAAATGGTGTGCCAACAGAACCTGCTAGACCAGCAACAGTATTTACAGATGCAGCAATCAGTAAAAATGATTTAACAGAATCGTTTTTTTCGAAGCCAGTAAAATAAATATATTTGCAACTAAACGATTTTAAAATCTTAAAAATAAATTATGAAAAGAATATTTTTAGTATTAATTGTTATAGTTGCGGTTTCATGTAAAAATGAGCCTAAAAAAGATGCTAAACAAGTTGTTAAAAAAGTTGAGGATAAAAAAGAAAATTTCCCAACAGAATTAGGGAAAGTTTTTGAAGCTCATGGAGGAATTGACGCTTGGAGAAAAATACAAACACTTTCTTTTAATAAAGAAGATGAGGTACATACATCAGATTTACATTCTCGTAAAATAGTTGTAAATACACCTAAGTATTCTTTGGGTTTTGATGGTAAAGAAATATGGTCTTTAGAAGAGGTGAAAGGAAGCTTAAAAAGAGATCCTGCTTTTTATTATAACTTGTATTTTTACTTTTATGCTATGCCTTTTGTCTTGGCAGATGATGGAATTATTTACGAAAAAGTAGACGATTTTCTGTTTGAAGAAACAAGTTATCCTGGTTATAAAATTTCTTACAAAGCAAACGTAGGCACATCTCCAGATGATAATTATATTGTGTATTACAACCCAGAAACCTATAAAATGGAATGGTTGGCTTATACAGTAACTTTTAGGTCTAAATCACCAACAGATAATTACAAGTATATTAGATACAATTCTTGGGAAAACGTAAGCGGATTTATTTTACCAAATCAAATTACTTGGTATAAAAAGGATAAAGAAAATAAATTTGTACCAACAACAAAAATTGTTGATTTTAAATTGCCTTTAATAAGTCAGGCAAAATTAGCAGATTCATTTTATACAAAACCAACTGAGTAAATCAATCAGTTTTAAATAAAATTTTTAGACCTTAGAAACCATTGTTTTTAGGGTCTTTTTTTGTCTATTTTTTAGTGTACAACAACAAAATCAAGATAAAGTATTTTGTATTTGTTTATTAATTTTATCGTAAACCGAACAATAATAATCATGAAAACGAGAAAGTAACACGTTTTCGAGGTTTTTTGTATCTTTTAATATAGATAAATCAAACAATTTTATAGCGTCAACTTCTTCTTCTTGAATGGTTAAATCAGAAACAGGAACTTTTAATTCTGCAACAAAAACATGATGATGTTCGTTATCTTGAATTCCATTTGGATGCGAAATTTCATGAATTCGTGTACCAATTTTTATAAGTTCTTTTGAATCTAGTTCTAGTCCAATTTCTTCAAAAACTTCTCTTTTTGCTGATGATAAAATAGATTCACCAGCACCAATATGTCCTGCAACAGAAATATCCCACAAACCCGGAAATACTTTTTTAGTCAATGCCCTTTTTTGAAGCAATATTTTTTCATCCGAAGTAAATAACCAAATATGTACAGTTGCATGAAACCATCCATTTTTATGAGCTTCCGATTTTAAAGCGGTTTTTCCTGTAGGTTTTCCATCAGGAGTTAAAATGTCTATTAATTCATCCAAAGAAAAATGTTTAAGTAAGTTCAATTTTAGAATTACTACCTTCAAAAAGGTGTATGTATTCTTCTATTTTAAAAGCATCTTCGTAAAATCTAGAAATTCTTTTTTTACCTTGTTGTTGCCTAACAATACTTCTTGCAAAACGTCTAATACTATCTTTTGTTGTTAAAATAATACCAGGTACAGCAACGCTTTTACCATTTTCATCTTTAGCAACCATTGTAAAATATGAAGAGTTACAGTGTTTAATTTCGCCAGTTCTAATGTTTTCTGATGTAACTCTTAAGCCAACTACCATAGATGTTCTTCCTGTATAGTTTACAGAAGCTTTTAAGGTTAATAATTCACCAACTTCTATTGGGTTTAAAAAATCTACTTTGTTTACAGAAGCTGTAACACAATAATAGCCAGAATGTTTAGATGCACAAGCAAATGCAATCTGATCCATTAGGTTTAAAATATGTCCACCATGTATTTTACCACTAAAATTAGAATGAGAAGGAAGCATTAACTCATTGATTGTTAATTGAGATTCACTTATGTGTTTATATTTCATATTGCTACAAGTTATGTTTCAAAAATACAATTCTTTTTTTTTGGTATTTTTTAGATATCTCTAAAAAGAGGATATTTTTAAGTAATAATATTCCTTTTTAGAGGTTGTTTTTTCCCTCTTAACTACTATTTGTTTGTTTTTATTTGTCTAATTGCTTTATTTACAGTGTTGTTCAGGAAATAGAATTAATTATTTAACAATAATCTGTTTTCTAGTAAATGTTTTAAAATTAACGATAAAAGTATAATCAACTAAATTCAAAACAAATGAAAAAACACTACATTTTTAAACTTTTTTTATTACTAATACCAGTTTCAGCTTTTTTATTAATGTCTAGTTCTGGTGGTAGAACAGATGCTAGATCTGGCTCTCCAGGAGATGGAGGTGCAACTTGTGCTGCATGTCATAGTGGAGGTAATTTTAATGCATCTGCTATAATAACGTCTAATATTCCTGTTACAGGTTATCTGTTAGATACAGATTATACAATAAATGTAAATACAACTTCTAGTTCTTCTGCTCATGGTTTTCAACTTACAGCTGAAAGTAATTCGAACGCAAAAATTGGTACTTTTACTGCAGGATCTGGTAGTAGAACAGTAAATAGTAATAAAGCAGTAACACACACTTTTCCTTCAAATTCTGGAGATTGGTCTTTTACCTGGAGATCGCCTTCTACAGATTTAGGTAATGTAACATTTTATACTGCCGTAAATGCAGCTAA
Source organism: Polaribacter sp. Asnod6-C07 (assembly GCF_045063625.1). Taxonomy (NCBI): domain Bacteria; kingdom Pseudomonadati; phylum Bacteroidota; class Flavobacteriia; order Flavobacteriales; family Flavobacteriaceae; genus Polaribacter; species Polaribacter sp. Asnod6-C07. Next base: position 3,810,204 of record NZ_JBEFOF010000005.1, on the reverse strand, counting down.
TGGAAATGGAAGTGCTTTTGATGGTGGAGATCAAGTAGTAACAGCAAGTACATCTTCGCCTTCATTAAGCATAAAAGAAGCTCAACGTTTAAACTTTGATTTATATCCAAACCCTGCTGTAGAAAATGTAACGATTCAATTACCTTCTGGTTCAAGTAAAGCATCTGTTCAATTTTATAATTATATAGGTAAATTAGTTTTAACACATAATGTTACTGAATTAAATAGTAAAATTAACGTAAGTGATTTATCAAAAGGTGTTTATATCTTAAAAGTGGTTTCTGATGATAAAATTGGAAGTCAGAAATTTATAAAAAAGTAAAATCTTTTCAGTTCAAATGATGAAAACCGGTTGTATTTATTGCAATCGGTTTTTTTTTGTGCTTTAAAAAAACTAAATTCGTTTATCTATAAAACCCAAGAAATGAATTATATTTTATTTGATGGAGATGTTAGAAAATCCCTTTTACCATTTACATACACAAAACCAGTTGCAGACTTAAGAGTAGGTATTTTAACCATTAGAGAAAAATGGGAAAAATATTTAAGCTTAACTACAACTACAGTTACAGAAGAGTATTTAGAAGAAAAATATCCTATGGTAGAAATGGCAGAGAATATTTTAATAAATGCCTCTTTTTGCCCAACAAATAGTTTGGTAGAAAAAGTTAAAAATTTATCAGAAAATGAAGCTATTTTTAAAGGTGATGATGTAATTGCTTTTTTTACTTCGGATACACAAGAAGAAGTAAATTTCGACGAATACACTGCAATTGAATTTGATGAAGATATTATTCAAATAAAAAATACTTGGGATATTTTTTCATTAAACAACAAAGCCATTCAAGAAGATTTCGATTTGCTTACAGAAGGCAGAACGTCTCAACCAATTCCTGATACTGTACAATGTGTAAACAAAGAAAATATTTTTATAGAAGAAGGAGCTAAAATATCTTTTGCTATTTTAAATGCTTCTAATGGACCAATTTATATTGGTAAAGATGCAGAAATAATGGAAGGTTGTGTTGTGAGAGGTGCTTTGGCAATGTGTGACCATTCAGTTTTAAAATTGGGTGCTAAAATTTACGGAGCTACCACATTAGGACCATATTGTAAAGTAGGAGGTGAGGTTAATAACTCAGTTTTAATGGGCTATTCTAGTAAAGCACATGATGGCTTTTTAGGAAACTCAGTTTTAGGAGAATGGTGTAATTTAGGTGCAGATACTAACAACTCTAACCTAAAAAATAATTATGCTGAGGTAAAATTATGGGATTATGAAACTGGTAGATTTGCAAAAACCGGATTGCAATTTTGTGGTTTAATGATGGGAGATCATTCTAAATGTGGTATAAATACAATGTTTAACACAGGAACTGTAGTTGGTGTTTCTGCTAATATTTATGGAAGTGGTTTTCCAAGAAATTTTGTGCCATCTTTTAGTTGGGGAGGTGCATCTGGATTTACAGAATATAAAACTAATAAAGTTTACGAAGTAGCTACTGTAGTTATGAAACGTAGAAATTTAGTTTTTGATGATGTAGAAAAACGAATTTTACAACATGTTTTTGAAGAAACGCAACAATACAGAAACTATTAAAAATTAGTAACTGATTTTTAAAGTTATAAAATAAAAAAGACCCAAAAATGAATTTTCATTTTTAGGTCTTTTTTTATTATTAAAATGATGTTTCTCTTTAATTTCTATCAATTACATCACCAGAACCTACAGATTTAGAATCTACATATTTAGGATTTCCTTTGTAATAAATGCTTCCAGAACCTACTACTTTTGCTTTAATTTTGGTTTTTACTGTAGTTCTTATAGAACCAGAACCTGCAATTGTTGCATTTAAAGTATCTGTACTTAGTTCATAAGCTTTTATGCTTCCAGAACCAGCAATTGAGCAACTTAATTCATTAGAAGTTCCTTCTAGTTTAATATTTCCAGAACCACCAATGTTTGCACTAACTTCATCAGCATCTATTTTTAAAGTAATGTTTCCTGATCCACCTAAAGAAGTTTTTAAATCGCTAGCTTTTATAGTGCCTTCGTTAGAAATATTACCAGAACCACCTAAAGAAACTTTATCTATATCTCTATAAGTTACTGTTACAGTAAGTCTTTTTGTAGTGTTAATATTGATGTTTTTTTCATATTTAATTTTAAGTGTATTTCCACTCACTTCTGTTTCTACATAAGGTATAATGTTTTCTTCACCTTCAATTTTTATGTTTCCTTCTTTACCCTCTACAAGAATAACATCAAAAGAACCGCCAACTGAAATTCCATCGTAATCTGATGTTGTTCTATTTACAGTAACAACATTTCCATTTCCTTTTATTTTTTTATTACTTCCCCACCAACTTTGTGCATTGGTAGATAAACTTAAAGTAATTGTAAATAGTAATAAAGTAATTTTTTTAAGCATAATTTTATTTTTTAAATTGATTTGATTAATAGTTTTCTTTGATGGATACACCACCATATTGAGATCTTATTTTTATTCTAGCATCAGAATTTCCTTTACCAAATTTACCTTCGTAATATTTTTTTGTTGATTTAGATATTTTCTTGAAAAACTCAATTTGATCATCATCATATTTAAAACCAGCATATTGTAAGTCTAGCACAAAATCGAAAACAGCATCTTCATCTACACCAATTTTAATACCTGCATATTGTCCGTCAATTTCTACACTTTCAAAACCTTTTGCCAATCTTTTTACAGAAACACTTCCATAATCAGTTTCTATGGTTAAAGTTTTATAAATAGTACCAATTCGCATACTTGCATAATCTGAGTTACCATCTACATTTACAGCTTCATCAATAGTTACAGAACCATAATCTGCGTTAAAATTGATGTCTTTAACTTTACCAAATTTAATAGTAGAGTAATCTTCATTTACTTTTAAATCTTCAGCTTCATCAATAGTAATTTTAGAATAATCAACATTTACATTTCCACTTTTCATGTAACTTATGGTAGATGAAGAGCAGTAGTCTAGATTAATATTGTTATTACTTGCAGATAGTTCACCAACAATAATTTTACCATAATCGCAATTAATATTTGCATTACCAGACAAATCACCTAAAAAAATACTTCCATAATCATTGTCTAAATCAACAGTATTAGTTTTTGGCATTTTTACTTTGTAATTTATTTTATAGCTAACATTATTACTTTTTTTCCAGAAAGACCAACTATTTTTTTGCTGTTTTTCAAAAATTGTTTTTGCTGATATAAAATTTGAAGACGTTTCAAACTCTACATCAATACTAGCTAGCTTATCTTCTAAACTTTCTAAGTTATCACCTTTTACAGTAATGGTAACTTCAATTTCTACCTGGTTTTTATCCCAAGTGGTAATGTCTAAATTTCCATACCTGTTGTTAATAGCTACTTTAGCATTAGCATTTACTTTGTATTCTTTAGTAATAACTTTACTTTTTTCTTGTTTTTTACCATCACTATTTGCGAATGCTATGAGTGGAAAAAGTAAAAATAGGAATGTAATTTTATATATAGATTTCATCATTTAAAAGGTTTGGATTCTTAATCTGTTCAATTTGTTGCAATACATTTTCTAAAATTTCTAAACGTTGTTGATAGTTTCTAATCATAGAATTGATGATTGTTGTTTTATTAACATCTGCATTTAGTTCTAAAATAAAAAGTCTGTAATTATCTTCTAATTCTTCTAAATGATCTAAAGCTTCTTCTATTATAGATTCTGTTTCTAAACTTCTGTTTTTTTCTACCGTTTTTAATTCTTGATTAATAGTCGTTACAAAATAGTCTTGTACTTCTTCTAATTTAGGAGAAACGTCTGCTAAATCTATCATTCTTTTTTGATGAGTGCTACCTAACCAAAAGCCAAGAACTAAAACTACAGATGCTGCTACAGAAAGCCATTTCCAAGAAGTACGGTTTACTTTCTTAGGTGAATTTAGTTTACGTTCAAAACGCTCTAAATGGCCTGAGTGTGGTTCTTGAAAATCGAAATCATTTTCAGAAAAAAAGTTATGTAATTTATCTTCCATAAGCTTGTGCTTGTATATTTTGGGCAAGTATAACTTGCTTTAATTTTTTCTTTGCTCTAGAAACTGTGGTTCTCACATTTTCGTTTGTGTAATTTAATATTTGTGCAATTTCTTCATAATCAAAACCTTCTATTAAATTAAGAGTGAGCACAACTCTATAATTATCTTTTAATCCTTGTAAAGTGTTTAAAACCAATTTAGGATTTAAACCTGTGTAATTTATTGCTTCATCTTCAATTTCATCATTAGGTACAACCTCTAGTTTTACTTCTTCATAACGATTGTTTTTCTTAAGTTGTGTTAAACTTTTATTGATAACAATTCGTTTTAACCAAGCACCAAAAGCAACTTCCCCTTTGTAGGAATTTAACTTTGTAAACGCTGTTAAAAATGCTTCTTGCATAATATCTTCAGCTTCGTAACTGTCTTTTAAAATTCGGTGGGCTGAGTTGTACATTGCTTTGTAATAAGCATTGTAAATTTTCAGTTGCGCGTTTTTATCAGACGATTTACAGCGTTCTAAAAGGTTGGTTATATGTGGTTGATTAGCTTCCAATTAAAAACTTCTATACTAAAGACAAAACTATTTTTGAGTTGTGACAGTTTTGTGAAAATAAAAATATTTTTTTTAAATATATATTATACTTTTTTGATTTACAATTCGTTAAGGAGTTGTTCTGCTTCTTGGTGGTTGCTTAGATTAACTAATTGCCAACTTAAATCATAACGTATTGTTTCATTAATTTTTAATTTCTTTTCAGGGCTTAAACATTCTAATTCTGTAAATAAATGATTACCAAAAATGGTTACTGAAGTTCCATTATCAGGATATGTTTCTTGTTTATCATAGATAAATTTTTCTACAAACAAAGTATTGTTTGAATAACCTGCTACCCAATTTCTTGAATCCGTACCAATTTTTTGAGGAAACTCATCAGAAGATTTTAATGCTAAAAGATTGTTTTTTACGGATGCATTTTCTTTTGCATAATTCTTGGCATCTGGCCATTTAGAAATTGTATATCCATTTTTAAAAATACTGTTTTTTGCTAATTTTGAATAACTAATATTTGGAGTTTTAATTTTTGATAAACTCCAAATTGTAAGCGGTATTTTTTCTAATTCAATATTTTTTGCGGGTTTTATTTTAATTAATTCCTGTACTATATTTACGTTAGTACCTAAATCATTAATAGTAATTTTTCTTTTGATTTGTATGCCAAGTAAATTACTAACAGGACTTTTAAGAAGAATACCATTTTTTAAAAAAGTAACTTTATATTCACTTGCATTTATATACGGATCTGGTATATGCCTAGAACCTGTAATTAAATGAAAATAATCTTCAGAACAGGGTAAAACTCTATTGCCACCAATATTAGGAGCTTGTTTTATACCTTCTTTTATATAATAGTTACCTTTTATAAATTCTAAACCTTCTAACTTTTTATTTTCATAAAAAATATTATCAGAATTTATAAAACTAAAATGTAATATTCTACCAACTTCTGGCACTACAATTAGCTTTATTGTTAAATTTGTTATTTCAATTGCATTTTTCCAGCCTTTATACTTAATAGTCTTTATTGTAATATTAGACATTTATTTTTTTTACAAAAATGATAAAAATTAATGAAGTAATTTAAATTTATATTAATTGGCACAACAATTGTCTTTAGTAAATATGGTAATCAATAATAAAATTTTATATTTCTGATTATCAGTATTTTAATTTTACAAGAAAGATGTTGGTTTTCGATTTATATTTTAATCAATGTCAGAATGACAGATATATAGCATATGAGCAAATCAAAAATTATAAAGTTAGACAGTTTGTCTTTTCAAGATATTATGAGTGAAGATTCTGAGTTAATCCCTTTAATGACAGCTGAAGATGAGGAGATTATTAATAAAGAAAGTGTACCAGAAACTTTACCAATATTGCCTTTAAGAAATACTGTTTTATTTCCTGGAGTTGTAATACCAATTACAGCAGGTAGAGATAAATCGATTCAATTAATAAAAGATGCTAATAAAGGTGATAAAATAATTGGAGTTGTTGCACAACGTAATGAAGAAGAAGAATTACCTACTTTAAAAGATATTCATACAACTGGAGTTGTTGCGCAAATTTTACGTGTTTTAAAAATGCCTGATGGTAACATAACTGTTATAATTCAAGGTAAAAAACGTTTTGAAATTGACGAGTTAATTCAGACAGAGCCTTATTTAAAAGCAACTGTAAAAGAAGCTGTAGAAAATAAGGAAATAGAGAATATTAAAGAATTTGATGCAATTATCGATTCTATTAAAGAGCAAGCATTAGAGGTAATTAAAGAAAACCCAATGTTGCCAAGTGAAGCTTCTTTTGCCATAAAAAACATTCAATCTAATTCGTTTTTGGTAAATTTTATTGCCTCAAATATGGATTTAAGTGTAATGCAAAAACAAGTAATTTTAGAAAAAGATAATCTAAAAGAACGTGCATTATTAACGTTAAAAAACTTAAATAAAGAGCTTCAAAAACTACAATTGCGTAATGATATTCAGTCTAAAACGCGAGAAGATTTAGACCAACAGCAACGTGAGTATTATTTAAATCAGCAATTAAAAACTATTCAAGAAGAATTAGGAGGCGTTTCTAACGATCAAGAATTAGAAGAAATGCGTAAGCAAGCCAAAACTAAAAAGTGGACCAAAGAAGTTGGTGATACTTTTGATAAAGAATTGGCGCGTTTGAAGAGAATGAATCCACAAGCTGCTGAATATGGTGTACAAAGAAGTTATTTAGAGTTGATGTTAGAATTGCCTTGGGGAATTTTCTCTGAAGATAAATTCGACTTAAAACGTGCTACTAAAGTTTTAGATAGAGATCATTTTGGATTAGAAAAAGTGAAAGAAAGAATCATAGAACATTTGGCTGTTTTAAAGTTAAGAAACGATATGAAATCGCCAATTATCTGTTTATATGGACCTCCAGGAGTTGGTAAAACTTCACTTGGAAAATCTGTAGCAGAATCTTTAGGGCGTAAATATGTAAGAATGTCTTTAGGTGGTTTGCGTGATGAAGCTGAAATTAGAGGTCATAGAAAAACATACATTGGTGCAATGCCTGGACGTTTAATTCAGAATCTTAAAAAAGCAGGAACATCAAACCCAGTTTTTGTTTTGGATGAGATTGATAAGTTAGGGCAAAGTCATCAAGGAGATCCATCTTCTGCAATGTTAGAAGTATTAGATCCTGAACAAAATGAAGCTTTTTACGATAATTATTTAGAAGTTGGTTACGATTTATCGAAAGTACTTTTTATTGCAACAGCCAATAACTTAGGACAAATTCCTTGGGCTTTGCGAGATAGAATGGAAATTATAAATGTTACAGGATATACTATTGAAGAAAAAGTAGAAATTGCCAAAAGACATTTATTACCTAAACAATTAAAAGAACACGGTTTAACTTCTAAAGATTTAAAATTAGGTAAAAAACAAATTGAACAAATTGTAGAAGGTTATACTCGCGAATCTGGTGTACGTGGTTTAGAAAAGCAAGTAGCTAAAGTAGTACGTTTTGCTGCTAAATCTATTGCTTTAGAAGAAGAATATGAGGTTAACTTATCATCAGAAAAAGTTGAAGCAATTTTAGGTACACCAAGAAACAGAGATAAATACGAAACCAATGATGTTGCTGGTGTTGTTACAGGCTTAGCTTGGACTTCTGTTGGTGGTGATATTTTGTTTATAGAATCTATTTTATCTAAAGGAAAAGGAAATCTTTCTATTACTGGTAATTTAGGTACTGTAATGAAAGAATCTGCAACAATTGCGTTGCAATACATAAAATCTAATGCAGAAGAGTTTGGTATTAAACCAGAAGTTTTAGAAAAATACAATGTACATATTCATGTACCTGAAGGCGCAACTCCTAAAGATGGACCAAGTGCAGGTATTACCATGTTAACTTCTTTAATTTCTTCTTATACACAAAGAAAGGTTAAGAATAAATTAGCAATGACTGGCGAAATTACTTTACGTGGAAAAGTGTTGCCTGTTGGCGGAATTAAAGAAAAAATATTGGCTGCAAAAAGGGCAAATATTAAAGAAATTATTCTTTGTGAAGAGAACAGAAAAGATATTCTAGAAATTAAAGAAAGTTACTTAAAAGGATTAACTTTTCATTATGTTTCTGATATGAAACAGGTAATTGATATTGCTCTAACAAAGCAAAAAGTTAAAAATGCTAAGAAATTAGTATAAGAAATAAAGCCTCCAAATTTTTGGAGGCTTTATTTTTTAATCACAATAATCGCAATCAGGTAAATTTAACTGTTCTTGCAATTGTTTGTAATATGCACACTGGCTAGCCAAAGCTTCTGTTTGCCCATTACATTTGTAAGCGTAAGCTGCTTGGCATTGATAGTCGTATTGATTATCAATATTACTTGGTCCATTATAATCGCCACAAGCAACAGTTTCTACAACATTATCATCTTCATCTTCTAAACCAAATAATTCTTCGCAACTCGTAAAACTTATGGTTAATAAAGTTAAAAATGCCAGCAATAAAAATTTTGTTTTTTTCATGATAAATAGTTTTTAGTTATAGGTTCAAATTTATTTGAACTTAAAAGTCAAAACAATACCTACCATTAGGTAAAATTGATTGAATTAGATTGTGAAATTAAATTATGTTTAAAATTAATGGGTGTAATAACTTGTAAATAAGGTGTTAAGGAGTTTTTTTACTAGGGCTTAATGTTTTTTTTGATACATTATCTTAACTTCTTCTTTTTAGTCTGTAAAACCCAAGTCGCATTAAATCCAAAATGGAAATTACCATCTTTAGCGTTAAAATTATTTCGAGTTTGAGTAATAAAAGTATCTTCTGCAAAATTTCTAGCATTTGTCATTTGAAATTGTAGTAATAAATGACTCAACTCCCAATTAAGACCAATCATAAAAGCATTATAGGTTTCAATAGACTTTAAAGGATTTGTTACATAAAAATATTCTGATACAATAGATGCATGGCCACCTATTTTATGCCTACCTCCAAAAGCAATTGCAAATTGATTTTTAGTATCATCAATTAAAGGATTTTCTGCTCTTTGTATAAAAGTAGGTGCAACTTGTAAAGAAAGTTCTGTATTTATTTTTCTTGCAATTAAAACTTGACTGGTAAAAGCATATTTACTCGAACTTGAAGCATTATTTTGTTCGTAATTATCATTATAAATGCCTTCTACTTTTCTGTGAGAAATACCTTGAATCAAGGTAATACTAAACAATCCTTTGTTGGAGTTTTGACGTTGTTTTAAAAGTTTATATTTAAAAAAACCGTCAGAAATTTTATCGTGATTTGTGTAACCTAAACCTACAGTAAAATTATCAGAAAAAGCATAATCTAAACCATAACGTATACTAACCACATCAGCTAAAAAACGTTGTCCTTTAAAATCTGGAATGTTCCAGTATCTATTATATAAAGAAATTTCTAAAGCTCCTTTTTTACGTGTTTCAATAGAATGTCCTAAACCAATTCTAGTAGTTTTAAACGTAGCAATTTCGTAAACAGGTTTGTCTGGAAATTCGTTTTCTAATTTGTCTAATAAACCCTGTGCGTTTAGAGAAGAATGCACTAATAGCATACACAACAAGAACAGTTTAAATATGTTTTTATTCTTCATAAGGTTCGTATTTAAAGTTGAATTGTATGGCAATTGTTTTGGCAATATTGCTAGAGAGTATTGGCGGAATTTTAATTTCAAAATCATTAACAATTAGGTTAAATTCTCCTGTTAAATTATAATTTCCATTATTATTTTTGATAGTTGTTTTAATGTCTATTTCTTTAGTAATTCCATGAATTGTAATTTTTCCACGTATAATTTTAGTTTGAGGTTCTTTAGTATTTACATCAAAATCAATAATTTTTCCTTCAAAATTTGCCTTTGGATAAATGTCAGATTCAATATAACTTTCATTAAAATGTTCATACATTAAATCCTTTTTAAAAACAAAAGCACGCATTAACATACTTATTGCAATTTCTTGTTTTTCTATATCTAAAATACTTAAAACTTGATTGTTTTTAGCTTCAATATTTTCTACATTAGTATAAGAAAAAAAAGAAATTTGGCCTTGCCTTGCAATAAATTGATTTTGTTTTTCATTAAAATCTGCAAAAGAAATCGCAAGAAAAAAAAGCGGTAATAATTTATTCATTGGTTGGTAAATCGATTGTGCAATTTAGTAATATAACATCTTTTAAAAAACCTTTGCAAATACCTTTTACTTTAATTTTTTGATGTTCTTTTAGTTGATCTATTTTTCTTTTTTGATTTGGGTTGATGTCGCAAATTACTCCAAATGTTTCAAAGTTACTATTTAATATAATGGTAATTCTATCATTTAAAAATGTAATTTCTTTAATAGTACCAGTAACTTCTAAAATTTTACCTGTATATAAATAATTAGATTTATCCTCATTATTTGAATAGGAGTTTACCAATTCACCAGCATTTAAGCTAAGCTCTGCTAGTTCGTTTTCTAGGTTTTTATTTGATGAGTTTAAAAAAGGGTTAGAAAAGTAAACAACACCTATTAAAATCAACAAAAATAACATTATCAGTAAAAACTTATTTTTAGTTTTCATATATCATCAAAGAAAATAAAAACTATTGTTTTTAGAAAAAAAAATGATACGAAAGCGAAAAAAATCACTTAAAGAGGAATAAAATCTTGACTACAAATTAAGAATAGTAGTATATTTCGACTTTCTTTATATAAATGAAAAAAGACAAACTTTATTTTTTAACCTTTTTATCTATTGCAGCTATTTTTTTAATGGTTGCCTTATTTGCATCTAAATACTTTATAAAAGTAAGTGCAAACCAATTAATAGAAGTTCAAGTAGAATCTAGCAAAAGAGAAGCAAATGAAGTCGCAAAACTTATTGATTTTCAATTATCTTCTGGTATAAAAAAAGAAGCTATTGTAACAAATATTCAAGAAATTATAGAAAGTTCTAATGCCAATAGTTGGTTTATTAGTGTATTTAATTGGAGTGGTAAAGAAATTGCAAACCCTGATAAAACAAAAGTTGGGCAGTTGGTTAATTCTAATCAAACTTTATTAACCTCTTTAAAAGAAAAGAATAATTCTGATGATTTATATGATTTATTAGTGAATAGTAATGCTGATTCTCACTCAGAAATCATTCACATATCACCCATTAAAAATGCTGATTTAATTGTTGCTGCTAATGTAAATATTAAGAGTATTTCTACTCAAATGAATACTTTAAAAAGTAATTTTCATCTTATTTTTTTAATAATGGGTATTCTTGTTATTGTACTTTCTTTTGTTGCAGTAAGAATTATTGGTAGTGCCTACGAAAAACAATTAGAATTAAGAAATTCTAATTTAACATCAGAAGTTGTAAACCTTTCTAAGCTGAATACAGATTTGGTTTCTTACAAAGAAAAAGTGGCAGAAACACCATTAAAAACTATTAAAGAAGAAACTACAGAAAAAGAAAAAGAGAGAATTCTTACGTATGTTAGAAATGAATTAGTGCCAATTGCAACCAAAGATATTGCCTATATTTATACAGAAAATACAATAACTTATGTTGTTTGTTTTGATGGTAAAAGATCTACAACAAATTTGAGTTTAGATGATATGTATACTAATTTAAATTCCACTTTATTCTTTAGAGCAAACAGACAATTTATTATAAGTATTACTGCTATTGATAAAATTATTAAATACGGAAATAGTCAATTAAAAATTTTATTACAGTCTAAAACATCCGAAGAAATAATTATCAGTAAAAACAAAGCTGCAGAGTTTAAACAATGGCTTAGTATTTAGTTTTTTTAATTAAAAACACTTTTCTTTTAACTTATTTTTTTCCCTTTTAACCTTTTTTATTTCTCTTTCAAAGAACTTAATAGTTTATAATCAGTTGTAAATCATTTATTTTACGGTAATTCTAAAACCAACTATAAATGAAAGTCAACTCACAATTTAGAAAAACATTTTTACTGTTTTCTTTTTCATTTTTTTTAGCTTCTTGTTTAACAAATGTAGAAGAAACTATTATTGAAGATGAACCAGAAACAGATCCTTGTTCAACGATTACTTACACAATTAACGTAAAGCCGATTATTGATAATAATTGTATTCAATGTCATGGTTCAGGAGGTAATTTCCCTAATCTTACTACTTACAATGGCATAAGTGCAAATGCTACAAGTGTAAAAGCAGAGGTTGTTAGTAGAAGAATGCCACAAGGTGGTTCTTTAACAACTACAGAAATAGAGGCTATTTCTTGCTGGGTAGATAATGGCGCATTAAATAATTAAAATAATTGAGTATGAAGGTTAAGAAAATTATTTTAGGAATTCTTATTTTAGGAATTGTTGGTGCTATTATAGGCTATAAAACATACAATAAACCCCATTTAAACATTGTTGCTACTAAGGCTGATTTTAATATTTCTGCAAACAAAATTATTGAAGAATTTTCTACGGATGAAACTACTGCAAATTCTAAGTATTTAGAAAAAATTATTGCTATAAAAGGAATTATTTCTGATATAAAAATTGAAAAAGAAAAAGGAATTATAACCTTAAAAACAAATGACGATTTTGCAAGTATTCTGTGCCATTTATCAGAAGAAGCTACAAATAAAATGAGTGATTTAAAAGTTGGAGAAAGCATTACCATAAAAGGCATCTGTACTGGGTATTTAATGGATGTTATTTTAGTGAAATCAGAATTCTAATATAAAAACCAAACCAAATATGAAATTAATAATAACAATAGTTACTTGCTTTTTATTTGTTGCAATAACTTACAGTCAAGGAAAATATTTAACAAAAAGTGGTGCTATTAGCTTTTATTCTAAAGCAACAATGGAAGATATTTCTGCAGATAATAATCAGGTGTTAAGTATTATAGATACTGATAATAGCAAAATGGCAATTTCAATTTTAATGAAATCATTTTTGTTTGAAAAAGCTTTAATGCAAGAACATTTTAATGAAAACTATGTAGAGTCAGACAAATACCCAAAAGCTACATTTAAAGGCGAAATTTTAAATTTTGATACTGTAAATGATGTGGTAAGTAAAAAACAAGTAAAAGGTTTTTTAACAATTCACGGAGTTTCTAAAGAAATTACTATTGATGCTAATATGACTAAAAAAGAAAACAGCATTTTAGTTACTGGAGATTTTATGATTAGTTTAGAAGATTTTAATGTAAAAATACCAGCTGTAGTTGCCAAAAATATTGCTAAAAAAATAAAAGTAACTTTTAATTTAAATCACCAATTTTATAAAAAATAATACCTAAAAAATGAAAAAAATACTACTAGCCATTTTTCTTGTTTCTATAAATATTTCTACCTTTTCACAAGATGATTTGTTAGATATTTTAGATAATGAAACACCAGAAAACAAAACAAAAGATATTGTTACAGCAACTTTTAAAGGAACAAGAATTTTAAATGGGCATTCTATAGAAAATAGAAAAGACAGTGAATTAGAATTTATAATTTCTCATAGATTTGGTGCTATAAATCTAGGTTTTGATGAACTTTTTGGCTTAGATCAATCTAATATACGTTTTGCTCTAGAATATGGAGTAACAGATAATTTAACTGCGGGTTTTGGTAGAAGTAGTTTTGAGAAAACCTATGATTCTTTCTTAAAATATAGTTTAATAAAACAACAAAATGGCGAAACACCTTTTCCTTTTGCAGTTTCACTTTTTAGTAGCATTGCTGTAAAAACCATTAAAGATTATGATCCTGCAGATAAAAGAACTTTTGCAGAAAGTTTATCTTATGTTTCTCAAGTATTAATTGCCAGAAAGTTTAGCGAGTCTTTTTCGTTTCAAGTAACTCCAACTTACATCCATAGAAATACGGTTAAAATTGAAGCAGATCCTCACGATATTTTTGCACTTGGTTTTGGAGGCAGATTAAAATTAAGTAAAAGAGTTTCTTTAAACAGTGAATATTATTATGCTTTTGATGAATCAGAATCTATAAATGCTAGAAATTCATTGGCTTTTGGTGTAGATATAGAAACTGGTGGGCATGTATTTCAATTAATTTTGTCGAATGCAATTACTATGATAGAAAAGAGTTTTATAGCAGAAAATACTGGTAATTTCTTTGGTGGTGATATTCATTTTGGCTTTAACATTTCAAGAACATTTTAAATCAAAAATAAAACTATGTTTCAAAGAAATTATAAAGTTAATGGTAAAGATGTAAACGATTTTATGGTGATGCAAAATGCAGCTTATTTAAGTTATTCTTCAAGATTGTTAGAAACTTTTTTATTTGTAAAAGGATTTACAAGGTTAAAAATGAATGCTTTAAAAGTAGGTTTGCAAAAGAAAAATGATAAAATTATACAATACAAACCTTTATTATTTACACAGTCTTTTTCTGTAGATTTAGAGTTTAAGAGCATTGCTTTTTCAAATCAAAAAATGAATGTTTGCATACATTTTTATAATGATAAAAAGGAATTATGTACAACAATAACTAGAGAATTATTTTGGTTCGATTATACTTCTTGGCAAACGATATCTCCACCAAAAACCATCATAAAATATTTTGTAGAAGATAAAGAGTTTAGGGAAGTTGAGTAAACAATTTAGATGATTTTAATTTACTCTAAAGTTTTTATTTCAACCTTGTATAAATTATCAAAAATATCAAAAATTGTTTGTGCTTCTTTTTTTCTGATGGATATTGTGTATTCACAAGAAAGTTCCATTTTTTGAGCTACAAGGTTGATATTTTTCTCTTTAATAATGCGCATTACTTTATTCATTAAATCATAACCAAAATTCAATTTATAAAAAACATCAATTGTTTTTTCTACAATTTCGGATGCTTCTAAAGTAATTTGTGCAGATGTTTTGTATGCACTAATTAAACCACCAACACCAAGTTTTGTACCTCCAAAATAACGAACAGAAACAATTAAAATATTGGTAACTTCAAAAGACTGAATTTGTCCGTAAATTGGGAGTCCTGCAGAATTATTAGGTTCTCCATCATCATTAGCTCTGTATTTTATAGTTTCTGTTCCTAGTTGATAAGCATAACAAAAATGACGTGCAGAATGATGTGTTTTTCTTAAATTTTCTAAACAGTCTTTAACATCATCTTCATTTAAAACAGGAAAAGCATAGCCAAAAAACTTACTTCCTTTTTCTTTAAAAAGTGTTTCTGTAGATGATTTTAGAATTG
Organism: Polaribacter sp. Asnod6-C07; assembly: GCF_045063625.1. Classification (NCBI taxonomy): domain Bacteria; kingdom Pseudomonadati; phylum Bacteroidota; class Flavobacteriia; order Flavobacteriales; family Flavobacteriaceae; genus Polaribacter; species Polaribacter sp. Asnod6-C07. The sequence goes on along the minus strand of NZ_JBEFOF010000005.1, from coordinate 3,794,875 downwards.
TTTTATAACTATCATTTTCCATTAAGCCAAAGCTACAATTACAATTCCTAAAATAGCCAAAGCAACTCCAATTTTATTTTTGATGCTAAACTGTTCTTTAAAAACTAAAATACCAACTATAGTAGACACAATAACAATAGCAACATTATTAATGGTAAATAAAGTAGAACTTTCAAAACCTTCAGTTTGCAAAGCTTTAATTAAAAATACAATTGAAAAATAATTTGGGATTCCTAAAACAATACCTGCTATCACATTTTTTAAACCAAAGGCTTCTCTTTTTTTAATGCTTTTTATAATTAAAACGATTCCAGCAAAAGTAGCTGCAATACCAAATAAACTCCCAGAAAAAATAGAAACATCATCATTTGTTACGTAATTAGATTCTATAAATTTTAAAATAGTATCAATAGCACCAGAACCTAAAAACAAAAGAATAGGAAAAAGCAAACCTGCATTTTTAGAAGCTGTAGATTTTTCTTTTACAGAAGCTAAATAAACAGCAATTAAAGCAATAATAATTCCTGCTATTTTTAAGATGGTTACAGATTCATTGTATAAAAATACTCCAAAAATTACAGGAATAACAACCGACATTTTACCTGCAACAGAAGTTACAGAAACCCCATTTCTTTGAGCAGTCATTGCCATTACAAAAAAAATAGAAACAAATAATGCACCTAAACAAGTAGCACCAATAAACCAAGGTTTGTTAGGGAGCTCAGAAAAAGTAAAACTACTTTCAGTTAAAGCAAAACCCATAATAAAAGCAACAATATAATTTATAAAAATTGCTTTTAAAACATCAACCTTAAAAATGCCAAAATATTTAAAAATAACAAATAACCCTGTAGAAAAAAGGATGCTTAATAAAAGGTAAATCAATTAAATATTGGTTTTAGAGAATAATTCAGTTACATCTTCTTGTTTTGGAGTTAAATTCCAAGTTTGGATGCCTAGTGTGTTAGCAGAATCTGTATTTTCTTTTAAATCGTCTACAAACAAAGTTTCTTCTGCAATTAAGTTATTTTCGTTTAAAACAAACTCATAAATTTCTGAATCTGGTTTTCTAAAATGAATTTCATGCGATAAATAAAATTGCTCAAAACAATCTTTAAACTCGTTAAAAAAAGTTTCGCCAACTGTATCTATAACTGATTGTATGTGCAATTCATTGGTGTTACTTAATAAAAATAATCTGTATTTTTTACTAGCAGCTAATTCTTTTAAAAAGTCTAAACGTCTTTGAGGAAAATCTAACAAAACAGCATTCCAAGCAGCTACTAAATCTGTTTTATTGATTTTAAATTTATTGTAGTAGAAGTTGATGAAATCTTCTGTAGTCATTAATCCTTTTTCATATTGATGGTAAACTTCTATCATTTCTGGAGTAATATTAGTAACGCCTAAAGCAGCCATAGCTTTATAAGTTCCTTCTTTATCTAAGTTGATAAAAATGTCTCCAAAATCGAAAATTATATTCTTAATCATTGTTATAAATTTTTAAAATATCTTTTTTTATTTTTCTTTCTGATGTAAATTTTGCTGATAAAATTGGCGATTTTATTCCTGTTTTAAAAGTGTTATCACCAATAAAAACTTTAGCTTCATCCCAAAGATTCGCATCTATAAATGTTTGTAAAGTTTGTGTACCACCTTCTATAATTACAGATTGAATTTTATGTTTTTGTAAAACATCACAAATTTCTTGAGCTAAATTTTGATTAAAATTAATGCTTTCAAATACCAGTTGATGTTCTTTAGTTTCATCTATTAGAGAAACATTATTTATAAAATCACTTTTTTTAAGCGCCAAACTTTTGACATCGCATAAAATGATGGTTTTTACGCTTTTGTCATAAATATTCGCTTCTTTTGGTATGCGTAAATTTTTATCTAAAACAATTCTAATTGGGTTGTTGCCAGACCAAGTTCTAACATTTAATTTAGGATTATCTGCAATAACAGTATTTGTACCTACTAAAATAGCATGTTCTTTTGCTCTTAGTTTGTGTACAATTTGTTGCGAATATTTGTTAGAAATCCAAACTGGGGCTTGTGAGTCTTTTTCTAAAGGAGCAACAAAACCATCTTTGGTTTCTGCCCATTTTAAAATAATATAAGGTCTTTTTTTATCTTGAACCGTGAAAAATCTTTTATGGTGTTCTCTGCATTCATCTTCTAAAACACCAATAATAACGTTAATTCCTGCTTTTTGTATACGTTCAATTCCTTTTCCTGCAACTAAATCGTTTGTGTCTTTGCAACCAATAACAACATTTTTAAATTTATGTTTGGCTAATAAATCTGCACAAGGTGGAGTTTTACCAAAATGAGAACAAGGCTCTAAGGTTACATAAATTGTTGCATCTCTTAAAACGGATTTATCGTTTACAGCATTCACAGCATTTACTTCTGCATGACTTTTACCATACTTAGAAGTAAAACCTTCTGCAATAATTTTATTATTTAAAACAATTAGAGCACCAACACTTGGATTTGGTCTGGTAGTTCCAATACCATTTTTGGCAATTTGTAAACAGCGTTTTATGTAAATTTCGTGATTGATAATTATTTTATTTTAGGTGAGATAAAAAAGACAAAATTTAAAACTTAATTTTTATTTCTTCGGTTTTATCAACAATAAATTCTTTTTTGAAACCAAAAACAACATACTCTAAATTCCCTTTTATTCTAACATTTACTTTTTTAGTGATAAAAGAATTTATTAAACCACCTAAAACCCCATTCTTATCAGAATTTAAAAGTTTTTTAGTAGGTACATTTGCAGTTAACGGAATCGTAAATTTATCTCTTGCAGGCACTTTAAATTCATCAGAAAAAACTTGAGCAATTTCAATATCATTTACAAATATTGCAATGTCATCAGTAGAAATTTTACCACCAACATCATTTGGGTTTTCAAAAAAAGCATTTGCACGCAGTTTAAGAGTATCAGCAGCAAAACTTACTATTTTTACATCATCAATTTTTATAAAAATGGGTTGTTTTTTTACAGAACAACTGTAAAAAAATAAAAATAAAGCTAAAAAATAGAATGCCTTTTTCATCAAATATATATAAAAAAAATAGGTAACTTGCTCTTGCAAAAATACAGTAATAAATGACAAGTACAGATTTTATCATTAGAGAAATAGAATCAAAAGATAATTTGCAAATGGCAAGTGTAGTAAGAAATGTTATTCTAGAAATGGGGGCACCAAAAGTGGGTACTGCTTATGAGGATAAAGCCACAGATGCCATGTTTGAAACTTATCAAAAAGAAAAAGTGGCTTATTTTGTTGTAGAATATAATAACGAAGTTGTTGGTGGAGCAGGGGTTGCTCAATTAGATAATTTTGATGGAAATACTTGCGAGCTACAAAAAATGTATTTTTTGCCAATTGCTAGAGGTAAAGGTTTGGGAACAAAACTAATTTCGGTTTGTTTAGAAAAAGCCAAAGAATTCGGTTTCGAAAACTGTTACTTAGAAACCTTACCTTACATGGAAGCTGCAGTAAAATTGTATAAAAAATACGGGTTTAAAAATTTAGATAAACCTATGGGCAATACTTGCCATTATTCTTGTAATGTTTGGATGCTAAAAGAAATTAAATAATATGATTTTTTATGTTTTAGGAATTTTACATTTTATTTTATTCAGTTGGGCATTTTACAATGTATTGTATTTTGGTGTAAAACCTTCTAAATCTTTAAGTTGGATTTTAATTATCTTTTTCTTTCCTTTTTTAGGCGTTTTTGTGTTTGTTTTATTTGGTATTAACAGAAGAAAAATTAAGTTTTTTGAACTTAAAGAAACCAAGAAAAGAAAAAAACATATTAAGAAATCTTTAGAAGATGATGGTGATGCCAATCTACAAATTTTAGAAAATACCAAACAAAAGAAAATTTCTCAACTTATTTATTCTTCTACAAAAAGTAATGTAGAAGATAAAAATGAAGTGGTTTTACTTAAAAATGGAAAGGAAACTTTTAAAGCATTAAATGAGGCGTTTAAAAATGCAAAAAAGTTTATTCACCTGCAATATTATATGATTGAAGATGGTGAAATTTTATCAGAAATTATTAATGTTTTAGAACAAAAAATTAAAGATAATATTGAGGTTAGAATTATTTATGACACTTTTGGTAGTTATAATTTAAGTAATAGTTCTAAAAGAAAATTAAAAGATATTGGAGTAATATTATATCCAGAAACGCCTTTTAAATTTGGTACTTTTTTATTCTCTTTAAATTATAGAAATCATCGAAAAATTGCTGTAATAGATAATGAAATTGGTTTTGTTGGTGGTGTTAATATTTCTGATGAATATATTACAGATGATGATTTTTTAGGCATTTGGCAAGATACACATATACAAGTAAAAGGTTGTGCAGTAAACAGAATTCATAAAACATTTTTAAAAGATTATTACTATGCAACCAATAAAGATTTAACACAACACAAAAACTATATTACACCTTGCAATGCTAAAGGTAATACAAAATTACAATTAGTTTCTAGTGGGCCAGATTATGAGCAATCTGTGGTTATGCAACAATATTTAAGTTTTATAAACTTGGCAGAAAAAAGTATTTGTGTTCTAAATCCTTATTTTATTCCTACTTTTTCAATTTTAGAAGCCTTTAAAATGGCGGCTTTAAGTGGCGTAAAAGTAACGTTATTGTTGCCAGAAAAAAGCGATTCTAAAGTAGCCAAATACAGTATGTATTCTTACTTTGAAGATTTATTAAAAGCAGGAGTACATATTTACCTAAGAAAAGATTTTTCTCATAGTAAAGTTATTTTTATTGATGATGAAATTATTTCAATTGGTTCTACAAATTTCGATTGCAGAAGTTTTGAGCATAATTATGAACTAAATGCAATTCTTTTTGATAAAAAAATTACTCTAGAAGTAAAAGAAGAATTCCAAGAGCGAAAAAATAAAGCCAATAAATTAGACTATGCAACCTTTAGAAAAAGATCTATTAAACAAAAAACATTAGAGCGCCTTTGTCGTTTTTTTAGTCCATTATTATAATTTATATGATATTAAAACAATTCAGAACTCATTTTAAAAATGAACTTTCAGAAATTTATCCCACAACAGAAATCGATTCTTTTTTCTTTTTGTTGATAGATGAATATTTAGGTTTACAAAGAATTGATACTGTTTTAAAACCTGATTTTAAAATTGATGAAGTTAAATTATCAACTTTAAATAAAGTTTTAAAAAGATTAAAAAAACAAGAACCTATACAATACATTATTGGTAAAACCGAGTTTTATGGTTATCCTTTTTTGGTTGATGAAAATACTTTAATTCCAAGACCAGAAACAGAAGAATTAGTAGAATGGATTTTAAATGAAGTTGATAATTTAGATTTAGCAAAAAATAAAAAACTAAACATTTTAGATATTGGTACAGGTTCTGGTTGCATACCAATTGCATTGGCTAAAAATTTAAAAAATGCTACAATTTCTGCTATTGATGTTTCTTCTAAAGCTTTAAAAATGGCTAAAAAAAATGCAGAATTAAATAAAGTAAACATAAATTTTATTGAAAAGGATATTTTAACTGCTGATAATTTATCAGAAAGTTATGATATTATTGTATCCAATCCGCCTTATGTAAGAGAACTCGAAAAAGCAGAAATACTAAATAATGTTTTAGAAAATGAACCACATTTAGCGTTGTTTGTTTCAGATGATGATCCTCTTGTTTTTTATAATAAAATTGCTGAATTGGCAAAAACTCACCTTACTAAAAATGGAATTTTATTCTTTGAAATCAATCAATATTTAGGATTAGAAACTGTAAGTATTTTAAAAGAAAAAACTTTTAAAAATATCGTATTGAAAAAAGATTTGTTTAAAAATGATAGAATGATTAAAGCTAGTAATTAATAATTATTAGCTTTAATATCCCAAACTTTCTAATAAATAATCAGGGCATCTTTTTGGTCTTTTAGTTTTCATATTCATAAAAGCCAATACAGTATTTCCTGTACAGATTAATTCATTATTTTGGTTTGTTATTTTATAATCAAACTCAATTTTTACCATGGGTTTTTTTACCAAAAAAGTTTCAATTGTTAAAAGATCATCATATAAAGCAGATTTTATAAAATTACAATTTAAAGAAATAACCGGAAGCATTATCCCACTAATTTCCATACCTTTGTAAGTGACCCCCAACTTACGTAACCATTCAGTTCTGCCTAATTCAAAAAATTGTGCGTAGTTTCCATGATAAACTACACCCATTTGGTCAGTTTCTGAATATCGAACTCTAGTCGTTGTTGAATATTTTTTCAAACTATGTGTTAAATTTTAGCTGCATTCTACGTAAAAAATAATTAATAATCAATAGTAATTTCATTTTTTTATGATGAAATTTATTCACACTTTTGTGGTGCTTAAGAAAAAGGTCCAAAAGGTTCTACAGATGAACCTAAATTAAGAGTTTAAAAAAAAATTACACAGTAAATTAAATGAATAACACTGCTGAATCCGTTTGGACTGACTGTCTGTCCTTTATAAAGGACAACATAAAGCCACAAGCTTATAAAACTTGGTTTGAACCTATAAAACCGGTAAAACTTTCTGGAGAGGCATTGACTATTCAAGTACCTAGTAAATTTTTTTATGAATGGTTAGAAGAGCACTATATTAAACTTTTAAGAGTTGCATTAGTAAGACAATTGGGTAATGATGCCAAATTGATTTACGATGTAAAAATGGAAAATAATTACAGTAGTAATAGACCACAAATTGTTAAAATTCCGAGTTCTAACAGAGATCCTTTAAAACCTCAAAAAGTTACAGTTCCTTTAGAATCTAATAAAAGAGAATTAAGAAATCCTTTTATTATTCCAGGTTTACAAAAAGTAAAAATTGAGTCTCAATTAAATCCTAATTATAGTTTTGCAAACTTTATAGAAGGTGATTCTAATAGATTAGCACGTTCTGCAGGTATGGCTGTTGCCAATAAACCTGGTGGTACCTCTTTTAATCCATTATTAATTTATGGAGGTGTAGGTTTAGGAAAAACACATTTAGCACATGCAATAGGTGTAGATATTAAAGATAAATATTCAGATAAAACTGTTTTATATATTTCATCAGAAAAATTTACACAACAGTTTATAGATTCTGTAAAATCGAACACTAGAAATGATTTTATTCACTTCTATCAAATGATAGATGTTTTAATTATTGATGATGTTCAGTTTTTATCAGGTAAAGCAGGTACACAAGATGTATTCTTTCATATTTTTAACCATTTGCATCAAAATGGAAAACAGGTAATTTTAACTTCGGATAAAGCTCCTGTAGATATGCAAGATATTGAACAACGTTTGTTATCTCGTTTTAAATGGGGCTTATCAGCAGAATTACAATCACCAGATTACGAAACAAGAATATCTATTTTACAAAATAAATTGTATAGAGATGGTGTAGAAATGCCAGAAGATATTGTTGAGTATGTAGCAAAAAACATAAAATCTAATGTTAGAGAATTAGAAGGTGTTTTAATTTCTATGATTGCTCAGGCTTCTTTTAATAGAAAAGAATTTTCTTTACAATTGGCAAAACAGATTGTAGATAAATTTGTTAAAAACACTAAAAAAGAGGTTTCTATAGATTATATTCAGAAAGAAGTTTCTAAGTATTTTGATATGGATGTGGCTACTTTACAATCTAAAACTCGTAAACGTCATATTGTACAAGCACGTCAATTAGCGATGTATTTTGCTAAAAGATTAACAAAAACTTCTTTAGCTAGTATTGGTAATCAAATTGGGCAAAGAGACCACGCAACTGTATTACATGCTTGTAAAACAGTAGATAACCTTACAGAAACTGATAAACAATTCAGAAAATACGTTGATGATTTAACAAAGAAGTTAACCTTCTAAAACTTACATTTTAAATGATAAAAGTACTAATGGTTTGCTTGGGGAATATTTGTCGTTCACCATTGGCAGAAGGTATTTTACAATCTAAAATAAATACAGATAATATTTTTGTTGATTCTGCAGGTACAGGAGCATATCATGTTGGTAATTTACCAGATGAACGTTCAATAGAAGTAGCCAGAAAATATGGTATTAATATTACCAACCAAAGTGCAAGAAAATTTAATGTAGATGATTTTGATAATTTTGATTTTATTTATCCTATGGATGAAAGTAATTATCAAAATATTTTGGCTTTAGCAAGAAATAAAGAGGATGAAAATAAAGTGCAAATGATTTTGAACGAAGTTTATCCTAATGAAAATGCTTCAGTTCCTGATCCATATTATGGAGGAAAACAGGGTTTTGAGAACGTTTATAAAATGTTAGATGAAGCTTGTGAAATTATTGCAAATAAATTGTCTTAATATATTTGCTTAAATTAGTATCTTAAAATTACAAAATGACTGGTAAACTCTATTTAATTCCAACAACTTTAGGAGAAGAAACTGAACCTTTAGAGGTAATGCCAATATCAGTTAAAAAAATAATTGAAGAAATCAATTATTATATTGTAGAAAATGAGAAGTCTGCAAGAAGGTTTATAAAAAAAATAGCTCCTAAAAAACCACAGCCCAATTTAACTATTAAATTAATAGATAAATATGCAGTTGAAGAAGAAACACAAACTTATTTAGATGTTTGTGCACAAGGTTTTAATGTTGGTTTACTCTCAGAAGCAGGTGTGCCTGCAATAGCAGATCCTGGAGCAAGTATTGTAAAATTAGCGCATCAAAAAAATATACAGGTTGTGCCTTTAGTTGGGCCAAGTTCTATTTTAATGGCAATGATGAGTTCTGGTTTTAATGGGCAAAACTTTGCGTTTAATGGTTATTTGCCTATAGACAAAGGCGAAAGAAAAAGGGCTATTAAAGATTTAGAAAGAATTTCTATCGATAAAAATCAATCTCAAATTTTTATAGAAACTCCATATAGAAACGAAAAAATGTTTGCAGATTTAAAAGTGATTTTATCTCCACAAACTAATTTATGTATAGCTGCAGATATAACATTATCATCAGAATATATAAAAACTATGGCTATTAAAGATTGGAAACATCAACAACCTAATTTACACAAAAGACCTGCAATTTTTATAATTCAGAAGTAATTATGAATAAGAGAAAAATAAACTACATTTTATATTTTGTTACTTTTTTAATTGTTGTTTATTACCTCTTAAATTTATCTGGAATATTAGTTTTATATAATAATCCAACTCCTTCAAATGAACCTAATATTCCACAAGGTTCTAAAAGTTTGGTAACTAATTTTGCTACTCCCAAAAGAGGCGATTTTGTTTCTTATAACTTTAGTGATCAATATTCTGGAAAGCATAAAAGAGTTCATAGATTAATTGGTCTTGAAGGTGATAAAATTGAAATTAGAAATGGGCTTGTGTTTGTTAATGATGTAAATTTTGATAAAAATTTAAGTCTTGTTCATTATTATAAGTTTTCTAAAAATAACCTAGAAAAAATATATGAAACTACACCAGATTATGCTTTTTCTTTTATTACTAAAGTAGATTCTATCAGTTTAAAAACGTTAATAAAAGATTCTGAAATATCGAAATTAAAATTTAAAGTAGATAGGCTAATTGAAAGCAAGAATTTTGTTGATGCAGAAATTCAATCAATTTATAATAAGCCTTGGAATAAAGATAATTTTGGGCCTTTAATTGTACCTAAAAATAAAGTTTTTATTTTAGGTGATAATAGAGACGCAACTTTTGATTCTAGAAATATTGGTTTTATAGAAAAAGATGAAATTGTTGGTGTAATTATAAAAGTATTTTAAACCTTAGCCAATCTATCTGCTTCTATATTAGAAACATCGTAATTAGAGAATTTCTTTAGGTAAGACTGTATTGTTGCACCATAAGCATCAGCAAAACGTATATTACCATTACTTCTTAAAAACTTCTTAACATTACCAGCACCACTTAAATGGGCAGCTGCTAAAATACCAGATTCAGTAATTTTAATACCATTAATAGTTTTACCTACAGAACGCTTGATATCTTTTCTCAAAATCCATTTATTAACTTTACATAAAGCTAAGAATGCTTTTTCTTGTTGTTCTGGGTTTTTTAAAAAAGCTTCAGTATCGTATATTTTAAAACGCTGTAAAGTAGTTCTACCAAACTGATATTTACCTAGATAACCTAATGTGTTTACTACGTAATATTTACCTTGAGATTCTTTAAAAGCAACAGCTTCTTTAAAGGCAACATAATTATTCTGTAAATAAGGAATATTATAATCCATATTAACAGGTAATATCTTTGTTTCTTTTGTAACAAAAGTTGTATAAACAGTAGTTTTTTTATCAGAAGAAATATTTACTGAAGTTGCGTTTACAAATAATGTAAACACCAATACTAAAAATATAAACTTTTTGATCATAAAATAATCCTTTTATTTCGGCTGCAAATGTATGACATAATTTGAATCTACTGAATATCAGTGTATTAATTTCGTCGAAATTGTAAATTAGATAGGTGAAAGGTCTTTTTATTAACAAAATTGGAAAACTATTACGTTTTTCATTATGAATAAAATATTTTTTCTTGATATTTTATGAAATTAATTATTGAGTAATTTATCTATTTACCCCTTTTTTGTTTAACCAACTTTGATATTTAGCTGCATTTCTGTTATGTTGTGCTAAAGTTTTAGCAAAAGAATGGTAACCAAACTTATCTATATTTACACACATATAAAAATAATTGTGTTTTTGAGCGTTTAAAACTCCGTCTATAGAAGAAATATCTGGCATAGAAATTAAGGTAGGAGGTAAGCCTCTATTTTTGTAGGTGTTATATGGAGAGTTTATTTCTAAATCTACATTTAAAACACGTTTTACAACGTAATCTTGACCCTTAACTTCTTTAATACAATATATAATAGTTGGGTCTGCTTGTAAAGGCCATCCGTTTTTTAATCGATTTAAATACAAACCAGCAACAATTGGGCGTTCTACTTTTTGCGCAGTTTCTTTTTGTACAATAGAGGCTAAAGTTATTACATCATCTTTAGATAGCTTTAGATTTTTTGCTTTTGCAAGCCTAGAAGCATTCCAGAAACGATTGTATTCTCTTAGTAATTTGTTCCTAAATTTATCTGCAGAAACTGTCCAATAAAACTCATAACTATTAGGTATACATATTTGCAAAACAGATTTTTCATTCAGTTTGTTTTTGGCTAAAAAATCTTTGTTTGTAAAAGAATTGATAATAGCAATAGAATCTAGTTCTAATTGTTCAGCAATTCTACCTGCAAATTTTTCTAAAGTATCTTGGTTGTTGAATGATACTTTTAGAGCAGTCTGATTTCCACTTCTTAGCATATTTACCAAATCGTTATTAGACATCCCTTGCTTTATTAAATAACGACCAGTTTTAGGTGTTGAAAAGTTTTTCTTAGCTGCAACCCAAAGAAATGTATTTGGGTTTTTAGAATAATCTGCTATTTTTTCTTTTACATCAACCAAACTATCTGTACTATTTATAAATAATACGTAATCTTTAGTAATGGCTTCACCAAATATTTTTTGATAATAATTATAACCTAAAATGGCTCCTAACAATAAAACAAAACCTACTGCGTATAAAATTTTTTTACCCAATTTACTTATATTTTTTTATGGTTGCAAAACTACTCTTTTATCAATTGAAATAAAATTTCATCTTTAAACTTTCTGTTTGATAAAATCCAATCTTTTTTAAGACCAACTTCTGCAAAATTATGCTTTTTAAATAAAGCTAAACTTTTCTCATTATCAGAAGTAATATTCGCATACAATTGATGCAAGTTTAAATAAGAAAAAGAATAGTTAATTAATAAGGATAAAGCTTCTGAGGCATAACCTTTATTTTGATAAAAAGGATGAATTAAAATTCCAATTCCTGCTCTTTTATGTTGTGGATTAAAATCGAACAAATCAATCATACCCACTTGTTCTTTTTTTGATGTTTCTTCTATTACCAAACGTAGTTGTTTGGTTTCATAAATATCTAAATGCGCATTTTCTAAATATTGCTTTAAAACATACCTAGAAAAAGGAGCTTGAGTATGGCTAACTTCCCAAAATAATTCATTGTTTTCTATGGTATGTAGAAAATTTAAATCTTCAGGTTCTATTGCTCTTAAATTAAGTTTTTTACCAAATAGTGACATCTCTTTTTATTTTTTAAACTTACCACATAGAAACATAGGTTCAGTAGTTTTAATTATTTGGTAATTCATAAAAAATATCATTTACAAAAGTTTTTTGTCCTTGTTTAAAAATGTTTAAACAATTAAAATTGATTAATATACCTTTTGGTACTTTTAATAAATGCATATATGTTAATAATTGTGCATCAAATATAGGTTGAAATTCTTTTACAGATTTTAATTCTACAACAATACAATTTTCTATAACTAAATCTGCTCGTAATTTTGAATCAATTTCTTTGCCTCTGTATTTTAGATCAATAGTTAATTCAGAAGAAAATGAGATATCATTATATTTTAACTCTTCTATGATACATTGTTGATAAACACTTTCTAACAAACCAGGTCCTAATTCTTTATGTACATTTATACAACATCCTAAAAAAGTATATGTTAAATCATCTAAATATTTTTTTGTGATTTCCATAATTTAAAAAATTAGGTTGTTTTTCGATTGAAATTAAAAAGTATAAATTAGTGTACATAAAATATAGTACTCTATGATTTCTTTGTTACTATGTGGTTTAAAAAAATTAGATTACAATATCTCCTTCAAAAACAAATTTAGCAGGTCCTTTTAAAAATACATTAGTATAAATACCATTATTTTCGTTAAAAGAAACTTGTAAGATACCACCCTCAACAGGTAAAGAAATTGAATTACTTTTTGTTTTGTTTGTTTTGTGCATTGCAATTGCAACAGCAGTTACACCTGTTCCACAAGCCAAAGTTTCATCTTCCACACCTTTTTCATAAGTTCTTACTCTAAAAGTGTTTTCATTAATTTGTTGCGCAAAATTTACATTACTACCAGGATCTGCATAAGAATACCTGATTTTTTTACCATTATCAAAAACTGGGTAATTATCTAATTCGTCAACCATTTCTACATGATGTTGTGTACCTGTATAAGCAAAAACAGAATTTTCTTTTACAACAATTTCATGAACATCAATCATATGAAGGCTAACAATACCTTCATTTATTTCTGCAAAATGTTGGCCATCATAAGCTAAAAAAGTTGTTTTGTCTTTAATAATGTTTAAATATTTTGCAAATGCAACTGCACATCTACCTCCATTACCACAAAAAGTCTGACTACCATCAGCATTAAAATAAATCATTTTAAAATCGAAATCATTATCATTTTCTATTAAAATAATGCCATCTGCACCAATACCAAAATGTCTGTCACAAATTTGTGAAATCTTGTCAGTATTGGTTTTTGGAAAGATTTTTGTTCTGTTATCTATCATAACAAAATCGTTTCCTGTTCCTTGATATTTATAAAATGTCAGATTCATATGGCAAAGGTAATGATTTCGTTAACAAAAATTGGCTGTTAAAACGTGGTTAAAATCCGTTAAAAGCGAGTTAAACAGAATTTTTGAAAATGTTAAAATTGTATATTTGAATAATAAAAATTTAGAATTATGAAGAAATTTTTTAGTTTACTAGGAATGGCAATTTTGGGAGGAACCTTAACTTTAGGAGGTTACAAATTGCTTTTTAATGATGCTGTAGTTGTTGAAAGAACACTACCAAACAATGCACAAGCAGTGCAAACAAATTTTAATAATGCTTATGAATCTAGTTCACCAACACTAAATGCAGCTACTATAGATTTTACTTTGGCTGCAGAAAAAACTGTGAATTCTGTTGTTCATGTTAAAAACACAACTTTAAGAACACAATCTAATCCTTTAGATATTTTCTTTGGTAATGGTAATGGACAAAGACAATTTGAGCAAGTAGGTACAGGAAGTGGAGTTATTATTTCATCTGATGGTTATATTGTAACAAATAATCACGTAATTGATAATGCAAGTGATATTCAGATTACATTAAATAATCAGAAGAAATATAAAGCAGAATTAATTGGTGCAGATGCAAGTAATGATATTGCTTTGTTAAAAATTGAAGCAGATATTGACTTGCCTTATACACCTTTTGCAAATTCAGACAATATTAAAGTAGGTGAATGGGTTTTAGCAGTTGGTAATCCTTATAACTTAACATCAACAGTAACAGCAGGTATTGTTAGTGCAAAAGGTAGAGATTTAGAAGGTAATAGAAATATTGAATCTTTTATACAAACAGATGCAGCTGTAAATCCAGGAAATAGTGGTGGAGCTTTAGTTAATATTAGAGGAGAATTAGTAGGTGTAAATACTGCAATTTCATCTAAAACTGGTTCATTTGTAGGGTATTCTTTTGCAGTACCTTCTAATATTGCAAAGAAAATTGTAGATGATTTGTTAGAATTTGGTACAGTACAAGAAGCTATTTTAGGTATTGCAATAGATCCTAATTTTAATAATGAAGGTGTTAAAGTAGGTGATGTTTTTTATGAAGAAGGTGCTAACAACTCAGAATTAAAAAAAGGAGATGTAATTAAGAAAATTAATAATGTAAAAATTTCTAAGTTTTCTGAGCTTAAAGGGCAATTAACATCTAAAAGACCTGGAGATAATGTAAATGTTTTAATTGATAGAGATGGAGAATTATTAACCAAAACTGTAGTTTTAAATAAGAAAAGTACATTCATAGCAAGTAGTTTAGGTATTTCTTTAAAAGATTTATCAAGTAAAGAATTAAAAAAATACGATTTAAAAGGTGGTGCTAAAATCATTGAAAATGCAAACAGAACTTTATCTTATTATGGAGTTAAAAGAGGTTTTATTATTACTAAAGTAAACAAGAAACCTGTTTTAAGTGCATCCGAAGCAAAAAAGGTTATAGACAACAGTAAAATAGGTAATGGTAACCCTCTATATTTAGAAGTTATCAATTTAAATGGAGAAACAGAGAGATATGCAATAAGATAAATTATTAGCGTAATTAGTATTAAAAATCCTGATATTTTATATCAGGATTTTTTTGTGAAAAAAATTTATACGAAATCGATTTCGTATTCTCAAAAAAAGAAATACTTTTGTAGAAATTAAAAACAAGAATTAAGCTATGTCATTAACCCTCAATTACGAAAACGAAGTTGTTTCTCAAGCAAAAACAAGAAAAGCGACTGTAGAGTTTATTAACATCCTAAATAATCTTTGGTACGAAAAATCCATAGAATTAGTGCTTTTTAGAAATCAACTACAAGATAAAAGAGCCAGTGAAATTTTAAATTTAATCAATTATGCTAAAGAATTCGTAAACAAAAAAATTACAATCGAAGATGTATTAGGTATTGCACAAGCAATAGAGCAGATAGATTTACCAGCATCAAAATTAGATATTGGTAAATTGGCTTATGAATGTTATTTAAATCCTAAAAGCTGTGCAGATAAAGTTGCTTTTGTAAAAAAACAATTAAAAAATGCCAAAGAAGCTAAAAACATTACACCAAAAGATGTCGTTTTATATGGTTTTGGTAGAATTGGTCGTTTATTAGCAAGAGAATTAATGACTAAAATGGGTAAAGGTTCTCAATTAAGATTAAGAGCCATTGTAACTCGTGGCGAAATTTCGCAGTCCATTTTAGAAAAAAGAGCTTCTTTATTAAATGTAGATTCTGTTCATGGAGATTTTTTAGGAACTGTACAAACAGATATAGAAAACGAAGCTTTAATTATTAACGGAACAACTGTTGCTATGATTTCTGCAAATAATCCAGAAGATATAGATTATACAAAATTCGGAATTAATGATGCTTTAATTATAGATAACACAGGTGCTTTTAGAGACGATGTTGCTTTGGCAAGACATTTAAAAGCAAAAGGAGCAAGTAAAGTTTTATTAACTGCCCCAGGAAAAGGAGTGCCAAATATTGTACATGGTGTAAATCATAAAGACTACAACCCAGATAAAGTAGATGTTTTTTCAGCAGCATCTTGTACAACCAATGCAATTACACCCGTTTTAAAAGTTTTAGAAGATAATTTCGGAATTAAAAAAGGCCATTTAGAAACCATACACGCATATACAAACGATCAGAATTTAGTAGATAACATTCATTCAAAATACAGAAGAGGTAGGGCTGCAGCTCTAAATATGGTAATTACAGAAACAGGTGCAGGAAAAGCCGTTTCAAAAGCAATTCCGGTTTTAGAAGGTAAGTTAACCTCAAACGCAATTAGGGTTCCTGTACCAAATGGATCTTTGGCAATCTTAAATTTACAATTAAGAAGACCAGTAACTACAGAAGCTATAAATGCACTAGTAAAACAAGCAGCTTTAGAAGGTGATTTAGTAGAGCAAATAAAATATTCTTTAGATAATGAATTAGTTTCTTCAGATATTATAGGTTGTACAGCACCATCAATTTTCGATAGCAAATCAACCATAGCAGATAAAGAAACCATTGTTGTGTATGTTTGGTACGATAATGAATATGGCTATTCACATCAAGTAATTCGTTTGGCAAAATACATTGCAAAAGTAAGACGATATACATATTATTAATAAAAAACGCATTCAATTTAATCATCAAACCCAAAGCATTTGTTTTGGGTTTATTTTTTTGTAGCTATTTCCAGCTTTCCATTATATCTTTTTTTGTGAAAAACAAAAAAAGGATGCCATTTCAATCTGGGCTGAACTTGTTTGCTAACTTTTAGAATTCTATTAAATTCTACTTTTTAAAAATCAAGTAAAGTAATTTTAAATCAACTTTAAATTCATTATTCTTTTACTTATTTTTATCAAAAAATTAGAAATTAATTATTCAATAAGACTTTAATAAATGAGTGTTCAAAATAAATTACCTTATTATCAAATTCCAGAAGCACCTAAAGAATTTACAGCAGGTACAAGTGCAAGCAGAATGGTAGATGGTTTAGGATTTAGATATTACTGGGCAACAGAAGGTTTAACAGAAAAAGATTTAGATTTTAAACCAAATGCATCAGCAAGAACAACAGAAGAAACTATAGATCATATTTTTAATTTATCAATAAGAATTTTATATGCTACATTAATAAAAGTAAATGATGGTAAGCAATATAAAATGACTTTTGCAGAAAAAAGAAAAAAAACACTAGAAAACTTTTTACAAGCAAGTACAATATTTAGAGAAAGTAAAGATGTTTCTCAATTTAAAATACTGTTTCCAGAAAAAGAGTTTTCTTATTGGTGTGTTATTAATGGACCAATAGCAGATGCAATTTGGCATGTAGGTCAAATAGTTTCCTTTAGGAGATCTTCAGGCAACCCTTTTCCAGAGGGAGTAAGTGTTTTAATAGGAACAAAGCAAGATTAATTTTTTTATCAAAAGAATGACAATTCAACAAAAAATAGAATCACTTCGTGATGAATTAAATACACATAATTATAATTATTATGTGTTAGATAATGCAACTATATCAGATTTTGAGTTCGATATTAAGCTTAAAGAGTTAGAAAAATTAGAATTAGAAAATCCTATTTTTTTCGATCCAAACTCACCAACACAAAGAGTAGGAGGTACAATAACCAAAAACTTTAATACAGTTACTCATAAAAACAGAATGTATTCTTTAGACAATTCTTACTCTAAAGAAGATTTGTTAGATTGGGAAAAACGAGTGCAAAAAGTATTAGGTACAACAGAAACTGAATATACTTGTGAGTTAAAATTCGATGGAGCTTCTATTAACCTAACCTATGAAAATGGTCAATTTGTAAAAGCAGTAACAAGAGGAGATGGTTTTCAAGGTGATGAAGTAACCAATAACATTAAAACAATAAGATCAATACCTTTATCAATAAGAAAAGGCTTTATAGAAAACTTCGAAATGCGTGGCGAAATCATTTTGCCAATAGAAGGTTTTAATAAAATGAACGAAGAACGAGTTGCAAATGGAGAAGAAGAATATAGAAACCCAAGAAACACAGCAAGCGGAAGTTTAAAATTACAAGACAGTACAGAAGTTGCAAAAAGACCTTTAGACTGTTTATTATATCAAGTAGTAACATCCGAAAGAAAATATAAAACACATTTCGAGAGTTTGGAAAACGCAAGAAAAGTAGGTTTTAAAGTTCCAGAAACAATCACTTTAGCAAAATCAATAGATCAAGTTTTTCAGTTTGTAAATTTTTGGGATACAAAAAGACACGATTTACCTTACGAAACTGATGGAATTGTAATAAAAGTAAACAACTTACAACAACAAGAAGAATTAGGTTATACATCAAAAGCGCCAAGATGGGCAATTGCGTATAAATTTAAAGCAGAACAAGTATCAACTATTTTAAACGAAATTACATATCAAGTTGGTAGAACAGGTGCAATAACACCAGTTGCAAATTTAGAACCTGTGCAATTAGCAGGTACAACTGTTAAACGTGCATCATTACATAATGCAGATCAAATAGAAAAATTAGATATTAGAGTAGGAGATACTGTATTTGTTGAAAAAGGAGGAGAAATTATTCCAAAAATTATTGCTGTAGATTTTACAAAGCGTCCAGAAAATTCAGAACCTACAATTTATGCTACAAATTGCCCAGAATGTAATACACCTTTAATAAGAACAGAGGGCGATGCAAAACACTATTGTCCAAATGAATTTGGTTGCGCGCCTCAAATAACAGGTAGAATTCAGCATTTCATTTCAAGGAAAGCAATGGATATTGATGGTTTAGGTGGAGAAACTGTAGATTTATTGCGTAAAGAAGGTTTAATTCAAAATTATGCAGATTTGTACGATTTAAAAGTTGAGCAAGTTATTCCTTTAGAAAGAATGGCAGAAAAATCTGCTCAGAATATGATTTCCGGAATTGAAAAATCAAAAGAAATTCCGTTCGAAAAAGTATTATTTGCACTCGGAATTCGTTTTGTTGGTGAAACTGTTGCCAAAAAATTAGCGAAACATTTTAAGTCAATAGATAATTTAATGACAGCCGATTTCGAAACTTTAATAGCTGTTGATGAAATAGGAGATAGAATTGCACAAAGCATCATTAATTTTTCAAATGATTTAAATAATATTCAATTAATTGAGAAATTAAAATTAGTAGGTGTCCAATTAGAAATATCAGCAGAAAGTTTAGAAAATCAAACAGATAAATTACAAGGACAAATATTTGTGGTTTCTGGAGTTTTTCATCAAATGAGTAGAAACGAATTAAAAAAAGCAATAGAAGATAATGGAGGTAAAGTAAGTTCTTCAATATCTAAAAAGACAAACTTTATAGTTGCTGGCGATAATA
The DNA here is from genome assembly GCF_045063625.1 of Polaribacter sp. Asnod6-C07. Lineage (NCBI taxonomy): Bacteria > Pseudomonadati > Bacteroidota > Flavobacteriia > Flavobacteriales > Flavobacteriaceae > Polaribacter > Polaribacter sp. Asnod6-C07. The sequence continues at coordinate 3,775,496 of NZ_JBEFOF010000005.1, read as the reverse complement.
TGGGGCCTTCAAAACTAGCAAAAGCAGAAACTTTAGGTATATCTATTATATCAGAACAAGATTTTATAGATAAGATAAACAGTTAATAATACTTTTTAGAACATATATAAAGTCTATATTTTCTGTTATTTTTAAGTGTTAAATAAATAAGAGATTGAAAAACTTCCTATACATATATATAATACTATTTTCCCTAACTACTTTTTCGCAGAAAAAAGAAGAATTAGACTCTCTACCTAATAATTACGATGATTATATATTCGTAAAACCAGGAGATAGTATAACTATAAAGTTAAACGAAATCACTTTATTTCCAAAACACAAATTCAAATCCAGAAAAGACATACGTTATTATATATGGTTTAGAAAAAAAGTTTTTAAAGCCTATCCTTATGCAAAATTAGCATCAGAAAGATTAGACTCATTAAATGTGCGTCTAAATAAAATTGATTCTAAAAGAAAAAGAAAGAAATACACAAAGCTTGTTCAAAAATACATTGAAGGCGAATTTACAGATCAAATAAAAAAGATGACTAGAACAGAAGGTCGTATACTTATAAAGTTAATTCATCGTCAAACAGGCAAAACAGCATTTCAAAACATTCAAAATTTAAGAAGTGGCTGGAAAGCATTTTGGTACAACACAACTGCAAATGTTTTTAAACTGTCGCTTAAAACAGAATATCATCCAGAATTCGAGAACGAAGACTTCTTAATAGAAGATGTTTTACAGCGTGCTTTTCAAAATGATAAGCTGAAAAAGCAAGATTCTAAACTTAATTTCGATTTTTCAAAAATAATTTTTGAAAGAAAAGCAGAAATAGACATTGAAATTTACAAACAGATGTTCGCTAAAATGAGAAAAAAGAAAAAATCTATTAAAAAGAAAAAGGAATAATAGACATTTTTTTATGGTGTTCCCCTTCTTTTAGTCGGTTCAGGATTTGCGCGCTCGCTTTTTTTTGTTTCTTTTTGGAGTATTGAGTTATCTTATTATAGATGTAATTTACATAAAACGAACTAAAATTTCCTTAGATAACAAAAAAAGAGCTCAGACAACTGCTACAATCCTTAACACAAGGTTAGTCGTTTGAGCTATGCTTGTGTTAAAGAAAAACACTATGTTAAAAAAAAGGATTAAATTTTTAAAAATAATTAAGGACTTAATAGTCTTGTTTTAATGCAGTTATAGAAAGGTTAAAAATAAATTAAATATTTTTAAAATAATTCCTTGTGGGATTAGAAATGGGTTGTATATTTGCACCCGCTAAGCGAAAAACGAAATACATTTTTATGTTAGTTTATTAGTTTATCAGAGTTCATTGATTTTTATTTATATAAGTTATAGAAATTTGTCGAAATTTGCTTTTTTTATGAAATATTCTAGTGTATTTTCGTTTAAAAATTAGTAAACTAATAGCCTAAATGAGAATTTTATTTATTTTATATATATCTTTTTTATTTTCAATAGAGTCTAAATCTCAAGTTGGAGGAGAAAATGTTTATCAATTTTTGAATTTATCTACTTCTGCAAGGCAAATTTCCCTTGGTGGAGAAGTATTAACGCTTATTGATGATGTTAATCAACCTATATGGAATCCATCTACGATCAATCCTGAGATTGATAATAAAGTTTCTGTTAATTATTCTAGTTATTTGGCAGGGATTAATATTGGTTCATTGTCTTACGCAAAATTAATATCAAGACGTTTTGGTACGATACATGGAAGCATTAAGTATTTAGATTATGGTACTTTAATTGGTGCTGATGTTGAAGGAAATGAAACTGGTGATTTTAGTGCTAATGATTTAGCAATTTCAATTGGTTATGCTAGAAATTTACCTTGGACAAATTTATTTTTTGGAGCTAGTATCAAAATAATAAATTCAAGGATTAGTAATTATAATTCTGCTGGTGCTGCTGGCGATTTCGGTATTTTATATTACAGTCCTTATAAACCTTATTCATTTACATTAGTAGCTAGAAATGTGGGAACACAAATTAGTACTTATGATGGGACTGATGAAAAACTACCATTTAAAGTTGCGTTAGGAGGCTCTTATCAATTAGAATATGTTCCTTTAAAATGGTATTTTACTTTAGATAATTTACAACAATGGAATGTTTCAGAATCTAACCCTTCAGAGCAAACTACTGATTTAGAAGGAAATGTAACTGAGGAAGAAATTGGTTTTATTGGTAATACTTTTAGACATTTTGTTATTGGTGCTGAATTATTCCCAGAAAGTGCTATTAATATTAGAATGGGCTATAATTTTAGAAGAGCAGCAGAATTAAAATTGCAAAATGTAAGAACTTTTGGTGGTATTTCTTTTGGGTTTGGAATTAAAATGAATAAAATAAAGTTTAATTATGCATATTCTAAATTCCATTCTGCTGCTAATGCCAGTACATTTAGTTTACAAATAGATTTAGATAAAAGATAATAATGAATAAAAAAATTACAATTGCTATAGATGGATTTTCATCAACAGGGAAAAGTACCATTGCTAAATTATTAGCAAAGAAATACAACTATATATATGTTGATACAGGTGCTATGTATAGAGCAGTAACACTTTTTGCAAAGAAGAATGATTTTGTTAGTATAGATACTTTAAATAAGGAAGGTTTAATTTCAAGTTTGAATAGTATCTCACTTTCATTTCTATTTAATGAAGATTTAGGTTTTGCAGAAATGTATTTGAATGGCAAGAATGTAGAAAAAGAAATTAGAACTTTAGAAGTTTCTCAATTGGTAAGTAAAGTAGCAGCAATTTCTGAAGTTAGAAAAAAACTTGTCGCTGAACAGCAAGAAATGGGTAAAGAAGGTGGAGTAGTAATGGATGGTAGAGATATAGGAACAGTTGTTTTTCCTGATGCCGATTTAAAATTATTTATGACTGCTTCTGCTGATAAAAGAGCTACAAGACGTTATAAAGAATTAATAGATAGGGGAGATAAAGTAAATTTTGATGAAATTCTTTTTAATGTACAAGAACGTGATAGAATTGATTCGACAAGGGAAGACTCTCCACTAGTAAAAGCTAATGATGCTATTGAATTCGATAATTCTGATATGGGAATTGAAGAACAATTTGAAAGAATCTGTGCTTTAGTAGATGATAAACTATCTTAAATACTAAAGGTTTACAAACTGGGTTAGCCCTGATTGAAACGACATCCTTTTTATGCTGAATTAAATTAGCGATAAGTTTTATAAAGCTATAAAATTCTGAAAATGAATTGAATTATAAGTTATTCAGCATAAAAAGATATAGTGTAAAGCAGGAAATAGCTACAAAAAATACTAAGGAATATTCAGGTATTTATGGGTTTGTAATGAAATTTTCCATTTTGGATTCTTCATTACATAATCTACAATTTGTTCAGTCATTTTTTCTTTTTTACTCCATTCTGGTTGTAAAAATAACTGACATTTTTCGCCAACTTTAGCAGCTTCTTGCTCTGCAAAATCAAAATCTGATTTATTATGAATTATCATTTTTAATTCATTTGCTTGAGCATAACACTCGTCTAAAGGTAATTTTGTCTTCTTTGGCGAAAGACAAAACCAATCCCATTTTCCAGAAAAAGAATACGCTCCAGAGGTTTCTATATGCGTTTTTATGTTGTTCTTTTGCAAGTTTTCAGTAATATAATCCATAGACCACATTAAAGGCTCACCACCAGTAATTACAACAGTATTGGCATATTTTTTTACATTATCTACAATCTTATCTGCTAAAGTTGGTGGGTGCAAATCTGCATTCCAACTTTCTTTAACATCACACCAATGGCAACCAACATCACAACCACCAACTCTTATAAAATAAGCAGCAGTTCCTGTATGCGAACCTTCGCCTTGAATTGTGTAAAACTCTTCCATTAAGGGAAGCATGATACCTTTATCTACTAAATCTTTTGTCTTTTTATCCATCTACATTAAAATCTACCTGATTGTTTTAAAAGTGCAAAGGTAGTTTTTTGTATATCAAGAATAAAAAGAATAATAATTTAATTCTAATTAGCTATAAATCAAGTAAATTTTGTAAATTTGCACTCCTTTTTACGATAACAGATTTGTAAAAGGATTTAGATAAAACAAAATATAAAAACATCTCTTGAAGTTTTAATCGTTAAAAATCTGTAAAACAACAAGATACAAAATTAATTTAGACACATGTCTGAAGAAACAAAAAACACTGAAGAGCAAGTAGTTGCTACTGAAGTACAAGAAACAGCGGCTCCTGCTGTAGATCCAACACAATTTTTAGCTGATTTTAACTGGCACAAATACGAACAAGGTATTGAGGCTGTAGATGAAGAAAAGTTACAAGAGTTTGAAAAAGCTTTAGAAGGTACTGTAGGTTTTGTAAATGAGCGTGATGTAATTGAAGGTACTGTAATTAGAATTACAGACAGAGATGCAATTATTGATATTAACTCTAAATCTGAAGGAGTTATCTCTTTAAACGAATTTCGTTACAACCAAGGATTATCTGAAGGAGATAAAGTAGAAGTATTAGTTGACAAAAGAGAAGATTCTTCAGGTCAATTAGTATTATCTCACAAAAAAGCAAGAGTAATTAAAGCTTGGGAGCGTGTTAACAATGCTCATGAAACAGGTGAAGTAGTTAACGGTTTTGTTAAGTGTAGAACTAGAGGTGGTATGATTGTAGATGTTTTCGGAATCGAAGCATTCTTACCAGGTTCTCAAATTGATGTTAAGCCAATTAGAGATTACGATCAGTATGTAGAGAAAACAATGGAATTCAAAGTTGTTAAAATCAACCACGAATTTAAAAACGTTGTAGTATCTCATAAAGCACTTATTGAAGCTGATATTGAATTACAGAAAAAAGAAATCATTGGTCAGTTAGAAAAAGGACAAGTATTAGAAGGTGTTGTTAAAAACATTACTTCTTATGGTGTATTTGTTGATTTAGGTGGTGTAGATGGTTTAGTACACATTACAGATTTATCTTGGTCTAGAATCAATCATCCAAATGAGGTTGTTGAGTTAGATCAAAAATTAAACGTTGTAATTTTAGACTTTGATGATAACAAATCTAGAATTCAATTAGGTTTAAAACAATTATCTGCTCATCCATGGGAAGCTTTAAATGCTGATTTAAAAATTGGTGATAAAGTAACTGGAGAAGTTGTTGTTTTAGCTGATTATGGTGCGTTTGTAGAAGTAGAGCAAGGAGTAGAAGGGTTAATTCACGTTTCTGAAATGTCTTGGTCAACTCACTTACGTTCTGCACAAGATTTCGTAAAAGTTGGAGATAAAGTTGAAGCTCAAATTTTAACTTTAGATAGAGAAGACCGTAAAATGTCTTTAGGTATCAAACAATTACACCCAGATCCTTGGACAGATATTACTACTAAATACCCAATCAATTCAACTCACACAGGTACTGTAAGAAATTACACAAACTTTGGTGTATTTGTAGAATTAGAAGAAGGTATTGATGGTTTAGTTTATATTTCTGACTTATCTTGGACAAAGAAAGTAAAACATCCATCAGATTTTGTAACTGTAGGTCAAAAATTAGACGTACAAGTTTTAGAATTAGATGTTGAAAACAGAAAATTAAACTTAGGTCATAAACAAACTCAAGATAACCCTTGGGATGCACACGAAGCTACTTACGAAATTGGTTCTATTCACGAAGGTCTTGTAAAAGAAAAGAATGATAAAGGAGCAGTTGTAACTTTTGCTGATGGTGTAGAAGGTTTTGCGCCAAGTAGATTCTTAGAAAAAGAAGATGGTACTAAATTAACTAAAGGTGAAACTTTAAAATTTATTGTATTAGAATTCTCTAAAGAATACAGAAGAGTAGTTGTATCTCATACATCTATCTTTAAAGAGCAAGAGCGTAAGAATATTAAAGCACAAGCTAAAAAATCTACTGATGCAGAAAAAACTACATTAGGAGATATTGGAGGTCTTGCAGCCTTAAAGAAAAAAATGGAAGAAGGTAAATAATCTTCATTTTTTATAAATTTTAAAAGCCAATACAATTTTGTATTGGCTTTTTTATTATAGGGCGTTACCTTTCAGGTCAGGCTTTACGCACTCGCTTTTTATTCATACCTTCATAAAAGAGCTCAAACAAAGCTCCAATCCTTAACGCAGCTTATTTACAAGCACCAGTAATTTAACAATAAATTACTACCTTTTTTATAAAATTAATAAATTACAAAATAGATTATTTTATATTTGTTATGCTAAAAAAGTAAATTATTAAACTATGACATTAATAAAATCAATATCAGGAATTAGAGGTACAATAGGAGGTAGAACTGATAATAATTTAACCCCCATTGATGCCGTAAAATTTGCTTCTGCTTATGGAGCTTTCATAAAAAAAAGAAATCCGAATAAAGAAAAACTTACAGTAGTTATAGGTAGAGATGCCAGAATTTCTGGTAAAATGATTTCTAGTTTGGTAGCAAATACTTTAGTAGGTTTAGGTATAAATGTAGTAGACTTAGGTTTATCTACTACACCAACTGTAGAAGTTGCTGTACCTTTAGAAAAAGCAGATGGAGGAATTATTTTAACAGCATCTCATAACCCAAAACAATGGAATGCATTAAAATTATTAAACGAAAAAGGAGAGTTTTTAAACGGAGAAGAAGGCGTTAAGATTTTAGAACTAGCAGAAAGTGAAGATTTTGAATTCGCAGAAGTTGATGATTTAGGATCATACTCTAAAAACAGCACATACTTATATAAACACATACAAGAAGTTTTAAACTTAGAATTAGTTGATGTAGAAGCAATTAAAAAAGCTAATTTTAAAGTAGTTGTAGATGGAGTAAACTCTACAGGAGGTATTTTTATTCCAGCTTTATTAAAAGAATTAAATGTAGAATGTGTAGAATTATATTGTACACCAAATGGACAGTTTCCTCACAACCCAGAACCTTTAAAAGAGCACTTAACAGATGTTTCTGAATTGGTTGTAAAAGAAAAAGCAGATTTCGGAATTGTTGTAGACCCAGATGTAGACAGGTTAGCTTTAGTTTCTGAAGACGGTTCTATGTTTGGTGAAGAATACACTTTAGTAGCTTGTGCAGATTATGTTTTAGGTAGATTAGGTGGAGGAAACACAGTTTCTAATTTATCATCTTCTAGAGCATTAAGAGATGTTACCCAAAAACATGGTGGAACGTATACAGCATCAGCAGTTGGTGAAGTAAATGTGGTTATTAAAATGAAAGAAACTAATACTGTAATTGGTGGAGAAGGAAATGGAGGTATTATTTATCCAGATTCGCATTATGGACGTGATTCTTTAGTGGGTGTTGCTTTATTTTTATCGCATTTAGCACATCAAAAAGTATCTTGTAAAACTTTAAGAGATTCTTACCCAAGTTACTTTATGAGTAAAAATAAAATTCAATTAACACCAGCAATTGATGTTGATCAAATTTTAGAAACAATGGCAGAAACCTATAAAAATGAGGATGTAAATACCATTGATGGAGTAAAAATTGATTTCGCTGAGGAATGGATTCATTTAAGAAAATCGAATACAGAGCCAATTATTAGAATTTATACAGAAGCTAAATCTCAAGTAGCAGCAGATGCTTTAGCAGAAAGATTTATAAAAGAAATTAAAGAAATAATAGCATAATATTTTGAAAATAAAGTTAATTTTTTTCTTGTTATTAATGATGTCATTATCGTTTTTAGCTCAAGAACAAGAACAGAAAGAAGAAAAAATAAAAGTTGGTAATAAAGGGAAATTCTTTATTTATTGGGGTTGGAATAGAGCAGATTACTCAAATTCAGACATCAATTTTAAAGGAGCAAATTACGATTTTACTTTACAAGATGTAGTTGCAAATGATAGAATATCTAGTTTTACTTTAGATTATTTTCATCCAACAAAAATAACATTACCACAAACCAATTTTAGGTTAGGTTATTTTTTAAACGATCATTATACTATTTCTGTTGGTGTAGATCATATGAAATACGTTGTTGAAAGTTATCAAACAGTAAAAATAAATGGAGAAATAAATGCCAATACTCCTTATGATGGAGTTTACAACAATGATGATATTAGATTAACTCATGATTTTTTACAATTTGAACACACAGATGGTTTAAATTATGTAAACGTAGAGTTAAAAAGATTTGATGAAATAGGTCATTTAATTGGCATGAATAATGAAAACTTACAATTAAATATTACTGAAGGTTTTGGAGCAGGTATTTTATATCCACGTACAAATACAACTTTATTAAACAAAGAAAGGTACGATAATTTTCATGTTTCTGGTTGGGGAGTTTCTGTAGGTGCTGGTTTAAATCTAACCTTTTTTAAGCACTTCTTTTTACAGACTGATTTAAAATATGGGTATATAAACATGCCAAACATTAGAACAACAATAAATCCAGAAGATTCTGCTGAACAAAGTTTTACTTTTTTAGAAAAAACAATAGTTTTCGGAGCAAGATTTAAATTATTTTAAAAATTAAGAATGAGTTTAGAGCAGTATTTTTCTCAGTTTAGAAATCAAATAATTGGTGTTAATCAAACATTTACTTCTCCTTATGGAGAACAAAATTTGGTCTATTGTGATTGGACTGCAAGTGGTAGATTATACAAATCTATAGAAGATAAAATTAGTACTCAAATAGGGCCTTTTGTTGCAAATACACACACAGAAACTTCTACTTCTGGTGCAGCAATGACCTTGGCTTATCACGAAGCTAGAAATATTATTAAACGTCATGTTAATGCAAATAGTAATGATGTTTTAATTACAACAGGTTCTGGAATGACAGGTGTTGTAAATAAATTTCAACGTATTTTAGGAATTAAAGTTTCAGAAAATTTAAAGAATCATACCAATATTCCAGACGAGTTAAGACCTATAGTTTTTGTCTCTCATATGGAGCATCATTCAAACCAAACTTCTTGGTTAGAAACTATTGCAGATGTAGAAGTTGTACCTTGTAATGATGAAGGTTTGGTTTGTTTAACAACTTTTGAAAAATACATTAAAAAATACGAGGATAGGAAAATAAAAATAGCCTCAATTACTTCTTGTTCTAATGTAACAGGTATAAAAACGGAGTACCATAAAGTAGCAAAATTAATACATAGTTATAATGGATTGTGTTTTGTAGATTTTGCTTGTTGTGCACCTTATGTAGATATAGACATGCATCCAGAAAATGAAGATGAAATGTTAGATGCCATTTTCTTTTCGCCGCATAAATTTTTAGGTGGTCCAGGTACTTCTGGTGTTTTAGTTTTTAATAAAAAATTATACAAAAATACTGTACCTGATAATCCAGGAGGTGGAACTGTAAGTTATACAAATCCTTGGGGACAACATGATTATTTTGATGATGTAGAAACTAGAGAAGATGGTGGTACACCAGGTTTTTTACAGACTATTAAAATTGCACTTTCTATTCAGTTGAAAGAAAATATGGGAACTGAAAACATTAATAAAAGAGAAGAAGAACTTAATGCCGTAATTTTTGAAACTCTAGAGAATTTAAAGGATGTTAAAATATTAGCACCAAACCATAAAAAGCGTTTAAGTATTTTTTCTTTCTATTTCGAAAAATATCATTTTAACTTAGTTGTAAAATTATTGAACGATAAATTTGGAATTCAGACTAGAGGAGGGTGTTCTTGTGCAGGAACTTATGGACATTTTTTATTAAATGTAGACCAAGAAACATCAAACAGAATTAAGGACGAAATTTTACATGGTTGCAATACAGATAAACCAGGTTGGGTTCGTTTGTCTTTGCATCCTACAATTACAAATACTGAGTTAGATTTTATATGTAATTCTTTACAAGAATTATCAGAAAATATAGAAGCTTGGACAAAAGATTATACATACGATCCTATTAAAAATGATTATGTACATAAAACTTTTACACCAATAGAAAAAGAGTTAGTTACTTCTTGGTTTTCTGTTTAGCAACTCTCATTTCTTTCCATTCTTCAATTTTATCTCTATGCTTAAACCTTTTATGAGACCATAAGTAAAGCTCTGGCTGTTTATTAATGTTTTTTTCAGTTAAAGCTAAATATTTATCAGTAATTTCATATCCCTCATGTAGTTTAGGTTCTTCAGTTATTAGTTGAAATTCTGTTTCGTAATAACCTCTTTTTACTTTTTTTGCAACATAATTAACTACCACTAAATCAAATTTTTTGGCCAACATTTCTGCACCTGTATGTATGGGTACATTTATTCCAAAAAAAGTGTTCCAATAATGTGTTTTAGTTAATTGAGGAGATTGATCACTTAATAAAATATAAGAACCTTGAATTTTTTTGTTAAAATTCTTTTGCATTCCTTTTACAGTTTCAGAAGTTTTAAAACCAAGAATTCCAAATTTTTCTCTAGATGATCTTAGCGTTTTTTCGAAATATTTATTCCCTAATTTAGTGTAAGCTCCATAAATATTACCTTGTAGTACAAGAGGTAAGCTAAAAGACCATTCCCAATTTGCTTGATGGGCACCAACCAAAGCAATACTTTTACCTTCTTTAACTAAATTATTTATTACTTCTGGATTTTTGTATTTATAGTGTTTTAAAACTTCTTTTTCACTTATAGAAAAAGCTTTTATACTTTCCATAAATAAATCAGTAAAATGTTTGAAAAAACCTTTAGCAATAGCATTTTTTTCTTCGTTAGATTTTTCTGGAAAAGCAAGATTTAAATTATCTAAAACTACTTTTTTTCTATATTTAAAAACGTAATAATTTAAAAAGAAAAATCCATCAGAAATTACGTAAAGAAACCTCATAGGTAATTTTGATAGTAGCCAAATTAAGGGATAAGTAAGTGCAAATACTAAAAAGTGCATATCATTTATTTAATTTACAAATATCAGTATTTATATTAAAAGAATATAATAAAACAAAACTGAATTGTTATTTTTGTAATATGCTACAAGACATAAACCCAATTATTTTACTGATTGTTATTGCTAATGTTTTATTCTCTAAAAAAGGCTTTGATGATTATTCCTTTTTAGATAAATATAAGTTTCAAGTTGGTAGGGTAAAGGGAGATGAAAAAATAAGGATGCTTACTTCTGGTTTTTTACATGTAGATTGGATGCACCTTATTTTAAACATGTATGTTTTATATATGTTTGGTGGTTTTGTAACTCAAATATTAGGTACAACTTCTTTTTTAATTATCTATTTTGGTAGTTTGTTAGCAGGTAGTTTGTATGCTTTACATTATCATAAAGATGAACCTTATTATAGTGCTGTAGGTGCTTCTGGTGCAGTTTCTGGTATTGTTTACACTTCTATTTTACTAAATCCGGACATGAGCTTATATTTATTTTTTGTTCCTATTCCAATACCAGGTTATATTTTTGGAGTAGGGTATTTATTGTATTCTATTTATGGAATGAAAAAACAAGTTGGTAATGTTGGTCATGCAGCTCATTTAGGTGGCGCAATTGGTGGTTTTGTATTAACACTTATATTACAACCAATATTGTTTTCTACAAATACTACTTTTATTGTTTTGCTAGCTATACCTATTGTTTTACTATTACTTTTTGGAGACAAACTTAAAAGTTTATAATTAACAGTTTCTTATTTTATTTTTTAAGCTAAAGAATTTGTTTTCTTTAGAGTATAAATAACATCAACTTATTTATTTGCTGATTTAATTTTAGGCATAAAAAAAACCTTATTAATTAAAATAAGGTTTTTTAGAGCGAAAGACCAGGTTCGAACTGGCGACATTCAGCTTGGAAGGCTGACGCTCTACCAACTGAGCTACTTTCGCTTGGTAAAGGGTTGCAAATATATAATCATTTTTGAATTCTGCAATGTTTTTTTATCAAAATTAATAAAATTTTTTATCGTTTCTTAAAACCTTTAAAAAGTGAAAACCGTAAACATTATAACCTTCATTATAATAAAATTTATGCGCTTTTGAGTTGTTAGAATAAGCATTCAATTCTATAGCTTCACAGCCTTTGTTTATTACGTATGCATCAATCCAACTAAAAAAAGTTTTTCCTAATCCTTTTCCTCTTTCAGAATGATCTATAATTACATGATCTGGTTCTACAGTTTTACCAATATAATGTCTTGTAGAATACCAAAGACCAGAAATACCTACTAAAATTTCATTAACATATAAACCTACACATTCGTAATGAGGCATTTTAGACATTTCTAAAACTCTTTGTTCTAGAGTTTCTATAGGTGTTTTATTGTTTAACTTTCTTAAAAGAGGAATTATAGTTAATATTTCTTTATCCTCAATAATTTGAATATGAGTTTTCATCTTTATTTAATTTTAATCAGAATTAAAGAGTAAAAGTAATGTAATCCCTTTTTTTTATTAAATTCTGAAATATAAAAATGAAATTTATTCTTTAGAAATAGATTTAGTAGTAGCAATTAATTCATCAAACTCTTTTGCTTTATCAAAAAATGCATAAGCACCATATTTTAAGCAAATTTGTTTAAGGTGTGTACTTGTAGAAAAAACTAAAACTTTTTTTTGTGTTTTTTTTTCTTTTATTAATTTTAAAACATCTAATCCATTACCATCAGGTAAACTTAAATCGAGTATAATTAAATCGAAGAAAATATTATTAATAAGAGATATTGCTTTTATAATTGAGGTTGTTAACTCTACTTCTTTTAAATAATTGACTTTAGATAATTCGTTAACAATATTATTACCTATAACTGTGTTGTCTTCTACAATTAATATTTTTTTTTCTTTTGATATCAAAATATTTTGTGTTAAATACTGTTTAGTTGGATATCAAAAATAAGTTAAATTGTTGTTTATGTCATTAGGTGAAATGCTTAATTAAAAGTACTAACTATTTAAGGATGTTTTTATTAAATATTTCTTAAAATAAGAAAATTGCTTATAGATTATTTTTGTTTTCTACTTTATCTTTGACATGTGAAAATATGATAACGATTATTAATTTTTTTTATAAATTTATTTATACTCCCCCAAAAAATTAGTAAAATTTAGAAATATATTTAATTGTTATAAAACTAGATTTATAGTCCCCCAATAAATCTAGTTTTTATATTTTAATAGATAATTTATTCTTCAACTACTATATACTTTATAAGTTCTAAAAAAGTATATTAATTTACTTATACTAAGATTTTATTGATTATAATTTTAAAAAAGTTATGAATTTTAAAAATAAGAAAATTGCTTATAGATTATTTTTATTTTCTAATATATATTTGAATCGTGTAAAGACATTAACGATTAATAATTTTTTATAGGTTTATTTTATCCCCCCAAATAAATAAATTCAATTTAAAATTTTTTGTACTAAAAACTAGATTTATATCCCCCCAAAAAATAAATCTAGTTTTTTATAAATCTAAAGACGTTAATCCCTTTTGTATGGCGTATTTGGTTAATTCTGGTATAGAATGTAAATCTAATTTTTTCATTATATTATTTCTATGAACGTCTATAGTTTTAGAGCTTAAAAATAATATTTCTCCTATATCTTTTGATGATTTTCCTTCTGCAATTAATTGTAAAACTTCTTTTTCTCTTGAGCTAAGTTCTACATTATCTAAAGATTTACCTTTTTTTAATAAAACAAGTAACTCTTGGTCTAAATGTTTAGATAAGTATCTTCTATTTTCTGTAACTGTGCATATTGCTGTTACTAACTCATCTGAACTGCCGTCTTTTAAAAGGTAACCAAATGCACCAGCTTTAAACATGCCTTGTATAAATTGTTTACTAGAATACATAGAAAGCCCAATAATTTTTATGTCTGGATGCTGCTTATTTATTTGTTTTGTAGCCTCAACACCATTTAAGCCAGGCATAGAAACATCCATTACAATAACATCTGGTTTTAGTTTTGTACATAATTTTATGACCTCTCTACCATCAGCAGCTTCACCAATTATTTGCATATGAGATTTTTGTTCAATAATATTTCTTAGGCCATCTCTTAATAGTTTATGGTCATCTGCTAGTATTATTTTAATTGTGTTTAAATTATTCATCTTTGAGAGGGATGTAGATATTAACAGATGTTCCTTTGTTAATTTCTGATGTTATTTTAAATTTTCCTTTTATATTTTTGATACGTTCTTGTACTGTAAATAAACCAAAACCAGAACCATTACTGTTACGAAAGTTATTTAATTTATTTATATTAAAACCTATACCATTGTCTTTTATTACGATGTCTAACCCTTGGTTCTTTTTAAGAATATTAATTGTTATTAATGTTGCTTTGGCGTATTTTATAGCATTATTTAATATTTCTTGTATGCTTCTATAAAGCAATATAGAACTAATTTCGTTTAGTTTTATATGTTCTTCATCTTCATTAATTTCGCACTTAATTTTATGTTTGGTTTCTATGTTTTCTAACAACCAATATAAAGCTTCTATAATACCTAATTGGTATAAAATAGGTGGTGAAAGCTCAGACGTTATTCTACGACTATTAGCCAAAGCATCTGTAATATGATCTTCTACAAAGTGTAATTCTTCATCTATATTTTTTAATTCAGGTTTTCTTTGTAGTTCTTTTATTTTCATATTAGAAATTACTAGAGCTTGACTTAAATGGTCGTGAATATTGGTAGCAATTTCTTTCTTTTGATTTTCTTCTACTAATGTTATTTCTGTAGTTAACTTTTGAAGCGATTCTTGATATTCTTCTATTTCTCTTTTTGCTAATACAGATTCTGTAATATCTCTGGCAATTGTTATAAAAAATGTAATTTGCCCTTCTTTATATGCTGCTGATGATAAAGCTTCAAACCAAACAAAATGACCATCTATATGTTTTGCTCTAAAGCTAATTGGTTTTTTATACTTATTATTAATACTTGTATTTTTAATATGATTTTTAAAATTTTCTAATTCATTATGATGTATAATGTTATATAAAGGTTTATCATATTGTTTTAAATTATCATAACCTAATAAAGGTTTTACAGATGGACTAAGATATAATAAAACTCCATTAATATCATGTAAACAGATTAAATCATTTGAATTTTCTGTAACCAAACGATATTTTTCTTGTGTTTTTTCAATTTCATCTAAAATTTGTTTTTGTTCTGTAATATCTTGTATGGTACCATAACAACCTAAAATTTTATACCCATCAAACAATACTTTACCTTTAATATTTATATGTTTTAAACTTCCGAAAGTATTATAAATATTTAATTCTAAATTAAAAGAGGTTTTTTGTGTTATACATTTCTGTATTGCAATATCTAAATTAGATTTACTATTATCTGTATAATAAGATAAGAAATCTGAATAACCTTTAGGAGGGCCTAATAAACGAGAGCGTTCAAAAATGCTAAACAATTCGTTAGACCAAGTTATTGAATTGGATGTTTTATTGTACTGCCAGTTTCCTATTTTAGAAATCTTTTGAGCTTCATTTAAAATATTATTTAAATTAAAAAGTGTTTCGTTTTGCTCATCTAACTTTTTTTGTTTTATTTTTTGTTCAGTAATATTTTGTATTATACCTCTTTTACCAATAATTTCGTTATTGCTACTAAATACTGATTGGCCTACAAATCTTAACCAAATATTACCTAGTTTTTTGTTGATTAATTCTAACTCAATATCACAAGGTATACCTTTGTTATCTAAATTATAAATTGCTTTACTCATTTTAATTTGAGATTCGTTATGAAAAGCTTTTACAATTTCGCTAGTATCTGGTATACCATATTTAGGGTTAAAACCTAGAATTTCATAAAAATAATCTGACCATTTGTGTGAGTTTGTAATAGAGTTGTAGTCTTGGTATCCTATTTTTGCAATTTTACTTACCTCGTTTCTAGAGTGTTCACTTATTTCTAATAACTCTAAAGATTGTTTAAGTTCTTTATTTTTGTTTTCTAGTTCTTTTTGTATCTTTTTTTGTTTAGTAATGTCTTGGTTAACACCTTTTAAACAGATTACTTTGCCTTCGTTATCTTTTATTGGTTCACAAATAATTTTTATAGTTTTTTCTGAAATATCCGAAATTTTAAATCTAATTTCAATATTAAAAGGATTGCCATATTTTATAGCATTCTCTAATTTTTTATTATGAAACTTAATATCATCTGGATGTATTTTTTTTAAAATATCTTCTTTTTTAGGAAGTCCATTCTCTGGGTTAAAATCAAAAAGATTATATACCTCATCAGACCAAGTAAATTCTTCTGTTATTGTGTTTAACTCCCAATTACCTATATGACCTAATTTTTGTGCTTCATTTAAGTTTTTTAATGAATCTTTTAAAGCTAACTCTACATCTTTAATCTTTTGAATACTTTGTATACTTACAGGTACTGTTTTTTGTTCTTTAAGTGTTTTTGGTATTGCTACAGATACTATTGCAGTAAACTCATCGCCTTTTAAAGTTTTGTAATTTACTTCAGAATAAAACGTATCTAAATTAAACCAAATAGCTTCTATAAGTTTTGTGAAAACTTTATCAGCACCTTTACCAAAAGATAAATGGATATTTTTAAAAAACTCATTTTGATTACTAGCTTTAAATAATTTTAATGTTGCTTTATTAACGTAATTTATTTTTATTTTTTCTAAAAGTCTATTTAGTACATCTGGTTTTTCTTCTAAGTATTTATCAATGTTTGTTATATTTTGTTTTTTTAGTTTATCTATTTCTTTGTACAATAAAGTTAAATCTTCGTTCCATATAGAAATAGTAGCATTTTCAAATAATCTAATATAATCGTTTTTAACTTTTAAATGTTCTTCTTCTATTAGCTTTCTTAAAGTAATGTTTTGTGCAACACCTCTTCTACCAATAATTTTACTATTACTTTCATTGTATATTGGTTGATTAGACATTCTAATCCAAATAACTTCTCTTTTAAAATTAACTAGTTTTAATTCTAAATCGTAAGGTAAACCATAGGCTTCTAAATTTTCAGTAGCTTTTTTTAATTTTAGTTTATATTTTTCATAAAATAGAGAAACGAGTTCAGATCTAGATGGTATTTTTTTGTTTAATTCTAAACCAAATAGAGTATACATATAATCTGACCAATAAAAAGAATCTGTTGTGTTATAATATTCATGATAACCAATTTTAGCTACTTTGCTAGTTTCGTTTTTAGAATATTCATTTCTTTCTAATAGTTTAAGTGTTTCATTAATTTTTTTGTTTTTTTCTTCTAGTTCTATTTGAGTGTTTTTTTGTAGTGTAATATCTTGTGCTACACCTCTTCTTCCTACAATTTTATTATTTTTATTATAAACGGGTTGTGCTACGAGTCTAATCCAAACATGTTGGTTCCTTTTTTTATTTAAAATTTTCATTTCAATATCATAAGGAGTCCCAAATTGGTTGAGATTTTGTGTTGCTTTTTCTACTTTAGGTAAAGATTCTTTATCTATCATTGCTATTACTACATTTCTAGGAGGTACAGGTTTATTAGGGTCTAAACCATGCATTATATAAATGTTTTCAGACCAAATAAAAGTATCTGTATCAGTATTGTAATCATAATAACCAATTTTAGCTACTTTACTTGCTTCATCCATAGAAAACTTTCTCTTTTCTAATAGTTTAAAAGAGTTTTCTAATTGTAGTTGATTTGTTTTATAGGCAGTAATATCTTGTAATAAAGCTCTTCTACCAACCATTACTTTATGTTCATTGTAAACAGGTTGTGCTACTTGCCTTATCCAAAAGGTTTCATTATTTTTATTTTTACCTTTTAATTCTATGTCTGTAGCTAATCCTTTTTTGTTAATATCATAAAATACTTTTTTTAATTTTTCTTGAGATTCTTTATCAAAATAACTTGATATTTTTTCTGGAGATGGAATTTGATCTGTTGTTTTTAAACCAAAAATAGCATAAGTATAATCTGACCAAGTATATTTTTCTGTTATACTGTTATAATCTACAAAACCAATTTTAGCAATTCTACTAGATTCTTTTAATGAATAATCTTGTTTTTCTAAAAGGGTCAGTGAGTTTTTAATTTCAATTTGCGCTTTTCTGTAAGCTGAAATATTCTGTACTAAACCTTTTCTGGCAATAACTTCGTTTTTGTTATTAAAAACAAGATGCACTATGTTTCTTGTCCAGACTTCTTCATTATTTGTGTTTCTTAATTTAAGTTCAATATCATAAGGTACACCATGAGTATTTAATTCTAAGGTAGCAGCTTCTAGTTTTTCTTGAGATTCTTGATCGTAAAATTTTAATATTTCTTTACGAGGAGGAGTTTTTCTATTAGGATCTAAGCCAAAAACTTCATAAACATAATCTGAACAGCTATAAGAGTCGTTAATAATGTCATATTCCCAATAACCAATTTTTGCAATTCTATTAGATTCTGTTAATGCTTGATCTTTGTTTTTAATTAAATCTAATGAATTTTGAATTTCTTGTTTGGATTTTTCTAATTCTAACTGAATATTTTTATAATTTCTAATGTCTTGAATTACAATTCTTCTACCAATTAATTCGGTTCCATCATCATTATATAAAGGGCTAGATACACTTCTTATCCAAATTTCTTCATTTTTCTTATTTATTCCTTTTAACTCTAAATCGTAGTTTAAGCCTTTTTCTTTAAGGTCTTGTAAAGCTTGTATATATTTTATTTGTGATTCTTTATCAAAAAATGTTATAATTTCTTTTTGTGACGCATTAGTACCTAAATCAAAACCGAAAATGTTATATACATGTTCAGTTGTAGTGTATGAGTCTGTTAGGTAGTTGTATTCTATGAAACCAACACCTGCTATTTTGCTAGAATCTTGCAATGATAAATCTTTTTTCTTTAGTAGATGTAAAGATTGTTGTAGTTCTTGCTGCGTTAATTTGTAAGCTTTTATGTCTTGTAAAACAATTCTTCTTTTAATAACTTCTTTACTATCATTATAAATTGGACTTGATACACTTCTAATCCAGATTTCTTCTTGTTTTCTGTTTTTACCTTTAAGTTCAATATCTGTTATTAATCCATTCTTTACATCTTCTAGGGCTTTTTTAAACTTTTGCTTTGATTCATTATCAAAATAAATTAAGACTTTGTCTTCAGGTTTTAATTCTTCACCAGGTGATATTCCAAAAAGTGTGTAAATATATTCTGAGTAATCTGTGTATTTAGAGGTAGTATAATCGTATTCTATATAGCCAATACCTGCCATTTTACTAGAATCTTTAAGAGATAATTCTTTCTTTTCTAAAAGCTGTAAAGAGTTTTCTAAAGCAATTTGTGTTTTTTTATAGGCAGTAATGTTTTGTATTACTCCTCTACGACCAATAATTTTATTTTTGCTATCGTAAATTGGCTGAACAATATTTCTTGTCCAAATTTCTTCGTTTTTAAAGTTATTTAATTTTAATTCAATATCGTAAGGTATACCATCAAGCATTAATTTTTTAGTAGCTATTGTTAGCTTTATTAAGTCATCTGCATTATATAGTTTCTTTAATTCTTTACGACTAGGAATTTCTTTGTTAGGGTCTAAACCAAAAATTTTATAAGTATAATAAGAGGAAGTAATTTTATCGTTTTCGAAATAATACTCCCAATAACCAATATTAGCAATTCTATTCGATTCTTTTAAATCTGCATCTTTGGTTTCTAATTGCTTTAAATATGTTTCTAGTTTAAGTTGATTGTTTTTAGCTTCTGTAATATCTCTGAAAACACCACTTCTGCCAATAAGTTCTTTTTTCTCATTGTAAATAAGGTGAGCAACTACTCGTACCCAGATTTCTTCTTTTTTAGTGTTAGTTAGTTTTAACTCTAAGTCATAAGGAATACCATCTTTATCTAATTTTTTTGTAGCTTTTTGTAGTTTTTTTAAAGATTCATCATCGTATAAAGCTAATAATTTAGTGCGTTCTGGAATTTTATTTTTTGGGTCTAAACCAAAAATTTTATATACGTAATCAGACCATATAAAGCTATCTGTTTTAAATAGATATTTAGAATAACCAACTTTGGCAATAATTCTTGTTTCTTTTAAAGATTGTTCTTTTTGTTCTATTAGTTTTATAGATTCTTTAATTTCTAAATTAGATTTTTCTAATTGTAGGTTTATTTTTTTAGCATCTGTTATATTTTGAATGATACCTCTTCTTCCAGTAACTTCATTTTTTTCATTATAAATAAGTTGAACAACAACTCTAACCCAAACTTCTTCTTTTTTTGCATTTATTATTCTTAATTCTAAATCAAAAGGAACACCATTATTTAAAAGGTTTTTGGTGGCTATTTCATACTTTTCACTAGAAACTTTATCATAAAAAGACATAATTTTATTTCTTGACGGAATTATATCTTTATCATTTAAGCCATAAAGCTTGTAAACATAGTCAGACCAAGTAAAACAATCAGACTTTATATCATACTCCCAATAACCAATTTTAGCAATTCTGCTAGATTCTTTTAAAGAATAATCATTTTTTTCTAAAGTTAATTGGGCATTTTTATACTTCGTAATATCTTGCGAAATTCCTCTTCTTCCTATAACTTTATTTTGTTCATTAAATACAGGTTCTATTTTTGTTCTTAACCAAAGCTCTTCTTTTTTTGCATTTATAATTTTTAAATCGATATCGAAAGGAGTACCATTTAACTCAAGATTTTTTATGCATTTTTTCAATTCAATTTTAGATTCTTCTTCATAATAATTAATAAGTTCTTCTTGTGACGGAATTTTAGAACCAATTTCTAATCCAAAAATTGTAAATAAATAATCTGACCAACTGTAGCTATTGGTAATAGTATCAAATTCTATAAAACCTATTTTACCTATCTTACTAGATTCAGTTAATAAATTTTCTCTTTTTTCTAAAAGTTTTAAAGAGTTCTTAAATTGGTTGTTTGCAATAACTCTCTCTGAAATATTTCTTGCAGATGAAACAAAAGAAGTTAGCTTTTTATTTTTATAAATAGGTGATATCGTGAGTTCTATCCAAGCATAAAATCCTTTTTTATGAAGCAACCTAAAGATAAAAATATTATTAGTGTTTTTAAAGTTAATTATATTTTCTTTAAGCTGCTTTACATCGTCTATATGTACAATATTAAATATATTTTCGTCTATAAAATCAGATTGATTATAACCTAAAACGCTTTTTATAGAAGGACTTACGTATTTATATTTACCATCCAAATCAAGTAAACAAATAACATCTGTAGAGTTGTCTGTTATTAAACGATACATTTCTTCGCTTTTTTTAATACTACTTACAGCAGTTTCAAATTTTTGCTTATAACTAAGAGGCTTAAAAACATTTTTAATATTAAAATAGACTAAATCTTTATCAGTATGATCTAAATATCTTAAATAGAAATAAAATAGAATACTGTAATAGAATGCAAAACTATTTTTTGCTATTAAATTAGATGTAATAATAGAGGTTAGGTTTTCTAAATTCCAGAAAGTTGTAACAGAGAAAAGTATGGTGTCTAAACTTACAACAATAAGCATTGTTATAAGAATTTGTACATATAAAAATTTTGTTTTCTTAGAAATGTATTCAAAAATTATTATTAATAATAATGAATCTATAAGCAATGCAATATTTCCAAAAATTAAAATTCTAGGAGAAAATATAAAATGATTAGGTGTTGATAGTGAGTTTTCTAAATATGCTTCTTTTATATTCCAACCAAAAGCAAGTAGTACTAATGATATTAATACATTAACAATAAGTATAGCATATATCATTTTTTTAGTTTCTTGAGCATCTTCTTTTATGTAGATGATAAGCAAACTGAAAAGTGTAATAGTAATAAAAACTGATGAACCAGGTGAAACTAGAAAATTACTTGTTTTTGAATCAAAAACAGTATTTAAAATAAATACCATTACTTGTACAAACTGAAACAAACCTAAACAGGCATATAAAACACCTAGGCCTAATTTTTTTCTAAGTCTAAATAAAAAAAGTATTACTGTAGCAACTGTTGTACCTTGTATAAACAAGGTAAGTATTTGATTATAATTCATAACTTATTGTTGTTGGGGAAACTTAAAGTTAAAAAATAGATGAAAATTAAATTCCTATCTAGTTTTTAGAATTTTATACTAAAAATAGTTAATATTTAGGAAATAAGTATTTAATTAACTTGTTTATTGCGTAATTTAGAATTATAATTAATAGCAGTGTTTTTTTTGTAATTAGAATTTTACCCAATTTATTAAATTGTATAACCTTATTTATAAATTTATTTAGTTCTAGATATTTTTTAGATTAATTATATTTTGTTTTATAAATGTCTATTTAGTTTAATTATAGGAGTTTAAAGAAAAATAAAATTAACAAAACTAACTTTATTTTTAGCTGAATCTACTTTAACAACTCATGGAGTTGTTGCTCAGTTAAATTAAATGAAGAAGGTCTTGTCAAACAGAATTTATAAAAAGTGGATCTAGGTCAGAAAAAAAAGTTGGTAAAGGTGTTAGGGATTAGCAGTAGATCCAAAAAAAATATGCTTAAAACTAAAGTTGATGATAATATTACTTGGTATAAAATAGTTTTAATATCAGGCTCAAATTGTTTGTTACCTTACTATGATAGAGATATTTGGTATGATAAAATATTAATTGAAAACGATAATTCATTTTATTTTAAGATGATTTTTTCTAGTATTGGAAAAGTAAAAAAAAACAATTAAATCTAAATTTAATTTCTGATGTTTTTTTACTGCTAATTAAAAAAGTATTAGATCTAAAACAACACAATATTGTAATACTGTGTTTGATTGTATTGCATTTTTGTATTAGATAAAAAAATAGATTTTTGGCTCAGAATAATTCAATTTCATAGGTAAATCGTGTACTCGATTGTGTACTCTTTGTAAAAGTAAGAAAAAGGAAGGCATAAAAAAACGAATTGTGATACACAATTCGTTGATTTAATTAGCTTTAAGCTTGTAGCGAAAACGGGATTTGAACCCGTGACCTCAGGGTTATGAATTTAAAATAAACCCATTTTAAAAACCCAGTTTAAGCTTTATTTTGATAAAATCGTGTACTAAATCGTGTACTCTGATTAATGATAAATTTCTTTTCAAATATAATAATCTAATTGTTTGAAGAGCAATTTTTTATATAATAAAATTTTATTTTATAAAAAAAAACTTAAATATTATTGATATTCAACCTTAAAATAAATGACTTTTAGTGCAAGATTTAGTATAATTAGTTTTTTTGTTTTAGCACTTTCTTAAAAAGAGATAATTAGTAGCAGAGATAGCTGAGCACATTTTTCAAAAACTTAACAATTGCATTTTTAGTTTATATAGAATTAATTTAATCTTTAATTACCTCTTTCAAATTCTTGTTCTCATCAATCTCCCAAACGTTTAAAATGCCATCACCATCAAAATCAGTAACAGCTATTGCTTTTGCTTTAAAAGAATTATTTGTGGCTTCTATAATTTCATATTCATAATTAGCAGTTCCACCTTCTTTAACAGTTTTATTAGGCAGGTAATCTATATCATTAAAATTATTTGTATATTTTGAATGCATAAAAAAATAATTCTTTTCAAAAGAGTAAATAGTAGATAAATTAGTTTGCGCTTCAAGAGCTTTAGCTTTTGAAACTATTGGCATTAAATTGGGTAAAGCAATTAAAATCAGAATGCCAATAATAACCAAAACCACTAGGAGTTCTTGCATATTAAAAGCATCTATTTTCTTTGATAATAGCTTTTTCTTTTTTTTCATCGTTCAGCAATTTAGAAAATTCACACTTCCAAAAGTATTAAAATAATAATAATTTATTACATTTATATTTTAAATAACTATAGAAAAGAATGAAAAAGAGATTGCTATTTATAAGTATATTGTGTCTTTTTATGAATTGTGAAGCAATTTTTGTGGAAGACATATCATCTGAAACTGTTATTTTGATAGCACCTTCAGAAAATTCAGATGTAATTTCTGGTAATATTCAATTTAATTGGCAAGAGGTTCCTGAAGCTAATGAGTATCAAATTCAAATTGCAACACCAAATTTTGATAATGCAGTCCAAATTATACTAGATTCAACTCAAGTAAAGACCTATTTAGTAAAAGATTTAGAAATAGGAGATTATGAATGGCGAGTAAAAGCATATAACTCAGGATATTCTACAAATTATGCCTCAAACAACTTAAAAGTTAAATAAACCCCCAAATTTAAAGTGATAAAAAAATCAGCACTAATATTGTTTTTTCTTATTTTCATTAACCATACTAATTTTGGTCAAGAAAAAAGAAATAGAATTAACGAAATAGAAATCAAATTAGATAGTTTATCCAATTCAATTTCTGGGCTTTCAAAAAAAGTAGATTTTAATTTAAATGATACTGAACTTCCTGTTTTTATTAGAGCAATTGCTAGAGAGCATAAATTAAATGTTAGTATTGCATCTAACCTAAATCAATTTAGAATTACGCAAAATTTCTCCAATGCAACTGTAAAAAATGTGTTCTTGTACCTTTGTAATGAATTTGATTTAACAATTAAATCTTTAGGCACTATTTTGAACATAAAAAGGTACGTTAAACCATATAAAGCAAGAGATATTAAGGCTGTATATGACAAAGACAAAGATTTGTTTTCTATTGATTTACAAAACGATTCTCTTTATACTGCCTTTAAAGAAATAACCAATATTACAGGAAAAAACTTATCCTATGCTCTTGAAATTGAAAATCAAAAACTAACTTCTTATATTAAAGAGATGCCACTAGAAAGTGCAATAGATAAAATTGCATTTGCTAATAATTTATCAGTTACAAAAACCAAAGATAATTTTTACTTATTTGAAAGAGCTTTAGCACCTAATCAAAAAGGAATTACTGATAATAGAAGACAGAAACCTGCTAGATATAAAGATGCTAACTTTTACTTTAAAGTACAAGACACTGTTAAACAAATTATAGATGTAGATTTTGAAAATATAGAAATTGCTTCCATCATAAAAGATATTGGTTATGATCTTAGTATTAATATGTTTACAACCAGTCCATTTACAAATGCAGGAAATGCAACTGTAAAAGCCAATAATATTACGTTTGATGTATTGTTGACTAAAATTTTAGAAAATACAAATTTTAGTTTTAAAAAGATGAATGATATCTACTATTTTGGAGACAATAAAGAAGTTTCTTTAACAAGCACTGTTATCATTCCATTACTACATCGTTCAATAGAAATTATGAATACTCCTATTCAGAGTAATAGTAATTCTAGCTTAGCAAATAATTCCCTAGGAATAAATGGTCTGAATGGAAATCAAAGTTATTATAATACTTCAAACTTTAATCAAAATAATCAAAACTACAGTAATAACCTAAATAATCGAAATTCAATAAACAACAATAGAAGTACTTTTCAAGATTATTCAAATAAATCTGATGCTATTTTAGATTTGGTTCCAAAAAAAATAACAGAAGGTTTAGAAATTACGACAGATGTTGAGCAAAATTCTTTTTTAGTAAATGGTAATGCACAGAAAATAGAAGCTTTTAAAGCCTTTTTAAAAACTATTGATAAACCTGTTCCTGTAATTTTAATAGAAGTGATGATTATTGAAGTTAGTAATTCAAGTTCAGTAACTACAGGTTTAGATTTAGGAATTGGAGATTCACCCACAACAGATCAAGGAACTGTATTCCCTTCTACTGACTTAACAATAGGAGCTGCAAGTATTAATAAAATTATAGGAGGTTTTAATAATTTTGGAGCTTTAAATGTAGGAAAAGTAGTTCCTAATTTTTATGCTAGAATTCAAGCATTAGAAACAAATGGAAATTTAAAAATAAGATCGACACCCAAACTTTCAACATTAAATGGGCATCAAGCCACCTTATCAAGAGGAGAACGTTCGTATTATGCAGTTACCCAAACTAATACAATCGGAACACAAAATCCGGTTATTACAGATGTTAAAAATTATTATCCTATTGATGCAGATTTATCAATTGGAATTCGTCCACTAGTATCTGGGGATGGAAACATTACTTTAAATATTAATGTATTACAATCTGATTTTAATGGTGTACAAATTGATTCAGAAGCTCCTCCAGGAATGAATTCTAGAGAATTTACTTCTACAATTAGAGTAAAAGATAAAGATATCGTAATATTAGGTGGAATTGAAGAATCTTCGCGAAATAATTCAGGTTCAGGTGTTCCTTTTCTTGCGAGAATACCAATAATTAAATATTTATTTAGTAAAAGAACAAGAACTGCACAAAAAAGTAAACTTTCAGTGCTTATAAAACCAACAATCATTTATTAAAATGATAGGAAAGTTTATAAAATATGGAAATAAATATACAGCGGTTGAACACGCAGAAAACAATTCTTTTTCAATATTACAGCTTGTTCAAAAGAAAAAAGAACTTCAAATTTTTCAAAGAAAAATAGTTCATAAACAAGAAGATGTTATTAATGTTCTAAAAGATCAAAAACATATTTTTTTGATTTTAAACGATGAACAAGTATTAGCTAAAAGAGTTGAGTTTACAGATGTTGATAAAAAAAAGATAGTTAAAACTGCTTTTCCAAATATTATTTTAAACGATTTTTATTTCGAATTATATACAGATGATATTTATTCTTTTGTAGCTATTGCAAGAAAAGAGACAATAGATGTCATCCTAAACTTATACTTGAAAGCAGGGATTTTTGTGATTGATTTTTCAATTGGCAATTTAGCCATTCAACATCTTTTGAGATTTCAGAAAAATAAAATATTAACCACTTCAAATGCAAATATTTATTTAGAAAATAATAAAATTGTAATAATAGAAAAACAAGAAGTTGCAACAATAGACTACAACATAAATGATATAGAAGTATCTAATATAGAACTATTATCTTTAGCTGGTATTATAGCCTATTATACTGAAAATACCACAAGTTCAATTCAGGGTATATTAGCTGAAAGTTATAAGCAAAAACGTTTTTTTGATATTGGTTTAAAAGCAGGGTTGGGCTTTTTATTGCTAATATTACTAGTTAATTTCTTTGCATTTACAAATTATAGAGATCAAGTAGGCAATCTTTCTGCAGAGCTACAAATTAGTCAAACTTATAAAAGTCAACTCAATACATTACAAAAAAAAGTTACACAAAAAAAACAGCTTATACAGGGAATACAATCAGGAGCTAACATTTCAATTTCTAAATATTTTGATGAATTGGGAATTTCTCTTCCAGAATCAAGTATGTTAACACAAATCTATTTTCAACCTAAAGAGGGAATTCAAAAAGATGATAAACCCTACAACTTTAAAAAGAATATAATTATTGTAAAAGGTGAATCTAAGAATGATGAAGCATTTTCTAATTGGATTTCTTTTTTAGAACAAAAATCTTGGATCAAAGAAGTTTTAATTATGGAGTATGGAAGAGGAAAAAATAAAAATATGACTTCTAGTTTTGAATTTATAATAAAAACGAATGACTGATAAACAAAAAAATACTGCTTTGGTTATTGGTTTTTTGATACTGTTATTTATTTCTTATCAATTCTCTATCAAAAATACTTTTGTATTAAAAAAACGTGTTAATGAATTGAAAAAAGAAAAGGAATTACTGTCTAATGCAAATCAACGTATTCTCAATTTACAGCAAGAAAACAGATATTTAGATTCTATTTTAGCAAAAAAAGAAATATCAATAGAAAATTCTTTTCAGCAAACATTGTTACAAAAATTAAATACTTTTAAAAAATCTATTCCTTTAAGTATTATTTCATTTAATGAACCTCATACTATAGAACAGAATAACACTATTGTAAAAACTTATTCTTTTGAAATCAAAGGAACTTTTAGCTCATTATTAAAACTTTTAAATACATTAGAAAGACAACAATTGGGACAATTGATTTCTCTTGATTTTGAAAAAAAGAAAAATTACAGAAAAAATAAAGAAGAATTGATAGGAAAATTCTTTATTCAAAAATTAACACAGAAGAATAAGTAACTAGTTTATGAAATTAATATTAGAAATTTTATTGATGATTATTTTAGGAATACTTTTTTATCAAGATATAAAAGAAAGAAGAGTATCTTTATGGTTATTAATTTTTGGACTGTTATTAGGTGGAACAATTAATTTTATATCGCTATCAAATATTTCTTTTGTGATAAACAGTTTAATAAATCTTATTTTTATAGCACTTGTATTTTGCTTTCTATGGGGGTACGCAAAATTGAAAATGAAAAAGCAAATTTTTGAAGTTTTTGGAAGAGGAGATTTATTATTTTTTATAGTATTAGCAGTTAGTTTACCTATTTTATCTTTTTTGATGGTGTTTATTTTTTCTATAATATTTGCTTTGATTGTATTTCTAATTTTGAAATCAAAATTAAAAGAAGATACAGTGCCTTTAGCAGGATTACAGAGTCTTTTTTTTTTACTTGTATTAATGGTAAATAAATTTATGAATGTAGTTAATATTTATGAAGTGTAATGGAAATACAACAATATGAAATATCAACTATTTTAACACAGCTTATATCTAGTGATCAGGCTTATCACTATCGTATCATCCCTATTGAAGAAGTTGATAATTTATGGATATTTAAAACAGATTCAGTTCAAAAAGAGATCCTGTCTCAAGAATTAGCAATTGTCTTTGGTAAAGAAATTAAATTGGAGATTGTTGATAGTGATAAAATTCAACGTTATTTAGAAATCAACTATCGTAAAAGAGAGAGAATAAGTCAACAAAAATCTTTGCATTATTCAGAAGATTTTTTAATGAATATTATATACGAAGCAAAAGAGATTGGGAGTAGTGATATACATTTTGAAATTTTTGAAAAACAAGCACGTGTGCGATTACGAATTGATGGAAAACTCATAGAACGTTATGTAATTTCTTTGGATGAATATCCGAAAATCATCAATAGGATTAAAATAATGTCAAGTTTAGATATTTCTGAAAAACGTTTACCTCAAGATGGAAGAATAAACTTAAGAACGTCACAAGAAGATTTTGATATACGTGTTTCTTCATTGCCAACTTTATATGGAGAAAAATTAGTATTACGAATCTTATCAAAAAATAATATACTTTTTTCATTAGATAATTTGGGTTTTACAGATGAAGAGATTAAAACATATATAACTGCTGTTCAAAAACCAAGTGGTATTATATTAATATCTGGGCCTACAGGTTCGGGTAAAACTACGACTTTGTACGCTACGTTAAAATTATTAAATAGCAATGATGCTAATATTTTAACCATAGAAGATCCTATTGAGTATACTTTAGAAGGAGTAAATCAAGTGCAATTAAAACAAAATATAGGATTAGATTTCGCAAGTACTTTAAGAACTTTTTTAAGACAAGATCCAGATATTATTATGGTGGGTGAGATAAGGGATGTAGATACTGCAAATATGGCAATAAGAGCTTCTTTAACTGGTCATTTAGTATTGTCGACTATACATACTAATTCAGCTTGGGCAACTGTATCTCGTTTAATAGATATGGGTATACCTTCTTTTTTAATTGCGAGTACTTTAAATGTGAGTGTAGCTCAACGATTGGTAAGGAAACTCTGCAATAATTGTAAACGATCTCAGGCTGATGTAAATCTTAACTTAGATGCTGTTCAAGAACTTTCAAAAATAGATTTTCATTACGAAGCAGTTGGCTGTCCTAGTTGTTATCAAACAGGTTATCAAGGAAGGAAGGCAGTTTATGAGATTATTCCAATAACAGAAGAGTTGGTAAAAAGTATTGAAAATAAAAATGTAGAAATTTATGATTATTTAAAAAAGAATAATATTGCTACTTTAAAATCAAATATGATAGCATTGGTGAAACAAGGAATTACTTCTATTGAAGAAGTGTATCCTTTTTTAATTTCATAAAAAAAAATAATAATGAAAAAAAAACAAAAAACATATATATTACTACTTGCTGTTTTAGGAATTTGGGGAACAATAGGGTATCAAATTTATAATAGAATGAATCCAAGTGTACCAGAGTTAAAAGTTCTACTAGCTCAAAATAGCTTTCAAAAAATACCTTCAGTTACATCTTCTATGTATGAACTTCAAGCAGAATATAGAGATCCTTTTTTGGGGAGTTTTCCTAAAAAGAAAAATATCCTAGTCAAAAATAAAACCAAGCAAGAACAGTCAAAAAAAACATTTCCAGAAGTGATTTATAATGGATTAATTCAAGGTGAAAGGAAGACATCTTATATCTTAACCATTAATGGAAGTCAAGAATTTTTAAAAAAAGGTGAAACATTTCAAAAGGTAAAATTAATTAAGGCGAATAAAGAAGAAGCTGTAGTCAGATTTTTAAACGAAACCAAGATCATTTTAAAACAATAATGCAGTTCACAAAAAAAATAAAAGGAGGAGCATTACAATATGTTTTGGTGATTTCAATCATCATTGCTATTATTATTTTTGCTTTTATTTCATTAGTGTATTTGCAACAAAAAATGATAATAAAGCATAGTTTTACAAAAGAAGCTATAACTAATACAATTATGCCTTTTTCTTATTTAAAACAAAAAGAGATAAGTTATAATGAAGAAATTACGCTAAACTTATCTGATACAAAATTTTCAAATACCACATTTATAAAAAAGCATTGGGGTATTTTTGATATCGGAATTGCTACTTCAAAAGTAAAAAATGAATATTTTCATAAGATTGCAATTTTAGGTTCTCAAAATAAAAAAAGAGATGCATTATATTTAAAAGAAAACAATTCATCTTTAGTACTAGTAGGAAAAACAAAAATTACGGGAAATGCATATTTACCAAAACTAGGGGTTAAATCAGGAAATATTGCAGGAGAATCTTATTATGGGAATCAACTTATTTATGGATATAAAAAACAAAGTGATAGTCAATTACCTCAAATTCAAAATATTCAGTATTTAAAAAACTTTGTAAAAAATTACGCTCAAGAAGATTTTGTAACCTTTGAATTAGTTAACGGTTTAAAATTGCATCAATCATTTAACGATAAAGGTTTATTATATGAAGATGATGCACCAATACTAATTTCTAACATTTGGTTAAGTGGCCATATATTAATTGTCTCACAAAAGAAAATTACGGTAACTTCAACTGCAAAATTAGAAGATGTAATATTAATAGCTCCAGAAATTATTGTAGAAGGTAAAACAACAGGAAGTTTTCAAGCTATTGCTACTAAGAAAATAGAAATAAACTCAAATTCAAATTTACTCTATCCGTCTGCATTGGTTCTTTTAAATAAATCAAATGCGAATTATGGGATAACTTCTCAAAATCAAAAATCAACAAATGAAGAATTTTCAATTGTTTTAAATGAAAATACAGATGTTAGAGGTTTGGTAGTCTATCATTCAGAAAATCTTCAAAGCAATTATGATGCTCAAATTAAAATTGAAGAAAATGCAAAAGTAGTGGGGGAGGTATATTGTTCTAAAAATGTTCAGTTTCAAGGAGAAGTATTTGGATCAATTTATACGAATAATTTTATCATCAAAAAATCGGGAGATATTTATGTAAATCATATTTATAATGGAGAAATTAATGCAAACATAATTCCACATGAGTTTGCAGGGTTACAAATTAATCAATCATCAAATCAACTGGCGAAATGGGTAGATTAAAAAAGAAAATCTCCTTATCATTGAAAGCGTCCTCATTAACAGAAATTATTGTAGCAACTTCTATTTTATTAATTGTTTTTGCAATAGCCATAGTTACTTTAAATAATTTGATGGTTAGTAGTATTCAAAAAGATACACAAAATCTAGATGTGAAAATTGAGAAATTAATATACCAATATCAAAATAAACAGCTAGAAATTCCGCTTTCTTATCAGGAAGGTGGATATTCTATTCAGATTAAAAATGTTATTCTGAATGATATAAAATGTATTGAATTCTCTATTCAAGATATTAATAAGGGTAAAAGTAAAGTCAAAAGAATTATAACTAATATTTACAATGAAAGATAAAAAACTTAAAGCCTTTACATTGGCAGAAATGCTGGTAGTTTTAGTCTTAGCTAGTATAATTATTGCTATGGGTTTTTTGGTGTTAAATATGGTGAAAAGTCAAGTAATATCTATTCAAAATAATTATCAAAAAAAACAAGAAGTTCAATTTTTTGAAGCTACTTTAACAAGAGATTTTAATGCTAGAAACGCTTTCTATAATAAAGATAATAATCATTTGATACTCAAAAACACAAAAGACAGTGTTTTGTATGTTTTTAAAGATTACTTAATTATTAGAAATAGAGATACTTTTAAAATTGAAGTTACTAATAAAAAGTTTTTTTTAAATGGGAAAATTGTTAAAGAAAATACCATTGATGCTATTGAAATGAATCTATCAGAAAACTATGGAGAAAAATTCCTCTTTATGCATAAAGTAAAAGATGCTTCTTACTATATTAATCATAAAAAACTATTGGACACTGTTTATTGAAAAACTGAAGAAGGTTTATGGCATTTCAACTAAAAAACATAGAAAAGCAAAAAAAGAAAAATTCCTCTTTTGATATTGATAAAATATTAAAAAAGGAAATTGCTTTTGGTAATTCTTTTCCTAATAAAAAGAAGGAAGGATTTTACACTGAGTTGTATGTTTTATTAAATACTGGTTTAACTTTGAAAGATGCTTTAGTTTTAATTGCAGAAGAACAAAAAAAAGATAATGATAAAAGGCTTATTAATGGAATAGTTACAGATTTGATTAGTGGTAAAAATCTTTCAGATGCTATTGAAAAGCAAAAAGAATTCTCAACATACGAATACCATTCTTTAAAGATAGGGGAACAAACAGGAGCTTTGCAAAAAGTAGCCAAGGAACTAGGTGTGTTTTATAAACGTAAAAATGAACAACGCAGAATTATTATAAGTGCATTGTCTTACCCGATTGTTGTTTTATTAACAGCTTTTTTAGCTATTTTGTTTATGTTGCAATTTGTAGTACCAATGTTTGCAGATATTTTTAAACAAAACAAAGTAGAGCTGCCTTGGATAACCAAAAAAATTATGATAACCTCTGATGTTTTTCAAGAGTATTGGTGGATGGTTTTCCCATTAATAATTTCACTAATTGTGATCAGAAAATTAGTAAACAAAAAACAATGGTATCAAAAATACACATCTAAGTTTTTATTAAAATTACCATTAATAGGAGAGTTTGTACGAAAAGTTAAGATAGCTCAATTTACCCAAGCCATTACTTTATTAACTGGGGCAAAAGTAACCTTGTTAAATGGGATTCAGCTCACAAAAAAAATGATAGACTTTTATCCTTTAGAAAATGCTTTAGAAAAAGTGGAATATGACATTCTCCAAGGAAAGAGCCTGCATCAAAGTATGATTAAATATAAAATTTTTGATAAAAAGATGGTTTCTCTAATAAAAGTTGCTGATGAAACCAATCAAAATGAAACTATTTTTCATAGGTTGACTGACCAATACAATGAAGAAATAGAGTACAGATCTAAAATGATTTCTGCTACTATAGAACCATTTATCATTTTAATATTAGGTGTAATTGTGGCTACAATTTTAATTGCAATGTATTTACCGATGTTTAAATTAAGTACAGTAATTTCTTGAATTTTTCAGCGCTTATTTTTCTATAGCTGACTTAAATCATATTATTTTTTTTTAAAAGAATATCAATATCTTAAATTCAAATAAACAATAACTCACTGGTAATCAAGTTTTTTTTTTTCTGGATCTCCCCATTTATGGGGAGATACCTCCCCATAAATGGGGAGATCTAAATTTCCCCATTTATGGGGAAAAAAATAAGAAAATTTATTTGTATTTTTAATCGAGTTTCAAATAATTAGTTATTTGATAGAATTACAGATAACAGTTAACTTCTTTAAAAAAAAACTTATATTTAAGTAGTGGCTGTACATAAATAAAAAAAAACTATGAGAAAACTATTTTTTTTGTGTTACATAACTATGTTATGTAGTAAGCTTTTATATGCTCAAGAAGATTATTATGGCAAAAACCTAAGTTCTAGTTTATATACTGCCTCACAGGTTATTGGAAATTCAGCCCCTCAGCCTCCTGACGTTGCAGCGTTTCAAAAAGTGAACTTTGTACCTGTAAGTAACTACACAGGTAGAGTAAATGTCGGGATTCCGATTTATACTATTAATTCAGGCTTAATGAGTGTTCCCATTTCATTATCTTACAATACATCTGGCGTAAAGGTTAATGATATGGCTTCTTCTGTTGGTTTAAATTGGAGTCTAAATGCGGGAGGTATGATTTCTAAATTAACAAAAGGAATGGATGATTTTTATCCAATATATGTTAAAAACGGTTCAGCTCAACCTGGTGGATGGTTGAGTTATACTGATGGAGTTAATTACGCAACTTCAATAAATCAATATCAAGATGCCGAACCAGATATATTTACTGTTAACGCACCAGGAATTTCAACTAAATATATATTCAAAGATTCTTACGCTCAAAATATACATGGTGTTACTTACGCTATTAATAGGTTACCTGTTCCTGTTGAATTAGAGCACAAAGGAAATAAGATAGATATAACATATAAACCTCATCCTCCATCCTCATCTGTTGGTGTAACGTCAACTTTTGGTGTAAAAGGTTTTGATAATACAGAAATTACCTCTATTTCTGGAGTCAAATATAGTTTTGGTTCAGAAGAAACTTCTAGATCTAATTTAGCATTTAAAGGAAAATATACAACTTTTTCAGGATACAGAGAAACTGTATCAAATTATAAATTAGATAAAATGTTTGATCCAAGTTCAAATCAAACAATCGATTTTGAATATGAAGAATATGTCGTGAATTTTTATGACGAAACTAAACAATCTGGAGGTACTTATAATGGTGGATCTGAAATAGTTTTTAGAAACAATGGTAATTCAACTACTACCTATCCAAAATTACATCGTCTAAAAAAAATTATTTATGAAAAAGGAGAGGTTGAATTTATTTATGGATTTAACAGGTTAGATAATCCAGATGAAAAGGCTCTTACAGAAATAAAGGTAAAAGATATTAAAGGTAATGTTATAAAACATATTAAGCTATCATATGATTATTTTCAATCAAATATAAATACTAATAGTGCACAAAGTAAACGTTTACGTTTAGACAAAGTATATGAAGTGGATCAGAATTTGAATGAATTACCTGGGCATACATTTACATATGAAAATACTTATCAAATGCCTCCAAGAGGGTCTTATGCACACGATTTTTTAGGGTACAATAATGGGTCATATAATTTATCCATATCAAACCCAATTCCAAAATTATATTTATATTATCATAATTCTCCTTTTACAAAATACATAAGACTTACTCCTTTTTACGATGTTAATTATATTAATGTTACAGGTAATTTTTCCTTGGAAGCAGATGTAAATTATGCTAAAACATATACACTAAAAAAAATTACGTTTCCTTCAGGAGGATATAATGAATATGAATACGAATTGAATACTTTTTATTATTTAAGTAAGGTTCGAC
Source organism: Polaribacter sp. Asnod6-C07 (assembly GCF_045063625.1). Lineage (NCBI taxonomy): Bacteria > Pseudomonadati > Bacteroidota > Flavobacteriia > Flavobacteriales > Flavobacteriaceae > Polaribacter > Polaribacter sp. Asnod6-C07. The sequence goes on along the minus strand of NZ_JBEFOF010000005.1, from coordinate 3,739,955 downwards.
AAGGGGGAGGTTTAAGAATAAAAACTCAAAAACTATATGATGATAAAGGTAATACTCAAATTTTAGATTATACTTATGGTAGTGGTTATATAGTTAATTTTCCTATTTATGGACTTTTTAAAGGTGATTTACCCATTAACGGAGCAAATTCTATTACTCAAACAGGTATTGGATTAACTACATTTCTTTCTCCACAATCTCAAGTTGAATTTACCCAAGGAGCATTCGTTGGTTATAGCAATGTAATAGTTAAAAATAGACTCAACAATGGATATAAAAAGTTTTATTATACAAATCCAGGATTATCTGCTTATAAAAATTTAGAAGCTTCAATTACTATCCCATCTTCTGCTGCTGATGCTGAAAGTCTAAATTGGAAAGCAATTAGAACACCTTCATTATTTCTTGATAGAGATTTTCTAAGAGGTAAAATTACTAATGAATATGTTTATACCAAAGATGGTGATTTAAGGGCTGAAACAAAATATATATATACTCAGAAAGAGTTCTCTTCAATAAAACTTAGATATTTGAATAAGTCATCATTCGACCCAAATGATGGATGTTACAGTAATTCTTGGACTGGATATAATATGAATTATCACAATGGAAAATGTGGGGGGTATTGGGAAGAAATAGACTTACCCGTAGCAAGAGATTTATTAACTACAGTTGTTACAAGAGACTACCCTGTTGGAAATATAATTGAAGGAACTCAAGGAGAAAGTGTTAATATTCCATATACATTTAGAACAAATAAAAATTATGTATATGATGAAATACTTCCTTTACTTATAAAAGAAACAAAAAGAGTTTCAAGTTGTAGCGAAGAATCTAATCAAGGAAATACTCAAGACTGTACTGCACTTAGTTCTGATTATGATGATCGAGTTTCTAAAGAAATTACTTACCCTATAAAATTTATTGGTCAAACATCTACTATAAGTGCAATGCCATTGGCTACTGAATTAATTGCACAAAACAGATTATCAACACCATTAAAAGTAGATTTTAAGAATAAAGATGGGGATATTATTGCTTCTGAAAATCACATATACAAGAATTTTGATTATAACATTATAGCTTTAGAAAATATAGATTTTGTTTCAAGGGATGATAATATTACAAAGTCAGATAGAATAACTAAAAGAGGGGCTAATGGAAGGGTTTTAGAATATCAAAGGAAGGATGGTGTTTTTGTATCCAGAATTTTTGGATATGAAAAATTAGATTATTTAGTAGCAGAGGTAGTAAACTCTACGCATTCAGATGTTCTTTATACTTTGCGAAACAATATACAAACATCTTATAATCAATCTACTATGAGTAATGATGTTCAGATTAGGCAAATAATGGACGAATTAAGATTAGCTTTGCCAAATACACGAATAACTTCTTACACATATAATTATTTAGTGGGTATAAATAGTGTAACAGATCCTAGAGGCAAAACAGTTTATTACCATTATGATAGTTTTAATCGTTTAAAATATATAAAAGATTCAGAAGAGAATGTTTTAAACGAAAACAAATATCATTATAAAAATAATTAATTGTTTAATTGAAAAAAAAATCATAAATTTGAAAGTATAAACAGGAGAAGTAGCTTATTAAGAGCAATTCTATTTTTTAGAGCATTAATCAGGGTTTGAATCCCGACTTCTCCTTTTTTTCTTTCTTCATGAATTACTTAACTATGAAGAATAATAGAAGAAATTTTTTAAAACTCACCTCCTTAAGTATTTTAGCAACAACAATTCCAGCACCCTTTTTTGCTTTAAATACTCCTTTAAAGACTAATAACTATTCAAATTTTATTGAAGCTCGAGAATTAGCAAAAAAAGCCAAACAATATTTCTTTAAAAAAGAATATTTAAAATCTGAAAGTTTTTACAGAAAATGTATAGAATTAGTACCTACTCGATTAAGTTATTATGATAATTTAAAAGCGGTTTATGGAGCTCAAGGAAAATATATTGATTCTTTAGAACTTTTTAAAAAAGGAATAGCTTTCAATCCACAAAACTTAGCTTTTCATGACAGGATGGCTCGCAGTTTGATGCAATTGGAAATTGGAAATAAAAAAATGGCAGTTCAATACAAAAATGGATCTACAAAATCTTTATTAATAGAAGCTAAAAAAATATATAAAGATGCTTTAGAAATTAGTCCCAATCAAAAATATTTAACTGTTGGATTACAAAAAGTACAGAAAAAATTAAGGGAACAAAATCAAGGGGTAGATTATCGTTTAGATAAGACTTATAAAGCAAAGAAAAAAAAGAATATTGTAAAACACAAAAAAAGGTTTAATCAATATTCAATTCAAGAGCTAGAAAATCAATTGTTAAAATTAGATGCTAAAAAAAGAAACAAATTATTTTTAACAAAGGATATCGAAAATAGACAAGTTACCTCTTTGCGAGAAAAGATTTTAATTTTAACTTTATTAGAGAAAAAATATAGAAAAAGTGGAGACGTTTCTTCTGCTATGAATACAGCATTGGTTTGGTATACCCTTGCTCCAAGAGATTCACAAGTTGTAAAAAAACTAATTCGTTTATATTTAAAATCAAAAAACTACCAAGGACTCATTGATTTTAGAAGACGGCAAGTCCAAAACAATCCAAATGTGTGGAGCTATTTAGGGTTGATAAAAGCCATTCAAATTGGCCATAAGAAAGGATTAAATGTTTCTCTAGCAGAAGTAACTTCAATTTGTAATGATCTATTAAGTAAAAAATGGAGAGTTACAGGATCATTAAGAATAACAATATTAGATAATAAAGCTAAAAGTTTACTAAAACAGAAAAAACAGAATAAAGCAAAATTAATTTATGAAGAAATTCTTAAAAACGAGACTTTAAAGTCTATAGGATTATTAAATAGAATTATTAATGGATATGCCATTTCTCTTCTTAAAAAAAATGAACTAACATCTTCTGAAACTATTTTAAAATCTATTCTTGAACACGACCAAGATACTAGCTCTGATTTAATTCCAGATTTTATAGCAAACAAAATTTATTTAGCTAAAAAAAGCTCTAAGAAACAATTAATTCCATTGCATTATACTTTATATAGAGTTTATAAACAACAAGGATTACCTGATAAACAAAAACTTGTTTTAAATCAATTGCTTGCAATAGATTCTGAAAATAAATTTGCAAAAAAAAGAAGTTAATCATGAAAAAGAAAAAAATATTTTTATTTGTAGTAATTATTAACTTATTTACTATAAATTCTATAATTTCTCAATCTAAATATGGAAAAGTTGCTATTTCAGAAGTTTATTTTGACTCCTATATGGTAGAAGATCAGAGCTATGCCAATCATCATGCAGGGGAATTTATAGAATTGTATAATAGTTCTACAGAGGACATAGATATTTCTGGATGGAAAATAGAAGACAATGTAGGCTCATTTACCATACCTAATAATACAATCATAAGTTCAGGAGGTTTTAAAGTTATTACATACACAGCAACAAAATCACTTTTTATACAGCTTTTTCCAGAAGCCTCAGGTTATGAGCAAGATATTATCTTACAAAGTGATTTTATACTCAATAACAATATTGAGAAAATTCATTTAAAAAATACAAATGATGAATTAATATCTGATGCCTCTTATTACCCTGTAGGTTGGAAACATAGACAGAATTTAGAAATTGACTTGGATAATTTGCTTAATCAACATAATTTTGAGCCTATTTATGGCTATCGACGCTTAGATAATAAAGAGAACTTATCACATACAGGAGCAATTCCTGCAAGTCATAAAACAGGAATAAGATTAGCCAGTTATGATGCTTTTTATAAAAATGGAAATAATAGTCTTTTTCAAAATGGAGAAGCTAAACCTTTTGATATACATATTTATGTTCCTTTACTACCTAAACAAGACATACCTGATTTAGAAGATATTCCTATTTCTCTTTCTGATGAAAATTATATACATACAACAACTTACCAGGTTGCTAAAAAAGAAAATCAATTATCAAATGTAAGTTCAGCAGATAAAATTCAAAATGTTACCTATTTTGATGGTCTTGGTAGACCTATACAAAAAATTGCTATACAGCAGTCAACATCTCGAAGAGATATTATTACTCATATAGAATACGATGATTTAGGTAGGCAACCAAAAAACTATCTTCCTTTTTCATTTCGAACTAATGATGGTAAGTTTATAAATAATGCTTTAACTGAAACAAATCAATTTTACGATCAACCTAAATATCAAAATACAACTAACCCCTATAGCGAAACTTTCTTTGATGGTTCTCCTTTAAATTTACCAGTAGAAGTTTCTGCTCCAGGGAATGATTGGAAACAAGGAATTACGAATGAGCATACCATTAAAAATGAGTATAGACTAATAGAAAATACAGATCAAGTTTATAATTTACAAGTTTCTTTTAATTCTAATGGTACACCTTCATTAGTCAATAAAGGCTATTTTGAAGTGGAAGGACAAACTCAAGGAGTTTTTAAAGCCCCTACTTTGTATAAATTTATAACAAAAAATGAAAATTGGAAAGCTTCTGATGTAGATGATAACACAACACATACTTTCAAGGATTATAGAGGAAGAGTAATATTAAAAAGAACTTTTGATAATAATAACAGGCATGACACCTATTATGTTTATGATGTATACGGAAACTTATCTTATGTAATTCCGCCAAAAGTTACTATTATTAATGTTGTTAACAATTCTATAAGTACAACTGAGTTATCAGAACTATGTTATCAATATAAATACGATACTAAAAACAGGTTAATTGAGAAAAAGATTCCAGGAAAAGGATGGGAATATATAGTATATGATAAATTAGATAGACCAGTACTTACTCAAGATGCCAAATTAGACTCTCAAAACAGATGGTTATTTACCAAATATGATATGTTTGGTAGGGTTGCTTATACAGGATACACTAGCAATAGTTTTAGTAGGGCAACTATGCAAGTAAATATAGATAATGGTAATTATGCTCTTTTTGAAAATAATAATGATTCTTTTTCAAATTCAGGTACAACTGTTTATTATTCAAAAGCAGTAATACCAATACAAGTAGATGAAGTATATACTATAAATTATTATGATACTTACATAAACTTACCTTCTGGCTTGTTAAATACAATAACAACAACTTACGGAGTAACTTCGACAACAAATACTAAAAACTTAGCTACAGTTAGCAAAGAACGAGTGTTAGATAAAAATAACTGGATTACAACAGTAACTTATTACGATGAAAAGGCACGACCAATTTATATATACTCATTTAACGATTATTTAAATACAATAGATATTGTAGAGAGTAAACTAGATGATTTTACAGGAAGAGCTTTAGAAACAAAAACAACACATAAAAAAACAGGAAAATTAGATGTAGTTACCCAAAATTATTTCAGTTACGATCATCTTGGTAGAATGATCACCCAAAAACAAAAAATTAATTCTCAATTGGAAGAATTGATTGTAAAGAATAAATACGATGAACTTGGTGCTTTAGAAGGCAAAGATGTTGGTAATACAGAAGCAACACCCTTACAAAAGGTAGATTATAAATATAACGTTAGAGGCTGGCTTACAGATATTAATGATATAAATACAATTGGAAACGATTTATTTACTTTTAAAGTAAATTATAATAACAAAGATATATCAACAACAACAGATTACACTTCATTGTATAATGGAAATATTAGTGAAACCATTTGGAGAACTAAGAGCGATTATAAAAAAAGAGCTTATCAATATAAATATGACAATTTAAGTAGAATAATAGGGGCTAATTACAGAGAAAATGATAATTTACTTTCTGGAAGCGGTAAGTTTGAAACCTCTTATGATTATGACAAGAATGGTAATTTAAACAATTTAATACGTAATGGAAGTACTAGCAGTGCAATAGATGATTTAAGCTACGAATATAGCACCTCGTCTAACAAATTAATTGCATTAGAAGATGCTTCTAATAATTATACAGAAGGTGTACAATCTTCTTTTACAAATTATACTTATGACCCCCATAATGGTAACTTAATCAAAGATACAGGTAAAGGAATTACCAATATTGAATATAACTTTTTAAATTTACCAACCAGAGTACATTTTGGTAGTAGTAATAGAATTGAATATCTTTATACAGCTTCTGGCTCCAAAATAGAAAAGAAAGTGTTAAATGGAGGTAGTACTACAACCAATTATGCGAATGGGTATATTTATGAAAACAATGTACTTAAGCATTTTAGCCATCCAGAAGGATATATAGAAGTTAATGGGAGTTCTTTTACCTATATATACCAGTACACAGATCATTTAGGTAACATACGCTTAAATTATACCAATACAGGTAATAAAACAGTATTAAATTTACAAATTAAAGAGGAAAACAATTATTATCCCTTTGGTATGAAAATGCTTGGATTTAATACCAATATAATTGGTGTTAAAGATAATTATAAATACAATGGTAAAGAATACCAAGATGAAGAAATTAATGGCAAAAAATTAGATTGGTATGATTATGGGGCAAGAAACTATGATGCTGCTTTAGGGAGGTTTTTTAATGTGGATCCATTGGCAAATAGCACAATGCAAATAGATAAATCACCTTATGCTTATACTTGGAACAACCCTATAAACCTTACTGACCCAAACGGTATGCATCCTGACTGGGAAGATGGTACAGATAATTTTGGAATGAGAACTATAGTTGGAGGTGGATTAAGTTTAGGTAAAAACGGATTTCGTTATTCTTACCAAGCTACAAGTGATAATTCTAGTACACATATGGCCAGATATGAAGATGGTTCAATGAAAGTGATCTCTGAAAAAGAATATAAAAACTTTATTAAAAATGGAATCGAAATTGAAAATCAAGATGATTTTGCTTTTGGCGTTTTTAAAACTATTACTAATAGAATAAATACTTACTTTAAAGCAAACGCCTATAATCAAGCACTTCTAGATGTAGTTGGTGCTAATTGGGAAGAGTATAAAAGTAAAAGAATTAGAAATAACAACGCAATAAATTTAGAGGATATACAAAAAAAAGTTAAAGGTTTCATGGGAGTTTTTGGAGTTAGTTCAGGAATTGATTTTTGGGGTACTATAGAATTTGATGAAAAAAATGAATTAAAAAATGCATCTTATAAAAATTTCGAATTTCAAACTATTATAATTTATAACGCAAATAAAGGCATTATACCTGCTTTAGATAGTAAAATACCATATTACGAAAATAAGCCGAATGTTTGGACATTTCATCCAGGACCTGCTTATTTTTCTAGAAATAAATATGCTATTAATTTTTTGGGCTTAAGCATTAATTTTAAAAGTCATGAGTCTAGACAAAAATATTTAAATTATTACGAAAATTTAAGATCAGAATATGTTAAAAAATTTAGGAAAAAATAAAAAAACATTATACTTTTTATCAATTATACTTTTAGTAACATGTAAAAGTAAAAATAAACCCAGTATAATTGGTCACTATTTTGACAAAAGTAATAACATTATTTATCAAGTTAAAAAAGACAAAATAGTTTATTATAACTTTTTAGATTCAACTAAAAACATTATGAATTTAAAATTAAAAAAGAATAAACTAGAAATAGGCAATAAATTATATGATTTCTTTAATTATTCAAATGATTCAATTAAACTTTTTAATTTCTTAGAAAATAAAAAAGATATTACTCTTGTAAAATTTATTTATAATAATTTTGATATGAATGACTTAAAAAACACATGTTGGAAAATAGAAAAAGATTCTTCTAAATTTTATAAATTTTTTGATAAGGAAAATACAGTACATAATTTTCTATTAGAAAAAAATAATACATCAACTGAAGTTCTATCTTCAAATAAGTATACAGGCAATTTTTTTAATAAATTTCATTTTTTTTCAGATTTTTTACCTTACACTGTAGTAAGTTGTGATAATAATTCAATAACTCTTATTTATTTACATTCAAGTGGAGGAAATGCTAAATATTTTCTCAAAAAAATCAATAAAAATCCTATAGACTCCTTATTGATTGGAAAGTGGAGAAATACAAATAAGTACAAAATTAAAAAACAAGAACTTAACTTATTAGAAAAAATTTCTAACTATCAAGTAATTAATTATAAATCTAATAAATTTGATTCAATAAAAAAAAGTTTTGATTATTCTCAGATTATTATATCAAAAGATTCACTTACTAGGATTTTTAATAATGGTTCTTTTTCTGACCCTAGTTATTTCTTATTTTATAATTCTAAAACTAAAATTCTATTTTTAGATAATCAGAACAAAAAACCTCAATTTTTGAATTTTAAAGAGATATCTAAAGATACAATATTAGTTAAAATTTCTGACCCAAGTTTACTGTATGAATATTCAAAAGTTAATAAAAAATCTTAGTAGACTTTCTTGGTAATGTCCTAAATTGGCACTTGAAAAAGTAAGTGCTATGAAATGTAAAAAATGTAATTCAAAGAATTATATCAAAAAAGGGCTAAGAGATAATAAACAGATGTTCTATTGAAAATATCTAAAAAATATAGTTTTATCAAGAATGCTAACGATTAGTAAGCAAATTAAAATCCCCAGCTGGCGCTAGTATAACACGATAGTGCATTCTATGGGTAAAACCAAATAAAAACTGATAAATTTTGGAGGCATTATTGAAATAGAATAACTCTCGAAAAGTCGAGTTATTTCCAGTTCAACAATCCAAAAACATCATTATGTATTTTTTAAATTTTTAGGCAGCAAAATTATGTATGTTTACATAAGGTTGCTGTCTTTTTATTACCGCAAAAACACGATGTAAAAGCTTGTTTCTAATATTGTTTAAGATTAGCATTTTGTTTTTACCTTCTTTTACTTTATTTTCAAAATATGTATTCATTTGATGGTCATGTTTTTTAGCGTTTAAAGCGCACATATTTAGTAGTGATTTTAATTTTTTATCTGCCAAATGGCTTACTTTGTTTCTACCTTTAATGCTTGATCCAGATTGATATGGAAAAGGAGCTACACCAGCATAACAAGCTAATTGTCTAGCGTTCTCAAAACAAGTAAAACCTTTAGTGACGATTAGTAAATAAGTAGCAGTTTGTGGTCCAATTCCAGGGATACTCTGTGTTAGTTCATAATCTGTTTTAAGCACATCATTAGTTTTTATAATATTTAATATTTGAGCATCTATAAGTTTTAAATTTTTCCTAAGATTTTTAAGAATGCTAGTGTTCGATTTTAAAAATTCAGAAAGCATTTTTTTAGGTAAAAACAGTTCCGTTTCTTTATTGTTTTGAAATTGACGAATAGCTTTAGTGATTTTTTCTCTCTGAGTATGTAGCAGTTTTAATTCAGTTAAGTGTTTTTCTGTAGCTACAGAAAGTTTTAATTTATACTTATTTGTTATGGCATATTGAGCAATTACTAATGCATCCTTTTTGTCTGACTTACCTCTTTTAATACCAACGGATTTATGAATCTCTAGAGCTGATAAATTGCAATAGTCCATGTTTAATTTTTCAAGAGAGCAGGCTAATAAATATCCATAAATCCCTGTATTTTCAAAAGTAACTAATACATTTACTATGCTATATTTATTAATTATTTTTTTAAGAAATAAATTAATTTTAGTCTTTGTATTGTCTATAATTTGATGCTGTAGTATTGTCTCTGAATTAGCGTTAATACCAATGATATCTAATTTTGATTTAGAGATATCAATTCCAATAATGAGTGAATAATTTTTCATATATTTATGATTAAGAATTAATAAAAATGTTGAACTTCTTTAGAGCCTTTATTAGATCTTGAATCTATCATTCTATTTGAAGCTATTCAACGGTAAAAAAGAGAAGTAAAGGACTAATGCACTAGATGGTTCTTGGTAAACTAGCTAGCTGTTCTAGTTCACCTTTACTTTTCTTTTTAAAGATAGTTGTTTTTCAATAAATTACCTTATTACAAAGTAAAGGCTATTATTTACTAGCACCGTCAATAATAATAATAATAATAATAATAATAATAATAACCAGATGGCGCGGATATATCTTCACAAAAGTGATAGCTCGGAATTGTATTCCGTGCCCACCCAGTAATGCGTTAATTTTTGTATTTTGCAGTTAAAAATTGAATGTCTACAAAATACAAAGCCACAGTAATAGGTAACGCTTATTTTATCACCATAACTACTGTAGGTTGGGTAGATGTTTTTACCCGATTACAACAGCGTTATATTTTAATAGATGCATTACAACATTGCCAAAAAGAACGAGGTCTAGAAATTTATGCATATTGTATAATGTCTAGTCATTTGCATATGTTATGCAAGAGTTCAGAAAAAGAGCCTTTATCTAATATCATAAGAGATTTTAAGAAGTTTACTTCAAAAAAAATAGTACAAACTATAATTGACTAACCAGAAAGCAGACGAGAGTGGATGTTACGCTATTTTCAAGAAGCCTGTGCTCATTTAAAAAGAAAACAGCATTTTAAAGTCTGGCAAGATGGTTATCATGCAGAACATATTTACTCAAATGAATTTATCAAACAAAAACTCAATTATATCCATCAAAATCCTGTAGTAGAAAAAATTGTTGCATCAGCAGAAGATTATGTTTTTAGTTCTGCAAGAAATTATGCAGACTTAAATAGTGAGTTGGCAATTATAAAGTTAGAAATCTTTTAATGTTATTCTTAATAAGTGATATTCTAGTACCAGAAATTATCAAGAAGATAATACTGTTTTAGAAATAGATGAAACAGGCTTTATAATATAAATTAATTATATCTTTGAAAAAAAATAAAGGAATAGTAAGACTTTTCTTGTAAATGTATTATAGATTTAAAATATCATACTTTACAGTGTTTAATTTAAATAATCCACCAAATCACCACCATCTTCAATATCCAAAATTTCTAATAAATCACTGCATTCAATTTGAAAACCTTTTGAGTTTAAAGTCTTTGCAGTTTCATTCCATTTAGAGTATTCTGTTTTATCAGGATAAACAATAATTGTATAGTCTTTAATTGGTGTCAATAACTTTTCTTTAAAACCTGTTTTACTACCAGTAGCCAACCAAAGATAATCAGGAATTAAAAGGCTCATAATTATGGTAGTTTTTTCAGATTCTACAATGCAAATAGTATCACTTTTAGAAATGGTATTAATTAGATGTAACCCAAATAAACACTACTGTAATACAAAATGGGATAGTTTTAATTGTTTGTGCATCCAACTAACATGATTAAAAGGAGTTTTTATTCTTTTGCCTGAAATAGAGTTGTATAGCATTATTTTTCCTCCTCTAATTTTATGGTTTTCATCAATCTGCCAAAATATGGTTGCACCAAACCAGTAATTTGTAGTACCAATGTGATACTTTTCTACAATACGTAATACATCTTGTTGCATAAAATGCTTGTTTAAATAAGTAATAAAATTGCTTTGTTGTATGCTGTTTGCATATTGTTGCAATAGATTTTGGTTGTGATACGTAGTTTGTAACAGATTTGTATTACAATTTGTATTACAAATAGTAGAAATTGTATTACCTGATGATTTTTTAAAATAACCACATTTACTTTCCCTGTCACATCTGCCAATAGTAGTATCTAAATAAAGGTTTGTTTTATTGTTGATGTATTCTACAAAACTCTTTTTATTGCAATTTGGGCAAGTGAATTTTCTACTTGTTTTATCTAAACTGTATTTGTAATTTCTGTTCATCTTATAAAATTGGTACGAATCGTACTTTTCGTACTATTTATTTGGTACGATTGGTACGATTTTTTTTAATGTGATTTTCTAATAAATAGCGTAAAGCATCTTCTTTGGTAAACTCTGGGAGTTTATTTCTAATCTTTAAGTTGTTTTTATTAATATCAGTTCTGAGTATATTGTATAGCTTTATAAACTCTTCTTTAGGAAGAGCTTTCGCTATGTTATATACATCAGAAGCAACCATATTAAAGTTCTAAATTTTTTCTTCTTTTTCTAATTTCTGCTTAAGAGTAGCCTAGTCTGCTTCCAATTTTATCATTTGTAAGACCTTCAGCAACTAGCATTTTTATCTGATCATTTATTTGGTCAGAGCTTATTTTGTTACCAGTTTGGAGATGGTTTTTTTCAGAATCAAAGCCTTCATAAAGAAATCTTAAAAAGTTGGTTTCTTTATCAATACTGCATAATATGATATTGTCAGAATCATAGATATGTTCTGTGTTTCGCTGCTTTATTTGCTTAATATATCTTAAAGAGGTGTCTTGAGAACTTTTGCCAATTGTAAAACATCTATCACAAAAATTCATCAACATTTTGCTGCCTGCTAAATCATTTTTTGTGATGGGTTTAGATTCATCTCTTTTTGGGGTATGGGATAATACTAAAATTGATACACTATTAGTTCTTGAGATTTGTTTTAGCGTTTTCATCAATACCAAAGTGTCTTTGGCTTTTTCATTTTCAGCACTTAAAAAGGTAAGGTTATCAACAGTTAAAATTGATACTTGATTTTTAGAGATACTTGTAGGTAAAGTATTACAAAGGTATTCTTCAAAATTCTTATATTGATTTGGTAATCTCGAATCAGTATTTAATTCAGCTCTTAAAAAATTATCATTAAATTGATAATGATTCGTAAAATTATCTGAATATCTATTTTCAAATTGTTTATCAGATAACTCAAAATCTAAATACAATACCTTTCTGGCAGAACCTTCTAATTTGAAACCATATATAGCTTTTCCTTTGCTTAAGCTATCCGCTATTTGAACAGCAAGTATTGATTTACCTAAATTAGTATCAGAAAATAAAATACAGACTTCATTCTCATACCAAAGTTCGCTAAACAGCATATTTGGTATTGGTCTATTTTTTGCTTCATCAACCCAAGTATTGGCTTCTTTTACAATTAAACAACCTGCTTCTGTAGTATTGGAGTTTAATTTTTGTTGGTGGATATTAATATCCTTAATAATCAAATCGACTTTTTCTGATACCATAGTAAATCGATTTATTGATTAAAATGATCATTATTGGAATCATCTAGAAAAACTTCGATAGGTGTTTGACTATACATAATAATAGTATTGTCAACGTCGTAGTAATTTTCTATAAAATCGGTAATGATCTCTCTTATTAAATGAGATACTTTAATTTCTTTCTTCTCTGCAATAAATTGCAATTCAAGCTTAGTTTCTTCTGAAATTCTAAAATTGATGGTTTTTTCCATTTTACTTTTTTTAAACATTAATAGTTAAATAAATGCTTGCTAAAAAGTAAGGTGATTTTACATCAATAGATAACTACCTAATTAACAAGATTTAACTAGGTGCAATATTGTGATACAATATATTTTGTAAAAGGGAATAAAAAGGTTACTTATAGGTGAATTTAGGTGAAAAAAGTGGCGACTAGGGTATTTGAGTGAAAGTTATGGTGAAGTAATAAACTTATCCCAATCTTCTTTAATTTTTATCACCCTATTTTTATGTTCATTATTTGTGGGATCACTTAACTGAATTTTTCCAAAATTGAAATTAAAATTTTTTATAATCAATTCAGCAAATAAATCTGCTGATGTTTTTTTTATTTTTATTTCATCTTTAAAAAAATAGAATAAACTTACTACATATGCACGATTTCTATTTTCCTCACATATTAGTTGTTGCTCAATAAACTGAACTTGTTTTAGTGAATGGAATTTACTTGAATATTCTTCAAAAATAAGGCTTGATTTAGGTTTTGGAGTGAAAATGTCATCATCTTCAAGCTGATATTTCCTATTTAACTCCAATATGATTTTTAAATTATTCTCAAACTCAAATATTTCTCTAATCATTGAGTTATTTTCAAATAGGGTTCTGTTGAAGTATTCATTATCTCCAGCCAAATATGGAATCATTAACTCTGATTTTTTTTCAAGATTTAAAAATAAATATTCTTTGTGCCTTTTGAGTGATTCAAAGTTTGTAGCTGGTATTATATTTCTATTTTCATCAAATTTTAAATTAAAACTAGGATTGATTTGTATATTATTATAATAAATGTTAAAATATTCTAAGGCAATTTTCTTACTTTCTAAAAAATTCAAACCAAATGTGTCTTGATAAAATTTTAAATTAAAAGTAATATGTTTTCCAAGTCCTGCTTTGTAGTGAGTTAAAAGAAAAGTATACAGTTCCCTTGTAACTTTGTTTGAGTATACTAAAATTTCATCAGTTTGACTTAATTGACCTTTGGCACTCCATTCTCCTAATGTATCTGTCTTTTCGAATTTACCTGAGAAACTTTTTGATATAAATCTTTCGCAAATATTATTTTCAATTAGAAAATCTGCTATTAGGTCTATATTGTTTGTTCTATATAGTTGGTTGGGTAAAATGTTGTAATATTTTTTCTTAATCATCATTTTAATAAATTTGAATAATCTTCTGGTAATACAGCATCAATATCTCTTAGGTACAATTCTAAAGCATCCATTGTTGCGTGACCTGTAATTAATTTCAATTTACTTTTCACCTCAAAAGGTGTTCCAGTTTTAGCCATTTCTTTATACAATTTGGTAATAAAGGTATGTCTGAAACTATATAAACCGTAATCTTTTCCCAAGCCAAAATGATCTTTTACTTTTTTAAATTGTTTTGAAAAATAATCACGTTTGTTATTTTCTTTAGTATCCCATTCCCCTCCAATTTTAGTAGGAGTAAACAAATAATGGTTTTTATCCATTTTAGAAATATCAGGGAGTTGCTCTATTAAAATATTAGGTATAATTTTCGTTTTAACAGCCTTGTTTTTGGCTCTAACATAGATTCTTTTGTCAACTAAATCGATATCACCAATTTTTAGTCGGCAAACTTCTACAGGTCGCAAGTAATTGTAAGACACAAATTGAACAAACAAATGTAATACAGGCTCTTTTTCTTTTAGATATTTGAAAATTTCTTTTTGTTCAGTAGAGGTATATGTTTTGTTTCGTTCAGGATTTGATTTTAATACATTAATTTTCTTGACAAAATTATCTTGTATCACTTCATTGTCCTCTAAAGTTTGAAATAAAGAACTGATATCTGTTCTTGTATTATTTCTATTTCTAGCACTTGAATTTTGTAATACAGTATTCAAATATTGTATTACAACTTTTTTAGTGATGATAGAAATGTCTCCTTTTGGGTCTATCTTTTGCTGAATTAACCATTTACTAAACCTATTTATTCTTCCTTTAAAATTTTGATAGGAGGTTGCACTTAAAACATTTGATTTGGTTTGAAGAACCAATTCGAAAGATGACTTAATAGAGTAGGTAGGTAGTTCAGGTTTCTTTTCGGTAACTATTTGGCTTTCTTTTTGATTCGTATTGCTCTTTTTTGTTTCCTTTTGTTCAGAATTTTCAGAAGAAAGTAGGTTTTCAATAAATTCCTCCAATGAAGTATTATCTTCATAAGGGTTGTAGCCATTTTTTAGAATAAACTCTAAGCTTTCTTTAAGTTGAATTAAAATGTGATATCTACTTTTTTTGTCTTTATAAAGGTTAACCCCTGCTTTAATATTAGTTTGTCTTTCTAGCTTACCTGTATTTGGGTTTCTGTAAGAATAATAGATGTACCATTTTTTTGATAAAGCTTCTTTTTTAGCTTTCGCAGAAAGTTTAGACCAAGTAGTTATATCTACTCCGCCAGTAAAGATTTTTGGCTCAGAATAATTCAGTTTCATAGGTAAATCGTGTACTCTATCGTGTACTCTTTGTAAAAGTAAGAAAAATGAAGGCATAAAAAAAACGAATTGTGAGACACAATTCGTTGATTTAATTAGCTTTAAGCTTGTAGCGAAGACGGGATTTGAACCCGTGACCTCAGGGTTATGAATCCTGCGCTCTAACCAACTGAGCTACCTCGCCATTTATATTTGAGGGTGCAAATATAATAGATTTTTGCATTCTGGCAAGTTGTGTTTAAAATTTTTTTTAAATAGAATTAATACCTATCTTGTCATCTAAAGTTAAATTAAATGGATAAAGTTAAATTCGAATTGGAAATACCAGTTCATGCCTCCCCAAATATGTTGTATCAATACATATCATCACCTTCTAATTTGCAAGAATGGTTTGCAGATAGTGTAAATTCTAGAGGTAAAATTTTTACTTTTAGTTGGGATGGAACAGAAGAGGTAGCAGAACTTGTTACGAAAAAATCTGACGAAAGAATTCGCTTTAAATGGGTAGAAAGCGAAGATGATGAAAGTTTTTTTGAGATAAAGATTCAAGTTGATGCTCTAACAAAAGATGTATCACTCATTATAACTGATTTTGCAGAAGACGAAGATGAAGTTGAAGAATCTAAGCAACTTTGGGAAAATCAAATAGATGAGTTAAAACATACAATTGGAGCTTAAATATAAATTTATATAATTTAAAAACTCAACTTTAAGGTTGGGTTTTTTTGTGCTTTAAATCTAACAAAAAACACTAATTTTGCATTCACAAAAAATAACTGTAGATGATTAATTTTAATGGTGAATTACTTTTTAGTGAAAATGTAAAACTATCTTCTGATAATAGAGGTTTTAAATATGGTGATGCAATTTTTGAAACCGTAAAAGTAAATAACAATAAGGTTGTTTTTTGGGAAGATCATTATTTTAGATTAATGGCTTCTATGCGAATGCTGCGTATGAAAATACCAATGCAATTTACTTTAGAGTTTTTACAAAAAGAAATTTTAAAAACTGTAGCAGTGCAAGATAATGCAGCAACATTTAGAGTTCGTTTAAGCGTTTTTAGAAAAGATGGTGGTTTATATACTCCAAAAACTAATGAGATTAATTATTTAATTGAAGTTAAAGAAAGTAACTATCAAACTAAAGAAATCTATAAAGTAGATGTTTTTAAAGATTTTTATAATTATTCAGGTTTGTTATCTACCATAAAAACCAATAATAGAATGGTAAATACTCTAGCTAGTATTTATGCTGATGAAAATGAATTAGATAATTGTGTTTTAATTAATGAAAAGAAAGGAGTAGTAGAGGTAACAAATGCTAATATTTTTATTTTAAAAGGAAATACCATAAAAACACCAGCTCTATCAGAAGGATGTGTAAAAGGAATCTTAAGAATGAAGGTTATTGAGTTAATTGCAAAGAATACAGAGTATACTTTAGAAGAAACAAGTATTTCTCCTTTCGAAATTCAAAAAGCAGATGAGGTTTTCATTACAAATGCTATTATGGGTATTCAGCCAGTAACCAACTATAAAAAGAAGCAGTTTTCTGTCGGTTTTGCCAATAAAATAAGTAAAAGCTTAAAAGTATTAGAGGTAACTTCTAATTAATTTAATTGAATATCACTAGGAGCATTTGCCCAAAGTTTGTAATCTCCACCTTTTTGAAGAATTTTATTTCTCCAAAGAGAATCTCCTTTTTTAGAAAAAATATTATCAATATCATTTTCAGAAATAAACCAAGAATTTATGTTTATTTCATCTGTAAGTTGATGTTTACCCCATCCAGAATAGCCTAAGAAGAATCTAATATCAGATTTTTCTAATAAATTATCGTTTAATAACTGTTTTAAAGAGTCAAAATTACCACCCCAATATATACCATTTGCAACTTCTACGCTTTCTGGTATTAATTCTGGTACTTTATGTACAAAGTATAAATTATCTTGTTCTACAGGTCCACCTTGATAAATTGTAAAGTCAGAGTCAATTTCAGGGATTAAATCTTGCAATGTGTAATCTAAAGGTCTGTTTAAAATAAAACCTACAGAATTATAATCTGTATGTTCAGTAATTAAAACGATAGCTCTGTTAAAAGAGCTGTCGTTTAAAATAGAAGGTTCAGCAATTAATAATCTTCCTTTAAGCGGTTTTAAATAGGGCATAAGTAAAAGTAGGTAAAATATAGGAATAAAAAAAACTCTCTTAAAAAGAGAGTTTTATTATAAATTATATTGTAATTCTTAGTTTACAGCATCGCTTAAACCAGCTCCTGCTTTAAACTTTGCTACATTTTTAGCAGCAATTTCAATAGTTTTTCCTGTTTGAGGATTTCTACCTGATCTTGCAGCTCTGTGAGAAACAGAAAAAGTTCCAAAACCAACTAAAGCTACTTTTCCTCCACCTTTTAAAGCAGAAGTTACATTATCTGTAAAAGATTCTAAAGCTGCTTTAGCTGCTACTTTAGAGATTCCTGCATCTGCAGCCATTGCGTCGATTAAATCTGACTTGTTCATAATAAATAAATTTTTAAAATTAATTGTATATTTTTTATTGCTAAAAAGCTTAACAAATATAGACGGATTAAGGGTTTGCGCAAATTTGTGTCTATAAAAAACACTATTTTGTTGATAAATAGCCCCAAATTGTTAATAAGGGAAGTTGAAAAAGTGAAAAATCGTTAAAAAGCTTGTCAGTAAAGGAGTTAGAGCATTTTTGCATTTTCAGCAAAACTGAAGCCATTTAGTAGGCTAGTAGCATCCATTTTTTTCTTTCCTGCAAGTTTAATTTCTCTAATATTGATAAATCCATTTTTAACGGCTACTTTAATTTCTTTTTTAGAAATAACTAGCTTACCAAATTCATAATTATGCATTTCTACTACTTTGTCAATAGCGTAAATTTTAGCAGAAATCTCAACATCTCCGTTGTTAATCAAAGTCCAAGCTGTAGGAAAAGGATTTAAGCCTCTAATTTTATTATATATACTGTCTAAAGAATCAGACCAATCTATTTTTGTGTTTTCTGGATTTAGTTTCGGAGCCGATTTTTCTTCTAACTCAGGTTGTTTTTGAGTGCTTATATTTCCTTTTTCAATTAAATCTACAGTTTTAGCAACAAGATCTGCACCTAAAAACATTAATTTATCATGTAAAGATCCTACAGTTTCTGTGTCATCAACATTAATTTCTTCTTGTAAAATGATTTCTCCAGTGTCAATTTTATCATCAATAAAAAAAGTTGTAACACCTGTTTTTGTTTCTCCATTAATAATTGCCCAATGAATTGGGGCAGCACCTCTGTATTCTGGTAATAAAGAAGCGTGTAAATTAAAAGTACCCATTTTTGGCATTTGCCAAACTGCTTTAGGTAACATTCTAAAAGCAACTACTATTTGCAAATCTGCGTTTAAGCTTTTTAGTTCTTTATTAAAGTCTTCGTTTTTTAAATTTTTAGGTTGTAGTATTTTTAAATCTTTAGATAATGCATATTTTTTTACAGCAGACTCATTTAATTTTCTTCCTCTTCCTGCAGGTTTATCTGTTGCAGTTATTACACCAACAACATTATAATTATTATCTACTAAATGTTTTAAAATTGTTACTGCAAAATCTGGAGTTCCCATAAAAACGATACGTAAATCTTTCATAAATTTTATTTTAAATGGTATTTGTTTTGATGATTTATCTGCACTTTATTTTCAGATAATAACATTCGCAAATGTATTAAAATGTCTTTTTCATTTGCTTGTAAATTCTGATTTATTTCTTGTGATGTTAAACTCGATTTTTTTGCTAAAAGCGATAAAATATTCGAAGAAATATCTTGAGTTTTTGTCTTTTTTTCTGATAAACAAACATCGCAAATTCCACATTTTTTGGTTGATTTTTCATCAAAATAATCTAAAATTTGAATGCTTCTACAAGTATTATTATTCTGAATATAGTTTAAGAAATCATTAGATTTTTTTTGTTTTTGTTTTAAGAATTGTACTATTTCTTTAGAGTATATATTTATAGTTCTATCATCTTCTCTTGGTACTAAAAAACGGATTTCAGCATCAGTTTTTACGCGCTTATAAGTTAAGATATTGTCTTGCTGTAAACGTTCTAAATGTGCAATTACTTGTCTAGAAGTGCTATTTGTTTTCTTTGCTAATAGAAATTCATCTACTTTAACTTCTTGTTGAAATAAACCTGTGTAAGTTCTTAGAAATGTGTCTATAAAATTCTTAGTATAGATATTGTTTATAGTGTAAGAAATAACCTTTTTACTACTTGAATTAAAAATTACAGTAGATTTTTGATTGAACGTATTTGAGATTTCTAAGATACCATTATTTGACAATATTTTTAAAACTGAAGTTACTTTTTTTTGAGAAAATTTATAAGTTTTACAGAATTCAGAAATCTGAAAATGAAACATTTCTTCTAAAATTTCGCCTTTTGAAATTCTAAAATATTGATATAATTTTCTGTGAATTTCTTTTACTTCTGCTAAAGATGGTAGCTCTTTTTTAAGTTGATTTTTATGAATTAAAATATCGCTATTATTTTTTAATAAAACCGCAAAAGATTTTTTTTCATTTCTACCTGCTCTTCCAGATTCTTGAATGTAGTTTTCTATAGAAAAAGGCAAATCAAAATGTACAACAATGCCAACATTTGGTTTGTCAATTCCCATTCCAAATGCATTGGTTGCAACAATTATTTTTGTCTTTTCAGACATCCAATTTTCATAAGCAATTTGTTTTTCTGCTAAAGATAATCCTCCATGATAAAAACTACTTTTAAAATTATTTGCATTTAAAAAGTTGGCAATGTCTTTGGTTTTTTTTCTCGAATTTACATAAACAATTGCGGGTGATTTTGTCTTCGTAAAAATCTGAATAAGCCTCAATAATTTATCTTCAATATCAAAAATTTGATACGCTAAATTTTCTCTAAAAAAAGATTTTTTAAAAAGTTGAGGTTGTTTTAATTCTAGATTTTTTGCAATATCTTCTAATACTTTTTTATTGGCAGTTGCTGTGAGCGCAATAAAATTTATATCTGGCTTTAGTTCTTTTAGTACTTTAATATTTCTGTAAGTTGGTCTAAAATCGTGTCCCCATTCAGAAATACAATGAGCTTCATCAATAGCAACAAAACTTATTTTAAGTTCTTTAATTTTTTGTTGAATTAAAGAGGTTTGAAGCCTTTCTGGAGAAATGTATAAGAATTTAAAATTACCAAATTTTATATTATCAAAAAGAGTAATAATTTCATCTTGTGATGCTCCAGATTTTATAGTTGTCGCTTTTACACCTCTTTTCTTTAGGTTTTCTACTTGATCTTGCATTAATGCAATTAAAGGAGAGATTACCAAACAAACACCTTCGTTTATTAAAGCAGGTACTTGAAAACAGATCGATTTTCCACCTCCAGTTGGTAATAGTACAATTACGTCTTTTTTTTGTAAAACAGCATTTATTATGTCTCCTTGTGGTTCTCTAAATGCTGTATATCCCCAATATTGTTTTAGTATGTTTTTAGCAGCAATCATAAATCGCAAGAAAGCGAATTTATAATATAATTGGTTCTTTCATTTGCAGGGCCAAAAGGGATAGTTATAATTCTATAGCCCAATTCTGAGTAAGCTTTAATTAAAAATTTATCAATAGCAATAGATTCTTCAAAAGATTCGTAACGTTCGTTGTCTGTAGTATGAATCTCTTTCCAAGGAGAAAAATGAAAAACGATATCATATTTAAATTCCTTGCTTTTTTCTATAAAAAAAGAAGGGTAATCAGTTTTAAAATAGTTAAGATATGCGTAAACATCAGGTATACCTCTATCAAAAAAAACTAAATTTTCTTTGCTATTTAAGGCGTCAGAATACTGTTCTTCTCTGCCCTCTAAAAGCATTTTGCTAAACAGAAGTGGTTCTGTTAAAAATAATTGTTCAATACCTTTTTCTCGTGCTTTTAAGGTTACAGCTCTAGAAACTTCATCAAAACAAAAAAAACCTTTTTCTTTTAAAGCATTTAAAACAGTTGTTTTTCCTGTTCCTGGACCACCAATTAAAACAATTTTTTGCTGATTTTTTTGCAAGTATTTAATTTTATAAATTATTAAAAGTCAATAGAATTTTAAATTTATTTGTAAAAATTCTATAATAATGTTGTTCTCATTAAAATTTAAATCTAAAATAGAGATTTTTTACTTTGATAAAATTAAAAATCTGTTATTTTTGAAATTTGCATTTAAGTGAGATCCACAAAAATAAATCATTCGCTTTATAAAACTAAATTTTAATGTAATTTTGTGCTTGCTATTTGTTATTAGTAAAATACAATTATAAATATGAGTGATAAAAATGCTTTTTATACTAAATTAAAAGGTCAGTTAGAAGATACAACAAAATTTCCTGCTGATTATATGTACAAATTTATTGTACCTACTGATGGTAATCAGTTAGATGAAGTGCAAACTATTTTTGATAATAAAGGAGCAGTAATAAAAACTAAGAAATCTAAAACTGGCAAATATATCAGTATTACAATAGTTTTAAAACTAATAAATGCTGATGAAGTGATTGGTTATTATAAAAAAGTTGAAAAAATTAAAGGAATTATATCATTATAAATTTATGAAAAAGTTAGTATTATTAGTAGTTTTATGTTTTTCTAGCGTAGTTATTGCACAGAAGAAAGATAAAGGGTTGTTAACAATTGATGGTAAAGTAACAACAGTTTCTGATTTTAAAAGGGTTTACGAAAAAAATCTAGACGTTATTGATAATGAAGAAGCTAAGGATTTAGAGAAAAATTTAGAATTGTATATTAATTACAAGTTAAAAGTTAAAGAAGCATATAATATTAAGTTAGATACTTTGCCTTCTTATATTAAAGAAATGGAAGGTTTTAAAAATCAACTTTCTGCACCTTATATGCAAGATACTTTATTTATTAATAAGTTGGTTAAAGACGCATATTTTAGAACAAAAAATGAAGTAAAAGCAAAACATATTTTAATAAGAACGCCAAAAATTCCATCACCAAAAGATACTTTGGCAGCATATAAAAAAATAACTGAAATAAGAAATAGAATTTTAAAAGGTGAGGATTTTGAAGCTGTTGCAGAAGAAACATCAGAAGATCCATCTGCAAGAGATGATGATAAAAGAAAACGTAAAGGTAACAAAGGTAACTTAGGTTATTTTTCTGCTTTTAAAATGGTTTTTCCTTTTGAAGAAGCTGCATATACAACAAAAGTAGGGGAGGTTTCTAAACCATTTAGAACACGTTATGGTTACCATATTTTAAAAGTTGATGATGTAAGACCATCTAAAGGAGAAGTAGAAGTTGCACATATTTTGTTAACTAAAGAAACAAAAAATGCAAAAGTATTAATAGATTCAATTTATAATGAATTAGAAAAAGATGTGCAGTTTAAAGCTTTGGCTAGAAAATATTCTAACGATACTGGCTCTAAATCTAAAGGAGGTAAACTAAGAAAATTCGGAACAGGAGTTATGGTAAAACCTATAGAAGATGTGGCTTTTAGTTTAGAAAAAGAAGGTGAATATTCTAAACCTTTTCAAACTCGTTTTGGTTGGCATATTGTACAGTTAATAAAAAAACATCCAGTACAATCTTTTAATGAAATAGAAAGAGAGTTAAAAAACAAAGTAAAATCTGGAGAAAGAGCTCAATTATCAGAAAAGGCTGTTATCAATAAACTAAAGAAAAAATATACAATTTCTGAAAATAATATTGCAAAAGAAATTTTTGATAATGATAAAATAAGAACAATTGCAAAAGATTCTTTACAATCAGTTTTGTTAACGATAAATAAAAAAGAAATAAAACAAGAAGCATTTGTTAACTATATTAAAAATAGAAAAAATAAACCTGTTTTTGAATTATTTAATGATTTTAAAGACCAAGAAATTTTAACCTATTACAAAGCAAATTTAGAAAAAACGGAGCCTGAATTTGCTAATACATTACAAGAATATAAAGATGGTTTATTACTTTTTGAGTTAATGCAAAGAGAAATTTGGGAAAAATCATCTAAAGATACTTTAGGCTTAAAAAATCATTATACTACTAATATTACCAAATACCATAATAAAGAGTTTAAAAAGGTGAAAGGTGAGGTTATGAATGATTATCAGAACTATTTAGAGAAAAATTGGATTGCAGATTTAAAAAATAAAAGTGTTATTAAAGTAGATAAAAAACAACTTAAAAAATTAATTAAATTTTACAATAAAGGTTAATGAATAAATATGCAGTTCTTTTTTTAATGTTGTGTACATTTATTTCTTGTGATTATTTAGAGGTGCAAGAAAAAGAAAAAACAACATCAGAAATTGTTGCAATTGTAAACACAGAAAAACTTTTTAGAGAAGATTTAAAAAGTGTTTTACCTACTAGTTTAAATAAGCAAGATAGTATTGTTTTTGTTAGAGGTTATATTAACGACTGGGCTATAAAACAGTTGTTGCTAAAAAAAGCAGAAACCAATAGTTCTCTAGAAGACGTACAAGAAATAAACTCGCTTGTAAAAGATTACAAAGAAAGTTTATTGATTAACAGTTATAAAGAAAGATTAATAAAGCAACAATTAGATACAATTATTGATGATGATGAGATTGATCTTTTTTACACAGAATATAAAGAAAACTTTAAGTTAAATGAAGAGCTTTTAAAAATAAAATATCTTCATTTTGATAACAATATTATCAACAAAAAAGAAATTACAACACTCTTTAAATCTGATAGTATAGAAGACATAGAAGCTTTAGAAAAACAGCAATTAAGTTTTAAGTTTTATCAATTTAACGATTCAGTTTGGACGCAATTAGATAAGGTTTTGTTAAAACTGCCCTTTTCTAAAGAAAACCTGTTAAAAAAAACAAAATTTGTTCAAAAACAAGATTCATTAGGTTTATATTTGGTCGCTATAAAAGATGTATTGGTTAGAAACGATATAGCACCATTAAGCTATATAAAACCAACCATAAAACAAATGATTTTACACAAACGTAAAATCCAATTAATTAGAGATATAGAAAAAATATTAGTAAAAGATGCAACAAAAAATAACAATTTCAAAGTATACTAAATTAACGCTTTTAACAGCCTTTTTTGGGTTGATTAGCATCGCAAATTTTGCACAAGTAAAAATAGATGGTGTTGCAGTAGTAATTGGTAAAAATATTGTTTTAGATTCTGATATAGATAAATTTAAGCAAGAAATTGAAGTACGTTCAGAAGGTAAAATTAAAATTTCTGATTGTGAAATGTTAGAAGAGTTAATGCAACAAAAATTATTAGCACATCATGCAATTATAGATAGTGTTACAGTTGCTGATTCAGAAATTACAGATAGAGTAGACAGAAGTGTACAGTATTTTACGCAACAATATGGTTCTGTAGATAAAGTTATTAAAGCCTATGGTTTTAATGATTTAGATGATTTAAAAAAGGAATTATATACTGTTCAAAAAGAAAATATTTTAATAGAAAAAGAGCAGTTAAAAATTACAGAAAAAATAGATGTTACTCCAGAAGAGGTACGTATTTTTTATAATGGCTTAAAAGAAAAAGGAGAATTACCAGAATTTTCTGCAGAAATAGAATTGGCACAAATTGTAATTAATGCAAGCCCAGCTAAAGAAGAAACTGAAAGAATTTTAAATAAGCTTAATGAGTTAAAGAAAGAAATTGAAGATGGAGCTCCTTTTAAAATGAAAGCAATTATTAATTCTGATGATCCAGGTGTTACTAATAATGGAGGTAGATATGAGATTACAAAAGAATCTCAATTTATTAAAGAATTCAAAGAAATGGCATTTAGTTTAGATGTTGGTCAAGTTTCTAAACCCTTTAAATCTGACTTTGGTTATCACTTAATGCAATTGCATGAAGTTAGAGGTAATATGAGAGTTGCATCGCATATTTTAATGCAACCAGATGTGCCTAGCTCTAAACTAGTAGAAACTAGAGAAAAAGCAGAAGAAATTGTTAAAGACATAAATTCAGGTAAAATTACATTTGAAGAAGCTGTTAAAAAATATTCTGATGATAAGGAAACTAAAAATAATGGAGGTTTAATTATTAACCCTTATACAGGTGAAGCTACTTTCGATTTAACAGGTATGGATCCTGCTTTGTATGCTAGAGTTGCAGAATTAAAAAAAGGTGAACTTTCTGATGTGTTTTTTGATCAAAATAGAAGTGGAGAAAAAATGTATAAGTTCATTATAATGAGAGATAGAACAAATACACATATTGCAGATTTAGTCAATGATTATGTTAAGGTACAAGAATTAGCTTTAACAAAAAAGAAAGAAGAAACTATAGATAAGTGGGCAAAAGAAAAGATAATGGATACTTATATTAAAATGGCAGATGCTCATAGAAAATGTACTTTTATTAAAAATTGGAAAAAAGAAACAGGTAAATAATGTCTGATGTTAAAGCTGTAGATGATTTAGTCTTAAAATACAAATCATTAAAATCTGAAATTGGTAAAGTAATTATTGGGCAACAAGAAGCAGTAAGTTTTACTTTATTGTCTATTTTTTGTGGTGGTCATTCACTTTTAATTGGTGTACCAGGTTTAGCCAAAACTTTATTGGTAAATACAGTTTCTGATGTTTTAGGTTTAAAATTTAATCGAATTCAATTTACACCAGATTTAATGCCTTCAGATATTTTAGGAAGCGAAATTTTAGATCAAAACAGACAGTTTAAATTTATAAAAGGTCCAATTTTTTCGAATATTATTTTAGCTGATGAGATTAACAGAACTCCACCAAAAACACAAGCAGCTTTATTAGAAGCTATGCAAGAGCGTTCTGTAACAGTTTCTGGAAATCATTATAAATTAGAATTACCATTTTTTGTTTTAGCAACACAAAACCCAATTGAGCAAGAAGGTACTTATCCTTTACCAGAAGCGCAGTTAGATCGATTTATGTTTTCTATTAATTTAGAATATCCAACGTTTAAAGAGGAAGTAGAAGTTGTAAAAAGTACTACAAGTGCTATAGCTCAAACAGTAAACGGAATTCTTTCTGCAGATCAAATTATAGCGATTCAAAAATTAATTAGAAGAATACCAGTTACAGATAATGTAATAGAATATGCAGTTAGTTTGGTTGGTAAAACAAGACCAAAATCTGATGCAGCAACAGAAATGGTAAAAAGCTATTTAGATTGGGGAGCAGGTCCAAGAGCCTCTCAAAACTTAATTTTAGGGGCAAAAGCACATGCAGCAATTAACGGAAAATATTCACCAGATATAGAAGATGTAAAAGCAGTTGCTATACCTATATTATCTCATAGAATTGTAAAAAATTACAAAGCAGAAGCAGAAGGAATTACAATTGCTGATATAATTAACTCTTTGCTTTAGTCTTCTTTTTCTGCTTCAACAGAATTTTCAAAAAAGCTAAACACATTTCCTCCATAACGTTTATCATAACTATGGTTTTTGTGTATAGTTAAATCTGTATGTTTAGAGTGTTCTATGATTAGAATACCATCTTCTTTAAGTAAGTTTTTTTCAAAAACAAGATCTGCAATTTCTAAAAATTTTTCAGCCTCAAAGTCATAAGGAGGGTCAGCAAAAACAATATCAGATTGAATAGAAGTTTTATTTAAAAATTTATACACATCACTTTTATATGTGTTTATATCAAAATCAAACTCTTTTGCAGTATTGTAAATGTATCTAATACAATTGTAATTTGCATCAATAGCATAAATGTTTTTTGTACCTCTAGAAGCAAATTCATAGCTAATATTACCTGTGCCAGAAAATAAATCAAGCACAGCAATGCTATCAAAATAATAATGGTTATTTATAATATTAAATAAACCTTCTTTAGCCATGTCTGTTGTAGGACGAACAGGTAGGTTTTTAGGTGCTTTTAATCGTCTTCCTTTAAATTTTCCTGATATAATTCTCATTATCCTAACAATATATAATTTGATTGATTTGGTAAGTCTAAATCATTAAAAATGGTGTTTTCACTTTCTAAAATAAAAACATTTTTTATATACTTATAAGCAATTTTATAAATATCAGATTCAGAATTAATTTCTCCAATAAAATACAATTTAAATTCTTCTGTATTTAATTGAGTTTGCTCTGCAGTAAATAATATGTAGTAGACAAAATCTTCTTTAGAAGCATAACCAAATGTATTAGATAAGATTAGGTTTTTATCTTCTATGATGACAATATCAAAACTATTCTTATCAA
The DNA here is from genome assembly GCF_045063625.1 of Polaribacter sp. Asnod6-C07. Classification (NCBI taxonomy): domain Bacteria; kingdom Pseudomonadati; phylum Bacteroidota; class Flavobacteriia; order Flavobacteriales; family Flavobacteriaceae; genus Polaribacter; species Polaribacter sp. Asnod6-C07. Next base: position 3,711,950 of record NZ_JBEFOF010000005.1, on the reverse strand, counting down.
CATTTACATACATTACTTTTTCATCAGAAGTATGTTTGTTTAGAAGTTTATCTATTAATAAAGTTAAATGATGATTAAACTCAAACTCACCAAAATTCTGAAACAAATAATTGTTGATGTTTACAAAAGGTATGTAAACATTTTTAGCTTCAATATTAGTAAGATCATCATAAGTTATAAAATCGTTTTTTAACGTTTTAATATTATGTTTTAAGTAAGCATCTAAGTTATTTTCATCAAAAAAAACATTTGGTACAAGTGTAGATAAGTTATTTTGATGAATTGCATCTACTTTAGCGTATTCTAGCTGAAGGTTTGCATCACTTTTAAAAATAGATTCTATTTTATTTAATAAATCTACAGGCGAATTTAGAGTGTCATCAAATAAATATTCTGTAAAAAATATTTTTTTTTTAGTTTCTAAATCTGAGATACAAAAAGAAAATCCATCCAAACTAAATTGGATGGATAATTTTATATCCTTTATTTTTTGTAAAGATGTTTTGCTACTCTTTTTCTGCACCGTCTTTTCTATCATAAGAAGGAGGCCAGTTACCACCTGTAGAAACTTCTTCTAAAGATCCTACAGAAACATATTCTCCTTTAATTTGTACAGATTCAATAGCCTCTAATTCTTGTTTAATTAAAGATTTGTTCATTCCTTTTAAAATACCTGTTTTAGGAGTTCTAGCTCTAAATGTAGGTACAACTAAACCTTGTACTTTTTCTACAGAACCAACTTCTAGTTCAAATTCAGTACCTTCTACACCAGGAACTTTAAACATATCATTATACTTTCTACCTTTAAAGTACTTTAATACAGGTTCGTAACCAATTGTATCTGTTACTCTTACTTCTTCATCTACAATAATACCACCACCTTTATTAACTTTTTCTATAACAGTTTTAGTTTCTGTTAAAGCTAATTGAGCAGTATCAATAAATTTAATTAAACCAGCTTTATCTTTAGTGTAAACACCATTTACTTCGTAAAACTTAACTTCTGCGTCTCTAATAATTTTTAAGCTTTTAATAACAGGATTGTATTTTTCAACTTTTTCTTTAGCAAATTTGATAGGTTCCATAATACCATCGTATATTTTAACACCTAAAAAGATTGCTAAAACCAACAATAAGATAGAAGGAAGCCATCTTAGTTTTAAAGGTAAATATTTAACTATAATAAAAGCGATAAGAACTGATACCAGCACAGCTCCTATAATCATTAGTATTAAATTCATTTTTTATTTGTTTTTTAATAGTGTTATCGCAAATCTACAATTTTTTTTCAATGATAAAAATTTCTTTGCAAAGAAATGTATCTTTGAACCTTTAATTTTTTTATGATAAAAATACCTGCAGAATTTTACAAAGAACTTCAAAAGAAATTTCCACATAATCCTACACAAAAACAAGGCCAATTATTACAATTATTAAGTAATTTTATTTTTAATGATGATAAAGATGCGTTGTTCTTATTAAAGGGTTATGCAGGTACAGGTAAAACTACTACAATAAGTACATTTGTAAATTCGCTTTGGGCTTCTGGTAAAAAAGCAGTTTTGTTAGCGCCAACAGGTAGAGCAGCTAAAGTTATAGCCATATATTCTAAAAGACCAGCTTTTACAATTCACAAAAAAATCTACTTTCCTAAAAAGCAAGGTAATGGTTCTGTAGATTTTGTTTTACAAACCAACAAACATAGAAATACTATTTTTATAGTAGATGAGGCTTCTATGATTCCTGATGGTAGGCAAAATCAAAAATTGTTTGATTCTAGTTCTTTATTAGATGATTTAATCTCTTACGTTTATAATGGTCATAATTGTAAATTAATTTTTATTGGTGATACTGCTCAGTTACCTCCTGTTAAGTTAGATATAAGCCCTGCTTTAGAAGAAGAGACGTTAAAATATGCTTATCATAAAAATGTTGAAGAAATTGAGTTGGATGAAGTAATGCGTCAGCATGAGAATTCTGGAATATTAGCAAATGCAACACATTTAAGACTTTTATTGCAAAATAATGGAGATAATTTTCAGTTTGATGTTGATTTTCCTGATATAAAAAGATTAATTGATGGTTATGATATAGAAGATGCTTTGGTTACTGCTTATGATAATGATGGAGGAGTAGAAGAGACTGCTTTTATTGTGCGTTCTAATAAAAGAGCCAACCAATACAACCAACAAATACGAATGAAAATTCGTGGACAAGAAAATGAAATTTCTGCAGGAGATTATGTAATGGTTGTAAAAAATAATTATTTTTGGCTAAACGAATCTTCAAAAGCTGGTTTTATCGCCAATGGCGATATTTGCCAAGTTTTAAAAATATTCTCTATTAAAGAGTTATATGGATTTAAATTTGCAGAAGTTGAGTTAAAAATGATAGATTACCCAGAAATGCAACCTTTTGAAACGGTTTTGTTGTTAGATACTTTAATTAGTGAAAGTCCGTCTTTAACTTACGAAGAATCTAATAAATTGTACCAAGCTGTTAAAGAGGATTATGCAGATGAAAAATTAAAGTACAAACAATTTCTAGCCATTAAAAAGAACAAATATTTTAATGCATTGCAAGTTAAGTTTTCTTATGCAATGACTTGTCATAAATCGCAAGGAGGTCAGTGGCAAACTGTTTTTATAGAGCAACCTTATTTGCCAGATGGGGTTTCTAAAGAATATTTTAGATGGTTATATACAGCTATTACAAGAGCGCAAAAAAAACTATATTTAATAGGTTTTAAAGATGATTTTTTTGAAGATTAACGCAACAAGTAATTAATACTTATAGTTCCGTATTTATGGCCGTAAGTATATCTTAAATCTTTGGTTTTATTGGTGTTATAATTAAATATATAAGCAAAATTAAAACGATTAGCTGTAAATTTAATACCAAGTTCTATATTAAATACTAAAGGAACTATTTCTTTAGTAACCAAACTGTTATTGTTTAAAAAACTACCTTGAATTGTAGCATCATAAAAATTATATTGTAGAATAGGTTTCATATAAAAGAAAGACTCTATTTCTCTTTTAAATTTTGTTTTATCATCATTTAAATTTGTATTAAAAGCTATTGAGTTTGCCATTTTTTGAAGCGCTGTAAAACCAAATCTTAAATTAAAACCAGAATTAATATTGGTAAATACGGTACCTAAATTAGCAGAATTTGCCCAAGAAATATCAAAAGTATTCGATTCGTTATTTGTTAAGGAGGTAATGTATTCTGTACCAAAATTTAAACCGAAGGCATTTTCTATTTGATATTGCCATCCTGTAGCTTCTTCAAAACCATAGATGTCGTGAATAAAATCTTGTAGTTCTTTGCCATAAGCATTTGGTCCAACAATACCAATTTGTAAAGAAGTGTTTAAGATTTTATTTTTTTTATATACTTTTTTTAATCCAAAACCAGCGTATAAATAACCTGCAAAAGGTCTATCATGTAAATTAATAGTTTTTACAACAGGTTTATAGGGGGTGTACATTTTATGGCCAATTTGCCATTCTATAATTTTTTTGTCTAAGTTTTTATTGTTATTTTTAGTTAAGTATCTGTAGGTTAAAAACATTCCATTTGTGTAATAACGATCTCTGTCTACAGAAGCATAGAGGTCATTATCATTAACAAAACTGATCTCTTTAGCATATTTTTGCTGAGAAGAAATAGATAGTGATACAAAAAAAATAATTATAAAAATTCGGTTTTTCATCGAAGACAAATATATTATGAATCAATTTAAAATGATAAAATTTAACGCAATTTTAAAAAAAGGTTTTATTTTAGAGCAATTAAACTAAAAATATGAATTCTAAGGGAACTTTAACTGCAGAAGATTTTAATAAAATTACAAGTAGTAAAGAATTATTAGCGCTTATTAAAGAAAAAAACATGTCATTTTCAAAAGTAGAAAACACACTTACTTATGATAATGAACTACGTATGCTACAAATAGAATTGGTAAAATTACAACGATTTGTTTCTAATAATAATAAAAGAGTTGCTATAATATTTGAAGGTAGAGATGCTGCAGGTAAAGGTGGTAATATCCGTAGATTTATGGAGCATTTAAACCCAAGATCTAGTAGGTTAGTAGCACTTAATAAACCAACAGAAGTAGAAAAAGGACAATGGTATTTTCAAAGATATATTAAAGAATTACCAAATCCTGGTGAAATTGTTTTTTTTGATAGAAGCTGGTATAATAGAGCAGTTGTAGAACCAGTTATGGGTTTTTGTACAGATACACAATATAAAGAATTTTTACAGCAAGTGCCAGAATTTGAGCACATGATGTATGAAGATGGTGTAATTATTATAAAATTTTGGCTGTCTATTACAAAAGAAGAACAAGCTAAGCGTTTTGAAGGCAGAAAAGAAGACCCGTTGAAAAGGTGGAAATTTAGCCCTGTAGATAGACAAGGCCAAATTCTTTGGGATAAGTATACTTATTATAAAGAAGAAATGTTTACCAAAACCCACACAACCTACAGTCCTTGGATGATTGTAAAAACTAATGATAAAAAAGTTGCAAGATTAGAAGCAATAAGACATGTTTTGTCTCAGTTTGATTATGAAGGTAAAACTGAAGCAGGTACAGTTTTAAATCCTGATCCTAATGTTGTTATGCGTTATTATCGTTCAAATATTCATCAAATAGATTAAATAAATGAGTAATAATTTAACAGAGTCTGATGTAAAAAAACTTAACTCTAAAAAAGGGTTGTTAGCATTACTGTCTAAAGAACCTTTTAATGTAGAAAGAGCTTTAAGATATATAGATTATCAAAAAAAATTAAAAAAATTACAAACTGAGTTAATTCGATTACAAACTTGGGTAATTAATAATGATGAAAGAATTATTGTTGTTTTTCAAGGTAGAGATGCAGCAGGTAAAGGTGGAGCAATAAGAAGAATTACAGAACGTATTAATCCACGTTTTATGAGAATTGTTGCATTACCAAAGCCTACTGAAGATGAAAAATCTCAATGGTATTTTCAAAGATATGTAGAGCAATTGCCTAAAGCAGGTGAAATGGTTTTTTTTGATAGAAGTTGGTACAATAGAGCAGTAGTAGAACCTGTAAATGGTTTCTGTACACCAGAAGAATATGAAATTTTTATGAATCAAGTTAATGATTTTGAAAGAATGATTTTAGATTCTGGCATACACTTGGTGAAAATTTACATGTCTATCTCTAAAAAAGAACAAGCCAAACGTTTTGCTGATATTAAAAGCGATCCTTTAAAACAATGGAAAATGACAAAGTTAGATGAAAAGGCACAAGATTTGTGGGATCAATACACAGAATATAAAAATGCAATGTTCGAAAGAACAAATACAGAAATTTCTCCTTGGAAAATTATAAGAGCCAATAGAAAAACAGAAGCTAGAGTAAATGTGATAAATCATATTTTAAAAAGAATTCCTTATGATAAAAATTTAGAAATTTAGTTTATTGCTTAATCCCCCAATTTAAATTTATAGTATGCTAATTAAACGTTTCATAGCATTATTTTCTTTATTGTTTTGTGTACAATTACTAGTTTCTCAAACTGCACCTATAGCTAGTAACGATAATACTGTTGTATTAAAAAACACAAATTTAAACATAGTTGCTCCAGGTGTTTTGGCAAATGATACAGATACAGATGGTGATACAATTACAGTTACATCTTTTTCAATTAATGGAATAGAATTAACAGCAGATCAATCAGCAAGTTTTACAGAAGGTGCTATTCAGATTTTTAAAGATGGAAGTTATACATTTACTCCAACATTAGATTATAGAGGAATTGTACCAACCATAAATTATACAATTACAGATGGCACTTTTACAAGTTCTGCAAACTTAAACATTACTATTAAAGATGCTCCAATTGCCAATAACGATACAATTGTTGCAGTTGTTAATACAGCTATAAATCAAATTACTCCAGGGCTTTTAGAAAATGATACAGATGCTGATCAAGATGTATTAGTAGTTACCAATTTTACAATTAACGGAACAACTTATAATGTAGGTCAAACAGCAAGTTTTTCTGAAGGAAGTATATTAATATTTCCTGATGGTAGTTATAATTTTACGCCGACTTTAAATTTTTCAGGTGATGTTCCAACAATAAATTATACCATTTCAGATGGAAATTTTACAAGTTCAGCAGACTTAAATATCTCTGTAGAAAACATTCCAGAAGCCAATGATGATGATAATTCTACAATCGTAGATCTTTCAATAACAGAAGCAACTCCTGGGCTTTTAATAAATGATACTGATTTAGATGGAGATTTACTTTCAATATCTAAATTTTCAGTAAATAGTTTAGATTATAATGCTGGGCAAACAGCCACTTTTTCTGAAGGTTCAATTATTATATCAGCAAATGGAGCATATTCTTACACACCAACTCAAAATTTTGTGGGTGATGTTCCTCCTGTAAATTATACTATTACAGATGGGGTTTTTGAAAGTTCAGCTATATTAAATCTTACAGTTTATTTACCTCCAGAGCCACCTGTAGCCAATAACGATTATGATACAGTAGATATAAATACTACCTTAAATGTTGCTATACCTGGTGTTTTTATAAATGATACAGACATCAACGTACAAGATATTTTAACTGTAACTCAGTTTTCTGTAAATGGTTTTACATTCAATGCAGGTCAAACAGCTAATTTAGCACAAGGTAATTTAACTATAGCAGAAGATGGGAGTTATATTTTTGAGCCTACAACAGATTATATAGGTGAAGTGCCAACCATAGTTTATACAATTACAGACGGTACATTTACAAGATCGGCTAATTTATATTTAACAGTAGAACCTACAGAAGACTTGTTAGAAATTAGTAATTTAGGTAGTTGTAATCAAGGTTTTAATGCAAATGGAGAATATAAAATTGTATACAGCCTAATACTTACTAATATAAATAATGCTAGAGATTTACACGAACCAGCATTAATTAGAAATATCGATTTAATAGATGATTTACAAAGTGCTTTTGGAGTTGGTTGTGTTGTAAATGTAGAGGCTGCAACAGTAAGTAACAATTTAGTAGAAAACATTGCAGAAAGTTCTTACTTTCCAATGGATTTTGATAATTCAGCAATCAATAATGGATTTTTAAATGGGAATTCAAGTGCTGTTTTTAATGATAATGCTATTAATAATTTAATTCTATACCCAAGGCAATCTATTTTTGTTAGTTTTTGTGTAACCGTAAATCCATTTTGTAATGGAAGACCTAATCCAACTCCATCAGGTTCAGGTATTAATTTTACAAATACAATAACAGCAAATACAGACAAAGGTAATAACGCAATAAGTGCTATTACTTTAAACGATTTTCATACAACAGAAGCTGTTGTTTCTGCGGGTTTATATGTGCCAGAGTTTAATAATCAAACTATAGATCCTCCTGGTTTGGTGAATTTTGATGGTACTTACGATTACGTAAACACTATTATATTAACAAATGAAGGAGCAGTAGATGCCCAAAATATTAATTTTAATATGGGGTTAGACGATTTTAGAAATAGAGTTGTTTTTACAGAGTTTCTAATATCACAAGTTTCAGGGCCAGATGTTACAGTAAACACCAATTACGATGGAAATAACGAAACAACTTTATTAACACCCAATAACATTCTGCCTGCAGGAGAAACTGTTGTTTTAGAAATTTATTATAAAATTGGCCCAATAGATAATGGTAGTTATAGCTATTTTAATCAAACTAGTTTATCGCAAACTCAAGGAAATGCAGATGGTTTTGATGCTTTATCAGATGCAAATAAAAGTGCTTTTACCTTTGTAAGTTGGTCAGATGGTTTGGGTAGTCATTTAGATCGTTATTATTTTGCTAATTCAGCTTCAGCAAGTATAACATCAAGTTTATATTGTACTTGTACAATTGCTGGTATGCGTTTTATTTTTGATGCAGAATCAGAAACAGATAAAAGAATTACTAATGTTGTTAAAGTGCCAGATGGTATTTTAGAACACGAAGAAATTACCTATCAAATTACTATTGAGAATACAAGTGATTCTGTTCAGTTAGATGAATTGCAAATCACAGATAATTTAAATAGTACTTGTGGTGGTAATATACTTTCGGTTTCTACCCCAACAATTTTTAGTTCATCAGCAACTACAACCCCTAATTTAAATTCAAATTATGATGGCGTTTCAGACACCAATTTATTTGATGGTACTTCTGGATTGTTAAAAATTGGAGAAACAATTACAGTAGAATTTACAGTGTTGTATAGTGAGTCTTGTATTGGTTCAAATTCGGCTTCTTTTACATCAAATGATCCTTTAGATAGACAAATTTCATCATCAAACTCAACTAGTGTAAATGCATCTACAGATACAGATAATGATGGTATTATAGATGATTTTGATTTAGATGATGATAATGATACTATTGCAGATGTTTTAGAATATGATGGTTTAAATCCTCTAGATGATGATGATGCCGATTTTATACCCAATTATAGAGATACTGATTATGGTTCAGATAATAATGCAGACGGAATTGTAGATATTTTTGATTTTGATAATGATGGTGTGCCAAATCATTTTGATTTAGACAGCGATAATGATGGGATTTTAGACATTGTAGAAGCAGGTAATACATCAGATGATGTCAGTAAAAATGGTAGAACAAATAATAATGTAGGTGCAAACGGATTGGATAATTCTAATGAAACCAATGATGGTTCAAATGCGACTATTAACTATAATTTACCAAATACAGATGGTACAACAAATCCAGATTTTTTAGATATTGATGCAGATGGAGATGGAATTGTAGATAACATAGAAGCGCAACTCACCAATAATTATGTAACAACAAGAGGTGTTTTTACAGATGCAGGTATAGATACAGCTTACCCAAATGGACTTACACCTATAGATTCTGAAAATGATAACATTCCAGATTATATAGATATAAATTCAGATGATGATATAAGAGATGATATTATTGAAGGTTGGGATACAAATAGTGATGGAACTGCAGAAACTGTAGCCACAAATTCTGATGCAGATAATGATGGTTTAGATGATGCTTTTGATAATAATGATAGTCTACTAAATCCAACAAATGGACAAACACCACAAAGTTTTCCAAATTTTGATAATTCAGATACTCCAGAAAGAGATTGGCGAGAAATTATTGCAATAGTTGTACTTATAGATGATGTTAGTTTCTCAGAAGGTAATGAATTTGTTTTTACATTAAGGTTAGTAACCAAAAACGATAATTCTGTATTAATAGAAAGTGCATTTCCAATAACAATAAATTTTTCAACCACAAATGGTACAAATTTAACTGGTCAATATGATGCTGCTATTGCTCCTTTTGATTACTTTAGTGTTTTAAATACAGTATTTACAATTCCCCCATTAATGAATACAGAACAGTTTTCTACAACAACTCTAGAAGATAATATTTACGAGTTAACAGAGTTTTTTACCTTAAATGGTACAATTACATCCAACAATACAATCAATACAAACTTTAGTGGTATTGGTACAATTTTAGATAATGATGTTGCTCCAGATATTACAATGAACAATACTCAAGAAGATGAAAATGTAGATTTAGAACATACTATTGTTATTTCTCATCCTTGTTCAACACCAATAGAAATAGAAGTAAATACAAGTGATGATTTTGCGATAAGTCCAGATGATTACTCGTCATTTTCTGATGTTTTAGTTATAGCTGGTACAATTGATGAAAACAACGCAAATACAGAAGTTTCTTTTACAATTTCATCATTTTTAGACAATTTAAACGAGTTAGAATTAGAACCTTTAGATGTAGTTGGTATTGTGCAAACTAATAATGTAGGTATACAAGATTTAACAAAAACAGCCACAATTGTAGATGTAGATCCAAATCCTTTAGTAGTTATAACTAACGAAGAAACTATAGAAGGCAAAAGCTTAAATTTTACAATTAATCTTTTAAATGATTCTGATGAGTTAATGCAAAATTATCTACCAATCAATTTGAATTTTATTACTGTTGATAGTACAACAACAGGTAATTTTGATTATGAATCAATTTCAGAACAAGTTACAATACCTGCATATTCATCAACAATAACTCAAACTGTAAAAACGTTAAACGATAATTTAAATGAAGATACAGAAACAATGTATTTACAGGCAGATTTGTTTAGTTTTAATGTAGCAAACATAGCAGCTCCAAGAGGCGTAGGTACTATCAAAGATAACGATTATCCTAATTTATTTTCACCAAATGGTGATGGTAAAAGTGATGTTTTCGAAATTTCTGGTATAGAAGATTATCCAAACTTTAAATTAACGATTTACAATCGTCAAGGAAACAAAATTTACAACTACAGTAATAATGGAAATGTAAATCCTTTGTGGTGGGATGGAACTTATAATGGTAATCCTGCACCAACAGGCGTCTATTTTTATCAATTAGATTTTAATGATGGGGAATCAGAACCTATTACTAAATTTATTCAATTAATAAGATAATGATTCAGGAAACTAAAATTATCTTAAAAAAGAGTATTAAGTTTAAACTAAACTTAATACTTCTAGTTGTTTGCTTTTTAAGTCTAAAAATGCAAAGTCAGCAAGTGCCACATTACACACAATATTTGTACAATATGCAAATAATTAACCCTGCATTTGTAGGGTATAGAGCAGAGTTAAGTGCATCAATTTTAACACGTCAACAATGGGTTGGAGTAGAAGGTGCACCTAAAACCAATACATTTTCTTTAAATGCTAGAACAAGAAAAGGTTTAGGTTTAGGTTTAACAGTTGTAAATGATAAAATAGGTTTATCAGAAACTACAAATTTAAATTTAGATGCATCATATACTCTAATAACTTCTAGATATAGTAGAGTCGCATTAGGTTTAAAAGGCGGTTTTACCTTTTTTAATAACAATTTATTTGATGGTATAACTCCAGATAGTGATGTATACGCATCAACAACTGGTAATTTTTCTAATGTAGGTTTTGGGGCTTTATTTTACAATAGAAAATTTTATGTAGGATTCTCTATTCCTTATTTATTAGAAACCCCACAATTTTATATCGAAGACAATTATAAAAAAGGAAGTTTAGCAACCAACCCAAATTACTTTTTGTCTAGTGGAGTTTTGTTTAAACTATCAGAAGATGTAATGTTTAGACCATCAACAATGGTTAGGTATACTAAAAACTTACCAATATCTGTAGACATAAATACAAATTTCTTGTATAAAGATATGATAGAAGGTGGTTTATCTTATCGTCATAAAAGTTCTGTAAGTGCTTTATTTAGTGTAATTTTAAATAAGAAATTTAGAATTGGTTATGCTTATGACCATCGATTTTCTACATTGGGTGGTAACTTAAGTTCTCATGAAATTATGTTTCACATCGATCTTAATTTTAAACGAAATACAAGGTGGTTAATTCATAACCTATGTTATTTTTAATCGTAGAAAATAGTTCAAAACACCTTAAGAAAGTAATTTTTTAATTTGATTAAAAATTAAATAGATTTCACCAGCAATTTGGGTACTTGTTTGCAAATAAACTTGTTCTTGTTCAGTAGTTCCATCAGAGAATTTTGGATCTAAAAAAGGCAATGTAAAACGATGTGTAGCTGCAGGTATAAAAGGGCAATTTCTATCTGCATCATTACAAGTTAAAATAGCCATATAAGGCTCTTGATTTATAAGATTACTATACAGTTTAGAAAAACCTAGAATATGGCTATAAGAACCCTCAAAAGATATTTGATAAGTTGGGTTTTGATGAGAAAAATCTGATAATTGAAAAGAAAACCCAGCTTTTTGTAAAGTTTTTACTGTTTTTCTGTAAAAAGCTGTAATTTCTGTACCTCCAGAAAAGGCATTAATATTTAGGTTAAAATAATAAGCAGCAAAATAGCTCCAAACTTGCCCCATTTGACTTCTTCTAGAGTTGTGTGTGCATATAAAATTCAAATTGATAATCTCATTAGTTGCATACTCTTTAGCAATAGTTTCTGCTATTTTTAACAGAAGTTTTGTTCTATCCTCAGAAATAGAAAGTTTTTTATAAGAATTTTCGAAAAAGTTTTTTGTGGAGGTGTTTGAAGTTTTCAGCATATTCACATTATTTTTTCAACAAAATTAGACTAAAATTGTATTTTTGTAAATTAATATAATGTTAAGAATGCGTTTAGAAATTGGAAATAAAGTAGCAGTTTTAGATGATGTTTTAAAAGGAATAGTCACAAATATTAAAGGTGATGATATTTCAGTTAAAACCGAAGATGGAATGCTTTTTATTTTTAAAAGTAATGAGTTGGTTAAGATAGAAAAAGAACAACATGAGCTTACTAAATTCTCTGACATTAACAATGCATTTTTAAAAGAAAAAATAGCTTCTCAAAAAAAGAATAAAAGTGCTTTTATTAAAGAGAAAAACGAGGTGATTTTAGAAGTTGATTTGCATATTAATCAATTAATAAAATCTACAAGAGGTTTAGATAATTACGATATGTTAAACCTGCAACTTGATACTGCAAAACGAAAAGTAGAGTATGCAATTAGTAAAAGAATTTCTAAAATTGTGTTTATTCACGGAGTAGGAGAAGGTGTTTTAAAAAGCGAATTACATTCATTGCTAAATAAGTATCCTGTAAAATATTATGATGCCTCTTATAAAAAATATGGTTTAGGAGCGACTGAAGTTTATGTATATCAGAATGTGAATTAGTTGTACTTTTGCCCTATGAAAGCCATTTATTTAGATAATGCAGCCACCACAAAAATTGATGATGAGGTTTTAGAATTGATGTATAATTCTATGCAAGAATTTTTCGGGAATCCGTCTTCTACACATCAATTTGGTAGAAAAGCAAAATCTGCTGTAGAAACAGCAAGAAAAAATATTGCCAAACATTTTAATGTAACTGCTAGTGAAATTGTTTTTACAGCTGGTGGTACAGAAGCCGATAATTTAATTCTAAATAATGCCGTTTTAAATTTAGGCGTTAACAGAATTATTACATCTAAAATAGAACATCATGCAGTTTTACACACTTGCGAGTTTTTAGCAAAAAAACAAAATATACAATTAGATTTTGTAAAAGTTGATGAATTTGGATGTATAGATTTAATTCATTTAGAAGAATTATTGTCAGACTCAGATCATAAAACTTTAGTGAGTTTAATGCACATTAATAATGAAATTGGTAGTATTTTACCTGTGGATGAAATCTGTAGAATTTGTAAAAAATACGATGCTTTATTTCATTCAGATACTGTGCAAGCCATTGGGCATTATCATTTAGATTTACAAAAAGCTCCAATCGATTTTATTGTGGCAAGTGCCCATAAATTTCACGGGCCAAAAGGTGTTGGTTTTGCTTATTTTAAAAAAGGTTTTGGAATTTTACCAATGTTACATGGAGGAGATCAAGAAAGAGGAGCAAGGTCTAGTACAGAAAATGTACATAGCATTTTAGGTATGGAAAAAGCATTGCAAATTGCTTATACCAATTTAGAAAAGGACAGAAATTATATAGAAAGTATAAAACTTTACTTTATTTCTGAACTAAAAAATATTTCTGATAACATACAATTTAATGGTTGTTCATCAGATTTAAATAAAAGCAGTTATACTATTATAAATGTGCGTTTTCCTGTAAAAAATGAGATGCTTCTATTTAGTTTAGATATGGCAGGAATAGCTGTTTCTGGAGGTTCTGCTTGCCAAAGTGGAAGTAATATTGGCTCTCATGTGCTTGCTGAAATATTAAATGAAAAAGATGCAGATAATACTTCTGTACGTTTCTCTTTTTCAAAGTATACAACCAAAGAAGAAATTACAGAAACTGTAAAAAAAATAAAAGAGTTGCTGTAAAGCAACTCTTTTTTAATCTTAAATTATTAAGGAAAATACTTATTCTATAATTAATTTTTTATAAGCTTTTCCTTCCGGATTTTTAACTTCTAAAAAGTAAATTCCTTTGTTTAATTGCTGAACATTAAAAGTTTCATTTGCACTAAAGTTTCCAGAAAAATCCATTACTTTTTTTCCATTCATATCAAAAATACGAACGCTGTTTGCATTGATGTTTAATTTGAATGCATTTTTTGCAGGATTTGGATAAACCAAAACTTCATCATCTAAAAATAAATCTTCTGTAGATAAAGCAGCTTTACTGTTTCCATAAACTTTAAATTCACCAGGAGCTAAAGAAATAACATCGTTAACATTGCTTACAGTAATGGTTTGATCATCATTTAACAAATCATACCAAGTTCCAGTTTTTTGAAAAGAAGGAGTTATATTTTGCGTAGTAATTCCAAAGTTTCCAACAATGGTTACATACTGAATTTCTTGAGCAGTATCATCAGTTAAATGAATTTTCTTTAATCCATTCGTATTTGCAACATCCATGGTAAAATCAGACGTTTCAAAAATGGCGAATTTTAATTTTAACTGAATTAATTTAGACCAAGTGTTATACACATCTTTTCTATCTTGATCATCAAAATAATTCCATAAAATTGGTTTATTACCTGTTCTTCCATTTTGATCGATAGAAATATCATAACCCAATTCGCCAAATTGCCAAATCATTTTTGGTCCTGGAACTGTAAAATAAAAAGCAGCAGCCAATTCTTCTCTATCTAAAGCTGTACTTGTGTTTTTTATACTATAACTTCCACTAGAATTACCAAATTGTAAGTTTTTATACATTAAACGTTCTTCATCATGGCTTTCCATATAACTTACATTTGCAGGCACAGACCAACCTCTGTTTTTAAAAGAAATCCAAGAAAAATCTGAATCGCTACCAAAACCCATTGTAGCTTGGTTGTATTGATGATTGTGGTTGCCCCAAACCATAATTCCTTTACCTTCATTTAGTTTGTAATTTACCCATTCTGTTTCTTCAGGATTACCACCTAAATGCTCAAAAATGATGTAAAAATCAGAATCAATTTCCCATTGATAATCTGCATATTCTTTTAAAACATCCACTCTATCTTGTTGATATGCATTTGTACAAGCATCGCTACCAGTACAGTTTTGAGTAAATCCTTTGGTTAAGTCCCATCTAAAACCATCAATTTTATATTCATCAATCCAATATTGAGAAACTCTTTTTACATAATCTCTAACATCTTGTTTAGAGTGATTAAAATCGTTGAAAACACTGTAAGAATGTCTTGCAATAGGATTGAAAAACGGACTGTCTGTACTTGCTTGTCCACCATAACCACCATTATCAGTATTCCACATTCTGTAATATGGATTTTGACCAGAAGCATGGTTAAAGGCAACATCAATAATTACAGCAATTCCTCTTCTATGGCATTCATCAATAAATTGTTTAAAAGCAGTTGTGGTTCCATAATACTTGTCTAAAGCCATATGAAAAGAAGGATTGTATCCCCAAGATTCATTACCATCAAACTCCATCACTGGTAAAAATTCAATAGCATTGATACCTAATTCTTCTAAATAATCTAATCTAGCTTTTACAGCATCATAAGAATGTAATGCATCAAAATCTCTAATTAAAAGTTCATAGATTACTAAATCTGTTTTAGCAGGTTTTGTAAAATTTGTGTTTTGCCAAACATAATCTGCATCACCAGTTCTTAACAATGTAACTGCGTGATTTGTTTCTCCTGAAGGATAATTGGGTAAGTTTGGATAAGTAACATCATCTATATACTGATCATTATATTCTGTTAAAACCACAGTAGAGTAGGGATCTGCAACTCTTAAATCTGCTTCTATCATATATTGATAAGTATAATCGGTTTGTGGAGTTAAACCTGTAAGTTCTATCCAAAATCGATTTTTAGAGGAGTCTTTATTTAATAAGTAATTGTTGTCAATTTCCCAATTGTTAAAACTACCAATTACATGTACAAATTCCTTTCCTGGTGCGTAAAAAACTAAGGTAACTTTTGTGTTATCAGAAGCATTTAAATTAATACCATCTTTTAAATCTGCAGGTAACGTAGCTTCTGTAACAGTTGGCTTTACAATAGCCTGAAACGTTGTGCTTTTAGTTTCTCCATTATTAACAGCTTCTAGAATATAAGTTGTGTTTTCTGTAACTGTTGGTGAAAAACTGTAAGATGTTAAGTTCGATTTTTGGTCTATAGTAGCGCCATTTGCTTTTAAAGTAAAGTTTGCATTTAAAGAAGTTGATGCATTTATAGACAAAGTTTCACTAGCATTTAAAATTGTAGTTGAGGTTGATGGTGTATTTAATGTTAATTGAAAAGAACCCACATTAAAAATAAAATCTGCACAACCATTGTCTTTTAGTTCTTGGTTACCAGCAGCATTTCTAAACACCATACCCATATTGGTTATGCTTGCTGCTTCTGCATCTGTTAACGAATAATAGGTTTTTGGTACAAAAGTAATTTCCCAACGATTGTTAGATGAATTATAAGTCATTTCTCCAACTCCATCATCTTGTCCCCAATTACCAACAACACTTGCTCCCCAAGCATCACTTGCATTACCCACACCAGAATGTAAATATACTTTAGATGGATTATTCAATCCATTACAATCTGTGGCAGCACTAGTAGCATCTAAACTAATGGTAATAGATGCGTTCATGTCAAAAGGATTTGGTGTTATGGTTATTTGACCAAAGCCTAAAGAACTGATTAATAAAAATAGAATCGTAATTTTTTTCATATTGTATCGATTTTAAAAGACAAAGGCTACCATTGGTAGCCTTTGTTAAGTTTAAAAAAAACTTAATTTATTGTGTAAGTAGGGTTGTCTGGATCTGTAAAATCTAAAACAAAAGAGTAAGTACCTGCAACAGATATAATATTATCACCTCCATTATCTAAAGTTCCATCTGAACCAGTATCACCATAGTTTAAAGCCCAAGCCTCATTTGCTCTGAATTTGTATTCTCCGTCTAAAAGAGTAACATTATTTAGAATCCAAATATCATCATTAGGTTGAGACCAATCTCTTGTGAAAATTGCATCTGATGTAGCTCCCCAATCATTATAAGCAGAACCCACAAGTCCCCAAATATTATCAATTGCTTCTAAAGAATAGGATAAATCATTTAAATTTACATTAACAATATATCTGCCTGCTGTAGTTGCAATATTGCCTCCAGAAGTATCTAAGAAACCAGCAGCACCAGCACCATAAGCAGTTCCCCAATCATTATTTAATCTAAACTTCATTTCACCTTCTTCTAATTTTACAATTCCTCTAAATTGATCAGAATAAGAATCATAAGTTAATGCGTAATCAGGAGTTGCACCCCAATCATTATATGCGGAACCTACAATACCTATTGTAAACTCTTCCATAGTGTAAGTAAGGTCGTTTAAATTGAAAAGAATTTTATAAGAACCAGCAGTTACAGCAATATTATCTCCACCTGCATCTAAAGTTCCATCTACACCAGTATCACCATAATTATTGGTCCAATCGTTATTTTCTCTGAATTTAATTTCACCATCAATTAAAGTTACATAAGCTACTAAAACACCAGAATCACTTGTAGTAAAGAAAGGTAGATCTGGAGTTGCACCCCAATCATTTGCTGCAGAACCAACAACACCCCAAGTAGTAGATAAATCTAAAATACTAGAATATGGAGTTACATTGATTGTTTTTGCATCAGAATTAATTAATAATTGTCCACCAACAAAACCTTGTAATTTTATTGATAAATCTGAAGCCATATCTGCTTCTGCTCCTAAACCTAAAGCAATTGAGTTTAACTCTAAAGTACCAAAAGATTTCTCTAAATCATCACCAACATCAATAGTTGTAGCATTGCTAAAATCTCCACTAGCTAAATCAACAAGAATTTTATAAGTTGGTGCTGCATTAAAACCATAATCTGGTTCTGCCCAATTCGTATTCAAAGCAATGTCATCTTGATTTGCTTCTAAAAGTACAATTGGTGTAGTTTCTACAACAATAAGTTCTGTAGTAGCTTCTACGTTTTCATTTAATATTACTCGATCACTAATATCCTCACAACTGGTAAAACCAATTGATACAATAATTAGAGCGAATAATGAATTTAATATTTTTTTCATGTCTTTATTTATTAGTATCCTGTATTTTGAGTTAAATTAGGATTAGTTGTTATAATATTATTTGGCAAAGGGAAAATATTTCTATAATCTTCTACACTTGTACCATCTTTAGAATCTCCTTTAAAAGGCCATAAATAAGCATCAGTTGTAAAATAGTTATATCTTATTAAATCAGTTCTTCTTTGTCCTTCCCAGTATAATTCACGAGATCTTTCGTTTAAAACAAAATCTAAAGTTAAATCTCCACTTGTTATGTTACCACTAGAGTTGCCAAAAGCTCTTTCTCTAAGTTCGTTAATTTTAGTAACAGCAAGACCTAAATCACCACCACCTCCTCTAAGAGCAGCTTCTGCGTAGTTTAAGTAAATTTCTGCTAATCTAATTAAAGGTAAATCTGTATCAACAAAATCTCCTGCTGCATCAGAACCTTGATTACCATTAGAGTCTAAGTTTTTAAACTTTGTAACAGCATAACCGTTTTCGAAAGTTGGTATTTCGTCAATTTCTAAAGTTTGTCCGTCTTTATAGAACATTCCTCTGCTATCACCAACAAATGGTTCTATTGCATAAGTTAAGGTATTTAAATCTAAAGTGATGTAATAAGTGCCTGCTGTTGAAACAGGAATATTTGATCCACCAGCTTCTAATGAACCATCAGTATTATCATCACCATAATTAATACCCCAATCATTATTCATTCTGAATTTTAATTCACCTGGAGTTAAATTCGCATAAATAGCATAAGTATCTGTGCCTGTTTCATACATTTTTGTATCAGGATCATTCCAACCATTTGGAGTAGAATCTCCAATAATACCCCAACTAGCTACTGGTCCTAGATTAGGATTAAGAGTTGTAACATCTACAACAAATTTATTTACTAAACTTTTTGTAGTTCTTAAGCCTCCCCAGCCACCATTTACACCAAATTCTGTAGCATTCATAGTACCACCAATTGCAGCGTGTACTAAAAAAGTTGATCCTCCATAAGTTTGTGATCTTAAACCATCGAAATTTAAAGTGAAAATAAATTCATTTTGAGCACCATTTACATCATTATCAGCTAAGAATAACTCGTCATAAGCAGTTCCATTTCCATTTGCATCATTTGTGTTAATTGAATAACTAGATGACATTACGTTATTAGAAAATGTTACAGCTTCTGCATATCTTGGAGTACCTGTAAAAATTTCTGCATTTAAGTATAATTTAGACAATAAAGCCCATGCAGCAACTTGATCTACTCTACCATACTCGTTAGCACCACTTGGTTTTAATTGATCTGTAATTTCTAACAATTCAGATTCAATAAAATTGAACAATTCAATTCTTGTAGCCTGTTCAGGTAATTCTGTTGTTACTTTAGTTACTAAAGGTACACTACCATATAAGTCCATTAAGTTATAATAAGCAAAAGCTCTTAAAAAACGAGCTTCTGCAATATAAGCAGCAACTTCTGTATCTGTTAAAATAGAAGCATTGTCTATAAAAGAATTACAAAAAGATACTTCTTGAGCTAATCTATAATACATAGCTTCTGTAAAATCGTTACTACCAGACCAATATTGACCATGTAAATCTGGTAAACCAGCATCTCCCCAACCAACAACTGCATGATCTGTAGTTAATTCGTTTAGGTTGAATAACATTCTTGAATATTGAGAAAAACCTTCATCAATATCTGAGATATCTGCTTGTCCTGAAGGTCCTTGTTGACCTGTTAGAGCTAAACTTGCATATAATTTAGCAAGTGCACCTTGTGCATCTGTTGCATTAGAAAACACATCTTCTTCTGTAAAACTATCTGGATCAATTGGAGATTGATTCAAGTCTTCGTGACATGATATTACTCCTAAAGAGAATAACATGATTACAATTAAATATTTAAATTTTTGTTGCATTATTTTTTATTTAAAAGTTAATGTTTGCACCTAAGACAAAAGATCTTGGTCTTGGGTAAAAATTATTATCAATACCTAAATTAATTTCTGGATCTAAACCATCATAATCTGTAATGATTAACACGTTTTGTAAAGATCCATAGAATCTAAATGTTGTGTTTTTAAGCTTATCTAAGGTATAACCAAGTGAGATGTTGTCTATTTTAAAGAAAGATGCGTCTTGTACAAAATGATCACTTAAAGCAGTTTTATCACTAATTACAGTAAAACCACTGTTGTAATAGTCTGAGTGTAAGTTTGATAATATGTTGTTATTTGTTGCGTTTATTTGTACACCTCTGTTTGCTGCAACATCATTGTACATATAGTTACCAAAGCTTGCTCTAGTTTGTATAGATAAATCCCAATTTTTATAATTGATATTGGTGTTAAAGCCCATTAAAACATCAGCAAAAGGATCTTCGTTAATGTATTTATCATCATCATTAATAGTGTTATCATTATTTCTATCAACAAATACACCTTCTAAAGGCTTACCATCAGTATCATAAACTTGTTGAAATACTAAAAAACTATTAGCTGCTTGTCCTTCTCTATGAACTTGAACATTATTACCAACACCTGTTGATATTCCTCCTTGAGGTTGATCTACAGACAATTGTGTGATTTCATTATCGTTTAAAGAAATGTTATAATTAACAGACCATTCAAAATCATCAGTTCTAATTGGTGTAGCATTTATGTTGAATTCTAAACCTCTGTTTTCCATATTACCAATGTTAGCATTAATTCTATTTCCAAAATTTGTAAAAGGATCTACAATTGAACTTGCAATAAGGTCGTTAGTTTGTTTAATATAAGCATTTACAGAACCCGAAATTCTTCTGTCAAGAAAAGCAAAGTCTATACCTAGGTTAAATGTCTTACCTACTTCCCAACGTAAATCTTTGTTGATAGGCTCTGGTCTAAAGGTTTGATAAAAAGCATTACCAAATTGATAATTTGCAGTATCTGTACTACTTTGGTATCTTGTTAAAAATTGATAATCTCCTAAACCATTAATATTACCTATTTCTCCATAACCAACTCTTAATTTTAATTCATTAAAGAAAGAGTCTTCCATAAAGCTTTCTTTATGAATACTCCAAGCTGCTGCAAATGATGGGAAAATTCCCCAACGATCATCAGGATTTAATTTAGAAGAAGCATCTGCTCTTAAAGTAGCAGTTAAATAGTATTTACCTTTATAATCGTAATTAGCTCTACTAAAATATGATAATAATACATTTTTAGATTTATCTACAACTTCGAAAGTATTACCATCTTCTTGAGCTTCACTATCAAAACTATAATTGTCATATTCAAAAGATTGATAAGCATGACCACCAACTACGGTTAAGTTGTGTGCTTCATTAAAAGTTTTTGTATAAGTTAAATAGGCATCAAAAACTTTATTATCTGATTTTTGAATAAAACTCGTTAATGAACCATTAAAGGTTGCATCCGAAGTTGGTATTAATTCAGAAGTAACTTTTCTACCATGGCTATTAGAAGTATCAAAACCAACATTAATAGTAGCAGTTAAATCTTCTAAACCGTGTATTTTATAATCTATTTTAGCGTTTGCAACTAAACGTCTAATTTCTGCAGAATCATCTACTAAGTCTAATAATGCCACAGGGTTTGTAGGAGCCAAATTATTTTGGTTTCCTGTACCTGCATCTAACCAAGCAAAATAACCACCATATTGCGAAGTTGGATCGAAAACAGATTGTGTAGGATCAAAAGTAATTGCACCACCAATTGCATCTCTATTGGCAAATTCGTTTTCTGTGTACATTCCTTTTGCATTAAGATCTACTTTTAAATGATCATTTAAAAAAGAAGGAGATAAGTTTATAGAAGCAGTTGTACGTGCTAAATTGTCACCTTTTAAAATACCTTCGTGTTCAGAATACCCTAAAGAAGCTCTCATTGGCACACCATAAAGGTTACCTAAAGCACTAAAGTTATGGTCCTGTCCAATTGCTGTAGTGTAGATTTCTTCTTGCCAATCTGTATTAGCATTACCTAATAAAGCAATTTGATTAGGAGTTCCAATATCATTAATTAATGTACTAAATTGATCAGCAGATAAAACATCAACTTTATCTCTTAACGTATAAACTGTTGTTTGAGAACTAATATTGAATTTAAATTCTCTGTCTTTACCTTTTTTAGTTGTAATTAAAATTACACCATTTGCAGCTCTAGAACCATAAATGGCAGTAGAAGAAGCATCTTTTAAAACTACAAATGTTTCAATATCATTTGGGTTGATAAAGTTTAACGGATTTCTAGATCCACCAACTCCTCCATTATCTAAAGGAATACCATCTATAACATAAAGAGGTTCGCTTGTTAAAGATAAAGAACCTGTACCACGAATATTAATCGTTTGTCCATCTCCAGGAGCACCAGAACCTGCAATAACATTTACACCAGCAACTTTACCACTAATAAGTGATTGTGCAGATACAATTGGTCCTTTATTAAAGTCGTCGCTAGTTAATAGATCTGTTGTACCTGTTAAATCTTCTTTTTTAATAGAACCATAACCAACTACAACGATTTCATCCAATTGCTCAGAAGATTCAATAAGTTCTATTGTAAGATTAAAAACAGCACCAACAATAAGCTCTTGATCTGCATAACCCAAATACTGGAATACTAAAGTATCTCCTGTTTTAACTTTATCTAAAGAAAAGTTTCCGTCAAAATCGGTTTGGGTACCTTTTGTTGTACCTTTAACCAATATACTAACACCAGGCAAAGGTTCACCTGTTGCTTTTTCTTTTACAACACCATTAATTGTTTGTTGCGCAAACATTGTAAATGATGAAGTCAAAAGAATTCCAATTAACAATAATTTAAATTTTTTCATGTATAATTTGTTAAATAATAACTGTAAATTTGATTTCGACTTAACAATAAATTCACATTCCACATTGTAAATATAGAAACAAGAAGCCTGTTATCAATATGATAAAAATCACGAAAACGGTTTCGTGTTAACAACTTTTTTATTGAAAATCATTAAATTAGTAATATTTATCACTTAAAATTGTCTTTTTAAAAAGAAATGAAGCAAAAAATTACCATAAAAACAATAGCTAAAGAATTAGGGGTTTCTACATCTACAGTTTCTAAAGCATTAAAGGATAGCCATGAGATTAGTAAAGAAACAAAAGACAAAATACAAGCTTATGCAAACCTTTATAACTACAAACCAAACAGTTTAGCGTTACAATTAAGAAATCAGAAAACAAAAGTTATTGGGGTTATTTTACCTAAAATAGTACACCATTTTTTCTCTACTGTTATTATGGGTATAGAAGAAGGTGCTATAGAAAAAGGTTATCATATTATGGTTTGTTTTTCTAATGAATCTTATGCAAAAGAAGTAGAAACCTTAAAAGTTTTATCTAATGGTAGTGTAGATGGTTTGATAGTTTCTATAGCTAATGAAACCTTAAAAAATAAGGATTTTAAGCACTTTACAGACTTGGTGTCAGAAGAAATTCCTTTAGTTTTATTTGATAGAGTTGTAGATGATATTTTATGTGATAAAGTAGTTGTAGATGATGTTGGTGCAGGCTATAAAGCAACAAAGCATTTGTTGGATAATGGTAGAAAAAGAATAGCTTTAATTACTACTCCAAAACACGTTAATGTTGGTACTCTTAGAAGACAAGGTTATGAAAAAGCATTAATAGAAGAGTATATAAAAACAGATAAAAATTTAATTGTTGAAATTGATGAAAATAGTGATGTAAGAAAACAAATAGAATTTGTTTTTAATCAAGAAATAGATGGTGTTTTTGCGGTTAATGAGATCTATGCTGCAAATGCTATGAGAATAGCCAAAGAAAAAGGGCTAAATGTACCTAAAGACTTCTCTGTTATTGGCTTTACTGATGGTTTAATATCAGAATATTCTTCTCCATCTATCACAACAATAGCACAACATGGTTTTACAATGGGTAAACAAGCTGTAGAACTTTTAATAGAAAGAATAGAAAAAGAAACTGAGGTTTACAGCCCTAAAAAAATCGTTATTTCTAGCAATTTAAAGTTACGAGAATCTACGAAACCGTCGTCGTAGAATTTTGTATTCATTTTTATCAACTTGATAAAAATAATATATCTTTGTTACATTATTAAGATTTATCAATAAATTACATTCCACAAAATTTATTAATTGATAAGTCAAAGCACTTATCGTATAATCTAATAATTACGATAATGGAAAAGCGTAAATTAAGCTTCTGGCAAATCTGGAACATGAGTTTTGGGTTTCTAGGAATACAATTTGGATTCGCCCTACAAGGTGGATTTATGTCAAGAATTTTTCAAACTTTAGGTGCAGGTAAAGAAGATATTCCTTTACTCTGGATTGCAGCTCCTTTAACAGGTCTACTTGTACAACCAATTATTGGTTATATGAGCGATAGAACTTGGAGTGCAAAATGGGGTAGAAGAAGACCTTATTTTTTAGTGGGTGCAATTTTAAGCTCACTAGCTTTATTTTTTGTACCTCATTCTCCAGCATTATGGGTAGCTGCAGGTTTTCTATGGATTTTAGATGCTTCTATTAATGTTTCTATGGAGCCATTTAGAGCCTTAGTTGCAGATAAATTACCACAATCTCAAAGATCTTATGGTTTTGTTGTGCAAACATTAATTATAGGTATTGGTACATGGGTTGCAAGTAATTTACCTTGGATGGTTTCTCAATTTGGAGTAAGTAACGAAGCAGAATCAGGTGTAGTTCCTATGTCTGTAAAAGTAGCTTTCGCAATTGGTGCTTTCGTTTTTTTGGCAAGTATTCTTTACACTGTTTTTACAACAGATGAATATCCGCCAGAAGATATGGAGGAGTTTGAGAAAGAAAAGGCAAAAAAGAATAATTTTATTCCAGATATTTTAAACAATATAGGGAGTATGCCAACAACTATGAAAAAACTTGGGGTTATCCAATTCTTTTCTTGGTTCGCTTTTTTTACAATGTGGTCTATGGCAAACCCTGCATTAACAGAACATGTTTTTCATAATCCAGCCCCAATAGAATCTGCATATAATATGACAGATACTTTACAAGCAGAAGCATTTAAAATAGCCAATACTAAATTTCAAGAATCCTCAAATTCAGTGGGTTCAGCTATGGGTATTTACGGCTTATCATCTATGGTATTTGCATTACTATTAACACTTTACACATCAAAAAGAAATATCAACAGAAAGTATGTACATCTTTTTTCTTTAATGTTAGGTGGTATTGGTTTTATTATGATGAATTATGCTTCTCCAGAAACTTTAAAATACTGTTTTGTATTAATAGGTTTTGCTTGGGGTAGTATTTTATCTATGCCATATGCAATGTTGTCTAGTTCTGTAGATCCTAAAAAAATGGGAGTTATTATGGGGATTTTTAACATGTTTATCGTAATTCCTCAAATTATCGCAGCTTTAGGAGGTATCAATTATGTATCGAATTTATTAGGAGAAGAAGCTATAAATGCAATGACTATTGCAGGTATTAGTCTAGTAATAGCAGGGTTTTGTAATTTATTAATTACAAACAAAAATGCAATTAGTTATCAAGAAGAAATTTAGAAATTAAGATGAAAAAAGGATTTATTTTTGATTTGGATGGTGTAATCGTAGACACTGCCAAATACCATTATTTAGCTTGGAAAAAATTAGCTAACCAATTAGGTTTCGAATTTACTGAAGAACAAAACGAACTTTTTAAAGGTGTTAGTAGAAAACGCTGTTTAGAAATTTTATTAGAAATAGGTAAAAGAGAAGCAACACAAGAAGAATTTGATAAATGGATGATTGACAAAAATGTCGATTATTTAGAATTTATAAAAAATATGGATGCATCAGAAATACTACCTGATGTACCAAAAATATTAGAATATTTAAAGGAAAATAACATACCAATTGCTTTAGGATCTGCAAGTAAAAATGCAAAACCTATTTTAGAAAAAGTTGGTTTGTTACCTTATTTTGATGCAATTGTAGATGGTAATCATGTTACAAAGGCAAAGCCAGATCCAGAAGTATTTTTATTAGCCGCAAAACAATTAGGTGTTCATGCAGATGATTGTGTGGTATTTGAAGATGCAGTTGCTGGTGTACAAGCAGCCAATGCTGCTAAAATGATAAGTATTGGTATTGGTGACAAAAATGTACTTACAGAAGCGCAATTTAATTTTAATGATTTCACAGAAATCAGTACCAATTTTATTAAAGATTTAATAGAGAAATAAAATGAATCAAGTTTATATACAACCAAATGAGTGGTCGATTCTTGAAGAAGGATTCGATGCAGAAATGGTAAAATCTTCAGAAAGTTTATTTAGCATTGGTAATAGTGCTATGGGACAAAGAGCAAATTTTGAAGAAGAATATACAGGTCCAACCTTTCAAGGAAGTTACATTGCTGGTGTTTATTATCCTGATAAAACACGTGTTGGATGGTGGAAAAATGGTTATCCAGAGTATTTTGCAAAAGTTTTAAATGCTCCAAATTGGATAGGAATTAACGTTTTAGTAAACGATGAGAAACTAGATTTACATGCGTGTAAAGAAGTTTTGAATTTTAAAAGAGAACTAAACATGCAAGAAGGTTGGTTGTCTAGAAGTTTTGAGGCCGTTTTACAAAACGACATCAAAATTAAAGTAGATACCAAACGTTTTTTAAGTTTAGAATTCGATGAAATAGGCGCAATTAATTACAGTATTACGCCTTTAAGTAACGATGTTAGTATAACCTATATTCCTTACTTAGATGCTGGTATTACCAATGAAGATACCAATTGGGATGATCAATTTTGGGATGTTTTAGGAGTTTCTCAAGACAATCATCAGTCTTTTATAGAAGCAAGAACCATGAAGACACATTTTTATACATGTACTTTTATGGAATCTAAATTATTTATCGATAATAATGAGGTAACTACAAATTGTGTTAATGAGCAATCAAGCAATTTTACGGCTAATAAACATCAACAAGAAATTAAGAAAGATCAAACATATACTATCCATAAATTTGGTGGTTATGTTGTAGATCGAAATCACGATAAAGACGAATTAGTTGCTGCAGCAAAAACGGCTTTAGACAAAGTAGTTAGCTTAGGTTTTGATGCTTTGTTAGCAAAACAAAAAGAAGCTTGGGCAAAAATCTGGAGCATGTCAGACATCACTATAGAAGGAGATGTAGAAGCACAACAAGGTATTCGTTTTAATATTTTTCAACTTAACCAAACCTATTTAGGTACAGATGCTTCTTTAAACATCGGTCCCAAAGGATTTACTGGAGAAAAATACGGAGGAAGCACCTACTGGGATACAGAAGCATATTGTATTCCTTTTTATATGGCAACCAAAGATCAATCTGTAGCAAGAACTTTGTTAGAGTACAGATATAATCATTTAGAAAAAGCGATTGAAAATGCAGAAAAACTTGGTTTTAAAAACGGAGCTGCTTTGTACCCAATGGTTACTATGAATGGTGAAGAATGCCATAACGAATGGGAAATCACTTTCGAAGAAATCCATAGAAATGGTGCTATTGCTTTTGCAATTTATAATTACCATCGTTTTACAGAAGATTATTCTTACATTCCAGAAAAAGGATTAGAAGTTTTAATTGGTATTGCACGTTTTTGGCATCAAAGAGTGAACTTTTCTACGGATAAAGACAAGTTTGTAATGTTAGGTGTAACTGGTCCAAATGAGTACGAGAATAACATCAACAATAATTTTTACACCAATTACATTGCAAAATGGTGTATTAATTATGCACTAGAAAATATTGATATTGTTAAAATCGATCATATTTCTGATTATATCAGAATTAAAGAAAAAGTAAATATTACTGATGAAGAATTGGCTTCTTGGAAAAATGTTGCTGATAATATGTATTTCCCTTTTTCTGAAAAGCACAATGTTTATTTACAACAAGATGGTTTCTTAGACAAAGAATTAATTACTGTTGCAGATTTAGATCAGAGCCAAAGACCAATTAACCAGAAATGGAGTTGGGACAGAATTTTACGTTCTCCTTACATAAAACAAGCAGATACTTTGCAAGGTTTTTACATGTTCGAAGATCATTTTACAACAGAAGAATTAGAGCGTCATTTCGATTTTTACGAGCCATTTACAGTTCACGAAAGTTCGCTTTCGCCTTGTGTACACAGTATTCAGGCAGCAAAATTAGATAGAATGGAGCAAGCGTATACTTTCTATTTACGTACGTCTCGTTTAGATTTAGATGATTACAATCACGAAGTAGAAGAAGGTTTACATATTACATCTATGGCTGGTACTTGGATGAGTATTGTAGAAGGTTTTGGAGGAATGAGAGTTGTAGATAATTCACTTTCTTTTTCGCCAAAAATTCCTAAAGGATGGGATTCTTACTCGTTTAAAGTAAACTTTAGACAACAAGTAATTACGGTTAATGTTAGCCAAAATGGAACTCAATTTGAATTAGAAGGAACCAAAGAAATTAACATTTTAGTAAATGGAGAACAAGTAACTGTATCTCCAAAATAAATATATTTAAAAGAAATTATGAAACATTTCAGAAACATTTTTTTAGTCTTATCAGTAATCATTTTTATTTCCTGTAACAATACAGAAGCCAAAAAAGATGTTTCTGAAGTTTCAGTTTCTAAAACTTTTTTAGAAAGAGTAGAACCTCTTCACTGGTGGGTAAATATGAAAAATACTTCACTCCAGTTATTAGTAAAAGAAGAAAATATTGGGCAATCTAAACCATCAATTTCTTACCCTGGAGTTACTATTAAAAAAGTAAACCAAGCAAAAAGTAACAATTATTTATTTCTTGATTTAGATATTGATGCAACTACAAAATCAGGAAAATTTGACATCACTTTTACTTTTGACTATCAAACAACAAAAACACACACTTACGAGTTAAAACAAAGACAAAAAACTGCATATGAATATGAAGGTTTTAACAGTACAGATGCTATTTATTTAATTACTCCAGATCGTTTTACAAATGCTGATGAGAGCAATGACATCAACCAAAACTTAAACGAAACTATTATTGATAGAACTGATGGGTACAAACGTCATGGAGGTGATTTACAAGGAATTATCAACGGAATAGATTACATTTCAGATTTAGGTTTTACAACAGTTTGGCCAACTCCTGTTTTAGAAAATAATATGTACCAAGGTTCGTACCATGGTTATGCAATTACAGATTATTATAAAGTAGATCCTCGTTTTGGAAATTTATCTGACTATAAAAATTTAGCTGATAAATTAAGAGAAAAAGGAATGAAATTAATTATGGATCAGGTTGCAAATCATTGTGGTTTAGAACACTGGTGGATGAAAGATTTACCTTTTGAAGATTGGGTAAATCATCAAAAAAATTACGAAAACCATATTGAGAATTGGAACTATAAAACCAATATCAATTCAAATCATAGAAGAACTACAAATCAAGATTTATATGCTTCAGAAGCTGATAGAAAAGGAAATAATGAAGGTTGGTTTGTGGCAACAATGCCAGATTTAAATCAAAGAAATCCGTTTATGGCGAATTACATAATTCAGAATTCAATTTGGTGGATAGAAACCTTAGGTTTAGGCGGAATTAGACAAGACACTTATCCTTATCCAGACAAAGATTTTATGGCAAATTGGGCAGGTGCTATTATGAATGAATACCCAAATTTTTCAATTGTTGGTGAAGAATGGAGTTACAATCCTTTATTAGTAGGTTACTGGCAAAAAGGTGCTAAAAACAAAGATGGATATCAATCTAATTTAAAATCTACAATGGATTTCCCAATGCAAAAAGCAATTATTGAGGGAATTAACGAAGAAGAATCTTGGGACAAAGGTTTGGTGAAATTATACGAAGGTTTGGCAAATGATTTCCATTATGCTACTCCAGAAGATATTCTAATTTTTCTTGATAATCACGATGAAAATAGAATGTTTACAGCTTTAGAAGAAGATGTTGTTAAAGCAAAAATTGCTGTAAGTTATCTATTGATGTTACCTAGAATTCCACAAATTTATTACGGAACAGAAATTTTAATGAATGATACTGCAAATCCTGGAGATCATGGTTTAATTAGAACCGATTTTCCTGGCGGATTTAAAGGCGATAAAATAAATGCTTTTACTGGTTTGGGGTTAACTGATGATCAAAAATCAATGCAAGATTTTGTAAAAACTGTTTTAAATTATAGAAAAAACAGCAAGGCAATTCAAGAAGGAAAAACAATTCATTTTGCACCATTTATGAATACATATTTCTTATTCAGAACTAAAAATGATGAAACTGTAGTGCATATCATCAACAAAAATGAAAAACCAATTACCATTGATTTAAAAAGATATGAAGAGATTGGATTAGAAGGAAAAAACCTGAAAAATATTATTTCAGGAGAAACTTTTACTTGGGGAGATAAAATTATTTTAAAAGAAAAAGGAAGTATTATTTTAACCACGAAACATTAATAAAACTTCAATGTCATTTCAAGTGATTTTGATAAAAGAAAATTTTAATCGAGGAATCTTTAATTATGAAAAACTTAATAACCATTTTTTTAACTCTTTTAATTTCTTCATTTTCTTTTACACAAAATTCCAATAGAATTTTTAAAGATGTTAATCAAACTAAAAACGGATTAGAAATTAATGTTGATGATGGTAAATACCTTATAAAATTTTATTCTGATAAAATTGTTGAAACTTCATTTATTCCAAAAAGAGAAGAGTTTTTAAACAGTTCTCACGCAGTTGTTTTAGAGGCTGAAAAAGTTGAAATAATTCCTGTTATTTCAAAAAATGAAAGTGTTTTTTCTACGGATGGAATTTCAGTCCATGTCACTCATAAACCTTTTCAAATAACGTATAAATTTAAAGAAGAAGTTGTAACATCAGAAAAACAAGGCTATTACAAATCAAATCACATTCCTTTAGAAATGGTAAAAGGAAATATTGAGTACGATAAAACAGAAAAAATCGAATTCAATTTAACCAATGATGAGGTTTTATATGGAACAGGAGCAAGAGCTTTAGGAATGAATAGAAGAGGTTACAGATTACCTTTGTACAATAGAGCACATTATGGATATGAAACGAAATCTGAGTTGATGAATTTTACAATTCCCTTAGTGATTTCATCAAAAAAATATATGATTCATTTTGATAATGCTCCAATTGGATATTTAGATTTAGACAGTAAAAAAGACAATTCATTAACTTACGAAACGATTTCTGGACGTAAAACCTATCAAGTTATCGTTGGTGATTCTTGGCAAGATTTAATTGAAAATTATACCAATTTAACAGGGAAACAACCTTTGCCTCCAAGATGGACTTTAGGTAATTTTTCAAGTAGATTTGGATATCATTCTCAACAAGAAACAGAAGCAACCATTGCTAAGTTTCAAGAAGAAAATATACCTGTAGATGCCATTATTTTAGATTTGTATTGGTTTGGAAAAACAGTACAAGGAACCATGGGGAATTTAGAAGTAGATAAAGATTCTTTCCCAGATATGAAAGGAATGATTGCTCGTTTAAAAGACAAAGGCGTAAAAACGGTATTAATTACTGAGCCTTTTATTTTATCCAATTCTAAAAAATGGAAAGAAGCAGATCAAAAAGAAGTTTTGGCTAAAGACAGCATTGGCAATTCAGCAAAATATGATTTCTATTTTGGTAACACAAGTATTGTAGATATTTACAAAAAAGAAGGAAAAGATTGGTTCTGGGATATTTACAAAGAGATTCTAAATTTGGGTGCAAAAGGACTTTGGGGGGATTTAGGAGAACCAGAAGTATTGCCTTCTTGGGCTACTTTTGGCAACAATCAAAAAGCAGATGAAATTCATAATTTGTATGGTCATGATTGGGCACGATTAATTTTTGAAGGATATCAAAAAGAATATGAAAACGAAAGACCTTTTATTTTAATGCGTGCAGGATCTTCTGGTTCGCAACGTTTTGGAATGATTCCTTGGTCTGGAGATGTCAATAGAACTTGGGGAGGTTTACAATCGCAACCAGAAATTGCCTTACAAATGGGAATGCAAGGTTTGGGCTATATGCACTCAGATTTAGGCGGATTTGCAGGTGCCAATTTAGATGATAATTTATACACACGTTGGCTACAATATGGTGTTTTTCAGCCAATTTTTAGACCTCACGCACAAGAAGATGTGCCAAGTGAACCTATTTTTAGAAGTGAAAAGGCAAAAAAACTAGCAAAAAAAGCTATAGAGTTGCGTTATCAATTATTACCTTATAATTACAACTTGGCGTTCGAAAATAATCAAAAAGGAACACCTTTAATGCGTCCTGTTTTCTTTGAAGAAGAGAATGCAAATTTAATGACAAATTCAACGACTTATTTATGGGGAAAAGATTTTTTAATCACACCCATTTTAAAAGATTCTGTAAAAACAAAAGAAATTTATTTTCCGAAAACTGCCAATTGGTTTAATTTTTATTACAATGAAGAGAAAATTGAAGGAGGACAAACCAAAATTGTAAAAGTTAAAGAAAAAGCAATTCCAACTTATGTAAGAGGTGGATCTTTTATTTTGATGAGTGAATTAGTACAATCTACAGATAATTATAAAGCAAATCAATTAGAATTACATTATTATTTAGATAAAAAAGAAAATTCTGAAAGAACTTATTATAATGATGATGGTTTAACTGCCAATGCTTTCGAAAAAGGTGAATTTGAAATTTTAGAGTTTGAAGCAGAATTCGAAAAAAGATATTTAGAGATTGATTTTGAAGCAGAATTTGGTGAAAATTGGAAAGTATCTGAAAAAGAAATCAAACTAATTATTCATAACATCAAATACAATCCTAAAAAGATAAAAGTTGATGGCAAAAGAGTTCGAATTTCATCCAAAGAAAATACACTTACAATTCCGTTAAAATGGAATCCAAATAAAGAATTAAAAATTAAAATAGCATTAAAATAAATATCAATTATGAAAAAAATACATTCTTATTCATTAGCTGTAATTTTATCAATCGTAATTGGTTGTACATCAGAAAAAGTATCAGAAAAAAAAATGAAAAATCCTAGTGTAAAGAAAAAAGCAGTTGTTTATCAGGTTTTTACGCGTTTGTTTGGGAATCCAAATACCACCAATAAACCTTGGGGAACCATTGAAGAAAATGGAGTTGGTAAGTTCAATGATTTTACAGATAAAGCTTTATCAGAAATTAAAGATTTAGGAGTTACGCATATTTGGTACACAGGTGTGCCACATCATGATGTAATTCGTGATTATACAAAATATGGCATTTCTAACGATGATCCAGATGTAGTAAAAGGTAGAGCAGGATCTCCTTACGCCGTAAAAGATTACTACAATGTAAATCCGGATTTGGCTGTAAATGTAGAAAACAGATTGCAAGAATTTGAAGCTTTAATAGCGCGTTCTCACAACAATAATTTAAAAGTAATTATAGATATTGTTCCCAATCATGTGGCCAGAAATTACAAAAGTCTTTCTAATCCTGAAGGAGTTAAAAATTTTGGAGCCGAAGATGATACTTCTGTGGTTTACGATGTTGATAACAACTTTTATTACAATCCTGAGAAACCATTTCAAGTTCCAGAATTTTTAAATGATTATGCACCTTTGGGTGGAGAAAATCATCCTTTATCTGATGGCATGTTTGATGAAAATCCATCCAAATGGACAGGAAATGGAGCAAGATCTGTAAAGCCAAATTTTTACGATTGGTACGAAACTGTAAAAGTGAATTATGGAATATCACCAGATGGCAAAAAAGATTTTTCTGATTTACCAGAAGGTGCAGAAAACCTAGATTACAAAAAACATTTTGAGTTTTGGCAAGATAAAAAAATACCCAATTCTTGGATTAAATTTAGAGATATTGCCTTGTATTGGTTAGACAAAGATGTGGATGGTTTTCGTTTTGACATGGCAGAAATGGTGCCAGTTGAGTTTTGGAGTTTTATGAATTCTTCTATCAAAATGAAAAATCCGGATGCATTTTTATTGGCAGAAGTGTATCAACCTCATTTATACAGAGATTATATTAAAAAAGGAAAAATGGATTATTTATACGATAAAGTTCAGTTGTATGATACCATTAAAAACATCATGCAAGGTCGTGGTTCTACAGACAATATTGCTAAAATTCAAGATGATTTAAAAGATATTGAACACAATATGTTACATTTCTTAGAAAATCATGATGAGCAAAGAATTGCAAGCCCAGAATTTGCAGGCAATGCATTAAAAGCAAAACCAGCTATGGTAGTTTCTGCCACCATTTCTACAGCACCCACAATGATTTATTTTGGTCAAGAATTTGGTGAAGATGGTTCTGAAAAAGCAGGATTTGGAACACCATCTAGAACATCAATTTTCGATTATGTTGGAGTACCATCTTTACAAAGATGGGTAAATAAAAAAAGATTTGATGGAGGGAAATCTACTGCAGAAGAATTAAGTTTAAGAGATTTTTACAAACGACTATTAAACTTTACCATTCAAAGTGATGCATTGATGGGTGAATATGAAGACATACATCATCATAACAGATACAATACAGAATGGTACAATGATAAAGTAGTGTCTTTTGTACGTTATAAAGGAGATGAAAAATTGATTATTATCGCTAATTTTAATGCAGAAAACACTTATGGTTTTGAGTTGAGTTTACCAGGAGATATTATTAAAAAATGGAATTTAAAGGATGGTGAATATCAACTAGAAGACCAATTGTATAACGAATATTCATCAACTTTAAAAGTAGAAAACAATCAGGCAAAAGTTAGGATAGATATAAAACCTTTGCAATCTTTTATTTTAAAACTTCAATAATACCTATAAGTAACTTTCAGGTTTCTAAAATCTGAAAGTTCTACTATTTACACCATATAATTATGAAAAAAATATTTTTATTCTTAAGTCTAGTAGCATTTTATAGTTGTGCTACTTCAGATAAAAAAGATGATAAAAAAACGATTCAAAAAGAATTTGTTTGGGAAGGAGCAAATATTTATTTCTTGTTAACAGATCGTTTTAATAACGGTGATACCAAAAATGATATTAATTTTAATAGAACCAAAGAAACAGGGAAACTACGTGGTTTTGAAGGAGGAGATTTAAAAGGAATCACTCAAAAAATTAAAGAAGGCTATTTTACCAAATTAGGAATCAATGCCATTTGGATGACTCCAATTGTTGAACAAATTCATGGAAGCACAGATGAAGGAACAGGAGTTTCTTACGGTTTTCATGGCTATTGGGCCAAAGATTGGACCAAAATCGATCCAAATTATGGAACCAAAGAAGATTTAAAAGAATTGGTGGCTGTTGCACACAAAAACGGAATTAGAATTTTGTTAGATGCTGTCATCAATCACACAGGGCCTGTTACCGAAAAAGATCCTGTTTGGCCAAGCAATTGGGTAAGAACGGAACCTAAATGCGAATACAATAATTACGAAAATACCATTAGTTGTACTTTGGTAAACAACTTGCCAGATATTAAAACAGAAAGTAATGAAACTGTGGATTTGCCTCCGCAATTAGTTGCAAAATGGAAAGCAGAAGGACGTTATGAGCAAGAAGTTAAAGAATTAGATGAATTTTTTGCAAGAACAGGGCATCCAAGAGCGCCGCGTTTTTACATCATGAAATGGTTGACAGATTATATTACTGAATTCGGAATTGATGGTTATAGAGTGGACACTGTTAAACACACAGAAGAATATGTTTGGCAAGAATTTAAGCAAGCATGTGATTTTGCTTTCGTGGAATTCAAGAAAAATAATCCTGATAAAATTTTAGATGACACCCATTTTTATCTAGTTGGTGAAGTGTACAATTATGCAATTTCTCACGGAAAAGCTTTTGATTTTGGTGATAAAAAAGTAAATTATTTTGACAATGCCTTCAACAGTTTAATCAATTTTGAGATTAAATGGAATGCCAAACAAATGCCAGCAGCCGCTGTTTTTCACAAATACGACAGTATTTTACAAAATGATTTAAAAGATTATGGCGTATTAAATTACATGACTTCTCATGATGATGGACAACCTTTTGATAAAGAAAGAAAATTGCCTTATAAAACAGCAACCATGCTATTTTTAACACCAGGAACTTCTCAGGTTTATTATGGTGATGAATCTGCAAGACCTTTAATAATTGAAGGAACTGTTGGTGATGCTACTTTACGTTCTACTATGAATTGGGATGCTATTGATGCTGATGCAGAAACTCAAAAAATAATAAAGCATTGGCAAAAATTAGGTCAGTTTAGAGTAAACCATATGGCTGTTGGTGCTGGTAAACATCAATTAATTTCAGAAGAAAATGGATTGGTTTTTTCTAGAGTTAGAAATAATGATCAAGTCGTAATCGGAATTGATTTGCCAAAAGGAAACAAAGAAATAGAGGTTTCTTCTATATTTAAAAATGGAGCGCAATTGCATGATTTTTATTCAAATCAAACCCTTGAGGTAAAAGATGGAAAAGTAGCCCTAAACTCAGGTTTTAATATTGTTCTTTTAGAAAAAAAATAGTGATGGAAAAAACAGTTTAGGTGTTTTATGTTTTGTAATTGCATTTATTGCTTGTGACGTAAACTCTTTAGTTATATCCTGAAAATATTATTTGAATGATAATACATAAGTTGTACAATTCGAATAAAGTTTTCATTCAGCAAAAGTAGGTAACATAATAATCACTTATCACCTTAAAAAAGAAAGGATAGCTGAATAATTTAAGCATAAAAAAACCGAACATTTGCTCGGTTTTTTTTATGCTTAAAAGATATATTATTACTCTTTTTCTGCTGCTTTTATACTGTTTACATATTCTTGAAAACGTTTACCATAATCAGATTTTTTAACTCGTTCAGAAAGTTTATTATTTACAGTATCTAACATTTGTAAACTAGCATCGTACATTTCTGTTAAACCTATATAAGCCGAAACTTCAGAATCTGAATTGTTAAGTGCAAAATTAGTTGTGTATAAAACTCTTCTTTTTACAAGTCTTTTATAATCTACTTCTAATTGTTTTATTAAATCTTCGTCTTTAGCTCTTTTAGCATCAAAATCTTTTTTGATAAAGTCTAAACGTTGGTTTTGAAACTTTCTACTAACCACATTGTAATTATCTAATATTTCTTGGTTTTTAGAACCAGAAATTTTTGGGAAAGAACCAAAATTATCAACCTTATCATTGATGGTAATTGTGCCTTTTTCTCCAAAAAATAAAATTCTTTTATCAGTTGTATTTCCATCAAAAGTTAAATAGTATAAAACAGGTGATTCTACA
Organism: Polaribacter sp. Asnod6-C07; assembly: GCF_045063625.1. NCBI lineage: Bacteria > Pseudomonadati > Bacteroidota > Flavobacteriia > Flavobacteriales > Flavobacteriaceae > Polaribacter > Polaribacter sp. Asnod6-C07. Next base: position 3,674,538 of record NZ_JBEFOF010000005.1, on the reverse strand, counting down.
TTGTCTGTTAGTTTAAAAGTATCTTTACCTAATAATGCAACAGAATCTACAGAAACTAAAACAGTATCTACCATTTTCTGTAAATACAATTTTCCTTTTTTAAGGCCTTTAATTTGTCCTTGAACTATCATATTTCCTTCTTTTTTTGATGAACAAGCAAAAAGGATTAATGAAAGTGATAAAACAGTTATAAATTTTTTCATTCTAAATTAAAATTTTGGAGAGCAAATATGCTCATTTTTATTTAAATTGTGGCAGATAATTCCATTAAAATCGTACATAAAATTGCACCAACAGTGCCAATGGCATAACCAAAAACAGCTAACAAAACACCAACTGTAGCTAAAGACGGATGAAAAGCTTGTGCAACAATAGGAGCAGAGGCTGCACCACCAACATTGGCTTGGCTACCTACAGCTAAAAAGAAATAAGGTGCTTTAATTAATTTGGCAACAAAGATTAACAAACCTGCGTGTATAGACATCCAAACTAAACCAATGGCAATTAAACCAACATTGTCTAGAATCATTAATAAATCCATTTTCATACCAATTGTGGCAACTAAAATGTATATAAAAACACTACCCAATTTACTGGCACCTGCACCTTCGTAATTTTTTGCTTTTGTAAATGATAAAATTATGGCAACAATTGTAGAAATACTAATCAGCCAAAAGAAACCAGAACCTAAAAACGAGAAAATATTTCGCCAAGTTTGTGAATCCATTCCGTTTACAAAATCAGTAAAGAAAGCACTCAAATATTTTGATGCAAAATGACCAAAACCAACAGTACCAAATGCAATAGCAAGCATAATCATTAAATCTGTTAAAGACGGATTTCTTTTTACTTTTTGAGAAAATTGAGAAACTTTATTCTTTAAATCTTCGATGGCAGAAGTATCTGCTTTTAGCCACCTGTCTATTTTGTCTTTTTTACCAATTCCTATTAATAAAATTGCCATCCAAATATTGGCAACAACAATATCAACAAAAACCATTCCTCCATATTTTGCTGGGTTATATTTATAAATCTCTAACATTGCAGTTTGGTTGGCTCCACCACCAATCCAACTTCCTGCAAGTGTAGATAAACCTCTCCAAACTGCATCAAAATCTGCACCACCAACAGTTTCTGGAGAAAAAATAGAGATTAATAAAATGGCAATAGGACCACCAATTACAATACCAACAGTACCAGTAAAAAACATTATTAATGCTTTAGACCCCAAATTAAAAATGGCTTTTAAATCGATACTTAACGTCATTAAAACCAAAGCAGCTGGTAATAAAAATCTACTAGAAACATAGTATAAATTAGAGCTATTTTTTACAGCTTCGCCTAAATTATTTTCGGTTTCCCATTCAGGTGCAATTACTCCTAAAGTTGTAAAAATAGCAGGTATAAAATACGCCATAAATAAGCCTGGAACTATTTTGTAAAACTTAGGCCAAAAACCAGATTTTAGATTTTCTGTATAAAAAACAAAACCTAAAGAAATCATTAAAATACCAAAAACAATGGCATCATTAGTAATAATTGGAGCTGTCATTATTTTTTGTTTTTAATATGATTTGTGTTTAAAATTATTCCTAACTGTAATCTTTTTAAAACTCTTGTTGGAGATTTAATTTGAAAATAGCCCATTTTAAGTTTAGTTCTTGGGTTTAATTGATGTAAAAATCCTGCACCTGTCCAGTTTTGAGCAAATCTTTTACCTCTATCTAAATTTAAAAATAATTCGTTAAAAGCGTAAACACTCCACTTTTCAGAAAGAGGATAACCTATATTTAAGTTATAACGTACCCAAGTTTGCGTAACATCTTCTATTAAATTTTTGTGAATAAAACGATGTTCAAAACGAATTCGATGTTTTACATTGAATTGCCACCATTTAGATTTTAAATTTAAATCTTCATAAAAACGCCATTCATATAAACCAGAAGATGGTCCATCATAAACTAGATCTGCTGTTGAATAACTTAAACCTAAAGTTATATTTGTTTTAGGGTTAAATGTATAGTTTACACCCAATCTGTAGATTTCTTGTTGAAACTCACTAGCTAATTCATAATATCGAAAATGAGCCATTGTTTTAATAGCGTATTTTTCTGATATTTTATGAGAACCATTGTACATATACCATGTTCCTAGTTTATTTTCGGCAGAATTTTGGGTTTGCGCCTTAAAAGAAATAAGACACAAACCCATAATTAATAAAATTTTATTCATAAATGTTAATTCGTAGAATAGATTTTAGTTTCTTTAAAAGGTGATATTTTAATATTTTCAACAGCTTTTTTATAAGCAACCCAATCATTATTAAAAAAGGCATTTGTTTCTGCAACTACTTTTTTAAATTCTTCTATAAATTGATTCATTAAAACAGTTTCTGTAGCTGTTTGCTCTCCAAAACGAGAACGAATATATCTACTTGCTTGTCCAAAACGTTGGTTTACGGTTATTTCTGGGTTTCTTGTAATACCTTGTCTTTTATCAACTGTACCTAAATACATTGCAGTTAAACTATCAATCTTTTTAATAATTTCTGTTGATGATTTAATTTCTGATTTGTATTTTTTCTTGTCTTCTTTAGATAAATCAGATTTTATAGAAGTTGCTGTATTTTTACTTTCTATTAATTGAGTTACAATACCTGTAATTTTTTCTTGATACTTTTCTAGTTCTTTACTAGCATTATATTTTTGATTAATTGCAGCATCAGAAATTTCTAATCTAGGATCGAATTCTACTTTTATATTTTGTTCAGAAACAGCATCACCAAAAGTCATTTTTAATTTATATGTACCTGGTTTTACAGAAACACCTCCTGGCTCTCTTGTAGATTTTCTTACTCTTCTAGAAGCTCTATCAACACCTTTTTCTCTTAAATACCAAGTAGTTTTATGAACACCATTTTCTTTAGGAGTTTTAAATTTTAAAGTTCTAATTTGTCTTGCACCATCAAAAATTTCTAGTTTTATAGAATCGTATTTAACTGCAGATTTATCTTTCTTTTTAACTTTTTCTGCTTTTTTATCAACCTTTGGTTTGTTGATGTAATAAGATATAATTGCTCCACCTTTTCTGTTTTCTCCTTGGTATAATGCATCTGCACCAAATCTACTTCCTGTTGGTTGTTGGTATGCAGATTGATATGCTGTAGGTGGTGTAAATAATTCTAATTTTTTAGAAATAATGTTTTCTTCAGCCATTTTTCTTAATGGTCTAATATCATCTAAAACCCAAGCAGCTCTACCAAAAGTACCAATAACTAAATCATTTTCTCTTGGGTGAATAACTAAATCTTTAACAGGCACAGTAGGGAAACCTTCTGTCCATTTTGTCCATTTATCACCAGCATCAATAGAAACATATAAACCATCATCTGTACCTAAAAACAATAAGTTTGCATTTTCAGGATCTTCGATAATAGATAAAGTATAACTCTGTACATCATTTTCATCTACAATACGCTCCCAAGTTTTTCCATAGTTTTTGGTTCTGTATGCATAAGGTGTATAGTTAAAACGTCTATAATCATTAGCAATTAAAAGAGCTTCACCTTTGTTTTTGTTTGATGCTTTAATTTGTGTAATCCAGCTATTTGCAGGTAAATCTTTAATGTTTTTAGCAACATTTGTCCAAGTTTCTCCACCATTTTTAGTGATGTGTACTTGGCCATCATCTGTAGCAGCCCATAAAACACCTTTTTCTAAAACTGTTGGTTCTATTACTAAAACTGTACAGTGATTTTCTGCACCAGTTGCATCCATAGTTAAACCACCACTTTCTGCTTGTTTTAATTTTTCTGGATTGTTGGTAGATAAATCTGGAGAAATAACAGACCAAGTTAAACCTTTATCTGTTGATTTATGTACAAACTGACTACCAAAATATAAAGTAGAATTATCAAAAGGGTCTATGTTAATAGCAGAGTTCCAATTGAAACGTAATTTTACATTTGGGTCTTTATGTGTTGGTTTTACTCCATAATTATTACCTGTTAAATAATCGAATCTAGAAACAGAACCTTGCTGACTCATTGTCCATCCATATCTAGAATCGTCTTTATCTGGCACTACATCAAAACCATCACCAAAAGAAATTTCTTGCCAATAAGAATTTCTAATTCCTTGTGCTTTCCAAACATAAGCAGGTCCTCTCCAAGAACCATTATCTTGCATACCTCCATAAACATTGTATGGGAATTCATTATCAACATTAATATGATAAAATTGGGCTACAGGAATGTTACCTATAAAACGCCAAGTTTTACCACCATCTTTGGTAATATTTAATCCACCATCATTACCATCAATCATAAATTTACCATTGTTTGGATGAATCCACCAAGCATGATGATCTGGATGTATACCATTATTTGCACCATAAGCTGGCATTAATTGTTTAAAGTTTTTACCACCATCTTGTGATACATTTACATAAGTAAATACAGAAAAAACTCTGTTTTCGTTTTGTGGATCTACGTAAATTTCTGAATAATAAAAAGGTCTGTTACCAATACCTGGTTTATCGTTAATTTTTTTCCATTTAAAACCACCATCTTCACTTTTGTAAAGTGCATTTTTTTTCGATTCTACTAAAGCGTAAATAACATCAGGATTACTAGGTGCTACTGCAACACCAATTCTTCCTAAATCCCCTTTAGGGAAACCTTCTTTATCTGTAATTTTTTTCCAGTTATCTCCACCATCATGAGTTATGTATAAACCACTACCTTTACCACCAGAATTAAAAAACCAAGGATCACGTTTGTGCTCCCACATTGCTGCAATTAATTTGTTAGGATTTGTAGGATCCATAATTAAATCTGCAGCTCCTGTTTTTACATTATTAAATAAAATTTGTGACCAAGTTTTACCACCATCTGTAGTCTTGTAAACACCACGTTCTTTGTGCTCTCCCCAAGGAGAACCTATTGCAGCAGCGTAAACAATATCTGGATTTGTTGGGTGAATAATAACTCTATGAATGTGTCTTGTTTTTTCTAAACCCATAGCTGTCCAAGTTTTACCAGCATCTAAAGATTTATAAATACCAAAACCACCATTTAAACTGTTTCTTGGGTTTCCTTCTCCTGTACCTGCCCAAATAACACTTGGGTTAGATTGTTGAATGGCGATAGCACCAATAGAAGCTGTTAGTTCTTTTTCGAAAATTGGTTCCCATTTAATTCCGCCAGAAGTAGATTTCCAGATACCACCAGAAGCAGTACCTACGTACATAATTTCTGGATTAGATTCTACAACATCTATGGTTGTAACACGACCTGACATGCCTCCTGGACCAATGTTTCTAGGTTTCATATTTTTTACTAAATCCATAGAAAACTCTTGAGAAAAGAGTAGGGATGTAGTGCATAAAAAAAGTAAGGTTAGTAGTTTTTTCATTGTGTAAGATTTATTGAATTTGAATTTAGCCAACAATATACAAAATAGAAAACGCTCAATAAAAATTGAGCGTTTTTTTAACAATTAAAAATGTGTGTTTTAAACTATTCTTCTTTCTTTTTAGGTTCTCTTTTGGCTTCTTTTAATGCTTGCATTAACATCCATTCTATTTGTCCGTTTGTAGAACGAAATTCGTCTGCAGCCCATTTTTCGATAGCCTTTATCATATCTTCATTTACTCGCAATGCGAAAGCTTTCTTTTTTGCCATTTTATTTTTTTACAAATTCAACAATAGTTTTGATCAGTTGTTCTGAAATAGTAAAATTTGGATTCGTATAAGATGCTAAATTATCTTCATTTTTCTGAATGTCTTTAAGTATATGGTTCATGTTTTTTATGATAACAATTTTTGCATCAGGTTTTGCAGCTTTTAAATTTTCTGCATCTGTAACCAAAACCTGAAAATCTTTATCACCATTTACAATTAAAGTAGGTATTGTTATTTTTTTAATTTCTTCTGTTGGCTTTAATGTAATCCAAGAACTTAGAAAAGGTTGATTTTGAGGCGCAAAAAGCGACATTAAATTTGGGTCTATTTCTTTAATTTTCCCTGTTTCTTTTAACTCTTTCAAGTATTTTTCTGTTAAGGCTCCGTAAATAGGACTTTGTTTTGAAATTTGTTTTACTAAGGTTTTATCAATAGTTTCTCCTGCACCAGCAATAGAAATGTATTTGTCTACATTTTCTAAGGCTAACATTGCAATTAGTGATCCTTGACTATGACCTGCTAAAATAATTTCTGTAAAACGATTATCATTTTTAAAATGATTTACGACTTCTTTTATATCGCTAACAAAATCGTTAAAAATAATTCCATCTTGTTGTATAATGTTACTATTTTTTGGGTTGGCAGTTCTTTTATCAAAACTAAAAAATGCAATATTTTCTTGATTAACAGCTTTTCTAAATTGTTTGATGTATTGTGCTTGATTTCCATTTCTATCTACAGCACCAGAACCATGAACCCAAATAATTAAAGCTGATTTTTCTTGAGAATACGTTAAAGTGCCTGGCAATTGAATGGCATAGTTATTAATCAGGATTTCTTCCGAATTCATTTGTGCCAATGAAACCGAAATTGAAAAAACAGTAAAAATTAAATAACTGATGAAACGTATCATGATAAATTTATTTTTGATGCATAAGTTGCTAAAACGCTTTTGGCTTCGTTTTCTTTTTGTGTACCTATTAATAGTTTTTTGCCCGTTTTTAGTTCTAATTGAATGCCAACATCTCCAGAAACATTTATTGCTTTGCCTTTTGCACTAGACCAACCACCTTTTAATCCCCAGCCACCATAATCGCTAATAGGACTGTAATTTCTAACATAAGCTTTAGAAATATCTTGCCAAGTAATCAATTTTAACTTTAAATGAAAAGGAAAAAATTGGTAATAAATTCCTTTTTCATCTATTCTAGTTGTTAACTTAAAAGTAAAAATTAAAAGCGCAGTTGCAATGATAATTATGATAGTACCTATTAATTTATTTTGCGATAAAGAAGAGTTTGTTTGGTTGTATTCTTTAATAATTATAGTTACAGGAACAATTAAACTAACTGCCATTAAAACTATTAACCACAATTGTGTAAAACGTTGTTCTTCTTTAAAAACCTTCATATTTATCTATTTTTGTCTCTTTCTAAAACAATTCTTGCTGTGTTTTCTGCAAGGTGTCTTAAAACCCAACCTTCCCTTGCAAACTGATTTAGAGTGTCTTCAAGTTTTTGATTGTTTTTGGATAATCCCATTTTCCAATTGACTACTTTATATTCTTTCATGATTTAGTCTTTTTATTTTTATCATATATCACCCCGAAAATGATTCCTAAACTAATTCCTATGGCAATATTATTTAGTGCGACTCCTAATGCAACTCCAATAGCTATTCCTATTGCAATCCCTGTCCCTTTAGTCTGTTTTTTGTCTTTTTCCATATTTTAATGACTTAAAGTACCTGCATTTACAACAGGAGATGCTTCTTTATCACCACATAAAATAACTAATAAATTACTAACCATAGCCGCTTTTCGTTCTTCATCTAACTCTACAATTTGTTTTTTATTTAGTTCTTCTAAAGCCATTTCTACCATTTCTACAGCACCTTGTACAATTTTATGTCTTGCAGCTACAATTGCTGTTGCTTGTTGTCTTTTTAACATGGCAGAAGCAATTTCTTGAGCATAAGCCAAGTAACCAATTCTAGCTTCTAAAACCTCTATACCAGCAATAGATAAACGTTCTTCTAGTTCTTTTTCTAAAGCTTCAGAAACCTCGTTAACACTAGAACGTAATGTAATATCTTCATCATGGCCTTCATCAGCAAAATTGTCATAAGGATACATACTGGCCAATTTACGAACAGCAGCATCTGTTTGTACTCGTACAAAATTTTCGTAATTATCTACATCAAAAGCAGCTTTGTAAGTGTCTGTAACTCGCCAAACTAAAATGGTTGAAATCATTACAGGATTTCCTAGTTTATCGTTTACTTTTAAACGCTCACTATCAAAATTACTTGCTCTTAAAGAAATTGTTTTTTTTCTATAAAGTGGATTTGCCCAGTATAAACCATTTTCTTTTATAGTACCTACATATTTACCAAAAAGTAAGATAACTTTAGAAGTATTTGGGTTAACAAGAATAAAGCCGAAAAAACCAATAAACCCAACAATAGAAGCTAGAATAAAAATTGGAGTTTCTTTAAAGAAAGACATGGCAATTCCGCCAAAAAACAACAATAAAACGATAAACAACATTAAGTAACCGTTTGCTAATTTAATAATTTTCTCTGCTTTCATATTATTTGAATTTATAGTGATATTAAAATGATATCACAAAGATATAATATTTTTTGATGATTTAACAAAACTTCTGATAAATATTTTTATACTTTTGCCATAATTAAATTTAATTCAGAAAAATGAATATCAAATTATTATTGTTAATCCCTTTCTTTTTTTTAACAAATTCAACTACAGAAGAAACTGTTTTTTGGGGTAAAAATGGGCATAGAGTTACAGGTAAAATTGCTGAAAATTATTTAACAAACAGAGCCAAAAAGAAAATAGATAAGTTATTAAAAGGGCAGAGTTTAGCTTTTGTATCTACGTTTGCTGATGAAATAAAATCAGATAGAGCTTACAGACAATATTCGCCTTGGCATTATGTAAATATGGATTTAAATCAGACTTATGAAGAATCTGAGAAAAATCCGCAAGGAGATTTAGTAACAGGTATAGATACTTGTATTAAAGTTTTAGAGGATGAAAATAGCAGTGAAAAAGACAAGGTTTTTCATTTAAAAATGTTAGTTCATTTTATTGGTGATTTACATCAACCTTTACACATAGGTAGAAAAGAGGATAAAGGAGGTAATGATGTACAAGTACAATGGTTTGGAAAAGGAACAAATTTGCACAGTGTTTGGGATAGTAAAATGATTGATGATTATGGAATGAGTTATTCTGATTTAGCTGATAATGCTAAAGATTTATCAAAAAAACAAATAGAATTAATTGAGCAAGGATCTATTGTAGATTGGGTAAATGAAGTACATGAAATTTCTGCAGAAGTTTATAAATCTGCTAAAATTGGAGAAAATTTACGTTATAGATACAATTATGATCATTTTGGAACTGTAAGAACTCAGCTACAAAAAGGAGGTATTCGTTTGGCTAAAGTTTTAAATGATATTTTTAATTAATAGCTAATTTACTAAAAGTTAAAAAGGTCTTCTAACTAAATAGAAGACCTTTTTTTTGTATCATAAATAAAATAATATTTACTCAGTAACGATTATTTTTTTGATAGCTTTTTGTTTGCCATTGCTTAATTCTACAAAATATATTCCAGAATTTAAAGCAGACACATCAATTTTACTGATAGTAGAATTAGAAGTTAATTTTGTTTCTAATATTTTTTGACCTAATAAAGTATAGATATTTACTTGATTAAAATCTGTAGACGCTGTTTTAATAAATAACGAGTTATTATTTACAGGATTAGGATATACACTAAAGTCTTTTGTAGAAAAATCATTAACACTTAAAGAAGTAGATTCTCCATAAAACTCTATTTCTGTAATGGCTGTCCATGCACTTTCTCTATTATCTCCAGCTTCATTAAATCTACCAAAACCAATTAGCTTTACGTATTTAGCATCTGTATCTATTTCGTAATTATTAAAATCGGTTGTGTTTGTAGCCGAAAATAATATATCTCCAGAAGTTGGTAATATTTGCGTAAAATCTGCAGCTTCTGTTCCTGTTGTAGAAACTAAAATTTGTACTCCAAAAGCATCTGATTTACTAGTAGTATTAAATCTTATTAAATCTAAGTTGTACTCATCACCTAAATCATAAATTACATATTCTCCATCACCTTTAAAATCGCCAGAAAGAATAGCTCCATCTTCTGCTGTCCATTCTGTATCTAAATCTTTATCTAGAGAGTGAATTGCCAATTCTGGTGGAGATTTAGAATCGTTTTGTTTAGAAAAAGAATGTACAGTTACTTTATCTGTATCTAAACCTGTACCTGTGTTTATTAAGGTGTATAAAGAAGTTAAATCTGCACCTTCTTGAGTTACTGTTAAGGTTTTTATAATGTCATCTCCACCAGCAACTTGTGTAAAAGTTACTGTACCTGTTCTAGTTTCTGAGCTTTCGTTTTTAGTTACAGAAACAGAAACTGTAGCATCACCAGCAGCTGAATTGGTATCTATAGTAATCCAGTCGTTATTAGAAATTGCTGTCCAACCTACATTTGCAGTTACAGTTACATCGTAATCTGCAGCCTCAGCAGAAAGAGATGTTAAACCACTTACACTAATAGATTCGCTGATTTGTATTGTGCAATTACCATCAATAATGCTAGAACCTGTATAATCTATAAAACAAGCACCAATTCCATAACCAACCATAGCATCTGTAGCTGGTTCATAAGTACCCATATCTGCTCCTTTTCCTGTTGCTCCAGAAAATGTAAAAATCTCACCACTTGCAGTTGCTGTAATACCTGATTCTTCAGAAAATCCAGTTGTTGTTGCACCTAAAGAAGTACCTGTAAATACGTTGCCAGAATACGTTAATTTAGTACCTAAATTGTTAAATGCAGTTTCACTATCTCCAGAAATAACAGCTGTTAAATTTGGGTCTGCATCAGTAAAATAAATTAGGTTATTAGTGAATGTTCCTGTTGGATCTGTAGAACCTTTATCTTCATTATAAAATAAAGGAGCATTTGTATTTACTAAAGTATTGTTAGCAACATTAATATTTACTACTTTTTGATATCCATTAGAAACATCATCTGTTGCACAGTCTACATCAGCATTAGCACTACCTCCTAAAAAGGTAAAACCATTATTCCATTTTGCATTGCTTTCTATTGTTACACAATCTTGAATATAATTGTTTGTAATTGTATGCTCACTATCAACTATTCTAATACCACCTGTACCATCTACATCTTCTCCTAAAAAGTAATTACCATCTACAGTTCCATAAGAACCATGTCTTAACACTAAAGATCCTCTACATCTTCTAAAAGTGTTGTTGGTATACGTATTTCCTTTACTTTTATTGGTAATGATTTCGTTTTCTCCATCTGCTTGTACAAAATAATTGTTGCTTACAATTCCGTTACTATTTACCATTTGATAAGAACTTGTTCCTAAACGTATAGTTTCACTATCTCCAGAGTTTGATAAATCATCACCATTTTCTTTCTGCCCATATAATTCAGTCACTTTTTCATAATTAAAGAAATAATTATTCATTATTTTATGACCAACTTCTATACAACTTGTATTTAAATTATCATCATCTTCATCAGGGAAAGCATTATAAGCATATTCACCTAAAACAATATTACCTGCAGTAACTTTATTCATAAATGAACAATTAATTACGGTATTGTGGGTTCCATATAAAACTACCCAATTGTGTTTTGGAATTTGTTCATCAGCTAAATCTTCTGCCAATTCATCAGGATCAACACCTAGGCCATCTATTACACAGTTCTGAATTGTACTATGATGTGCAGCATTTTCAGAACCATTTCTAAATTCGATAAAAGTACTTGCACCATAACCTCCTTTCCAATGAAAACCGTCTACAATTAAATATTCACCAGTTGCAATTTTTACTCCATCTTCATCTTCACCACCAATAGATAAACGTGCACCTCCAGTAAAAATAACACCTCCTGGGGTTTCTGCTCTAAAAATAACAGGATTTTCTGCAGTACCAGAACCAAAAAATCGCATACGTTCATCTGTGGTATAGGTTCCGTTTTTTAGAATAATTTCATCTCCAGGACTATAGATTACATTTCTTAAATCTTCTGGATCATCAATGTTGTAGGTGGTTTGAGCATAGGAAGATAATGCAGAAAAGAAGCATAATGCAATTGTTAAATGTTCAAAAAATTTGCTTTTGAAATAGTTTTTTCTCATAATTTAATGTTTTTAGTTAATTGGTTTACCAAATTGGTTTACCAAAAGTATGAAATTAATAATCTGTAAGCAAGAATTTTAAAAGGATATACTCTTATTGAAATGTTAATTATGAGTTAATTTTAAGATACAATTTGATTTAATATGTATTTTTATAATATGATAAAAAAGACATTATTATTCCTTTCCATTTTATTAGTAGTTTCTTCTTGTAAAAAAGAAGTTACTAAAGAAGTTACTGAAGAATTATCAATAGAAGAAACACAACAAGTTACATCTGTAAAAACATATAATTACGAACAACTAAAACCTTTATTAGAAAAGAAAGATGATAAAATTTATGTTGTAAATTTTTGGGCTACTTGGTGTGCACCCTGTGTAAAAGAATTACCTTATTTTGAGAAAATTAATAAAGATTATGCAGACAAAAATGTTGAGGTTATTTTGGTGAGTTTAGATTTTCCGAAACAAGTTGAAAAAAAATTGATTCCTTTTATTAATAAAAGAAATTTACAGTCTGAAGTTGTTTATTTAAATGATGTAAATGAAGATGTTTGGATAAAAGCTATTGATGAAACTTGGAGTGGGGCAATACCTGCAACTATAATTTACAATAAAAATAAAAGAGAATTTTACGAGCAATCTTTTGATTATATCACTTTAGAAAACGAATTAAAAACATTTTTAAATTAATAAATTATGAAAACAATAAAAAACATTTTATTACTTGCAGTTGTTGTAATTACTGCAGCAGCTTTTACTTTAAAATCGGATGCTGGCTATAAAGTAGGCGATAAAATAGAAGATTTTAAGTTAAAAAATATAGATGGAGATTTCTTATCCTTATCAGATTACGATGATGCAAAAGGATTTATTATTATTTTTACTTGTAATACTTGCCCTTATTCTGTTGCAAACGAAGATCGAATTATCGCTTTAAATGATAAGTATGAAGATGAAGGTTATCCTGTAATTGCAATTAATCCTAATAATCCAGCTGCTGTGCCAGATGATAGTTTCGAAAAAATGAAAGTTAGAGCAGAAGAGAAAGGTTTTAACTTTCCTTATTTATTAGATGAAGGACAGAAAGTATATCCAAAATTCGGAGCTACTAAAACTCCACACGTGTTTATTGTTACTAAAAATGATATGAAAGTAAAGTATATTGGTGCAATTGATAATAGTTCAAGAAATCCAGATGCTGTTACAGAAAAGTATGTAGAAAACGCTGTTGATGCTTTATTAGCAGGTAAAACAGTACAAAAAACAGAAACTAGAGCAATTGGTTGTTCTATTAAAGTTTAATAATATTATTTTATTTTAAATGAAAATCCCTAAAATTTAGTTTTAGGGATTTTTTTATTTATTAACGATTTCTTTAGCCATATAACAAAAAAAATCAATTGCTTCTGATTTTTTAGGAATGGAATTAGATAAAAATACAACACTCTCTCTAAATTTCTCTTTTGCTAATTGATTTGCTCTAAATTTATGATAGGCCATACTCCAATCTGGATACATTCTTTCATTAACAAATTCTTCTGCAATTAAGGTAACATTAAAGTGTCTTTGATCTTTTTTTATACTCTTGTATAATGCGTCAATATCTTCTTTTTTACCTTCTAAAAGCTGTAAAAAAACATTGTCATAATAAAGTAAACAACCTGTAATTTCTTTGCTAGAATTATGTTTTCGAGAAGTTTCTAAAATATCACCAATAATTTTATCTGAAATAATTTGATTAGCAATGGAATAATATACTAATTGCTTTAACATTAATTGAATTTTAAAGCAATATAGAATAATTTTAACCTCTATAAATTTTTTCGTAAAGATTAATATATATATTCTTAATAACTTCTCTTTTCATTTTCATTGTTGGGGTTAAATGACCACCATCAATAGACCATTCTTCAGGCGTGAGTTCAAAACGTTTTATTTGTTCCCATTTACCAAAATTACTATTACACTTATTTACTTCTTTTTGTATGCGCTTTATAACAATATCAGAAGTAATGATTTCTTGGTTAGTTGTACCAATTTCTAGATTTTTATGCTTAATCCAATCTTTAACAAATTGAAAGTTAGGTTGTATAATAGCAGCAGGCATTTTTTCACTTTCACCTACAACCATTACTTGTTCTATAAAAAGAGATTGTTTTAGTTCACCTTCTAATAAAGGCGGAACAACATATTTACCCCCAGAAGTTTTAAACATTTCTTTGGTTCTACCTGTAATTTTTAAAAAACCGTCTTTATCAAATTCACCTTTATCACCTGTACAAAAATATTCGCCATTCATAACACTAGCTGTTTTTTCATCATCTTTGTAGTAGCCTAACATTACATTAGGTCCTTTTACTAAAATTTCTCCATTATCAGCAATTTTAACTTCTACATCATCAATAACTTTACCAACAGTACCTACTCTAAAGTTTCTGTCTTTTTGATCATTTACAGCAATTACTGGAGATGTTTCTGTTAAACCATAACCTTCCATAATTGGCATTCCTGCAGCAGCAAAAACTCGCGTTAATCTTGGTTGTAATGCAGCACTACCAGAAACCATTAATTTTAAGTCTCCACCTAAAGCAGCTTGCCATTTAGAAAAAATAAGTTTACGTGCTAAACCTAATTGTTTTTCGTACCACCAACCATTTGCTCCATTTGGTTCGTATTTTAAACCTAGATTTACTGCCCAAAAGAATAAGCTCTTTTTAATGCCTGATAAATCTTCTCCCTTTAAAATAATTTTGTCGTAAATTTTTTCATAAAGACGAGGTACAGCTGTCATTACATGTGGCTTTATTTCTTTTGCATTTTCTGATAATTTTTCTATAGATTCTGCAAAATAAATATCTACTCCACAATATTGATATAGATATAAAATCATACGTTCAAAAATATGACAAACAGGTAAAAAACTTAAACCAATAGAATTACCATATTCTAATGGAACTCTTTTTTCTGATGATAAAACATTAGATACAATATTGTTATGAGAAAGCATAACTCCTTTAGGTTTGCCAGTTGTACCAGAAGTGTAAATTAGGGTGGCTAAATCATCAGATTTTACATTAGCTTTTCTTGTTTCTACCTCTGTTTGATTATCGGCTTCTTTACCTAATTCTAAGATTTCTTTCCAGCTATTTTCTCCTTTAATGTCTTTAAAAGTATAAACGCCTTTAAGTTTGGTATTACCTTTAATTTTATTTAGCTTTTCTAAAATTTCTTCATCAGAAACAAAACAATAAGTAGATTCTGAATGACTTAATACATATTCATAATCTTCTTTAGAAATTGTAGGATAAATAGGTACAGTTTGTGCGCCAGTTTGTAAAATACCAATATCGCAGATATTCCATTCTGTTCTATTTTCTGTAGAAATAATGGCAATTTTATCATTAGGTTGTATGCCTAATTTAAGTAAGCCTCTACTTAATTGATTCGATTTATCTATATATTCTTGTGTAGAAATTGATTGCCAATTTCCATTGTATTTTGTAGAGAATGCTTTTTTAAGATTGTATTTTTCTAATTGATAATAAGGAAAATCAAATAACCTTGTAATTTCTATGGGCATATATTCTATTTTGTAGTATTGCAAAGTACTAAAATTACTTGAATTTACAAATACTAATTAATAGACTTGTTATTTTATGAATTATATATTTTTTGATGGTTAATATTGTGTTTTCCTTTAAAATTATTTTATTTGGTTTTATGTGATGTAGCTAACATTTATCTTGATTTATATATTTTGTATTTTAAATTAATATAAAATCAATATTTTTATTTTAAAGGTTTATCAAAAAAAAAGGTTGACAAATTGCCAACCTTTTCTTCGATTTTATGTGTTTTCTAATTGTTACTCAATAAGTATTTATTAAAGTCTTTACCATTTATTTTGGTGTATTTAGAATCGATATCATAACCAACTTTCATTTTAGAAATATCGAAATCACCAGAAACTTGCATGTATTTAATATTTAAATCTTCTTCGAAATTGGTATTATTAAAAGAAACACCATCATTAAATTTTGTGTATTTAAAAACAGCTGAGTCTTCGAAAACAGCATTTGCAAAACTTACTTTTCTACTGAATTTAGCGTATTTAAAAGTAGAAATTTCACTAAATTTTGAGTTTTCAAAACTAATGTCTCTATCAAATTTAGCATATTTAAAAGTGCTATCATCATCAAAAGTAGAACCAGAAAAATCTGCTTCTCTTTCAAAACGAGAGTATTTAAACATTGCTTTTCTTTCAAAATTACAGTTTTTAAATATTGCAATATCTTCGAAACTTGCAGTAAAAGTGTAACCTGAATCTTCATCTGGAATGTAAGCTAAAACATCATCTTTAAAAGTACAGTTTATAAAAGAAATTTTAACTTCAATTAATTTCTTAATCTCATTGGTTGAACTTCCAGTTCCCCACCAACTACTTTTTCTTTTAGATGGTAGTTTTTCCATAGCTTCATCCATATAAGTAAAATCTAAAGTACCAACTATTGTTGCATTTTGGTAAGTAATAGATTTTCCGTTTTTAATGTCTTGCAAAATGTCTGAAGCTTCAATGTTTTTTTGAGCAAAAAATGTTGCTGATAAAAAAAGTGTAACTAATAATGTAATTTTATTTTTCATATTTAAAAGTTGAGTTGTTTCTTTAAAGACCAACTAAAAACTAATTTGTGACACATATTAAAATAAAATTTAGACTTTATATTAAAAAATGATTAATTATTCTTACCTTAAAGATTGTTAATTAACACTCAATAAATTTTTATTTAGAATTAAATTAAAGTACTTATTAGTAGCTGTTTATGATTTAGCTACCCTTTTTTTTTGGAGGTAAGGTTTTAATAGCTTTCTAAAAACTAAAATATTCCCCCAACTTTTTTATTTTAAAACTGTTTCAAGAAATTGAAACAGTTTTTTTTACTTAATTAATCTCTACTACTACTATTGTCTCTAAAAGTACCTGCAAAAAGTAAACCACCAATTATACCCATTAAAATAAATGCAATTTCTTCAAAAACGTTGCCAGAAGATACTGCAGATTTATTTAAAAAAGAATTGCTTAAACCAATAAAAGATTTACTACCAGGTACAAGAATAATTATACCCTGTATTAAATATACAGTTTTTGGGGTTTTAGAAATTCTACCAAATAAACTACTAATACCAACTACAGTTAAAGTACCAATAAAGGTACTTATTAAAATACCTAAGCCAGATAATAATATAATAATAGAAAAAGAGATTGCGCCTGTTAATACACCAAAAAACATGTCTTTTTTTCTTACTTGAAGCACAGGGAATAACGAAATAGATAGAACAGGAATTGCAAAAAAGTTAATCCATTTAGGCATTTCTGATGTAGTATCTACTATATCAACTTCCATTAAAGTGGTCATTAATCCAAAACCTAATAAAACTCCAAAAAACTGTTTGAATAATAAGATAATAGCATCAAAAAGTTTAGCACTACCAGAAACTAAATTTTTAGAAGTAATTTCTTCTAAAGCAGTTGTTATACCTAAGCCTGGTACAAAGATAATTATGGAAGCAAGAATGGTTAAACCAACATTAAATTCGGGAACAACTTGTTTTATTAGACAACTAATTATAGTTATTAACAAAGCACTTAGTGATTCAAATACATTTTCTATATATTTTGATTTTGAAGTTAAATAAACCATTAAATAAACCAATGAGCCAGTTAATAACGATAGCCAAAAAGAAATCCAGTTAGTACCAATAATTAAGCTAAAAGCACCAGCAGCAAAAGCGTAAGCTAATGTTAAGTATAAGTGATTTACTTTTTTTGTTTTTTGATGTATTATGCTTAATTCTTCACTAATTTCATCACTGTCAACTTCAGAATTAATTACTTTTTTGGTAAGTTCTGCAACCCTAGAAAAAGCACCTAAATTTAATATTCCTGGAGGTATACACTCTATATAATTAAATGATTCTTCATCATCATAAAAAGCATAATTAATCCACGTTGGGAAATCCATGAAGCTTCCTTTAATTCCTTTATTATTTGCGACTTCTGTTAAGTAAGATTGTATTTTATAAGAAGGAATCCCATAAATATGAAGTGCTCTTCCTAATTCAACTATAAATCTATATTTTTTTGGAATTATCATATTTTATTGATTAAATAGTATATATAATTTTTTTATTAGACCCAAAAAAAAGGGCTTTTAAGCCCTTTTTAAATATAAAGTTTAGGGCGAAATATTATTTCGTCAACCAATTTTTTGCATTTACAAAAGCTTCTAACCAAGGAGAAACTTCATCATTTCTATCTGTTGGGTAATTTGCCCAATTCCATTGAAAAGTAGAACGCTCTATATGAGGCATTGTTACTAAATGTCTTCCTGAAGCATCACACATCATTGCAGTGTTAAAGTCAGAACCATTAGGATTGTTAGGGTAACCTTCGTAACCGTATTTTGCAACAATATTATAGTTTTCTTCAGATTCTGGTAAACTGAATTTTCCTTCACCATGAGAAATCCAAACACCTAATTCTGTACCAGCTAAAGAAGATAACATTACAGAATTGTTTTCTTGAATTTTTACAGAAGTAAATGAACTTTCGTGCTTCTGAGAATCGTTATGAACCATTTTTCCATGAACTTTATGTTCAGGGTTTATCAAATCTAATTCCATCCAAAGCTGACAACCATTACAAATACCAACAGATAAAGTATCTTCTCTTTTAAAGAAATTCTTTAATGATGTTTTTGCTTTTTCGTTATATTTAAAAGCTCCTGCCCAACCTTTAGCAGAACCTAAAACATCTGAGTTAGAGAAACCTCCAACAGCTCCAATAAACTGAATATCTTCTAGAGTTTCACGACCAGAAATTAAATCTGTCATGTGTACATCTTTTACATCAAAACCAGCTAAATACATTGCATTTGCCATTTCACGTTCAGAATTAGATCCTTTTTCACGAATAATAGCAGCTTTTGGTTTGTCTTTTCCGATTTTAGGAAGTTTACCCGTAAAATTCTCTGGGAATTTATACGTTAATGGCTGATTTTTAAAATTATCAAAACGATCTTGAGCTAAATTATTAGCTGTTTGTTTTTGATCTAATAAAAAAGAAGTTTTATACCAAACATCTCTCATTTCAGTAACATCAAACGTAAAATTATCTTCGTTGTTTTTAATGTTTACAGTTCCTGAATTATTTGCAGAGCCAATGGTGAAAAATTCAATATTATTTTCTGATAAAACAGTTTCAACAGAAGCATCAGCTTGAAAAACAATACCTGAATTTTCTGAGAATAATACTTTTAATGAATCTTCTTCATTTAGTGAAGAGATATCTAAATCTGCTCCTAAATTAACATCAGCAAAACACATTTCTAATAAAGTGGTAATCAATCCTCCAGAAGCAACATCATGTCCTGCAGTAATTTTATCCCCTTTAATTAAATCTTGAATTGTATTAAATGCATTTTTTACAAAAGCAGTATTTGTAACATCTGGTGCCTCATTTCCAATAGTATTTAAAACTTGTAAGAAAGAACTTCCACCTAATTTAAACTCGTCTTGAGAAATATTAATGTAATAGATGTTTTCTCCATTAACTTGTAAAACAGGCTCAACAACCTTACTTATTTCATTACAGTTACCTGCAGCAGAAATAATTACAGTTCCTGGAGCAATTACATCTCCATCAGGATATTTTTGTTTCATTGATAAAGAATCTTTACCAGTTGGAACATTGATTCCTAAACCTAAAGAGAATTCTGAAACAGCTTTTACAGCTTTGTATAAACGAGCATCTTCACCTTCATTTTTACAAGGCCACATCCAGTTTGCAGATAATGAAATTGAATCTAAATTATCTTTTAAAGGTGCCCAAATAATGTTTGTTAAAGACTCTGTTATTGCATTTCTACTTCCTGCTTCTGGGTTTATTAATGCAGAGATAGGAGAGTGCCCAATTGAAGTAGCAACACCTTCTTTACCATTATAATCTAAAGCCATTACACCAACGTTGTTTAACGGAATTTGTAACGGACCAACACATTGTTGTTTGGCAACTTTACCACCAACACATCTGTCTACTTTATTTGTTAACCAATCTTTACAAGCAACAGCTTCTAACTGTAAAACTTGCTTTAAATAGATTTCTAAATTCTTCGTTTTATAACGAGGATTCTTATACTTTCTGATGACAGTTTTATCTGTCATAATTGTTTTTGGAGACGAACCAAACATGTCTTCTAAAGCTAAATCCATTGGTTTTTCACCAGTAGTTTTAGACTCGAAAGTAAAACGATCATTTCCTGTAACTTCACCAACATCATAAATAGGAGAACGTTCTCTATCTGCAATTTTATGTAAAGTATCTAAATGCTTATCAGCAATTACTAATCCCATTCTTTCTTGAGATTCGTTACCAATAATTTCTTTTGCTGATAATGTAGGATCTCCAACAGGCAATTTATCTAAATCTATTTTACCACCTGTATCTTCAACTAATTCTGATAAACAATTTAAATGTCCACCTGCACCATGATCATGAATAGAAACAATAAAGTTTTCATCACTTTCTACCATTCCACGAACTGCATTTGCAGCACGTTTTTGCATTTCTGGATTAGAACGTTGTACAGCATTTAATTCAATACCCGAATCTAAAGCTCCTGTATCTGCAGAAGAAACTGCAGCTCCACCCATTCCAATTCTGTAGTTTTCACCCCCAAGAATTACAATTTTATCACCTTCTTTTGGTGTGTCTTTTAAAGCTTGTGCTGCTTTTCCGTAACCAATTCCACCAGCTTGCATAATTACTTTGTCGAAACCAAGTTTTCTTGCAGCAGCATCACTTGAAGAAGCATTTTCTTCGTGTTCAAAAGTTAAAACAGAACCTGTAATTAATGGTTGACCGAATTTATTTCCAAAATCTGAAGCTCCATTAGATGCTTTTATTAAAATATCCATAGGAGTTTGGTATAACCAATCTCTAGCTTCAAACTTTTTTTCCCAATACCTATTTTCTTCCAAACGAGAATAAGAAGTCATGTAAACAGCTGTTCCTGCTAAAGGTAAAGAACCTTTACCACCTGCAAGTCTATCTCTAATTTCTCCTCCAGAACCAGTTGCAGCTCCATTAAAAGGCTCTACAGTAGTTGGAAAATTATGAGTTTCTGCTTTTAATGAAATTACAGATTCGAAATCTGATGTTTCATAAAAATCTGGTTTATCTGCACTTTTAGGTGCAAATTGTTCCACTTTTGGTCCTTTTACAAAGGCAACATTATCTTTATAGGCTGAAACAATATCGTTAGGAAATTGTTTAGACGTTTCTTTTATCAATTTGAATAGGGAAGTAGGCATTTCTTCTCCATCAATAACAAAAGTTCCGTTAAATATTTTATGTCTACAGTGTTCTGAATTTACTTGAGAAAAACCAAAAACTTCAGAATCTGTTAATTTTCTACCGATTTTTTTAGCAACACTTTCTAAGTATTCAACTTCTTCTTCACTTAAAGATAAACCTTCTTGAGTGTTGTAAGTAGCTATGTCTTCAATTTCTAAAATTGCTTCTGGTTGAATATCAATAGAAAAAGACTCTTGATTTAATCCATTAAATTTTTCAGAAATCATTGGATCGAAATCAGAAAACTCTTCAGTTGAAGCTAAAAATTCTTCAATTCTGATGATGTCTGAAATCCCCATATTCTGAGTGATTTCTACTGCATTTGTACTCCAAGGAGTAATCATTGCTGCTCTTGGGCCAACAAAAAAAGCATCTATTGATGTTTCTTCTATTTTAGGTTGATTGGCAAAAAGCCATACCAATTTAGAAATATTTTCTGAAGATAATTCTTTTGTAGTTTGAACAGCGAATACTTTGCTGCTTTTGTTTCCAAAGAAATGAATCATTTTTAAGTAGTGTTTGCGTTTTGTTGTAAAATGCAAAAATACCTAATTTCAAATTAAAACATAAGATTAAATGAATAGTTATTCACTTACTTATAAACTAAAAAAGACGACTAGAAAAGCCGTCTTTTATGATTATTTATTGGATGTTCAAGTTATTTAACAATGATTTTTTTGGTAATACTTTTGTTATCACTATTAATTTTTAACAGATACATTCCGTTTTTAAGGTTTTGAATCTTAATTTTATTGTTAGTAAGGTTAGGAATTTTAGCTTCGTAAACTTTAGTACCAATAACAGAATACAAGGTTACAGAAGAAATATTTAAACCAACAGGAACATCAATAGTTATGCTATTTATTGATGTTGGGTTTGGATAAACTTTAATGTTACTAATAGAAGAAAAATTGTCTGTACTTAATGTAGACCAACGATTTTCTGCTGCAGTACCTCCCCAAATTATGGTAGCTAAATATGGATTGTCTATAAACGGATTTCTATTACCTTGGGTTGCTGAAATAACGTTGTTTCGTTGAATTTCAAAATCTGAAACTGGGTCTTCTTCATTCCATTGTAAAAATAAATCCAAAGAACCAATATCACTAAAAGATTCATCATATCTTAAGTTTAAGTACATAATCATTCTGGCAACATCACCTTTCCATTCATCTCCAGGAAACCAAGAAGAATTATAGTTTGCATAAGTTCCAGAACCACTTGCAAATGGGTTGTTACCTCTAGAACTGTTTATATTGGTGTCGCAAGCTCTTAAATGATGCAAATCTCCTTTTGCAGTGTTACCAATTAAAGATTGAGGGTAAACGTGTTCTGTATTAAAAGTTTGTGGAGAATAAGAATTGTTACCAGATAAATATTCTCTTTTATCTCTACTTTCTGAACTGTACATTAATACCACATTAGACGCATTGTTTAAATCGCTATCAGCATTGTATAAATAATTATGTCTTTCAGAATATTGTAAAATATTTGTATGTTTCGCAATAGTTTCTACAGCCAAATCATCAAATAAATCTGTGCCAGTTAAATTGAAATCTACATCTTTATAATAGTCTTGTAAATCTGATGGAGGTGTTAATTGTGCTATTGCACTGTAAAAACTAAGAATAGCAATTAAAAGTAATGTTTTTTTCATTTATTTTTTAATGATTTTAGTTGAATATATTTTTCCATCAACTTGAAATTGAAGAATGTAAATACCTTTTGATATTTGTTGAATGTTAATTTCTTCTGATGGATTTTGCTCAGAAACTACTTTTTTGCCTAAAACATTAGTAATACTTAGGTTTTTAATAACTTTATTGGAGTTGTTTTGTATTCTGATATAATCGTTTGCAGGATTAGGATAAAACTTAATTCCATCTAAATTAAATTGATCTGTAGAAAGAACAATGGCACTATGAGAGCCAAAATCTTCTGCATTATCTTTTGCAAAAACATCCCATTCATTTTCTAAATCGAATGTTGTGTTTGGTTGAGAAACACCACTTTTTCTACGTATAGTTTTGTCTTTTGCAAAGTTAGAAGTACCACCATTATAAGTCCCAATAATATCAATTAAAACATCATTTTTAAATAAGCCAACAGGGTCATTACCATTAAAATTTATAGGAGCTCCAAAATTTGTGTCTCCATCATGAATTTGAATAAAATCAGATTGTTCTATTAAAAATTGCCCAGCTTCTTTAACTGTTTCAGAAGTTGAAGAAGTAAATTCACCTGCAGCTTCGTTTACAATTACATAAACATCTTGCGATTTTATAATACCAGTTAGTGGTAAATTATATTCCCATTCATCACCATTTACACCTCCATTAGATTGTCTTTTTATACTGTAGATAGAGATGTCTATATCAGCATTTGTTAAGTTTACAATTTCTAATGCTTTGTTATTACTAGAACCTTCTATGTATTCTGAGAAAAATAATTCGTTAGCAACTGTAGAGCCATTTGTGGTAGATGCACTTACAGCATTAGATAAATTTGATTTATTGCCAACTTCGTCAACAGCTAAAATTTCTACTTTAAAAGTTGTAGAAGGTGTTAAGCCTGTTACTGTATACATCTCATTTTCTGAAGAGTTCACAAATAAATCATCAATATAAACCTCGTAAAAATCTATTTTTGTATTGTCTGTAGATGAAGACCAAGAAACAATAAATGTAGATTCTGTTTCATTGCTAATAGTTACATTAGTTGGTGTTGTTGGAGCTTCATTATCAGCTAAAGTAGAAACGTTTAAAGCAGTACTAGATTCTGATGAATTATTTACAATATCTTTAGCAAAAACTGTAAAACTATAATTTGTATTTGATGATAAATTTGATAATGTAACTGATGTATTTGAAGTAGCAGTAACTAAATTGCCATCAATATAAACATCATAACTTGTAACAGCTGTATTATCTGTAGCTGCTATCCAAGATAAATCTAAAGAAAAGGTAGTAACATTAGTTGTTGATAAATTTGTTGGAGCAGTAGGAGCTTCTGTGTCTGAACTGGTGTAAATTCCCCAAGAGTCTTCAGCTTTTGTGCCTCCCCAAATTCTGGTAGCTAAAATTGGATTGTCTATAAAAGGATTTCTATTTCCTTGTGCATTTTGATTGGTAGTATTTTCGTGATACGTATTTCTTTGTCTTTCAAAGTCAGAAACAGGGTCTTCAACATTCCATTGTAAAAATAAATCAATCATATCATCTGGAGTAGAGGAGTTGTCTCCAAAACCAATGTTTGTTGGCAAACAACGATCATTATATCTTACATACATATACATCATCA
Organism: Polaribacter sp. Asnod6-C07; assembly: GCF_045063625.1. Taxonomy (NCBI): domain Bacteria; kingdom Pseudomonadati; phylum Bacteroidota; class Flavobacteriia; order Flavobacteriales; family Flavobacteriaceae; genus Polaribacter; species Polaribacter sp. Asnod6-C07. The sequence continues at coordinate 3,649,891 of NZ_JBEFOF010000005.1, read as the reverse complement.
TTCTTGCAACATCTCCTTTCCATTCATCTCCTGGATACCAACCACCATCAGTTTGAATACCAGAATTACCTGAACCAGTTGTAAATTTTCTGTTGTTTCTAGATGAGTTTCTTTGCGCATCTGCTGGTCTTAAATGATGTGCATCTGAACCTGGACCAGAATCTGATAAAGCTGGTGTACCTAAAGATTGTGAGTAAACATGTTCTCTGTTCCAATCTCCAGAACTACCACTATTATCATTAATTCCACGTTCACGATCGTTAGTTACATCTGTATCAGAACCATCTTCAAAACCATAGATTAATAATACTTGGTTGCTATTATTAGGATTTACGTCTGTTGCTTTACTTGCATCCCAAACTTGATCATAAAATAAAAACTGAGTATGAGTACTTATAATTTTTGTAGCCAGTTCTTCTTTTAAAGTTAAACCAGTTACATTTAAATTAACATCATTGTAATAGTTTTCTTGTGATAAAGTATTTAAGCTAATACTTAATACTAAAAGTAAATTGAATAATCTTTTCATTATTATGTTTTAATTTGAAATGATTTCTTTTTCAACACCACTAAATTTTTATACCAGCAATTAAAGTATAAAAACTATTTTTTTTCTAATAGAGCCATATAAAACCCGTCAAAGCCAGATTTATGAGCTAACACTTTTTTATCTTTTACAAAAGTAAAATCTTTTCCTGCTTCTGATGTTAAGAAAGTATTAACTTGATTTTGATTTTCGGATGGTAAAATAGAACAAGTAGCATAAACCATTTTTCCTCCTGGTTTTACCATTTTAGAATACTGCTGTAAAACTTCTTGTTGTACTTTTTTAATATTATCAATAAATTCAGGTTGTAATTTCCATTTAGAATCTGGATTTCTACGGATAACACCTAATCCAGAACAAGGAGCATCAATTAAAACTCTATCTGCTTTACCATGTAATTTTTTAATTGGTTTTGTAGAATCTATTACACGTAACTCAATGTTATGTGCTTTATTTCTTTTGGCTCTTACTTTTAATTTACGCAATTTACTTTCGTAAATATCCATTGCAATTACTTGTCCTTTATTTTCCATTAATGCAGATAAATGCAAAGTTTTACCACCAGCACCAGCACAAGTATCTACTACTTTCATTCCCGGTTTTACATCACAGTAAGCTGCTACTAATTGCGATGAAGCATCTTGCACTTCGAAATATCCATTATGAAAAGCTTCTGTTCTAAATACATTTGCTCTTTCTGGCAATACCAAAGCATCTGGATGGTTAGGAACAATTTCTGTAATTACATTTTCAGATCTTAATTTTTTCTGAAGAATTTCTCTTGATATATTTAATGTATTGGTTCTAAGAATAACTTTGGCTTGTTCGTTTAAAGCAGCAATTTCTTTTGTCCAAGTATCTTCGCCTAATTCTTTGGCACAAAGTTCATCCATCCAATCAGGTATAGATTCTCTAAATTTTCTAGTTTTAGATAATTCTGCAAAACGACCTTTAATTCTTCTTTCTGGTACATCACCAATTTGGTTCCAATCTGGTAATGCAATTCCTCTTAAAATACACCAAACAGAAAATAGTCTCCAAATATTATCTCTATCAAAAGGGGGTTTTACTTCTGCTATTTCTGCATATAAACGGTTCCAACGTACAATATCGTAAATTGTTTCTGCCACAAACTTACGATCTCTAGCTCCCCAACGTTTATCTCTTTTTAGTGCTTTTTCTACAGCTTTGTCTGCATAAACACCTTCGTTAAATATATCTCTAATGCTGTCTATAACAGCAAATGTTAAGTTTCTGTGTAATCTCATTTTCTCTCTACTAATGGGCTGCAAATATACATGAAAATATAAGTATCAGTGTTCTATTTTTTAAGATAAATAAATGATAATGTATTTGTTATTAATATTTTTTTTGTAAATTTGTACTACCTCAATTTATTTTAATGCAAGTTCTAGTTTTAGCCTATATTAAATTAGCTAAAAATTGTATATTAAAGTGAATAAATAAATTTAAAAGCTTTTTAGATTTACCCTACACTACATCCCCATAATTCTTAAATTAGAATTATAGTTATTTGTCTTTTTTAAACAATGTATTACCCTAATTTTTTAGCAATTTAACTATGTTTAAATACAGTTCATCTTTATTCTCTTAATAGAATAAGAATGCACTATTATATTTGTAAATAATAATACATTAAATAAATAACCCTTTTAAAGTAAACCTAAAAACCCTAAGCTAAAAAAATGAAAGTACTTCTATTTACCTCTTAAATAAAAAAACACTCAATATATACAATTGAAAACTTTTATATTTTTCATTTATAATCTATTCTTTAGATTAGGAATGGAATCATAATAACTATCGTATCTAAATTTTAAAGAGCTTAAAATTATATTCAAATTAACAATCTATCAAATAAATAAAAAAACAATTATCAAATGAAAATAAAATTACCCTTATCAATTCTTCTCATTTTTCTATTTTCTGGAATAATAAAAGCTCAAACAATGTATAATGTTGTTTTGGGGACAGATAACGTGCCTATTACAGAAGTACAAATTGAATTTAATGGAGGTACAATTACGCAAACAAGTGGAGGTATAGACCCAACACCAGTAGCTAGCCGAACTACGCTTCCAGTTTTAATGAATTATGTTAAAATTAATGATGGAGGTACTACTAAAACTCTTGATTTTTTAAATGCAAAAGGAGCTTATTTAGCCAGTAATAATTTTACCAATGCTACAGCAGGTGTAGGTATTTATACAGAAGGTACAGAAACATTAATTTCTAACGGAGTTAGTGAGTGGGAGGATGCTATGCAAGACATGGTAACAAATCGTAATGCATTAAGTTATATGTTTTATGATGGTTCTTCTAATACTCCAGCTGCTGATGACTTTGATATATACTGGTCCAAGGCTTTAACTAACGATGATTATTTAGTAGTTAGTGAAAGAGATGGGAATACTTTTTTTAGAATAATTCCTTTAGATGTTAATGGTGATCCTATAGTTACTGCAAGAGAGTTAAGGTTTGGTTTTCAAACAGGAACAACATCAAGCAATGGTAATAATAGATACGATTGGAATATAGGATATGGTTCTGCAGGTAGAAATGCTAATCAACCACAATACTTTTCAGTAGTAGACGTAGAGTTGTTTAATACTAACCAACCAATTTATGGGTTTAGAATAGATAATAATGGAGATGCTGATGTTAAGTTTTATGGTATCTCAGATGACACATTCGAAAATAATCCAACAAATCCTCTAGTGCCAGGTGTTACAGGTAATGTATTTAATGATTTGGATGGACTTACAGATAATACAGTAGATGGTACAGGTATAGATACTCCTAGTGGAACACAATTATATGCTAGTTTGGTTGATGGTTCTAATACTATTATAGATACTGTACCAATTAATAGTGATGGTTCTTATTCATTTTTAGATGATGTAGAGCCAAATACTGACTACACAATAGTTTTAAATACGAATCCTAATGGAAGTACTACTCCTAATTTACCTGTAAATTGGTCAAATACAGGAGAAAATCAAGGAACATCTGCAGGTAATGATGGAAATACAAACGGAATTATCTCAGTTTCTGTAGGTACAGAAATAGAAACAGAAGTAAATTTTGGAATTATACAATTAGGTTCAATAGGAGATACAGTTTGGTATGATGCTGATGGAGATGGAACTTTAAACGGTACAGAAAACGGTTTAGAAGGTGCAACAGTAACTTTAGATCCAGGTACTCCTGGAGATGCAAGTGATGATGTAACTACAACAACAGATGCTAATGGTAATTATTTATTTGATAATTTACCTGCTGACGATTATACAGTAAGCGTAAACACATCAACAGTTACAGGAGGTTTACCAGCTAATGTAACAACAGATGATTTAACACCAACTTATGACAATGATGGAACAGCAAGTGTAAGTAGAAGTGATGTTACTTTAGGTGCTGGAGAAGATAATTTAGATCAAGATTTTGGTTATTCATCACGTTGTTCAATTGGAGCAACAGTGGGTGTAGTAACTGCTAACGATCCAGATGCAGATGGAATTAATAATTCTTGTGATTTAGATGATGATAATGATGGAATTTTAGATGAAGATGAAGGTTGTGGAAATGCAGTATCTACTTTTCCAAATGCTACTAAAGGTTACCTTTTTCAAGGAAACCCTACAAAAGTATATTTAGTAGATTTAACTACGGGAGTTTCCACTCCGCATAAAGATTTAACATTTCAAGCAAATGCAGTTGCTGCAAATGAAGCAGATAATTTATTCTGGGCCGTAAATAGAACAGCAAATAACGTAGTTCTTATAGATCCTACAACATTTAATATTATAGAAACTTTACCAATCAGTACATCAGCTTATTCAGGTGCTTACGATCCTATTAAAAAACAATATGTTATTACAACTTCTTCAAAAGTAACAGTAATAGATGCAGATCCTAGTTCAGCTACCTATAAAACTGAAATATCTTCTTTTTCAGCAGGTGGTTTTAATGTTTCTGATATTGCTTTTAATGCCTCAGATGGTAATTTCTATGGAGTTGCAAATAATACAAGTAATTTATATAAGTTCGATACTACTAATGAAGTTTCTAGCCTTGTTGGTTCTGTAGTTAATTTACCTTCTGGTATTTACGGAGCAGTTTATAGTACTTTAGATGGTAAAATTTACTTAGGTAATAATGGATCTGGTGTTATTTACTTATTAGAATTAAGAAATGGTTTAACAGTTACAGCTTTTTCAAATGGACCAGCTTCTGGTACAAATGATGGGGCTAAAGTGTTAAATGTAGATTTAACAGGTAACCAAGTTTGTTTAGATACAGATGGAGATGGTATACCAAACTCACAAGATTTAGATTCTGATGGTGATGGTTGTTTAGATGTAGAAGAATCAGGAGGTTTAGATTTAAATAATGATGGAATTATAGATGGAACTGGTTTTGATGCTGATGGTTTAGTAACTGGTGGTACAGGAGGTTACAATGGTACAGAAGGTAAAGAAACGATTGCACATCAAATGTCAATAGATACACCTCCTTCAGATCAAACTGTAGGTACAGGTCAATCTGCTACATTTACTGTTGTAGGTTCTGCAGATATGGCAACTAATTATTTATCAGGTAATCCAGTTTATGATTCTCCAGGAAATGCTTCAGGTAGAATTTTATACCAATGGTATTTAGGAGATCCTAATAATGGAGGAACTTTATTAAATAACGCTGGTACTTATTCAGGTGTAAATACTGCATCTCTAACTATAAATCCAACTACAAACAGTTTAGATGGTAATGAGTATTATGTAAAACTAACACATTTAGATAAAGTTTGTTTAGAAGAAATTGCATCAGCAAAATTAACAGTTTTACCAGGTTCAATAGGAGATACAGTTTGGTACGATGCAAATAAAGATGGTTCTAATGTAGGTGAAAACGGATTGGAAGGAGCAACTGTAACATTAGATCCTGGCACTCCTGGAGATGCAAGTGATGATGTAACCACTACAACAGATGCAAATGGTAATTATTTATTCGATAATTTACCTCCAGGTGATTATACTGTTACAGTTGATGCAAGCACAGTAACAAGTGGTTTACCAGCAGGAGTTACAGCATCAGATTTATCAGAAACATTTGATAATGATGGAATAGGTACTGCAAATACTAGTGATGTAACTCTAGGATTAGGAGCAAATAATTTAGACCAAGATTTTGGATACTATGCACCTAGTTCAATAGGAGATACAGTTTGGTACGATGCAAACAAAGATGGTTCTAATCTTGGTGAAAACGGATTAGAAGGAGCAACAGTAACCCTAGATCCAGGAACTCCTGGAGATGCAAGTGATGATTTAACTACAACTACAGATGCAAATGGAAACTATTTATTTGATGATTTAGTTGTAGGAGATTACACAGTAAGTGTAGATTTAAGCACAGTAACTGGTGGATTTCCAGCAGGCGTTACAATTGCAGATTTAGATCAAACTTTTGATAATGATGGAACAGGAACTGCCAATACAAGTGATGTTACTTTAGTTGCAGGAGAAGATAATTTAGACCAAGATTTTGGTTATTACGCACCTAGTTCAATAGGAGATACAGTTTGGTACGATGCAAACAAAGACGGTTCTAGTCTTGGTGAAAACGGATTAGAAGGAGCAACAGTAACATTAGATCCTGGAACTCCTGGAGATGCAAGTGATGATGTAACTACAACTACAGATGCAAATGGAAACTATTTATTTGATGATCTAGTTGCAGGGGATTATACAGTAAGTGTAGATTTAAGTACAGTAACTGGTGGATTACCAACAGGCGTTACAATTGCAGATTTAGATCAAACTTATGATAATGATGGAATAGGAACTGACAATGCAAGTGATGTTACAATAGCTGATGGAGAAGATAATTTAGACCAAGATTTTGGTTACTATGCACCTAGTTCAATAGGAGATAAAGTTTGGTATGATACAAACAAAGATGGTTCTGATGTTGGTGAAAACGGATTAGAAGGAGCAACAGTAACTTTAGATCCAGGAACTCCTGGAGATGCAAGTGATGATGTAACTACAACAACAGATGTAAATGGAAATTATTTATTTGATGATTTAGTTGCAGGGGATTATACAGTAAGTGTAGATTTAAGTACAGTAACTGGTGGATTACCAACAGGCGTTACAATTGCAGATTTAGATCAAACTTATGATAATGATGGAATTGGAACTGCCAATGTAAGTGATGTTACATTAGCTGATGGAGAAGATAATTTAGACCAAGATTTTGGTTATTATGCACCAGCTTCTATTGGAGACACAATTTGGTATGATGCAGATAAAGATGGAGTTCAAGGTGTTGGTGAAAATGGTTTACCAGGTATCACTGTAACATTAGATCCAGGAACTCCTGGAGATGCAAGTGATGATATTATAACAACAACAGCTCCAGATGGAACATATTTATTCGATAATTTACCAGCTGGTAATTATACAATAACAGTAGATCCAACAACTGTAACTGCAGGAATACCTTCAGGAGTTACAGCTTCAGATTTAGTTTCTACTTTTGATGCAGATGGAATAGGAACACCTAACACAAGCGATGTAACTTTAGCTTCAGGAGAAGATAATTTAGATCAAGACTTTGGTTATGTTGGTGATAATGGATTAGGTTCTATAGGAGATACAGTTTGGTATGATACAGATGGAGATGGAATAAAAGATGCTAGCGAAGCTGGTTTAGGTGGGGCTACTGTAACTTTAGATCCAGGAACTCCTGGAGATGCAAGTGATGACCTTACAACTACAACTGATGCAAATGGAAATTATTTATTCGATAATTTACCAGCAGGAACTTATACAATTAGTGTAGATGTTAGCACTGTAACCTCTGGAATTCCTGCAGGTGAAACTGCAGCTGACTTAGTACAAACTTATGATTGGGATAGTGTTGGTACACCAAATAACAGTACAATTAACTTAGGTGCTGGTGAAGATAATTTAGATCAAGATTTTGCTTATATCGTTCCAACAGGAGGAACTTCTGGTGGAAACTCTGGAGGTGTTGAGTCTGAATCTTTAGGAGATGCAATCTCTAAAATCTACGTAGGTAGAAAAAAGAACTCTGTACCAACTCAGTTTGTAAAATCTAGTGAAAACTTATTTAACAAAACCAAGTTAAAGAAATCTCAACCTTACCAAGGTAAAGGACAAACAATGTTAGATATGTTTCCAGCTCAATTATATGCTGGTAATGTAGCAAACGTTACTTCTCCTACTGATATCTTAGATTACACAATTGCTGATGAAGTATTGTCTGTAGACTTCTCTTTAAATGGTGAAACAAAAGGTGTTGTTTTAGGTATTAAAACTTCTGATAAAATTTACAATCACACTAAAGCTTCTTGTGATCGTTTAAGAGGTGCTGAGATTTTAAACATTCAGAAAGTAGAAATTGAAGGTTATAATTTCTTAATGCAAGGAATTAAGCAAAGAAGTGGAGAAATAGAATATGCCATCTCTTTTGCAACTGCTAAGAACAATAACGATGCAAATTATACAATTCAAACAAACTGGTATGTAAATAACTATACCAAGTTTAATGATGTGTACAACTTCCAAGTATGGTCTACAAGACCAGCAGATACTCAGAAATTAGTAGCTGATATTTTAAACAACTTAAAATCTTATATTCCTGTTGCACAAACAGAAGTACAGAAGTTTCCAGAAACTTACGCTTCTAAAATCTACAGAGATAAAGGTGAGTTAGTTGTAGCATTAAGAAGTACAGAAGAAGGTAATACTGCAGATATTTCTATGGTTGAGTTATATTCTGAAACTGCAAACAACATCAAACACAGATATAATACTGTAAGTACAGAAATTCAACAAAGTTTAAGAGTTGATATTGCTGATGGTTATGAGTATGATGCTTTAATTAAAGTAGAAGATGAAGTTGAAGATGCATTTTATCATGCAGATGGTAACTGGGGCTTAGNGAAAGTCCACGATTTATAAAACAAGTTTTTCGGACAGATTTATCGTCCACCAATTCCATTAATTCGGTATAATTTAAAATTGCCTCTTGAAAGTTTCCCGATTTGAAATTCGAATTTCCAGAAGTGTATAATTCAGTCGCTTTGTTCTGCGAAAAAGTTGTTGTGGAAACTAAAATTCCAATTAAAAGTAATAATGTTTGTCTCATTGGTCTAATGTAGCATAACGTGTTTGTGTATGATTAGTTGCGTGTTTTAAGCACTAAATTTAGTAAATAAATCACAGATAGAAAGTCCGCGAGGACTTTCGTAAATTGGCTAAAACCAGCAATTAATTATACACGGTGTTAGCAGCAGTTATTTTTCAATAATATTTCTTAATAAATTAATTGTTGATATTCCTCGTTTTAAAATACTTTTAAATGATTCTATTTCCGATTTATTTTGAATTGACATTTTTTTCAAAATCTTATTATAATCAGAACTTTTTCTATGAGCAGAACCAACAGACCTAAGTTTATGTAAATCTTTAAAGAAACTGATTATTTCAGGTTGTTCTTTATTGCTCAGATTTTCAAGATATATTCTTAGTTTTTCAATTGAATTTAAACTTTTACTTTCTGTAGAAATATGATTATTAATTTCTTTAATATTAATATAATCGATAAATACTTTTGCTAAATTTAATATTAGATTATCAAATTCTGATTTATCATTTTTTAATGGAATTCTTAAAGATTTAAAACAATGAACATCATCTGAGTCAAAATCTGTAAAAAGTTTAAATCCAAATGTGTTATTCCATTCTTTGTTGATATTTATATATTCGTTTTTAAATTTTAAATCTTCAATTTCTGGTTCAACATATTCGCTTAAAAAATCTATTTGGAATTTTCTTTTACTAATTCCCTGTTTAGGATTTATGTTAAAACTTTTCCAATACAATTGTTCTTCATAAGGAATAGTTCTTAAATCACCTAAATATACTATAATACAATCGTCAATATTATTATCAATATCTAAGCGCCAAGAACCTTTTAGTTTAACACTATTGTCTTCTATTGAAAATCTATTAGGATTTTGAAAATATTTTGTTAAAACATCTCTTGAAAAAGAAATAGGTGTGAAATAACCGTATTTATCTTGTTCATTGTCGAATTTACTTTTGTTGCAGTTTTCTAATATTGGAATTCCTAAATCTAAGTCTAAAGCAACAATGAATGAACAACTTTCTTCATTTTCACTTTCTTCGTAATCGGTTTTTATATCAAGATTTTTATAACCTTCAATAATACATTTAGCTAATAGTCTAGAATTAATTTTTTTATTAGGATTATTAGACCAAGTTGATTTTTGAAAATCAATATTATAGCAATATTGATTAGTAGTTTTGTGAAAATAATCTTCTTCTTTTAAGTTATAATCTTCTAAATTACTAGCAGAAAATCTAAAATCATCAATTTGTATTCCTAAAATGAATTTTTTAGCAAACAAAAATTTTCTTAAAGAATCTGTTTTGACTTTTATTTCTTCACTTGTGAATTTGACAATTACAGTTTCTTTTGAATATAAATCGACAGAAATATATTCATTGTTTTTTTCATCAAAATACAAGTTATAATAAAGTCTAAACTCCTCAATTAATTCAATTTTTGTAGGATATATTTTATTATAAAACCTCTGAAAGATTATAGGTTCATATTTGCTTTCTATACCCCATCTTTGATATTCAGGTTTTTCTCCGAATGCGTGAACAAATTCAGGTTTAAATTGTGTTGAATTTAAAGTCCAGCTAGAATGTTCTAAAAAATTATTTCTTAAGTTTTCAGGGAAAATAATGGCGAAAATATTTTCTTCATTTTCATCATCTCTTATATTCTTATAAATTGTTGTCCATTCGTTGGTTCTTTTTTCTTTTTTTAACCAATCGATTTTGTCTTCGAATAAGAGTTTGTTCATTTTATAAGAGTGGTTTTTTATTGCTGCTAACGTTGTTGTATATGGTTTGTTGCGTGGTTTAAGCACCTAATTTAGCAAATAAAAACCGAATAGAAAATCCGTGAGGATTTTCGTAAGTAGGCTAGAACTAGCAATAAATTATATACGGTGTTGTCTATAGTACTTTGTTCTTAAGCAAAAAGTTTATCGAAAAATGCACTATGTCTATTTTGTGCTATATCTAATAACTTTCTGAATGTCATAACTTCTATATGTAAATTTAATTCAGATTGTATTTTGTAATAAGTTCCAAATGGTGTTTTTTTCCATCCTTTTCCTTTATTATATTTTTCTAATTGAGATGGAATAACATCTAAAACTATAAAACCAAATTTTGGTGTGTTTTCTGTTATTATGACTTGATTTCCTTTATAGTTCTTCTTGTCTTGTTTATATAGAAATTCATCAAAATATGGTTCAACTAAATCTGAAAATTCCCATCTATAATCTCCTTTGTTTTTTTGATGGGCAATTTCTCCTGGTCGTTTAAATTCAAAAATAACCATTGAGTTAACTTCTCCTGAATTTCGATTCCCAAAACTAATTGGGTTTTCAAACATATCTGCGCTATCTGTAAGAAGTAAATCAGGTTCTTTACGACTTTTCTTTTGTGAAAATGAAGTAATTGATTTGTCAGAAGCAATAAATTTATAATTAATAAATCTTTCGTCTAAAAGCCAAAGATTATGGTTTTCGTATGAGGTTTCATTATTAGTTAAACCCATAGGAAAGATTATATTATGTACATCTTCTTCTAATTTATATTTTCCTTCTTCGTCTGCATCTAAAAACTTTTCAAATAATTGAATTATAGCTCTTCGTCTAGTCATATAATCTGCTAAACTATCGATGTCATAAGCTGTTTTTTCCCTTATGTCGTCTTTAATTTTTTCAATTGATTCTTCGTTGATTTGTTTATTGGAAATAAATTTTTCAATATGGTTTTCAACTTTTTTTCGAGCAGAATATGATATTTTATATAAATGTTCTTCAAGTTTATCTTCTGATAGATTTGGTGGAATAGCATCTAAAATAGCGGGATTTTTTAAAAAACTTCTATACCTAGGTGCATTATCAATTATATAGTTTTCTATTTGTTTTTGGCTTTTAATTTTAGACTCTTTTACAAATTGGTCATATTCATCTTCTAAAATTTCTGTCAAATTTTCTTCAATATCTTGAAATGCGATAATTTCATTATTGTGAAAAAGTAGATTTTCATTTTCTTTTGGAATATTAAATCCATTTCTAGTGCTAAATGCTTTTTGATTTAAGAATTCAGAAACAACATAAACATCTAAAAAATATAGATTACCATTTTTAGAAATAGGATAATTAAATAAACTATTAAAATTTTTAATATTTTTTGGATTTCCAACTACTCGAGAATTTGCACAGTAATAAACATAATTGTTTTTCCTGTTCCCTTCTTTTAGTGTTTTTGTAATATAAATTTTAAAAGGTTTGTTTTTGACTTTAAAACTTCTCTCTTTTTCTTTAGAAACTTTTGCAAATAAATCATTTATATATTCAGCTTCTTTTTCATCTTCGTCATAAACAACGATACTTGGCAAGGAATCATTGAGGTAATAGATTAAACAATGTTCCATTATTTTTTCTGAAATCTGTAATAAAGATAAAGCTGATTTTTCCTTTATGATTTCATTAAAACAATTACTTAACTCAACTGTCGTTTTATATTCTTTAACTTCAGATTTTTCAAACTTTAAAGGTTTAAGTTCATCATCTGAATTAAATTCAAATTCTCTATAATTCCATTGTCCATTTTCAAAATAATTACTTCTTGTTTTAAGATTCTCAAAAGCAGCAAGTACTGTAAAACGACCAATTCCTTTACATCCAAATTCCTTATTTATTTTAGAAAAAGGTGTTTCAAAAGATTTGTAGTTCTTTTCGTTAAAACCGATTCCATTATCCGTAATAATTATACTTTTAATGGTGTTAATATTATTCAGGTTTGTTTGTTTAGGTGAACTTCCTCTTTGAATTTTAACCTGAATTACTTTTTCATTAAATGGTTTATCTGATTGTTGTAAACTAATAACGGAATTTACAATACATTCCATCATTGGCAATAGAACGTCATCAGCTGTTAAATCAACGGTTTCAACAATATTTTCTACAGGTACAATCATTCTTTTGAGTTCTTATTTGGTATTATAGACAACGTTGTTGTATAAAGAAAGTTGCGTTTTTGCGTGCGAGGAATTTCCGTAGGAAATTCAGAAGTAGCAAAAAATGCAACTAACTTTGGTTAAGCACTAATTTAGCAATTTTTTTTATACGGTGTTGCAAGTAGTAGTTTATTTTCAGTTTATAATTCCGTTTTATTTTACTTTTCCGATTTTTAAAATTTAGACTATAAACGACAATTTCTAAGTTTTCAATTCTAATTTTCAGAGTTTGAGTGATTTCCTATTATTATAAATTTTCAAAGTCTTTTATGAGTAAAGAACTATTCCAAAAGTTAGAATAATATTCCAATTGGTAACATAATTAGATAATAAAGAATGTAAATTCTTAAGAAGTAATCAAAATTCAAGATTTCAGATTTGTTAAGAAAACTATTTTTTTTCTGCTCTATATTAAACCAACTATAAAGAATTACTCCAGAAACAAATATTCCCAAACTCATTGATATTATTAAACCTAATAATAATTCCAAAAAAGACATTTCCACATTATTTTGATTATTGAAATTCAAATTGTAAATAATGTAGAATAAAAATATTCCGATTATTGAAAATGTTTTGATTTTCTGATTTTCAAGTTTTTTCCAAATTATGTTTTCTGAAAAAAAAGTTTTCATTTATGCTTTATATTTTAAGAATCTGAGTGGTTTCCGCTATTACTTGCAACGCTTCTGTATATGGTTTGTTGCGTGATTAAGCACCTAATTTAGCAAATAAAAACCGAATAGAAAATTCGCGAGAATTTTCGTAAGCAAGCTAGAACTAGCAATAAATTATATACTTTGTTATGCGGAAGAGTAAAAAGTTAGCATTAATTGCCGTTTCAAACAAGTTATTAAAACAAGCATTTGCGATTGCAAAATCAGGCAAGCCCTATGATGCAAATCATATATCAGTATTAAAAACTGAATAAAAAAATAAAAGATAATAATGATAATTATAGCTTGTTGAATTGGAAATAAATCGACTAAAGGAGATTTATTCTACTTCAACAATGCCAGAAAACTATTGCCTAAATTTAATGAAGAATTTATTTGTTTTTTAACTCAGTTCTTTGTTAGGTATAGTTTTTTTATTCCGTAATCTCAATATTATTTTCAATATCTAAATCATTTTTTTTAGTATTCGTCTCCTTGATTAACACTATTGAGGTTATTAATATTATGGGAACAATTATAATAAGAAAATGATATAAAAATTTAGTGTTAAAATATATTATTGCTTGGTTTTTTAATACGTACCCGTAATTAATTTTGAAATCTTTTTTCTTATTAATTTTATATTGAGCATAATCAACTTCCTCGTGATTTTCGTATTTATCTAAAATTTTGTCATATTCATCTTGTAAAGGATTGAGTATTTTCAGGTCATTAAAATCCCCATCTTTATTTGTTGCTAATATCATTTTAAGTTTGCTATAAACTTTACCAATTTCTAAACCACAATTATGATAATCTTTAGCTTTAACATTATAGTTCTTTGTGTTTTCAAAAATACTTAAAACTAAGAATAGTATTGAAAGAATTAATGTCCAAGAAGTTATTATTTTAGATTCAATTAAACTATCAAAACTTCCAGTTAGTGAATATATACTTATGGCAATTACTTCAAAAGATAGAAATGCAATAGTGAAGCTTGATAATCTGTAAGATTTCTTACATCTTTCATCTGCAACAAATCTTGCTCCTTTAGTCGACCACATTTTAAATGCTAAATTATGACCTGCGCTTACTCTCCTTTTTTCTTTTGTACTGTACATTTTTTTCTTTTGACTAACAATTTTATAGTGTTATGAAAATCAATTGTTAGTGTTTTTTTTGATTTTCAGAGTTTTTTTTTCGTAAAAGTGAGTAATTATACCTAACGTTGTTGTGTAAGGTTTGTTGCGTAAATTTAGCTAAAAATAACTAATAAAACCAGACTTTTAAGCTTGCGAGGTTTTTCGCCAGAAAAACCTTAAAAAGCAATAAATTTTACACGGTGTTAGCTGTAGTTTATTTTATTCCGAGTTCTTCTTGCCATTCATAAAGTCCTCCGTTTTCAAATACATCTCCTTTTAAAAATCGTTTTAAAAATTCCACAAAAGATGATGTCAATTTTTTTTCAGGATAACTTCCATTAAATATTTCATATTCTCCAATTTTCGAAATTCTAATTCCCCACATATCTGAGTAAATCATATATTCAGAAAAGTAAAACCAATTCTTTCCATAATCTTTTTGATATTCCGTTATTTCAGAAAGCGGAGTAATATTAAATATATCTTCAGTACAACCAAATCCGTTACAGATTAAATAGAATTCTTTCAAATCGTTTGGTAGTTTAAATCCAATTTCATTTTCAAAGTCAATAATTTCAGAATGAGTAGCAGGTTTATTTATTTCAATTCCGTTTTCCTTATGTTTTCTGACTATTAAGTCTATTAATTCTTTCATACAAACGATATGGTTTAGGAGTTCGATTTTATTACAGCTAACGTTGTTGTATATGGTTTGTTGCGTGTTTTAAGCAACTAATTTAGTAAATAATTACGGACAAAGAAAGTCCGCGAGGACTTTCGTAAGTAGGCAAGAAGCCAGCAATAAATTATATACGGTGTTGGCAAATCGTTTTTTATTATTTAATCAATTCCTAAATCGTTCGTAATTGAGTGTTCTAATTTTATTTCACTAATTGGAATTCCTAAATTTCTGTTTATTATTCCGATTATAATTCGTTCAATCTCGTATTTGTTTGTGATTTTTTTTATATCAATCAGTTTTTCCTGATTCAAAGCGATTGTCCAATCAATTAATTCACGTATTGTTCCGCTTGAAACTGGTGTTGTTCGTTTTATGGTTTTAATTCCAAATATTTTGACGTGAGAACCTAATTTTGGATTGAAATCAAGTGCAACCAATTCAGGTAATTCAAGTCCGATTTCTGTTTTCAATAGGTGCCAATTTTCTTTCAATTCTGTTTGAGAGAGTAATTCCGTTATTTTTGTATCGGGTTTAATTTCTTTATCGGTCAGTTTTAGATTCCGAACTGCTTTTCTGATTCGGTAAAACACGATTTGTGTCAGACATTTGTCATTCGGATTTGTAATGATTTTGCTGTAAACAGAATCTACAAAATTTTGAACGGTATATATTTTTTCCGCTTCGGAATCCTCAATTTGAATTCCAAATTTGTCCTCAACTGACATCAATAATTCTACTGAATCTAATCCCATTATCGGTTCGTTTTAAATGTTTGCCAACGTGTTTGTGTATGAAAAGTTGCGTTTTTGTAAGCGAGGATTTTCCGTAGGAAAATCAGACGTAACAAAAGTGCAACTAACTTTATTTAAGCACTAATGTAGCATTTTTTTATACACGATGTTGGCAGTAGTTTTTATTTTCCTACCATTCCTAATTCGTTTTTTATATCAGTTCGTTCAGTCAATTGAGTTGGATTTATGCTCCAATTTCCCGCTATTTTCATAACAAGTTCTTCGTCTGCATAATCCAAATCTTCTCTGTCAAAATATTCGTCTGATTTTGCCTCTTCGGAAAGTGAATTAAATAACTTTAGTCCTTTTTCTGGTTCAGTCGGATTTCCAAATACTTTTATGTTTTCCATACTTTCTCCAACGTAAGAATATATTCTTTCCATTTTTCCATTAACAGATTTCATCCAGTTATGATATTCAACAACTCTGTGTGTTCCGAAAAAATGAGCTTCTCCAAATTCAGAACTTAATTTGTTAAGCACTTTCTCTAGCTTTTCAATACTTTCCTTGTTATCTCCAAGTGGCAATCCCATTCCAACTGCTAAAGTCCAATCTCCAATTTGAGGTGTTATAAATACGCTATTTTCGTACGCATTTTCAATTCCGCTTGTCCAATTAGAAGGTTTTACATTTTTTAGTCCAAGTATTTTTGATAATTCCGATTTATTATCTGTTTTTACAGCAATCCAAACTATTTTATAACCAAAATCAATCGGTTTGTCTTGTTCTGACAGAATTTTTTTTGGTTCAGATTTGTATTCAACTGTCGCTCCATTTCTTTTAGCATACCAAACAGATAATGCAATAAATGCTACAATTCCTGAAATAATTAATATTTTCATTTTGTTCGTTTGTTCGGGTTTTTCTTAAATTACTGCCAACGTTGTTGTATATGGTTTGTTGCGTGTTTCAAGCAACTAATTTAGTAAATAATTACCGACCAAGAAAGTCCGCGAGGACTTTCGTAAGTAAGCAAGAAGCCAGCAATAAATTATATACGGTGTTACCTGTAGCCGCCTATGACTATACTTTTTACATTAAAAAGCAAGTTGTTTTCATTAGTGTGAAACTTGAAATTAAGAGTTATAGATTTAATATAATGTTTTTTCGCCTTATCTTTCAAGTTAAATTTTTCTAATAATAGTTTTGCATAATTGAATTGTAATTTAGAATTATTGGGGTTTACAGCAATCCCTTTTTCAAAATATTTTCTTGATTTATTTGGAAATTCATCTTTTAATAAAAATCCAATTCCATTATATGGTTCTGCATAATTTTCATCAAACTCAATTGCTTTCAAATAATGATGTTTAGCAAGTTCTTTTTGGTTTAAATGATGTTGGTAAAGGTTTCCAAGATTATTAAGGGTTATTGAATCTTTAGGGTTTATTTTATTAGCCTCATTATAGTAAAAGGCAGCAGCTTCATAATCTTTAAAAGCGTTTTTCAGCAATACTGCTAAATTGCAATGTGCTTGAAATTTTTTTGGATTTAATTTAATAGAACTCTCATATTGTTTTTTAGCTTTTTCAAATTTAAAAAGATTTAAATGAAGTAAATTAGCAAAACTATAATGTGTATTAGAAAGTTCAATTGGGTTTTCAAATTTTAAATTTAAAGCTTTTTCAAAATGTATTTTAGCTTTTAAGTAATTCCTTTTTTTTGATAAAAAGAGTGCATAGTTTGAATGGATTAAACTAGATAAATCGTTTTTTTCTATACTTAATAAATAATTTTTTTCTGCATTTACATAATCTTTCAATTTTTCGTCATACAATAGAGCTAAATTTGAATAGGCTAAATCTTCTTCAGGATTTATTTCAATTGCTTTATTATAAGAATTTATAGCTTCTTGGAATAAACCTTGTTTATTATAACAAATTCCGATGTTATTATAAATTGTTGATACACCTATATTTTCTGCATTACTTTCTATTAGTTTGAGATATACTTTCTCGGCTTTTTTATATTTTTTTTCTTCTAAATATAAATTTGCTTTTAAAAAATATAAATTACCATTTTTTGGATACTTTTCAAGTAGATTATCAATTTCTATTTCCCTTTGAGATAGGTTTGGAATTTTAATTAATTCTAAAGTCAAGGCTATTATATCATCTTTTAATATACCAATATGTTCTATAATTGGCTTGTAGTTTGAGTCATTAAGTTCTTCAAATGATTTGGCGTTTAAATCTTTAATTTTTGAAATGAAAAATGATATTGATTTTCTGATTTCTGTGAAATGATTAATACTTTCTATGATTTCATTAATATTTGCTAAACTATTTAATTCTCTTAAATCATTGTTAAGTAACTCAATTTCATTCTCCCAATATTTTATTATTTCTATTTGTTCTTTAGGTTTAAAAATTTTTGTTTTTGGTAAAATAATTGGCAATATTTTTTTTTCAAAATTTTTATCTTTTAATAATTCTAAAACTTCATACATACAGTTTGGAGAATTCAGATAAGAATTACTTATTAAAAGAATTGCAAAATCTTCATTGCAAATTCTTTTCATAAATTTTGTTATACTGTCTTTGTAATTCATATTGAAATCACGAATAACTTTAATTCCAGCATCTTTCAAGTCCTTTTCTATTTTTTCTGCTTTTTCAAAATCCTTCCAAGAATATGAAAGAAAAATAGTAGGTATGTGTTTTTCTTTTGTTGACATTATCTTTCTTTTAGTAGCAAAATGTGTTTTTAGGTTACAGGTAACGTTGTTGTGTTATGGAAAGTTGCGATTTTGTCAACGAGGAATTTCCAGCGGAAATTCAGAAGTTGGCAAAAACGCAACTGCCTTTTGATTTAGCCAAAAACCAGCAATTTTTTATACACGGTGTTAGCAAATGTAATTTTCTTTTATTTCGTAAACTTTATCGCATTCGCTTTTTTTCCACGCTCATAAATAATCGCTGAAATTTGTTTTTTCCTAAATTTCTTATCCATTTTTTTAGCAAATTTCATTAAATCTTGTTCAATACTATTGTTAATTAAACCTCCTGTTAATGCAGATTTCCATTTTATTCCACCACCAATTGTTTTTACAAATTCATATTCAGTTATTGGCTCGCTCATAACAAAAAACGGAATTCCTTCTATTTTTTGAACAATAGCAATTCTGTCATTTTCATCTGTTTTTTCATCTGTAAACTTAATAGCTGTCATTTGTTTCCCATTAGAATAAATAATTGCGTCAAAGTCAATGTTTTGGTCTTTGTATTCTTTCGCTAATTTTTTAATATACTTTGTAACTTTTGTAGCTATACTTTCGTTAATTAAACCACCTGTAATTGCTGAACCCCATTGAATTCCTTTTCCACCACTTTTCAAAGTTTCATATTCTCTAACTGGTTCAGCCAATAAATAAACTTCAATTCCATTTACTTTTTGCACTTTAGATTTTTGTTGTGCAAAACAGTTCATTCCGATTAATAATACTAATCCTAATAATACTTTTTTCATACTCATTCCTTTTTTTAATTTATAATTTTTTTTAATATTCAAACTTTAATTTTTAGAGTTTCAGTTTTATATTTGCTAACGTTGATGTATATGGTTTGTTGCGTGTTTCAAGCAACTAATTTAGTAAATAATTACCGACCAAGAAAGTCCGAGAGGACTTTCGTAAGTAGACGAAAAGCCAGCAATAAATTATATACGGTGTTAGCAAAAGTTATTTTTTCAGTTTGTAAATAAACATATCTGTTCCTGTACTGTTATTTGGTAAATCAAAATCGCCTGTTCTTGAATCTGTTAAACCTACTACATAATAATGATTATTTGATTCGTAAGCAATTCTAAAATTATTATAATTATTTACACCTAAAAGTCTTTGAGAACTAATATTTAAATTTGAATCAAGAATTGTTAAATGAGTTCTGATTGAGTTAGTTGATTCTTTATAATTTCCAACAATTGCGATATTTTCGGAATTATTTAGAAATAGGTTTCCTATATAATTTTTTTCAAAGTTATTATTTGCTATTTCTATACTATTTTCATTAAATAATTTCAATTCTATATTACCTTGTCTTTTGTCTGAAGTTATTAATATATTTCCGTTTTTAAAAACTTTGTTCAATCCGTAAAATATATTTCCTTCAGGGGTATCGAAATTTATGGTATTTAATAAATTATTTTGACTAAATATTTTAAAATTATAATTTTCATAAGAAAAATTACTATTTCTAACAAAACCTGAAGCACTTGATATGTAGATTTTGTCATTTTTCAAAATTGAATTAGTATTATTAGGTTCTACTATTTTTGAATCTATATTAATTGTCTCTAATATTTCTCCTGAAATTGAATATTTTTTTAAAACTACACCATCCAAATGATGTCTCGTTAAAATAAAACCTTCGTCACTTTTTTGAACAGAATCATAAAGTTCATTAATAATTATAGGTTTTTTTTCTAAAAAGTTTCCTTCTAAATCAAATACCATAAGATTAAATTCTCCATTATATAGATAAAGAAAATTCAATTTGTTATTTATAATTGAAGTTATACTAAAACCAGGATAATTATATAAAGGAATTTCTTTAGTCCATTCTATTAAACCTTGTCTATTAATTTTACTTAATTTATTAGACTGTCCGTGAATAAAACTTTGGTCATTTGCTTCATCATCATTATAAAATATATAAAATTCATTATTATATTCTATTGTATTTATTGGACTTGATAATGGAATTAGTAAAACATATTCTCCTATATTTAAATTATTGTTTCTATTTAAATTATCTGCTTCGTTCGAGCAAGAAGTTAATATAATTCCAATAAAAAATAATATAGTCATTTTTTTCATAATAAACTTGGTTTTTAATTTTTGCTAACGTTGATGTATATGGTTTGTTGCGTGTTTTAAGCAACTAATTTAGTAAATAATTACGGACAAAGAAAGTCCGCGAGGACTTTCACAAGTAAGCAAGAAGCCAGCAATAAATTATATACTTTGTTAGCAGCTGCTTTTTATTTCCTTTCTAATTTTTTCAATCTTTTCTCCGCTTTTTCTAAAATTTCTTTACTAAATAATATTCTATATTTTTCTTGAAGTATTATACTTTCAAAACTGATGTCTAACCTTTTTATTTCCCACAATTTTATAAATCCAGATTGTAATTTTTCGGTACCTAAATTTATTAACCTTGAAGCTCCTCCAATTGCTCCATAATTGTGTATGTATGAAATAATGTTGGTTGAATTTATTTTTGCTCCTAAATCATTTGCTTCTTTTATGGTTTCCATAAATCGCTCCTCTAATTCATTTTCAAGTTTTATAAATTCGCTTTCTTTCGTGTCGGCTAATAATTCAGATTTACTTGACAGTATTAATTGGTCATAATTAGTTACAATTTCTTTTAAGTTCTTAAATCTAATATTGAATTGTTTCAAGAGTATATTCTCTTCACTTTGTATAATAAATTCGTGATTATAATATTCAGCAGAATTTGTCCAGTTATAAGAACCAGCAATAAGTGATTTTTCATCAAAAACCGCAAATTTATCGTGCAGGAATTTCCCACTTCTTGTTTGCATTATAAAAACTTTTCCACCAACTTCTATAAACTTATCAAATGATAATCTCTTATTTTCAATATTGTCACTTATGATTATTTCCACTTGACAACCATTTTCAACTTTGTCAATTAATTGTCCTAATAAATCTTTACTTGTGAACCAAGCTACAGAAATTTTAATCGAGTTTTTTGATTTCTCAATTTGTTCTTGAATCTTCTTTTTGATTCCTGTAAATGTTGCTGTAGTTGTCGTCATTAAGTTGCTGCTAACGTTGTTGTATATGGTTTGTTGCGTGGTTTAGCACGTAATTTAGTAAATAAAAACCGAATAGAAAATCCGCGAGGATTTTCGTAAGTAGGCTAGAACTAGCAATAAATTATATACGGTGTTGTACACCGTTTTTATTTTCCGATTTTAATTAAATATTTTTTAACTTCAGGATATTTTATATCATATTCTTGAATTTTCCTTGATAGTTTTTTGTTTCCTTGTAATTCGTATGATACGGCAATTCCTTTTTTTACTTGTTCGCTATTAAAATCAATTTGATGTCCATTATCTGGATTTCTGTCATTTTTAATAGAATCAAAGTTATATAAGATTCCTTTGTTTTTATGTGAGTTTGCTTTTAACCTATTATTTACGTCTCTCCAAAGTACTTTATTAAAATCTCTTTTTTGCAAAATGTTATTTGACAGCTCCACTAATATTTCAGGATATATAAAATCTTCTACTTCATAGTTTGATTTTACGAAATCTTTTGAAATATCATCGTGAGTTGGAATTTCTCCAAAGCAATTAGGTATAAATTCACAAGTAACTTCTAGGTTTTGATATTTGTTCTGTGCATTTTTCTTAAATATTTTCTTGTATTCAACTCTACCAGCATTATCATTATCAAAAATCAATCTAATCCTAGGTTTGTTAGGTTTTTCTTTATAAAATGAATCATAAAATTCTAAGTACTTTTCGTATTTAGTAACACCGTGTGTCGGTATTATATTAGCTGTGTTAATAGAAAAGAATTTAGAAGTTTCTTCAATAAATTTTTTGTCTGCATCACCTTCAACCATAATATTATAATCGCTTAGTAGTTCAAATTCGTCTAATTCGATTCCTAAATATTCACGAATTTTCTGGTTTCCAGTTGATTTTTAAATATCTATTAAACAGGTGTTTAGTGGGTGAAATTCTTTTTTGCTTCTTTGATAAAATACTTTTTCTCCAATTTCTAAATCTAGTAAGAATGTATTTCTAAGATTGTAACTATCAATGAAAACAGGTGAATGGCTTGTTAAAATTATTTGTGATTTTGGACATAAGTTTTCTAGATGAAGTTTTAACTTTTTTTGTAAACCTTGATGTAAATAGATATCTGGTTCGTCTATAAGAATTATTGGTTGTTTGTTTTTAATTTTACTTAAAATGCGACTGTGCATCAAAATAAATCCAAGTCTTTGCAATCCTGAGCCTTTAGCTTCAATGTTTCTGTTAGACTTATCATTGAAATAGAATTCAACATCGTTTGATATTAAATCTCTAAATTTTTTAACATCTGATACGAATTCAAATCCTACTTCCCAGTTTTCATTAAACTCTTTAAAAGTTGGGTTGATTTCTGTTGCTAAATTATTTAAGACTTCTACCAATCCATTAGTGTAGTTATCAAATGATTTTTTTAATTCAGATTTCAAACCACTAAATCGTGCTTTTGAATATTCTAAATCATAAATTTCTTCAATTAGATTATTAATTAATTCAGGAAAAGAAATATTGATAGAAGGTAAAAAGAAAAATGATATTTTATTTTCAAATGTGGCAATGAAATTTTCGTCTAAATCTTGTTTATTTGATTTTGAAATAATTTTTATTCCTTTCACTTCTGATATTCCTTCTAGATTGAATTTTTTGGTTATTCTGTATATAACATTTTCTTTTTCAAAATCTAATGTAATTTCAGGAAAAACATTTCCGCCTCTTGAACCATAAAATTTATGATTTGGACAATCTTTGCTTGCTTCGTAATCTTTTGGATTGAAAAACAAGTTAATTGCTCTTAAAACATTTGTTTTTCCTGCGTTGTTTGCACCACAAATAGTTGTAATATGTTCTAATGAATCTAAATTCAGTTTTAAATTAATTATTGAAAGATATCTTTTAATTTGTATAGACTTAATTTTCATTTATTATCAATGTTTCTTAAATGGTGTACAACGTGTTTGTATATGGTTTGTTGCGTGGTTTAAACACCTAATTTAGCAAATAAAAACCGAATAGAAAATCCGCGAGGATTTTCGTAAGTAGGCTAGTACTAGCAATAAATTATATACGGTGTTATCTATAGTTTTTTAGTTCCGATAATCCTCTGTTATATTCAAATACTTATATTCTTTTTCTCCAATTATTATCAAAGTGTCGCCTTTTAATTTATAACTCAAATCCAGTTTTATTGGCAAAGAATTATTCTTTTTGTTGTAAAAATCCCTAATTTTTTTTCTAACAATTTTCATCTTTTCCTTCTCAACCTCTGTTTTTTCTAGACTGTCTTTAATAAAATAATAAGCACGATCTGAATAGTGTTGTACATCAAAACTTAACGTCTTATTTTGATTATTTAATTTTAAGTCGCCGTAATAAAAATTATCTAAAGTGTCCCGTACTTTTAGACCATTATCGTAATCTATATATAACTTATCTATTCTGTTATTTGAATTTCTAGGTGTTATTTCCCATACTCCAAAAAGTTCATTTTTAACTAGAAATACTTTTTTAATTTCCGCTATTTTATTGTACGTATAGAATATGATAATAGGAATAACTAGAAGTTTTAACCAATAAATATTTTTAACTTTTGTTGGAATTACATCTGGAATTAATTCTACTTTTAAATCCGATTTCAAGAAATAATTCCTAAAAGCTTTCCAGTCAGAGAGTAGAAGAAAAAGACCCATTATTGTCAATCGAATTGACATTGACTTGGCGCCATCAATTTCGTAAAAGTAGTTTACCAGTAAAATATTCACCATAAAACTTAGAAAAAGAACAGTTCCAATCCGCTCTGTTTTCCTGAAAAAGAGTAGTAATGCAGAAGCTATTTGAGTAAGTGCTATTATTAAACCATAAGTTCTTGAAAATCCATAATAATACCAAGTAAGCATAAACCCATTTAAACTGTTCAGACTTTCATCAATAGTTGATGAAAGCCCTAAATCAAATTGAGACTTTAGGATTTTTGCAAATGCATAAGAAAACATTTGATAAGCTATATAGTATCTGCAAAATAGCCTGAGTAGATATAAAATGTTCGGTTTTGAAAATTTCAATTAGATTGCTTTTAAATTATAGATAACGTGTTTGTATATGATTTGTTGCGTGGTTAAGCAACTAATTTAGCAAATAAAAACTGAATAGAAAATCCGCGAGAATTTTCGTAAGTAAGCTAGAACTAGCAATAAATTATATACGGTGTTACAAACAGTTTTATT
Organism: Polaribacter sp. Asnod6-C07; assembly: GCF_045063625.1. NCBI lineage: Bacteria > Pseudomonadati > Bacteroidota > Flavobacteriia > Flavobacteriales > Flavobacteriaceae > Polaribacter > Polaribacter sp. Asnod6-C07. Next base: position 3,624,876 of record NZ_JBEFOF010000005.1, on the reverse strand, counting down.
CATATTCAAATTCATAAATTGCATTTGGAAAAAAATTCACATTTGAACTTGATTTACTATAATTAATTATTTTTTTAATTACTCCAGACTCAACAATATTTTCAATTAAACCTTCTGAAATCCCAATTCCTTCAATCGATTTTACAATAAATGGTGATAAGTTATTAAAAGATCTAGGTGCACTATTAGGATAATTTGCCATAATATGATTTGATTTACCAAAAGTAGAAATAAAAGTTTTACTTATCGGATTTTCAATATTTAAATAATCATAATTATAAACAGTTCCACCGTTTATACACTGAATTAGATTGTTTTCCTCATCATAAGAATAATTAAATACACCTTGTGAATACCCTTTACCTTCTGGATTTGATTCAATAATATTTTCTTGTTCGTCGAATGTTAGGTTTATAATTGCATAAAAGTCAACAATTTCATAATTATTTCCACCATCAATACTGCTAAACCAAGTCCTTTTTACTTTATCTCCATTATATTCAAAAGTTATTTTTTTTAAAGTATTTGGATTACTAATGTGTTTTGATATTACTTCTTCAAGCCTATTATTTAAATAAAAATATTTTGTTTCATATTTATCATTTACGAAAGAATTTGATTCTATAGTTTTATCTAATTTTCCATTCTCATAAAAAAATAATTGTTCACTCCAATTAGTAACTGAACCATTTTCATCATAAAGTTCAACTGTATATTTAGTTATTTTATTATTTGAGATTGTATATTCAGCTTTACTTGCTACCTTATTATTCTCTAACCTTTTCCAATTCCATTTACTTAAATTTTCAATGGATAAGTTTATTTCATCCTCTGAAGAACAGGATATTAATATTAGTAAAATCAAGAATATTCCTATTTTCTTATTTTTCATAACTATCTTTTTTTAATTGTTTGTAACGGTTTTGTGTATGGTTAGTTGCGTGGTTAAGCAACTAAGTTAGTAAACATTTACGAACCCGTGAATATTCCGCAGGAATATTCGCAAGTAGGCAAGAACAAAGCAATTAATTATACACGGTGTTGTAAAACGTTTTTTATTCCAAATATTCAACATCAGAACGTACTTTTTTCCGCCATTTCATTCCGTATTTATTGTCCATAAGTTCAAAAATTCGCTTATTATATTCTTTTAAACATTCGGCAATAGGTGGTTCGCAACCAAAGTCTAAATATTTAATTTTAAATTTTTTCTCAAAACGCTTGTCGGAAGGTGAGTTTGCAATTGGTGCTATTGAACCAACAAGCAATAAATTAGCCGTTCCATTTTTCCAGTCAGATTCTGCATGTTCAGCATTATATTCACAATCCGCTTTTAATTCAAACGTCACTTTATTCATTCCGCTTTTTGTTTCGACGTCAAACTTTTGTATTCCGTAACCGAATCCAGATATTTCTATTATATACTTTTTGTTAGGTTCAAGATATTCAATTCGGAAATAACCTAAACTGTCAGCCATAATTAATGGTTGTTTAGTAATCAATTCTTGAACATAAATATCCGAAATTGGCCTTTCGCCAGAAACTCCGCTAATCACTTTTCCTAATATTTCAGTTTGTCCGTATGTGATTCCGCAAACCAATATTAAAATCAGTTTGATGATGTTTTTCTGTATGTTCAGATTTTTTTTCAAATGTTTTACAACGTGTTTGTGTAATAAAAGTTGCGATTTTTGTGAACGGCTATTTTCCGCAGGAAAATAGGAGTAAGTAAAAAAGCAACAACTTTGATTAAGCTAAAATTAAGCAATTTTTTTTACACGGTGTTGGCAACTGTTTTTTATTTCAATTCAGCTTTTGATATTTTTTCAAGGGATTCTAAATATAACCAAAAAGGTCCTCCTAATCCAGATAAATCATTCAAATTTGGATTTGATTTGTAATGATGTAGAGCACTTTGAAAATGACTTAATTGTAAATTATCCAATTCTTTCAATATATCAGGAGTCAAATAATTTATATAGTTATAAAGTTGAGATGAATGAAATTTATCTGATTGAAAAAAGTACTCAAAATATTCATACCAATTTGATGCTTGATAACTTGGATTTCCAAAAATTTCAGGAGGAATTGAGGATAATTTAATTTTGTGACATAAATTCATAATATCTCCAGCTAGAAGTTTTTCATTTTTGTACTGTTTATTGTTCAATTTAAATAATTCACTTTTTATCATATGAGCTTCAATTCCAAAAACTTTAAGTCTTTTATTTAATGAGGGAAATAATATTTTAGACATTCTTTTTCTCTCTAAATACACAACTATATAATAGAATATACAAGATGCAATTACAGAACTTAGTAGTCCAAAAGTTAATTCAGCAATTTCTCGTGCTTTTGGAAAAATCTCATCTAAATCTATTAGTACAAGTTTATATAAAAAAATCCATATTAAAGATGTTAAACAAATTATTATGATTCGGGTATTTATATTAATTTTCGATAACATATTTCAATTCTAATAGTTGCCAACGTTGTTGTACAAGGTTAGTTGCGTGGTTTAAGCACTAAATTTACTAAACAATTACTGACAAAGAAAATCCACGAGGATTTTCGTAAGTAAGCTAAAAGCAAGCAATTAATTTTGTACGGTGTTGGCAGTAGGTTTTAATTTTTCAAATTTTTTATATTCTTGTAATTCTATGTTTTTAAGGAATTCGTTTTCAAATTCCAAAATTGATTTTTCCTTATTTTTCAGATGTGCTAATACACTTATTAAAGGCAAATCTTTATAAATGTAATTCAAATAATTAATTTTTTTTCCTTCACGATTTAAAACATAGTTTGTGTTTAAAGATATATTTACTCTTTTTGCTAAATTCTTATTTTCAATCAATTTCAATATTTCAGTTCTATATTTTTCCAGTTTAGAAATGAATTCTGTTCCCTTTTTACTATATTTTTCTCCAATAAAAAATAATTCGTTTGAATATTTCTTTTTTGAAAGTTCTCCTTCATAACTCCAATCCTCTTTTATTTTTGAGTTATTAGTTAATTCAGAATAGGTTTGATTCAAATATTTTAAATATTCAGTTGTCAAGTTATTGAATAATTTTGCTGATTTATTATTGATTATTTTGTCTTTTTTAAGGTTTTCAGAAATTTCAACTTTAAGTATTTCACTAGAGAAAACAAAATCTTCATTTAAAAATCCATACATAACATTAGATTCATTTTCCTGTTTGCAAGAATAAATAATTACTAATAAAATTAGGATTAAAATTTTCTTCATAAGTGTTCGTTTTAACTTACTGCCAACGTGTTTGTGTATGAAAAGTTGCGTTTTTGTAAGCGAGGATTTTCCGTAGGAAAATCAGACGTAACAAAAGAGCAACGACCATTATTTAAGCACTAATTTAGCATTTTTTTATACACGATGTTGTAACACGTTTTTTATTTCTTTTTTCAATTCTTTATTTTCCGTTTTTAGGAATATCATTATTACTCTTGGTAAAGGTGTTGGATTACTACAATATAATCCTCGTTTCCAATAAGGCATTTTTATTAAGTCAATTGATGTAATATTAGTTGAATCCATTTTCGAAATCAATTCAGCAACATTTTTTTCGTTTGTCAGATATAAACTTAATCGCTTTCTTTTCGGGTAACTTAAAATAAATTTAGCTTTATAGTCACAATATAAATCTGGGTCATTATTTTCCTTATAAATTGAATCTGATTTAATTTTAATTTTGATGAGATTGATTTTTTCAGTTATAGAAATTGTTTTGTCATATTTTTCTATCCACTTTTCATTTGCAATTCGTAAGTCACATTTGGTTTTATTTTCTTGCCCAAAAGAAAAAGCACAGATTAAAAAGGAAAGTAAGAATTTCATATTCAGAATGTTTAATTTATTCTCAAACTTATTATATAAAGATTTAATTATAAACTAATAATTAGTTAACAGGACAGTTTTCGGTTTAAAGCATTCTTTTCGGTTAGTTTGCAGGATTTTGTCAAATGTGTTACAACGTTGTTGTATAAGGTTAGTTGCGTGTTTCAAGCAACTAATTTACTAGATTAATCACGAACGGCGAAATTCCGAAGGAATTTCCCAAGTGAGCTAAAACTAGCAATTAATTTTATACGGTGTTGTGGTGTCGTTTTTTTTATTCAATTCGTTTTCCTGTTTTATCTATTTCAAACCAACTTTCACTTTCAGAACGTAAATGTTCATCCAAGTCATAATACAAATAACAATCGTAAGTTACTGTTGCAATTCCATTCTCAAAACTTGAAGCACATTCAAATTGAGGTTTAATTATTATTTCTCCTTTTTCATTCGCAAAACCAATTTTTCCGTTTTTTTTAATTCTGAATAAACCTTCAGAAATATAATCAGGTCCATTGTCATACATATAAACTTCAAAAATTCTTTCCCCTTTCCGATTTATTCCAATTAAATCATAAGTTTCTTTTTCAAGTACAATTCCAAATGTTGTAATAGTATCTTTAAATGTAAAATGTATTTTTTCGGAAGAAATTATAGTGTCTCCTTTCCGATTCACAAAAGCAAATTCATCCCCCACTTCATAAAATTCATTTTTTGAAACTCTAAATAATGTATCTTTAGAATTTAGTTCAGTTAATTCCGAATATTCATTTTCATATGTTTTGGGTTTAAATCTTTTCGAACAAGAAAAAAGTGATAAAATCAAAACTATATATGTTATTTTCTTCATTTTTTGGGTTCGAGTGAGAAATGCACCACAACGTTGTTGTATAAGGTTTGTTGCGTTGGTTTAGCGTAAAGTTAGCAAATAAATACTGAATAGAAAATCCGAGAGGATTTTCGAAAGTAAGCGATTTACCAGCAATAAATTTTATACGGTGTTGTGTTTTAGTGCTTTTTAGCATAATAATTGAATTCGAACTAATAAATTTTCAGAATTTCTCCATTTAATCCAACCAGTTTTTTGTTCAGTATTTTTAGTTGGATAAGGTTCACAATTTTCCGCAAACGAAATTTCAAGCCAATATTCTCCATTTTTTTCAATTACATCTAAAACTTTCAAAGTTTCGTATTCACAATTATTCATAATAATATTTTCGTCTGTTCCATTTAGATTTTTCCTAATTAGGTTTTGTTTGTTAATTCGTTCAACTGAAGCAGACATTAAAATTGTTTCCCAAGTTTTAAAAATATACTTTCCATTATTTGGGATAAACCCAATTTCTGAATCGTTAATGAGTATTTTAAAATATCTCTTGTTTTTTTCAAGACATATAAAATGATAAAGTCCGTAGTCAGGTTTGTAAAAAAAAGGAAATATTTCGTCAGTCTGAATTTTGTCAGTTAATTCACTATTCGTGAAGATATTATTCGGATGTGACATATTTTCATACAAATAAGGATTTTCAGCAATTGCAAATCCGATTCCTAATTTTTTTGGTTGTTTATTTTGTCCATAAGCCACGGAAATTGATAAACTAAAAAATAATATTATCCAAATTTTCATATTATTCTGAATGTTCGTTTTGCATTAAACACAACGTTGTTGTGTAAGGTTTGTTGCGTAAATTTAGCTAAAAATAACTAATAAAAACAGACTTTTACGCTTGCGAGGTTTTTCGCCAGAAAAACCTTAAAAAGTAATAAATTTTACACGGTGTTAGCTGTAGTTTTTTCAATTTTATAATCAGGATATTTCAGTTCTATTAATTTTTCAAAATCTCCTCCTTTTAATCTAGTTTTATTTCTTTCAGCTAATTTTTTTAGGAATAAATCAATTTGTTCAATATTATTTATTCTCTTAAACCAAACAATAATTTTTCTTTCAATAAATTCAATAATTTTTAAGAATTCGATTTCATTTAAACCATAAACATTTATGCTGTTATTATAAATCAGTTCAGATGTTCGGTTATATTCGTCAATTCTTTCAATTTTTTCTCCAAAAGCATTTAAAATAATTTTCTTTCCTTTTTCTGAAGTTTCTAAACGTTCATAAAATATATCAATGAAAGATAAAATATGTCCTTTGGATTTAATTCCTTCAGATTTCAATTTGTTTAATAATTCAAGGGAATAAATTTGCGGTAATATTTCAAGATTTACAAAGTTTCCAGGAGTATTACTTCCACTTGACCAAAAAGCTATATCTATTTTTAAATCTTTATTTTTAAAAGTAATTTTAGGTCTCGACCGAGAATATTTCCAACCTTTTTCTGTGAAATATTTTCCAATTTCATCACAAACAGCTTGAAAAATTTCTTTACAAGGAGTTGATTCCGAATAATTTTTCAAGACACTTTCTTCTTCAAATTTCCAATTCATTTTCGGTTTTTTTGGTAATTACAGCTAACGTTTACGTATAAGAATAGTTGCGGTTTTGTGTGCGAGGATTTTCCGCAGGAAAATCAGACGTAACAAAACTGCAACGACCTTTGGTTAAGCACTAATCTAGCAATTATTTTTATACATTGTTGCCATTAGTTTTTTTATTTCAGTCATCGTAATAATCTCCGTCTTTCCAATCTTTTTCCCCAAGATAATCTCCACAAAAATTATAACGATTAATAGGTTTAACTTTTTCCACATTTTTGCCGTGCCTAAAAATCCAGATTTCATTATCGACTATTTTCATCCGACTAAATTTTCTTGTATCACAGGCGTCCATTGAGCAAATAAAAACTGATTTTTTATCAAAAACCTTATTTCCATTTTGGTCAATAATTCGGTCAATCACAATTACTTTTTTATGTCTTAAAGGCCAAAATAAAAACTTGCGTTTCTTTTCAATTCGTTCCGTTTTCAGAGTCACGTTTTCAATTCCGCAATCTTTATTTATAGTCGAAATTCCGCTTTGTATTTCAGTCGTTTCTATTCCGCTATTCAGATTAATGATTAGGAAAATCAAACTTATAGAAATCGAAAATATTGAATTAATGACGTTCATTTTAAATTAATGGCAACGTTGTTGTGTAAGGAAAGTTGCGTGGTTTAAGCAATAAAGTTAGTAAATAAAACACGAACCAAGAAAATCCGAGAGGATTTTCGTAAGTAGGCTTTTACTAGCAATTTTTTTTACACGGTGTTGTAGGTAGTTATTCTTCCTTTTTCTTTAATTCTATTAATTCAATTAACTTATTCAAAGATGATTTAATTTCATTTGATTCACTCTTTTTTAGCATCAATTCCGCTTTATTTTTCATTCCGCTATAATTTGCTTTCGGATGAAGTTCAATAAGTTTAGAGAAATATTTATTAATTCCACTCGCAAGTTTAGATTTTCCTTTTTCTGAAAATGCTTTTTCATTGTTTATCTCATCTAAATAAATAATATAATTACTTATCAAAGTTTGAATATTTGAATTAATAGTATTTATAACTTTTGAAGAATTTGGATCGTCTGCGCTTTCAATTATTTCGTCATTTCCTAACTTAAAATATTCAAGTTGTAAACCTAAACCATATTGCCAAACAGCTAACATTTCTATATCATAAAGATATTTATCTTTTCGGTCTGTTGCTTGATAAATTTGATGCATATCTTTCCAATGATTAAAGAATTCTGTTGCAACTTTATTTCGATGTTTTAAACCTAATTCTTTATCATTTAATACGACTTTAAAATTTTGTTCATCTGTGAGTTTCTGAACAATTATTCTTTGTTCTTGATTGTCAAAAGTTGGTTTTTTTTCATCATTTTCGTAACCATATCTTAATTCAAGAATTACTTTGTCATAGTCGTTAGTGTCCCAATACCTTTTATCTATTGGAAATTGGTGTTTTTCTGTTTTACAATTCGTTAATGTTAAGCAAATAAGTGCTAAGAAGAGATATTTAATTTTTGTCATTAATAGTAATTTTTGGTTTTTCATATACACTAAGCAAAGTTAATAAACTATCCACTTTTCTCTCGTATTTTTTTTGCTCACTTAAAACATAGCTATGAAAAGTATTATAATCATATTCTTTTTGAAATGCTCTTTCCTTTGTTTTAACTTTTCTTATTATTTCTTTGATTTTGTTTTTATTGAAAATCTTTAAATTAGATATTTCTTTTTTTGCTTCTCGAACAAACAATTCTGTGATTTTGATGTGATACTTCTCGTGAGTCAATAGTTCTTTACTATTTGTGTTTTTGTTGTAAACAAAAGAGCGTGAAGGATAAAAAAATGATTGAACTGTAACAGAATTTTCATTAATTTCACATTCTATTGAAGTAACAACATAGGCAAACCTTTTATTTCCGTAAAGTGACTTTTTAAAAAACTCTAAGCCACGAAAATTTTGAAAAGTGATTTTGTCGAACTTTTCAAAAGTCATTGGTCTTTCATAATTTAAGAAATTTGTATGACTTAAAATTCCAAATATAATTGAAATGAAAATTAGAGTTAAAAAACTGTATTGAGTAAACTTTAGTGATTTTTTTAATATTTTTTTATTTTCAATTTTCCTTTCTTTTAATAATAAAAACCATTGATAAATTACAGGTGAAAATATTAGTAAAACAAAAAATGTAATTATCAAATTATCATTCATTCTCAGAGCTTCGTTTTAATTACCTACAACGGTCTTGTATATGGAAAGTTGCGTTTTTATCAGCGAGGATTTTCCGAAGGAAAATCGGAAGTTGGTAAAAAAGCAACCACCATTATTTAAGCACTAATCTAGCAATTTTTTATATACGGTGTTAGCAGTTGTTATTTTTGTACTCTAAACTTTTTGTCAAATCCAGAATTTCCGTCAATTTTTATAATGTCCTTATTAATAAGTTGATATATAATTATTTTTTTAAAATTTTCAAAAACTGAATAAACATTTAACCCAATAGTTTTTCTAAACGCTTTTGTGAACTTATTCTTGGATTCAAAATGTTCTTTTATAAAACTATAAACTGTACTTTCATTAAAATTGGTTGTTCTATAAGTATAGTTTGCATCATAATCATTTCGAGTTGAAGGATGCTCTTTTATATATTCAAATATTTGAGTATTAAATTCAGTTGATTTAACTTTTTCAGTCCAATTTTGAATGATTTTTTGTTTAATATAACTTGTGAAAAAGATTCCAGTAATTATTAATAAAATAGATAAAGTTATTAGGTTTATTATTTTCGGTGTTACTGAAGGTAAATATTTCATATAAATTCCAACAGCTTCTTCGGTCTGTGTTAAAACGTGTATCAAAACTCCAATAATTGCTGCGATACCCAAGGCGATAAGCTTGTACGTTTTGGGTTTAAAAACATCCTTTAGTTTTTCTGTTTCTTCTGCAATCTTTTTATCGTTTAAAGCCTCAATTATCTGTTTGGTCTTCTGTTTGTCGATTTCCAATAAATCAATACTTGATTTTAAGTCAGTAACTTCTTTTTTTAGTTCGTCATTTTCAAACTTCAAACTTATGTACTCAAATTGGATTTCATTATCATTAATTTGTAGAGCAAGACTAGTCGTTTCTTCTTTTATAAACTTCCCAAATTTTTCGTATAAATCATTGGCTGATTTTATCTTCTTATCATATTCCTCTTTAACATCATCGTCAGTTGTTCTGTCAGGATGAACAGCCTTTCTTTTTTTATCTAACAGTTTAAATAATTCAAGGTCGGAAAAATTGCTTTCATCTCTAATATCGAGTAATTCTAAAATTTCCTTTTTTATAGTTTCTTTCATTGATTATAGTGATGTTTTTAATAACTGCTAACGTTGATGTATAAGATTAGTTGCGTGTTTTAAGCACTAAAGTTAGCAAATAAATCACAGATAGAAAGTCCGCTAGGACTTTCGTAAACTGGCTAAAAGCAGCAATTAATTTTATACGGTGTTACCTGCAGGTTTTTTTTCTAATTCTTTCATTTTTCGTTTATATTCTCTTTTTTTATTTCGTTCAATTTTTCTTTTTTCACGTTTGCTTAGTTTCCTCCAAAATAACCATTCAACATATTTTTTCTTAAATTTCTCAATTCCTAAATCTTTAATTGAAGGAAGATAGTATTCAATTAAATTTGGATTGCCTTCGCAAAACTCCAAAAGACAATTTTGTATTCCAGTTAATTGAAAGTATGGCATATTTTCAATTCTGTCAGCCACAATAATTGCTAATTCTCCTTTCGTCAAATTCCGTTTTTGACATTCCGATTTAATTTTAGTCAAAGATGAGTTAGTAAAAAAATCGGAAAGAGTTTTCAATGAGTTTTCTCCAAAGGCAATAATTTTTTTCGCCTGTTTAGTTTTTGTAATTTCTTTAGAATTTTCCGTTTCCGAAATTCCGTTTAACAATAAATCAATTTCTGATTTCGTTTGTGAGAAACCAAAATTTAGATTTAAAATCGAAATTATTATTATCAGACGTATTTTTTTCATACTTGCAGGTAACGTGTTTGTATATGGTTTGTTGCGTGGTTTAAGCACCCAATTTAGTAAATAATTACTGACAAATAAAATCCGAGAGGATTTTCGCAAGTAGGCTAAAAGCCAGCAATAAATTATATATGGTGTTGGCTACAGTAATTTTTTAATTATTTCCTCAAAATACTCAATTGAAATATTTACATCCATATCCTTGTGGCTTGGAAGTGGACCTTCTATGTTTCTTATATATCCTTCTTTATCTATAAAAATAGTTTCAGGATAAGGATATGAACCAATTTCTTTTATGTATTCCTTCACATTTGCAATATGAGTAAATTCAAATTTTCTCTTTTTTAAGAAATCTAAAATGTCATCTTTTGTCTCAAAAGTCAACGAAACAAAGTCAACTTTTTCAGAGTATTTTTCTTTTAGTTTATTTAATGCAGGCATTTCAGCAATACAGCCAGGACAATTAATAAACCAAAGATTAATCAATGTTGGCTTCTCTTTCTTTCCACCAATAATTATTTTTTCTCCATTAATTGAAGTAAAAAATTGTTGAGGGATTTTCATTCCTATTTTTTTATAATCTTTAGAACGTATTATATACTTATCTCCAATTCTCAAGTCATACTTAAAATTCTGAATAATAGAATCTGAAGATTTTTCTAATTTATAAAACGACCAAATTATGTGAGGTTTTTCATTTGAGTTCGTGTTTTTTGAATTTAAGGAGTTTCCGAACTCTAAAAATTCAGCTTTATCTAAAATTTCTCCTGTGTATAGATTTTTATAAAAATTTGGTTCAGGTCTTTCATTATTACAACTAATTGCAAGTAGCAAAGTTAATATTAGTAAAAATTGTTTCATTTTAAGGTTTCTGGTTTATTGTTGCCAACGTGTTTATATATGGTTTGTTGCGTGGTTTAAGCAACTAATTTAGTAAATAATTACAGACAAAGAAAATCCGCGAGGATTTTCGTAAGTAAGCAAAAAGCCAGCAATAAATTATATATGGTGTTGGGCAATCGTTTTTATATTTTCCTTTTTAATTTTTTGAAGCAAAAATCAGATTCAAATATTGGACAAATTGATTTGATTAATTCTTTCGCTTCTTTTTTATTCATTATTGGAATGTAAACTTGATTCAATTCATTAATATCGTTTGAGAAATTCAGATTTATAATTAGTTTAGCTTTATTCCATTCAAATTTTTCATTAGATTCTATACTTTCAAAGTTGTTATTTTCCATTTCCACGTAAAATTTTTTCAACAAGTTCTTATATTCAAGAATTTCAAGAATTTTTCAGTTTTTTATTTCATTCGTTTTAATGTCTCCACATTGTTCCTCTGTTAAATCTTCAACTATCCATTCAGTTGTGAAAATTCCAATAGAGAATTCAACATTTGGGATTATTAAATTCGTGCACAAAACCTTGGATGATTTTTTTATTTCAGCGAGAGTTTTTTCATAAGTTATTTCATTTTGTGAGAATGAATATGAAATTATAAAAAATAATAAAATACTTATCGTTTTTCTCATTTTTGGTAATGTTGCCCAACGTTGTTGTGTTAAGGAAAGTTGCGTTTAAAGTGAACGGCTATTTTCCGCAGGAAAATAGGAGTTTACAAAAATGCAACAAACTTTGGTTAAGCTAAAAATAAGCAATTTTTTTTACACGGTGTTAGCACCAGTTTTTTTATTTTCCTTCGTTAAATTCAATAAATTTTTCAATTCCTTTCTTATTCGGTTTATTTATAATTTTATTCAAAAATTTAATTTCCTTCGAGCTCAAATTAATAGTTTTTTCCAATTTTACAATGAATTTCATAAATCCAAATTCGTACACTATTTTTTCAGGTAAAACTCCAGTTTCATTTATAAATTCGTTAAAACAATGTTCTCCAAGTTTATTAAGGTTCAAACTTTCAAGTTTCATTTTTTCAGGATTATAGTAAAAGTTATAATTTCCTGACTTAGTTTTATAGGTAATTGTATTTTTAGATTCGGATTTCTTAGATTTTATTTCAGGTTTATTATAATCTCCGTCTTTTTCAGAAATTATTCCAGTTCTGTCAAATAATATTAATTCGTTCTTTTCATTATTAAATATATTTGACTGAATAAAATTATTCGATTTTTCAATATATCTTAAAGCCCCTTTTTCTGTATAATACACTTTAAAAGATTTTGAAAATTTAAATTCAGGTTTATCTTTTATTTTTTCAGCTATTGCTTTATTTGTAATTTCAGCTTTGAAAGAATATTCAATTCCAACATTGTTTTCTTGACTAAATATTCCTAAAGTTATAAATATTAATATCAGTAATAATTTTCCTTTCATTTCGGATTTTTTATTGGTGCTAACGGTTTTGTGTATGGTTAGTTGCGTGGTTAAGCAACTAAGTTAGCAAATAAAAACTGAATAGAAAATCCGCGAGGATTTTCGTAAGTAGGCTAGGACTAGCAATAAAATATATACGGTGTTAGCAACTGGCATTTTCTTCTATCCATTCTTCAGCTAATTTTTCCACGTAATTTTTAAATGTTTTTATATTGTCATATTTATAAAATGTATATTCTGGTTGTCCGTTTATTGGTGTGATATTATCAAAGCAATGGTCAGACGCAAATAAAACTATATCATTATTTTGAGGATTGTAAAAAGTCATATTTCCATTTGCCTCTTCCACAAAACAAATCAGATTTGAGTGGTCTATAGGTTTCATATTTTCTTCCTCGCAAGTTTCGTTATAATATTCATTCCAACTTCCAATTCCGAAACTACATTCAGTTCCGATAAACATAAAATTCTGATTATTTGTTAGAGCATCCTCTGGTTGATTAAACGATTCCTGTATTCCTCCAATATTTTCTAATAAAATTTTGTGTTCAGCACTTAATTTGTTTGATACATTTTCTAAATCCTCAATTTTATTTAACCACCCAAATATTTCGTCATCAATATCATTCCAAGCAAATAAAATGTGTGGAATATTATTTATTCGCAGAAAGGTTTTTCGTGAACACTCAATCAGTTTTGTCAGTTTTGGGAATATACTTTTAAAGTCATTCGTTAATTCAAGAGTTCTTTCTTCAATTTCAACCTTGTCATTTTCTTGGAAAAACCAACTTATATCTTCTGTAAATGCGGTTAAATCTTTGTTCATAGTTGGTTTTTTCTGCTTGTTGCTAACGGTTTTGTGTATGGTTAGTTGCGTGGTTAAGCAACTAAGTTAGTAAACATTTACGAACCCGTGAATATTCCGCAGGAATATTCGCAAGTAGGCAAGAACAAAGCAATTAATTATACACGGTGTTGTAAAACGTTTTTTATTCCAAATATTCAACATCAGAACGTACTTTTTTCCGCCATTTCATTCCGTATTTATTGTCCATAAGTTCAAAAATTCGCTTATTATATTCTTTTAAACATTCGGCAATAGGTGGTTCGCAACCAAAGTCTAAATATTTAATTTTAAATTTTTTCTCAAAACGCTTGTCGGAAGGTGAGTTTGCAATTGGTGCTATTGAACCAACAAGCAATAAATTAGCCGTTCCATTTTTCCAGTCAGATTCTGCATGTTCAGCATTATATTCACAATCCGCTTTTAATTCAAACGTCACTTTATTCATTCCGCTTTTTGTTTCGACGTCAAACTTTTGTATTCCGTAACCGAATCCAGATATTTCTATTATATACTTTTTGTTAGGTTCAAGATATTCAATTCGGAAATAACCTAAACTGTCAGCCATAATTAATGGTTGTTTAGTAATCAATTCTTGAACATAAATATCCGAAATTGGCCTTTCGCCAGAAACTCCGCTAATCACTTTTCCTAATATTTCAGTTTGTCCGTATGTGATTCCGCAAACCAATATTAAAATCAGTTTGATGATGTTTTTCTGTATGTTCAGATTTTTTTTCAAATGTTTTACAACGTGTTGGTATAAGCTTTGTTGCGTTTTTGTTATGCTAAAAGTAAGCAAAAAAATGAAACAACTTTGTGTCTGCGTATTTTTCCGAAGGAAAAATTTAGCAGCAATAAAGCTTATACAGTGTTGGGTAACGTATTATTCATTCCTTTTTATTAATTCTTTCACAATTTCACAATTATCAATTAAATAATTTGTCAAGTCTTCCATAAATACCAAAGAACCTTCTTCAAATGACAAGTCATATATTTTCATCATTTTCTCTACATTTTTGGAAGCCTCAGAAACAATCATATTTGATAGGTCTTTCTTGTTGAAATTTTCAAACTTATTTTTTGATAAAATTTCACAAGAGTTAATTCCAATATTTTCAATGAAGTCTCTTTTTTTCTTGTTTCTTTTTCTTTCCTTTTTACTCAATGATTTATTAATATCTAAAGAAAGTTCAATAATTAAATTTTCTTTAAGATGATTCAATTCTACCTCATTAGGTTTTGTTTTTTTGTAATATATTTCTAAAGCGCGACAAGTTTCAAACGCAGTAATTTTACTCAAATTATTTTTAATTCCAATAGTGGAGATGACTTTAGCAATTTCCTTAGGTTTTAATTTTTCTTCTAGATTAGAAACGATTAATATTCCTTCGCTAAATTCAAAAGTTTCTTTTGTATATAACTTTCGAGAGGAAATTATTTTATACCTGACTGTCTTCTGTAATTCAACTTCTGTTTCAATTTCATCAAATTCATTCACACAATTAAATTCAGTTTTATTCTGCGTAAAAATTCCTAATGAATAAGTCAAAAATAATATAGCTAGCAATTTTTTCATAAATTTCCCTTCATATGTTACCCAACGTTGTTGTGTATGGTTAGTTGCGTGGTTAAGCAACTAAATTAGTAAACTTTTACGAACCCGTGAAAATTCCGCAGGAATTTTCGCAAGTAATGAAGAACCAAGCAATTAATTATACACGGTGTTGTACGTAGGTTTTTTTTCAACCCTTGATTTCTCTTCTATATTCAGAAATTATTTTTAATAAATCATTACCGATTAAAAACATATTATGTGCAAAATCCACCTTTTTATAAATTTCTAAATTTTCAATTGCTCCAACAGATATTGAATAAGTTTCGTTTTCAAGGCTATTATTAAAAGAAAAATGTTCAGATGAAAAATGTATATGACCACTTAGTTTTTTGTAAAGAGCTTTGAATCCTGGGAAAATATTGTCGATTTTAGTGACAAGATAATTATCACTCATCTTTTTACCATCTCTATCTTTTAGATTTCTTACTTGTTCTCCACTTAGCACTTTTTCGTAGAACAAGGATGAATCTCCAGACAAACTCATTGCGTATAGTCTTAAACAATTATCTATTTGAAGTCTCATTAGAGAAATTGCAGTTAAATAATTATTTGCATTTGACAAAGTAACAAAACCTCTATTTAATGAAATTGCTCTATTAGCTATTGACATTATGTAATGATTTATTGTTGTTATACCATTTTCAATTTCATAAATCTTTTTAATTTCTAATATAAATAGTTTTTCTAATAAAAGTATATTTTTTAGTGTGTGGTCTAAATCATCCTCACTAACATCTTTATTTATACTTTGTTCATCCATTAGTTTTATTCCGTTAAATTATTTTCAATCAGATAATTCAATTCCGCTTGATATTTTTTTTCCCAATCTTTTCCGTTTCTTTCATTCAGATATTTTTCAATTTCAGCGTTATAAGAGTCAATTCCGCGTAATTGTGGTCCCGTTACAATACATCCAGTATTTGATTCGTGAAATCCATATTTTTCATTCAGAGAAATAACAGGAACTCCATAGTTGAAATTAGGTATTCCAATTTGAACAATTCTGGATTGGTCTTGCCAAGAATCAATTTTTGCTGTTAAGTAATTATATCGAGTTAGGAATCCGAGTTGCCAGAGTAATACTCCTAAGAATAAAACTCCAATTCCGATTTTTATTTTTTTTCTGCGTGTCATTGGTCAACTTACGTACAACGTTTCTCGTATAAGGAAAGTTGCGTTTTTTGTCAACGAGGAATTTCCGAAGGAAATTCAGAATTTACAAAAAAAGCAACTGACTTTGATTAAGCACTAAAGTAGCAATTTTTTTTATACAGTGTTACCTGTAGTTATTGAATAATATTAATGTCAATCATAAATATATTTGCTTTCTCAGAATTTTTTATTGACTTGTATATTGTTTTTTTAGTGTCGTCAAAATCATATTCTCCAATATAATCAAATCCACCTCCAGTAAAGTAGTATTTTACAATGCTTTTATAATTTTTGTTGTTTTTTTCAAAACTTCC
Organism: Polaribacter sp. Asnod6-C07; assembly: GCF_045063625.1. Taxonomy (NCBI): domain Bacteria; kingdom Pseudomonadati; phylum Bacteroidota; class Flavobacteriia; order Flavobacteriales; family Flavobacteriaceae; genus Polaribacter; species Polaribacter sp. Asnod6-C07. The sequence continues at coordinate 3,608,285 of NZ_JBEFOF010000005.1, read as the reverse complement.
ATATTCAGGGAAATATTCATTAATTTTACTAACGTCATATTCCAAATAAAAGTTTTCATAAAAAGTATTAATTTCTTTTATTGAGATTCCAAGTTTTAATCCGCTTTCAGATTCCCAATTATTACTAAGAATTCTAATAGAATTTATAATATCTGTATTTTCAATTGGTTCTAGATACAAGATTTTTTCTCCATTTTTATAAACGTTATAAGTATTCATAAAAGTTTTTTTCAAAACGTAGTTTTTACTCAACAATGAAACTGTTTTACTTATGGAGTTTCCTAATTCAATAAATCCAATTCCTTTCGATGTAATTTTCCAGCTTTTTTCTGGTTGAAATTCTATAATCTTTTCAGAATCATTTTTTTGTATAACTTTATGATTATCAGTTTTATTCTTTTGACAAGCAAAAAGAATGAATATATTCAAAATAATAATAGGATAAACTTTTAGTCTCATTTTAATTACAGGTAACGTTGTTGTATATGGTTTGTTGCGTGTTTTAAGCAACTAAATTAGTAAATAATTACCGACAAAGAAAGTCCGCGAGGACTTTCGCAAGTAGACAAGAAGCCAGCAATAAATTATATACGGTGTTGTACATAGTGCTTTATTCAATTTTTATTAATTCGATTATTTCATTTCCTAAAATATTGTCATCTGTAACATATTTTTTTCCTTTATAAATTTCTTCTTTTGGAATAAAGTTAGTTAGAATAAGTTTGTTGTTGTCAAATTTCCAGTTGTAAGGTTTAAATTCATTTTCATTTGTTAAGAAAATTACATCGTAAGGATTAAAAGGATGAGATGTTCCGAAATAATTGACGATACGATAGTTTTCAAAGTCTTTAAAGTTCCGAACTTTTCTATTTTTACCAAAAATTATTGTATCTTTTTTATTGATGTATTTTCCAAATATTATTTTTTCATTAAAATAATCTGTAGTAGATTTCCATAAATCAATTTTATTTTCAGAATCTTTTTCTATTAAAAACTCCAAATTTTTCCTTTTCTCAAAAGTGTAAGATGTTGTGTCAACTAGATATTCGTTTGGTAAATGATTTAAAATTAATGTTTGGTCTTTTTTTTGTAAAATCCAATCTCCAGCAACACCAATTCCGCTTAATATTGCTAAAGTGTCCGACTTAAAATTTATTTTTTGACTGTCATTTATAATTGATCCATAATTATGTATTGAATCATTCGAAATTTCAATTATTAATGCAAACCAAGTTGGTGTTTTCATTCTATATTTTGAGATTGTTCTATTTTCAACAATACTGTCAAAATAACTTGTCATTATCCAAACGCCATTTAAGCTTTTATTTTTGAATTCCGTTTCAGTTTTTAAGTTCTGTTCATCTTTTTCCTTTTCAGTTTTGCACGAAAGATGGCTTAAAATCAATAAGAATATTAATATGTAATTCCTCATTTTTTGCATTATGTACAACGTTGATGTATATGGTTTGTTGCGTGTTTCAAGCAACTAATTTAGTAAATAATTACCGACCAAGAAAGTCCGCTAGGACTTTCGTAAGTAGGCTAGAACTAGCAATAAATTATATACGGTGTTAGGTGTAGTTTTTATTTTTCAAAATCGTATTTGTTGTTCTTATATTTCTGTTTAAAGTCCTTTCCATTTTCATAAAAAACTGGGTCAACATAAGAAATCACACCAGTTTCAGAATTCAGAAAGTCTTTCAGTTTTCGATAGTATTTTGATTCAGTTTCTTCTGTTCCGTCTAAAGTCAGACTAAATATAATTTTATTGTCTTCAGTTACATTAACACCAACCATTATATTGTCAGAATTATCCGATTTTTGGTTCCAATATAGAGTTTGAGTAATGTTCGGAATTTCTCCGTAATAAGAGATTAGTTCATTTTCAGATTTAAATTCATATTCATCATCATTTGGTTTTCCGTAATTTTCATAAATTTCCTCATAATTAGGAAGAAATTTATTTAACACGGAAATTATAATTTCCTTTGATTTTTTTTCAAAAAGGACTTGACAAATAATGTCTCTTATTATCTCTTTGCTCATTTTTTGGTAATTACACCTAACGGTCTAGTATATGAAACGTAGCGTGTAAAAAGACACTATCGTTTCGGATTTAACACGAGCCGAATTATTATTTTTTCTATTTATCTTTTAATTTCTAAATATACAAAAATAAAAATTTGGTGGACTTAATAAAGAAGTAAAAACCTCTTGGAAAGCCTGTAATAGCTATGTTTTATATACATTGTTGTGCATAGTGCTTTTCACGTTCAGCTTGGTTTTCCGATGTTTGTTATTTAGTTCAAATGTGAGCGTTGGCAAGACATACTCTTTTACAGTTTTGGTGAAGCTTGGATGATGCGACTGGAAATGTGTATGGCTTTAAGCGTTGGCAATTTTACGTTAATTATTAAATCCATCGTCTTACTTTTTTTGCGTATTCTTTATATTCATTTCCGAATTCACGTTTTAAAAATTCTTCTTCCAAACGTATTTGTGTATTTATGCTTAAAGTAGATAATGAAATTATTAGTAATGTAAATGCATTAGGAATTACAAGGAATAACCCAATATTCGTAATCATTATTCCTAAAAATATAGGATTTCTTGAAATTGAAAATATTCCTTTTGTTACCAATTTGGTTTTGTTGTTTTCATCAATTCCGATTCTCCAAGAATTTGCCATTTGGCTTTGAGAAAACCAAACAAAAATCAGCGATACTAACAAAAGTACCCATCCAATTTTCTGTAAAGTTTGATTTTCCAAATACCAAAAAGGAAGTAAATATTCATACCATTCTTCTTTGAAAGCATAGATTCCTACAACAATTAGCTCAAGAACTGTGATAAATTTAAAAACCTTACCATTATAGTCGTGTGCATTATCTGTTTTTTCAAATGTGAATGGATTTATTCCAGTTTTTTTCCAAAGTAATAAAGACCTTAAAACAAAGACCAATAAAAAATACAATATGAGATAAGCGAATAATAACATAATTTCTAATTTTATGTAAAAATGCTATAATAACCAATGCAATGGAAGTGCATTTATTGTCCGCTACATTTATCGCAAATGCCTTTTACAACCAAGTTTACGTTTTCTGAAACAAATCCATCAGGTACTTTTATTTGAGGGATTTTATGTTCTGTTAAACAAATGGTTTCGTTACAGTTATTACAATGAAAATGTAAATGCAAATCGGTTTCAATCTCACAATTACAACCTTTCTCACACAAAGCATATTTCGTAATTCCTGTGCCATCATCTATTTGATGCACAATTTCTTTTTCTTCAAATGTTTTAATAGTTCTGTATAATGTTGTCCTATCTGCTTTCTCAAAAGCATTTTCTATATCACTTAATGTAACTGCAACTTGTTTTTCGGCAAGGAACTTATATATTAATAAACGCATTGCAGTTACTCGAATATTTTTTGATTCTAAAAATTCTTCAATTGTTTTCATAATTAATCGTGGTCTTCGTTTCCAAATGGTTTAATAATAATTCCAACGCTAAAAATAAAACCATCAGTTGGCGCATAGATTTCTGGAAATTCTGGATTTTCGTGTGGTGGTAAAACCAAAGGTGAAAACCTACTTTGTCTTCTGTCTGTGAAATTTTCAAAGTTCACAAATGCACTACCAAATTTAAAATTACGCATTAAAAGTAAACCCATAGTTACAAAATCTGTCGTTTCTGTTCCGTTTGATAAAAACTGTTTTCCTGTATAAAATGTTTCGTAGCCAATTCTCCATTTATCAGATTCGTACATCAAAACACTTCCTGCGTTATGTTTTGCAGTTAATGGTTTTTGTGGATTTCCTGCCAAATAGTTCAATTTAGTGTCTATAAGTGCATAATTTAAAAACCATCTAAAATCTTTATAAGTAAACTTTATATTTGTTTCTGCGCCTTTGCTTAAAATTTCATCAGTTGCATTTTCAAATGCAAACAAACCATTATTTGTACTATTCAATAACAATCCGTTGTTAATTGCTGTGACATAGAAAAGTTGATTAATTGAAAAGCCAATATTTTCAAATAAACGTGTTTGATAATTGAAATCAAGATTTACACCATAAGAACGCTCTGCCTTTAATGAAGATTTATCAATGCCAAGTACATTTTCAAAGTTTATAAATTCAGCCTCTTCTGTAAAAATATCTGGAATTTTGTAACCTAAACCACCACCAATTCTGCTTGAAAATCCGCTATCATTTTTATAAAGCAATGAAATTTTTGGAAGTGGAAAAAAACCAAAATCAGTATTGTAATCTGCTCGCAATCCAGTTTCTAAAATCCAATTCTCGGAAAGGTCATAAATATTGTTAGCAAACATTCCGTAAGTGATGTCTTTTTGGTCACGTTGTAAAGTTGCATTATCATTTTCGTCAAAGTTTGAAGTATATAAATTTGCTCCAAAAATCCAATCTGCTCTTGATGTTTCTCTTTGATAAGTGATTTCCGTAAAAGTGTTGGTTTGTTTACCATCAAAATTGAAATCGGGAATCGTTAAATTTCTATCGAAAAAGGATAAACTATTTTTAATGTTTAAAGAACTAATAGAATCTATTTGAGTTTTGTAAACTGCTTGACTACTCAATCTTTTTGAAATGTTTTCCTCTGTGTATTGATGAATTCCATTTTCGCCACTTTCTATTTTAGTAATGTCTCCACCAATTCTATCGTCATAAGTTCCGTTTAGACCAAACCAAAACGTAGTTTTATCAGAAGGATAATAAAAGAATTTTGGATTAAATGAAATAGATTTAGTTTTTGGTAAATTACTAAAACCATCATCTTCTGGGTCATAAGCTTTTTGATAATGACCTGAACCGTAAAGCGAAATACCAAACTTTTCATTCCGTTTGCTGTAAAATACATTTGTAGTACTTCCTAAAGCTTGTGTTTGTGTAAGCATAACGTCTAAAGCAGGTTCTTCGTCAGGTGTTTTTGATACCATATTTATTAAGCCTGCAATTGCTCCACCACCATAAAGTGTAGATGAACTTCCTTTAATAATTTCAAATTGTTGCAAATCTAAAGGTGGAATTTGTAAAATACTCAAACCACTTGAAAAGCCTCCGTAAAGTGGAAATCCATCTCTCAAAAGTTGTGTGTAACGACCATCAAGACCTTGAATTCTAATGTTTGTACTTCCACTACTTAAAGATGTTTGTTGCATTTGTATTCCTGTGCTTTCACGAAGCACCATTGAAATATTGGTTGGATTCATAATTGCTTTTTCTCCCAATTCCTCAACTCCAATAAATTCAATTCTTGTTGGAATTTTTTTTACGGTTCTTGTACTTCTTGAAGATTGTAATACAACTTCGTCCAATTCGTTTCCTCCACTTTTTAATTTGAAAATCAAGTCTGAATTACTTGGGATTTGAATAGTTGTTTTTAGAGTTTCAAAGCCTAAAAAAGAAACTATGATAATATGTTCGCCATTCGGAATTTCGTTAAAAGTTGCAATTCCGTCAAAATCGGTTACTGCTCCTTTTTCTAATTCCTCAAAATATACTGTTGCTCCAAATAACGGTTCGTTTTCGGATTCTGAAGTTACCTTTATTTGTATATCAGATGTTTGCGCTTTTATAGAAAAGCACGTTATAATTGTGAGCATTGCGCTCAATATGTATTTATTCATTGAAAATGTAAATGTTAATTAACTTTAAAATTTTGACTTTTAGTCGATATTTTTAGCTAATTAATTGTGGCGGTTGCCAGATATTGGAATGAAAGTTAAATCTGTAGATTGATTGATAGACAGATAATATTTCTGTAGAGATTTGATTATTAACAACTAATTCAAAAGTTTGAATTGGTTCATATGTAATTGCGATTCCGCAACAATTACAAATACAAGTTATTGGACAAGTATCATCACTATCATTTTGATGATTGTGTTCAGCAGATATTTCTTCTTGATGTTGGTCTTCGGCATTATCTCCGTCAGAACAAGGTTTAATTGACAAACCAAGAATTAATAATGATAGTATGATAGTTATAAATTTCATTGGCACAAAGATAAATAAATTTCAATGCAATGGTGTTGCAAAGTTTTTTATTCCGATTGTCAAGAATGAATTTAGCGTTGGCAAAGAAACAGCTCTTTTGTTTTTTTAAGCGTTGGCTTTTCGCGTTGGCAAAAAAATAAATGTGCTGTTTGCGCGTTGGCTTTTTTAGTTCAAATGTTGATGTTTAGCACGATTTCCGCATTATGCACAACGTGTTTGTGTATGATTTCGTTGCGTGGTTTAAGCACTAAAGTTAGCAAATAAAACACAGATAGAAAGTCCGCGAGGACTTTCGTAAGTAGGCTATAACTAGCAATGAATTATACACGGTGTTGTAACACGTTTTTATTCCGATTTCAACTTATAATTCCGTATATTTTAGTTTGTACAAATCTAATTGCTTTTTGTAATAATTAAATTGTCTAGCAGAAAAACCTAAACAGAAAACTAATGGTGTTAATAGACTTAATTTGGGTAATTCTAAAGTTCCAAAATCGATATTTGTTATATCCCAATTATTGGCTCTTAAATAAAAAAGATAAAAAACAGTAATCCCTAAAAAAATCAGTACTAGAGATATAAGAATTCTTAATTCCCATTTTTCCAATTCCTTTTTATAGAATTTGATGTTCTTTTTTATTTCACTTTTTTTAGCCATTCAGTTATATTATCTCCATACAAAGATAAGTTTCAACTATTTGAAATTCAGGTGTTTTGGTTAAGAGTTATTAACGTCGTTTTAGAATATAGCTTTATATTTTAGTATGCAGATTCATAAAGTACTTTAAAATATGTAATTTTGTTTTTTAAACGTGAATATGATATTTATATTCTAAATATTGTTAATAACTTCTAATTATGAAATTGTATATAGTTAAAGGAATTGAAATTGAAAGAAAGAAGTCAAACAGTACGAGTAAAAAAATAAATAGTTTTATAGGTTTTTATACAAACCTAAAAGAAGTATATAGTCAGTTTGAACGTAAAACAGTGAAGTCGTATTCATCTATTGCGAATAAAATTAATGAAACCAACTATTACATTACTTATGATTCAAAATTCTTAATTGATGAAAAAATGATGAAGTTTCAACAAATAAGAATTGAAAGAGTTCAGACAAACGAAGTTTACAATAAATCTAAATATGTAAATCTAAATCCGTTGATTGCTCAAGAATTCAGCGACTTCAAGTTTTAATATCGGATTTTGAGGTTCCGCTCAAATGTGTTACAACGTCTCGGCTATGGTTAGTATGGGAATTAAAAGTAATTAATTTCCGATTAAGCACTTAGCCAAAACTTTTTATTTTGTTTTATCTTTTTCTTTATAAAGCCAAATCAAAAGATTTGGCGGACTTGGTTAAAAGCACCTAACTTTGGGTTAAGCTATAAACCCGTATTAACTATAGCCATTGTTGTGTGGCGTTATTTTAATCGTTCAACATTCGTTAAATACTTTTTACAGAGTCTTTTTTCTCTGGTATCAAAAAGTGCTCTTTTTACAGCATATGTTCCTCCAATTCCAATACCTAAAGCACCTAATATTTCTTTGGAATATTCCGCTGATAAAGCTTGTGGATTATTAATGAGCATATAGGTTGCAAAAGGTATTGAAGCTAATCCAATTCCCATCATAACTATTTCTCTTGTTAAGTCAGAATAAATGTCATTGAAACTATCTATGAATTGTCTTTCTGTAACTCCATTTCCAATTGATTCTTCTAATAGATTGATTTGATTGTTAAATGCAGTAATTCTTTCCCTATTTTGGTTTCTGAATTCGATTAATCTATCAAATCCTATCTCTGAAATATTTGCAGGTACAAGTAAATTTATTATTCCTTTCATAAACTTATTTCTGTTACGAACTCCTGGATTATACACTTTTGAGAAATTCGAATAGTTGTCGAATTCAATATTATCGGTTATTATTGAGCCATTTCTTTCATAGGAAATCTCTTGGGCTAAATGTGTCATAAATAAAAAAGCCAGTTCCTTGGGTAATATCAAGCCTTCTCCATTTCTTTTTCCTATTCTTTCTCTCTCACAAAATTCCCCAAATTGATAAGAGAATTTCTCTGAAAAAATTTGATATGTCCAATTTCTTTCATTCCTCCAACTTCTCTCAATATTGATTCGATTCATTAGTGGACCTCTTCCATAAGGATTTTGCAAGAATTTTTCAGCCTCCTCAATTGATTTAATAGAAGCTCTTTCTCCTTGCATAAATTCAGGTGAATACATTTCGACCAAATCAGTTTCGTTAGATAATCTTCTGTACTCGTCTGAAATTAAATGTTGCCTTCCATATGGCACAATACTCTCAAATTTTTCCAGATATAGAATTGAAAATTTCAGCCATTCAGTATTTGGTGGTTCTAAATTCGGATAGTATATAAGTTTTTTCATATGGTTTCTCTAATGACACACAACTCGAATATACACTTAGTTTTTATAAGCCTTTTAATCTTTTTTGGGTGGCTATGCTGAGTTTTTGTTATTATTATAAATCTTCATTTATTATTTTTAAAGATATTATTTTCTTATAAATCATCAAATGGATTTTTAATGTTTTTTATACTCGTTTCTGTTACATGCGTGTAAATCATTGTTGTTTTTGGACTGTTATGGCCTAATAATTCTTGAATATATCTTATATCTGTTCCGTTTTCTAATAAATGGGTTACAAAACTATGCCTTAACGTATGCAAAGTAACTCTTTTTTTTATCCCTGCTTTTTGGGTAGCAATTTTTAATATTGCTTGCGCACTTGAATTAGTATATTGGGCTCCTTTTTGTCCTTCAAATAAATATTCTTTAGGTTTATAGGCCTTGTAATAATCTCTTAATAGTTCTAAAAAACTGGCAGATAATAAGGTATATCTATCCTTTTTACCTTTTGCTTGATGAATGTGAATTAACATTCTTTGACCATCAATATCCTTTACTTTTAAATTTAAAGCTTCTCCAATTCTTAATCCTGCTGAATAAATAAGAGATAACAATGTTTTGTGCTTTAAATTTTGTGTATTCGATAATAAAGATTTTATCTCTTTAACACTTAAAACGGATGGTAACTTTTTTTCTTTTTTTGGTCTTTCTATATACATATTCTCAACTTGTAGACCTTTATACTCAAAGTATTTCTTTATGCCATTTATACATTGATTTTGATATGAAACAGATTTATTTTGCTCAAAAATAAAATCGTAATTAAAGGCTTCTATAAGCTTTGTTGAATAATTATTTGTGTTTTTTGATATACTATATTTTAAGAAAGATGTAGTTACATCAGCATATGTGTTTACTGTGTTTTCACTTAATCTTTTTTGTTGTAGCCACTTTTTAAATTTATTAATATCGTTTTTTAATGCTTCAGAAAGATTTGGTAAAAATAGGGGAGTAACTTCTTTTTTCTTTGTTACAGATGTGGTTTTTAATTGAAGACTACTATAATCAATAAACCATTTTTTAAGTCTTAAGTGATTAAAAATTAAACCTACATTTTCTTTATTTAATTCAGCGTAATAACATCTAAGTGTATTGCTCCAAAAAACAATAGGTAATTTTTTTAAGTGAGTTTTTATTTCTTTATCAAAAGGATATTCAATAGAAAAAATTTCTTTTTCTCGATGTTTTTTTGGTTTTAAAGTAATTTTTTTCATAGCTAATTGTAAATTTAAGAATTTTTGATAAATTTTAGTAGTAAATTCTTAAATAAATAATCTGCTAATTATAAATTATTGTTGATATTTTTGTACTTTTTTATATCAATAAATTGGATGACTATACTTTTTCAATTATTATAGTTTCGTTAATCTAAATTTACTTTAATTTTTATTAATTGTAAGATTTATAAACTAAAATGATTTAAAAAGAAACCTCATAATTATTACTAACAATTAGTAAAATTATGAGGTTTACGTTCAAATAATAAAAGGAAAAAATCTTATCCTTTTACTTTAGCTTTAAATTTATCAAACTTATCAGTTTCTGGTTTTGGCCAGCTGTTGTTAGATGTATCTACATCTGCAGTTTCTTCATCTGGATCTACTTTAAAACTTTTAATTTCTTGTGTAGAAGAGAAAATTCTTTTAACTGTAGCATCATCTTTCATCCAGATTTGTGCTGGGAAAGTTTGTCTTTCTGTAGTACCATCAGCATAGGTTAATTCTACGATTAATGGCATAACTAAACCTCCTGGTTTTTCGAATTCTACAGAATAAATATAGCTTGGTGCTTCTACACCTTCTAAATATTTATCCATAGCTTTAGGGTTTGCATCTTCTTTTTTATCAGTAATGTAAACTAAATCTCCTAAATTATCAAAATACTGCTTGTACTGTTCTTTTAACTTAGTTACTCTTTCACTTGGCTTATCAGTTAAATACAAAGGTTTCACATTTTTAATACCTAAATCTGTAACGTCTGTAGTATAAAACCATCCTCTAAAAAACCAATCTAAATCCATACCAGATGCATCTTCCATAGATCTAAAGAAATCTTCTGGAGTTGGATGTTTAAACATCCATCTTTGTGAATAAGTTCTAAAAGCGTGATCAAATAATTCTGGTCCCATAATGGTTTTACGTAACATGTATAAACCAGCAGCTGGTTTAGAATATGCATTTGGTCCGAATTGTTTTACGTAATCTCCTTGAGACATAATAGGAGAGATGTTAGATTGATCTCCACCCATATAACGTGTAATGTTTTTTGCAGGATTTGATGCAAATAATTCAGGATCATAAACATCTTCTGCTAAAATTTCTACAAAAGAGTTTAAACCTTCATCCATCCAAGTCCATTGTCTTTCATCAGAATTTACAATCATTGGGAAAAAGTTGTGGCCAACTTCGTGGATGATTACACCTAACATTCCTTTTTTAGTTCTGTCTGAATACGTTCCATCAGGATTTGGACGACCAAAGTTGAAACAAATCATTGGGTACTCCATACCTTGTCTTTCTGAATGCACAGAAATTGCTTTTGGATAAGGATATGTAAACGTTAACTTAGAATATTCAATTAAAGTAGTTGCAACAGCTCTTGTAGAATGCTCCTCCCATAAAGGGTTACCTTCTTTAGGATATAATGAAACTGCCATAACAGTTTTACCATTTACATCTGTAGCCATAGCATCCCAAATGTATTTTCTTGATGTTGCAAAAGCAAAATCTCTAACTTGTTGTGCTTTAAATGTCCAAGTTTTTGTACCTGTTGCACGTCCTTTTTCTGCTTTTTCTGCTTCTTCTTGTGTTACAATTAAAACAGGTTTATCAAAAGATTTTCTTGCAGTTTCCCAACGTTTGCGTTGTGTTTTAGTTAAAACATCTTTTTCGTTTTGTAAAACTCCTGTTGCATCTACAATATGATCTTCAGGTACAGTTAAATTAACCTCATAATCTCCAAATTCTAAAGCCCATTCAGAACGTCCCCAGAATTGCATATTTTGCCATCCTTCTACATTATTATATACTGCTAATCTTGGAAAAAACTGAGCAATTGTGTAGTTGTTGTTTCCATCAGGAAAAGATTCTAAACCAGAACGACCTCCATCTTTGTTGATGTCGTTAATTTTATAATTCCATTTAATGCTAAATTCAAAAGTTTCACCTGGTGCTAATGCTTTTGGTAAATTAACTCTCATCATTGTTCTGTTGATGAAATGTGATAATGGTTTACCTGCACTTGTTACTTTTTCTATATTAAAACCAAAACCTTTACCTTCTTTTAAATAAGTGCTTTTAAAGTTACTTGGTGTTATAAAAGCAGATGCACCTTCAGATTTTGCTAACGGAGTTTTAGAATCGTCAGCTCTCATATTTTGGTCTAACTGTACCCATAAATATTCTAAATTGTCTTTAGAATTATTGTGATAAGTTATATTTTCATCACCATAAATTTTATTTGTACTTTCTTCTAAACGAATGTCCATAATATAATCAACTTTTTGTTGGGTATATTGATGACCTGGAGCACCAGAAGCAGTATGCTGATCATTAGGCGTTGCCAAAACATCTTTCATTTGTCTGAATTTGTTTTGATCTGTGTGCCCTTGTTGCGTTTTCTTTTCTTCCTTTTTTTCTTGTGCAATGCTAACAGTGCTTATAAAGAATAAAGAAAATACGAATAAAGAGATTTTTTTCATTTGTTATAATTTGAATTTTTATTTAGGCTAAAATTAACAATTACTATACAAAGAGATAAAGGTTTGTTAAAATTTTAACAAACCTTTATCATAATAAAAGGCAATATGAATACATATTGCCTTTTAAATTAATTTTTAATAAAATAAATAGTTGTCTTTTACAGACTTTCCATTTTATCCTTTAATTTTCGATTTAAACTTGTCGAACTTATTTGCTGTTTCTTTAGGAAAAGCATTATTAGAAGTATCTACATCTGCAGTTTCTAAATCAGGATCTATCATTATACTTTCTATTTGTTTAGATGATGAAAAAACTTTAGTTACTTCTTTATCATCATATCTCCAAATTTGTGCAGGGTATGTTTTTTTCTCTTTTGTACCATCTTTATAAGTAAATTCTACAATAATTGGCATTACTAAACCTCCTGGTTTTTCGTAAGTAATTTCGTAATGATATTTATTTTCATTTTTTGAAAAACCTAAACCTTCTGTAGTATCTTCTACAAATTCTACTGTGTCTCCAGATTCTTTTGTAGCATATTTTTTTACACTTTTAATACCTATATCAGTAACATCTGTTGTGTAAAACCATCCTCTCCAAAACCAATCTAAATCTATACCAGAAGCATCTTCCATAGTTCTAAAAAAGTCTGCAGGTGATGGGTGCTTAAACATCCATCTTTGTGAATATGTTCTAAAAGCATGGTCAAATAATTCTTTACCCATAATGGTTTCTCTTAAAATCCAAAGTGCAGTTGCTGGTTTACCATAAGCATTAGAACCAAAGCTATATACGTTATCTCCTTTAGACATAATTGGTGCAATTCTAGACTGATCTCCAGACATATATCTTACAATGTTTTTAGGATAACCTCTAGTAATTGGAAAATTAGGATCGTAATCTAACTCTGCTAACATTTCCATATATGAGTTTAAACCTTCATCCATCCAAGTCCATTGTCTTTCATCAGAATTTACAATCATTGGGAAAAAGTTGTGCCCAACTTCGTGAATTGTAACTTTAACCATTCTGTATTTTACTCTATCTGAATAACCACCATCTGGTAAATCTGGTCTACCAGGATTAAAACAGATCTGAGGGTATTCCATACCCATTTGTCCATCTACAGAAATAGCCTTGTGATAAGGATAATCGAAAGTGTATTTAGAATATGTTTCTAAAGTTTGTGCCACTGCTTTTGTAGAATGGTCACCATATAAAGGGTTTGCTTCTTTAGAGTATAATGAATACGCCATTACAGTTTTACCATTAATATCTACAGCCATTGCATCCCAAATAAATTTTCTTGATGTTGCAAATGCATAATCACGTACGTTTTCTGCAACAAATTTCCAAGTTTTAGTACTTGATGCTTTTGATTTTTCAATCTTTTCTGCTTCTTTTTGAGTTCTGATAACAACGACATCATCAAAAGTTTTTCTTGCAGTCTCTAATCTTTTTTGTTCTTTTTTGGTTAAAACTTCACTTTCGTTTTGTAAAACTCCTGTTGCGCCTAACATGTGATCTTCTGGAACTGTAATGTTAACTGTAAAATCTCCAAATTCTAAAGCGAATTCACTTCTTCCCCAGAATTGGTCATTTTGCCATCCTTCTACATTATCGTACACACACATTCTTGGATAAAACTGTGCAATGACGTAATTGTTATTATCATTTTCATCAAAATGTTCGTAACCAGATCTACCACCATCAGTTCTATGATTATTGATGTTGTACCACCAAGATATATTAAACTCAAAAGTATCACCAGAAGCTAAAGGTTCTACTAAGTTAATACGCATCATTGTTTGGTTAATAGTATGTAATAATGGGCTACCATCTTTATTAGTAACGCTCATTATATTAAAACCACCATCAAAACGTTCTTCTGGAAAAGCTCTATTATATCTGCCTTTACTCATTTTAGTTCTAATGCTACTAGGACTAATGTCTGGAGTTTTAGAGTCTGCAGCTCTCATGTTTTGATCTAATTGTACCCATAAATATTCTAAATCGTCTTTAGAATTATTATGATACGTAATGGTCTCTGAACCCGTAATTTTTGTATTGGCATCATCTAAAGTAATGTCCATTACATAATCTACTTTCTGTTGTGTGTATTCTTTACCAGGTTTACCAGAGGCAGTTCTTTCTAAATTAGGTGTTGGTAATTCTTGTTTTAATTGCTTAAACTTATTTTGATTTGTATGCCCTTGTTTTGTGATTTGGCCATAAGAATTGGCAGCAAATGCAAATGAGAACAATAAGAGTCCAATTTTTTTCATAAAATGTTTGTTTGTGTTAATATTTGAGTTGTACTGAATTTTTATTTTTAGTTAGTAAAATACTTTTGCTTTTACCATTTACTTTCGATTTTATTAAGTTTTGTTGTTTGTCAAAATGATCTATTAAAATGTTATTTACAACATTAATTGTGTTTACTTTTTCTATGTTTTCTATTTCTAAATAAAAGAAAACCAAATCGCCATCATATTCTTTGCCAATATAATTATAGTTTTTTGAGATGTTATCTACCTTAAAAAAGAGTTTATCTTTTAAATAATTTTCAAAATAAATATCGTTATTTTTAAGTTCTTTTTTTGTGGTTAACTGTAAATCTATGTTGTTATCTTTATTTAAAGCAGTTTCAATATCATCCATAAAAACATTAATGGTAATTTGAATCGCTTTGGCTTCTGGCTTGTAGTTTATTTGAGTTAAACTCAAGTAATATTTGTGTACCGAAAAAGAAAAAAGCGGAATGATTAAAAGTAATAAGAAGGTGTTTTTTAATTTCATTAGAAATACTTTGCTATAAATTCACTTTACAATGTTGTTGAAACTGTAGTTTTGTATTATTGAATTCTTTTCTTTTTATTGGTTTTGATGAATATTATTCAATTATTGAGCTAAACTACTCTTTTTTATCGATTTTCAGGTAAGAAATACTTTCTGATCTTAATATTTTAATCAGTTCTAGAGTTCTACCACCTTTATGTAAATCTTCTATACCTAAAGGATTGCAATATTCTAAAAAGTGAAAATATTTTTCTATTGGTATTTTTAATTCGTCAAAGAAAAATTGCTCACCAAGTTCTGAGAGTATTTGATAAGGAAATGCTTTTTTTCTAGCCAATTCTTTGCGTAAAGCCCATAGTCTTTCAGAATATTTAAAAGGTAAAACAGCTGCAGCTCCTGCACCAGCAAACTTTTGTGTTGGATCTACATTGTTTTCGGGTGGTTTTGCTCTTTCTATTTCATCAATTCTAGTGTCTACTTTATTAAAATCTATATTAGAAAAATCCATAACATCATTCAATAAAGAGTCTTTTACATTTGTAGGTACATCTTTTATATCTGCAGCTAACCTGCCCATTAAATTGTGTCTTTTTAAATCAAACTCATCTAAATTATAAATTGCAGCTTTTAGTTTTACGTTTAATTCTTTATTGTCTAAAATACGTTCTGTAATTACAATTTTTTTAGATTTATGCTGTACAGAAGAAAAACGAAGTGTATCTCCTTCAGATACAAATATTCTATACAAACCTTGATCACTAGAAAAAGTACCTTGATTTGTTTTTTGGTTTATGATATTCGCATTCTTAACAATACCCAAAGAATCCGTAATTTTACCAATAATAATTTTAGGTTTCTTTTGTGCATAAGAGCTTAAAATACAACCCACAAAAAGAAAAAGTAGCAATAATTTTTTTATCATAAATAAAACTTTACTTACAAAGTAAAACTTTTATTGTTTATGGTTTTAAAAATCTGTTTTAAACTTATGTTAAAAACTATTATTTAGAAGTTGTTTAGGTATTTACTTTAAATAAATTTTCTTTAATTATTCATTATCTATATCGTTTTTATTTAAAAAATTAGTTGAGTATTAATAGGCTAAGCAATTAAAAAATTACAAATAGAAAATCAGCGAAAATTTTTTTAAGTAGGTTAGGGATTTGCAATTAATTATATTCTGTATTGTTTTTTGCTAAATATGTTTTGTCTAATTCTTTTGCTATTTTGATTGCTTCGTTTACAATCTCTTTTGGATAATCATTAATTTCAAGTATTCTAATTGCGTTTCTTTTTTGTAATTTTCCTATTTTTAGTTTGTAATCAAAATCAACATTCTTTTCATTTATTGTTTCACTAAAATGATATAATTCATATTCGTCTGAAAGAAGATCAGTTAATTCTAGGTCGTGAGTTGAAACTAATATTTTATTATTATTTTTTATTAAAGCAGATAAAACAGATTTTCCAGCAGAAATGCGCTCAACTGTATTTGTACCTTTAAATATTTCATCTAAAAGGAATAAATTTTTATTTCCGTTTACGCTCTCTTTAAGCATTTCCTTAATGGTTACTACTTCTTCAAAATAATAACTTTTATTGTTCATTAAATCATCACTAATTCGAATAGCCGAAAACACTTTTAATAAAGGAAAAGTCATTGAATGGGCAAAACAAGTATTAATTGTAAGCCCTGTTATAATATTTAATCCAATTGCACGAATAAAAGAAGTTTTACCAGACATGTTAGAACCTGTAAGAAGTATAGATTTTTCTTCTATTTCAATACTATTAGTTGTGCATTTATATATTAATGGGTGGCTAATTTTTTTAACAGCAATTTTATCTCCATTATTAATAATTGGTAAACAATATGTTTCTAGTCCGTGTCTTAAAGAAGCAATTGAAACTAACATATCAATATGTCCAACAAATTTAAAAACACTTTCTATTTCTTCTCTTTTTGTGTTTAATCTTTTTAAAACACCAAATAATAATAGTGGTTCTAGTAAAAACATTGTTTTAAAAATCTCAAATATAAACCAAGCTATGATTTCAAATTCTCCTTGAAGTTTTGCCTCAAGTGAAAAAAATGACATTCTATTTTTGACTTCATTTATTATTTTGATTGACTTTGGTAAGTCTGGATTTAATTTTTTAAATAATGTTTTGGCGAATAAATGAGAAGCGATATTATTAAGCCTTAAAAGTTGTGGAATAGAGCTTACATATTGAACTAAATTATTTTTATTCCAATAATGAAGCACAAAATTTATGCAGAAAATTCCTAATAGAATGATAAAAAAAAATGGATTGAAAAAACCTAAAATTAATGATACTAAACTTGTAAATGATAAAAACTGTATCATAAAAAACCATTTTGGTGGATTTATATGCTCTTCTTGAAATAAAGAAGCTATAAAGTAAGCATCTTTATGTTTTAGTTTTTCAATCTTTTTTTGAATCGAAATTCTTAATTCAGGGTTTTGTGATAATTTTGTTATTATTTCTTCATTTAGTTTGGTTTGCTTCTCATTTATTTCAATGGTTCTAAGGTTATTGTAATAATATTGTTGACCAATGTTTGAGTTAGTTCGATCAAGAAACATAAACAAATCATCAAAATCTAAGTCATTACAAGTCTTGTCAGATAGAACTTGATATGCTTTTGAATTGTTTTTCTTTCTGAAGTAGCTTTCAATACTTTCGAAGTCAAAGGAATCATCTTTCAGTTTTCCAAAAGATTCTTTTAACCTAAGGCTTAACTCTTTTTTTCTATTGAATTTTAAAAAAGAAAAAGTATATTTTATTTGAAATAGTATGTCTTTAATCATTAAAGAATTAGTGTGAAATTTCTACATAATGTTACACAAAATATTCCATTTATTACTCATTTTATGAGGTTTAACGATTTTTTTTTACATTACTAGTAATTTTAAGGTACTCAAAACTTTGAGTTCTTAGTATTTCTATTACTTGTAATACTTTACCATTTTTATACATTTTTTCTATGTTTAAAGGTTTACAATACTCTAAAAAATGATAATATTTTTCTTTGGGAATCTTTAACTGATTATAAAAGTAATCATTGCCCAATTCATTTAATAATTTAGTAGGAAAAGCTTCTAAATAACTTAAGTTATCTTCTAATGGTTTCGTTTTTTTGCTTTTTTTAAAAGGATTGAGTTTACTTAAAACTTTACCTACTTCTAATCCAGAATATTGATTGGTAACTGTTTTTGCAATTATAGGTTTGGCTCTTATGTTTGCATCAATCCTAAAATCTTTTTGTGCAAAATTTACATTAGAAAAATCCATATTATCTTTTAATATAGAATCCCGCTTTTTTTTTGGTAAAGATTTTACATCAACAGCTAATTTACCCATTAAATTGTGTTTTTTTAACTCAAATTCATCTAAAGTGTAGGTGTTTAATTTTAAAGAAATCTCTAAATTACTTTCTGATAAAATTTTATCTGTAATGAGTATTTTTTTTGATATATGTTGTACAGAAGAAATTATTAATGAATCTCCTTTAGTAACTAACATTCTGAATGCTCCAGAATCGTTAGAAAAAGTACCAAGTTTAGTATTTAGGTTGATAATGTTTGCATTTTTAACAAGACCTAAAGAATCTAAAATTTTTCCGTTAATTAAAATTTTTTCGTCTTGAGAATAAGCATTTAAAATTATAATAAATAAAGAAAAAAATAAGAGTAGTTTTTTTATCATGTAGCATTTTTTTTACTGATTAATTTATTCTTTTTTAGATTAATAATTTCATTTTTCTTCTAGTAAAGTGATTTCTGTTTTATTCTGAGGAAAAGTTCTACTTTCTTGCATTAAAATTCTTGTAACAGCCAAGTTGTCTTCTTTGTTATAATAATTAATAATGTTTTTCTTGTAACAATAATTTAAAAAAGGATTGATGTTTTCTGGCTTTATATTTAAATCTGTAATAAAAAAATCGTCTGTAAAATGTTTTCTAATTTTAGATAAAGCTTTATCTTCTAACTTTATTTTTTTTAATTCTCTTTCACGTCTTAAATTTCCGTTTAAAGAATTAATTAAATTATCTAAGCTTACAGATGCACTAGTAAGTGTAAGTTTTGCTATTCTTGTATCTTTTTTGGCTATAGTGTTTGCGTAAGGTAAATTTAATGTTTTTGCATTTACAGTTGGTGGTGGCATTATTTCTGGGTCTACATAAAATATACTTTTTGGTTTTTCTAAAACAATTTCTTCTAACTCATAGGTTTTACCTTTTAGCGTAATTACAAAGATTTCTTGGTCTAGAATTTCTTGGGTAATTGTAACTTCTTCTTTTTTTAGATTGATGTGAGAAAATGTTAAAACATCACCAATTTTAACCGGAATTTCAAACAAACCAAAATCGTTGGTACTTGCACCTTGATTTGAGTTTTTATTGATAATATGAGCATCTGTAATAGCTTCATCATTAAAAAAAACTTTACCAGTAATTACTTTTCTCTTTTCTTGACTATAAACTACAGTACAAAGAAATAAACAGCAAAATAGAATTGGATTTCTCATGTTAACAAAGAAAAGGGTAGTGCCTCTTAAAACTCTATTAATGCTTTTATAAACTTTTGTTAAACAAAAAAAGCATCATAAATTTTATGATGCTTTTAAGAATTATTTTTAATTGTATTATTTTTCGATTGTTAAAGTGGCTTTACCTGTTACAATAGAGGTAACATCATCTACAGCAATTGTTTTATTAACATCTACTTCTATGGTTAAAACTTCATCAATAAATGAGATAATATCTATATTCAGTTGTTCACCACCTTCATTTAATGTAAGTGTATTACCATCTAATTGCCAAGAGCTTGATAAAAAACCAAAATTATCATTGAAAAAGATATCATCTAAATACAATTCTTCTGTATGTGTTTCTCCAGACGAATTATAGTTTAAAACAAAAGTAAGATCACCATTAATTACAGCTAAGTTAGGGTTTTCAGAAAAAGTTAATGATGCATTTAAATCTTTACCATAACCATTACCTGTAACTGTAAGTACAACAGGATTTGTTATATTTAATACTGCATCATCTATAGCAATATTTGTTAAAGACCAAGTGCCAACTAAATCTAAAGTATTAATTTCTACGTCTGATGTGTTAGAAACTTCGCAGGCGTAAAAAAGGCTAATAAATAATGTGAGAAAAATAATTTTAGTTTTCATATTTTGAGGGTTAAATATTTAATTTGTTAATTTAGCCATTTATTGTTTAGGAAAAAAAATAATTTTGTAATTATTAAAATTATTATCAATTAGTTAGAATACTCTTTTATGAAAAAAATGATTATTGCAAGTACATCTACAACTCATGGAAGTGGTTATTTAGATTATCTATTACCAACGTTAAAATCTTTTTTTACTGAAGTAAAAACGATACTTTTTATACCCTATGCACGTGCAAGTGGTATTACTTATAATGAATATACTGCTATTGCTAAAAAAGGTTTTTCTTCTATTAATATTGATGTAAAAGGGATTCATGAATTTAAAAATCCTAAAGAAGCTATTTTAAATGCAGAAGCTATTTTTACTGGTGGTGGAAATACATTTGAGTTGGTAAATCAATTATATAAAAATGATGTTTTATCTATCTTAAAAAAGGTTTTAGAAAAAGGTACACCTTATTTAGGTACAAGTGCAGGGAGTAATATTTGTGGTATAAATATGATGAATACTAATGATATGCCAATTGTTTATCCACCAAGTTTTACAACATTAGGTTGCATCTCTTTTAATATTAATGCACATTATTTGGATCCTGTAAAAGGTTCTAAGCATATGGGAGAAACTCGTGAAACGCGAATTAAGGAATTTCATGTTTTTAATGATATTCCTGTTTTAGGTTTACGAGAAGGTAGTTGGTTAGAAGTAAAAGGTGATGCTATTTATTTAAGAGGAAATTTATCAGCAAGATTATTTACCCAAAACCAAAAACCAATTGAATTAGAAAGTGGAGTAGAGGTGTTAATCTAAACCATTGCTCCATTAGCCCCTATAACTTGTCCTGAAATCCATTTAGATTCATCACTTGCCATAAACAAAACAACTTGTGCAATGTCTATTGGTTTTGCTAGTCTATTAAAAGCATTCATTCCTTTTAACTTTTCAATAAAATCTTCAGATTTACCTTCTAAAAATAACTTGGTTTCTGTTGGACCTGGAGCTACAGCGTTTACAGAAATTTCCCTGCCAATTTCTTTAGAAAAAACTCTTGTAATTTGTTCTACAGCTGCTTTTGTTGCAGAATAAACTGCATAAGTAGGCAACATTAATTTTACAGTACTAGAAGATATATTTATAATATTTCCTTTATCTGCAAGTTTACTTTCTGCTTGTTGTAGCGTATTAAAAAGACCTTTAACATTCACGTTAAAATGTTTGTCAAAATCTGCTTCTGTATTATCTTTTAGTTTTTTTGCAGACATAACACCTGCATTATTTACCAAAATATTTATTTTACCAAAAGTGGCTAAGGTTTTATCAAATAGCGCAACTACTTCTTCTTTTTTGCTAACATCAGCTTTAAAAGCAAAAGCTTCACCTTTATTTTTTTTAATTAGATCAACTACAGCATTTGCTTCTTTTTCGCTATTGGAATAATTAACAACAACTTTAGCACCATTTTTAGCTAATAGTATCGCAATTTCTTTTCCTATTCCTTTTGATGCTCCTGTTACAATTGCAACTTTATCTTTTACTTTCATAAGTTTACTATTTTTTAAGAAAGTAAAAAGGTAGTTATTTAGTACTTTTTTAAAAAGTTAGATTTGTTAATAGTTTAATAATTAACATAATCTACAATTTCTAAACCATATCCAATCATACCCACTCTTTTAGTTTGTTGAGTGTTGGTTAATAGTTTTAATTTGCTGATGTTTAAATCATGTAGAATTTGAGCACCAATTCCAAAATCTCTTTGATCCATAGCAATTGCTGGTGCTTTTATATCGCCATTTTTCTGATTTTCTTTTAAAATAGATAATCTACTTAATAAGTTTTTAGACTGGTTTTGTTGGTTGATGAATAAAATTGCTCCTTTTTCTTCATCATTAATTACCTTAAACATTTGGTCTAATTTCTTATCTGGGTTATTGGTTAACGTTCCTAGAATATCATTATTTACTAAGGTAGAATTTATTCTTGTTAAAACATCCTCATCATTTGTCCAAGAACCTTTTGTTAAAGCAATATGAACTTGGTTATTTGTAGTTTGTTGGTATGCTCTTAATCTAAATTTACCAAAACGAGTTTCTAAATCAAAGTCTTCTTTCTTTTCTATTAAAGAATCGTGCTCCATTCTGTAAGCTACTAAATCTTCTATAGAAACTATTTTAATATCAAACTTTTTTGCAACTTCTAAAAGTTGAGGTAAACGAGCCATTGTACCATCTTCATTCATAATCTCTACAATAACACCTGCAGGTTGTAAGCCTGCTAATCTTGCAAAATCTATAGCTGCTTCTGTGTGTCCTGTTCTACGTAAAACACCACCTTCTTTTGCTTTTAATGGAAAAATATGGCCAGGTCTTGCTAAATCAAAAGGTTTAGTCTCTTTGTCTATTAAAGCTTTAATAGTTAAAGCTCTATCTGAAGCAGAAATACCAGTAGTAACACCTTTACCACGTAAATCTACAGAAACAGTAAATGCAGTTTCCATAGGATCTGTGTTGTTATTTACCATCATACCTAGCTCTAAATCTTTACAGCGTTTTTCGGTTAATGGTGCACAAATTAAACCACGACCATGTGTAGCCATAAAGTTTACCATTTCTGGTGTTACTTTTTCTGCTGCAGCTAAAAAATCGCCTTCATTTTCTCTGTTTTCATCATCTACAACTATAATAACTTTACCATTTCTAATATCGTTTATTGCTGCTTCAATAGTATTTAATTGGATGTTTTTATCTAAAATTTGTGATGTCATATCTTCTACCTTTTTTTAGGTAATATTTTTTTGAATAATTTGGTAATTGGTTGTAAAAAGGAATCAATATTAAAAATCCCTTTATCTTTTGTAGCTCTTTTTGTTAATAGAATTGCAACAGGAATCATTATAATTGCAGAAATCCAAGAACCTAAAAACGCAGA
The DNA here is from genome assembly GCF_045063625.1 of Polaribacter sp. Asnod6-C07. Taxonomy (NCBI): domain Bacteria; kingdom Pseudomonadati; phylum Bacteroidota; class Flavobacteriia; order Flavobacteriales; family Flavobacteriaceae; genus Polaribacter; species Polaribacter sp. Asnod6-C07. The sequence continues at coordinate 3,585,172 of NZ_JBEFOF010000005.1, read as the reverse complement.
AACACTACTTTCTTCTGCTAAGTTTCTACCAAAAGTATTGGTAAAGAAATAAGTTACATAAATGGCAATTGCTAAAATCATTGGCATACCAAAACCGCCTTTTCTAATAATTGAGCCTAAAGGAGCACCAATAAAAAAGAGAATAACACACGATAATGAAAAAGCTATTCTATTATAGTATTCAGTATCGTAAAAATTAAGCCCCTTTCTGTTCCATTTTACAGTTTCTGTATTATTTTTTAAAGTACTTAAAACTCTATTTGTTTTTGTAGTTGCAGAATTTAGAATAGAAATTTTGTCTTTTATTTCAAAATTATTTATGGTAATACTATCTAAATTATTGTTTTTTAAAGAATCTGGATAGTTGTATAATTCTTTAGCCTGTGTACTTATGTATATGTTTTTTGCACGTAAACCCAAAATTTCATCATACCTACCTTTTAATTTTGGTATGGTATCTTTTAATTCTTTTAAAGTTAACATCCTAAAATGATTGGTAACTCTATTTGTGTCTAAATCACCACCTATTATAGACGAAATATCAATATTAAATTCATATTCTTTAAAAGTGGCATTTGAGGCTGCCATTTTTTTTCTTTTATCTTGTGTTTTTGCAGATTTTACGTGTTCTTCATAATAATTACCATCATATAAAATAAAGGTCATATATCTACTACCTTCTTCTGTAAGAATTTTACCTCTATCTGCTGTAATTACTTTTTGATTTCCTTTTTTACCTTTTAAATCGTAAATTAAAACTTTCTTTAACAAGTTTTCATTTTCTCCATATTTTTCATCAAATTTAATTTGGTAACCAGGTAAATCTGCATTGAAACTACCAGGTACTAAGGCCATTGCAGGTTTTTTCTTTTTGATGTTTAAATATAAATTAGATTGATTTAGTATAGCATAAGGATATACATTATTTAAGAATAAGAAGTTAATACCACTTAAAGCGATTGCTAAAATAGCAATAGGTCTTACTAATCTTTGTAAAGAAATTCCTGCTGATTTTGCTGCTGCAAATTCATAGTTTTCACCTAAATTACCTAGAGCCATTATAGATGATAATAGCACACCAATTGGTAATGCTTGAGGAATTATCATTAAAGTAGTATAGTATAAAAACTTTAAAATAAATGCAAGGCTAATACCTTTACCTGCAATGTTTTCGAATGCTTGCCATAAGGCTTGCATAACCAAAACAAAAAGTACAATAAGAAATGTAGCAACAAAAGGTACTAAAAAGCTCTTTAAGATGTATTTATCTAAAATCTTCATAAAAAACAAAAGTAGCACCTAAATTTATAAGATGCTACTAATTTATTGTTAATTGAAATAATTAGTCGATTGTATATTTTTGAGACAAATATTTTTGCTTATCAAATTTAAAAAAGCTTTCTGATAAGTTTTGATTACTTTTAAAAGTAGTAATTATAAAACTTGTTTTTGCTCCATTAGCACCTGTTTGTATTAGTTTGTATATGTGCTTTGTTTTTTCATCTATACCTAATTCTACTTTTACAATTTCAGAATCACTATCTATAGGGTTTAAGGTTACAAATTGAATTTTTCTACCATTAATGTTTTCTAATTTACCCATTTCTAAATTGTAACCTTCTTTATAAAAAGTTAATAATTTAGAAGGATATATAAAGCCATCATCTCCACTCATATCTCCATCTGTAATTGAAATTTCTTTTTCATCATTATTAATTACATAAAGCTTGCTACCATCATAAATAAAATTATTACCTAAATAATTTAGGTTGTATTTTTCGCCTTGTAAATTGATTTCTCCTCTAATAGGTGGTTCATCACCTTCTTTAATACCAGCTTCTTCGTTACTTAAAGTCTGACTAAAACCAAGAAACATATTATTATATGCACTCATTTTCGATGAAACTTCATCTAACAATGATTTTGCTTTTGGTGATGTTTGTGAAAAAGTTAAGCTTGTTATTAATAAACTTAAAAATAATATTGTTATTTTTTTCATGTTTTAAAATTTTGTTGCTCTTATTCTCTCTGAGCCACTATTGATTTTTTTCGTTTTCTAATAATTGTTCTAAAGCTATAAAATCTGGCACTAAAACTTGCCTTGCTTTACTACCTTCAAAGCCACCAACAATACCAGCAGCTTCTAATTGATCTATTAATCTACCAGCTCTGTTGTATCCTAGTTTTAATTTTCTTTGTAACAAAGAAGCAGAACCTTGTTGTGCTGTAACAATAATTTCTGCGGCTTCTTTAAACAATTTATCTCTGTCTGCTATATCAACATCAATACTTGTGCCACTTTCATCATCTACATATTCTGGTAATAAATGAGCTTCAGTGTATGCTTTTTGTGAACCAATAAAATCAGTGATTTTTTCTACTTCTGGTGTATCTACAAAAGCACATTGTATTCTTGTTATGGAGTTTCCATTGGTGTATAATAAATCTCCACGACCAATTAATTGATCTGCTCCACCTGAATCTAAAATGGTTCTAGAATCTATTTTTGATGTAACTCTAAAGGCAATTCTTGCAGGAAAGTTTGCTTTTATAATACCTGTAATTACGTTTACAGATGGTCTTTGAGTGGCTACAATTAAGTGAATACCAATAGCTCTGGCCAATTGTGCTAAACGTGCTATTGGTGTTTCTACTTCTTTACCAGCTGTCATTATTAAATCTGCAAATTCATCAATTACCAAAACAATATATGGTAAAAATTGATGCCCATCATTAGGGTTTAATTTACGCTGCTTAAATTTAGTGTTGTACTCTTTAATATTTCTAACCATTGCAGCTTTTAGTAAATCGTAACGATTATCCATTTCTATACACAAAGAGTTTAATGTGTGTACAACTTTGGTAGTATCTGTAATAATAGCTTCTTCAGAATCTGGAAGTTTTGCTAAATAATGACGTTCAATTTTGTTAAATAAAGTTAATTCTACTTTTTTAGGATCAACCAAAACAAACTTAACTTCTGCAGGATGTTTTTTATATAAGAGTGATGTTAAAACCGCATTTAAACCAACAGATTTTCCTTGTCCTGTTGCACCAGCCATTAATAAGTGAGGCATTTTTGCTAAATCAACAACAAAAGTTTCATTAGAAATAGTTTTACCTAAAGCTATTGGTAATTGCATTTGCGATTCTTGAAATTTCTTAGATGAAATTGCAGAGTGCATAGAAACTATGGTCGATTTTTTATTTGGTACTTCTATACCAATTGTACCTTTACCAGGTATAGGAGCAATAATACGAATACCTAATGCTGATAAAGAAAGAGCAATATCATCTTCTAAGTTTTTAATTTTAGAAATACGAATACCTGCTTCTGGTACAATTTCATATAGTGTAATTGTTGGGCCAACAGTTGCTTTAATTTCTGCAATACCAATTTTGTAGTTTTTTAAAGTTTCTACAATTCTATTTTTATTAGCTTCTAATTCAGCAGGATCTATAGAAATACTTTCATTGTATTGCTTTAGTAAATTAAATGTTGGGAACTTAAAGTTAGAGAGTTCTAAAGTAGGATCGAACTCACCAAAATCTTTTAAAACTTTGTCTGACAAATTTTCTACAGAATGTTCTTCTTCTCTAGCAATAGCTACATCAATTTCTACTTCTTGTAAATTTTCTAAAGTTTCTTCTACCTTTAATTCAGGGGTAATTTCTTTTTCAATTTTTAGCGTAATTTCTTCATTTTTTGATGTAACATCAGAATGATTAGCAATAGTAGGTTTTAAATTTTCTAGTGAAAGTTCAAATTCAGATTTTTCTTCTTTTTTATCAGAAGTTGTGTCTATGTTATTTTCAGATTTGTTTTCTGTTTGTTTTATCTTAGTTTCAGTTGTTTGTACAATTTCAATTTTTGCTTTTTGTTCATTTTCAACTAATAGCTTTGCTTCTCTATCTATCTTATTTTGTTTTACTTTTTCTAAATAAGTATCAATACTTATTTTATAACGTAAAATTAAATACGCTAATAATAAGAAGATTAAAATAATAACTAAACCTGTTTTACCTGTAAATGTCTGTACATAATCGTTAACTTCAAAACCAATTACACCAGATAAAAGTGCATATTTATGATGTAAAAAACCTAATGAAACCGAAAGCCAAAGCATAATAAATAAACCCCAGTTCCAAGAAATAATAATTTTAGAAAGTTTCTTTTTTACTAAAACAGCTATACCTGATAAAAATATTTGAAAAGCAATTAGAAAAGCTGCTAAGCCAAAACCGTCATAAATAAAAAAATGACTTAAACTAGCGCCAATTTTACCTAATAAATTTTTGCTTTTTATGGTTTTATCTGCTAGTTTTCCTATAGCACTTTGGTCTTCTTGCCAACTAAAGAAAAACGAAATAAATGCAATACATAAAAAAAGCGAAAATAAAATTAAGAAAAACCCAAATATAGTTTGAGTTTGTCTTGTTTTTAGAAAAGAAAAAATACTAGATTTTTCTTCTGTTAAAACTGTAGTTTTTTTTACGCTTTGTTTTTTTTTAGCCATTAAAAAATTGGATATTTTTAAGGGGTAAATATACGTATTTGCTTAAAATAATAAAGCTATTTTAGGTACATAAATAAAACCAGCTACAATTAAAGATATTAAAGCAGCAAAACTTGGTGCACCAGCAGCAATATCTTTAATTAAGCCAATTTTTTCATGATAATCTGGGTGAATAAAATCTGCAACTTCTTCAATGGCTGTATTAGCTGCCTCAGCTACTAATACTAAGCCAATTATTATAAATTGCAATGCCCATTCTGTAGTAGAAATGTTAAAATATAATCCCATAATTGTGGCAATAATGGCAAAAAAAAGTTGAGCTTTAATACTATCTTCTGTAGTAATTAAAATCCACATTCCTTTTAAAGCGAACTTTAAGCTTTTAATTCTGCCAACTATAAAACCATCTTTAGGATCTTTCATTATTAAATCGCTTTTAAAGCATTTTCATAGTTTGGCTCATTAACAATTTCTGAAACTTGTTCTGTATAAGATACATTGCCTTTATCATCGATAATAACAATAGCTCTAGAATGTAAGTTTGCTAAAGGACCATTTGCAATTTCTAATTGGTAATCTTTACCAAAATTACCTGTTGCAAAATCAGAAAGCATTACAACATTATCAATACCTTCTGCACCACAAAAACGTGCTTGAGCAAATGGTAAATCTCTAGAAATACATAACACAACTGTATTTTCTAAATCTGCCGCTTTTTTATTAAATTCTCTTACAGAAGTTGCACATGTACCAGTATCTACACTAGGAAAAATATTTAATATGATATTTTTACCAGTAAAATCTGATAAACTTTTTTGAGATAAATCTACTGCTGTTAATTTAAAGTCAGGAGCTTTTGTACCATTTTCTGGTAAATTACCTACTGTATTTATTGCATTTCCTTTTAACGTAATATCTGCCATTATAATTAGTTTTGGTTTTTACCAAAAGTAATATTTTTTATTGAAAAACTTAGCTTAAAACTGTGAAGTTCTCCTTAAAAAAATGAGAATCTTATATGTATCTTCGCAGTCCGATAATCGATTTTTTAAAAGTGAATCTTAAGCAATATACATCAGAATTTAAATACAATTGGAAACTAGCAGCACCTGTAATGTTGGGTATGTTAGGGCATACTTTTGTCGCATTTATAGATAATATTATGGTTGGGCAATTGGGTACTGCAGAATTGGCTGCAGTTTCTTTGGGTAACAGTTTTATGTTTATTGCAATGTCTATTGGTATTGGTTTTTCTACAGCAATTACACCTTTAATTGCAGAAGCAGATTCTTCTGATAATTTAGAACAAGCCAGATCTACATTTAAAAACGGGTTATTTTTATGTACTTCTTTAGGTATTTTATTGTTCTTAATGGTGTTTTTTGCAAAACCTTTAATGCATCTAATGCAGCAGCCCAAAGAAGTTGTAGAGTTGGCAATTCCGTATTTAGATTTAGTTGCTTTTTCATTAATTCCGTTAATTATTTTTCAGGCAATTAAGCAGTTTAGTGATGGTATGTCTATGACCAAGTACCCAATGTATGCTACTTTAATTGCCAATATTGTAAACATTGTACTAAACTATCTATTTATCTTTGGTAAGTTTGGTTTTCCAGAATTAGGTATTGTTGGTGCTGCTTATGGTACATTGGCTTCTAGAATTATTATGGTAATTTATTTATGGCTTTTATTAAAAAATAAAGCACGTTCCAAACGAATTGTTAGTAATTTAAAATTCTTTGTTTTAGATATTTTGATGATAAAAAAAATCATCAACTTAGGATCTTTAAGTGCAATGCAAATGTTTTTTGAAGTGGCTATTTTTACTGCTGCAATTTGGTTAAGTGGTTTATTAGGTAAAAATCCACAAGCTGCAAATCAAATTGCCTTAAATTTATCTTCTATGACATTTATGGTTGCAATGGGTTTAAGTGTTGCTTCTATGATTAGAGTTGGAAATCAAAAAGGATTACAAAATTTTAAAGAATTACGTAGAATTGCATTCTCAATTTTTCTTTTAGGACTAATTTTAGCGACCATTTTTGCAGTTTTGTTTTTCTTGTTTCATAAAATAATGCCTACCATTTATGTAGATTTAGATGATAAAGTAAATTTTGTAGATAATATGGAAGTAATAACAATTGCCTCTAAACTTTTAATTGCAGCTGCATTTTTTCAAATATCTGATAGCATTCAAGTAGTCGTTTTAGGAGCTTTACGTGGTCTACAAGATGTTAAAATACCAACCCTCTTAACTTTTATTTCTTATTGGTGTGTAGGTTTTCCTGTTTCTTACTTTTTAGGGTCAGAAGATAGATATGGAAGTTTTGGTATTTGGTTAGGCTTACTTGCAGGTTTATCAACAGCTTCAGTATTATTATTTATCAGATTTAATCGATTAACATTAAGATTGATAAAAGAAAAGGAAGCTGTTGTAGTAGCTAATTAGTTCTTTTTAATTGCTTAATTTAATGTAAGATTTATTTTCTATCATAATCCTTTCTTATTGATAATCTTTGTGAAAAATAAAGTCCATTTGGTAATATAATATCATAAAATTATCAGACTGTTTTTAGTTATAATTTTTTCCGCTGATTTAAAAATGTTACTTTTTCTAAATTGGTGAAAATATGTTTAAATTTTGACTTCTGTTTTTTTATATTTTTTAAATGAGTAATATATAAAACTAGAGTTATCCTTTATGATTTAGACTTTTATTTGAAATTAGTTACATAATAATCAAAAATATTCTGGATAAGAAGACCAAATAAATTGACTTTTTTTAATGATTTTTCAAGGAGTTTCATGATAAATTGTTTGTACTGACTCAAGAAAATAATTACTCATTGGTTTTCTAATAAAGCACTATTTTACTGATAAATATTTTCTCTGGCACCATATTCAATAATGATTAATCCAATATTTGGGTATTTTATTGTGATTCATCAAACAATTTTTACATATCAGTATATTAGCTATAATACTAAACATAATATTTATTTTATGCTTGTATGATAAAACTATTATTAAAATTACAAACAGTTAATATTTGTAGAATTAGTTAATTTTTATAAACTTTTAGTTTATACATTTTGTTTGAAGATTATGTTTTAAATCGATCTTCTTCAAATTTAATTTAAAGCTTAAATTTTTATGTTTTTTTCTTATTTATAACTTGACTTTGATGTTTTGTGGTACAAAAAAAACCTAAACAATTAAGTTTAGGTTTTTATAAATTATAAATGTTTTACAGAAACTATGCTAACATTGTAACAGGGTTTTCTATAAACGTTTTTAAAGTTTGTAAAAACTGAGCACCAACAGCACCATCAACAGTTCTGTGATCGCAAGTTAAAGTTAAATTCATTGTGTTACCAACAACAATTTGCCCATCTTTAACAACAGGTTTTTGGACTATTGCACCAACAGATAAAATTGCTGAATTAGGTTGATTAATAATAGAATTAAAATTCTGAATACCAAACATCCCTAAATTAGAAACAGTAAAAGTACTTCCTTGCATTTCTGCAGGAGCTAATTTTTTATTTCTTGCTTTACCAGCTAAATCTCTTACACCAGCCCCAATTTGAGTTAAACTTAAAGAGTCTGTATGTTTAATAACTGGTACTAATAAACCATCATCTACAGCAACAGCAACACCAACGTGTATATGACTGTGATAAATTGTATTAGCATCTGACCAAGAAGTATTTACTTGTGGATGTTTTTTTAATGCCATTGCACAGGCTTTAACAACCATATCATTAAATGATACTTTTACATCTGGAATTGCATTGATTGTTTTACGAGAAGCCATTGCATTGTCCATATCAACCTCAATATTTAAACTGAAATCAGGAGCAGTAAATTTAGAGTTACCTAAAGATTTTGCAATTGCTTTACGCATTTGAGAATTTTTAACTTCCTCAGATTTTTCTTCACCAGCAGCAATAAATGTTGTTGTTGCAGCACTAGCTTCTACTTTAGCTGCAGGAGTAAAGTTTTCTACATCTTTTTTAATGATTCTACCATTCTCTCCAGAGCCAGAAATATCAGCAAGATTAAAACCTTTATCAGCAGCAATTTTCTTTGCTAATGGAGATGCAAACACACGACCATTAGAAGTACTAGTAGTTGTTGTAGGTTTTGCTTCTTCTACTTTAGCAGCAGGTTTTTCTGCTTTCTTTTCTTCAGTTTTTGGAGCAGATTTTTCTGCAGCAGCAGGAGTGTTACCACCACTAGCTATAATTGCTGAAACATCAGTTCCTTCTGGTCCAATTATTGTAAGTAAACTATCTACAGGAGCAGTTTCACCTTCTTGAACACCAATGTGTAAGATTGTTCCTTCATAGAAACATTCAAATTCCATAGTTGCTTTATCAGTTTCAATTTCTGCTAAAATATCACCTTCTTCAACTTTATCTCCAACTTTCTTTAACCAAGAAGCTACTGTACCATCTGTCATTGTATCACTTAAACGAGGCATAGCAATTACATTGACACCTTCAGGAACAGCAACATTATCTGTAGTTGAAGCTTCAGAAGTAGTTTCTTCCTTTGTTTCTTCTACTTTATCTTCTTTTGCTGGTTCTGCTTCACCATTTAAAAGAGCAGAGATATCTTCACCTTCTTCACCAATAATGGCTAAAAGTTTATCGACAGGAGAAGTTTCACCTTCCTGAATACCAATATGTAGTAGAGTACCTTCATAGAAAGACTCAAATTCCATTGTAGCTTTATCAGTTTCTATTTCTGCTAAAATATCACCTTCTTCGACTTTATCTCCAACCTTCTTTAACCATTGTGCCACAACACCTTCTTCCATGGTGTCACTTAAACGCGGCATATTTATTACTGTAGCCATATCTTAACTTATAAAAGGATAATCTTCTTGTTCATAAACCATATCATATAACTGTTGAGTTTCTGGATATGGAGATTCTTCTGCGAACTTTTCGCATTCTTTTACTCTACTTTTTACTTCTTTATCAATTACAGAAATTTCTTCTTCTGTTGCATAACCTTTTTCTAAGATAATATCTTTTACTTGAGTTATAGGATCAATTTTTTTATACTCTTCTACTTCGTCTTTTGTTCTGTAGTGTTGAGCATCAGACATTGAGTGACCTCTGTATCTGTAAGTTTTCATTTCTAAGAAAGTTGGTCCATCACCACGTCTTGCTCTTTGAATAGCTTCATCAACAGCTTCTGCAACTTTAATTGGGTTCATTGCATCTACAGGTCCACAAGGCATTTCATAACCTAAACCAAGTTTCCAAATATCTGTATGATTTGCAGTTCTATCAACAGAAGTACCCATTGCATAACCGTTATTTTCAACAATAAAAATTACTGGTAACTTCCATAACATAGCCATATTAAAAGCTTCGTGTAGAGAACCTTGTCTTGCAGCACCATCACCAAAACAAGTTAAAGTAACACCATCACTACCTTTATATTTGTCTCCAAAAGCAATTCCTGCTCCTAAAGGTATTTGACCACCAACAATTCCATGACCACCATAAAAACCAAATTCTTTAGAGAAAATGTGCATAGAACCACCCATACCTTTAGAGGTACCTGTAGCTTTACCATACAATTCAGCCATAACACGTTTAGGGTCTTCTCCCATACCAATTGGTTGTACGTGGTTTCTGTAAGCGGTAATCATCTTATCTTTTGATAAATCCATTGCATGTAATGCTCCTGCTAAAATAGCTTCCTGTCCATTATACAGGTGTAAGAATCCTCTTACTTTTTGCTGAATGTAAACAGATGCTAACTTGTCTTCGAACTTACGCCAGAAAAGCATGTCTTTGTACCAATCTAAATAGGTTTGTTTGGTGATTTTTTTCATTCTTTAGTGTTTGTTGTTATTTTTTGTTAGATTATAAACTTACGTAAATAATCTTAATGACAAAAATAATGGTTTTATAAAGAATAAAAAAACTTGTGTTTTAAAATTTACAGCAAAAAACTAAAGAAATATAGATTATTTGTCTTTTGCTATAACTAAAGTTGCTTTAGCACCTGTAGCTAAATTCCATTCGTTAGATGAAATTAGCATACCAGCATCATTATAAACCTTAAAAGCAGCTGTATTTGGTCCTGAAGAACCTTGGTTTAATGCTTTAAATGCAATTTTATTAATACCTACGTTTAATGGAATATTAAATTTTTGATAACTTGTTTTTAAAAGTATGTTGTAAATTAATGGAACATCGTTTACAAAAATAGTAACTCTATCTCCATCAGGATATTGGAAATCTCTACAAATAATATTTACACTTTTAGAACTAGTTCTAAAACTACCTAAATCTTGGTCTATTTTTGGTATTATATATTTACCGTTAATTTTTTGGAAAGATTTTAAAAAGCGTTGCTCGTTTAATTTTGCTTGAGAAAGAATTCCTTTATTTTTTAAATTGTCTTTTTTTTGTTCTTTTTTTAGCTTTTCTTTTTCTGCATCATAAGCTTTTTGAAAACCTTCTGTTCCATTTATTTCGATAGATTTTGGTTTATTTATTTCTTTAGAGTTTTTTAAAACAATAGATTTAGTTTTACCTTTTTCTTCAGTACCTTTATTTGTGTCTAATTGAGCAGCTATTTTTGTAGTAAAACATACACAAAAAATAATCGTTAAATATTTTAAAATTAGTTTCATATTTTTAAATTTCTGGCAAGAATAACACAAATATAATGCCGATTTTTTTTGAAGCTGTTTCAGTTTTGTTAAAATTGTTATTGAATAGGAAAATTAAAGTACGTTTTAGGAAAAGGTTCATTTTTTAAGGTAAAATGCCACCATTCATGATCGTAAGGTTTAAAACCATTAGCTAGCATAACTTTTCTTAATAGCATTCTGTTTTCTTTTTGTTTTTTTGTGATATTTGTATAGAAAGGATGAGATTCAATACCAAAAAAATCAAATGGACTTCCCATATCTAATTCTTCACCTGTTTTTTTATCAACAATAGTTAAATCTGTTGTACTACCTCTTGTATGTCCAGATTTTGATGCGATATAACCCAAATTAAATAATTGTGATTTTGGTACTTTAGGATAATATTGCTGTTTCATTAAAGTATCATTCAAAACCTTTGCCCATCTTACAAAATGATCTACAGCTTGTTGTGGTCTGTAAGCGTCAAAAATTTTAAGACTTAAACCTTTTTTGTTTAAAATAGTCTGCACTTTTTTTAAAGCTTCTGCAGTTTCTTTACTAACAATAACGCAATTGTTTATATAGCCATCAATAGGTTTACCTATAAAGTTATTGTTACTTAAATAGCGTAATTCTTTTTGAATACTGGCATCAACATCAGCTAAATATACAAAGCCTTTTGGTAGTTTTTGTGCACTTAAAGTAAAATTGAAACTTAGAATTATTATTAAAAGAAATTTTTTCATATTTCAAAAATAGAGAAAAATTTAAAGCTTATCTTATAATAGAAATTATTCTTTATTTTTGATGTTATATATGGAACAACTAACATTAACTACACCTGCATTATTGTTTTCGGCAATCTCATTAATAATGCTTGCTTATACAAATCGTTTTTTGGCTTATGCATCTGTCATTAGAAGTTTACATGATAGATATTTAGAAAAAAAAGATGATTCTTTGCTAAGGCAAATTAAAAATTTAAAAACAAGATTAAATTTAACAAGGTATATGCAAATTTTCGGCATTACAAGTTTGTTATTCTGTGTATTAACAATGTTTTTAATTTACATTGGTTTTTATACCATTGCTGTTTGGGCTTTTGGTATTGGTTTAATTCTGTTACTTATTTCTTTAGCTTTGCTGATAAAAGAAATTCAGATTTCTGCTAAGGCATTGCAACACCATATAAATGATATTGAAGAATATTTAGGTGAAAAAAAATAAAGTTACAAAAGAGCTTTTAAAGTATTAAAGTCATCAATAACAAAATCAGCATTTTTTAAAGATTGATCTGCAACCATAGGGTTTTTAAATCCGAAGACGAAAATATCAGCATCATTTGCGGCTTTAATTCCGTTATCAGAATCTTCAATAACAATACAGTTTTCTTTAGGTGTTTTTCCTAAAATTGCTGCTTTTTCAAAGATTTCTGGATGTGGTTTAGATTCAGTTAAATCTGCACCACTAATTTTAGCGTTAAAATAAGAGTTTAAATTGAAACGATTAAAAACTCTATCAATATTTACCATAGCAGAAGAAGAGGCTAAAACTAAAGTTAACCCTTTATTGTAACAATGTTTTATAAGTTCTTCTACACCTTTTACTAAATGTAAAGTTGGGTCGTTTTCAAAGAAATTTACGTATCTTTTTCTTTTATCTATTACTAAATCTTCTGGCTTTAAATCTAAATTATAATGCGCTATTAATCTCTGAAAAGTATTTATTGTTGATGATCCTGTGAGCGTTTTATAAAGTTCTGGAGATACATCAACTCCAATAGAAGTAAATGTTTCATAATATGCTTTTTTATGGATTTCTTCTGAGTCAATGATTACTCCATCCATATCAAAAATAACGCATTTAATTTCTTTTGGTATTATCATTTTAATTTAAAAATTTAGCTTTTAATTCTATGGTTGGTATCAAACAGCTTTCTTTTTTGCCAAACCATTTGTATCTGTTTTTTGCAATAAAATCGTAAATGAAATTTCTGAAAGACTCAGGAAAAAGAAAACCTAATTGGGTTATTTTCCAAATTCCACCAAAATCGTTCATTATATTTAAAGCGGCTGTAGATTTTATATCATAAGAAATGCCAGGTTCGTATAAGATAATTGAATCAACTTTTTGAGTATCTATATTTAATTGACTTGTAATTTTTTTGCCTGTTTCAGATTGTAAAGCAGTAAAAATAAAAGTATTTTTCTTATCGTATTTTATTACTTTTAAAACGGAATTATTGCACAGATTGCAAACACCATCAAAAAGAATTAATTTTTTATTTAAAGGAATATCAACCATAAAATCAGTTTACAAAGTAAAAAAACAAAATTACTTTAACTTTTTTTAAAAAACCTTGTAACATTTTTTTAATTCTAACGTCTTATGTTTGTATTGTTAATTTGCAATAGCTTTTAACATAATATTAATAAAGGCTATCATTAGCATTCAATACTTTAGTAGTTAAATTAACCAAACCAAATGATTAGAATAGAAAAACTACACAAATCTTATCCGATAGGAAAAGATTCTTTGCACGTACTTAAAGGAATTGATTTACACATAAAAGAAGGCGAGTTTGTTTCTATTATGGGTTCTTCTGGTTCAGGAAAATCTACATTATTAAATATTGTTGGTTTATTAGATATTCATGACGAAGGTGATTATTATTTAAATGGTCAGCTTATTAAGGATATGAATGAGAAAAAAGCCGCTCTTTTAAGAAACAAATTCTTAGGATTTATTTTTCAATCTTTTAACCTTATCTCATACAAAACAGCATTAGAAAATGTTGCTTTACCTTTGTATTATAAAGGTATGAATAGAAAAGATCGTTTAAAAATTGCTTTAGATTATTTAGAAAAAGTAGGTTTAAAAGATTGGGCAAACCATTTACCAAACGAGCTTTCTGGAGGGCAAAAACAACGTGTTGCCATTGCAAGAGCTTTAGTAACCAAACCAAAAGTAGTTTTAGCAGATGAGCCAACTGGAGCATTAGATTCTACAACTACAGATTCTGTAATGGACTTGTTAAAAGACATTAATGATGAAGGAATGACGGTTTTTGTAATTACACACGAAGAAGAAGTTGCAGAACAAACCAAAAGAATTGTACGTTTAAAAGATGGTCTTATAATTAGTGATGAATTAACCAAAGCGTCTAAAGCAGTATAATTATGTTTGATTTAGACAGATGGAGAGAAATTTTTCAAAGTATCAATAAAAACAGATTACGTTCTGTAATGTCTGGTTTTACTGTAGCTTTTGCCATTTTATTATTCACTCTGCTTTTTGGTATAGTTAGTGGTTTAAGTAACACTTTTAAAGGTGCTTTTGCAGATGATGCTCAAAATGCAATGTTTGTTCGTGTTTGGAAAACATCAAAACCTTATAAAGGATTACAAACTGGTAGAAGAGTTCAATTAAAGAACGATGATTATGATTTTGTAAAAGATGAATTTGGCGACAAATTACAATATCAATCTGCAAGAATATATAAAAACTTTGTATTAAAATATAAAAATAACGCTGATAATTACAGTGTTATGGCTATACATCCTGATCATCAATTTTTAGAGAAAACTATTATTGATGAAGGTAGGTATGTAAATGAAAGAGATATTAAAGAAAAATCTAAAGTAATTGTTATTGGTAGATTGTTAAAAGAAGATCTATTTGGAGAAAGACCTGCTTTAGGAAAACGTTTAAATGTAAACGGAAGTTCATATTTAATTATTGGTATTTTTTCTGATGAAGGAGGAGATAATGAAGAAAGAAAAGCATTTATACCTTTAACCACAGCACAAATGATTTACGGTAATAACGACTATATTAGTCAAATGGCATTGGGTTATGACCCAAACTTAAGCTTAGATGCTGCAGTTGCTTTTGGTAATAAAATGGAGCGTGATTTACGTAAAAAATTAAGTATTCATCCAGATGATCAAAGTGCACTTTCTGTTAGAAATATGGCAGAAGCAAATAAAGGCGTTGGTCAATTTATGGGTGCTTTATATGCAATTGTAATTTTAATTGGTTCTGGTACTTTAGTTGCAGGTATTATAGGTATTTCTAACATTATGATTTTTGTAATAAAAGAGAGAACCAAAGAATTTGGGATAAGAAAAGCATTAGGTGCAAAACCATCATCTATTGTAGGTATGGTTGTTCAAGAATCTGTTTTAATTACAACAATTGCTGGTTATTTAGGCTTGTCTTTAGGTACCTATATATTGTCTTTAATTGGTGATAGTTTAGAAGATGACTACTTTATTAAAGACCCAAGTGTAAGTCCTGGTATTGTAATAGGAGCAACAATTATTTTAGTACTATCAGGATTAATTGCAGGTTATGTGCCAGCAAAAAGAGCAGCAAATATTAAACCAATTGTAGCATTAAGAGCAGACTAATTATGAAGTTTTTATTTGATTCAGATACTTGGCAAGAAATTTACGGAAGCATTCGTAAAAACAAAATGAGAACCGTAATTACAATTATTGGTGTGCTTTGGGGTATTTTTCTTTTAGTTGTGCTTTTAGGTGCAGCAAGAGGAATGGAAAATGGTTTTAATAAACTGTTTGGTAACTTTGCAACTAATAGTGTTTTTGTTTGGACACAGTCTACAGATACACCTTTTAAAGGTTTTCAAGAAGGTAGAAGATTTCGTTTAACAATGAATGATATTGAAGTTTTAAAATCAGAATTTTCAGATGAAATTCAATTATTAGCACCCAGAAATCAAACTAATAATTTACTTGTACACAATTTTAAATCTGGTGATTTTAGAGTTAGTGGAGATTATCCTGTTTTAGATCAAATCCAAAAAAAACAATTGATATTTGGACGCTTTTTAAATGGAAATGATATCCTTTTAAATTCAAAAGTAACTGTTATATCCGAAGATATGTACAAACAATTGTTTGATAAAGGAGAAATGCCAATAGGAGAGTACATTAAAATAAACAGTATAAATTATAAAGTTATTGGGGTTTATAAACCATCAAATACTATAGATTTTGATGGTGACACAGCATACATACCTTTTACAACATTTAGAAAAGTATATAACACTGCTAATAAAGTAGATTGGATGATGATTACTGCTCATGAAGGTACAGATATTGAGCAAATGGAAACTGATATTCTTTTAACTTTAAAAGGTTTACATAAAGTACATCCAGAAGATAAAAGAGCATTTGGTAGTGTTAATTTGGGTAAAGAAATAGGTAAAGTAACTGGTTTTTTAACAGGTATGCAGTTTTTAACTTGGTTTGTAGGTATTGCAACTTTAATTGCTGGGGTTTTTGCAATTGGTAACATCCTTTTAATAACAGTAAAAGAACGTACAAAAGAAATCGGAATTCGACGTGCTTTGGGTGCAACACCAAAAAGTATTCGTCAGCAAATAATATTAGAATCAGTTTTTCTAACAACAATAGCTGGTATGTTAGGTATTGTATTTGGTGGTTTTATTTTATTTTTAATAGATAACTTTTTAGGGCAAGGAGATGATGCCATATTAATAAACCCAACAGTAAACATACCAATTATATTTATAGCATTTGCCACATTAATTGTATTAGGTACTATGATAGGCTTAATACCTGCACATATGGCAACAGTAGTAAAACCAATAGAAGCATTAAGAGAAGAATAAAAAAAATCAATTAACTACATCATGAGTAAAAGAGCAAAAATTATTTTAATTATCATAGCAATAGGTTTTATTGCAGCGTTAATTTGGTTCGGAAAAAAGAACAAAACCAGTATTGTAGAATACGAAACAGAAACGCCTTTTAAAACTACAATTGTTAAAAAAACGGTAGCTACTGGTAAAGTAACTCCTTTAGAAGAAATTGAAATTAAACCACAAATTACAGGTATTATCGATAAAATAATGCTTTTAGAAGGTTCTAAAGTAAAGAAAGGTGATTTAATTGCAACTGTAAGAGTTGTACCTAATGAGCAATCTTTAATTAGTGCAAAAGGTAGAGTAGATAATATTAGAATTAGCTTGAGTAATGCAGAAATTTCTTACAAAAGAAATAAAAATTTATTCGATAAAGGTGTAATTTCTAGACAAGAATTCGAAAATGTAGAATTAACTTATAATCAAGCAAAGCAAGATTTAAAAAATGCTCAAAACGATTATATGATTATCAAGAAAGGTTCTGCAGGTTCTGGTGGTTCTGCAAACACAAATATTATGGCTCAAATGTCTGGAACAATTTTAGAAATTCCGGTTAAAGAAGGAGACCAAGTAATACAATCTAACAACTTTAATGCAGGTACAACTATTGCATCTATTGCAGATATGAGTAAAATGATTTTTGAGGGTAAAGTAGATGAATCTGAAGTTGGTAAATTAGTAAGTGGTTCTGATATTGAAGTTTCTATTGGTGCTATAGAAGGTAAAATGTTTCCTGCAAAATTAAACTTTATAGCGCCTAAAGGTACAGAAGAATCTGGTGCAGTTCAGTTTAAAATTAAAGCGGATGTTTCTTTAGATGATAACTATTTTATTAGAGCTGGTTATAGTGCAAATGCAGACATTGTTTTAGAGAAAAAAGACAGTGTTTTATCTATTAAAGAAGCATTATTAAAGTTCGATAAGAAAACTGAAGAGCCTTATGTAGAAGTAAAAACTGGTGAAGGTACTTTTGAAAAAAGAACTTTAAAACTAGGAACCTCTGATGGTGTAAACGTAGAAATTTTAGACGGAGTTTCTGAAACTGACGAAATTAAAATTTGGAACAAAGTTTCTAAAGATGACAACAATGAAGGAAATAACTAATTAAGTTATAACTTTAATAAGGATAAAAAAAGGAACTCATTTTTTGAGTTCCTTTTTTTTTATGAAATAAATTTTATTGCTGATGTTAAAATCAGTTCCACCAAACCAGAAAAAATTTAAAAATTTCTCCATTTTCTTTTTTAATCCAACAAAGAGGAGAGAAATTTCTGACTAAATATTCTGCAGATTCTTCTTTAAAATCAGTAAAATTTAACCATTTTACATTTTGATGAGGATTTACCAACCAATCTTTTTTACTTGGGATAAAAAACTTACAATCATTAAATGCTTTTAGTTCTTTTTGGTTGATGTAAAAACCACCAATACAATCAGTATTTAAAGTTTTTAATTGTATATTTTTATACGAGTAAGGCACAAACAATTGTGCTTTAAAATACACTTGTTGAGTTATTTTTTCTGATGATAATTTGATACTCTCTAAATAACTTTTACATTCATTAGAGTAGAGTAGTGGCAATTGTTTTTCTTTCAGTTTAATTAGTTTTTCAACCAAAGTATCTTTTCTGTTTGGGCCAATAAAATGTTCAATTTCAGTAGTTCCAACAGAGTCATCAAACAAATAAAACTTATAAATAATTTCTAAATGAATTGGTTTTTCATCTTTTTTGATGATACAATCCAATTCACCTAAAGTTATTTTGTTTTGCTGAATTTGAATGTTCTCACAAAGTATATTAATATCTTTTTCTTGTTCTAATTGATACGAAACAAAACGTTCTATATATTTACCTAATCTTAGTTTTTCATCAATATTAATATCAATTTTTACTGATTTGGGTTCAATTTTAAATTGATGCAATTCTAATACAACATTACTTTTCCACAAACTAGCAGTTTGTAAAAAACCATCATACCTTTTTTGAATGTCTTTTGTTTTTTGATGCATTTCAAAATCGAAGTTACAAATCTATTTTGTAACTTGAGTTTTTAAATTTAATTAGAATGCAACTAGAAAAATCTACTTTTCAATTTTTAAAAGATTTACATATAAACAATAATAGAGATTGGTTTGCAGAGCATAAACCAAAATATACAGAAGCACAACAAAATGCTAAGTCAGTTTTTTTGGCTATAAATGATAGATTATCTGAACATGATGAAATTGAAAAATCGAAGATGATGAGAATTTACAGAGATGTTCGCTTTTCTGATGATAAAACACCTTATAAAGCACATTTTGCAAATTCATATTCAAGATTAGGCAAAGAATTAAGAGGAGGTTATTTTTTAAGAATAAGACCAGGAGAATCTTTTTTAGCTGGCGGATTTTGGGAACCCAACAAAGACGATTTATTTAGAATTAGAAAAGAAATAGAACAAGATGCATCAGAAATTAAAGAGATTTTGGAAGATGCAACTTATCAAAAACATTTTGGAAATAAATTTGATAGTTTTAGCGAATTAAAAACAGCACCAAGAGGTTTTGATAAAGCACATCCAGATATAGATTTATTGCGTAAAAAAGGTTTTATTGCCACTAAAAACTTTACAGATGCAGAAGTTTTATCCGAAGATTTTATAGATCAAGTAGATGAAAGTTTTAAAGCTTTGCGTCCTTTTTTTAATTTATTTAGCGATATTTTAACTACCAATTTAAATGGAGAGTCTTTGATTTAGTTAACGGATACAAAACAAATTTCACCAAGTTTTTACCTAAAAGTATTCTATTTTATAATTAAGCAGAAATCAAATTTTTATCAACCTCTCTTTTTAAAACCAAAACCGTTACTAAAGTAGATAAAATATCAGCAATAGGAAAAGACCACCAAACCCCAGCAACCCCATAATATTTTGGTAAAATATACGCTAAAGGAATTAAGAAAATTCCTTGTTTTAAAAGCGTTAAAAATAAAGCTGGCATCGCTTTTCCTGCTGCCTGAAAATAGGCAGAACCAATTAATTGCATGGTTATAATTGGAGTTGCAATAAATACAATAAGCATTGCATTTGGTGTTTCTTGTAAAAGTGTAATATCATTTGTGAAAATTTGAATTACTTGCTCTTTAAATAGAATAATTGCTAGAAAAATGATAGTACCTAATATCGATCCAAAATAAATGGATTTTTTAATGGTTTCTTTAACTCGATCATTCTTTTTAGCACCAATATTAAAACCTGCAACTGGTAAAAAACCTTGAGAAACTCCCATAACTGGCGATAATGAAAACATCATTACACGATTTATAATTCCGAAAATTGAGATTGAAATTTCTCCACCATACGTAAAAAGAGAGTAATTTAAAACAATCATTAACACACTAATGGCTCCTTGTCTTACCACAGAAACTCCACCCAATTCTACAATTTCTCGAACAATTTTACCATTTAAAGCAAAATTTTTCGGTATAATTTTTAGTTCACTTTTGCTTGATAAAAAGAAATATAAAATATACAAACCAATACTTGCAAAAGAAATAGAAGTGGCTAAACCAGCACCAGTCATTCCCCAATCAAAAAACTTGATAAAAACAACATCTAAAACAATGTTTAAAATTGCTGGAATTATCATTGCATACATTGCAAATTTAGGTTTTCCTTCTGCTCTAATTACAGGATTTCCCATCATTGCAAATGCCAAAAATGGCACTCCAAAAATTACCATTGCAAAATATTCTGATGCAATTGGTAAAATATCTCCTTTTGCACCAAATAAATTTAAAATAGGTACACTAAAAAAGTTACCTAAAAGTACAAAGACAATAGCTAAAATAAGTGTTAAACAAATCTGATTACCAAAAGTTAAAAAAGCTTTTTCAGAGTTTTCTGCTCCTAAAGCTCTAGAAATAATTGAGCTTCCTCCAATTCCAATTCCCATACCTATAGAAGAAATTAAAAAGGCAATTGGTAAAACTACAGTTATGGCTGCAATTGCTAAAACACCTACCCATTGCCCAACAAAAATAGTATCAACAATCATATTTAAAGACATTACAAGAATCCCTATTGTTGCAGGAACTGCTTGTTTTATCAATAAACTATTTATTTTTTCTGTACCTAATTCGTTTGCTAATTTTGCCATAAGAATTTACAAAGATCATCAATAATTAAAGGTTAAGGCGAATTCTAAGTTTTATTATTGTTAAAGATATATTAAAATATATATGTTTGTATAATGAATAAAAAGGAAAATATATTTACATTAAATATTACTGTTTCTGTAGAAGACATAGACAATCTAGAACATGTAAATAACTTAGTTTATGTAAAATGGATGGATAAAATTGCTACAACTCATTGGTCTTTTTTAACTAAAGAGAATCCTTTGCCACAATATGTTTGGGTTGTAATGAGGCACGAAATTGATTACTTAAAACAAGCTGGTTTAGGTGATGAAATTACTGTTAAAACTTGGGTAGGTGAAACCAGAGGAATAACATCTGTGCGTTTAATGGAGTTTTATAAAGAAGATGTATTATTAGTAAAAGCAAAAACAACATGGGTAATGTTAAATTCAAAAACTTTTAAGCCAGCAAGAATTAGAGAAGATGTTTTAAAAGTATTACAGAATTAAATTATTATAATTTAAAAATTCCTACAATAAAACCTTTCTAAAACTAAAATTCATTTTGACTATTTTTTTGAGCAATTTATGTAATTTGTGTCATTACACATTAATAAAAGTATCTTTGCACAAAATTAAGAAACAATGTCAACATTTTCTGCACTCGGAATTCGTAAAGATTATATAAAATCAATAAAAGAAATAGGGATTTCTAAGCCAACTGAAATCCAAGAAAAAACAATACCAATTTTATTAAAATCAACTACAGATTTTATTGGTTTAGCTCAAACAGGAACAGGGAAAACTGCGGCTTTTGGTTTGCCAGTTTTACATCAAATTGATGCTAGTTCAGAGCATATTCAAGCCTTAATTTTATCGCCTACAAGAGAATTAGTACAGCAGATAAAAAAACAATTATTCAAGTTTACAAAATACGTTGATGAACGTATCTTTTTAGAAGCCGTTTTTGGTGGCGAAAAGATTGACAGACAAATGAATAATTTAAAAAGAACAACGCATATTGTAGTTGCAACTCCTGGTAGATTAATAGATTTGATTGAAAGAGGAGCAATAGACATTAGCCACGTAAAAACAGTGATTTTAGACGAAGCTGATGAAATGTTAAGTATGGGTTTTAAGCAAGATTTAAATAGAATCTTAAAATTTACAACAAAGTTAGATAGAAAAACTTGGTTATTTTCTGCTACTATGCCAGAAGAAATTAAGAAGATTATTAAAACTTATATGGATGGAAATGCACCAAGAGTAGAGATAAACCCTAAATCTTTGGTAAATGAAAACATTAGACATCATTTTGTAAAAACTACCATTAAAGAAAAAACAGATTTAATAATTACTTTTCTAGAAAAAAGAGAGGCTCAAAGAGGTATTATTTTTTGTAGAACTAAAGCTGGTGCTCAAAATTTAGCCAAACAATTAATAGAAGAAGGTTTTTCTGCAGCAGCACTAGAAGGAGATATGCAACAAAAAGAACGTGATAAAGTAATGCGTGCTTTTAAAAATGAAAGTTTACAGTATTTAATTTCTACGGATGTTTCTGCACGTGGAATTGATGTAAAAGAGTTAGAGTTTGTAATTCATCATCAATTACCAGAGCAAACAGATTATTATACACATAGATCTGGAAGAACTGCAAGAGCAGGAAAAACTGGTGTTTCTTTAGCTTTAGTTTTGCCTTATGAATTAGAAAGAGTGCAACAACTTCAGAAAGAATTAAACATAAAGTTTACTGAAGTTACTGTGTAAATGGAACTAATTTATGTTTTAGACATATTAGGAACTTTTGCATTTGCAATTAGTGGAGCTTTGGTAGCTTCTAATAAAAAGTTCGATTTATTTGGTGTAATTATTATTGCCTTTGTAACTGCTGTTGGTGGTGGTATGTTGCGTGATGTTTTAATTGATGCACATCCTATAAATTGGATTGGCGATTTAAATTATTTATGGACAATTTTAACTGCTGTTGTTTTAACTTTTCTATTTAAAAGAAAAATTGCATTTTTAAGTAAAACTCTTTTTTTGTTTGATACTATTGGTTTAAGCGTTTTTACTTTATTGGGTTTACAAAAAGGGTTAAGTTTTAATTTACATCCAATTATAGCCATAATTATGGGGATGATTTCTGCCGTTTTTGGTGGCGTTTTAAGAGATGTTTTAACAAACAAAGTTCCGTTAATTTTTGAAAAAGAAATTTATGCTTCTGCCTGTTTAATTGGTGGAGTTTTTTATTTAAGCCTTTCTTACTTTGAACTTTCTGAAAATATTGTTTTTATCATTTCAGCTTCTATAATCGTAATTATTAGATTAATTGCGGTAAAATTTCATTTAGAATTGCCCAAAATTAAAGATGATTTATTTGTAAAATAATAAAAAATCGAAACTGTAAAGTTTCGCTTTTTTTTTATGTAAATCTATAAATTTATTTCACATCTTTTAAGAGCTCTTGAATAGAACGAATCAGCTGTTCATCAATTCCATTATCAACTTTACCAGGCATATTTTTAACTTTAATTGTGGGTTCAGTTTGGTTGTTTTCCATCCATTCACCAGCTTTATTTTTAGCACTTACAGGTACAACACCCCAATAACCACCATTTTGTAAACCTTCCCAACCTGCAAAACTACAAGTTCCTGGAACTGGCATACCAACTGTCTTTCCTATTTTTAAATCAGTATATCCAGAAGCATAACAATGCCCATCAGAATACATACTTTCGTTAAAAATAGATAGTGTTGGTTTTGTCCATCTAGAAGTAGGTTCACCACCCACAACTTTAGCTTCTGTTGCATAAGTAATAAAAGGAACACCAGTAAAAAACATTGCTAAATCTGCAACTAAATCTCCACCACCATTAAAACGAGTATCTATAATTACTCCTTTTTTATCAGCATATTTACCCATCATATCTTGATAAATACTTCTATAAGGGCCATCACTCATACCAGGAATATGAACATAGCCTAATTGACCTTTGCTTTCTTTTTCTACTTCTTTTTCATTGATTTTTACCCATCTATTGTACAATAACCTACTTTCTGCACCTAAAGAAATTGGCTTAACAGTAATCGTTTGAGTTTTCTTTGTCTTTGGATCTAAAACTTCTAATAACATAAATTTTCCTGATTTTCTATTCAGGTATTTTGCTAAATCTTCGTTATCTGCAATTGTTATTCCGTTTATTTTTTTGATGATATTTCCTTTTTCAATCTTAAGTTTGGCTTTGTCTAAAGGTCCTCCAGAGATTATTTCATCAATTAAAATTCCACCTTCTTTAAAATCGTAATCCATAAAAATACCTAAAGATGCTGTTGCATCTGGGTTAGAAACGTTGCTACCACTATAACCTGCCCCTGCATGAGAAACGTTTAATTCTCCTAACATTTCTGATAACATTTCAGAAAATTCGTAACCATTAGAAATATGTGGTAAATATTTTTGATATTCTTCTTTCATTTTACCCCAATTAATTCCGTGAAAATCTGGGTGATAAAAAATAGCATTTGTACGAATCCAGACATGATCGAACATAGCTTTTCTTTCTGCATATTCATCTAATAAAATTTCACCTTTTATAGAAACACCTTCTCGTTTTTTACTTGCAGGATTTAATTTTGTTATTCTTCCACTACTTAGTAAATAAAGGTTTTTCATTTCTTTATCCCATTGTAAACTTCCAGAACGTGTGTTTAGAGGCATTAACATTTTTGTTTCTTTGGTTCTTAAATTAGTGCTCCAAAGATTTGATTTACCTTCAAAACTTGCTAAATAATATAAAAAATCACCTTTTTTAGACAACACAGCATCACCTAAACTAGAAGAGTGAATGGTTAATCTTTTGGTTCTATCTTTCATATTTGCCCAATCAAACTCAAGTGTTTTTGTTTTGTCTTCTTTTTTATCGTCTTTTGATTTGCTATCTTTTTTCTTCGATTTTTTGTCGTCTTTTTTATCTTTCTTTTCTTCTTCTTTTTTCTTTTTCTCTACTTCTTTAATGGCTTGCATTAATTTGTAATCCTCATCACTTAAATTAAATTCATCCCAAGCATCTTGTGTAAAAAACATACTATATACGTCAGATTGAGAACGACCACTAGTTGCATAAGATTTTAATCCGTTTCTATTGCTAAACCACAACATTTGTTTTCCTCCATTTACCCACTTAGGATAATAATCATAATACCCACTTTCGTTTAAATTGATTCTTTTAGAGCCATCAGCTGCCATTAAAAGTACTTCACTATTGCTTAAAGTTTTGCTCCAATCTACCAACAACCATTTACTATCTGGACTCCAAGTAAAGTATTTGTCTCCATCTCTCATATGAAATAAGTCTTTTGGAGTTAAAAGTGTAGTTTCTTTTTTAGAAGCAATATCTACTATTTTAAGTGTTCTTCTGCCTTCTATAAAAGCTATTTTTTTTCCATCTGGTGAATATTCTGCCAAGTAATTATCTAGCTTGTTTTCTATTAAAGAAGATTCTTTTACTAAAGTTGCAGCGTAGAAAAAAGGCTCTTCTTTTCTGATTTTTTCAGATTTAAAAACACTCCATTTTCCATTTCTTTCGCTACTGTAAATTACTGATGTTCCTTTTGGTCCCCATGAAACAAAACGTTCGTTTTCGGGAGTATTTGTTAATCTTTTAGTAAAAGATTTGTCTACAGAAGTTACAAAAACTTCACCTCTGGCAATAAAAGCAATTTCTTTACCATTTGGCGAAACTGACATTTCTTGAATTCCGCCATTTACAGAAACAAACTTATCTGTATTTTCTTTATCTTGAGTAATAATTTTTACGTCTACTTTTTCTGGTGATGTACCTTCTTTCATAGTATACAACTCTCCATCATAACCAAAAGAAATTACTCCATTTGCTACACTTAAAAAACGAACAGGATGTAAACTAAAGTTGGTTAGTTTTTCATCAGATTTAGATGCTAAATTCATTTTATGAATATTAAAAGAACCACTTCTTTCACTTAAATAATACATGCTTTTTTCATCAGTAGTAAAAAATGGATGTCTGTCTTCTGCATTGTTAGAAGTTATCATTTTATGACTGTCTGTTTTTGCATCATACAACCAAATGTCTCTAGTTATAGAAGATGTATGATGTTTTCTCCATTCATTTTCGCCTCCTTTTTTATCATGATATAACATTGTTTTTCCATCTTTAGAATACTGTATATATTCTGCAGGAATTGTAAATATTTGAGACACTCTTCCAGAATTTACAGGAACACTATACAATTCAGATTGTGAACGATGTGGATATTGTCTATGATTTACATCATCTTGTCTTAAAGCTCCAAAAACTACATTTTTGTCATCCGAAGAAAAAGAAAACGGAATTTCATCATTAGAATGGAAAGTTAATCTTGTTGCAGCTCCACCATCAGCATTCATTACATAAATATCAAAATTACCATATCTATTGGATGCAAAAGCGATTTTAGAACCGTCCTTGCTCCAAATTGCCTTGTAATCGTGCGCATTATGATAAGTAAGTTGTTTTGCAGTTCCTCCATTAGCATTCACTTTATACAAATCGCCTTTATATGTAAAAGCTATTTGTGTTCCATCAGGAGAAATTGAGGAATGTCTCATCCATTTTGGATTGTCTTGGCCGTAAATTGAAATTGATAAAAATGTAAGAAAAAGTAGGATTGGTCTCATAGTTGAAAAAATTTGTCTAATTTAATCAATTGAAATAGCATTATAATGATAAAAAAGTTAAAAAAAAACTAATATGAAGCCATTAGAATTTACAAATTTTAAGAATTTTAAAATGATGATAGGTAAGGAGTTGCCTGTTGGAAATTGGTATACAATTTCTCAAACCATGATTAATGATTTTGCAAATGCAACTTTAGATAAACAATGGATTCATATTGATGAAAAAAGGGCAGAGAAAGAGAGCCCTTTTAAAAGTACTGTAGCTCATGGTTTTATGTCTGTAGCTATGATTTCTAGAATGTTAGAAGAAACTTTTGTAATTAAATCTGTAAAAATGGGCTTAAATTATGGTTTAAATAAAGTCCGTTTTCCAAATCCTGTAATTGTAAATAGTCAGTTAAGAATGCATTCTTCAATTAAAGATATAGAAGATTTAAAAAACAACGGAATTAAAATAACTTTTTCTTGTACTATAGAAATAAAAAACCAACAAAAACCAGCTTGTGTTGCTGAATTTTTGGTGGCTTTATTCGAATAAATAAATTTGTTTGTTGCTATGCTAAAATTCCGGAATTTTCTGCTTTTTTAGCAAAAAATACTAAGTAAAAGCTAATTAAAATAGTTATAATTGGCTGAATTAAACCTGTATTGCCATAAACTTCTAAAGCATTTGTCATAAAAAATGAATAAGCTGTTTGTACTAATACACCTAATAAAGAAATGATTAATACTTTATGTGCTGTTTTTTTGCGTACTAAAAGTAAAATACACCCTAGTAAACCAAACCAAACAGCAATAGCAAAAGCAGCTGTTACCCAAGAAGGAGTATTTTCTATTAATTTTAATTGATCTGCAGGAATTAGCGCTTTCATATCATCAGTCATAAAAGCTTGTCCTAAATACACAAGCACACCCATTGCATTCCAGATAAGTGCTAAAACAGTAATTATCCAGAAAGATTTAGAAGGTTTTGTAGTTGTTGCCATAATTTAAAAGTTTGGTTAGTTGATGTTATAAATGTAATAAAAATATTTGTGTAATTTTAAAATGTAAAGTATATTTGTCATTATAATAAATATATTTGTCAATTTGTAAAATAAATAAGATGTCTAAACAGTCAATTTGTGAAAGAGAACGAAGTCAGTTAGAGAAAATGAACAAGTTTCAATTGGGTTATCAGTATAAAAAAATCGGATTAATAATTGCAATTTCTGCTTTTGTTTTAATGCTTGGTAGAAAGTTTATAGACAATTCAGAATGGATAAGACCAGTATTACAAGCCTTTTTGTTGGTTGGTTTATTGATAATTTCTTTATCAAAAAGTAAAGAAGAAGATGAATTTATAGATAGTTTAAGATCGCAATCTTACAGGTTAGCTTTTCTGTTAGCCATTGTGTATTCTTTGGTGCAACCTTTAATTAATTATGGAGTAGGATTATTGTTCGATGAAAATGAAACCCTAAAAGGATTTAATTATTTTCAGGTATTATTTTTTATGTTGATTGTACAATTGATGTTCTTTTGGCAACTAAAAAGAATGAATCGTTAATATGAAAAATACTTTAAAAGTACAACGTGCCATTTTAGATTTAACTCAAGATGATTTGGCAAAAAAAATTGGTGTTTCTAGACAAACGATTAACTCTATTGAAAAAAACAGGTATGTGCCTTCTACTGTTTTAGCACTAAAATTATCGGCTGTTTTTAAAATTTCTGTAAATGATTTTTTTACTTTGGATGACGATGATTAAAATTACATTGATCTTAGTTTATTTTATAATTTTTTTTGTGAGTAATACTTTATTATTGTTATCACTAATTTTTAAAAAATAAATACCCGATTTTATATTTTTAATTTCTATTTTTTCGTTTGATTTAATGTTTTTTTTATTTAAAATATTTTTACCTAAAATATCAAGAACATCAATATTAAAACTATTACTATAATTGGTTTTTATTGTAATATCATTTACAATAGGATTAGGAAAAATATTAAAGTTATTTGTAATTTTTTCTGAGTTACTGCTTAGAGTTTCATTAAAAAAACCAGAAGCATAATTAAAAGCGTCTATTCCAATTTTATTACCAATAATTCTTCCTTTAATATCATCTATTGGTGGATGAATTCCACCCCAAATTCTAGATAAACTTGTTTGGTCTGATGCGTCTCTGTATGTTGCCCATTGTAAGGTGAAACTTTCTGATGGTCCTTCTTCAAAAACTAAAAATTCATTTTTTGTAACATCAAAAGTACCTATTCCACCAGGGAAAAAAGCATCATTGGTAATGAGAGTTAAAATTTCTGCTGCTGCTCTAGAAAAAGTTGAATGCCCAGAAAGATATCCAGCAAAAGGAGGAGAAACAAAAGAAGGACGTTGATATGGCCACCAATTTGTGCCCAAAATCCAATCTACACCAGCTAAATCTGTTTCAGGGTTTGTAATATAATCTGGACCTTTCCAAGATTTCACTTTTATTTTACCAAGATTTTCATTGCTAAAACCTGCAAGAGCATCACCTGTTTCTATAATTTCTATTAAATCATTAATAAGTGGTAGACCATGTGGATTGTAATTTGGTAAATTTGAGTTTGTGCTTTGCCCTTTAGAAGCCATATATCTTATTGCAGAAATGGGTCTTACATAATCGTAATAACCTTTAATTCCCCAAGTATTTATTGCAGCATCGTGCATTGCACCAGCTAACGTAAAGTAACTTTTTACATCCCATTCTAAAGCAGATAATTCTCTTGAAGAAGAACCAAATGTTTTTTTTGATTCTGGATGATCACTTACATAATTTAAAATAGTAAACCAATGACCAGGAGGTGTTTCTGAATCTGGACCATCTGCCCAAAATTCTGCTAAAACTCTTGTATAATCTCCTTTTTTAACAAAATTATCTTCGTAAGGCAAATTTGTTTTGGGGTTAAGTAAATGGCCTTTTCCTATATCTCCACCATCAGTAAAATTGTAAAAATCTTTGTATTCTGAAAAAGTAGAAGGGAAGCTTGAAAAATCTATATTACCAATAGTATTAGGCGAAATATTTATATAATCTTCAGAAAGCGGATTTAAATGTGCAGACCAAGCAATAACTAATGCAAAATTCCATTTATAAGGATCGTTTATCCCATTTTCATTAGAATTTTGTATATAAACTGGTGCACCAGGATTGTTGTAAACATAAGAATTAAAACCATTATTTAAAATTTCTAGATCTTCACTTTTTAAAGAAAAAGGTGTAACCTCACCCCATTCTGGACTTAAAAATTCTGGAGTAAAACTTTCAAAAAAATTACCAGATTGATCTACAAAAGTGCTAAAAGATAATGGTTGCCACCTGTTAGGATTTATATGTGAATTATCTCTATAAAATTCTAAATCTAAAACATCATTTACAGGACTGTAGTATTTATTTTCATATTCATTTATTTCATTTGAACCATCTTGTAGCCCAAATTCAATCATCTTTTCTGCCATATAATTGCCTAATGCTGCATAAGAACCAGTGCTGTAATCTGTAGAAACAAAGTTTTTATCATAGCCTAGACTATCAAAAAAAACTTCTAATTTTGTTTGTGTTTCAGTATTATTTGGCGAGTTTAAAAATCGATGTAAAAGTAGTCTTAAAACGGCATAGCTTAATACTATTTTAGTAGCATCTTCTTTGTTAGTAGGTGTTGCAATAGGTGTGTAATTTGTTGTAAAACCGCCAAATGTTTTGCCTAAAAAAAAAGGTTCTGCAATATCATCGAAAATAGCCCAAGCATCGTACATTAAAATCGAAGAATGAAATAGATTTCTTGCATGTACTGTTGGTCTTGCAAAATCGTTTCTAATAGCTTCTAGTAGTTGTTCATTCCATTGTTTTGCAATAGATTGTTGCCCAATAATAGTATTTGAAAAAAATAAGGAAGATAAAATAATAAAAAAAGTAAATTTTCTTTTTAGCATTTTGTTTGGGGGATAGTTTTATATAAAAATAAAAGTATAAAATTATCTTTATTACTAATAACAAAAATTAAGAAAATTTATAATTTTAATTAAAATCTATTCAACAAAAGAAATTACTGCTGCTTTAAACAAATTGGCTTTAGATTTAAAGAAAGAATTTTCTAATTCATTAGCTTTTAATTTGGTTTCTATCAATTTAGATTCTCTGTAATTCACTAAGAACAAAGAACTTTCTCCTAAAAAGAATTTACGTTCTTCTGCTTTTAACAAAGTGTCGTAATCTCTTACAATATTGGTAATATATTCACTTTGGATAATGTAAGATTCTAATTCTTGTTGTAAACCATTTATTTTATTTTTGATGGATATTTTAGTGGCTTCATTTTCTAGTTTAGCATCTTGTAATTTGGTTTTTGCAAGTTTTAAATCTCCACGTTCTTTTCTTAAAAAAATAGGTAATTTAAAATTTAGACCAGCTTTGTAATTGTTAATATTTAAAGAATTAGATAGTTCTGGAGTTTCTGTTAAAAAATTATACTGAACATCTAATTTTGGTAATAAGTTGTTTTTTTTTAGTTTTTTATCAATATTTAAACTCTGTATTTTAAATTCTAAAGATTTAATTTTTGGATGATTGTTAATATCAAAATTAGCATTGTTAAAAAGCGCAATATTAAAAGTGGTATCCACTTTATCTAAAGTAGAAACATCAGGAATTATATGGTCTTGTAGTTCAACAGGTGTATTATCATTTATCCAAAGAAAATTAGACAATTCTAATGATGCTTTCACTAATTTAATACGTGCTTTTTCTAAATTTAGTTTTCTATTGTTTAAATTAATGCCAGCTTCTAAAGTATCTATAGCAGGTTTTTCACCTTCTTGAAAAGCTCTTTTTGTAGTCTTAAAACGGATGTTTGCATTTTCTAAAAAATCATCATAAACCAATTTATCATTATAGTTTTTTAACCAGTTAAAATAGGAGAGAGCTGCATTGTATAAAATTTCATTTACCAATATTTGTTGCTCTTCTTTTGCTTGATTTATATAGAATTTTGCTTGTTTTAAAGCTGCCATTCTTTTATTAATTAGCAAACCGTTTAATAAAGAAGCAGAAACACCAACAGCATATAAACCATCTGTAGGCACTGTATATTCTGGATTTAGGTATTCGCCTTCATTATCTTCAAAGTTAGCTTTAAACTCTAATCCATAATAAGTTGGTATTTTAAAAGCGCCATTTAATTTATTATAATATTCTTTTTCTTTAAATTTCTTTTGATTAAAATCAATCTCAATTTTAGGATCAAAAGCACCTCTTGCTTTCAGTAATTTAGCTTCGCTATTATTAATTACTAAATTTGCTTGTTTTACAATTGGGTGATATTTTTTTACATAGCTTAAATATTCTGATAAGCTCATCACAGACGTTACTTTTTCTTGTGCAGAAAATGTAGCGAACATCAATAAAAACAGTGTTAAAATGTAATTTTTCATCGATTTAAAATCTAAAAATGAATTGCTGTTATTTTTTCTTTTTGCTGTCCGTTTTTCCTTTGTTATTGGTATCAGGTTGATAATAATTAGGAGGAAAGCTGTTTAATTGTCTCCAAAGTTCAAACCAAATTGGTACATCTTCTAAAAGAGCAATTGTTTTTGCACCAGAACCAACTCTAATTGCACCTGGCCAGTTATGATCTGTTTCGTCTGGTGCTAAAAGCACTCTATATTTTCCATTATCGCTTATAAAATTTTCTATGGCAACTACTTTTGCTCCATAAGTTCCGTAAGAAACATTTGGCCAACCAGAAAATACAATTGCTGGCCAACCATCAAACTGAACACGAACTTCTTCACCAATATGTAAAAGAGGTAAATCTATTGGTCTTACAAAAGTTTCTACAGCTAAATCGTATTTAATTGGCATAATACCCACTAAACCTTCACCTTCTTTAAAGGTACCTCCAATTCCGCCTTTTAAAGCCTTGTTAATAATCGCATCAAAAGGAGCAGTAACATTTAATAAACTATTTCTTGCTTTGTAATTACTATTACTATTTTCTAATTTAGAAACCTGTGCTTTAGCATCATAACCACTAGATTGTGCTGTAAAACGATTGCTTTCTGCTTTCGAAATTTTATCAGCATAGCTTGCTTTTACTCTAGATATTTCAACTTTAGCATTTAAAACATCATTTTTTGTAGCTAATAATTTGTTTTCTTTTCCAACTAATTTCGCTTGAGTTTCTTGTAATTTTAAACGTTTTTCTTCAACATCTTTTACAGCTTTTAAACCTTCGTTTTGTAAGGTTTGAGTTCTGGTAAATTGTCTTTCAGCAATTTTAATATTTGTTTTTGCTGCCTCAAAATCTATACTATCACTTTTTACTTTTAATTTTGATTGTAGTAATTTGTTTTGGGCTTGTTCTAGTTTTAGTTTTCGTTCTTCTTTTAAAGCAATTATTTGTCTGTCTAAAGCTTCTACTTTAAATTGATAAGCATTTACAGAAGAGGTTTTTGCATTAATCTGCTCATTGGTTCTTTCTATTAATTTGTTATCAAAATAATCGCTTTTTACTTCGGATATTCTTAAAATAACGTCACCTTTTTTTACAGTATCTCCTTCTTTTACCAGCCATTGTTCTATTCTTCCAGGAATTTGAGATTGAATAGTTTGTGGTCTTTGATCTGGTGTTAATGTAGTTACCAAACCATTACCAGTAATATTCTGTGTCCAAGGTAAAAAGAGGGTAATAAACCCGAAGATTGCTGCTGCAAGTAAAAATTTATTAAAAGACTTGTAATAATTTTTAGCAAAAATATTTTTACCAGATTTAAACTTTTTTAAATCTACAGTCTTATTTAATTGGTTGTTAGAAATGTTTAACATGACTTTTTCTTAATTTATAGATTTAATTTCTCCTTTTTCTAAAGTAATAACCTGATTACATTTCGTTCTCCAACTCTTTTTACTACTCACCACAATTAGAGACCAAGGTTTTTTTACATTGGTTAAATAATCAATAATTCTTACTGTTTCTTCTAGATTAAATTGATCTAAAGGATCTTCTAAAATCATTATTTTAGGTTGCTTTATAATGGCTCTTGCTAAAATTATTTTTTTAGCAATTGTATAAGACATTTGTTTACCTTCTGGATATAAAATAGTGTCTAAACCACTAGGTTGCTCTTTTAAAAATTGTGCTAAACCTACAACTTCTAAAATTTCAAAGATTTCATTGTCTTTAACTTTGTCATTACCAAAAATTAAGTTTTCTCTAATTGTACCTTCAAAAGGTGTTTCCTCTGAAAGAGATAAACCTAGTTGAGATCTGTAATGGTTTCTATGTAAGCTGCTTAAAGATAAGTTGTTTACATAAATGTTACCAGAAGTAGGTTCTATAATTCCAGAAATTAAACGTAGTAAACTAGATTTACCAGCACCACTTTCTCCCATTACTAAAATTCTACTTTCTGGTTTTAAGGTTAATGAAATATTTTTAATGATTGATTTTTCTCTGTCTTCTACATCGTAAAAAACTTCATCTAGCTCTAAGTTTAATCCGTTTTTAAATATTGGTTTTTCACCAATTTGAGACTCTAGCTCTTTGTCTACAACTTGTCCTATTTTTTCGATGGATGTTAACACGTCATAAAAAGATTCTAAACCAATAATTAATTTTTCTACAGAACCAATTACTAAAAGTATAATAATTTCTGCAGCAACAAATTGACCAATATTCATCTCTTGGCTCAATACTAAAGCCCCACCAATTAATAATAAACTTGCAGTAACAATTACTTTAAAACCAATCATTTGACTGAATTGTAAGAGTAAAACTTTAAAATGATTTTCTCTTGCTTCTAAATATTTGTTAACCAGATCATCATTTTTTGTCATGGCTAAATTGGTATTACCAGAAAGTTTAAAACTTACCACAGTTCTAGCTACTTCTTGTATCCAATGTGCTACTTTGTATTTAATTTTAGACTCTAATAAACTGGTTTCTAAACCTCTTTGTGCAGTAAACTTAAAAACTATGAAAATTAAGAATAATAAAAGAATACCAAAAATGATAAAAAAGGGATGATAGAATGACAATAAAATTAATGCAAAAATAATTTGTAGAATTGCAGTTGGTACATCAATTAAAATTTTAGATAAACCTTTTTGAATTGTAATTGTATCGAAAAAACGATTTGCTAATTCTGGTGGATAATAATTGTGCAATTCGTTCATTTTTATTTTCGGAAAACGATAGCTCAATTCAAAAGAAGCTCTTGTAAAAATTCTTTGTTGAATTGTTTCTATAATTCTTAATTGCATTAGCTGTAGAGCTCCAGAAAAAAGTACTCCAATTGTAACTACAACTACCAAAACTACCCATGAAGTAGATACTTGTGCACCTTGTATTAAATTGATAATAGCTTGTATACCAAGAGGTAATGTTAGTGCTACAAATCCGCCAAAAATAGCGTAATAAAATATCTGAAAAATATCCTTTTTTTCTAATCTTAACAATCCAATAAAACGTTGCCAAGGAGTTAGTTGTTTGTTTTCCATTGAATTAGTTTAAAGTTTGATGAATGAGGTTTGTAAAAAATTTTGTTGGTGTTTTTCCTTTTTTAGCATTGGTAATTTTGGGAAAATGTTCGTGTAAAAAATGTTGATGTAAACCACCTTCAATAATGGTACTTGCCAAACTTAAAGGGAATTTATAGTTAGGGTTTACATCAGCAATCATATTTTTTAATCTTAATATTAAACGTTTGTAGACTTCAAAATAGCCTTCTTTATTGTCTTTGTCTACTTTTTTAGTTAAAAAAGATTTAGAACTTTCGTTCACTATTATTTTATATAATATGGTTTCGTTGATATGCGAAAAATTACTGTCTTTTTCAACAGTTTTTGTAACAATATGTATTGCTTTGTTCAATTTTTCTTTTTTATCAGAAATACTAAAAGTTTCTAATACAAGTTGGTATTCTAACCAAGCCCAATACCAAGAAGATAAGTAGAGTAGAAGTTTATGTTTGCTTTCAAAATACCTGTAAATAGAACTTTCGTTCGATTTAATTTTAACACCTAATTTTTTAAAAGTAAAACTTTCAAAACCAATATCATTAATTAAAATAATGCTATTTTCTATAATTCTTTTGCCTAATTCTGAGGTTTCTGGATCTTTTATAAAAATTTTATTGGGTACAGATATTTTTAAAACTGATAATAAATCTTTCATACTTGATAATTAAAAGTGCAAATATAATAGTATTACTATTAAATATGAAATTAATTTATTTTTTAATGATTTTTTAACATTGCTTATTAATCATAAAAAAAGACCTTTTGAAGAAATCAAAAGGTCTTTTATAAATAATTCAAATAAACAAATCTTATTCATTATGCAAGTATACTGCAGATGCAGATGCTAAACTCGCATTATAAACTGGTGTAATGTTACCACCATTACTAATGTTATTGTAAGCTAAAATTCTTCCTCCACCATTACCAGCTTCAGCAATAAATACTGTTTTAGATTCACCATCATAAGCAACATCAACAGGGTTACCTAATAACGTATTTGAACCAGCAATTCTAATTTGTTCAGATGCAGCAAGTGTAGCACCATCTGCTGTACTGCTAAATTTACTAGTAAAGTTTTCTATTACATGAAACCCTCCATCATCTTGACCATTGCTGGCTTCACCAATATCAGTTAAAATCATAGTGTCTGTCATAGCATCATAAGTTAAACCATGTGTTCTAATAATACCTTCAATAGCAATTTGCTTTGTTGCTGATAAAGTAGATGTAGATGAATTACTTAAAAAGTTTGAATAAACAGCTAATTCGTTTGTAGTATCTGCAATTGCATATAAATCATTGCCAATAAATGTAATTCCCCAAAGTTTAATATCTGTTGTTATTGTATTTCTTAAAGTAAAACTATCACCGTTTTTTGCATATACAAATAATCTACCATCAGCAGTAGTTTCATTGCCATCTGCATCAGCATTATCTGCAACTACATAAAAGTTATCATTTACTGCTAATTCTCTTGGGCTAGACATGTCTAAACTACCAGTTACACTTGCGTTTACTGTTGTAGATATTGAAGAAGTTAAAATTGAAATATCTGAATAACCTTCTAAACCAAAAGTTGTTCTATTTGCTTGTACAATTAAATCTTCATCTCCATCATAATATATTCCGTCTGCTTTTGTAGTATTTGTAGTAAGTGTAGATTGTGTTACTGCATTTATAGAACTTACATCGTATATATTTACGTTACCATCTCCATTATTAGATGTAAATAAAATTTTTGTGTCTAGTTCAGTAGTTAATTCATTATTACTTTCTGTACAAGATGTTAACCCGATTGTAATTGCACCTATAAATGCTAAAGTTTTAAATGTTGTCATTGTATTTTAATTTAGATTATACAGTTACTTACGAGAGGTTTTAAACTATGGTTTTTGAAAAATGATTTTTTAACATTTTTTAACATTTATAGCTTAGAATTAATTTAATATTGCTTTCAATTTTGAAAACCTTTTTTTTTATAATACCTTTGTAAAACAGAGAGATTTCTTAAAATTACCTACTTAGCTATATTGTCTTTATAATTTTAGGTTTAAGACAATTTCTAAAGCTTATATTCTTAGAAAAAGAAAATTTCTCAAACGAGTATAGGTTAAATCATAATAAAAACATTTATATAGTTAATGGCAAAATCGCAACAAACATTTAGTAAAAGTGAAAAAGAAAAAAAACGCTTAAAGAAAAGAGCAGATAAGCGTAAAAAAATGGAGGCAAGAAAAGCGAACAAAGAAGAAAATGGAACTTCAGGGATACAGTTTGCTTATGTAGATCATAATGGAAATTTAACAGATACTCCACCAGATCCAGAATTAAAAGTAGAATACGAGTTAGAAGATATTCAGATATCTGTAACTAAAAAAGAAGATTTACCAGAAGAAGACCCAGTAAGAAAAGGAAAAGTAAATTTCTTTGATAGCTCTAAAGGTTTTGGTTTTATTATAGATTCTGACAATGGTGAAAAATATTTTACTCACGTTAGTGGTTTAATTGATACTATTGCAGAAAATGATAAAGTTTCTTTCGAACTTGAAAAAGGAATGCGTGGTATGAATGCTGTAAAAGTTAAGAAAATTTAATTTTTTGTTTAAAAACAAATAAAAAAAGCCTTTTAATTAAAAAGGCTTTTTTTTATTGACAGTATTTAATCAATTTAAATTTATTTGATGAAAAATAACATCAATACCTACAATAAAATATCAGATTATAAAGACATTAAAATTGAAGAGTTTGATGTAAATAAACGTTACACCAAGCCTCATAAACATAATAAGTATTTAGAAATTGTATATTTTATAAAGGGTAGTGGTTATCATCATTTAGATCTAAAAAGTTATCAAATAAAACCAGCAACTGTTTTTATTGTTAAAAAAGACGAAGTACATCATTGGGAAATTACTACAAAACCCAAAGGTTACGTAATTATTATAAAAGAAACGTTTTTAGAAAAAACTCTAGATAAACTTTTAAATAATCAGCTTTTAAAATTACAACATAAATCAAAAATAAAAGTTTCAAAAGAAGATCTTTCTTTTAATGCACTTTTTACTTCTTTAGCTTGGGAAAAAAAGCAAGATATAATAAACAGTGAAGCAGTAGAGGGTGGTTTAAAAGCTCTTTTTGCCAAACTAGTAAACTACGCTCAGTTAGAAAAAGTAGAAAGAACAGATTTATTGATTTTGTTTACAGATTTATTATCTCAAAATTTAAAAAATAATGTACAATTTTACGCAGACAGATTAAATACTTCTCCTCAGAATTTAAATGCTATTTGTAGAAAAGAGTTTAATAAAACTGCATCAGATGTTGTTGCTGAGCATATTATTAAAGAAGTTAAAAGACGTTTAATTTATTCTAATGAATCGATTAGTGAAATTGCTTTTAGCTTAGATTTTAAAGACACATCTCACTTCACAAAATACTTTAAAAGGTATACACATTTAACCCCAAAGCAATTTAGAATAGTAAATATTACTTCATAGACCATTTGTTTTTCAAATACACCATTTTGCTATTGGTTTCAAAATTACATTTGTTTAATATTGTTAAGGATATAATTTAGAACTCAAATTTTAATTGATAACTAACAAATCAATCAATTAAATGTTATGTTAAGAGTTAGTCTAATCACTTAATAATGGAAACAAATCAAATAAAATTAACTAAAAAGTAAAACAATGAGATTAACAAAATGTATGTTTTTATTTCTGACTTTATTGCTGAGTCAGATTGCAACTGCACAAATAACTGGTAAGGTTATTGAAAATGATGAAAATTATCCACTAGAATACGCAACAATAGCACTGTATAATTCAACTACAAAAACATTAGTAAATGGTGTTGTAACAGATTTTGATGGTCTTTTTTCTATTGATAATATAAAACCAGGTAATTATTATATAGAAGCTTCATTTATCGGTTATCAATTAAAAACAATAGCATCAATCAACATCAATAAAAAAGGAGAAAAGAAAGATTTAGGGGTAATTAAATTATCTTTAGGTGCTAGCAATCAGTTGAATGAAGTGGTTATAAAATCAGAAAAAAAAGCAGTTTTACACAAAATTGACAGACAGGTTTTTGATACTAAAAAGTTTCAAAATACAGTGGGTGGTAATGCAGTAGATGTTGTTAAAAATCTACCTTCTGTAACTATTGATGGTTTAGGCGAAATAAGTGTAAGAGGTAGTAAAGGTTTTACAGTTTTAATAAATGGTAAGCCAACGCAAGGAGATACCAGTGCTATTTTAGCACAATTACCAGCAAATGCATTAGAAACTGTTGAGTTAATTACAGCTCCTTCTGCAAAATACGATCCTGAAGGTAAAGGAGGTATTTTAAATATCATCACTAAAAAAGGGGCAATTAACGGAACTTTTGCACAAGTAAATGTAAAAGGTGGTTTCCCATCAATAGAAGATTACGATACAAAAGTTGCTGCAAAAAGATATGGAATTGACATAACTGTAAATAACAGAACAGATCATTTTAATGTTTCTGTTGGTGCTAGTTACCAGAGAAATGATAAAGCTGGTAGAAGAGAAGGAGATATGTTCATTGTAAATGCAGCAGAAAATAAAACTACATTTTTGCCTTCTGATGGCGAGCGTAGTTTTGATGAAGTTACATACAATGGTCGTTTTAATATTGATTATACACCCAACACATCTGATAGTTATTCTTTAGGATTTTTTGCAGGAAAACGTACAAAAGAACGTTTGGCAGATATTGTGTATTATGATAATCATTCCATTTCACCAATTGGCGGATCTACAAGAGATTATACTTTTGCGTATTACAATCATAATTTAAGGATTCGAAAAGGTGATTTTGCTTTAGGTAGTTTTGATTATGCACATCAATTTGATAATCAATCTAAAATTTCTACATCAATTTTATACGAATATACTTTTTTAGGTGGTCCAACAGAGAATGACAATTTAGGGCATCCAGATAATGAAATCGTTTACCAAAGAGAATACAACACCAATGATAATCCTTTGTATGGAGCTCGTTTTAATTTAGATTATAAATGGAAACCTTTTTCTTTTGGTACTTTAGAAACTGGTTATCAATACAGAGATTTAGATCATACAGGTAAATTTGTTTATGAAAGAGATGGAGTTTTAGTACCAGAATTTTCGAGTGATGTTAGTTTAAAAAGAAGTATTCATTCTGGTTATGCACAAGTTTCTGCTTCTAAAAGCAAATGGGATTATGCTGCTGGTGTTCGTGTAGAATCTATGGACAGAGAATATAAAGAAGCTTTGCAAAGTGAAACCACAGAAAATGTTTATAATTACGATTTTGTAAAACTTTTTCCTTCTGCATCTTTACAATATAAAATTGATGAAAAAACAAATATTAAAACGGCTTACAGCAAAAGAGTAGAAAGAACCACTACTTTTAAAATGAATAGTTTTGCAGAACGTGAACATTCTGAAGTTTTTGAACAAGGTGATAATACTTTATTACCAGAGTTTATAGATTTGGTTGAATTAGGTGTAACTAAAAAATTAAAAGGCGGTAATTCTGTGTATGCAACTGCTTATTTTAGACATGTAGATAATGTTATAAATCGTGTAAATACTTTGGCTTACGAGGAAAATGGACAAGTTATAGATAGCATTATCAACCGAGTTTATTCTAATGTTGGTAAAAGCAATTCGTTAGGTTTAGAAGTGGGTGCAACTTTAAAACCAACTGACAATTGGACTAATTTTATAGGCGTAAATGTGTATAATTATGATATTGATGGCGTTCTAAATTTTAGACACAGAGATGGTATAGAAAGAAATTATGATATCGATTCTAAATCAACAATTTATTCTATCAATTTAAACTCAACTTATAATTTCTGGGAAAATGCATCTTTGCAATTCACCTTTAATTATTTATCGGATAGAAATACAGCAATGGGTGAAGATTCTCGTTTTTACTCACCAAATTTAACTTTTCGAAAAAAGTTTATGGACGATCGATTAACAGCTACTTTACAATGGCAAAATATAGATATGGGCTTGTTAAATACAAACGAACAACGTATTACAACATCGAGAGCTAATCAATTTTACACAAGCACAAATTATGTTTATGAAGTAGATATGGTTACACTAAATCTGTCTTATACATTTAATGCTGCTAAAAATAAATCGAAGTTTATTGATAGCGAATTTGGTAAACGAGAGTTTTAAAAATTTAGTTGGTTAAATTAAAAAGACCTTTCAATTGTATAATTGAAAGGTCTTTTTGTATGTTATAAAATTCAAAATTTTTAATCAAAAGTATTATTGATTATAAAATTCCATACTCTCAATAATTAATTCTTCAGGCACTTTACAATCAATTTTAAAGTCTTCAAAATCGTTTAAAAGCACAAAGTTTACTTGTCCGTTTACGTTTTTCTTATCGTGTTTTAATAAATCTAAGAT
The DNA here is from genome assembly GCF_045063625.1 of Polaribacter sp. Asnod6-C07. Lineage (NCBI taxonomy): Bacteria > Pseudomonadati > Bacteroidota > Flavobacteriia > Flavobacteriales > Flavobacteriaceae > Polaribacter > Polaribacter sp. Asnod6-C07. The sequence goes on along the minus strand of NZ_JBEFOF010000005.1, from coordinate 3,543,491 downwards.
TGATGAAAAATCTTCTTTTAACAACATTATTTTATCATAAATAGAAACAACAACTTCTTTAACATCATTCACTTTTTCTTCTGATAAACCTAATAATTTAGAAGACATGTAGCATTCGCAAACCATACCAATTGCAATGGCCTCACCATGAGTTAAGTTTTCTTTGTCTTCAGATTCAAGGTAAAAAGATTCTATTGCATGCCCTAAAGTATGCCCGAAATTTAAGATTTTTCTTAAGTTTTTTTCTTTAGGATCTTGTAAAACAACTTCATTTTTAATTTCTACAGATCTAAAAATTAAATCGCTAATATTTAAGTCTTTGTTATCTTTTATTTGATTAAATAAGTTGATGTCATAAGTTACACCATATTTAATAATTTCTGCAGTACCTGATTTTATTTCTCTTGGTGCAACCGTTTCTAAATATACATTATCAACAATAACCATTTCCGGATTTGCAAACAAGCCAATCTGGTTTTTTAAAACACCTAAATCTACACCAGTTTTGCCACCTACAGAAGCATCAACCATAGATAATAAGGTTGTTGGTATGTTTACAAAATCGATTCCGCGTTTAAAACAAGAAGCCACAAAACCACCTAAGTCTGTAATAACTCCACCACCTAAAGTAATCAATAAACTTTTTCGATCTCCACCTAAATCTGTAATTGCATTCCAAACACCAATGCAAGTTTCTAAATTTTTGTTGATTTCTCCAGACTCAATTTCAATCAATTCAATCTTTTTATCCGTAGTTAAATTGGGGATAAACTTCGGATAACAATGCTCTAAAGTATTTTCATCAACCAAAATAAAGATCGTAGAATAATTATTTTTTTCGATTAAATTAGAAAGTGCGTTGTAACTTTCTTCTTGAAAATGAACAGGATAGGAAACTGCTTGTATGGTTTGCATTGGTATATTTATTAAGTATGCAAATTAAAAATAAATAATTGAATTATTTGCACTCTTCAACTATCTTTGTTTTCAGTAAAATTCAAATTATGAAACTTTTCGACAACACAGAAGTTGCTTTCGCTTTAAAATCAGATTCTCAATTAGAGCGTGCTTATTTTTTATTTAGAATGATACAAAGTCAGCCAATGGTAAGAATTGGTAGTGCAGTTACAAATTTTGCATTAAAAGCCCATTTACCTATTGAAGGTTTAATTCGTTCTACAGTTTTTGATCATTTTTGTGGAGGTGTAACAGAAGACGATTGTTTGCCAATTATCGATAATATGTTCGATAATGGAAAAGTGCATAGTGTGTTAGATTATTCTGTAGAAGGTAAAGACGAAGAGGTTAGTTTTGATGGTGCTTTGAATAAAATTCTTAGAATTATTAATTTTTGTGAAGAAAAAAAATCCATTCCTTATGCTGTATTTAAACCATCAGGTTTTGGAAGATTTGGATTGTATCAAAAAATATCAGAAGGTATCGATTTAACATCCGAAGAAAAAGAAGAATGGAAAAGAGTAGAAGATCGTTTTCATAAAGTATGTAAAATTGCTGTAGAAAAAGATGTGCCTTTATTAATTGATGCAGAAGAAAGCTGGATGCAAAAAGCTGCTGATGAGTTGATTGAAGAATTAATGGCTACTTATAATAAAGAAAAAGCCATTGTTTTTAATACTTTACAAATGTACAGGCATGATAGAATGGATTATCTTAAAGCGCTGCATAAAAAAGCACAAGAGAAAGGTTTTTACATTGGTATGAAAGTAGTGCGTGGTGCTTACATGGAAAAAGAGCGAGAAAGAGCTCAAGAAAAAGGATATCCATCACCAATTTGTAAAGATAAAGATACAACAGATATTAATTATGATGCTGCCATAAAATATATGATAGAACACTCGAAAATGGCTGTTTTTGCAGGTACACATAATGAAGAAAGTTCTTATTTATTAATGGATTTGGCAAAAAAATATGATATAAAAGTTAATGACAATCGTCTTTGGTTTGGACAGCTTTTTGGTATGAGCGATCATATCAGTTATAATTTGGCAAATCAAGGTTATAATGTGGCAAAATACCTACCTTTTGGTCCTGTTAGAGATGTGATGCCGTATTTAATTAGAAGAGCAGAAGAAAATACTTCTGTAGCTGGGCAAACCAGCAGAGAATTAAATTTACTTAAAACAGAAAGAAAGAGAAGAAAATTATAATGACTAGCATAGAAGAGTTAAAACAGTTACTTATTAGAAATAAGCTTAGACTTGATCAAGAATTAAGACAAAGCAAAGAAGCTGTTGCGCTTATAAAAAAATCTACGCACTCTAATTTGTCATCAGAAGAAAAAGAAAAAATTAGAATTCAGTTGTTAGATATTTGTAAAGCAATACCTGCTTTGGCTGTATTTTTATTACCAGGAGGTGCATTATTATTACCGCTTTTAATCAAATTAATTCCAGATATTTTACCTTCTGCATTTCAAGATGATTTACCTGGAGATAAAAATAAAAAATCAACTTTATAAAATATATCATAATAATATAATATATTTGAATTATTAAACTTTAGGAGTAGCTAGTTATCTAGTTTGAGAAATATCCTTAGAACCTGATTTGGTTAATACCAACGTAGGAAAAAGTCATTCTTAAATGCGTGCTTGTACATTTTGTTGTACAGTTATGTATCTATCTTTCTTCTAGAGTTTACTTTAAAAATCAAGTACGATGTATATAAAAGTAAACAACGAACGTCACGAAATTTCCAACAAAACTACATTACAAAAACTGGTTGATGATTTAAAAATCACTACCAATGGCATTGCTATTGCTATAAATAATAGTGTTGTGAAAAAAATAGATTGGAGTGCTAAAATTCTTCAACAAGAAGATGTTGTTTTAATTATTAAATCTACCCAAGGTGGATAAATCTACTGATAATTAAATATTCGAAAATGTCAGTTCGAGTGATTTTGAGGTACGAAAAATTGTATCGAGAACTTTTTGAAATCGCAAAATTCACAAGAGCTGAACAAAATTAAAATAATGTAGAATGGTTTCAATATAAAACAAACAACACCTTTTAAAATATAATATGAAGAATAAAGACACTGCTCCAAAAAAAGGACAAGTAACAAGAAATCCGTTTCCGAATTCGAAAAAAATCTATGTTCAAGGAAAATTACATCCACAAATTAACGTGGCAATGCGAGAAATTTCCTTGAGCGATACCACAGATTCTATGACGAAAAAGAAAACCCCAAACGAACCTGTTACCGTTTACGATACTTCTGGGCCATACACAGACCCAAGTAAAGAAATCAATGTTCATAATGGAATAGAAAGAATTAGAGAACAATGGATTTTAGATAGAAATGATGTTGAACAATTAGATGCATTTTCATCAAAATATTGCAATGAACGTTTAAATGATAAAAGTCTAGATCACATGCGTTTTGGTCATTTAAAAAAGCCAATGCGTGCTAAAAAAGGACAAAATGTAACACAATTACATTACGCTAAAAAAGGAATTATTACTCCAGAAATGGAATACATTGCAATTCGTGAAAATCAACGAATTGATGAAATGACTGAAATTAGAAAACAACACAAAGGAGAACATTTTGGAGCATCAATTCCTGAGAAAATAACACCAGAATTTGTAAGAAGTGAAGTTGCAAGAGGTCGTGCAGTTATTCCATCAAACATCAATCATCCAGAAGCAGAACCTATGATTTTAGGTAGAAACTTTTTGGTGAAAATTAATGCAAATATTGGTAATTCAGCAACTACATCATCCATAGAAGAAGAAGTAGAAAAAGCAGTTTGGGCTTGCAGATGGGGTGCAGATAATATTATGGATCTATCTACAGGACAAAATATTCATGAAACTCGTGAGTGGATTGTTCGCAATTCGCCTGTTCCTGTGGGTACAGTTCCTATTTATCAAGCTTTAGAAAAAGTAAACGGAGTTGCAGAAGATTTAACTTGGGAAATTTTTAAAGACACTTTAATAGAGCAAGCAGAACAAGGAGTGGATTATTTTACAATTCATGCAGGCGTTTTATTGCGCTATGTGCCAATGACAGCAAAACGTGTAACAGGTATTGTTTCTAGAGGAGGTTCTATTATGGCAAAATGGTGTTTGGCACATCATAAAGAGAGCTTTTTATATACGCATTTCGAAGATATTTGCGAAATTTTAAAACAATATGATGTTGCTTTTTCTTTAGGTGATGGTTTACGACCAGGTTCTGTAGCAGATGCTAATGACGAAGCGCAGTTTGCTGAATTAGAAACTTTAGGAGAATTAACACAAATTGCTCGTAAGCACGAAGTTCAGTGTTTTATAGAAGGTCCAGGTCACGTGCCAATGCATATGATTAAAGAAAATATGGAAAAGCAAATCGAAGTTTGTGACGAAGCTCCTTTTTACACTTTAGGGCCTTTAACAACTGATATTGCACCAGGTTACGATCATATAACATCTGGAATAGGAGCAGCAATGATTGGTTGGTATGGTTGCGCAATGTTGTGTTACGTAACACCAAAAGAACATTTAGGTTTGCCAAATAAAGAAGATGTTCGTGTGGGAGTTGTTACTTATAAACTAGCAGCGCACGCTGCAGATTTGGCAAAAGGGCATCCAGGAGCTCAGCACAGAGACAATGCATTAAGTATGGCGCGTTTTGAGTTTCGTTGGGAAGATCAATTCAATTTAGGATTAGATCCAGAGCGTGCTCGCGAATACCATGATGAAACTTTACCAGCTGCTGGCGCAAAAATTGCGCATTTCTGTTCTATGTGCGGACCAAAATTTTGTTCTATGAAAATATCGCAAGAAGTGCGTGATTTTGCAGCTGAAAATGAAATTGATGAGAACAACGAAATTTTTCAAAAAGGAATGGAAGAAAAATCGAGAGAATTTAAAGAAAAAGGATCAGAAGTGTATTTGTAAAATTTTTAGGAAGTTCCCACGCTTTTGAAAAAAAAGCGTGGTCGGGCTTTACGTTATATCTTTTTTGTAGAAAAAACAAAAAAGGATGCCACTTCAATCCCTAACTCAAAACAAAACAGTTATGATAATTCTAATTACTCCAGAACAAGACATTCCGAATGAAATTGAATTAGTACATCAATTATTTAAAGAGGGTTTACAATGTTATCATTTTAGAAAACCAGATAAAAATTACGAAGAACATTGTGCATATTTACATCAAATAGACAAACAATATCACAATAGAATTGTAGTGCATTTTTATCATGAATTAATTAATGATTTCAATTTAAAAGGTATTCATTTTCAAGAGCAAAAAAGGAGAGATTGTTTAGAAAAAGGAATTGGATATTTTAAAGGTTTAAATATGAATGGTAAAACAATAAGCAGCTCTTTTCACGAACCAGAAGATTTAGAAGCTTGTAATTTAATTTTCGATTATCATTTATTGAGTCCTGTTTTTTCTTCAATTTCAAAAGTTGGTTATCAAGGTAGAGGTTTTGATGTCAATCATATTAATAAAACAATTGTTGGTATGGGCGGAATTAATACAGAAACCATCCAAGAAACTATACAATTAGGTTTTAATGGTATAGGAGTTTTAGGTGGCGTTTGGAATGTAGAAAATCCTGTAGAGAGTTTTAAAAGTATAAAAGAAAAGTTTTACTCGTTAGTATGATTTTGATCTGTCAGTTCGAGTGTTTTTATTGAGTTAAAACGAAATAAAAATGTATCGAGAACATATTTACAAAACAATAATCTATTTCAGGATTAAAAATTAAAAACTAAAAGCTTAAAAATTTGAATCAAAAAAACTACATATTAACCATTGCAGGTTTAGACCCATCAAGTGGAGCTGGAATCACTTCAGATATAAAAACATTTGAAGCACACAATGTATACGGATTGTCTGTTTGTACAGCAGTTACAGTTCAAAATGACATTGAATTTAAAAACTGTATTTGGATAGATAAACAAGTTATTTTAAATCAAATTGAATTGCTTTTCGAACGGTTTTCAATTTCAATAGTAAAAATAGGAATCATTCAATCTTGGGAAATTTTATTAGAAGTTGTATTGCTCTTAAAGAAGAATAATTCTGAAATAAAAATAGTTTTAGATCCAATCTTAAAGGCAAGTGCAGGGTTTAGTTTTCATTCAAAACAAGATTTACTGGTTTTTGAAAAAGTATTACAAAACTGTCATTTTATTACGCCAAATTACAACGAAATAAAAGATTTATTTCCTGATAAATCAATAGAAGAAACCATCGATTTTATATCAGAAAAAACAAATATTTATTTAAAAGGTGGTCATAGAAAAGATAAAGTCGGTTGGGATGAAGTGTATTACAGTAAAATTGTAAAACTAAATATTCCACCAATAACTACGGATTCTAAATTCGAAAAACACGGTAGTGGTTGTGTTTTATCATCAGCTTTAGCTGCAAATTTATCGAAAGATATTCCTTTAGAAGATGCTTGTAAAAATGCAAAATTATATACAGAACAGTTTTTAAGTTCAAATAAAACTTTATTAGGAATACATAATTATCAAAATTAATGATTAGTAAATTACACTATATCACTCAAGGAAAAACATCAGAAGAACATTTAAGTAATCTAGAAAAAGCGTGTATTGCTGGTGCAGATTGGGTGCAATTACGATTAAAGAATATGGAAGTTGATGTTATTTTAGAAACTGCCAAAAAAGCGAGAGAAATAACATCAAAATATCAAACAAAATTAATTATTAACGATTATTACAAAATTGCAAAAGCAGTAAATGCAGACGGAGTTCATTTGGGTAAAAATGATGAATGTTCGTTAAAAGTTCGTGAGTTTTTAGGAAGCTCTTTTATAATTGGCGGAACCGCAAATACAGTTGAAGATTGTAAAATTTTATTAGATAAAAAAGTAGATTATATAGGTTTAGGTCCTTATCAATTTACCAAAACAAAAGAAAAATTAAGTCCGGTTTTAGGTGTTTTAGGATATCAAAAGATATTAGACAAACTGCAAACAAAAACACCCATAATTGCTATTGGAGGAATTGAACTAAAAGATGTTTCAGAAATTATAAAAACAGGTATTTATGGTGTTGCTGTGTCTGGAGCAATTACAAAAGATATCCATACAATTTCAAAATTTTATCAAATTATAAATAATCAAAAAGAGCAAAAAGAAGTTTGCTAGATGATTGATAAAAAAATAAAAATATGAATCAAAAATTAAAAATAGCCGATAAAGAATTTACATCTCGTTTGTTTACAGGAACAGGAAAATTTAGTTCTTCTCAATTAATGAGGGAGTCTTTATTAGCATCTGAAAGTGAATTGATAACAGTTGCTTTAAAACGAGTAGATGTTACAAATAATGAAGATGATATTTTAACACATTTAAATCATAAGCACATCAATTTATTGCCAAATACATCTGGAGTTAGAACTGCTAACGAAGCTGTTTTTGCAGCTGAATTATCAAGAGAAGCTTTAGAAACAAATTGGGTAAAATTAGAAATTCATCCAGACCCAAGATATTTATTACCAGATGCTATAGAAACTTTAAAAGCAGCAGAAGAATTGGTGAAGTTGGGGTTTGTGGTTATGCCATACATTCACGCAGATCCTGTTTTGTGTAAGCGATTAGAAGAAGTAGGTGTGCAATGTGTGATGCCTTTAGGTGCACCAATTGGGAGTAATAAAGGTTTAAAAACACAAGATTTTTTAGAGATAATTATAGAACAATCTAATGTGCCAGTTATTGTAGATGCTGGTATTGGTTCGCCTTCTCACGCAGCTCACGCTATGGAAATTGGTGCAGATGCAGTTTTAGTAAATACTGCAATTGCGGTTTCTCAAAATCCGATTTCGATGGCAAAATCATTTAAAATGGCTGTTGAATCTGGTAGAATGGCTTTTGAAGCAAAACTAGCACCAATTAAAGAGCAAGCAGAAGCCAGTAGTCCATTAACTAGTTTTTTAAATTAAAAGATGAGTCATTTTAAAACACTTTTTGATACTTACAATTGGGATTTTATATTACAAAGTATTTTTAATAAAACAGAAGTTGAGGTAAAACAAGCTTTAGCAAAAGAGAAGCGAGATTTAGAAGATTTTAAAGCATTAATTTCTCCTGCAGCCAAACCTTTTTTAGAAGAAATGGCTTATAAAAGTAAGGTTTTAACCAAAAAAAGATTCGGAAATACGATGCAAATGTATGCACCAATGTATTTGAGTAACGAGTGTCAGAATATTTGCACTTATTGTGGTTTTAGTTTGACAAATAAAATTCCGAGAAGAACGTTAACAGATGCAGAAATTTTAAAGGAAGTTTCATTTTTAAAGCACAAAGGTTACGATCATATTTTATTAGTTACTGGAGAAGCCAATCAAAAAGTGGGTGTAGATTATATTAATAACGCAATTAGATTAATCCGTTCTCATTTTTCTAATATTACTATAGAAGTTCAGCCTTTAGATCAAGATGAATATGAACTTTTAATACAAAATGGTTTGTATGCGGTTTTGGTGTATCAAGAAACCTATCATAGAGATGAGTATAAAAAACATCATCCAAAAGGAAAAAAATCGAATTTTGATTATCGTTTAGACACTCCAGATCGTTTAGGAAAGGCTGGAGTGCATAAAATTGGTTTAGGCGCTTTATTTGGATTGGAAGATTGGAGAGCAGATAGTTTTTTTACAGCTTTGCATTTACAATATTTGCAAAAAACATATTGGAAAACTAAGTATTCGATTTCTTTTCCCAGATTACGTCCACATTCAGGAGGTTTAGATCCAAAAGTTGAAATGACAGATTCAGATTTGGTACAATTAATTTGTGCTTTTCGTTTGTTAGATGAAGATGTAGAATTATCAATGTCTACCAGAGAAAGTGAAATTTTTAGAAATAATATTGTTAATTTGGGCATTACATCCATCAGTGCAGAGTCTAAAACAAATCCTGGGGGTTATGCAGTAGAACCACAATCTTTAGAGCAATTCGAAATTTCGGATGAAAGAAGTACAGAAAAAGTAGTAGAAATGTTAAAAAGCAGAGGTTTAGAAGTGGTTTGGAAAGATTGGGAACATTTTAGTTCTTAATTACTGATATCAAATTATAAATTACGAGTTTTAATCAAAATAGAAATGCTAACATCCGAAGAAAAAAAGCAATACAATCGTCATCTTATTTTAGATAAAATAGGAGAGAAAGGACAATTAAAACTTAAAAAAGCAAAAGTTTTGGTGATTGGAGCTGGTGGTTTAGGTTGTCCAGTTTTACAATATTTAACTGCTGCAGGAGTAGGAACAATCGGAATTATAGATGATGATGTTGTTGATCAAAGTAATTTACAACGTCAAATTTTATATACTATTGATGATATTGGATTTTCTAAGGCAGTAACTGCTTCAAAAAGATTATCAAAATTAAATCCGTTTGTAAAATTCGATGTATATCAAGAAAAGTTAACAAGAGAAAATGCAATTTCTTTATTTGAAAAATTTGATATTATTGTAGATGGAAGTGATAATTTTTCTACTCGATATTTAACAAATGATGCATCAATTATCACTAAAAAACCTTTGGTTTACGGAGCTATTTTTAAGTTCGAAGGTCAAGTGAGTGTATTTAATTATAAAGAAAGTGCAAGTTATAGATGTTTGTATCCAACTCCACCAAAACCAAATGAATCTCCAAACTGTTCAGAAATAGGAGTTTTAGGAGTTTTACCAGGAATTATAGGTAGTTTTCAGGCAAACGAAGTCATTAAAATGATTTGTGAAATAGGAGAGGTGTTAACAAACAAAGTTCTTATTTATGACACGTTAACAATGCGTCAGTTAAAATTAAAATTTGAGAAATCAGAAAATGCCAACATCACTAAATTAGAAGAAGATTATGATTTTTTCTGTGGAATAAAATCAATAGAAAATGAAATTAATTTAGATGAGGTTGAGAATAATTTAGAAAACTACAATTTATTAGATGTACGTGAAGAATACGAACACGAAGACTATAATATTGGAGGTAAAAATATTCCATTAAGCGAATTGGATGATAGATTAGATGAGATTGATACTCAAAAACCAACTGTTGTTTATTGTGCATCTGGAATTAGAAGTAAAAAAGCAATCGATATTTTAGGGAAAAATGATAAAAAAAGTACATTTTATAACTTAAAAAATGGATGTTTTTAAAATTTATCCTAATTATTCACTACTATTTTTAGTCTTTAAAATATAACAACTCAAAAATAACATCTAGAATAGTAATAAATTACATTTAATCAACTACTTTTGCACGAAATTTAAGAATTTAAGCATGCAAATCAGAAACATCGCAATTATTGCACACGTTGATCACGGAAAAACAACGTTAGTAGATAAAATTATAGATCAAGCAAAAATTTTAGACGAACGTAAAGAACGTACAGATTTATTGTTAGATAACAATGATTTAGAAAGAGAAAGAGGAATTACTATTCTTTCTAAAAACGTTTCTGTAAATTATAAAAACACAAAAATTAACGTAATTGATACTCCTGGTCACGCCGATTTTGGTGGAGAAGTAGAGCGTGTATTAAAAATGGCTGATGGTGTTTTGTTATTAGTTGATGCATTTGAAGGACCAATGCCACAAACTCGTTTTGTATTAGGTAAAGCCTTAGAATTAGGATTAACTCCTATTGTTGTAGTAAATAAAGTAGATAAAGAAAACTGTACTCCTGATATCGTTCATGAAAAAGTTTTTGACTTAATGTTTGCTTTAGAAGCTACAGAAGAGCAATTAGACTTTACTACAATTTATGGTTCTGCAAAGAACAATTGGATGAGTACAGATTGGCAAAACGAAACTACAGATATTGTACCTTTATTAGATGCTGTATTAGAATCTATTCCTGCAACTAAATACAATGAAGGTACTGCACAAATGCAAATTACTTCTTTAGATTTTTCTAAATTTACAGGAAGGATTGCAATTGGACGTATTTTTAGAGGAGACTTAGAAGTTGGTAAAGATTACATGTTATGTAAAGCTGACGGTTCTACTAAAAAAGTAAGAATTAAAGAATTACACGTATTCGAAGGAATGGGTAAAGTTCAAGTAGATAAAGTACCTTGTGGAGATATTTGTGCAATTACAGGTGTTGAAGGTTTTGAAATTGGTGATACAATTGCTGATTTAGAAAACCCAGAAGCATTACCAAGAACAGAAATAGATCAACCTACTATGAGTATGTTGTTTACAATTAACAACTCTCCTTTCTTTGGTAAAGAAGGTAAATTTGTAACATCTCGTCACTTAAGAGATCGTTTATTTAAAGAATTAGAAAAAAACCTTGCATTAAAAGTAGAAACTACTGATAGTGAAGATAAATTTAACGTTTTTGGACGTGGAGTTTTACACTTATCTGTATTGATTGAAACAATGCGTAGAGAAGGTTATGAATTGCAAGTGGGTAGACCACAAGTAATTTTAAAAGAAATAGATGGTAAGAAACATGAGCCAATGGAAACATTGTCTATTGATGTACCAGAAGAAATGGCTTCTAAAGCAATTAACTTAGTATCTCTTAGAAAAGGAGATATGTTAGTAATGGAACCAAAAGGAGATTTACAACATTTAGAATTTTCAATTCCTTCTAGAGGTTTAATTGGTTTAAGAAATAAAATTTTAACTGCTACTGGTGGTACAGCTATTATTAACCATAGATTTAGTGAATATGGTCCCTATAAAGGAGATTTTACTGAAGAAGTAAAAGGAGCAATCGTTTCTTCTGCAGCAGGTAAAGCAACAGCTTATGCATTAAACCGTTTACAAGATAGAGGTGTTTTCTTTATTGATATTAACCAAGAAATTTATGTTGGTCAGGTTATTGGAGAAAACTCTAAATCAGATGATATGGCTGTAAACTTAATTAAAGGAAAGCAATTAACAAACATGCGTAAATCTGGTACAGATGATGCTATGAAAATTGCTCCGAAAATTGATTTCTCTTTAGAAGAAAATATGGAATACATTAAAGCTGATGAGTATTTAGAAGTTACTCCAGAAAGCTTACGTATGCGTAAGATTAATTTTAAAGCATAAGTTAAAAACATTTTTTTAGTAAGCAGTTTTACTAATAAAATATTTTATAATATATTAAAAAGCTCAAGTTAAAACTTGAGCTTTTTTTATGGATGTTAAGAACAAAATTTTATAAAATATAATATATGTTCAATATTACCCTAAAAAGTATAGAATTACTTATTTATTAGACTGTTTACAATACATTTTAATTAGTTTTACTTTGTCTTAACTAGTTTAAAATCAAACAAATATTTTAAAAACTTAATGTATTTTAATGACTTATACAAATACTATAGTCTACCTTTGTCACTAAAATTGTGAAGCAATTTTTAATAAAAAAAAAGAAATAAAATCTCATAAAAAATGAATGCAATTTTCACAGACGCAAGTTTTCAAAACATGTTAAACGTTGCAAATAAATACGGAATTAGTTCAAACGCAGTTACAGATCTAACTCATTGTTTAATGAATAGTAATGGAACAATGGCGCAATTTAATATACAAGAATTAGGTGGTGGTGGCCAATGGATGTTAGGAGGTATGACTATGGTTGGTGATATGTTTAATAACCAACTTAAATATACTGTAGACGGACTTTGTGCAGAATTATCGAACTTTATTCAGCAAGGAGCAATACAATATAAACCTTTACCAAGATTAGAAAATCAGCAAGGTGGTTTTTCTGGAAATTGGTGGGGAGATTTAGGTTACCCTAATTCAACAGGTAGTCAAAACGGAACTAGTTATGCTATTTTTAACAATATTAATCGTTTGGCAATTCAGCAAAATGGAAAAGTTACTATTTTCGATACTTTAAACAACAATATTGGTGGAGTAGGTCAACAACAAGGAGGTAATTATTCAGTAACCTTTACTAGTCAATTTGGTACAGTAGATTTAAGTACTTTGCCAATTGTTTCTGGTGTTCAAGAAACGGTTAAACAATCAGAACCATTACCTTTATTAGTTGAAGAAGATATCGTTAAACCTAATAATCAGCAAATATCAAATTTAGAAGAAGACAATAGTTTCTTTGAGGAAGATATTTTTGGTAAAATAGAAAAATTAGCTAGTTTAAAAGACAAAGGAATTTTATCTGAAGATGAATTTACTTCTAAAAAGAATGATTTGTTAAGTAGATTGTAAATAATGTTTTTTATTTAGTAAAATATAAGCTCAAGAATTTATTTTCTTGAGCTTTTTTTTATAAAAATAATCTTTACCTATCTCTCTATAACTTATTCAATTTAATAGCGTAAATTAAGTTATTTTAAGATATTATTGATTGTATAAAATCCTGTGGTTTTTCTAACATAGGGTAGTGCCCACAATTATCAATAAAATGTAAAGTACTATTTTTAAACTCTTCAGAAAAACGAGTTGCTTCATTTTCATTAAAAATTATATCATTTTTACCAGAAATTATCTTTGCAGGTGTTGTGTTTACTTGTAAGGTATTAAACCATCTGCGCCATAATAATTTACTTTCTGTTATATAACTGGGTAAATAATCTATGATTTCTCTTCCGTTTTTATGTTCTATTAATACCCATTTAGCTTTAATTTCTTCATCAGAAATACTATCATTTTCATAAAAGAAATCTTTAATTTTCATTTTGTAAAACGAAAACGAATTTAGCATTAATAATATTTTATTAGAAAATTGTTCTAAAGGATGTAAGCTTACTTTATCTAAATTATTATGATCAAAAGAGATTATACTATTTAAAATTACAACTTTTTTTACTTCAATTTGTATAAGTTTTGTTCTTTGTCTGGTTAACACCTCTAAAGCAATTTGTGTACTATAATTATGCCCAACAAGAGTTATGTTTTTAAGATCTAAAATTCTCCATAACTCTAAGCAAATATCTGTTTGTTGTAAAATATTAAAATAATAATTTGAAGGTTTATCAGAAAAGCCAAATCCTACAAAATCTTGTATTACTACTCTATAATGCTTACTTAATTCTGGTAAAACTTTATAATAATCTATAGATGAAGTTGCATAGCCATGCTGTAATACTAAAGTTTCTTCGCTATTACCTTCATCAATAACAAATACCTTTGTATTAAGTACAGAAACCATTTTACCTTTCTGAGCCCATTCTTTTGTTTCCATTAAAATATTTTATAAAATTTAAAAAACAGGTTTATCTATATTTTGATAATCAAAGACTAATTTAATCCAACTATTTGGTGTTTCTATAATAGAATAATGTTTCACATTTTCTATCCAAACTAAATATTTGCTAACATCTTCAGTAGCTAAAACAATAGCAATTTCTTTAATAGCAACAGGATCAGTTTTTTCCCAGAAAATTTTAACTGGTATTTTAGCTTCTTTTAAAGCATTTGTCCATCTGTGCCAATAAGTATAACGTTCGTTAATAAAATTACTTAAAAAATGAACTTCTTTTTGTCCTTCAGTAGAATTTAATTGATTCCACATATCTTTTATATCGTAATCTTTTTGAATTTGATAATTGATGTTATCTTTCTTAAACTTTCTTTTTATTTTACGATAACCATAACTTGTAAGTCTAGAAATGTATCTACCTAATTTTCTGTCTTTAAGTAGTTTGTCTATGTTTCTTAAATGTAAATGCTCTAGTCTCATACTGCTACTACACAAATACATTTTGTTAATTCTAATAGGAATTAAATTATGGTTTTTACGAGCCAAAATTTCTTTAGCTATAGATGTACCATAATCATGTGCTAAAATAGTTACACTTTTTAAGCCTAATTTGTTCCAAAGTTGTAAGGCGATATCAGCTTGATCTATTAAAGAATAGGTTAAAGAATCTGGTTTATCAGAAAAACCAAAACCTAAATGGTCGTGCACCACAATCCTAAAATACTTTGCAAGTTCAGGTATTATTCTATGATAATCGTAAGAAGAAGTTGGATATCCATGAAGTATAGCAAGAGTACCAGGTTTATCACCTTCATCTATTACAAATACTTTTTTGTTTTCTATGGTAACGAATTTACCTTTATTTTTCCAGTTTTCAGCAGTCATGTTTTTGGGGGATTAATTGCTAAATTATTTTGTATAAAGGTACTATTTTTTATTTAATTTTGATTTTTTAAATGTTAAAGATTTTACAATATCAATTATATAGACGTCATATTACCTATACCAATTCAGAAGACTTTTACGTATTCTGTTACTGATGAAGAATATAACTTTTTAAAAAAAGGAATGCGAGTTGCTGTTTCTTTTGGTAAAACGAAGCTTTTTACGGGTTTAGTTTTTAATATTCATCAAAAAGCACCAATATTATACGAAGCTAAAGATATTCATCAAATTTTAGATGATAAACCTTTGGTAAACGAACATCAATTAAAACACTGGCAATGGATTGCTAATTATTATATGTGTGCTTTAGGTGATGTTTATAGAGCTTCTTTACCTTCTGCTTTTTTATTAGAAAGCGAAACCATTGTTTATAAAAACGAGGCTTTTATTAATGAAAATGAATTAGGGGATGATGAGTTTTTAATTTTTGAAGCTTTGCAACATCAATCTCAATTAACAATTCATCAAGTTGCAGATATTTTAGGTAAGAAAAAAGTAATGCCAATTGTTAATGAGTTGATTAAAAAATCGGCGATTTATATTCAAGAAAAAATTTACGAACAGTACAAACCTAAATTGGTGAAATATGTTCGTTTACATGCAGCTTATACTTCTGATAATTCCTTAAATTCTTTATTAGAAGAATTATCGAGAGCCAAAAAACAGAGAGAAGCAGTCTTAACGTTCTTTCAATTATCAACTACAAAAAAGCCAATAAAAGCTAAAGATTTAGAAACAAAAGCAAACGTTTCATCAGCAGTTTTAAAATCTTTAGTAGATAAAAATATCTTTGAGTTTTACCAAATTCAAACAGATAGAATTAGTTTTAAAGGTGATACTAATTCACTTAAAACTTTAAATGAGTTTCAAGAAAAAGCCTATTTAGAGATAAAAGAAACTTTTATAAAAAAAGATGTTACACTTTTACATGGAATTACGAGTTCTGGTAAAACTGAGATTTACACAAAATTAATTCAAGAAGTTATAGATAATGGCAAACAGGTTTTGTTTTTATTGCCAGAAATTGCTTTAACTACCCAAATTATAACACGTTTGCAATTTTATTTCGGAGAACAAATTTCTGTTTTTCATTCTAAATATTCTATGAACGAAAGAGTAGAAGTGTGGAATAACGTGCTTGAAAATAAATCAAAAGCGCAAATTATTTTAGGAGCAAGATCATCTATTTTTCTACCTTTTTCTAATTTAGGATTAATTGTTGTTGATGAAGAACATGAAACTTCTTATAAACAATTTGAGCCATCACCAAGATATAATGCTAGAGATGCAGCTATTGTTTTGGCAAAAATGCATCAAGCAAAAATTTTATTAGGCTCAGCAACACCTTCTTTAGAAAGTTATTTTAATGCTCAACAAAACAAATATGGTTTTGTAGAATTAAATAGACGTCATGGAAATGTACAATTACCAAAAATTGAATTGATTGACGTAAAAGATAAACAGAAGAAAAAGGAAATGACAGGTCATTTTTCTGATCGTTTGTTAAAATTAATTCAAGGGGCTTTAGACGAAAAAGAACAAGTAATCTTATTTCAAAATAGACGTGGATATTCACCAATTGTAGAATGTAAAACTTGTGGAGTGGCTCCTCAATGCCCAAATTGTGATGTTAGTTTAACATTTCATAAATTCAGACACGAGTTACGTTGCCATTATTGTAGTTATCAAAGAGCAATGCCAAATTCTTGTTCTGCTTGTGGTAGTAATACTTTAGACACCAAAGGTTTTGGTACAGAGCAAATTGAATTAGAATTAAAAGAATTGTTTCCTGATTACAAAATAGGAAGAATGGATTTAGATACAACTCGTGGTAAATTCGGTTATCAAAAAATAATTGGTGCTTTCGAAGCTCGAGAAATTGATGTTTTAGTGGGTACACAAATGTTATCTAAAGGATTAGATTTTGATAATGTAACCCTTGTTGGAGTTTTAAATGCTGATACTATGCTAAATTTCCCAGATTTTAGAGCCCATGAAAGAGCCTATCAAATGATGGTACAAGTTTCTGGTAGAGCTGGTAGATATAAAAAACAAGGAAATGTGGCTATACAAACCTACAATCCTTATCATCAAATATTACAGCAAGTTTCAACCACAAATTATACAGAAATGTATAAAGAACAATTGCAAGAACGTTGGCAGTTTAAATATCCTCCTTATTATAGATTGATAAAAATAACCCTAAAACATAGAGATTATAATAAAGTAGAAAGTGGAGTAAATTGGCTTTTTAAAGCTTTGTATGCTTCTTTTGGTGAGCACGTTTTAGGACCAACAGCGCCAGCAGTTTCTAGAATTAGAAATCAGTATATTAAAAATATTGTAATCAAAATTCCGCCAAAACAAAGTTTAGCAAACACTAAAAATCAAGTTGCAAAAATTAAAAACACGTTCGAAGCTGTTAAAGATTTTAGACCAATTCGTTTTATTATGGATGTTGATGCTTACTAGAAAATTTTTATCTTAAAGCTCTAAAAGTTGCAATTAATAATTGTTTTTTTTAACTAATTATAGAATGTTAGCTTAGTAATTAATATTGGTTTCAGTAATACTTTATAAGTATTTTCTACTTAATTTTATTAGCTGATGTTTTACATTGTAATTTGAAAAATCAAATACTTTAATCTTTTTAGATTGATTTTCTTTTCCCCAATTATAATAAGTTGTAATTTTAAAAGTAGTAGGTTTTTCTTGTTTATTGCCTAAATAAGTTAGGTTTACTAAGTAAAATCCTGGAATTAATTTATCAATAAAAATTTCTTTAGAAGTATATCCTTTTATTTTTTGATCTTTTATCAAACTTTGATTTTCTTTAAAGGAATTTTCAATTTTATAAGTTGCTAAATAGGGGTTCACAAATTCTATTATAAATTCAGCTTCAGTTGTATTCCATTCAAAAACAAGTCTAACATCACTTTTTACATTCTTATTTGGGTTTTCAATCTTAATTTTCTTACGATTATTATCGTTTTCGATATCCAAATTATATACAGTTATAATTTCTGATGCAATAATTTCACCTATATCATCTTCTTTAACTTTATAGCCTTTATTCAAAAAGTAATGATAGGTTTTCCAAAACTCATTATATTCTTTTTGTTCTAAAAATGCATTCGCTAAATCTCTAAAAGATTGTAAGTAGTTAGGTCTTAGTTTTATAATTTTTTTATAAACTTCAATAGCTTTTTTATCTTCATTTATTTCTTGATATTTATAAGCAATTGCCTTTAGAGTTTCTGGATTATTATTAGCTTCCTCTTCATACGTTGATAGTATTTCTGATAAAAATGTATTATCGAATTTTTTATCTTTAAAATATTTGTAAAGATTTAAGAAATAATCTTTATTATTTTTGTCCTTTTTATAAGTGTTTTCAAATAATTCTAGTGCTTCTTTTTCTTTAGAAATTTTCTTGTATTTATCTAAAAAAGGATATATGTTTTTTAATTTCTTGACTTTTTTAGCATCATAACTATAAAAATCATCCTCAGTAAAAAAATAATTGTTAAAATCGATATTCTTTAACTTTTTGTAATCTATGTTCGTACTAACTCTAATTACTGGATTGTTTTTTTCAGAGTTCATTACAATAATTTCTTTTACTTCTGATATTAGAATAGGAAAAGGAATATCAAATTCATAATTATCAATCAACCAAACAGCAGAACCATTAAATTCCTTGCCTTTTAAATAGAGTGTTTCTTCTCCATATTTATTAAATTTTATGTAAAAAAAAGTTAGTTTTTCTACAAGAGCTCTTGTTAATGAAGTAGCATATTTGTTTAAAGATTTTCCATCAATTTTAATAACTCCAAATTCAGGAACATTTTCTCCAATATTTACATCACCCAATTTTGGGTTGGAATTAAAGCTAAGTTTAGATGATTTGTTTTCAATAATCATATTAATATTCAACGTTTCAGAAACATCTTCAACGATAACGTAAGTTTTTAAATATCCTGAATAACTATAACTTAAGGTTTCACCAATTTTAGCTTTAATAGTATAAAAACCATTTGTATCAGAAATTGCATAACGCATTGTGTTTTCTACAAAAATAGTTACATTAGAAAGTGCCTTGTCTTTATGTTTTATAAAACCAGAAATAGTTTTAAAATTAGTATTATTGGTTGTTTGTGCAAAAAAATAAAAAGGAACTAGGAGTAATAATAAGGTAAGTTTGTTTTTCATAGTTGTAATTACTTATTGGTTATAAATGTATCAAATTTTATACCCATTTTAAATAATCTGAAAAAAAATGATTTTTTTTAACACCCAAAGCAACCTTTTTAAAAACTTTGTAGTCTTTATATTTGTAAGGCAATAAAAACTAACTGAAGAGGCTTGAAAATTATAAAATTGCATAATCAAGAAAAATCGCTCATAAAAAAAGCGGTTAATAATAACAGAGAAGCGCAGCAACAATTGTTTGAGCAGCATTCGCCTAAAATGTTAGGTGTTTGTAGGCAGTATGTAAAAGATTTACATCACGCAGAAGATTTAATGTTACAAGGCTTTTTAAAAGTTTTTACAAACTTACACAGATTTAAACACGAAGGTAGTTTTGAAGGTTGGGTAAGAAGAATTATGGTAAATACATGTATTTCTTATCTCAGAAAAAAAAATAGAATCGATTTATCTGATGAAGATTATGTTTTTAATGATGCAGCCACAGAAAGTTTAGAAAATACTTCTGTAGAAGATATTCAAAAACTGATAGATCAATTACCAGAAGGTTATAAAATGGTGTTTAATTTATTCGCCATAGAAGGTTTTAAACATTCAGAAATAGCAGTGCAATTAGGTATTTCTGTTAGTACATCAAAATCGCAATTATTTAAAGCACGTAAATTATTGCAACAGAATTATATTAAAATGAATAAAGTAATTAATGAAGACAAATAAAATAGATAAAGACGTAAAACAAAAGTTCGAGAACAGAACTTTTAAGCCATCAGCTTCTGCTTGGGAACGTTTGTCTGTACAATTAGACGAACAACCAAAACAAAAGAAAATAGGCTGGTTTTTTTATATAGGTGCAGCAGCAAGTATTTTGTTATTGGTTACAATAGGTATTAAAATGTTTTCTGATGATACAGAAGAAATTATACCAAAAGAGGAAATTGTAATATCACCTATTGATACTAATTTGATTGATAAAAAAATAGAGAAATTTATTAATGAAATTCCTGTTGAAGAAGCTTTAGTAAAACAAAAAGAGGTAGAATTTGATAACAAAAAAAATACTGAAAAGGTAATTGTTAAGAGAGAAAAATATCAACATAAAAAAAATAGCAATACTAAAAAAGAACAAACAGTTATTGCAAAAGTTGATATTGAAAATAAGGATGTAAATTCTACAGAAATAGAAAAATCTTCAATAAATAAAATAAAAATCTTAGAACAAGACCCAAATAGCACTATAAAAATAAACGCAGACGATTTATTATATGCAGTTACACACAGCCCAAGAGAAGTAAAAGAATATTATGCAAAATACAATGTGAATAGAGAAGATGTACTTAGAACGATTAAAAATGAGCTCAAAAAATCGAACATAAAAGTAAATCCGAATACTATTTTAGCAGAAGTAGAACGCACAATAGATGATGATGATTTTCAGAATAACTTTATGAAATCATTAAAAAGAAGAGTTACAGATATTGCATCAGCAATTGCCAGTAGAAACGATTAAATAGTTTATCAATGTGAGTTTAATAAGCAATCTAATAATTAATTAACAGATTACTTTATTATAACTTCATTTAACAAAAACAGAAAAAAACAAAATCTTTAAAACCCATTAAAAATGAAAAGAATACTACTAATACTAGTGTTGTTATGTACAACTATTGCCCAATCTCAAGAAAAAACATTCGAGAAAGAAGTAAGTAAAATATCAAAAAGAATAGAAAGAATTACCAAACAACAAAAAGATTCTTTAAAAGTAAAAGTTATCGATATTGATAAAAAGTTAGAAAAAGGAGAAATCACAAAAACCACTGCAGAAACGCTTAAGAAAGAAGTTGCTGCTTATCATGCAAGACGAATTGAAAAATTAGTTGGTGAGCAAGAGCGTTTATTACAACTTTTAGTGCAAGATAAAACGAATGGTAAAATTGCTACTTCAGAAGATGTAGAAGAATCAATTACAGACGAAGATGAAGACAATGTTTTTACTATTGGTAGTAAAGTTTTTAGGCTTAATATTTCTGAGGGCGATTTAGAAGAACGCAATAATAGAAGAAAAGAAAGATGGAAAACTAAAAATAAGAAACAAAGAAGTACCACAACTCAATTTGTTTTTGCAATGGGATTAAATAATGTTTTAAATGATAACGATTTGTCTTCTTTAGATGATTCAGAATATAAATTATGGCAATCGCATTTTTACGAATTAGGGTGGACTTGGAAAACCCGATTTTCTAGACAACCATCAAAATTATATTTTAAATACGGTTTCTCTTTTCTTTGGAACAACTTACGTTTAAAAGATAATAAAATTCACGTTAAAAACGGAGATGTTACAGAAATTGAAAACTTCAGTAATCAATTATCAGAAAGTAGATTACGTCACGTACAAATGAACTTTCCTATGCATTTAGAATTAGATTTTTCTAAAAATAGAACTTATGATGATGGCAGAGTAAGAGATAGAACAAATAGAGGTGTGCGTTTAGGAGTTGGTGGTTTTGTTGGCTTTAAACTAGGTACAAGACAATATTTAGAGTATAGAGACATTACTAATGTAGAAGTTGAACAGTTACAATACGATAATTTTAATATGAATGTTTTTAACTACGGTTTAAGTAGTTATATAGGTTATAAAAATACAAGTTTTTATGTAAAGTATGATTTAAATCCGTTGTTTAAAAATACCGAAACAAGAAACTTTTCTATGGGAATACGTTTAGATTTGAATTAATATCGATGATAATAATCTATTTTGATTACATATTTTCACTATAAAACATATAATTTTTAAAAAATATAAGTAAATTTTATCATTTTATTATTTTGATGTTAAGATTATGTCATTATCATAAAAATAACTTTTTAAAACCTTTTTGTTTAAAATAAAACAAAAAGGTTTTAAATTTACACCATAATTATTTTTATAAAATTTGATGATAATAGGGATCCCTACAGAAATTAAAAATAACGAAAGCAGAGTTGGAATGACGCCTGCAGGAGTTTTTTCATTGACTAAAAACAATCATACAGTATATGTACAATCTAATGCAGGTGCAGGTAGTGGTTTTTTTGATAAAGATTATGTAAGAGTAGGTGCTACAATTTTACCAACAATAGAAGATATCTACAATCAAAGTGATATGATTGTTAAAGTAAAAGAGCCAATTGCTTTAGAGTATCCTTTAATAAAAGAAAATCAGATTGTTTTCACTTATTTTCATTTTGCATCAAGTGAGCCACTTACAAAAGCAATGCTTAAAAGTAAAGCTACTTGTATTGCTTACGAAACTGTAGAAGATGAAGATGGTAGTTTGCCTTTGTTAACACCAATGTCAGAAGTGGCAGGTAGAATGTCTATACAACAAGGAGCAAAATATTTAGAAAAACCTATAAAAGGTCGTGGAATCTTATTAGGTGGTGTACCAGGTGTAAAACCAGGTAAAGTATTAGTTTTAGGAGCTGGAGTTGTTGGAGTACAAGCAGCAAAAATGGCAGCAGGTTTAGGTGCACATGTTACTATTATGGATATTAATATGAAACGTTTACGTTATGTAAATGATGTATTACCAAACCACGTAGTTACTGCTTTTTCTAGCGAATATAGTATAAGAGAACATATAAAAACACACGATTTAATTGTGGGTGGTGTTTTAGTAAAAGGAGGTAAAGCACCTAAACTAATCACAAAAGATATGCTTAAAGAAATGCGTCCAGGAACAGTAGTTGTAGATGTAGCTGTAGATCAAGGAGGTTGTTTCGAAACCACAAAAGCAACAACACATGAAGATCCTACATATATTATAGATGATGTAGTACATTATTGTGTTGCAAATATGCCAGGAGCTGTGCCTTATACATCTACAATGGCATTAACAAACGTTACACTTACTTACATTTTAAAAATAGCAAATCTAGGTTGGGAAAAAGCTTGTGAAGCAGACAAAACCCTAGCCAAAGGATTAAATATTGTAAATGGTAAAATAGTATATAAAGAATTAGAAGGTATTTTTGATTAATTATTTTTGGTTTTTATTGTAAAAAAGAGGTTTATGTGATGTTTACCTCTTTTTTCTTTTTCCACTATTTTCTTCCCAATCTTTTCTAAGATCTGTAGATAAAACTCCTGTTCCATCATGTTTCCATCCAGGTGGTTTTATCAAATATTTTAATTTATTTATAAGTGATGTTTTTGATTGATAAAAATCTTTAAACATATTTTTCCATTCTAAAAAAGCAATTTTAATAGGATTATAAGTGTTAATGTTTGTAACCAAACCATAAATAGGTTTTTCAACTTCGGGTTCAAAAGTGCCAAAAAGTTTATCCCAAATAATAAAAATACCAGCATGATTTCTGTCTAAATATTGTGCATTTGTAGCATGATGTACTCTATGATGACTTGGTGTGTTAAAAATGGCTTCGAACCATTTTGGCATTTTATTAATCATTTCTGTATGAATCCAATATTGATATATTAAACTGATAGACATCTGTACAATTACCATTATAGGATGAAAACCAATTAAAACTAAAGGAAACCAAAAGATAAATGTATAAAAACTACCTGTCCAAGTTTGTCTTAAAGCAGTACTTAAATTATATTTTTCTGATGAATGATGAACCACATGACTAGCCCAAAAGAATCTGCTTTCATGTGCAATTCTATGATTCCAATAATAACAAAAATCTTCAGCAAATAAAATAATTAACCAAGACCACCAAGTAAATTGAATTGTAAAAAGTCTATATTTATATAAAAATATAAAGCAAGCTAAAATAATTCCTTTAGTAAATAAACCAACAAAAACATTACCTAAACCCATTAATATAGATGTTCCTGCATCTTTAAATTCATAATCTTCGAGTTTAACCTTTACAGTTAAAATTATTTCTAAAAGAACTGTAAAAGCAAAAAAGGGTATTGCGTAATGAATTAAATCGGGTATTTCTGGTATTTCCATTTTTTAAAAATTAGGAGAGTAATTTAAGGTTTTAAAAATAAGAATTTTAAAACATAAAAAAGATGCTATAAATACAAAAAAGTTAGTATATTTGCACCCTTAAAATTAAACAATAAATTTTTAATTATGAATCATTACGAAACTGTTTTCATTTTGAATCCCGTTTTATCTGATACTCAGATAAAGGAAACAGTACAAAAGTTCGAGGACTATTTGGTTTCTAAAGGTGCCGAAATGATTTCTAAAGAAGATTGGGGCTTAAAAAAATTAGCTTATCCAATTCAAAAGAAAAAAAGTGGTTTTTACCACTTATTAGAGTACAAAGTAGCTGGTGAAGAGATTGCTGCATTTGAGTTAGAATTTAGAAGAGATGATAGCGTTATGCGTTACCTTTCTGTTAGATTAGACAAACATGCTGCAGCTTGGGCTAAAGTTAGAAGTGAAAGAGTTAAATCTTCAAAAAAATAAGAAATGGCATCAATAGAACAACAAGCAAAAGGTGGTAAATCTGCTGACGTTAGATATTTAACGCCATTAGATATAGAAACTAAAAAAGAAGCTAAATACTGTAGATTTAAGAAAAAAGGTATCAAATATATCGATTATAAAGATGCAGATTTCTTAATGTATTTAGTAAACGAACAAGGTAAAATTTTGCCAAGACGTTTAACAGGAACATCATTAAAATATCAACGTAAAGTTGCGCAAGCAATTAAAAGAGCGCGTCATTTAGCGTTAATGCCTTACGTTGGTGATATGTTAAAATAATAAATACCTAGAGAAATGGAATTGATATTAAGACAAGACGTAGAAAATTTAGGATTTAAAGATGATGTTGTATCTGTTAAAAACGGTTATGGTAGAAACTTTTTAATCCCAACAGGGCAAGCTGTTTTAGCAACTTCATCTGCAAAGAAAGTTTTAGCAGAGAATTTAAAACAACGTGCTTATAAAGAAGCTAAATTAATTGAAGACGCTAACGCAATTGCAGAAACAATTAAAGGATATGAAATTAAAATTGCATCTAAAACTGGTTCTGGAGACAAATTATTTGGTTCTGTAAACAACATAGATTTAGCTGCTGCATTAACAAAAGCTGGTACAGAATTAGACAAAAAATTTATTAAAGTTGTTGGTGGTTCTGTAAAAAGATTAGGTAAATACGAAGCTTCTGTAAGATTACACAGAGCTGTAGTTGCAGATATTACTTTTGAAGTAGTTGCAGAATAGTTACAAATTTGTTAACTATTTGTTAAGAAATAAACACTTGCTTTTAAGCAGGTGTTTTTTTTATGGCTTATTTTTGTGATAAATTCAAATAAAATCATAAAATGAAAAAAAGATTGCGTTTAATGTTATCTTTAATTTTATTAGTAATTGGTTACTCAAGTGCCCAAGTTACTACCTCTAAAATTAAAGGACTAGTTACAGACAATGCTGGTGAACCGCTTTTAGGAGCAACAATATCAGTTTTACATGAGCCTACAGGTACATTAACAGGTACAACTGCCCAAGATAATGGTAGATTTACTGTTATTAATTTAAGAGTAGGTGGGCCTTATAAAGTAACATTTAGTTATTTAGGTTTTAAACCTCAAGTAGTAGAAAATGTATTTTTACTTTTAGGTAAAACTACTGTTATTAATGGTAGATTGGCAGAAGAAGGCCAAGCTTTAGATGAAATTGTAATATCATCATCTAAAAATAAAACCTTTAATAGCGATAGAACTGGAGCACAAACAAGTGTTTCTGCTACTCAGTTAAAAATCTTACCAACTATATCAAGATCTGCTTCAGATTTTACACGTTTAGAGCCATCTGCAAGTGGTAATTCTTTTGGTGGTAGAAATGATCAATTCAATAATTTTTCTTTAGATGGTGCTATTTTTAATAATCCATTTGGTTTAGATGCTCCAACTCCTGGAGGTCAAACTGGTTCACAGCCAATTTCATTAGATGCAATAGATCAAATCTCTGTTTCAACTGCTCCTTATGATGTAACTTTATCTGGTTTTACAGGTGCTTCTGTAAATGCAGTTACCAAAAGTGGTACAAACGAATTTAAAGGAACTGTTTATGGTTTTTACAGAAACGAAGACTTAACAGGTAGTAAAGTGAATGGAGACAACATATTTGTGCCAGAATTATCGCAAAGTCAAGTAGGTTTTAGTATTGGTGGCCCTATTATTAAAGATAAGTTATTTTTCTTTGCAAATTTTGAGAAAGACGAGCGTAAAGATTTAGGACAAAGTTGGTTAGCAAATACAGGTTCTGGAGCAATTAATGAATCTAGAGTTTTAGAACAAGATTTAATTGATGTTAGAGATGCTTTATTAGGTATAGGTTACGATCCTGGTACTTACGAGGGTTATACGCATCAAACAGAATCTACAAAAGGTATTTTAAAATTAGATTGGAACATAAATGATAATAATCGTTTGGCTTTTATCTATAATTTTTTAGATGCATCTAAAGATAAACCAGCTCATCCAACAGCAATCAACAGAAGAGGTCCAGATTTTAATACTTTACAATTCGAAAATTCTGGATACAGAATCAATAACATATTAAATTCTTTTCAGTTAGAAGTGAATTCAACTTTATCTGATAATGTATCAAATAAATTACAAGTAGGTTATTCTCATTTCGAAGATTCAAGAGATCCATTTTCTGCTCCTGCTCCAGTAATTAATATTTATAAAAACGGATCTCCTTATATTATTGCTGGTCACGAACCATTTTCTATCAATAATAAGTTAGATCAAAAAGTTATTCAATTAACAAATAATATGAGCTTTTTTCAAGGAGATCATACTTATACAGTTGGTTTTTCTTTTGAAAAATTTATGTTCGAAAATTCATTTAACTTAAAAGGTTATGGTTTTGATGTTTTTGGTAGTGTAGATATTGCTGATTTTGATGCTAATAATTATGCTGCTGCATTGGCTGCTGCTCAAACCACTTTTAATGATAGAAATAGTTTAGAAGATGGTGTTGATGGTGGTTGGAATTTAGCTGAAATGAATTTTGGTCAATTAGCTTTTTATGTACAAGATGAATGGGAAATAAGCAACAATTTTAAATTAACTTATGGTATAAGATTCGATAAACCTTTGTTTTTTAATACTTCAGAATTAGCTCAAAAATTTATTGATACAGAGAATTCTGAGTGGTTTGTTCCAGATATTGAGTATTATGATCCAGCAGATGGAGAAGCTTACGTTTTCGATTCTACAGAAATGCCTTCTAATCAATGGTTAATTTCACCAAGAGTTGGTTTTAATTGGGATACTAATGGTGATGCTAGTTTACAAATAAGAGGAGGTACAGGGTTGTTTACAGGTCGTTTACCTTTTGTTTGGATAGGTAACCAAGTAAGTGGTTCTGATGTTTTCTTTTACCAAGTAGTAGATCCAGATTTTAAATTTCCACAAGTTTGGAGAACAAATATAGGTGTAGATAAACGTTTAGAAAATGGTCTAGTTTTAACTACAGACATCTCTTACACAAAAGATATAAATGGAGTTCATGTACAAAACTGGGGGTTAAAAACGCCAACAGGTACTTTAGCTGGTGTAGACAATAGACCAGTTTATTTAGCAGAAGATCATGCAACTTCATTTTTAGGAAATGCAAATGCTTATACTTTAACAAATTCTGATAAAGGTAGAATCTGGAATGCTTCTTTTAAAGCACAAAAAACTTTTGATGATGGTTTATATACAAGTTTAGCTTATAATTACTTAAATGCAAAAGATGTAAACTCAATTGAAGCAGAAATTACAGGAGATGCTTTCGCATTTAATCCTGCTTTAAACAATGTAAATGACGAGCAATTAAGCTATTCTAAATACGGAGACACTCATCGTTTTATTGGTGTGGCTAGTAAAAAATGGACTTATGGTACAGAAGATAAATGGGCAACTACGTTAACTGCATTTTTTGAGTATGCACAAGGTGGTCGTTTTAATTATACTTATGGAGGAGATATCAATGGTGATGGAGCAGCTGGTAACGATTTAATCTATATACCAACAACTGATGAAATTTCTCAAATGCAATTCTCTGAAGCTGGTCAAGGAGATGCTTTTGATACTTTTATAGCTCAAGATGATTATTTAAGTGGTAGAAGAGGACAATATGCAGAAAGATATGGAGCTTTAGCACCTTGGAGAGGTAGATGGGATATTAAATTCTTACAAGATTTAAATATTAATGTAGGTAATGATAAAACAAATACTATTCAATTTAGTATAGATATTTTAAACTTTGGTAATTTATTAAGCTCTAAATGGGGATTAATTCAACAACCAAACAGTGTACAACCAATAGGTGTTAGTTTTGATGCTGCTGGTGCACCAGTTTATACTTTTGATGGAACACAAACTAGTACATTTGGTTATTCGTCTAATTTAGATTCACGTTGGCAAGCACAAGTTGGTTTACGTTATATTTTCTAAACGAATAAATTTTTAAGATATTTGAACCGCCCAAAATTGGGCGGTTTTTTTATAGATACATATGAAATACAGACAACTTACTAAAGAACAATTTGAAAGCTTACATATTGAATTTGCACACTTTTTAGCTACACAAAGTATAGATGTAAAGGAATGGAAGCTAATAAAAAAAGAAAAACCAGAAATTGCAGAAGAAGAAATGAATATTTTTTCTGATATTGTTTGGGATGATGTGTTAAGTAAAACAAATTATTTAGAGCACTTTTCTAAAACATCAGTAAATTTATTTAAGTGTAATGCAGAAGAAATTCAAAGAATAGCCATTCAAGTTAAATGGGATGTAGATTTGTTAAATCAAGAAGGTTTTGAGTGGTTAATGAAAAATCCTTTAGATAATTCTGTAGATATTTTTAAAGGTTCTAAACCATATAATCCAAAGAGAAATGAAGAGATTTTTGACTTAATTGAAAAAGGAAGTGCAATCTCTAAAGGAGAAATTTTTGAGTATTTTAGTCAATTGATTAAATAAATTAGTTTTAGACAAAAACAGCTTATCGACACTTTTTTGTGTTTTAACCTAAGTTTTTAACGTTTAAACAAGCATTACCTAAAAATAACTTAACTTTAAACTTATTTTGTATATTGATAACTCCTTATAATGTTATAGCTGAAATGGAAAATATTTTAAAAGTTTTATTGGTAGAAGATAATTTAATCGAAATAATGAAAATGAAGAGAACCATTTCATTATTAAAATTAAAACACACAATTCACGAAGCTAAAAACGGAGAAGAAGCTTTACAGTTTTTAGAAGACAAAGCTAATATTCCAGATATTATTCTATTAGATCTTAATATGCCTAAAATAAACGGTATTGAGTTTTTAAAAATTATTAAGGCAGATGATGATTTAAAACACATTCCTACAATTATTTTAACTACATCTAGTAACCAAAAAGATTTGCTAGAATGTTATAGAACAGGAATGTCTGGTTATGTTTTAAAACCATTAAAATACGAAGATTATGTTAAGAAAATTGAAACAGTTTTAGCTTATTGGAGTGTTAATGAATTAAGAAAATTATAAATTTATAGTTATAAATAAAACTAAATTTTAAAATATCAGATTATAATCATTTAAAATGTTTTCTTTTTATTATATCTATAATAAGTTAAATTGTATTTAAAACATAATTATAAATATTCTGTTTAATTTGGTTTAATAATTGCAAAAAAGATTGTAAATTTAAACCAAACCATTTTGTAATTTAAAAATTATAGACATTAAATTTATTTTCACCCTCAAAAAATAAAGAAATGAAAACTGTTCAGTTAAAGAAAATCGGAAATGAAAATCTAAAGTATATATCAGAAGAAATTACTTTAAAAGAACCATTAGTTCTTGTATTTGGTAATAGATATATGTTACAAGATAAAAATATTTACGATGAAATAAAAACAGTTTTTCCAGATGGCCATTTAGTATTTGGCTCAACTTCAGGAGACATAACTTCAGAGTCTGTAGATGATGAATCTATAACCATTACAGCAATAGAATTTGAGAAAAGTAGTTTTGTTATTAAAACCACAAATGTTTTAAATAATGAAAACAAAATCAACAGTTTTAAAACAGGAAAAGAATTAATAAAACAATTACCTCAAGAAAATTTAAAATATGTTTTTGTGGTTTCTGATGGTAGCTTTGTAAATGGTAGTCAATTAACCAAAGGTATGAATGCTGCTACAGATGATAATTTGTTAATTACAGGAGCTTTATGTGGTGATGGGTCTAGATTTGAAATTACTTTAACATCTTACAATGAACCACCAAAAGAAGGTAAAATTGTAGCCATTGGTTTATATGGTGATACTTTAGAAGTTTCATTTGCTACAAAAGGAGGATGGACACCTTTTGGACCAGAAAGAATCGTTACTAAATCTCAAGGCAATATTTTATATGAATTAGATGGGCAACCAGCTTTAGATTTATACAAAACTTATTTAGGAGAAAAAAGTAAAGAATTACCTGGAGCTGCATTATTATATCCTTTAAAAGTAAAATCTTCGGATGAAAAAAAATCAATTGTTAGAACTATTCTTAATATAAATGAAGAAAAAAACTCTATGATATTAGCTGGTGATATTTTTGAAGAATCAAAAGTTCAGTTAATGATGACAAATGTAGATAGTATAGTTAATGCAGCAGAATTAGGAGCTAGTAAAGCTTTAGAATATAGAAATGCTAAACCAGAATTAGCAATTTTAGTAAGTTGTATTGGTAGAAAACTAGTTTTAGATCAAAGAGTAGAAGAAGAAGTAGAAGAAGTGTTAGAAGTTGTTGGGAAAGATGCTACAGTTTGTGGTTTATATTCTTATGGTGAAATAGCACCTTTTAATGATGAAGTAAATTGCCAATTACATAACCAAACTATGGCTATTACTCTAATTAGTGAATAATGAATTCTCTTTTAAAAAGACAAATAAGAAAATATTTACCTAAAGAATTACATGCCAACAAAGACTTGGAAGTGTTCTTAGATGCTGTAAATAGATCTTATATAACTTCAGAAGACCAATTTACAATGCTGCAGAGAGCAGCGTCTATTAGTTCTGAAGAACTTTTTGAATCGAATAAAAAATTAAAAAAAGAATCAGAATCACAGAAAGAAATTATTTCTAAATTAAATAATGTAATTAATAATTTAAAATTTTACGAATTAGAAGAAGTAAATAATCATGAAGATTCAGATTCTTTAAAGTTAGTAGATTTTATAGATAATCAAACAAAAGAGATTATCGAAATTAATAAACAGAAAGATAGATTAGTAGCTAACTTAGAGCAACAAAATCAAGAATTAAATGATTATGCTCACATGGTTTCACATGATTTAAAATCGCCACTACAAAGTATAGATGCTTTATCAAGTTGGATTAAGGAAGATTATTATGAAAATTTAGGTGAAGGTGGTAGAGAAATTGTAAATTTAATTAAAGAAAATGTAGAAAAAATGGACACCCTTATTCAGGGTATTTTGCAATATTCTACAATAGGTAAAGCAGAAACAAAACGTTATAAAGTAGATTTAAATTCTTTAATTGATGATTTATCATTTACAATTGAAAATAAAAATGATATACCTGTTTCAATACCCGAAAAATTACCATCAATTTACGGAGATCAACATAGGTTAGAATTATTATTTTATCACTTAATAAGTAATGCTATTAAATTTAATGATAAAGGTGATGATGGGCTTGTAGAGATTTTATTTTTTGATGAAGGTGATTTCTGGAAGTTTAAAATTAAAGATAATGGTAAAGGAATAGAAAAAGAATACTTCGAAACAATATTTATTGCATTTCAAAAACTAGAAAACGATTACAAATCTACTGGTATTGGGCTATCTATTGTTAAAAAAATAGTTGAAGCTTACCATGGTAAAATTTGTTTAGAATCAGAACTAGGCAATGGAACAACATTTATATTTACTTTAAAAAAATAACTATGGAAAAACCAAATTTAGAATATATTGATAAGTTAGCTAGAGGAGATGAATCTATTAAAAATACCTTAATAGATGTTATTAAAACAGAATTTCCTGATGAAGTAGAAGAATATAATAGTAGCATTGAAAAAAAAGATTTTAAAGAAATTGAAGATAATGTTCATCGAATTAAACATAAATTTAGTATTTTAGGACTTGAAACAAGTTACGAGAAGGCTAATGAGTTTGAAAAAAATCTTCGAGAACATAATTTAGATAATATGCAGAAAGAATATTTTGAACAAACATTATTAGATATTTCTTTATTTTTGAAAACAATTTAGACGCTTCCCCCTTCATGGATTGTATTGTTATTGATGATGAACAAATGGCAAGAGTTATTATAAGAACTCTTTGCAATGAAATAAAAAGAATAAATCTCGTTAAAGAATTTTCTGGGGCTATAGATGCTATGAAATATTTAAACGAAAACAGTGTAGATTTAATTTTTTTAGATATACACATGCCTAATTTTAGTGGTTTAGATTTTATAAAAACACTAAAAGACCCACCAAAAATAATTTTTACTACTTCAGATCCTAAATTTGCAATTCAAGCTTTTGAATATGATTTTATTGCAGATTACCTTTTAAAACCTATAGAACTGCCTCGTTTTGAAAAAGCAATTAGAAAAGCAGAAAAATTACAATTATCAGAATCTAAAGTTGAAACTAAAAAAGAAGCTGCCGTAAAAAATGATTTTTATGTAAATATTGATCGTAGATTAATTAAGATAGATTTGTCTACCATATATTTAATAAAAGCAAAAGGTGATTACATTGATATAAAAACTGAAGATAAAAATTATATAGTACATTCAACGCTAAAAAAGATTGAAGAAAAACTACCAGATTCTTTATTTTTAAAAGTTCATCGATCTTACATAATAAATGTAAAAAAGATAATAGATATAGAAGATAATAGCGTATTAATTAAAAAAGAAGTTATACCTGTAAGTAGATCTAATAGGCCAGAGTTAATGAAACGCTTAGATTTACTATAACTTTAATCGTATTAAAATATTCATTCATCGTAAGTAAATCTGATAAAAACGAAGATTTTACTTTTAAAATTAATTAATTTTTAATTTTATGATATAAATAAATATATCATGAGAGGAGTGTTCATTATTTTAGTTTCATTATTTGTAACTGCTTTAAATGTTAATTGTTATGGTAAGCTTAGTAATAAGAAACTAGAAAAGATTAAAACAGAAACAAAGAGAGAATTTAAAATAAAAAATTCAAAAAACTTAAAATTTAGTTTTGCATTTTTTAAACTAGTCAATTTTTCTTAAAACATCCTATATTATAAGAATTAGAATAATTAACCCTTAAATAAATATATTATGCCCCTACAAATCTCTAAAAAGAAAAGTGTTTATCATCTAAAAGGAAACGTAAACTCATTAAATGTTCCTAAATTTTTAACTTATTTTATCAATAAAATTGATAAAAAAAATAAAATTACTCTAAATATAGAAGAAGCTATAGAAATAGATAAAAATGGTTTAAATGCAATTCAGCATTTAATGACATTAGCTAGTTCTAAAGATAAAAACTTTTCTATAGTTGGTGGTGGTTGTAAAGAAATTTACGATCATTTTTATCAAGCAAGTTAATAAAAGCTTAACTGTTTAATATTTCAAATAACTCGTCTGTACCTTTACTAGCCACGTTTTTAATAATTGTTAAGTTATTAAAATTACTCTCAGAAACAGATGGTTTAGGATCTATAAAATATATAGGTATATTTTGCTGTGCGTAATTTATTAAACTCGCAGCAGGGTATACTTGCATAGAAGTACCTATAATAACCAAAATATCTGCCTTCTTTGTAATTTCTATGGCTTTATCTAACATTGGTACCATTTCTCCAAACCATACAATATGTGGTCTTAATTGGCTGTTATTTATACACAAATCGCCCAGAAATAAATCTTTGTGCCAATTTAAAACAAAAGTTTCATCAATAGAACTGCGTACTTTTAAGAGCTCGCCATGTAAATGAGTAACTTTTTTACTACCTGCTTTTTCGTGTAAATTATCTACATTTTGTGTTATTATTTCAACATCAAAATTGTTTTCTAATTCTACTAAATTTAAATGAGCTTTATTCGGTTTTACAGTTAATAATTGTTTTCTACGTTTATTATAAAAATCTAAAACTAATTCAGGGTTTGCAGCAAAACCTTTTGGTGAAGCAACTTCCATAACATCATGACCTTCCCATAAACCATCTGCATCTCTAAACGTTTCTATACCACTTTCTGCAGAAATTCCTGCACCAGTTAAAATAACAATTTTTTTCATTCACTAATTTTTTTAAAAAAAGACTAAGAGTATAAAAATAAGAATAAAATCATAATTTTGTATTTATGATTGATAAAAAACAATTAGAATATTTCGAAAGCTTTTTAACTGATAAAAGAAAGGATACCTTTAAAACCGTTTTAGAAAACAGAACTCGTCATTTCACAGTAGTTTTAGAAGATATATATCAACCTCATAATGCAAGTGCTGTTGTACGAACTTGCGATATTTTTGGTATTCAAGATTTGCATGTTATAGAAAATAGATACATAAATAGAGTTTCTAGATATGTAGCCAAAGGTTCTCAAAAATGGATTACTAGTCATCGTTATAAAACAGATGGAAATAATAGTAAAAACTGTTTAGATAATTTAAAAGAAAAAGGATATCAAATTATTGCTACAACTCCTCATAGCGATTCTAATTTATTACACAATTTTGATTTTAACAAAAAATCTGCATTTATATTAGGAGCAGAAGCAGAAGGGGTTTCTGATTATGTAAAAGAAAATGCAGACGGATTTTTAAAAATACCAATGGTTGGTTTTACAGAAAGTTTAAATATTTCTGTAGCAGCAGCAATTATTTTACAAGATGTTACTACAAAACTTAGAAATTCTGAATTAGATTGGCAATTAACTAAAGAAGAAAAAGAAATTTTATATTATGATTGGGTAAAGAAAACCATTAAAAATATTGATAAGATTGAAGCTCATTATCTAGAAAATTTAAAAGATAAATTATGAATAAAATAGACGACTATATTTCTAAAAAAGAAAATTGGAAAACAGAATTAGAGTTGTTAAGATTTATAATTACTAATTTACCTTTAGATGAGACTATAAAATGGGGAGCACCAACTTATGTTTACAAAGGGAAAAATATTGTTGGTTTAGCAGCTTTTAAAAACTATTGTGGTTTATGGTTTTTTCAAGGAGCTTTATTAAAAGATGAAAACAAAGTATTTATTAATGCACAAGAAGGCAAAACGAAAGCTATGTTGCAATGGCGTTTTAATAACTTAGAAGAAATTAATGCGAATTTAATAAAGGCTTACATTTTAGAAGCTATAGAAAATGTAAATGAAGGGAAGGAAATTAAAACTGATAGATCTAAAAAAGATGTTATTATACCAGATGAATTAGCTGAAAAATTATCTAAAAATAAAACTCTAAAATCAAAATTTGAAAATTTTACAAATAGTAAACAACGAGAGTTTTGTGAATATATTTCATCAGCAAAAAGAGCAAAAACAAAACAAACTAGATTAGATAAAATTATTCCTTTAATATTAAATAACTTTGGTTTATATGATAAGTATAAGAATTGTTAAATAGTAATTATATCAAACAAAACAATAATTATAGAAAATTTAATCTATAATAATCTTATCAATTGTTGCAGTAGAATCGCATCTGGTTATATATAGGTTTACATTTTCTAAATCCTTTTTACCAGTTATAACGTATTCTGCACAAGGTTTTTGCCTTGGCTTACTATTACCAAAATCTACATTACCATTATTTAAAATAGTAGAAATCTTAAGCGTATCAAGATCAGAGTTTTGCATAACTTTTTTAGCATCT
This sequence comes from Polaribacter sp. Asnod6-C07, assembly GCF_045063625.1. Classification (NCBI taxonomy): domain Bacteria; kingdom Pseudomonadati; phylum Bacteroidota; class Flavobacteriia; order Flavobacteriales; family Flavobacteriaceae; genus Polaribacter; species Polaribacter sp. Asnod6-C07. The sequence goes on along the minus strand of NZ_JBEFOF010000005.1, from coordinate 3,507,302 downwards.
TCAGAAAAAAAACGTTCTTTAATTCTGATGGTTTTTAATGTTCTAGCATCCATACCATAATCGAAAGATGCATTTTTCTTTTCCCAAAAAAAATACACTCCAATTGAGCTAATTGAAACTCCTAATAAAAAATACCCTAATCTTTTAATAAACATTGTAAAATTTTGAAGTGCAAATGTACTTTTTTACATTGAAAAAAGAGATTATATAATCAATAAATTAATATCTCTGTAAGGTATATCAAACCAATCTGCAACAGTTTTGTTGGTTAAAATTCCATGATAAAAGTACATTCCATTTCTTAAGCTTTTATCAAAACGTGCAGCATTTTCAAAACCACCTTCATCAGCAATATTTAACAAATAAGGAGTAAAAATATTACTTATAGAAACAGAAGCTGTTCTTGCGTATCTAGAAGGTATGTTTGGTACACAATAATGTATTACACCGTGTTTTACAAAAGACGGATTTTTATGAGAAGTTACGCTAGATGTTTCAAAACAACCCCCTCTATCAATACTAACATCAACAATAACAGATCCTTCTTTCATGGTTTCTACCATTGTTTCAGTAGCACAAATTGGCGATCTGTTTTTACCTCTTATTGCTCCAATTGCAACATCGCATCTCATTAATGCTTTTGCAACAGACTTTGGTTGAATTGTAGAGGTGTAAATAGGTGAATTTAAGCAATGTTGTAATTTTCTTAGCTTAGAGATAGAATTATCAAATACTTTTACTCTTGCACCCAAACCTAATGCTGTTTTTGCAGCAAATTCGCCAACAGTTCCTGCACCAAAAATAACTACGCTAGATGGTGGTACACCACCAATATTTCCTAAAAGTAAGCCATTGCCTTTATTGGCTCCGCTCATTAATTCTCCAGCAATTAGAATAGAGGCAATTCCTGCAATTTCGCTTAAAGATTTTACAACTGGGTAAGTATCATGATCGTCTTTTATATAATCAAAAGCAACAGCTGTAATTCTTTTTTTCTCTAAAAGTTCAAAATATTTTTTAGATTGAGTTTTTAGTTGAAGTGATGATATTAGTATAGTTTGCGGATTTATATACTCTATTTCTTTTTCTGATGGTGGAGCAACTTTTAAAACAATTTTGCATTTAAATGCTTCTTCTACATTATAAGAAATTTTTGCTCCAGCCTCTGAATATTCTTTGTCTGTATAATTTGCACCATCACCAGCACCAGTTTCTACAACAATTCTATGCCCATTATTAGTTAATGCTGTTACTGCATCAGGAGTTAAACAAACTCGTTTTTCACCTAAATAAGATTCTTTAGGCAAACCAATAAATAATTCTCCTTTTTTCTTTTTAACCTCTAGCATTTCTGTTTGTGGCAATAATTCTTCTTTACTAAAAGGAGAAAATGAACTCATAGTTTGGTTATTTAAGTTTTATGTTACGTTGGTTGTCATCTAATGTAGTAAGATGGATTACAACAGCATCTAAAGGTAATAAATTTTTGATATTTTCTGGCCATTCAATTAAACACCAATTATCAGAATAAAAATATTCTTCTATGCCCATATCTAAAGCTTCTTCTTCGTCATTAATTCTATAAAAATCAAAATGATAAACGATTTCATTTTTTTCTGATTGATACTCATTAACCAGTGAAAAAGTAGGAGAGGAGATGTTATCTAAAACCCCCAATTGTTTGCAAATTTCTTTAATTAGTGTTGTTTTACCAACCCCCATTTCTCCGTAAAATAATAGTGTTTTATTATTTACTGATGAGATAAGTTCTGATGCGATTTCAGATAAGTTATGTATAGAATAGTTTTTATTCATAGTAGCACAAAAATAGTGAAGTTATTGAATAAAAACAGATTTTGTCAAAATCTTAATTATTACATAAAAAAAAGTGATTTTCATAAAAATCAGTGAGTTGAAGTTTTTAAAATACCTATTAGTAGGTATTGTAATAATGTATTTATTATCAAATATTTGAAAAAATAAATATATAATTATGAAATTGAAATTACTTTTCACATTGCTATTTTTAACAGCAATAGAGATAGTTGGTCAGTGGACCCTAACTCAAAATAATCTTCTTGGAGATACGAATAGAGACGTATTTGGTAAGTCTGTGTCAATATCTGGTGATGGATCCAGAATTATTGTTGGTGCTCCACAAAATGATGGAGCTGAACATGGTAAAGGGTATATTAGAGTTTTCGATAAAAATACAGGGGAATATCTTCAATTAGGAAGCGATATAATAGGAGATAATCTTGGCGATGAATTTGGTTTTTCTGTAGATATTTCAAATGATGGAAATATAATTGCTGTAGGAGCACCTTTAAATGATGGAAGTACACCTTATAGTAATATTGGTTCTGTTAAAATATATCAATATATAAGTTCTAATTGGGTACAACTTGGTAGTGAAATTATTGGAGAAGCAACTGGCGATGAATTTGGTTATTCTGTTAGTTTAAATAGTACAGGTAATATCATTGCTATTGGTGCAAGAAGAAATGATACTGATGGAGTTGGATATGATAATGATGGACATGTTAAAGTTTATCAATTGGAAAGTGGGAATTGGTCTCAAATTGGAAATGATATTGATGGAACAGATGGGAAACAATATGGAGCGTCTGTAAGTATATCTGATGATGGAAATATTTTGGTAATGGGTTCACAAATAAATGGAGCAGGCGCAAAAGTGTTTGAAAATAATGCAGGAAATTGGCAACAAGTTGGTTCTGAATTATTAGGAGCAAGTAGTTCAGAAGGTTTTGGAAATGAGGTAGACATATCTGGCGATGGTGAAATAATAGCAATTGGAGCCCCTAATTCTAGTGGAACAGGGTACGTTAAGATATATAAAAAAAGTGCAGGGAGTTGGTCTCAGATAGGTGCCACTATTAGTAGTGATCAAGGCAGGGATAGTTTTGGGAAAAGCTTAAGCCTTTCTTTTGATGGGGATGTAATTGCAGTAGGTGCTCCTTTTAACAGCAATCCTTATTCAAATTCAGGTTCAGTTAAAATATTTATAAATGAAAACGATATATGGTCGCAAATAGACAATGAAATAGAGTCTATTGAGGCTAATGATTATCGACGACAAATAGGTAGCTCAGTAAGCCTATCTTCAAATGGTACGATTCTAGCAATTGGTGTTCCAGAATTAAATGGTACAGGATTTGGTAGTGCTGGCCCTGGAATGATAAGAGTGTATGAAAATGATAGTTTTATACCTAACCCTTTCATCACCAAATGGAAAACAACTGCTGCAAACGAACTTTTATGGATACCATTAACTAGCAATAGTAAAAACTTTACTATAGACTGGGGAGATGGTAATTCTGAATTTTTTGAATATTGGGGTAGTCCATATAATAATATAAGACATACTTATCAATCAGCAGGTGAATATATAATTAAAATTTCAGGTGAAGTTGCAGGTATAGAATTTACGTATTTAAGCAATGCTCAAAAACTATTAGAAGTATTAAACTGGGGTAATGTTGAGTGGTCTGAAAAATTGTCATTTGCCAAATGTACTAATATGGATATAACTGCTTTAGATACTCCTGATTTAACCAGTTTAACCAGTTTAGAAGAAGCTTTTTATACCTGTTATGCTTTAGTTGGAAACAACAGTTTTAAAAATTGGGATGTTTCTTCAATTACAAATATGCATAAAATGTTTGCAAATACGGATAATTTTAATCAAGATATTAGTACTTGGGATATAAGTAATGTTACAAATTTATCAAGTATGTTCTATTCTTCTAAGGTTTTTAACCAAAATATTGGAAGTTGGGATACAAATAAGGTAGCAGATATGTCAGAGATATTTTCTTATGCAACCAATTTTAATCAAGATATTGGAAATTGGGACACAAGTAAAGTTACAGATATGTCAGAAATGTTTTATAATGCTACTAATTTTAATCAAGATATTGGAGGATGGGATACTAGTAGTGTAAGTGGTATATCTAGTGTATTCACAGACGCTATGTATAGAATGTTTAATGGAGCAATAAAATTTAATCAAGATATCAGTTCTTGGGATACTAGCAAGGTAACTAGTATGATGGGAATGTTTTCTGGAGCTACAAGTTTTAATCAAAATTTAGGAGTTTGGGATATTAGCAATGTCGTCTATGTTGAAGAGATGTTTTCTGGAGCAATAAATTTTAATCAAGATATTAGTTCTTGGGATATTTCAAAAGTTACTTCATTAGCAAATATATTTAAAGGAGCTACTAAATTTAATAAAAATTTAAATTCTTGGGATACAAGTAGTATCACTTTTATGTCTGGTGTTTTTTCTGGGGCAACAAATTTTAACCAAGATATCAGTTCATGGGATACAAGTAATGTTACTTATATGACAAGAATGTTTGAAGAAGCAACTAGTTTTAATCAAGATATCAGTTCATGGGATGTGGGTGAGGTAAAATATATGGCATCTATGTTTGAAGGAGCAACCAATTTTAATCAAAATATTAGTAATTGGCAAGTTGATAAATGTTTGGATACAAAAGAGATGTTTTTAAATGCTAACAGTTTTAACCAAGATTTGAGTAATTGGAATATTGGTAAGGTTTATACAATGCTTTCAATGTTTGATAACTCAGGAATCTCTGTAATTAATTATGACAAAACTCTTAAAGGTTGGAGTGCATTATCTTCTTTAAAATCTAATATTAATTTAGGAGCATTAAATATAAATTATTGTAATTCAGAAACAGAAAGAACAAAATTAATCAATGATTACAATTGGACATTTACAGGCGATAGTAAAGACTGCTCTTCCATAAATACTCCAACAAATGTAGATGGTATGTGGAACGATCCTGCAAACTGGTCTAATGGTGTTGTGCCCTCAGCAACAGACAATGTTGTAATTCCTGCAACAACAACCTTACAAATAAGTGCAGATATATCTGAGGTAAACTCTTTGGAAAATGAAGGAACTATTATTATCAACCCAACCTTTTCCTTAAAATCTATGAGTAATATGGTAAATAATGGTACTATTGTTATGGATTCAGATAATGGAGATAGTTCAGTTTTATTTATTGAAGGTACATCTACAGGAGAAGTTGTTTATAAACGAGGAGGTTTAATAGCCAATAAATGGAGTTTAGTTACACCACCAGTTTCTGGCCAAAAAATAAAAGAATTTGCTACAAATACAGACAATGATATTCGTACTAACGAAACCGTTTCTCCTGTACGTTATGCTGTTGGTTTTTATGATGATTCTCAAGACTTAGGTAATGAATGGGTGTATTATGATACTTCTATAGATGAAAATCAAACCTTTACAGCTGGACAAAGTTATGCAATATCTAGAGCTACAGATGGTGCTGTTAGTTTTACAGGTACTTTAACTACAAGTAATTTAACAAGAACGTTACAACCAGGTGAGTGGAATGCAATTGGTAATCCGTTTACAACCTATTATCCTGCAAATAAAAATGGAGCAAGTAGTTTTATAAATGATAATTATGATATTCTAGATGATAATTTTAAAGGAATTTATGTTTGGGATAATACACAAAACAAATATGTTGCTGCTAGTGAAACTGACATAGAAAATAAATCGTTAACTCCTGGTCAAGGTTTCTTTATTAAAGTAAAAGAAGGTGAATTTGAAATTGATTTTAACGAAGCTAAACGTACATTAAAGCCTGTAACAGGTGATACCGATTTTAATAAAACACAACAAAAATATATTCAACTTTTTGCGGACAATGGTAGCAATAAAGTAGAAACTAATATTAAGTTTTTTCAAAACGCAACCAATGGATTTGATGTAGGTTTAGATATTGGTAATTTTGATGCATCTTTCGATTTATTTACAAAACTGGTAGATTTTAGTAATGCTAAAAACTATACAATTCAATCATTACCAAATGAATTAAATGAAGATATGATAATTCCGTTAGGTGTTTCTGCAAATAATATGGAGGTGGTTTTTTCTGCTAAGCATTTAAATTTAGAACAAACAACAAGTTTATATTTAGAAGATAAGATTACAAAATCATTTGTAGATATTACCAACGAAAATGATACTTATACAGTTAATTTTAGTGATTCTGATATTACAAAAGATAGATTTTACTTACATATTTTACCAAATAAATCTCTTTATGTAGAAAGTAATATTTACGATAATTTAAAGATGTATGCCAACAATAAAATATTGTATGTAAGAGGTTTAAAAACAGTATCAAAAATGGAAATTTTTAATACAATTGGTCAAAAAGTTTTTGTTAAGTCTTTAAGTTCAGATGAAGATATAGATTTATCAAACTTAAAAACAGGTGTATATACGATCAAATTAAATTCGAACAATAGTAATTTTGTGAAAAAAGTAATTTTAAATTAAAAACATTATGAAAAATAAAAATAATAAAGAGATTACAAGAAAAGAAGCAATTAAGAAAATAGGAAATTATTCTAAATATACAGCTTTAACAGCTATTGGAACTTATTTAATTTTAAATCCTAAAAAAGCTCAAGCTTTTAGTGCTGCACCCACAGATTTAGGAACAGGGTTCTAAATTAATAATAAATTTTAAAAGTTAAAAAGAGGAACATTTATGTTCCTCTTTTTTATTGATACTATTTTAAAATGCTTTCAATTAAAATATCGATAATGACCAATAATCTTAAAACTAAACAAACAATCTTCTAAAACTTGTCCAGAACCAATATTATGGACAATTAAAAACCGTTGATTGTCTTTAGATTTTTTATTTACAACAATTCCTGTATGAGTAATTGCACCACCTAAATTCCAACAAATTATATCACCAGGTTTGTAATCATTTGGGTTTTTAGTAATTGGTTTTACAACTCCTTTTCTAGAAAAGAAAGTCATTAAATTAGGTACTCTTCTATGGTCTATATTTTTATCAGTACTTTTTAATCCCCAAATTTTAGGATAGAGATTAAAGTTATTCTTCATGTCTAAATGAACTTTCTTTTGTAAATCAATACCTAATTTTCGGTAAGCTCTTATAATAACATCTGTACAAACACCTTTTCCTTTAGGTACATCTCCATTTGGGTAAGCAATAGAAAAATAACTAGGGTCGTAAACTACGTTGTCTTTTGTTAATTCTAAAGCAGCATTAGAAAGTTTGTCTTCTTGAGCAAAAGAAATTTGAAATAAACTTATAAATAAAATTAAAAATAACTTTTTCATTAACCTTAACTAATTACTACTTTTATTTAGGACTATAAACAGCACAAGGTATAATTACTTCTTCTAAAGAAACACCTCCATGTTGATACGTGTTTTTGTAATACTTCACAAAGTGATTAAAGTTATTTGGGTACGCAAAAAACAAATCTTCTTTCGCAAAAATAAACGGACTATTCATAGCCACTGTTGGTAAAAATATGTCTTTAGGATTACGAACTGCAAAAACATCTTTATCTTCATAACTCAAGCTTCTACCAGTTTTATAACGTAAATTAGAACTGATGTTTTTATCGCCAATTACTTTTGTAGGATGTTTACAGTTAATTGTTCCATGATCTGTAGTAATAATTAATTTCTGTCCTAAATTTTGAGCTTTCTGAATAATTTCGAACAAGGGAGAATTCTTAAACCAACTTAAAGTTAAACTTCTATACGCTTTGTCATCGCCTGCCAATTCTTTAATTACTTCCATTTCTGTTTTAGAATGCGAAAGCATATCAACAAAATTATAAACAACTGTTGTTAAGTCATTTTGTTTGGTACCGTTAAAATTATCTGCTAATTCTTTTCCGCTTTTTAAAGAAGTAATTTTGTAATATTCGTGTTTAATATTTAAACTTAATCTTTTTATTTGGGCAGATAAAAATTCATCCTCAAACATATTCATTCCACCTTCATCAGTATCATTTTTCCAAAAATTTGGATGACGTTTTTCCATTTCTGATGGCATTAAGCCAGAAAAAATGGCATTTCTTGCATATTGAGTTGCTGTTGGCAGAATAGAAAAATAAGAATATTCTTCGTCTTTTTTGTAATGATTGTTAATCAATGGTTCTAAAATTCTGTATTGATCGTAACGTAAATTATCAATCACAACCCATAAAACACCTTGATCTTTATTTAATTCTGGCACTACATAATCTTTAAATAGAGTATGTGAAAAAGTAGGTTTATCATGAGCCGTTAAAAAACCTTCATAATTCTTTTTGATAAATTTAAAAAACTGATTGTTAGCTTCTTGTTTTTGACTTTCTAAAATGCCTAACATTCCAGGGTCACTAATGTTTTCTAACTCTAATTCCCAGTGAATTAGTTTTTTATATAAATCAATCCATTCCTCATAAGAATTTACCATTGCCAAATCCATAGAAATTTTTCGAAACTCTTGCTGATAACTAGAAGTTGTTTTTTCAGAAACCAAACGAGAATGATCTAAATTTTTCTTTAAGCTCAATAAAATCTGATTCGGATTTACAGGTTTAATTAAATAATCAGCAATTTTAGAACCTATGGCTTCTTCCATAATATACTCTTCTTCGCTTTTTGTAATCATTACAACAGGTAAATTTGCCTGTTTCTGTTTAATTTCTCCAAGTGTATCCAAGCCAGTTAAGCCAGGCATATTTTCATCTAAAAAAACAATATCAAAATTCGTTTCATCAACTAAATCAATAGCATCAGCACCATTTGTACAAGTTGTAACTTTATAGTTTTTACGTTCTAGAAAAAGAATATGAGGCTTTAATAATTCGATTTCATCATCCACCCATAAAATTTGTATGCTACTCATATATTTTTAAATTTTAATTTTCAAGGTTAAATGTACCATTTTGTTATATTTTTCTGTAGGTTAAAATGATAAAATATTGCTAATTTTAATTGATAAAGTAATCAATAATTAATAATCAATAATCAGAAAATGATAAAATAACTATCAATTTAAAACAATTTTGATAATTTTTATACAAAACCAATATGTAAAACTTGTGATTTAAAGGCATTAAATCGTACTTTGCATTTAGATTGATAAAACACATCTTTTGAAGAAAAAAAAGCCTAATAAACTTAAAATATTAAACGATCCTATTTACGGATTTATTCAAATTCCGAATTCTTTAATTTTTGATATTATAGAACATCCATATTTTCAGCGTTTAAGAAGAATTGCACAAATGGGTTTGTCTAATTTGGTGTATCCAGGAGCAAATCATACACGTTTTCATCATGCTTTGGGTTGTATTCATCTAATGGAAAAAGCTGTTAGAGTGCTACGTTTTAAGCAAATAGAAATTTCTAAAGACGAAGAAAATGCTGTTTATATCGCTATTTTATTGCATGATATTGGTCATGGTGCTTTTTCTCATGCATTAGAGCATAGTATTGTTAGCGGAATTTCGCACGAAGAAATTTCCTTAAAGTTTATGAAGAAGTTAAATGAAGAATTTGATGGGGAATTAGATTTAGCAATAAATATTTTTGAAGGTAATTATCATCGTAAATTTTTATGTCAATTAATTTCTAGTCAATTAGACATAGATCGTTTAGATTACTTAAAAAGAGATAGTTTTTATACAGGTGTAACTGAAGGTAATATTTCATCAGACAGATTAATAGCAATGATGAATGTTAAAGATGATGAATTAGTTATAGAACAAAAAGGAATATATTCTGCAGAAAAGTTTTTAATTGCCAGACGTTTAATGTATTGGCAAGTATATTTACATAAAACAGGTTTGGTTGCAGAAAATATGTTGGTTAATGTTTTAAAAAGAGCAAAAGAATTGGCAGAAAAAGGAGTGGAGCTATATGCAAGTACAGCTTTAAACTATTTTTTATATAATAAGATAAACCAAGATAATTTTACAGAAGAAACTTTAGAAATGTTTTCTAAATTAGATGATTATGATGTATTGTCTGCAATAAAAGAATGGGTACATCATAAAGATAAAGTTTTATCATTATTATCTAAAATGATTGTAGATCGTAAACTATTAAGAATAGAAATTCAGAATAAACCATTTGTAAAGAATTACATCAATAAAAAGAAAAATAAGTTTTCTAAGAAATTAGAAATATCAGAACTAGATATAGATTATTTTATATTTTCTCAAGAAATAAGAAACTTAGCATATCAAACAGATAAGCCAATTTATATTTTAAATAAAAAAGGAAAGTTAAAAGATATTGCAAAAGCATCAGATCAATTAAACTTGCAAGCACTCACAAAACCAGTAATAAAACACTTTATTTGTTATCCAAAGTAAAATGAGATTAGCCAAATACCTATAAATTTTATACTTTTGCGTTTGATGAAATTTACAGCACAACAAATAGCAGATATTTTAGAAGGTAAAGTAGTTGGTAATCCTGATGAAGAAGTTTCTAAATTATCTAAAATAGAAGAAGGAGAAAAAGGATCTTTAACCTTTTTGTCTAACCCAAAATATGATCCATATTTATACACAACAAATGCTTCTATTGCTATTGTAAATGAAGATTTTAAATTAGAAAAAGAAATATCAACAACACTTATTAAAGTAGAAAATGCTTACAAATCATTTTCTAAATTATTAGAATTTTACAACGAAGTAAAAAATAATAAAACAGGTAGAGAAACACCACATTTTATTGCAGATTCTGCAAAAGTGGGTACAAATGAATATTTAGGAGCATTTTCTTATATAGGAGAAAATGTAATAATTGGCAATAATGTAAAAATATATCCTAATTGTTATATAGGCGATAATTCTATTATTGGTGATAATTGTATGATTTTTGCTGGAGTAAAAATCTATTCAGAAACTCAAATAGGGAACCATTGTAAAATACATTCAGGTAGCATTATTGGTTCTGATGGTTTTGGATTTGCACCAAATAATGATGGAGAGTTTAATGCAATTCCTCAAATAGGAAATGTAATTATAGAAGATCATGTAGATATAGGTTCTGGTTGTACAATAGATAGAGCAACTTTAGGATCAACAATAATAAGAAAAGGCGTAAAATTAGACAACCAAATACAAATTGCCCATAATGTAGAAATTGGTAAAAATACTGTAATTGCTGCGTTAACAGGGGTTGCAGGCTCTACTAAAATTGGCGAAAATTGTATGATTGGTGGTCAAGTTGGTATTGCAGGACATTTAACTTTAGGTAATAATTTACAAATACAAGCTCAATCTGGTATCAGTAAAAATTTAAAAGATGGTTTAAAAGTGCAAGGTACACCAGCTTTTAATTATGGAGATTATTTTAAAGCTTATGTACATTTTAAAAACTTGCCAACAGTAGTAGAATCAGTTAATAAATTAGAAAAAAGACTAAATACTCTAAGTAAAAAGCATGAGTAAGAAACAAAAAACAATAGAATCAGAAATTACTTTATCAGGTGTAGGTTTGCACACTGGTAATAATGTATCAATGACCCTAAAACCAGCTCCAATAAATCATGGTTTTGCTTTTAGTAGAGTAGATTTAGAAGGTACACCAGTAATTGAAGCAAAAGCTGAATATGTAGTTACCACTCAAAGAGGTACTAATTTAGAAAAAAATGGTGTTCAAATACAAACTTCAGAACACGTTTTAGCAGCAGCAGTAGGTTTAGATATAGATAATCTGTTAATTGAAATAGATGCATCAGAACCACCAATTATGGACGGTTCATCTAAGTACTTTGTAGAAGCTTTAGAAAAAGCAGGTATAAAAGAACAAGATGCAGAAGTAGAAGAATATGTAGTAAAAGAAATAATTTCTTATAAAGATGATGTTTCTGGTAGCGAAATTATTTTAATGCCTTCAGATGAATACCAAGTAACAACTATGGTAGATTTTGGTACTAAAATTTTAGGAACTCAAAATGCTACTTTAGAAGATATTTCTGATTTTAAAGAAGAAATTGCAGATGCAAGAACTTTTAGTTTTTTACACGAAATTGAAATGTTGCTAGAAAATGATCTTATTAAAGGAGGTGATTTAAATAATGCAATTGTTTATGTTGATAAAGAATTGTCTGATAATACAATGCAGAAATTAAAAAAAGCATTTAAAAAAGACAATATTTCTATAAAACCAAACGGAATTCTAGACAACCTAACTTTACATTGGGCAAATGAAGCTGCTCGTCATAAATTATTAGATGTTATAGGTGATTTAGCTTTAGTAGGTACAAGAATAAAAGGTAAAGTAATAGCAAACAAACCAGGGCATTTAATAAATACTCAGTTTGCAAAGAAATTGGCAAAAATTATAAAAACAGAAAAGAGAAACTATGTTCCTCAATACGATTTAAATGCGCCACCTTTATTAGATATTCATCAAATAATGGATATTTTACCTCACAGACCACCATTTTTAATGATAGATAGAATTTTAGAGCTATCAGATAAACATGTAGTTGGTATGAAAAATGTTACAATGAACGAAAACTTCTTTGTTGGTCATTTTCCTGGAGCACCAGTTATGCCTGGAGTTTTACAGGTAGAAGCTATGGCACAATGTGGTGGAGTCTTAGTTTTAAGTACTGTACCAGATCCAGAAAACTACTTAACTTATTTTATGAAAATGGATAAAGTTAAGTTTAAGCAAAAGGTTTTACCTGGAGATACTTTAACATTTAAAGCTGAGTTAATAACACCTATAAGAAGGGGTATTTGTCATATGCAAGCTTATGCTTATGCAAACGGAAAATTAGTAGCAGAAGCAGAATTAATGGCTCAAATAGCAAGAAAAAATTAAAATATGAATCAGCCTTTAGCTTATGTACACCCCCAAGCAAAAATTGCAAGAAATGTTGTAATAGAACCTTTTACTACCATACATAGTAATGTAACAATTGGTTCTGGAACTTGGATTGGTTCTAACGTAACAATTATGGAAGGTGCAAGAATTGGTGAAAATTGTAGAATTTTTCCAGGATCAGTAATTTCCGCTATTCCACAAGATTTAAAGTTTAATGACGAAGAAACAACAGTAGAAATTGGTAATAATGTTACAGTTAGAGAATGTGTTACTATAAATAGAGGTACCAAAGATAGATTAAAAACTGTTGTAGGTAACAATTGTTTAATAATGGCATATTGTCATATAGCTCATGATTGTTTTGTGGGTGATAATTGTATTTTCTCTAACAATACCACTTTAGCTGGCCATGTTACTATAGGTAGTAATGTAGTTTTAGCAGGTATGGTTGCTGTGCATCAATTTGCATCTGTTGGTAATCATGCATTTGTTACGGGTGGTTCTTTAGTAAGAAAAGATGTACCTCCTTATGTAAAAGCAGCAAGAGAACCTTTATCTTATGTAGGTATTAATTCTGTAGGTTTAAGAAGAAGAGGGTATACCACAGAAAAAATTAGAGAAATTCAAGCAATATTTAGAATTCTATTTCAAAGAAACTACAACAATTCTCAAGCAATAGATATTATAGAAGCAGAAATGGAAGCAACTCCTGAACGTGATGAAATCATACAGTTTATTAAAGATTCTCACAGAGGAATAATGAAAGGATATTATAAAGCAAATTAAATTATATAAATGGCAACAACATCAGATATTAGAAACGGATTATGTATTAGGTATAACAATGATATCTATAAAATTGTAGAATTTTTACACGTAAAACCAGGTAAAGGTCCTGCTTTTGTAAGAACAAAATTAAAAAGTGTTACCAATGGTAAAGTAGTAGATAACACTTTTCCTGCAGGTAGAAAAATAGATGATGTAAGAGTAGAAACACATAAGTTTCAGTTTTTATATAATGATGGTGAATTTTATCATTTCATGAACGAGCAAGACTATAGTCAAATAAGATTATTAGAGGCCGCTTTAGATTCACCAGATTTAATGAAAGAAGGTGAGATAGTTACAATAATCATCAATTCTGAAGATGATATGCCATTATCTGTAGAAATGCCTTTAAGCGTCATTTTAGAGGTTACGCATACAGAACCAGGTGTTAAAGGTAATACAGCTACAAATGCAACAAAACCAGCAACTGTAGAAACAGGAGCTTCTGTAAATGTACCTTTATTTATTAATGAAGGTGATAAAATTAAGGTAGAGACTACAAAAGGAACTTACCAAGAACGTATTAAAGAGTAAAAAAACTTTTAGCAATTAGCTTTTAGCTAATAGCGAATTGCCAAAAGCTAATAGCGAACTATGAAATTCAAAACTCCACAAACTTTACAACAAATTGCATCACTTTTAGATGTAGATTTTATTGGTGATAAAAAATTTCCAATTCTTGGGATAAATGAAATCCACGTTGTAGAAAAAGGAGATATCGTTTTTGTAGATCACCCTAAATATTATGATAAAGCTTTAAATTCTGATGCAACTACAATTTTAATTAATAAAAAAGTAGCATGTCCAGAAGGTAAAGCTTTGTTAATTTCTGATGATCCTTTTCGTGATTTTAATAAAATTACAAAACATTTTAATCCATTTATAGCATCCAAAGTAAGTATAGCAGAAAATGCTATTATTGAAGAAGGAACTATAATTCAACCTAATGTTTTTATAGGAAATAATGTGCAGATTGGTACTAATTGTGTTATTCACCCAAATGTAACAATTTATGATAATACCATAATTGGTAATAATTGTACAATTCATGCAAATACAGTTTTAGGAGCAGATGCTTTTTATTACAAAAACAGACCAACAGGTTTCGATAAATTAATTTCTGGAGGTAGAGTAGTTTTAGAAGATAATGTAGATTTAGGTGCTTCTTGTACAATTGATAAAGGTGTTACAGGAGATACCACTATAAAACAAGGAACAAAAATTGATAACCAAGTACATGTAGGTCATGATACAGTTATTGGTGAAAAATGTTTAATAGCTTCACAAACGGGTATTGCAGGTTGTGTAATTATTGAAGATGAGGTTACCATTTGGGGACAAGTTGGTACAAACAGCGGAATTACAATTGGTAAAGGAGCTGTTATTCTTGGGCAAACAGGGGTTACAAAATCTGTTGCTGGAGGCAAATCTTATTTTGGTACGCCAATAGAAGAATCAAGAGAAAAATTAAAACAGTTAGCAGGCTTAAAAAGATTGCTAAAAGAAAAATAAAAAACTAATATCGTTTTTATAAAAGTAAACAATAAACTATTTTTGTAACACAAAATAAATATCAGAGCAAATGAGTGTTTTAGTTAATAAGAATTCAAATATTATTGTACAAGGTTTTACTGGTAGTGAAGGAACTTTTCACGCAGGTCAAATGATTGATTATGGAACCAATGTTGTTGGAGGTGTAACTCCAGGAAAAGGTGGTCAAGAACACTTAGGGAAACCTGTTTTTAATACAGTTGCAGAAGCTGTAGAAAAAGCGGCTGCAGATACTTCAATTATATTTGTACCACCAGCTTTTGCTGCAGATGCAATTATGGAATCTGCAGATGCAGGTATTAAAGTAATTATCTGTATTACAGAAGGTATACCTACTGCAGATATGGTAAAAGTAAAAGCTTACATTGCAGATAAAGACACTAGATTAGTTGGGCCTAACTGTCCAGGAGTTATTACTCCAGATGAAGCTAAAGTTGGTATTATGCCAGGTTTTATCTTTAAAAAAGGTAAAGTAGGTATCGTTTCTAAATCAGGAACTTTAACTTATGAAGCTGCAGATCAAGTTGTAAAACAAGGTTTTGGTATAACAACTGCAATTGGTATTGGTGGAGATCCAATTATTGGAACTACAACTAAAGAAGCTGTAGAAATGTTAATGAATGATGATGAAACTGAAGCAATTGTAATGATTGGTGAAATTGGTGGTAATTTAGAAGCTGAAGCTGCACAATGGATTAAAGCTGATGGTAATAGAAAACCAGTTGTTGGTTTTATTGCTGGGCAAACTGCACCTGCTGGAAGAACAATGGGGCATGCAGGAGCTATTGTTGGTGGTGCTGATGATACTGCACAAGCAAAAATGGAAATCTTAGCAGCAAATGGTGTACACGTTGTAAGTTCACCAGCTAAAATTGGAGAAATGGTTGCGAAAGTATTAAAGTAATCTTTATTTCTTTAATTATTTGTTAAAGTTTTATAATAAATCTTATTAAAATCCGTTGAATTTGTAAATTCAACGGATTTTTTTATTCAACCAAATTAAATATTATGAAACAGATTAAAGTATTTGCTTTTAGTATGTTATTAATTTCAGCAATAAGCTGTAATACAAACAAGGAAAAGAGCTACGAAGTAACATCGCAAAAAGACACAAATGGTATAACCTATGAAACTGTAGAAAACGATCCTACAGGTTTAAGACTATATACCTTAGACAATGGTTTAAAAGTGTACCTCAGTAAAAATGAAGACGAACCCAAAATTCAAACTTATATAGCAGTAAGAGCTGGTTCCAATTACGATCCAAAAGAATCTACAGGTTTAGCTCACTATTTAGAGCACATGGTTTTTAAAGGGACTCACAAAGTAGGTACTGCTAATTGGGAAAAGGAAAAAGTATTTTTAGCAAAAATTTCTGATTTGTATGAGCAACACAGAACAGAAGAAGATCCAGAGAAAAAGAAAGCCATTTATCAAGAAATAGATAAAGTTTCTTTAGAAGCCTCTAACCATTCTATTGCTAATGAATATGATAAAATGACAGCTTCTTTAGGAGCAACAGGGACTAATGCTTACACTTGGTTTGAGCAAACAGTATATACCAATAAAATTCCTGCAAATGAATTCAATAAATGGATAACTTTAGAATCTGAACGTTTTAGTACACTAGTTTTACGTTTGTTTCATACAGAATTAGAAGCTGTTTTTGAGGAGTTTAACAGAGGACAAGATAATGATTTTAGAAAACGTTATGCAGCTATGTTAGATGGCTTATTTCCAAATCATCCTTATGGTCAACAAACAACAATTGGTACTGGGCAGCATTTAAAGAATCCATCAATGATTGATATTCATAATTATTTTGACAAATATTATGTACCCAATAATATGGCTATTGTTTTAGTTGGTGATTTAGATTTTGATGGAACAATAGCAAAAGTAAATAATGCCTTTGGTAAATTTGAAAGAAAAGAATTAACACATCCTACTTTACCAAAAGAAGCACCAATTACATCACCTATAATTAATGAAGTTTTTGGACCAACTTCAGAAAATATTTCTATTGCATATAGATCTGGAGGTGTAAATACAAATGATGAAAAAATGGTAACATTGGTTGATATGATAATGGCTAATGGAAACGCAGGTTTAATCGATTTAAATTTAAATCAAAAACAAGTGGTGCAAAATGCAAGTTGCTCACCTACTTTTTTAAATGATTATGGCTATCACACATTTACAGGTTCACCAAAATCAAGTCAAACTTTAGATGAGGTAAAAGATTTGTTATTAGAACAAGTTACAAAATTAAAGAATGGTGAGTTTGAAGATTGGATGATAGATGCAGTTGTAAATGACTTAAAACTAAGTGAAACACGCCAATATGAAAATAATTCAGCTTTGGCTAATAAATATGTAGATGCCTTTATATATCAACAAAATTGGGCTAATAGAGTAAAGTTTTTAGACGATTTAAAGAAAGTAACTAAAGAAGAATTGGTTGCTTTTGCTAATAATTTTTATCAAGATAATTATGTAGTAACATACAAAAGAAAAGGAGAAGATAAAAATATTGTAAAAGTTGAAAACCCAGGTATTACGCCAGTAAACTTAAATAGAGATAAAAGTTCTGAATTTATTCAAGATTTCAATAAAATGGAATCTCCAGAATTAAAACCACAATTTGTAGATTATAAAACGGCCATTAAAGAAACTAAAACAGAAAATGATATTAAAGTATCTTATGTATTGAATGAAAAAAACGATTTGTTCGATATGAATATCATCTTTGATATGGGGAGTGATAATGATAAAAAATTATCTTTAGCTGCTGGTTATTTAGAATATATAGGTACAGATAAATATACAAATGAAGAATTAAAAAAAGAGTTTTACAAATTAGGAATCTCTTATTACGTAAGCACAGGTAGTGATAAAACCTATGTAGGTTTAAACGGGTTAAAAGAAAATTTACCAAAAGGATTAGAATTATTAGAACATTTATGGGACAATGCTAAAGCTGATGAAGATGCTTATAATAAATATGTAGAGAAAATCTACAAAGGTCGTGAAGATGGAAAAACCCAAAAAGGAAATATCCTTTGGAATGGTTTAATGAACTATGGTAAATATGGTGAAGATTCTCCTTTAAGGGATATTATGCAAATCGATGAATTAAAAGCCATAAACCCAGAAGAATTAGTTGCTTTAATTAAAGATATGAAAAACTACAAACAACGTGTTTTCTATTATGGTAAAGATGTAGATAATGCTGTAACAGCTTTAAACAATCAGCATAAAATTTACGGCGAATTAAAAGAATACCCTATTGCAAAAAAATACGAAGAAACAGAAACAGGGGGTAATGTTTTCTTTACAAATTATGATATGGTGCAAACAGAAATGTTGTTTTTAGCTAAAGGAGATCCTTTTAAGCCAGAAAATATGGCTGCATCAACATTATTTAATACTTATTTTGGTAGTGGATTGTCGTCAATTGTTTTTCAAGAAATTAGAGAATCTAAATCGTTGGCATATTCTGCTTTTGCATCTTATCAAGGAGCATCAAAAAAAGACTCACCAAATTATGTAATGGCTTATGTTGGTACACAGGCTAATAAATTAGAACAAGCTGTAGATGCTATGATGGAATTAATGAATGATATGCCAGAGGCTGATAAACAATTCCAAGCTGCAAAAGAATCAACATTAAAAAAATTAGCAGCACAAAGAATTACAAAATCAAATATTTTTTGGTCTTATGAAAGATTACAAAAATTAGGTATTGATAATGATAACAGAGAAGAAATGTATAACACCATTAAAAATATGACAATGGAAGATTTAAAAGCATTTTTTGATAAAAATATTAAAGGCGAATCTTACAATGTTATGGTTATTGGTAATAAAAAAGATTTAGACGTAAAATCATTGAAAAAGTTAGGTAAAATAAAAGAATTAGAAGTAGACTATTTATTTAATTATATAGAAGAAAAGAAAGTTAAATCTTAGATTTTATAATTTTTAAATTATCATTTAAAATAAATTATATAAATATAAATTTTAAAGGTTTTAGCATTTCTTTAAATTAGTGAAATTTTAGTCTTATTAAATTTTAACTCGTAAGGTAATTTTACTTTACGAGTTTTTTTATTTTATTATATTTGATGCCTTAAAAACAACTAAACTATATGAAATTACTAGAAAATAAATCAGCAATAATTACTGGTGCAACTAGAGGAATAGGTAGAGGTATTGCTATTGAATTTGCAAAACAAGGTGCAAATGTAGCTTTTACTTATAGTTCTTCTGTAGATGCTGCAAATGCCTTAGAAGAAGAATTAAAAGCATTTGGTGTTTCTGCTAAAGGATATCAATCTAATGCTGCTGATTATGCTGCTGCTCAAGAATTAGCTAAAGAAGTTCAAAAAGAATTTGGTGCTATAGATATTTTAGTAAACAATGCAGGTATTACCAAAGACAATTTGTTAATGCGTGTTTCTGAAGAAGATTTTGATAAAGTAATTGAAGTTAACTTAAAATCTGTATTTAACCTAACTAAAGCTGTTATTAGACCAATGATGAAGCAGAGAGCAGGTTCTATTATAAATATGAGTTCTGTAGTTGGTTTAAAAGGTAATGCAGGGCAAACAAATTATGCAGCATCTAAAGCAGGTATTGTAGGTTTTTCTAAATCTGTAGCTTTAGAGTTAGGTTCTAGAAATGTAAGAAGTAATGTAATTGCTCCTGGTTTTATAGAAACTGAAATGACAGATAAGTTAGATGAAGCAACTGTACAAAGTTGGAGAGATGGAATTCCTTTAAAAAGAGGGGGTAAGCCAGAAGATATTGCAAACGCTTGTGTATTTTTAGCTTCTGATATGAGTTCATATATTACAGGTCAAACTCTTTCTGTAGATGGTGGAATGCTAACTTAGATTGTTTTTTTTGATAAATAGCTTTAATCAATAAAAAAGTAATAATAATTATATTCTAAACGTTTAATTAACATATACTTAACACCTGTGAAAACAGGTGTTTTTTTATTCGTCTATATTTAAATACCAATCACCTAACTTTAATCATTACCTATCTAAAATTTAATTTTACGTCTTAAATCCATAGTATCTTTACAGTGTAAAACAACAAAACCTATGGAAACTAAGAATTTAACTAACAGACAATTAGAAGTAATTAATGAATTAAAAAATGAGCATTTAACAAGTTTTCAAATTTTAAACAGAATTAATAGTATTAAATTAATACTTGTAGTTTATAATGTTTTAGACGAACTTAAAAATATGGGAATATTAAAAAGTTATATCAAACAGAATGTTAAATATCATTACATAGAATCTAATTAAAATTTTACCCTAAAAATAAAACCCAAGTACTCCTAAATACCCTATCTACTCCTAATTTACCCCTAAGTAAATAGAGTTTAAAAATAACCTGCAATATTTAACATTGCAGGTTTTTTCTTATTTAAATAGTTCTTTATATCTTTCCCATTAAAATAAAACGATTGCAGACTACTTTAATATTATATCTCATTTTAGCATTGTTATTTGGTTTAGCAATTGCATACTTTCAATACTATTTTAAAGTAAAAAACAAACTAAAAATAACAGTTACTCTTTTTGTTTTAAAAGGATTAAGTATCTTTTTGTTGATTTTATTATTGATAAATCCAAAAATAGAGAAAACCAATATTACTAATATAAAACCAGTTTTAACTTTTTTGGTTGATAATTCTAATTCTGTTTCTTTTTTTAAAGAGGATAAAAATGTTGAGGCTTTAGTTAAAGAATTAGAAAGTAATAAAGCTATCAATACTAAATTTGATGTTCAAAAATTTTCTTTTGCAAATGATTTACAAGTTTTAGATAGTCTTTCTTTTACAGAAAATCAAACAAATATTTCTAATGCAATACTTAGTGTAAATGAACTGCAAAATGATAAGATTTCTCCAATTGTTTTAATTACGGATGGAAACCAAACTATAGGTCAAGATTATGAATTTATAAATGTAAAACAACCTGTTTACCCAATTGTAATTGGTGATACTACAAAATATGTTGATGTTAAAATAAGTCAATTAAACGTAAATAAATACAGTTATATTAAAAACAAGTTTCCTGTAGAAGTTATTTTAAATTACGAAGGGAATGAAAATGTAACCACTCAGTTTTCTATATTTAATAAAGGAAAAACTGTTTTCAGAAAAAATGTACGTTTTTCTGCATCAAAAAAATCGCTAACAGTTATTGCAAATTTAACATCTACTAAAGAAGGTTTACAATATTATACTGCATCCATTTCTAAAATAGAAAATGAGAAAAATATTAAAAATAATACCAAAAGTTTTTCTGTAGAAGTTATTGATGAGCAAACAAAAGTCTTGTTATTAACTTCTGTTTTACATCCAGATTTAGGTGCTTTTAAAAAGGCAATTGAAAGTAATAAACAACGCTCTGTAGAAATTTATAATATTGATAATTTTAAAAATAAAATTAAAGATTATCAGTTGGTTATATTGTTTCAGTTAAATAATAAGTTTAATAAAATTATTGATCAAATTAAAGAAAACAATAATAATTATTTATTGGTTTCTGGTGGTAGTACAGACTGGAATTTCATCAACCAAAAAGAATTAGGTGTTAGAAAAAATTCAATTAATGAAACCGAAAATTATGGAGCAGTTTTTAACGATGGTTTTCTAAATTTTTTACAACTAGACATTGGCTTTAATAATTATCCGCCTTTAAAAGATAAATTTGGTGAAGTAAGTTTTACCAAAGAACACCAAACTTTATTGTTTCAAAATATTAATGGTTTAGAAACACAACAACCTTTGTTAGCTACTTTTGATATCAACAATCAAAAATCTGGAATTTTACTTGGTGAAGGTATTTGGAGGTGGAGGGCCAACAGTTTTTTAAATACAAATTCTTTCGAAGATTTTGATAAATTTATTGGGAATATTGTTCAGTTTTTGGCATCAAACAAAAAAAGAAATCGATTAGAAGTAGATGCAGAAAGTCTATATCCTGCAAATTCTACAATTACTATTTCTGCTTTTTACACAGATAAAAATTATCAATTCGACCCAAGAGCGAGTTTAGAGATTACTGTTACAAATACAACAACTAAAGTAGTTACTAAAGTGCCTTTTTCTTTAGTAAATAATGCTTTTAAAACAGAGATAGAAAATTTAAATTCTGGAGATTATACTTATAAAGTTACTGTTTTAGGTCAGAGCATCAGTAAAAATGGGCGTTTTAAAATAACAGATTATAATATTGAAGAGCAATTTACAAATGCTAATATTCAAAAATTACAAAAACTGGCAGATAAAACTGGGGGTAATCTGTTTTATAAAAATCAGGTAGCAAAAATCACCAAAAAATTGTTAGCCAATGAGTCTTTTTATACAGTACAAAAAGCAACTAAAAAGCAAGTAAATTTAATTGATTGGCAATGGATTTTATTTTTAGTAATCGCACTTTTAACAGCAGAATGGTTTCTTAGAAAATACTTTGGTAAAATATAAAATATATGCATTGGGTTTCATCAATAGAAATTGTAAATTTGATAAAATTTAAAAAATATTAAAATGGCAAATAATCAAATGGATTTGAATTTCCCTAAAGGTGGAGTTTTCCTAATTATAATTGCAGTTGTAGCAATCATATTATTCACTAAATCTACAGTTACAATTGGTCCTGGAGAAGGTGGTGTAATTTTCGAATCTTTAGGTAAAGGTATTAATACAGAAAAATCTTATGGAGAAGGTTTTCATATTGTTTTACCTTGGAATAAGATGATTGTAAGAAAAGTACGTCAGCAATCTATTTCTGATGAAATGAATGTACTTTCTGTAAATGGATTAGAAGTTAAAGTAAATGGTACAATTTGGTATGAGCCAGAATTTGAAAATTTAGGGAAACTTATAAAAACTAAAGGTGAAGATTATGAACGTGAGTTGTTAGATCCTGCAATAAATGCAGCTGCAAGAAGCGTTGTTGGTAGATATACACCTGAGCAATTATACTCTAGTAAAAGAGATGTAATTGAGCAAGAAATTTTAGATGAAGTTCAGAATGTTTTAAAAGGACAGTATTTATCAGTAAAAAGAGTTTTGGTAGAAGATGTAAAATTACCAAATACAATTAGAACTGCAATTGAAACTAAATTAAAGCAAGAACAAGAATCTTTAGAATATGAGTTTCGTTTAGCAAAAGCTAAAAAAGAAGCTGAAAGACAAAAGATTGATGCAGAAGGTAAAGCAACTGCAAATAAGATTTTAAGTGCGTCTTTAACCGATAAAATTTTACAAGAAAAAGGTATTGAAGCTACTTTAAAACTTTCTGAATCAACAAACAGTAAAGTGATTGTAATTGGTTCTGGTAAATCTGGAATGCCAATTATTTTAGGAAATCAATAAGAAGTTTTTACTCTTAAGGTATTAAAAAATCCAGCTAAAAGCTGGATTTTTTTTTGTTTAAAATAGTATTATAAAGAAGCAAAGTAATAATTCTAGTTCTTCAAATAAATTTATATTTTTCATTTAATAGAATATCTATTGGCAGAAAAAGCTGAAATAAAATTTGATTAAAACTTTGAATTTGAACTTATAAAACTTATTTTTTAATAAACTTATGTTTAATGTTATCTATTTCGTAGAAATATAGCCCTGTAGCTAAGTTTTCTAAATTAATTTTAAAACTATTTTCTTGTCTAGTTTTAATTAGTTTTGTTGTAAATTCTTTTCCATTAACATCAAAAAGCGTCAAATTACTCTGGTTGGTATTTACGTTTTCTATATACAAATAGTTTATAGCAGGATTAGGAAATGATTTTAATGATTTAACGTAATCAATTTCTTTTGTAGCTAAAGTAGATGAAGGAAGTGTATAAATTTCAGTAGATTCAGTTGTAGTGTTATAGATTATTAATTTGTTTACATTTTCTGCTTTATCATTAAAAATTATAAAATCATATATATCTGAAATGTAAAATTCATTATCACCAAAATCTTTTACAATTTCGCCATTTTCATTATAAATTATTATTTTTTTACTAGAAGAATCTTCGTCTTCTGAGAAGCTAATAACTATTTCAAACAAATCATCTGAATTAAAAATATGTTTTGATACACCAAAGTTTTCTGTATATAATGATATATCAAATGTTTCTACTCCAGATGGTAAGTTAGGTGTGAATTCTGATTTAAGACTATAGTCAGAATTAAAAATTTTAAATGTTTTTAAACCAGGTCCAGCTAAATAATAAAAACTACCTTCTGAAGTAGAGTAGGGTAATAACCAACCCTCTGCATCATTATAGCTAATAGATTTATCTAACTCAATTTGGCTAAAACTTAGGTTACTAATTAATAGTAAAAATGTAAATTTAAGAATCTTTTTCATATCTAATTATTTTTTAATTTTTTACAAATTAAGTTTTTAATTAAATAAATAAAAATTATAAGTCCTTAATTTATAGATTATTACAATAATTATGATTTCGTCAAAAAAACAACCTTTATTTTAAGAAATCAACTTCTCATCAGTAGTATTTAAAAATAACTCACTTAGAATTTTTGAGGTGGTTAGCGCAGCATCTTTGGGGTGTAATGCTGTATCTGAAATACCAGAAACAACTCTAGAAATGTTATGATCTACAACACCTTTATGATACCAAGTTGTGGATTTGGTTACACTTAAATAAGCAGAAAAATTATGATGTCCAGAACCAGGTCTTTCACCAATTATGTGAATGATGCCATGACTTTTTGGGTAGTTGGTTTTTTCGCCAAATAAAAGTTCTCCACATGCATAACCAGCCCTTACACGTCCGTTATTTATAAAAATTGAGCTATTGCTAATGGTGTAATTACTTGTTTTTAATTGTTTGTTTAATTCATTTAAAAAAGGATGTAAATGTCCATCATCCATTAAAGCTCTTGCGTTTAAACCATCAGAAATAATAATTTGTATATCAGGAGTTTTACCATTCCAAGAAGCTCTAATGTTTTGAACCATTTTTGTAGCATCATCACCTAAAATTTCTCCAGATTCTGGATGATACACATAATCTTTTCTGTCTTTAGATTGGGTTGAAATTGCTATTGCAGATGGAATACTATTTTTAAAATTCGGATTAATTTCCGTCCATAAACTTACTTTTGCATCATTATACAAACGATGTACTTCTTTGTTTAAATTAGCATCTAAATCCCAAATATTTTCTCCATAACCTTTGGCAATAGAAACACCTCTTTTTTCTATTTGTGAAAGTATGGTTTCTCCTTCTTTATAAATTTCAGTTTTAGAACGTTTGTCTTTTTTAGCCTTTTTATATTGATAAAATACCCAATTAGGATCTCCAAAATGTTTGGTAGGCTTTCCTTTTTTATCAATAATTTTTATTTTTTTGAAGAAATTCCACATTGCATCATTCACTTTATAACCAAACTGTTCTCTAATTTTTACATGATTGCTAAAAGCTGTGGTTAAATAGCTTAACATTGGGTCGTTTTTGGTTGGTAAAGCCATTAAATAAGCAGGGTTTGCAGGCATTACTTGTTCAATACACCAATCTAAATCTTCTAAATTTACATTCATATGCAAGGTAGAACAGATGTCTAAACCAATAGTTAATCCATGCAATTTACCCATAACTGTATCTTCTAAACAACAACGTACCAATTGTTCTTTAGATTTGAATACTTCAGGTCCAATAAAACCAGCAACATCATTAACATGCACCCAAGATTCGTTGCCACCTTTTACCTCATTAATCTTTTGCTTTAAGGCTCTTAAAAAACCATATTTTCTTGATTCGTGCATCACCATATCAAAACCTTCACTATGTCCATTGGTTAAATCTGCACCTTGGCCAGTTTCTGCATAAAAACCATATTGTCCATCTCTTAGAGCTGCATATTCTAACATTTTTTCAATGGTAACATCAAAAGTATTGTTGGCATTTACTGTGCCAGCAATACTTTGAAACCAAATACCAGTAGTATCAGGATTTTCTTGTTCCACTTGTGCTTGAATATCTACATGAGACAAAACACAATTGGGGATTGTATCTTCCAATTCAAAAGTTTGGATGATATCTAAGAGTGTTTTTTCAATTTTAGCCACAGATTCAGGTTCACTAGATACAGGATTTGTACCTAAAACAACATCACCTACAGCATAAGACCACGCATTAAAAACTTGCCAAGCAATATCATCTGTATTGTCTGTTGGAGAATTGGGTTGTACTCGTGCACCCATATAACCTTTACTACCTATTTTGCTGTTTGGTAGTGGGTTAAATATTTTTTGACTGATTACAATCAGTTCTTCATTACTCATTAATTTTACCAAACATGCAATAACATCACTGGATAAATTAGGTAATATTTTTTTAATTTCTGATTCAGGTTTTTGCAAACAAAACGCTTTTAATTCTTGCATGGACCAATTAAAAAGTTCAATTTCTTGAAATGTTGTTTTTTGAATGAGTTCTTGAAGTTCATCAGTAAAAACCGAATTCTGAACTAGGTCTTTAATCTTTGTATTGGCTAAAAGCTGTCTTGCGTTTTTGCGAGAATTTTCATTTAAAGCAGCTACTTTTATGGTTTCATCACCTTCTTTGTAAGCGTTTGCAGATCCTAAAATTTGTCTGTATAAAGTGATGTTAAATTCACCTTTTTCACTATTGATATATGAGAAAATATCTTCATCTACTTTTGGTGATTTAATGTTTACTGCTGTTTTAATTTTTGGTATTGTATTATTTTTAGTGGATTTAAAATCGCAACTATTTAGTAATAATAATGAAGCACTAGCTAATGAAGTTTTTTCTAAAAATTCTTTTCTATTCATAACGATTACTAAATTTTTTGTAAGCTAATTTAGTTTTTTTTGATAAGAAAGACAAGTTAAGGTTTTGTAAAATGTTTTTAAGTTTATTGATTATGAATTGTTTATCTATCTTTTAATACAAATAATGTAAAGGTAAGATGTAAAACAAATTCAGTATAAAAAAGTAAGCGTCGTTTTTTACAAAACGACGACTTACCAAGTAAACTAATAAAACCAAGTATTAGTACTGTTATTAGAGTTAGCTATTCTAATGGCAGTTTTTTAAATATTTTAATGAAGACTAATTACTTTAGTAATTGTCCAATTTTCGTTTTCTTTTTTCCAAGTAACAATAAATTTACTGGGAACCGATTTTGCATTCGGTTCTTCTTTATTAAAGAATTTATGATAACCAATTTCAATAGCACCATAATTATGTATAGGATAAACTTCTACACTGCCTTTAATTAAAGTTCTGGTTACTTTATTACAGATATTATCTTCTAGAGATTTTAAAAGTTGATTTTTGTCTGATAATAAACCGCCTTTGTCATGAAAGAATTCAATATTTTCATTATAAATAGCAGCTTGAGTTTTTAAATCACAGTTATTGTAAGCTGTAAAATAAATACTATCCATTTTTACAATATCATTGTATAACTTAACATTTGCAATTTTATATTCAGGAATTTCGTGTACTTGAGCAGTAGTGAAAAAGCTATGTAAAAATAGGAGTATAGCAATAAATATTTTTATGATAAAAGATTCTTTAAAAGAGTCTATAAAAGAGTACATAGCTTGTTTTTAATTGAAATCTCAAGGCTGTTTCCAGCCTCAAGAAATCTTTGGTTGATTGATAATTCTGTAATTATTTGGCAGAAATGCTTCCACCAGAAGACGATTTTTTATTTACTTGTTTTGGGCTTCCTTTAAAGTCAATATCTCCTCCACTTGTAGCTTTAGCATCTATACTTTCTGATGCATAAACATTAATATCTGCACCACTAGTAACTTTTACAGTTACGTTTTTACTTTCTAAATCGTAAGCATCAATAGAAGCACCACTTGTAGCACTTGCAGAATGTTGGTTTGTAATTCCAGATATTTCTATATCAGAACCACTTGTTGCACTACTAGAAACTGAATTTGCATCTAAAGTCATTCTAATATCTGCACCACTTGTTGCGCTAACAGAAATGTTGTTTACTTTTAAAGTTTCTTTAGTATACACATCAGAACCACTTGTTGCAGTAACTCCTTCTAAAGTTTCTACAGTAACATATACTTTTCTTGCTTTTGCTTTCCAAATATTTTTTTCTGAATAAATTTTTAAAACACCATCATTAATTTCTGTAATAATAATGTCTTGTAAATTTTCATCTGCTTCTACAGTAATTTCTGTTGATTTACCTTGAGAAAGATATAAATCTAAGCCAGTGCTTACTTTTATTTTAGTGAAATCTTCTTTTAGGCTTCTGTCTTCTGTTACTACATTTCTATTTCCGTTAATTCTATTAAACATATTAACGTTACAAGAACTTAATAATGTTGTTAAAAATACGATTGCTAATAATGATTTGGTTGATGTTTTCATGGTGTTTGTTTTAAGTTTACTTGATAAAGGTCTTTTATTAGACGCTTAAAAAGAAACAAAGGTTACTCAGTTGTTGTTATTTTATGATGAATTGTTTTAAAAAGTTTCTTTTAACTCAGATTCTGTATTCTCTTCAACTTCAACTTCAATTTCACAATCAGTACATTTTAATGTTCTATCTGTCATAATAAAATGTTGGTTAGCCATATCTTTATCTCTAATATCTCCTTCATTTTTTACGTTATCTAAAAAATTCTTGGTAGAATTATCAAAATAAATACTTACATTTTTAGGTAAATAAATGGTAATTTCTATTTCTTCATCTTTCCAAATATTTTTAAATGAAGACAAATAGTAAGCATCTAAAATTATTGTGTTGTTTTCAATTTTATATTTATAGCTCACTCTTTTTGCATTATGACTGGCATTACCTTTATTTTTACCTTGAGATTTTTTTAAGATGATCATATAGCTTTCATCAGAATTACTCTTTTTAACATCAACATTTACATTGTTGCTATAAACCATCTGTTGGTTATCAACATACACTTCTTCTCTATAAGTGTTAGATCTTAAATTATGTCTATAATAAATTTCATCATCATTTATAATTTTTAGGTTTAAAGTATCATTCTCAACAATATTTAAGCTCTTTTTTTCTGATGATTGCCCATTAATTGAATGAGATGTACCAAATTCAATACCCGTAAATATGATAATTAATAAACTAACAATCCAAATACCAGAAAGTGTTAAAGATGTTGGTTTGCTTAACTTTTTTACGTTAGTAGATAAGATTCTTAACCCTAAAATAAATAATAGTAAAAATGGTATACCAATCAATAGAAAACTACATAAAGTAAGTGCCCAAGTTGGTATTACAGAATCGTAGAAAAATGGTGGATACTGTAAATTAGCATCAACATTTAACCATTCTAAACTTCCTAAAGAAAACCCTCCAACAATTAGAGATAAAATAACAGCAGCAGAAATAAAGATAATTAAGATACCAATAAACTTACCTATAACCTTAAAAATGGCTAAAATAATTTTACCAATTGTATCTAAAAAATCGCTTGCTCCGTTATTTTTTTTTGTCTTTCCCGAAAAAGTTTTACTCATTTTATCAGAAAACTCATTAGCACCATCTTTTATTTTTTCTGATGCTTCTTTGGCTACCACACTTACTTTGTCTGATACATTGCTAAATTCTTCACGAATCTTTTTCTCAATATTATCAATATTTACAGGTTCGCCTTCCATTTGTAATTTTTCTGAAGTAGTTTTTGCTTCAGGTAACAAAATCCAAAGGATAATATAAAGTAACACTCCAAAACCAGCACCAAAGAATAATGCCAATAAACCTAAACGAATCCAAATGGTATCAATATTAAAATAATGAGCAACACCAGAGGCAACACCTCCAAGAAATTTATCATCACCATCTCTAAATAATTTTTTACCAGAAGCGCTATTTCTTCTGTAAGAATAACTAGAATCGCTATATTCTTGTTCAGCATCTGCATAATCTTCTGGTTGGCCCATAATTTTAATGATATCATCTATATCACCTTCATTTACAACCTGTCTTGCATCTGTTATTTTTTCTGATAATAGCTCACTAATTCTAGCCTCAATATCAGCAATAATTTCGTTTTTTCCTTGCGGATCATCACTTAAAGATCTAGAAATCGATTCTAGATATCTTCGTAATTTCTGATAGGCAATTTCATCTATATGGAAGAAAAATCCGCCTAAATTTATATTTATTGTCTTATTCATTGGTAGTCGATTTTTTACTAGTTACTTGGTGTACTGCGTTTACTAAATTATTCCATGTTTTGCTTAACTCTTTCAAAAACATGCCTCCGTTTTCGGTTAAAACGTAATATTTTCTTGGTGGTCCAGAAGTTGATTCTTCCCATCTATAAGTTAATAACCCTGCGTTTTTTAAACGAGTTAATAGTGGATAGATAGTTCCTTCAACCACAATCATTTCTGCACTTTTTAGCGTAGAAAGTATTTCAGAAGTATAAGCATCACCATTTTTTAGGATAGATAAAATGCAGAACTCTAAAACACCTTTTCGCATTTGCGCTTTTGTGTTTTCAATCTTCATATATTGTGATTTATTTACTCGTTCTAAATCTTATTATTATAAGAAAATGTTGTCGAGTGTTTTTTGTTAATTATTATTGTTTCAATTCTTGTCATTAAATAACTGTAATTATTTAATAAATTTAATTGTTAATGGGTATTTGTAATTTTCGCCTTCTCTAGCTTTTATAGATGCTATAATTACCAAAGCAATGCCTATGATATATACTAAACCTGCAAGAGAACCAAAACCTAAAAAACCAAATAGATTATGTGAATCGAAATCAAAATTTAAGTTGATGTTATTCCAATTAAAATGACGACGATGATTATTAAAAATAGAACCAAATGCAAAAGGAATAAACAATATAGAAATTAGAAATACATAAAGTGTATAGCTTATATTAAAGTTTACAGCTTCTTTACCTTGTTCATCTAAAAAAACACTTCTGTCTTTTAAGGTTTGCCAAGCAATTAATGGTGTTATAATATTGCCAAAAGGAAACATTAAACCTGCAAATGCAGATATATGAATTAAAAATGCGTTAGTGTTTTCGTTATTTTTTTTCATTTTATAAAATATATAATACTTTCTTATGCAAATATATATCTTAAAAAAGGTATTATGCAATACATAGTACTATAATTAACATTTTTTTAACATATTAAATTTGTAATTATTAGTGTTGATTATTTCTGAAAACGTTTGATATGATTGAGTTTTATTATAAATTAACTATATTGCTAATCGATTTTAGAAAAAGATAAAAAAAATACTTATTATCAATTTTAACAAACTATAAATGAAGTTTACGCCTGCAAAAGTCAATTTTTTTAACCTAATAAAACTGCCTTTAGCATTTTTTGGAGGTGTAAGAGTAAAGTCAATTACAGATTCTGAAGTGGTTGTTACTATAAAACATAGATGGATGAATCAAAATCCGTTTAAAAGTATGTTTTGGGCTGCACAAGGTATGGCTGCAGAAATGCCAACAGGTATTTTAGTAATGAAAGCTATTTACAATTCTAAAAGAAAAGTTTCGATGTTGGTTACGCACCAAGAAGCAGATTTTTATAAAAAAGCTACTGGTAGAATTACGTTTACATGCTCAGGAGGTAATGAGATTAGAGAAGCTATTCAAAAATCTATAGAAACAGGTGAGGGGCAGTTGATTGTTTTAACTTCTATAGGTAAGAATTCAGATGGAGTTGAAGTATCTAAATTCCAATTTAATTGGAGTATAAAAGTAAAAAGCGAAGCTTAACTTTGCTTTTGATATAATTGAGGTCTTTGTTCATTATAATCACAATCTTGAAAAATTCCACAAGACACATTTGTTCTTGCTAAAGATTTAGTGATTTCAAATTCTTTTGATAACGCTTCGATTTCTGGAGTTAAATATTTCATATTTGTTGTTTAAATTTATACCAAAAGTAATTCTTTTGTTAAAAGTGATAAGTTAAGAAAACTTTAAAATTGACTGTTAAATTTAAATCTATGTTTATTATAGATTATAATGTTAACATAATAAATTAAATGTAAAATTCATTTTAAAATTTGTAGTATGATATAGATTTTTAAGTTAAGGGTTTCAAAACCATACTAATATGAAACTAAAAAAACAATCATTTTTTTTATTTACTATTACTTTTCTTTTTATTAAATGTGCCCCAACTTTAAATTATATAGGCAATAATTACACACCAACAACAAATGTTTCTGTTTATTATGATGCAGACCAAATAGTAAGAAAATATAAGATTATGGGTTTGTTAACTTTTAATACAGAACCAATATATGATAATCACGATAACAGAGAGGTGTCTGATTTAATTATTAATTAAGGTAAAGAAGCTGGTTCAGATGCAGTTTTGGTAACTAAGTTTTCTACTAACATTCTAAAAGAATTTTCTGATAGAATAACTTCTAGAGATTCTGAAAAACTTTTTATTGAGGCTAAATTTCTTAAATTTGAGAAATGATGCTTTTTTTTGTAACAAAAGTTTAGTTTATCATTCTAATAATAAAACTTAAATCATATGTTCCAAGATAGATTACCAAATAATTCGCAAAATAATAATATGAATGCTCACGAAATTGATTATAAAATTTTCGGTGAAGAAATGCAGTTTGTAGAAATAGAATTAGACCCTCAAGAAGGTGTTGTTGCAGAAGCTGGTACTTTTATGATGATGGATAATCATATTAAAATGAACACTATTTTAGGTGATGGATCTAATCAAGATAAAGGAATTTTAGGGAAAATATTTTCTGCTGGTAAACGAATTTTAACAGGAGAAAGTTTATTTATGACTGTTTTTACGAATGATGGTGTAGGAAAAAAACAAATATCGTTTGCATCTCCTTATCCAGGAAAAATTATTCCTATTGATTTGAATGAGTTTGGTGGTAAATTTATATGCCAAAAAGATGCTTTTTTGTGCGCTGCAAAAGGAGTTTCTATAGGAATTGAGTTTTCTAAAAAATTAGGTAGAGGATTATTTGGAGGCGAAGGTTTTATCATGCAAAAAATGGAAGGTGATGGTTTAGGATTTATTCATGCAGGAGGAACTATGGCAAAAAAAGTTTTACAACCTGGCGAAGTTTTAAAAGTAGATACTGGTTGTATAGTTGGTTTTACGCAAAGTGTAAATTATGATATTGAGTTTGTAGGCGGAATTAAAAATACCGTTTTTGGAGGTGAAGGTTTGTTTTTTGCAAATTTAACTGGGCCAGGTACTGTTTATATTCAATCATTACCTTTTAGTAGGTTAGCTGGTAGAGTTTTAGCTATGGCACCAAAAACAGGAAATGGTAGTAGAGGAGAAGGTTCTATTTTAGGTGGTATAGGAGATATTTTAGATGGTGATAATAAGTTTTAATTATTAAGATTACTCATGAAAAAAATCCCAACTTTATTTGTTTGGGATTTTTTTTATTTTATCTTTTATCAGAAATTTAGATGTTTAACAAATAGTCTCTTAAGTCTACTTCTTCATCTAATTCCATTTTCTTTTTAATTCTATATCTTGCAGTTTGTACAGATCTTGGATCTATAGATAAAATTCTTGCAATCTCTTTAGTTTGTAAGTGTAGTTTAATAAACATACAATGTCTTAATTCTGTTTCTGTAATAGAAGGATATTTTGAAATTAATTTATCAAAAAACTTTTCATGTACAGCATTAAAGTGTTGTTTTAAAACTTTCCAATCTTCATCATTCTCTAAAACATAATCAATTTGATTATTTATACTTTTTATTAGATTATTATCTTCAGTTTTAATTCCTTTAACATCTGCTTTTATTTCTTTAAAATATTGTTTGTGATGTAGTAGGTTTGTAGATAAAGAAATCATTTCTTTTTCTTTATCTAAATTTTCAGATTTTAAATCTTTTAATACTTGTTTAATTTCAATAATTTTCTTTTTATAATTTTGTAAAATAAAATAATAACCTACTAAAGATAAAATTAGTAAAGTACTAAGAATAAAAACTAAAATTTGTAAACTAAATTTTATGTTTTCTAAGCTTTCTTTTTTAATGAGAGTTTTTTCATTTTCGAATTTTAAATTTAAAAGTTCAAGTTTATTAGCTAACTCTTGGTTTGTTTTATTCTTATTTTCTACTACAAAAGACAATACATCTGAATTGTTATGGCCTATCAATTCTAAACTAAAAATACAATCGCTAGATGTTACATAAGATTGATGTATAGAAATGGCTATGGTATTTTCACCTTCTTTAAAAACATTATTATCAAAGTAGTGTTGAAAATATTTATGTTCATTTTTCTCTTTAACTGTACTGATAGCAAATGTTTTGTTGCTTATTGTAGAGTTAGGCATATTATCTCTAAACAATTCTTTACCATTAATATAAACAACAGCACCATCATCTCTTAATAATTTAAATTCATAAGCTAAATGAAGGTTTTTTATAAAAATTTTCTTTGCAAAATATTTTGTTATTTTTCGGTTTTCTCTATCTTCTTCTGCATAAATTGTAGTGCTATTTTTTTTATCTCCATAACCAATTGGAGAAATACCAGATTTCCAATCAGAGAAATCTAAATCTTTATACCAATCATTATTTAAATAACCTTGATCGTAATAATGCCAGGTTTCTTCATTTTTTATTAGAATATCTTGACTAAAAATTGAGTTGATATTAATAAATAATAAAAAAAATAAAATAGTTTCTATTTTGTAAAGATTCTTCATTTTTTAAGATAAAATAGGCTTAGAGGCACAAATATAGTAGTTTAATAGTTAAAATAAGACCTATGTAGTAGGTTAGTTGTGCCTAAATTTTAACATATTTAAAAAACTATGTTATATTTGTAGCATTAATATTTATTATTAATGTATTAAATATTGGGGGATATTTTACATTAGATTAAAAAAAAGTCGTGATTGTTAAAATCACGACTTTTGCTTTTTTTTAATATAAAAAATATAATTTTTATTCTTCCATAGAATGGTAAACAGAATTTACATCATCATCTTCTTCTAATTTTTCTAACAATTTTTCAACATCTGCTTTTTGGTCTTCATTTAGCTTAACAGTTGTAGTTGGTATTCTTTCAAAACCAGAAGATAGAATTTCTATATTGTTATCTTCAAAGTAAGATTGTAAAGAGCCAAATTGCTCAAAAGGAGCATAAACTATAATTCCTTCTTCATCATCAAAAACTTCTTCAACTTCAAAATCAATTAATTCTAACTCTAATTCTTCCATATCAATAGTAATGTCTTCCTTTTTTACAGTAAAGTTACAAGTATGGTCAAACATAAAAACTACAGAACCAGAAGTACCTAAATTTCCATCACATTTATTAAAGGCAGCTCTAACATTAGCAACTGTTCTATTATTATTATCTGTAGCAGTTTCTAAAAGAATAGCAACACCATGAGGTGCATAACCTTCAAATAAAACTTCTTTATAGTTAGCAGTATCTTTATCTGTTGCTTTTTTTATGGCTCTAGCAACATTATCTTTAGGCATATTAGCAGCCTTTGCATTTTGTATAACTGCTCTTAATCTAGAATTTGAATCTGGGTTAGGACCACCTTCTTTTACTGCCATTACAATGTCTTTACCAATTCTGGTAAAAGTTTTTGCCATTGCTGACCAACGTTTCATTTTTCTTGCTTTCCTGAACTCAAATGCTCTACCCATTTCTGTTGATTTTTTTTAAAATGCCTACAAATGTAAAGATTACAATGTTTTTTTACAATTATTTTAAAGACGTATTTATAATAATAAATACCTACATGTAGGTATTTATTTAATTATTAATTTGTTTTAAGTTTACTATTCACAATTAATTAAATAAATTATGAAAAAAATTACTTTATTATTTTTATTTTGTACCATACAGAGTTCTTTTGGGCAAATATTAACTTCTGTAACAGAAGAATATTTTTCAGGTTCTAGTTGGTATATTTCTTCTAAGACAGATTATAGTTATAATACAAATGGAGATTTAATTCAAGAAAAATACTTTGCTGACTATAATTCAGATGATGTTTTAGAGTTAGAAGAAACGACAACTTATTCTTATAATACTTTTGGTAGACTTATAGAAGAAAATTATAATAATGAGTATAAAGGTGAGTATACTTATAATGCAGATAATCTTTTAACAACATACATTAGTTCAGAGAAAGAAAATAATGTTTGGGTTAATAATTATAAAGCAGAAATATTTTATAATGGTACTAACATAGATTATTATATAGGTTATGGTTGGGATGGAGTAAATTGGTATTTAGAAGAAGATGGATCTGAAAGAATTAAATATATATATCAAGGTAATAACTTAGTTACAACAACTGAAGAAGATTACATAAATTCATCTTGGGTAGAAAGTGGCAAAGAAGTATTTACTTATGATGCTAGTAATAGGTTAATTAAAGAAGAGTATTATAATAAAGATAATGATATTTATACTCTAGAAGAGTTCTATGATTATACTTATGATTCTAATAATAATATTGCTACACAAGAGGGAGGTTATAGAGATCAATCATCTACAATGAATAATTTTAAGCCTTTAACTTATCAGTATGATTTAAATGTTAATATGAGTGATATTACTCATCCTTTTAAAGATAAAATTGGTACAAAAATATATTTTGATGTAAAGCATCATTTTATAAATAAAATTTTAAGTGAAAGCTCAGATGATAGTAAAATAACTTATAATTATAATGAAAATACAGCAAATACAAAAGATATAACATTGGTAGATTTTGAGGTTTATCCAAACCCAGCAACTTCTTTATTAACTATAAAAGATAATAGTTTTACAATCAAGAAAATAGAATTATACAATGTTCTTGGTAAAAAAGTATTAAGTACCAATATAAATAAAATTAATATTGAAAATTTAGTTAATGGTGTTTATTTGATGAAACTAGAAACAGAAGAGGGAAATATTGTTACAAAAAGAATTGTAAAAAAATAATTAGTTCTCCAACTTAATAAGGTATTTCTGAAAATTTTTATCTTCAGAAATACCTTTATTTTTTATTTTATTAAGTCGTAAGATTGTTTAGCTATTTCTATCTCTTCATTAGTAGGTATTACTAATATTTTTACTTTTGATGTTTCTGTTTGAATTTCTCTAATTTCTTTAGAGCGAACATTATTTTTATCAATATTTAAATCAATACCTAAGCCATCTAAATTTTCACAAGACAATTTTCTCATTAATGCCGAATTTTCTCCAATACCAGCAGTAAAAATAATTGCATCTAAACCATTTAAAACAGCACTATAAGTACCAATAAATTTTTTAATTCTATAAGCAGCTAGGTTTAATGCATTTTGGCAATCTTGGTTACCATTTTCTGCTTTTTCAGAAATTTCTCTTAAATCAGAAAAACCAGTAAGCCCTTGCATACCAGAATTTTTATTTAATAAATTAGATACTTCCTCAGCAGTTTTGTTAAGCTTTTTAATTAAAAAGAAAATTACAGAATGGTCTATATCTCCAGAACGTGTACCCATAACTAAACCATTAGAAGGTGCAAACCCCATAGAAGTGTCTACACATTTACCATCTTTTACTGCAGCCATACTACAGCCATTACCTAAATGAATTG
Organism: Polaribacter sp. Asnod6-C07; assembly: GCF_045063625.1. Classification (NCBI taxonomy): domain Bacteria; kingdom Pseudomonadati; phylum Bacteroidota; class Flavobacteriia; order Flavobacteriales; family Flavobacteriaceae; genus Polaribacter; species Polaribacter sp. Asnod6-C07. The sequence goes on along the minus strand of NZ_JBEFOF010000005.1, from coordinate 3,469,578 downwards.
TAATAATTTTTTTTGATTTTTCAGCACCTAAAAACTCAATTGCTTTTTCTGATACATATTTATGGCTTGTGCCATGAAAACCATAAGCTCTAATATAATGTTCGTCTAAAAATTTATTTTTTATTGCATATTGATAGGCTTCTTTAGGCATTGTTTGATGAAAAGCAGTATCAAAAATTGCAATTTGTTTTGCAGATGTAAAAATTGTTTCTGCAATTTCTATACCAGTTAAATTTGCAGGATTATGCAAAGGAGCTAAATCAAATAAATCGCGAATATTATCTTTAACTTCTTGGTTTACAATTGTTGTTTTACTGAATTTGTTTCCTCCATGAACAACTCTATGGCCAACAGCTTCAATTTCATCAACAGTATTAATAACACCAACATTAATATCTAATAATGCTTTGGCAACTTTTTGTAAACCTATTTCATGATTTAAAATTGGTAACGTTTCAGTAGATTTTTTACCACCTTTTTCGTGTGTAAAAATAGCATCTTGCATACCAATTCTTTCTACTAAACCTACACATTTAACGTTTTCTTGAGGCATTTCTATTACCTGATATTTTAATGAAGAAGACCCTGCGTTTAAAACTAAAATATTCATAATTATTCTTGTTCTGCTTGAATTGCGGTTAATAAAACTGTATTAAAAATATCATCTACTGTACAACCTCTACTTAAATCGTTAACAGGTTTATTTAAACCTTGTAACATTGGTCCAATAGCTAATGCTCCTGTTTCTCTTTGAATGGCTTTGTAAGTATTGTTACCAGTATTTAAATCTGGAAAAATTAATACTGATGCTTGGCCAGCTACTTTAGAATTTGGCATTTTAGTTTTTGCCACAGACATATCTACAGCTGCATCATATTGTATAGGTCCTTCAATTTTTAAATTAGGATTTTTTTCTTTTACGATTTCTGTTGCTTTTCTAACTTTTTCTACTTCCTCACCTTTTCCGGAACTACCTGATGAATAGGATAGCATAGCTACTTTGGCTTCTATACCAAAAGCTTCAGCAGATTGAGCAGAAGATATTGCAATTTCTGCTAATTGTTCTGCATTTGGGTTGGGATTTACAGCACAGTCTCCCATTACAGAAACTCTATCTGATAAACACATAAAAAACACTGATGAAACTACAGATACACCTGGTTTAGTTTTTATTAGTTGTAAAGAAGGTTTTATAGTGTGCATTGTAGTGTGTACAGCTCCAGAAACCATTCCATCTGCTAAACCATTCATAATCATTAAGGTTCCATAATAAGAAACATCTCTGGTTAAATCATTTGCAGTAGTTTCAGTCATTCCTTTATGTTTACGAGCTTCGTATAAAGTTTTACCAAAATCATCATTATGAATAGAGTCTTCAGGATTTAAGATATTAATACTATCTAAATCAATTTGTAAACCTATTTGATCACATTTTAGCTGAATTGTATTTCTATCTCCCAATAAAGTTAAGTCTACAATATCTAATAATTGTAAACGAGCTGCAGCTTTAATAATTCTTTCATCATCACCTTCTGGTAAAACAATATGTTTCTTTTTAATTCTTGCTTTTTGCAATAAATTATATTGAAACATACTTGGTGTTAATTTGTCTGATTTATGAGACGTTAATTTATTCGTTAAACCTTCTGCATTTACATATTTATCAAAAGTATCTAAAGACAATAAAATCTTTTTTTCGTGTGTTGCATAAATTTTAGATTTAACAGAACCAATTTTATTGGTGATTTTAAAAGTTCCACCATCAGCTAAAATAATTGGCACAGTAGATTGTACACCTTCTATTAATTTAAGTATAGATTCTTCAGGAGTTAATGTACCTGTTAAAATAATACCAGCAATTTTTGGATAATTACTAGAAGCATTTGCTTGTAAAGCACCTAAAATAATATCTGCTCTATCTCCAGGAGTTACTACTAAAGCATTTTCTTTAATACGTGTTAAATAATTACGAAGTTGCATTGCACCAGTACTGTAACTACCAATAGCATTATCTAAAAACTGCTCGCCAAATAAAACACGACCATTTAAAGCCTGAACTACTTCTTTTACAGTTGGAAATGTTAAGAAATCAACTTTAGGAATAATGTCTATTTGTAGGTTTTTAGGAAAACTTTTTTGAAGTTCATTTTTTATATAATCTACTTCATCAACCTCTATTTTATTAGCTACAATACCAATTACATCTACTTCTTTAGTAATAAAAGAATTGTAGGTAAGTTGCATTGTATTTATAAAATCTTTCTTCTTTTTACCATTTCCTGCACCAACAATTAATGCAGGTGCATTTAAGTTTTTGGCAATCATTAAATTAACATCTAATTCAGTAAAACCACCCTCACCAGAAAAATCTGTACCTTCTACTAATACATAATCGTATTTGGCTTCTAATTTTTTATATTTTTTGATGACATTGTGAATTACATCATCAGATTTACCTTCACTTAATAACTCTACAACTTCACTTTGTTTGTAAGCATAGCAGTCATCATAATCGATATCTAAATTAAAAAAATTAATAGCAGTATTTGTATGGTCATCATACTTACTGTCTTTTACTTCATTTATTATAGGTCTAAAATAACCAACTTTAGAAGATTTGGTTAACATCATTCTTAAAAGACCTAAAGAAATTAAAGATTTACCACTATCAGATTCTATTGTGGCAATATATATAGCTTTACTCATGTTTTATGAAAATTTGTTAGAATACAAAAATAATAGTTATACCAAGTGCGATTTATGATATTAATCATTAAATATGGATTAAAAATAATCCTGTTTTTTATTAAACTTGTAACACTCCCATGTTAAACTGTTTTTCAATAGGAGCATGGTTTGCAGCTTCTATACCCATAGAAATCCAAGTTCTGGTTTCTAAAGGATTGATTACTGCATCTGTCCAGATTCTTGCTGCAGCATAATAAGGTGAAATCTGCTTGTCATAGCGTGATTTTATTTTATCAAATAATTCAGCTTCTTTTTCTGGTGTAATTTCTTCGCCGCGTTTTTTTAAGGAAGCTGTTTCTATTTGCAACAAAACTTTTGCAGCAGAATTACCACTCATTACAGCCAATTCTGCACTTGGCCAAGCTACAATTAACCTTGGGTCGTAAGCTTTACCACACATTGCATAATTTCCTGCTCCATAAGAATTACCAATAACTATAGTAAATTTTGGAACTACAGAATTACTAACTGCATTTACCATTTTTGCACCATCTTTTATAATGCCTCCATGTTCTGATTTAGAACCTACCATAAAACCAGTAACATCTTGTAAGAAAACTAAAGGTATTTTTTTCTGATTGCAATTGGCAATAAAACGTGTAGATTTATCAGCAGAATCGTTATAAATAACACCACCAAATTGCATTTCTCCTTTTTTAGTTTTTACTAATTTACGTTGATTGGCAACAATACCAACAGCCCAACCATCAATTCTGGCATAACCTGTTATTATGGTTTTTCCATAGCCTTCTTTATATTGTTCAAATTCAGAATTATCTACTAAACGCTTAATGATTTCTAACATGTCATATTGCGCATTTCTTTCTTTTGGTAAAATTCCGAAAATATCGTCTTCGTTTTCTTTTGGCAGAAAAGCTTCTGTTTTACTAAAACCAGCTTTATCATAATCACCAATTTTATCAACAATAAATTTTATTTTATCTAAAGCATCTTTATCATCTTTTGCTTTATAATCTGTAACACCAGATATTTCGCAATGTGTTGTTGCGCCTCCTAAAGTTTCGTTATCTATGCTTTCGCCAATTGCAGCTTTTACCAAATAGCTACCTGCTAAAAAGATACTTGCAGTTTTATCTACAATTAAAGCTTCGTCGCTCATAATTGGTAAATAAGCACCACCTGCAACACAGCTACCCATAACAGCAGAAATTTGAGTAATACCCATACTGCTCATTATGGCATTATTTCTAAAAATACGACCAAAATGTTCTTTATCTGGAAAAATTTCATCTTGCATTGGCAAATAAACACCTGCAGAATCTACCAAATAAATTATCGGAATTTTATTTTCTATGGATATTTCTTGTGCTCGTAAATTCTTTTTTCCTGTTATTGGAAACCAAGCTCCAGCTTTTACAGTTGCATCATTAGCCACAACAATACATTGTTTGCCTTTAATGTAGCCCATTTTTACAACTACACCTCCAGAAGGACAGCCACCATGTTCTGCATACATTTCATCACCAGCAAAAGCTGCTATTTCTATAGATTTTGCATTAGTATCTAAGAGATAATCAACTCTTTCACGAGCTGTCATTTTTCCTTTTTGATGATGTTTGTCTATTCTTTTTTGTCCACCACCTAATTTTACTTTGGCAAAACGTCTTTTTAAATCAGAAACTAAAAGTTTGTTATAATCTTCGTTTTTATTGAAGTTGATATCCATCTACATCGATTTCTTAAGTTTATGCTAAATTAAGAAATAATAGTGGCTTTTGTTAACAAAAAATTTGGCATTCTATTTTCTTAAGAGTGAGAAATTTCCTTTTTTATTGATGGTGGGTTTATTAGTGTCAGCAGGAATTAGTGTAATATTATACCAATAATCATCAGAAGGTAGTAGTTTGCCTTGATACATTCCATCCCAACCTTGGCTGTCTATAGGTTCTTGTGCCACTAATTTACCATATCTATTAAAAATATTGATACTCGCATTTGGATAAAATGTTTTATTGGCTCCTTTTACTACCCAAGTGTCATTATAACCATCTGCATTTGGAGTAAAATATTTTGGAAATTGAATTACAGAAACATCTAAGGTTGTGTCTGGTGAACAACCATTTTTATCATTTACNCCTTGATACATTCCATCCCAACCTTGGCTGTCTATAGGTTCTTGTGCCACTAATTTACCATATCTATTAAAAATATTGATACTCGCATTTGGATAAAATGTTTTATTGGCTCCTTTTACTACCCAAGTGTCATTATAACCATCTGCATTTGGAGTAAAATATTTTGGAAATTGAATTACAGAAACATCTAAGGTTGTGTCTGGTGAACAACCATTTTTATCATTTACAATAATGGTGTAAATTCCGCCTTCTAAATTCTCGAATAGAGGTTCGTCTTGAAAACCAATCATTGGTGTTCTTTCGTTATTTTCTGTGGTGTTTATTATTGCAAATTGATAATCTCCAGGGCCTAAATCATTATTGATAACATCAATAGAAATGGATAAATTATCTTCGCTACTAATATTGTTAGATTCATCAATTATGGTGATAAAACTGCTTTCTAAAGTAGCAATGTTAGATTCATTTACTTCAATAGTTTCTACTCTTTCACAAAAAGTACCATTGGTTGTTGTAGCTGTAACTGTATATTTACCAGCAGTTGTTACATCAATATTATCAACAGAAGTAGTGTTTAAAGTGTTTCCATTTTCATCTTTCCAGACGTAAGTATATACATCTCTTGGGCTTTCAGCTGATATGTTTAATGGCAAATCATTTAAACATAAAATTTGAGGAGTAGTTACCATAAAATCTGGTAAAGGATTCACAATTACATCAAAAGTTGCATCATCATTAACACAAAGTGTTTGCTTGTTTTGTATGCGTACATAAAATGTTTCTGTGGTATTTGTGTTTTGATAAGGAGAAACTACAGGATCATCACCAGAAGTAGCATCTGTTTGTGATTTATGAAAAGTAACAGTAAAATCATTAGGACTTTGAGAAGCACCTAAAATTTCTGTTATTTTACTGTCTAAATCTATGTTTTGTACAATTCCATTGGCATCATCTCCATCTAAATCATCATCACAATAGGCTAAGTTTGTTGGTGTTTCAAAAGTTGGTTCTGGGTTTACAATAACATCAAAATTAGAAATTCCGTTAACACACATCGAATTTGTGTTTAAGATTCTAACATAAATAGTTTCTCTATCTTGAGTATTATTTGTGTAAGGAGAAACCAAAGGCAGATTTCCAGATTGAGCATCAGCCAAAGAACGATGGTAAGTTACAGTGTGAATATTGGAATCTTGAGAGCCTAAAATACCAGCAGTTTGCGATTCTAAATCAATAGATTGCGAAAAACCATTTCTTGCAGAACCATCAGAATTGTCATCACAGACCTCTAAATCATCTACAAAATTGGCAATTGGTAAAGGATTTACAATTAGATTAAAAGAAGTATGATCTGTAAAACAACCAGTTGTATTATTTGTAACACGAACATAAATTGGTTGAGAATCGCGAATTGTGTTTTCAAAAGGCAAAATTGGCAATTGGTAAAGGATTTACAATTAGATTAAAAGAAGTATGATCTGTAAAACAACCAGTTGTATTATTTGTAACACGAACATAAATTGGTTGAGAATCGCGAATTGTGTTTTCAAAAGGCGAAGTTAATTCGTCAATTCCTACATTAGCATCAGTTTTAGAATCGTGATAAGTTACTGTGAAATCAGCAGAATTTTGACCATTTAAAATGTCTGTTGTTTGTGATTCTAAATCAAAATATTGTACAATTCCGTTTGTTGCATCACCATCAATTGCATCATCACATAATTCTAAATATGGAACTACTTCAGCTGTTGGTACAGCATCAATTTGTAAATAAAACTCTCCAATTCCTTGGCAATCATTGTTAATTGTACTTAGAATTTTATAGAAAATTGGAAACTGAATTCCGTTTGCAATATTGGTAACTTCGTTTTTAGTAATGTCGTTTCTAAAATTAGTAATATCAATTTCATTTAAAGAATTATCTCTATCATTTTCATTTTCATAAAAGAAAACTTGGGTATTTGTAGGAGGATCAATTCCGTTTAAAATAGCAGTTTTGTCCAAATAAAAATTGGTAATATTATCTGTATCAGAATTGGCTGCAGTATCATTTCCATCAGCATCTAAAAAATCATCACAAACAGGAGGTTGAACTTCATTGTAAGAATTCCTGATAGTTTGCCCAACATTTATGGTTAATTCGCTTAATTCTGAAGCACAAGAAAAATCAGAAATTACTTTTACATACACAGTTTCTGTAATATTTACTTGAACAGGATAGGAGGTAGGATCTGTAATTAAATTAGTTCCAGCCATATCTTCATAATACTCAAAAGTAACATTAGCAGTTTCAGAAATGTTGTTTTCTGCTAATGTTAAATTTACTGTGGTGTTTGTATCTGCAACTTCTATACACTGATTTAATTCTGGGTTTGCTTTTAAAATTGGTAAAGGATTTACAGTTAACGTAATCTCGTTTGAAGTTTCTGTACAAGCATTACCAGTTCTGTTTAAAATTACTCTGTATTGATAATTATTATAACTTAATGGTGTATTTGTAAGCTGTAAACTATTAGAATTACTATTGTTATAAATTGCATTATCAGCAATAAGACTCCAAGTTGTGCCATCAGTAGAAACTTCCCATTGATATTGATTTGCAGTACTATTTATGGTTATAACATCTGTATCGTTTTCACAGAAAATAACGTTTTCGAAAGGAGAAGTTATTTCTATTGGAGCATTTGTTATGTAATCTAAATTTGGACTTGTATAACCATCTGTATTGTTGATGATTTTTCCATTATCATTAACTGCAAAAGGAGTTGCGTCTAGAACTCCATCATCATCATTATCAGTAAAACCAGCTTCTGTAACATCATAACATTTGTCATTATCAGCATCTAGCTCTACAAAATCAAAATCATTATCATTATCTGTGTTAGCAATAATATAATTTAATGAAAGTGTTTTAGCATCTGGAGTTGTTTCTAAATTATCAATTAATCCGTTTATACCAACAAGCGCATTAGCGTTATCAATTATACCATCAAAATTGGTATCTAAATTATGTCCAGCTTCAGTAGAATCAAAAATTCCATCATTATCAGAATCTAAATCTATATAGTTTAAAATTCCATCATTATCAGAATCAATATTTAACATTCCAATAAACTTATCATCTAAACCATCTTGATTGGCATCTACCCCAGAAAGTGAACCCAATTCTAAATAAGCTTCATTAATATCAGGAATTCCATCATTATCAGAATCTAAATCGAATGCATCTTCAATATTATCATTATCTGAATCTTTTAAATAATTAGTTATTTTAAGACTACAAGACAATGAAGATTGGGTTGTGCCCTCATTATTATAATGTTCAAAAATAATTTCTTTAATATTATTTGCAAAAAAAGTAAAATCTGTGGTATTTGTTATTGTTGATGAAAAACTAAATCTTATTTCTGAAGATGAAAATTGTGTAACACCAGATTCGTAAATTCCATCAAAATTTGTGTCAATTAATAGAGAGGCATCAGTACTAATTAATGTAATATTTTTTGTGGCATCAGGCAGTCGTAAAATATAGTTTTCTTTATTGTTATTACTAGCTGTAGTTGTAGCAGCTCTCTCAAACTCAATATTAACTTTTTCAGAAAAAGTTAATGTATAACTATTAGAAGAAATAAGAGCAGGATTTACTGATGATGTAAAACTACTGTTAAAACCTCCAGAAAGTAAATTTGTTAAACCATCAGAATTACTCGACTGAAGATTTCCTTCTATAGTAACTCCTTGTAATGCTGTGTTGCCAACTGGTTCTGGATTTGTAATATCTAGAAAATTTATGTCGGAATTTCCATTAGATTCATCAGAATTTAGAATTCCATCATTATCAATATCAACATCTAAATTATCTATTATACCATCATTATCATAATCATCTGGACAAATACTAACAGGTATTTCAATAGACTCAAAAGTAGTTCCAGTACAATCTATAGTACCAATTAAACGATATTTACCTGGTTCAGATTCTATGGGTTTGTAAGTATTGTTTGTACTTCTTTCTTCCCAAGTTGAAGTAGTTTCGTTATAATATTCCCATTTTATACTGTCGAATAAATCTGTGTTTGCAGCTTCTAAAGTAAGGTTAGGAATGCAATTACCTAAAGTAGAAACTGTGGTGTTAAAATTAATTTCTGGAGCTGTAGGAAAACCAGAATAAAAACTACCAGAAGTTGCTGCTCCATTTACATTAAAATAAGCACAATACAGTTCGTCACTACTATCAACAGATATATTTCCTGTAAGGTTGGTAACCTTATAGGTTTCGTAATCTGCAATGCCATCATTATCTATGTCAATTGCAAAAGGACCAGAAGTTGCAAAATTTGAGATAGGTTGAGAATTGATATTTACAGTTGCATTTGCATTGGTTACAATGGTTACACCACCTGAAAATGTTACATTACCAATACTTTCTATGTTGGGTATATTGTCTACTTTTCCTCTGCTTTCGCAACTTAAAGGCGGTACAAAAAACATACCTTGGTTGGCTTCGTTTGTACTTGCACCCACACCTTGATAAGCAAAAACAGGATTAGAAGTTTTAACAAATAGGTTGCCATTTGATGTGAATTGATTTCCTTCTATTAAACTATATTCACCTTTGTTTATGGTTGTACTTACACCATTTCCGTTAATACTTATAGTTGTATTATCTTCATGAGCCACAATAAGTACGTTTTCCCAACCATCACTTCCATCTCCTTTAACAAAAATATAATCTGTACCAACTTTATCTAAACCAACAATTTGATCCATTCCATAATCTCTACCTGCTCCATTATGAAAACTACCATTTGCAGAACCTGTATTTACTGCAATGTTTTTATCCGAAGAAATTAAAGTACCAATTAAACCATCTCTGTTTATAATTACATCATCTGCACTTGTGGCTACAATGTAACTTTCGCCTTCATTTAAGGTTACAGAAAACGGAAAAGCACCTGAATAATTTTTAATTTCTAAACCAGGTGTTATATCATCAAAAGTAACTTGAGTATTGTCTTCTGAAGCCATTACAGAAACAAAATTTAAGTAATTACTTTGCGGATTTTCATTAGTATACATACCTGCTCTAAAAGTTGTGCCTAATGCAGATGAACCTTTACTAACTAAGGCACCAGCTTGCGATCCACTACCAGCTAAAACTCGAATTGAAACGTAAATAACATCTGTTGCTTCTACTATATATCCTTTGTCTTTATGCACAGTTCCTGTTTGATTGGCATCTACAAAAAGTTGGCTATCTCCAGTAGCTATAAAAATTTCTTGTGGATTTGAGCTAGACACAATACCTGTAATATCAGTATCAGAACCAACTTGTTTTATGGTATAACTTACATCTTTATTACTTGGTGTAGATATATAAAAATATTGATTTTCAGGATTTGCATTTCCTTCTTCTGCATACGTTAAAGGTGGTATAAAATGCTTTTTACTTAATTGTGCATTTGCATCATTCAAATAAAATAAAGAAACAAAAATGACTAAAACTAAAAGTTTGGATTTCAATGAGTAATTATTTAATTAGGAATTATCTGCTAAAAATAATAAGAAATTAATAAAAAAGAATCATTCTTATTACAAACTTAGACCACAAACGTTCTAAATAGTTTAAAAAAAAATCATATACTTTTTAATGTATATGATTTTGTGTAAAATTATTAAATAAGATGTAATTCTTAATTAATGTGTTTTTTTATAATTCGGATTATAAATCTCTTTTTAATAATAATTTATAAGATAAATAAATGAATAAGAATGTCCAGAAAGAAACAATTAAAATGTTTGTAAAATCTACAGAATAACTTTTGGTAAAAGTCTCACCCATAGTATTTGCAGCAGATCTAACAGCACCTAATCTAGAAAAAGGTTCTTTAATTAAATTGGTCATAGATTCTAGAGGTAAAAACTGCATAAATTTATCTACAGTATTACTGGTGTGTTCATTTTCGTTAAACTGCCAAAAAAGATATCCTCTAAACATGTTTTCAATAATCAGCCAAACAAACATAGCTCCAATTGCAAAAGCAGAACGTTTTACTAAAATACCTAAGAATAAACCAAAAGAGAAAAAACCAACTAATTTTATAAAAAAAGCTAATAAATAATCTAAATCAGAAATAATTATGGCAAATTCATTATAATCTGAATACACTAAACCTAATACCAAAGAAACCACAAAAACAAAAACAGTAGAAATTGCTGCAAAAGCAATTACTGTATAAAATTTAGATAGTATGAATTCCTTTTTACTTAAACCATCTATTAGATTCTGTTTTAGGGTTTTATAACTATATTCATTACTCATCATTGATACAATTACCAACAATAAAAAGAATTTTAAAATTGCAGCAACGTAAGTGTTAAAGTGCCATATATAAGGAAAATTAAAGATTCCTGCATCTGCTAAATGTAATTTAAAATTACCAAATTCAAATTTTATGGCAGCAATTAATGCAATTGATGTAAGCAAACCAAAGTAAATAATAGACAAAACTTTGCTTGCTCTATTGTACCTTAATTTATGAAATTCTATAGTAAGTAGTCTTAACATGACTTTATTTTTTTTTGATTAGTTGTTTTTTGTTAAATCTAAAAATTGTTGCTCTAAACTTGGTTTACGTTTTACTAAATGACTCAAAACAAAACCTTTATTAAATAAATCTTTATTAATTTCTGATGCTGATAAATTTTTACTTAACGTTGCAATTATTGTTTCATGATCTTTAGAAACCTTTAAAATTGAATCGTGATTTTCTAAAAATTCAATTAATTGCTCTTCTTTAGCTTCAACTTTAAGTTCTAATAAACCATTAGAGGCTGTCATTTCATCAACTCTACCAGCGTATAATTTTATACCTTTTCTAATTACAACTACATGACTACAAACTTTTTCTACTTCATCTAAAAGGTGAGAGGCTAACAAAATTGTAGTTCCATTAGCTGCAATTTTTTTTATTATTTCTCTAATTTCGTGAATTCCTTGCGGATCTAAACCATTTGTAGGTTCATCTAAAATTAATATTTCTGGGTCGTTTAACAAAGCAGATGCAATTGCCAAACGTTGTTTCATACCCAAAGAAAAAGTTTTAAACTTACTATCTCTTCTTTCAAAAAGATTTACTGTCGTTAGTTTCTCATTAATTTTTTCTGTTGATATTCCTTTTATTTTACAAATCAAAGCTAAATTTTGAGTTGCTGTCATGTAAGGATAAAAGTTAGGGCGTTCTATAATTGCACCAACTTTTTTTAAGGCTTCATGGGTAGATAGTTTTCCATCAAACCAAGAAAATTCGCCAGAAGTTCTGTTTACTACATTCAAGATTATACCTAAGGTTGTCGATTTTCCAGAGCCATTTGGACCTAGAATTCCGTAAACGTTTCCTTTTTGAATATCAAAAGAAAGATTATTTACAGCATGAACAACTCCGTATTTTTTGTCTAAATTTTTAAGAGATAAGATTGTTTCCAAAGAAATTGATTTAGTCAGTTATAAAAAGTAAGACGACTAAAATACAATTTTGTTACGTAGAAAAACAGTTTTAAGTAGTACTAAGCAGTATTAAAATTTATGTTAAGTTTTAAATAGAGATGTATTCAATTAAATTTAACGATATTTAAATCCATAAACTTTCTGTAATTTATGATTCATAATGTCATTTGATGGAAAAACTTTCCATTTAATACCATCATTTTTTGATTTTAAAAATTTGATAAATTCTACATATTCATTAGAATGCGCTACACTTGTAAATTTTAGTTTTTTTAATTCACCATTTATTTTATACTCAATTTTATTCTTTGTTGGGTTCTTTGAAGTAGAAATATATTCTATAGATAATAATTCAGAATATTCAATCGCAATTTTTCTATTTGTATAAAAAAAATCAATTTCAATTAATTCATCATTAAATTCAATTTCAAAAACATTTTTACGTTGATAAATTAAAATAGTAGCACAAACTGCCAAAGAAGAAAGTATTGTAATTATTTGAACTAAGATATTATCAATAGAATATAAGAAGCCAATTCCCATAGATATTATCATTATTGAAGCAAGAACAGATTGAAAAAAAGTAAAAGAAGAAGAAGAATTATATTTTTTCATTTATTGTTGTTAACAATGAACTTGATAATCAATACTCGTTAAAATCAAAATCATCAAAAATATCGAATTCATCATCATCTTCATCTTCTTCACCTTCTAATTTATCAGCAACAAATTCTTTTTCAGGTGCTTCTTCAGGAATTTCGCCAACAGTTAAAATAGTTTGTGGTAAATCGTCTCTTTTTTCTGATGAAATTTCAACGACATCAACATAAAATGTCCACATATTTAAAAAATCATAAACATAAATTAGTTTATCATTTTCTAGAGGTAAAGTTTCTTTTAAAATACAAGTTTGCATAGAAATAGCTTCGCCTGCTTCTGCCATATTAAACAACGGAATTTCATCACCTTGATTCCACTCATCATCAGTTTTATAAAAAGAGGCCATTTCTTGCCCTTCAAAACCAAAAGCAGTAGCAATTGAATTGTGTAAAACTTCTAAATTAATATGCTCATCAACCAAAATTGTTCTAATTACATCTTCTTTGGTGTCTAAGATAACTCGTATTTTGTACATATAACCGTTAAATATTGAGCTGCAAAAATACAATAAATTATGCTTATTTTTACATTCTTAATTATGCTTAAATGGATAAAGAAAAAACACTTATTACTTTAAATAATTTTAATAAAAACACTTTAATGGAAACTTTAGAAATAGAGTTTGTAGATGTGGGTTTAGATTTTGTAACTGCAAAAATGCCAGTAAATTCAAGGGTTTATCAGCCTTATGGTATTTTACATGGGGGTGCAACTGCTGCCTTAGCAGAAACTGTAGGTAGTTGTGCATCAGCTTTATTTGTAGATACAAAAACTAAAATTGTTAAAGGAATTGAGTTGAGTATTAATCATGTAAAAAGTGTTAAAGAAGGTTTTGTTTTTGGTATTGCAAAACCTATTCATAAAGGTAGAACTACACATTTATGGGAAATTAAAATTGTAGATGAAAAAGAGAACTTAATTTCTATTTGTAAACTTACCAATATTGTTTTAGACAAAAATAGTTGATGAGAATTTTTGATAAAGTGATACATTATTATCACGAAAATTTACCTTTTGTAGTATATAGAAAACCCAATAAAAATACGATTTCTAGTTTTTTTATTGTTGATGACGAACTACATTTTACTAATAAATTTATAGAATCTGGTTTTGTTTTTGCACCTTTTAATACAGATGAAAAATCCATTTTATTTCCTGTTGAAAAATCTGAATGCTTAACAGAAGAAATAGATTTAGAAAATGTTAATTCTGATGAAAATACTTTTTTTGTTGATGAAAATTCCAAAGAAAATCATTTAAAGATTGTTGAAAAAACTATTGATAAAATAAAAAAATCGAATTTAAAAAAGGTTGTAATTTCTAGAAAGGAGCTGGTTAATATCAGTAATTTTGATTTGCTTGAAATTTATAAAAAACTTCTACAAAATTATAAAAATGCTTTTGTGTATTGTTGGTATCATCCAAAAGTTGGTTTGTGGTTTGGGGCAACTCCAGAAACGCTTTTAAATATTGAAAATGATGTTTTTAAAACAATGTCTTTGGCTGGTACTCAAGTTGATAATGGACAGTTAAAACCAGTCTGGAAAAGCAAAGAATTAGAAGAACAACAATTGGTTACCGATTTTATAGAACATCAATTAAAAAATATTTCTACCCACTTAAAAATTGATAAAACTGAAACTGTAAAAGCAGGTAATTTACTGCATTTAAGAACCAGAGTAGAAGGGAAGCTTAGTGAAAAATCAGACTTAAAATTATTAATTAGAGCATTACATCCAACACCTGCAGTTTGTGGTTTACCAAGAAATTTGGCAAAAGATTTTATTTTAGAAAACGAAAATTACGATAGAAGTTTTTATACTGGTTTTCTTGGTGAATTAAATTTGGATAAAAAATCATCACTTTTTGTGAATTTAAGATGTATGGCTATTAAAAATAAAACCGCTTCTATTTATATTGGTGGTGGAATTACAAAAGACAGTAAGGCAAAAAACGAGTGGCAAGAAACAGTTTCTAAGAGTAAAACAATGAAACGTGTGTTAAAATAAAAAACTGCAATCTTAAAAAAGATTGCAGTTTTTAAACGTGTAAATTGAATTTGAATTATATTTTTAAACTAACTAAATTTAAGAATTAACTTAAGTTTTTAGTTAATTTTAAAATATTTTACTGTCTAAATATCATCAAAAGAAACATCTGTAAAACTCTGTGCAGAGTTTGTTTCTTCTGTAGTTGTGTTTTCTTCTTTTTTAAAGTCTTTTTGATGACGTTCACTAATTACTTCATTACCTTTTTCTGTAATGATATAATCAGTTGCTTTTTTTAGCATTTCATGAAAATCAGAAAAATCTTCTTTATATAAATAAATTTTATGTTTTTGATAATGAAAAGATCCATCATCATGCGTAAATTTTTTACTTTCTGTAACAGTTAAATAATAATCGTCTGCTTTTGTAGCTCTTACATCAAAAAAATAGGTTCTTCTTCCTGCTCTTAATACTTGCGAAAAAATTTCCTCCTGTTCAACTCTCTCTGCCATAATCTTTTTTAAATAGTAGTTATTTTTTGTTTGTTATCTGTACAAATCTAACAAAATAATTAATGTAGCAATGTTAAACCTTAAAATTCTTTTTCTAAAAGTTGTTGTTCGTACAAATGTTTATAATATCCTTCTTGAGTTATAAGTTGATTGTGAGTTCCTTGTTGTATTATTTTACCCTCATCTAATACAATAATTTTATCTGCATTTTTTGCTGATGAAACTCTGTGACTTATTATAAAAGTAGTTTTATTTTTAGACACTTTTTCTAAATTAGAAAGTATTTTTTCTTCTGTTTCTGTATCTACTGCTGATAAGCAATCATCAAAAATTAAAATTTTTGGATTTTTAATAATAGCTCTAGCAATAGAAACACGTTGTTTCTGCCCTCCAGAAAGTGTTACTCCACGTTCTCCTAAAATGGTATTATATCCGTTTTTGAAATCAGAAATATTATTGTGAATTACTGCATTTTTAGCAGCTTCAATAATTTCATTTTCAGTAGCATCTTCTTTCCCAAATTTAATATTATTACCAATTGTATCAGAAAATAAAAATGGATCTTGAGGTACAAAACCAATCTGGCTTCTAACATCATTTAAATTTGCTTTTTCAATTGGTTTGTCATCTAATAAAACTTCTCCTTTTGTGCTGTTATATAATCTAGAAATTAACTCAATAATTGTAGATTTACCAGAACCGGTTTTACCTAAAATAGCTAAAGTTTCGCCAGAATTAACTGTAAAGTTGATATTTTTTAAAGCAGTAATATTAGTGTCATCATAAGTAAAAGTAACATCTTTAAAAGTTACTTTTCCGTAAATTTCTGTAGGTGTTTTGCTTTCGTTTTTAATTTCTGGTACTTGATCTAAGAACTCATTTATTCTTGCTTGAGATGCTTCTGCTTGTTGTACCATAGATGTAACCCAACCCACAACTGCAACTGGCCAAGTTAAAATGTTTACATACATAATAAACTCTATGATAACTCCAGATTTTATTTCGCCATTTATATATTGATTACCACCAACGTAAATTACAATTAAGTTGCTGATTCCGATTAAAAAAATCATTAAAGGAAAAAATAAAGCATTTGCTTTTTGTAGGTTGATGTTTTTTTCTTTGCTTAAATCTGAAATGGCATCAAAATCCTTAATAATTGAAGCTTCAATACCATAAGATTTTACCACGTTTATCCCGGAAAAAAACTCTTGATTAAAAGTAGTTAGTTTCGATAAATATTGCTGAACTATTGTACTTCTTTTATGAATGACTCTACTTAAAATAAAGATAGAAATTGATAATAAAGGAAAAGGAATAAGTGTATATAAAGTAAGTTTTAAATCTACTCTAGCCATTTGTGTAAAACCTACTGCAAAAAGTACAATCATATTCATAGTGTACATTACAGCTGGTCCAACATACATTCTTACCTTACCTACATCTTCGCTAATTCTGTTCATTAAATCACCAGTTCTATTCTTTTTATAGAAATTAAGCGATAGTTTTTGGTATTGCTGATAGATTTCGTTTTTTAAATCGAATTCAATTAATCTAGAAGTTACAATAATTGTTTGCCTCATTAAAAAAGTAAAAAAACCACTTAAAAGAGCTAAACCAACAATTAAGAGCACATTCATTAACAGCGCCTCTTTAACAGTTGCTAAATCTGTAACAGAACCATTTAAATAATCTTCTACAGCGTTAAAAGATTCTTTTATTATTCTAGGTACTTGAAGCGCAAGTAGTTTAGATAAGACTGTTATTAACAATCCTGCTAAAATTCGCCATTTGTATTTAGAAAAATATTTGTTTAAATATTGTAATGCTTTCAAAAGAGAATTGAATTAAAAATAAAGCACGAATATACGAGAATCAGAAAGATATATTTTCTTAAAAAAGAATTAAAAAAGTAATGTTGAGAAACTAAATTAATACTACTTTTGCAAAGCAAATTAAAAAGCGATTTTAAGTTCTTTACAATGATTAACAGAAGACATATTCGAGTTAAAGTAATGCAATCTGTGTATGCTATACAACAATCTCATAATGACGATATTATTAGAGAAGAGAAGTTTTTAAAGCACAGTATTCTAAAAATGTACGATTTGTACGTTTTAAACTTTCAATTATTAATTGAAGTACAAAAACTAGCGGCAAAAAAAATAGCGCTTTCTAAAAAGAAAATTCTTGCTACTCAAGAAGATTTAAAGCCTAACACTAAATTTATAGACAATAAACTAATCAATCAACTTACTGAGAGTGTAAGTTTAGAGGGTTATGTTGAGTTAAATAAATTGAATAATTGGGAATTAGATGATGAATACGTAAAAATTATTTTTGATGAATTACAGAAAAGTGATTTATACAAGAAATATTTAAATACTGTTGATGATTCTTTTAAAGTAGACAAAGCTTTTGTAATCGATTTTTTTAAAGAAATTATAGCTCCTAACGAAAAGTTAGCAGAGTATTATGAAGATAAAATGATTTCTTGGGTAGATGATATACCATTTGTAAATACTTGGGTTGTAAAAACTTTAAGCAAGTGTAAGCAAGACAAAACCTTTATATTAAGTAGATTGTATAAAGATAAAGATGATGAAGAGTTTGTGTCTAAATTATTCAAAAAAACAGTTTTAAAACATAAAACTTACGAACAAGATATTACAGCAAAAACGCCAAATTGGGAAACTGATAGAATTGCAGATATAGATATGATTTTAATTAAAATGGCAATTACTGAGTTTGTAAGTTTTCCTTCAATACCAGTAAGAGTTACCATTAATGAATTTATAGAAATAGCTAAAGATTACTCAACAACAAAAAGTAGTTATTTTATAAATGGGGTTTTAGATAAAATATCTAAAGAGTTTACAAAAGACAAAAGAATTGTTAAAATAGGTAGAGGATTACTTTAAGATTAATCATTTAAACAAATATTTATTATTTTTACACAAATTTTAAGAATTATGAGAAAAATAACAATTTTATTCGCATTTATAATTTCATCAAGTTTATATATTTCTTGTGATAAAGCAAACCCAAGTGCAAAGATTAATAAAGAAAATTTAGAAGTAGCAAAAACAAGAGACGTAGCTATTAAAAAAGGTGCAGCTTCAATTGCATTCGAAAACACAGAATTTGATTTCGGTACTGTAAATGAGGGCGAAGTTGTAGAAACTGTTTTTAAAGTTACTAACTCTGGTAAAACAGATTTAATTATTACTGATGCTAAAGTTACTTGTGGTTGTACAGTACCTGTTTGGCCTAAAAAACCTATTAAACCAGGAGAAACTGAAAACATACAAGTAAGATTTAATACAAGTGGTAAAAGAAATAGACAACAGAAAAATATTACTTTAATTACAAATACCGAAACTGGAAGAGAGATTTTAACTCTTAAAGGTATGGTAACACCAAAAGCAAAATCATAATTTAATTTTTATAATGGATTCAGGAACTTTAGCAAGTATGTTGCCATTCGTGGCAATGTTTATCGTCTTATATTTTTTTATTTTAAGACCACAAATTAACCGTCAAAAAAAGGAAAAGGCTTTTCAAGCTGAAATTAAAAAAGGAGCGAAAGTTATTACCACTAGTGGTATTCACGGTAAAATTATCGAGATAAATGCTAATGATAACACTATCACTTTAGAAACAGGGGCAGGTAAAATTAAATTTGAACGCTCTTCAATTTCTATGGAAATGAGTAAAAAACATACAGCACCAGCTAAAAAATAATATTTTATTACAATAAATAAAAGTGAGCTTTTTCTTTAATTAGAGAAAGCTCACTTTTTTGTTTACAAGCTTTTCAGTAGATTGCATTAAATTTAATTTAGGTGAAAACTTCAAAGAAAATACCGAAAACATTTATAACTTTTTTAATAATCTCATCATTAATTTGGTTATTAATTACGTTTTCTAAAGAATATAAATCCGTACTAACTTTTGCTGTAAACTATACAAATATTGCTCAAGATAAGTTATTACAAGAAACACCAATTAAAGAAATAGATATTGCAGTAAAAGCAACAGGTTTTAAGATTTTAAGATCTAAAATTAGAAATAAAATAATAGATTTAGATGCTTCTGTTTTAAAAAGTAAAAAGAATTCTAAATTTTATTTTTTACCCCAAAATCAAACTTTAAAAATACAGAAACAGTTAATCTCTGGTGTAGAATTACAAAAGATTATACAAGATACTATTTACTTAAATTTGGGTGTTTTAACCTCTAAAAAAGTGGCTTTACAACCAGAACTAGATATTAAATATCATATTGGTTATGATCTTTTGGGTGAAATTAGTTATCAACCAGATTCTATTGTTATTTCTGGGCCAAAATCTCAATTAAAAAACATTAATCATCTTAAATTAAGTAAATTAGTTTTAAATGACGTTAAGGCAGATTTTAGCAAAGAAGTAAAAATATTAAATCCAGAAAAACAGAAAAAACTTAAATATAAAGTACTCAAAGCAACAATTTCTGGTAAAGTAGATAAGTTTACAGAAGGTAAATTGCAGGTGCCTTTTGATATTATAAATTTACCAGCAAATACAAACTTAACAACTTTAACAGAAAATATTGAAGTAGTTTTTGTGGTAGCTTTATCTAATTTTACAAAAGTTTCTAAAGCTTCTTTTAAAATTGAGTGTGATTATTCTATATCAGAAAAAAATAATTTAGGCTATTTAATACCTAAAGTTATTACAAAGCCAGATTTTTTAAAGAATATTAAAATTACGCCTACTAAAATTGATTTCTTAATTCAAAAATAAATGAAAATTGTTGGTTTAACTGGTGGTATTGGTAGTGGTAAAACTACAGTAGCAAATTTCTTTGCAGAAAATAAAAATGTTGCTATTTATATTGCTGATGTAGAAGCTAAAAAGTTGATGAATTCATCAGAAATCATCAAACAAAAATTAATTAAGAATTTTGGTAAAGAGTCATACATTGATAATGTTTTAAATAGAAAGTTTATAGCTAATCTTGTTTTTAATAACAAAGAAAAATTATCAGAATTAAATGCAATTGTACATCCAGAAGTAAAAAAACATTTTCAAGAGTTTATCAAAAAAAATAATGATAAAGATTATATTATCTATGAAAATGCCATTTTATTTGAAAGTAAAAGTAATTTATATTGCAATATTATTATAACTGTTTATGCAGATATAGATACTAAAATTAATAGAGTAATTTCTAGAGATTCATCTACTAAAAAAGAAGTATTAAATAGAATGCAAAATCAATGGAAAGACAATAAAAAAATAATACAATCTAACTATATTATTTTGAATAAAAATCTTGATGAAACTAAAATAAAAGTAAGCAAAATCCATCATATTTTAACAGTAAGCTTCTAAATCGTTAGTTAATTTGCAAGGTTATTGTTAAATAACTCTTAAATTCTCTTCATTTTTGTTAATCAACGTTAAAAACGCGAAGTGCAATTTTTTAATGACTTAACTTTGATTTATGGGCAAAAAAATGTTTGTGCTTATTGTTATTTTAATGAGCATTTCTTTAATAGGAATTATTGCTGTTCAGCTCTATTGGATTAACAATGCAGTAGAAAGCAGAAGAGAACAATTTAAAAACGATGTTCAGATTTCTTTGGGTAATGTTGCACAAAGAATTAATGAAAATGAAAGAGCTGCTTTAGAAAAGAAATATCAAGGTATTTTAGAAAGTACGGTTCTTGCAGATGAAGCTCAAATTAAAAATTTTCTATTTCAAGAAATAGATACAACAACAAATGAAAAGTTTACATACGGAGGTACAATTTTAGAAGAAAATTTTAAAATGCCAACTGACTTCTTAGATAATGATAGTATTATCGTTAAAAGGATTAATGTTAAAAATGATTTTTTTCAATCGAAATTAATTAAAGGTGCAGACAATCTATTTTCTACTACAGATGAAAAAAGATATTCTTTTACTAAAAGATTAAAAAGTATAGAAAAAAGTGAATTTGAAGAAATTTTTAGAAATCATAATAAATTAAAACCAATACAAAGTAGAGTTAGTAATAGAGAATTAAATGAAACAATAAAAGAAGAATTACAAAAAAGAAATATCATTTTAGATTTTAAATATGGTGTTTATAGTAATGATGGTTTAGCAACAAAATTAAAATCTGGTTATTATACAATAAATAAGGATGATAGCATTAAATATCCATTGTTTAGTGATGGAGAAGGTATCCCAGAATACTTGTTGCATATTTCGTTTCCATTAAAACACAAGCATATTTTATCTGGTATTTCTAATATATTATTACTTTCTTTATTTTTTATTTTTATAATTATTATTGCTTTTTCAAGTTCTTTGTATCAGTTAACAAAACAGAAAAAAATATCAGAAATTAAAACTGATTTTATAAATAATATGACACACGAATTTAAAACGCCAATAGCAACAATTAACTTGGCTTTAGATTCTATAAAAAACCCTAAAATTATTAGTGATAACGAAAAAGTTTTACGTTACATTAATATGATTAGAGATGAAAATAAAAGGATGCATACGCAAGTAGAAAATGTTTTGCGTATTTCTAGATTAGAAAAAAATCAATTAGATATAAGTAAAAGTGTAATTGATATTCATGATGTTATGGAAGACGCCATTAATCATGTTAGTTTATTAATCAAAGATAGAAATGGCTCTGTCAATACACATTTTGAGGCCATTGTTTCTGAAATATCTGGTAATGAATTTCATTTAACAAATGTTTTTGTTAATATTTTAGAAAACGGAATTAAATATACAGTTGGTGCACCAATAATTGATGTTTATACTGAAAGTACCAACAAGTTTTTTATAATTAAAGTAAAAGACCAAGGAATTGGAATGAGCAAAAATGTTCAAAAAAATGTTTTTGATAAATTTTATAGAGAACAAAAAGGAAATGTACATGATGTAAAAGGTCATGGTTTAGGCTTAGCCTATGTTAAAGAAATTGTAGAAAAACACCATGGTACAGTGTTTGTGGAAAGTGAAAAAGGAAAAGGAAGCATATTTACAGTGAAATTACCTTTAATTTAAAAGTTTAAAAATGGGAAGTAAAAAGATTTTATTAGTTGAGGATGATCCAAATTTTGGAACAGTCTTAAAAGATTATTTAGCGTTAAACGATTATAACGTTACGCATGCAAAAGATGGAATAGAGGGTTTAATTATGTTTAAAAATAGCGATTTCGATTTGTGTATTTTAGATGTAATGATGCCTCGTAAAGACGGTTTTTCTTTAGCACAAGACATTAGAGTTACAAACAAAGAAGTGCCAATTATATTCTTAACTGCAAAAACGTTAAAAGAAGATGTTTTAAAAGGTTATGCAGTAGGTGCAGATGATTATTTGAATAAACCTTTTGATTCTGAAGTATTATTGCACAAAATTAAAGCAATTTTACAAAGAAAAGAAACAGATAAATCTACTGAATCTGAACAGTTTGAGTTTGAAATTGGATCTTTTTTCTTTAATTCTAAATTACGTCATTTATCTGTTGGTAAAGATGGTGAGCCTAGTAAATTATCGCCAAAAGAAAGTAAATTGTTACGTATGTTAGCAATTCATAAAAATGATTTAATGCCAAGAGAATTAGCTCTTACAAAAATTTGGAGAGATGATAACTATTTTACTTCTAGAAGTATGGATGTTTACATTGCAAAATTACGTAAGTATTTAAAAGAAGATGAAAATGTTGAAATCTTAAATATACATGGAGAAGGATTTAGATTGGTTGATAAATCATAGAAATTAGAATTACTTCCTCAAAATAATATAACTCAACTTAGTATTAAGTTGAGTTTTTTTGTATTTTTATAATATGGCAGAATTCATTAAAATATATAATGATAACCCAAATCAAAGAGCAATTGATAAGGTTGTAAGCATTCTAAAAAAAGGTGGTTTAATAATTTATCCTACAGATACTGTTTATGGTTTAGGGTGCGATATTACCAATACAAAAGCTTTAGAAAAAATAGCAAAAATTAAAGGAGTGAAACTAGAAAAAGCCAATTTTTCTTTTGTTTGTAACGATTTAAGTCATTTGTCAGATTATATAAAACAGATAGATTCACCTACTTTTAAGCTATTAAAACGTGCTTTACCAGGTCCTTATACTTTTATTTTACCTGGTAGTAATAATTTGCCTAGAGCTTTTAAGAAAAGAAAAACAGTAGGTATTCGTATTCCAGATAATAATATTGCAAGAACTTTAGTTTCCTCATTAGGAAATCCAATTGTTTCTACATCTATAAGAGATGATGATGATATTTTAGAATATACTACAGACCCAGAATTGATTTATGAAAAATGGCAGAACCTAGTTGATGTTGTAGTAGATGGAGGTTATGGAGATAATTATGCCTCTACAATTATAGACTTAACAGATTCTGAACCAGAAGTTATTAGAGAAGGTAAAGGAAGTTTAAATATTCTTTAGGTTATTTTTTAAGTTGCAAAATTGCAAAGTTGAAAAGTAATAACGTTGTAAAGTTGTTTATTTTTAGTTCTTTAGAAATTATCTTAAATTCTTAAACTCTTTTCTACCTAGAACAAAATATTGCCAGACAATACTCGTGTGCAAATTGTAATCTTGTTTTTTTTGCAATCGTTTACGTTTTTTTAAGAATTTAAAAAAGTTTCTGTAAAAACTAAAATGTGCTTTTAAAATAGCCCAAGTATGAATAGGTCTAAGCTCAAAAATAAACTTAATACCAGCAATTCCATCTAAAACTAAACGAGAAAAAACCACAAACAGAAACCATTTTTTTGGTACATTTTTAACCACATTTAATAAACTATTCCTAAAATTTAAATAGGTTTTATGCGGATTTGTTTCTTGTAAAGTTGCACCACCAACATGGAAAATAGTAGAAGTACCTACATATTTTACTTTATAACCAATATTTTGAGTTCTCCAACACAAATCAATTTCTTCTTGATGAGCAAAATAATCTTCATCAAAACCACCTATTTTATGATAAATAGTTGAGCGAATAAATAGACAAGCACCAGAAGCCCAAAATATTTCTGAAATATCATTAAATTGATTTTCATCTTTTTCTAAATGATTAAAAACTCGGCCTCTACAATAAGGATAACCATATAAATCTATAAAGCCACCACCTGCACCTGCATATTCGAATTTAGATTTGTCTTTATAATCTAAAATTTTTGGTTGAATAATAGCCGTTTTTTCATCACTTTTAAAAACATCTAAAATAGGAGAGAGCCAATTTTTAGTAACTTCTACATCAGAATTAATTAGGCAATAAATATCTGCATTAATATTTTGCAAAGCATCATTATAACCTTTTGCATAACCACCATTTACATCATTTTTAATAATTTTTACTGATGGGAAATTTGCTTTAATAAAAGAAATGGAAATATCTGTAGATGCATTATCTGCTACGTAAATTTCAGCTTCATTGGAACTAAAATTTACAATAGAGGGTAAGAACTGTTTTAGCAGTTTTTGGCCATTCCAATTTAATATTACGATTGCAGTTTTCAAGGTTGCAAAATTACATTTAAAAAATCAGTTAACTTCTAATTTTTACTTAATTATAAGTAGGAATTTCTTGCAAAAAAACATAAGTTTCTTTTTCAAAATCCATTTTACAATAATAATGTTGCAAACCATTGGTTACTATTAAGTAATTTGCTTTTAATTTTAAGTTATAACGTGCAATCTGATCAAAAGTGTCTTGTGTAATTTTTATTTGTGGAGCTTTACATTCAACTATAATATCAGGCTCTCCTTTAGCATTAAAAACCAAAATATCAGTTCTTTTTTTACGATTATTAATAGTTAATTGTTTTTCTAAAGCAATTAAAGTAACAGGGTATTTTTTTTTATCAATTAAAAAAGAAACATAATGCTGACGAACCCATTCTTCTGGAGTTAATACAAAATACTTTTTTCTTAAATTATCAAAAATAAGCGTCTTATTTTCGCTACTTTTGAGTTTGAAATTATATGTAGGTAGATTGAGTTTTTGCATCAATCAAAAGTAATAAAATGAACGAAATTAGAACCATTGTTTCAGATATTAAAAAAGGTAACGTAAAACCCATTTATTTTTTAATGGGAGAAGAGCCTTATTATATTGATAAAATTTCTGATTATATTGAAGAAACTGTGTTAGATGAATCAGAAAAAGGATTTAATCAGCAAGTGTTGTATGGTAGAGATGCAAGTGTAGAAGATATTATCTCTTCTGCTAAACGATACCCTATGATGGCTGAAAAGCAAGTTTTAATTGTAAAAGAAGCACAAGATTTAAGTAGAACTATAGAAAAGTTGGTTTCTTATGCTCAAAACCCACAACCAACAACGGTTTTAGTAATTAATTACAAATATAAAAAATTAGATAAACGTAAAAAGCTACACAAAGCTATTGTAAAATCAGGTTTAATTTTTGAAAGCAAAAAGCTTTATGAAAATCAAGTTGCAGATTGGATTCGTAGAGTTTTAAGCGGAAAAAAATATCAAATAGAACCGAAAGCAGCTCAAATGTTGGTAGAATTTTTGGGTACAGATTTAAGTAAAATATCAAACGAATTAAGTAAGTTGATGTTAATTCTGCCAAAAGAAACCATTATTAACGACAAACATATAGAAGAAAATATTGGTATTTCTAAAGACTTTAATAATTTCGAATTACAAAAAGCAATTGGTGCTAAAGACATTGCAAAAGCCAATAGAATTATAAATTATTTTGTGGTAAATCCGAAAAATAATCCAACAGTAATGACCATTTCTTTACTGAATAATTTTTTTACAAAATTGTTGCTTTTTCACGGTTTGCAAAACAAATCTAAAAGTGCAGTTTCTAAAGCATTAGGAGTTGGTTTTTATTTTATTGACGATTATTTTTTAGCAGCTAGAAATTATCCAATGCGAAAAGTGGCACAAGTTATTGCTTTTTTAAGAGACGCAGATGTTAAGAGCAAAGGAGTTGGCGCAAATCAAACTCAAGGAGATATTTTAAAAGAATTGTTATTTAAAATTTTGCATTAGATGAACGATAAAAATATTCTAATAAAAGAATTAGGAAATATTGGTTTAACTAAAGAAGAATTAAATAATATAGTAAAAGGTTACGAAAAAATGACTTTAAAAAAAGGCGATTTTTTAATTAAAAAAGGAACAATTGTAAAAGGTTATTACCTTGTAATTAATGGTTTTTTACGCTCTTTTGTAATTGATTTTAATGGTAATGAAGTAACCACAAATTTTTATGGTAAAGAGGCTTTAATATTAGAAGAGAACTCTTTTTTTATGCAAATACCTACCAAAGAATATGTACAAGCTGTAGAAAATTGTGAGTTATGGATTAAAAAAATAGAAACATTTAATCAAGATTTTAATTTGTACAAAGCATACAGAGAATGGGGAAGAGCTCATTTGGTTCGCAACTTTTTTAGTTTAAAAGAAAGAACTTTAAGCATGATTACAGAAAAAGCTTCTGATAGATATAAAGAGTTAATTCAAAATCGACCAGAAATAATTCAAAAAGCATCTTTAAAACATATTGCTTCTTTTTTAGGAATTACAGACACTTCTTTAAGTAGAATTAGAAAAGAAATTTTATAATTCATTTCTTGTCATATGGCAAGTAGAGATATAAATTTCTAACCTATTTTTGAAATATATTCGTAAAGGTTTTAATCCAAAGTAAAAATAAAAAATGAAAAATATTTTTGATAAAAGTGTTACTGAAGAAGTAATTGGTAGAATAGAAAAATTATCACCTAAAACTCAACCAAATTGGGGTAAAATGTCTGCGGCACAAATGCTAGCTCATTGTGCTGTAACTTACGAAATGGTTTTTACAGATAAACACGCTAAACCAAATGCTTTTGTAAAGTTTATGCTAAAAGCTTTTGTAAAAAAAGCGGTTGTGGGCACAAAACCTTATCCTAAAAATAGCAGAACTGCACCTCAATTTATTATTTCTGATGAAAAAGAGTTTCTTGTAGAGAAAAAAAGATTGATTGATTATATCAATAAAACTCAAGAATTGGGCGAGAATTATTTTGATGGTAAAGAATCGCTTTCTTTTGGTAAATTAACTAAAGAAGAATGGAATATTATGTTTTACAAGCATTTAGATCATCATTTAACGCAATTTGGAGCTTAATCTATTTTCTGTTTAGAAAATCTTGATAAGCATTTTGAGTAATCGCTTTTCCTAAAGAATCTAGTTGAGTTGTATTTTTACCATCATCTAGAATTGGTTTTTTACTGATGTAATCGTAAATAAAAACACCGTCTTTAGAAATGGTTCCATAACCTTTATTAAAGATATAATGAGCATATTGTTTGTTAGATGTATTAAAGATATTTTTACTAAAAGTAAAATCTTTATTATCGCCATTTACTAAATCTAAAAGAGAATAAGAAAAATCAACTTGACTAGAAATAGCAGGAATTTCGATTCCTTTTTTGTTTAAAGCACCACCCAACCAAAGCATGGGGATTCTAAATTTTTTAGGAGAAAAATAAGGACCCGTATGTTTTGGAGAACTATGTCCATGATCAGACATTATAACAATAATTGTATTCTTATACCAAGGTTGTTTTTTAGCAAATTCTACAAAATTACCAATAGTTTTGTCAGTGTAATGATGTGCACTTCTAAACGTATTATCGTGTGTGTCTTTCCCAAATTTATACTCACCCTTAATGTCATAAGGCTCATGGCTAGATAAAGTTAAAGCAATATTAAAAAAAGGTTCTTTTGGTGTTGTTGATAAATCTTTGGCCAATCTTTTCATAAAAACATCATCGTAAGCACCCCATTTAGAACTCCAATCTTTAGAATCAAAATCACTGCCATCAACAAAATTTGTGATTCCTGCATTTCGTAAATAAGTATTCATATTCCCGAAATTTAAATCTCCACCATAATAAAAAGTTGTTTTGTAACCTAAATCTATCATTTTTTGAGGCAACATTGGTAAACTTCTAGTTTTATTGGGTGTTCGCATTATTCTTTCTATGGGTTGTGGATAATAACCACTTAAAACAGCAGGTATTCCCTTATCTGTTCTATCACCATTTGCATAGAAATTTGTGAATAAAATTCCTTCTTTAGATAGTCTATTTAAGTTAGGGGTAACATTAGGTTCACCACCTAAAGAACCAACAATTTTGGCAGGCAAACTTTCCCAAAGAATTAGAATTACATTTGGTTTATCAGTATTTAAAATAGAATCTATATTAGCATTTAAAAGTTGTTCTCTTCTTTCGCTTTCTATGTTTAGAGCTGTTTGTTCATCAAAATGTTTATAATAATTTATACCATCTGTTTTATGAGTTAACGTGTTAAAGAAATTCCATATAAAATTTATTGCTGCATGATTTGCAAACATTTTATCAGAAAAATAGACATTACTTTGATTAATAGGTACTATTTGTAAACCACCTCTTACAGGTATTAATAATGATAAAGTTAAAATAAGAAAAACGGGTATTTCTAACCATTTACCAGAATCGATAAAACTGCTAAACTTCTTAAGGTTTTTATTAAAAAGCTTAATAAAAATATAAGAAAATACAAACCAAGCTAATCCACCAGAAAACATTTGAAAATTAGATACAGTAGAGAGCATTAATTCTGGCGTATTTAAATAAGGTAGAATAGAAGTATCTAAACGTGTTCCCCAGGCTTGATAAAGACCAGCATCAATCAATAATAATAAGTTTATAATTATGATTAAAACAATTGTATACCATTTTATAAAACTTACAATTATATTTTTATTAATAAATATTGAGAAAATAACCAATAAAAAAGGAATTATAGACAAATATGCAGCAAAAGATAAATCTAACCTTAAACCATATAAAAATGTTTTTAAAATGGTTAAAAAGCTAATATCTTGAGTTTTATCAAAATAATATGTTAGAAAAAATGTGCGTGCAAAAACAAAATATAGCACCCAAAAAATATAGTAGAATACGTTTAACCTAGCTCTATTTAATAAATTTTTCAAAAGAATAATTTTTTACAAAAAAACAACATTATTTTATCGTAAAAAAAATATTAACAAAAAGTTATTCTGTAACCTTTAAACGAGCTTTAGCAGTTACAGAAACATCTGCATAATTATTATTCAAAAATTTTAAATAGCCAGTAATTGCAATCATTGCAGCATTATCAGTTGTGTATTCAAATTTAGGAACGTAAGTAGACCAACCAAAATGTTTTTCTGCCAATTGTAATCTTGCTCTAATTTCTGAATTTGCAGAAACTCCACCAGCAATTGCAATTCTTTTAATTCCGGTTTTTTTAACTGCATTTTTTAATTTGTCCATTAAAATTTCTACAATTGTATATTGTATAGAAGCGCAAATATCATTTAAGTTTTCTTCTATAAAATTAGGATTAATTCGTTGTTGTTTTTGAATAAAATACAAAATACCTGTTTTTAAACCGCTAAAACTAAAATCTAAATCGCCCACTTTTGGTTTGGTAAATGGGTAAGCTTTTGGGTTACCTAATTTTGCGTATTTGTCTATTAAAGGTCCTCCAGGATAAGCTAAGCCTAAAATTTTGGCAGATTTATCGAAAGCTTCTCCAACTGCATCATCTATAGTTTGCCCTAAAATTTCCATTTCAAAATGATTAGTAACTTTAACAATTTGTGTGTGGCCACCACTAATTGTTAAACAGATAAAAGGAAACTCTGGTATTTTACTGTTTTCTTCTTCAATAAAATGCGCTAAAATATGAGCTTGCATATGATTTACATCTATTAACGGAATTTGTAAACCCAAAGCCAAAGATTTAGCAAAAGAGGTACCAACAAGTAAAGACCCCATTAAACCTGGGCCTTTGGTAAAAGCTATAGCAGATAATTGTTCTTTTGTAATATTAGCCTGCTCTAAAGCTTGTTGTACAACTGGCACAATATTTTGTTGATGAGCTCTAGAAGCTAATTCTGGAACAACACCTCCGTATTTTGAGTGTACTTCTTGGTTAGCAACAACATTACTTAAAACTTTTGCGTTACAGATTACAGATGCACTAGTATCATCGCAAGAAGATTCAATTGCTAAAATATATATGGATTTGTTCATGAATTCAGTTAAAGTATTGCAAAATTAAGTATAAATTTAGCTATGTTTTCAAATTTAATTATAGATATTTAATAGTTTATTAAATTTGCACGTTATTTGTAATAATTGGCAATATTTTTGCTGGTTAATTATATAGTTTTCAATTTTAAATAACAAATCTCATCAAAAATAAAGGAAAAATAATACTAAAATGGCTAGGGTACTTTGTACTCTTTTTATTGTTTATAAGTATTATACTTTCTATACCTGCTGTACAAACAAAAATAGGTAATTATTTAACTAATAAAGTTAATAAGGATTTTGGTACAGATTTAACTATTGAAAAAGTAGATCTATCTTTCTTAGGTAGTGTACAATTAAAAGGGGTTAAGATAAAAGACCATCATAAAGACACCTTAATTTATGTAAATAAGTTAAGTACTTCAATATTAAATGCAAAAAGAATTATAGATAGCGAAGTTAATTTAAAAAGTATTTCTTTAGATGATGCTTTTTTTTACATGAAAACTTATAAAGGAGAAGATGATGATAACCTTTCTGTTTTTATAGATTCTTTTGATGATGGTAAGCCTAAAGACTCATTGGCTAATCCATTTATTTTAAGGTCATCAAATGTTTATGTAAATAATTTAAATTATAAAATTGTTGATGCAAGAAAGACAGATTCAGTAATCTATTTTGCAAAAAATGCAGGTGGTAATTTACAAGATTTGTCAATAGAAGGGCCAAACTTTTCTACAAACATTAGGGGTTTACATTTTACTGATAAATACGGATTAAAAATCACCAATTTAACTACTAATTTTGAGTACACTAAAACTGCAATGCATTTTTTAGAAACTACATTGCAAACCAAGAATACAGATATAAAAGCCAATATAGATTTTACTTACAAAAGAGAAGACCTAATAGATTTTAATAATAAAGTACAAATCAACGCGCAATTTAAAGATAGTAAAATAGCTATTCAAGACGTTAAAAAGTTTTATAACGAATTAAATGGTAATGATATACTTAGTTTAAAAAGCGGAAAAGTTAACGGAAAACTAAATAATTTTGAAGTTAAAAAATTGAACCTTTCTTCTAAAAAAGGATTGTTTATAAATGGAGATTTATCTTTTGTAAATGCCTTAAGAACAGAAAGAGGTTTTATTTTTGAAGGTGATTTAGCCAATTTAAGAGCAACTTATAAAGAGTTGAAAAATATTTTACCCAATGTTTTAGGTAAAACTCTACCTACAGATTTTGAGAAACTTGGTAAGTTTAATTTAAAAGGTCATGTTAAAGTTACACCTGTTCAAATTCAGGCAGATGTTATTGTAAACTCTCAGATTGGTTCTACAATTTCAGATTTACAAATTGGTAATATAGATAATATTGACTATGCTACTTATAATGGAGAAATTGAGCTGCAAGATTTTAATATAGGTGTTTTTTTTAACGATCCATTATTTGGTGAAGTTTCTTTAAAAGGTGATGTAAATGGTAGTGGTTTTAAATTAGATAACATTAACACTAAATTTTTAGGAAACGTATCTGAATTTGAGTTTAAGAACTATAACTATCAAAATATTTCTGCAAATGGTTTGTACCAAAACAATAAGTTTGATGGTGAATTAAAAATTGATGATACCAATTTTAAAATGGACTTTAATGGTTTAGCAGATTTATCTAACGAAATAAATAAGTTCGATTTTAAATCAGATATTACTTATCTTAATTTAAAAGAAACCAACCTTTTTACTAGAGATAGTATAGCTAATTTAAAAGGTTTAATAGTCTTAGATGTAGAAGGTAATACTTTCGATGATATTGTTGGTAATGCTGTTTTTAAAGATGTGTATTATACCAATCAAAAAGAAGAATTTAGTTTTAAAGAGTTTAAAGTTTCATCATCTGTAAGAGATAGTATTAAAAGAATAGACTTAACATCAGAAGATATTGCAAATGGTTTTATAGAAGGTAAATTTACTTTTTCTGAGGTAGGTAGAGTAGCACAAAATGCTTTGGGTAGTATTTATGCAAATTATCAACCTTTTGAGGTTAAACCTAATCAATTCCTAGATTTTAATTTTACTATCTACAATCAAGTTGTAAACGTGTTTTTTCCTGAAGTTTATATTGATGATAATACCAAGATTAAAGGTAAAATAGAATCTAATAAAAACCAATTAAAACTTACATTTTCATCGCCAAGAATAGATGTTTATGGTAATGAGTTAAAAGAAATTTTATTAAGAACAGACAATCAAAACCCTTTTTATAATTCGCATTTAACAGCATCAGAAGTAAATACAAAATATTATAAAGTATCTAAATTAAACTTACTTAATAAAACTCAAAATGATACTTTATTTTTTAAATCAGAATTTAATGGTGGTTTAAAAAATAACGAAAACTTTAATTTAGATTTTTTCTATACTATAGATAAAGAAGAAAAATCTGTATTAGGTTTCGAAAAATCTACGTTTGTATTAAAAAATACAGCTTGGAAAATTAATCCTGATGAAAAAAATACAGATAAAATTACTTTTGATTTAAGTAATAACGAGTTTAATTTTAGCCAATTTAAATTAACATCTGGTCAACAAGAAATTAAATTTAAAGGAAATTTAAAAGGTGATTCTGAAAAGAAGTTTTTTGCTGATTTTACAAAGGTTAAATTACAAAGTTTTATGCCAGATATAGATAGTTTAGCATTAAAAGGTAAGGTTTCTGGTAATTTAGATTTTGTACAAAACGATAATATTTATCAACCAGAAGCAGTTTTAGTAATCAAAGATTTTGAAGTCAATAATTTTAATCAAGGAGAATTAGCCATTAATATTATTGGTGACAATTCTTACGAAAAATACAATGTAGATTTATCAATAAAAAATGATAAAGTAAAAAGTATTGCAGCAACAGGTGTTTTAGATTTTTCAAATAAAAGACCTATAATAGATTTAGAGGTGTTTTTAGAAGATTATCAATTAGAAGCATTTAGTCCTTTAGGTCAAGATGTAATTTCTTCTTTAAGAGGTAGTGTTTCAGGTAATTTTAACTTAAGAGGCTTTTTAGGGAACCCAGATATGGAAGGTAGTTTAACACTTAAAAACGCAGGTTTAAAATTCCCATATTTAAATATTGATTATGATTTTGATGGTTTGTCTGTTGTTACTTTAGATCAACAATCGTTTATTTTAGAAGATATAAATCTAGTAGACACAAAATATAAATCTAAAGGTAAATTTTTAGGAAGTATTACACATCAAAATTTTGAAAAATGGTTTTTAGATTTAGAAATAGACACTAACAATCTATTAGTTTTAGATACACAAAATACAGAAGAAGCATTGTATTATGGTACAGCTTTTATGGATGGTACAGCAAATATAACTGGTTTAACAGACCAATTAGATATTACTGTTAATGCAAAAACCAATGCAAATACAAAGTTTGTAGTTCCTTTAAAAGATGTTGAAACTGTAGATAGTTACAGTTTAATACATTTTAAAACAGACAAAATTAGTACAGAAGACAGGCAAAAGCAATTAGCAGAAGAAGCAGTTAAAAACTTGTCTTTAAACATAGATATAGAGGTTACTAAAGATGCAGAAGCACAAGTTGTAATTGATGAAATTAATGGAAGCCAATTATCTGGTAGAGGCTCAGGGAATTTACAAATAAGAATAGATACAAGAGGTAAATTCGATATGTTTGGTGATTATATTATTGATAATGGAGTATATGATTTTAAATATGGAGGTATAATTAATAAACCATTTGTAATTCAAAAAGGAGGTACAGTTTCTTGGAGTGGTAACCCATATGAAGCTAATTTAGATGTTACAGCCATTTATACAGCAAAAGCTAATCCTGGTGTTTTATTAGAAAACTTTAATTCTAATAGAAAAGAAGAAATAGATTTAGTAACGAGAATTACTGGAGATTTATTTAATTCTAAACAAGAATTAGATATTCAACTAACAAATGTAGACCCAACCATAGCAAGTGAGTTAGAATTTATTTTAAATGATAATAATGTAAATGAAAAAACCACTCAGTTTATTTCATTATTAGCTTTTAATTCATTTAGAAACCCAGATAATGCTAGTTTCGATGTTAATAATACACTTACTAGCACAGCCTCAAGTGCAATTGCAGGCGCTTTTTCAAATTTATTAAACAGTCCAGATAGTAAGTTTCAATTAGGTTTAGACTATCAACAAGGAGAAGTTAATGATATAGATCGATTAAATATTGATAATCAATTTGATTTATCTGTTAGCACTCAAGTAAGTGAAAGAGTAATAATTAATGGTAAAGTAGGTGTACCTGTAGGTGCAGAAACTCAATCTAGTGTTGTTGGTGAGGTAAAGGTAGAAGTATTACTAAATACAGATGGTAACTTTAGAGGTATTATTTTTAATCGTCAAAACGAAATTCAGTACTCACAAGAAGAAGAAGGCTACACTCAGGGTGTAGGTCTATCGTATCAAGTTAATTTTAATACAATATCAGGTTTACTTACTAAAATTGGTTTAAAGAAGAAAGCCATAAACAAATCAGAAAATCTTGTAAAAAAAGATACTTTAAAACCTAAAAAGAATCAATTAATAAATTTTGAAGGGAATTAATCATTAACATTTCCGCAAAGATTTTATAACAATTACTAATCAAAAAAATGAAAACGATTTCGAGTCAGAATCTTTAATTTTCCTTTTAAAATAAGGGACTTTAAGGCTATAACGTTTTCGTAACTTTATTATTTTAAATCATTAAAAAGAATTATTTTTACATCATAATAATATGAAAAAAATAAAAAAAATAGGCGTTTTAACTTCTGGAGGGGATTCTCCAGGTATGAACGCAGCAATCAGATCTGTTGTAAGAACTTGTGCTTTTTATAAAATAGAGTGTGCAGGTATTTATAGAGGATATCAAGGTATGATTGAAGGGGATTTTATAGAACTAAATGCACGTAGTGTAAAAGGTATAATCAATAAAGGAGGTACATTCTTAAAGTCTGCAAGGTCTAAAGAATTTATGACTAAAGAAGGTAGGCAGAAAGCTTTTGAGCAGTTACAAAAAGCAAAAATTGATGCTTTTGTTGTAATTGGTGGAGATGGTAGTTTCACTGGAGGGTTAGTTTTTAATCAAGAATTTGGTTTTCCAGTAATGGGTATTCCAGGAACTATAGATAATGATATAGAAGGTACTTCTCATACACTTGGTTACGATACAACATTAAATACAGTTGTAGATGTTATCGATAAAATTAGAGATACTGCATCATCACACAACAGACTTTTCTTTGTAGAAGTAATGGGTAGAGATGTAGGGCATATTGCATTAAATGCTGGTGTAGGTGCAGGTGCAGAAGAAATTTTAATACCAGAAGAAGATTTAGGATTAGAGCGTTTATTAGAATCTTTAAGAAGAAGTAAACAATCTGGTAAATCTTCTAGTATTGTAATTGTTGCTGAAGGTGATAAAACAGGTAAAAATGTTTTTGAATTGAAAGATTATGTAAACGAACATTTACCAGAATATGAAGTTAGAGTATCTGTTTTAGGTCATATGCAAAGAGGGGGGTCTCCTTCTTGTTTTGATCGTGTTTTAGCAAGTAGAATGGGTGTAAAGGCTGTAGAAAGTTTAATTGATGGTAAATCTAATTTAATGGTAGGTTTAATTAGCGATAAAATAACTGTTACACCATTAGAAAAAGCAATTAAAGGACAATCAAAAATAAATAAAGAATTAATACGAGTTTCAGATATAATGTCTGTATAACATAAATAACAAGAATAAGATGATTAAAATAGGAATTAACGGATTTGGTAGAATTGGTAGATTAGCATTCAGATCTGCAGTTAAAAGAGAAAATGTACAAGTAGTTGCAATAAATGATTTATTAGACGTAGATTATTTAGCTTATATGTTAAAATACGATTCAGTTCATGGTGCTTTTGATGGTACTGTAGAAGTTGCAGATGGTAAATTAATCGTTGATGGTAATGAAATTAGAATTTCTGCAGAAAGAAACCCAGCTGATTTAAAATGGGATGAAGTAGAAGCTGAATATGTTTTAGAATGTACTGGTATTTTCAAAAGCTTAGAGCAAGCTGATTTACACATACAAGGTGGAGCTAAAAAAGTAGCTATTTCTGCTCCTTCTGGAGATGCACCAATGTTTGTAATGGGGGTAAACCACACAAAATTACAAGCTTCAGATACTATCTTTTCTAACGCATCTTGTACAACAAATTGTTTAGCACCAATTGCTAAAGTTTTAAATGATAACTTCGGAATTGCAGAAGGTTTAATGACAACTGTTCACGCAGCAACTGCAACTCAAAAAACTGTAGATAGCCCTTCTAATAAAGATTGGAGAGGTGGTAGAGCAGCAATACACAATATTATACCTTCTTCTACAGGAGCTGCAAAAGCAGTAGGTAAAGTAATTCCTGAATTAAATGGTAAATTAACTGGTATGGCTTTTAGAGTACCAACTATGGATGTTTCTGTTGTAGATTTAACTGTAAAGTTAGAAAAAGGTGCTTCTTACGAAGAAGTAAAAGCAGCAATGAAATCTGCTTCAGAAAATGAAATGGCAGGTGTTTTAGGTTATACTGAAGAGTTAGTAGTTTCTCAAGATTTTGTTGGTGAAACTCGTACTTCTGTATTTGATGCAAATGCAGGTATTGCTTTAAATGATAACTTTGTAAAAGTTGTTTCTTGGTATGATAATGAAATCGGTTATTCAACTAAATTAGTAGATTTAGTAGAATATTCTGCATCATTATAAACAAAAATAATTATATAATTTTTAAGCCTAAGTGTAAGAAATTACACTTAGGCTTTTATTTTAAACTTAAATATGGAAATAGCAATTATAGCTCATGATGGCATGAAAGCAGAAATGGTTCAATTTTTAAATGAACACAAAGAAACATTACTTCAAAAAAGAATTCAATTAATTTCTACAGGTACAACAGGTTTAAAAGCAGAAAAAGCAGGTTTTAAGGTAACTAAGTTTTTGTCAGGCCCAATTGGTGGTGATGCTCAAATAGCAAGTAGAGTAGCTGAAGGTAAATGTAATATGGTTTTATTTTTTAGAGACCCACATGCAAAACATCCTCATGAACCAGATATTATTATGTTATTAAGAATTTGTGATGTACATAATGTACCTTTAGCAACAAATCCTTCTACTGCAAATTTATTA
Organism: Polaribacter sp. Asnod6-C07; assembly: GCF_045063625.1. Lineage (NCBI taxonomy): Bacteria > Pseudomonadati > Bacteroidota > Flavobacteriia > Flavobacteriales > Flavobacteriaceae > Polaribacter > Polaribacter sp. Asnod6-C07. Next base: position 3,431,741 of record NZ_JBEFOF010000005.1, on the reverse strand, counting down.
ATTAAAGCTATTTAATAGCAATTACGCTAATCTCTACATTTACAAATTTTGGTAAATTAGCTACTTCTACAGTTTCTCTGGCAGGAGCAGTTTCTTCATTAAAATAGCTTCCATAAATGGCGTTAATTTTAGCAAATTGATGCATATCAGCAATAAAAATAGAAGTTTTAATTACGTTATCAAAGGTCATTTCTGCAGCTTCTAAAACAGCTTTTACATTTTGCATTACTTGTTTGGTTTCATTTTCAATAGAATCTAAAACTAATTCACCACTTTCTGGGTTAATTGCAATTTGACCAGAAGTATATAAAGTATTTCCACTTAAAACTGCTTGATTGTATGGGCCAATAGGAGCAGGAGCATACTTAGTTGTTATTATTTTTTTCATTTTTATGTAAGTTTAATATCTTTAAATATCAATTTAAATAAGGGTAATAATAAAAGATTTTGAAGAAGTGTTTTATCTATAATTAAAATAAAACTCTATCTGGTGGTTTGTTTTTATCCCATTTTAAATCAGAAAGTGTAGATGATTTTACACCAATAAAAAAGGTGTAAGAAGAATTTGTACCAAAAGGAACCCAGTTAAAGTTAAACTGCCAACTATCTAAATCTCTTGTAAAATTAAATCGAGAGAAAGAGAAAGCACCACCTTTAACATCATAACCAGAAGAGTAACCCACTTTCCATTTTGGTGATAATTCTATATTACCACTAAAACCTAAAGTATGTACACCAACTTCTCCAGGTTCTATACCATTATTACTATAATTAGCAGAATAGACTAAGTTTAAAGACCAAGGTATTTTAGCTCTATATAAGTCTGTTTTTGTAGTTCCTCCTTTTTCATTTTTTGCTGTAGTTCTTCTACCTTGATCATTTGTAGGGTCTATATTAGCACCCATTGTATCTGGAGGATTGTTTGCACCATTTCCATTTTTATCTTTATCATTCTCTTTCGATTTATCAAAATCAGTACTAGAAATAGAATAATTTGCGGTTAAATTTGCACTCGATAATCTAGGAAAAGAATTAAATTCATTAATTCTAACAGTACTTCCATCTACATCAATTGCTTGATAAGGATCTAAAGAACCAGTAAAGTTTAACGCTAATTTATCTTTAAATAAACGAGTACCAGCATTAAATGAAACATTAGACCAACGTAAACTATCAGCAGCAATATTATAAGACGAACTAAAATTTAAGTTGTTTAAGAGCATTACTTTTTCATCTTCTTCATCACTATCTGGGTCTTTGGGGGCTACTTTTGCCTCTAAAACATTATTTAAAGAGATACCAATAGAATTACTTAATCCAGAGGATGGAGCTCCGTAAATTCCTTGATCAAAAATTGTGTATTCTTCAAAGTCAGTTGGGTCTGTACTTTGTTGTACTTCTTTAATAAATTTATCTTTAAAATCGGGTCTGTAAGAATATGAAATTGTAGGTCTAAAGGTATGTCTAATTGCTTTTAGTCTTCCTTTTTTAAAGTTGAAAGTACCATAAATGTTCGTAGATAAACTAACACCCATATTATATTCTCTATAGGTTTTAAAACCTCTTAAAGTATCAGTTACAACAACATTACTAGTTTCATCATATTCTTTTTGAATATAATCAAATTGCCAAGTTTCTTCATAATTTGCACTTGGTGATAATGTAAAGTACTTAAAGGCTGTTATATTGGTGCTAGTACTTGTGCTGTGTTGTGCACCAGCTCTAGCTGTTTCAAACATTTTACTAGTTAAAAACTCATCATCTGTGGTGTTAATTAAATACTGACCTTGCATATTATAATTAAAACCTAATTTTTGAATAGGATTATTTTTTATACCTCCTTTTCCTTGAAAAGGATAAAGTCTATTCATATTTAAAGTTAAAGAAGGCAAAGTCATAGTTATGCTTTCTGTATTTGTATTTTGTTGATGTGTAGCTGTAAGGGCCATATTAAAAGGTGTACCAACAAAAGTTTTACTATAATTTATAGATGAGTTAAAAGTATTATTTTGGGTTTGTGCTACATTATATTGGTTTAGAGATTCTCTAAAAAAGCTACTACTACCCAAATTTACTGAGGCAGAAAACCTAGAATTAGGACTGGCTTTTGAGTCTTGACTATGGCTCCACCTTACATTAAAATTATTGCTTTTACTAAAATCATCAAAACCTCTAATACCACTAATAATATTTTCGAAATCAAAACTAAAAACACCACTAAACCTATAGCGTTTTACATAATTTGAGTTAGTTCTAATACCCCAACTACCATTAGCCCAAACATCTGCAGTAAGATTTAAATCGACATTATCATTAATAGCAAAATAGTAACCACCATTTTGTAAACCAACACCTCTGTTACTACTTCCTGTATCAAAAGATGGCATTAAAAAACCAGATGTACTTGTTTCTGTCATAGGGAAATAGGCAAAAGGCAATACAAGTGGTGTGGGTACATCTGCCAAAACTAAATTACTAAAACCAACAATAATCTTTTTTCCTGGTACTAATTTTGCTTTATCTGTTTTGATGTAATAATCTGGCACTTCTTTTTCTGAAGTAGTAAATTTTATTTTTCTGATATAAATTGTAGAATCATTTACACGTTTTGTTTTTTCACCATAAGTAAACATTTCTCCTTGTTTGGTTTTTAAACCATAAATTAAAGCACGTTTACTTTTAAAGTTATATAATATAGAATCTTGTTCAGATTCTTGGCCACCTTGTTTAAAAACTGGTCTTTGTGCATAACCAGTACTATCTATAATCCCTTTTGCAAAAAGTGTATTTTTCTTATAATCAATAACAATTGTACCAGCCTTTAAATCTATATCAGTATAAGTAATATTGGCTTCGTTATATAAAGTTACTGTTTGGTCTTTAGCATTTTGAATTGTATAATCTTTTGCTACATGAACAATAATATCATCAATAGACTCTTTTGGTTTTAAAGAATCATTAACAATGGTATCTATTTGTTTTGTGAGTAAACTATCTTTTTTAAATTGAAAGATAGAATCTTTGTTAATTGTATTTAAAGAGTCTTTTTTCTTCGGATTAATCGTGTCTTTTACTACAGTAGGTATTACTATTTTTTCTTTGGATTTTATATCTTGTGAAAAACTATTCTTTATTACAAAGAAGCAGCAAAATAAAAGTAAGTATGATAGGTTTGTTTGCAATGCTATAAATACTATTTTTGTAGTGAGTAAAAGTATGGCTCAATATTTGAAACACAAAATTAATGAAGCCAAAATTAGTTAAAATTTATTGATGAATAATTTACATGCCCACAAATTTAATATCAACTTAAAAAATCTATTCTTTTTAGTCATTTCTTTGTTTGTTTTCTTGTCATCATCAATAATAAACGCACAAAAGGTATATACTATTGTAATAGATGCAGGTCATGGAGGTAAAGATCCTGGTAATTTAGGAAATGGTTATAAAGAAAAAGACATTGTTTTAAAAGTAGCGTTAATAGTTGGTGAAAGTTTATCTAAAGAAAAAGATATAAAAGTTATTTATACTAGAAAAGGAGATACTTACCCAGATCTTTGGAAAAGAGGAGAAATTGCAAATACAGCTAAAGCAGATTTGTTTGTTTCTATTCATTGCGATTCTCATACCTCTAATGCTTTTGGGGCAGGTACTTTTGTTTTAGGTTTAAGGGGTAATAAAAAAAACCTAGAAATTGCTAAGAGAGAAAATGCATCAATTTTATTATACGAAGATAATTATAAAGAAAAATACAAAGGTTTTGACTCTAATTCTGCAGAATCTGTAATTGGCTTGTCGCTTTTACAAGAAGAAAATTTAGATAAAAGTTTAGAAATAGCCAGTTTAATTCAGAGTAATTTTGCCTATAAATTAAAACGTAATAATAGAAAGGTTAAACAAGATAATTTTCAAGTATTAAGAGAAACAATTATGCCAAGTGTTTTGGTAGAATTGGGTTTTTTAACCAATAAAAATGAAGGTAGATATTTAAATTCTTCTAAAGGACAACAACAAATGGGTAAAGCAATTGTAGATGCTTTAAAAAAATACATTAATAATTTAAAATTAAATACAGTTAACCAAGAAACATATAATAATATTAATGTAGATGTTGTAGAATTTAAAATTCAAATTGCTTCTGGTAAAAATAAAATACCTACAAAATCTTATAATTTTAAGGGTTTATCAAATATTCAGAGAGTGCAAGTTGGTAGTTATTACAAATATTATTATGGTGTAAGTAACTCATATAAAGAGGCTTTAAAATCTTTAAAGATTGCAAAACAAAAAGGATATAAATCAGCTTTTATGGTTGCTTTTAAAAATGGAGAAAAAGTTGCTGTACAAGATGTGTATAAAATGAATTAAATTTGATGGTAGCAACCAAAAATAATTAGTAATATTGTTAGTAAATTTCCAAATATGTCAAAAGAATTAAAAACCGGTATAATAGCTATTTTAATTGTAGTTGCTTTTTTTTGGGGCTATAATTTTTTAAAAGGCCATGATGTTTTTTCGCCCTCAGCAAGAGAGTTTATTGTAGAATATAATAATGTAGGTGGTTTAACAGAAGCTAGTCTAGTTACAATAAATGGTTTAAAAGTAGGACAAGTAGAAGATATTAATTTTAACAATAATCCTGGTAAAAAAGGAAAACTAGTTGTTAGATTCACTTTAGAAAATGATATTGAATTCTCTAAAGAAAGTATTGTAAAAATATATTCACCAAACCCATTATCTGGTTCTAATTTAGCAATTATACCAAGTTATGAAGGTGAACTTGCTGTTACATCAGATACTTTACAAGGAGAAATAAAAGCTGGCTTATTAACATCTATAGGAGAACGATTAGATCCCTTACAAACAAAATTAGAAAAAGTTATAGTAAGAGCAGATACTTTGTTTAGCGGAATAAATAAAGTTTTAAATGACGAAACTATTGTTGGTATAAATTCTTCAGTAACCAATTTAGCTGCAACTATTTATGAGTTAAGACAAGCTGTTACATCTGTTAACCATTTAGTTTCTGATAATAAAGAAAACTTAAAAATAACCTTAGAGAATGCAAAAAATATTACTGGTAACTTAAATAAACTTTCAGATAGTTTAACAACAGTTAACTTTAATCAAATTGTACAGAAAGCAGAAAATGCTGTAGACAATTTTAACGAATTATCAATTAAAATTAACTCAACAGATGGTACTATTGGTAGGTTAATTAATGATGATGACTTGTATAAAAATATGGAAGCAGCATCAAAAGAATTAGAACAGTTATTAAGAGATTTAAAAACAAATCCTAAGAGATATGTTCATTTTTCTTTATTTGGTAAAAAACCTAAAGAATACGTTCCTACAGCTCCAGATAGTTTGTTGTTTATCAAAGAATAATGTTATATTAATTTAATTTTTATAGAATGCAATATTTACCAAACATATTTTTTATTATCGTCTTAATTGCAGGTATTGGTTTTTTTGTGATGAATGTCAAAAAATTATCAAGAAACATCAAATTAGGGAAAGATGTAGATAGATCAGACAGAAAGTCTGAACGTTTAAAAAATATGATGATGATTGCTCTTGGGCAATCTAAAATGGTAAAAAGACCTTTTTCAGGATTTTTGCATATTATTGTTTATGTTGGTTTTATCATTATAAATATTGAGGTTTTAGAAATTATTATTGATGGTATTTTTGGCACACACAGAATTTTTCTTGGTGTTTTAGGCAATGCTTTTTATGGTTTTTTAATTGGTACTTTCGAGGTTTTAGCTGCTTTAGTTTTTATTGCAGTAGTTATCTTTTGGTTACGTAGAAATGTATCTAACATTAAACGTTTTTTAAGTAAAGAAATGAAAGGTTGGCCAAAAAATGATGGAAATTACATCCTTTATTTTGAAATGGTTTTAATGACCTTGTTTTTGGTGATGAATGCCACTGATCCAACATTTCAACAAGCAGGGATTGGAAATCCAATAAGTCAATTTGTTGCGCCCTTATTTAATGGTTTTTCTTCAGATACAATTCATGCAATTGAAAGAACTGCTTGGTGGATTCATATTTTAGGAATTTTAGTTTTCTTAAACTATTTATATTATTCAAAGCATTTACATATTTTATTGGCATTCCCAAATACATATTTTGCAAATTTAAATCCAAAAGGACAATTCAATAATTTAGAATCAGTTACTAACGAAGTTAAATTAATGATGGACCCTGATGCAGATCCTTATGCAATGCCAGAAGAAGGAGCAGAAGAAACTGTGCCAGAAAAATTCGGTGCATCAGATGTTACAGATTTAAATTGGGTGCAATTATTAAACTCTTATACATGTACAGAATGTGGTAGATGTACGTCTTCTTGTCCTGCAAACTTAACTGGTAAGAAACTATCTCCTCGTAAAATTATGATGGATACAAGAGATCGTTTAGAAGAAGTTGGTAGAAATATTGATGCTAATAATGGTGTTTTTGTTGATGATAATAAGCAATTACTAAACGATTATATTTCTCCAGAAGAACTTTGGGCATGTACAAGTTGCAATGCTTGTGTAGAAGAATGCCCTGTAAACATAGACCCATTATCTATTATTATGGATATGAGAAGGTATTTAGTTATGGAACAAAGTGCTGCTCCACAAGAATTAAATATGATGATGACTAATGTTGAAAATAATGGAGCTCCTTGGCAATATAATCAACAAGACAGATTAAACTGGGCAAACGAAGAATAAACAATTTTTAATTAATAATTATCAATTACGAATTGTTTAAATTCATAATTCATAATTCAAAATTTGTAATTTATGATAGTACCAACAATGGCAGATATGATGGCTCAAGGCAAACAACCAGAAGTGTTGTTTTGGGTTGGTGCTGCAGGAAGTTATGATGATAGAGCAAAAAAAATAAGTAGAGCGTTTGTTAAAATATTACATCAAGCAAAAGTGGATTTTGCAGTTTTAGGTATTGAAGAAACTTCTACAGGAGATGCAGCAAAAAGAGCAGGAAACGAATTCTTGTTTCAAATGCAAGCCATGATGAATATTGAGGTTTTAAATGGTTATGAAGTTAAAAAAATTGTGACTTGCGACCCGCACTCATTTAATACTTTAAAAAATGAATACCCTTCTTTAGGAGGTAAATACGAAGTGTATCATCATACACAATTCATACAAAATTTAATATCAGAAGGTCGTTTAAATATAGATGATACTACTTTAAAAGGTAAAAGAGTTACGTTTCATGATCCTTGTTATTTAGGTAGAGCTAACGAAGTTTACGAATCTCCAAGAGATTTAATAAGAAGATTGGGCGTTAATTTAACAGAAATGAAACGTCATAAAGAAACTGCTTTATGCTGTGGTGCAGGAGGTGCACAAATGTTTAAAGATGCTGAGCCTGGTAACAAAGAAGTTAATGTTTTAAGAACAGAAGATGCTTTAAAAACCAAACCAAATATTATTGCAACAGGTTGCCCTTATTGCAATACTATGATGACAGATGGAATAAAATTTAAGGAAAAAGAAGCAGAAGTAGTTGTAAAGGATATTGCAGAGTTAATTGCAGAAGCTAATAATTTATAACCTTAATCATGCCAATAATAAAAGAAGAAGTACTTAATGAATTATACTCAGAATTAGATAAGTTAAAAATCGATAAAGAAAAACTACAGGCTGGTTTTGTAGATTTAAAACTAAAATCTAATCAAGAGAAAAAAGCAAATAGAAGAAATATTATTATTTTAATTATTGCAATCATTATACTTGTTTTTTTATCAATATTCCTTTACTCAAAGCATTCAAATGCACAATCTGTTTTAGAAACTAAAGAGCAAAAAATAGTTACTTTATTAAACCGAATAAATTCTGAACCAAAATCATCAGTTTTAAAATCTGCTGTTATTAATCCAGATGTAATTTATACCATTCAATTAGGCGTTTTCGAAAAATTAGATTTAGACATTAGTACAAAAGAAAATTTTAGTTTTAAAGAAATTGAAAATAAAAACAAACGAATTTATCAATTGGGAGTTTTTTCTAGTTACACAACAGCAACTTTATTTAAAGAAGAAATTAAAAAAATTGGTTTAGATGATGCTTTTATAGTACCATATAATAAAGAAAGTGACAGAATTGATATTAAAAAAGCTTTGGTTTTAAGCAACGAAGAATTTTATATTAAAGAGTAGTTTTTTATGACGAATTATTTTAAAAATGATTTAGTGTCAGAATTACCAGATATTACAAAAATTGAATTTAAGAAAATTGATAAAAGTTACTTTAAGGTAATTTTAATCAATTTTTTTTTAGTTATTGGTTTGTTTTTAGCTGGGTTAATTGTGTTGCATCAATTCGTTTTTCCAGATTATTTAAACGAATATATTTTATACCTATATCTGTTATTTACATTTCTTTTTTTGTTAATTTTTATTTTTGAAAAAATGAGTTTTTCTAAAAGAAAATATGCTTTAAGAGAAAAAGATATTTCTTATAAAGAAGGTTTAATTGTTAAAAAATTAACGACAGTACCTTTCTCTAGAATTCAACACGTAGAAACTGACGAAAAACCCTTTTCAAGATTATTTGGCTTGTCTTCTTTAAGCGTTTATACAGCAGGCGATAGTAGTGATGATTTGGTAATAAAAGGCATTAAAAAAGAAACAGCTCTGCAAATCAAAGAATTTATAAGTACAAAAATTAATGAATAATTCTTTTGATTTTTCTTCTTTCTCAAAACAATCTCCAAAAGGAATTTTTGTTATTTACACAGCACTTATTTACAAGGTTTTAAAAGCAACTTGGTTATTGTTGTTTATAGTTTTTAAAGATTTCTCTGAGATATCAAGTTTTAATGTAAACTACATTTATGCAGGCTTTATTTTTGTTTTACTTTTTTTATTGATAAGAGCCATCTTAATTTATAAAAATTTCCAGTTTAAAATTAAAGATGAGCATTTTATATTAAATCAAGGCATTTTAAAAAAAACGAATACAGCTATACCATTTCATAGAATTCAAAACATAAACTTTAAACAAAATATATTTCAGCAAATCATTAATGTTTATGAAGTTAGTATAGAAACAGCTGGTACAAGTAAAACCGAAATTTCTATTAAAGCACTATCCTTAGAAAAAGCAACAGCATTAAAAGAAATTATTACAACAAATAAAGAATTTAATTCAGAAAATAATATAGAAACAGAAATAAAACCATTATTAAATATTGATGTTAAAGAATTGTTTAAAGTAAGTTTAACCGAAAATCATTTGCAAAACTTATTTCTATTTTTAGCACTACTAATTGGTTTTTTTCAGCAATTACAACAATTTACAGATAGTATTGGTAAAACAGAAATCTTAGATGGTTTTATAAAAGAAAACACTAATGCACTAACAGCAAGTGTATTCTTAATATTTATACTATTAATTGCACTAATTGTAATTGCATTAATAACATCTTTTGTAAGAGTTTTCTTAGTGCATTTTAATTTAAAGGTATATTTAAAAGAAAACGCATTCGAAATTAATCAAGGGTTATTTACCAAGAAATCTATTGTTTTAAAAAAGGGAAAGGTTCAGAATATTAGAATATCAACAAACCCTTTAAAACGATTAATAGGTATTTATTTTGTTACTTTTAAGCAAGCTGTAAGTGGTAAAACAAACAATAAAAAGAAAGAAAAATTAATACGTATAGTTGGTTGTAAAAAAGATCAAATAGAAACTATAAAAAATAGTTTATTTCATTTTTCTGATGTAGAAAACAGTCTTAAAAAATTTCCTGATAATTATTATAAGAGAAGAATTTTTCTTTTCACTTTTTTATTTTTAATTATAGTTTACACAGCATTATATTTAACATTTTCTCGTATTGAAATCTTCTATTCTATTCTTTTAGTGATACCTATTGTTGTATTTTTGGTCTTTACAAAAGTAAAAAAACGCTTTTATAAAACCTCTGATTCTATGTTGTTGGTTGGTAAAGGTTTATTAGAAACTCACATTACTTATTTAGAAATTTTTAAAGTGCAAAATATTAAAATGAAGCAAACTATTTTTCAGAAAAGAAGCAATGTAGCAGATATAATCTTACAAACTGCTTCAGGTAAAATAAAAATTCCTTGTATTCCTTTTTCTGATGCCATAAATATTTATAATCATACTTTATACAAAGTAGAAAATACAAATAAAGAATGGATGTAAAAAGTTTTATAAAAGCAGCACGTTTAAGAACTTTACCTTTATCTGTTTCAGGGATAATTGTGGGGAGTTTTTTAGGTCATTTTGAATATTTAAACTCTCCAGATGTTTTTAGTTGTTGTTTTGGATGCCCTTCAATTTTTGAATCTGAAATTTTCTGGCTAGCAATTCTAACCACAATAGGCTTTCAAGTATTATCTAACTTTGCCAATGATTATGGAGATGGAATTAAAGGATCAGACAAAAACAGAACAGGAGAAGCAAGAATGGTTTCTTCTGGTGCAATTACGCCCAAACAAATGAAAAGGGCAATGATAGTAACTACAATAATCACTTTAATTATTGCAATACTGTTAATATATGTTTCTTTTGGTAGTGAAAACTTTGGTTATTCTATTTTGTTTTTTTTACTTGGTATTGCCTCAATAACAGCAGCAATTAAATATACAGTTGGTAATTCAGCTTATGGTTATTCTGGTTTTGGAGATGTTTTTGTGTTTATTTTCTTCGGATTATTAAGTGTTGTGGGTTCGTATTTTTTATTTACAAAAAGTATCAACTTTGCTATATTTTTACCAGCAATTTCAATAGGTTTATTAAGTACAGCTGTTTTAAATTTAAATAATTTAAGAGACAGAGAAGAAGACAAAAAGAATAATAAAAATACTTTAGTTGTTAAATTAGGAACTGAGAAAGCAAAAAAATATCATTATTGTTTAATTTTCGGAGCTTTAATTTCTGCATTAACTTTTGTCTTTTTAACTTTTGAATCTGTTTATCAATTTGTATTTTTAATGGCTTTTATTCCGTTAATTAAAAATGTAAAAACAGTATCAGAAAATAAAATTCCTGCAGAACTAGATAAAGAATTAAAAAAAGTAGCATTAAGTACCTTTTTATTTGCAATTCTTTTCGGAATTACAAACACATTTTTTTAAAGTATAACAGATAAAATTAAGTATTATGAATATTCAGTTTTTAGGTCATTCTTGTTTTTCTATTCAAATAGAAGATATTTCTATTATTGTAGATCCTTTTATTACTGGTAATTCTTTAGCTTCTCATATTGATATAGCTACTTTAAAAGCAGATTATATTTTGTTAACCCATGCTCATCAAGACCATGTTTTAGATGTAGAGGCAATTGCAGAAAGAACAAAAGCTGTAATTGTATCTAATTATGAAATTGCCCTGTATTATGGTGCTAAAGATTTAAATGTATTTGCATTAAATCATGGAGGTACTTTTAAAGCAGATCAATTTTCGGCAAAATATGTAAATGCAATTCATACTTCTTCTTTTGCAGATGGTACTTATGGTGGTGAACCAGGAGGTTTTGTATTATCATCTAAAGAGAAAAATATTTATATTGCTGGTGACACAGCTTTAACTATGGATATGAAATTAATACCAATGTCATTTACGTTAGATGCCGCAATTTTGCCAATTGGAGATACTTTTACAATGGGTGTAGAAGATGCAATTTTAGCAAGTAATTTAGTTGAGTGTAATACAGTAATTGGTTGTCATTTTAACACATTTCCGCCAATTGAGATTGATGTAAATAAAGCAATAGAAAAATTTTTATCAAAAGAAAAAGAATTAATTATTTTAGAAATAGGAGAAGATAAAAACATTTAAATGAAAATTATAAAAATTATTTTAGGGATTATAACTGCCCTTACAATTGTATTTTTTGCAACAGGCTTATTTGTAAAAGAAACCAATTATACCACACAAGTTTCTGTAAATAAACCATTAGAAGAAGTTTTTACTACGTTTAATAATCAAGAGAATTTAAAAGAATGGATTCCAGAAATAAAATCTTTTGAGGTAATTAATGAAACTTTAGGCAGAACAGGTAATACCTATAAAATAGTAGTTGTAAATCAAGGTCAAGAAATTACCATGACAGAAAAAGTGATGGCTTACATACCAAATGAAAAAGTAACATTATTTTTTGATGCCGAAAATATGCTAAAAACAGACGATTACATTTTTACAACAGAAAATGAATTAACAACAGTTACTTTAAACTCTTCTTGCAGAAGTGATTCTTATATAATGTCTTGTTTGTTTCCATATTTTAAAGGCACTTTTAAAAGACAAGACCAAGATTATTTAAATAATTTTAAAAGTTTTGTAGAAAAACAATAATTTTATTTTGATAAAAGCTACCTACAAAAAATATATTCTTAATTTCAAAAACCCAAGTGGTACTTCTCGTGGAATTTTAAGAACAAAAGAAACTTGGTTTATCATTTTAAAGAAAGGTAATAAAATCGGAATTGGAGAAACTGGTCTTTTTAGAGGTTTAAGTATAGATGATGTACCAAATTACGAAGAAAAATTAAGTTGGGTTTGTGCAAATATCAATAAAGATTTAGATTTTTTATTGGCAGAATTATCACATTTTCCATCAATTCAATTTGGTTTAGAACAAGCTTTTTTATCTTTAAAAAGTGATGATAAATTTGAACTTTTTCCATCAGAATTTACCAAAGGAAACAAAGCAATTTCTATAAATGGTTTAATTTGGATGGGGGAAAAGGCATTCATGAAAAACCAAATTAAAGAGAAATTAAAGTCAGGTTTTTCTTGCATTAAAATGAAAATTGGTGCTATTGATTTTGATGCTGAAATCGAATTATTAAAATCAATTAGAAAAGAGTTTTCTGCGGATGAAATTGAGTTAAGAGTTGATGCAAATGGTGCTTTTAATCCAGCAAATGCCCTGGAGAAATTAAAAAGATTATCAGAATTAGAAATCCATTCTATAGAGCAACCTATAAAACAAGGTCAGCTTTTAGAAATGGCAACACTTTGCCAAAAATCACCTTTGCCTATTGCTTTAGATGAAGAGTTAATAGGTGTATTTTCATCCGAAGAAAAAAAGAAGATAATTAATGAAATTAATCCTCAATATATTATTCTAAAACCAAGTTTAATAGGTGGTTTTGCAGGTAGCAAAGAATGGATTAAATTAGCAGAAGAAAATAAATCTGGTTGGTGGATTACTTCTGCTTTAGAAAGTAATATTGGCTTAAATGCAATTGCACAGTTTACGTATACATTGCAAAATAATTTGCCTCAAGGTTTGGGTACAGGTGGTTTATTTACCAATAATTTTAATAGTCCACTAGAAGTTAAAAACGGAACATTACAATACAACCCAGCTTTACATTGGAATTTTAATTTAGTTTAAAAAAATACTTATAATTTTGTGTGGTTTTAGCACAAATTCAGAAACTTAAAAACAAAAATGAACTACATACAACAAGGATATACAGGAAAATTAGGAATGTGGAAATACTTAATTATTCCTATTTTATTTTTTGGATTAATGGCATTAAATTTTTTAGCAATTTGGCTTTTAGATTTAGATGTAGAAAAAATAATGAAAGTAGAAATTGCTAAAAAAGGTGCAAATAGATTTTTGATAGAAAGCCTAGCACAATTTGCTGTAGGTTTGTTAGCTCTTTTAATTTGGGTAAAATTTATACATAAACAAACAATAACTTCTTTAACAACTTCAAGAAAAAAAATAGATTGGAAAAGAGTGTTTTTTGCTTTCTTTTTATGGGCGAGTATAACTACTTTTTTTGTAGTAATAGATTTTAAAATGTCTCCAGAAAATTATCAATGGAATTTTGATTTAGATAAATTTTTAAATCTTGTTTTAATTGCAGTGATTTTAATTCCTTTACAAACCAGTTTCGAAGAGTATTTTTTTAGAGGATATTTAATGCAGGGTTTGGGTATGGTTACTAAAAATAGATGGTTTCCATTAATTTCTACTTCTTTAGTTTTTGGCTTATTACACATTGCAAATCCAGAGGTAGCTAAATTGGGTTATGGTATTTTAGTTTATTACATTGGTACAGGTTTTTTCTTAGGTATTATAACATTAATGGACGAAGGTTTGGAGTTAGCCCTAGGTTTTCACGCAGCTAATAACTTAATTACTGCATTATTAGTAACTGCAGATTATACAGTTTTTCAAACAGATTCTTTACTAATAGATCTTTCAGAACCAGTTTTAGGTGCAGATGTATTTGTACCTGTTTTTGTAATTTTCCCTATATTAATATTCATATTTACTAAGGTTTATAAATGGCAAGATTGGAAAGAAAAATTAACAGGTAAAATAGATAAACCAATTAATTTACAAGAAAATTACAGAGTTTTAGATGAAATTGGAGCAGAATAAATTTCATAAGAATTTTAAATTAAATGGAGTTTCATTTTCTTCTGTGGATGAAATTCTGAGCTTTTCTAAAAGTATTTCTGTTGATATTCATCTGTTTTTACAAAATTGGTTTTCTAATGAAATAGCAATTACTGTAAAAACTTCGGGTTCTACTGGTACTCCAAAATCAATTCAGCTTAAAAAAGAATTGATTATAAATTCTGCAAAAGCAACAGGTAATTATTTTAATTTACCCCAAAACACAAAAGCACTTTTATGTTTACCAATTGTTTATATAGCTGGTAAAATGATGCTGATTAGAGCCTTAACTTTAGGTTGGCAATTAGATGTTATCGAATCAAATTCAAATCCTTTAGAAATCATAAAAAATAAATATGATTTTTCTGCAATGGTGCCTTTACAAGTAGAAAATTCGATTTCTAAATTAAATTTGATAAAGCAATTAATTGTTGGTGGTGGAGTAGTATCAAATTGTTTACAAGACAAATTGCAAACGGTTACCACTAATGTTTTCGCAACTTACGGAATGACAGAAACCATAACACATATTGCTGTTAAAAAGCTAAATAATTTTTCGAATAAGAACACTAATTTAGTAGAAAACCTGTTTTATGAAACTTTACCAAACGTAACCATTTATATTGATGAACGAAATTGTTTGGTAATAGATGCAAAAAAAGTATCCGAAGAAATTATTTTTACAAATGATGTAGTACAACTAATTTCTGATAACCATTTTAAATGGTTAGGTCGTTTTGACAATGTAATTAATTCTGGTGGTGTAAAATTACATCCAGAGAAAATTGAAGAAAAGTTATCCAAAATAATTACAAATCGTTTTTTTGTAACTGGCATTACTGATGATAAATTAGGTGAAAAATTAATTCTAATAATTGAAGGAATTAAGCAAGAAATTAGTTTCGAAAATTGTTCACTTTCAAAGTTCGAAAAACCCAAAGAAATTTATTTTGTTAGCAATTTCATAGAAACTGAAACAGGTAAAATCCAAAGAAAATTAACAATTCAACAAATATTACCCAATTAAATTCTATTGAAACATTAATTCAACTGTTAATTCGTCTAATAAACCATCAACTAAAAGGTTATTTTCTTCTTCAAATTTTTTGATTGCATTTAGTGTTTCAATTCTATAAACACCATCAATTTTAATTTTATGTCCTTTTTTCTTTAATTCTTTTTGTACTTCGTAAATTATAGCATTTTTAGAACCATTATATAATTTTAAATTTGAGTTATACAGATTCTTAATTTTAGAATTCTTTAATTTTTTAGTGTAAGATTCTAAATCCATTCCTTTTTCTTCTAAAAATTTAATTTCTTCATTTGTTAATCCATTTTCTTTAAGATGTAAAGAATTACCAAGTATAGCCTCATAATATTTAACTTTAGCTAATTTTTTAGCAAAATTATCTACTGCAAATTTAGTTTCTTCATCATCATCTTTAGGTGTTCTAACATCAATATTATTTGCAGACCATTGTAGCATTACATAGCTGTTTAAGTCTTCAATAGCTTCGTAATAATTATATAAAAGCTCTTTATTATGGTAAGTTTCATCTATTTTTTTATCACTTACATAATTAACTTCTGGTGAATTATATCTTTTATATTGACTGTATTTTCCATAGCCAATAATTGCTACTATTATTAAAAGTAAAAAAATAATAATTTGTTTCATATGTTGGGGCTATATATTAAGTTCTTAACAAATGTATTAAAACTTTTTAGAAAAATATTGTTGTCGAAAAAGTTAATAAAAAAATCAAATGAGATAATTTAAAAAATACTTCTGTAATATCTTTGTTAATTAAAACCAGAAGAGTGTCAATAAAAGATAAGAAAAAGCATAAACATCGATTTTTAAGAAGATTTCTTAGAGTTTTACTTGGTTTCTTCATCTTTCTTTTTCTAATAGTTTTATTTATAAGAAGTCCTTGGGGCCAAAGTATAATTGTAAACAAAGCCACAAATTATATAACTAACAAAACAAATACGGTTGTAGAAATTGATAAAGCTTTTATAACTTTTAATGGTAGTTTAGCTTTAGATGGATTGTATTTAGAAGATAAAAAAGGAGACACTTTAATATATTCTAAATCTTTAAAAGCCAATTTACCAATTTGGGGCTTAATTAGAGGAACAAAATTAGGTGTAGATGATGTTGAATGGAATGGTTTAAAGGCAAATATCATTAGAAAAGATACAATTAATGGTTATAATTTTCAATTTTTAATTGATGCCTTAGTTACTCCAAATGCAACAAAATCAAAGACTGTACAAACAGATACTATAAACCCATCTCCAGAAATTGTTGTTGGTAGCCTAAACCTAAATAATTTTGATATTGTTTATACTGATATCCCTTTAGGAATAAAAAGTAGCTTTAAAATTGATGCTTTAGAAACTACAATAGAAACTATTGATGTTGAAAACATGATTTTTGAAACTGAAGTAATAAACCTTTCTGATGCAAAAATTGAATATATTCAAATGCCAGTTTTGCTTAATCCTACTGAAGAAGAAGTAGAGCTACCTAATTTATTCGCCAACCAAATTAATATAAAAAATACAAGTCTTTTTTATGAAGACAAAGTAAATGAACTAACTACGAAAGTAAATTTAAAAGATTTTGAGACTGATGTATTAAGAATCAATTTAAAAGAATCAATTTTTGATATTAATTCATTAGCATTAAACAATTCTAAAATTAACATCAACCTAAATAATACTCAAAATTCAAGTTCTACTTCCAATTCTGAGTTTGAATGGCCAGAATTATTTGTAAATATTAATGATATTAGTTTACAAAACAATAATATTATTTATGCTGTTAATAATGATGAGATTAAAAATAATGTCTTTAATCAAAATGCAATTTCAGTTTCAGAATTTAATTTATTAGCAAATAGCATTAATTACGATAATAAAAAAGGAAGTTTAAATGTAGAGAGCTTCAATTTTAAAGAAAGTTCGGGTTTAAATTTAGATGAATTAAAATTTAAAGCGAATATTTCTGATAAAAAAATGAGTTTAAATAACTTCTTTTTTGATTTTGATAAAAATAAAGTTGCTGGTAATTTAAGCTTGAATTACACTTCATTATCAAGTTTTATTGATAATCCAGAAAATGTAAAAGTTGATTTAAATTTACCTATTATAAAGTTAAACTTAAATCCATTTTTAAATCTTCAACCAGACCTGAAAAATAATATTTACATAAATGCGCTAAGTAAAAAAACGATTACAGGTAAGTTTTTTGCAAACGGAAATTTATCAAAAATAAATATTAACAATAGTCAAATTAATTGGGGAAACACTACAAATATTATTGTTGATGGTACAGTTTTAAATGCCACAGATACTGATGATTTACAACTAAATTTACCAAAATTTAAAGCTAAAACAATAAAAACTGATCTCTTAAATTTTGTGAATGAAAATGATATTGGTATTAATTTACCAGATAATATTTCAATTGCTGGTAATGTAAATGGAGGTTTAAATGATATTGCAACAGAGTTAAAATTAAACTCCTCTCAAGGAGCAATTGCGCTACAAGGAAAATACAACTCTAAAGAAACTATAAGTTTTAATACAGAAATTAATATAGAAAATTATAAACTAAATGAGCTTTTAAAAAATGATCAATTAGGAGCTTTAAGTTTAAATATAATTGCATCAGGTAGTGGAGAAAATATAAATAATTTAGATGCTTCTTTAAAGGCAACTGTTACCGATTTTACTTTAAACAATTATAAAATTAAAGATGTTGCTTTAACTGGAGATTTTAAAAATGGAGTAGGAGAACTAACATCAAAATATAAGGATGATAATTTAAATTTCGATTTAAATGCATTAGTAGAATTAGACACTGTAAATACGGAAGCAAAAATTAATTTAAATATTATTGGAGCAGATTTAGGTGGCTTAAAATTAATGGACAGAAACATTAAAACGAGTTTGAATATAGATGCTAATTTTAATGGTAATTCAACTGATTATAAAACTGATTTAGAGGTTGAAAATGGAGTTATTGTTTACGATAATAAAACATATTTATTAGGTAAAATTACTGCAAATGCTTTTACAAATAAAGATACAACAGCAGTTTCTGTTAAGAATAAGATGTTAAACTTAGAGTTAGAATCTAATACAGGTCCTCAGAGATTTACAACTGCTTTACAAAAACATATATTTAGCTATTTTTATAGAGATGTAGTACTTACAGATACAATTTTAAACCCTGTAAATATTAAATTTAGAAGCAAAATTTCTCAGACTCCTTTAATTAAAGATGTGTTTTTAGTAAATTTAAAAGATATAGACACCATTGATGTTGCTTTAGATTTTAATGAAGTAAAAAGAAAACTAGAAGCTAAAATTTCTGTGCCTCATATAAATTATAATGGAAGTGAATTAGATAGTTTGGCATTTAAAATGCATACAGATAAAGAAAGTTTTAATTTCGAATTAGGTTTTAATGGTATTAACGCAAACCCATTAAGAGTTCCAAAAACAATAATTACAGGTAAACAAATAAATAATGAGCTCAATTTAAAATTTGTTGGTAATGATAAAGGAAAAACCTTAATGAATGTTGGCGCAAAAATTACAGGAAGTCGTGAAAAGTTGGTTTTTTCGGTAGATCCAGAAAATTTAGTTTTAAACAATAGTATTTGGAATATTGCGAATGATAATAGCCTTATTTTAAGCGATAATAACTTATTGAGTTTTAATAATTTTAAAATAAATAAAGGTAATCAATCTATAGAAATAACAGACAAAGTAGCCAATATAGACAAAACGCACATTGCAGTTAATTATAAAAATTTTAAAATTAGTGAGGTTTTAAATTACTTAAATCCTGATAAACAAATTGCAAATGGAATTTTAAATGGTAGTTTTATTTTAGAAGAACCTTTTAATGATACAGGTATTGTTGCTGATTTACAAGTAGATAAACTTAAAGTATTAAAAACAGATTTAGGTAAATTTTCTATTGATGCAAAATCTTTAGGAGGTAATAAATACGATTTTAAAGCCAATTTAAAAGAAGGTGATATTGATTTAGACTTAACAGGCGATTATGTTGTTGCAAATAATGATGCCAATTTAAATTTAAACATCAATTTAAATGAATTTAAAATGAATGCCTTAAACACACTTTCTTTAGGAGAAATTAAAGAAACAAGTGGTAGTTTTAATGGTAATTTTAAAGTAACAGGTACAACTTCTAGCCCTATATATAATGGAAATATAAACTTTAATAACGCAGATTTTAACATCACTAAATTAAATACAAAGTTCACTTTAAAGAATGAGAAGTTAACTTTAGATAATGATGGTTTGTATTTATCTAAATTCACCATTTTAGATGCTAAGAAAAACGCATTAGTATTATCTGGTAAAATCTTAACAGAAAGTTTTATCAACCCTAAGTTTGATTTAAAATTAACTGCGAAAAACTTTAGATTTCTAAATGCTGATAAAAAAGATAATCCTTCATTTTATGGTTTAGCAACATTTAATGCAAAAGCAGATTTAACAGGAGATTTACAAATACCAAAATTATCAGCAAATGTAACTGTCGGTTCAGATACAGATGTAACTTATGTTTTGCCTGCAACTTATGCAAGTGTAGAAAATAGAGATGATGTTGTGGTTTTTGTAAATAGAGAAAACCCAGATGCTATACTTACACAAACCGAAGAAAAATCTGCAACAATTACAGGGTTTGATATTTTTACAAAATTAAATATTAGTAAAGACGCTGCAATAACTATTATTATTGATGAAGAAACAGGAGACAATTTTAATGTTTCTGGAGAAGGAGAATTCCTTTTAAATATGGTGCCAAATGGTAAAATATCTTTAACAGGAACTTACGAAATTGCTGATGGACATTATGAGTTAAATTTATATAGTTTAGTAAATAGAAGATTCGATTTAGTTCCTGGAGGACGAGTTTCTTGGTCAGGAGATCCTTTTGATGCAAATTTGGATGTTAGTGCTGTTTACAATATAGAAACAACTGCATCTGCTTTAATGGCATCTCAAATTTCTGATGAAGATTCTTCAGTTCAAAATAAATTTAAACAAGTTTTACCTTTTTATGTCTACTTAAATATTGATGGTAATCTATTACAGCCAGAAATATCTTTTAATTTAGATATGCCAGAAGAAGAACAAGGTGCTGTAAGTGGCCAAGTTTATGGTAGAGTACAACAAGTAAATGAACAAGAAGAAGAATTAAATAAACAAGTTTTTTCTTTATTGGTTTTAAATCGATTTTATCCAGATTCTGGAAGTGATGGTAGTTCAGGTGGTTTTGCAACAATTGCAAGAGATAATTTAAATGATGCTGTTTCTGGGCAATTAAATGCTTTTTCTGATAAAATTTTAGGAAATTCTGGTATAGAATTAAATTTCGATTTAAATAGTTACACAGATTATCAAGGTACATCTACTACAGACAGAACACAATTGGGAGTTACTGCTCAGAAAAAATTATTTAACGAACGTTTAATTGTTAGGGTGGGTAGTGATGTAGATATACAAGGTAGCAGCCAAACAGATGAAGAAACACCTTTAATAGGTAATGTTAGTTTAGAGTACAAATTATCTGAAGATGGTAGATTTAGATTAAAAGGTTTTAGAAAAAGTGAATACGAAAACGTAATTGACGGGCAAACCATTGTAAACGGAATTGCGTTAATTTTTACACAAGAATTTAACGAATTTAGAGCACTTTGGAGCGCCATTTTTAAAGCTGAAAATGATAAGGTTGAAAAAGAAAAAGCTTTAGCAGAAGAAAAAATAAGTGACAAAGAAGAAAAAACAAATAATAGTTTAGAAAAGAAAAAAAATTAATCATTGAAAAATTTGTTGAAAAATAGTGTCTTAGTTTTAGTGGTAACTTTTATGTTATACTCTTGTAGTATAAATAAATTTATACCAGAAGGTAAAAGATTATATACAGGTGCTACCATTAAAATGGATGCAGATTCTGCTATAAAACAACCAAGTAAACTAAAAGAAAACTTAACTCAGGTTTTAAGGCCAGAACCAAATTCTAAGTTTTTAGGGATGCATTTAGGTTTGTATTACTATTATAAAAATCAGAAAGAAAAAACGAATTTTATAAATAGATGGCTATTTAAACAATTTGGTGAAGCCCCTGTTTATCAGTCTGATGTAGAGAATTTAGAAGTAGAAGAAATTTTACTAAACAAATTAGAAAACAATGGTTTCTTTTATAGTTCTGCTGCATCTTCTTTTACAGAATCAGAAAAAAGAGCTTCAATAGAATATCAACTAAAAGTGAAAGAGCCATATACAATGGCTAATTATAAAGTAGATAGTTTTATAAAACCAATTTATAAAGAAATAAAAAAGCTAAGTTCAACATCGCCTTTCGAAAAAGATATGCGTTTCGATTTAGGTAATTTAAAATTAGAAAGACAAAGATTAGATAGCGAATTGAAAGATAAAGGGTATTATAATTTTAATAGTAATTTTTTAATTTTCGAAGCAGATACCAATCAATATAAAAATAAAAAATTCGACCTTTTTTTAAAGTTGAAAAAAGATGTGCCAGAAAAAGCAATAATTCCTTATAAGGTTAAAACAATCAACGTTTATCCTAATTATAATTTAAGAGATTCTACTACTAATGAGCCAAATAGATTCGAAAATAAAAATTATTATCAGAATGAGGTTTTCTTTAAACCTAAATATTTAGATGATTTTATCACCTTAAAAGAAGGCGAATATTACAACCCAAATACATCTAAAAACACAGCAAGACGTTTGTCTACAATTGGTGCTTATAAATATGTAAACATTCAATATAAAGAAATAGATACTATAGCTAATGATAATGAAGGTGCTTTAGAAGCCAATATATTTTTATCACCATTAACAAAGCGTGCAATTCGTGCAGAATTACAAGCAGTTACAAAATCTAATAATTTTGCAGGGCCAACTTTAGGTTTGGTTTTTAGTAATAGAAACCTTTTTGGTGGTGGAGAAACATTAAACCTTAGTTCTAGTGTTGGTTATGAAACACAAGTTTCATCTGGCGATAATTCTGGGTTAAGTAGTTTAGAACTAGAGTTAAAATCAGAATTAATTTTTCCAAGAGTAATTGCGCCTTTTTCTATTAAGGAAGATTTTTTTGAATATTCAATCCCAAAAACAAAAACCAGTTTAAGTGCAACATATTTAGATCGAAGTGAGCTGTATACATTGCTTTCTGGTACTGCACTTTTTGGTTATGTGTGGAATGCCAATAAATACATTACTTATGAGTTTAACCCTATTTCTGTAAATTATACAAGACTTTCTAATTCTACACAAGAGTTTGAACAAATTTTAGAAGATAATCCATTTTTATCGCAAAGTTTTGAACAGCAATTTATTTCTGGTTTAACATTTTCATTTACGTATAACGAAATGTTGTCAGCAAATAAAACGCATCAATTTTATATGAATACTAATTTAGATGTTGCAGGGAATTCGATAAGCTTATTTGCAAAAGAAAAAACAGAAGGAGAACCAAAAGAGTTTTTAGGTTTAGAATATGCACAATATGCAAAAGCAGATGTAGATTTAAAATATCATTTTAATTTTGGGAATAATAAAGAACAAACTTTGGCTGCAAGAATTTTTGCAGGTTATGGTTTAGCTTATGGTAATTCTGATGTAATCCCTTTTGTAAAACAATATTTTTCTGGAGGTCCTTATAGTGTTAGAGCTTTTAATACGCGTTCTTTAGGACCAGGAACTTACTCTGGCACAGATAGTGAAAATAGCACAACATTTTTTGATAGATCTGGTAATATTCGTTTGGAAGCAAATATAGAATATCGTTTTCCTATTTATTCTTTTTTTAAAGGTGCATTTTTTGTTGATGCTGGTAATGTTTGGAATTCAGTAGAAAACCCAACATTTAATGGTACAGATAAATTTAGCTCTAATTTTATAAATGAATTAGGTATGGGTGCAGGTTTTGGGTTAAGAATAGATGTGCAAGGTTTTGTAATTCGTTTTGATTTAGCAGCACCTTTTCACGATCCTTCTTTACCAGAAGGTGAGCGTTTAGATTTTAGAGTAGACGAACCCGTTTTTAACTTTGCAATTGGGTATTCCTTTTAAATAAAAGAGTAATAATTAAAAACCATGAGAAATTTTTTCGAGCTCATTATGGTTTATAATTTTAATGTCTTTACCTTTAAAAACTATAATTTCTTTCTTTTTTAAGTTTGATAATAAACGAATTGCAGATTCAGTAGCTGTACCAATTATGTTTGCGATATCTTCTCTAGAAAGTTGAATATCTAAAGCACCTTCATTGGTCGTTCCGAATTTTTCTTCTAAATTTAGTAAAGCTTCTGCTAAACGTTGTTTAACCGTTTTTTGAGCCATATCAACAATCAGATTATCCGCATTTTTTAAAGAATTTGCCATAGTTTTTAAAACATCCATAGTAAAATTAGGATTCTTTTCTAAATCTTTAATAATTTCAGTTTTGGGTATAAAACAAATTTCTAAATCGTTTAAAGCAACAGCATTTAGGTTAGATACTTCATCAGAAATTAAACTTCTTTCTCCAATTAAATCTCCACGATGAACCAAGTTTACAATTTGATTTTTACCATTTTCACTCATTTTAGAAACCTTACAAATACCATCTTTAATACAAAAAACACCATTTATATGTTCACCTTCAACAAATAAAGGTTCACCTTTTTTTATAATTTTAGAAGTTTTACAAGCAGACATTCTGACTAATTCATCTTTAGAAAGATGTTTTAAAGAATTAAACTGACGTACAATACATTGTTCACATTTGCTCATTATATAATAATTTAGAACCTGTTGCAAGATAAAAAAAAGCTGATAAATATCATATTTTATCTATAATACTTATCAGAAATTTGTGGCAGGCAAAAAGAGTAAATATGAATACTACACTATGTTATCATTGTGGAGATTCTTGTAATGAAAATACAATAAAATTAGACGATAAAAACTTCTGTTGTAATGGTTGTAAAACTGTTTATGAAATTTTTTCTGAGAATGACTTAACTTGTTATTACGATTTTCAAGAAAACCCTGGTGCAATTCCTACTGAAATTCAAGGAAAATATGATTTTTTAGACAATAAAGATATCATAGAAAAATTGTTGGAATTTAATGATGATAATACCCAAATTATAACCTTATACATACCTCATATACATTGTAGTTCTTGTATTTGGGTTTTAGAAAATTTAAACAAATTAAATCCTAAAATATCTACTTCTCAAGTAGATTTTCCAAAAAAAACAGTTCGTGTTTCTTACAATAGTAACTTAACATCACTTAAAGAAATAGTAATTTTGTTAAGCTCAATTGGTTACGAACCTTATATAAGTTTAGAAGATTACGAAACAGGTAAAAAAAAGGTTGATAGAAGTTTAATATACAAATTAGGTATTGCAGGTTTTGCCTTTGGTAACGTAATGTTTCTGTCTTTTCCAGAATATTTTGAAGTGGATGGGTTTTGGTTAGAAAAGTATAAAAATATCTTTAGATGGTTAATGTTTGTCTTTTCTTTACCTGTAGTTTTTTACGCTGCAAACGATTATTTTATTTCTGCTTTTAAAGGTTTACATTCTAAAATTTTAAATATTGATGTTCCTATTGCACTTGGTATTTCTGTACTTTTTATAAGAAGTTCAATCGAAATTATTTTCGATTTAGGAACTGGTTTTTTTGATAGTTTAACTGGTTTGGTTTTCTTTTTATTATTGGGTAAATTTTTTCAGCAAAAAACGTATAATTTCTTGTCTTTTGAACGCGATTATAAATCGTATTTTCCAATAGCTGTCACAAGAATTTTATCAGATAAAAAAGAAGAAAATGTTCAGATTTATGATGTTAAAAAAGGAGATCGACTTTTAATTAGAAATCAAGAATTAATACCTGTAGACGGAATTTTAATCAACGGAAATGCACAAATAGATTACAGTTTTGTTACAGGAGAAGCAGAACCAGTAACAAAAAAATCTGGCGATAAGTTATTTGCTGGTGGTAAACAATTATCTGGTGTTTTAGAAATGGAAGTTTTGTCTTCTGTTTCACAAAGCTATTTAACGCAATTATGGAGTAATGATGTTTTTAAAAATGATAAAACATCTTCATTTAAAACCTTAACAGATAAAATAAGTAAAAATTTTACGATTATAGTTTTATCCATAGCATTTTTAGCAACTGTATTTTGGTTGTTTTTTGATGCTACCAAAGCTTTAAACGTTTTTACAGCTGTATTAATTATTGCTTGTCCTTGTGCAATAGCATTAGCAGCTCCTTTTACTTTAGGAAATTTATTACGCATTTTTGGTAAGCAAAAATTCTATTTAAAAAACGCAACAGTAATTGAACAATTAGCAAGTATAAATTCAATAATTTTTGATAAAACTGGTACCTTAACAACAAACAAAGAGAGTACAATTACTTATGATGGAACACCTTTAAATCAGCAAGAAAAAAGGATTTTAAAAAGTAGTTTAAGAGCTTCTAATCACCCATTAAGTAGAACTTTATACAATTCATTTAAAGATATAGAAGTTTTAGAATTAGAAGATTATAATGAGTTTTTAGGTAAAGGAATACAAAGTGAATATCAACATGACAAACTAAAATTAGGTTCAGCTTCTTTTGTAAATAATAATGTAAATAGTTCTTCTTTTGATACTTCTGTACACATCAATTTTAATGATACTTATAAAGGAAAATTTACGTTTAAAAATTCTTATAGAAATGGTGTAAAAGAAATTTTTAATTCATTTGAAAGTAATTATAATTTAGCAGTAGTTTCTGGTGATAATGAAGGAGAAAGAACTTATTTAAAAGAATTTTTACCAAAAGAAACCACATTATTATTCAATCAAAAACCAGACGATAAGTTAAAGGTTGTAGAAAACCAGCAAAAAACATTAAAAAAAGTAGCCATGATTGGTGATGGTTTAAATGATGCTGGTGCACTTGCTCAAAGTAACGTTGGTATTGCTTTATCAGAAAATATAAACGTTTTTTCACCTGCTTGCGATGCTATTTTAGATGCTTCACAATTTCATAAATTAGAACAATTTTTTAAAGCATCTAAAAAAGCGATAACTATAATAAAATATTGTTTTGTACTTTCACTCTGTTACAATATTGTAGGCTTGTATTTTGCAATTACTGGTCAGTTAATGCCTGTAATTGCAGCAATTTTAATGCCTTTAAGTTCTATTAGTATTGTAATTTTCACAACCATTTCTACTAATTTAGTAGGTAAAAAATTAAATAAAAGTTATGCAAATAAATAAATATATAGATCACACTTTATTAAAATCTACAGCAACAATAAAAGATATTATTAAAATTTGTGATGAAGCAAAACAGTACAATTTTTATGCTGTTTGTGTTAATGGTTGTTATGTAGATTTAGTAAAACAAAACTTAAAAAATACAGATGTAAAAATTGCAGCTGTAATTGGTTTTCCTTTAGGTGCAATGACTACAAAAGCAAAAGTTTTTGAAGCCGAAAATTGTATTGAAAATGGTGCATCAGAAATAGATATGGTTTTAAATGTAGGTAAATTATTAGACAATGAATTTGAATATATTGAAAATGAAATTCAGAAAATAAAAAAAGCCATTGGTAACAAAGTATTAAAAGTAATTCTAGAAACTTGTTATTTAACCAATAAACAAATAGAAAAATCTTGTGAATTAGCTGTAAATGCTGGTGCAGATTTTGTAAAAACTTCTACTGGTTTAGGTACAAATGGAGCAACATTAGCACATGTAGAATTAATGAAGAGTATTGTAAAAGATAAAGTACAAATTAAAGCTTCTGGGGGAATTAAAAATATAGAAATAGCCAAAAAATACATTGCTCTTGGGGCAACTCGTTTAGGAACTTCATCTGGGGTTTTATTGGTTACACAAGGAATATCAGAAAAAAATGACTACTAATTATGAGTGTACATATAAATGCAAAAAAAGGTCAAATAGCAGAAACAGTTTTATTACCTGGAGATCCTTTAAGAGCAAAATGGATTGCAGACACGTTTTTAGAAGATGTTGTTTTATACAATGAAGTTCGTGGAATGTTAGGATTTACAGGTACTTACAAAGGGAAGAAAATTTCTGTGCAAGGTACAGGAATGGGCATCCCATCAACTTTAATTTATACACATGAATTAATTAATAATTTTGGTGTAAAAAATTTAATTAGAGTGGGTTCTGCAGGTTCTTATCAAAAAGAAATTAAAATTAGAGATATTGTTATTGCAATGTCTGCTTCTACAAATTCAGGATTAAATACAATTCGTTTTAATGGTGCAGATTATGCACCAACTGCAAGTTTTCAATTATTTAAGAAAGCCATTGAAATTGCAGATAATAAAAATATACCTATTAAAGCTGGTGGTATTTTAAGTTCTGATGAGTTTTATGCTGATGATTTTGAGAGTTATAAAAAATGGGCAGAATACGGAATTTTATGTGTAGAAATGGAAACTTCTGGCTTATATACAATTGCTGCTAAACACAATGTAAATGCGTTATCTATTCTTACAATTTCTGATAGCTTAGTCACAAAAAAAAAAACTACAGCAGAAGAAAGAGAACATACTTTTAAAGAAATGATAGAAATAGCATTAGAAATCAACTAAAAATATTATGAAAAAGAAATCATTAGTTCAAAAGTATAATGTTCCAGGGCCAAGATATACTAGTTATCCAACAGTACCTTTTTGGGATGAAAATACATTTACAAAACAAAAATGGATTGAGAGTTTTAAAAAATCATTTGTAGAAAGTAATCAAAAAGAAGGGATTAGTTTATACATTCATTTACCATTTTGCGAGAGTTTATGTACGTTTTGTGCATGTCATAAACACATTACTAAAAGGCACGAAGTAGAAGAAGATTATATAAAATCGGTTTTAAAAGAATGGCAACTATATGTCAACTTGTTAGATGAAACTCCCATTATAAAAGAACTACATTTAGGTGGTGGTACTCCTACTTTTTTTTCTAAAGAAAACTTAGAATATTTGTTAGACGGAATATTCGCAAACTCAGAAAAACATTCAGAAGCAGAGTTTAGTTTTGAAGGGCACCCAAGTAATACTACTAAAGCACAATTAAAAACTTTATACAATTGTGGTTTTACAAGAGTAAGTTTTGGAGTACAAGATTATAATGAAAAAGTACAAAAAGCAATCCACAGAATACAATCTTTTCAGGCTGTAGCTCAAGTTACAAGCTGGGCTAGAGAAATAGGTTACACTTCTGTAAGTCACGATTTAATTTTCGGCTTGCCACATCAAACAAAAGAAAATGTAATTTACACTATAAATAAAACCAAAGAATTACAACCAGACAGAATTTCATTTTACAGTTATGCACACGTGCCTTGGGTAAAAGGTGTAGGCCAAAGAGGTTTTAATGAAAATGATTTACCAAAAGATGATGAAAAGAGAGCTCTTTATGAAATAGGTAAACAACTTTTTACAGATTTAGGTTACGAAGAAATTGGTATGGACCATTTTGCATTAAAAACAGACAGTTTATATAAAGCCACCATCAATAAAACTTTACATCGAAATTTTATGGGGTACACATCAAACAAAACACAATTAATGATTGGTTTAGGTATGTCTGCAATTTCTGATTCTTGGTACGGATTTGCACAAAATGTAAAAACGGTAAAAGATTATCAAGAAATTGTAAATGCTGGAGAAATTCCTGTTTTTAGGGGGCATATTTTATCAAAAGAAGATAGAATTATAAGAAAACACATTTTAAATATAATGTGTAACTTTTACACTTCTTGGGATAAAACATCTACAGAAATAGAAAATATTGATGATCATTTAGATTTATTAAAACCTTTAATAGAAGATGACCTCGTAATCATAAATGATAATTCTATAACAATACCATTAAATGCAAGACCATTTGTAAGAAATATTTGCATGGCTTTTGATAAAAAACTGATAAATCAAAAAGTTAAGAAAAAGTTATTTTCTATGACTATTTAAAAAAACAGGAGATTTTATTTTGATATAAAATAAGTTTTTTCTAAATTTATATCAACTTTAAATACCCCCCTAATGAAAAGTAATAGAATCAAATACCTTAGAACCTTAATTTTACTTCGCAAATTTTCAGGTGCCTTATTAAAATTTTCAATTTTTATTTTAAGTATCACATTTGTTTTTGGCTCATTTTAGATTAGTTTAAACTATTCTAAAAAGATTGTAATTTTAAAGAAAGCAGCATATCCAGATGATATGCTGCTTTTTTTTTGAAAAAAAATTAGAATATGATAAAAGTCATATTTTAAAAAAGTAATCAAAACTACTTTTGGTGTATTAATTATCAGGCAAGATATGAGCGTAATATACCTACTACTAGCACTAAGTATTTTAGTGGCAATTGTATTCTTTATCGCATTTATTTATTCAGTAAAAAAAGGGCAGTATGATGATTCTTATACGCCTTCTGTAAGAATGTTGTTTGATGATGAACTTGTAAAAGAAAACAATAAAAATTAATTAGACTTTTAAACATCAATTTATGGAAATGCAACAATTTTATTATGACAATAAAATAGTCAAAAAGTTTATCTACGCTACACTTCTATGGGGGATAGTAGGTTTTAGTGTAGGTTTACTTTTAGCTTTTATGTTTTTATTCCCAAATTTAACAGACGGAATTTCTTGGTTAAGTTTTGGTAGATTAAGACCATTACATACAAATGCAGTGATTTTTGCTTTTGTGGGTAATGCAATTTTTGCTGGGGTTTATTACTCATTGCAAAGATTATTAAAAGCAAGAATGGCTAGTAATTTTTTAAGCAATTTTAATTTCTGGGGATGGCAAACTATTATTGTAGCAGCCGCAATTACATTGCCTTTAGGTTATACAACATCTAAAGAATATGCTGAATTAGAATGGCCAATAGACATTGCAATTGCTTTAGTTTGGGTAGCTTTTGGTGTAAATATGATTTGGACTATATTACAAAGAAGACAACGTCATTTATATGTTGCTATTTGGTTCTATTTAGGAACATTTGTAACAGTTGCAGTGCTTCATATTTTTAATAGTTTAGAATTACCTGTTAGTTTCTTAAAAAGTTATTCTGTTTATGCAGGTGTACAAGATGCATTAGTTCAATGGTGGTATGGTCATAATGCTGTAGCATTTTTCTTAACAACACCTTTTTTAGGTTTAATGTATTATTTTGTACCCAAAGCTGCAAATAGACCTGTATATTCTTATAGATTATCTATTGTACATTTTTGGTCTTTGATTTTTATTTACATCTGGGCAGGACCACATCATTTATTATATACATCATTACCAAACTGGGCGCAGAATTTAGGGGTTGCTTTTTCTGTTATGTTAATAGCTCCTTCTTGGGGAGGTATGATAAATGGATTATTAACTTTAAGAGGTGCTTGGGATAAAGTAAGAACAGACCCAACTTTAAAATTTATGGTTGTTGCAATTACTGGTTATGGTATGGCAACTTTTGAAGGCCCAATGCTATCTCTTAAAAATGTAAATGCAATTGCTCACTTTTCTGATTGGATTATTGCTCACGTTCATGTTGGTGCATTAGCTTGGAATGGTTTCTTTACTTTTGGGATGTTGTATTGGTTAATTCCTAGAATGTTTAAAACTACATTATACTCTAAAGCATTAGCAAATTTCCATTTCTGGATTGGTACTTTAGGTATTATTTTATATACATTACCTATGTATGTAGCTGGTTTTGTACAAGCTTCTATGTGGAAACAATTTAACCCTGATGGTTCTTTAACTTATGGTAATTTCTTAGAAACTGTAAATGAAATTATACCTATGTATTGGATGCGTGCAATTGGTGGTACAATGTTTATTATTGGTGCAATTGTAATGCTTTACAATGTTGTAAGAACTGTAAAACAAGGTAGAGGAGTAGAAGATGAGTTAGCAGAAGCTGCAGCTTTAACAAAAGTATCAAAACACAGAACAAAAGGAGAAGGCTACCATACTTGGTTAGAAAGAAAACCTATTAAATTAACAATTTATGCAACAGTTGCAATTCTAATTGGTGGTATTGTACAGATTATACCAACTTTATTAGTCGAGTCTAATATACCAACAATAAGCAGTGTAAAACCATATAGTCCTTTAGAATTAGAAGGTAGAGATTTATATATAAGAGAAGGTTGTGTTGGTTGTCACTCTCAAATGATTCGTCCTTTTAGAAGTGAGGTAGAACGTTATGGAGAATATTCTAAAGCAGGTGAGTTTGTTTATGATCATCCATTTTTATGGGGTAGTAAACGTACAGGACCAGATTTACATAGAATTGGTTCTAAATATTCAGATAGCTGGCATTTAAACCATATGTACGATCCGCAAAGTACATCTCCAGGTTCAATAATGCCTGCTTACAAATGGTTAGTTCGTAGTGAGTTAGATAAATCATCTACAGAAGGTAAAATGAAAGCTATGGTTTCTTTAGGTGTTCCTTATTCTGATGAAGAAATAGCAAATGCACAAACATTAATGGATACTCAAGGAAAACAAATTGAAGAGAACCTATATCAAGATCCTGATTTTGCTAAAACCTATGAAGCTGATAAAAAATACGCTAAAGATAATGGGCAAGAATTTGTAGAAATGAAAGATAGAGAAATCGTTGCTCTTATTGCTTATCTACAAAGATTAGGTACAGATATTAAAGTAAAAGACGAACAACAAATTTCTAAAAAATAAAGTATGCTAAAATTTGTAAAAAACCATATGGAAAGTATTACAGGTATAGAAATATACCCATTAATATCATTAATTATCTTCTTTACCTTTTTTGTAGCCTTGTTTTGGTGGGTGTTTACTGCAAAAAAAGAATATATAAATAAGGTAAGTAACATTCCTTTAGATCACTAAAAAAACAAAAGAAATGAAAAAAAAGATTCAATCTACAGTTTATATATTATTTGTAATAATAACATTTTTTGCACTTTTAAAGTCTTTTATGGCTTATGAAAAACCATTAAATTTCTTAGAAAACCCTTTAGTTTGGGTGGCTTTAATAGGTTTTATTTTAGTATTGATTTTAAAAGAATATGTAAATGTTTTAGCTATAACTAAAGCTAGAGAATTACAAAACGAAAAAGATGGTATTGCACCAGAAGCACCAAATCTTTGGATTAAAAAGATTATAAAATCTTGGACAAAGGCTAAAGCAGTTGAGCAAGAAGAAGAAATTATTTTAGATCATAATTATGACGGAATTAAAGAATTAGATAATTCTCTTCCACCTTGGTGGGTATATATGTTCTATGCTACAATAATATTTGCTGTTGTTTACTTAGTTCGTTTTGAAGTAATGGATGGTGATACACCAGAAATGGAATATGAAAAAGCAGTAGCAGAAGCAAGAATAGAAATTAATAAATACAAAGCAACTTCACCAGATGTTTTTGATGTAGCTAATTTAGAACTTTTAACAGACGAAAAAGATTTAAAAAGAGGTAAAGCTGTTTTTAATTTAAACTGTGCTTCTTGTCATTTAGCAGATGGAGGTGGTTCTATTGGGCCAAACCTTACTGATGAATATTGGATTCTTGGTGGTGGAATTAAAAATGTTTTTAATACAGTTTCTAAAGGTGGTAGAGATGGTAAAGGTATGATTGCATGGAACAAAACTATAAAAGCAGAAGATATTGCAAAGGTTTCTAGTTATGTTTTGTCTTTGCAAGGCACAACACCTGCAAAACCAAAAGCACCTCAAGGAGAAGTGTGGAAAGCTGATTAAAAAAGATATAGAAGTAAGCTTTAATATTTTTTGAAAATCTAAATAGAAAAGTAAATAAAGAATTAAAAGTTAGTTAGTAATAGTAGTATGGAAACACCCAATAACGAACATTTTAGAGATAGTA
Source organism: Polaribacter sp. Asnod6-C07 (assembly GCF_045063625.1). NCBI lineage: Bacteria > Pseudomonadati > Bacteroidota > Flavobacteriia > Flavobacteriales > Flavobacteriaceae > Polaribacter > Polaribacter sp. Asnod6-C07. Next base: position 3,398,324 of record NZ_JBEFOF010000005.1, on the reverse strand, counting down.
TTGGTACTATAAACGAAGAAGGTAAACGTTCTTGGGTTTTTCCTAAAAAGCCAAGTGGAAAGTTTTACAAGTACAGAACCTATGTAAGTTACTTTTTACTTATTTTTTTATTGTCAGCACCTTTTATCAAAATAAATGGTAATCAATTTTTACTTTTTAATGTATTAGAACGTCGTTTTAATATCTTCGGATTTCCTTTTTGGCCACAAGATTTTCATCTTTTGGTAATTTCAATGATTACAGGTGTTGTATTTGTAATTCTATTTACGGTAGTTTTTGGTCGTTTGTTCTGTGGATGGATTTGTCCTCAAACCATTTTTATGGAAATGGTTTTTAGAAAAATAGAGTATTGGATTGATGGTGATAGAGGAAAACAAATCCGTTTACAAAAACAACCTTGGAATGCAGAAAAAATTAAAAAGCGTTTACTAAAATGGTTTATCTTTTTTATAATATCATTTTTAATTGCAAATGTGTTTTTAGCTTATTTAATTGGTGGAGATACTGTAATAAGTTACATAACAGGTAATCCTTTAGATAATATTAGAACACTTATTTCTTTATTGATTTTTACAGGTGTATTCTACTTTGTGTTTGCTTGGTTTAGAGAACAGGTATGTATAATTGCTTGTCCTTATGGTAGGTTACAAGGTGTTTTATTAGATAATAAAACTATAAATGTTGCTTACGATTACAAACGAGGAGAAAGAGAACAAGGTAGATCTAAATTTAAGAAAAATGAAGATAGAGCAGCTTTAGGAAAAGGAGATTGTATAGACTGTAAACAATGTGTGGTTGTTTGCCCTACAAATATAGATATTAGAAATGGTACACAATTAGAATGTGTAAACTGTACTGCTTGTATAGATGAATGCGATCATATTATGGAAAGTATAAACCTACCAAAAGGTTTAATTAGGTACGCAAGCGAAGAAAATATTGCAGAGAAAAAAACATTTCATTTTAGTGCAAGAATTAAAGGCTATTCTGCAGTTTTATTAATTTTAGTTGGTATTTTAGTTGGTATGCTGTTCTTAAGAAATAATGTAGAAGCAACCATTTTAAGATTACCAGGCCAATTGTATGAACATAAAGAAAATAATATTATCAGTAATGTTTATACATACAAAGTAATTAATAAAACTACAAAAGATATAGAGGATGTTAGCTATAAAATTCTATCTCATAATGGAGAAATAAAACTGGTTTCTAATCACAATTTTGTAGTGCCAAAACAAGGTTTAGCAGAAGGTACTTTGTTTATAGAATTAAATGCATCTGTCTTAAAAGACGATAATATAGATATAGAAATTGGTGTTTTTAGTGGTGATAAGTTAATTGAAACAACAGAAACAAATTTCTTAGGGCCAAGAAATTATAGATAAATCTTAGAAGCTTAGATTTTTAATAAAAATGAAAATCTTTACGATTGATGAACGAGTGAAATAGTATGTTAATTATTATAGATTAATTAAGAGATTACATAGTAATGCAGGCAAAGACTAAAATAAAATAAGAAATTATGAAATTTAATTGGGGAACAGGTATTGTAATAACTATCATCGCATTTATAGCGTTTATAATGTATTTTGTAATTACAATGAGTACAGATCATGCCTATAGTCACGATTTAGTAACAGAAAAATATTACGAAGCAGAATTAAATTATCAGCAAGAAATAGATGCAAAACAAAATGCATTTAATTTAGACGATAAAGTTAATATTCAAAGAGATAGTAAAGGTTTGTTAATTAAATTTCCAGAAAAATATCAACCAAAAGAAATTAAAGGAAAAGTGTTCCTATATAGACCATCTAATAAACAATTAGATTTTGAAATACCTATTTCAATTTCTAAAAATTATTTGCTCGTGCCTGAACAACGTTTATTAGATGGTCGCTGGAACATTAAAATTCATTGGAACTATAAAAATAAAGATTATTTATTAAAAGAAGAAATTGTTTACTAATGTTGTTATCTGCAATCATATTTGGTTTATTAGGTAGTTTTCACTGCATAGGTATGTGTGGGCCAATAGCATTTATGTTACCTGTAGATAGAAAAAAACCAGTTAAAGGTTTTTTTCAAATTGTTAGTTATCATTTTGGTAGATTGTTTACTTACAGTTTAATAGGTCTTTTATTTGGTTTTTTAGGTAAAGGTTTTTACTTGTTTGGTTTTCAGCAACAACTATCAATAATTGTTGGAGTTTTAATGATTGTATCTATTTTATTTCCTAAAATTTTACAGAAATTTTCAATATCAAAAAAAATAAGTACTATTATTTTAAAAATTAAAAATGCTTTAGGAAAAGAATTAAAAAAGAAAGGAAATGACACTTTTTTTACAATAGGTTTTTTAAATGGGTTTTTACCTTGTGGCTTAGTATATATGGCACTTTTTGGAGCTTTAGCAACTTCTAATGCTTTTTTAGGCAGCTTATATATGTTCTTATTTGGCTTAGGTACAATTCCGTTAATGACAGCTTTTGTCTATTTAGGAAATTTTACAAAAGGCAGTTTTAGAAATAAAATTCAAAAAGTAATACCTATTTTAGTTATATTTATTGGTGTTTTTTTTATTGTTAGAGGGTTAGGTTTGGGTATTCCATATATTTCTCCTGCACCAATATTAGAAATGGCAGGGGATACAATAACTAAATGTCACTAGTAAATTTTTGTTTTACTTATCTACACTAAATTTATTTTAATCGACACTAGTTTGGTGTTTATCTGCTGTAATATACTTTATTTAGAAAAATAAAGTAATTTTGCTTGGCTAAACCATTCTATGATGCATAAAAGTAAATTAAAAATTTTATTGGTAGAAGATAATAAAATAGAAATAATAAAATTAAAAAAATCTATTTCTAATGAACTTCAAAATTATGTTCTAACAATTGCAAATAATGGTTTAGAAGCACTGTCTTGTGTAGAAAAAGATATACCTAGTATGATCTTGTTAGACTTAAACATGCCAGATATGAATGGTATTGAATTTTTAACCATAATTAAAGAGAAAAAAGATTTAAAACACATTCCTGTAATTATATTAACCACTTCAAGTAACAATGATGATATATCAGAATGTTATAGATTAGGTATTGCAGGTTATGTAGTAAAACCTCTTAAATTTGAAGATTACGAGTTAAAAATACAAGCAATAATGAATTATTGGAATTTCAACGAATTTTTAAAAATATAAAATTATGAAAGGTATTGTTTTTACAGAATTTTTAGAATTAGTAGAAGAGAAGTTTGGTATAGAAATGGTAGATAAAATTATTACTTCATCAGATTTAGAATCTAATGGAGTTTATACTTCTATTGGTACCTATAGTTTTTCTGAAATGTTACAACTTTTACAACATTTAAGTAATAATACTGGTGTTTCTATAGATGATTTATTATTAGTTTATGCAGAACATTTTTTTAGTGTCATAGAAAAAAGTTACCCTGGTTTATTAGCTACCTACAAAGATCCTATAGAAATGATATCTTCAATAGAAAATCATATTCATATAGAAGTTAGAAAAATATATCCAGATGCAGAATTACCTGTTTTTATTTTAGAAGAAAAAACAAAAAATTCATTAACACTTATTTATAAGTCAAGTAGAGCCATGCATCATTTTGGTTTGGGTTTAATGAATAAAACATTCGAACATTTTAATAGTTCTGCAGAAATTGTGCTAGAAAAAATTAAAGAAGATGGTACAGAAGTTCGTTTTGTAATTACAAAAAATTAATGAGTCAAGATAAAATTGACATATTAGAAAGAGCACTTTTAAGGCAAAAAACCGCCAGAAAACAAGCTGAAAAAATTCTCGAAGAAAAATCTTTAACGCTTTATAATACTTCACAACAATTAAAAGAAGTAAATAAAAAGTTAGAGGGTTTGTTAGATGAAAAAAGTTCTCAGTTAAAAGGTGTTTTCGAGAACATTAATGATGCTTATTTAGTAATGGCAATTAATGGTAGTGTTCTTAAAATGAATGATGTTGCAGAGACCCTTTTTGGTTTTAACCCAAAAGAAACAGAAGTTAATGTACTAGATTTAATATATAAAGAAGATTACGATTATGCAGTAAAATCTTTTTTTGAACTATTAAATAAAGGTCGTTTTTCTAATTTTAGTGCAAGAGTTACGTCAAAAAACAATAAAATTAAATGGGTGAATATAAATGCTAGTATAATTTATGATAAGAATAATAAACCCATTGCAGCACAAGGTATTGTTAGAGATGTAACCAAGCAGAGAGAAGAACAATTAGTTTTAGATTTAGTAAATAATACTGCTAAATCTGTTTTAGGAAAAGAAGATTTAAGTGAAATTGCTTGGGAAATTTCTAGCAATATTGCCAATTATTTAGGTAATAACGATTGTGTACTTTACTTGGTAAATAAAGAAAATAATACTTTAGATCAAATTGCTGCTTATGGCGAAAAAGTTAATGGTAGTAATAAAGTTTATAATAACGGAATTTTACCACTAGGTAAAGGTATTTCTGGTAGTGTAGCATTAACAGGTATATCAGAAATTATTAATGACACTTCTAAAGATAAAAGATATATTTATGAAGATAAAATAAGGTCTTCAGAAATTACAGTGCCAATTATTAGTGATGGTGAAGTTATTGGAGTTATAGATGCAGAACATGAACATAAAAATTACTTTACTCTAGAACATAAAAAAACCATAGAAAATATTGCAAACCTTGTTTCTTTACAATTAAAGAGTGCTATTAACTTAAAAGAACGAATTAAAGTTGAACAAGAAAATAAAGATTTAGTAGCAGAGTTAAGAAGAAGTAATGATGAACTTAAAGAATATGCACATATTGTTTCTCACGATTTAAAATCACCATTAAGAAGTATATCCGCTCTTGCAACTTGGATAAAAATGGATAATGAAGATAAATTTGATGAAAATAGTTTAGAAAATTTTGATAATATCGATTTAACTTTAGAGAAAATGGAGAATTTAATTACAGATATTCTAAAGTTTTCGAGTATAAATACAAATGCCAAAGATAATGACAAGGTTAATTTAAATGATTTGGTAAAAAACCTTATTAATACAATGTATGTGCCAGATATTATAAGCATAAATGTATTAAATACTCTTCCTATTGTTCAAGGTGATAGTGTAAAATTTGAGCAACTTTTTCAAAACTTAATAGGTAATGCAATTAAATTTAGTGACAAAGAAAATGCATTTATAAATGTAGATTTTAAAGATCAAGGAGAGTTTTATAAATTTTCTGTTATAGATAATGGAATAGGTATAGAAAATAGACATTTTGATAAAATTTTTAAGATTTTCCAATCACTAAAAATATCCGAAGATTCCACAGGAATAGGTTTATCTATAGTAAAGAAAATTATAGATATTTATAAAGGAGAAATTTGGGTAGAATCTGAACTTGGTAAAGGAACTACTTTTCATTTTACAATTAAAAAAGAATAAAAATAATCAAGCTATTATTAAAAAAATAGCATTTGGTAAACCAAAAATTGTAGATTTCACTAAAAATAATAGTAATTATCATTAAAATTATTTAATTTTAATAAAAAAAATAGATTACTATGAAATGTATTATTGTTGATGATGAAAAAACAGCTAGAGAAATTATTAAAACGCTGTGTAAAGAATTCAATAATTTAGAAATTGTTGATGATTTTTCTGATGCAATACAGGCCATAAAATTCTTAAATGAAAATACTGTAGATTTAATATTTTTAGATATTCATATGCCGAATTTTAGTGGTTTAGATTTTATAAAATCATTAAAAAATCCACCAAATATTATATTATCTACTTCAGACCCAAAATTTGCTTTACAAGCTTTTGAATATGATTTTATAGTAGATTATTTATTAAAACCAATAGAACTAGCTCGTTTTACAAAAGCAATTAAAAAAGCAGAAAATAAAAGAATACCTTTAATAAAAAAATCCTCAGGCACTCAAGAAAAAGATGTTTCTAATGATTTTTATGTAAATATAAATAGACGTCTAATAAAAATAGATTTATCATCTATATATTTGGTAGAAGCTAAAGGAGATTATATTCAAATTAAAACAGATGATAAAAATTATATTGTTCATTCTACATTAAAGAAAATTGAAGAAAAATTACCAGAATCATTGTTTTTAAAAATTCATAGATCGTATGTTATAAATATAAAAAAGATCATTGATATAGAAGACAACAGTGTCTTAATAAAAAAAGATGTTATACCAATCAGTAGGTCTAAAAGACCAGAATTAATGAAACGTTTAGATTTACTTTAAAACATTAATCTTCACTTAATTTTATTTTATCTATAGATAAAATGTAAATAACGAAAAATCAAATTTTAGATTTTAAATAGTTTTTATTTTTGTGGTATAAAAAATAAATCCACCATGAAAAAACTATTATTAATTCTTACAATTACATTCGTAAGTGTATTAAAAGCACAAACTTACAGTTACTTAGGCGAATATTCTAACATCGGAGTTCCATTATATTTAGAATCAGAAAGAGATGTTGTTTCTAATGAAACTTTAGAAATGATTAACAAGTCGTTACCAGAAAATTATCCAGTACCAGATTACAATCCACAATACATAACTGCTGGTTATGATACAGATATTAAATTAAATGAAAAGGCAGATGTTTGGGTAACATTTGTTAGTGAAGGTGCAGGATTTAAAAATACTTTAGGCTTTTATACTTACGATTTAGATAGCCCACTTACAGAATCGCCAGCATTACAAGATATAACTATAATTTTTCCTAATGCTTCTGCTTTACATAGTGGGGGTGGACTGCAAGTTGGTGATAAAGTAAAAATTGGAAACTTTGAAGCTGGAACAGGTATTGGTTGGGTTTTAATTGCAAATGGATGGAGCCAAACTACAGAAGCTGTTGGTTGGGGTAATTGGAGATTATATTCTAATCCAGATTTTAATCCAGAGAATAATGAAGAGTTAAGAAACCATAATGTTTTATTAGCAGACCCAGATAACGAAAGAGTAATTTTAGGTTTTGAAGATTTAAGAAGAGATTATGGTTCTGATGATGATTTTAATGATGCTATTTTTTATGTAACTGCAAGTCCTTACACAGCCATAATTACAGATAATTTAACTGAAGTTACAGAAGATGATAATATAACATCTGCTAACGATGGTGGTTTAGAAAGTAATGGTTCTTTAGCTAACTTAATTGCAAAAAGAAATTTTACAAGAGAAAAAGTTAAGAATAATTATAATAAGAAAGAAAATCAAGAAAAATATTCTAAAGCAGCATATAATTCAAAATCTAATACAATAAGTTTAGCAGAATATTTACCAGAAACTGGTATGTATAAAACAGAAGTTGCAAAAGTTTCTAGCCCAGAAGACTTATTAGATATTACAAATGCTAAAGAGATTTTTTCTTTAGATATGTATCTAGGAGAAAAAAGAGTTTCTGCAGTATTAGCAACAACTACAGAAGGTAAAATATATGACCATTCTAAAATAATCTGTGATCGTTTAAACAATTCTAGTTTAGAGGATATTAGAACAATACAAACAAGAGGACATCAAATAATAGCAAGTTCTATTAAAAGAGCTACAGGAGAATTAGAACATACCCTTAGTTTTTCTATAAAAACTGATTCTGATGATTTTGAGTTGTTCAGCTTTTGGAATATTGAACAATATCCAGAAGGAGATTATCAAAACTTTCAAATTTGGGGAAGTTCTTTTTCACAAGTCTTCACAATTGCAAATCATATTATTGATACTCATACTGAATTAAATGGTTTAAAAAGCACTAAAGTAGACCAAGTTTTACCTAATGTTTTTGTAAAATCTGGTAAATATTTAAATGGTGTAATAGAATTACAAATTGTAAACAAAACAAATGAAACATCTGTAGATTTTGTAGGGAGTATTGCAAATACAGAAGTTTCAAATCATCAAGAAGTTAGAGAAACATTTACTTTAACAGGTAATTATAACGAAGTTTTAAAAATAGAAACTGGTGTTTTGTTTGATATTGGTTTTTCTTTAGAAACAGCTTCTTCTCTACAAAAAGATGCTTTATACTTAGCAGACGGTCCTTGGGGATTAGATTATTTAGAAGATTTAGCAGAAGTAAACGAATTTAACATTACAACAGAAGAAAGGGTTTATGATGATAATAATTTTGATGTAGATAGAAATATATCTTTAACAGGTAATGTAAAAGGAAACATTAATTTATTCAGACACCTTTTACCTGGAGATCAAACTTTAGAAGCTACTGAATTTAATTTTATGAACTTTAAAATTTCTAATAATCAACCTGTAGAAATTGTAATTATGCAAGAAGATGATAGAACTTGGGATAATAGATTAAGATATACAATACCAGTAAATTCTGATAAAAATGAAATGAGTCTTTCTTTTGATATGTTTAAAGATGCAAATGGAACATCAGCAGAAATTAAAAACATTAAAACAATTGTTTTTTCAGTAATTGGTGATTATTCTACATTTAAAACATTCAATTTAACAATAGACAACCTATCTTTAAGTGCTTCTAATAGTGTATTATCTACAGAAGAATTTTCAATATTAGATGAAAGTAAAGTTTTAAACTATCCAAATCCTTTTTCAAGTACTACAACTATAGTATTACCAACTATATCTAGTGCTGTTCAAATTAAAGTTTTTGATTTATTAGGTAGGGTAGTAGATTTTAAAAATTTAGATACTTCAAGTACAAACAATAAAGTAAGTTATACTGCTCCTTCTTTAGGTACAGGTATTTATAAATTCGTATTAAAAGATGATTCTAATAAAACTTACAAAGGAACTTTTGTAATAAGACAATAATATTTTATAAATAAAAATCCCTAATTTTATTGAAGAGACTAAAGTTTATCTTTAGTCTTTTCTTTTTTATAGAAAGGTTTAGCTAAAAAGTACCATTTAAAACGTAAACCAAACTCAGTATATGTAAAACCTGCAGAACCAGCAGTTGCAACTGCAGAAGCAATATTACTTTGTAGGCCATAAAAATTAATTAATGCACGTTCAGAAAACTTATAACCAAGATTACCTTGAATTCTATAAGTACTTTGTTGGTCATCATCCTCAATATACTGTAAACCAGTTGCTGCAGTTAGGCCATAAAACCATTCTTTCTTTTTTGCAGCAGCTTCATCTTTTATTAAATTAACAAAAACTTCTACAGCATTAAATTTACTAGGACTAAAGTAAATGGTTGGTACTTGATTTTTAAATGATATATATTGATAATTGATACCTCCTTTTATTGATGGTTTTGCTAAAATATTATAATACAAAGAGGTAAATAATAAATTTCTTGCATTATCATCATTTTGAAAAGTATAATAATATTGACTAAACCAACCTAAATTAAAATTGGTATTTAGACTATAGTTCACGATAATATTATTCTGTACAATTTCTCTATCTAATAATTCTGCATTAAAACTTTGTATATCTCTTTTATAACCAACTTCTAAATTTTGAAGCTTAAATGGTTTTATTTGTAATGAAATATCTGCAATTAATTGATTGTATTTATTTACTTCTGAATCTGATGCAGTAACTCCTAAAGTACCTTTTAAAGTTAAATTATTTAGTAATTGATATGATGCACCTAATAACAAGTTATTAGATGAAGCTTTTAAATCTGTAACACTGTTAGATGTTGTTCTAAAATTATAATTTGCTAAAACTTTAAATTTTGTAGAAAAAGGAATTTCTATGTTAGCAGTATATGAATAAGCTTCATTATTACCATTATCATAAGAATATGCAGCTTTACCTTCAAAATTTGGTGTAAAACTTAAATCTAACTGTTTTATAAAATTAGTAGCATCTTTTTGTTTATCGTAAAATTTTAAGGTGTTTTCTGCACTAGTGTAGGCATTGTTATAATAACCAGAAGCTTTTAATGCATTTGCTTTACCAAGGTTACCATCAAAAGAAGCACTATCTTTTTCTAAAATTAAATTATAATCGGCAATACTCTTTTTAAAATCACTCTTATAAATATTAAGAGTTGCTCTTAAACTTAACATCCAATTTTCTATTGGTTTGCTATTTTCTATTAATTCATTAATTGCTGTATCTGCTTCTTTATATTTTTTATTCCAAATTAACGCCTGTATATTTCTTTCTGTAGTTTGTTTTTTTAGGTCTTTATCAGTTTCAGGAGTAATGTTTTTAACAGCTTCATTACTAATTTCTAAAGCTTTTTTATCATCTTCTCTTAAATGATATACTAAAGAAATTCCGTTTAAAGAAGTAAGTAGATTATCTTTTTTTAATTTTTGATAAACTTCTTCTGCTTTATTAAACTGATTAGAAATTAAATATAAATTGGCTAAATTTAAAAGGGTTTCCTTATCATCTTTAAATGATTTAAAATTCTCTTTTAAAAGATTTTCTGCTTCTTTATATTTTTGGTCTGTAACTAGCGTATTTGCTAAACCTAAACGCATATATTTTTTAGAAACCAGTGCATTTGGGTTACCAGGTAACACTTCTAAAGCTTTATCAACATTTATTAAGGCATTTTTATATTCTTTTAAATTAGATAAAGTATTTGCATAACCTAAAAGCGCAGCGAAACTTTTATCATTTTCTTTTAATAATTTTTGATAATAGACTTTTGCATCTGGGTAATTTGCACTCCATAAAAGAGATTCTGCATAATTTAATTTAACTTCAAAATCTGTAGGATAATCTTTTAATAAATTTACAAAAATACCTACAGCTTTTTCTGCATCACCATTTAAACCTACAGCTCTACCATAACATAATCTAGCTGTTTTATTAGTTGGATATTCTTTTAATACTTGTTTGAAAAAAACTTCAGCTTTTTTGTATTTACCTGTTTCTAAATAAGTAAAACCTTCTTTCATTTCTTGTGTAAAACAATTGAGGCTCAATATAAATAAGATGAAAAATGAAATAAATTTTAAACGCATAGAACTTTTTATTGGAGGTTAAATAATTGAATTTAATTATCAGAAATAAAGGTAATTGTTTTTTGTTTAATATAATAGTTTAAAAATTTGTTTCTGTATGATATTTATATTAATTTAATAAAAAATTAAATCAAACAATATTTAAAATTATTAGTATGATTTCGTCCCTCAAAACATTGCTAAAAAAAGTAAAACCAGAACAAGTATTTATGTTAAGCGTTTTGCTTGTAAATGGTGGTAATTATTTATACAATTTAATCTTAGGAAGATATTTAGGCCCAGAAAAATTTGCAGATGCTGCAATTTTAATCACTTTTTTGCTTGTTTTATCTTTTGTAGCCATGACGTTTCAGTTGGTTACTGCAAAATTCTCAGTTTTATTCGAAGGCACAGTTTTTAATAATTTTATATCTAAAATGTTTAAAAACTCTACAATTGTAGGTGTAATTTTAGGTTTACTTGTAGTGTTGTTTTCTACCCAACTACAAATATTCTTTAGAACAACTACAGCAACAATGTTTGTGGTTTTTGGTTTAGGAATCCCTTTTTACTTTTTAATGAGTGTAAATAGAGGTATTTTTCAAGGTAAAAAAGAACTTAATTCTCTTTCAATCACTTATCAAGGAGAAATGATTAGCAGATTGTTAATCACTTTTTTACTTTTTTGGTTGTTAGATATTGAATCATCAATATTAATATCAATTGGTATTTTTTGTTCTTTTATCATTGCTTTATTTCCTTTTAAAACAAAAAATATTTCTTTTTTTAAATCGATTAAATTAGAAGACACAGAAAGAAAATTAGTTAGAAACTTTTTTATAATTACTGCATTTTATGAATTAACTCAAATCATTATTAATAATAGCGATATTTTATTAGTAAAACATTATTTTAATTCTGTTGATGCAGGTTTATACGCTTCATTAGCATTAATTGGTAGAGTAGTATATTTTATTGCTTGGATGTTTGTAATGCTATTATTACCAACCGTAATTCAATTAAAAAAAGAAGGTAAATCTACATTACCAATTTTAATGAAATATGTAAGTTATATAGCTGCAATTGCTGCTACTATTATTATAAGTTGTTTCTTTTTTCCGAATCAAATTATAGGAATACTTTTTGGTGGTGAATATGTTTCTATAGCTCCTTTATTATGGAAATATGCTTTGGCTACTGGTATTTTTGCGGTATCAAATATATTTGCCTATTACTATTTGTCATTAGATAAATATATACCAGTTGTATTGTCTGGTTTATTTGGTATGATGCAAGTTGTTTTCATCATTTTTTATCATGATTCTTTAGAGCAAGTAGTACATGTGCAAATATTAACTATGATATTATTATTGATTATGCAATTAAGTTTTTTCTTTTTATCTAACTTTAAAGAACGATTAGCAAAATCTAAACAATAACACCATTTAACTAAAGATTTCTGTCTTTAAACAATTTATAAATATAAATTTTTTAGATTTTTTTAAATTTAAAAATTATTAAAAACAACTACTATGAAACTAGCTATTGTAACAGCTTACCCCCCAAGTAAAGTAACATTAACTGAATATGCATATCATTTAGTTAAAAGTTTTAGACAAAGTGAAAAAGTAACTGAACTAATTTTACTTTGTGATAAAACAGAAGGTGAAAAAGACATTCATTTTACTGAAAATGGTTGTAAAATCATTGTAAAAGAATGTTGGAAATTTAATAGCTACACAAACATTATTAATGTTACTAAAGCTATAAATGCAACAAAACCAGATACAATTTTGTTTAATTTACAATTTATGAAATTTGGTGATAAAAAAGTAGCTGCAGCTTTAGGTTTATGTATACCAATGGTTTGTAGAATGAAAAAGATTCCTACAATTGTATTATTACATAATATTTTAGAACAAGTAGATTTAGAAAGCGCAGGTTTTACATCAAATAAATTAGCACAAAAGGTATATAATTTTATAGGTACAACATTAACTAAGTTAATTTTAAAAGCAGATTTAGTTACTGTTACTATGGATAAATATGTAACCACTTTAAAAAATAAATATGAGATTGATAATGTAAAAATGATACCTCATGGTACTTTTGAAATACCACCAAATCCATCTCAAAAACTACCTACTGGACCTTTAAAAGTGATGACTTTTGGTAAGTTTGGTACTTACAAAAAAGTAGAATCTATGATAGAAGCTGTTGAGTTGGTAAGAAAAGAAACAGGTTTAGATTTAGAAATAGTAATTGCTGGTACAGATAACCCAAATGTACCTGGTTATTTAGCAAATGCACAAGAAACTTATAAACACGTGCCACAATTAACTTTTACAGGTTATGTAGAAGAAGTAGAGGTAGAGTCTATTTTTACTGAAAGTGCAGTAGTCGTTTTTCCTTATACATCAACAACTGGTAGTTCTGGAGTTTTACATCAAGCAGGTAGTTATGGTAGGGCAGTAGTAATGCCAAATTTAGGAGATTTAACTACTTTAATAGAAGATGAAGGTTATAGAGGTGAGTTTTTTGAGCCAGAAAGTGTAGAAAGTTTAGCGAAAGCGATTAAAGCAATTGTTACTAATGATGCTTATAGAATTGAATTAGGAGAAACAAATTATAAAGCTGCAACAGCTTACCCAATGCAAAGAATTACAGATATTTATTTAGATGAATTTTTTAAGATTATAGAAAGAAAAAAATAATATTAATTAGAAATGTATTTATAAGATAATTTTTTTTCGCCTTTATTATTTATAAAACCGAATTTTTTCTGAGGATTAGTTCGCCAAGGTAATCTTCCTAAAACTTCTTTAGGTACTACATCAAAATCATACAAAGTCCATGACATAAAAGAAATTGAATTCTTTGTCAGGACTTTTTGTATTTCTTTATAATACTCAGCTTGCTTTTTTTCTGAACTTGCAAAAGGTCTCCAGAAACCACCATAAGAAGACAAGCCAAATTCTTGTAAAACAATAGGTTTGTCTTTAATTTTAGTTTTTAAAGCTAAGTATTGTTGTTCTAAATCAGATATATCTTCATAGTAATGAAAAGAAATGATATCTAATTGATCTTTAAGAATTGTTGCACTTTCTACATTAGACCAGCCTATTGTAATAGGATGATTTTTATCAATCTCTTTAATAGTTATAATCATAAATTCTAGCCAAGCAATTACATTTGCTTTACCTCTAGAATCAAAATCTAAATTGGGTTCATTTTTAACATCCCAAGCAATTATAGCTTTATGATCTTTAAATCTATCTACAATTTTTTCTGCATGTCTGTGGTTTAAAGTCCAATCTAATACATTGTAATTCCCATAAAAATCAAATAAAGTAACTACTACTTTTAAATCAACCTCTAAAGCAGCATCTAATACTAGTTGTAGTTTTTGCAGCTTATCTTCTTTAACATTTGCCTTACCAAAATCTGCATAGGGTACAAAAATTCTTATCGAATTTAATTTTGCATCGTTAATAATTTTAAAATCATTTTTAATGATATTTATATCAAACTGATCTCCATACATATCCCAAGGAGTAGCTTGTGGATAATAATTAATTCCTTTTAGAGTAGTAAAATCAAATTGAGCAGCTGTTGTAGTTTTATCAAAATCTTTGGTTGCTTCTTTTACTAAATGTCTAATTCTCCAAAAACCATCTTCTAAAAGTAAAACAGCTTTGTAATCAGAAATTTCAGAAGTTTCCATTATAATTTCATTATTTTTTAGCGTCTTTTTATACTCAACAACATCATTGTCTTTTAAAACAATTAGTTGACCATCTTCACTAAAAAACTCTAAATCTAAATTATGTTTTAATGTTGTAGACTCTATAGAAATATTATTTTCTTTGTTGTAATCTATAATATTAAAAATGTTTTTTCTTGCATTTTTAGTAAAATAATCATCTATACCTAACCTTGTGTTAGATAAAAAAGAAGCTTGTTTTACATACCAGGAATCTAAATAATCGTTTAAAATTTCGGCTACTTTTTGATCGCTAATTTCTCTACCTTCATTACCATTTTCTTTCCAATCTACTTTTGGTAAATATTGGTCTACTTTTTTTACTTCTGTATGCAGCATAGCACTTCTATCTGCACCAGTATTAAAATAAGTATAAAGAGAGCTTAGTAAAAATAAAAGAATAAAAATGATAAACGTATAGGTTAACATTAAAGCTACTCTAAGAATTTTTTTATTTGTACTTACCATAGTTTAATATTGTTATATTCTTTTTTAATTCCTGCTGTTTCTACTACCATTTTATAAGAACCATTTTCATATATATTAGGGTTTAAATAAAACGAAGCGTAACCTTGATTAGATTCTTTAAACAGTTCTCCTACAATTTTATTTTCTTTATAAATAAAAAGTTTAACAGCTAAACCATCAGGTATCAATTGATCCATAAAACTAGTTAAAGGTCCTATTTTTATTTCTCTATTACTATCAAAAAACTGAGTATTAAAATCTTCAATAACTTTTTTATAGGTTAAATTAATAACATTACTTTGAGAAATACCTATAAAAAACGCTTGAACTTTCCAGCTTTCTTCAAAATCTGGATGTATTATTTTTGTGTGAGCTACACCATTTATAGTGGTACCAGAAGCTTTTAAAATACCACCTTTTTTATTGGTGATGTAAAACTCAATATAACTACCATCACTTACAATATTTTTGTTTTTATCTTTTATTATTGATGTATAAAAAGTGGTTATTTGATTGCCATCTGCATAATCATGATTTCTATGATAGTAAATTTTAAAATTAGTAGCAATAGCTGGCATAATATTTACATCAAATTCTTTAGAATTTAAACCATAAGATTCTGATGAAACAATCATTCTACCACTTTTACGAGGCGAATAAATATTTCTATAAGCAATAAGGTTTTTAGTTTTAATTGGTACTTTTCTTTCTGATTTTAAGAACTGATATTTAACGTCAACATTACTATTATCTAATATAGGGTTGTCTAAACTATCAGTAGGTATTACAACCAACATTGTGTAATCTAAACCACCTGCATCTATACTTGGTGGGCCAATATAAGTCTCTAAAGTTCTGGGTTGTTGTTGAGAGGAAATAGAAATTTTTCCAGAAATGGTTTCTTTGTAGTTAATTGTTTTCCAGTATAGTATTCCTCTTTTTTTTGATAAAAACTTTGGAATATCGAAAGAAATTTTGTCTTTTAAAATTGTTGGTTTTAGCAAGATTGAACCATAACTATTGGTACAATATAGTTTAATTAAAGTGTCGTTTTTTATATTAAATTCTAGTTTAATATTTTCATGTACTGTGTAAGTTGTTTTTTTTGATAACAGCACAGCATTTGTTTCTTGTGCATTAAAAGAAACAATTATAAGTTGTAAGAAAAGTAGTAAAAAAACTTTTTTAAACATAATTATTTGGGGTTACCTATGTAAATATTTAATTCAATTTTTGCATAACTAAATATCGGATGCTCTATTTTTTGCAATTTACCAAGAGTATGATTTTTTATTCTTTTAGGGATTATTTTGTGTGCAATGTCTTTATTAGGTAAACCATTTACAAAACAAAAACTCATATCATCATTAATAACTTTTACAATAGGGTTTTCAGGAATTGGGTAATTAAAATTCAATTTTCTTTCTTGTCTAATTCCTTCTTTTAAGAATAGATTATCTACCCAAATCATTTCTTTTTTATCATTATAAAAAGTAATAATAATTTGCGGAATTGTAATTTCTTGAATTCCACTATTAAACAAAGTACCACTAATTGTATTTGGTTTAATGTTTATTTCGCTTAAAACTACATCTTTAAATAAATCAGAATTAGAAACATTACCTGCAGCTTGTAAATTAAATTTTGTTGGTTGCTCACTTAATTCTACAGGTGTAAATTCATCAGGATTAAATGTTTTAGGAATAGAATCTTTAGTTTTAGACCAAGCAATACCCTCAAAATTTATTCTAAAAGCAGAAATTTCTTTAGGCATTAATTTATGTTTTAATATATGCTTAGCATTATAAGTCGCTAGTTCCTTGTTATCATCATTATATAAAGTTCCTTTTAAAACAACATCTGCAGGTACATTATCTATGTTTTGCACTTTACCAATAATAGAATAACGTTTATTAAATTTTATCAATTTAGCAGATACAATTTCTAAAACGGGTTGTTTTAAAATATCTTCATGATGTGTTTGCTCTGTTGTTATTCTACGTCTACCTTGATTAAAATAACCAGTAGAATTCTTTGAATATAGTTGGTCTGGTGGTAAATCAATCGATTTTCTGGTAGGTTTAATGTACCATTTTCCTTTTCTTTTTACTGCAGTTCTATATTCAGTTTTTGTTAGTTTTTCTAAAGGAGTAATCCATTTAGTTTCAACTTTTAAAGTCGTTAAACTATCAGTTTCTTTTAGTATTTCTGTTTGTATAGCATCTAATTTTGCATAAGAACTGAGTAAACCATCTGTAACAGAGATTTCTAGTAAATATTGGTCTCTTGTTAGTTCATCTTTAGGGTCTATATAAGTAAAACTTGTGTTTAGTTCTTTAAAATCAATAGCATCATAATAAGCTTTTACTACATTTTCTGGAGACCTTTGTGTTTCATTTTTAATATAAAACATATAGCAGGCAAAAGCAATTGTAATAATTAATACTACAGCCCAAATATGTAAAGCATTTAATACTTTATTAGAGAATTTACTGTAATTATTCTGAAATTTAAAATAAGCTGGCTTAGGTTTAAATTTTGTTTTTAAACTATTAATAAATATTGATTGTACATTAAAAATAAAAGCTAAAAGTACCGTTAAAAAAGGGATTGTACCCCACATAACTTTTACCCAAGTTTGTACATCTTCTTTTGGTAAAATTGAAGAAACTGGTGGTACATTTAGCTTTTCCCAAACCATAATTCCGTTTTCTAATTGAGATAAACGTTGCCATCCACAGAAAAATAAAACTGGATCATAAAATTTATCATTAGAAAATATATACTTTAAATTATACTTTTCTGGTGTTGTTAAAAACTGTTGCAAAGAACCAATACCTGCAACACCTTTAAATTTTGAGTTTTCTAAACGTTCTATAGGCCTTGTGGTTAATTCTGGTAGTCTTCTTGCAGAATGATAATTACCATCTACACTCATAGCTTTCGTTTGTGCTGCTAACCAAGCCATTTGATCTCCAAAACCTAAAGTTAAATGCCGCCATTTATCATGCGAATCTTGACTTAAAAAATTTACAATTGGAAGCATTTTAATTTTCTGAGGCTGAGAAGGTCTAAAATACCCCAAACTCATTGTGAAAATTACCATTGCTACATAAAAACCTGCTAAAAGACCACCTAATAATCTATGATAAACTGCACCAAATCTTTTCTGAATTAAATCTTTTAAATCACCTTCTACAAATCTATAAGCAAACTCACCAAATATGGGAATAGACATTATAGAACCCCAAAGAGTAAACCTATCTAAAGTTAAAATATTAAATGCAGTTTCACCTAAAATCATTTTAGGAATAGGAGTTGTACCACCTGTACCTAAAATAGTTAGCATGGTAAATGATAAACCAAAACAGATGTATCTTTTACTATAATATCTATAAAAAATATAAGGCATTATAAACATTAATATTCCCCAAGGAATTGTAAAAAATACCAAGCCAGAAGACGTTATTTCTAGAAAATTATCTCTAGAGCCATGAGGTATAGGAACCTGTGTAATAGGATTTTTTTTAGAATTTAACCAATAAGGAAAAATGCAAAATATAATTAAAAATAGTGCAGAAAACCCAAAGGCCAAGTTCTTTTTTAGTTGCTTAAAAAAGGTTTTTAAAAAGAGACCAAAAGTTACATCTTTAAAAGAATCTACCTCTTCTCTAGCAACATCCATAATAACAGTACCTATTAGAGGAAATATGAAAAATAACATCCCAAAAATAGGAGTAACATGATGAGAAGTTACAGTTACAGAAATTAAAGAAAGTGAGGTTAAAAAGAATTTAAATTTACCAGTTTTTAGCCATAAATATATTTCTGGTAGAGAATGCATTAGCACAGAAACTCCAATAATACTGGGTAGTTGACCAAAAATATGTAAAGTTTCTACAAATGATGATGAAAAAACAGCTAAAATTGCTGCATAACCAGATGCAGTTCTATTTGCTGTAATTAGTAAAGAATAACGATAGGC
The DNA here is from genome assembly GCF_045063625.1 of Polaribacter sp. Asnod6-C07. Classification (NCBI taxonomy): domain Bacteria; kingdom Pseudomonadati; phylum Bacteroidota; class Flavobacteriia; order Flavobacteriales; family Flavobacteriaceae; genus Polaribacter; species Polaribacter sp. Asnod6-C07. The sequence continues at coordinate 3,379,145 of NZ_JBEFOF010000005.1, read as the reverse complement.
ACCAGTTACAAATAATATGATACTAATAATGGCGACTGTAAAAAGCCCAAATTTTAAACCACCAATTAAAGATAAAGCACCAATTGATTGATGTACTAATGGAGGATAACTCTGAACTGTAAAACCAGTATACCACTTATAATTCCAAGGTTCAAACCAACTATTAGCATAATGATCTGCAAAAAATAAATGAATTAATGCATCATAAGTATACTCTAAAGTAAAAAAGATTGATGAACCATGAAATATTAACGCAAGAATTACTGCAGCAATAAGATATTTATTCGTTTTTTCTTTCATTAATGGTAATAACAGCTTTTATTATGTAAAGATAAATGAAATTAATTATCGATTAAATTTTATTTATCGCTATTAAAATGTAATTCAACTAAATATGTATGCTATTTAGTCAATTATTATAGATATTTAATCATAATACAGTCATTTTTGTAGTATATTTAACCAACAATTAAACTTTTTGTTATGAAGATTTTAGCTATTGATGATCAAAAATTAGTATTGATTCCCCTCGAAAGTAGATTAAAGGAATTTGGATACGAAGTAATTACAGAAACAAATGCAAAAAAAGGAATGGAATTATTCGATTCCATTAAACCAGATTTAGTTATTGTTGATATTAATATGCCAGAAACTTCTGGTATAGAAGTAGTAAAGTATATTAGAGAAGAAAAAAAATCACAAACCCCAATTATGGTGTTAAGTGGTAATACAGATGATGATATAATTACAGAAGCTTTTGATTTAGGTGTTAATGATTACATGAAAAAGCCATTAAGTTTAAATGAGGTTTTTTCAAGAACAAAAAGATTAATTGGAGTACCTGATAAAGAAAGTAAAAATATAGCCTACAAAAATGTTCTTATACAACAAAGATGTGTTGGGGTTGTAATACCTTGTTATAACGAAGAAGATAGATTGTTAAGTAAAGAGTTTTTAAATTTTATTGATAAAAATTCTGGGTATCACCTATGTTTTGTAAACGATGGTAGTAAAGATAAAACTTTAGAAGTTTTAAATAAATTAAGAGAAGGTAGAGAAGATTTTATTACAGTTTACGACTGTGAACAAAATGGAGGTAAAGCAGAAGCAGTAAGATTAGGTATGCTGCACATGGCTAAAGAAGAAGATTTAGATTACATTGGTTTCTTAGATGCAGATTTATCTACAGATTTATTAGATTTTGATGATTTAGTTTCCACCATAGAAAATAACGATAAATATAAAATTGTTAGTGGTTCTAGAATTAGTAGAATGGGTGCAAATATTACAAAAGAATCTGCAAGAAAAATTATTAGTCTTTCTGTAAACTACATTATTAGAAAAATTCTTAAAATGGATTTTAAAGACACACAATGTGGTGCTAAAATTTTCCATAAAGATGTAATAGAGGTTTCTTTTAAAGATAAATTTGTTACACAATGGATCTTTGATGTAGAGATTTTTAAACGAATGACATTACATTATGGTCTTGATAAAGCCAAAGTCATGTTGTGTGAACAACCTTTAAAAAGGTGGATTCATGCTGATGGATCTAAATTATCTATGAAAGATTCTATTAAAATTATAGGGCAGTTAGGTGAAATTGCTTGGACATACAGAAGCAAAAAAAAGTACGAGAATTTTCTGAAAAATAGATAAGCATAATAAAATATTAAATTAGAAATATGAAACAACTTTAGATAACTAAGGTTGTTTTTTATTTTAGATGTTTTTTTAATCAAATTTTTAATTTCAGGATTGATTATTTCATTAGCAAAAAATCATATAAATCAATAATAATACAGCACATTGAAATATTTACTTTTAATGAAACTCATTAAAAATTTGCCATAACCAAATCCATTATATAAAGGCAATTAAAAGAGTGGGCTTAAAAAGATGTGTAAATTAACTTATTCTAAAATAGGATATAAAACGTCCCAAACATTGCTAGCCAATATTTTATGGCCTTTTTTTGTTGGGTGAATTCCATCAGATTGATTTAAAGAAGGAATGCCACCAACGTTTTTTAGCAAAAATGGAACTAACGTTAAATCATTTTTTTTAGCCAAATCAGGAAAAATATTTCTAAATTCAAAAGTGTAATCTTGTCCCATATTTGGCGGAATTTGCATACCAGCCAAAACAATTTTTGTGTCAGGATATTTTGTTTTTACAGCATCAACTATAAACTGTAAATTTTTTTTTGTTTCTGATAAATTTATACCTCTTAAACCATCATTTGCCCCCAATTCTAAGATAAAAACATCAGGTTTTTGATTCAAAACCCAATCAATTCTGTTTTTTCCACCAGAAGTAGTTTCGCCACTAATCCCAGAGTTTACAACAGTATAAGACAAGCCTAAACTATCAATTTTTTGTTGAATCAGTCCAGGAAAAGCATTTTCAACATCATCTAAACCATAACCTGCAGTTAAACTATCACCAAAAAAAACAATTCTTTTAGACGCAGTTTCTTCAACTTTTGATTGTATTTCTTTTTCAATTGTTTTTGATGAATTTTCTGATTTAGGAGCATCAGATTTACAAGAAAACAACAATAATGCTAAAGAAAAATAACAGAATTTTAAGAAAATTGTACGGCTTTGATTGTTGATATTCTTTAGCAAATGATTATTTTTCAGATTCAGCATATTTTAATTTAAAGTTAAAAATAAATAATGTCAAAGATATTAAAGATTAATGATTTAGAGAAGACATATACCAGTGGTTCTAAACAATTAACAGTACTTAACAATATTTCTTTTTCTGTAGAAAAAGGAAGTGTTTTTTCTATTGTAGGTCCTTCTGGTAGTGGAAAAACAACCCTTTTAGGTTTATGTGCTGGTTTAGATTATCCTACAGCAGGTACAGTTGAGTTATGTGGTACTTCTTTACATGATTTAAATGAAGATGAACGAGCAGCTTTACGTAATAAAAATGTAGGTTTTATTTTTCAGAATTTTCAATTATTACCCACGTTAACAGCACTAGAAAATGTAATTGTACCTTTAGAATTACAAGGTGATAAAAATGCTTCTAAAATAGGAATTGAACTTTTAACAAAAGTAGGTTTAGGAGATAGATTACATCATTACCCAACACAATTATCTGGTGGTGAACAACAAAGAGTAGCTTTAGCAAGAGCTTTTTCTAACAAACCTGCAATTTTATTTGCAGACGAACCAACAGGTAATTTAGACGAAGAAACTGGTGAAAAAGTAATTCAATTATTGTTTGAATTAAACAAAGAAGCTGGTACAACTTTAGTAATCATTACTCACGATTTAGATTTAGCAAACAGAACTCAGCAAATTTTACGATTAAAAGGAGGCAAGATAATTTCTAACGAAAAAACAGCACAAGTTTAATGAGCAAAAAGAACTCAAAAGCAGGTTTCAATTGGTTGTTAAAAATGGCATGGAGAGATGGTAAAGCCAGCCTTTCTAGGTTAATGCTTTTTATGGCATCTATCATTTTAGGTATTGCAGCTGTGGTTTCTATTCAGTTGTTTAGCCATAATTTAAAAGACAATATTAAAAAGCAATCCAAATCTTTAATGGGTGCAGATTTTATTATTGATAGCAGACAAAAACCATCAGAAAAAGTACAGAAAATTATAGATTCTTTAGGGGCAGACGCCTCTGAAGTCAATTTTGTTTCTATGGCTGCTTTCTCAAAAAATGAAAGTACAAAATTAGTAAAAGTAAGAGCTTTACAAGGGGCTTTCCCTTTTTATGGAAATTTAACTACAGTTCCTGAAAATGCTGGTAAAACCTATCAAGAATTAGGTGGTGCTTTGGTTGATGCTACTTTGTTGTTACAATTTGATTTAGCTGTTGGAGACTCTATAAAACTAGGTAAAGTTACCTTTCCAATAATTGGTGCTTTAAAATCGATTCCTGGTAGTACAGCTATTTCATCTTCAATAGCACCTTCTGTGTTAATTCCTTTTCGATTTTTAGAAAAAACAGAATTATTACAATTAGGAAGCAGAACAGAATATCAATATTTTTTTAAAAATCCTACAATAGATTTAGAAGCATTAGACAAAAAAATAGATCCTATTTTAGATGATGAAAATGCTGATTTAGATACACATACAAGTACGAGTAGAAATCTAGGCAGAAGATATGATAATGTAGGAAGATTTTTAAATTTAGTAGCGTTTATTGCACTTTTATTAGGTTGTATTGGTATTGCAAGTTCTGTACATATTTATATTAAAGAAAAATTAAAGAATGTAGCTGTTTTAAAGTGTTTAGGTGCTTCTAGAAAACAATCTTTCTTAATTTATATGATTCAAATTTTAGGAATTGGATTGATTGGAGGTATTATTGGATCTGCAATTGGTACTGCTTTGCAATTCTTATTTCCTTATATTTTACAAGAGTTTTTACCTTTTAGCGTAGAAATTTCTATCTCTTTTCAACCAATTTTAATGGGGATTGTTTTAGGGATTATAATGTCGGTTTTATTTGCTTTATTACCTTTGTTAGGTACTTGGTATGTTTCGCCTTTAGAAGTTTTACGAGGTCAAGAAGAAAATCAGCAGAAACCTAAAAAAGCAAGAATATTAGTAGTTTTAGCCATTCTGTTATTCATCTTTTTGTTTTCTTTTTGGATGTTAAAAAGTGCATTAAATGGATTGCTATTTACCATCGGAATTTTCATCACTTTTGCAATAGTAGCAGGTGTTTCTAATTTATTTATCAAGATTATAAAAAAGTTTTTTCCAAGTTCCTGGGGCTTTACAAGTAGGCAAAGTTTATTAAATTTATTCAGACCTAATAATCAAACAATGGTGTTAGTTGTTGCTATTGGTTTAGGTACTTTTTTAATTAGCACCTTGTATTTTACCAAAGATATTTTACTAGCAAAAACATCCATAGAAAACAAAAAAACTGATGCTAATATTATTTTAATGGATGTGCAAAGCACTCAAGAAAAAGCATTGATACAGAATTTTGAAAGTAAAGGTTTAGAGGTAATTGATAACATACCAATTATTACAATGCGTATGCATAGTATTCGTGGAAAATTAGCGAATGAAATTAGAAAAGATACTACTGTTAAAATGCGTAGATGGATGTTAAATAGAGAATTCAGGGTTACGTATAGAGATCATTTAGTAGAAACTGAAGAACTGTTAGAAGGGGAGTTTACAGGTAAATTTGATAGAGAACAACCTGTGCCAATTTCTGTATCAGAAAGTTTAGCAAGAGATGCCAATTTAAAAATTGGTGACAAGGTTACTTTAAATATTCAAGGTGTATTAATGAACACAAAAGTGGGGAGTATAAGAAAAGTAGATTGGGGTAGTATGCAAGTAAATTTTTTAATTCTTTTTCCTAAGGGGGTTTTAGAAAAAGCACCACAATTTAATGTAATGACAACCTATGCTGCAGATGAAGAAAGTTCAGCAGATTTACAAAGGGATTTGGTTAAAAATTTTCCAAATGTTACCATTTTAGATTTACGACAAGTATTTACAATTGTCGAAGATATTTTAGATAAAATTTCTTGGATTATTAATTTTATGGCATTTTTTAGTATTTTAACTGGCTTTATTGTGTTGATTGGTTCTGTACGTAACAGTAAATATCAACGAATAAAAGAGAGTGTTTTATTGAGAACTCTAGGTGCTAAAAGCAAGCAAATATTAAAAATAACTGCTTTAGAATATGTGTATTTAGGTTTGTTGGGTAGTTTAACAGGTATTCTTTTGTCTTTAGTAGGTAGCCAATTATTAGCAACATTATTGTTTAAAGAACCTTTTATACCTTCTGCAATTCCGTTTTTAGTTTTTGTGCCAACTATTACTATTCTAGTAGTTTTAATTGGTTTAAGTAATTTAAAATCAGTTTTACAAAGTCCGCCTTTAGAAGTTTTAAGAAAAGAGGTTTAGGCATTTTTAAATTTTAAAGTTAGAAAAAATGTTTTGAGTAATTTTTAGATCAAACAAGATTTAATTTCCATTTTAAGGGTAATTAAATAATTTTTACACTGACTGAATTATCATTTCATCAGGTTTTGTCATAAAAACCGCATTATTTAGCCAAATAATTAAAATGAAATGTTATGTTTAAAAAATACCCAATTGTAAAAAAGGTTTTACTTTTTTTGTTATCACTTTTAGTAATACTAGTATGTTTTGGTTTTTGGTTTGTGAGTTTATTACCATCTACGAATCTAAATTTAGAAAGTACTACAGTTAAAGATTTACCTTATTTATCAGAAAATATTATTCCTCAAAAAGGGAAAATTTTAGCAGTTGTTACCAGTACTAAAACTATAGGAATTACAGGTAAAAAAACAGGTTATGAATTAACTGAATTATCAAGAGCATATTATGTGTTTAAAGCCAATGGTTATCAAGTAGATGTTGCAAGTACGTTAGGTGGTAAACCTAAAGTTATTATCGATAATGATGATATGGGTGCTTATGATTTTGCTTTTTTAAATGATAAAATTGCACAACAAAAAACAAATAATACCATTGCAATGAAAGATGTAATAGCAGACAATTACGATGCTATTTATTTTGTTGGTGGTAAAGGTGCAATGTTCGATTTTCCTAATGATAAATCAATTCAAAATATTGTTAAAGAGTATTATGAATCTAATAAAGTGATTGGTGCAGTTTGTCATGGACCTGCAGCTTTGGTAAATGTTAGGTTGACTAATGGTAAACATTTATTAGAGAATAAATCAGTAAGTGGTTTTACAAATGAAGAAGAGTTACTTCTAATTCCTGATGCAAAATCTATTTTTCCATTTTTATTGCAAGAAAAATTAACTGAACAAGGAGCTAATTTTAATAAAGGAGGTATGTATTTAGAACAAATTAGTCAAGATAAAAACTTAATTACAGGTCAAAATCCTTGGTCTACTTGGGCTTTAGCAGAAAAAATGATAGAACAACTTGGTAATACACCTAAGAAAAGAAGATTAACTGCAGAAGAAAATGCAATTAAAGTTTTATCCATTTATAGTAAAGAAGGCAAACAGAAAGCAAAAAATGCTATCGAAAATATGATAAATTTAGAAAACAAATCTATAGACAGAATGTTATTAGCACAACATACAATTGTCTCAGTTATGAAAGTAGAGATTGGTGATTTTTTTAATATTTTAAATTTATTGTCATTTACTAAAAGCTGTGAGTCTTAAAAAGAGAAAAAATAATTAAATTTGGAATAAAAAATAATTGAAATTTATAGACATACTTTTAATCATCTTAAGCAGTGTAGGACTTTTACACGGTATTCTATTTGCAATACATTTATTTCTGTTTAAAAAGAAAAAAAAGGTATCAAACTATTTATTAGGGTTGATACTTTTTTTTATGGCATTTAGAATTGGTAAATCAATAATGCTAAATTTTGGTGATAATTTAGAACCTACATTTATAATAATTGGCTTGGCTTTACTCTTATTAATTGGTCCTTTTTTAAGAGGATATATGTTGGTAATGACTACGCCTAATTTTAAGTTAAGTAAGCAGCATTTAGTAGAATTATTACCATTTGTAATGATATTCATTGCAAGTTTTTTTGCGGATAAAAATGATATTAATAATCCGACTACTGTTATCATATTTGGGAGTATTATAATCTTTATTTATCTGCATTTTGCAACATATATTTTTATAGCTATTAAAATAGTATTGCGTTTAAAAAAACAATTAAATAATAGCTTACAAACCAAATCTCAAAAAGCAATTTTAGATTGGTTAACCTTTTTAGTGATTGGTTTTGTTATTATTTGGGTTTCGTATTTCTTAAATATTATAGAAGATGCTGTTCCTTATATTATTGGGCCAATAATGTATTCTATTGTTATTTATTTTTTAAGTTATAAAGCATATCTACTAAAAATTACTGATATTGATGGAGAAGTTTTTAAAGTAAATGAAAATGCTGCATTATTTAAAGAAATTTCTGATTTGGTAATAACTAATAAAATGTATTTAAAAGCTGATGTTTCTTTAACTACACTAAGTAAATTGTTAGGAGTAACTACTCAGAAAACTTCAGAAATTATTAATCAATATGCACAAAAGAACTTTAACGATTTTATAAACTCTTATAGAATTGATGTTGCAAAAAATCTTTTGAATGATTCAAAAAATGATAATTTAACCATTGCTTCCATTGCATTTGATGCTGGTTTTAGCAGTTTGTCTTCTTTTAATACAGCTTTTAAAAAATTTGTAGGTGTTACACCATCATCCTTTAGAAAGAGTGTGAACCAGTAATTTTTACAAATAATTTTTTAAATAAATATTTCTGAAATAAAATAAAACTGTTGTTGTAATTCTTTACTTAGAAAATACAAAAACTAAAAAACTTCACCCTTTTCTTTTACAGTTGCTACACCCCAATCTGCAATAGCTTGCACAACAGGTACTAATGTTTTACCAAAATCAGTTAAAGAATATTCTACTTTTAAAGGAGGCTTAGAGGTATAAACTTTTCGTTTAATTATGCCATCTTCTTCTAGTGTTTTTAGTTGTAAGCTTAAAGTACGTTCTGTTACAGTAGGTATTTGTTTTCTTAATTCATTATATCTAAGGGTATCTTTTCTTAGATGATATAAGATAACCGTTTTCCATTTACCACCAATAAAGCCCATTGTTAAACTAGCACAACAAGGGTACTCTTTTCCTTTTAATTTATACATAATTTAGCGTTTAAATTTTGTAATATAATTGCAAAGATAATATACTATCATAAATTATACAACTATACTTTTTATAGTATAGTTAACATTTTTTTTAAATTATTGTTAATTACTGTTTTATGATGTTTTTTGTCACCTATTTTTATACTATCATTTTTGATAGTTATTGTAAATAATAATTACTATACTTACTTTTGTCACTATAAAAAAGATAGTATAATTTAAAAACATATAATTATGAATTTAAGAGAAACTTTAAATTGGAGATACACAACAAAGGAATATGATACAACCAAAAAAATATCTGAAGAAGATATGGCTGAAGTCAAAAATTTATTAAGAATGAGTCCTTCTAGTGTAAATCTGCAACCTTGGCATTTTATCATTGCAGAAACTACAGAAGGTAAGGCAAGAATGGCAAAAGGTACTCAAGGCTTTTTCAGTTTTAATGAACCTAAAGTTAAAAATGCATCTGCAGTAGTTTTGTTTTGTGCTAAAATTGATGCAGACGATGCTTATTATGAGCACATTGCTGATACAGAAGATAAAAGTGGAAGATTCCCAAATGAAGATATAAAAAACGGATTTTTAGGTGCTGTAAAAACATTTGCAGGCATTCATAAATACGATTTAAAAGATTTACAACATTGGATGGAAAAGCAAGTATACCTTAACATTGGTAGCTTTTTATTAGGGGTTGCTAGTTTAGGCATAGATGCTACACCAATGGAAGGTATTGATGTAAAAGCATTAGATGAAGAATTTGGATTAAGAGAAAAAGGTTACACTTCTTTAGTAGCGGTTTCTATAGGATATAGAGCTGATTCTGATTTTAATTCTACAGAAAAAACTCCAAAATCTAGATTATCAGAAAGTGAAATTTTTACTGAAATATAATCTTAATCATTGAAAAATAGTAAGTATAATAAAAAATAGCATTCTTATTAGTTTTTTATAGTTGGTGTTTACGCAAACGCAAAAACACCAACTACTAAAGTATTACATCAAAAAATGAAGTAGTAACTGAAGACAAAATAGAATAGGGGTGGTTAATCCACTACATAAAGATAAAAGTCTGTCTGCAAGAAAACTTTGTTGAGACAAAACCAAAACAGAACCAGCAGATTTATTAGTGAAATTTAATATAATATTTTCTTCATCACCTCATATTAACACCTTCACATTAGATGTGAAGTAAATTATCAACGTGTAATATTTTTTCAAAGACTTATTTGATAAAAAAATGACTATTAATTATCTAGCATCATTCATTTTAACAAAAAATATTTCACCAATATTAAATTAATTGAAGTTACTTGAATTATGAATTTAAGTTCTACTGATTAGTATAAGTTTAAAAAAGGTATTTCAAAAAGAAAGTTTACTATAAATGCAAACAATACTTCTGCTTAAATTAAATGTAGCTTCCATTTTGTAATAAACATTCAAATATTACAAAGATTTCTGTAAATCAAGGATCTTTATTTATACCATAATTGAGATAAATTTTATTGACAGTTTTGTTCTTCTGCAGAAAAAGTTGCAAATACCTTGAATTATTTAGCAGCTTTTGATGCGTATAAAGACACTACTTGTACATACTTTTGATATTGATAAATTATAAAGTAAATGTCATTATGAATCACCTCATCTAGTTGCTTAAGATTAAGTTTTAATCAATAGTATATTAGAGAGTACTTCATTATTGTTAACAATAGTTAGTTATAATTCAAAAATTGATTATTTAGTATATTATAATACGCATAATAACAGGTGTTTACTTGTTTATTTTATTTAACATCCTTTTAACTTCGTTTAGTTCGGTTTGTTCAGAACTAACTATATATCTTTGCATGGAACTTTACTGCTTATGATAATTTACGAATCAGAGACAGTAAGCAATAATTAAAAATGAAAGAAAAAACATGTAAAGACAAAATGGCTTTGGTTGAAAAACTAGGAGTACATTTAGAAAACAGAGAACAGTTAGCTCCTGTAGCAGCTCGTATTTTATCTTACATTATTTTAACAGGTAAACAGGGAACTACTTTTGAAGATATGGTAACCATTTTATGTGCAAGCAAAAGTACAATTTCTACTCATTTACATCATTTACAAGATTTAAATAAAATAGTGTATTTCACAAAAACAGGAGATCGTAAAAAATATTACGTAATTAATAAAAATATTATAATTCAGCATATAGATAAATTAATGAATGAGTGGCAAGAAGTAAGAAAGCTACATCAGGAAATTAAAAGTTATAAGAATAAGCAAAATATTAAAAGAATAGAAAATGAAAGTGAAAAATTCGATTTAAACTTTCATAATGATTACATCCATTTTATAGATGGAGCAAGAGCTTCAATGGAAGAATTAAGAATAAAACTAACAGACAAAAATTTCGACATTTAAACAATTTATATAAAATGAAACATAATAAAATTTATATCATATTATCTCTAAGTGTATTATTAGTGATTGCAAGTTGTGCTAAAACAGAGCAAAAACAAGCAGTTGCTAAAGCACCAGTATTACTTTTTCCTGTAACAAAAATTGAACAAAAAACTGTAACAGGTTATACAGATTATCCTGCAACAATAGAGGGTGTTGTAAATAGTGATGTAAGAGCAAAAACATCTGGTTATATAGAAAAAGTATATGTAGATGAAGGACAAAAAGTACATAAAGGTCAATTACTTTTTAAATTAGAAACACAATCTTTAAGTCAAGATGCAGATGCTGCAAAAGCAAGTGTAAACGTGGCACAAGTAGAAGTAAATAAATTAATTCCTTTAGTAGAAAAGAACATTATTAGTGCTGTGCAATTAGAAACAGCTAAAGCCAATTTAGCACAAGCAAAAGCTAATTATAGTAGTGTTACTGCAAATATTGGTTATGCAACAATTAAAAGCCCTATAGATGGTTATGTTGGTGCTATTAATTTTAGAGAAGGAACTTTAATTAGCCCAAGTGATGCAAAAGCTTTAACAACTGTAAGCGAAATAGACCAAGTGTATGCCTTTTTTAGTTTTAATGAAGCACAATATATAGATCATTTACAAAGATCAGAAGGTCAGAATAAAGCTGAGCGTATTAAAAACTCACCAGATTTAAGTCTCATTTTAGCCAATGGAAAGATGTATTCTGAAAAAGGACGTATTCAAACTAGTACAGGTCAAATAAACCAAAATACAGGAACTATAAAAATTAGAGCTGCTTTTAATAATCCTAACGAAATATTAACTAATGGAAATAGTGGTAAAATTAGATTTCCTATAGAATATAAAAACGCAATAGTTGTACCACAAACTTCAACTTTTGAGCAACAAGGAAACATCATGATTTTTAAATTAGATAAAGACAACAAAGCTGTGGCTTCCATTTTAAAAATCAAAGGAACTGTAGATAATTTGTATGTTGTAGAATCTGGTATTACTACCAATGATAAAATTATAGTTTCTGGCGTTGGAAAACTAAGAAACGGAATGGAAATTTCTCCTCAAGAAACTTCATTTAAAGAAGCAACAACACAAATAGCTACCTTATTTAGAAATTAGATAAATAAAACACATATCACATCATGTTAAAAACATTTATTGAAAGACCCGTTCTTTCAACAGTAATCTCTATTATCATAGTTTTACTAGGTGTAATTAGTATAACTAGTTTACCTATAGAGGAATACCCAGATATTGCTCCGCCAACTATTAAAGTTACAGCCAACTATACAGGTGCCAATGCAGAAACAGTATTAGAAAGTGTAATTATACCTATAGAAGAGCAAATTAATGGTGTAGAAGGTATGACTTACATAACTTCTACAGCATCAAATACAGGTACAGCAGAAATTACCGTTTATTTTGATCAGGAAATGGATGCAGATATTGCAGCTGTAAATGTTCAAAATCGTGTAGCTAGAGCCACACCATTATTACCTTCGGAAGTAACACAAACAGGTGTTATTACACAAAAAGTAGAAACAAGTGCATTAATGTTTGTTTCTATGTATTCTGAAAGCGAAAATTACGATGCTACTTTCATTCAAAATTACTTAAAAATTAACGTTATTCCAGCTATGCAACGTATTAGTGGTGTTGGAGATGTAAGTGTATTTTCTCAACAAGATTATGCCATGCGTATTTGGTTAAAGCCAGAAAAACTAGCTGCATATAATTTAATTCCTTCAGATATTTCTGCAGCTTTAGCAGAACAAAATTTGGAAGCTGCTGCTGGTTCTTTAGGTCAAAATAATGGAGAATCTTTTTCTTACACATTAACTTATAGTGGTCGTTTTAAAAACGAGGCACAATACAGTAATATTGTAATAAAAGCCTTAGGTAATGGAGAATTCTTACGGTTAAAAGATGTGGCAACGATTGAGTTAGATGCACAATCTTACGCTTCTAATGCTATGAGCTTAGGGCACCCTGCAGTATTCATGGGTATTTTTCAAACCAAAGGATCTAATGCACAAGAAATTATAGAAAACATAAAAACTACATTATCTGTTGTAGAAAAAGATTTACCAGATGGTTTAGGCATTTTTGTTCCTTATGATACAAGTTTATTTTTAAATGCTTCTATAGATAAGGTAATTACAACTTTATTAGAAGCCTTTTTATTAGTGTTTTTAGTTGTATTTATCTTTTTACAAGATTTTCGTTCTACATTAATACCAGCAATTGCAGTACCTGTATCTATTATTGGTACCTTCTTTTTCTTAAATGTATTTGGGTATTCTATTAATTTATTAACACTTTTTGCCTTAGTATTAGCCATTGGTATTGTGGTAGATGATGCCATTGTTGTTGTAGAAGCTGTACATGCAAAAATGGATGAAGGAGAACACAATCCTAAAAAAGCAACATTAACAGCAATGAACGAAATTTCTGGGGCAATTATTTCAATTACCTTAGTAATGGCGGCTGTATTTATTCCTGTAACTTTTGTAACAGGTCCAACAGGTGTTTTTTATGAGCAATTTGGGGTTACTTTAATTATTGCCATTTTAATATCTGCAGTAAATGCATTAACATTAAGTCCTGCTTTATGTGCTTTATTATTAAAAGGGCATAAAAATGATGAAGAGTTAAAAGGTAAAAGTCCTTTAAAACGTTTTTACACTTTATTTAATCGTGGTTTTAATGCCACTGTAGATAAATATGGAAAATCATTACAGTTCCTTTATAAAAACAAATTTGTTTCTGTATTGCTATTAATTATTGCTGGTGTAGGAATTTATTGGGCTTCTACCACCACACCAACAGGTTTTGTACCTAATGAAGATAGAGGAATTATTTTTGCAAATATAGAGTTACCAGCAGGTGCTTCTTTAGATAGAACAGATGCAGTTGCAAGAAAACTTTATGCTAAAATTGATGGTATGGAGGGCATTGTTGGTGTAAACTTTATAAAAGGAAGAAGTTTGATTAATGGTACTGGTGCAAATTATGGTATGGGAATTATAAAGTTAGAAGATTGGAGCAAGCGAGAAACTGATGCACTTTCTGCACAAGCCATTACTGGAAAATTATTTGGTATTGCTGCTACAGTGCCTGATGCAAAAATCATCTTTTTCTCACCTCCAAGTATTAGAGGGTTTGGTAATTCTGCAGGATTTGAAGTGAATTTATTAGATAAATTTGGAGGAGAGTTCAAAGACTTAGACAAAGCTAATCAAGAATTTGCAGCAGCTTTAATGAGTCATCCAGAAGTTAAATATGCTCAGTCTGCCTTTAACACAAACTACCCACAATATGAAATGGAAGTAAATGTACCTTTAGCAAAAGAAAAGGGGGTTTCTGTAACCAGTATCTTTTCAACTTTACAAGGGTATATAGGTGGTATTTATGCATCTGATTTTTCTAAATTTGGAAAACAATTTAGAGTTTACATACAAGCTTTACCAGAAGACAGAGCAGATAAAGATGCTTTAAACAGTATGTATGTACGTACAGATTCTGGAGAAATGACCCCAATTACACAGTTTGTTAACTTAAAAAGAGTATATGGACCTCAATCTGTAACTCGTTTTAACTTATTAAATTCTACAAGTATTACAGGAGCAACTAACCAAGGGTTTAGTACAGGTGATGCTATTAAAGTTATTGAAGAAGAAGTGGCTAAACTACCAAGCAATTACACTGTTGCTTACTCTGGTTTAACTCGTGAAGAGGTAGGGGCTGGTAATCAAACAACTTTTATATTTATACTAAGTATTCTATTTGTTTATTTCTTATTAAGTGCACAGTACGAAAGTTATTTACTGCCTTTTGCAGTGGTATTATCTTTACCATTTGGAGTTTTTGGAGCATACATAAGTACAAAGTTTTTAGGTTTAGAAAATAATATCTATTTCCAAATTTCATTAATTATGTTAATAGGTTTGTTGGCTAAAAATGCCATTCTTATTGTAGAAATAGCATTGCAAAAAAGAAAAAATGGTGAAAGTATTACAGAAGCAGCTATAGATGGTGCTAAATCTCGTTTACGTCCTATTTTAATGACCTCTTTTGCCTTTATCTTAGGATTAATGCCATTAGTGTTGGCAAAAGGTGTAGGATCAGAAGGAAATAAATCTATTGGTACTGGAGCAGTTGGAGGATTGCTTATTGGTACCATTTTAGGAGTCTTTGTAATTCCTATCTTATTTATTTTATTCCAATGGTTACAAGAAAAAATTTCTGGTACACCTAAAGTAGAAACAATTGAAGCTTAAAAAAGATGAAACTTATCATAAAAAATAATCACCTTAAAAAAGGGACAGTTTTAGTAATTATGGCACTTGTACTACAAAGCTGTTTTTCAGCTAAAGAGTATACAAGACCAGAACTTAGCGAAACAGAAAAATTATATAGAACAGAAAATTTGCAAACAGATAGTAAATCTTTGGCAGATGTTTCTTGGCAAAATTTATTTACAGATCAATATTTGCAAAACTATATTGCAGAGGGTTTACAAAATAATATGGATGTACGTATTGCCATTCAACAAATGGTAGCTGCAGAAGCTTATGTAAAACAAGGTAAAGCTGGTTATTTGCCATCCGCAAGCATTGGTGCAAATGCTACACATCAAGAATTATCAGAAAACAGTCAGTTTGGTTCCTTGTTTAGTGGTGGTTTAGATACTTACGATGTTACTGCCAATTTATCTTGGGAAGCCGATATTTGGGGTAAAATAAAAAGCAATGTAAAAGCTACACAAGCTGCATATTTGCAAAATGTTGCAGGTCATCAGGCTGTAAAAACCCAATTGATAGCTAGTATTGCTAATACGTATTACAATTTATTGGCTTTAGATGCGCAATTAAAAGTAACCCAAGAAACCATTGAAACTCGTAAAAGTGGAGTAACAACAATTAAAGCTTTAAAAGAAGCAGGACAAGTAACTCAGGTTGCTGTAGACCAAAATATAGCGCAATACAACAGTGCTTTGGCTTTACAAGTAGATATTAAAACGGCTATATTTAAAACAGAAAATACATTGAGTATTTTATTGGGTAAAACACCTCAAAATTTTAAACGTAGTAATTTAAACAATCAAAAAATAGAACAAGATATTATTTTGGGTGTACCTTCAACCTTACTTAGAAACAGACCTGATGTTATGGCTGCAGAGTTTGGCTTAATTCAGTCTTTTCAGTTAACCAATGTTGCCAATAGTAGCTTTTATCCTTCTTTAACATTAACTGCTTCAGGTGGTTTACAGAGTTTAGATGTAGATAATTTATTTGATACAAGCTCACTTTTTGCAACCATAATTGGCGGAATTACACAACCTATTTTTAATCAAAGAAAGTTAAAAACACAAAAAGAAGTAGCGCTTGCCAATCAAGAAACTGCATTGTTAAACTTTAAGAAAACCTTATTAACAGCAGGTAACGAAGTATCTAACGCTTTGTTTTCTTATGAAGCAGAGGTAAAGAAGTTTCAGTTTAGAAAAAACGAAGTAGAAGCCTTAAGATCTGCAGAAGCCAATTCTGAGGAATTACTTAAAAATGGGTATGCCAATTATTTAGATTTATTAACGGCAAGACAAAGTGCTTTAAGTGCAGAGTTAAATGTAATTGATAGTAAATTGCAACAATTAAAAGCTATTGTAGATTTGTATGAAGCTCTTGGTGGTGGCTTAAAATAATATCATTATAAAATCTGAGTAATTAAGAGCACTCAGGTTGATACGAAAAAGGTTTGAATATTTAAATATTCAAACCTTTTTTTAATATAGATTTTTAAAGAACAAAGAGTATATTGGGTTAATGTTCTAAGGTATCAAGAAATATTTTTGCCTCTTTTAATGTAAATTTGTTTAATTTCATTTTATAATTTTCCAAGCTCAGATAATAATAGTAGTTTAAGATTTTAAAATCTACATTTACAATATAGCAGATCAACAACCATATGAAAAAAATACTTGTACTATTTGCACATCCTAAATACGAAAAATCAACCGTAAACACAGCTTTAATTGAGTATATTAAAGATAAAGAGAATGTTACTATACACGATTTATACGAAAAATATCACGATTTTCATATCGATGTAAAAGTAGAAAAAGAACTGTTACAACAGCATGATATTATCATTTGGCATCATCCTTTTTATTGGTATAGTTGTCCGCCTTTATTAAAACAATGGATAGACATGGTGTTAGAGTTCAACTGGGCTTATGGACCAAAAGGTAAAGCTTTAGAGGGTAAAATTTGTTTAAATACCATTACAACTGGTGCATCAAAAGCTATGTATTGTTCTGAAGGTACAAATAGCTTTACAGTAAGACAGTTTTTAAGACCTTTTGAGCAAACTGCAAATTTGTGCAATATGTCTTATTTTCCACCATTTGCAGTAATGGGTACACATAAATTAACAGAAGATATTTTAGAGCAATCTAAAATTAAATACGGAGAAGCAATCGATTTATTACAGAGCAATTTAACGCTAAATGATTTCGAAAATATCTCTTTTTTAAATGATATTCCACAACTTAATACCACATAAATTATGACAGGTAGTTTACTTTTTGAAGCCATAATGTTTTTAGCAGGTGCTATATTATGTGTTTCCATAGCTAAAAAACTAGGCTTAAGTTCTGTAATTGGTTATTTACTAGCAGGAGTTTTAATAGGCCCTTATGTTTTTGGTTTTATTGGTGAAGAGGGTGATGATATTTTACACTTTGCTGAATTTGGTGTAGTAATGATGCTGTTTTTAATTGGTTTAGAAATAGAGCCTAAAAACTTCTGGAACATGCGTAAAACCATTTTAGGTATGGGTGGCATACAAGTTGGGGGTACAATGTTAGTTACTTATATCTTATTTACATTATTAGGTTTTGAGTTTAAAGTGGCTTTAGTTATTGCTATGGCAGTTGCTTTATCTTCTACAGCCATTGCCATGCAAACCATTAAAGAAAAGGGCTTAATGGATACCACTTTTGGTACATCAGCATTTTCTATTTTGTTGTTTCAAGATATAATTGTCATCTTTATGTTGGGTTTTATCCCATTATTGGCAAATCCAGATGAAGGTGTATCTACAGATACACATAGCGATTCTGTTAGTTTAATTCAGAATTTACCAATGGGTTTCCAAACCTTGGCTATTATTTTATCCGTAGTTATTATAATTGTTGCAGGTAAATTTTTAATTGTGCCTATGTTGCGTAAAGTGGCAAAAACAGGCGTGCGTGAATTACTAATTGCAGCCGCTTTTTTAATTGTTTTTGGTATTTCATTTTTAATGGAGTTTGTAGGAATTAGTCCTGCTTTAGGTGCTTTTTTAGGAGGTGTAGTTTTATCTAATAGTGAGTTTAAACACGAATTAGAAAGTACTTTAGAGCCTTTTAAAAATCTATTATTAGGGCTGTTTTTTATGGCAGTTGGTGCGTCCATTAACTTTATTGTAATTGCTAAAAACCCCTTAACTATTGGTGGGGTTTTAATTGCCATTATAATTATCAAAGCCCTGGTTTTATTTATTACAGGTAAAGTGTTTAAATTAAAACTAGATCAAAACCTATTGCTAACCTTTGGTTTGGCACAAATTGGGGAGTTTGCTTTTGTATTACTTTCTTTTGCCTTCGGATTAAATATTTTAGAGCAAGAACAAATGGATATGCTTTTGGTAATTACGGCTTTATCAATGTCGTTAACACCAATTATTAGTATGATAAATGAACGTCTTATTCTACCAAAAATAGGTACAAAAGAATCTGTACAAAGACCTATGGATCATATCGCAAAATCACAAAAAATAATTTTAGTAGGCTTTGGTCATTTTGGTAGTACTATTGGACGTTTCTTAAGATCTCATGGAGTAGAAGCTACCATTTTAGACCATGATTCTAATCGTGTAGATTTTTTAAGAAAGATGGGGTTTGAAGTATATTATGGAGATGCTACAAGAGTAGATTTACTAGAATCTGCGGGTATTGCAGAAGCTAAAATTGTTATTTGTGCTACCAATAAAATAGAGGTTTCTAAAGCCATTAGTAATCTGGTTCTCGAAAAATACCCACACGTAGAGTTAATGATTCGTACTAAAAATAGATACGATGCTTATGAGTTGTTAAACCTGGGGCATACCAATATTTATAGGGAATCTTTAGATACTTCTTTATTATTGGCTAGAGATGTTTTGAGTAAAATGGGTTTTAGAAAATATACTTTAAATAGACAAATTCAAAACTTTAAAAAGTACGATGAAGACAGTTTAAGACGTTTAGCTCAAGAACCCAATAGAGGCGAAAATTATATTTTTAAGGCTAGAGAAGAATTAAAACAACAAGAGGAGTTTTTAAACGAAGATTTTAAAAGGGGCGTGGTCGATTTTGATAATCATTGGGATAGTGAACAGATTAAACAAACCTTAAAAAAATCCAAATCTTATACTTTGTAAATGTATAAGAAAAGCATCATTACTTTTTTAGTAGAGATAGTGGTTATACGAATTACTTTAAATCAATAGGTGATAAATATTGTCTTTTTGATTTTAGTACTTAGTTTTAAAGAAAAGAGAAGTATTGTAGTAAGTATGATTGCCTTTTTGCTTGTTTTTTAACACAGTAATTTGTTGTCAGTAATTATTCAATATTTCTAACGGCTCTAACAAAATTATATACATATTGAACATCACCTTGTGGACCAAAATTGGCTGGGTAATTATCTGCATCTCCAGATTTTGGATCATTACGTTGCGCTCCAGCACCATGTACATCCATAAGATTATCATTCATTACTCCTTGTGATTTTCCAAAACAGAAGTAAACTGCATCTGTATATGGATTGGGGCCATCTTTTAATGGTGAACTTGACCAATAATAACCATATTGTCCTGAATTACCCTCTGTATCTGTAATTGGTGTACAAGAAAACAATGGGTCAATTGCTGGAGAAAAAGAGGTAGAAGGGCTACGTGTATAATCAATAATACTTTGTAACTCTTTTGCATTAGGCATTCTCCAATCGTTGTAACCTCCCTGTGTAAGGGATTCTGTGTAGTTTAGTGCGTTTTCCCAATCGTAAGTATTACCATTATCAGTTTGTTGCCACATTAATCCTGTTGCATTATCTGTAATTGTTCCATCTTCATTATCTGTAAAGTTGTTTTTACCATAATCTTGGTTACCTCTTACCATTCTAAAATACATAGTGTTTGGAGAACCATCAGATGGTTTGTATTTAGGATAGGCTTTTAATCTGCCATCAACAAAATTATAACCAAAAATTGCTTCGTCTCCATTCATTATAAGTCCTACATAAAGTGTTTTAGACCATGTCTGTCCATCAATTTCTCTTTCGCCAATAGATTCATCTCCTATAGGTTGTTTAAAGTATTCTGTATCTATAAACATTTTTACAGAATCATCACCAAAACATTGTCCTGTAAATTGAGCCAATGAATAAAGTTCCTTTATTGTAGGTATTCTCCAGTCTGTATATCCACCTAAATTGATGGTTTCTACTAATACCAAAGCATCATCATAAGAAATTTTATTGCCCATATCTTGTTGCCACATTAATCCTGTAACATTATCGGTTACTGTTCCATCACCATTTTCAGTGTACGATGGTTGGTTACCATTGTAAGTTGCATCTTGTCCGTAAAAAGCCTTACCTACAGTTGGTGTTGTTATTATAGCTTCATCATTGTAAAACTCAAAAACATTTGTATCAACAATTGTGTAAGGTTTATCAGGAATTGGTAATATAATCACTTCTTCCTCATCAGATTCGTTATGAATAATGGTGTCATCATTTTTACTGCAACCAAAGATTATGGTATATAATAAAAATAGAGATAAGAAATTTATTTTCATAATTTATGGTTGTTTTTAGTCTTTGACTAAAATAAATAAGATAGGTTTAAATTTGAGTAAATTTATTTCTTATAAGTATAAAGGTGAGAATTACTACTAACTTTTATATTGTTTTACCTGCTGTTTTTTCAGAGTTGTTAAAGTAATAACAATAATTATTTTAGTTGATTTAATTACTTCTATTAGATTTCTATTGTCAACCTTTTTCCTCAATTTTAATAATCAGTTTTATTAAATTTTTTCTAATTCAGATAAAATTAGATGTGTGGTTGGGTCTCCATAGTTAATCATTTTGTCAATAAACTGTTGTAAATGTAATTGATTCTTTAGAACTACTCTCATATGGATATTATATGGGCCAGTAATTCGATAGGATTCTTTTATTTCTGGGAATGTGTTTATGTCTTTCATAAAAATATTTAGTTTGCCTGTAAATAGTTTAAGCATTATAAATACTTCTAAACCATAACCAAGTTTATGGTTATCAATATTTAAAGTATAATTTTTTATAACACCTATATCCTGCAATTTTTGTATACGTTCTCTAACAGAAGAAGGCGAAAGGTTAATAATTCTTCCAATTTCTGCAAAAGATTGTCTAGAATTCTTCTTTAGAACTTTAATTATTTCTGTATCGATCTTGTCTACCATTGAATCAATTGTTTATTCATAAAAATACTTCTTTTATTTTAATATATAACTGTTTTACAGTTGAATTGATTTTGAGTAGAAATGTATAAGATTTAATTTTATCATATCATAATAACACCAAGAATTAGATATGGAATTAGATGTTTTATTAATTATTAGTTTAGGTATATTTTTAGGTTTTTTTATTCAAACTATTATTGGTTTTTCTGGTGCTTTAGTTGCGTTGCCTATATTATTAATTAGCATTGCTTTACCTGAAGCAATATCTTATATTTCGATATTTTATTTTTTATCGAGTATTTATCTGGTTCAAAAAGAATGGACGAATATTGATAAAAAAGTGATTGTAAAACTCGCACTTACCTCAATAATTGGTCTTGCTGCAGGAATATCAATATTAAATTATGGAAATCTTATATTTCTAAAAAAGGTTCTAGGAATATTTATTATTCTCTATGTGATCTATAGTTATTTTTCTAAAGGGAAAATTAAAAAATCTTCTTTTTTGGAATATGTACTTGGCATTTTTGGAGGTTTTTTCTCTGGGTTATTTTCAACTGGTGGTCCATTATTTGTAATAGTAGTCAAAAATGCCACAAAGGATATAAAAACATTTCGTGCAACTATGTTTGGTGTTCTAGGTTTAGTTTCTATAATTCGAGTTCCTTTAATTGCTTTTAGCGGAATTTTAAAATTAAACCATTTGTATTATGCCTTATTCATTATGCCTTTCTTCTTGTTATCTATATTTTTAGGAAAAAAAATGTACTCAAAATTAAATGAACAGCTAATTAAAAATTGTGTATTAGTAGCATTATTATTTTCAGGCTTAATGTTAACTTTTAAATCTTAATTTTTTCTGATTTTTTAGTTATTAGTATATTATATCACCCTTCAATTCAGCTTGTAATAGAGTAGGTGAGAACAAGTAATTATTTAGAACCATTGCTCGTAATAATTATTGTTCTTTTTTATATTTATAGCTACAACCCTCAATGCAAAGAGGTCCACTTGTGGGTGTAAGAATAAAGTAATTAGTAAAAAAATCTAAATTATAAGTTATCAAGCCTTCATCGTTTTCTGCCTCGTTGTCAAATCCATCACAAGTATATTCTAGTAACAATTTACTTCCTTCTACAGAAAATTTTCCGTCCATACATTCAGTAAATCTATCTGAATAGAAAGTTTCATTATCAAAGAATTCTAATTCTTGGCCATTTTCAACATCTACCCAATATTGAGGTCCACCAGCACTAATGTATGCTTCTGTTAATTTCCATTTTCCAACCATTAAAGATGTACTTACAGGTATGGATTCATCCATTGTTTTATTGCATGCTACAAAAAACAGTAAAGTAATTATTAAGTAATATTTAATTTTCATTTTTTATGGTATTATATTCTAAAGATGCTATTATTCCATAAAGGTTGCGTTTCATTTTGGTCAAATTATATAAATACCAAACATCCATCAATTAAAATAACTCTAGAAGTAGAGTATACCTAAAAGTTGTTAATTATTTTTTACAATTTTAAAATAAAGAAATATAAAAGTTAGCAAATAAATTACAGATAGAAAACCTACAAATATTTTTACAAACATCTCCAAAATTTGTTGATTACCAGAGTACTTTGTTACCTGCTGACTTTATTTAATTCAGTTCGTTTTATAAATCATTTCGTAATCGTGTGCTGTGACGAACATTGCAAATTCAGTCCATTTTTTTCCGTTTGATTTAGCAATTTGATAGGTTTTTCTAAAAAGTTCCTGCAATCTTAAAATAATTAATAATTCCGCTACTTCATAGGCTTGTTCTATTTCAGGTATTTCATATTTTTTGTTTTTATAAACGTCTTCGTAAACTTTTTGTAAGTTCTCAAATCCAGTTATAGTCAAATCATTTTTTGTCAGATGGTCATAATCTGCTAACCAGTCATAATCTTCTTGTCCAATTTTGCTAAATGAAAACAAGTTTATAAACCAACGTTCATAGTTTATTGTAAATCCGTTCATTTCGCAGTAAAAAGCTTTTAGTTTTTTCTCAAAATTCAAAGCGTATTTCAATTTGACAATTGAGTAAAATTTGGAAATATACTTGTCCAAATCCGATTCCATATGCAAAAGGTTCATTCCAATTAATTGATGGAAATCAGTTTGCGGAATCTTGCTCAATTCGGTTTCAGCTATTTGTATTGCAGAATCTAATTCATTCTGCTTTACGTATTCGTTAAGTTTATCTTCTAAATCAAAGTTCATTGGTTGGTTTAGCTTGTAGCTAGGTATTTGTTTAAGGTTTGTTGCGTATTTTAAGCACCTAATTTACTATATAATTATTGACAAAGAAAATTCGCTAGTACTTTCGTAAATAGGCAAAAACCAGCAATTAATTTTATAGGATGTTACACACTGGCTTTTTTTATTATTTCATTCATTATTTCTTTCGGCTGATTCCAATTCAACTGTTTAAAAGGTGTCAAATTCAATTTCTCTGTTAATTCACGAATGACAGAAGAATTAAAAACCTCATAGTCATATTTAAGGTAGTCTATCTTTGAAACATTATAGTTGATGATTCCAGTCATTTTTCTATCGTTATCAGTCGAGTAGAATTTCAATTCTCCAACATTATCAACAAGAAATTCTGCATCTGTCTTAATTTTTTCAAAATCTAATTGTGCGTAAAAATTTTCAAGGAACAATAAATGAATTTTATCTAGTTCAGTCGTCGAAAACTTCGGAATTATAACAGAATAGAAACTTTTGGAATTAACAAAAATCAAACATTTTTTTCTTGCAATATATAATACAGAAGCATTCCATTTTCCAAAAATATTTTCAACATTCAGAGTTCTTTTTTCAATTCTTTTTTTGATTAAATTTTCTAGTTTTTTTGTCGTAAATATTTCTGTCACTAGCTTGTATCTAAAGTTTTTGTGTAAGTAATAAAGTTAGTAAATAAATCACAAATCAAGAAAATCCGTTAGGGTTTTTGTAAGTAGGCTTTTACTAGCAATATCTTTTATGTTGCTAGGTAACGTTATCTTGTTTTGATTGGAATTGATAATTCAAATCTTGTTCCAATAGCTTTCTTTTCAGAAGTCATTAAAGGTCTAAATTTGGGTAGAGTATATAAAATTTTCATTATTGCTTTCTGAACTTGTTTTCCTCCTCTAATAGAATTCAATTTTTCAATTTTTATTATTTCTCCATTACTATTAGAATGCAATTTAAACTTCAAAGTTCCTTCTTCTTTAGGTGTTTTTATTTTTTCCTTTGATAATCTTTCAGCCAAATAAGAATTGATAAACGATATTGTACAGTTTTTTATTTCTTCTTTACTAGGTAGATTTTCACAACCAAGAGCGGAAAATGGTTTTGATAATGCTTTTGATTCTTCTTTACTAGGAACACACATTCCTTTTATTCCTTTCTTTGTCGTAATAGCTACAAGTCCAAGACCTTTTTTATAATATCTTTTTTCTTTATTTCCATTTGGATATTTGTTTTCAATAACTAACAGGTTTTCGTAATCACAAAAAGGTGATTCAAAAAAGCCATTGGTATTAACAACTTTTCCTGATTTCCATTTTGTTCCCTTAACTGGTCTTTCAATTAGTAAAATGATATCTTTTTTTTCTTTTTCACTAAACATAAAAACTGTGTCATTCTGTTTTCTTAATAATAAATTATATGATGTTCCACTACCAAAATCTTGTTCGTAATTATAATATTCAACACCATCTTTTTTGGTTTTACCAGTTACTTTTTCAATATAAGTTGCAGTTCCCCAAGTCAAATGTTTTTCGAATCCAATTTTCAGAGGATAATAGCTTTCTCCGAAGTTTTTGTCACAAAATTCACTTTGTCCGAAAATTAAAATTGGTAAAATTGCTAATAATAAAAATGCTGTTCTTTTCATTTGTCTATGTAATTTTTAATGTAGCCTAATGGTCTCGTGTTTGGGGAGTAGCGGGTTTCTATTCACTAACTTTTCAGTTTTACACTGACCTTTGTTTTATGTTTATACTTCTGTTTTATCACTTTAACCGCTATTACTTATACACCTTATTGGCAACCATTATTTTATTGATTCAAGCTGTAATTGTTCCCTAATATAGTCGTTCAATTCAGACTTATTTATTCCTAAGTATTTTTCAATCGCTTTGTAGTAGTCCTCATCAGTTTTTCCACTTAACATAAATTCTTTGACTAAACTCCAACTACCTTTTTCTAATATTTTCCTTGCTATTAATCCGCCCAAAACATAATGATAAGAAGTTTCACTATCCAAGTTTGTTAACTTGAGCATATCGTTCAGGTCTATTTCAGAATGTTTCTGCAAATAGATATTTGTTCGTTTTATATGCCAATCCAAGCTTTTGCCACGACTTCCTCCTAATAGTGTGGCTACTCCTTCAGAAACCCAAAAATGTTTGTTTGGAAAATGTTTGTCTATTTGAATATGGAAAACTTCGTGCGGATAGTATTCTCCCAAACCTCCACAATAAACTTTGTCGTCAGTTGCTTTGCCACTTGGTTTAGACTGTCCACCCATTCCTATGTAATAATCAAATCCTTTTAGTTTTTGGATTTCGTCATAATCATCGGCAAGAAAATATTCAAATGGTTTTGGTTGCACCTCAAAATTCTTACAAGTCTCATTTATAAAATCATTTAGTTTTTCAGCCTTTTGGTAGTTGAACTTATGGTATGTTGGATAGTAAAAGTCGACAACACCAACAGTAGTGCAATTCCAAGTTTGTTTATTTATAGTCAACGCATTGAATAGTTTAAACGTTCCGTTTTCCTTTTTTGCAAAATAGTTTCCTATTGCTAAAACGTATGGACTTTTATCTTCTTTGCAATACGAAAACTGAGCTTTAATTTGGTAAATGTCATTTCTGAATTTTATGCTCAAAATGTGAACTGGAAATCCCATATAAAGCGATGGCTGAAACTCGCTTTCCAAGAAATCATAGTTCTTATATTTTTTTTGTTCTTCAATATTCCAAAATGAATTTTTTGCTTTGTTTTGAGGATTTGAAGCCAAGTAGTTTTCAAAAAGCCTCATTACTTCTTTAGTTTCTACATTTGTTGAATCAACAACATAGTTATATGTCACTTTTTGTCCAAAAGCACAAAAGCTAAAAAAAAGAAGAATTATGATTTGAAATTGTTTCATTCTAATGGTTGCCAACGTTGTAATTTTAAGAAAAATTGACTTGATTAAGCAATGAATTTACTAAATAAAACACGAACGGCGAAATTCCGGAAGAATTTTCCAAGTGAGCCAAAAATAGCAATAAAGTTTATACAGTGTTGTAACCAGTATTTTTATCTTTTCTATGATTTTCAAACATTTCAATTGAAGCCTTTAAAAGTCCAAACATCCCTAGTCCCAAAACAATAATTCCAATAGATAGTTCTTTTAAAACTCCAACTTCTGTAGAAAAATATCCAATTAAACCAAATATTAGAGAGCATAAAATCATAAAACTCATAAAAGCAATCATAATTTTTCCTTTCTTAGGATTTTCCCAATTTTTTTTTGAAAACTTGTTTTGTGCTTTAGATGTGTCCTGTAATGATGAAAAGCTAATACCAAGTCCCATAAAAATAAGCGTTAAATTCAGTTTTTTAAAAAGTAAATCAGGATTTTTCTTAAGTTGTTTAATTCCATTAATATATGGACTTAAAACAAAATAAGTTACAATCAGCATTAATGGATATTGAATGTAACTAATATAGTGAAAGAAAGTTTTAAAATATATTATTGAACCTTATTTTCTTGATTCTAATTCCGCTTTTATTTTTTTTATATTTCCAGCGTTAATTAACATAATTGGACTTAAAGCCAATGGAATTATTAATAAGGTGAAAAATACAGTATTATTCTCTTTTGTCAAGAATCCATAAATACAAATTCCGATTAGAAGTAGCATAACAAAAATTAATGCTCCTGTTATCGCTTTAATTAAGTTCAACTCTCCAATGAGTTTTTCAGAAGTTTTTCCTTTTAGTTTCATTTTGTGTTATGATTGGTAATATTGGTTACGGCGTGTTTGTATAATTTTCAGTTGTGAGATGTTTGGTAGTAAAGATAATAAAATGAACTAACTTCGACGCATAAGCGTCTGTGTCCGCAGGACACAAATGCTCACAATTGGAATTATACGGTGTTGTAAGTAGTTTTTCTGAAATCTTATTGTTGAATTTCACTGTAGGTGATATAAACTGATGTTTTTAACTTACCCCTTTTATTAAAAATTTCTAAGGAAATCAAGTTGTCATTTTCATCTTTTTTTTCGATTGTATAATATCCTTTCTGTTTTTCAAGAGTTATTCCATAATTTATTCCTTTTGATTCAGTGTAGTGGTTTATTTTATACTTTCTCAATCCTATTTCAACGGTTTTTCTTTGTAATTTTAAAATACCTTTTTTATCTGTTTTGTAGTATTCAGAAGTCTTTCCATCTTCTGAATATTCAAACTTTTCAATTCTTACTAATTGATTTAATGGGTTATACCAATCTCTCGATGTTACTTTATTTAGATTGTTATATTTTGCTTCTAACCTTAGATAATATTCACCATTCTTCTTATTGTATAATTCTAGGCTATTTCCATTGTTGTCAAAAATTCTTTTTTGGTCAGTTATGGTATCTCCTTTCCTTATTTGATAATTGTTAGTCCTGTTTCCATCATTATCATAAAGATATACGATGTAGTCCAAGGTGTCCTTTTTTGAGGTAATAATTGCTTGGACAAATTTTTTGTCTGTATCTAAAATTGTTACAGTTTTGGAACCTTTATCTAGAGCAGATGAGAGTGTGTTAGTATTAGTCAATGGATTCCAATCTTTGTCGTAATATGTAACTAACTCTCTATGGTTCAGCGTGTCTTTTTTATTGTAAACTGTAGATTGTATTGTCTTTATATGTCTTGTATTTTTTGGATATTCCTGCGCAAAACTATTAGAGCAAAAGAAAAGTATAATAATTAGTAACTTTATTTTCATTTTAGCATTTTTTTTTAAATTACTTACAACGTTGTTGTATACTGAACTATATATCAGTTTATATATCTATATAGTTAAACTATACCAACAAGTAGTTAAAGTTATTTATACAATTTTTTTGTTAAATATATCATTTTCTTAAATAGCCACCAATTTTTTTTAACTCTTTTGTGTTAGGTAGATGCCATTGACTAAAAGGTTAGTAGTTGGGTATGCTTAAAACATAGGTAGGTGTTGATACAAATAATCAGGAAAAACCCTTAATTTGTTGTATAAAAATCAATATAAAACCCTAAAATTATGATGTTTATAAATTTTTAACTAAATTGTAGCGCAATTCACATTACAAATTCATTAACTAAAAACAAAAAGTAACAAAAGCAACCAACTGGTATCAGAACACAAAGAGATAGAATTTGACAGCAACATGCTTAAAAATGAAGATTGGCTAACTACAGAAGATTTAATGGACTATTTAAAAATTAGCCGATCTAAAATTTACGAATTGCGTAAAAAACGAATGATACCAAGCTTAAAAATTGGTAATGCACCCATGTTTCCTAAAATGTTAATCAACAAAATCTTTCTACCACTCGCACAACAATCTTTAAACAACAACGCTTTAGAAGACAATCAATAAACCGTTAACCTTTATAACTCAATACTTGCGCATCCATTAAAAAAGCGCATTAGCCCAAAACAAATAGATTGTTAGAGCATAATGCGCTTGTAATGGAGATAATACACTTTTAGGCAATCTCCTTTTTACCTCAACATATTTAAACCACGGTTAACGGGCCTAAATAAGTACTGGTAGCAGCGTAATTGGTGCCGTCTTTGTAAAAAGAGGCCCAAAGTTCTACCTCAAACCCTTCCATAAACTGCGGTAAGGTAACACTAGCAGTCGTAGCATCTCTAGTAGCAATAGCTGTATTGCTATAAAACAAACCCAAGTCTGGTGCGTACACAACAGCCATTAAAACATCGGTAGTAGTAGCTTTACCTTGGCCGCTGTTGTCAAGCCAGTTCAGATTTACAATTCGCCCAGTAGCAGCAGTAGCACTAGCGCCATCCAAACCTCTTAAATCACCTTTGCTGATCAACACCTTTTCGTAATCCATTATCATACCTTGTGCCGTGCTTACCACTGCATTTTTAAGATGATAAGAAGTAGCCAAATTAGCGCGCGATTTATCACCTTGCGAACTCCCAAAGTACGCACTTAAAATTGTCGTAATCGGACTCAAGAATGAAATGACTGTTTTAAATTTTGCACGTTGCAGCTCTTGTCTGTCAGTTGGGGTATACTTACCATGCTGAGGCAAACTGCGCATTACATTTTTACCTCGCCAACGCGTACCCACTACACTACCTACTTTACCAGAAAATCCTCCAAGAATCCCTTTTTCAAATGTTGCCATAATTATATATGTTTTAAGTTAATATGCTGTAAAACTAAGGGCTAATCATCTAGTAAACAAAAGCTTGTTAGCAATAAGCACAAACTAGCACAAATAAGTGGGAGTACCTTTTTTTTGAATGCTAATAAAACAGCAAAACACATCACAACACATCAGAACACAAGTAGCTTATCTACAACACCTCAGTAACTTCTGGCGCACATTTCTCTTAATTATATAGGGTTTTGTTCGAGTTTGCTTCGGGTTTTGTTCGGGTACAACTTGAGTGTATTTTTTTTAAATACATGCTTTTCCGAAGAAAACCCGAAGCAAACTGGGAGGAAACTAGGAAAGGGAATAGGTTGGTTTTTGAAAGTTTGGTGGCAAACTTTAGAAATATTTAACTTTAAAACTTTAAAAAGTCCTGTGAGTTCGAGTGAATTTTACGATTGTAATGAGTAATATTTGTATCGAGAACTAGTGATTTAGTTTACTATGTCCCTATGTGGTTAACCCAAAGCCAAACAAAAAGTGAAGCAAATATAAATTGCTATTATTAAGAATACCTACACATATAGAACTAAAAATAAATGTAATGTAATGTATTGTATTGATTATCTTTAAAATACTTATATTTAGGTATCGTATAGAATTTTTATTAGTTTTAACTTTAATGCAGTAATCAACAAGCATTAAAATAATTAATTATGAAAAAACTTGGAATCCTATTCATTTTCTTATTTATTTCTGGCTTACAAGCCCAGCAGGATATTATCTTAAGCTATAATTCAGATAAAAAGAATATAGAAGCTGATAGAACTCAAATAGTAGATAAAAGAGAATATAACATTGTATTAAATAATGTGAATTCGTCCATTGTAAAAGCAACAGTTAAATTAAGATATTTTGAGATTGCTTCTGATATACCAGAAATATTAAAACCGATTTTAAATATAACTAGTTCTGACCAATTAAGTTTTGATAAGGATGATCAAAAGATGTTTATGCAAGCTGTTAAAGATATTGAAGTATTGAAATCATTAGATGAAGAATTTATTTTGTCTGAGGAAAAAGAAGCTTATGCTAAACAAAAAAATATAACAAAAGAAGAGTTAAGTGAATTTGATATAAAGAAATTAAAAGAGCGAATTCAAAACGATATTTTTGAAGATTTATATAGCCTAGCAGAAGAAAAAGCTGATTTATTAGATACATTAAAAGAAGTAATTAATGATTTGTACAAAGAAACATTAATTAATTCTGATAATTCTAAAGCTATAAGTTTAGAACAAGGTATATTGAAAAATTTCAATGTTAGTAATAAAAATGATTTAGTAAAAGAGGTTTCTAGAGCAGTGTATTTTATAAAGGCAGCAGAAATTGTATTTAAATTACGTTTAGAAAAAATAGATAAACCATCCATAAGAATGACTATCCTTTATGCGTATCTTAAAGAAATTGAAACAAAGCTTTCTGTAGAGGGCTATTTAAAAGATATAGAGTTTCTCAATGCTTCTAAAACGGCTACAGATTCCATAAAACTTGAATCTTTTAAAGCAAAAAATACAGGATTACAAGCTGAAGTGATTTTAATAAATAAAAGAACAAATGATACCATAAAATCACAAAAGATTAATTTTTATACTAAACAGAATTTTACATTTGATTTTTCTTCTGGTTTTTTTCATACTAATAAAGTAGATCAAGGATATTATTTAGAAAAAAGAGATACATTAGTTAATAATATACTTAAAGAAAACCCTAAAAAAGGAGATGTTTCTATAGGTGCTTTAGGGCATGTATCTTGGCGTTATACAAGTTGGTTTAAAGCAGGTTTTAATTTAGGAGCATCATTATCTCTTTTTGATGGTAAAACAAGATATTTAGTAGGTACTAGTGCTATTTTTGGTAGAGATAATCAAGTTGCCATTAATCTTGGTGCTAGTTTTACTCAAATAAAAGAGCTATCAAAAGCAGTAAGAGAAGATGATATTGGTTTATATGTAGATGCATCTGTTACTGAGATTCCTACTTTTAATAGAATAAGAAGTGGTTTTTACTTTGGAATTACTTACAATGTAACAACAACCAAAAAGTTTAGGGATAAATAATTTGTTCTAAATAAGATATAAACTATATCCTTATGTGTTCTAACCCAACCACAATAAAAGATAACCCTTGTCAGATCGAGTGAATTTTAGAATTGTAATGCATAAAATTAGTATCGAGAACAATTGTATTTATTACGTTTTGATATGATTTCTCCATAAAGTCGATATGACAAAAACATTCTATCAGTTTGATGATTAGCAAACTTTTGTCCCTTCGAGTGAATTTTACGATTGTAATGAGAAAAATTAGTATCGAGAACTAGTTATGAATTAACTATGTTTTAATAAGATTTCTCCATAAAGTCGAAATGACAAAAATATGCGATCAGTTTGATAATTAACAAACTTTAAAAACATCTAACTTTAATAATTTTTTCACTAAAAACTATGTTCCCTCTGTGTCTATGTGGTCAACCTAAAACTCCTTTCAGTTTCATGATTAGTAAACTTTACATCCTTTAAAAGTATCAACTAAAAAAAAACACTTCTATAAAAAACACCAATCTGTAGATAAAATTATAGCAAACGTCTATTCTCTTTTTTTAACTTTTATTTAAAAGATATCTTTAAACTATTAATACAAAACAAGGTCTTAGTATTGATAAGAAAAGAAGTTTAATTTAAAAATTAAAATTATGAAAGTAAGGATATCAAAGTTTATTTTGCCTTCGTTATTAGTGTTGGCAATTAGTACACAAGCTAATGCACAATCAAGAAGAGATACTAATACTAAAAAAACAACAACAGTAACCAAAAGAACAGTTACTACTAATAACAATACAAGAACAACAACATCAACAAAAAGAATACCTCGATCTACGGTTACGTATAAAAAATCATCGAGAAAAGTAGTTGCTGTAAGAAATGTACCTAACAAACGAGTAGTAAGTCACAGAGGTGTAGATTATTATTATGCTAACAATAGATATTATACCTATTCTAGAGGACGTTATATAGCGATTGCACCAAAAGTAGGCTTTCGTATAAATACTTTACCTAGTAACCACAGAAGAATCCGTTTTAACAACAGAAACTATTATTACACAGAAGGTATTTTTTACATACAAAGCAATGATGTTTATGAAGTGGTAGACCCAGAAATAGGTACCATAGTTTATGAATTACCAAATGAAGTAGAAAAGGTAGTAATAGACGGACAAACATATTATGAATTTGCCAATATACTTTACGAAAAAGTACAAGTAGATGGCATGAGAGCCTACGAAATAGTAGGTATTATAGAAATGAATTAAGTATCAATTTGGTTGATTGGTTAGTGATTGAGGAGTGCATATAATATAAATTATATGTGCTCTTTTTATTTTGGATCAACTGTAATGTATTTTGATAAAACGCTTTCCATTTGAGTGAATTCTACGATTGAAATGATAAAAATCAGTACAAAAACATGAGTTTTTATATTCTGTTTTTTTTGAAACTCCTAAATTATGGAATTATAGGTATTTGACAATCAATGTGATAAAGAAATTAAAAAGGTTCATCTATATAAAACTTCTATTTGTAGACACTTACAAGGCATATATCTATTTTCTTTTTTTAACATTTATTTATAAACTATTTTAGAACTATTAATACAAATTGAGGTCTTAGTATTAATAAGAATTATAAGGGATATCTAAAAAGTAGTAGAACACCCAATTATAAAAAGGGTAAAATAAAGCCTACTAAAAAGTAGGCTTATAAAATGAACTAATAGTAATTCAGTTGGGGGATTGAATAGTTAGAGTACATATCTGTAAAATTTTATGTGCTCTTCTTTTTTAGCATACACTGCTGTAAACTTTTATTAATTACTATAATTAGATTATAATAACTGAATTTTTATAGACAAAAACTTAAACAGATAAGTTATATATTAATCAAATAACTTTTTTGATATATTTTCTGATAAATGTCTTTACTAAACATATACAATTGAGCAGGTCTTTTAGAAACACCTACTTGTTTTTCATCTAAAGGAATAATGTATTTTTTGTTGATTACTTTACGTCTAAAATTACGATTGTCAATTTCTATATTTAAAATAGATTCATACAAGTCTTGTACATCATTAATTGTAAATTTATCAGGCAATAACTCAAATATAATAGGTTCAGACAAACATTTAGTTTTTAAATCCTCATAAGCCTCTAAGATAATCTGTTTGTGATCAAAACCTATTTTAGGCAATTGATTTATAGGATGCCATTTTGCCTGGTAGGTATTGTTTGTTACATCTACATCTTCAGTTTTTAGTAAAAAGTAATAGGCAATAGTAACTGTTCTTACATTAAACTTTTGGTTTTCTACCCATATTAAATCTTTTTCATTATTCAGTCTATCAGGGTCTCCAAAAGCCTTAAATTGTTTCTTATATTGGCCAGTTAAACCCGTCAATTCTTTTAAAACTCTAGTTGCAGAATCATCTAAACTTTCATTTTCATAAACGTGGTACCCAGTAAGTACATAATCATCTACTAATGGAGAATTTGTTTTTTCATCTGCTAAAAAACGTTTAATTAATAATACGTTTAAGCTTTTTGTGTTGGTATCAAAACCAAAAACTACACAATCTACAGATAAGTTTTGTATTAAGTTGTTCTTCATAAATCTCTTTTCAGTTACAAATTTACATAAAATATATTATTAAACGTTATTATAACGTATATAATATATTGTGCTATTCCTAGTTTTTATGGTGTTTTAGGTTAATATTGACTATATAATTGGTAATAAAATATATTTATTTTGTTAAAAACAGCTTTTTGTAAAAAATATTTTTATACATTTGAAAAATAAACGTAAAAATGACGTTATATATTTTAATCTTACTAAAAACTACAAAATGAAATCTACATTACCATCTATTAAAGATAATTTTTATGCTGTAAGATATCACTTACAAGTAAAAAAAAGAAAACATTTAGCAACTGTTTGTTGTTTGGTTTTAGTTTTTTTTACAAACTTATTAAATGCACAAAACACAGAAAAAAACACAGAAAAAAACACAGAAAAAAACACAGAAAACAATACAGACTACAAACCATTTAGTATTAGTGCACACGTGAAAAATATGCATACATGGCATGGTTTTGTCGTACATCCAGGTGCATTATTTGCATCGAGTTTAGAATACAATTCTAAAAACAAGAAATTTACTTTTGGTTTTTGGGGTGGAGCAAGTTTTAGTCCTGTAGATGTAAACAACGTAAATACTGACGAGAACATAAGTGCATATTATAAAGAGTTATCTATTTATACAAAATACCGATTTTCTGATCGATTTTTTATAGAAGCAGTAACACACAATAACTATACAGGAGTAGAGGAAAGAGGAGATAAATTAAGCTATTGGAGTTATGACAAAACACAAGGTTATAATTTTGTTGATGTAAACTTTGGTTATAATGTAACCCCAAATACCTTATTGTATTTAGCAACCATTATTAATGGTGGTTCTGGAGATTACGAAGTGCAAGCAGATGGTAGTTTAAAAGATTCTTGGACTCATTATTTTGAAATTAATAGTAAGATTTGGCAAAATAAAACAGAAAGTTTATCACTTTTTGCTGGTGGTGCTTGGTCTTTTATTACTGATAAAACTTTTTACACTCAAAGCGCTGGAAACATTATTAATGTTGGGGCTACCTACAATAAACAATTGGCTATTAATAAGTATAAAATACCTGTAGATTTAACTTTAATGTGGAACCCAGAACAAGAAAGAACAGTACTTCAGGTAGATATAACCTTATTTTAAAATAGATATTCTTAACTTTCATTCAATAATAAACATCAAAATATGAAAACAAAATCTTTAAAATTCAATTATTACAAACTAATAACACCAATTGCACTGCTGTTGTTTGTATTCAATTTTATAAGTTGTGCAGAACAATTAAATGATAAAGAGGCAACATCAACTTCATCAGAAGGAGTAGGTGATGTTTTTAAAAGCGAAATCGATTTAACTGGTAAAAAAATAGGCTATTGTTCGCCTACATTAAATGCACCTTATTATCAAGCATTATGGCAAAGTATAAAAGCTACTACAGAAAAAAATGGCATGCAGTTTTTATCTGCAGATGGCCAAGATGATATTAACAAACAAATTGCAGCTGTAGAAGATTTAATTACAAAAGGGGTAGATGCTTTGTTATTAAACCCTAAAGATCCTGATGCTCTAGTTGGGGTTACAAAAATGGCAAAAGCTGCTGGTATTCCTGTTTTTATTATAGATAGTTCTATAAACCCAGAAGCAGAATTTGTAACAACTATACAGTCTAACAATTTAGCAAACGGAGAATTAGCAGGAGAGTGGTTGGCTAAAAAGTTTGGTAACAAACCTATGAATATTGCCTTATTAAGTGGTAATGCTGGTAACCCTGTTGGGCGTACTCGTAAACAAGGTTTATTACAAGGTATTACAGAAGAGCAGTTACGTACACAAGGTAAAATCAATTTAAATGTAAAAACCCAAGCGTATACAGAATGGTCTTATGCAGGTGGTTTAAAAGCAATGGAAGATATTTTAGTGGCTCACCCAGATGTAAATGTGGTTATTACAGAGTCTGATGTATGTGTGTTAGGTGCAATTAAAGCCATAAAACAAGCTGGTAAAACCGATGATATTTTAATTGTTGCAGGTGCAGACGGACAAAAAGAAGCTATTAAATACATTATGGAAACTGATTTTTATGGTTGTACTGCCATGAATAGTCCTGTGCAAATTGGTAAAAATGCAGTAGAATATGCAGTTATGTATATGAATGGTAAAACTGATTTTGATAAAAAATCGTACACAGCACCTTTGTTAATTACCAAAGAAAATGCAGCTAAGTATTACAACCCAAATGCAATATTCTAATTTTTAAAAGATTTAACATGAAAAATTCAGCAAGCGAATATCGCTTAAAAATGACAGGAATATCAAAAAATTTTGGTGTTGTGTCTGTATTAAAGAATGTGAATCTTAAAGTAAAGTCTGGCGAAATTCATGCTTTACTAGGTGAAAACGGTGCAGGTAAATCTACTTTAATTAAAATATTAAGTGGAGTACACCAAAAAGATGCTGGACGTGTGGTTTTAAATGGTGAAGAAATTACACCAAAAAACACGCATGAAGGTCAGGTGTTAGGTATTAATGTAGTGTATCAAGAATTGTCTTTGGTAAATGATTTATCAGTAGCAGAAAACATATACCTACATAAATTAGGGGCAAATAAAACTTGGATGAACTGGAAAGGTTTAATCAATGATGCACAAGAATTATTAGATTCATTAGATTTTAAAATAGATGCATCAGCAAAAGTTAAAAACCTAAGTATTGTACAAAAACAAGTTGTAGAAATTGCGAAAGCAATATCAGAAGACACCAAAGTGTTAGTTTTAGATGAACCAACTACTGTTTTTGACCCAAAAGATGTAAAAAAACTCTTTCAAATATTATTTAAGCTAAGAGATCAAGGAGTTTCTATAATATATATATCACATCATTTAGATGAGATTTTTAAAATCTCAGATACAGTTACTGTGCTTAGAGATGGTGTAGATACAGGGAGTATGCCAATTGTAGAAACTGATAAAGATGGTGTAATTCATTTAATGATTGGTAGAGAGTTAAACGAATTGTATCCTAAAAGAGATATAAAAATTGGTGAAGTGCCAATCTTTGAAGTAAAAGATTTAACTGCTAAAGAAACACTAGTGCATGATGTTTCTTTTGATGTAAAACCAGGTGAAGTATTGGGTATTGCAGGTTTAGGAGGAAGTGGAAGAACAGAAACTGCAAAATTGATTTTTGGTGCTGATAAAAAGAAATCAGGAACCTTACTTTTAGAAGGTAAAGAAATTAAAACGAATTCTCCTGTAGATGCTGCAGGGTATAAAATTGGTTTTGTATCCGAAGACAGAAAAGAAGAAGGTGTTTTCTTACCACTTTCTATCCGAAGAAATATTAGTGTTACCAGCTTCGATTCTATTTCTAGTAAACTAGGTTTTATAAATGTAGATAACGAATACAAAAAAGTGTTGAGTTTAATTAAAAAACTAAACATTAAGGCACCAAACTCTGAGGTAGATGTAAAAAACTTAAGTGGTGGTAATCAACAAAAAGTAGCCTTAGCCAAATGGTTGAGTATTGATAGTAAAGTTATTTTTATTGATGAGCCAACAAGAGGAGTAGATGTAGGGGCAAAAATTGAAATTTATAACCTTATTAATGAAGTTGCCAAAAAAGGTGTTGGTGTGGTTGTAATCTCATCAGACATGCCAGAAATTATGGGTATTTCTGATAGAATACTAGTTATGCACGAAGGTACATTTTATGGCGAATTACAAAAAGAACAATTTTCTGAAGAAAACATTTTGCGTTACTCAATAGGAGAACCATTAAAAACAATATAATTAAACTAATTAAACTTACAAATTATGGCTTTAACAATAAAAGAACAACTTAGCAGTCCTGGTGGCATTCTTAAGTTTTTAGTAAAGTATAATACTATATTCATTTTTATTTTATTAGTAATTTTTTCGGCACTAATTTCAGATGTATTTTTCACCTCTGTAAACCTTTCTAACTTATTAAAACAAGTGTCTGGTATTGGTATTATCAGTATTGGTATGCTCATTGTAATTCTTACAGGTGGTATAGATTTATCTGTAGGTTCTATGGTAGCTTTATTAGCGGTTACCTTTGCTATTTTAGTTAATATTTTTGCATTACCATTGGCAATTTTAATGACAATAATTATTGGCTTTGGTTTAGGAAGTATTTCTGGCTATTTGGTTGCGTACCAAAAAATGGCTCCATTTGTGGCTACTTTAGCTTTAATGACAATTGCAAGAGGGTTAAGTTTTATTTACTCTAAAGGTTCGCCTGTTACATTTACAACTGTTGGTGGTAAATTTATGTCAGATTTTGCAAATAATTCCACTTTAGGTATTCCTAATATTGCTATTGTATTTTTTATCATTGTAATCTGTGCTATGGTTATGTTGCGTTACAATGTTTTTGGTAGATTAGTAATTGCCATTGGTAGTAACGAAGAAGCCTCTCGTTTATCTGGTATAAAAGTAAATAAATACAAGTTTTTAGTATATGCAATTTCTGGGGCTTTGGCTGCAACTGCTGCAATTATTGTTGCTTCTAGAACCAATTTAGGATCGCCAAATATGGGTATGGCTTGGGAGTTAGATGCCATTGCTGCAGTAGTAATTGGTGGAGCAAGTTTAAATGGTGGAAAAGGAACAGCCATTAATACTTTAATGGGCGTACTAATTTTAGGATTAATAGGTAATATTTTAAACCTATTAAATGTGCCTTCTTATCCGCAACAAGTGGTAAAAGGAGCCATCATTATTTTTGCAGTATTATTACAACGTTTTGACAGTAAATAAAAAAAATCATGAAAAATATAAAATTAAATAACAACACATTCTCTCAATTTTCTCAACAAGCTTCTATCCCCCAATATGATAGATCTAAGGTGAAAACTGGCATTGTACATGTAGGTATTGGAGGCTTTCATAGAGCACACGAAGCCTTTTATACAGATCAATTGTTGCACAAAGAAGCTTTAGAAAATTGGGGGATTTGTGGTGTTGCCTTATTAGATTTTGACACTAAAATTTATAATACGCTGCAAGAACAAGATGGTTTATACACCCTAATTGTAAAAGAATTAGATGGTAGCCATACAAGACATATTATTGGTTCTATTGTAGAGTGTTTATTTGCACCAGAAAATCCGAAGCAAGTCATAGAAAAAATGGCAAGTGAAGAGGTTAAGATTATTTCTTTAACTATTACAGAAGGAGGTTATAATTATAATGAAGCAACAAAACAATTCGATTTTACGAACCCATTAATCATTCATGATTTAGAAAATCCACAGGCTCCAAAAACCATATTTGGCTATTTAACACAAGCCTTAAAATTAAGAAAAGAACGTGGCTTAAAAGGAATTACAATTCAGTCTTGTGATAATATACAAGGTAATGGACATATGACACAAAATATGTTATTGAGTTATGTAGCAGAAGCTGCACCAGAATTGGTAGATTGGATTGACAATAATGTATCTTTCCCTAATGCAATGGTAGATCGAATTACACCAGTTACAGCACCAGAAGATATTAGCTATTTAAAAGAAACTACAGGTATAGATGATGCTTGGCCAGTAGTTTGCGAACCTTTTAAACAATGGGTTATAGAAGATAATTTTATTGCTGGTAGACCAGCTTGGGAAAAAGTAGGGGCACAGTTTGTAGAAGATGTGGTGCCTTACGAAAAAATGAAATTAAGTTTACTAAATGCAGGGCATTCTGTAATTGGTTTATTAGGTGCTTTAGTAGGATACAATACCATTGATGAAGCTATAAATAACACAAATATCAGAACTTTTTTAAATCATTATATGGATGTAGAAGTTACACCCACTTTAGGCGATTTGGAAGGCATTAATTTACACGATTACAAACAATCATTATTAGAGCGCTTTGGAAACATTAATATTAAAGATCAGATAGACCGTATTTGTTCTGAGACTTCTGCAAAGTTCCCAATTTTTATATTACCAACAATTAATAATCAATTGGCAAATAAGGGCGCTATAGAATTAGCCGCTTTTGTAACAGCAGCTTGGGCAATTTATAGTTTTGGCGAAGATGAAAAAGGAAACCCTTTAGCAATTAAAGATGCTTTAAAAACAACTTTACAATCTAAGGCGATTGAAGCACAAACAAAACCAGTAATATTTTTAGAAATAGATAGTGTTTTTGGTGATTTAAATACCAATAGTACTTTTGTAAACAGTTATACTAAAGCGTATAAAGACATTCAAAATAAAGGGGTAGAAGCCTGTGTAATTACTCTAAATAATAAATACGATAAAACAAAAGCTTAATGAAAAATATAGTTTGTTTTGGCGAAGTTTTATGGGATATTTTTCCAACTCATAAAAAAATAGGTGGAGCACCATTAAATGTCGCTACTAGGTTAAAATCATTAAACAATAAAGTATCAATTATTACCAAAATTGGCGAAGACAAAGAAGGTGAAGAAATTGCTGATTTTATTAAAAAACAAGGCATCAGTGAAAAAGGGGTTCAAATAGATACTAGTTTAAAAACAGGGACAGTAGATGTAGTTTTAGATAAAAACGGAAGTGCATCTTATACCATTCAACATCCTAGAGCTTGGGATAAAATAGATATCAATAAAGATGCAAAACTATTAATAGCCAATGCAGATGCATTTGTGTATGGTAGTTTAATAGCTAGAGATGCAGTTTCTAGAGCCTCTTTAAATGAATATTTAAAATGGGCAAAATATAAAATTTTAGACATCAATTTAAGACCACCACATTATGCCATACCCGTTTTATTAGAATTGATGAATGAAGCCGATTTTATTAAATTTAATGACGATGAAATTTATGAAATAGCCAAAGCTTTAGAAGCAAACATTGTAGGTTTAGAAACAACCATTAAATGGATGGCCACAAAAACAAATACCGCTTGCATTTGTGTTACTTTAGGCAAAGAAGGTGCAGTGCTTTTTAAGGATGGTAACTTTTATTACAACAAAGGTTATTCTGTTAAAGTGGTAGATACTGTAGGAGCAGGAGATTCATTTTTAGCAACATTAATAGACCAGTTGTTAAAGGATAATAATCCACAATTTGCAATTGATTATGCATCTGCTGTGGGTGCTATTGTTGTGGGTTCAGAAGGAGCAAATCCTAAAATTACTAAAGAACAAATACTAGAAATACTAAAAAAATAAGTGGGCTTGTTAGTAAATGTTATTTTGTTTATCTTTTTTAAAAAGGGTAAGTAAGATAACATTTTTTTGTGCTGTTGGTATTGTTTAATTTGATAGTTCTATAACTAGAATTAACAATAAATTAGAGTAATAGATTTAAAGTGTTCTGTAAATTTGCTTTTCCTTAAAAGTAAGCTATTTCAGTTTACTCATAAATTGTAATAATAGTATGAAATCAAATAACACTATATATTCTATTTTAGATTTGGCTTTGGTATCTCAAGATCAACCTTTAAAACAGACTTTTAATAATGTTTTAAAACTGGTGCAAAGTGCAGAAAAAGTAGGCTATACAAGATATTGGTTGGCAGAGCATCACAATTCAGAAAATATTGGATCTAGTGCTACAGCTATTTTAATTGGTTATGCTGCTCAAGGCACAAATACCATTAGAATTGGTTCTGGTGGAATTATGTTACCTAATCATTCGCCTTTAATTATTGCAGAACAATTTGGAACTTTAGCTTCCATATACCCAAATCGAATTGATTTAGGTTTAGGTAGAGCACCAGGAACAGACAAAGAAACTGCAGAAGCTATAAGATCAGATTTTATGGAAGCTGCACAAGATTTTCCGAGTGAAGTAGAAAAAATACAGCAATATTTTTCAGTAGATAATAGTGTTGCCAAAGTTAGGGCAACAGTTGCAGAAGGTGTAGATGTACCTCTATATATTTTAGGATCGAGCACAGATAGCGCACATTTGGCTGCCAAAAAAGGGTTGCCTTATGCTTTTGCGAGTCATTTTGCAACTGCATATTTAGGTAGTGCATTAAAAATTTATAGAGAAGAATTTCAACCTTCAGAAGATTTACAAAAACCTTATGTAATTGCAGGTGTAAACATTATTGTAGCAGATACAGATAAAGAAGCAGAACGTTTATCAACTTCTTTAATTCAGTTAATTGTAGGATTATTTACAGGCAAACGAGCTGCAGTACAACCACCAACTGCCATGAGTAATTACTACAAAGAAGTACTAAATAATCCACAAGTACATCAAATGTTAAAATACTCTTTTATTGGGAGTAAAGCCACAGTAAAAGCACAAGTAAAAGAGTTTTTAGCATATACTCAAGCAGATGAACTGATTGCTGTGACCAATATTTATGATATTAATGATAGAATAAAATCGTATCAATTATTTGCTGAAATTATGGACGAGTTAAATGCTTAATACTTGTTTTATAACAACCTAATAATAAAGTCTTTGTAAATCAACTCAACAGAATCCAAAAAAGGAGTAATATTTCTATGGATAAAAACATTAAAACCCCAAACTTAAGTTTGGGGTTTTTAAATAAAAAGAAGGGGAAAGGGGATTTATTTTTTTAAGACTTTTAGTATTTTATGAAAAACCTCATTGTTTTCATACACTCCTTGAAATTCGTTTGATTGAGCACCATAAGCAAAAATTGGAACCATAATAGCTGTATGATCATAAGAGGCAAAATAACCTTCAATTTCGTGTTTTTTAACATCACCTTGTGGAATACTAAATCCAGAAGTTTCATGATCTGCTGTTATAATTACTAAAGTTTCTGGATTATTATCCGCAAAAATTAATGCTTCAGTAATGGCTTTGTCAAAATCTATAGATTCTGCTAAAATGCCTGCTGTGTCATTAGAATGCCCTGCATGATCTATTTTAGCAGCCTCAATCATAACAAAAAATGGTTGATTCTTTTTCTTTAAAAATTCTAATCCAAACTTTGTTGCATCTGCTAACATGTTACCTCTACCATTTCTAATCGATTTCATTCCATGTTCAGACATAAATATACCAACTTTATCATTTGTGGTATTTTTTAAATCGCTAATTGAAGATAAGATGTTAAAATTATCTTGAATACTTGAATCTTTAAAAGTAGCAGCACCACCACCAATAAAAAGGTTGAGTTTACTGTTT
This sequence comes from Polaribacter sp. Asnod6-C07, assembly GCF_045063625.1. Taxonomy (NCBI): domain Bacteria; kingdom Pseudomonadati; phylum Bacteroidota; class Flavobacteriia; order Flavobacteriales; family Flavobacteriaceae; genus Polaribacter; species Polaribacter sp. Asnod6-C07. The sequence goes on along the minus strand of NZ_JBEFOF010000005.1, from coordinate 3,335,223 downwards.
ATTAAATCTTTTGCAATTGTAGGATCATCAGACCTATCTATAGCATGTGCATAAAAAGAAGCAGGTGTTGCACCCAAAATATTATCGGTACTAATACAAGCTGTAGAAAACTTTTGTTCGTTTAAAATTTCTGTGATGTTTTTTATCGGTTTTTGATGAACATCTGTACCAATTGCTCTGTTATTGGTTTTTACACCTGTAGCCAAAGCTGTACCAGCAGCAGCAGAATCCGTAGTAAAATCGTCTGCAGCTTGGGTTTTAATAAAACCAATACTTTTTAATTGGGTTAATGATAATTCACCATTATTTACTAAGGCTGTAGATGATATTTGAGCCAATCCATTACCATCACCAATTAATAAAATGATGTTTTTAACTGGTAAATCTTTTTGATCTGCTTTAAATGTGGGGTCATATACATCAGAAAATGTATCAGAAATAACCACTCTATTAGATAGCGTTTTAAAATAAGTAACACATTTAAAAGGATGGTCTGTGTTAATGATATCTACACCCATATCCGATAAAACTCTCCAAGCTCTTTTAGAATCTGGACTTGCCCAAAAACGGAAAGGTTTATTCGTTTTCTTTGCTTTTGCGATTACATTCGCTACACGTTTTTCATCATTGTGTGTTAATCTACCTTTTCCATTCCATTCTGAAAAACGTTTAAAATTCAAACTAACCATTCCGATTTTATTCCATATTTCTGAGGCAATATCAGCACCTAACTCTTGATAATCAAAAAAGATAAAATCAGGGTAATTTAAATATTCCTCAGGTTTTGGTCTGTTTCCAGAAATAATAATTTGTATGTTTTTATTGTTGATAATGGTAGGGTGTTTTTTTAATATAGTAACCAATTTATTTAAAGTAGCTTCTGCTTCCGATTTTATATCAATTAAAAGGATTATTTTTTTATCCTTTTGATATTCAAGTTTTAAAGCATTTTCTATAGGTTTAAGATATAAGTTAACTAATGTTTTAGATGGTCTAATATCCTCTAAATCATGAGCTACAAATAGATGACTGTCTTTTAAAAAAATATCTGCCTCAAAAGAAGTAGCTCCGTTTGCAAAAGCATTCCAAAAAGGTACAGATTGTTTATAATCATTATGAGAATGGATGGTGACATTTTTTTGTGCCACAAGTTTGTTGTTTAATCCTGTTAAAAGAATTAAAAAAGCGAGTAATAGTTTACAATTATTTTTCATAGTATTATTTATTTTTGATGGATGGCTTTGAGGATTTTATGATAGATTTCGTTATTTTCATAAATACCTCTAAAATGTGCAGCACCTTTTCCTTTTGCAAAAACCGGAATTAAAGTTCCACTGTGTTGATCGTTATTAAAATTGATAGTTACATTATCTACTTCTTCTGATCTTTCTCCTGTTGCTTCGTCAATTACATAAGATTTGCCAATGCTAACACCACCAGTTTCATGATCTGCAGTAACTACTAAAAGCGTATTTGGGTGTTTATTGATGTACTTTAAAACAACACCTAAGGTTTTATCAAAATCTAAAACTTCTTGTTTTAGTAATTCTGCATCCATAGCATGACCACCCCAATCTATGTAAGAACCTTCTAGCATTAAAAAGAAAGGTTTTTCTTTTTCGGTCAAATAATTTAGACCTAGTTGTGTTGCTTCTTGAAAAAAGGCTTTTCTACCTTCTAATTTAGAAGGCAAACCTTCATGTGCTAATAGATATCCGTTTTTCTTATTAATGTCGTATTTCGATAATTCTATAGAGTCTAATTTATAGTTTTTAGCAATTAATGCTGTATACAAGTCTTTTTGATCTGTTCTGTGTTTTAAGTATTTTAACCCACCAGCTGCAAAAAAGTCAATATTAGATTTTACCAAATCTAAAGCAATATCTTCATGCAAATCTCGGTCTTTTACGTGTGCATAAAAAGCACCAGGAGTAGCGTGTGTAATAGGTGTTAAGCTTACCAAACCAGATTGATAGCCTTTTTTATGCAAAGTTTCTATAATAGTAGGAATTGGCAAACTGTCTTTAGACATGCCAATAGCTCTTTTATAAGTTTTTTGACCTGTTGAAAAAGCAGTTGCGCCAGCAGCAGAATCTGTTATTGTATGACTTGTACTTGGTGTTTTTATAAAACCTATGTCTTTAAATTGTTCAAAATTTGGTGTTTCTTCTCCAAAATAAAAAGCAGTTGAAATCTGAGTAAGACCCATACCATCCCCAATCATTAAAATAATATTAATAGGATTTTCAGGAGTGTTTTGTACTGGTTTTTCTTCACAGCTCATGTAACATATAGCCATTAAACTCAGTAGTATTGTTTTTGTTAATCTATTCATTCTAATTCTTAAAAGTTGAATTCGTTTTTTGATGTTGTATCTAATAAAAAAGGGAGCCTTCTTTTACAGAAAAGCTCCCAAAGCAATAAACAAAAAAACTAATATCCTTTATTCTGTACTAAATAATCAGGGGTATTAGAGGCACCATCAATGGCTACCTGTGGAATTGGAAATAATCTGTTGTTAACATCAGCATCTGTTTTTTCTGTCCATGAATCTTCATAATGACTAAAACGAATTTGATTGGTTCTACGCAAACCTTCCCAATAAAACTCAAAACCAAGCTCTCTGTATAAAACATCCATATCAATAGTACTTAAAGCTGTTGGCAATGGTTCACGAGCATTTCTAGCTGTTTTTACTGTATTTACATCAGCTAAAGCAGCAGCTGCATCACCTTTTCTTAATTTTGCTTCTGCACGCATCATGTAAATCTCAGCATAGCGCATTAATACCAAATCTACACTACTGTAATTGTTACCATTAGGTGAAGTATGGCTAAATTGATATTTAGAAACACGATATCCTGTGTGATGCGCTCTACCTTCGTTTGTGAAATCTACATTTAAAGTAAGGTTTACGTAATCTACATTTTTGTCTGTACCATTTCCTTTAATTTGTTTTACAGGATAAATTCTATATCCATCAGCACAAGTATAAAAAGCACCATTTTCATCTTTACGAGCAGCCCAAGGTACACCTCTTAAAATACCTCTGTCTATTTCAAAATCTTCTGCTTCTACACAGTAGTAATTATTTTCATCATTTAAAGGAGAAAGCCCTGTAAGATCATTTACACCATTAGCAACTTCTTGTGTGTTTTTTTGTAAAAACCTTGGATCTGCATCTGCAGGATCTACACTACTATAAGCCGCAACCCAAGTTTGGTAAAAATCTGAAGTAATTGCAGGCCCATCTGTACCATCTGCACTCGTAAATTCTGGTCTTGGAAACATAGAACCAGGGATAGACCAATATGCCCAACGACTGTGTTCTCTATTTAAAACACCACGTTGATCTAAAGCAAAAATTAATTCAGGATTGGTATTATTATCATCATTAAATAAATCGAAATATTCTGGAGATAAAGAAAACTGACCAGAGTTGATGATGTTGTCTGTGTACTCAATTACCTTATCTAAATCTTCTGAACTAAAGTTTGGAGTACCATAAGGATCTCTATACACAGCAGCATTTAAGTGCAATCTAGCTAAGAATCCATAAACCGCAGCTTGTGTCATTCTTCCAGGGCCTTTGTTGGTATTGATAACCTCTGCAACCGATAACAATTCGCTTTCTATATAATCGATAGCCTCTTGTGTTCTTAATATTTCTGAATCTAAACTAGAAGATTCTTTTTTAAATGCAATACCCCAACTATCTAAAGTTAACATGTTTAAATAAGCTCTTAAGGCAATCATTTCGTATAAAGCTCCTTCTGCTTCAGTGTTACCAGCTTCTGCTAATGGTCTTAAAACCTCTATGGCAGTTACGGTTCTAGAAATATTGATGGTTAATTCTGTCCAAGCACTTTTTACCAAATCATTTGTAGGAGTAATAGAGTGGGTGTGCGCTGCTAAAAACTTACCTCCATCATACCAATCTGTTCCACCTCTGTAAGGTAAAATGGCTTCGTCACTTGGTATCAATTGCAAACCATAATAATTGGTGTGTCTCCATGTCCAAGAAACCTGTCCGTAAGCAGGAGCAATGGCACCACTAATGGCTTCTGCTTGTCCACTACCTGTTAAAGACTCATCTAAAACTTCTTCTTTTAAATCGCTACAGCTATATATACATAATATGCTGATGGCAAATACGATACTTTTTATTCTATTTTTCATTGTTGTCTTTATTAAAATTCTACATTTAAGCTTAAAAGAAGTGTTCTACTTTTTGGATAACTGAAATAATCGATACCAAAAGTTTGAATACCTCCAATTGCACTACCTGTATTGATTTCTGGATCAAATCCATTATAATCAGTAATCACAAATAAATTCTGACCTGTTACTGATACACGAAGGTTTTTAATGCTTTCTGATAGTCCTAATTTGGCTAAATCGAAATTGTAACCTAAAGTGGCATTGTTTAATCTTAGGAAATCACCATTTTCTAAATAACGTGTAGAAACTAAATTGGAGTTGGTTGCAGATTCATTTAAAAATTCAACAGCTCTATCAGTAGTATTAAAAGAGTTGGCTAAATTCCCTTTGTTAAAAGAAGACATGGCAACGTGATTGTAAATTTTATGTCCGCCAGCACCATTAAAGTTTAAACCTAAATCAAAATTCTTGTAGTTAAAGTTTAGGTAGAATGCATAAATATAATCAGGCAAAGCATTACCAGCTACAATACGATCATCATCTAAGATTTCTCCATCATTATTGGTATCAGCAAATTCATTTAATCCGTCTGCACCAATCCCTGTAAACTCTTGAACATAAAAAGCACCAATAGATTCGCCATTTAAAACACCGTTAATGGTAGCACCAGTTTGTCCTGAACCTTGTGCAGCACCAGTTGTTAAAATTTGGTAAGGCGAGTTGTTTACTTCGTTATTGGTAATTGAAATATTACCACCAATGTTGTAAGAAAAATTATCATTTATATAATTGTTGTAATCTAAAGCAATTTCTACACCATTGTTTTTAATTTCCATATTTGGGATGTTGGTCCAATAACTAGAAACAGGAACAATAGGATCTGTAGGAGCTACTTCTAATAAAATGTTGTCTGTTACTTTGTAAAAATAATCAACAGTACCAGTTAATTTGTTACCAAATAAACCAAAATCTACACCTATATTGGTTTGTGTAGAAACTTCCCATTGAATATCAGGATTTGCCAAACGTGTAAAAATAGAGCCATAAGGATAACCACTTAAATCAGTTGCAGCAGTATCTAAAGGGTAAGTATCATTCTCAGTATTACTTTCTGTATAACTCGCTTGTGTAATTTTAGAAGGGATTTCTTGACTACCTGTTTGCCCCCAACTGGCTCTTAATTTTAAGTTGTTGATCTGGTCTGAGTTTTCTAAGAAACTTTCTTTGCTGATGTTCCATCCTAAAGCCACAGAAGGAAAATAACCATATCTATTATTTGCTCCGAATTTAGAAGAACCATCTGCACGCATAGTTGCAGTTACCAAATACTTATCGTTATATGTATAATTTACTCTACCAAAAAATGATTGCAACTCGTTTTTAGTAGCATAAGCAGACTGTGTAGTTTGCTGATTTGCAGTTTCTAATTGGTATCTTGGTTCTACACCATTATCTGGAAAACCTTCTAAGTAAAATTGCTTTTGACTTACTTCTGTTTGCTGATAAGAATGCCCTAAAAGAAAAGTAAAACTACTTGAATCTGTATATAAATTATAGTTTAACGTATTTTCTACAAGTGTATTGCTGTTTTTTGTAGTGGCAGTATTTACGCTACCTAAAGTAGTATTGGTTTCTGTAGCATATGGCATATATTGTATATCTCTTTCTGTAATAGAATAATCTACACCTACATTTAGTTTGTAAGTTAAACCGTCTATAATTTCATACGAAGGAGAAATATTTGCCAAAATACGGTTGTTGTTGGTATAATCTCCGTAAATGGTTTCTGCAATAAAAGGATTTAAAACGTCGTTACTTAAATTCCCTTGTAAAACCCCATTAACATAAGGCGAATCAGTAGGATTTAAACTTAACATATTACCAACCACAGAACTTGAGTTTGGTCTAGTATTGTCTAATTTAGTGGCTGTTAAATTAAAAGTTACATTCAATTTATCATCAATTGCTTTTTGCGTTAAGTTTAAACGACCAGAATAACGTTTTAAATTGCTATTTCTTAAAATTCCTTCTTGATCATCAACCCCTAAAGAAGCTGCATAAGAAGAATTTTCTGTACCACCACTCATCGAAAAGTTGATGTTTTTAGAAATTGCTGTTCTTGTCAATTCATCTTGCCAATCTGTATTAGCACCACCATCAACCAAAGTTCCGTTAACGGCATTTACGTTGGTTCTAAATTCATCTGCAGTAAAAACGTCTACTTTATTTGCTAGCGTAGAAAATCCGTTAGATAAGGTTAAATTAATTTTTGTTTTTCCTTTTTTCCCTTTTTTTGTTGTAATTACAATTACCCCATTTGCAGCTCTTGAACCATAAATGGCAGCAGAAGAAGCATCCTTTAAAACTTCGATACTTTCGATATCTTGAGGATTGATAAAGTTTAATGGATTTGTAGCTACTCCATTACCAGAATTGTCTAAGGCAAAACCATCTACAATGTACAAAGGAGTTGTACCCGAACGTAAACTACCCACACCTCTAATAATTACATCTTGCGAAGCACCAGGCTCTCCACTTGCAGAAGAAACATTTACACCAGCCACTTTACCTTGTAATAATTGCCCTGCATTTGCTACAACTCCTTGGTTAAAATCTTCGCTTTTTACAGAAGAAATGGCTCCTGTTACATCAGATCTTTTTTGAGAACCATACCCAACAATAACAACTTCGTCTAAAGAATTTTCGTCTTCATTTAAAATCACTTTTAAGGTTTGGTTACCAGAATACGATACTTCTTTTGTTTGATACCCTAAATATGAAAAAATTAAAACTCCATTTTCAACATTAAGTTTCATTACAAAATTACCATCAAAATCTGTGGTTGTTCCTTTATTAAGACTTCCTTTTAAAGCCACAGAAACATTTGGTATTGGTACTCCTTCAGTATCAGAAACTACGTTTCCTGATACTTGTACTTGCGCATTTGTATAAGATAGGCACCCTATAGCAAGTATTAATAATAAATAAAATTTGTTCATTTAGTTTAAGTTTTTGATTGGCATAAAAGTAGTTTGCCCTTAAAACCTGATGGGGTAATTTGGTTTCCACAAGGTGGAAAAAACGTTCAAATTAGTATAAAAAAGAAACAGATTAGGTGTTGTTTGGTTACAGTAACAATTCTCTAACATTAAGAAAATCCTACATTAACAGCAGGCTTATAAAAATTGTTGTTTAAATTCTTTAGGACTTTTACCAAAATGCTTCTTAAAAGTCTTTGCAAAGTATTTTGGATCGTTATAACCACACTCAAAACTAATTTCTGAGATGTTTAGTTTCTTAGTTTTTAACAAAGCTTCTGCTTTTTGTAATCTTAAAGACATAATGACATCAGAAGGCGATTGTTTTAAACGTTCTTTAAACAAACGATAGCATTTTACCCTAGAAATGTCTAAAATATCCACCAACATTTCTACATTAAAAGCAGGATTATGAATTTCCTTTTTTATGATTTCTAAACTTTTTTTCAACAGTTTGTCATTAGCTGTTAATACTTGCTCTTTGTCTGTTAAAATGTCGAATATCTTTTGCTGAAATTGATTTTCTTCTGTAGAAATATGTTTTTTGTTGATGAGTGATTCCATCTTTTTCTGAATAAAAGATTCACTAGCAGGTAGCTGCACCAAAGTGTCTATGCCAAATTCTATAGATTGTTCTCTTAATTCGTAATTAATATCTTCGGATATATAAATCATCGGAATTCTTTTTCTTCGGATTTCATCTGAATGATTCATAAAATATAAGAGTTCTTTAGAAAAAGTTACTTGATATAAAACAATAATCTGAATGGGAATTTGTTTGGTAGCAGAGTTTAAATTACTTGCCAAATTTTCGAAGATTAAATTATAATCATTTTGTGCTAAGATTTGATTGGCAGTTGCAAAATTATCTTCATCACTAAAAATTAAGACGTTTTTTTTATCGTTAGCTAAGTTTTCTTGCGCTTTAAAATGTTTCCAAGAAATGGTTTCTACATGTGTATCATCTGTATTTATTTTAGTAATCGGAATTTGTAAAGCAATCTTAAATTTTGTTTTTAAATTATGGTTAATGAACTTTCCTTTTAAATCAATCAATAAAGTTTGTAAAGCTTTAAAATAAGGGCTGTAATGTAAAACACTATACCAATTGTTAATTAAAAGACTGCTATTAGAAGCAATTTCTATGACTAAATTAGATTTTACAGTATTGATATATACTTCTAATTTACTACCTGTATCTGAATATTTACTAACATCATTAAACAAATATTGAAGCAGTAATCGAAAGCGTAAAACATCAATTTCTACCCAGTTTATACTTGCATCAATAGTAAAATTAAAATCAACTTTATTGCTGTGTAAAGATTTTTCTAGTTTATGAATACTGTTTTTTAAAACTGCAAATAAATGAATTGCAGAAGTTTTTATAGGTCCAATATCTTTAATATGGCTTAGGTAATTCCATTCAGAAATTTGTGTTACTAGTTTGTTAGATTCTTGAAGAATACTTTTCTTATTGTCTGAATTTTCGTTTAACGAATTCGCTTTTTTAATGATTTTAGAAATCGGTTCTTGGAATTCGGATAACACAAAGGTTTTGAATTTTTCGATTTCGAAATCTTCATTTTTAAGGTTGTTGTGTAGTGCTAATAATTTTTCTTTTTGTTGTATAATTTCTTTATTCTTTTCATCGAGCTTGTTATTAATAAGTTGTAAATCTTTTTTCTGATTTTCAATAACTTTTGTTCTTAATATAATTTTATCTTCTAATTTCTTTTTTTGTGCAATAGCAGCTTTATTTTTAACATAAATAAAAATGATTGCACTAATTAGAATTAATGCAGTTAGTAAGACATAAAAGAGAACAGTTTGGTAAAATGGTTTCTGAATTTTTAAAGAAAATAAACGTTTTGCTGGGGTGTTTTTGCCTTCTTTTACTAAAAACTCATAGTCTCCAGGAATTAAATTGCTGTAACTGATTTCATTATTTACGTTTAATAAAACCCATTGACTATCATGATTCTCTAGTTTGTAGTAAATGTTTTTTTCTACTTTTATAGGAAATCGAATTGGCACCAAATCAATATCAATATGATTATGATTGTGGCTTTTTACAATAGTTGAGGTAAAATTCTCATTATAATCTACCAACAATTTCAGTTTTGCTTTGGCTGTGTTAAACTGAATGTTATTCGGATTAAAGTAATTCAATCCGTTAATTCCACCAAAATACAAATCGCCTTTTGCATCTTGATAATACGCTCCTTCAGAAAATTCAGAAACTTGCCAACCTCCTTTAGGATAAAATGCTTTAACCAAAAAGTTATTTTTATTGATTACTGCAATTCCTTTTGTAGTGCTAATCCAAACTTCTTTGTTATTAGTTAAAATACCATAAACCAATTGACTGGGTAAACCTTCTTTTTCTGTAATATTTTTTATAATTCCTTTTTCTTTATCAAAAATGCTTAAACCACCTAATGTAGCTACCCAGTAATAACCTGTATTTTTATCTTTATATACAGCATAAATGCTATTACTTAAAAGCCCTTTGTTTGTATTTATGGTTTGTAATTCGCCATTTTTAATATCAATTAATTTTACGTTTTTACTGTTAGTTTGTACATTTTTATCTTCTTTATGGTAATTAGAAAGTTCTTTTTGTACCTCAATAGTTTTTAGTTTTCCTTTACTGATGTCTAATAATTGTAAACCATTATTTTCTGTGGCTAAAATAAGTTCGTTGTCTATAAACCTTAAATCTCTAATATGATATTTTGCTAATAAACCTTGCCCTTTAAAAGCTTCAAATTTATTGCTGATTAAATTAAATTTAGCAACTCCACCCCAACAACCAATCCATAATTGTTTGTGGTTGTCTTCGTAAATGGAATAATTCCGATTATTAGTGAAATTAGAAAAATCGTTAGCTTTATATAAAAGATAGCTTCCATTTTTTTGTATTCTAATAATACCAGCATAAGTTCCTGCCCAAATGGTGCCATCAGAAGCTGTAAATAAAGATCGAATACGCTTCCAATCTGGTTGATGTTTGGCTTCTTTAATATTAAATTTTCTGTAGTTTTTAGATTCTGCATTGTAACAATACAGCCCTTTTGTGTAATATCCTAACCAAAGTTTGCCTTCTATATCTTTGGTTATGGCACGTAAAGTTTCATTAGGTATGTTTGGCGATTCTAGAGGATGAGGTGCAACTGAAAGAATTTTATCAGAATTAGAATACGCCATGCAAATACCACCATCTTTTGCACCCAACCAAATATTACCAAAAAGGTCTTCGTGTAATGTTTCTATTTCATTGCTATTAAAACTAGAAGATGAATAAGGATCTTTTAAGTAGTTTTCTATGTGATATTTGTTTGTCTTATCGAGTTTGTTTTTAATAATAAACAAACCATTTTTAAGTGTAGCATACCAAATGTTACCTTTTTTATCTTTTAAAACATCATTAATAATTAGATTAGGATATTTGGCTAAAAGAATGTTTTTTAATGCTTCATTTTCTGATGTATCTGCTAATCTGCCTTTTTTTTGAAACTGGTCAGCTATAAACTCATAACAAGAACTTGCAGTATAAACTAAGATATTTCCGTTGTTAGAAATAGAAATATCGTTTGGTTTTTCTTTGAAAGTGTAGTTTTTAAATTGCTTATTCCCAATATATCTGCTAATTTTTGCATCTTCAGTAATAATCCAAATTCTATTTTTTACGTCACGTTTTATTTTAGTAATAAAATTACCAGCAATGCTATTTTTAGCATCAATATCATTTTTAAAAATGGTAAATGTGTAACCATCAAAGTAATTTAAACCATCCCAAGTAGCAATCCATAAACCACCATTAATATCGTTTTCAATGTCTTTTACAGAGTTATTAGAAAGCCCTTTGTTTACAGAAAAGTTTTCAAACTTTATTTCTTGCCCAAATGTTTGTAGTAATATAAAAAAAGCGATAAAAGTAGCTCTTGTCATCTTGTATATTTAAACTTACAAGCGTACAACAACTAGATTAATTAAATGTGAATGATGCGTTAAGTAATGGGTAAGTATCTAAGTGAATTATAAACTAGATAGGGTAAATAATGTTAAAGATATTTTATGAAAATTAACAGTTGTTTTTATCGATAAATTATTAGCTTTCGAACAAAATTACACCATTATGAAATTTACACATTTTCTTTGTCTTTTTCTGTTGTTTGTTTCCTGTAAAAAAACAGAACAGAACCTAACAAAAATAACCGGAAAAAATATTGCAATTGATACTACTATTGCTGCTTCTGAGGAGATTACTAAAATGATAAAACCTTATAAAGAAGAACTTACAGGCGATATGCAAGAACCTTTAACGTTTACCCCAATTGATTTAACCAAAGAAAATAAAGGGAAACAAAGTAACTTAGGTAATTTATTAGCTGATTTATGTATAGAAATGGCAAACCCTGTTTTTCTAGAAAAAACAAAGACAAATATCGATTTCTCTATGTTTAATTCTGGTGGAATTCGTGCAATAATCCCTAAAGGAGTAGTTACAAGAGAACGTGCTTTTAAAGTAATGCCTTTTGAAAATGAATTGGTAGTGGTTACCCTTTCTGGGGATAAAATGGAAGAGTTAATTCAGTATTTTGTAAAAACCAAGGCAGCACATCCTTTGTCTAAAAACATTGATTTAACCATTAATAAAGATGATTATACTTTAAAAATAAACGGAAAACCTTTTGATAAAAATAAAACTTATACTGTATTAACCACAGATTATTTACAGAGTGGTGGAGATCGAATGAACTTCTTTAAAAACCCTTTAAAATTAACAGTATTAGATTATAAAATGAGAGATTGTATTATTGATTATTTTAAAAAAGTAGATACTTTAAAAGCAGCAATTGATAACCGCATAAAACTAAAATAATGAAAAGAAGAGATTTTATAAAACGTACAGGAGCAGTTTCTACTTTAGCATTAGCAGGTGGTTTGGTTTTACCTTCAATGATTGCTAAAAAACAAAAGCATATTACAATTTTACATACCAATGATACACACAGTCATATAGAACCTTTTAGTGCAAATCATAGTAGAAATCCCAATAGAGGAGGAGTAGCAAGAAGAGCGACTTTAATTCAGCAAATAAGACAAGAAAATAGCAATACCTTATTGTTAGATGCTGGAGATATTTTTCAAGGAACTCCGTATTTTAATTATTTTGGTGGCGAATTAGAATTTAAACTGATGAGCATGTTAAAATATGATGTTGCTACCATTGGTAATCACGATTTTGACAATTCTATTGAAGGTTTATACAAACAATTGCCAAATGCAAAGTTCGATTTTGTTTCTGCCAATTACGATTTTAAAAACACAGTTTTAGACACTCATGTAAAGCCATATAAAATCATGGTAAAAGAGGGTGTTAAAATCGGAATTTTCGGATTAGGAATTGAATTAGAAGGTTTAGTAAATAAAAAGATGTACAAAGAAACTGGCTATTTAGACCCTATAGAAATTACTCAAGACATTACAGATCAACTTAAAAATGTAGAAAAGTGCGATTTAATTATCTGTTTATCGCATTTAGGCTATTATTACAAAAGCAATCCGAATAAAATATCTGACTTAAACTTAGCCAAAGCTACAAAAAACATCGATTTAATTATTGGTGGTCATACCCATACGTTTTTACCAAAACCAACCATTGTAAAAAATAGTGATGGCAAAAACACACTTATAAATCAAGTAGGTGCTTATGGTTTAAACTTAGGTAGAATTGATTTTTATTTTGATGAAGCCAATGAAAAATCAACCAAAAGCACTACTATTTTAGTGTAAAGCTATAGTTTAACAATTAATTATTCTTTTAAACTTTGGTGTAGCATCATTATTGATAATTTTACAAAAAACAGATGTATGAAAAAATATCTTTTATGTATTGCGTGCTGTATTTCAATGCTACAGATTACACAGGCACAAGTAAATAAATATCAAAAAGTAACTTCTAAAAACTTTAATAATTTTTATAAAATTAGTGATGATTTATACAGGGCAGAACAACCCAGTAAAAAAGGTTTTAAAGAATTAGAAGCTTTAGGCATAAAGACCATTTTAAATCTAAGACGATTAAGAAATGATAACAATAAAGCCAAAGCCACCAATTTAAAATTAGAACATATTGCTATTAAAACAAAAATATTAGATGAAGATGATATTATTAAGTCTTTAAAAATCATCAAAAATGAAGAACAACCTGTTTTGGTGCATTGTTGGCATGGTTCTGATAGAACAGGAACTATTGTTGCAGCTTATAGAATGGTAATTCAAAATTGGTCAAAAGAAGATGCTATTGCAGAATTTAGATACAAACCCTTTGGTTATCATGAAAAAATGTATCCCAACTTGTTGGTATTATTGCAAAACTTAAATGTTAAAGAAATACAACAACAATTAAAAATTAAACCTTCCAATTAATAAAATAAGTCTTTAGTCGTTAATTAAATAGATAGTCAATTCTCATAATTGTATTTTCTTAACTCAATACCAAACAATAACTCCTTATCACTAAAGTTTACAATTTTTAGTCAGTAGTTTACAATTAATTCTCTTTTCTAATTTTAAACTAAGTCCTTAAAAATTAACATCCAACACCCAACATCAAACTACCATTAAATTTCCCATCGATAAAAATACCCTTTTAGTATAGTCATACTTCCCAAACTTCTATTACTCTTTATAAATAAGACATATAACATCACCTTTGAAGTGTTATTTAAAAACACCGAAAAAATGAAATTATATATTATTTTAATTGGTTTATTCTTTGCACAACTTTTAGCAGCGCAAGAAACAACTACAAACCCTAAAACTTGGTCTTTACAAGAATGTATCGATTATGCTATTGCACATAATATTACTGTTAAAGATGCAGCTTTAGACAAAGACAATGCAGCTGTAGCGTATTACAAATCAAAATCATCTAGATTACCTAGTTTATTTGGTAGTGCCAATCAGAATTTTTCTAATGGTAGTACTATAGATCCTATTACAAGCGATTATGTAACAGATCAAATTCATAGTACAAACATGAGTTTTAATAGTTCTATTACCTTATTTCAAGGAAATCAAATTAACAACGAAATAGCACAAAGTAAGTTACTGTTAGAACAAAGTGTTTTTCAAGAAGAAGTAGAAAAGAACAGTATTGCTCTAAGCATTTTAGAAATCTATTTACAAACACTTTATAGCAAAGAAAGTATTGTTATTGCACAGAATAATGTTAAGGCTTCAGAAAACGAGGTACAAAGAGCAAAAGCACGTTTAGATGCAGGGACTATTGCTTTAAGCGATTATACAGAAGCACAAAGCCAGGCAGCAACTAATAAATACAATGTAATTGCTGCTAAAAACAATTACCAACAATACATTATTCAATTAAAACAGTTGTTAGAACTTTCTCCTATGGATGAAATGCAGGTAGAAACCATTAATGAAAACAGCGATTTAATAAATCTAGAACTAGACAAAATAGCAGTTTATAATAATGCTTTAAAATTTTTACCAGAAATACAAGCAAGTAATCTAAACATAGCTGCTAATGAAAAAGAACTAGAAATTGCAAAAGGAGGTTTTTTACCAACTTTAGCTTTAAACGGAAGTATAGGAAGTGGATATACAAGCATTAGCGATAACACATTTTCAGATCAATTTGATGTTAATTTTAACCAACAAATAGGGCTTTCATTAAGCATACCCATCTTTAATAAAAATCAAACTAAGGCAGCAGTTAAAACAGCAAGCATCAATATTAAAAAGGCAGAAATTCAAAAACAATCAACAGAAAAAGAAATCTATAAAAAAGTAGAAACAGCCTATCAAAATGCACTTTCTGCTCAAGAACAAGTTATTGCATCAGAAGCATCTAAAGAGGCTGCAGAACAGAGCTATAAGTTAGCACAAAAGAAATATGAATTAGGTGATTTAAGTACTACAGATTTAGTGATAAGTCAAAATACATATACCAATGCACAACAAAACTATTTGCAAGCCAAATACTTAAATATTTTATACCATCAATTATTACAATTTTATCAAGGAAACGACATTAAACTTTAATCAATACTCTCATGAAAACTAAAAAAACAATCATAATAAGCAGTGTAGTAATTGCTACTATTGCCTTTGCAGTTTACTTTTTTTTAATAAAAGGCAATGATGCTATTATTATAGAAGCAAAAACAATAACAGCTAAAAAATCTAATGTAACAACAATGGTTACAGCAACAGGTACTATAGAACCCATAAATCAAGTAGATGTAGGTACACAAGTATCTGGTGTAGTAGAAAAAGTATATGTAGATTATAATTCAGAGGTTAAAGCAGGGCAATTAATTGCAGAATTAGACAAAACAAATTTAATGGCAGCTAAAACACAAGCACAAGCTGCTTATGACAATGCAATAACTCAAAGAAATTATATGAAAACGATTTACGACAGACAAAAATCGTTATTCGACAATCAAGTAATTAGTAAATCAGATTTTGATACTGCTACTTATGATTATGCAACAGCAAAAGGTACAGTAACACAACGTTTATCAGACCTGCAATCTGCAACTACAAATTTAGGTTATGCAAATATTTACTCGCCAATAGATGGGGTAGTATTGTCTAAAGATATAGAAGAAGGGCAAACTGTAGCCGCAAGTTACAGCACACCTACCTTATTTACCATTGCACAAGATTTAAAAGAAATGCAAGTAGAAGCAGATGTAGATGAAGCAGATATTGGGCAAGTAATAGAAGGCCAAAGAGTAGAATTTACGGTAGATGCTTACATTGGCGAAATCTTTAATGGTGTTGTTACACAGGTTCGTTTAGACCCAACTATTACTTCAAATGTAGTTACGTATACAGTTGTAATTAAAGCAGATAACGAAAACCTAAAACTAAAACCAGGCTTAACAGCAACCATCTCTGTTTATACTTTAGAGTTAAAAAATGTTTTATCTGCAGAAGCAAAAGCAATTAATTTTAAACCAGAAGCAACTACATTATCAACTTATAATTTACATCATAATTTACCAGTAAATACAGCAATTACTTCTTCTAAAACTAAAACACTTTGGGTATTGGGTGCAGACAGAAGTATAACAGAAAAAACGGTAACCTTGGGCGCTAGTGATGGTGTAAATGTTCAAATTTTAAGTGGAGTAAATGCAGGTGATGAATTAGTGTATAGTTTAAAAGCTATTTCTAAATCAGAAGGTAAACCATCAGGCCCTTCAGGCGCTAACGAAAGTCCATTTATGCCTAAACCACCAGGAAAAAAATAATAAACCATGACTAAAGAAATTATAAAAATAGAAAACCTAAAGCGTGCCTTTACTATGGGTAGTGAAACTGTACACGCATTAAAAGGTATTAATTTTACGATAAATGAAGGTGAATTTGTAACCATAATGGGTTCTAGTGGTTCTGGTAAAAGTACCATGTTAAATATCTTAGGATGCTTAGATCAACCTACTTCTGGTAATTATGAAATAGACCAAGTAAAAGTTAAAAACTTAAGCAGAAATCAATTGGCAACCATAAGAAACGAAAAAATAGGTTTTATTTTTCAATCTTATAATTTGTTAGCAAGAACTTCTGCTATAGAAAATGTAGAATTGCCTTTATTATATAACTCTAAAGTATCTACAGAAGAACGTAGAGAACGTGCAATAAATGCTTTAAAAATGGTAGGTTTAGCAGATCGTTTAGATCATACACCATCACAACTTTCTGGTGGTCAGCAACAACGTGTAGCTATAGCCAGATCTTTAGTAAACAACCCAGTAATGATATTAGCAGATGAGGCCACAGGTAATTTAGATACCAGAACCTCTTACGAAATTATGGCGTTGTTTCAAGAACTAAATAAAAAGGGAATTACTATAACATTTGTTACACACGAACCAGATATTGCCACTTTTAGTAATAGAACTATTGTGTTAAAAGATGGTAATATTATTCAAGATTATAAAAACAATAAGGTACTTTCTGCGGCACAAGAGTTGGCAAAACTACCACAACAAGACCATTAATTATGAGACTATTAAATCTATTTAAAATTGCTTTTAAAGCCATTATACTTAACAAAACCAGAACTTTGTTAACCATGTTAGGTATTATTATTGGGGTAGCCTCTGTAATTGCAATGTTAGCCATAGGAGAGGGGTCTAAAGAAAGTATTCGTTCTACTATTTCTAGTATGGGGTCTAATATGATAACTATAAGACCTGGTACAGATACTAGAGGACCTGCAAGAGGTAGTGGTGGAGATGTACAAACCTTAACTCTTAAAAATTACGAAGTAATTAAAGAACAAGCTAATTTGTTAAGTTACAGTACACCTGTTGTAAACGGAAGTGGCCAAGTAATTAATGGGTCTAACAACTGGCCTAGTACTATTTATGGAGTAAACCCAGAATATTTAAATATTAAAGTAGTCGATTTGCAGAGTGGCTCTATGTTTACCAATGCAGAAGTAAAATCTGCAGCTAAAGTTGCTTTAATTGGGCAAACTGTGGTTGATAATGTTTTTCCTGATGGGCAAGAACCTGTTGGTAAAATGATTCGATTTAACAACATACCTTTTAAGGTAATTGGGGTGCTAGAAGAAAAAGGAGAAAATACCTTTGGGCAAGATCAAGATGATGTAGTTATTGCCCCATATACTACTGTACAAAAACGTATTTTGGCAATTGATTATTTAAATCAGATTATGGCATCTGCAGTTAGTGAAGATGATGCACCTGAGGCTGTAACTCAAGTTACTGAAATTCTACGTACACAACACAAATTACAAGATCATGAAGACGATGATTTCTCTGTTCGTTCTATGGAAGAGCTTATTTCTACCTTTAGTTCTACCAGTGAAATGCTTACGTTATTGCTTGTGGCTGTTGCCAGTATTTCTTTATTAATTGGGGGTATAGGTATTATGAATATTATGTATGTGTCTGTAAAAGAAAGAACCAAAGAAATAGGTTTGCGTATGGCAGTTGGTGGTAAAGGCTCAGATATTTTAATGCAGTTTTTAATAGAAGCTATTTTAATAAGTATAACAGGTGGTTTACTAGGTGTTATTTTAGGATTAGGTGCCACAATTTTTATAGAAAAATTCTTAAATTGGCCTACGAGTGTAGCTTTATATTCCATTGTTATATCTTTTGCAGTATGTGCGGTTACAGGTATTTTCTTTGGATGGTATCCTGCAAGAAAAGCATCATCATTAGACCCTATAACAGCATTACGTTACGAGTAATATTAAAGATTATTTAATGGAATCTGTTAATGCTGCAGATTCTTTAAGGATAAAGAATTATGTACGTTTGGTAAGAACTATACATTAGAACTTTTTTTTTATTTTGATTAATTTGATTTGTAAAAGGTTGGCCTTATCATATAGGTCGACCTTTTTTATGCACTATCAAAACCCCAAAAAGCCTAATTTCTATTTATTATTAATCTGGTAAAAATTGGCAATTTTATTATATTATTCTTGGTATTGTAAGATGTTTATCTTGATAAAACGAAACCTACCAAATTTAGTACTACTGTGTTAAATTAATTGTAACAACCAGCCAGTCAGTAGGGTATGAAAAAAGTGAATTTTATGTAAAAATTATCGAATTCATAAAAAATTCCTATATTGTAACGCAATTAGCTCTAATCAAGGGTTTTAAATTAACTAAAAATCAATTATTATGAAAAAGAACAAAATAGACAAACCATTGTCTAATCATCCGTTTTTACACTACAATGCCAATGATATGAATAATGAAGTATGGCTTACTGTTCAACAAGTTATGCAGAATTTTAAAATAAGCAAAAGTACTGTATATCGTTTAAGTAAAAAACATGCAATACCAAGCTATAAGTTGGGTAATATGCGTATGTATCCTAAGAACTTAATAAACAGAATATTTATTACCCAATCGTTAAAAAACATTAAAGATTTTAACAATTACAATCTAGATTAAATAGCTTTACAACTAAAGTTAGATAAAAAGTGTGTTAGTATATCATAAGTTTAATATAATTTACTAACACGCTTATACTTATCCGTTGATAACATCTGCCACTATTGTTTTTTTAATTACAATACAGTTACTGTGCCTAAATAGGTGCTATTCGCAGCATAGTTAGTATCTGGTTTGTAAAAAGAAGCCCAAACTTCTACCTCAAAACCAAGCATAAACTCAGGCAAGGTAATACTTGCTGTAGCAGCATCTCTAGTAGCCACACTGGTATTACTATAAAACAAATTAAGATCGGGTGCATAGATTACTGCCATTAAAGCATCTGTGTTTGTGGCTTTACCTTGGCCACTATTGTTTTGCCAATTTAGGTTTAAAATACGCCCAGTAGCTGCAGCAGCAGTAGCGCCATCTAAGCCCCTTAAATCTCCTTTACTAATCAATACCTTTTCAAAATCCATTACCATACCTTGGGCAGTGCTAACTACTGCATTTTTAAGGTGATAAGAGGTTGCCAAATTAGAACGCGATTTATCTCCTTGCGGACTCCCAAAATACTGGCTTAAGATATTTACAATAGGACTCAAAAAGGAGATGACTATTTTAAACTTTTCACGCTGTTCTTCTTGTTTGGTACTTGGGGTATATTTACCACGTTGAGGTAAACTACGCATAATGTTTTTTCCTCTCCAACGAGAACCTACTACGTTACCTACTTTTCCAGAAAATCCACCAAGGATTCCTTTTTCAAATGTTGCCATAATTAAATGTTTTTAAGATTATTAGACTTCAAAACTAAAATTTAAATAACTGTAAACCAATACCTTGACATTAGTTGACGCTAATTAACCTTAACTAACTTTAAATGGTTTTAGTTAACTTTTACTGACACTATATGACACTCTGTGACACACTTAGACCCCAAATGAACCCCATTGATTTTGTATGAATCAAAATTTAGGTTTTTAGGGGGTTTTGTTCGAGTTTTGTTCGGGTTTTCTTCGGGTACAGGTAGGGTGTATTTTTTTAAAATGGATGCTTTTACGAAGCAAACCCCAAGCAGACTAGAACAAAACCTATAGAAAAGTGTTTTTTTTAGTAAGATTGTTGTGTTTAAACCCTTTATTGATAACAATAGGAATCTTAATTTTTCTTTTTTTTAAGTGGTTTACCTAAAGATTTTTATATATTTAACGTAAAAATTGAATACTAGTGAAAGAAAATGAAAATGTATCTAATGATCTAGATTTATTTTTGCAACATTCTTGAACTGAAAGGGTAGGTGATTAATAATTTAGAAAAAGTGGGTATAGCCACTAGTTGTACCACATTAAAAAAATAAAGAATGGAAAAAATATTTTTGAAAAATTACAAAGGTTTCAAAAATCAAATAATTGACTTAATGGATGTGAATTTTCTTGTTGGAGAAAATAGTACAGGTAAAACATCTTTGTTGAAAATTATTAATTTGCTATCAAGTGCAGAATTTTGGTATAATTATGAGTTTAATAATAATGAAGTAGAATTAGGTTATTTTGAAGAAATTATTGATAAGAGAAGTACTGAAAAATTCTTTCAGTTAGGAATAGAGAAAGAGTTAATCAATAATGATAATAAAACTATTTTTAGAATAAACTGCGAATTTACTGAGCAAAATTCAATACCAATCCTATCAACAATTAAGGCTAATGTAAATGATTCGGATGTTTTAATAAAATTTACCAAAAAGCAAATAACTTATCGTGTAAAAAAAGGTTCAACAATTCCATTTGCTGATTGGATTCAAGATTATGAGTTTCCGAAAACATACAAAAAACTAGGCTTACCTTATACCTCTTTTCCTATTTCTATTCTGATTGAATTAATTAGTAGTGAAATTAATCCCAATGAGAGCAAGAAATCAATTCGTAATCGTTTTGGAAATGAAAGATTATATAACAATTATAAATGGTTAGCACCTATTAGAGCCAAAGCAAAGCGAACTTATGAATCTTATAAAATAAAATTCTCTCCAGAAGGAGAACATATACCATCATTATTAAGACAAATTCTTTCTAGTAAATCAACGAAAGAGAAAAATAGAATTATAAATGTATTAGAACATTTCGGTAAAGACAGTAATCTTTTTGATAAAATCGAAATAAAAGATTTAGGAAAGAAAAATAGTTCTCCATTTGAAATAATAGTAAAATATAATGACATTGAAGTTAAATTACCAAATGTTGGGTATGGTGTCTCTCAATCACTTCCTTTAATAATAGAAATATTATCTTCAGAACAAACTTGCTTTTCTATACAACAGCCTGAAGTACATTTACATCCTAAAGCCCAATCTGCTTTTGGAAGTTTTCTTTTCAATTCTGCTTATAATGATGATAACAAATTCATTATAGAAACTCATAGTGATTTTACAATAAATCGTTTCAGACATAAATTAAATAAAAAGGGGAATGACAAAATATCTTCAAAAATTTTATTCTTTGAGCGAACTAAAAGTGGTAATAAAATAACTGACATAAACATAAAAAAAGATGGAGTTTATGAACAGTTTCTACCCGATACTTATAGAGATTTTTTCATTGATGAAGAATTACGTTTACTAGAACTTTAATTTATGGCAGTTATTATTGACGCTAATTGTATAGCAAATGTTTTTTCAAAAAGTAATGAAAAACATTCTGAATTTGAACCAATATTTGAATGGATAGTAAGAGGAAAAGGAATTATGATAATTGGAGGTTCGAAATATCAATCAGAACTAAAAAAACTTAACAAGTATAATACGATAATACGATTTTTAAGAGAAGTTGGTAAGGTTTATAGTGGAGATAAAGCAAAAATTGATGAGCATCAACTGGGAATTGAAGAGTTAAGGGATAATGAAGATTTTGATGACCCTCACTTACCGGCTATTATTATTGATACAAGATGTAGAATAATTTGTTCAGAGGATACGCGCTCTATTCCTTACGTAACTGATTCAAAATATTATCCAAAAGGTATAAAAACACCCGTATATTATACTTCTTCAAGAAATAAAAATTTATTATGTGATAAATATGTTGATGATTCATTAAAACCTCTTTATCGTATTAATAAAAGGTATGCAGATAAATTAACCAAAATGATAGAATAAAACGTGGTACAACAAAGGCTATAATTAATACGGGTTTTGGTGCTTAATCGAAAGTTTAGAGCTTTTAACTAAGTCCGCCAAATCTTTTGATTTGGCTTTAGAACAAAAAAGATAAAACAAAATAAAAAGTTTTGGCTAAGTGCTTAATCGGAAATTCAGTAATTTTAATTCCCGTACTAACCATAGCCGAAACGTTGTACAACATTACCAAAAACTTCAAAATTTGAACAAATTATTATTATTATTATTATTATTAGCACTTTTAGTTTTCTCAAACACATTCGGTCAAGTGCAGAAAACATTCTTTGTAGAAGGTGTAAAAAGTGTTGAATATGTTACTGTGAATTTCTGTGTAAATGATGAAGCGAAAATTAACGAAGTAACAATTGTTGCAGACAAAACTACATATGAAAATGAATATAATATTGAGCAACTTCGACAATATCTTCTTGGAGTTCAATATTATCCTGAAAGTAAATTAAAAAATAATTGTTATGATTCGACTTTTGAATTTATAAATTCCTCTTACGAAAAAAAGAGTTTGAATAAAGACGAATGTAACACTTGTAAAAAATTTAGAACTGGACTTTATGAATACAAGCATGTATTATACAAAGACACTAAAATCAAACGGAAAAGAAAAGTACAAAGAGAAATTGGAAAAGAAGACAAACAAATTTACTATATAAAATGGCTTTCTGGTTGCATATATGTTTTGACTTATAAGCGTATGACTGAACCACGCCTAAAACATTTAATTGGAAAAGAAATACACGTTGAAATTATTGATATACTTGACGATGGAAATTATGTTTACAGATCAAAAGCAAACTTTCAAGAAAAAACTGATTACGGAATTATAAAAAAGGTAAAATAACGTTGTACAACAACATGTATAAAAAATTGCTAATTTTAGCTAAAACAAAAGTCAGTTGCATTTTTGCAAACTTCTGAATTTCTTTACGGAAATTCCTCGTTCACAAAAAACGCAACTTTTCACAACACAACAACATTAACTACAATAGAAATGAAGTTAATAATTAAAAGAAATTGAGAAGCTCTTATGTCAACTCATGATAAAAACAAGGATAGATTCTTTCAAAGAATGGTTAACATTGGCGCTGACTATAACTCTTCAATCACTGAAATCAGATATTTGCGTGTAACGAATATTGCATCCGTTTTAGGAGTAATTTATAATGTAACTTGGATACTAATTGCATTGTTTCTCACAGACGCACTAGTGATTTACGGGAGCAATACTTTCTTGGGATTAATGTTTCTAATGGCGTTGATATTCAACAGGAAAGGGTGGCGAGTCTTGGCTTCCATATGGCTTATTCTAGCCTCTTATATGTCTGTTCTCTTGTTTCTTTATTTGTTGGGATATTCCTCAGGGGTTGCAGTTGTTTGTTTTCTAATTATTATTCTACCATACATGACTTTCCCCAAAAAGGCAAGGAATATAGCTCATGTCTTTAGTATTCTAGCTTGCCTGACTTTGATTGTTACTGTAGTATTTCAATCAAATATAACATCTCATTTTAAAGGATTAGATCCCTACTTATCGCAAATAGTTAATATCAGCTTTACTGGACTCATTTGCCTTATACTCATAGCAAGTATGTCTATTCTAATTGATAAATCAGAGGAATCTTTAATAGCAGAACAGAAAAAATCAGACGATCTTCTGCGCAATATTCTACCAGCAAACATAATCAGAGACTTAAAAGAAAGCGGTAAGACAATTCCTAAAAGACATAATAATGTAACTGTTCTATTTACTGACTTTGAAGGATTTACTGAGCTTGTAGCATCCATATCAGCAGTCACTTTAGTCAATGAACTCAATGATATTTTTGGTCGTTTCGATGAAATAATGGAAGAAACGGAAGTTGAAAAGATTGAAACGATTGGTGATGCCTATATGGCAGCATGTGGCCTTGAAAAAGAAATGACAAATCATGCTGCTAACTGTATTAGAGCAGCACAAATGATGCAATCCTACCTTGAGAAGCGGAATAAAAGCCATGAAATAAAATGGAGAATGAGGGTTGGGATACATTCAGGAACTGTAGTAGCAGGTGTTGTAGGCAAAAAGAAGTTTGCATACGACCTTTTTGGAGACACTATAAATACTGCCAGCAGAATAGAATCTGCTGGTGAAGTAGGTAAAATAAATATATCTTCATCTACCCATGAACTGATTAAAAATGAATTTGCATGCCTTTCTCGTGGAAAGATCCTTGCAAAAGGAAAAGGGGAATTGGAAATGTATTTTGTGAATTAAACTGTAGCTAAAACTGTGTATAATTAATGGTTGGTTCTAACCAATTTACGAAAGTCTTCGCGGACTTTTTATTTGTGTTTTATTTACTATTTTTAGTGTTTAAAACAGACAACTAATTTTATACAACAACGTAGGTAACCTGTCAAAAGAAATAAAACTAAAATTTAAACTAAGTGCTAGATTTATTTTTTGTAAAATTCTTGAACTGAAAGGGGAGAGGATTGTTATTAATTTAGAAAAAGTGGGTATAACCAGTAGTTGGCAACAAGCACATAACTGAACGTAGGAAAAAGAATATTTTGAAAAAATGAAATTGAAAACTATAATATTGACTATGGGAATTTTATCATTTTTATTTGGTTGTAAAAACGAAAAAAAATACAAAGATAAACACGGAAATGAAATCATTGAAAAAGTAGATGAAACATTTATAATCCCTGCAGAATATAAAAAGACTGGAGCATCATATAAAATCTTTTTACGGAATGAAACTGGAAAACCTGTGAAAATTAAAGACAAGTTTACTTTAAAGTCGAATGAAGAGAAAATAATTGAATTTATGGATACAGATTCAATTTCTTTTGACATTGGACCAAAAATTTATTTTGGAGAAAATGGACTTGAAGTAGATGACAAAAAAGGTGAATTAGCTGGAATTGGAGGTGAATATTGGGAAAAATATAAAGTTCCTAAAGATGTTGAATACGGATTTGTTATAGTTCCAGAAAGTAAAGGAGATTTATAAACAGAAAAAAATGAATAGAATTCTGATAATATTATTTCTGACTTTTAACTTTTGTGCTTTTGGACAAACTCAACACGTAATGCACAAAGAAGCAAGTGAAGAATATAAAAAATCTGATTTTGAATTAAATAACGTCTATCAAAAAATTCTGACTGAATATAAATCTGACTCAGCTTTTATTAACCAACTAAAAAAGACACAAAGAATTTGGATTACTTATAGAGATTCTGAATTGGAAATGAAATTCCCTGCTAAAAATAAGCAAGCTGAATATGGAAGTGTTTATCCAATGTGTGTTTCTTTGTATTTAAAAAAACTGACTGAAGAACGAATTGAAAAATTACGGATTTGGTTAAATGGAATTGAAGAAGGTGATTTGTGTTCAGGTTCAGTTAAAACGAATTAAAAGTCAGTTGCCAACAACATATATTAATTTATTGCTGGCTTTTTGCTTACTTACGAAAATCCTCGCGGATTTTCTTTGTCTGTAATTATTTACTAAATTAGTTGCTTAAACCACGCAACAAACCATATATAAACACGTTGGCAGTAATGCTGAAACCGAGAAACGAAGAACAAAATGATAGATAAATTTTTAAAAGCAAAACATTGGCAACTTTTCACTCTAATGTTTGGAATTCCAATTTTGTTTCAAATAGTAATGATGGGAACAATGTTTTCGAATATGAATTCCGAAACAAATCCTGACCCAACGAAAATGTTTAATATGTTTAAATTTTTTCCAATAATAATGATAATCTATATGGGAATTTTCTTTGGTTGGTTTTGGTCAATTGCAATTGGATTACAAAAAAGAGTACCTGAAAACGTAACAATGAAAACGAAGAAATTTAAAATATTTTTCTTTATCCCATTAGTTTATATACTCTGTATTTCTCTTTTTATTGGTGGAATGTTCAGCGGAATAATGCAAAATGGAACTGAACCAAGTGGCGGATTTGGAGTTGGAATAGTTGGAATAATTCTACCACTTCATTTACTATCTATGTTTGGAGTGTTCTACTCTTTGTATTTTGTTGCAAAGACATTTAAGACAGTTGAATTACAAAAAGAGGTGAGTTTTGGAGAATTTGCTGGTGAATTTTTTATGTTATGGTTTTACTTTATCGGAATTTGGATTATACAACCGAAAATTAATAAAATGGCGGGAAATGAAAACACTACTGCCAACAAAGAACTGAGTTAAAAAACAAATAAATTCTTCATTAAAATTAGGCAATAGTTTTCTGGCATTGTTGAAGTAGAATAAATTTCCTTTGGTCGATTTATTTCCAATTCAACAAGCTATAATTATCATTATTATCTTTTTTTTTATTCAGTTTTTAATACTGATATATGATTTGCATCATAGGGCTTGCCTGATTTTGCAATCGCAAATGCTTGTTTTAATAACTTGTTTGAAACGGCAATTAATGCTAACTTTTTACTCTTCCNGAGTTAAAAACTAAAAATATAATTCCGTTTGACAGAATATTAGATTTAGATAAAATAAAAAAAGACGGATTGAAAATATCTGACTTTGAAAAATAACAGGGCATAACAAAGTATATAATTTATTGCTAGTTCTAGCTTGCTTACGAAAATTCTCGCGAATTTTCTATTCGGTTTTTATTTGCTAAATTAGGTGCTTAATCACGCAACAAACCATATACAGAAGCGTTACCCAACATTTAAGAAAAACTGTGAATTGGATTAAGAAACTTCTCGGAATTGACGATATACAGTCCAAGTTAACTCGGATTGAAAAGAATAATGATACTCTGATTTCATCTTTTGAAAAGAAAAGCAAAGAGAATGAAGTTCAAAATTTTAATAGTCTAAATTTATTAAATCCTGTACTTGAAACAAACATATTTAGCTTTGAAAAATTTGACCAAATAATTCCAATTCAAGAAAAAAAATTAATTGATAGTAATCCAAGTAAAATACTTCGAGCAATTTCAAGCATTCCCGAATTTGTAAGTGCTGGACTTTTATCTCAATCATTCCGATTCAACTTTCCAAAAGGTGTTTCTGGAAATGTTATGAAAATGGCAGAAGGACAAGGCACAGCAATAACAGATGCTAGCGGAAAAATATTAGCACACGGAAATTACATTTCAAACTTTGCAATAGCGTTACCTTTTATTGGGTTATCAATAGCTAATGCAATCATAAAAGAACATTATCTTTCGAAAATTAATGACAATTTAGAAAAGATTAATGAAAACATTGAGAGTTTAATTGAGTTAGAATTTATTAAGAAAGAAGTCAAAATTCAGTCTATTATTTTCTTTTTCAGAAAAGCATTCACAGAATTTGATTTGATTAATGATAATGACAATTATAGAAATGCAATACTAACAAACATAGTAAATAAAAATATTGAGATTTACGAGTTAATTCAGTTTTATAAAAAAGCAATAAACACAATAGATAAAGTAAAAGACAAAAAACTTTCAAACAGTTTAAACTATTTACTTTCATTACAAGAATTATATGTTTTTGGTAAAATTTTAGAATTTAAATACGCAAATCAATATAGTAGAGATTTAGTAACTATTTTACAATCCGAATTTGATGATTTACAAAAAGATTATGTAAAATTTTTCAACGAGAATAACGAGAAAATAAATTCTTTAAAAAGTTCCGTTCAATATACAATACTTGACAATAAACTCTTTTTCGGAAGTTGGGTTGGGAGTAAAAAATCAAAAACGGAAAAGCTTGAGAATTTGTCGAAATCTACTATCATTATTGACCAATTGATAACAAGAAGTCAAGATATTTTTAAAGAAAAAAATGAATTGCTTGATATTTTTATAAGAGAAATTGAAAAACCTCAAGAATATTACATTGAAAAAGGAAAATTATACGGAACATAAAAACGTTGGGTAACACCGTGTATAATTAATTGCTAGGTTCTTCCCTACTTGCGAATATTCCTGCGGAATATTCACGGGTTCGTAAAAGTTTGCTAACTTAGTTGCTGAACCACGCAACTAACCATACACAAACACGTTGTGTACAATAAAAATGAAGAACATTTATAGGAAAAATTTAGATTTATATTTTGAAACAATAACAGATTTTAAACATTCAGCAAATAGGTTGAATAAAGTCTTACTTAATGACGTTGAAAAATATAAAACTGAAAGTTCCGTCTATTCTTCAATGACAGCTTTAGTAATTGGAGATTGGACAGGTCCAACGGAAAATGGCTGGAAATTACCATTTCATACTGGAATTGATAAAATCACTGAAAAAGAAAATTATCCCGTTGAAATAAATAACCTCTTATCAAGGGAATTTTGTTTAGCTTTTTCTCAATGTTATGAAGCGTTGGAAAAATTCTTAAAAGACTGTGTAGATTCAAAAATCAAAAATGACGCTGAATATAAAAAAAGAATTGGTTTTAATGAGAACTACTCAAGAAAGGAATTAAAAGGCGGAGACAATATCTATAAACTAATAAAAAAAGCAGGAGGAAAAAGATTAATTAATTATTCTAAAAATAATAACAATAATTTCAAGTTTAAGGAAATTTTTACAATTTTTAGTGAAGTAAGACATTGTGTAACTCATAATAAAGGTTTTTTAGAGGTTTCCAAAATTCCAAATGATAAATATTACAAAAACCTATTCGAATTTTTATTTAATAAAAACAAACTTGAAGGAAAAACAATTTTAATCGAATTTGATATTAAGCTATTAAATAAATCTTTAATTTATTTATCCGAATTTGGATTTCAAATTTATAAAATATTGAGTGAGGAAGATAACTATGAATGGGAAATTAAATAAATTACTGTACACAACACCGTATAAACTTTATTGCTAGTTTTAGCTCACTTGGGAAATTCCTTCGGAATTTCGCCGTTCGTGTTTTATTTAGTAAATTCATTGCTTAAACAACGCAACAAAGCTTATACAACAACGTTGTACATAATGCAAAAAATGAGGAATTACATATTAATATTCTTATTGATTTTAAGCCATCTTTCGTGCAAAACTGAAAAGGAAAAAGATGAACAGAACTTAAAAACTGAAACGGAATTCAAAAATAAAAGCTTAAATGGCGTTTGGATAATGACAAGTTATTTTGACAGTATTGTTGAAAATAGAACAATCTCAAAATATAGAATGAAAACACCAACTTGGTTTGCATTAATAATTGAAATTTCGAATGATTCAATACATAATTATGGATCAATTATAAATGACAGTCAAAAAATAAATTTTAAGTCGGACACTTTAGCAATATTAAGCGGAATTGGTGTTGCTGGAGATTGGATTTTACAAAAAAAAGACCAAACATTAATTTTAAATCATTTACCAAACGAATATCTAGTTGACACAACATCTTACACTTTTGAGAAAAGGAAAAATTTGGAGTTTTTAATAGAAAAAGATTCTGAAAATAAAATTGATTTATGGAAATCTACTACAGATTATTTTAATGAAAAAATAATATTTGGAAAATACATCAATAAAAAAGATACAATAATTTTTGGTAAAAATAGAAAAGTTCGGAACTTTAAAGACTTTGAAAACTATCGTATCGTCAATTATTTCGGAACATCTCATCCTTTTAATCCTTACGATGTAATTTTCTTAACAAATGAAAATGAATTTAAACCTTACAACTGGAAATTTGACAACAACAAACTTATTCTAACTAACTTTATTCCAAAAGAAGAAATTTATAAAGGAAAAAAATATGTTACAGATGACAATATTTTAGGAAATGAAATAATCGAATTAATAAAAATTGAATAAAGCACTATGTACAACACCGTATATAATTTATTGCTGGCTTCTTGTCTACTTGCGAAAGTCCTCGCGGACTTTCTTTGTCGGTAATTATTTACTAATTTAGTTGCTTAAAACACGCAACAAACCATATACAACAACGTTAGCCACAATTAAACCAAAAAATGAACGAATTAACTAAAATTGGAAAAAAAAGAACAATTCTAATTTCTATAAGTATTTTATTAGTTTCAATTCATACGATATATTTTTATCATTCTGTGAAACCAGAAATTGAGTCAAAAAAACTTATTCAACAATTAATAAGGTTTTCATTGACAATCGGACTTTTAATTATGGTTTATAAAGGAAAGAATTGGGCGAAAATTGTTTCCATAATTTTATTTTCTTTAGCACTTCTAGGAGCATTAGTTGGTTTAGGAACTTTAGACACACCATTTATGAATAAAATCCCTTTATTAGTTATGATTTTTGTCTATTCAATGACAATTTATCATTTTGGTTTTGCTAAAAGTTTTAAAGAGTTTTTCAAATTTCAAAATACTGAAATCACAGAATCAATTCAAGACTCTAAAGAAATTATGGAATCAGAAAAATTTTGGAAAATTATTGAGATTACAAAATCTGAAAGTTCTGGAGATTATGAAAAACAACAATCGCTACTTGAAAGAGAATTATTAAAACTAACTGCAAAAGAAGTTTTAGAATTTGACAATAAATTTAGAACATTAAGAGGAGAAATCTATACTTGGGATTTTTGGGCTGCTGCCTATATAATAAATGGAGGTTGCTCTGATGACTGTTTCTCTGATTTTAGAGGCTGGTTAATTGGACAAGGTAAATCAGTATTTGAAAGTGCAGTTCAGAATATTGAAACACTTTCCCAACTCAAAGAAACAAACGATGGAGATTGGGAAGGTTTAAGTTATATTGCAACTGACATTTATGAAAAAAAGACAGGAAGTGATATGCCTAATGGAATTCAAGAAAATTTTGAAATTACTGGAGAAGAATGGGAAGAAGATGAAAATGAATTGAAAAATAGATTTCCGAAATTATATGCAAAATTCGGAATGGAATAAAAATAACTGTGGCTAACACCATATATAATTTATTGCTGGCTTCTTGCCTACTTACGAAAGTCCTCGCGGACTTTCTTGGTCGGTAATTATTTACTAAATTAGTTGCTTGAAACACGCAACAAACCATATACAACAACGTTAGGCACAAATAAAAAAAAATGAAAGAACTAATAGACTTTTCTTCAATATTAAATAACCTGATTGCTGCTATTATCTTTGGTATTAGTTCATTTTCGTTAATTTATATATTTAGGAATAGATTGAATAAAAGAGTTAAGAACTTTCTTATAACGGCTTTTAAGAAAAGTATTGGAGAAAAATCCTATAAGGAAGTTGAAATCGAAAGCACATTAAATGAAATTATTGAATCTGTTGAGAATACGCGATTTTTCTTTTTAAGAGCAGGCAATTTTAGCTTAAGTAATTCAAACTACAATAAAGTTGTTAAAAGACTTATTGAAGAACTTAATGTTTGGGACTACCACATTCATTTAAAGAACCCATTAACTGGTTCTAAAGGATTTTTAAATGACTATTTCGAGATTAAAGATTCACAAATAATATCTGTTAAACCAATATCAACAACTGAATTAATACAAATTAGAAGAAATGATTTTAACCAAAACTGCAAAGCCCTTTTTGAAAAGTATGAATTAAAACAGGATTTTATTGATATAATAATTCAAGGCGTTGTTCAAAGAACGGAAAAGTACCCCAAATTGAAACAAATAGATACTACCAAATTATCCATTACAAATGTCACTATTTTTTATCCGAATTCATCAATAAAATTAATGGACAATGTTGTTAATGAATTTGGAAACGCATTAATAAATAATATCAACAGTTATTATAGTGATAGTTTGTTCATTGGAGAAGACCCTTTGAAATCTGACAATAGAAATGCAATTGAATTTGGAACAACAATAATTGAATAAAATCTGTGCCTAACACCGTATAAAATTAATTGCTGGTTTTAGCCAGTTTACGAAAGTCCTCGCGGACTTTCTATCTGTGATTTATTTGCTAACTTTAGTGCTTAAAACACGCAACTAATCTTATACAACAACGTTAGGCACAAGCAGAGTACAACAAAGAAAAAAACATAGAATAATGAATGGAAATGAAATAGCTGAAAATCAAGTTGACGAAGAAGTAATTGACGTTGATGAAAAAGATGAATCTCAAGCAATAGTAATTTATGACATATCAAGTTATGGTGCTGACTATGATGTTGAAGGTCTTGTAAAAAGATTAGACAGAGGAGATATTTTTATTCCTTCGTTTCAAAGAGACTATGTCTGGAATCAAGTAGAAGCCTCGAGATTAGTTGAATCTTTATTATTGGGACTTCCTGTTCCTGGAGTATTTTTAGCAAAAGATAATGACTCTAATAAACTATCTGTAATTGATGGACAACAAAGACTAAAATCATTACTGTTTTTCTACAAAGGTTTCTTTAATCCTAAAGAGAATGATACTCGTAAAAAAGTTTTTAGATTAAAAAATGTTCAACCTCAATTTGAGGGAAAAACCTACGAAGACCTTGAAGAAGAAGATAGAATCAATTTAGACGATTCAATAATTCATTCTACAATTATTAAACAAGAAACGCCTAACGATGATAACACTAGTATTTATCACGTATTTGAAAGGTTAAATACTGGTGGACGAAAATTAACACCACAAGAAATTCGCTCTGCAATATATATTGGAAAATTGAATGACTTAATAATTGAACTTAACGAACATCATTCTTGGAGAGAATTATTTGGAAAGAAAAATAATCGTTTAAAAGACCAAGAAATGATTTTAAGGTTTTTTGCATTTTATCACTTAGTAGAAAATTATACTAAACCATTAAAAGAGTTTTTAAACAAATTCAATGGAAAATACAGAAATCCAAAAGAGGAAGAAATCGAAAGATTATCTAATATTTTCAAGAAAACAACTGATGTTATTTTAGAACATTTTGGTAAAAACGCATTTAGACCTGACCGTGTTTTTAACGCTTCAGCTTTTGAGGTATTAATGGTTGGAATTGCAAAAAGAATTGATTCTCAAATTGATTTTTCTAAAGTTGCTTCAAATATTAGAGAACTATATGACAAACAAGAATATATAGATGCAATAACTAGAGCCACATCTGATGACAAAGTTGTTAAACAAAGACATTTAATGTTTGATCAATTTATAAATGACAATGTTTAACAACACTGAATTAGAAAGGCAATATATTAAACTTAATAATTTAATTGCTGAAACAAAAGAGAGATTTGAACCAGATGACGAAATGCAGTCGCATATGGCAAAATACTTATGCATCCTTTGTTCTGGATTTTTAGAAAATGCAATTAAATCTACGTTAACTGATTTTGCAAAAGATAAAACAGATAATGAAATGGTTTTGGCATATGTAAAATCACAATTACAAAGAATAAATAATCCAAATGCCAAAAAAATTAGAGAAACAGCGGAAATATTTAGTACTACTTGGAAAGAAAGACTAAACGTTTTTATGCAAGAAAATGATAAAGCTTCTGCAATAAATTATATTATTAAAGATAGACATAAAATTGCTCACGGAAAAGACTCTGAAATAACAATCAGAAGAATTGAAGAATACTTCTCAAAAGTTGTTGAAGTATTTGTATTTATAGAACAAGATATAATTGCCAGTGCCTAACAGTGTATAAAAAACATAGGGCAATTTCGGCTTTCCGAAAGGTCTATGTTTATTTACAAAGTCGCCAAATATAAAATTTGGCATTTTCAACAAAAAAGATAAAAGCAAAATATTATATTTGGCTTAGTACCAAACCGAAACGTATCGCTTATCACCTGCCCTACGTTTCTTATACTGAACGTTGGCATTCATTAACAGGAAAAATCAAAAAAAATAAAAATGTTTCGTCATTTACGAGCATAAATATGAATAAAGATAAAATAGCAATTATAATTGTTTTTATTATAATCGGTTTAATTTCTTTTAAGCATATAAAAGAACACAAAGAACTTTCGGAAAATCAATCATATACAGAAGGAAAGATTTCTGACTATTATTATATTGGAGCTAAAACGTATATAAAATATATTTTTTACGTAGATAGGAAAAAGTATACAGGAGAAGAAAGAGTTTATCCATTTAAGTGTGAAAATGGAATTTATGGTTGTGTTGGAAAAACAATTAAAGTTTTTTACTCATCTAAAAACCCAAATAATAATGAAATTGATCTAGGAGATTATAATAAATATAGACCAAATAAAATCAGATTTTTTAAGATAAACAATTAAATTTATTTAATACATAATTTGAATTAGTTTATGAAACGGAATTATTGAATTTCCTTCAAATCGTTTTACAATTAAAAAATGAAATTCTATCAAATCCTGAAAACTGTAAACAACAAATTAAATTCAAAAAAAACGAAATGCCAACACCGTACAAAATTAATTGCTTGCTTTTTGCTTACTTACGAAAATCCTCGCGGATTTTCTTTGTTAGTAATTATTTACTAAATTTAGTGCTTAAACATCGCAACTAATCTTGTACAAACACGTTACCTGCAATTAAAAACCAATCTATGATATCAAAAGAATTAGAAAACTATTGTAAAGAAAAAGAACAACAACTTGGAAAAGTAAATGATATACGAGTTGATAATTCTTTTCCAGGGACTACTGATTATTTTAGAACTAATGCTGACATAGACTATTCTCGTGTTTTATATTCATCATCTTGTAGACGTTTACAAGGAAAAATGCAGTTATTTGTACCTAAAAGTCAAGTGTTTTACAGAAATCGCTTAACTCACAGCCACGAAGTTGCGCAAATTTCAAAAACAGTTGCTAGAAAGTTAAAATTACAAGATACTTTAACTGTTCAGACTTGTTCACTAGCACATGATATTGGAAATCCACCTTTTGGTCATGCAGGAGAAATATTTCTCAGTAAAGTATGTAATAATAGTCCTTACGAAGGAAATGCTCAAACCTTTAGAATTTTAAATAGAATAGAAGAAAGACACCATGATTTTAATGGATTGAATCTCACTATTAGAACAATGTTAGGTACTGTTAAATACTTTAAACCTGAAACAGAAGAAACTACTAATGACAAATCTGAGGTTGTTAATAAAAAAAACAAAAAGTTTTTATATAACAAAGATTATAAACTTGTTGAGAGTTGGCTCTCTGATTATAAAATAGAACATAAAACCATTGATTGTGAAATCATGGACTTGTCAGATGAAATTTCTTATGCAATTCACGATTTAGAAGATGCTTTAAGCTTAAAATATTTCACAATTGATGAATTATTATATGAGTTTTCAATTCGAAGTGAATATAAAGAAGTCGTTATAGAATTTAAAAAATTCAATGTACTTGCAAGACAATTTGCTGAAAAAGCTCATATCTATAAATCGTCAGAAGAATACGCTATGCTTTATAGAAAAGAACTAACATCAATTTTAGCTAATGCTTTCGTTAGAGATATTGATTTAGTAGATGGGAAATTAGGCTATAAAAATTTAGGAAAGTTAGTTCATGGATTGAAAAAACTAACTTTTGAAGCTATAAAAAGACAACCCGACATAATTGAATATGAACAATTAGGAAAGCACGTACTGACAAAACTTTATGAATTATATACAGATAAAGATTACAATAGAGAAATGGTTTTACTTCCTGCTAATTATAGAAATGTTAATAAATGGGAAAGAAAAGTACAAGACTATATTGGAGGAATGATGGATGTATATGCTATCCAACAATATGAAAAGTATTTTGGAAAATTAGAAAATAAAGGAATCTACTTTAAATAAAAACTGCAGGTAACACCGTATATAATTTATTGCTAGTTCTAGCCTACTTACGAAAATCCTAGCGGATTTTCTATTCGGTTTTTATTTGTTAAATTAGGTGCTTAAACACGCAACAAACCATATACAAAAACGTTGTATGTAATTTCGTGCGAAACCAAAATTGGAAAATAAATGAACAACTCTCTAATAAAAAAATACTATGAAAGAAAATAATCTGAAAAAAATTTTAATTGTATGTTTATTTTTAAATAGTTCTCTATCATTTTCACAAAAAGACTATTCTATAAAAATTGACCTTTTAAAATCGATTTTTGGAGTGTATCAAATAGAAGGAGAATACTTTAAATCGGAAAAATTATCTTATGGTTTTGGATATACTTACATTGATATTTCTTTAATGGTAGTTGGAACACCTCCTGAAAGTAGCGAAGCAGAAAGAGGTCATTCTTTCTCTCCATTTATAAGATACTATACAAAAAGTAATTTGGAAAATTCATCTTTTTATCAAGCAAACTTGAGATACTCAAATATGGATTTTATTGGATATGTAGGAAATCCAAAAGAAAATATTTTAAGCATAGATTTCAATTATGGATATCAATTTAAAATAATAAATAACTTATTTTTCGAACCAAGTATTGGTTTAGGAGCTGGCTATGTAATTAGTGGAGACAAAGCAATAAAAGGAGATATTAAACCATATCCTATGCTGAATATGAATTTATCATTGAAAATATAAAACTACATACAACACCTTGTATAATTTATTGCTTGCAAATAGCTTACTTGCGAAAATCCTATCGGATTTTCTTGGTTAGTTAATATTTATTAGCTTTATTGCTTAACCCCGCAACAAACCATACAAAAACACGTTGTAAACAATGCTGAAAAAACTGCTACTATTCATATTAACACTTTCAATTTATAATTCTTATAGTCAAGAAATGGAGAATACTTATTTTACTTGGGACGATTTCGTAAACAATTTTGGAAAAGAAATGGTCTCAGCCGAAGACGTTTATGAGAATATGAAAAAAAGTGAATTAACTGATTTTGCATATACCAAACTCGATTTTCACTTTATATCTGACAAAAAAGAAAAACTTGAAAAACTGAATGAATATCTGAAAAGCAATTATGGATATTCATTTGAGAAATATACAACTTGGGAAGGTAGTTTTGAGTTAAGAGGAAAAACGGACTTATTCCCAATTACAAAGGACAATTTAATGTTTTGGGCTTTGGATATGGCAAAAAGAGGATATGAATTTGATTGCAAGTTCGATGCTTATGGAGCTGAAGTTGACAAAGAACCTATACTACCAGAATTTACAGAATCGAAAGAAGACTATTATTTCAACAAAGCAATAGATTTATATAATTCAAATAATTTGAGTGGAGCAATTGCGAATTGGACTATTGTGTTAGTAATTAATCCAAAAGAACCGAATTCATACTATTCAAGAGCGATTGTAAAAAATGAACTTTACACTTGGAAATCGGCAATAGCGGATTATGACAAGGCAATTGAAATAGCACCTGATTTTATTTCTGCAATCACAAATAGAGGAACTGTAAAAGATGAAAATGGAGATTATGAAGGAGCGCTTCAAGATTATGAAAAAGCATTGGAATTAGAACCTAATGACGCAATGACTTATTTTAATATTGGGAACACAAAATATAATCAAGAGAAAAAAACAGAGGCTTGCGTGAATTGGAAAAAAGCAAAGGAATTAGGAGCTGAATATGCTCAAGAACGAATTGAACAACATTGCGAATAAAAGAAAGCACAGTTTACAACACCGTATATAATTTATTGCTAGTTCTAGGCTACTTACGAAAATCCTCGCGGATTTTCTATTCGGTTTGTATTTGCTAAATTAGGTGCTTAAAACACGCAACAAACCATATACAACAACGTTAGGCAACATTTGAGAAAAATCGTGAATAAACCAATATTTTTAGTTTTAATAATTTTAATTTTTGCTTCTTGTAATGAGAAAAAAAAGATATTAAAATCCGAAATCGCAAAGCAAAACGATACGATTGTTGGAGTAAAAAACTACGACCGAAAAGGAAGATTAACTTTCAATAAAACAACACAAATTATTGAGAATTGGAATAATGATTTGATGTCTTGGATGACTGCCAAAATCTACTCAAATAATAGAATAATATTTAGATATTACGCACATTCAAACTTAACACTTAATAAAACTATTTATGATTACGATAAGGAAAACAATCTTCGTGAAAATTACACTTTAAGTGTTCCAAGACCTGAAAACAAAGAACGTAACCATTATAGAGAAATATATGGAATCAATAGTTCTGATTCTTTAAAAAAGTATATTGATTCACGATTAGTAATTTTAGATACTTTAAGAAAAACCGTTAACTCAAAAAGGAAAAAGGAAAAATTTTATCTAAACTATAAAGATAAAGACGGGAATTTGACAAAAGAATTTTGGACAATTATCGACAGTATTGAAATTTCAAAAACTATCGAAAAATATAATAACCAAAATCTTTTAATATCTGAATATAAAAGAACAAGATATAATGAAGGAATTAATAATTTTAAATATAATGAAAATGGTCAACTAATTGAAGAATTAGAAAAATATGACATTGAAAGTGATGGTTTTCAAAGAAAAGTGCATAATTACGATAATGACAAACTAATTAAAACATTTTTTTATCACGATAATGATTTAGCATTTACTTATGAATATTTATATAAAGATACTTTATTAATTCGTCAAATAAATAAACGAATAACCAACTCAAAAGCTTTTTCAAATAGAAAAAAAGAAGAAATAATTGATTATGAATATAGTTATTATGAATAAAAAACGTTGCCTAACACCGTATATAATTTATTGCTAGTTCTAGCCTACTTACGAAAATCCTCGCGGATTTTCTATTCGGTTTTTATTTGCTAACTTTAGTGCTTAAAACACGCAACAAACCATATACAACAACGTTGGCAACAATAAGCGAAATGAAAATACCGAAACTGATTTTACTTTTTATTATCGTCTTTTCTTGTAAAGAGAATAAAGAAAAAACCAAAGTTGAACTTCCTGTCGAAATAGAAAAAACGGAAGTTATCGCAACTGACTCTGACTCTATTTACGAAAGATATAAATTAGGACAAGTAGAATCTTATGATTGGAACTTGATTTCTGAACGTGCTGAAAAATACAACTCTGTTTCTGAACAATTTTCTACCAAAGACAATATACCAAAAGACTTTCTTGAGTTTTCAAAAAAGTTTATATCTGACATTTCCTTTCAAGAAAAACATATCGATTTTGACAATTTAGTGGCTGTGGACAATGGTTGCGACGAAACCTTTGTAATGAGCAGAAAAAATTGGGTTTTTGATGATTGGGATTTTATCAACTTTGTCGGAATTGATGATGAAATGGAAAATACATTTAACTTTTCTGATTCGATTTTTTATTTTGAATATGTAATCAAAGAAGTTGGAACCTTTAGAATTTTAGGTTTTGAAAAAAAAGATGGTCAATGGTATCTGACTTTATATCACGTGAACGATTGTTAAAATTACTGTTGCCAACACCGTGTATAATTAATTGCTGTATTATTCTCTACTTGCGAATATTCCTGCGGAATATTCACGGGTTCGTAAAAGTTTGCTAACTTAGCTGCTTAACCACGCAACTAACCATACACAATCACGTTGTGCGTAAGTAAAAAATGAACTCGAAAATAACATTAAAATACGGAATTGGAATTCTTATCCTTGAAATTATTCTTCTTGGATTATGGATTTATGAATTAAAACCTGACCCAAGTATATCAATTGGAATTGTTTTAATTATTCCTATACTTTTTGGAATAAATTTGATTTTAGGAATTATTTTTTACTTGTTGAAAAAACCTTTATCGAAAATATTTTTTGTTAATTCAATAGTTTGTCCGTTAATTTTCTACGCATTTTGGAATCTGTGGTTTATGAATTGGGCTGAAAGGAATTATGAGGAATACTCTTTTGGAATTGACAATCGAAAACTTGAAGTTAGTTTATCAAAAACTTCTGATTACTTTTCAATTTCTGACAACACAAATCAAAAAAATGGAACTACAACTGGACTCTATTTTGGAAAATATGAAAGAATTGGAGACAGTATAAAATTAACAGACGGAAAGTACAAAATGTTTATATTTGAAAATAAACTAATTGGATTTCCAAAAAGTCTGAATGAAATAAAATTGAAAAAAGCGGAATGAAAAATACCTACGCACAACACCGTATAAACTTTATTGCTGGTTTTTGCTCACTTGGGAAATTCCTTCGGAATTTCGCCGTTCGTGTTTTATTTAGTAAATTCACTGCTTAACCAACGCAACAAAGCTTATACAAGCACGTTACCCAACATTTATGAAAACAACGCAGGAAAAGAAAAGAGCAGCAGCATTTCAAAAATGTAAATTAAAGGCTATAAATGAAATTAGTATTTGTTTTCATCCTGAATGTAAAGAAAAATCTATAAACTCGCATATACTTCAGAAAAACGGAATTCTATCTACATTAATTAAAGATGGACACGTAATGCAAATGGGAATAGACCCTTTTAAAACTGAAATTCACTACTTTAATAGAATTGGAATTAAGAATGCGTTTTCATTTAATTGCTTTTGTAATTCACACGATACTGATTTATTCAAAGAAATTGAAACAAAAGAAATTGATTTTTCGAATTATAAACATTTAATTCTATTTACTTTAAGAACTATTTATAACGAAAAGTTCAGAAAACAAGTAAACGTTAGAATGCGCGAATTATTAATCGCTAAACATTCCAATTTATTTGACATTGATTTTTTGAATATTCAAAACGAAGGAGAAAATCTTGGACTATCAGATATCGAAAAAACAGAAAATCTTATTTGGAAAGATATTAATGAAGGTTCGGAAAGTTTTGTTTTCGAGACAAGAGAAATAAAACGAATTGAATTGTGTTTGACTGGATTTTATAATTATGAAACTACTAGAGAATTAGAAACTTACAGAAAGAAAAATGGAAAAGACAAAGAAGATGTTATAGATATTTTTATTAATGTTTTTCCATATAACGATAAAACAACAATAATATTAGGTTACAAAAAGACTCACGAATCGGATGTGAAAAGTTATGTAAATACACTCATTAAAGAAAGTGAAAAAAGATTTTTAAGGCAGTTAACTAACCTTTTAATGTTCAGATGTGAAACTTGGGTTATGTCGGAAAATTTATATAGAAAAAGAGTAAAAAAATGTGAATCATATTTTGGAATGGCAGCAAATTATTCGAATCAGAATAATAATGAAAGAAAGTTTTTTATCATAAATCTATTTGAAGATAATTTTTGCGAACAAATGAAACGATGGAAAAAAAACGTTGGGTAACACCGTATAAACTTTATTGCTAGTTATAGCTCACTTGGGAAATTCCTTCGGAATTTCGTCGTTCGTGTTTTATTTAGTAAATTCACTGCTTAAACCACGCAACAAAGCTTATACAACAACGTTGTAAGTAATTTGACCAAACCAACGAAAATAGAACTAAATTTAGGCAATCCGAAAAATGGATGGCTTCCGATTGAATTAAAATCGGCTGACTTTGAATTGGAATTTATCGCCTCAAATATACCTGAAATTCCGACTGACAAACTTTGTGAATCTCTGATTTTAACTATTAATGGAATTGAATCAGAAATATGTTGGAATTTGGAACCTGAATGTTATTTTTTCAAATTCAAACCAAGCGGAAAAGGAATCGATATTTTAATTTCAAAAAGTAGCGAAACATCTCAAAACGAAATTCTGGAATATAAACTGACTGGAAATTTTAAGTCTATAATTTTACCAATGTATCGAAGTTTAAAAAAGTTTAGTACATTAGAATTTGATAAAGATGATTGGAATAAAATTGACAAAATAAAACTGGATAAATTAACGAAATTAGTAACTACGAGAAAATATGAGTAAAGAAAAAAAATGTTTTGTAATTATGCCAATATCTGACCAAGATGGTTACGATAAAGGTCATTTTACTCGTGTTTATAATTACTTAATTATTCCAGCATGTAAAAAAGCAGGATTTGAACCTATTCGAGCAGATGATGAAATAAAAACAAATCACATTGTCATAGATATAATAAAAAAAATTCTTAATTCAGATATTGTGATTTGTGATTTAAGTTCTAAGAATCCAAACGTCATGTACGAATTAGGAATTCGACAAGCTTTCAATAAAAAAACTGTACTAATAAAAGATAACAAAACATCTAGAGTATTCGACATTCAAGGCCTAAGAACAATAGATTATGACGAAAATCTTAGAATAGATGACGTACAAGAAAAAATAAATAAAATATCAGATACGTTAATAGCGACTAATGAATCAAGCAACGATGAAGTCAATTCATTATTACAACTATTATCAATACAACCAGCTACCTATCCTGAGAATTACGAAATATCTAAAGAATCAAATTTAATTCTTGATGGTTTACAAGATTTATCCAAGCGCCTTTCTAAAATCGAAATGAATGGAAAGTTTAATAATAGTTTGTCTAAATTAAGGTATAATTTAAATGGAACTGAAATAGAATCTGGAGAGGATTTATTTGACAATACGAAAAACCATAAACATTTAGGAAAACTTGCTATGGTAGACAATGATGGAGTTTACTATCACAATTTAGATGGTAAAATGGAATATCTTTCAAAAGAATCAAAAGAATATAGAAATTTAACACCAATACCATTTTAAAAAAACTACTTACAACAACGTGTATAATTCATTGCTTGGTCTGTGTGTAATTGGAAAATCCTAGCGGATTTTCTGTTCGGTTTTTATTTGCTAAATTACAGGCTTAAACAACGCAACAACTCATACACAGAGACGTTGGCAATAATTTGAATTAGCCGAGGGAAACTATCATAAAGACTAAATTAAAAAAAAGACAAATACGCCAAACTAGATTATCCATAATTGAAAAACCAAGGATTTAAACTTATAACTTTTAAAGCTAAATAATATAATTTTTTTAATAAATAATTTAAAATGACACATCAAGAAGAATACAGAATCAACACATTTAAAAAGAATATTGAAAACGGAAAAAGAATTTTCAATCAGTTACTTAATTATTTTCATAAAGAAGAAGTTCTAAACACAGAAGATATTGCTTATTATAAAGATGAAATAATAATTAAACTGATTTATTTAAATAGGCCATATTTACTAGAACTTACTTATAATGAAAATTTAAAATTAGGTCAGGTATTAGTTTATGAAACTGAAACCGGAACACATTTTTTACCAGAACCCAAATTTAAATTAAAAGCAACAAGCGAAATTTACTTTGACGAGCCAGGTAATATTTTTATTGGTAATAGTACTTCGGCTGTTCCTGTACCTAGTAAAGCAGCTGAATTAATAATTCTTGAAGTTTGTAAATAACATCAATTTTCTAACTCGGTCTACTGAATTGAATACTTGTATATGATATTAGAAAAGAATGAAACTTAAACTATTGCCAACACCGTATATAATTTATTGCTAGCTTCTCGCCTACTTACGAAAGTCCTCGCGGACTTTCTTTGTCCGTAATTATTTACTAAATTAGTTGCTTGAAACACGCAACAAACCATATACAACAACGTTGTGCAACATTGGCAAAAAACTCTGAGCTGAATGAAAATATTTCCTAATAAAGATTATTCTATCGAATTAAATAAAGATAGTTTATCGGCTATTACAGATTTGAAAAATCAAACTTTATCTAAAGATCAATTTGTTGTTAATTGGAATAATCAATCATTTATAGGAAAAGTTGAAAAGAATAAATTTGAATTAAAAATTTCAAAAAAAATAATCGGAGAATTTTGCGTTATAAAAGGAAAATTAGAAAACCAAAAAGGAACGTTGGAAATTCGGACTGGAAAAATTATTAAAATTATTTTTGTAGCGATCGTTTTGTTTGCTTTTTTGGGAATAATTACAGCGATAATCAAAACTGAATGGGAATTAATATTTAACCTTGCAATGACAATTTTAGTTATGAGATTTATTTTTCTCGAATTAGGATTTAAACTTGCCTCAAAAAACGGAATCAATAAATTGAGTGAAATAATTGAAATAATTGAAATAATTGAAATAAAAAAAATGACTAAAAAATAACATAATTAAAACAAAAAAATGAATTTTAAATACTCAATTTGTCATCCAGAAAAAGAAGATATTGAATACATAAATAGTCCAATTTCGGAAAAAGAAGTTTTGGAGATTGCCGAGAATTATCCTT
The DNA here is from genome assembly GCF_045063625.1 of Polaribacter sp. Asnod6-C07. Lineage (NCBI taxonomy): Bacteria > Pseudomonadati > Bacteroidota > Flavobacteriia > Flavobacteriales > Flavobacteriaceae > Polaribacter > Polaribacter sp. Asnod6-C07. The sequence continues at coordinate 3,290,857 of NZ_JBEFOF010000005.1, read as the reverse complement.
GGATTGAAAAATTAAAATTTTCTGATACTTTAAAGCAAGAGAATGTACAATATAGTCCATCATTAGATTTCACCAATATTGAGAATAAAAAGAGTTTTTGTTTAACAGCTGGTTATGATAAAAATGGAAAATTAGAGTTTTCATTGTGGTATAGCAGGCCAAAAAAGGTTAAAGTCCTATTTGGTCTATTAGGAGAAAAAGAAAAAATGGTTGTCGATGATTTTTGGTCATTAAATTTTGAAAATTCATTGAAATATTTAGAACATTTTGTGAATGGAAATTACTCAACAATTGAAAAATTATATAGAGAATAACGTTGCACAACACCGTATAAACTTTATTGCTGTTTTTAGCTCACTTGGGAAATTCCTTCGGAATTTCGCCGTTCGTGTTTTATTTAGTAAATTCACTGCTTAACCAACGCAACAAAGCTTATACAACAACGTTAGGGCACATATAAAATCGAAATTTGAACTTAAAAATTGAATGAAAAAAATAGACTTCAAAAAAGATAAAATTTCAATTCAAAATATAGGAAAACAACGATTTTGGTTTGGAATTATCTCTGGTTTTATATCTGCAATAACAATTTCTTTAATTATTAATAAGACAAGAGAACTTATTAGATATTTAACAAGTATATCAGAAGACTTATTAACTTTTGAGAATAAAGAATTAACCTTCTTCAATTATTTTTTTGTTTCCCTTTCTACAGTTTTAGGCCTTTCTATTACTATTTGGGTTTGGATGGGAGGTTCAATAAATAAAAGGAAAAAACATAAACTTTACAAACAACAAGTTAGAACTAATACTCAACTAATTTTTTGGTTAGTTTTATTTCTAATAGCTCAATTGGGTTGCCTTTTTTTATTTTTAATTTTGGCGAAAAACTCAACTAATTATGGTCATTCTATAAACTTATACGAAGACCATTCGATTTTGTTCATTCTTATTCCAATTGTGATTTTTGCCCAAAATTGGTTTTTAGTTAGACTTATTTATAAAACAGGAAAGTGGATATTTATTTCAGTATTTGTTTCAGTCATAACAACTCTAATTTTATATAAAACAACTACAGTTGACCAAAATAAACTAAATGATATGTATTTCACACGATATGAAAAAGAATATAATTATGTTGAATTAGAAAAGTCTAAAGCCAAAAAAAAATATGGAGTTAAATACAATAAAACGACAATAGAAATACTCAAACAATGGCGAACTCAAAGCGCAAGAAAACAAGTTAGAGATATTAAAGAAATATTTTCAAAAGAAGGGAAATTATCAATTGATACTATCATCCTTCAAAAAATTATTATTCATAATCATAAAATATATAGTTCATATAGATACCATTCTAAATCACGTCCACTTAATAATTGGCAATATGCTTTACCTGAAAATATTTTAAAACAAATTATGTACTTTGAGTGTGATTCTAACGAAACAAAAGAATTATTTGAAACTCTAAAGGAAGAAATAATTTTAGTTAATAAATCAAAAATTGAATTAAATAATTATGAAATATATGAGCGAATAAATAATTTGGAACCAAAAGTTAACATTGAACTTGTAAAACAATTAATTAGAGTAAGTGATAGTTTAAAAAGCTTAAAAAAATATTCTGAATTGAATAAACTATTGCCTGAAATAAAAAACGTGCCCTAACACCGTGTATAATTTATTGCTTACTAAGTTTTTCTTGCGAAAAACCTCGCTCGCATAAAAGTCTGTAATTATTGGTTATTTTTAGCTAAATTTACGCAACAAATCATACACAACAACGTTGGCAAACATTAAAACAGAGAATAATGAAAAAATTTATGGTTGTTGAAAAATTCAAACCTAATTGCCTTGAGAAAAATAATGAATTATGGAATAAGAAAGGAAGAATGCTTCCTGAGGGTCTTTACTATTTAAATTCTTGGGTTAATAAAGAACAGAGTATTTGTTTCCAACTTATGGAAACAAATAAACCTGAATTATTTGATGAATGGACGAATAATTGGAAAGAATATACAGATTTTGAAATCTTCCCAATAGATTAAGTGCCTTTACAAAATGATTGAAATTAACAAAGCTAATAACACGTCTGAATTTAAAATCATTGAAAAATTAGCAAAAGAGATTTTGCACGAAGTTTATGACCCAATAATTCCTGCTGAACATACCGATTATTTTTTGACAGAATTCCAATCGGAAAATGCAATTGGAAAACAAATTAAAAATGAGAATTTTAGTTATTTTCTCTTAAATTTTGATACTAAAAATGTTGGATATTTAGGAATTCAAAAACTGAATAAAAAACTAATTTTGAGCAAACTCTATATTTTAAAATCGTTTCGTGGGTTGAAAATCGGAAAAACAGCGTTGGAATATGTTAACGGATTTGCGACGGATAACGGAATTGAAAAAATTGAGCTAATTGTTAACCAACATAACCAGAATACGATTGACATTTATCTGAAAAATGGATTTATAATAGTGGAATCGCTTATTAACTCGTTCCCGAATGGACATTCTGTAGAGGATTATAAAATGGAAAAAATATTGATTGCGGAATAAAAACGATTTGCCAACACCGTGTATAATTAATTGCTTTGGTCGTTGCTTATTTGGAAAATTCCTTCGGAATTTTCTCGCGTTCGTTTTTGTTTACTAAATTAGTTGCTTAAACACGCAACTAACCATACACAACAACGTTACCTGTAATTAAAAAAAATGAAAATCCCGAAAATATACTTACTAGTATTTATTTTAATATTTCTTTCTTGTAAGGAAAATGTTGAAAAAGCTTTGAAACCTGACTTTAAAGTTGTTGAATTGAATTACAATTTTGACAATTATATAAATAATATTAGGAATAAATCTGAACCATTTATTATTAAGGAAAGGAATATTGTTGAAATTAACGTAAATCAAAATGGAGAAGTTAAAATTGAAGGAGAAATAGTAAATGACACTTTGATAGTTAAAAAACTGAAGGAATACTTATCCCCGAATTCAGAAAATGAGGAAATGCCAACCACTATCAAAAAGGAATTTACTTATTCTGGAAAAATTCTTATGAATAAATACGTTATTATTTCAGCTTCGTATCACCAAGAACTGAATTATAAAAAGTACAGTAAAATTAGGAACAAAATCTATACAGCTTATAACGAAACGAAAAATGAATTTGCAATTGAAAAATTTGGAAAAAATCTAAATGAATTAATGAAATCGAATGAAAAAAATGACAATCTAAAGTGGAATGAATTAACTGAAATAATTCCCGTTAATTATACAGAAGTTATAGAGGAATAAAAAAACTACAGGTAACACCGTATAAACTTTATTGCTAGTTTTGGCTCACTTGGGAAATTCCTTCGGAATTTCGCCGTTCGTGTTTTATTTACTAAATTCACTGCTTAAACAACGCAACAAAGCTTATACAACAACGTTGTGTGCAATTTGAGAAAAACATTATGCAAAAATTAATATTTCTACTTTTTATTGGAATTTTGAGCTGTAATTCTCAAAAGAAAGAACAAAAAAATAATGTTCAGCCTGAACAAAATAAATCAGAAATCGTAGTAAAAATTTCGGGAAAAGAAATCGTATCCGAATTAGATAAACTTGAGTTTTTCAATCTAACTGACGAATCGGAATTAGAAACCGTTAAGCAAGAATTTGCGGAATCTAAAGACAAATGGAATTTCTTTTCTAGTACAATGCGTTGAGAAACAACAGATTATACTGACAACCGATTTTTTGCTGTCGATTGCGAAACATTGTTTGAAACGGATGGATTAACTGAATATTTGGATAAAGTCAAATCATCGTTCGAAAAATTAGGATTAAAACTTGATTATGCGAATGTAAAAAGTGAGCAGACAGATAATTATTGGAAACATACGATTGAATTAAACGGAACTGAATACGTTGCATTCGATGGACAATTTACTGACTATGATTGGGGAATTGCATATCTGAACTTTATAAAAATGCTTAATTCGGAATTGAAAAATCAGAACAGCGAAAACAGATTTTATCCAATAAAGTGTGATAATGATGGAGAAATGGTTTTGCTAACATTTAAGCAGTTTGATTTTGCTAAAAAGCATTTCCCTAACGACAACGAACATCCGAAAAAATTATCGGAATGGAAAAATATAAACGGACTATAAAAACTGCACACAACAAAGTATATAATTTATTGCTAGTTCTAACCTACTTACGAAAATTCTCGCGAATTTTCTATTCGTTTTTTATTTGCTAAATTAGGTGCTTAATCACGCAACAAACCATATACAAACACGTTGGGTTTAATTAACAAATCCAAGTAAAAAAGAGCTAAAAAGAAAAGGAATCAGAATGAATTTACAATATTATTCATACAAAGAAGATAAAGTTTATGAATATAATTCAGATGTTATTTCAAAAATATTAGAGAAAAAAAATAGTTTTGATTTAACTTCAAAATTTGAATTATCAATAAGCAAAGAAACTTCTACTCTACATATTTATAAAATTGAGAATAATTACCATTTAAATTTTATAAAATTTAATGAAAAATCTCAAGAAAGAACTGGAATTAATATTCAAAAATTCGAAGTACTCAATAAATTTATTGATAATTATATAAATGAATTAGATTATAAAGTCACAAAAAAATCTATTGAAAAATATAGCGAATTAAAAAAGGAAGAAGAAAAGAAGAATTTTAATAAGTGGAAAGTTGAGTATGAGAAAAAAAAGGAAAGAGAAAAATTTGATTTTTTAAAACCTATCTTAATAACATTTGGAATTGTTTTTATTTTTGGAACATCTTTCTACTATTGGAATTCTGAAGAATATAAATTTATTTTTAGTGAAACAAAATTTGTAAAAGCCAAAATAGTTGAAACAAAAATGGTTCACGCTGGAAGTGGTTACTACTATCAGAAACTAACTTTTGAATATAAATTTCAAAACGAAATATTTAAAGGTGAAAAAACAATTGGAAAAAGAGTTGGAAGAAGGCAAATTGGTGATTTAATTAAACTGAAAATATCAACAAAAAACCCTGAAAGAAATAAAGTAATAGCTTATTACAGTAACTAAACCCAACACAGTATAAACTTTATTGCTATTTTGGGCTCACTTGGGAAATTCCTTCGAAATTTCGTCGTTCGTGTTTTATTTAGTAAATTCATTGCCAAAACAACGCAACAAAGCTTATACATCCACGTTAGCTACAATTTAAGATGGAAAAGAATAACGTACTACAATTGAAACTGAAAAGATTGAAAATTAAACATTTTGAACAAAATGGAAGAATCGTAATTGGAAAACCTAAACTGGACTTAGTCAACTTTTTTGGTTTAATTATTTTTCCACTTGTAACAGGAATTACTCTATTAATTTTGTTTGGTGGGAATATTATTGAATTTGAAATTGGAAGAGGAAAAATTATAGCTACTCTTATATTTTTGTTTGGAACTGCAATTTTCAATTTTACTAGAATGGGTTCAAAATGGGGAAATAACTCAAGCACAAAAACTCTGGTGAATAATTCAATAAAAATTAAAGATGAAAATTTGGAAATAACTTTTAACTCTGAAAATGTGAAGGAATTAAAACCTGAAATAACAGAAATAAAAGAAGACTTTTATGAAGGAACCTTAAATTTGATTGACTTGAATGACCAAAAACATATAATTTTAGGATTTGATGATGAAAATGAGCAATACCTTTTGAATGATTTGAATTGGTTTGTAGATTTTTTTTCAAAATACCTGAAAATAAAACAGTAGCTAACACCGTATATAATTTATTGCTGGCGTTTTGTCTATTTACGAAAGTCCTCGCGGACTTTCTATCTGTGATTTATTTGCTAACTTTAGTGCTTAAAACACGCAACTAATCTTATACAACAACGTTGTGTGTAATGCAAAAAACCAACGAACTACGATAAAATATGAACCAAGAAATCAAAGACGAAGCAATTGAACAACTTGAAAAGGATATACTTTTTGGGTTTGAAAATGGAGATGATTTACTTGAAAGTATAAGTGAAATGTTTTATGACGAAAGTGATTTCGATGAAAAATGGTTAAAACAAGAAATCGACATCAGATTAAAAAAACATCAAGCTGAAAGTCTAAAATGGGAAAAACCAACCGATTTTGATAGATTGGTAAAATCCTTTGACGAACTGAATAAAAATAAAATCGTTTCTCTTCACAGAGCTGGTTATACGAAAAGTGACGGAGAAGAAGATTGTTCTGAAATTATTGCCGAACTTAAAGAAATCGGAATTAGTGCTAAAGGATATTGTTATTATCATACACAGGATTTAGAAAGAGCAATTGCGGAAGAAAAGATGCTTTTTATAGGTTTTGACAGTTATAATCGTGATGATGAACTTGCAAAAGAAGTTGCCGAAAAAATTATTAGTGTTTTAACTGATAATGGATTTAAAACTAAATGGAATGGTTCGATTGACACTCGAATTGAAATTCTAAACATCAATTGGAAAAAAACAGTTGATAATATTGATTACAATTATGGTCGAGTATTTGAGATTATCGAAAAGTACCATAAACCAGAAAAAGATAATATTGAGGATAAGAGTAAAAAACCATTTTGGAAAATATGGTAGTAAAAAAGCACTACACACAACACCGTATAAAAATAATTACGGCTTAGTGCTTAATCAAAGGTCGTTGCGTGTTTGTAACGTCTGATTTTCCTTCGGAAAATCCTCGCATACAAACCCGCAACTATTCTTATACATAAACGTTGGCAACAATTTAAAAAACAACCTTGGAAATAAAAGCTACAGATATTTATGTTTCAAAATCAACTGAACAAATTGATGTTTTCAGAAGAAGTGACTTAAAATATTCTGGAATTTTAAAATCCTCAAATTCTTCAGAAATTGGAAAAGTTGTTCATTCCGGACTTTATAACCGAGAATATGACGGAATAAAATGGGAATCCTCAAATAACCACAAAAAGGTTCGAGAGGAGGATTGGGAATATGTTGTTGTGGTAATTGAAACGGAAAACAAAACATACGTTTCTACACCTTATTGGGATTATGAAAAAGCACCCGAGATTTCTATTATGGACACAACGGATTTTGAAGAAATTGGAAATGCAGTAATCAAAACATTTGAATATTGTAAAAGAGCAATAATAGAAAATAAGAAATGAAGAAAGAGCATAAAGAAATAATTGATTTGATTTCTAGCTATTTAGAATATGACCCAGAATTAAGATTTGGACAAGCGCTATTTAATCTCAAAATAAATGAATTTCAAAAGTCTACTGACCCAAGAAATCCAAATTACAATTTAAGAGATATCCATAATGACAACGATGCTGATATTCTTAAGCGTATAAAAAATCAACTTGAATGGTTTGACTTACAAAGAAGAGTAATGAAAGGAACATCAAAAGTTGTCGGAATTGAAGGAATGACTGTAAACGAGAGATTATTTGCGACTGACTTAATGGAGTTATTTGACAAAATGAAAAAAACGAATAAGGAATATGCTCAATACATTCTAAAATCATTAAAAGTGGATAGAGAATCAATTGAAAAAATCCTGAAATAAAAAACTGTTGCCAACAAAGAACTGAGTTAAAAAACAAATAAATTCTTCATTAAATTTAGGCAATAGTTTTCTGGCATTGTTGAAGTAGAATAAATCTCCTTTAGTCGATTTATTTCCAATTCAACAAGCTATAATTATCAGGATTATCAGTGTTGTCGAAGTCAAAGCTTCACCGTATATACTAACCTTAATTCTCTCTTTTATTCTTTCTGATTTTTAAGGCCTTAATTTAACCTTTTTATTAAAATGCTAACTTAAGCCGTATATAATTTATTGCTGGCTTCCTGTCTACTTGCGAAAGTCCTCGCGGACTTTCTTTGTCCGTAATTATTTACTAAATTAGTGGCTTAAAACACGCAACAAACCATATACAACAACGTTTGGCAATAATTAAAAAAATGAAAAAAGTCACATTAGCATTAATAATATCATTAGCATTCTTTTCATGTAAAACAAAAGAAAAAACAGAAAATACAACTGAGATTATTGTTATTGGAGCTCAGCATAAACCCGTGCCTAATTTCAATTCAGAAATTCTTTTTACGATTTTAGAAAATGTAAAACCCGATTTTATATTACATGAACAAGACTCTTCAGCTTTTAATGAAGCTTTTAAATTTATAAAAACACCCACTGAAAATGAAGGAATGGCTTCTTCTAAATACATTAAGAAGTACCCTGAGACAGAATTAAGACCATACGAATTTGAAAATAGAAATCAATATAGAATCGATAACGGAATGCGACCAACTGATGGGTTAACATTAAGATTAGTTGACAGTTTATATAAAGCTGACCTCTTAACTGCATCAGAAGTTAAAATTTTTAAAACTTACCAAGAAGCTTTAGAACCATTAATATCAATCGCCTCAAAAAGTCCAGAAGCTTGGAATAACGTTAGAGCTGATAGTTTATGTAAATATCGTCAATTCTATCAATATAAAATGATTCCAAAAATCACGAATAATAGAGATGAATTCGCCAATAAATTTTTAATAAAGCCAAATGGAGAAAAAATAAGTTATAGAGATGGATATCAACTTTGGGCTGATTTTTGGGATTTACGAAATCAAACTATGGCAAAAAACATAATGAAAATTGCTGAACAAAATGTAGGTAAAAAATTTGTTGTACTATGTGGTTTTATGCATAGATATTATATTTTAAAAGAATTAAAAAGACTAAGTAAAGGGAAAAATATTACCTTAAAAGAATTTTACGAAAAATAAAAACTATTGCTAACACAGTATATAATTTATTGCTGGCTTCTTGCCTACTTGCGAAAGTCCTCGCGGACTTTCTTTGTCCGTAAATATTTACTAAATTAGTTGCTTGAAACATGCAACAAACCATATACAACAACGTTGGCAAACATTTAAAACGAACCGCTAATGGGATTAGATTCAGTAGAATTATTGATATCAGTTGAGGACAAATTTGGAATTCGAATTGAGGATTCTGAAGCGGAAAAAATATATACCGTTCAAAATTTTGTAGATTCTGTTTACAGCAAAATCATTACAAATCTGAATGACAAATGTCTGACACAAATCGTGTTTTACCGAATCAGAAAAGCAGTTCGGAATTTAAAACTGACCGATAAAGAAATTAAACCCGATACAAAAATAACGGAATTACTCTCTCAAACAGAATTGAAAGAAAATTGGTACTTATTGAAAACAGAAATCGGACTTGAATTACCTGAATTAGTTGCACTTGATTTCAATCCAAAATTAGGTTCTCACGTCAAAATATTTGGAATTAAAACCATAAAACGAACAACACCAGTTTCAAGCGGAACAATACGTGAATTAATTGATTGGATAATCGCTTTGAATCAGGAAAAATTGATTGATATAAAAAAAATCACAAACAAATACGAGGTTGAACGAATTATAATCGGAATAATAAACAGAAATTTAGGAATTCCAATTAGTGAAATAAAATTAGAACACTCAATTACGAACGATTTAGGAATTGATTAAATAATAAATAACAATTTGCCAACACTGTGTATAAAAAAATGCTTATTTTTAGCTTAAACGTAACTCTCTATAACACAACAAAGTTGTACGTAATTAATCACACTCATAATAAAATATAGCTTGGGAATAGTTTGTGAACTTTATAGATTGTCTGATAAAAAGATTGAAAAACTTATGACAATGAATAAAGACGATTTTGAAGAATTTCTTGATAATGAATTTGACAGCATAAATGAGAAAACTTATGAAGAAGATGAAACTATTTTTCCAATGAGTAAAGGGTGGGACATAACTAAATATTTATTACAAAAATTAGATTTTACTAATGAAAAAATACTTTTAGAATTGAATAAAACATTTATAAAATTTGAAAAAACTGTAAGAATATATAATGTAATTAAAAATATAGACATTAATGATTTAATGAGTATTTATAATAGAGAAGAAATGATTGAAAATGATGTGTATAGGTCAGAAATGATTAAGAATAAAGATTTTATAAATCATCATCTAAAAGCCTTTCAGAAAGGATTTAAAAAAGCGTCTGATTTAAAAGATGGAATCGTAATTTATTATTATTAAAAAATAAGTATAACACTGTATAAAATTTATTGCTAGTTCCTGCTTGTTTACGAAAGTCCTCTCGGACTTTCTATCTGTGTTTTATTTGCTAACTTTAGTGCTTAAAACAGACTACTAATTTTATACAACTACGTAGGTAAGCTGTCAAAAGAAATAAAACTAAAATTTAAACTAAGTGCTAGATTTATTTTTTGCAACATTCTTGAACTGAAAGGGAGAGGATTGTTATTAATTTAGAAAAAGTGGGTATAGCCAATAGTTGCCATTCATTGCGGAACGCACTCAAAATCTGAAAACTCATTAATGAGATATTTAAAAATAACCTTTGTTAGAATTGTATTAAGTTTTTTTGCTTCTAATATTGCAACTGAACTGATAATTGCCAATACAAATCGTGAATCCGTTTCAATAATCTTTACTATTATTTTTATGGGACTTTTCTATTACGGACTAACTCTTTATGTAAATAATAGAAGATAACATTGAAAATTATTAATCAAACTGAATTTTAGCAAGTTTGCGGAATCTGAATCTGAATTTAAAACAAAGAAAAGGCAAAAGCTATATTGAACAAATATGAAACAAGCAATTATTATAATTTTTCTATTATCATCAATCACGTCTTTTAGTCAAAAAAAAGAACTGCAAGATATTGTTGGAAATTGGATATGCACTAAAGCGGAATTCAATGCGGAATCATCAGACTCTCGGATTGAGAAATATCTAACACTATTCAAGGATTCTGAATTTAGTTTTGATAACAATGAAATATTTACGCTCAAAAAAACTAATGCTGATAATGTGTCACAAATTATAATTGATAGTTATTGGAAATTAAACAAGGAAAATCAGATAATTATTGATTATAAAAATCCATCTTCGATTTTAAAAATTGTAATTGAAACTAGAGAGGAAGAAATTTATTTTTTATTATTTGACCAAACTATGTCGTTAAAGATGGAAAGAGTAAATTAACTGACCACAACGATATTTTGAAAAAAAACAACGAAATGGCAACAACGTGTATAATTAATTGCTTGGTCACTGCCGACTTACGAACATTCCTGCGGAATATTCTATCTGTGATTTATTTGCTAAATTAGTTGCTTAAACACGCAACTAACCATACACAACAACGTTACCCACGATATAAAAAAACCGAACAATGACACTGACTTTATTTGTTTTTTTAGTTATTGCTCTGAGAGTTTTTTATGCTTTAAAAAAAGGGAATAAAACTAAAAAAGATGTTGAACAATATAATTACGACAAAAAAACAACAATGCTTTTTTGGGAAGATAATTATTTAACAGTTGAACTTGTTCCAAAAGAAAATATGGAATTTATTCTTGCCGATAATAAACGGATTAAAAAACACGGAGAAGAGCATTTTAGCGGAAAAGGATTCACTGAAATTACAGAAATTGAAGAAATCCCATTTAAAACTGAAAAAATGAGAATTTCAATTGAGAAAATCACTAAATTATTTGAATCTATTGGATTATCTAAATATGAAAAACTTCTTTATTGTGGTGGAGGAAAACCTACAGAAATCGAAAATCCGAAAACCATTGCATATGGAGAATTTGAAAGTGCAATATTTCTTGAACCTTCAAATGGAGAATTAAAACATATTTGGATTGACTCTAACAATTGGGAGAATTTACCAACAACAAAAATCGAAAACGGGTTAAAAGCAATTGGAAAAGAGTTTGACCTAATTTTAGTTGATTGGATTTCTAATAAAGTAATTGACTTAAAAAATGAAATTGAAATTGAAAAATATATAAAAACAGAATAAAATACTGTGGGCAACACCGTGTATAAAAAATTACTATAATTAGCTAAACTAAAACTTGTTGCTTCTTTGCAAAACAACGTAGGTAAGCTGTCAAAAGAAATAAAACTAAAATTTAAACTAAGCGCTAGATTTATCTTTTGTAAAATTCTTGAACTGAAAGGGGATAGGATTGTTATTAATTTAGAAAAAGTGAGTATAACCAGTAGTTGTGCTTAATTATGAAAAAGACAAATTACATATTAATATTAGCATTTCTAATTCTAGTTTCTTGTAATAAAAGGAAAAAAGAGATTGCTATAGATAATGTTGAATTAATTGAATTGACTGATGCTGATCAAAATGAAAGAAAGAACTCTGAATTAGATCCTAAGTTGATTTATGTAAAGGATAGTTTAAGAAGAGAAAAAGTAAAAGTTTTAGAAAGTAAAAAAAAACTCAAAACCTCGAACGACTTTTACAATGCTGCATTGATTTTTCAGCATGGAAGAGATTCAACTGACTATTTAAAAGCACTTAATTTCATAAAAAAGTCTATCGAATTGGATTCGACCAGAAACAAATGGTTGTTTGCTGCAATTACAGATAGGTATTTATTAAGTATTGGCAAACCTCAAATTTACGGAACACAATATCAGAAACATGGAATTGATAAACCTTGGAGATTAGGGGAAATTGACACAACAAAAGTCTCTGATGACGAACGTATTGAATTTGGCGTTGAAACTTTAGAACAGCAACGAGAGAAAGTAAAAAGATTGAATAAAGAAGGAATTAACTAAGCCCAACACCGTACAAAATTAATTGCTTGTTTTTAGCTTACTTACGAAAATCCTTGCGGATTTTCTTTGTCAGTAATTATTTAGTAAATTTAGTGCTTAAACCACGCAACTAACCTTGTACAAACACGTTAGGTGTAATTTGAGAAAAATCAGAACAGAATTTGATAAATGAGCAAAATTGACAAAATTGGAATAGTATTAATGATTCTTGGATTTTTTATTCCATTTTTTGTTCTTTTTGGGTTTATAGTTGGATTTCCGATTTATATTATTGGTGCGATTATAATTCTGTTTGGAAAACTAAAAATTAAACAGAAATTACTTTGGATTTTAATTCCTTTAATTCTGTTTTATTCTGGTTATAATCTAGCATCTTCAATCTCATTATACTATTCTGACAAGCAAAAAGTAGATTTAATTTTACCATCTGATTTTAGTGGAAAAGTTATAATCATAGATAATATTGATTTCGGACAAAACTTTGAAAAAGTACATAGACGTGAACAAATTGTATTTAACAAAAATGGAATTGCTTTTTATCCTACAAAATTGGAATTGGACAAGTCTAATTATCGAGTGTATTTAAAAGATAAAAATGGAGAATTAACGCAAATAAATTGGTTCTATAAAAGTTCAGATAAAATTACTATTAGTAGTTATGGAGAAAGTAGTTTTGAAATTAAAACAGATTCTACTAAAAAGTATATTCCTTATAATTTTCTAACAATTAGAAATGATTCCATTAAACATACTGAATCAAAAGAAAAATGCGAACTGATTGAATTAATTAAAAAAGGAGAATTAAAAACTGTGTACAACACTGTATAAAATTTATTGCTACTTTATTTTTCCTTCGGAAAAACACGTAGGCACAAAGTTGTCTAATATTTTGCTTACTTTTAGCATAACTAAAACGCAACAAATCTTATACGAGAAACGTAGGTAAGCTGTCAAAAGAAATAAAACTAAAATTTAAACTAAGCGCTAGATTTATCTTTTGTAAAATTCTTGAACTGAAAGGAGAGAGGATTGTTATTAATTTAGAAAAAGTGGGTATAGCCAGTAGTTGGTAAAAATTAACATATGAAAAGAAAAATTATAATCATAATAATATTATTATCCTATTCATTATTTTCTCAAAAAAAAGCTGGAATTTTAGTTGGAATTAACAACTCTTCATCTTCAGATGAAATATTAGGAAAATTTAATTTTACAAATGAAATAAGTTATCATTTTGGAGCATTTTATGAATTTAGTATAAACTCGAATATTACATTTAGACCTAAATTATTATTTTCTCAACAAGGAAATCGTACCACAAAAGATTTTGAACATAGTTATCATAAAATGGATTATTTAAATATTCCTCTAAACTTAAAATTCTTTCAAAACACATATATTATTGCTGGACCCCAAATTGGATTTCTCTTAAAATATGAAGACAATACATTTAATTATACTGAGCCACATTCTTTTGACATAGGAATAAATTTAGGTATAGGAAAGAAAATTAAGGACTTTCTCTTGGAATTAAACTTTTATCAAGGTATAAAACCATCTGTAAATAGAAAGCGTAGTGGATATAATATTGTTAAAGGATATAATACATTGATTCAACTTAGTTTTGGATATTATTTATTTTAAAAAACTTTTACCAACACCATATATAATTTATTGCTGGCTTTTTGCTTACTTACGAAAATCCTTGCGGATTTTCTTTGTCTGTAATTATTTACTAAATTAGTTGCTTGAAACACGCAACAAACCATCTACAAACACGTTGTGCATGATTATGACGAAAACCCGTAAAATTATAATAAGCCTCGTTTCAATTTTTATAATTGGAATTATTTACTGGAATTATAGAGTTGAAATTAATTACTATTTTCTGAAAAAACACGTAATATTTTGGTCTGAAAATGTGGAAATAAAACCTTCTGACTTTAAAGAAAAAGCAGATATGAATTCTGAATTAAACGAATCTTGGTTCCACGGATTTTATTTAAAATCTACAAACTTGAAAGATGCAGAAGTAAGAGCTTTGTTTGACCAAAATAAATCTTGGATAAAAGACACTACAAATTTTAAGGAATTAATGAAAATCCAAAAATTAAGATTTGACTTGTATGAAAGTTTTGCTCGAAAATTTAATCGTGAAATCAACAAAATTAAATATCAAGAGAATAAATCATATTCAGATTTAGAAAAAATTGGAGATAAAATTTATGCTGAATTATTGAAAATTGACGATAGTATGTATGATAGAAATATGTCAAGACAGGAAAGAATTAATTATTGGAGACCAAAAATAAATGAAATGTTGGAAGTAAATAAATAACTATGCACAACAACATATATAATTTATTGCTAGCAAAAAGCTTACTTACGAAAATCCTCTCGGATTTTCTTTGTCAGTAATTATTTACCAAATTAGGTACTTAAACCACGCAACAAACCATCTACAAACACGTTGGCATTAACAAGAAAAAAAACTAAGAAAGTGATATATAACAAAGGACATTTCTATCTGATTTGGGTAATTTTTGGAATGATTTGTATATTTTCTATTAACCAATTTATTGAATTGTTTGGAGAATTATTAATCGTTGGAGGAATAACAATAAATATACGACCTAAACTCTTAGAGTATTTAAAACCGATAGTTTATGTTTCCTGTTCTATTTTTTTAATAATTGCTTCAATAAGAATATTGAAACAAAAATCGACAGAAAAATATTTACCAGACTACAAAAAATTAAGAAAATATATTCTTATAATTCTAGGTTTAGGGATAATATCAAAAGTATCACAGTATTTTTTAATGCAATATAGAATTGAAATATTTAGTGAATACTTAAACAATAATAATATTGAATATGGTGACATATATCAATCGTTATTTATATACCCTTCAGTGTTTTGGTATTTTATGTTTTTGTATTTGACAGTGTTGTTTTTTATATTGACCAAAAAGACGGAAAAAATAACTAATGCTAACAATGGCTATAATTAATATGGGGTTTGATGTTTAATCCAAGGTTTAGTGTGTTTTACAAAGTCCGCAAAATTTACAATTTTTTGCGTATCTCTTTTTAAAAGAGAAATTATAAATTTCGCTAAGTGCTAAACCGAAAAGTATATGTATTTTAATTCCTTACTATTCTTACACAAATCGTTACCAAACATATAAAGCAAACTATGAAAAATTTGACATTTGTAATTTTATATATTCTTCTTTCAGGAGTACAAACCATATTTGGACAGAATGAAACAAATATTATAGTAGGAAGTAAGTTTGTTATTAAATCTAATATTTTAGATGAAGAAAGAACCTGTTTAATAAGTTTTCCTGATTCATACAATAAATCATCTGAAGTTGATAAAAAATATCCAGTTATCATATTATTAGATGGATATACTCATTTTAAAACAGCATCTGGAATAGTACATTTTATGAGTTCTAATAATAATCGAAACAATTTAATGCCTGAAAGTATTATTATAGCCATAGAGAATGTTGACAGAGAACGAGATTTTACAGTTACAAAAATTAAGACCAAACGACCGAATAATATGGGAGGTGGAAGGAATTTTTTGAATTTCATTGAGAAAGAACTAGTCCCTTATATTGATAAAAAGTATAAGACAGAACCGTTTAGAACTCTTATTGGGCACTCTTTAGGAGGCCTACTTACACTAAATTCCTATATGGATAAAAATAGCGTATTCAATGCTTACATTTCAATAGACCCAAGTATTTGGTGGAATGAGGAGATGATGAAAAACAAAGTTGATTCTATTTCCTCAATATCATTAGATAAAAAACTTTATATAGCTACTGCCAATCAAGGAGAGGCTAATTACGAAAGAAATAAAGAAAGACACGACTCTTTCTATACTTTAATAATAAAGAAATCGGATAAACCTCTAAATATCGAAATAGAATATTTTGAAAAAGAAAACCATCGCTCTGTACCATTGGTAGCTTTATACGAAGGGTTAAAATATATTAATCAATAGGAATGATTTCGAAGCTAGTAATATCAACAAATACGTTTGGTAACACCATGTATAATTAATTGCTTGGTTTCAGATAATTTACGAATGTCTTCGCGGACTTTTTATCTGTGTTTTATTTACATTTTAGAGCTTAATTCACGCAACAAACCATCTATAAACACGTTTGCTGCAATGTAACAAAAACACGAACTTTTCGTCTTCAATTAACAAACCAATCAGAAAGTTCAAATGCAAAAAAAATTAACAGAACGAAAAGAAGCTTGGAATACAATCTTTATTTTCCTCGCTATTGTTACAATTATAAGTTCTCTATTTCATTATGCAATAGTTAATTTATATCCTTCACGAATATATATTGGAGGTTTAATGTGGTGTCCAGCGATAGCAACAATAATTACATTAAAAATAAAAAAAAGGTCTATTTCTTCTCTAAATTGGAATTGGGGAAATTGGAAATATATTCGATTATCTTATTTTATTCCTGCTTTATATGGCTTAGTAACTTATCTGTTAATCTGGATTTTTGGGTTTGGAAGTTTAGCTAATAAGGAAGTGATTTCTGACTGGGTTAAAGAACTTGGATTGGTTGGAATTGGTACTTTAAATACAACATCTTCAGTAATTATAGCTGTATTATTAATAGGTACTATTGAAGTTGTAAGAGCATCTGCAACGACTTTAGGAGAAGAAATTGGATGGAGAGGTTTCTTTATTTATGAGTTAAAAAAGGTTCTTTCCTTTACTGGAGTT
This sequence comes from Polaribacter sp. Asnod6-C07, assembly GCF_045063625.1. NCBI lineage: Bacteria > Pseudomonadati > Bacteroidota > Flavobacteriia > Flavobacteriales > Flavobacteriaceae > Polaribacter > Polaribacter sp. Asnod6-C07. Next base: position 3,273,354 of record NZ_JBEFOF010000005.1, on the reverse strand, counting down.
TCAGTCTTTAGTGGAATAATATGGGCATCTTGGCATTGGCCATTAATTGTATATTATGGACAAAATGTAATTTTAGAATTAGCGACATTTTATGTTGTTATTGTGTCAATGTCATTTATTATGACATATTATACATTCAAATCTAAAAGCCTGTGGCCAGCAGTAATTTTTCATGCAGTAAGCAATGTGTATATTCAAAAAATATTACCTGAATTAACAATTAAAAATGAAGAAACGGAACATTGGCTGGGAGAAAACGGAATTATGTTTGCAATTGTGACCTGTATTTTTGGGATTTACTTTTGGAGAAAAGCTATTAATGAAAAATTATAAATAAAAAAGATAGCTCCTAAGAATGTATAAAAAACATAAGGCGGTTTAGGCTTTGCTATAGGTCTGTGCATATTTACAAAGTAGCCAAAAATAAAATTTGGTATTTTCAACAAAAAAGATAAAATCAAAATATTATATTTGGCTTAGTAACAAACAGAAACGTATCGCTTATAATTTGTATTAAGTTTCTTAAACTAAACGTTAGCAAAAATTTAATACCTGAATTTTCCTGAAATAGATTGACAAAAAATGAAGTAATTAATTATAGTCATTTATAAAAACTGAAAAATGAACCTAAAAAGATTACACTATTTCTCTGGAATTACGATTTCATTATTTGTTGGCTTACACTTGTTTAATCATATTTACAGCCTTTATGGAGTAAATGCACATGTTAAACTAATGAACGATTTAAGAGTTGTTTATAGAAATATAATTGTAGAAACTATATTACTAGTCGCAGTTGGAATTCAAATTATTTCAGGAATAAGATTATTCTTTAAAAAAAGGAAGAAGGAATCTAACTTTTTCGAAAGGTTACAAATTTGGACTGGTCTTTATCTTTCTGTTTTTCTGATAATACATTTAGGTGCGGTTTTATCTGGCAGATTGATTTTAAAATTAGATACTAACATTTATTTCGGAGTTGCAGGACTAAATACATTTCCTTTAAATTTATTTTTTATTCCATATTATGGACTTGCTATTATTTCGTTTTTTGGACATATATCTGCAGTTCATTCGAAAAAAATGAAAAGTAAAATATTTGGAATTGACACAGTCAAACAATCATATGGAATTTTGATTATTGGGATAATTTTGACTTTGGTTATACTTTTTGGACTCACAAATGGATTCAATGGAATAGAAATACCAAAAGAGTACAACATAATGATTGGAAAATAAAAAACGAACTTAAGCCATAAATAATTTATCGCTAGTTTTAGCCTAATACTAAACTTCTCTAAGACTTTCTAACTGTAATTTATTTGCTAACTTTAGTGCTTAAAATACGTTACCTACAAACGAAAAAGTACATCCAACTAAAATGAAAGAAACACAATTATTAATTGAAGCTATTGAAACTAATAATCTGTGGGAGAAAGAAATAGAAATAAGTAGAAATGAGTATTTAAAAGTAAAAGGAAGTATTGATACTAACCTCTATTTTATCATAAACGGAAGTTTAAGAATCTATTTAATTGGAGAGTATGAAGAACGTACTATTCGATTTGGTTACCAAAATAATTTTATAGTTTCTCTTGACAGTTTTATATCTGAAAAACCATCTGATTTTTACATTCAAGCAATAAAAAAAACGAATTTAAAAGTCATTACAAAAAAAAGATTTAAAGATTTAATTAATTCTAATCCTGAATTTCAAAATGTTTGGACTAAAATATTGGAACAATTAATTTTACAACAATTAGAAAGAGAAAAAGATATTTTAACTTCGTCACCAATTGAAAGGTATAAACGAGTATTTAAAAGAAGCCCTCAACTATTTCAAGAAATTCCTAACAAATATATTGCTGACTATTTAAGAATGACACCAGAAACTTTATCTAGGATTAAAAAATCTTGATTACAATCAATGTTTATGGTTTAAAAAGACTTGACTTTTGTAGGAAAATATAATTATGAAGTTTAAAACAATAGAATTGATAGCAGAGTTAATTGAAAAAACAAGAATTAACATCAATAAGGTTGAGAAATTTAGAGAACTATCTGAAAAAGAATTAAACTATAGAGAAAATTCTGAGAACTGGAGTGTTTTGGAATGTATTGAACATCTAAATCTATATGGAGATTTTTATAATCCTGAAATAAGAAAAAATATTGAAACAAGCCATTCAAAACCAAGTGAAACGTTTAAAAGCGGAATAATTGGAAACTACTTTGTCAAAACAATGCTTCCAAAAAAGAAATTGAATAAAATGAAGACATTTAAAGATAAAAATCCTTTAGGTAGCAGTTTAAATAAAAGTGTTATTGATAGATTTATTCGTCAACAAAAAGAATTTCTTGAATTAATTGAAAAATCTAAAAATATAAACTTTGCCAAAACGAAAACAGCAATTAGTATATCAAAACTTATAAAATTAAAATTAGGAGACACTTTTAGGTTTATTATTGCTCATAATGAAAGACATGTAGTACAAGCCGAAAATGTAATAAGAAAAGCCAGTAAGTAACAATATATAAAATAACAGTGGTTTTTGTGCTAAATTCGAAGTAAGTATATTTGTATAAAGTGTAATAAAACTCTAATTCTGATACTATTCTTAGACGATAAACAAAATGGAAAATCTAATTAATTATATACAATCTAGAGTTAATTTAACTCAAAATGATATTGATTTAATCAAAAAACATTGTGTTTCTGAAGAAATACCAGCTCAAACTAATCTTTTAGAAGCAGGAAAAGTGGAGCGATATATTTATTTCTTAGATACTGGAATTGTAAAAGGATATCAAAATATTGATGGAAAGATTATTGTACAGCATCTTGTAACAGAACAAGATTTTTTTACTTCTTTAGATAGTTTTATGACAGAAACACCTTCATTAGATTATTATGAAACGATCACAGCGTCTAGAATTCTAAAAATATCCAAACCTGATTTTGATATTTTACAAAAGGAAACAAAATTTTGGGCAATATTTGTAAAAGAAGTAACCAATGAACATTTAAATTGTAAATTAGAACGTGTTAAAGACTTTCAAATTTTATCAGCTAAAGAACGTTATCAAAAGTTTTTGAATCAGTATCCAAATTTAGCTTTGAATGTATCTATTGATAATATCGCTTCTTTTTTAGGAATGGAACCTCAATCTTTAAGTCGAATTAGAAAACAAATCGCTTTCTAACAAATGTTATTTCTAACTTTTTAAAATCTATCGAAATTTGCTCAAACAAATATTTAATAATTATGAGCAAAGAAATTTCATTAGTAACAGGAGGAACAGGACATTTAGGAAACAACTTAGTTCGATTATTACTTTCCAACAATCAAAACGTAAGAACTACTGTAAGAAACTTAAAAAACACAAAACCTTTTGAAGGTTTAGATTGCGAAGTTGTACAGGCAGATCTTATGGATAGAGAATCACTTAAAAAAGCATTTGAAGGCATTACAAACTTATATGCAGTGGCTGCAAACTTTAGTATGTGGGCAAAAAATCCGAAAGAGGAAATTTATGACAACAATATGCAAGGAACTCAAAATGTGTTTGATATGGCAAAAGAATGTGGTGTAAAAAACATTGTTTATGTAAGTTCTGTTGCTTCTTTAGATTTTACAAAATTACCTGCAAATGTTGATAATGGTTATAATAAAGATCGAAGAAATTGGTATTATAATTCTAAAAACGATTCAGATAAATTAGCTTTAGAATTGGGTGAAAAATATGGTATTAGAACTGTTTTAATTTTGCCTTCTGCTATGATTGGAAGTGAGGCTCATAAATTAAGTTACAGTAATAATTTAGTATATCAAGCTTTAAATGGAGAAATTCCTGTAGATACAAACATGACTTTAAATTGGGTTGATGTAAAAGATGTTGCTTTTGGTGCTTATCAAGCAATGCAAAAAGGTAGAAATGGAGAACGTTATATTTTATCTAACGAAGAACATACTACAGTACAAGAAACAGTAAAAATAGCATCAGAATTATACCCTGAACTAAAACTAAAAACACCTAAAAAAGCACCAAAATATCTATTGTACTCTGTTGCTGGATTAATGGAGTTTAGTAGTAAAATTACAGGGAAAGAACCTTTATTAATGAGACATTATGTAGATATGTTTTATGGCTTAAAACAAGATTATGATATTAGTAAATCTAGAAAAGAATTAGGTTACAACCCAAAATCTTCAAGAAAAGCTTTGGAAGATGCTTTAGCGTATCTAAAAAACGATTGGAAAAAAGAAAACGAGATATAAAATTGTGCATAATTAATTTCTTTGTTCTTTTTACATACTAAAACTCTTACGTAATTTTCTAGGATTTGTAAATGTTTACTAACTTAGTTGCCAAATAAAGCAATTAAAGAGAAAAAATGTTCATAATAAATCTGACTTATAAAACTGAATTGGATAAAGTTGACGAACACATAAACGACCATATTGAATTTCTGAATGCCCAATATGAATTGGGCAACTTTCTCGTTTCTGGACGGAAAATTCCAAGAACTGGAGGTATAATATTATCCAAAGTTAAAAACAAATTGGAATTGGAAAAAATTATAGATAAAGACCCCTTTAAAATAAATAATTTAGCTGATTATGAGTTGACTGAATTTATTCCGAGTAAAACTTGTAATGAACTAAATTTTTTAATGGAGTAGAATATAGACGATAAACGTGATCGTAAATTATAATCAAAATTTAAATGAAACGAATTCTTTTTTTACTTATTATTATAATAAGCTGTACAAACTCTGAAACTGAAACTGAAATATTTCCTATTTCAATTGAATTTACAGAAATTGGAAAAGGAACTTTAACTGGAAGCGGATTTGAAAATATAATTAAAACTAAAACGATTATAAAAAACAACGAAGATTGGAACAATTTAGTTGCTAAAATGAATACAATAGAAAATGTTAGTAATGAATTTAATACTGACGAAATTAATTTTGATACTCACTACATAGTTGCAATAATATTAGAACTTAAAGGAACTGGGTGGACAGTAGAAATTAATGAAATGATAGAAAATTCTGAAAATATAATTGTTAATACTGAAGAAGTTGACTTTTCAACTTTAGCTTATAGTCAGCCCTTTCATATTGTTTTAATTCCCAAAACGGAAAAGGAAATAATTTTTGAATAAAAAACTTACTACAATAATCTGTAAATATTGTATTGGTTTGTATTCTATTAACTAACGAATAGCACTTAAATTTTTAATATTTCAGACATTCTTTTTATAGGTCTAAAATTGATTTTATTAAATTGTTATTTAATATTTCATTAATAATTTTTGAAGATTGCTTTGGTGTTTGTGCAGGATGACTTTGAAATACTTTCTTATTTAATTCATCTACAGTATTCGTAAATTTTAAAGCTTTCTTTTTTGATAACCCACTTATTTTAGAAGTATACCTGGTATTAAATTTCAAGTTATCAGGGTTTACTTTTCCTTCGCTTATATAACCTCTTGTTTTTTTAGAACATCTACATGGATTATTAGTGTTAACCAATCCACATTTTTTATTCATCCAATTATACAACTCTTTACGAGTTCGCATTAACTTTATTCTAAAATTACCTGGTGTAATTCCTAAAATTTCTGCTCCAAGATTATGATCTATATCAAACATTTCGCCTAATATATATATGATACGTTGTTCTTTAGATAAACAAAGTAACATGCCTGTGGTGCAATTAATTCTTATTTCTTCAATTGTATCTTTAAATTCTTTTTCTTCTTGATCATTTAAATCAATAGTAGGAATAGCGTCTATAGAATTAAAATAAGTTTCAAAATTTACTGTTTTTATTTTTGATTTTTTCTTTTTGTTATTTAAAAAATGGTTTACTGTAATACGATATAGCCATGTTCTGAATTTACTCTTACCTTCAAATTTAGATAATGCTGTAATTATTTTTATAAAAACTTCTTGTGTTAAGTCTTCTGCATCTTCTACATTACCAACCATTTTTAATGCTAAATTGTACACAAAAAGTTGGTGACGAATAATTAAAGTTTGTAGAGCCTTTTTGTTTCCATCAATTGATAATTGCACCAGTTTTGTATCCTCTAAATCTGTATAGTTATTTGAAAAAAAATCAGTCATAGTTTTTAAATTTAAAAGCCTTGTTTTATAAGTCATAAAACAAGGCTTTTAATTACAATTATATTGCGTTGATACCACCTTGTACTGCAATCTCTTCACCTATAATATATGAAGAATCGTCTGAAGCTAAAAACAATACTGCTTTTGCTACTTCTTTAGGATTTCCAAAACGTTTTAATGCAGTTTGTGCTGTAATAGATTCAGCAGCTCTAGTAAGTACATCATCTGGCAAACCTATTTTACCCCAAAAAGGTGTACCAATAGGACCTGGACTTACTGCATTAACACGTATACCTCTATCTGCAAGTTCAGCAGAGGCAACACGTACTAAAGATCTTAAAGCAGCTTTACTTGCACTTAATAAACTACTGCCACCAAAACCAACTTCGTTTAAATATGAAGTCGTTATCACAACAGAAGCATTGTCATTTAAATTTTTAATTCCTTTTTGTAATGTAAAATAAGCTCCTTTAAAGTTTACATCCATCATATCATCAAAAAAGGCTTCGTCTGTATCTGCTACTGATGCTAATTTTCCTTTACCAACATTGATAAATAAAGTATCAACCCCTCCAAATTTAGATTTAGTTTCAGAAAATAAACGCTCTAAATCAGAATGATTAGTAACATCACCTTTTACAGCATAACTATTAGAACCTAATTGTTTTACAGCTGCATCTAAAGCTTCTTGACCTCTACTAAAAATTACCACTTTCGCTCCGTTATTAATAAATTCTTGAGCTGTGGCTAAACCAATACCACTAGCACCACCTGTTATAACAGCTACTTTACCTTCTAATTTTCTCATTGTTTTTGTTTTTTTAATAAATTAAACTTCCTAATTATTGTTTTATCTATAACTTGGACAATGAAAAAAATGATGTGTTACAAAACTAGATGAAAATAAAAAACGCATTACAACTACATATTAAAATAATATATATGTTTAGCTAAGTTATAATTAGAAATTATGGTACTTAGATCTGCCTTATATATTTTAAATTATGAACTTTATTTTTCTTTTTGAACTGTTTTACCTGTGGATTTCTTTTATATTTAGGGTAAAATTAAAATTTAGTGAAATAGATTGAAAATGAAATTAGTTCTAGATAGTTTTTTTGATAAATTCTTGAACTGGAAGAGTAGAGGATAGTTATTAATTTAGATAGTTAACTATAAACACTAGTTGGTAATAATAAAACAAACTAATATAATTATGTTCGGAATAATAAACTTTGAAGCTTTTTTAATAGCTGGATTGATAATGAATTTAACACCAGGAGCTGATACAATGTATATTCTTGGAAGAAGTATTGCTCAAGGAAAAAAGGCTGGAATTTTATCTGCTTTGGGAATATCAACTGGAGCAATTTTTCATATCATTTTTGCAACTTTAGGATTATCAATCATACTTGCTAAATCTGCAACAGCTTTTGAAATAGTGAAATATTTGGGAGCAGCTTATTTGATATTTCTAGGACTCAAAACAATATTTAAAAAAGCAGATGAAAAATTTGAATTGACTAATGAAAGTGAAGTTGTGAATTATAGAAAAATCTACTTATCTGGGATTCTAACTAATATTCTAAATCCGAAAGTAGCATTGTTTTTTCTAGCATTTTTACCACAATTTATTGCCCCAAATTATGTAGAAAGTTCACTTCCATTTTTAATCCTTGGAGTTACATTTTTACTTACAGGAACAATTTGGTGTTTAATTTTAGCAATATTTGCCTCAAAACTATCTGAACAGATTAGAAAAAATTATAAAATAAAAATGTGGTTAGACAAAATAACTGGCGGAATCTTTGTAGCTCTTGGAATAAAATTAGCATTAATGAAAAAATAATTTTTGACAAAAACAAATATAATATAGTACTGGTTTGCTAATATTTTCCATTCGGATTTTTTTGTTAAATGGGTTATTCTAATCGTAAAAAATATTTTTTTAAACTTAGGATTTAGTAGAAATAATAAAATAAATATAGAATGATTTACAGAATATCTTTTTTGATAGGATTAATTTTCTTTCTCATAGGTCAAATAATTTTGTCTAAAGGCAATGATTATGTGTATGCACAAGAACCTATTGATTTTGCACATTGGTTTTTGTTAGTGGGTGTGGTTTTATTAATTCCTCAAGTTGTTTCTTTTCCTAAAAAAATATTTAGTCTGTTTGGTATTCCTTTAACGTTAATTGGTATTGTTTGTATTATAGGTATGTGTGTTTTAGATTTTATTTGGTGGAGTTTTCCTAATAATGAAATGCGTAACGATTTTACAAAGCATATATCTCAAGTACCATCTATTTGGAAAACATTTATGACAATTGGGCCTAGTTCTAAAATATTTAACCTTGGTTTATTAATTTTAAGCTTAAATTATTTAAAAAAAGAAAAAATAGGGATTGTTTTTATTTTAATCGCCAATCTTATTTTATGGCATATAATACCAATATCTTTTAGATTGATTTTCGGTTATGTTTTAACCTTAATTGGTTTTAGCATAATTTTACTTAGAAGTAGTAAAAAAACAAGCTAAAAGAAATGTAAAATAAACACATTCTTAAACAAAAAGTAGAGATGATAAAAGCAGTTTTTTTTGATATGAATGAAACCTTATTGAACCTAAGTTTACTAAAAACACAGTTCGACAAACATTTTAATGACAAATATGTTTTAAAATATTGGTTTACAAAATTACTTTACAGTTCTAGTATTATGGGAGTAATGGGAGAATATAGAAATTTTAGTGTATTAGCTGATGCAGCTTTAGAAAACCTTTTCTTTGAGAATAATAAAATTTTAAATGCAAAAACAAAAGCAGAGATATTAGGAGAATTTAAAAAATTACCTGCTTATAAAGATGTTTTACCTGCTATAAATATTCTTAGAGAGAATAATATTCGAGTTATTGCAGTTTCAAATTCATCTTTAGAAATGATGAAAGAACAATTAACAAATTCTGGAATTATTGACAAATTTGACTCCTTTTACTCTGTAGATAGCGTTAAAAAATACAAACCATTTAAAGATATTTACCAATCTTCTGCAGAACAAGAAGGTTTAAAAACAGAAAATATTATGATGATTGCTACTCACGACTGGGATTTATTTGGAGCAAAAAAGGCAGGGCTTAACACTGCATATATAAAAAGAAAAGAAGAAATTTATAACCCTTATTACTTACAAGCAGATTTTAAAGACACAAATTTAAAAGATTTAATTCAACAAATAATTGAATCTAAAAATATGTAATTACATTAAAATACTAAATACCCTCTATACTTAATTGGTTTAAGCTTACTTCCTAAAATTTTGATATGTTTATAATCTGTGTTTTATTTGTTAATTTAGTAACTTAATAAGACTATAAAACGTACATAAATCAGATGTCTTTATTATTAATAATAAGGTGAATTAATTTATTTAGTACCTAAAAATTGAAAAGAAAAATAATATATTGAATAAAAAAAATGAATATGGAATTAAAAGAATGTCTTGAGTTTTGTAAAATTTGTAAAAATAGACACGTAGATTTTAAAACAGGGCTAGTTTGCTCTTTAACAAATAACAAACCTGAATTTGAAAATAATTGTATTAACTTTTTAAAGGATGAAAAAGAGGCAGAAAGAGTACTAAAACTAAAACTTGATGCTGCAGGAAATTCAAGATCACAAAACGGATCATTAAACCCTAAGAAGAATATAAACTATGGAGTTTTTCTTACTGTAGCAGGGATTTTAGTATTATTATTCATTTCTTTACTTTTTGGAGCTATACTTACCTTTGGAGGTATTTCATTTTTTATAAGAGGTAAGCAACAAGAAAAAGTACTTGCAGAAAATAATAAATTGAATGAAAAGATAAATGAAAACGTTACCTAACACTAGTTGGTATTTATTAAAGCAAAACTTTTAAAATAAAACTTATGAGTATTTTAACAAACATTAAAACTGAAATTGAAAAATATGCGAATGACTCTAATTTGACTGAATTACAGGTAGTAGAAAAACTCGAAAAACATTACTTTAATAAAAAAGTAAATGAGAATTTAAAACTGTATAAAAAAGGAAAGAAAAAAGTAAGTGAAATAACCAAAGATTTAAAAATATCACCACGAAAATTTTATACTATTTTAGAACAAAAGAAAATAGCACACAAAAAATATAATAAAGAGTAATTAAAACATAACTTTAGATTTTTAGCTTATTCCTAGTATTTCAATACTAAAAAAACTATGATAAAAATATTCAGAAAAATAAGACAGAATATGTTGTCAGAAAAATAAATTTAGCAAATATCTTCTTTATGCTTTAGGCGAAATAATTTTGGTAACTATTGGAGTTCTCTTGGCTATTCAAGCAAATAACTACAATGAAAAACAAAAGATAGATAAAAATATAAAGAATATTTATACTAGAATTGATACAGATATTAAAAACAATATAAAAACAGCAAATGAGTTAATTTCTGAATATAAGGATATTGAATACCTATATAGAAAAGTTTTAAATGATTCTGCAACAGCAAAAGATATAGGCCAAGGATTAGAAAATTTGGCTACAGGATTTATTTTTTATGAATTTGATAAGACAGGTATTCAACAATTAAAAAACCTCAATTTAGAAGATAGTAGTGCTATAAATATAATACGTATTTATGATAGAGCAAGCCTTAACATTAAAGCATCTACACAAATTGTGGAAACTAATGTAAGTAGAAATTTATTATTCTGGAGCGATAATTATCCTTGGTTTAAAGAATACGTTAAATATAAAATTAACAATGAAGCTGTTGATTATTTTGTAAACAGCAAAGATTATAAAAATAAAGTGGCTTATTTCTATTTATGTATTTATCAAAGTTATCTGCCAGAATTAGAAAAATTTACTAGTGAATTAAAAGTTTGGCAACATAATAATAAAAATAATCTTAACTAAATTCTGATCTTTTTTAAAAAAGATAATATTTTAAGTTAATAGATTATTAGTTGTTTTATAATTTGTAATGCATTAAAAAACACTTCCATTTACCATCTATAAAATAACCTTATTGATATAGTAAATCATTTAAAACATCTATTCTTTATACCATAAAAAAGGATTTGTTTTATATTTATACTATGGATTAAAATTTTGTCTATTTAAGTAGAGTTTACAGTTGAAATCAGTAAAATTTATATCGAGAATAAAATTAGATGAACTGATGAATTCTCATTAAAACATAAGACATCATTTTAATAAAGCATTAGAATAAAACATTATGATTAAAAATAAAAACATCACATTAGTCTCGCACATATTGGTTTGGTTTGTGCTTTTTAGTATGCCTTATTTGTTGTCTTATGGGCAAGAACAAGAATTAGATAGAGTAATTATTCATTTCTGGATTCCATTAGTATTTTCGGCAATCTTATTTTATCTCAATTATTTTTTATTTATTGATAAATATCTATTCACAAAAAAAACGCTTTGGTTTGTGTTAATTAACATCATATTTATCAGTAGCTTTATTTATTTAAAAGAAAGTATAGAAGATACCTTTTTTCAGGAGTTAACCAAAAGGAGACCTTCTAATAGTAATGGTAATTCAGCACCACCTTTTAAAATGTTTATTTACATTCAAATGGTTTCTTATATGGCACCTTTGTTATTTTCTATTGCAGTTAAAACTACCAAACGTTGGGTAAAAACAGAAGCAGAACGTAAGGAGGCTATTAATTTTAAATTGCAATCAGAGTTACAACATTTGCATTATCAGTTACAACCGCATTTCTTTTTTAATTCTTTGAATAATATTTATGCAATGGTAGATCTTTCTCCAGAACAAGCTAAAAAATCGATTCATAGTTTAAGTAAATTAATGAGATATATGCTGTATGAAACTAATGAGGAAACCATTTCATTAACCAAAGAAATAGATTTTATGAAAAAGTATATTGAGTTAATGAAATTGCGAGTATCTGATAAAACTACTATCGATTACAATTTTCCAACAACAGAAACAGGTATTAAAATAGCACCTTTATTATTTATTTCTTTAATAGAAAATGCTTTTAAACATGGTGTTGCTGCGAGTAAACCTAGCAACATAAATATGAATATGACTTGTACTAGTAATACTGTTTTATTTACAATAGAAAATACTAACTTCCCTAAAAAATCGGGTGATAAAAGTGGTTCTGGTATAGGTCTTCAAAATTTAGAAAAACGTTTGCAATTGTTATATCCTGATAAATATATTTTTCAGACAGAAGTAATTTCTAATCGTTTTGTAGTAAATTTAGAAATTGAAACTATTTAAAGAATGAGTAATCTAAAAATATCTTGTGTTGTTGTAGATGATGAACCTATGGCTTTGAATCTAGTTGAAAGTTATGTTGAAAAAACACCTTTTTTATTACTTAAAAAGAAGTGTAGTAGTGCTATAGAGGCCTTACAATTTATTAAACAAGAACCTGTAGATTTATTGTTTTTAGACATACAAATGCCAGATTTAACTGGTATTGAATTTTCTAAAATGTTACCCAAAGAAACAAGAGTAATTTTTACAACAGCTTTTGATCAATATGCTTTAGAGGGTTTTAAAGTAGAGGCTTTAGATTATTTGTTAAAGCCTTTTGATTACGCTGAATTTTTAGCGGCTGCCAACAAAGCTAATACTTGGTTTGAGTTGATAAAAGGTAAAAAGCAACCTGTTATATCCGAAGAAAAAGAATTTCTTTTTGTAAAATCAGAATACAAGCAACTGCGTATTAAATTAGCTGATGTTTTATATTTTGAAGGCTTAAAAGATTACATAAAAATTTGGTTAAAAGACAACCCAAAATCAATATTAACATTAATGAGTTTAAAGACTTTAGAACAAGAGTTGCCAAGCTCTCAATTTATGCGTGTACATCGTTCTTTTATTGTTTCTTTAAAAAATATTGAGGTAATTGAACGTAGTCAAATTATTATAAATAAACAACGAATTACGGTTTCTGAACAATACAAACCTAAGTTCTTAGAGTTTATTAAAAAAAATTCTTTTTAAAAGCTAATCAGATAAAGTTGGTGAATTGTTAATTAATAAATATTCATAATTTTTTATTAATACTTTGTTTTTTACTTGTTATAATATTTAGCAATTAAATTAATTTTAAAATTTAAGTACACTTACTTTAAATAGAATCAACACAAGATTCACATTTACCTTGAATTAATAATTGAGTAACTTTAATTTGTCTATTTGGTATTTTAGGCAAGGTAACAGTAGTAGGTATACAATCTACTTTACCACAGTCTAAGCATTGAAAATGTGGGTGTAAATCTTTATGTTCAGTAGTAGAACACCCATTACATTTTGCATACCATTTAATACCTTCTTTCCCTAAAAAGGAATGCAGAACACCATCGTCTTCCAACTTATCTAAAACCCTGTAAATCGTAGTTTTATTAAACTGACTGCTTAATTGATTTATTAATTGCTTGGCAGAAATAGCTGAACTACTGTTTTTAAACTCGTTCATTAATACTTTTACCGATTTTGTTTTTCTGATGATTCCCATAAAACAAATATACTGCAACTTAGTTGTGTTAACAAATATTATTATTAGATTTGCAACTCAGTTGTATTAATAAGTTTTAAATGATATACTCAAATCAAAAAGCAGATAGTGTTGGTGCTATATCCAGTACACTTTGTCTAATTCATTGCGTGGCAACACCTTTTATTTTCTTTGCACAAAGTAGTTTATTCGATTGTTGCAATGAAGCTCCTGTTTGGTGGAAGTTCATCGACTATTTTTTCTTAGTAATTTCTTTTATAGCTGTATTTAGATCTACAAAAACTACTACTAAAAATTGGATTAAACCTGCACTATGGCTAAGTTGGTCAATACTTTTTGTAATTATTATAAACGAAAAATTAAGTATGTTTCCTTTAAGTGAAAGTTTTATCTATTTACCTACAATATCATTAATAGCATTACACTTATACAATAGAAAATATTGCCAATGTAACACAGATAAATGTTGTACTAATGAAAAATAAAGAACAAATTATTATAGAAGGAGATGCACATTTTTCAACAAGTATAAAAACACCTTTGCGTGCAGATGCTTTTGATAAATCTGATGATGAAAAAATTAAAAACATTCAGCATCATTTTAAAATGATTATGGAAGAAATAGGTTTAGATTTAACTGATGACAGTTTATCTGGTACTCCATATCGTTTTGCTAAAATGTATGTTAAAGAGTTGTTTTATGGGTTAAACCCTGCCAATAAACCTAAACTTTCGGTTTTTGAAAATAAATACAATTATAAAAAAATGCTTGTAGAACAGAATATAACTATAGATTCTTCTTGCGAGCATCATTTTTTACCAATTGTTGGTCACGCTAATATCGCATACATTCCAAAAGATAAAGTAATTGGCTTGTCTAAAATTAATCGTTTGGTAGATTATTACGCTCATCGTCCACAAGTACAAGAACGTTTATCCTTACAAATTTTAAAAGATCTACAAGAAGTCTTAAACACTAAAGATGTTATTGTAATGATTACTGCAAAACACCTTTGTGTGTCATCTAGAGGTATAAAAGATAAAGATAGTTTTACAACAACTATAGAATATGATGGTTGTTTTGCTGATACAGAAAAAAGAAATGAATTCTTAAAAATAATAAGCAATCAAAAAGGATAAATCAACATCAATATAAATTTTAAGTACAAATTAAAATGGATTATAATAGAAGACAGTTTATTTCATTTATGGGTAAAGCGAGTATAGCATCGTTAGTATTACCTCAATTTTTAATGAGTTGTGGTAATACTGCAACACCTACAAAAGATTTTAACAAAATTTCTAAAGAAAGATTACAAGCACTTAAAGACTTTGTTTTAAAAGGAATTCCTGCTTCTGATAAAGATGATTTAGTGTTGGCAAATGGATTAAATTATCACACCATTATCAAATGGGGAGATACCATAAGCGATACAGATACCTTCGGATTTAATAATGATTACACATGTTTTATTCCTTTTAATAATGATGATCCTAAAGACGGATTATTGTGGGTAAATCATGAATATATCAACCCGTTTTTTGTTTCTGATTTTAATTATCAACAAGAAAAAACCAAAGCCCAAGTAGATAAAGAAATGTACAATGTTGGTGGAAGCATTGTAAGAATTAAAGAAAAAAACGGAGTTTGGCAAGTAGTTCAAAACGACCCTCATAACAGAAGAATCACTGCACAAACAGATATTGCCTTAAATTGGGATGCACCAATTAAAGGAAAAACCAGTGTAAAAGGAACATTGGCAAATTGTTCTGGAGGAATTACTCCGTGGAAAACCTTTATTACTTGTGAAGAAAACTATGATGGTTTTCTAGGCGAAACAGAATATGATAAAAACAATGTAGAAAGCCATAGAAATAGTGGTTATGGTTGGGAAAAATTTTACAATTATCCTCCTGAGCATTATGGTTGGGTAGTAGAAATCAATCCAAAAGATGGTAAAGCTCAAAAACATATTGCATTAGGTAGATTTGCACATGAATGTTGTACGCTATACGAACTAAAGGATAAAAGAGTAGTAGCTTATACTGGTGATGATCATAATGATGAACATTTGTACAAGTTTATATCTTCAAAACCAAGTTCTTTAAAAGAAGGTACTTTATATGTTGCAGATACCATTAACGGAAAATGGTTGGCTTTAGATTGGGAAAATCAGCCAGTATTAAAAGCAAAATTTAAAAATCAAACTGAAGTTTTAATAAGAGCAAGAGAAGCAGCTAAGTTAATAGGAGCAACACCTTTAAACAGACCAGAAGATATAGAGATTGATCCAATTACAGGGCATATTTTTATCACTTTAACCAACAACAAACCAAAAGGAGATCTCCATGGTTCTATTCTAAAAATAGAAGAAACTAATGATAATTTTGATGCATTAACCTTTAAAGTTTCTACATACATTGCAGGTGGAGAAGAGAATGGTTTTTCTTGTCCTGATAACTTAGCTTTTGATATGGCAGGTAATCTTTGGATTACCACAGACATTTCTGGGAGCTCTATGAATAGACCAGACAAACCCTATTTGTCATTTAAAAACAATAGCTTATTTGTAATACCGAGATTGGGTAAAGATGCAGGTAAAGTAATACGTGTAGTATCTGCTCCTAAAGATGCAGAACTAACAGGTCCTTGGTTTTCACCAGATGGTAAAACACTGTTTTTAAGTGTACAACATCCAGGTGAAGAAACAAAAGATTTAAGTAAACCAACCAGTACTTGGCCTTTTGATGCCGATAACATTCCAAAACCTGCTGTAGTAGCAATTACTGGAGATCTCATCGAAAAAATGAATAGGTTAAATCTTATAGAAGTTTAATATTTAACTGCTTTACTAATGAAAAAACTACCTGTAACTGTTTTAAGTGGCTTTTTAGGAGCTGGTAAAACCACCTTATTAAATCACGTTTTGCACAATAAAGAGGGCTTAAAAGTAGCTGTTATCGTTAATGATATGAGCGAGGTAAATATTGATGCTCAATTTATAGAAAACGAAAATACACTGTCTAGAACCGAAGAAAAATTAGTAGAAATGTCTAATGGTTGTATATGTTGTACACTTCGTGAAGATTTAATGATAGAGGTAGAAAAATTAGCTAAACAAAACAAATTCGATTATTTATTAATAGAAAGTACAGGTATTAGCGAACCAATTCCTGTAGCTCAAACCTTTACTTTTGAGAGTGAAGATGGTAAAATCGATTTAAGCAGATTTAGTTATATAGATAACATGATTACTGTGGTTGATGCTTTTAATTTTTTAAAGGATTTTTCGAGTTCAGATTATTTAGCTACTAGAGAACTAACTGATATAGAAGACGATAATAGAACCATTGTAAATTTACTAACGGATCAAATTGAGTTTGCCAATGTTATATTATTAAATAAAACGGATTTAGTTTATAATAATGATATAGAGGAACTAAAAGCAATCATTCAAAAGTTAAATCCTGAGGCTAAAATTATTTGCACCAACCATTCTAAAGTAGATTTAGAAAATGTAATAAACACTGGGTTGTTTGATTATGATAAAGCTGAAGCTTCTGCTGGTTGGATCAAAGAATTAGAAAATGAACACATTCCAGAAACAGAAGAATATGGCATTAGTTCTTTTGTATTCAGAAGTAAAACACCTTTTCACCCAGATCGCTTTTTAAATTATTTAAATCAATCTTTTCCGCAAAACATTATTAGAAGTAAAGGTTTATTTTGGTTGGCTTCTAGATCTAATCAAGCCTTACTTTGGAGCTCAGCTGGAGGTTCTTGTAAAGCAGATTCTGCAGGAGTTTGGTGGGCATCAATGCCTTTTGCTGAAAGAATAAATTATGCAGCTTTTGCTGATAATAAAGAAATGATTGAATCTGATTGGGATGCTACTTTTGGTGATCGTAAAACGGAATTGGTTTTTATTGGGCAACATGTAAACAAAGAGAATATGATTGATGCTTTACAAGAGTGTGTACTAACAGACCAAGAAATAGAAATATGGAAAACAAAATTATTTCCTACACAAGATCAATGGCCTTTGCCTGCATAAACAGTAAAAATTAGTCGTAAAATAATAAATGATAAAAACAAACAACCTAACTTTTCAATACAATAAAAATGATTCCGTTTTCAGATTCCCTGATATACAGTTATCAGCACAAGAAAACCTACTCATTTTAGGAAAGTCGGGGGTGGGTAAAACCACGTTTTTACACATTTTAGCGGGTTTATTAAAACCTTTAAGTGGCACTGTTACAATAGATAACAGAGTGATTAATAATTTAAATAATAAACAACTAGATGCTTTTAGAGGTAAAAATATCGGACTCGTTTTTCAGAAAAAACACGCGATTCAGTCTTTAACGGTTGCCGAAAACCTAAAAGCAAGAATTTTGTTTAGCAAAAAAAAGATACCAAATGCAGTTATAGAGAATCTTTTAGAACAACTCGATTTATCAGCATATAAAAATAAGAAGATTCATGTGTTGAGTGAAGGGCAGTTACAACGTCTGGGAATTGCGTTGGCTGCCATTCACCATCCCAAAGTAATTTTAGCAGATGAACCTACCTCGAGTTTAGATGATGTAAACTGTAAAAAAGTGATTGAATTATTACTAAAACAAGCACAACAAACCAAAGCACATTTAATTGTAATTACTCATGATGCTAGAGTAAAAAGCTACTTCCAAAATACCATTAGCTTATGAATATTTTTAGCATCACTCTTAAAAATATTAAAGCAAAACCACTATATAGTGTTTTAAGTGTTATTACATTATCTTTAAGTATTACACTATTATTGGGCATCAAACAAATAGCCCTTTCTTTTAAAAATCAAATAGAAAACAACCTAGATAACATCGATTTGGTTATTGGTGCAAAAGGCAGTCCACTACAATTGGTATTAGCTTCTGTCTTGCATTTAGACAGTCCTACTGGTAATATTCCTTATCAAGAAGCACAAAAAATTAGTAAGAATCCTTTAGTAAAATGGGCAATTCCAATTTCTTATGGCGATAATTACAAAGGATTCAGAATTGTTGGCAGTACCAAAAACTATCCAGACTTATACAAGGCACAATTAGAACAGGGACAATTCGTAAAAAAATCAATGGAGGCAGTTTTAGGTGCCACTGCAGCTCAACAACTTAATTTAAAAATTGGTGATACTTTTTTAAGTGCTCATGGTTTAATAGATAACGATATTGAAGTACATACAGAGGAATTTACAGTAGTAGGAATTCTAAAACCGAGTCAAAAAGTAATAGATCGTTTAATAATTACAACTTTAGAATGTATATGGGAAGTACATCATCATGATGAGCATGAGCATGATGAACATGAAGATGAAGAAACATCACATCAACATCCTACAAAAAGTGATAAAGAAGTAACATCTTTATTAGTTAGTCTAAAAAGTAAACGTGCTTTATTAAATTTTCCTAGAAAGATAAACGAGAGTACCAATTTACAAGCTGTATTACCCAAATATGAACTCCATAAATTATATGATTATACTAGTGTAGGCTTCAAAACAATTACAATTATTGGTTATCTAATTCTAATTATTGCGTCGTTAAGTATCTTTATGAGTTTATATAAAATGATGAAAGAGCGTGCTTTTGATTTGGCAATCTTAAGAACTTATGGTGCTACTAGATTTCAGCTGATAAAAATAATAGTTTATGAAGCACTAACTATTGTATGCTCGGCTTTTGCCATTGGCTTTATAATAATTAAATTAAGGATAAAAGTGTTTATGAATAGTCAATCCATTAGTTTGCAACAAAATATCTTACAAGATTTACCTTTACAAGAAGTATTAAAAATAGCAGAATTAATGCTAATAATGGTATTAATTGCTGTTGTGTTAACTTTAATCCCTCTCTTAAAAATGAATATTTCAACAATTTTAAGCAATGAGAAATAAAAGCATCCTTTTCCTTTTTTTGTGCTCTGCATTTATAAGTTATAGTCAACAAGAAATCTCTTGGAAACTATTATCGAAAGTTACTTTTACAGACAAATACTTTGCTGAATTTGATGATTACTTCATGTACCCAACATTTCTAGGAGCAGTAAAAGCATTAGAAGGAAAACAAGTAACTATAAAAGGATATTTTTTAGACATAATTCAAGAAGATAATACATTCATACTTTCTAAAGGGCCAATGGCTTCTTGCTATTTTTGTGGTCAATCTGGCCCAGAAACTGCTGTAGAAATTCACTATACTAATCCTAAAAACTTTAAAACCGATGATCTTGTAACTATCACAGGCACATTAAAATTAAACAGAGACGATGTTAATCATTTCAATTATATACTTACAGATTGTACAGGGGTTTTAATAAAATAACACATACTCTTCTTATTATGTTAAAGTATTCTTTAAAATGCGTTAAAATTCTGAGCACAACCGTGTTTACACTGTGTATTTGTTAAAAACTCCTTAAATTAGATGCAATTAATTCATTCAAAACTACCAACGTATGCAAGGAAATTTACTTCACTCATTTCTATCCATTTACACTGTAACCAATCAAAACATAATACAGATTTTTTACAATAGAAATCGTTCTTATTTTTAGATTAAAATAATGTTGACTCAATCAATAATTTAAGACAATATTTAAAAAGAAAAGTCTGTAAAAAATATATTAAAACTATAATTGTAGTCATTTCAATTGAAATAACCTCAAAGTTTCTTAATCTATATAATTTATTGAATATCAATTTAATAATATAAATATATTATTAAGCTGTTTAACATTATACCTAATAATGAGAATAAATTTATCCGAACACTTTCAATAAGTGTTCAGCATAATCAATAATAAAAACAACTATTACGTAAACACAAACTAATAATGAAAACAATAACTAAACTATGCATGTTTTGCCTATTGCTATTTGCAATAACAATGCCTTTACATGCGCAACAATTAACAGAACAAACCTTTCAAGGTTTAAAACTTAGAAATATAGGACCTGCATTTACCTCTGGTAGAATTGCAGACATAGCAATTCATCCCAACAATGAGAATATTTGGTATGTGGCTGTTGGTTCTGGAGGTGTTTGGAAAACAACGAACTCTGGTACTACATGGAAACCTATTTTCGATAAACAAAAATCCTATTCTATTGGGGCAATTACTATAGATCCTAACAATACACATACCATTTGGGTAGGTACAGGAGAAAATGTGGGGGGACGTCATGTAGCTTTTGGAGACGGAGTCTACGTAAGTCATGATGATGGGGCTTCTTGGAAAAATATGGGCTTAAAAACCTCAGACCACATCTCTAAAATTATAGTTCACCCAAAAGATTCTAATATAATTTGGGTGGTTTCTCAAGGACCTTTATGGTCTAAAGGAGGTGAGAGAGGAATCTTTAAATCTACGGATGGAGGAAAAACATGGACACAAACTTTAGGAGATACAGAATGGGTAGGCGCAACAGATTTAGTTATAGATCCAAGAAATCCTGATGTTTTATATGCAGCTACTTGGCAAAGACACAGAACTGTTGCTGGTTATTTAGGTGGTGGTAAAGGTTCTGGTATTCATAAAAGTATAGATGGTGGGTTAACTTGGCAAAAATTATCCAAAGGAATTCCGGGTTCTAACTTAGGTAAAATTGGTTTAGCAATTTCTCCTTTTAATCCTGATGTTATTTATGCAGTTTTAGAAACAGACAGAACTAAAGGTGGTTTGTACATGTCTGCTAATAGAGGTGCATCTTGGCAAAAACAATCTAATACAGTTTCTGGGGGTACAGGTCCTCATTATTATCAAGAGTTATATGCTTCTCCTCATCATGAAGGAAAACTATTTTTAATGAATAACTATGTGTTAATTTCTGATGATCATGGTAAAACCTTTCACAGAATGAACGAACGTAACAAGCACGTAGATAGTCATGCAATGGCATTTAAAGCTTCAGACCCAAATTATGTGTTATTTGGTACAGATGGTGGGTTATATGAAAGTTTCGATTTAACCAACAGCTGGAAGTTTATCAGAAACTTACCTGTTACACAATATTTTAAATTGGCAGTAGACGATAGTAAACCTTTTTACAAAATCTATGGAGGTACGCAAGATAATGGATCTCATGGAGGTCCTTCACAGTCAATATATTCAGATGGAATTGCCAATTCTGATTGGTGGAAAACTCTAGGGGCAGATGGTCATCAATCTGCAATAGAACCTGGTAATCCAAACATTACTTATGGTGAGTTTCAAAAGGGAGCATTATGGCGAATTGACCAAACTACTAAAGAAACTGTTTACATTCAACCGCAAGCCTTAGAAGGTGATCCGTTTGAAAGGTTCAATTGGGATGCTCCGATTTTAGTAAGTCCACATAATCCAAAGAGATTATACTTTGCATCTTATCGTGTATGGAAATCTGAAAACAGAGGTGATGATTGGTCACCAATTTCTAGCGATTTAACCGAGAAAATAGAAAGAATGGCTATCCCATATTATGGCAAACAACAAAGTTGGGATAATGCTTGGGATACTAAAGCCATGTCAGATTATAATACCATTACTTCATTGGCAGAATCTCCTAAACAAGAGGGATTAGTATATGCAGGTACAGACGACGGAATTATACAGGCTACCGAAAATGGTGGTACTACTTGGAACAAGTTTAAAATCAATAGTATAAAGGGAGTAGATCATGTACCTTTTGTAAATGATGTTCGTGCAGATTTATTTGATAAAAACGTA
The DNA here is from genome assembly GCF_045063625.1 of Polaribacter sp. Asnod6-C07. Classification (NCBI taxonomy): domain Bacteria; kingdom Pseudomonadati; phylum Bacteroidota; class Flavobacteriia; order Flavobacteriales; family Flavobacteriaceae; genus Polaribacter; species Polaribacter sp. Asnod6-C07. Next base: position 3,250,918 of record NZ_JBEFOF010000005.1, on the reverse strand, counting down.
GTATATGCTGCTGTAGACAATCATAAATATGGAGATTATAAACCATATATTTTAAAAAGCTCCAACAAAGGTAAAAGCTGGAAATTAATCAACGGAGATCTTCCTGAGCGTTTATTAGTATGGAGACTTGTTCAAGACCATGTCAATGAAGATTTATTATTTGCTGCTACAGAATACGGAATCTATTTTACCTATAATGGAGGTACCAACTGGCTAAAATTAAAAGGAGGAGTGCCAACTATTTCGTTTAGAGATATTACTATTCAAAGAAGAGAAAATGACTTGGTTGGGGCTTCTTTTGGTAGAGGATTTTTTATACTAGATGATATTACACCATTAAGATTATTCAAAAAAGAAATGTTGGCTAAAGAAGCTACTTTGTTTCCTATAAAGGATGCTTATTGGTACAAAGAAGCAAGTAGAGTAGCTGGTCAAGGAGATGCTGAATATAAAGCACCTAATGCACCATATGGGGCTAAGTTTACGTACTATATGTCAGATAAAATCAAATCTTTAAAAGACATTCGTAAAAAGAGAGAAAAAACAAATACAGACTTTCCTGGTTGGGAGGCCCTTGAAAAGGAAAATAATCAAGATGGACCCTTAGTTTTATTAATAATCAAAGACGCAGAAGGAAACATTGTAAACACAGTAAAAGGGACTAACCAAAAAGGTTTTAACCGTGTAAACTGGAAATTGAATTATCCGAATAAAAGAGGAGAAAGTTTAAACGCTAGTGGAGACGGAATTGGAGGCAGAAGCAATATTATGGTAACTCCAGGTACATATACAGCTACTTTAGTAAAACGTGTAGATGGTGTAACTACTATTTTACAAGAGCCTAAAACGTTTAACGTAGTACCAATGTATGATGGTGCATTACCAAGAAAGTCTTACAAAGAGGTGAATGACTTTAGAAAAGAAGTATTTGCTTTTCAACAAGATTTAATGGCGACAAACATCTTAATGAATCGTCAAATAAAAACCATTGCAGCAATGAAAAGAGCCGCAAACAAAACAACAGCTCCTAATGATGCTTTATTAAAAGACATTAACGATACCAGGTTACAATTATTAGCTATTCAAAAAGAATTAAATGGTAGCCCAGTAAAAGGTGAAGTAGGAGAAAAATCAAATCCTACTGCTAATGATGGTAATGGTTTATCTTGGCGAGCTTTTGGTAATACTTATGGGCCAACAGGTACGCATAAACAATTATTAGAACGTGTAAAATCGCAACTGGTTAAAGTTAAATCGCAGTTAAAAGTGGTATCAGAAAAGAACCTAATTAATATCGAAAAAGGATTAAAAGCAGCTGGTGCTCCTTGGATAGAAGGGCAAGGATTAATTAATAACTAATACAGTAAACAAAATAAAGTGAATGTTATAAAAGGCATTCACTTTTTTAAATTCAGTAGTAAGGTAGTACAACAACACTACACATATAAATTCAAATTAAAACAAACACCTTTATGAAAATCTTGTCAACAATTCTATTGTTTTGCGTCGCAATTTCCCTCCAAGCGCAAAAAAAAATAATGCAACATGAAGACAAAGCATTATGGAACCAAATTAAAAATGCAAATATTTCCAATTCTGGAGATTATATTTTATACGGATTAGGTCAAGATGAAAAAGACCAAACCTTATACTTAAAAAGCACAAAGGGAAACCAAATCATGGAATACCCTCGCACAAAAGGGGGAGATTTTACTTACGATTCTAAATTTGTTTTATTTTCTGTAAATGCTTACAAAGACAGCATTACTGAATTAAAACGTAAAAAGGTAAAAAAGAAAGATTATCCAACTGATACCTTAATCATCTATAATATCAATAAAGAAAAGGTAGATAAAATACCAAACGTAAAATCTTATAAAATCCCTGAGAAATGGTCTGGCATTGTAGCTTATGAATTAGGTGAAGCAAAAACTAAAAAAACAAAAACAGATAAGCCAGAAGACAAAACAAAAAGCAAAACAAAGACCAAGACCAAAAAGAAGAAAATCAAAAAGGTTTCTAGTAAAAATGGTTACCATATTGTGGTGCGTAACTTGGAAAGTGGTGTAGAAGATACCCTTAAATTTGTTACAAAACACGCAATTTCTAAAGAAGGACAAATCATTACATACGCAACTACAGGTATAAAAGAGGTTTTAAAAAGTGGGGTTTATCAATACAATGTTAAGAACAAAACTTCTAATTTAATCTATCAAAGTCACGAAAAAACCAAATATCCGCAAATTGAAATTTCAGATTCGGGTGATAAAATTGGTTTTGTAGTAGATGCAGACTCTACAAAAAGCTTAATTAAAAAACCAATATTATTAGGATGGAAAAAAGGACAAACTACTGCCAAAGAATTAGTAGCTTCAGAAAAGAATGCAGCAAAATTATTAGTTTCTCCAGACCAAAGGTTAACGTTTTCTAAAAACGAAGAGCGACTGTTTTTTGGTTTAAGAAAACCGCCTATTGTACAAGATACTACACTACTTAAAGAAGAAATTGTAAATGTAGAAGTATGGACGTACAATGAGCCAAGACTATACACAGTACAAGAAATGCAAGTAAAAAGAGATCAGAAGAAAGCCTTTTTATCTTTGTATGATTTTACCAGTAATAAAATGGTACAAATTGCAAATACAGAGTATGATGTAGTACGTTATGCAGACGAAGGAAATTCAGAGTATGCAATTATTGGAAACAATACGCCTTATATGTTAGAGAGTCAATGGACTGGACAACGTGCTATGGATATGATGCGAGTAGATTTATCAACAGGAGCAACTGCAACCATTGGCAAAAAGATTTATGGAGGTAATTCCCTAAGTCCAAAAGGGAACTACTTGTATGGTTATTCTAGAAAAGATACTACCTGGTTTACCTACAACTTAAAAACTTTAAATTACAAAGCATTAACTAAAGGCAAGCAATTTTACAACGAAACACATGACTACCCAGACGACCCTAGAGGATATCGTTCTATGGGCTGGACAGAAAATGATGAGAAATTATTGATTTACGATCGTTATGACATTTGGGCCTTTGATCCTGATTCTGGAGCATCAGAAAAATTAACCAAGGGTAGAACAAAAAACACCAACTATCGTTATGTAAAATTAGATAACGAAGAAAAAGCAATATCAAATACCAACAACTGGTTTCTTAGAACGTTTAACGAGGAAACTAAGTTAGGCGGAATAGCAATCTACAATCCAAAGAAAAAGAAATTGACTCAATTGGTAGAAAGTGAGCATACTTATGGTAGCTATAAATTAGCACAAAAGGATAAGAAAAATAGATTACTTTACACACGTCAAAACTTTACAGAATTCCCAAATTATTATGTAACAGACGTAAACCTAAAAGCACCAAAACAAATTACAGACGCCAATCCACAACAAAAAGACTACAATTGGGGTACTATAGAAATGGTAGAATGGACTTCTTTAGATGGAAAACCTTTAAAAGGAATGTTAGTAAAACCAGAAAACTTCGATCCGAATAAGAAATACCCAATGATTGTGAATTTCTATGAGAAAAATTCAGACGGTATTTACAGACATCGTGCACCATCTTATGGTAGATCTACCATCAATTATCCTTTCTATGCGAGTCGTGGATATTTAATTTTTAATCCAGACATTACCTATAGAGATGGTTATCCTGGTGAGAGTGCCTTAAATTGTGTAATTCCTGGAATTACTTCTTTAATTGACAAAGGTTTTGTAGACAAAGACAATATTGGTGTACAAGGACACAGTTGGGGTGGTTATCAAATTGCCTATTTAGTTACCAAAACCAACATTTTTAAAGCTGCAGAATCAGGTGCTCCAGTACCAAATATGATTAGTGCTTATGGAGGTATACGATGGTGGACAGGTTTAAGCAGACAGTTTCAGTACGAGCATACACAAAGTAGAATAGGTGGTACACCTTGGGAATATCCACAACGTTATGTAGAAAACTCTCCGATTTTTAATATCGATAAAATTAAAACGCCATTATTAATCATGCACAATGATGCAGACGGACACGTGCCATGGTATCAAGGAATTGAATTTTTTGTAAGCTTAAGACGTTTAGGCAAACCTTCTTGGTTATTAAACTATAATGGCGAACCACACTGGCCTTTAAAAATGCAAAATAGAATCGACTTTAACATTCGTTTGGCGCAATTCTTCGATTATTATTTAAAAGGAGCTCAAAAACCAATGTGGATGGAACGTGGGGTACCTGCTATAGAAAAAGGAATCAACCAAGGGTACGAACTCATAAAAGAAGATAAATAACAGATAGTATGAAATTTAAAACAATAAAAATTAGTCTTCTTTTTGTATTGATGACATTCGGAATCAAAGCTCAAGATTTCGATGCTTTTCAATACAGAACTGTAGGGCCAGAAAGGGGAGGTAGAGTTACCACAGTAACTGGTACTCCCCAAATACCAGGCACCTTTTATTTAGGTGCTTCTGGTGGTGGAGTTTGGAAAACTGAAGATTATGGAGTTTCTTGGCAAAATGTATCTGATGGTTATTTTGCTACGCCATCTATTGGAGCTATAGAAGTTGCAGTTAATGACCCCAATGTCATTTATGCAGGTACTGGTTCAGACGGGTTAAGAAGTAATGTGATTTCAGGTAAAGGGGTATACAAATCTATTGATGGCGCCAAAACTTGGGAACATTTAGGCTTAAAAGAAACTGGTCAAATTGGAGCTGTAGAAATAGACCCAAGAAACCACAATACAGTTTGGGTAGCTGCCATTGGTAATGCCTTTAAAGCGAACAGCGAACGTGGTATTTACAAAACTACAGATGGTGGAGAAACTTGGGATAAGGTTTTATTCATTTCTGATCAAGTAGGTTTTGCTGATTTAGAATTATTACCTAATAATCCTGATATTGTATATGCTGCAGCTTGGAAAGCAGAACGCAAACCTTGGACCATTATTTCTGGAGGAACTCAAGATGAAGGCGGAATTTACAAATCTATTAACGGTGGTAAAGATTGGGAAAAACTAGAAAACGGATTACCTAAAGGATTAATTGGCAAAATAGATTTGGCAGTATCTCCTGTAGATTCTAGTATTTTATATGCCATAATAGAAGCACCTGGTAAAGAAGGTGGTCTGTATAAATCTGTGAATCAAGGGAAATCTTTTGTGCAGGTATCTAGTAATAAAGGCTTGCTAAACCGTCCTTTTTACTATGTTAATGTAGAGTTAGATCCTACCAATCCAGACATTGTATATTCCAATGCCAATCCGTTGTTAAAATCAACAGATGGTGGAAAATCTTGGGATCGTATGAGTGTACCACATGGAGATAATCATGACATTTGGTTGAATCCAGATAATCCAGAACTTTTAATTCAAGCGAATGATGGAGGTGCCAATATTTCACATAATGGAGGGAAAACTTGGTCTACCCAATTTAACCAACCTACAGCAGAATTGTATCAAGTAGAAGTAGACGACCAATATCCATATTGGTTATATGCTGGTCAACAAGACAATAGCAGCACTGTTTCTGTACCTAGTTTTCCACCAAGTGCCATTCAATACCCAGGTGCTGGTTGGATTATGAATACTGGGGGTTGTGAAACTGGACCTGCTGTACCAAAACCGGGCAATGCCAATATTGTATATGCCAATTGTAAAGGTCGCTTTTTTGTATTCGACAAAACAACAGGTACAGAAAAAAGTTATTATGTTGGGGCATCCAATATCTACGGTCATAATCCAAAGGATTTAAAATACCGTTTTCAACGTGTAGCCCCCATTCATGTATCACCTCATAATCCTGATGTGGTGTATCATGGTTCGCAGTATTTACACAAAACCGTTAACGATGGCGAAATTTGGGAAACCATTTCACCAGACTTAACAGCTTTTGAAGCCGACAAACAAGTGATTTCTGGAGGTCCAATTACGAGAGACATCACAGGAGAAGAGTATTACAGTACTTTGTATTCCATCCGAGAATCGAAACTAAAAGAAGGGTTGATTTGGACAGGTTCTAATGATGGGGTAATTTCTGTAACTCAAGATGGTGGTAAAACTTGGAAAAATGTAACGCCTAAAAAGATGCCAAAGGGTGGAAGAGTAGAATCTGTAGCACCTTCACAATTTGATCCTGCTAAGGCTTATATTGCTGTAGAAAGACATTTGTTAGGTGATGCTAGACCGTTTATTTATAAAACATCTAATTATGGGGCTTCTTGGGAATTAATTTCAACTTCAGACAATGGTATACCTAACGATTACTATACTAGAGTAGTAAGAGAAGATCCAGTTCGTCCAGGTTTATTGTATGCAGGTACAGAATACGGAATGTTTATTTCTTTTAACGATGGGAAAAGCTGGCAATCTTTTCAGCAGAATTTACCAGTAACCCCAATTACGGATATCAAGATATTTCGTGGAGATTTAATTTTAAGTACTATGGGGCGTGCTTTCTGGATTCTAGACAATATTACTGCCTTAAGAGACACAAATATAAATACGTTAGCCAATGCACCTGTATTGTTTAAACCAGACGATATTATTCGTTATCGTTATCCGAAAGTAGGGCGTACAAAAGGTGTAGCACAATATCCAAGAACTAGTGTAATTATCGATTATTATTTGCCAAAAGGAAACAAAGCACCCATTGAATTAGAAATTCTAGATGCTAATAAAAATAGTGTAGCAAGTATTATTAGTGATAAAAAACTAATAAATAACGTAGACGAGATAGAAGACATGAACCTAAGTCAGGTATTCAGATATGTAGATACTAAGCTAGAAACCAAAACAGGGATTAATCGTTTTAATTGGGATTTACGTAGTAAAGGGGCTTGGTCTAGCAACAAAAGAAGAAGTTATAAAAGAGGTCCTTTAGTAGCACCAGGTAAATATACTGCTAAATTAAAGGTAGATGGGCAATCTTTTGAACAGGATTTCGAAATTAAAATGGATCCAAGAGTTGCTGCAAGTGGCTTGACCAAAACTGATTTAGTAAATCAGATTGCTTTACAACAAAAAGTAACGGTTTTATTATCCAAAGCAAACAAGCTACAGGCAAAATTAGAAAAAGACAAGTCTGATAAAGCTAAAAAAGTACTAAAACAACTTAAAAATGATAGTGTAGTGTATCCACAACAAATGTTTGTGGCTCAAGTATCTTATTTGTTATATATGATTAGTAGTGCTGACCAAAAACCAGGACAAGAAGCTGAAAAAAGATATACGGAGTTGTTAAATAAGTTTGAGGAATTAAAACAAGAAGCTACAGAATAAGCTCTCTTTTTATAATTCTCTTAAAAATTGGTATGGTTACTTTTAAAAGTAATGATACCAATTTTTTTATGCTGTTTTTTTGTGTGGTTTTTAGAGGATTTTATTAAGGTAGCTTACTGTTAAGTTTCTATTATATTGATATTGCATAGAAAAAAAACTGTCTTAATTAGTGTATTGGCAAATGAGAACTATTGGATAATTATTAATAAATAAACAGCTTTTTTCAATATAACTAAATAATTAGTTTAAACTAATTATTTAGTTATATTTGTTGTTCACTTAATATTCCATACTATGAAGTATTTCCTTTTAACTATATTTTTTATTTCTTTTAGCTTGTTGGCACAAACTCAAAGCATAAGCATAAAAGATTCCATATTAACAAAATATAATATTAAAATTGAAAAGGAAAAGTTAATCCAAGATTTTAATCAATTAATAGAAACACTAAAAGAACATCCCTCACAGTTTGAATTTATTGGTAAAGATTCATATGAAAAGCTTGTAAAAAGTCAACGAGATAAATTAAAAGATGCTATGACTGTTACCGATTTTTTTCAAATAACATCACCAATAGTTGCAAGTTTAGGCTGTTTACATACACGTATAGTAGATACTCGCTTTTTCAGAACACCATATAAATATTGGTTACCATTAATTGTATGGTTTGAAAACGAAAAAATGTATGCAACCAACAATTGTGTTGCAAATATTGAAATGAATCCAGGTTCTGAAATATTAGAAATTAACGGAATCTCATCAAGTGAAATTATTAAAACTTTAAAATCAACAATTTCTGCTGATGCTTATAATCAAAGCTTTTATAGAGGAGATTTGAATGTGAATTTTTTATATTATTATCATAGCTTTTTTGGTTTTGATTCTGAATACAAAATAAAATTTAAACCTTACAATTCTTTAGAAATCATTACAACATCATTTTATATTGATGAGCCTGCTCCTAAATACAAAGTAGAAATAATCAATAAACCTAGATTAGGTATAGAGATTAATAAAGAACATAAAACTGCAATAATCAAGATTAAGAATTTTAGCTATTTTCCTAGAGGTAGAGAAAATATTGATTTTTTTAAAGAGAAGGTAGATACTTATATGAAACAGATAAAAGATCAAAACATACTTAAAGTGGCTTTTGATTTAAGAGGAAATAGAGGTGGAAACCCAGAATGCACAAATCATATTCTATCATATATAGCTGATAAAGAAATTAACTTTTATGAAGATAATGATTTGAATAAAAGACGAAATAGACCAATAACAATACAACCTAAATCAATCAATAATATTAGTGATCTTAAAACATATATGTTAACAGATGGGCGTTGTGCATCTGCAACAGCCCAAATGTTAGCAGTTGTAAAATATAATGAGTTAGCCACAATAATAGGAGAAGAATCAGGAGGCACATACAGTACACATCCAGGTAGGGGAGCAGCAACTTTAAAATACACAAAGCTTGGTTTGCAAATAGGTACAGAAAGGGAATCTGTTAATGTTCCTGATTTAGAACTTACCAAAGGGATTATTCCTGATAAACCTATTAAACTTAAACTTTTTGATATCATAAACGGAGATGATCCATTATTGAATTATATTTTTAAAGAATAAACATTAGCACATAAACTCAACACAACACTTCATAGAATATATTGCTAGATTTTACCTACTTTCTATAATTTTAGCAAAATATCTTTGTCAGTAATTATGTATTCACTTTATTATAAGACCAATAAATAACAAAAACACAATAATGTATAGGCATTAATGGTTGTTTTTAAACTACTTACAAAAAGTATCACAGATTTCTTTTAAGTTTTATTTGCTAATCAAATACTTAAACATACATGTAAGAAAAATAAACACAAAACTATGGAGCTCTATTTTTTTTAAAATGAAACCAGAGAATTATAAACTAATTATTAAATCATTTAAAAAAGTACTGTAATTATTCAATTCAACAGGCACATCTGCATTTTTTTCCATATCATGAAAATGATGTGTAGCTAACAATTCCATACCTGTAAAAGCATTCATTCTATGAAACCCAAACATTACGCCTTCATCCACATTTTTTTGATCAAAAAATTCATTCTTTAAAGTAAATGCAGTTTTAGGTGCATTCCAACTTGTTGTAAGTATATACTTTTTTCCGTGCATTAAACCACCAGTTCCATAATTAATGTTTGGATTTTTTCTACTTCTTCCATCATTTGCATAAATTCCATTTTGATGCCCTTCTGTAAAAACTTCATCTATATATTTTTTAAATCTGAAAGGAATTTGAAACCACCAAATTGGTGTATGATAAATAACTAAATCTGCCCATTTAAATTTTTCAACTTCTTCTTTTGCATTATAATTATCACCCACTTGTGTAAATTTCACTTTAAATTGTTCATGCGTATTAAAATATGAAATAGTTTTATTAAAAAGTGTTTCGTTAAATCTTCCTCCAGAATGTGCAAATGGATGACTTCCATTAATGATAAATATATTTTTCATTTGTTTCTTATTTTATTTAGCACAAAATTAGAACAACATTTATTATTGTAAAAATAATACATATTATACCTTTGTATTAATAATATAATAGGTATGGTAAATTTAGAATGGTACAGAACGTTTAAAGAAATATATGAAAACGGAACATTAACAAAAGCTTCTATTGCTTTATACGCTTCACAACCAGGAGTTAGTGTACACTTAAATGCTTTAGAAGCATATGTTGGCAAAAAACTTTTTGAACGTACTTCAAGAAAAATGATTCCAACAGAAGATGGAAAATTTTTATATGAATATATTATAGAATCTTTAAAAAAACTTGAAATTGCAGAACAGCATTTTAAAAGAACAACCCAAGAAAAAAATCCATCGTTAAACATTGGTATGTGTTCAGAAATGTTTCAGTTAATAATAGAACCAGAAATCCCTAATTTAGACTTTGACCTTGTTGCAAGATTTGGTGCACATACAGATTTAATTAAAGACCTAAACAATGGCATTTTAGATTTAGTTATAACTCCTAAAAAACAACAAGCAAAAAAATCATTGGTACAATATGTTCCGTTTTCAAAAGAAAGAATCGTTTTAATTGCAGGTGCTAAAACGAATTGTAGTAAAATACAAAAACACATTAAATCAAAAAGTTTAAATGAGTTAGAAGCAGAACTACTTCAAAATGTTTGGTACAGTTCATCAAACGAAATGGAACATTTTAGACGCTTTTGGTTCGAGAATTTTAATAAGAAGCCTGCTTTTAAACCCAACTATATTTTACCAAATATTACTTCTATTATTAGATGTTTAAACAATGGAAACGGATTGGCTTTAGTTCCAGATTTTTTATGCCAAGAACAAATTTTAACAAATAAAATACAATTAGTTTGGGAAGGAAAAGTAAAAACGGAAAACACCTTATACTTTGCATCTAGAACAGATTTAAAGTACAAAAAAGAGTTAGATACCATTAAGAATATATTTACATCAAAAATGAAATAAACCCAACACAACACTTCATAGAATATATTTCTAGAGTAAACCTACCTATTATAATCTTAGTAAAATCTCTATATCCATAAATATGTATTCACTTTTTTGCGAAACCAACAGCAGATAAAAAAATAGCAAAAGAAAAATAATGTATAGGTTTTAATGATTGTTTTTTAACTACTTACAAAAAGTATCACAGATTTTCTATTCGGTTTTTATTTGCTAACTTAGTTGCATAAACTCAAAATAAAGCAGTTACAAAACCAAAAGCAACAATTATAAAAAACACAACTATGAAAAATTATTTTGTACTAGTATTTCTTCTTACTTCAGTTTATTCGTTTGCACAAATTAAAGAAAGCTCAGCCATAGACAGCATTTTTACGGCATATAATAAAAAAGATGTTCCAGGTTGTGCATTAGGGATTATAAAAGACGGACAACTAATTTATGCCAAAGGCTATGGGCTAGCAAATATGGAATATAATATACCAAATGCGGCTACTTCTGTATTTAGAATTGGTTCAACTTCTAAACAATTTACGGCTGCTTGTATTGTATTACTTGCAGAAAAAAACAAACTAAGTCTAGATGATAATTTAAAAAGTATATTCCCAGATTTTCCAGAATATGCAGAAAAGATTACAATTAAACATTTATTAAATCATACTAGTGGTATTAGAGATTACTTGCAAATTAGTTACTTAAAAGGTTTGGGAGATGATGATTTTTATAAAGATACCCATATTATGAAATGGCTAATAAATCAAACGGATTTAAACTTTGTACCTGGTGAAGAGTTTTTATATAGCAATTCAGGATATTGGCTTCTTGGTCAAATTGTAAATAAGGTAGCAGGAATTAACATGGCGCAATTTGCAAAGAAAGAAATCTTTGAGCCTCTTAAAATGAACAATACACATTTTCATAATGACCATACACAAATAGTAAAAAACAGAGCCTCTGGATACATGCCAGATAATAATGAGAACTATAAAATTAGCATGACTACCTTAGATATGATTGGTGATGGTGGAATCTTTACGAGCATAAATGATATCAAAAAATGGGATGATGCCTTTTATGAATCAAATGTATTAAGCAAAGCGTTTTGGAATGTAATGACACAACAAGGCATATTAAACAATGGTAAAGAGATTAACTATGCTGCTGGTTTAATGATAAATACATACAAAGGATTAAAAACAATTAGACATGGAGGAGCTTTTGTTGGCTTTAGAGCAGAACTATTACGTTTTCCAGAACAAAAATTATCCATTGCAATATTTGCAAATAGGGGTGATGCCAATCCATCAAGTATGGCAAATCAAGTGGCAGATGTATTGCTAAAAGACAAACTAATTGAAGATGTCTCACAAAAAGCTAAAAAAGTTAAGGTTGATGTTCCAAAAGAGGAGTTTAAACTCAGCCAATTAGTAGGTGATTATGAAATACAACCAGGTATTGTAGTGCGTTTAGCAATCAAAAATGACTCTTTAAGTGTCTTTCAAAATTGGAATAAATCAACTTATAATATTGTAAAAGTAAGTGGCAATACCTACCAAATACCTAAAAACGAAACGATAAGTTTTACGTTTTCTAATATAAAAGATAATTTTACAGAAACTCTTACAGTTTTACAAGGTGGTTCTAAAACCATTGCACCAAGAAAAAAAGAGATAGTTATTTCAGGAGTCAACCTAAAAGATTACACAGGTAGTTATTATAGCAAAGAATTAGATGTAAATTATAATTTTAAAATAGAAAACGAAATTTTATTGGTTACTATAAATGATACACAAGCAACTATAGAATGCACAATTAGTGGTTTAGACCAATTTGTTACAGAACTAGGAATCATAAGATTTCAACGAAAAGAGGAGCTAATTACAAGTTTTGAATTAGATTCTGGTAGAGTTAAAAATTTAAAGTTTAAAAAATAACAGCCACTAATAATATTAATAATTAATTTCTTGGTTATAAATGAAACCAAGGACAAGAAGCTACAGAGTAAGCTCTCTTTTTATAATTCATTTTAAAATTGGTATGGTTACTTTTTAGAGTAATAGTACCAATTTTTTTTATGGCTTTAAAAACGAACCACCAACCAATAAACACTTAGTAAATCATCTAAAATGCTTATATTTAAAGAAAAAGATGATAAAAAGAACCCTTTTCTTCGAAAAAAAGTGTGCATTAACTACACAATACGAACAATTAAAAATAAAATCTACAGATAGAGAAACCACAATTCCAATAGAAGATATTGGCTTTATAGTTATAGAAAATCAAGAAACCTATATTTCAATTCCGGCTTTATCCAAATTGTCTACAAATAATGTTAGTGTAATTTTATGCGACAACAAACACATGCCACAAAGTATGCTTCTAAACTTAGAAAGCCATCACATACAACACGAAATATTCAACCACCAAATAAATGCATCAGAGCCATTAAAAAAACAATTATGGCAACAAATAATAAAACATAAAATAGACAATCAAGCAATACTATTAAACAAACAAGGCAAAACAAACACCCCATTAAACCATTATAAAACAAAAGTATTAAGTGGTGATAGCGACAATAGAGAAGCTGTAGCAGCAGCCTATTATTGGAAAAATATTTTGATTTTAATTTTACTAGAGAAAGAAAAGGCACATATCCAAACCTCTTTTTAAACTATGGCTACATTGTTTTAAGAGCAGCAGTGGCAAGGGCATTATCAGGTAGTGGACTACTTAATACACTAGGTATTCACCACCATAACAAATACAATGCTTTTTGTTTGGCAGATGATATTATGGAACCCTACAGACCTCTAATAGATGCTAAAGTTCTAGAAATTATAAAAAAATACGACGAACAAGATTTAATTACTCCCATAAAATTAGAACTATTAAATGTGTTAACTCAAACTGTCTATTTCGATGATAAAAAAAGTCCTTTAATGGTGGCATTAAGTAGAACAACCAGTTCTTTACAAAAATGTTTTATGGGTAAAACTAGAAAAATTCTATATCCTAAATTATGGATTTAAATGCGTATAGAATTATGTGGTTATTTGTATTTTTTGATTTACCAACAGACACTAAAAAAGACCGAAGAAATGCACAACAATTTAGAAAAAATCTCTTAAAAGATGGCTTTACAATGATGCAATATTCTGTTTATATGAGGCATTGTGCAAGTAGCGAAAGTGCAGACGTTCACGAAAAAAGAATAAAAGCTTTATTACCACCTTACGGAAAAGTTAGTATTTTAAGAATAACAGACAAACAATATGGCAATATCATGAACTTTTGGGGTAGAGTAGAAGAGCTCAAAGAACCACCACCAATGCAATTAGAATTATTTTAAAAAAATTTACACAATGTCAGTTCGAGTGATTTCAATTCTTTTATTGAAATTGTATCGAGAACCAGTCTAACAATAAAAATAAAATATTGCCCATATAAATTAAAATTGTCACATACATAGAAAACAAAAAATGCCCCAAACAAAGCAATTAGATCTTTATAAGAAGCATTTTTTATATACGATACTACACTTTAAAACCATGATAATTAGAAGTTAACACAACAACTAATATCGTTTTTTCTAATCTTTAATCAAACCACAACTGTCTACTTCATTAATTCCTGTGGAATTAAAATATCGTTTTTTCTAATCTTTAATCAAACCACAACCGAAGATAGTTGTATCAATATTTTAGAAGAAATATCGTTTTTTCTAATCTTTAATCAAACCACAACGGTTCTGTTTCTTTTATTTCCCAAAGGTTAATATCGTTTTTTCTAATCTTTAATCAAACCACAACTCAGATGCTGAAAAAGAAAAAGTAGAAGGTAATATCGTTTTTTCTAATCTTTAATCAAACCACAACAAGTGTAAAAAATTCTGTAAAAACTTTTGCAATATCGTTTTTTCTAATCTTTAATCAAACCACAACGGAACTCCTTGCAATCCTTTAAGATTAAAAAATATCGTTTTTTCTAATCTTTAATCAAACCACAACAAAAGTAATGGCTCTACCCAATTGCACTACAATATCGTTTTTTCTAATCTTTAATCAAACCACAACCATTGGGGTGGAAAGTTTACACGCAAAGATAATATCGTTTTTTCTAATCTTTAATCAAACCACAACATTATCGTTGTTCATTTTCTATCTCTTTTTAATATCGTTTTTTCTAATCTTTAATCAAACCACAACAAAACGATTACAATATTGCCTTACAAGAACAATATCGTTTTTTCTAATCTTTAATCAAACCACAACAGGTAACTCCGCATTAATTTCAGTCTGACTAATATCGTTTTTTCTAATCTTTAATCAAACCACAACAGTGGTGGTATGCACCAATATTAATAGCTAATATCGTTTTTTCTAATCTTTAATCAAACCACAACATTAGATTGAAAAGGAGTGTCGTAACCTAAAATATCGTTTTTTCTAATCTTTAATCAAACCACAACAACAAGGCATTTTACTATTGTGGTGTCTAAAATATCGTTTTTTCTAATCTTTAATCAAACCACAACGCTTGTCTAGTTCTGTTTTAATTATAGAACAATATCGTTTTTTCTAATCTTTAATCAAACCACAACAAAGCTACCATAATGAGCTTAAACAATTAAAATATCGTTTTTTCTAATCTTTAATCAAACCACAACTTATAAGAATTGAAGCGTTTTTGTGTGCGAATATCGTTTTTTCTAATCTTTAATCAAACCACAACTTCACAAACAACACAAGGTGCATACAACAGAATATCGTTTTTTCTAATCTTTAATCAAACCACAACCTTTAACTAGGTGTTAATACTAATTGATAAAATATCGTTTTTTCTAATCTTTAATCAAACAACAACAATTATCGGACAAGTACACGCAATCTCAGAAATATCGTTTTTTCTAATCTTTAATCAAACCACAACAACAAGGCATTTTACTATTGTGGTGTCTAAAATATCGTTTTTTCTAATCTTTAATCAAACCACAACGCTTGTCTAGTTCTGTTTTAATTATAGAACAATATCGTTTTTTCTAATCTTTAATCAAACCACAACAAAGCTACCATAATGAGCTTAAACAATTAAAATATCGTTTTTTCTAATCTTTAATCAAACCACAACTTATAAGAATTGAAGCGTTTTTGTGTGCGAATATCGTTTTTTCTAATCTTTAATCAAACCACAACTTCACAAACAACACAAGGTGCATACAACAGAATATCGTTTTTTCTAATCTTTAATCAAACCACAACCTTTAACTAGGTGTTAATACTAATTGATAAAATATCGTTTTTTCTAATCTTTAATCAAACAACAACAATTATCGGACAAGTACACGCAATCTCAGAAATATCGTTTTTTCTAATCTTTAATCAAACCACAACTAATTGGGTAACTGTAAATTTTGCCATCGTAATATCGTTTTTTCTAATCTTTAATCAAACCACAACAGTTAATCATTGCCTTAGAATAATAAAAGAAATATCGTTTTTTCTAATCTTTAATCAAACCACAGCTGAAAATACTATATTAAATTTAATTGTCAGTTTTATATTGTAGTAAAATAGTTTAAGATTATAAATTTTATGTCAAAGAACTTTGATTTGTTATTCCAATAAATGAACCATCTATCATTATAATGTGAATTTTTATTATTCTTTTAATTAAAAACATTTTTTTTATGTAATTCCTATTCCGTTAAAATGACAAATAATTATAGTTTTTCTATTTTTCCAATATTGTTAACTTTTACTTTACAAGGATTAAAATTAAACCAACCTGTTTTTCCTTTTCCAAAACCTCTTACTTGGATATATTCTTTATCTGTTACTTTTGAAGAAGTATGTTTTCTAAAAAAATAATCACCAGATGTTAATTTTTGCACCCTATATAAGTGTTTTTTTAATAAGCAGTAATCAATATTGTTAAATTCAAATTCATCTTTAGAAAGTCCCAATAAAAACATATCATTAATTTGTAATGTGGTAACAATCTCTTTACCATCTTTCGGCAATTGATAAACAGCTTGTCCTTGTCTTTTACGCTCTACAGCTGTCCAAAAAGTAACCACTTCTTCTTTTAATTGATTTTTTCGGTTCTTATAAATTAAGATATGATGATTATTTCTTGGATTTACATATTGGTTAGTGTTTTCTTTTAAATTTTCTGCACCACCTATGTTTTCTTTTATCCTTACTTTTTTAATAGGTACAGGATTACCATTTCTATTTGGTAAAAATATTTGAGGTTGTTTTTCTCCTTTTTCATCAATTATAAAAAAAGTTTCTTTTGGTATTTTACCATTTATAAAACCACCTAATTGATGTACTTTTATATAAATTAACTCTTTAATACTTTTATCTACTATTTTTTCTAAATGCTTTTCTGTTGTTAAACTTTCTAAAGGTTTTCTTATATGAAATGCTTTATTAGAATTAGGTGCTTTTCTTAAGCCATAAACAGATTCTTTATGTAATTGCCCTCTTGCAGCAACACCCATATTTTTATGTATAATACCGTTTTTCTTAGTGTTATGAGTTCTAACAGTTAATAGGCTTTTATTCTTTTTATGAGATACTAAAATTTGTGCTACAGCGTTTTCTGCATCTTGTCTAAAGTTTTGCCAAGGATATGGAAAGTCTTTTAAATCGTAATTTTTGTTATACCTATTTCTTTTACTTAATTCTTGTAAATGACTTCTGGTAGAACACGCCATAACTAATGCATCTACTGCATGATGCCTGTGATCGTCTCTAGTTTTTGTATCATCTTCTAAGTTAAGTATACTATTTAGTCCCCAATGGTGTCTTAAGGTTGCTGTCATTTGCCCAGGGGCTACCAATACGTTAGCACATATTTTAGAAAGATAGTTTTTTGCTTCTTTACTAATATATCTAGTATCATTTAACTGCCTGCTTATAAAATCTTCGTCGTGCTTTTTCTTTACAAAATGTTTAAATTTACGATAAGAGTTAGGGTAGTTGCCTTTTGTTTTAAAACAACTGAGTGCTTGTAGTTTTATAGCTTCCCATTTTTGGTCTCCTTGTTCGCTATAAAACTCATAAGGTGTCTTATTACCTTTAGCTCTATTTTCATCTGTAAAACAAAGTGTTTTGTTGTTAAAACTATCATTTAAAGACCTGCTCCAAGGAAAAATATGCTCTATTTGTACTTCTCCTGTAAAAAGTTGACTTATGGTAATTACTTTACCTGTAAAAGGACAAGTATGGTTACATTCTTCCCACAGTTTATATTTTAAAATATTAACATGAGTGCTTCGCTGATTTAATTTTTCTAACTCAATTTTTACCCTATCATTTTGTTTTTCTAAATCTTTTTGTCTTTTTCGAGTTTCTAAACGGTTAGCTTTAGATGTTTTTAAATCTCTAGCTAATTCAACTTTTATTTCATTAGGTTTACCATAGGTATCTATAACTTCATTTACCAATTTTCTAATTTCGAATAATGCAGTAATTACAACAGGGTTTTTAATTTTTTGTATTTCTCTATCTGCTTGTAAATTTACGGGTAGCTTGTCTAAAATTTTTGCAATTTCAATGGCACTACTATGATGATATAGTTTTTCTAATTGTTTATCAGTACAATTAAATTCATTCTTAAGCATATTTTTAAGAGGTTCTATATAACCTCCTTTTAAATTAGATCGTACTATTTCTGGTACATTATCTAATACAAACTGTTTATATTCTTCCCAATTTACTGATAAAGCATTTTTAACACCAGCTAAACCAACGGCAATATCGTACATAAATCCCTTTTCTAAAAAAGGTAAAATATTTAAAATAGCTTTTCTACTAAGGTTAGAATAACCTTCTTTTAAATTAAATTTAGATATTTTAACAGCACGTTCTTTATCAAAACCCCAATTTTTAATAGCGTATTCTTTTAACTTATCTCTATCATCAAAGAAAGAAAGCACATGCCAAATGTTTTCTTGTTCTTTTTCAGAAAAATTAAACCATTTACTCCCAAAGAATTTTTTATTAGATAAATTACTAATAGTATGAGAGCCAACAATTTTATCATCATCTTTATAATTAAATTGATAACTTCCGTCTAACTTATTAAGTTTTTTTCTAATTTCTTTAAAGTTTAGTTTTTCTTTAGAAAGTAATAAATCAATAATTTTTTTTCTTTCTTCTAGAGTAATCTTTTGTTTTACTCCGTTAACATCATAAGTAAGCGTATTTACCCATTGATAAATTCTAAACAATTCAAAAGGTATAGCGCTTAATTTACATTTAGTTTTTTTAGGCTCAAAAGAGCAATAACCAACCAAATGCTTTTGAGAACGCAAAGGTCTTTGATGAAATAAAACACCATCTTCCTTGTAGTTATCCTTTTTTCTTCCACCAAGTATTGTTTTTAGATTAGAATTTAACTCACTATGAAATTGTTTTTGAAACTCCCAAATAGTTTCAAATTCATCAATATACATTTGCCTTGTAGTATATCTATTTCTAATACGCTCTAACTCGCCAGAAAAAGGTTCATTTTCTTTGGGTTGTATAGTATGTAAAAAAGAGCCTAATGTTTTATTTTTTTCAATACTTTTTAAAGTATCACTAATACCTATTTTACCAATTTTTGCATCTCCTTTAAAAATGGTACTCGTTTCTTTTACATCTGCACCAGCACTTCTACTATTACTTAAAAAACCACGTCTTTGAATCATGTGATAAAAGATTCTACCTAGCTCTATTAAAGAAATTTCTTCCTGTATTGCTTTTGCTCTTAATTGATAAGGGTTTAATTGAAACCATTCTTTAATGAGTTCATTTTTAAAAATGTCTGTACCATTCCAATCTTTTATTAAAGAAGGGGCAATAGGGCATAAGCTATGTTTTGCTAATTCCTTTAGTAAATAACGTTTACGTAATCTTCTCCTAAAAATTTGTCTTCTAACTCCTCTAGCTTCTGTTCTACTAGCATTTTTTGAGGTTTCTCTTCCTTCACCTTCTCCTAAGTTAACAACACCTTCTGGAAATATTCTACTTCCCATTCCTAATATGACATTATTTTCAATTAATGCCCAACCAATAGAGTTAGTTCCTAGATCTAATCCAAGTATTTTTTTCATATGTTTTTTTTGCAATTTTTGTAATAAGAGCAATAAATTTAATAAAATTTTATGGATAATAAATAAAATCTTATTACATTTACTCTAGATTAAAATTTCTAATCTTTAATCTTATCACAATAAGGCTATATGCCGTAGATGAAAATCTTTAGTCCTGCTTCGGTAGGACTTTTTTTATGCTTTTAAAAAACAAACAGAATATTCATAGAGTAAATACTATTCAAAACTAATTAACTCTAACAATTTACATACTATAATTTCTTGTAGAATTCAATGAAATTATAGCAAGTCTAGATTTTTTTGTTCTTTTGGAATTTATCCCGAGTGAAGTCGAAGGGTCAATCGAAAAAAGTAGAGAAGAAGTAAAAAATACCACTACAATAGCAACGTCATAGGAACGTCATAGCAGCGTAATAGGAACGTCATAGTAAGTCACCTCAAAATAAACCTCAAAAAAGCACAAAATATCAATAAAAAATAACCAAAGAAAAACCTCACAAGAAACCAATTTAAAAATTCTCATTATAATCAAAATCAATCCACAATTATAAAATAAATTTCTAATTATATTTTTAAATAATAAAATTAAAATCTTTTAATCTAAACTCAGAATACAAAAAATACTAATAGCACAACATAAATCTTAAAATAATACTAAAAACATAATATTACCCTACATAAAATATCAATATCATTAAAAAAGTTAAATTAAATTTGTATATATCAAATAAAAACCATTATAATTGTTCCACTTTATATTGCTATACATTTCTTACACTCAAACAATTACGTTAACGTAACAACGGATATCCTGTACCATTAGGCTAATGATTCAAAGAATTTGTAATACCTACAAATTTGTTATATTAATCAGATTGCTATGATTTCTAGAAATTAGAATTAAAAAAAATGAATAGCAGTCATAATACATTAAAATTATGGCAAAGCAAAAAGGCTTTATCAAGTTAAAAGGGTCCTTAGGTGGACTAACATTCTACGAGAGTGGAGGCAATAGCATTGTAAAAACCACAGAGGGTGTAGACAAAAACAGAATAAACACAGACCCCAATTACAAAAGAACTAGAGAAAACATGTCAGAATTCGGGGCTTCTGCCACAGTTGGCAAAGCACTCAGACAAGGATTTGGTTCTATTATTAAAAACATTAAAGACAGTACCATAACTGGTAGAATTACCGGAATTATGAAACGTGTTAATTCGCTAGGTTCTGGTTTACGTGGTCGTAGAGAATTTGAAATTTTAGACAACAAAGAAGTTTTAGAAGGTTTTGAGTTCAATAGTAAAGTGCCATTAAGCACTGTATTTTACCCAGAATATGCAGCACCTACCTTAGATGTTAATCGAAGCATTGCCACTTGGGTAGTGCCAGACTTTAATGCATCTAACTTTTTAAGACCTCCAGAAGGGGCAACACACTTTAAACTTATTTTGGTAAGTACTGTATTAAGCAACTATACTTATAGTGCTGGCTTAAAAAAATACGAACCTGTAGCACCCACAGAAAACAAAGTGAACGGTATTACTTATAGCGATGCATTATCGGTTGTAGGGCAAGTAGGTGCAGCTACAACATTAACCGTAGATTTAGGTTTTACAAGCCCATTACCCAATACAGTAGGAGTAATTATGGCTACCGGAATTTTATTTTATCAACAAATTAATACAGAATTATATGAATTATCAAGTACCAACGCAATGAGAATAAGCGCTGTTGGGTAAGAAGTAAATAAGCAATAAAAAGTGTACAAGGGCGTAAGAAAACCTAAGTATATAAAGTAGGAGGTAACCCATAAAAAGGGTTGCCTCTTTACTTTTTATACGTAGCTTATTAGTGTGGTATTCATAGTAAATCTAGAAGAGATATAAAATAACAGTAAAAAGGTTCGGATTTATAATATAGAACTATTTATAGTTTATACTGATATACATTTGTCAAATAATTGATAAACAAATGTTTTTTAATTTCTTTTTGGTCTATAAGATTTTAACTCTTTTATGGCAATGATTAAAAAGAACTTTTAATGATTTGTAACAATTTCAATTAAAAAAAGTCTATCAATACATACTAAAAAATATCATGAAAACCATTTTACAAAAAACACGCTACACATTTTTACTTTTAACATTGCTTTCATTAACTGCTTGTAATAATAATTACTACGAATTATGCGAAACAGATGAAGCCTACATTCATATTCCAGATCAATATTTTGAAATAGAACTAATAGAACAAGGTATAGATTCTGATGGTATAATAAATCATCAAATACTAAAATCTGATGCAGAAAAAGTAACACGTTTAGATTTAAATCTTACTGCTAATTTTGGTGATATTAGTGATTTAACAGGCCTAGAGGGCTTTACAAATATTACTTATTTATCGACAGCCAATCAAGAAATAGAAACTGTAGATCTAAGCTTTAACACCCAATTAGATACCATTTATTTGCTTGGTAATAAGTTAAAAAACATAGATTTAAGTAAAAACACCAATCTTATTTTTGCAGACCTACAAGCAAATAGATTTGAGGATAATAACTTAATTACAGGGCTATCTAATGCAACCAATCTAAAAGATTTAGATTTGTCTTGGAACTACTTAACAGAGTTTAGTATCCATAACCAATCCTTAGAAGTTTTACACATTAGTCATAACGATTTGGTTACTATTAATACAGATGGTGCTACAAATTTAGAACATGTATTACTAAATTCTAATCAATTAGAATCTGCAGATTTTACAACCAATATTTCTATAGAAACCTTACTAATTTCAGGCAATAAATTAGCAACCTTAAATTTAGAGAATAATACCAATTTAACCCATTTATACATTTCAAGTAATGCACTTACTAGTTTTGATGTTAGTAATAATAACAAATTAATAGATTTAAGAATTGATAGAAACCCGAATCTAACATGCATTAAGATTTATAATGGGCAATACATTCCGATTGTACAAAAGGCAGAAACTCAACAATTATCTGTAGAATGTAATTCATAATAAAACTTACTAAAAGTATATTATTTCAGTCTACATATACGAATACGTTGTTTTTATCATTTTTGAGATAGAGTTCTATTCAATAACTTTTTAGGCAGAAGTATATTAAACTACAACAAGCAGATATTAATAATTTAAAATGAACAAAAAAAGTACTGCAATTTTAACTGGACTATCAATAATTATCATCGCTATTATTGCAGCTTTTTCTATAGGATATGCTCTTACAGCCTTATATCAAAATAACCAAGAAATATCCTTAAAAGTTCATATTAGAAATAATCACGAATTATATATACAAATGCTCTTTGGGTTATATATAATCCTTTTTTTAGATATTGTAGTTTCATACAGCTTGTATAGGTATTTTAAAAAAATCAATAAAAAAATAGCACTATGGGCTAGCTCAATACGATTAATTTATACGTTAATATTTGGGTTTTCAATTATATTTTTAATACAAAATGCACAAGTAAATGAATTGACAAACAGTAGTATTAACTCAAACTATCATCAATTTCTAAGCATCTGGAATGTAGGATTGATTATTTTTGGTGTACATATACTAATGATAGGTAAGCTAATGAAACAATACAAAAGTATTCCTAAAATACTAAGCTATATCACATTATTAGCAGGGCTATCCTATATTTTGGTACATGTTTTAAAATTAACGAATCCTACAGCAGAAATTGTTTTACATATAGAAATGGTATTAATAATACCCATGGCTTTAGGAGAACTTGGTTTGGCTATTTGGTTACTTTTTAAAGGAGCTTTAGAAACTACAAGAATAACATACCAAGAATAAACTAGTTAAATAACCCATTAACATTAGTCTTATACATTTTACCAATAGGCACAACAAAATCTTGAATATAAATACGATTGCCCTCAATACTACTAATATGTTTTTTTGCCACTGCAAATGATTTATGCACTTGCATAAAGTCATTTTTTGAAAGCAAAGCTAAAGTATCAGATATTTTTTCTCGAATAGAAATAGTATTTGTTTCTGTAAATACTTTGGTATAATTCCCAGAAGCCTCAATAAATAAAATTGAAGCTAATTCTACTTGAATATAGCTATTGTTTTGTTTTAGAAAAATATGTTTTTCAGTGGATTTACTAATGTCATTACTTTCTATAGCTTGCTGTTTATTTTCAGTAGTTTTTATTTTATTTATCGCACTTAAAAAACGTTGAAAACTAAAGGGTTTTAATAAATAATCTAACACATTAAGTTCAAAACCTTGTATTGCAAACTCACTATAAGCAGTTGTTACAATCACTTTAGGCGGATTAGATAGTGTTTTTAAAAATTCAAAACCTTTTAATTTAGGCATGTTTAAGTCTAAAAATATAAGGTCTATTTTTTCAGTATTTAAAAAATTAATGGCTTCAATTGCATCATAGCAATCTCCTTTAAATTCTAAATTAGGTAGCATTTCACAATATCCTTTTATAATATCGTGAGCCATATGTTCATCATCAATAATTAGATATTTTATCATAATGTAATATTTAATTGGGCCTTATAAATATTGTCTTTTTTTGATGTAGATAATATATGCTTTTTAGGATAAACAAGTTCTAATCTTCTTTTTAAATTGTGCAATCCTATTCCTTTTTCTTCATTTTCTTCTGAAATGTCAAAATTATTTACAATTTCGAAATTTACCTTCTTATTTTTTTCAATTAAATTGATATGTACAAAAGCATGATCTCTTAAATTTTCTACACCATGTTTAAAAGCATTTTCTAACAGAATAATAAAAAGCAAAGGCATTATTTCTATTTCATTATTATCTACATCAACCTTAAATTGAACATCAATATTTTTATGATAGCGCATTTTATGAAGCTCAATATAGTTTTCTAAATAGGATATTTCTTGAGACAGCAATACAGTTTCATTATCACCTTCATATATGCTATAACGCATCATATCAGAGAGTTTTAAAATGAGTTCTTGAGCTTTTTTAGCATCTTTAGCCACTAAACCATATAAATTATTGAGCATATTAAAAAAGAAATGAGGATTTACCTGACTTTTTAAATGCATTAATTCTGTTTTCTCCTTTTCACTTTTTAATTTTATAATAGATTTTATTTGTTTAAAAATCCAATAAAAAACTGTAATTATAACTACAATAAAATACAAGACAATAAACTCTACAAAACCTTCTTTTTTTCCAAAAAAGTCATTAAATATTACAATAATCACTCCTATTAAAACAAGTAGTATTCTATAAGTTTTTAGGATTAATTTCTTCTTCTGTTCTGATATTTTCAACTTCATAGGTCAATATTAATTAAATAAACGACATCAAACAAATTAGTTGACAAACAGTCTTTGATTAGGGGTAAACAATCTAAAAGATACTATTAATGCCCTATATAACAGATTTTAATACATATATCACTCAAAAACCTACTTGTATCCCAACTATTTTTTAAAGGCTTAAAACACAGCTATGTTTGCCCTAATAAATCAAAAAACCAAGCATTATGGAACTTATAATAGACAATCTATCCAAGACTTATTCAAATGGCATTCAGGCATTACAAAACATCTCATTAGAAATACCAACAGGTATGTTTGGACTGTTAGGTCCAAATGGAGCAGGAAAATCTACACTAATGAGAACTATTGCAACATTACAAGATGCAGATTCAGGATCTGTTTTTTTGGGTGATATAGATGTATTAAAACAAAAGAATGAATTACGTAAAACCTTAGGGTATTTGCCACAACAATTTGGTTTGTATCCTAAAATATCAGCAGAAGTATTGTTGAATCATTTTGCAGTTTTAAAAGGAATTTCTAATAAAGGGGAGCGTAATGATTTGGTAAAAGCTTTGTTGCAAAAAACCAATTTATACGAAGTAAGAAAGCAAAACTTAAAAGGTTTTTCTGGAGGTATGAAACAACGTTTTGGAATTGCTCAAGCTTTATTAAGCAACCCTAAACTTTTAATTGTAGATGAACCCACTGCAGGATTAGACCCTTTAGAAAGAAACCGTTTTTATAATGTTTTAAGCGAATTAGGAGAGCATACTGTGGTTATTTTATCTACACATATTGTGGATGATGTAAAAGAACTTTGTACAAATATGGCTATCATTAATAAAGGACAAGTTTGCTTAAAAGGAAATCCGATTCAGATACTAGAAAGTTTAAAAGACAGGGTTTATAAAAAAACAATTGAGAAATCAGAATTAAACATTTATAAACAAAATTATAAAGTTATCAGTGAAAAACTATTTTTAGGAAAACCAACCATTCATGTTTTAAGTGATGTGCATCCAGGTGATGGGTTTTCTCTTATAAATGCAGAATTAGAGGATGTTTATTTCTCTGAATTATTTAAAAACACAAACTTAAAAAGGAATTAATTATGTGGTATCAAATTTTTAAATTCGAAATACAATATCGTATCAAACGTCCTGATACTTATGTTTTCTTCCTGTTTTTATTCTTATTTTCTTTAGTTGGTGTCGATTTTATTTTTCAAGGAACTGATTTTGGTATATTGAAAAAAAACTCACCAATTGTCATTGCAAAAACAATGGGAGCCATCACTGGGTTTTCTATGATTTTAGCGTCAATGATTATGGGCGTTTCTGTACTGAGAGATTTTGAGTATGAAATAGAATCATTACTATTTTCAACTCCAATCAAAAAGAAAGATTATTTATTAGGACGTTTTTTAGGTTCTTTTACCATTCTTTTTTTCATCTTTTTAGGTGTTTTATTTGGGATGATTATAGGTGAATTTATGCCTTGGCACAATCCAGATAAACTTTTAGCTTTTAATGCTTTTGTGTATATAAAGACGTTTCTTCAGATTACATTACCTACCTTATTTTTTGGAGCATCTTTGTTTTTTGTAACAGGTGCTTTAAGTAGAAACCTAGTAGTTGTTTACACACAAGGGATATTTATGTTTGTTATTTTTATGCTAACAAAAGCCATTACAAATGATTTTTGGCAAGCCATTCTAGATCCATTTTCATTAACAACCACATCTTTTGTTACAAATACGTGGACTCCTTTAGAAAAAAGCACACAGAGTATTCCGTTTTTTGGAGCATTGTTCTTCAACAAATTATTTTGGGTTGGTTTAGGGATTCTAGCCTTGATCTATGGTTACAAAAAATTCAATTTTAATGTGGTTAAAGAAAAACGTGCAAAAAGAAAACAAAAAAGGATAACAACTATCAACAAAGCCAATAATATTGGTAATATTATCATACCAAAAGCAGTAAAACAATATGGTTTATTATCTAAATTTACACAACTAAAAGAGTTTTCTTGGTTTTACTTTATCAGCATTTGCAAACAAGCATCCTTTTGGGGAATTGTAATTTGTGGAATGCTAATTATATTAATTAACTCAGTAAACCTAGGTACAGTGTATGGCGTAGATAGTTATCCTGCAACCTATTTTATTGTTGAAGAATTGCAAGAAACTTCTATATTTTTCTTTATCGTGATTTTAGTATTCTATTCAGGTGAATTAATTTGGAAAGAAAGAGGAGCAAAGTTAGATCTTATCTATGATGCCTCTCCCATGTCTAGTTTTACAAAGTTGCTTGGTAAATTTATAGGATTGAACTTCATTTATATAGTATTAATGCTTTGTTTGATAGGTTCTGGTATTATATTTCAAACAGTAAGTGGCTATTATAAATACGAATTTCAAGTATATTTTTATGGTTTCTTTCTTGAAATATTACCGTTTTTAGCTTTATATACTTTTATCGCGTTTTTTATTCAATCCGTTGTAAATCATAAGTTTGTGGGCATAATGTTGGTGCTGGTATTTTTCATTATCAACATAACTTTAGGTACCATTGGTTTTGATCATGATTTATTTGTTTTTGGTGGAAATTCTTTAGGAACGTACTCAGATATGAATGGATATGGGCATTTTATGAAACGTTATCTTTTTATCAAATGGTATTGGTTTTTATTTGGGATGCTACTTTTGGTTATTGGGTCTTTGGTGCATGTAAGAGGTACTGAAACCAATTTGATAAAACGAATTAAAGCTATTAAATATAGAGCAAGTAAGCCTCTTTTAAAATTTACAAGTTTGTTGCTAATTCTTTTTTTGAGTGTTGGAAGCTATATCTTTTACAATACTAATATTTTAAATGAATATTGGACAAATTCTGAAGCTACTGCTTTTAGAGTTGCTTATGAAAAAGAACTCAAACATTTTGAATACATACCACAACCAAAAATCGTAGATGTTAACTTACAATTAGAATTGTATCCAGCAGAAAGAAATTATACTGTAGAAGGTTATTATATGCTGAAAAACACAAATACAACAGCTATACAAAACATTCACATTCAGAAGTTAATTGAAGAAAATGTAAAATTAGATAGTATTTCTTTTGATCATAAATATGCAATTGATAATTCATATAAAAAATTTGATTATTCAATCTTTACATTAAACAAAGCTTTAAAACCCGGAGATTCTGTTAAAATGTACTTTAAGCAAAGTTTTACTACAAAAGGCTTTGATTTGGGTAATTCTAATGTAAAAATCAATAAAAACGGAACATTTTTTAACAACTCTGACTTACCAACAATAGGTTATAATAAAAAATATGAGCTTAGAGATCTTGAAGAACGTAAGGAATTTGATTTACCAATTCGTACTGATAGAGCAATACAAAAAGACAATAAAGAATTGGTAAATGCTAGAAATGGTAGTGATTCTGATGGTATTCGATTTGAAATGGTTATGGCTACTTCTGGAGAACAAACAGCTTTAGTTCCTGGTAAATTATTAAAAAAATGGACTGAAAATAATCGGAACTATTTTCATTATAAAACAGAGAAACCAATCATTAACTTTTATGCTATAGTTTCTGCAACTTATGAGATTAAAAAAGACCAGTGGATATCTAGTTTAGATGGTATAAAAAAACCAGTAGATTTAGAAATTTATTATCACAAAGCACATACTTATAATATTGATAGAATGATGAATTCTATGAAGACTTCATTAGCGTATTATAGTCAAAATTTTAGTCCTTATCAATACAATCAATTGCGTATTATGGAGTTTCCACGTTATCAAAAAATGGCACAATCCTTTCCAGGAACCATTCCTTTTTCAGAATCCATAGGTTTTATTTTAGATATAGATGATAAAAAAGATGTAGATATGGCATTTTATGTAACCGCTCATGAAATTGCACATCAATGGTTTGGTATGCAAGTAGAAGCAGCTAATGTAAAAGGACAATATTTTGTTTTAGAAACCTTGTCACAGTATGCAGCTATAATGGTTCTTAAAGAAAAATATGGTGCTAAAAAAGTGCAACAGTTCTTAGAACTACAAAAAGAAGAGTATGATACAGAACGAGTTAGAGCAACTTCTGAGCAATCATTGGCATTGGTAGAAAATCAAGATTTTGTCTATTATGCTAAAGGAGCCATTGCCATGTATCAACTGCAAAAAGAAATAGGAGAGGAGCAAGTAAACAAAGCTTTAAAGCGTTTTCTAGAAGATTGGAATACAGAAAATGGAAAACTAAAAACTAAAACAAAAAGATATACAACTTCTCAAGATTTACTGAGCTATTTTAGAGCGGTTACACCAAAAGATAAACAATATTTAATTACGGATTTGTTTGAGAAAGTTACCTCTTTAGAATTAAAATAAAAACAACAAAAATGAAAACAATTGTATACAATTTTTTAAACAAACCATATACAGTAATTCTAATAATGCTTATTTCGCCATTATTTGGGTTTATTGACCGAAATTTCACTTTTTTCTTCCCTCTTGGTATTGTTTTTCTACTTTTAAAAGGAAGTAAATTTGATTGGTCAAAATTTGGAATAGGACAGAAAATCACTAAAAAAACTATTTTAAAGAGTGTACTATTTGCTAGTATTCTTTTCTCAATATTCACTTTTTTAATAGACCCAATACTAATAAAT
Source organism: Polaribacter sp. Asnod6-C07 (assembly GCF_045063625.1). Classification (NCBI taxonomy): domain Bacteria; kingdom Pseudomonadati; phylum Bacteroidota; class Flavobacteriia; order Flavobacteriales; family Flavobacteriaceae; genus Polaribacter; species Polaribacter sp. Asnod6-C07. Next base: position 3,221,011 of record NZ_JBEFOF010000005.1, on the reverse strand, counting down.
TGGTTTGGTAATTACGACCTTTCATCTATAAATGACATAAGAGGTGACTTCTTGGGATATAGTATTTTATTATTGATTGTATGGGTGTTTGCCGCTTTTGGCGAAGAATTATTATTTCGTGGATACTATATGAAAGGAATAGCTAGGTTATTAGGAAATAACAATAAAGCATGGATATTCTCATCTTTTATAACTTCACTTTATTTTGGAATATCTCATGCATATCAAGGGTTAATAGGAGTTGTATCTGTGTTTCTATGGTCATTTGCAATTTCTTTACTCTTCAATAAAAACAGAAATAATTTATTGCTACTTGTATTAATTCATGGAATTTATGACACTATAGGAGTCACTTTTATTTATTTGAATATAGATCGTTTAATTTCTGAATGGGTAACACAACTACTATTTTAAGTAAAATGCCATCAGCCCTAAAATATTGAAAAAAATTTAGGCACTTATTAAAAAATGAATTTAAAATACCCAAACAACATTTTATAAAACTTAACAGTATAAAAATATTAAACTTAATTAAAAAAGAAATAACTATGAAAAAGTTTACATTATCACGAAATAGATTATTTGTTTTATTTATAGCTATTATATTATTTAGTTGCTCCTCTAATAATAACGATATTATAGAACAAAATAATGATTCCAATAAAATTGAATTTGATGGTTTAACGTATCAAATAAGTAATGGACTTATAGAGAAAACTGGCAGTAATAATGAATACTCTATAGCATTGTATCCTAAAGGTATTACCATAAAAGATAGTAATAATAACAATGTTTTTAATGGAGGAAATTGGTTTTTAGAAGTTTCAGATATTTTAACGAAAAATGATTCTATTTCAGGAAAATATAAAGCTGGAGAGGATGTATCTGTGTATTTTATAAATAATGCTCAATTTGTAAATGATGAAATTCAGCCAGGTGAAAGTGTATATGAGGTAAACAAAAATGGAATATTAATTATAAATAAATCAGAAAATGAATATGAATTTATTTATGAAGCCTTTGATCCTAGAGATATACCTTTTTCTGTTTATTATAAAGGTCCTCTTACAGAAATTAACTAAAAACACAACTTCTCAAGATTTTCTACGTTATTTTAAAGAGGTTGCTCCAACTAACAAACAGTCAATGATTTTAGATCTGTTTGAAAAAATCACCTCTTTAGAATTGTAAATGTTTACTTGGTTTTTAGAACATTAGTAGAAGTTTAGGTTTAGAATTTTAAAATAATAACTATTTAAAAATCTTCCTAAACTATTTAAATCCAACTCATAAATTAAGTTATTTATTGGCTAACTGTGTATTAACTGCCCATTTATGAGTTGGATTATATAATAGTAAACGATTCAAATAAGATGATAAACAAAAGAAAAATGATGTTTATCTCTGTTTTAAATTAAAGACTAAAATCAGAATATTGCTTTAAAGGGTTATTAAATGCAATTTTAAACTTAATTAAGCATTCATTTTAGCCCAAGCAGCATCAGCTAAATCTCTTAATTCTTCAGGTTTTTTAACCCATTGTCTTTTTGCATCAATAATTCCAAAAAACATTCTTGTAAAAAAGTAAAGTTTACCATCTCTAACTTCCCATGATTTAGGATTTGGGTTTGCTTCAGCACCTTCAGACATTGCAATAGCACAATATCCTCCATATTGTGGAGCGAATTTTGCAGGAGATTTTTCAAATTTTGATTTATTTACTTCAGACGCAAAGTAAAAAGTACCATTTTCAAAACTTGCTGTTATTGATGCATTTCCTTTTTGTGGTTTTCCATCAAAAAATGATACAACATCATATTCTTGTGCTGCAATTCCTTCTTTTAAATTATGTTTCATTTTAATTTGTATTAGTGTTTAATTGTTTTAAAGTTGTTTCTTAATGATTATTCTTATTTTTAATCTACTTGCTTTTTCTTCTCTCTAATTGATTAACTTTCTTTAGGTATTGCTAAGTTTTAGAAGTTTCTTTTCCAAGCACTTCCATAACTTTATAGCGTTTACTTCGTAATTTTTTTTGTAAATTGATCTTGCCTAATACTTACTGCTTTGTATGAATATTTTATTAAAGAAAAAATTCCTGAAAGCATCATTATAATACCTATAACAGCTATGTAAACAAGACTCTTTTTTATAGAAGCTATTTGTAAACCAGCAAGCACCCCTGTTATTGCTAAAAAGGCTACAGCTATATAAAAGAATACCATTGCTCTATTTAATGTTTTTAACTGTACTAATTTTCTAGAAATAATAGATTCTGGCATTTCTTGTTCTTTAATTAAAGAAGCTACCTCATTACTCAAGGTAATCATTAAGTTTGATGTTGATAGAATTAATAAACCTATACCAGGTAATATTGTCATAGGTAAATACCAATTGTCCATACGTATTAATTGAAGTTAATATTTTAAAAATCTAGTTTTTATTATAAAAATTGTAAATAAAACCAATGGTAATAAATTCATCATTTAGATTACCAGCTATTCCTTTAAACTCAGAAAAAATAAACAGATCTTTTAATTTATAATGGATTCCAACACCATAATTAATACCAAAACCATTTTCTTTTTTATGTTCGTCGTTTTCTTCAACAAACCTTTCATTTTCTATGGTATAATTAATTCCTGATAAAGGGTAAACACCTAAACTTTCATTTAACTCAAATATATAGTGTGCATTAATATTTAAATCAATAATCGATTTTTCGTATCCCTTATCAGTATTTTGATAAGGGAAATATGAAATTTCAGGACCAAAACAAAAAGATTCATTAACTCCGTAATAAAATCGGCCATTTATACCTGCCAAACTATGGCTTAATTCGAGTGTTGGTCCAAAACCAACAATAAAACTTTGCTCACTTTCATTATGTTCTGTTTCTTGAGAAACTGTTATTAGAGAAGATAAACCAAAGCCTATTATAAGCAAGTATTTATATACCTGCATAATTAATACCAGATAAAAGATTCATCTCTCTATTATATGTAGAAAGATCATCATGATTAAACTTAGTAATATCATCATAACCACAAGAACGTGCAACCACTCTAATTAAATCGTTTGTTGCTTCAAAATAATTTTGCAGTTGTTTGGCAGAAGAATCTATCATAATTCTACTACGCAATGATTCTTTTTGAGTAGCAATTCCTACAGGGCAGTTATTACTTCCACAAGCACGCATACCTAAACAACCAATAGCTTGTAATGCAGAGTTTGATACTGCTATAGCATCAGCGCCCAACATCATTGCTTTTGCAAAATCTTCGGCAACACGCAAACCACCAGTAATTATTAAAGTAACCTCTGTAGCACCAACTTTGTCTAAATATTTTCTTGCTCTAGCTAATGCAGGAATGGTTGGTACATTAATATGATCTCTTAAAATAGTAGGAGCAGAGCCTGTTCCTCCACCACGACCATCTAGAATAATATAATCTACACCCACATCTAAAGCAAACTGAATGTCTTTTTCTATATGACTAGCTGCTAATTTAAAACCAATAGGAATTCCTCCTGTATGTTTACGTACTTTATCTGCAAATATTTTAAAATCTTCAACAGTATGAAAATTAGGGTTAGCTGCAGGTGAAATCGCTGTTTCTCCTTCTTTTAAACCTCTAACATCAGCAATTTCTTTACTTACTTTATTACCTGGTAAATGTCCTCCAGTACCTGTTTTTGCTCCTTGACCTGCTTTAAAATGGAACGCTTGTACATTATCTAATTTATCCCAAGTAAACCCAAATTGTGCAGAAGCTAATTCATAAAAGTATTTAGAATTATTTGCTTGTTCTTCTGGCAACATACCACCTTCACCAGAACAGATTCCTGTACCTGCTAATTGTGCACCTTTAGATAAAGCTATTTTTGCTTCTCTAGATAGAGCTCCAAAACTCATATCACTCACAAACAAAGGTATATCTAATTCTAATGGTTTTTTTGCTTTTGGTCCAATTGTAATTTTAGTGGAAACAGCTTCATGATCTAATAATGGTCTAGATGCTAATTGTGCTGGCAAAAACTGAATATCATTCCATTGTGGAAGCGTAGTTCTGTCAACACCCATAGAAGCAGAAAAACCATGATGCCCAATATTTTTTAATCCGTTTTGAGCTAACTCTTTTATATAACCTGTATAAGGTTCTGTTTCTTCTGGATGTGTATCTGCATAAGCTCCTAAATACTGATCACGATTAAATGGTTGTGGGTAATTTGTTAAATAGGAATCAATTTCAAACTCATCAACAAATAAATTATCTCCTTCAATTTTAGTAGAAAATTTATGAAGTACTTCTTTATTATTGTATTCAGAAACACCAGAATCTACACGATAATCCCAACCATGAACACCACAAATAAGATTATCTCCATCTACATAACCATCAGACATTAAGGCTCCTCTATGCAAGCATCTTCCGTAAAGTACAGAAATTGCATCATCAAATTTAACGATTACTAAATCTAAGCCATTTATAAGTGCGTGCTTAGGTTCTTTATTAATTAACTCACTTAGTTTTGCAATAATTACTGGTTTTTTCATAAAATATTGGTTGTTTATTAGTTTAATAGTCTTGATGTTGTCGATAACGTTTTTAATTACTTACAATATACATTTCACTTACTAACATGTATTTAAACAAACTGGTCGTTTATAAACTATAATAACATCGCTAAACCAAGATACCCCATGCAAACACAAAATTTGGCTATTTAGTAGATTTTGCTCAGTATAGATTCAAGGTTTACTCAGGAAGTGCAAGTTATTATTATCTAAAAATGCGCTTTTTAGAGGTTAACACGAGGAAGACTTATAGAAATAGAGTAGTAGTTTTTAATTTCGAAAAACTAAACAATTTCTGGGTTTCAATTAAAAGAGTATATTTCATTTGATCTACTTGTAATAATAAGTTTAAAAAAGTCTCGGAATGATTTTATAGTATGTTCTAGCATACAATTGAAAAAAAATAAAATAATTATTAGGATTTATTTGAAAACTTAGTATATTCGCGCACCTTTAATAGAAAAGGTAGTTATATACAACAAAAGCCGATGTAGCTCAGCTGGCTAGAGCAGCTGATTTGTAATCAGCAGGTCGTGGGTTCGAGTCCCTCCATTGGCTCAAATAACAATTACATTTTATATGTAATTGTTATTTTATTTAAAACAGTAAATAACTAGGGGAGATACTCAAGCGGCCAACGAGGACGGACTGTAACTCCGTTGACTACGTCTTCGCAGGTTCGAATCCTGCTCTCCCCACACTTTTTTCTTTTCTTTACTATAGATTTAATATTCAAGATTTTTTATTTAATGTTCAATGTTTTGGATTCAAGATTCATGATCCAAGAACCAAGATTGGTTTGGTGTTAGAAGTGACCACACGAAAGCGCTCAAAGTTACATTGAGTAAGATTGTAATTTAGAATTAAGTTGTTAACTTATCTTATTATTCAAACCAAACGTCATTGCGAACAAAACGATTACTGTCATTCCTGCGAAGGCAGGAATCTCCTCATTAACTAGACCCAAATCAGACTGTCAGTTCGAGTGATTTTGAGGTACGAAAAATTGTATCGAGAACTCATAGTTTACATTAAAAAAAGCTACTTACATAATAAAATACTAATCCTATACTCATTGTCAGTTCTAATGATTTTAAGGCACGAAAAATAGTATCAAGAACACATAAAGTTGGCATAAAAAATCTAAACAAATGTTGCCACCAATTGACCATTTGTGAACCTTTCTGACACTAAATGACACTCTCTGACTCTGAATGACCCACTTTTCTAGATTTTAAGGGGTTTTGTTCGAGTCTTGTTCGGGTTTTGTTCGGGTGAGATAGGGGTGTATTTTTTAAAAATGGAAGTTTTAGGGAGAAGACCCGAAGCAAACTCAAAGGAAGTCCCTAGAAAGGTTTTTATTTGGTCAGTTAAATAAAACCCATATTGTCAATTTAATCTTATAAAAAATACTCTTAAGAATTGAAGTGAGATGAATGTAGAATGGACTGATTTGGTAATGGTTTTATTTTATATATTTGTGTACAAACTACACATAATGAGCAAGCAATCAATTAAACTTTCGGTAGACGCAGTTGTATTTGGGTATGAAGAAGGAAAAATTTCTGTTTTATTAATAAAAAGAAAGTATGCTCCCTTTAAAGGGCAATGGGCAATACCTGGTGGTTTTGTTAAAAATGAAGAATCTTTAGAAGAAGCAGTAGAAAGAGAATTATTTGAAGAAACAGGTATTCAAATAAACTATCTAGAACAACTCTACACATTTGGTACACCCAATAGAGACCCAAGAGGCAGGGTCGTATCTATAGCCTATTTTGGATTGGTAAGACCCAATGCTTTTAAAATATTTGCTTCCACAGATGCAGCACAAGTACAATGGTTTTCTATAAACGAACTTCCAGCACTTTCTTTTGACCACAAAGACATTTTAGAAGCCGCTATTAAAAGATTGCAAGGAAAAATAACTTATGAACCTATTGGTTTTGAATTGCTTGATAAAAAGTTTCCGTTTTCTGATCTAGAAAAACTATACGCAACACTTTTAGGAAGAGCTGTGGATAGACGTAACTTTCGTAAGAAAATTGTTGGGTTAAATGTATTAGATGAACTTGAAGAAAAAGTATCTAAAGGTTCTGGTAGACCTGCTAACTTATTCCAATTTAATCAAAAAAGATACTTTCAACTTAAAGAGGAAGGAATTATTTTTGAAATATAAACACCTACAAATCAACACAATAATTAGTTAGTGTAAAAATAACGCAAATTAAATTTGGTAGATATCAAGTTCTAATGTATGTTTGTGTCATAATTACGCAAACACAATTATTATGAACGCACTATTATTAACAGACGGATACAAAACAGGACACCACCAACAATATCCAAAAGGGACCGAAGAAGTATATTCTAATTGGACACCAAGAAGTAACAAATACGCTCCAAAAGGATGTGATAAAGTAGTTTCTTTTGGGCAGCAATATGTTTTTAAATGGTTGCATGATTATTTTAATGATCATTTTTTCTCTAAACCAAAAGAGAGCGTTTGTAATGAAATAAAAGAAGAATTGTCTTTGTATTTAGGTACTGATTACGATGTAACGCATTATGAAAAATTACACGATTTACAATACCTACCTATCAAAGCAAAATCGTTACCAGAAGGCGTAGAAATACCAGTTCGTGTACCTATGCTAACTGTTGTAAATACAGATGCAGCCTTTTATTGGATTACTAATTTCTTAGAAACGATTCTATCTACGATGCTTTGGCAACCAATGACATCTGCTTCTATAGCACTGAGGTATAAAAGGATTTTTAAAAATTGGGCTTTAAAAACAGATAAAGAAAACATTGCTTTTATAGATTTTCAAGGACATGATTTTTCTATGAGAGGTATGGGAGGTTTGCAAAGTGCAGTTTCATCTGGAATGGGACATGCAGCCGTTTTTTTAGGCTCTGATAGCTTACCCATAATTAGTAGTTTACGCAACTATTACCGTGCAAAAGGTTTTGTTATTGGTTCTGTAAATGCTACTGAACATTCTGTAATGTGTGCAGGAACCAAAGATGATGAAATAGGAACATTTAGACAATTAATGGAAACTTATCCAACAGGAATATTTTCTGTAGTAAGTGACACTTGGGATTTATGGAAAGTATTAACAGATTACTTACCTCAATTAAAAGAAGAAATATTAGCTAGAGATGGAAAACTAGTGATAAGACCAGATAGTGGAGACCCTGTAGACATAATTTGTGGAGAAATAAAAACACTAGGAGCAGAGTCGCCTAAAGATAAAGGAGTTGTAGAGTTACTTTGGGATATTTTTGGAGGAACTATAAATGCGCAAGGTTTTAAAGTTTTAGATACACATATAGGTGCTATTTATGGAGATAGTATTACTACAGAAAGAGCAGAAGAAATTTGTAAACGTCTTTCTGATAAAGGATTTGCAACTACAAATGTTGTTTTAGGAATTGGGTCATTTACCTATCAATTTAATACTAGAGATACTTTTGGCTTTGCAATGAAAGCAACTGCTGTTGTTGTGAAAGGTGAACGAAGAGAAATTTTTAAAGACCCAATTACAGATGATGGCATAAAAAAATCTGCAAAAGGATTGGTAAAAGTAGTGGTTGAAAACAATGAATATGTTTTAATAGATCAAGTAACACCAGCACAAGAAAAGGAAGGAGCTTTACAAGTAATTTATGAAAACGGTCTATTCAAGAATCAAACAAGCTTAGAAGAAATAAGAAATCAAATTAATAAAACCCTTTAAATATATAAAACGATGAACTATCAAATTGAGACATTTAAAGATGGTCAGGTAACTGCTAAAATACTTGAAAGCGGAAATTTAGACATTAAAATTAGAGGTAATAGCTACGAAGATTTATTTAAAATAGCGGTTATTAAAGAAGCTTGGGATGCTGAAAACACAACAAATAAAACAGCAATAGCTACATTAACCATCTACTGTTTAATTGGGCAGCGTTCTGATAGAAGGTTCAATAAAGGAGCATCTTTTGATTTAAAAGTAATCTCAAAATTTATCAATACAATGAAATTTGATAAAGTGTCTCTATTGCATCCACACAGTGCTATTTCTTTGGCTTTAATTGATAACTCTTATCAAGTAGCTCATTTTAAATATGTAGAAAAAGCATATAAAACTATTGGAAACCCTGTATTAGTAAGTCCAGATGCAGGCGCATATAAAACAACACATGAGATTGCAGAGAAACTAAATGCAGACTTAGTTCCTTCTAATAAAGTGCGGGTAAATGGTGTACCTGTCATCAGTATTCAAGGAAATGTAAAAGGCAAAGAATGTTTAATTGTTGATGATTTGGCAGATGGAGGAAGAACCTTTAAACTTTTAGCTCAAGAATTAAAATCTCAAGGAGCAAGCAACGTTTTTTTATATGTTACACATGCACAATTTAACTATGGTTTTGATGAGCTAAAAGAAACGATAGACCATATATATTGTACAAATAGCTTTAAAAATATTGATAATGATTATGTTACACAATTTGAAGTGATTTAGAATATAATCTTCAGAGTTTCGTTAGAAATGATAGTATCAAGCTACAGTATTTATATAAATGTTTATAAAATGGTTGAAAAACAATAATATAAAAAAGTAAACACACTCGTCCTATAATTTATATTATGTAAAATAGAATATTTTACAACCTACCTATTTACAAAATATAGATATAAAATGCTGTTACATGTTTTGTGTGTAGTAATTATAATCCTTTAAAATAGCATCAATAAATTCCATATCACTTTTGTGTACAGATTTAATATCGGTTACTTCTAAAATTTTGGAACGCAATTTAATTAGGGTTTTATAATCACTAGTTTTAATCGCAGTTTTGTATGTTTCTTTAATAATACGTGCATCATTATCAGAAAGTTTAATAACACTAGCATATGTTGGTACATAATCCTCTTTAATATTTTCAAGTATGGTTTGCGAGAATTGTACATCATCCTTTAAATAAATTACAATAGTATTGGCAATAATATCTCCAAAACGTTGACTATTATTGGTAAATAGAATTAAAAGAAAACCAACCAGTTTACCGAAAATGAACAACGTAAGTAATAAGCCTGCTTGGTCTCCTAAACCTAAAGAAGCTGCATAGATAAACAATAAAATAAATAGATTAAAGTCAACAATACGTAAAAACCAACGAATTATATAATCTGTAATACTGGGTTTAAAACCATCAATATTAATTACTTTAATCTTTAACAAACGTTTGCCTAGGGTTTGCCCATCCAATAAAATTTCAGAATACAAAGTATAAAATGTTATCGGCAATAAAAAAAGCACTTCCATCGCTTTTATAGTCCAACCATCACCATTAAAAGTATCGTCTATAAGGTTAAAATCAAATAGTTTAGCTGCAAAATAAAAGTACGCAAACTTAATAACGTTATCTACAGAAAAAGCCAAAAGACGTTGAAATACATTCGCTGCTGTAAATTTTATATTTACATTTTGTGCTGTTTTTATTTGGAGTGTTTTCATGCAATGATTAAATTCGCTCTAATGAGAGAGGTGGCTTTTATAAAGCAAAATAAAGAAAAATGGCTTGAATTTGAACAAGGATTTCAAAATAAAGATAAAAAAAGTCCTGATGACATTGCCAACTTGCATATAAAAATCATGAACGATTTGGTATATGCACAAACCTATTACCCTAAAAGTAAGGTTACTGTATACTTAAACAAGCTAGCAAAATCTAGTTTCGATCACGTATACGATTCTAAAAGAACAAATCAAAATCCGTTTATTTACTTCTTTTTAGACAAGGTACCACTACTCTGCTATCAATACAGAAAATACTTTTACCTTTCATTTATCGTCTTTTTTGTCTGCTTTTTTGTGGGTTTACTTTCTACTTTTAATGATGAAACTTTTGCAAGACAAATTCTTGGTAACAATTATGTAGATATTACTATAGAAAATATAGAAAGCGGAGATGCAATGGCTATTTACAAAGGTGGTAGCAATTGGGGTACATTTATTGGCATTTACGACAATAACCAAAGAGTGGGTTTATACATGTTTTTATCAGGCATATTCTTAGGAATTGGTACTGCTTTTTACGTGGTAAAGAATGCAATTATGGTGGCAGTTTTTCAGGCTTTCTTCTATCAATACAACAGTTTATTCGATAGTTTAAAAGGAATTTGGATTCACGGAACTTATGAAATCTTTGGAATTATCATAGAAGCAGCAGCAGGTTATATTATTGGCGCAAGTATATTATTTCCAGGCACTTTAAAACGTTTTGAGTCTTTTAAAAAAGGAATTAGAGATGCCTTTTACATTTTTATAAGTACTATTCCGTTTACTATAATTGCTGCATTTTTAGAAGGTTATGTAACTCGTTATTCCAACAAAATGCCAACCGTATTTTGTTTCTTAATCATAGGGTTTAGTTTGGTGAGCATTAGTTATTATTATTTGATTTTGCCTTTTAAAGTGGCACGTAAACACAGTTTAAGGTAAATGAAAACACTATTAGCTTCCCTCCTTTTTTGGTGTACATTTTTGTTACAAGCACAAGGAAATTCGGCTGTAGATTCCGTTTATTTTCAAGGTGACAGTATACTTCAGGTTACATTAGATTCTACAGCGTTTCAAAAAGACAGCATTATATACCTTAAAAATACCCAAATAAGTACAGAAAGAGACTTTAATACAGATCTTAAAGAAAAGTATAAAGGCGATGATTTTGAGTACAAAGAAGAAGAAGAAACTAAAAAGGAAGAGCCAGAGTCAGAAACAGACAGTAATTCCAATAGTGCATTTTTAGGTCTCTTTAGTTTTTTTATGTCGTCTATTTTTCCTTTTCTTTTAGGAGGATTTGTAATATTTGTGATTTTAAAATCCGTATTAGGTTTCGACGCGCGTTTTTGGAAACCTACGAACAAGGCCAAAACTTCTTCGGGTAAATTAATTTATGAAGATGAAGACATTCACGAACTCAATTTAGAAGCCCTATTGCAACAAGCCATTACCAACAAAGATTTTAGACTAGCCATAAGATATTATTACTTATCTACGTTAAAAAGCCTATCAAACAATAAAATTATTGATTATCATAAAGATAAAACCAATTCAGAATATCTTTTTGAAATAGAAAATACACAAACCAGAACTGAATTCTCTTACCTTTCTTATGTATATTCTTACGTATGGTATGGCGAATTCCCTGTGGATGAAAATAGCTTTCAAATAGCCCAAAACAAGTATCAATCTTTTTTAAAATCTATAGTTTGATGCTGATAAGGAAAACATTAAAAATACCATTGCTTATCATAGCAACTTTAGTACTACTTACAAGTTGTAATAAAACCAATTGGGTAGAAAACTATAGAGAAAAGGAAAAAAGTCCTTTTGGTACCTATATCATTTACAATGAAGTTGATGATCTTTTCCCTAATCAAGAAATTGTACAATTAAAAGAGAACTTTTACGATTACCTATTTTTAAATTACGATACCACAAAAGCTGATTTTGGCAACTATATTTGTATTAAGAATACTGCCAATAAATTACCAGAAGAAGGTATAAAAGATTTATTATCTTTTGTTTATGATGGTAATAATGCCTTTTTATCTTTAAATTATTTTAGTGATAATTTATTAGAACAATTAGACATCACCACAAATAATCTAGACAAACATGTATATGATAATGTAGATTTAAAAGCCTTAAAAGGGGAATTCTCTCTAGTTGATAAAAGCTTTAAAGACGAAACTTTTACTTTTGATAGAAATATACAAAGACACTATTTTGTAACCTATAACGAAAACAAAAGCATTGTTTTAGGAAATGCCAAAATAGATGGAGAATTAGTGCCTAACTTTTTAAAGATTTATCATGGTAAAGGTGCTATTTATGTACACAGTAATCCTATTGTGTTTACTAATTACAACCTATTAAAGGGGAAAGAAGTTTATGCAGAGCACCTACTCTCCTATTTGCCTTCTAATACTGTTTTTTGGGACCCTCAAATAAAATGGAGTAAATACGCTAATGATAGAAATGAAGATCAAGAATCCGTATTTAAATTCTTTTTACAGCATAGCACTTTAACTTGGTTTTTATGCATAACCTTGGCAGGCGTTTTATTATTTATGCTTTTTAATTTTAGAAGAAAACAACGTGCCATTCCTGTAATACACCCTTTACAAAATACCACAGTTGCCTTTACACAAACCATTGCAAGTTTGTACTTAAAAGAGCAAAATCATAAGAATTTAGTCGATAAAAAGATTGCTTATTTCTTAGAAAAAGTACGCACAAAATACTTGTTAAATACTACCAATTTAAACAAAGATTTTATTAGAGATTTAGCAGCGAAGTCAGATAATGATATCAGAAATACAAAATACTTAATCAACACAATCATCACTTTAAATAAGAAGTCAGAATGCACTCAAGAAGAGTTACTTGTGCTACATAAAATGATTGTAAAATTCTTTAAAAAATAAGTTTATGGAAACACCAAATGAACCATTACAACAACCAGAACATATAGAGACACCAAACAACCTTGCTTTTGAGAGTAGAATCGATTTGTCTGAATTACAAGAAAGTGTTTTTCAAATAAAAAAGCAATTGCAAAAGGTAATTGTAGGCCAAAAAGAAATGATGGATTTGCTGGTAGTTTCGTTATTAGCAAACGGACACGTTTTAATAGAAGGTGTACCAGGAGTTGCCAAAACCATTACAGCAAAGTTGTTGTCTAAAACCCTAAATATAGGCTTTAGTAGAATTCAGTTTACACCAGATTTAATGCCTTCGGATATATTAGGGACTTCTGTTTTTAATGTAAAAAGTTCAGAATTTGAGTTTAAAAAAGGACCTATATTCTCTAATATGATTTTAATTGATGAGATAAACAGAGCACCTGCCAAAACACAAGCAGCAATGTTTGAAGTTATGGAAGAAAAGCAAGTAACTATGGATGGAACCACATACACAATGCAAGAGCCATTTATAGTGTTAGCAACTCAAAACCCTATAGAACAAGAAGGTACTTACAGGTTACCAGAAGCGCAATTAGATCGTTTTCTATTTAAAGTGATTATAGAATACCCAAATGCAGAAGAGGAATTAGAAATCATAATGAGAGAGCAAGCTTTAGAGAATACGACCAAGGTTGGCAAAATAGAGACAATTATTGAGGGCGATAAAATATTAGAATACAGAAGTTTAGTAAATCAAATAAAAATAGAAGAAAACTTGTTAAAATACATCGCAAACATTGTGGTAAATACAAGAACCAATTCATTTTTATATTTAGGAGCTTCACCAAGAGCAAGTATTGCTATTTTAGCTGCATCTAAAGCATTTGCAGCCATAGAAGGTCGTGATTTTGTTACACCAGAAGATATTAAAAGAGCAACCATTCCTGTTTTACAACACAGAGTAATTGTTACTCCAGAAAGAGAAATGGAAGGTTTAACTAGTAAACAAATTATAGAACAAATCATAGAGGCAGTAGAAATACCAAGATAAATATAGTCCTTGCGAAGAAGGTACGACTGAAGCAATCTTATCATTAACCACAAACTTACTTCATCCATTACAAAGACTAAAAAAAGTAAAACATAAACCATTACATCATTTGTGAAAAACCTATTCAACACACTCTTTTTAAACAATCGATTCTACTATGCTTTAGGTAGTATTGCTACCTTATTTGTGGTTGGTTTCTTTGCACCTATCTTTTTCGAAATCGCTAAAGTGTTGTTTTTCATCTTAATTGTCTTAACTTTTATTGATATTCTTATTTTATATCAAACTAAAAATGGGATTGAAGTCCATCGAAATTTACCAGAAAGATTATCTAATGGTGATGAAAATAAGGTTTCTTTAATTATTAAAAACAATTATCCTTTTGTGGCACATTTGTCGCTTATAGAAGAATTGCCTTATCAATTTCAGAAAAGAGATTTTATTTTTGAGCAAATCATCCAAAAGAAAACAGACCAAACCATTCATTATAAATTAACACCAAAAGAAAGAGGGGTTTATCTTTTTGGACATATCAATGTATTTACAAATTCAGGTTTACAATTGGCTACTAAAAAATATGTTTTAGCAAATGAAAAAGAACTTAAATGTTACCCATCTTTCTTAAGACTAAAAGAGTTTGATATTAAAAACTTTAACAGCTCTACCACTTCTTATGGATCTAAAAAAGTTAGAAGAATAGGGCATTCTTTAGAGTTTGAACAAATTAAGGAATATGTTTCTGGTGATGATATTAGAACCTTAAACTGGAAAGCCACTGCAAAAAGAAACCAATTAATGGTGAATCAATTTGTAGAGGAAAGATCGCAATCTGTCTATGCCATTATTGATAAAGGTAGAGCTATGCAAATGACTTTTGATGGATTAAGTCTGTTAGATTATGCTGTGAATGCAACTTTAGCCATCAGCAATGTCATCCTTAGAAAACAAGATAAAGCAGGTATGTTATCTTTTGCGACAAAGCTAGAAGATTGGGTAGTTGCAGAAAGAAGAAACTCGCAAATGAGTTTAATTTCTGAAGCCTTACACAATATTAAAACCAATTTCGAAGAACCTGATTTTAGTACTTTATATTCCGTAGTAAAAAGAAAAATAACACACAGAAGTTTATTAATTCTTTTCACCAACTTCGAAACCATTGATGGGTTAAACAGACAACTCCCCTATTTAAGAGCTTTGGCTAAAAATCATTTGGTATTAGTGGTGTTCTTTAAAAACACAGAATTAGATGCTTTGATTGATTCAGAATCAGATGATATTCAAGGTGTTTATGACAGTATTATAGCAGAGAAGTTTATGTACGAAAAGAAACGTATTGTAAACGAATTAAAAAAGTACGGAATACAGTCTGTATTGACGAAACCACAAGATTTAACAGGTGCAAGTATCAACAAATATTTAGAATTAAAATCGAGAGGTTTGTTCTAAATTATTAAATTTTTAAAAAAAAACTATGAATTGGTATTTAAAAGTATTGCAACAATACTCAGATTTTAAAGGCAGAGCAAGACGAAAAGAATATTGGATGTTTGTTTTAATTAATGCAATCATTTCTATTTTAATGAAGGTTTTAGATAATGTTTTTGGAACAACTTATGGTTTTTTAAATGAAGATGGCTATTTAGAGACTATTTATAGTTTAGCCACATTAGTCCCTACCTTGGCTGTAAGTGCCAGAAGAATGCATGATGTTGGTAAAAGCGGTTGGTATATGTTAATACCAATTTACAATTTAATTCTTTTTTGCACAGATGGTGAATATGATGTTAATAAATGGGGAGCAAATCCAAAGCACGATCAGCAAGAATTAATGATAAATGAAATAGGAAAAGAATAAAAAACAAACTATGAATTGGTATTTAAAAGTATTACAACAATATGCAGATTTTAAAGGCAGAGCAAGACGAAAAGAATATTGGATGTTCTTTCTTTTTCAAATACTAATCATTGTATTACTTTCACTAATAATAATATTTTCTTCTGGCGGATTTGATAGTAATGAAGAACCTAGTGATATAGGATTAATTATACTAGGACTTTACTTTTTGGTTACATTAATACCAACAATTGCTGTATCAGTAAGGCGTTTACACGATACAAACAGAAGTGGCTGGTGGTATTTACTAGTTATTATACCATATATAGGGCGTTTTGTATTGCTTATTTTTAATTGTATGGATAGTTACAATGGATCAAATAAATGGGGAGAAAACCCAAAAGGTGTTGGTAATGATACTTTAATCAATCAAATTGGTACAGAATAGTAAAACACACGAATTAAAAATTAAAATTACAACCAGCTTACACAAAATTTTAAAGACAGAGTAAGTCTTAAAGTTTTTTAATGTTAAGATTATTCAATTTTATTATCACTTCTAGCAAATCCTTTTTTACATTTCTTTAAGACTTATAAATATTGGATGCAAGTTATATAGACTACTTTTGCAGGCTATGGCAATTAAGCAAAAATCTGAGTTAGAGTTTATTATTATAATGGCATCACTAATGTCTTTAGTTGCCTTGTCTATAGATGCATTATTGCCAGCAATTGAAAGTATTAGTACTTCTTTAAATGTTGTAGATCAGCATAATAATCAATTGTTAATTACAATGATTTTTTTAGGCTTAGGAGTTGGCCAACTAATTTCTGGGCCATTGTCAGATAGTTTTGGTAGAAAACCCGTTATTTATGTAGGTTTTATCATATTTGCTTTAGCCAGTTTAATTTGCATTTTTTCTACAAGTTTAGAAATGATGATTTTTGGAAGAATTTTACAAGGTATGGGGCTTTCTGCACCAAGAACTATAAGTATTGCTATGGTTAGAGATCGTTTTAGTGGTAATTATATGGCTAAAGTAATGTCTTTTGTTGTAGCCTTATTTATTCTTGTACCTGTAATTGCACCTGCCATTGGTAAAATATTATTAGACGCTTATGGCTGGAAAGCAATTTTCTACAGTCAGTTAGTATTGGGTACTTTTTTTATGATTTGGTTCTGGAAAAGACAACCAGAAACCTTAAAACCAGAAAATAAAAAGAAGTTTAAATTCACTCTATTTATAGAAGGCAGCAAAGCGTTTCTAAAAGATAAAAACGCTGTAATTTTTACTATTTTCTCTGGATTTATAACAGGTTCTTTTATGGTATATTTAAGTGCTAGCCAACAAATATTTGAAAATCAATACAACTTAAAAGAAGAGTTTCCTTTTATTTTTGCAGGTTTAGCTTTTGGTATTGGATTTTCTACTTTTTTAAATGGAACTTTGGTTGTAAAATTCGGAATGCTGAAATTGGTAAAAATGTTTGCTATCATTTTTACTATCATTCCTTTAATTTATACGGTTTTATTTTATGGAGAGCCTAACCCAAGTGTTTCTATTTTAATTGTCTTTTTCTGGTTTCAATTTTTTGCTTTGGGATTTTTGTTTGGTAACACTAGAGCATTAGCCATGAATAATATTGGGCATATTGCAGGAATTGGAGCTGCTTTAAATGGATTTGTTTCTACAATTATGGCTGTACCTATTGCTACATTTATTGGTAGTTATATCAGTACTTCTGCTTTACCTCTATTTTTAGGTTTTCTTGTATGTGGTACAATTTCTTTAGCATTAATTCAGTATTTAGAGTTTTCGAAGAGAAAAAGCATTAAAGTAAATACTATTTAGAATTTATAGATTCTTGCCAAGTACCATTATAATTAATATTACTTCTATGACTGCTGTTAATTGATAAAGTAGCTTTGTTATTTACAAACAAGATTAAATTAATATTTAGGCTTTCATCTTTTGTTTTTACAATGTACTTTATAGAATACCTTTTTTTCTTTTTATTATAGGTAGTTGTTCCTTTTTCAGGATTGCCTTCAAATTTTAAGCCAACATCAGAGCCATAAGTACTACCAATTTGTCTTACTCCATAATAAGGTAATTCAAAAAAAATAGAATCGTTTTTCACTCTAAAATAATTAGCATTCCCAATTAAATTTATGTTAGACATATTACTACCTACAGGCAATAACTTTTCTAAACCTCTAACATTAGCCATTGGCATTGGGTTTGCAGAACCAGCAGTAAACTCAAAATGATTGTTAGCAACCATTTTTTGTAAAGCCTCAAGTTCTGGCACTGTAACTGTACTTTTACAAGCTGTAAAAAACAGTACAGGAATAACTAAAAATAAATATTGAAATTTAAAATTCATAAAATATTGATATATAGTGTTTTAAATTTACTAAAAAAGAATTGAAAATCAATTAAAATAATCTTAAAAATTTAACTCTAAAATATAGTATTTTTATCCCCTTAAATCGAAAAATGAGTTTAGAAATTATTTTTGAAGACGATTATTTACTTTGCGTAAGTAAACCTAATAATGTTTTAGTACATCATGCCTATCATTCTAGAAATGTTGCAGATGAAGATTCTTTGTTACAAATTATAAAAAATGAAATAGGTTTAAAAGTATATCCTATTCATAGATTAGATCGTAAAACATCAGGAATTATTCTGTTAGCAAAAGAGAAAGAATATGTTTCTAAATTTCAAGAATTGTTTACGAATAGCGAGATTCAAAAAACTTATTTTGGAATAGTACGTGGTTTTTCTCCTGATGTAAAAACCATAGATTCGCCTGTAAAAGGTAGAGATGCTAATGTGCACAAAGATGCCTTAACTGAATTGAAAACTTTAGCAAATATCACTTTAGATATCCCTGTAAAACCTTATGATTCTTCACGTTACAGTTTGGTTCAATTATCACCTAAAACAGGAAGAATGCATCAATTAAGAGTGCATATGAATAAAATTAGTCATCCTTTAATTGGTGATGCAAAATATGGTGATAAAAATCACGATGTAATGTATGCTGAAAACTTTGGCTGGCAAAACTTGTTTTTACATGCAGGTAAATTAGAGCTTATACATCCTTTTACATCAGAAAAACTAAGTCTAAAAGCTAACTTTCCAGAAGATTGGTTGGCTTTGTTTGATAAGTTTAATTGGAGAAATCCGTTATTATAAAGAAACCTACAAGGAATTCAAAACCTTGCAGGTTGTTTTTTACTGTTCAATAGATTGTGCATAAAAACCAATCAATTCTCCATTATCAAAACTTGGTGTTATTTCTATAGGATTGCAACAAACCTCACAATCTTCTATGTAGGTTTGTTGTTGAACACTGCTATCTAATAACATTGAAATTTCTTCCCAACAATGAGGACATTGAAAAAAATGTTCCACTATTCTTCTATTACTTTTAAAATTAATTTTCCTTTTTTATCCCCAGAAAATAATCTGTTATAAGTTTCTTGAAAATTTTCAATACCAACATAAATATCTTCTTTAGAT
This sequence comes from Polaribacter sp. Asnod6-C07, assembly GCF_045063625.1. Taxonomy (NCBI): domain Bacteria; kingdom Pseudomonadati; phylum Bacteroidota; class Flavobacteriia; order Flavobacteriales; family Flavobacteriaceae; genus Polaribacter; species Polaribacter sp. Asnod6-C07. Next base: position 3,201,547 of record NZ_JBEFOF010000005.1, on the reverse strand, counting down.
TTTAATTTACCTTCTTGCATCCAAGTTCCCATTTGTTGGGCAGCTTCACCAAATTTAGCAGCATAATCCATAACTACCATTCCTTGCATAGTAGACCTTGTAACTAAAAGAGATAGGTAATTGCTTGGTCCATTTATTTTAGATTTGTTATTGTATTGAGAAATTGCCCCACAAATTACAACTCTAGCATGCATTCTTAATTTACTTAAAGCTGCATCTAATATAATACCACCAACATTATCAAAATAAACATCAATTCCTTTTGGGCATTTTTTCTTTAATGCAGAATATATATTTTCTGATTTATAATCTATAGCATCATCAAAACCCAATTCATTTACAATGTAATCGCATTTTTCTTTTCCACCAGCAATACCAATAACAGTACAACCTTTAATTTTAGCTATTTGACCAACAATACTACCAACAGCACCTGCAGCTCCAGAAACTAAAACTATATCTCCTTCTTTAATTTTACCAACTTCAGTGATTCCGAAATAAGCTGTCATTCCAGGCATACCTAATGTACCAATATAAACAGGCATTGGCGCTAAATTTGTATCAACTTTATACCAATTATCACTATTAGAAATTACATATTGCTGTACACCACCCCAACCAGAAACTACATCACCTATATTAAATTTTGGGTTTCCATTATTTTTGATAATTGTACCAATAGAACCAGCTCTCATAACATCATCTAGAGCAATAGGTGGAATGTAAGATTTAGAATCGTTCATCCAACCACGCATTGCAGGATCTAATGAAATATAATGCTGTTGAATCAAAATTTCACCTTCTTGTAATTCAGGAATTTCATTGCTTTCTAATTGCCAAGTATCTGTATCTGGCACACCTACAGGACGTTTCTTAAATATAATTTGTTTATTTTTCATGTGTATTTAAATTAATATTGATGTAAAGATTGTATTCTTTCTCTCAATTTATTTTTTGATAAATATTGTTGTTCTAAATCAGTTTGAAAAGGAATTGGTGTATCTAAACTTGCTACACGTTGAATAGGTGCATCTAAGAACTCAAAACAATTCTCATTAATTAATGCTGATATTTCACTTGCAATTCCACCAAAAAGAGAATCTTCTTGTATAATTATTGCTTTTCCCGTTTTTTTAACGGATGTATAAATAGTTTCAACATCTAAAGGTTGTAAAGTTCTTAAATCTATAACATCTGCAGAAATTTCTGATAAACTTTCCAAGGCTTCTAAAACCCAATGAATAGCAGCTCCATAACTAATAACTGTTAGATGATTTCCTGTTTTAATAAGATTTGCTTTCCCTATTTCTGTAGTAAAAAAACCATCAGAAACATCTTGATAAACAGACCTGTACAATGATTTGTGCTCAAAAAACAAAACAGGATTTGGATCTTGAATTGCACTAATTAGTAATCCTTTTGCATCTTGAGGAAAAGCAGGATAAACGACCTTTAATCCAGGAGTTTTTGTAAACCAAGCCTCATTAGTTTGACTATGAAAAGGTCCAGCTCCTACTCCTGCTCCACAAGGCATTCTAACAACTATATCTGCTTTTTGAGACCACCTATAATGAGATTTTGCCAATAAATTTACAATCGGATTAAATCCTGAAGAAACAAAATCAGCAAACTGCATTTCAACAATTGATTTTACTCCATTTATAGATAAACCATAAGCAGTACTTACAATAGCAGACTCGCAAATTGGCGTATTTCTAACGCGTTTTTTACCAAATTTACCTACAAAACCATCAGTAATTTTAAAAACACCACCATATTCAGCAATATCTTGTCCCATAATTACCAAATCATTATGTTTTTCCATGGCTAATTTTAATCCATCAGAAATCGCATCAACAAAACGAATATTTTTTTTGCTTGATGAAGGTTTTAAATGTTGATAATTAAAATGTTTAAAAACATCTTTAAGCTCTGTTTTTAAATCTGGAATAATTTTTTCTTCATTAAAAGCAATTTGCAAATGTTCATTAATTTCTGCAGTAATTTCTTTTTTATATTGATCAATTAAAGAGCTGGTTAAAACCCCTTTATTCAATAAATAGCTTTCAAAATTATCAATTGGGTCTCTGGCTCTCCAAAACTCTAACAAATCTTCAGGAACATATTTTGTTCCACTTGCTTCTTCATGACCTCGAATTCTAAAAGTTTTAAATTCAATTAAAATAGGTCTCGGATTTTTACGAATACTTTTCGCAAGTTCATCCACTTTAGTATAAACTTCTAGTATATTATTACCATCTATAATATGGCTTTCCATTCCATAACCAATGCCTTTATCTGCAATATTATTACAATTAAATTGCTCTGAATTAGGTGTAGATAAACCATAGCCATTATTCTCTACACAAAATAAAACAGGTAAACTCCAAACTGAAGCTACATTTAAAGCTTCATGAAAATCTCCTTCACTTGCACCACCTTCACCTGTAAAAACAGCACAGATTTTATTGTTATCTTTTAATTTGTTGGCCAATGCAATTCCGTCTGCAACTCCCAATTGCGGACCTAAATGAGAAATCATTCCAACAATATTGTATTCTTGCGTACCAAAATGAAAACTTCTATCTCTACCTTTTGTAAATCCCTTTGCTTTTCCTTGCCATTGAGAAAATAATCGATATAAAGGGATGCCTCTAGTTGTAAAAACGCCTAAATTTCTGTGCATTGGTAAAATATATTCGTCTTTTTCTAAAGTTAAAGTTACACCAACAGAAATTGCTTCTTGACCTATACCAGAAAACCATTTCGTTATTTTACCTTGACGTAAAAGAATAAGCATCTTTTCTTCTATTAAACGAGGTTTTAGTAAACTTTTGTATAAATGCAATAATGTAGCATTATTTAAGCTTGAATTTAAAGAATAATTAATATTTAAAGACATTAAATCTGTTTTTGGCAACTCTAACAAATATAAATAACTTTATTCCATAAAAAAATCCTTATCATTTTTAGTGATAAGGATTATTATATTGATGTGCAATTTCGTTATAATTCAGCAAAAATTGCGTGCATCATACGTTTTTTATCATTGATACTTTCTTCTAAAGCAATCATTGTTTCTGTTCTGTTTACACCAGGAACATCATCAATTTGATAAATAATGTCTTTTGCATCATTAGTACCTTTAGCTCTTACTTTACAAAAGATATTGTATTTGCCAGCAGTTACATAAGCAACAGTTACGTTTGGTATTTTTCTTAAGTTCTCAATAACACTCTGAGTCATAGACGTTTTTTCTAAATAAACACCAACATGAGCAATAAAAGAATAGCCCATTTTCTCATAGTTTAATGTTAAGGTAGAACCTTGAATAATACCTTCATCTTCCATTTTTTTAACACGTACGTGAATTGTACCTGCAGATACTAATAATTGCTTTGCAATGTCTGTAAAAGGCGTTCTTGCATTCTCTATTAAAATATCTAAAATTTGATGATCAATTTCGTCTAAGATAAATTTTTTCATTTTTATATATAATTCAATTTATAAAGCAAATTTATGAATTTAATTTAACTAAACAAGTACTATTTTGATAAATACTTAAACTATATTAACTCCGAAAACGATTTCGCTATGTCCGAATTTACCATTTAGATCCTTTTCCTCTACAGCATTTAGTTCAGATACTAACTTAGTATCTACAATTTTATCTGTGTATTGATAGGCTTTATTCTGCTCATTATCAGGATATTTATGAATTACATCATAGAATATTTTAGCATTATTTGGAATTTCAAAATAAGGTAAATAACTAGAAAAATCTTTTGAAATTGCGATGTGATAAATTCCTTGTAAAATTGAATAAAAAGTATATTCTCTAGAAATTTCTCTAGGATAATCTTCTGGGTAATGACCAGATTCAATTAAAATTGTATTGTAACCTAGCTTTTGAAAGTTATCACCAGTTGCTGTTGGGTAAAACTCATCTGTATATCTACCCACAAAATTAGGAATCATCTGTTGTAACATAAAATTCATTGCTACTATAACATTCATAGTTTCCTTTCTGCCTTCTGTAATTGCTCTTGTTACTTCTTCTGATGGAGCTAAAAAAGATATTGTTGCTGGGTTTTTAGTGCCTTCTACACCAAAAATGGTTCTTTGGTCGTGTAAATTGAAACAAAATTGCGGATTAAATTGCTCTAAAGTGTTTCTTAACAACAAGCTTTCTTTTGCAACTCGATCAACAGCATCTCTGTTTAAATCTATTTCATTGGCATTTACTCTGGTGTATGCTTGTGCACCATCAGGATTTAACATCGGAATAAATAACAACGTACATTCCTTTAATATGGTTTCTAAAATTTCATCAGAAGTATTAGAGAAATAATTAAACAAATCAAAAAGTGCTTTTGTACCTGTACTTTCGTTTCCATGCATTTGCGACCAAAGTAAAATCTTCTTTTTACCAGTACCAATTTGTAAGGTATAAATTGACCTTTCTTGCTCAGAAGTTCCTAGTTCATGAATTTTAAAAACAGCAAGATGTTTTTTTAATAATTTTTCAATGTCTTTAAAAGTAATCCATTTGCCAAAAAGAGCGGTTTCTTTTTGTTCATTAAATATAGCCTTTAAAATTTCGGGTGATAAAATATTCACAGAGTTCTATTTAGAAAGGCAAATTTAATCTATTGTAAATTAGTATACAATTCTATATTTACAAATGTAAATTACTTTAATGTTACAATTGTAAATCAGAAAACACAGGGTATTTGTTACCTTTGTAAACTAGATATTAAAATAAGAATTTCAAGCTATCACAAAATATAAAAACATTCAATACTTAATTTTAAAACATTAATAAAATACTATTTATTAACTATATATAAACCTTAATTAAAGTATAAGTTTAAGTAAAATACTGTAAGTTAAAAGAATAAGCATTAAATAATTGGATGCTATTTTATATTGATTTACATTTGTAATAAACAAACTATTTACAATGCTAAACAGTTTAGAATTTACAACTCGTATTAAAAAAATAATGGATTACCATCAATTAACAGCGTCTTTATTTGCTGATAAAATTGGTGTTCAACGTTCTAGTATTTCTCATATTTTATCAGGCAGAAACAAACCGAGTTTAGATTTTATCCTAAAAATTACTTCTCAATTTAGTGATGTAGAAATAGATTGGTTGTTAAAAGGCGAAGGTTCTTTTCCTAAAAAAGCAACAAATAAAGAGGTTACTTCTACTCCAACTTTATTTTCAAATCCATCTAAAAATGATGAAAAGAAGATTCAAAGAATTGTTGTTTTTTATTCTGATGGAACATTTGATGAATATCATAAATAACATATCTTAGTTTTATGAAAACAATTGATATTAGAACTGTAAGTGTGATGCAGTATTTACAACCTTTAAGAGAAGGTGGTTCTTTGCCTGCTATTGTAAAAGCAGATGACGGATTTTTATATGTTTTAAAATTTAGAGGTGCAGGACAAGGAAAAAAGGCATTAATTTCAGAATTTATTGGTGGCGAATTGGCAAGAGCAATTGGTTTAAATGTTCCTGAATTAGTTTTTATGAATTTAGATGATTCTTTTAGTAAAACTGAACCTGATGAAGAAATTCAAGATTTATTAAAATTTAGTGTTGGCCTTAATTTAGGTTTACATTTTTTATCTAGCGCTATTACTTATGATCCTTTGGTTTCTATTGCAGATGAATTTACGGCCTCTAAAGTTGTGATTTTAGATAGTTTAATTAGTAATATTGACAGAACTGCAAAAAACACCAATCTTTTAAATTGGAACAAAGAACTTTGGATTATTGATAATGGAGCGAGTTTCTATTTTCATCATAATTGGGAAACTTGGGAAAATCATTTAACTAGAACTTTTCCTTTAATTAAAGATCACGTTTTATTACCTAAAGCCACAAAATTACAAGAAGCTTCTACAGAAATTCAGCAATTAATTAATAATGATGTAATAACAGAAATTGTTTATAATATCCCTGAAGATTGGTTGATTAACGAAGGCGAAACTTTAACTACAAACGAAATGAGAGCTGCTTACATTCAGTTTCTATGTGCAAAACTTACAATGATTGAGAAATTGGTAAAAGAAGCTGAAGATGCAAGATAAAGTTACTTTTGAATATGCCATTATTAGAATTGTACCTAAAGTTGAGCGTGAAGAATTCTTTAATATCGGCGTTATTCTTTTCTCTAAAAGAAAGAAATTTTTAGACATTAAATATCATATTAATCCTGATAAATTAAAGGCTTTGGCACCAGATTTAGAAATTGATTTTTTAAATAACTATCTAAAATCCTGGAAATTAATTTGCGATGGAAAATCTACAGGAGGAAAAATAGCTGAGTTTGAAATTTCTGATCGTTTTAGATGGCTTGCAGCTTGCAGAAGTACTATTATTCAGAGCTCTAAAACACATCCAGGAATGTGTAATGATCCTGAAAAAGAGATGAATGCAATTTTTGAGGAGTTTATTTTGTAAGATAATATCAATTTAAAAAACCCGTTATTAAACCATTTTTTACAGTTTTACTTGGTACTTTAAAATCAAAATAATCATCTAAAGGAATCTCAAAACCTTTGTAATTCAAGTAATTATTTAAAGCAACATTTAAACCTTGACTATATAAATGATGTTCTGCTCCTTTTGGATCTTCGTGAAATAAATCGTTTTCTGCAAAACCTTCAAATTTTGGACCAGTAATTATAATTTCAAATTCATCTGGATTTTTACCAACAGGACTATGACTTGTGCAAGCAAATTGATGCCAAAAAGCAGACTGAATACAATTATTCTGAAATAGCTGACGCACAACCTCTAAAGAATCTATGGTTTCTTGTGCTGTTTCAGTGGGGAAACCAAACATTAAATACGCATGCACCATAATATTTTGATCAGAAAAAGCTTTGGTAACTCTAGCAACTTGAGCAATATCAACACCTTTTTTCATCTTTGCCAACAATCTGTCTGAAGCCACTTCTAAACCACCAGTAACAGCAATACAACCCGATTTTGATAATAAAGCGCATAATTCTGCGGTAAATGTTTTTTCAAAACGGATGTTTGTCCACCAAGTAATATAAATTTTACGATCAATTAAAGCATTTGCTAATGCTTTTAGCATTTTTGGAGGAGCAGCTTCATCCACAAAATGAAAACCAGTTACACCAGTTTCAGCAATAATTTTCTCAATTTTATTTACCAAATCATCTGCTGTCGTGTTTTGGTAATTGCCAATATAATCTAAAGTAACATCGCAAAAAGAACATTGTTTCCAATAACAACCGTGAGAAATGGTGAGTTTATTCCATTTTCCATCAGACCACATTCTGTGCATAGGATTCATTACATCTAAAAAAGACAAATATTTTGCTGTTGGTAAACCTACATAACTTGGCGCAGGTAAATTTTTATGATGAAAAATAGTATTTGGCTGCTTATCAACATAAACAACCTCGTTATTTTTACAGATAAAAGTTCTTTCTAGTTTCTCCTCACCTATTTTTAGGTCTAAAAATTCAGTAATTTTTAACAAAGGACCTTCTCCATCATCTAAAGTGATAAAATCGATATAATTAAAAATTCTTGGATCTGATAATCGTCTTAATTCTGTGTTGCAATAACCACCACCAAATGCAATTTTTATATTTGGATAGTTTTCCTTTAGAAATTGCGCACATCTTAAAGCCGAAAATAAATTACCTGGAAAAGGAATGGTAAAACAAACTAAATCGTAATTATCTTGTTTAATTTGCTCTTCTAATAAATACAACATTTCATCTTCTATCAGCGTAGTTTCATATTGTAAATACTCCTCAATTTGATTAAAACTAGAAGCTGCTCTACCCAATTGCTCTGCATATCTTGTAAATGAGAAAAATTCATCGATATTAGTATTTATAAAATCGCCTAATTCTTCTACAAACAAAGTAGCAATGTGTTTGGCTTTGTCTAAAATGCCTAATTTTCCAAATTCTGTTGATAAATCTTTGTCTAATTTTATGCGTCTATGTCCATGAGGTAAAAAATCTTTATGTACTATTTGATACGCAGCTGTAACTTCTTGAACTCGCAAATACTGCATTACAGTGTCTACTTTATTGATATAATCTTCTCTTTGATTATACACCAAAGGCAATTCTTTATTACCTAATAAATCAGCTTGTTTAAATATTGCGTCTATAAATTCTTTGGTAAAAACCGCAGTAAACAACTTAATACTTAAATCCATTTGAGTTGCTTTTACACTTTTAGAATCTAAAAAACCTTTAATATAAGCGGTTGCAGGATATGCAGTATTTAACTGCGTAAATGGTGGAGTTATTAAAAGTGTATTTAAAGACATATAAAATTGTGAAGTGCAAAGATACTATCTGATTTGTAAATGATAATTAAAATTGTATTTGGTTTTTAAACGAACCTTTTTTTTTGTGAATAAATTCACCTAAAATAAGATGTTTTTCCTGTTGATTTTTTAAATAAAAACTTCGAACTTAGTTAGCTCTGATGTGACGAATTAAAACTTGGAATATCAATAAGAGTTTGCAAAATATCGCAAAGCCAACCTTAATCTTTTAAAATTTTCCCAATTATAGAATATTTAACGCTTTCTACAATTAAATATATGTTGATTTATATTCTATAAAATCTAAAACTTATATGAGAAATAAAATACTTCTATTATTATTTTTATCTGTTTATGGGAATTCAATAAGTGCTCAAATTGAGCTTACAGAAACTGAAAAACTAGCTTCATTTGGAAAAATTTATGGATTTCTAAAATATTATCATCCAGAAGTTGCAAAAGGAAATTTTGATTGGGACAAAGAACTTATAGAGCATCTTCCTGAAGTTTTAAAAGCGACAGATAGAAACTCACTTTCTCAAGTTTATATTACTTGGATTGAAAGTTTAGGTAAGATTAAAAATTGTAAAAAATGTAATACTAAAGAAATCTATTTTGACAAAAATTTTGATTTGTCTTGGACACAAAACACAACGCTTTTCAGCAATGAACTTTCATTAAAACTAAAATTTATTGAGAAGAACAGAAATCAAAGAGAAAATTTTTATGCAACCACAGAACCAATTGGAAATATAAAAATAATTAACGAACCCGCTTACAAAGATTTTGAATTCCCAAAAGTTGAATACCGATTATTAGGACTTTTTAAATACTGGAACATAATAGAATATTTTTATCCATATAAATATCTAACTAGCCAAGATTGGGATTTGGTATTAAGTGAAATGATTGATAAAATTTTAATTGTTAAAAATAAGGTTGAATATCAGGCAGTACTTAGGGAACTTGTCGCAAAGTTAGACGATTCGCACGCTAGGATAAGTTTTAATGATACATCAAAATATAAATTACTTCCAGTAATTATATCTAATGTAGAAAACCAAGCAGTAGTCTCTAAAATCTTGAATGACTCTCTTGCAAAAATTAATGATTTAAAAAGAGGTGATATCATTGTAAAAATTAATAACAAGAGTATTAAAACAGAATTGAAAAATACATTGAAATATGTTTCAGGCTCTAATCTTAACTTTAAAATAAATCGGACTTACAGTACAATTTTCAAGGATACATTGGACTCTATGCACTTAACTATAATAAGAGATGGTGAAATTCGAAATATTTATACAAGACTTTATAAATTTAATGATTTTGGATATTTTAAAAATATACGCAGTTTAAAATCAAAATCAATTACTGAATCTATTGGTTATATAAATATGGCTTCCAAATTTAAACCTAAAGAATTTGAAGAAATATTTGAAACGTTCAATAAAAAAAAATCAATCATTATTGACCTTAGAGGATATCCAGAACTTAGGTATAAAATGTTTACTCGATATTTTAATACCGAAAACAAAGTTTTTGCTTTGAAATACAATCCTGATATTTCTTATCCAGGAAGATTTTTTTTTGATAAAAGTGCAAAAACAGGTAGTAGTCGAAAAGTTTTTAAAGGAAAATTTATTCTTCTTGTAAATGACAATTCTTTGAGCTTATCAGAATTTACGGCTATGGCTTTTCAGACAGCAGACAACATTGTTACAATTGGAAATCAAACTGCTGGTGCAGATGGAGTTAATATGCCTATTACATATTTAGGTGGTTATACAACAAGATTTTCAGGTTATGGCATAATGTATCCAGATGGAACTGAATCGCAAAGAAAAGGTGTTAAAATTGATATTGAAATAAAACCAACAATAGACGGATTAAGGCAAGGTCTTGATGAAATTTTAGAGAAAGCAATTGAGATTGCAAATGAATAAAAAACTATTGCTTTATTAATAAATCATTTCACAAAACAAACTTCCAACATCTCATGCAATTCAAAATGTTCTCCTGTTAATAATTAAGTTATTTCAAAAAAAAAATACTCATCAACAACAGTTAAAAGTTCAATTTACGAAGCACCTTTTTTTATTTGTGAATAATCAGAAATAAAAATTGCCTCTTTTTACTATTGATTTTTGAACAAAAAAACCGAACTTCGTTTACTTTTAATATAACGAATCAAAACGCGGCATTTCTCAATAGTGTTTAGTGCAATCAAAATAAACAAAAATGAAACCAAATTTAGCTTTAGTATCCATTCTTTGCCTTTTTCTATTGATTATAGGATGTTCTCAACCAGAAAAAACTGAAATAGTAGCAACTAAAACCAATATTGAACTAAAAGATAATTGGTATTATCTTAATGGAGAAAAGTTTTTTATTAAAGCCATTGGTTATGAAATAGGTGCACGACCAGGACAACATCCTTATGAAGATGAAAAGAAAGATCATTTAGAGTTAATGAAATTTGATCTTGAAAACATTAAAAAAGGCGGTTATAATACCATAAGAACTTGGAGTCAGTTTTCTGAAGCGCAATTAAAGCTGGTACAAGAATCTGGTTTAAAGTTAATTATGGGTTTAGAAGTGAATCCTGAAGAAGATTATAGTGATCCTAAATTTATAAATCATTGTAAAACTCAACTTGAAAACATCTTAAAATATGCACCAAAATATGATTGCATTATAACGTATTTGGTTATTAATGAACCACAAACAGATCACATTCATAAAGTTTCTGCCAAAGCTTTTAAAGATTTAATGCAAATGATGGTAGATATGATTCACAAGGATCACCCAAATGTACCTGTAACCCTTTCTGCAAATGCGATGATTAGTGATTGGATGGATCAATCTATGTTTGATGTATATGCTTACAACTGTTATGGCTACAATGAAGGCCAAACAGCAACTATAGGTTTTAGCGATTATATTGAAGGTTTAAATACTTTGAATGGTTTAGACAAACCTTTTATCATTACTGAATTCGGACATTCAGTATCTCCAAAAGGTGGTTTTGGTAGTTTTGGTTCACGAACTTTAAAAGAACAAAGTGAAGGATTTGTGGCTAATTACAGAGAATTGATGGATGCTGGAGCTTTAGGAATGTGCCCATTTTATTATGCTGATGGTTGGTGGAAAGGTGGTGAAAAAAGCAAACACAATAAAGAGCAACCAGAAGAATGGTTTGGTTTCTGGGGATATAAAGATGTAAACGACAAATATGGTGCTCCAAGACCTGTTTGGTTTGCAATGAAAGAGTATATGCAAGGATTGATTATAAGTCCGAAAAACAAAACAATTCATACAAATACAACTATACCTATAGCTCTTTACAATAATAAGGATGTAAAAAAAGTAGTGGTAAAATTGAGTGATGAAATTATTTATTCTAAAAACATAGCAAAAGAGGGTTATTTTGAGGATGAGTTAACTATAAACCCAGAAGGCATAGAAGCTTTAGAACTTGCATTTGAGTTTTACAATTCTGAAAATAAAGTGATTAAAAATGAATCTATTGTTATTTTAGCTTCTAAGACAGCTATTGAATTACCTACATTAGAGATTGAAGTTACACCAGGAAAAGATTTAAACGAAAGTAAAAACGCGACTATAAAAACCAAAATTGTAACTAACGAAAATTTTAAATTGATTAGCGATTTAATTGTTAGTTATAATACCCATTTAGGTTGGGATGTTGGTCAACAAGTTTCGGTTCCAATCAAAAATCGATTAGATGATAAAGTAATTACTTCAGAAAATTCCTTTTTTATTCCAGACAATAGCTGGGTTGTAAATGCATCTGCAGGAGTATCTGTTAGATATGGAAAGTTTACTTTTAAAATTCACGACCAAAAAATAATTTTCAGAGGAAATTGGGCTAAAGAAATTAGTAGATAGTATAAAAATATTAATATTTATTGATAAATATTTCTTTGTTGTTTTATTATGTGGATTTTGAGTTACCTCAAAAAACAACTTTCCAAAATCTCACACAATTCTAGGTGTTTCTTTTTAGCAATTTAAGTCTTTCAAAAAAATATTCGCAAGCAATTGCTAAAAACTTAATTTTCAGTTTTAATACTAATTTTATACAAAAAAGCATTATAAATTTTTATATTTGAGATAAAACAAAAAAAATTATGAAAAATAAAATTATATTACTATTTATATCGGCTTTTTTAACTCTTAATTGCCAAGTTTCAGCGCAAGAAAGTACAGATATGCTAATAAAAAACGCACAAGAAATAGCAAAAAAGGACGGAAAATCCATTTTTATTAAATTTGAAGCTTCTTGGTGTGGATGGTGTCATAAAATGACCAAAGACATGAAATCTGAGAAAACAAAACAGTTTTTTGAAGATAACTACATTACTGTGCCTATTGTCGTAAAGGAAGCTAAAGGAAAAGAAAATTTGGAAAACCCAGGTTCTTTAGATTTATTAAAAAAATATGAAGGAGATAAAGCAGGTTTACCTTTTTGGGTAATTTTAGATGCAGATTTAAAAGTAATTACAAATTCTTTTGATACGAATGGTCAAAATTTAGGCGGTCCTGCAAGTCCAGCAGAAGTAAAAGAGTTTATAAAAAAAATAAAGAAAACTGCCAAAAAAGTTACAATTCAAGATATAGAAAATATTACCAATCAATTTGTTGCGCAATAATTAAAGTAAAACAACTCACCTTAAGACTTGATAAAACAAGCATCCAGCATTTCATACAATGCTGGATGTTTTCTTTTTAGCAATTTTGGTCTTTCAAAAAAGTATTCTCCTGCAACTGCTAAAAATTCAATTTCAGAAGTGCCTCCATAATTTCTGATATCAGATTTATCATTATTAATTTCTTCCATTTTTTTATGGACTAATTGTAAATACGGAATTGTATATTGCTTATCTAACAACGCATTAGGAATTCCGTCAACAACACCATCAGACTTGTCTAAAAGATGAATAAATTCGTGAATTGCAGTATTACCTTTATCTGTTTTATTGCTAAAACCCAAATGCAAGGCCTTTCTTGATAAAATCATATGGTTTTCGAATCTTCCTGTACCTACCAAACCTGCAATATTTCTACCTTTATTTTTACTATTAAACTGTAAATCTTCATTAAAATAATCTGGATAAATTAATACTGTAGATAGATTATTATAATTCCAATTTGGGAATCTAAAAACAGGAATTATAGCACTTGCAGCAATTAATAAAGTGTCAAATTCTTCTAATTCGAAATGGATAGCCTCAATAGTAGTTGTTTCTAGAAAACGAACCATTTTAGCTCTAAAAAGTTGTTGCTCAGTTTGAGTAAGTTTTTTATAAAATAAAATATTTTCTAATAAAATTGGATGCCAATGTTCAGGGACTTCAAGGTTTTCTAATGGAATTATTTTTACTTTTTTCTTAGGTTTTAAACTTATAAATAAAACAACAAGAAGAATAGCAATAATTATTATATAGCTCATTATATCTTAAATTAAACCTTTAACATTTAAACTGTATTAATACTGAAAACAAAGCACTTACAAAATAGATTAGTTTATTAATTTTTCTAAAATATCAGAAAAAATTGGGCGTTTATCAACTTCAGGTTGTAAACAAAGTTCTGTTAAGTTTTTTAATTTAGGATATAAATTTTGATCAATTTCTGATTTATCAACTAAATTTAATAAATCTTCTAACAAGCAACCAAAAGCCCTTACTTCTACCCTTTCAATTTTTTTTGAAATTTGAGAATTTCTATTATAAAAAGTTGCAGCTCCAAAATCACCAAAGAGAATTTCTGATTTCTGGTTGATTAAAATATTATGCGCATACAAATCTCCATGATTAATTCCTATATTGTGTAAATGCAAAGACACAGAAGCCATACTTTTAGCTATTTTAATAACTTCTTTTAGTGAGAAATTTTTATCAATAAAAACATCTCTAGTACAAGTTTCTAAATTGGGCGGATTTCCTAAATTGATAAAATCCGAAGAAATTAAATCCATTAATAAACCATTTTTATCTTCTGGATGTTCTTTAATTTTTCCTAAAATCGGAATTAAATTTTTATGATTTCCTGCAGCAATAGACGCTTTCATTTCGTCTTCTGGCAAACCATCACTGGTAACACTTCCTTTAAAAACTTTAACTGCAACTTCTTTGTTTTCAGAAATCCAATTGGCTTTAGAAATCATTCCAGAAGCTCCTTGACCTAATAATTCTTTGATTTTAAAATCATGCCAAGCATAAGATTTTATTGTAGATTCAACTTCTATAGAATTGGTCATCGGATTTCCACCAAAAGCCACCCAAGATAATTTTGGTAATTGAAACAACCAATCAGGAATTGAAGTTAATTTATTCGACGATATTCTCAGCAATTCTAGGTTTTTACAATTTGCCATTTCTTTAGGCAGTTCTTCAATTAAATTACCAGCCACAGGAAATTTCTGTAAAAACTGACAATCACCCATACTTTTAGGTAGTTTTTTAATTCTATTGTTGGTTAAAATCAACCATCTTAATAAAGGCGGAAAAGCGTTTTCTGGAACTGTATGAATTTGATTGGATTTAAAACCAATCATGCTTAATAAAGGCAATTGAGCTAAAACACTAGGAAACTCAGTAAACTTATTATTCTCAAAGAAAACAATTTTTAGTTTTTTTAGAATAATAATATCTTTTGGTAACTCAGATAAATTATTATCAGATAAATCTAAAATTTCTAAAGAATCAGCTAAATCATAAATTTCTTTTGGAAACTCAGTTAAACCTTCTGCTAATTTTAACTTTTTTAAACCTTTTAATTTATCAGCTTTTAAATCCTTTAAAGTATGTATCATATTCGACAAATTTAAATCAAATAAAACAACCTTAAAAGTGCATTTCAATTAAAAACTATAACAATTTAGCCATTGCTGTTTTAATAACTTCTATGTTTCTTAACCTGTTTGGTTTGTCTGCTTTTTTCTGATCTTCAACCATAGTTCGCATATAGTTAATCATTACTTTATCAAAATTGAAACCTTTAAATTGATTTCCTTTTACAACCATATCTTCTACAAGATTTTGAATAGCAACAGTATTGTTACTTTCAGAAATCTGTTTAAATGCTTTTTGATAAATTACTTTTACAGTATCATCATTGGCCAAAAACATTCCAGAAACTACAGATTTAGCAATAAATGGTAATTCAGATTCGTCTTTTTCTTCAATAAAAATTTGCGTTAATGGTGTTGCTAAAATCTTACGAACTTCATCTGGCAATGCTTTCGATTTTTTTATAGCCAAATCTTTATCTACATAATACATAGAAACCAAAGCTTTACCCAAAACTGAGTACGATTTACTTTCTAAACCTTTTTCGAAAATTGATTTTAATTCAGGATCTGTTAGTTTACCCAAAGTATTTATAGCTTCTGCTTGTACTAAAGTTTTAGCATCGTTATTTGCGATTTGCATAATTTTTCTGATGGCATCTTTTTTAGAAAATTTATTGATTAAATCAATATTCTGCAATGCTAAAATTCTGATTTTATAAGATTCATCATCTAAAGCACCAACAACAGCATTAAATGCATCTTTTTCTACTTGCTTTTTAACTACTTCTAACAAAGCAGCTCTTCTGTGCGCAAAATTATCTGCATTTTTTAATTGAAAAATATAATCGCTCAATACTTTATTTTCGTTGATGTTACTCACTAAAATATTATCTGCATTTACTTGAATTAAATCTGGTTGTTTTGTATAAGGAAATGAAAAAGAAGCATCTTTTGCTTCTACAAAAACATGGTGTCTTGTTCTTTTAGTTCCTTCAAAAACATCAATAGCAAAAGGAAATTTAAAGGTTTCTGCTTGTAATTGTATAATGTTTACAGTAACCGTTTTTCTTAAGGTGTTGTAATCGTAAGAAACCTCAATATTTGGATGATTTGCGCCAAAATACCATTGATTAAAAAACCAGTTTAAGTCTCTACCTGTTAATTCTTCGAATATTAACCTTAGTTGATGTACTTCTGCAGTTTTGTATTTATAAGTAGTTAAATATTTGTTTAAACCTTTAAAAAAAGCATCATCACCTAAATAATTACGCAACATGTGTAAAATAGCTCCACCTTTGTTATAGCTAACTAAATCGAACATATCTTCTTTGTCATCGTACTGAAAACGGACTAAACTTTTGCTTTCATTTTGCCCAATTTTATAAGCTTCTACTTGCTCATAGTAATGCATTTCTGCAGCAACTTTTCCATATTTATATTCTCTCCATAAATACTCTCCATAATTAGCGAAAGATTCATTTAAAGTTAAATTAGACCAGCTTTCTGAAGTTACTAGATCTCCAAACCAATGATGAAAAATTTCGTGCGCAATTGTGTTTTCTTGCACATTATTATCAATTAATTGTCCTGGTTGTTGGTAAGCTTGTTCTCCGTGAACAACAGCAGTTGTGTTTTCCATTGCACCAGAAACATAGTCTCTCACTACAATTTGGCTATATTTGTTAAAAGGATATTCAACCCCTAATTTATCAGCAAAAAAACCAATCATTTCTGGAGTTAAACCAAAAATATCTTTGGCATAAGCTGCATATTCTTTTTCTACATAATAGTTTACAGGAATATTTTTATAAAAATCTTTAATGATTTCAAATTCACCAATTCCCATAAAAAACAAATATGGAGCGTGTTTTTGATCGAATTTCCAATAATCTGTTCTGTTGTTCCCTGATTTTGTTTGACTGACTAATTCTCCATTAGAAAGTGTTTGATATTGATTAGGAACTGTAATATAAATTTCTTGTGATGTTTTCTGATTAGGACTATCAATTGTAGGAAACCAAGCTGAATTTGCTTCAGTTTCACCTTGTGTCCAGATTTGAGTAGGTTTATTTTTATCTACACCATCAGCATTTATAAAATACAATCCTTTTGCATCTGTAATTGCTTGACTTCCTTGATCTTTTACTTTTTCTGGTCTTGCAGTATATTTTATATAAAGTGTAAATTCTTCGTTTTTCTGATACGTTTTTGGTAAATCAATAATTAAATCGTAATCATCATAATTGTAATCTAACTTACTATTATTAAGTTTAATACTATGAATTATCATAGATTTTGCATCCAAAGAAATTTTATCTGAAGCATAAAAATGTGGTTTTGCTGTAATCCATGCTTCACCATTCATAGTTTTATCAGAAAAATTAAAATCGACTTTTAATTTTGTATGTACTAAATCATGGATTTTTTCTCTTTCTGCTCTATAAACTGCACTTTGTGCAAAATTGGTGTAACTAATTAATAAAAAACAAAAAGCAACTATTCTCTGAAACTTCATAAATATCATATTCTTCAAGTATCAAAAATACTAAATATGATTATAGTAGCTGTTAATGAGCAGTTAAAAAAGTTTTGATAATTTGTAAAGTTGTATTAATGAATTGATGTTGAGTGTTTGGTCTTGAAAAGTTGCTAAAAACAAAAATTGGAAGTACAAAGTTGCTAAAACTTTATATTTCCAATTTTTAAAGTGAACTGATTTGTTCTTATTTTCCTTTAAAAATAGCACTAAAACTTTCTAGATTTCCACTATCCATTTTTACGCTATTCATCATTTCAATTACTTTTGCAGGGTTCATGTTTTCGCCCAGCAATCTTGCAACTCCTACTCCATTTTTATCTCCATAACCAAAGGCTACTACTTCATCAATTGCATCTGTATCTCCAGAGTAATAAACTTTTACATTCATCCCTTGGGCTTTCATAACCATTAGACTTTTGTATTCGTCATTATCTTTAAAGATATTTTTAAGTTTGGCTTTTTCAGTTTCGTAAGTAACTGTGTTATCTTCAGTTTTTGGTAAAAAAGCAATGTTTATTTTCTTAATACTTTTTATGGTTTCTTTTACATCATCAGAAACATCAGCTTTAGCAGATAAAACAGAGCTTACAGGTAAATCTCCTGTATAAAAACCTTCTTTACCACTTGTATCTACTAAATAACTTTGTAAAGATTTTTCATTTTTACAAGAACTAGCAAAAAGCACTAAAAATACTAAAGCACAAATTTGGGTTAATTTTTTCATTTTTAATATTTTATTTAAAAGTCAGGTTTAAGAAATTAAACCCGACTTTTTAAAGTTAATTACTTATTTTCTTTAACAAGCTTGTCTGTATATTCAGACATTTTGTTAATGTCTATGTTACCTGTTAAAGATAACACCATAGCTTCTGATACACCTTTGGTATGTTTATCTATGCCTTTTACAAACATTAAAACTTCGCTAACATAATCTTTATTGCTTGTGGCTTTTACATAAATTTTAACTCTAGAACCATCTTCTTTAATTCTCATTAACTGAGTTAATTTCTTAGTTTTAATTGATGTATTTACCATACTTTCCATTTTAGAAGCTATATCTAAATCTTTAGTAGAAAACATTTTAAATTCTTTTAAATCACCAACCATTTCAAAGGCTTGTATTACTTCATTGTCATCTGATTTGACATCTTTAGGCTGGAACTTTTTTAATAATTGAAAAGCATCTTTGGTAACTACTACCATATCTACACCATCCATATCTTCTAAACTATCAAAAAGTGATTGTGCACTTGCAACCATTGGTGCTACAATAAATGCCATTAATAATATTATTTTTTTCATAATTTCTGTGTTTACTTGGTTTTACTAATTTTTACTTGGTTTTTATTTTAAAGCTTTATTGGCTTTGTCTTCTTGTTTGTACAATTGTGCTACTGCTTGTTCTCCTTTCTTTAAGTTGTTAGATAGCAATTGTAAGCCTTCATTTACTTGTGCGTAAATTTTTTCTGCTTTTTTTCTATCTTGGTATTCATCATATTGTTGTTTACCAATAAATACGCTAAATAAAAGCATTACTGATGCTGCTACAGATAACCATTTAAAGTTTATCTTCTTAGATTTTTTAGGTTCTAACTTTATGGTTTTTGTGTAGGTTTCATCTTTTACAGTAGTAAAATAGTTAAACATATAACTGTACTCTTGTAAGTGTGGTGCAACATCCTCTTTTGTAAAATAGTCTTTTAGGATTGCCTCTTCTTGTAGAGTGGTTTCTGCGTTTTCGTATTTTTCTACTAATTTTTCTATGTTAGCTAACTCCATAGTTGTGTTTTTTAATTAATTCTTGTCTTATTGTTTTTCTTGCTCTAGATAATGCAACTCTTACTGCAGTCGGTTTCATATCCACCATTTTACAGATTTCTTCAAAATCATACTGTTCAACATCTCTTAATTGAATAATTATTTTTTGTTGTTCAGGTAAATTTTCTATCAATTTGTGTACTTGGTTTACACTGTCTTGATATTCCATTTTCTTATCTAAAGACGTTTCTTTCTCCTTATAATTACTGTGTACTAATGTTAAATTACTTGCTTGTTTAGATTTTAATCGATCATAACAATAATTTTTTGTCATTGTCATTGCAAATGCTTCTACATTTTTATAATCAGCAATTTTCTTTCTGTTTCGCCATAATTTAAAGTAAAGCTCTTGTGTAGCGTCTTCAGCTTCTTCTGTAGAAACTAAAAGTCTTTTAGCTAGTCTAAAAACTTTGTCTTTAAAGGGTAAAACAACTTTTAAAAAGTCTGATTGGTTCATTGGTTTTGGTTAATTTTCTGATATTTTTTCATCTCTTATATCAGGTTTACATAATTACGACGAACAACAATTTATTTTGTTACATCTTATTTCAAAATAATACTAAAAAAGTTTAAATTGCGTTAAAATTACTACAATATCTATATATTATTTTATGAGGTTTTATTTAAAAGCTATTTATTTTTCGATACTAATGGCAACAATTGTAAGTTGTACTAAAGAATATGAGATTCCTCAAGAATTGGTAGTTCACGATTTCGTTTGGAAAGGTTTAAATGCATATTATCTGTATCAAGATCAAATTGAAGATTTATCTGACAGAAGATTTAGTTCTGATCAAGAGCTGAATACTTATTTAAGTTCTTTTACAGATTATAATTCTTTATTTTCTAGTTTATTAATTCCAGAGGATGCAAAATCAACTTTAGTTGAAGATTATAATACCATCACAGAACCAGAATTAAGAACTTCTTTTACCAATGGTTTAGAATTCGGAATTATAGCAGACCCAAATAGTACAACAAATGTCTTGGGTTATGTAACTCATGTTTTACCAAATTCTGATGCATCAACAAAAAACTTAATAAGAGGCGAATATTTTTATGCGGTTAATGGTGTACAACTAACTAGAACTAATTATGAAAGTTTACTTTTAGTTGGCTTTGATAGTTTTACTTTAAATATGGCAGATTTTGATGGAACTACAATTACACCAAATACAAAAACAGTACTTTTAGAAAAACTAGATTATACATATCCTGCTACTTTTTTAGAAAAAGTGATACCTGTAAATGCTGATAATATTGGTTATTTAATGTACAATAATGATTTTTCTAATAATTATATTAATGATTTAAATAATAGTTTCTTAAATTTTAAAAATCAATCAGTTAACGAATTAATTTTAGACTTAAGATATAGTTCTGGTAGTGATGGGTTCGCAAAAAATATTTCTAAAATTGCAAGCATGATTACTGGTCAGTTTTCAGATGAAGTTTTAATTAAAGAGGAATGGAATACAAAGGCGCAATCTTGGTTTTTAGAAAATGAACCAGATTCTTTATTAACTAAGTTTCCATCAGAAATTAGCCAAACATCAACCATAAATAGTTTAAACTTAACAGACGTCTATATCATTTTAAACGGAGAAAATTTTACAGGTTCTTCTGCTACAGAATTATTAATTAATAGCTTAAAAGCGCATATTAATGTACATATTATTGGTAATCAAACTGCAGGGAATAACACAGGTTCAATTACTTTATACAATTCTGAAGATTACGATTTTGGCTTAAAAAATGAAACACATACAGTAGCTTTACAACCAGTAGTGTTAAGTTTTTTAAATAATAACGACGAAACTTATGAAAACGGATTTTTACCAAATTTAGATCTTTGTGATAATGAAGATGTATTAGATTTAGGTATTTTAGGTGAAGTTTCTGACCCAATTTTAAATAGCGTTTTAAATTACATTTCTACAGGAACTCCGATTTCTAATAACAACTGTAATCCTAATAATTATGAATATTTGTTTAATAGCATAAACCCACAAAGAACTACTGATAATGGCGTTTTTATTGAACAAAATTTACCAAATACAAACTAATAAATGAAGCAATTCTTAAAAATTAGCCTTTTAGCAATCACTATATTTTTTATTTCTTGTGATAAAAACAGCCCTTTAGAAACAAATACAACTACCAATGATGATCTTAACTTTTTTATTTGGCAGGGTTTAAATCTTTATTATTTGTGGCAAAAAGATGTGCCAGATTTGGCTGATGATCGTTTTTATAATTATGATGATTTATATACTTATTTTGGAGAATATGATTCACCAGAAGCCGTTTTTGAAAGTTTATTAAACAGACCTGATGATCGTTTTTCTATTATTGTTGATGATTATATTGCTTTAGAAAATTCTTTTCAAGGGTTAAATTTAAGTAACGGAATGGAATTTGGCTTGGTAACTTATAAAAACGGAAGCAATAATGTTTATGGTTATGTACGTTATGTAGTACCAAATTCATCCGCTGAAAGCGAGAACATTACAAGAGGTATGATTTTTAATACTGTAGATGGTAGTCAAATAACAATTAATAATTACTTAGAATTATTATTTAGCAGTACTACAAATTATACAATTGGTTTAGCAGATTTTAATGATGGAAACCCAATTGAAAATGGAACATCTATTTCTTTAGATAAAACTGAATTGCAAGAAAATCCGATTGCTACATCAAAAGTAATTACAGAAGGTTCTCAAAAAATTGGTTATTTAATGTACAATCAATTTGCTAGAAATTACGATAGTCAATTAAATACAGCTTTTGCCAATTTTAAAGCAGAAAAGATAAACGATTTAATTGTAGATTTAAGATACAACCCTGGTGGCTCTGTAAGTACAGCAACCTATTTAGGTAGTATGATTACTGGGCAATTTACAGGAGAATTATACTCGCAAGAAATTTGGAACGATAAAGTAACAGCTGCTTGGCCTTCTGAAACTTTTGTAAATAATTTTACAGATCAAATACGAAATGTAGATACTGATGGTTCTATAATTTTAGAGGAAACCATTAATAGTTTAGGATTAGAAAGAATTTATTTTATAGTTTCTTATGGTTCAGCTTCTGCATCAGAATTGGTTATAAATGCATTAAGTTCTCATATTCAGGTAAATTTAATTGGTGAAACTACAAGAGGTAAGCAACAAGGTTCTATAACTATTTACGATTCTGATAATTTACAAAGAACTGGCGATAATTTAAATCCTAATCATACTTATGCTATGCAACCTTTGGTTTTAGAAATTAGTAATAAAGAGGGTATAAATTATCCTGAAGGAATTATACCAAATACTGCAAATTTTCCTGGTATATTTTTAGAAGAAGATTATGGTAATTTAGGTGTTTTAGGTGAACGTTCAGATCCTTTATTAGACAGAACATTAACTTATATTTCTACAGGACTTAAATCATCAGTAAAAACAAGTAAAACATTGATTTTTAACGAGATTTACGATTCAAAATTAGCAATTCCTGCTTCAGATTATATGTTTGTTGATATAAAATAAAGTATTTTGAACTCTTATTTGAATAAAATAAAAGTTAGGATTTAATGTTTAAATTATTAACATCATCTATACCTTCTTCAATTTCTTTATCTGTTAAAACATCAGGTCTAAACTCGCTCATTAATTCTTCACGTTTCGATTTTGCGTATTTAAAACCAGATTTCCACCATTTTCGCATTAGTTTTTCATCAAAAACTAAAGAATTTGTGGTTAAAACTGTTGGTGTATAATATAAGTTCAATTTTACATTTTTATTACTTGCAGCTAATTTACCAATGGTAATATTATGCCTTTCTACATGAGTTAACATAAAATCAAAAACATCAAAAAGTAGTGCAAACGGATTTTTAGAAGGTATTTTATTAAACTGAGTAACTTCTGTTTCTAGAATTATAGCATCAATTTCTGTTGCTCCTCTTAAAATAGCTTCTCTAATTGGAACTAAAGAACCAAAACCACCATCTGCATATTGTTGATTGTTTTTTTCTAACAAACTCATAAAAGGTACATAGTTGCAAGAACCCCAAATCCAATCACAAAAATCTTCGTAAGTACAATCTTTACTAGATTTATATTCTATTTGGTTTGCAGTTAAGTTAGACACTGTAACTACAACCTCTTTTTCATTATTCTGAATTTGATGATACATTTCTTTAGTAATTTTTCGCTTAATTAAATTGCGTAAATTCTTACTCTCACCAAATGTTTTTCTACCTCTTATAAAATTTATTAAAGTATTAAAGTGATTTATATTCACTACTTTTTCTCCTGCTACTTTTTTTATGGTAAAAGGATTATTACTAAAAATTGTTTCTTGATTTACGTTGGTATACAGTTCTTTTAACTCATCTAACATACCTAAAGACAAATGAGAAACCATTAAACTACCAGTAGAAGTACCTAAAAACAAATCATAATCTCTATTTTCTTTTTTCATTAAATACTGGGCTACACCACCTGCAAAAGCTCCTTTGCTTCCACCACCCGAAATTACCAATGCTTTTTTCATTAACTCAAAATGATTTGTTTATTTTCGTTAAAAATATCAAAAATGAAAAGAATAACACTATTATTTTTTGCTTTCCTTTTAATAAACTCTTGTACTAAAGAATATATCCCTAGAAACATTGATACCATTCAAATACAAAATTTTAAGATTGACAGCACAAGCATAAGAGCTATAAAAGTTCTAGATTCAGAAAAAGTTTATTATGCTGGTTCTAAAGGAAATGTTGGTTTTAAAACGGATAAAGGTGTTTCTTTAAATGCTTTAAACATCAAATACAAAGATTCTATAATTCCGAATTTTAGAAGTGTTGCCTTTAATGGCAATGATTATTTTGCCCTTTCTATTGGTAATCCTGCTTTATTGTATAAAATTTCGCAAGGAAAATCTACCATAGTTTATAAAGAAGAACACGAAAAAGTATTTTATGATGCTTTAACTTTTTTTGATGATAATTTACACGGAATTGCAGTTGGAGATCCTACAGAAGATTGTGCTTCAATTCTTTTAACTTCGGATGCTGGTAAAACTTGGCAAAAATTGTCTTGTGATGCATCTCCTAAATTTGAAAATGGAGAAGCATTTTTTGCAGCAAGTAACACCAACATAAAAACAATGGGTAGCACAGTTTGGATTGCTTCTGGAGGTGCAAAAGCAAGAGTTTTAAAATCTACAGATTTTGGAAAAACTTGGCAGGTTTATAACACACCAATTATTCAAGGTAATGGGCCTCAAGGAATTTATTCTATTGATTTTGCTGATAAAAACAACGGAATTATTATTGGAGGTGATTATTCTAAACCACTAGAAAACAAAGCAAACAAAGCCATAACAACAGATGGTGGAAAAACTTGGACACTAATTGCAGACAACCAAAACCCAAACTATAAAAGTTGTGTGCAATATGTACCAAACACAAATGGTAAAGAGATTTTTGCAGTAGGCAAAACTGGGGTTTCTTTTTCTAATGATGCTGGTAAAACCTGGAAAGATGTTTCTAAAGAGAGTTATTATGCCATTCAGTTTGTAGATAAAAACACAGCTTGGTTAAGTGGTAATGAGAAAATTGGAAAGTTAATATTAGAATAAGCTTTTGATATTTATGAATAAAAAAAAACTTCTTTTCTCTACATTTATATTTTTGTTTTCTATAAATATTTTTGGTCATAGAGATTTTTATGTTGTTAAGGAAACAGGAAACATAAAAACTATAATTAAAACGGGTTACAAATACGAAGAAGTAAATAAAATTGAAATAATAGGAATTTTAGCTGAACGATTAGCGCAAACTCTTAACTATAAAGAGCCAATTCTTTTAGATTTTAATCATTTTTATGTTGGAAACGTTAAGCCTACATATTTTCTAAGTTTTGATAGAGGAATATCAAATTTCAATAACATTGATGATATATACAATAAAAACTTATTAATTATAGATGGAATTGTTGTTAGACAAGTTGGTAGCAGTTTCAATATCCTAGACACCTTAAAAATACTAGAATATGCTATTAAAAACAGAGAAAAAATCAGAAAAACACAAAGAAAAATTAAATTTGATGATTTTTATTGTAACTGGTTTATGAACTCAGTAGAAATGACTAGTGTGAAAAAAAGTGTATTAAATTCTGATTCTAAATTAGTTAATGAAATCATAAATACAAAAATCTATAGACCAGAAAACAAAAATAAATATGGTATTACTTATTATTGGAAAAATAATAAATTTTACTTTATTAATAAAAAAGAAAACGAAGAAAAGTTAATTACTACTTTAGATAATGTTTATGATATACAAAAGATATCCAATGTTGTTTTTATTTTCGAAACAAAAGAACTTTTTTTAGTAGTTGAGGTTTACAATAAAAAACAACTTTCTTTAAAATGGAGAATAGAAAATATTCAAAATAACTATAAACTTTTTAAAATTATAAAATTATCAAAAGATAAATTTGCAATGACTACTAATTATTGGACAGATAAGACTGGAACAAAACCAAAAGATAGAGTTTTAATTTATTCAAAAGAAAATGATTTTTTAATCCAAGATTTAGATAAAATAATGAAAAATTAAATAAAACCATTTTTATATCAGTGAAACTCATAATAAAAACCCTTTTTCTAGCTTCTCTCCTACTTTTTTCTTGCCAAAAGAAATCAGAAATTAGCAAAGATTTTAATTGCGAAACTTTAGCTTTTAATAATTTAGAAACTGTAAATGATGTAAAAGATCTGTTTTCTTTAGATATTCCTAAAAATTGGAAAACAAATTTATATCAAGATGAAGTGCAATCTTCTATTTTTACAGCAGATACTACAAAACAACTTACTGAAACTGTACTTTTAGATGTAACTTTCATCCAAAATAAAATAAATTTTGATGATACTTTTTTATTACAACAAGAACAAGAAAACTTGGCTAAAGGTCTTATTAAAACAAAATCAAAACAGATTTTACTTTTAGAAAAACCATCATTATATATGGTTTTTAAAGGCAAAAAAGGAAAGTTTAACTATCAAGTTTGTAATACTTTTATAAAAGTAAACGAATCAAATTTTGTTTTAGCTAAAACCGAAATTTATGGAGATTCTTTGGTAAATAATCGTTTTTGTGAAGCTTTTTCGTTGATAGAGAACATCAAACTAAAAAATTAAATTGAAAATATCATCTAGATTATGATTAATAAAGAACAAATTACAGAACGTTTTATAAGTTATGTAACCATAGATACTGAATCAGCCCCTAATAATCCTGCTTTTCCAAGCACAGAAAAACAATGGGTTTTAGCTAAAAAGTTAGTAACTGAACTTCAGCAAATTGGTTTACAAGATGTTGAATTAGATGAAAATTGTTACATAATGGCAACTTTGCCCAGTAATATCACCCATAAAGTGCCAACTATTGGTTTTATTGCACATATAGATACCAGTCCAGATTTTACAGGATCAAATGTAAAACCTCAAATTATTGAAAATTATCAAGGCAATGCAATCATTTTAAATGAAAAAGAAAACATTGTTTTGTCTCCAGATTATTTTGATGATTTGTTGCAATACAAAGGTCAGACCATTATTACTACTGATGGTACAACACTTTTAGGCGCAGATGATAAAGCAGGAGTTACAGAAATTGTTACTGCAATGGAATATTTAGTAAACCATCCAGAAATTAAACACGGAAAAATTAGAATTTGTTTTACACCAGATGAAGAAGTTGGTAAAGGAGCACATTTATTTAATGTGGATAAATTTGGTGCAGAATGGGCGTACACTATGGATGGTAGTCAAATTGGTGAATTAGAATATGAAAATTTTAATGCAGCTTCTGCAATAGTCACTATTTCTGGTAAAATAGTACATCCTGGTTATGCAAAAGGAAAAATGATCAATTCAATCTTAATTGCAAACGATTATATTACTGCTTTACCAACCAAAGAAGTACCAGAACAAACAGAAGATTATGAAGGTTTTTTCCATTTACATGATATTAGTGGTGATGTAGAACAAACTGTTTTAGAGTATATTATTAGAGATCACGATTTTGATTTGTTTGAAAAAAGAAAAAAATTGATGCAAAAAATTGCAGACCATTTTAACGAACGCTTACAACAAGATTTAATTTCTGTTGTTATTAAAAATCAATATTTTAATATGAAAGAGAAAATTACACCTGTAATGCATATTGTAGATATTGCAGAAGAAGTAATGAAAGATCTTGGTATTACTCCTTTAATAAAGCCAATTCGTGGAGGAACAGATGGTTCTCAGCTTTCTTATAAAGGTTTGCCTTGCCCAAATATTTTTGCTGGTGGTCATAATTTTCACGGTCGTTTTGAATATGTACCTGTAGAATCTATGATAAAAGCAACAGAAGTAATTATAGGTATTGCACAAAAAGTATCAGAAAAATATAAATAGATGAAGAAAATTTGCCTATACTTTTAAAAGAACAATAAGTAGATTAAATAATTATCAAAAAAAAGTCTCCAAAATAAAATTTTGGAGACATAGTTTTCAATTCGTAACAATGATAACTATTTTCTACGTCTTTTAATCAATAAAAAATCCCTAGATTTTATTTATTCATAAAGAAATATAGGGCAATTTAATACTTCTTGTACTTGTGTAAAAATGCTTTATGATAACTCAGGGTTTTTCCCCTTTACATTTAAGAAAAACCCCCTTAAACAGGCAATATCTTCTTCTTTATTATCAGTTGTATAAAAAGGTTCAGAGATTTTAATCTTTTTATTTTCAAAATCTAAAGTAGCCATTATTATAGGTACATTTGCACCTTTTGCAATATAATAGAAACCAGTTTTCCAAGTAGTAACTTTTTTACGAGTACCTTCAGGAGAGATGCCTAATCTAAATTCTTCTTTAGAATTAAAAATATCGACTATAACATCTACAAATTTATTATTCTTACTTCTATCTACAGGTGTGCCACCCAAAGCTTTAAAAATAAAACCAAAAGGACCTTTAAAAAGTGAAGCTTTACCAATAAAATTAATCATGATACCAGAACTCATTCTGGTTAAGATTGCAATCGGAAAATCTACCCAACTTGTATGTGGAGCAGCAATAACTACATATTTTTTGATGGTTTTGTTGAACTCTCCTTCAAACTTCCAACCTAAAATTGTAAATAATATAAATCTTGCAAATCCTTTCATTGTCTGTTTTAAAAGTGATAAATTTAAGCACTTAATTTGATACAATGACAGATTTGATTGCTTACTTTTTAATAGCACTGGTTTTTAGTGTAATAGGTTTTTTTATTGGTAAATTACTTACCAAATTAAATTTAGAAAAAGAGAACACAATTGTAGAGAAAGAAAAGTCTACTTTACAAGAACGTGTTGCTTTATTACAACAGTCTAAAGATCTTGCCGAAAACAATTTTATTGAATTACAAAAAGAGATAAAAAGTAGTCAGCAAGAAAAAGAAAATTTACTGCAATTAAATACACGTCAAGATTCTGAAATTAAAAACTTACAGTTAAAATTAGAAGAACACAAAGCAGAAGTAGAAAATCTTCAGAAAAAATTTACCAGTGATTTTGAGGTTTTAGCCAATAAAATTTTAGAAGAAAAGTCAAATAAATTTACAGAACAAAACAAAGAAAATTTAAAAGTAATTTTAAATCCTTTGCAAGAAAAAATAAAGGTTTTTGAAGATAAAGTTGATAAAACTCATAAAGAAAGTATCGATTATCATGCAGCTTTACGTCAGCAAATTTTAGGTTTAAAAGAGTTAAATCAACAAATGAGTAAAGACACTTTAAACTTAACCAAAGCTTTAAAAGGTGATTCTAAAATGCAAGGTAATTGGGGTGAATTAGTTTTAGAACGTGTTTTAGAAAAATCTGGTTTAGAGAAAGATAGAGAGTATTTTGTGCAGCAAAGCTTTACTACTGAAGAAGGCAAAAGAGTGTTGCCAGATGTTGTAATTCATTTGCCAGATAACAAAAAAATGATTGTAGATTCTAAAGTTTCATTAACTGCTTATGAGCAATTTATAAATGAAGATGATGAAACATTAAAGACACAATTTTTAAAAGAACACATCAATTCTTTAAAAAGACATATTGAGCAATTATCAGAAAAAAAATATGAAGATTTATATCAAATAGAATCACCAGACTTTGTATTGTTATTCATTCCTATAGAACCTGCTTTTGCAGTAGCTCTAAATGCTGATAATCATTTGTACAACAAAGCTTTTGAGAAAAACATTGTTATTGTAACTCCTTCTACTTTATTAGCCACATTAAGAACCATAGATTCTATGTGGAATAACGAAAAGCAACAAAGAAATGCAATGGAAATTGCAAGACAAGCTGGTGCTTTATACGATAAATTTAATGGTTTATTAACTGATTTAATTGGTATTGGTAAACGTATTGATGATAGCAAAAAAGAATATTCTAATGCCATGAATAAATTGTTTGATGGTAAAGGAAACTTAATTACTTCTGTAGAAAAGCTCAAGAAAATGGGCGCAAAAGCCAAAAAATCACTTCCCGAAAAAATTATTGAAAGAGCAAACAACGACTAACTATTTGCTTTTGAGTTAAGATTAACTTTATACGAGTTAAGCCCAACTTTATTTCTACTTTACTTTTGTAGTGTAACAATTAAATATACATTATGAATACAAATAAAGATACAGAAACTAAGTTATATAAAGACGTCGAAACTGAAGGAGTCACTGAAAATATAGCAGGTGAACAAACCATTCAAACCCAAGAAACTAAAATTTTAAAAGGTACTAATGGTGATAAAGATAAAGAGGTTTTGATTGGTAAAGACATTGATAAAATTGATGAAATTAAAGAAGGTCATGACACTTTACAAAAAAGAATTTTGGCAAAACTTATGAAATAAGGAATCGAAATAGGAACCCAATAATTACTAAAATGGCAGAAGACAAACACGAGCCTCATTTACATCCATTAAAAGGGACTGTAAAAGATGGCTATAAAGATAAAGATAGTAGCAAAAAAAGGCTACAAGGAGAAGATAAAGAGTTATTAGAGAATCAAGTACATAGTGCTACAGATAAATCTGATAAAAAAGTTGCTGATAAAATTCAGAACAGCTAAAAAACGTATCATTCTCATAAATTAAATTAATAATAATTAAAAAACACACATTATGAACACAGACACAAAAGAAGGTAAATGGAAACAAATTAAAGGTGAATTTAAAGATAAATTCGGACAAATTACCAATGATGAATCTACAGAAGCCGAAGGAAAAAAAGACAAATTAATTGGGGAAATCCAAGAGAAATATGGAAAAACCAAAGACGAAATTGCTGAAGAAATTAAGAGTTGGTAATTAAAAAATCAACCTAAAAAATATAAGTATCAAAGTATTACACTTTGATACTTTTTTTATGATTTTAATTTAAATCTATTTATCAATTTACCTACAGTTAAACCTTGTACAATTATAGAAAACACAACCACTATATAAGTAATTACTAAAAATAAATCTCTATGCATTTCTGTTGATAAACCTAAGGCTAACGCAATAGAAATTCCACCACGTAAACCTCCCCAAGTCATAATTAAATTAGTTTTTGGCACAAAATCTAACTTCTTTTTAAAGATGTTAATTGGCAGAAATAAAGAGATATATCTACAAATTAAAACAATTGGTACTGCTATTAAACCTGCAATAATATATTTACCTTCAAAAACTAAAACTAGCATTTCCATACCAATTAAAACGAATAAAATTGCATTTAACAAAATGTCTAATAATTCCCAAAATTTATCTACATATTTCTCTGTTACTTCAGACATAGAACTTGCTCTTACAGTATCATTACCAACAATTAAACCAGCAGTTACCATTGCTAAAGGTGCAGATAAATGTAATTTATGTGCAATTACTGTACCTCCCATAACTGCAGCTAAAGTTATAATTACTTCTATATCATAATCGTCTATAGACTTTATTAAACGATAAGAAACCAATCCTAACAAACCACCTAACACAATTCCACCAATTACTTCTTGCCCAAATAATTGTGCAACATCTACAAAAGATGTATTATCTATACCCGATTTTGCAATCTGAAAAATGGTTAAGAAAACCACAACTCCTACTCCATCATTAAATAAAGATTCACCAACAATTTTAGTTTCCAATTTTTTTGGTGCACCAACTTGTTTTAAAATCCCTAAAACAGCAATAGGATCTGTGGGAGAAATTAGAGCTCCAAATAACAAACAATAAATAAAATTAACATCGAAACTTAAAACATTAAGGATAAAGAACATAACAATACCCACTAAAAATGTTGATGTTAAGACACCTAATGTAGAAAATAGTAAAATTGGCCAACGTTGAATTTTTAATTGCTCAAAATTGGTATGCAAAGCACCTGCAAACAACAAGAAACTTAACATTTCATCTAATAAAACAGATTTAAAATCAATACTAGAAATAATTGATTTTTCTAAATTTAACAAAGTAGGATCAAAATAACTTATCAATAAAACAATTAAAGTAAAAACAATTGTCATTATCATTAAACCAATTGTGTTTGGCATTTTTAGTAAACGAACGTTTACATAACCAAAAATGGCAGAAAGAAAAACTAAAACTGTTGCAATAAAATAAGCGTCCATATTGTTTTTCGTCAAATTTAAAAAAAAGAACCTGTAATAGTGTCAACTCTTAAGAATATTTATTATTTAATAATGTCTGTCAAATAAAGTGGTTTATAAAAGTGATTTTCTATTTCGAATTCAAATATGTTTTTAAACTATCATTTATAAATTGACAATTATCATAATACTTAAATTTAAGTAATATTACTTTTGATTGTTCTAAATCTCTATTTTGAAATTAGATAAATATTATTTCTAAGTAACATTAAAATTTACACTTTTTAAACGATCAATTTTATGAATATTTTTTATTCAATTCTATCTTTAACACCAATATTGGTATTGCTTTTGGTAAGTTTATTAAAAGGTGTAAAAGCCGGAATTTATTCTGGTTTTATTATAACAACAATATTATTTTTTATATGGGATAGTAAGTTAATTGCTTTTCCTGCGGCTTTAATATCTGCTTTTATCAACACGATTTCAATTTTAATGATTGTTTTTGGTGCATTGTTACTACATTCTAATATGGAACAAGTAGGTTTTATTGAAAAAATAAAAAATTCTCTTAAAAAAGCACACTATAATTCTAGTTTTCAATTTTATTTTTTAGCTTTTTTCTTAACTGCCTTTTTTGAAAGCGTTGCAGGTTTTGGTACTCCAGGAGCAATTGTTCCTCTTTTATTAATTTCTTTAGGTTATTCACCAATTTTATCAATTGTTGTTGTTTTACTTATTGATGGTTTGTTTGCTATTACAGGTGCAATTGGTACTCCTGTTATAGCAGGTTTTCAAGGTTCTTTAGAAATAGGAATATTACAAGTTAAATTAATTTACCTTTATGCATCCTGTTTTATGATAATTTCTGGAGCCATATTATTATATTTTATTCAACGTTTTGTTGTTAAAGAACATCCAGAAATTTCTGCTTATAGTTGGAAATTATACTTTAGCATTGCCATACCTTTTGTTCTTTTATCATTTTTTCTTCGAGAACTAACAGGTGTTATCGCTGCAACATTTATGGGTGCTTTCTCCTTTTTTTTCTTTTTCACAAACAAAAAATTAGATTGGAAACCTTGGATACCTTATGGAGTATTAGTTGTACTACTCTTAGTACCCAAAATAATAACCGCTATTGAACCGCTAATATCTTTTAAATTATCATTTAATAATATGTTTAATTCTGATGTAAATGCATCATTCCAACCTTTTAGGTCTCCACTTTTTCCGTTTGTAATTGCTTCATTTTGTGCAGCTCTTTTAGGTAAAAATCATAAAATGAAATTTAAGCCTGCACTGAAAAAAACGTTAAGTATTTTTTTTATTTTATTTCCATCACTTGGTATAACTCAACTAATGTTGTCAAGCGGAACAACAATGCTTTCTATGATAGACACTATGTCTATGTTATTTGCAAAAACAGGAAATGCCTATCCTTTAATTAGTCCATTTATTGGGCTAATGGGTACTTTTATAACAGGTAGTACTACAGTTTCTAACATTATTTTTGGATCCGTTCAATATAATTCAGCAGAAAACTTGAATTTATCTACAGAATTAATATTAGCAATGCAATTAAATGGCGCTTCTTTAGGTAATGCAATTTGCTTATTTAACATTATTTCTGCAGCAGCAGTTGCAGGTGTAGATAAATACACGAAAATATTGAATAAAAATATTGGTCCTATATTGTTGGCTACATTTACAACCTCTATAATAGGTTTTATTATTCTAGCTATAATTTAAAAAAGTTTTAGATAAAAAAAACACCACTTAAAATGAAGTGGTGTTTTTTTTTAAAGAAAAATGAGTTTACATCACAAATAATCTACGAGCACTCATCATATCAGCAACACGTTCTCCTATTTCGTGTAAAGCCTCTTCATTTTCAGCATTCTGTATTGCTTCATCAATAAAATCAACAACAGCTTTCATATCTTCAGTTTTTAAACCACGAGTTGTAATTGCTGCAGTACCTACTCTAATTCCAGAAGTTACAAACGGACTTTTATCATCAAAAGGAACCATATTTTTGTTTACTGTAATATCTGCTTTACCTAAAGCAATTTCTGCATCTTTACCAGAAATATCTTTGTTACGTAAATCTATTAACATACAATGATTGTCTGTACCACCAGAAATTAAATTATATCCTTTAGCTACAAATTCTTTAGCCATTGCAGCTGCATTTTCTTTTACTTGAATTTGATATTCTAAAAACTCATCTGTTAAAGCCTCTCCAAAAGCAATTGCTTTAGCAGCAATAACGTGCTCTAAAGGTCCACCTTGATTTCCAGGAAAAACAGCAGAATTTATTAAAGTAGACATTTTTTTAGGCTTCCCAGATTTTAAAGTTTCTCCAAACGGATTTTCGAAATCTTTACCAATCATAATCATTCCTCCTCTTGGGCCTCTTAAAGTTTTGTGAGTTGTTGTAGTAACAATATGACAATGAGGTAAAGGATCATTTAATATTCCTTTGGCAATTAAACCTGCAGGATGAGAAATATCTGCCATTAAAATTGCGCCAACTGAATCTGCAATTTCTCTAAAACGAGCAAAATCAATATCTCTAGAATACGCAGAAGCACCAGCAATAATTAAATTTGGTAATTCAGCAGTTGCAGTTTCTTGAATTTTATCATAATTTAAAACACCAGTTTCTTTTTCAACTCCATAAAAAGAAGTTTCATATAATTTACCAGAAAAATTTACTGGAGAACCGTGTGTTAAATGCCCTCCATGAGATAAATCGAAACCTAAAATTTTATCACCAGGTTTTAAACAGGCTGCAAAAACAGCAGTATTTGCCTGAGAACCAGAGTGTGGCTGTACATTCACATACTCAGCACCAAATAATTCTTTAGCTCTATCTATGGCAATTTGTTCAACAATATCTACAATTTCACAACCTCCATAATATCTTTTTCCAGGATATCCTTCAGCATATTTGTTCGTTAAAATAGAGCCCTGTGCCAACATTACTTGATCGCTCACAAAGTTTTCTGAAGCTATTAACTCCAAACCATTTAATTGTCTTTCTTTTTCTTCCTGAATAAGGTCAAAAATTTGATTGTCTATTTGCATTGTTGCTTATATTAATTAATTCTACAAAAATAATTAAAATCGAATTGTTTTTGAAGCTATTTATTCGATGTTTTTAACAACTTATTAATAATTAAAGAATACTCATTAAACTATTCTTAAAATTATATTTTTCATTCAATATTTGTTTTAAAATGATAAAAAATTATGTAGGTTTGATAAAAATAAAATCCTTACAATGATTATAACCGCAAATAATCCTAAAAGAAAATCTTGGTTAAAAGTAAAAGAGAATTCAGATTTTCCGATTCAAAATATCCCTTTTGGTGTTTTTATAACCAGAGATGATATTATTACAATTGGAAGTAGAATTGGCGATTTTGCAATAGATTTAGGAGCCTTTCATCAATTAGGTTATTTTGATGGAATTCCGCTTACAGACGATATTTTTTTACAAGATAATTTAAATGATTTTATTGCTGATGGCCGTAAAACATGGAGATTAGTGCGTAATAGAATTGCAGAAGTTTTTGATGTAACAAACGGAAGTTTAAGAGATAATCCAGATCATAAAGACAAAATTATTTTTAGAATGGACGAAGTAGAAATGCTTTTGCCAGTTGCTGTAGGCGATTATACCGATTTTTACGCTAGTAAAGAACACGCAACAAATGTTGGTTCTTTATTTAGAGATCCAGAAAATGCTTTACTACCAAATTGGTTACACATACCTATTGGTTATCATGGTAGAAGTTCTTCTATAATTCCTTCTGGTACACCAATAAAAAGACCTTATGGACAAACAAAACCTGCAGAAGGTAGCAATACTCCTAGTTTTGGACCAAGTAAATTAATAGATTTTGAACTAGAAATGGCTTTTATTACCACTGATGCCAATGTTATGGGTGATAGAATTCCGATTGAAGAAGCGGAAGAATATATTTTTGGTTTGGTGCAATTTAATGATTGGTCTGCAAGAGATATACAAGCCTGGGAATATGTGCCTTTAGGACCATTTTTAGGAAAAAGTTTTGCTTCAACTATTTCTCCTTGGATTGTTACCTTAGATGCTCTAGAACCTTTTAGAGTTGATAACCCAAAACAAGCACACGAACCACTTTCTTATTTAAAACAAGAAGGTAAAGGGAGTTACGATATTCATTTACAAGTTGGTATTCAACCAGAAAACGGAGAAGAAACTGTTGTTTCTAACTCTAATTTTAAATATATGTACTGGACAATGGCACAACAGTTAGCACACCATACAGTAAATGGATGCCCAGTAGAAGCTGGAGATATGATGGGTTCTGGAACAATTTCTGGACCAACTAAAGATAGTTTTGGTTCTATGTTAGAATTAACTTGGAAGGGAGAAAATCCTATAAAATTAAAAGACGGAACAGAACGTAAATTTATTAATGATAATGATACTGTAATTATGCGTGCACATTGTAAAAATGATAAAGTGCGTATTGGTTTTGGTGAATGTGTAGGTAAAATATTACCCGCTAAATAGTTTATCAATTTTATAAAAAATAAAGCTCTGAAAACTCAGAGCTTTTTTTATTTCAATTCATTCTATTTAATCTTCATCAGAAATATTTACATCAAAATCATCATTATCTTCAAAGAAATCTTCATCATCTGCATATTCTTCCATTGCTTCTTCTAACTTGGTACTAATTTTAACTAAATAGTCAGTATCCTCAGTTTTCACTTCTACAGCCTTAATGGTTTCTCCTTTTGCATTTTTAAAAGAAATAATATCATCATAATCATATCCATCAGGATATTTTTCTATTAATAAATCTAAAATGTCTTTTGTTAATTTTGCGTACTCTACAATTACTCTCTTCATTTTAATAAATTTTCAATAAGTTTTATTAGCAATATTTAAAATTAAATTTCAATAAAACATATACAGGTTTACATTTCTAATAAATATGCAAAAATTAACGGAGCTACAATGGTTGCATCACTTTCTATGATAAATTTAGGTGTATCTATATCTAATTTACCCCAAGTAATTTTTTCATTTGGTACAGCTCCAGAATAAGAACCATAACTTGTTGTAGAATCTGAAATCTGACAGAAATAACTCCAAAAAGGTGTGTCTGTTCTTTCCATATCTTGATACAACATTGGTACAACACAAATAGGAAAATCTCCTGCAATTCCTCCTCCTATTTGAAAAAATCCAATTCCGTTTTCAGAATTATTAGTATACCAATCTGCTAAAAATGTCATGTATTCAATTCCAGATTTCATGGTACTTGCTTTTAGTTCGCCTTTTAAAACATAAGAAGCAAAAATGTTTCCCATTGTTGAATCTTCCCAACCAGGAACTACAATTGGCAAGTTTTTTTCTGCGGCTGCATACATCCAAGAATCTTTGAGATCAATTTCATAATACTGTTCTAAAACACCAGACAACAACAACTTGTACATGTATTCATGTGGCAAATAACGTTCTCCATTCGCTTCTGCATCTTTCCATATTTTTACAATATGTTCTTGTATTCTTCTAAAGGCTTCTTCTTCTGGTATGCAAGTGTCTGTAACTCGGTTTAATCCTTTTTCTAATAAATCCCACTCATCTTGTGGCGTTAAATCTCTATAATTAGGCACACGTTTGTAATGAGAATGTGCTACTAAATTCATAATATCTTCTTCTAAATTTGCGCCAGTACAAGAAACAATTTGCACTTTATCTTTACGAATCATTTCTGCAAAAATCTTACCTAATTCTGCTGTACTCATTGCTCCTGCTAAAGAAACTAACATTTTAGATCCTTTATTTAATTGGTCTTCATACCCTTTTGCTGCATCTACTAAAGCAGCTGCATTGAAGTGTAAAAAGTATTTTTCTATAAAATTTGTAATCGGTTTTTTCATTTTTTTATTTTGTTTGATAAAATTTCTAAATGTTATCGATACGATTTTTCGAAAAAGAAAAATCACTCGAACTGACAGTCCTTTCTTTAAGTGATTATTTATTTACTGTCACATCGAGTAAAATTTCTATTTCAGAAATTTTGTATCGAGATGTTTTTTTATTTATTTAGAGATTTTATCGTTATTCTATTTATTAATTATTTTTTTGAAGTTTTTTAACCTCGAAGATGTCTTTTCTTCTATCTTTTAAATTACGTACACTACCAAATTGATTTAAATCTTTTAAGAGATCTAAATCTACATCAGCAATTAAAATCATTTCTGTATTTGTGGTAGCTTCTGCTTTTATTCCGTTTGCAGGAAATGAAAAATCACACGGTGTAAACACCATCGATTGTGCAAACTGAATGTCCATATTATTTACTTTTGGTAAATTCCCTACACTACCTGCAATGGCAACATAACACTCGTTTTCTATGGCTCTTGCTTGTGCACAATGTCTTACTCTAGAATATCCATTTTGCGTATCCGTTAAAAACGGGATAAATAAAATATCCATTCCTTCTTCTGCCAAAATTCTACTTAATTCTGGAAACTCAGAATCATAACAAATTAAAACTCCTATTTTACCACAATCGGTATCAAATGTTTTTAGTTGATTTCCACCTTGCATTCCCCAAACTTTAGCTTCATCTGGAGTTACATGCAATTTCTCATAACGTTCTGTACTACCATCTCTTTTACAGATATAACCTACATTATACAACAACTCCTCTTTTATTTCTGGCATACTACCCGTAATAATATTGATGTTGTATGTAATTGCTAATTCAGAAAACTTCTGAACAATTACAGGTGTATATTTAGCCAATTCTCTAATTGCTTCCGATTCTGGTAAGTGATTATTATCTGCCATTAAAGGCGCATTAAAAAACTCTGGAAACAAAGCAAAATCAGAACGATACGCAGAAACTGCATCTACAAAATATTCTGCTTGTTGCATTAATTCTTCCAAATCTTTATACAAACGCATTTGCCACTGAATCAATCCTAAACGAACTACTTTTTTCTTTGTCGCTGCTTTTTTAGATTTTTTCTCGTAATAAATATTGTCCCACTCTAATAAAACGGCAAACTCACCAGAATTTTCATCACCTTCTAAATATCCTTTTAAAATTTTTGAAGGATGAAAATCATTCGAAATTTGAAAGTTTAAAACCGGATCGTTAATTTCTTTACGCTTTACACTTTCTATATATTCTTTTGGTGATAAAGTTGCTGCATATTTATGATAATTTGGTATTCTTCCTCCAAATGCAATTCCTCTTAAGTTCTGCTTTTCTGCCAACTCTTTTCTGTAATCATACAACCTTCTACCCAAGCGTAAACCTCTGTATTCTGATTTTATAAAAACATCAATTCCGTATAAAACATCACCATTTTCGTCATGCGTATCAAACGTATAATTGTCTGTAATATCTTTGTAGGTATGCTGATCATCGAAACTATCGTAATCTAATTTGATAGACAATGCACAACCTGCTAATTCTCCATTTATTTTGATAACAACTTGTCCTTCAGGAAATTTTTCGATTAGTGTTTTAATCTGATTTTCTTTCCAATAAGAATCTGGCATGCTAGAATATGCCTGAATCATTGCAGCTTTTAACGCTTTATAATCATCTAAAGTTAAAAACTGCAATTCGATATTTTCTATATTTTTTATCATTATAGAAACTTAAAAATCGTCGTCATCATTTTTAAATTTTGATAATTTATTAAACGGATTTGAATCATTTTCATCTTCTCCATTGTCATAAGAATCATCGTTAGCAGCAAACTTATAGCTCAACATTTTGTAAAATAATTTAGCCGCTAAAAAGTCTGATGATTTCTCATTTCCGTTTGGACATAATTCTACCATATCAAAACCAACCACATTTTTTTGCTCAAAAACTTGTTTTAAAAACTCTAATGTTTCATAGTAAAATAATCCGCCAGGTTCTGGTGTTCCTGTTGATGGCATAATCGATGGATCTAAGGCATCTAAATCAAACGTGATAAAAACATTTTCTGTTAATTGGTCAATAACATCTTCCATCCAATCTTCATTTACAGCCATATCATGTGCAAAGAAAACTTTATCCAAATTCATTTCTCTTTTTTCAGAAATATCCATACTTCTAATTCCAACTTGCACTAAATTAGTTGTAGAATTCGCTTCGTAAACTGCACAAGCGTGGTTGCATTTAGAACCTTCGTATTCTTTTCTTAAATCTGCATGCGCATCAATATGTAAAACCGTTAAATTGTTAAAACACTCGTTAAAAGCTCTAATTGTACCAATAGAAATTGAGTGTTCTCCACCAAAAACAGTTACAAATTTATTTCTGTTAATGTATTTTTTAGTGATATCATGCACTGCATCTACCATTGTTTCTGGTGACGCATTCTCTGTAATAGCATCCGCTAAATAAACACCTTCTTTATACACTTCAGAATCTGTTTCTATATCGTACAGTTCCATATTTTCAGACGCTTCTAAAAAAGCTTGTGGCCCTTTATCTGCTCCTTTTTGCCAAGTACTTGTTCCATCATAAGGAACAGGAATTATAACTATTTTTGATGTTGACAGGTTTCCATATTTTTCTGAAATTCCTGCGTATGTTTTATTTGTATTCATGCTATTTTTTGAAGCTTAAATAACTTCTTCTTTTATTAATTTTTCTGATTCAATTTTACTTTCTGATAACTCTCCATAACCTAAAATAGAAAGCAATTCGCTACTTTTTTGTTGTTCTTTAAATATTTTAGTGATCAAGTTTCCTTCTTCATCTCTATCAATAATTAAATGTTTTGGATGCGGAATTAAACAGTGTTGTAATCCACCAAAACCACCAACAGATTCTTGATATGCTCCGGTATTAAAAAAGCCGATAAACAATGGGTTTTCTTTTTCATAAACCGGTAAATAAATACCATTTATGTGTTGTTCTGAATTGTAATAATCATCACTATCACAAGTTAAACCACCTAATAAAACACGTTCATATTGTTTATTCCATTTATTAATTGGCAACATTATAAAACGTTTATTAATTGCCCAAGAGTCTGGTAAAGTTGTTATAAATGAAGAGTTTATCATATTCCAGCGTTCTCTATCATTTTGTTTTTTCTGATATAAAACTTCATAAATTGCCGCTCCAGATTCGCCAACAGTAAAACTTCCAAATTCTGTAAAAATGTGAGGCACTTCTACCTCTGCTTCATCACATGCTTGTTTTATTTGATTGATAATTTCATCAATCATGTAAGCATAATCATAATCAAAAGCTAAAGAGTTTTTTATAGGAAAACCACCGCCAATATTTAAACTATCTAAACTCGGACACACTTTTTTTAGGTTGATGTAAACGTTTAAACATTTCATCAACTCGTTCCAATAATACGCGTTGTCTTTAATACCCGTATTGATAAAAAAATGTAACATTTTTAAATCAACTTGCTTATTATTAGCAATTTCACGCTCGTAAAAAGACACAATATTTTTGTATCCAATTCCTAAACGAGAAGTGTAGAATTCGAATTTTGGTTCTTCTTCTGATGCGATTCTGATACCAACATTTAGTTTTTTTTCCGTTTCATCTAATAAAAGATTTAATTCTTCGTAATTATCTATAATCGGAATTACATTTTGATGTCCAGAATTAATTAAACCACCAATATTTTTAATGTATTGATCACGTTTAAATCCGTTGCAAATTACATACGTATTGTCTTTTATTTTACCTTCTTTTTTAAGGTTATTAACAATATCAATATCAAAAGCAGATGATGTTTCTATATGAATATCATTTTTTAAAGCTTCATTTAAAATGTGTTTAAAGTGAGAACTTTTTGTACAATAACTGTAAAAGTATTGACCTTTATAATTATGTTTTTCCATACTTTCTTTAAACCAACCTTTTGCTTTGTTGATGTTTTCTGATATTTTTGGCAAGTATGTAAATTTTAACGGAGCACCATATTTTATAGCCAATTCCATTAAATTAATTCCGTGCCAAAACAATTTGTTATTTTCTGTTTTAAATTCTTCTTGAGGAAAATCGAATGTTTGTTCGATTAAATCGATGTATTTTGTATTCACTTGTATTTTTAAATTAATTGTATGATAAACCTGTCCAGACTAAAATAAAAAAAGTTTTAGAATAGAAATTATAACCCTAGAAAAAGGAAATTATCACTGTAATATTTGCAAGTAAACAACATGCAACTTAGAGAAAAGCTGCAATTCTTGAAGAAACGAAAATGGAGAAACCTTTATTTTTTCGTTGCATTTCCAAAATGCAATGTAGCCTTCATTCTCCAATAAAGAGCTACTTCCGAAATAAGAAAAACTAAACATTTTACTTAAACATAAGTGCAGTAAATGTAAATTATTTTTGAATACAAAAAACAAAATCAAAAAAAAAGTAAAAAAATAATTCATTTTTATTTTTTCCCTTTAAACATAAGGATTTCAAAACCTTATAAAGCTTAATTTTAAGTATAATCTCGTTA
The DNA here is from genome assembly GCF_045063625.1 of Polaribacter sp. Asnod6-C07. Taxonomy (NCBI): domain Bacteria; kingdom Pseudomonadati; phylum Bacteroidota; class Flavobacteriia; order Flavobacteriales; family Flavobacteriaceae; genus Polaribacter; species Polaribacter sp. Asnod6-C07. The sequence goes on along the minus strand of NZ_JBEFOF010000005.1, from coordinate 3,158,851 downwards.
AAAATCTTATCTAAAATAAAATTAAAGCAAAAAAAACGCTGACTGATCAGCGTTTTGATAAAAAATATTTTATTCGTCTATTGGTGGATGACCAAAAATTTTCTCATAATCTTCATCGAAGTTTTCTCTTAAATATGAGTTTAATTTCTTCCTATAATCATCTTTTAACCAAGTTACAAAGTTGTGTGTACTTTTAGAAATACACTTTGCATATCTGTTAATTCTATCGTCTATCTCCTCTCCTAGCATTTTTGCTAAAATTAAAGCATCAAAAACATCTTCGCTATTTTCGATACACATTTTAGCATGGTGTACAATCGATTTTTCTAATACTCTTTTAGAAGATTCTCCTGAACGAATAGTATCTATGTATACTTTTTTCATATCGAAATAGGTATCTGTAGATTTTGCAAATTCTTTTTTAACATCTGCAGGCAATTCGTATCTAAATGTGCTTTCTATTTCTTCATCAGAAAGAATGGCATTTAAATAATAATCTGGAGCTCTAAACATTTTTTGCCAATCTAAATCAGCTCCCCAAGGTCCAAATCTGTAAAAGTTGTTACCTAAATCAACAACATCAAAAGTACTTTTATTCTTAAAAATACGAGAACCACGCCCAATCATCTGATAATAAAGCGTTAATGATTTGGTTGCTCTATTTAAGATAATTGCCTCAATACTAGGCTCATCAAAACCAGTTGTTAAAATACTTACAGAAGTAATGATGGCATTTGGTGTTTTATGAAACCATCTTAAAATTAATTCTCTTTCTTTTTTAGTGTTGGTATTATCTAAATGAGCAATTGGATAACCAGCTTTTTTAAATGCATGAAAAACCTGAATTGATGTATTAATACCGTTGTTAAAAATTAATGTTTTTTTACCTTTTGCTGTTTCTTCGTAAGCAGAAACTAACTTAGTAAGCATATCTGTGTTTGTATACAAATCTTCAGAAGATTTTACAGTATAATCTCCATTTGCACCAACTTCTAATGAGGTTAACCCAACATTATAAGAGTACATATTTGCTTTTGCTAAGTAATTATTATCAATTAAATCTTGAATAGATTCACCCACAAACAACTCTTGATAGTTCTCATACATTGGTAATTTAATGTTTGAGCTTAAAGGAGTTGCAGTAACACCAAGAATAAAAGATTGATCGAAAAACTTGAAAATTTTTGTAAAAGAATTGTAATGCGCTTCATCCACAATTACTAAACCAATATCAGAAATATCTAGTTTATCATCATTTAGACGATTTTTTAGCGTTTCTACCATTGCTACAAAACAATCAAAATCGTGTTGATCATCTAATTTTGCAGTAGAGTTTATTATTTTATTACTAACACCAAACTCTTTTAGCATTTTAGAAGTTTGCTTACTTAACTCAATTCTGTGAGTTAAAACCAAAACTTTCTTTTTAAAATTTGCGATATAACGTCTTACAATTTCAGAAAATATAACTGTTTTTCCACCACCAGTTGGTAACTGGTATAATAAATGATAATCTTTAGGCGCGTTCTCAAATCTATCAAAGATTTCACGAAGTGCATCTTTTTGATATCCATATAATTCTTTACCTACAACCTTATTTGAAGTATTTATTTCTGCCAAACGTATAAAAATTTAAAAAAACAAAAATAAGACTTAAATAAGGTTTAATGCAAGTTTATGTTAGATAAATCTTGATAAATCTATTAAAGTAATATCATAATGTGAAGCATTGTGTACAGAAACTCCGTTTTTAATCACTAAAAGTTGAGGAGATTGATGCATTACTTGAAATTGATAGCCTACTTCATCAGAAATATTTCTATAATTTAATAAATCTAAATAATAGACTTTAAGATTTTTATGATCTTCTGTGAATAGTTTTTCAAATTGTTTAATAACCATACTACTAATACCACATCTAGTTGAATGCTTAAATATAAGTATAGACTCAGTTTCAGATTGTTTTTTTATGTCCTCTAGTTGCTCCAATGAAGTTAATGGAAGCCAATTTAAAAAAGTTGTTTTTTCTTTTTTAGGTTCGTTACCTTCTTTTCCACTAAATAATTTATTGAATATGCCCATATAGTTTTCTAATTTTAAACAAAGATAGTAAACTTTAATCAGTCAAAAAGTCAGTATTTACTAGGTTTTTACAGACATTTTGACTTATATTATATGCAAATAACCAATGGTATTAAAATTGTTAATTATCAATTGAAAAAAGAAAATAACATTAATGTTTAAAAACATTAATTAAAAAGAAAAAAGATGAATTTTAATAATTATACAACAAAATCGCAAGAAACCATACAAATGGCGCAACAACTAGCGCAAACTTATGGTCATAATCAAATAGAAAACGAACACATTTTTAAAGCTTTAACTCAAGTTGATGAAAATGTTTTACCTTTTTTATTGAAAAAATTAAACATAAATATTGATGTTGTTACTCAAATTTTAGACAAACAATTAGAAAGTTTACCTAAAGTTTCTGGAGCAGAATTAATGCTTTCTAGAGAAGCAGGAAAAAGTTTAAACGAAGCATCTATCATTGCTAAAAACATGAAAGATGATTATGTTTCTATTGAGCATTTAATTTTAGCAATTTTTAAATCAAAATCTAATATTGCTCAAGTTTTAAAAGACCAAGGAGTTACAGAAAAACATTTAAAGGCGGCTATAGAAGAATTAAGGAAAGGAGAAAGAGTAACCTCTCAATCTCAAGAAGAAACTTACAATTCATTAAATAAGTTTGCTAAAAACCTAAACGATTTAGCAAAAAACGGAAAATTAGATCCTGTTATTGGTAGAGATGAAGAAATACGTAGATTATTACAGATTTTATCACGTAGAACCAAAAATAATCCGATTTTAGTAGGTGAGCCAGGAACAGGTAAAACCGCAATTGCAGAAGGTTTAGCACACAGAATTGTAGATGGTGATGTACCTGAAAATCTAAAAGACAAATTAATTTTTTCTTTAGATATGGGTGCTTTAATTGCAGGTGCAAAATATAAGGGAGAATTTGAAGAACGTTTAAAAGCAGTTATCAAAGAAGTGACTACTTCTGATGGTGATATTGTTTTATTTATTGATGAAATTCATACTTTAGTTGGTGCTGGAGGTGGACAAGGTGCAATGGATGCAGCAAATATTTTAAAACCTGCTTTGGCTCGTGGAGAATTACGTGCAATTGGAGCCACTACACTAGATGAATATCAAAAATATTTTGAAAAAGATAAAGCTCTTGAACGTCGTTTTCAAAAGGTTTTAGTTGATGAACCAGATACAGAAAGTGCAATTTCTATTTTAAGAGGTATTAAAGAAAAGTATGAAACGCATCATAAAGTGCGTATTAAAGACGAAGCAATCATTGGGGCTGTAGAATTATCGCAAAGATATATTACCAACCGTTTTTTACCAGATAAAGCTATTGATTTAATGGACGAAGCTGCTTCTAAATTACGAATGGAAATCAACTCTAAACCAGAAGAATTGGACGTTTTAGATCGTAAAATAATGCAATTAGAGATTGAAATTGAAGCTATTAAACGTGAAAAAGATGAAGTAAAGTTAAAATCTTTACGTTCTGATTTGGCAAATATTAAAGAAGAACGTAATGAAATTAATGCAAAATGGAAATCTGAAAAAGAAGTTGTAGATAACATTCAGAATGCAAAAATTAATATTGAGAACTTTAAAATTGAAGCTGAAAAAGCAGAACGTGAAGGTAATTATGGTTTAGTTGCAGAATTGCGTTATGGAAAAATTAAAAAAGCACAAGAAGATTTAGAATTTTTGCAGAATAACTTACAAGAAAATCAGTCTGAAAAATCTTTAATTAAAGAAGAAGTTACATTAGATGATATTGCAGAAGTTGTAGCAAAATGGACAGGAATACCTGTTACAAAAATGATACAATCTGAACGTGAAAAATTATTGTTTTTAGAAAATCAATTACATAAAAGAGTTGTTGGACAAGAAGAAGCAATAGTAGCAGTTTCTGATGCTGTAAGAAGATCTAGAGCTGGTTTACAAAACCCAAATAAACCAATAGGTAGTTTCTTATTTTTAGGAACAACAGGTGTTGGTAAAACAGAATTGGCAAAAGCGTTAGCAGAATACTTGTTTGATGATGAAAATGCAATGACAAGAATTGATATGAGTGAATATCAAGAACGCCATTCTGTAAGCAGATTAGTTGGAGCGCCTCCAGGATACGTTGGTTATGATGAAGGAGGACAATTAACAGAAGCTGTAAGAAGAAGACCTTATTCTGTGGTGCTTTTAGATGAAATAGAAAAAGCGCATCCAGACACATTTAATATTTTGTTACAAGTTTTAGATGAAGGTAGGTTAACAGACAATAAAGGTAGAATTGCAGATTTTAAAAACACTATTATTATAATGACTTCTAATATGGGAAGCCATATAATTCAGGAGAAGTTTGCAGATCCAAAAGCGGATTTAGAAGCTGTAACAGAATTAGCTAAAATTGAAGTTCTAGGCTTATTAAAACAATCTGTAAGACCAGAATTTTTAAACAGAATTGATGATGTAATTATGTTTACACCTTTAAATCAATCTGATATATTTGAAATTGTAAAATTACAAATAGAACATTTAAAGAAAATGATTGGCAAACAAGAAATTACCTTAGATGCTACTGATGAAGCAATTGCATATTTAGCTAAAAAAGGTTATCAACCAGAATTTGGTGCAAGACCTGTAAAAAGAGTAATTCAGAAAGAAGTTTTAAATAAGCTTTCTAAAGAAATTTTATCGGGTAAAGTTACTACAGATAGTATTATTTTATTAGATGCTTTTGATGATGAGTTGGTATTTAGAAATCAATCTGATTTGGTAGAACATTAATTATACAATTAAGTTTAAAGTAAAATTATTAAAATTGAGATTGCTTTAATCCTATCAAAAATGATTATAAATTAAGGGGAGTTCAGAAAAAGTGGTGTTTTAAAAAACACCGCTTTTTCTTTTTTAACTATATTCGTTTTAAAACTAAACTTAATGAAAAATTATTTCTTGCTTTTTGTAGTTGCAATAAGCTTTTTAACATCTTGTTCTTCTAATGATACCACAACTTATTATTTAATTCGTCATTCAGAAAAAGATAGAACAAATATGATGAATGCAAATCCGCATTTAAATTTTGAAGGCGAAAAAAGAGCTCAAAAATGGTCTAATTATTTTGCTGATATTAAACTAGATGCAGTATATTCTACTAAATATTTTAGAACTGTAGAAACTGCTACTCCAACTGCAAAAACAAAAGAATTAGACATAAAATATTACGATCCTAGTTTTTTGTTTGATTCTATTTTTCAGGTAGAAACTCATGGAAAAACTGTTTTAGTTGTTGGGCACAGCAATACAACTCCTAGTTTTGCTAATAAAATTTTAGGTGAAGAAGTTTATCAAAACATGGATGATAATGATAATGGAAGTCTTTATAAAGTTACTGTAAAAGGTAATGAAAAAACCAAACAAATTATAAAAGTAAATTAAAACAAACTAGGGTTGCAAACAAGTTTAGCCCTGATTGAAGCATTTGTCTGAGCTCTTTTTTAGTTGTAGATTCGAGTAAATTTGCTTTTTCTGCAAATTTGTATCGAGAACACAACTAAAAAAAGCGAGTGCGAAAAGCAGGAAATAGCTTCTAAAAAATTGCTTAATATCCTTTTTACTCAAAAAGCTTAACTTCAATATCTTTTAAAACAATTTCTGAAACCTTTTTTAATTGATTGTTTTCGAAAGCTTTATCAATATTAATTAAAGTAATTTTATTGTCTAAAGGTTTGTAATTGTGGTAATCTACAAAACGAACTCCATTTTTGGTACATTGTTCTTTTAAAACCCTAAAACGTTTTCCACCTCCATTTGTGTGATACGAATATGCCAAATAATCTACCAAAAAATCATCTTTTCCAATCCAATAAATAAAAACATCTTCAAAGTCTTCTCCTCCTCCATTTTCAGAAAAAGTAATTTCTATTTTATAATAGTCTTTATTTTTTATGGTTGATGATGCTAACATTTTTTTATGAACAGCTTTATCATTTAAACCAAAAGGCAAAACCGAAAAATAATGCACCGAATTTACAGCATTACTTTGTACTCTTATTGTTGCTGAATCTATTTCTGCAATATTACCATCAATAGTTCTAATAAAACCATCATTGTTCAATTCATCAGTAATCATATCAAATTTTCTTGATAAACTAAATTTTCCGTTATTTCTAATGGCATTATATTCTTTATCTCTAAAAATGAAATTAATTTCAGAATTTGCTACTAAATCTGCACCTGAATATAAAATGGTTTTATCAATAATTTCTTGCGCTGTTAATTTTTTTTCAGTGGGTTTACAAGAAACTGTAATTATCAATATAAAAAGAATACAATATTTCATTAAGTTTTGTTTCATTTGGTCTATAAATAGACATCAAAATTACATTTCTTTGACCAAAGTAAAAATGTATCTTTGTATAAATTTAAAATTTAACTGTAATAGTGCAGAAAAAAATAAACATACAAAATAAAAAAGCGCGTTTCGAATTCGAAATTCTTGATAAATATGTAGCTGGAATTCAATTAACAGGTACAGAAATAAAATCGATAAGATTAAGTCAGGCAAGAATTACAGAGAGTTTTTGCGAATTTAATGATAGAGGAGAATTGTTTATCATAAATATGTACATACAAGAATATATGTATGGCCATCATTTTAATCATAACCCAAAAAGCGAACGCAGATTACTCTTAAATAAGCGCGAATTACGAAGCTTAAAAAAAGATGTTGAAGCCAAAGGAAACACAATTGTTCCTTTAAAATTGTTTATCAACGATAGAGGTTTTGCAAAATTAGAAATTGCTTTAGCCAAAGGAAAACAAACACATGATAAACGAAATGTTATTAAAGATAGAGATAACAAACGAGATTTATCAAGAATAAAGAAAAGCTTTAATGCTTAAAGAAAAATTAAAAAACTACAATATAATTCTTGCTTCTGGCTCACCAAGAAGACAGCAATTCTTTAAAGATTTAGACATCGATTTTACAATTGATGTAAAAAAAGTAGATGAAATTTATCCTGATAATCTAAAAGGAACAGAAATTACTGATTATTTAGCTGATTTAAAAGCAAAAGCATTTACAAATTTATCAGAAAAAGATGTATTAATTACTTCTGATACCATTGTTTGGCTAAATAATGAAGCTCTTGGTAAACCAAAAAATGCAGCAGATGCATTTAAAATGCTTAGAAAATTATCTGGTAAAAAACACCAAGTAATTACTTCTATCAGTATAAAAAACATTCATTTTCAAAAGATTATAAATGATGTAACTACGGTTTCTTTTAAAGAACTTTCTGACGAAGAAATTAATTATTACATTAAAAATTACAAACCTTTTGATAAAGCTGGTGCTTATGGCATTCAAGAATGGATTGGTTTTATTGCTATTGATAAAATGGAAGGCAGTTATTTTAATGTAGTTGGCTTACCAATTCATAAACTTTACCAAGAATTTATGAAATTGTAAATTAATATCTCGTTTTAATGATAGATTATTAATTTTCATTAAAAAATATTTTTAAAAGTCTTTATTCTAAAGTCTATTTTCTTCTCTAAAGAAAAATAAAAGTTTATTTTTACGCAAAATTTTACAATACAATTATTACAATGAAAAAATATACGTACACAGAAAAAAAAGATACACGTTCTGGTTTTGGTGATGGTTTAACAGAATTAGGTAGAACAAACCCAAACGTAGTTGCTTTATGTGCTGATTTAGTGGGTTCTTTAAAAATGGCTGACTTTATTAAAGAAAACCCAGAAAGGTTTTTTCAAATTGGTATTGCAGAAGCAAATATGATGGGTATTGCTGCAGGGATGACTATTGGAGGTAAAATTCCTTTTACAGGTACTTTTGCAAACTTTTCTACAGGTCGTGTGTACGATCAAATTCGTCAATCTATTGCTTATTCAAATAAGAATGTAAAAATTTGTGCTTCTCACGCAGGTGTAACTTTAGGTGAAGATGGAGCAACACACCAAATTTTAGAAGATATTGGTTTAATGAAAATGTTACCTGGAATGACAGTTATTAATCCTTGTGATTATAACCAAACAAAAGCTGCTACTATTGCAATTGCAGATTTTGATGGACCTGTTTATTTACGTTTTGGTAGACCAAAAGTGCCAATTTTTATGCCAGAAGGTGAGTTTGTAATTGGTAAAGGAATTCAGTTAACAGAAGGTACAGATGTAACTATTGTTGCAACTGGTCATTTAGTTTGGGAATCTTTACAAGCTGCAGAACAATTAGAAGCTGAAGGTATTTCTGTAGATGTAATTAACATACACACTATAAAACCTTTAGACGAAGAAATTATCTTAAAATCTGTTGCAAAAACTGGTTGTATAGTTACAGCAGAAGAACATAACAAATTAGGAGGTTTAGGAGAAAGTGTTGCTAGAACTTTAGCATTAAACACCCCTACTCCACAAGAATTTGTTGCAACTGATGATACTTTTGGTGAATCTGGTACTCCAGATCAATTAATGGCAAAATATGGTTTAGATGCAGCTGCTGTAATTAAAGCTGTTAAAAAAGTAATTTCTAGAAAATAATAACGTTTTTGTTTTTAAAAGCGTCTTTATATAAACTAAAATTAAAAATTATGAAAAAAGTAATCGTATTCATGTTATTGGCTTTCGGATTAAGCCAAACTTCTAACGCTCAAATTCAATTTGGTGTTAAAGGTGGTGTAAACTACAACTCAAACTCTATTAAAGAAACTAGTACAGATGTTTTTAACGGAGCTAAAAGCAAAACTGGTTATCATGCAGGTATTTGGTTACGTGCCAAATTACCTATTGTTGGTTTTTATATTAGACCAGAATTGGTGTATACCAACTTAGAAAATGAAGTTTATTACACACAAGCTGGGAAAACTACTACACACACTTTTCAAAAAATTGATATTCCTGTTTTGTTAGGAAAAAAGATTTTTGGAATTGGTAATGTTTTTATTGGTCCTTCTTTTCAATATATTTTAGATTCTGATTTTGGAATTGAAGACATTAAAAATGTAGATGCTGATGGATTTACTGTTGGTTTACAATTTGGTGGTGGAATTGAATTTGGTAAATTAGGTATTGATGTTCGTTGGGAAAGAGGTTTCTCTGATGTAGAATCTTCTTTTGTAGGTAATTTAGGAAACGTAGAATACGATACAAGAGTAAATCAAATTATTGTTGGATTATCTATTCAGTTATAAAAGATTAAATTTATATCATAAAAAAAAGAGGAAAACGTAATGTTTTCCTCTTTTTTTGTGCTTTACAATTACTTATTCTTTTATCAATTTAGTATTAATAAAACCTTGATCTGTATTTATTTTCACAAAGTATATCCCTTTTGATAAAGTATTAATATCAACTAGATTACTCTTTGTTTTTATGATACTTTTACCTACTAAATTATAAATTTCAATAGATTTTAAGGTTAAACCATTAGTTAATGAAACTTCAAAATTTGTACTTGCTGGATTTGGGTAGATAGCAATATTTTCTTTTAAAAAGTTTTCTGTTGATAAAACTGTTTTAGGACAATAAGTATTATAACTAGCTGTGCTGTCTTTTTTCCAGTTTGTATTTCCTTCTGCATCCAATATATCATCAACTTGAATACAACTTAAATTAGGATTCCCTGTTGCATCCAAAGTAATAATGCTAGAATTTGAATTATTATTAAGATTTAAATAAGTTAATCTATTATTAGAAACAATAAGCTCTGTGATACTTGTAATTTCTGTAATGTCTATTTCTTCTATTAAATTATTAGCAACATTTAATTTTTTAATTCCGTTAGAATTTCTAGAAAATGTTCTTTTTTCTCCTGTAATTCTAGAACTAACTACAACTGTTGGGCTAGTTAATAAACTACTAATATCTGTAATACTATTCCCAGAAATATTTATACTAGCAGCGTTAGAAAATGCTTCTAAACCTGTAGCATCAGTAATATTTTGTCCACTTAAATCTAAATCACCAGTAAATGATTGTGCTTCTTCATAAGTAATAACTCCATCTCCATCATCATCTAAACCAGCAATGGAATTTAATGAGCTTTCTAAATTAGTGTCTTCTGTATACACTTCCCAAACAGAATCACAATCTGTGCTATAAGTTGCTGTTGTATCTTTATTTAACCAATTATCATTAGCATAAGTAACATTATCAACAGAAATACACGTTAAATTTTCGTTTCCTGTAATATCAAAATTTGTAATTGCTGTGTTATTTCCGTTTCTTAAAACAGCTCTTTCTAAAAGGTTATTATTGATAATTAAGGTTTCTAAATTTGTATTTTTATTTATATCAATATTTACAATTTTATTGTCGTTGGCAACTAATTCAGTTAAAAGTACGTTTTTAGATAAATTGATACTTGTAAATTCGTTTTCGTTCATCAACAAGCTTGTTAAACTTGTATTTTTAGAAATATCTAAAGACGTAATTTTTGTTTTAAAGACATCTATTCTTTCTAATAAAACATTTTTAGAAACATCTAAACTTGTTATATCTGTTTCTCCTAATCTAATATCATATAATTTAGGATTATTGGTAATGTCTAAAGTTGTTATTTGAGTATCAGAAACATATAATCTTTGTAGTTTTGGCAACATACTAACATCTATTGTTGTTATTGCAGTTTGCCACAAATGGATTCTATTTAATTCTAAATTATTTGAAAAATCTATTGCTGATAAATTAAAATTCCAGTCTAATTGTAATTCTTCTAAATTAGTATTTGTGGCTAAATCTATAACTGTTAACTCGTTTATATTTAACCAAATTTTCTTTAAATTAATATTTTTTGATACATCAATAGAAGCAATTTTATTATCATAAGCAAATAAATTTTCTAAGTTAGTAAGCATAGAAACATCTAAACTTGATAAATTATTGTTACTTATATTTATAGTCTGTAATACTGTATTATTAGATAAATCTAGATTTGTTAAACTATTTTCGTCTATACTTAACCAAGTAAGTTTTGTGTTTTTTGATAAATCTACAGTTGTTAAATTATTATTACTAACATCTAGACCTGTAATATTTATAAAAGCTTCAATTCCTGTTAAGTCAGATATATTTAAACTTTCTCCTTTATCAATATCTTGATGTATTGCTTCTGCTTCAGATACTTGAATTTCATTATCTCCATTTGTATTTATAAAAGTATCAGCCAATAAAGCTGCTTTCATATTAACATCTGGTATGTAAACTACTGCCTCATTACAATCTGTTTTAAAAATGGTTTGAGCGTCTTTTTGAGTCCAGTTTGTTGTTGAATAGGCAACATCATCAACCTGAATACAAGTTAAATTTGGATTATTTGAAGCATCAAAATATGTTGAATTGCTATTATTACCATTTTTTACATTTAATGATGTTAGTAGATTATCATTACAACTAAAGGAAAGTAAATTGATATTATTAGAAACATCTAAATCTGTTAATTTATTATTTGCAGTTCTAAAATCGCTTAAATCTGGCAACAAACTTACATCTATACTTGGTAATAAATTATTGTAAATATCTATTCTTACTAATTTTGTATTTGTTGACAAATCAATACTAGACAACTGATTATCTGAAGCATATAACCAATTTAACTCTGTGTTATTTGATAAATCTAAACTCGTTAACTGATTTTCATGTACAAATAAATCTTTTAAATTTAATAGCATTGAAACATCTACAGCTGTAAACTGATTTCGCATAATTCCAAAACGTACTAAAGCAGTATTATTAGAAACATCTATTGTAGTTAATTGGTTATCATTTAAAAACAAATTGGTAAGTGATGTATTTTGAGATAAATCTACAGAAGTAATTTCATTATAAGCAGCCTCAATAGACACTAAATTAGACATTGCTTCAATACCTGTTAAATTTGTTATTTTATCTATAGCGTCTACAGTTTTTGATAATTTTAAGCTATCAATTGCCTGTGCTTCAGATAAAAGGATATTTCCATTTAGTCCATTAGTATCCCAGCCTAAATCTATTAAATTTTGTTCAAAATTGGTATCTGGAATTGCTACATAAGGAGAAGAACAATCTGTAGTAAAAAAAGATTGTTCATCTATATTAGTCCAGTTTGTATTAGAAAAATCAACATCATCAACCTGAATACAAGTTAAATCAGGATTGTTTGTAGCATCAAAATTAGTAAAGTTTATATTGTTCCCATTTTTAATATTTAGAGCTGTTAATAAATTATCATTACAAGTAAAAGCATGTAAATTTGGGTGTGTAGAAACATCTATAGTATCTAATTTATTATTATTTAAATACAATTCTTCTAATAAGGTGTTTTTAGAAATATCTACAGTTGTTAGGTTATTTTGACCTAATAAAAGTTGTGTTAGTTTTATGTTTTTAGAAACATCTACATTGTCTACATTACAATTGGTTAAATCGATTCTAGTTAATTCAGTATTATTAGAAAAGTCATAAGTTGGTATTGTTGGGTTACCATTTGATCTAAAATCGTATAATTTTAAATTTTTAGAAATATCTATGGTTGATAAATTAGTTTCAGAAACATACAACCTTTCTAAATTGTCTAAATGAGTTACATCTAAAGTAGAAATTGCAGTTTTCCATAAATGGATTCTATATAAATTTAAATTATTAGATAGGTCTATGGCAGCTAAATTATAGTTCCAATCTAATTCTAATTCTTCTAAATTGGTATTTTTAGAAATATCTAAAGTACTGATGTTATTTATATTTAACCATAACTTTTTTAATGCTAAATTATTAGTTACATCTATTTCAGATATTTGATTTATACCTGCATACAGCGTTTCTAAACTTATTAAAGATGAAATATCTAAGGCTGTTAGTTGATTGTTATCTATACTTAAAAAGTTCAGTTTAGTATTGTTAGATAAATCCACAGAAGTTAAGTTATTATTTCTAACAATTAAAGCTGATACATTTTTAAAAGCCTCTATACCAGTTAAACTATCAATATTTAAAGACTCTAAAGTTATATTGCCAGTTACAGCTTCTGCTTCTGTAACCTGAATTTCTGTATCTCCATTTGTATTTATAGTATTATCTGCAACTAAAGCAGTTTTCATATTATAATCAGTAAAATTTACAGTTGCAGGGATAGCACAATCTGTATTAAAAATAGATTGTGAATCTTTACTTGTCCAATTTGTATTAGAAAAAGCAACATCATCAACCTGAATACAAGTTAAATCTGTATTATTGGTAGCATCAAAATAGGTGAAATTAGAATTATTACCATTCTTAACATTTAACACTTCTAAATCATTACTATTTGCATTAAACGCAAATAATTTACTGTTATTAGAAATATCTAAATGCGATAATTGATTATTAGCTACCCTTAAATCTTCTAAATCTACTAACATAGAAACATCTATAGTTGTTAGTAAATTATTATAGATGTCTATTCTTTTTAGTTTTGTGTTATTCGATAAATTTATTGTTGATAACTGATTATTAATTGCATACAGCCATTCTAATTCTTTGTTATTTGTAATATCTAAACTTGTTATTAGATTTTCAAATACAAATAAATCTACCAAATTAACCAACATAGATACATCTATTTCAGTAATTTGATTTCTCATAAACCCAAATCGTTTTAATGCTAAATTCTTAGAAACATCAATACTTGTTAATAAATTATCGTTTAAAAACAAATTACTTAAAAGTTCATTTTTTGATAAATCTACTGAAGAAAGTTCATTAACTCCTGCTTCTAAAGAAACCAAATTAACCATAGCCTCTATACCTTCTAAACTTTTAATTTTAGCGGTAACATTTGGTAATTTGGTATTGTTTAATGGGTCTTGAATATCTAAACTGTCTATAAGAACAGCATCACTCTCTAATAGAGAACCATTTAATCCATCAGTATCCCATCCTAAATCTATTAAGGATTGTTCAAAATTTGTATCTGTAATTAAAACATTTTGAGAAATAAGATGATTACTCAAAAACAAGAATACTATAATAAAAAGTAATTTTATTTTCATTATTAATAGTTTATAGTTAATAAATTTGTATAAATTGAAATTTAACTTCAAATATTAACAAATAAATAATTATAAACAATACCTACTTCTAGGTATTTTTTAATGAAAAAAAACTATTATTTACGTTCTAACTCAAAATTTGTTCTGTATGAGCTTTAGTTTTTACTTTAGTAATTACATCTTCAATAACTCCATTTTCATCAATAATAAAAGTAGTTCTATGAATACCATCATATTCTCTACCCATAAATTTCTTTGGTCCCCAAACATTAAAAGCTTCTATAACAGCTTTATCTTCGTCTGCTAATAAAGGAAAAGGTAATTCATTTTTATTGATAAAATTTTGCTGTCTTTTTGCAGAATCTGCACTTACACCTAAAACATCATAACCTTTAGCTAAAAAAGTTTGATAATTGTCTCTTAAATCACAAGCTTCGTTTGTACAACCAGGTGTACTTGCCTTTGGATAAAAGAATAATACTAATTTTTTACCTGAATAATCTGATAATTTAATTGTGTTACCTGCATTATCTTTTGCTTCAAATTGTGGAGCTTTATCTCCTATTTTTAATGATGTCATTTTGTTTTTATTTAAGTCCCAAAGATACAAAGTAACAAAGTATTTTAAAGTCTTAAAAATAAGGTTTCAATTATTACTTTGTACCTTTGGTACTATTATACTTTGTAACTCAAAAAAATGACCAAACAAGAAAAAGTTCAATTTGTAATTGATACACTTCAAGAATTTTATCCAGAAATACCAATTCCTTTAGATCATAAAGATCCTTATACACTTTTGGTTGCTGTTTTGTTATCTGCACAATGTACAGATGTTAGAGTAAATAAAATAACGCCTTTGTTGTTCGCTAAAGCTGATAATCCTTTTGATATGATTAAAATGTCTGTGGATGAAATTAAGGAAATTATTCGTCCTTGTGGATTATCACCAATGAAATCCAAAGGAATTTATGGTTTATCAAAAATATTGATTGAAAAATATAATGGAGAAGTTCCTGAATCTTTTGAAGGTTTGGAAGAATTACCAGCTGTAGGGCACAAAACAGCAAGTGTAGTTATGAGTCAGGCTTTTGGTGTACCTGCTTTTCCTGTTGATACACATATTCACAGATTAATGTACAGATGGAATTTAACAAACGGAAAAAATGTAAATCAAACTGAAAAAGATGCAAAACGTTTGTTTCCAAGAGAGTTATGGAACGATTTACATTTGCAAATTATTTGGTATGGTCGTGAGTATTCTCCTGCTCGTGGTTGGAATTTAGATAAAGACATTATTACAAAAACAATTGGTAGAAAAACAGTTTTAGACGATTACTATAAAGCAAAAAAATAAACATATATTACACTAATTTCTCTAAATATTTTGACACGGACTTCACAGATTTACACAGATTTTTGTGGAAATAATTACACAGAGATTCACAGAGAAAAATGTTATTTATAAACAAAACACAGATTATTTTACACAAAACAACCTTAAAATTTCCATTGGAATTTTAAGGTTGTTTTGTGTAAAAAGAAGAGTATTTTCCCCTTTTGGGAATTAAAGGGGCTATTAATGAGGTATAGCTTTACCAATTAAAGTATTTCCTTTAATAATTTCGAAAGTATCGTCTACTTCTGCAGTATCGTGTAAAACTCTCACTAAAGTTTGTGCAACATCGTCTCTACTAATTTCTCCTTGCTTGTTTAGTTTATGTTTTAATTCAATTTTTCCAGAACCTTTATCATTTGTTAAAGAACCTGGCCTAACAATTGAATAGGTTAAATTACTTTTCTTTAAAAACTCATCAGCATTATGCTTCGCTTCTAAATACTCTTGTAAATCATCTGTACCTTTTGGGTTATCTGCACCCATAGAACTTAACATTACAAACTTTTTAACATTCTCTTTCTCAGATTCTTTTATTAATTTCTTAGCCCCATTTTCATCAACTTCTTTAACTTTTTTACCTCCAGAACCTGCAGCAAAAATAACTTTATCAATATTTTTAACTGTATGAGAAACATCGCCTTCTAAATCTGCCAATACTGTTTGTATATTTCTTTCTATAAATTGCTTTTTTTGTTCCTCTTTACGAACCATAGCAACTGGATTAAAATACTGTGATGATTCTAATAAATTTACTATTTTTTTTCCTGTGGTACCATTGGCACCTGCTACTAATATATTTTCCATATCACAAATTTCGTTGAAAATAGAAGTATTTTTTTGCTGATATAATGTAAATTTTAGTTGATATAAAATTTAGGCATTAAAAAAAGCCTCAACATTAGTTGAAGCTTTTTCCACTCTTAATTCAAATTCAATTCAATGAAGCCTTTTGATTTGGTTTTTACAATAGTTAGCGATTTGGAAAAATTAATCAAAAATTGAACTGTTTCTTGTTTAGGTTGCATCTGAATTTCAGACGACTTTCTTGAGTAAAGTTGCATCATATATACTATTTAATAACTTGGTTATAAATAAGTAACGACACAAAATTCTCTTTATTGTTAGTTTACTAAAATAATTTTATTTTTTTCTATTAATTTACGCATATTTATAAGCGCATAACGCATTCTACCTAATGCTGTGTTAATGCTCACTCCTGTATTTTCACTTATTTCTTTAAAACTCATGTCTTTATACATTCGCATTACCAAAACTTCTTTTTGTTCGTCTGGTAACTCATTTACGAGCTCTCTAACATCAGCATAAATCTGTTCTTGTATAATTTGTTTTTCTGCATTTAGATTCCCATCACCTAAAACAGAAAAAATATCAAATTCATCTGTAGTATTAAAAGCAGGCATTCTGTTTGATTTTCTAAAATAATCAATCACTAAATTATGCGCAATACGCATAACCCAAGGTAAAAACTTACCTTCTTCGTTATAATTACCTTTTTTTAAGGTTCTTATTACTTTAATAAAAGTATCTTGAAAAACATCTTCTGTAATGTCTTTATCCTTAACCTTACTATAAATAAAGCTAAAAAGCCTTTGTTGATGTCTTTTGATTAAAACACCTAAAGCTGATTCATTTCCTCTAATATAATCACTTACTAAAGTACTATCTGAAATTGTTTTTTTTTGCATCATAACTACTTTTTTGATGAACAAGTTGTTCTTCAATTTTATTATTCTAACTAATAATTTTAAAAGTAGTTTTTAACTATATGCGTCTAATTTTGTGAATATTAAGTCTTCAAATATAACTTTTATTTTTAATCCATCAAACTTTTTAACAAATTTGGCATTAATCTTTTTTTTATGTCCTTTAAAATTATGGTATTTTTATACCTTATATTTATATTGAATGAATACTGATATTTCTACTGTAAATCCGAAAGAAAACATAATCATAAAAGGAGCTAAACTCCATAATTTAAAAAATATTGATGTTGTTATACCAAGAAATAAACTAGTTGTAATTACGGGTTTATCTGGTTCTGGTAAATCTTCATTGGCTTTTGATACATTGTATGCAGAAGGCCAAAGACGTTATGTAGAAAGTTTATCTTCTTACGCACGTCAATTTTTAGGCAAACTGCACAAACCAAAAGTAGATTATATAAAAGGTATTGCACCTGCAATTGCTATTGAGCAAAAAGTAAATTCTACAAATCCAAGATCTACAGTAGGTACATCTACAGAAATTTACGATTATATAAAATTATTATATGCCAGAATTGGTAAAACCTACTCTCCTATTTCTGGTAAAGAAGTAAAAAAAGACACAGTTTCTGATGTTGTCAATTTTGTAAAAGAATTTGAAGAACTCACAAAATTATTACTCCTTGCTCCTATTACTATTGATGAAAACCGCGATTTAAAAACGGTTTTGCAGGTTTTAGAACAACAAGGTTATGCCAGATTAAAATGGAATGATTCTGTGTATCGAATATCAGATTTTCCTCAAGAGGATTATAAAAAAGAAGCTATTTTTTTAGTTGTTGATAGAATTGTAACAAAAAATGATGAAGATTTTTACAACAGATTAGCAGATGCTATACAAACTGCTTTTTTTGAAGGTAAAGGAATCTGTTTTATAGAAAACTTAACAGACAACAAAGTTTCTGAATTTAGCAATAAGTTCGATTTAGATGGAATGTCTTTTTTAGAACCAAATACGCATTTATTTAGTTTTAACAATCCTTATGGAGCTTGCCCAACTTGCGAAGGTTATGGAAATGTAATTGGTATTGATGAAGATCTAGTAATACCAAATACGGGTTTATCTATTTTTGAAGATGCCATTTTTCCTTTTAGAACGCCTTCTTATATTCACTACAAAGAAGAATTGATTTCAGTGGCATATCAGTTTGATATTCCTATTCATAAACCTTGGTTTGAATTATCAGAAAAACAAAAAGAGTTAGTTTGGAATGGTAACAAATCTTTTAATGGAATTCATCATTTCTTTTCAGTTTTAGAAGAAAAAAGCTATAAAATTCAGAATAGAGTAATGTTATCACGTTATCGTGGTAAAACAAAATGTACTACTTGTAATGGTAAGCGTTTACGAAAAGAAGCAGATTATGTAAAAATCAATGAAAAAACTATTTCAGATTTGGTTTCATTGCCATTAGATGAATTAGCTGTGTTTTTCAAAAACTTAAAACTAGACAAATATCAAGAGAAAATAGGAAAACGATTATTAACAGAAATAAATAATCGATTACAGTTTTTAACAGATGTTGGTCTTTCGTATTTAACCATCAACAGAACTTCGAATACACTTTCTGGTGGTGAGAGTCAACGTATAAATTTGGCAACTTCTCTAGGTAGTTCTTTGGTAGGTTCTATGTATATTTTAGATGAACCAAGTATTGGTTTGCATCCAAAAGACACAGAGAGATTAATTGGAGTTTTAAAAAACCTACGAGATTTAGGAAATACAGTTGTTGTGGTAGAACATGATGAAGATATTATGAAAGAGGCTGATTATATTATAGATATTGGCCCAGAAGCAGGAACCTTTGGTGGTAATGTAGTTGCAGAAGGTACATTTAAAGAAATTTTAAAATCGGATTCGTTAACTGCAAAATATTTAAATGAAGAGTTGAAAATTGAGGTTCCTAATAAACGAAGAACATCAAAAAATAACATTCAAATTATTGGTGCAAGAGAACATAATTTACAAAATATAGACGTTACTATTCCTTTAAATTGTTTGTCTGTTATTACAGGAGTTTCTGGATCTGGAAAAAGTACATTGGTAAAGAAAATTCTATATCCATCAATGCAAAAACAGATTTCTGGTTTTGGAGATAAAATTGGGCAACATACTGAAATTAAAGGCAGTTTTGATATACTAAAACACGTAGAATTTATTGATCAAAATCCTATTGGGCGTTCTTCACGTTCAAATCCTGTTACTTATATTAAGGCTTATGACGATATTAGAGCTTTATTTTCGAATCAAAAATTATCAAACATCAGAAATTACAAACCCAAACATTTCTCTTTTAATGTAGAAGGTGGACGTTGTGAAGTTTGTAAAGGCGAAGGTGAAGTTACCATAGAAATGCAATTTATGGCAGATGTGCATTTAGAATGCGATGTTTGCAATGGAAAACGTTTTAAAAAAGAGGTTTTAGAAGTTAAGTTTGATAACAAATCTATAGATGATATTTTAAATTTAACTATTGATGATGCTGTCGCTTTTTTCTCAGAAAATTTAGTACCTAAAATTGCCAATAAGCTAAAACCTTTGCAAGATGTTGGTTTAGGTTATGTTACTTTAGGTCAATCCTCTTCTACACTTTCTGGTGGTGAAGCTCAGAGAATTAAATTGGCTTCATTTTTAGTAAAAGGTAATACCAAAGACAAAGCTTTATTCATTTTTGATGAACCAACCACTGGCTTACATTTTCACGATATTAAAAAATTATTAGCCTCTTTTAATGCTTTAATTGAACGTGGGCATTCTGTAGTTGTAATTGAACACAATATCGAACTTATTAAATGCGCAGATTACATTATAGATTTAGGTTTAGATGGTGGTAAAAATGGTGGAAACCTTATTTTTCAAGGAACTCCAGAAGATTTAGCAAAAAACAAATCCTCTTATACTGCTCCTTATTTGGCAGAAAAGTTGAGTTTTTAGATGTACAAAAAGACCTCACAGGTTTTTAAAACATGTGAGGTCTGAAAATGAATACCTGTAATTATAATTTTACTTTATTTTTTGCATAATAATCTCAATGGCTTTATCTAATTGAGGTGTATTTTTATCTAATCTATCTTTAAAATCTTTACCTATATAAACATCAGGTGCAACACCATTTAATTCTAAATCTTTACCATCTAAAGTGTAACAACCCCAAGAAGGTAATCTGTAAGATGAGCCATCTACTAAAGATTTTCCTGAAGTAAAAATAATCCATCTATACGTTTCTGTACCTACAATTGTACCCAAACCTAATTCTTTAAAACCAGCAGCTGTCATTTCTGCATCAGAAAGAGATTGCTCATTGATCAGCAAAACAATTGGTTTATTTCCATAACTAAAATTAGACTGACTTGTTAATTTACCTTCTCTATATTTCCAGTTTAAGTATTGTTTTTGTTGTAAAAAGTTTAAAACTGCATCGTGTACATTTCCTCCAGTATTGTATCTTAAATCTAAAATCAATCCTTTTTTATACGCTTCATCACTCATTAAATCGTGGTAAAATTTTGTCAGTTCTCCACCAGTCATATTTTTCATATGCACATAAGCAATTTCATTATTTGTTTTTTGATCTACATACTCTTGATTTTCATCTTGCCATTCATCATAAATTAAGTTTCTTACACTAAGGTAGCTAGTGGTGTGAATGTAAACATCAAAATTAGTTTTATTTCTAGAAAATGTTAATTGAATTTCATCTTTATTTTCTGGGTTTGTAAAATAAGACTCTCTGTTTTTCTTTACATCAACTTCTACTCCATTTACAGCAATTAAAACATCACCTTTATTTATTCCTTTATTTTTTACATCAACTGGGCTTTCTGCAACAATTCTATCTACTTTATAAGGATTATCATTATTAAAGACAATACCTGTAGCTAAAGTTCTAGTTCCATAATATATTTTTTCTTCAGCTCCATAAGAATTAAAACCAAAATGCGATGTATTTAATTCGCCTAACATATCATTAAAAATTAATCTTAAATCTGCTCTTTCAGAAACAAAGGGTAAATATTTTGCATAGCTATCTCTTAATTTTTGCCAGTTTTGACCGTGAAAATTCTCATCATAAAAATTTTCTTCCATTCCTGCCCAAGCTTCAAAATACATTTGCTCAAACTCATCAGATAAAGATTTATTAAACTTAGTATCTATAGCAATTGCTTTTAATTTATTGGTAGTTAAGTTTAAAGTATGAATTTTACCACTTGCCAAAATATAGTGATTCTTTTTTACTGATACATATTGATAACCAAAAATACGTGTATCACCCAATTTTACAGTTTTATTATTCTCAAAAGGCGCAATCGTTGTTTTCCATAATTTACTAGTCCCTTCATCGTGATTAGAAATGTAAAGTATATCAGTTTTATCACCAGAATTAATTATTGAAATATTTCTTTGATTTCCAAATCTTGGGCTAATCCTTGTTAAACGATCCATTAACCCATTCGAATTTATATCAACCTTAATTTCTGGTTTCTTTTTATCCTTTTTTGCAGTATCCTTTTTTGCAAAAAGTTCATTTACCTTATTCATTTTAAAAGGTTTATCGAACTTATCTAAAGCCATTTGATACACTTTAGATTCTCCATTTCCTCCACTAGGAAAATTCGGAGAAGTTCTTTCTGATGTAAAATAAATATATTTTCCGTCTGAAGACCAAGCTGGTTCTGATTCTGAAACCTTTGTATTTGTTAAATTTATTGTCTTTTTTGATGTAATATTGTACACTAAAATATCTGCTTCAAAATCTCTGTAGGCATTATAAATGATGTATTTATCATCTGGAGAAAAATAAGGATTTGAGTTATAGAATCCCCAAAGTTCATCTTTTACAACCAATTCACTTTTAAAAGTCTTTAAATCTATAATATGAATTTCATTTCTACCTGATAAATAAACACCTTTTGTTAAATCACTATTAAAAGTAATTTGCCTGTTATTCATCTTATTTTTTGTGATTTGTTTTTTGCTTGATGTATTTGTAACATCAACAGAAAACCAATTGTAATACCCATTATAAGACCTTGAGTATAGAAGCGTTTTATTGTCTTTTAACCATTTTACTTCTTGAACTGCTTCCTCTTTTTTAGTATCAATTTCTTTTATAAATTTCCCTTTTACATCAGAAACAAATAATTTTCCTCTAGATACAAAAGCCATCTTTTTTCCATCTGAAGAAACATCAAAATAAGTGATATTCCCCTTAACATTATAAGATTGATTTTTAGCAACTGTAGAATTTTTATTGATGTTGATATTTAGTTTTTTAAAAGTTTTTTTTGCAACATCATACACATAAATTTGATAATCTTTTCTAAAAACAATTTTACTTCCATTTGCGCTAACTTTGGGCCACATAATAGATGTAGAGAAATTTGTAAGCCTTTTTTTAGTTCCGTTTTCTAATTGGTAAAGATTGTATTCGCCTTTATATTCATCAGATTTAAAATAAATAGTTCCTTTTTTATCTATTGTAACTCCAAAATCTTTACCTCTGTAAGAAGTATGTTTGGTGAATTTTTTGGTTTTAATATTATAAGATTTTATATCTGGGTTATAATCACCTTTATACCTTTTTCTATTTGCAAAGTTTGAACTTTCCCAAGATTCGTTAAAATAAATATCATGAGTTTTTGGGTGTTGTACTACATTGTGAATGGTATTAAAATAATGAGGAAAAGTTCTTTTTGGAGTTTCACCATCAATAGAAATCGTGAAATTGGTAATTCTATTAAATCTGTTAGAAGTAAAATTAATGGTTTTACTATCCCAATTCCAAGAAGTAACTTTATCATTACTTTGATGAAAAGTAAGCTGTTTAATTTCCCCTCCATTTAAAGGCATAGTATAAACATCATAATTCCCATATTGATTACTAGAAAAAGCCAACCATTTTCCATCAGGAGAAACACTTGGATCTGTTTCTGTTCCATCCATTGCTGTTAATCTAAAAGCATCTCCTCCATTAGAAGAAACTTTCCATAAATCTCCTTGATAACTATAAATAACGGCACTTCCATCTGGAGTTAAGGTTGGTTTTAATGTGAAATAAACTTCATTGTTTTGAGAAAAAAGGGTAAAAGTTAAAAAGAGAATGAATAGGTTAATTAAGCATTTCATAATGGTTTTGTTTGATTAGGTTTTAAATTTAAGAAATTATGTTTTAATACAATTTTTATAAAAGTTAAATTCAAATAATTACGAATTCTAGTTCACCAATCACGAATTCTAAAACAGCCAAAATTTAAGTAAACTTCTCCACTACTTTTACTGTGTATTAACACTAAAACATAGAAATTATGAACTCAATATTTAAAACATCAGTATTCGCAACAGCCTTTATTTTAACATCAAGTCTTTTTGTAAATTGTGATAAAACATCATCTGTAGTAAAAAATGAAACATCAACATTAATTGCAGAAAACACTATAGATTATACTGTAAAAGAAGAAGTAGTTACCAGAAATCCTTTGGTTTTTATTACTGGTTATGATAAAGGAGATGAAACCTATTACAACAATGCAAGATCTTTTTTTAAAGAAAAAAACTATCAAATTATAGAAGATCAATATTCTATAGAAGAGATTATTAACTGGTTAAATAATAACAAAAACGAAAAACCTTATGGAGAAATCCATATTGTAAACAAGAGCAATCCTTTTAAAGGAATGTCTTTAGAAACAGTGATTAAAGGTGAAAAAGTGACTGCAGAATCTTTAAGAATGCATATTACAAAAGGCACATTACCAATTTTACAAGAAAGTGTAAATGCAAATTCTAAAATTATTTTTCATGCAAATGGTTTAGGTGAAAATGCAGCATTAATGAAAGTTTTTAAAGATGCCTTTTTTGCAGACGAATTACCAAATGTGGTAGCTTCACCTTATTATTCAATTTTTAATGGAGATTTTAGTAAACATTATTTAGCAAAACCACATTACGTTTTTTATCCAACAGCTAATTCACCAGGTAAAGTAGATCTATCAAAAGAAATTGCTAGAAAATATCCTGAAGAAAAAGATATTAACTGGTTAGAGGCCTTAAGTAATGATGAAGAAAGATTTATTGGAGAAGCATACGCAACACATTTTAATATTCCTTTAAAGTTTGAACTAGACTATCATAATTCTGATGAAGAAGTACCAACTTTTGAAAATCAAGAAGAAATTATGGATTTTATTGAGCAACAAGAAGTAATTTATTTTGAAGTTGAACAATTAAATATTCCTATTGATAAATTTAGATGGTCTTACTCTATGAAAAACAGCACATTAATTATTAAAGGAAAAACAACTGGTTTGGTAGTATTAAAGCCTTTAATTAAACCTTATGGAGAATTACAACACATTACACCAGATACAAATAACAAACGTTTGTATGCAATGAAATAATTGAAAAGGGAAAGTAGTTTTTAGGAAACGTCATTGTGCAAATTATTGTATGATGACGTTTTAATCAATATATTTTCTGAAAGAATCATCTAGAATTTTAAGATGAACTAACTTTAATTATGGTTGTATTTATCTGAATTCAAAAAATTTAATTTAGTAAGTTTGTTTTATGTCTATTCTTAAAAAAAACATTTTTTTAATTCTCATTTTTTTAGCGATAAACCTTGTTGCTCAAAATGAAATTCAAAATATAACCATCAAAGATGGATTGCCAAGCAATATTGTTTATGATATTAAACAAGATAAAATTGGTTATTTATGGATTGCCACAGAAAAAGGTTTGGTAAAATTTGATGGGGATGATTTTATTCAAATCCATAAATTAAAAACAACCAATCTTTTTATTGGTAAAAATGATGTTATCTATTCTGGTTTAGAAAATGGATTATTTATTAAAAATAAATCTTCAGAAAAAACATACTCTTCTAAAAAAGTACTAAAAACATTGGTTCATGAAAATGATGTTTTTGTAGGTACTATAGAAGGAATTTATAGTTTAAAAAATAATAATTTAACACCAGTTAAAATTAATTCTACAATAGATTTTTCAATTATAAATGATATTATTTATATTAATAATTCTTATTTTTTATCATCAAGTAAAGGTTTAATTAAAGTTGATAACATACTCAATTTTAATAATATAAATTTATTTAATAAAGAAAAAACAAATTCAATAGAGATTTTCCAAAACACAGTAATAGCAGCTACAGCAAAAAATAAATTATTAATAATTAAACAAGATTCTATATCAGATATTATTGAAACTATAAGCAATATTTCATCTGTAAAAAAATTAAAAAATGAGCTTTGGGTAACTTCAAAAACAAACGGAATTGAAGTTTTTTCACTTCCTTCTTTCAGCTTTAAACAAAAAATAAATAAGTACAATTCATTAGAAACAAATCAAATTAATTCCGTTTTCAAAGATGAAAAAGGTGCTAAATATATAGCATCAAATAAAGGAGTATATGTGATTCAAAACAATCTAACAACAACAACAACAACTCATAGACCTCTAATACATTTTGAAAACCTACAAATAAACCACAAAAATCAAGAATCCTTATTTGTGGTAAATAACTTAAAACTCTCAAATTCAGAAAATAACATTGCAATATCATTTAAAACTATTGATTTATCTAATCCTAAAAAAATACAATATAGATATCAATTAAATGGTAAACTTTCTTCTTGGTCAACTAATAACACTGTCAATTTCCCTAATTTAAATGCAGGTAAGTACAATTTTAAAGTACAATCAAAGATTAACACTCTAGAAAGCGATTTTAAATCCTTTTCTTTTACTATTGATGCTCCTTTTTATAAACAAGCTTGGTTTGTTTTTGCTGTTATCATTACATTTTTAGTAACATCTTACACTTTACTCCATTTCTATATTAAAAACATCAATAAAAAAAATAAAGAAAAGGTAGATCAACTAAAATTAAAAAATCGTTTACTTACTTTAGAGCAAAAAGCTCTACAATTGCAAATGAATCCTCATTTTATTTTTAATGTACTAAATGGAATAAAAGCTTTAGGAAATGCTAGTAAAATAGATGAATTGAATAATAACATTTCTAAATTCTCTGTCTTATTAAGAGGTATATTAAACAATTCTAGAAAAGAAGAGATTACTTTACAAGAAGAAATAGACCTTTTAAAGAATTATATTGAACTTGAGCAAAGAATGAGTTCTAAATCATTTAGCTATTCAATTAACACACATCTAAATAACATAGATTCAGAAGAAATACTAATCCCTACAATGTTAATACAACCATTTGTAGAGAATTCAATAGAACACGCTTTCCAGAAAAACAAACAAGGTGAAATAATCATTAATTTTGAAGTAAAACATCATTTTTTACTTTGTCGTATTATGGACAATGGAATAGGAATTAACCAATCAAAGAAGCAAAAACAACACTCACATCACAAATCAGTCGCTTTAAAGGTTTCCAAAGAGCGATTATATATAATTAGCACTAAAAGTAATCTAAAGATAACTGAGATTAAAGAAAATAAAGAGATTAAAGGGACAGAAGTCAATTTTAGAATCCCTTTAAAAACAGACTATTAAAACCAAATACTCCAATTATGAAAAAGCTTACATCATTTGTGGTAGATGATATTCCTGAAGCTTTAGAGATGTTATCTAATGATATAGAAAGGAATCATCCAGAAATAGAAATCATAGGCACAGCTTCTAGTGTTGTTGAGGCTTCTAAACAGTTACAATCACTAGAACCAGATTTACTTTTTCTAGACATTATGTTAGGAGATGGTACTGGTTTTGATATTTTAGAAATTGTACCTAACTTAAATACTAAGGTTATATTTGTTACTGCAAGCGATGAATATGCCATTAAAGCTTTTAAGTTTGCTGCTATCGATTATATTCTTAAACCCTACTCTATTAATGAATTAACAAATGCAATCACTAAAGCTAAAGAACAAATAAAACCTAAAAAAGAGCAATTAAGCGTTTTAAAACAGTTAGTTACACAACCTACTGAAAAACCAAAAAGACTTTCACTACACACATCAGAAAAGATTATTATTGTTGATATTGAAAATATAGTAAGATGTAAGTCTGATAATAACTACACAACCTTCTACTTACAAGATAATACCAAAATACTTGTATCTAAAACCTTAAAGTATTACTCAGACATCTTAAAAGAGGTAAATTTCTTACGAGTTCATCAGAGTCATTTAGTAAATAAGAGTTTTATTAAGGAATTTATTAAGTCTGATGGAGGTTATTTAATATTAAATGATTCTTCTAACATCCCAGTATCAGTAAGGAAAAAGAGCGAAATTATTGCTGCTTTGAAAAATAAATAAAACTTTTTTTTAAAATAATCATTGTTTGTAGTGAATATTTACTACATTTGTAGTGTTAGTCCCTCACGCTATGAAAATTGAAGATAAAAAACGTTCTGATAGAGTAATTTCAGTATTTAATGATTCTGGATTAAACCAAAGGCAATTTGCTGAACTCATAGGAGTTTCGCAACAATTGGTAAGTGCAGTAATCAATTATACAAAGAAGCCTAATGAGGCTATTTTACTCGCTATTATTGATAAAATAAATGATATAGATCCAATGTGGTTATTAACTGGCACTGGAGGTAATAAAAAAAGCTATGCTCCTCCTGAAGCTGAATCCCCTATTGAGCTTCACATTAAAGCTATAGTTAGAAAAGAGTTTGAAGACCTTTCTAAAGATATCATTCAAAAACTATCAAATATTGAAGATTCTGTAAAGAATTCTAATTAACGAGCCCATCGTAGTTATAAAACTTACAAATCTAATTTATATTGTTCCCTAGGCAGTATTTATAAGATGACATCTTTGATATTTGGTTTTATATTAAGGTAAATCCCCTTACCCCCAAAAAAAGCTTACTTACTGTAAGCTTTTTTTTGTTTTAAATAATATTTGCAAAATACTCGTTATCAATATATTATACATAAGAGTAAAATAAATTATTATTTTTTTACCTATTTCACATTGTTTGTGGTAAAAATACACTACATTTGTAGTGTTATTATGAAAGATGAAGATAAACAACGTTCTGATAGAGTAATAAAGGTTTTTAATGATACTGGATTAAATCAAAGACAGTTTTCGGAACTCATAGGAGTTTCACAACAATTGATAAGTGCAGTAGTTAATTATACAAAAAAACCTAATGAAACTATTTTGCTTGCAATTATAGATAACATAGAAGGTATAGACCCATTATGGTTATTTAAAGGTAATGCAAAATATAAAAATAATTATGTACCCCTAAAAGTTCAATCCCCTATTGAGCAACATATAAAAAACATAGTTATGAAACAGTTTCAAGAATTATCTAAAGACATTGTTCAAAAACTATCAAATATTGAAGATTCTGTTAAGAATTCTAATTAACGAGCCCATCGTATTATTTAGAGTTTAACAAAAAACATATTGTTCCCTAGCAGTATTTTTAAAGTTAAACCTTCGATATTTGATTAAATGAAAAAGAATCAATTAAATCCACTTTACCCCTAAAAAAAGCCTATCTGTTAAGATAGGCTTTTTAATTTAATACTTTTGGGTGGAAGACCGGATTCGAACCGGCGACTTTCGGTACCACAAACCGACGCTCTAACCAACTGAGCTACAACCACCATGTAACTTGCGGGTGCAAATATAATTAATTTTTGAATTCTGAAAAGAAAAAAATTAAATTAATTTACTTAAATTTTCTACAGCCACGTAACGTTCTGATGTATAACCTTCTGCAAAATCAACACCAATTATTCTTCCAAGATCTTTTGCTCTGTAGTTTATACTTTCTGTAAAATTCTTACTTGTTATAGGTGTTTCTAGCTCATTACTTGTTGGATCAAAGAACTGAGAAGCATACGCTAAAACTGCTTTTTCTTTAATTTCCATGAAACCTGATACATCAATTACAAAATCTGGCTCAATATTTTTCCATTGTATATAATGATATACCTGTTTAGGTCTCCATTTTTCTTGAAGCTTTCCTTCTACTTCTGTTTCAATTTTTATTAATCCACTTAAAAAACAAGCATCAGAAACTAATTGACTTCCTTTAGAATGATCTATATGTCTATCATCAATTGCATTACATAACACAATTTCTGGTTGATATTTGCGAATCATTTTTATAATCTCTAATTGATGTTTCTTATCATTTATAAAGAAACCATCAGCAAAACCCAAATTTTCTCTAACAGTTACTCCTAAAATTTCAGCTGCTTTTTTTGCTTCTAAATCTCTTAATTCTGCAGAACCTCTTGTACCTAGTTCACCTCTTGTTAAGTCTACAATTCCTACTTTTTTACCCAAAGAAATTTCTTTGGCAATTGTAGCACCACTTCCTAACTCTACATCATCAGGATGAGCACCAAAGGCTAAAATATCTAATTTCATTACTAATTGTTTTAAAAATGACAAATGTACATCAAACAAAAAATATTTTTCTATTATAATTTATCACTATTAAACAAAAATAATCTTTTTAAAGCGTTTTATTTGTTTTACTAAATTTCTATTACGTTTTCTCTTTTTAAAATCTTAAAAATCGAATGTCTTTTTTATTGATTTCATAAAAATTAAATGATTTTTGATTGTATGATAACTGTCATAAAAACGGATGTATATTGATGGTAATTTTACAATATCAAAATAAAAAATAAATTATGACTTTAATGCTGATTATTCTTGTTATTACCATTGGTTTATTTGTTTGGGGTAAATACTCTCCAGATGTAGTAGCCTTAGTTTCTATGCTAAGTTTGTTTTTGTGTGGAATCTTAAATTTAAGTGAAACTCTTAGCGGTTTTAGCAATCCTACTGTAATTATGATTGCTGCTCTTTTTATTATTGGAGAAGGTTTGTCGCAAACTGGTTGGACTGCTTTAGCTGGTAAAAAACTGATTGAGTTGGCTGGTAAAAGTGTACCTAAATTACTTGTAATTATAACTTTAGGTTCTGGTGTGTTATCTGGATTTGTTAGTAATACAGGTACAGTTGCTACTTTATTACCTGCTACAATTTCTTCTGCTTGGAGTATTGGTACAATGCCTTCTAAAATATTAATACCTGTTGCTTTTGGTTCTAATACAGGTGGTTTATTAACTTTAACAGGTACACCTCCAAATATTATTGCTAATAATGCTTTAATAGAAGCTGGTTTTGAAGGTTTTTCTTTCTTTGAATTTGCTCTAATTGGTTTACCGTTATTAATTATTGCACTAATTTATTTTAGATACTTTGGTTTTAAATTATTACCAACTAATAAAACAAATAATAAACCTATTAATATAGATTCAACTTTACACGAATGGATTGAAGCTTATCAAATTGATAACGATTATTACAGATTAAGAATTCGTTCAATATCAACTTTAATAGACACTAAATTAAGTGATTGGGATTTAGAAAATAAATACCATATTAATGTAATTCGTTTAAAAAGAAGACATCCAAATAGATTAAAAGGTACGCAACCATATATAGAGTTTCCTGAAAATGAAACTGAGTTAAGATACCATGACATTATTACTGTTAAAGGTAATACTGAAGATATTAATAAGTTAATGATTGAATTTAATTTAGGATTATTAACCAAAGAATCTGCTAAAAGCGAATTACGTAACAACTTAATTAGTCAAGAAGTTGGTATGGCAGAAGTTTTAGTTTCTCCAAAATCTTTTTTAGTGGGTAGAAAAATGAAATTAAAAGAATATTTTAAAAGATATGACATTCAATTACTAGCAACATCTAGAAATAGAGAACCTTATTTAGAAGAAGAAATGAGAGTAAATTCTGGAGATAGTTTTATTATTAGAGGTCCTTGGGAAAATATTGAACAATTAAAAGATCAACACAAAAATATTGTAGTTGTTGGTAGCCCAGAAGAAATGCTAAAAGATGTGGATGAACTTACACCAAAATCTTTTATTGCTTTAGGTGCTTTAATTTTAATGATTGTACTTTTAGTAATTAAAGCTGTACCTGGTTCTATTGCAGCATTAATTTCTGCAGGTATTGTTTTATTTTCTGGTTGTGTACCATTTACAAAAGCCTACAAAAGTATCAGTTTTACAAGTGTAGTCATGATTGCTGCAATGATACCTATGGGTGTTGCAATTCAGAAAACAGGTACTGCAGAAATGATTTCTAATTCTTTAATTAGCTTTTTAGGAGAAGGAAACCCTACTCTATTATTAGGTGGAATTTTCTTATTAACTACAACATTTAGTCAGTTTATAAATAATTCTGCAACAGCTGTTTTAATGACGCCAATTGTAATTTTAGCTGCAGGAACTTTAAATATTTCTCCAGAACCATTATTAATAACAGTTGCAATTAGTGCATCTACAGCGTTTTTAACTCCTATAGGTACAACCACAAATGCAATGGTTATGAGTTCTGGTGATTATAAATTTATGGATTATTTAAAAGTAGGCTTTCCTCTTTTAATATTATTTATAATTACAACCTTATTATTAGTGCCAATTATCTGGCCATTTTAAAAGTGTATAATTTGTTAAACTACGAAAAGCGAAGATATTTAAATCTTCGCTTTTTTTATGGCTTGTTCTATATCAGCAATTAAATCTTCTGTTTCTTCAATACCCACAGAAAAACGAATTAATCCATCTTTTATTCCTCGTTCCAAACGTTGTTCTTCCGTTAATAAAGCGTGTGTAGTTTGAGCCGGACTTACTGTTGTACTCTCTAAACCTGCCAAACTCATAGAAGATTTTATTAACTGTAAATTTCGTTGAAACTCCATTGGATCTATATTTGCTGATAACTCAAAAGACAACATTGCTCCAAAACCTTTCATTTGTTTTGCCGCAATTTCAAAACCAGGATTACTTTTTAAACCAGGATAATAAACAGCATCTATATTAGAATTAGCTTCTAAATAATCTGCCATAATTTTAGCATTTTCGGTTTGTGCTTTTACTCTTAAGTTTAATGTTTTTAAACTTCTTTCTAACAACCAAACTGTTTGCTCGCTTAAATTTCCTCCTAAATTAATGGCGGTTTTCCAGATTTGCTCAATATGTTTTTTAGATGCTGCAATAGCTCCAGCAGAAATATCAGAATGACCTCCCATATATTTTGTTGCAGAATGTATAATAATGTCAATTCCGAAATTAAATGGATTTTGATTAATAGGAGAAGCAAACGTATTATCAATCATTGTTAAGATATTATGTTCTTTAGCAACATCAGCAATGGCTTGCATATCAGTGATTCCTAATAACGGATTTGATGGAGTTTCGATATATAAAATTTTGGTATTTTCTTTTACTAAAGTGATAAAATCTTCAACTTTATCAGATTCAGTAAAAGAATATTCAATTCCGTATTTATCAAATTCTGATACAATAAAATTATAAGTTCCTCCATAAATAACTTGCTGAATTACAACATGATCTCCTCTTTTTAAAAAAGCTAACATTGCAGATGAAATTGCTGCCATACCAGAACTAAAAATCAATGCGTCTTCTGTATTTTCTAAAGCTGCAATTTTTTTACAAAGCATTTCTTGATTTGGAGTATTATAATAACGAGGGTAACGTTTTACATCAACATTATCAAAAGCATACGAAGTTGCCATATATATAGGAGACACTGCTCCTTTAAATTGTTCATCTATAACTTCACCAACGTGAACACAAGTTGTATTTATACCTAATTTTTTAGAATTTTTCATATATAAAATTTGTCATCGCTAATTTATGAAAACCAAATCTAAGTTTTATTTATAAAATCAATATCTTCGTTTTATGGTATCAGTTTTAGTTGTTGGAACAGGAAATGTAGGCTTTCATTTATATAATGTATTTTCTAATATTGATAAAATTCAGGTTACTCAAATATCTTCTAGAAAGTTACAAGATATTCCGAAAGCAGACATTACTATTATTGCGGTTTCAGATGATGCTATTGCTGAAGTTTCATCAAAAATAAATAACACTCTTATAGTTCATACTTCTGGCGCTTGTAGTATTCAAGAATTGAAAAACAGCACCCAAAAAGGTGTTTTTTATATGCTACAAACTTTTTCTAAAAACAAAAAAGTCAATTTTTCTGAAGTCCCATTTTGCTTGGAAGCAGAAAATGAGCAAGATTATAAATTACTAGAAAATTTAGCAAATTTAATAAGTGATAAAACCTACTCTATTAATTCTGAACAACGAAAAATATTACATGTTGCTGCTGTTTTTGTAAATAACTTTACCAATCACTTATTTAAAATTGGGAATGATATTTGTAATAATTATAATGTGCCTTTCGAAATTTTAATGCCTTTAATACAAGAAACTGCGACAAAAATTAAAGTATTATCACCAGAAAAAGCACAAACTGGTCCAGCAGTAAGAAAAGATCAAAAAACAATAAAAAATCATTTAGCTTTGCTAAATAAAGATCAACAAAAAATATATACAATCTTAACAGAATCAATCCAAAATGGAAATTAGTTACAAACAATTATTACCAAAAATCACTACTTTAATTTTTGATGTAGATGGTGTACTCACAAACGGAATGGTAACCATAATGCCTGATGGAGAATTGGTTAGACATATGAATATTAAAGATGGTTATGCCTTAAAAACGGCTGTAGATAAAGGCTTTAACGTTTGTATTATTTCTGGCGGAAAAAACGAAGGCGTAAGAACTCGTTTAGCAAATTTAGGAATTAAAGATATTTATTTGGGTGCTCATAACAAAATACAACAATATAATGAGTTGGTTGAAAAATATAATTTACAGCCAGAAAATGTTTTATATATGGGGGATGATGTTCCTGATTATCCTGTTATGAAATTAGTTGGTTTACCTTGTGCACCTAATGATGCAGCCCAAGAAATACAAGGAGTTGCTAAATATATTTCTGATAAAAAAGGTGGTGAAGGTTGTGTTAGAGATATTATTGAACAGATTTTAAGAGTTCAAGGTAAATGGGATAATAATTTTGATGCTAAGTATGATTAAAATGAAAAAAGGATTATTTTTTATCTTAGTCTTTTTTATAACAATTACAATGAATGCACAAGAAGTTCTTGGTACATGGAATTCTAGAGATGAAAAAACAGGAGAAATAGATTCTGTAGTTGAAATCTATGAAAAAAATGGAGAATTGTTTGCTAAAATAATAGATATAACAGATCCTGAATTAAAAAACGGACTTTGTACAGAATGTAAAGGAAGTTTAAAAGACAAACCTGCTTTAGGAATGCACATCTTATATAAATTAACCAAAAAAGGCAATAAATGGGTTGGTGGTTATGGATTAGATCCTAGAACTGGAAATTATTTTAATGTTTATATTAAGTTCATAAATTCAAAAAAGCTAAAAGTAAGAGGTTATGCAGGTATTCCTATTTTTGGCAAAACTGTTTATTGGGATAGAAACTAAAATAAAATTAATTAAACACTTAATTACAAATACATTATGACAAAATTACTTTCAACTTTAATTATTTTATTCATTTCTTTATCAGTTAATTCACAAACTATTTTTGGTAAATGGAATACTATTAATGATGATACAGGCAAAGTTGATTCTGTAATTGAAATGTATGAGAAAAATGGCAAAGCTTATGCTAAAATTTTAAAAATTACTGATCCAAACAGACAAAAAGCAATTTGCGAAAAATGTGAAGGAGCTAATAAAAATAAACCTATTTTAGGTTTAGAAATTTTAACTGGTTTAGAAAAAAATGAAGAAGAATGGTCTGGAGGAGAAATTTTAGACCCTAGAAATGGTAAAATTTATAAATGTTATATAAAATTAGTAAAACCAGATAAATTAAAGATTCGTGGTTATCTTGGAGTTTCTCTTTTCGGAAAAACTAAATATTGGCAAAGGGCTAAATAAATTTTAATAAGTATGGAAAACTTCCATTATATCCTTGAAAAGGAGAACCTTACTAGAGAAAGTAAAATAATTGAAAACATATTAAAAGACAATCATCCAATAACCAATTTAAATAACAAAAAAGGACTTCTATTCTCTAATGCTATTTTAACCAAATTCATAGAAAATGAGGCAAAACATAGTTCTCATAATTTAACAAAAAAAGAAAAAAGATCAATCCGTACTTTTTCTAGTGGAGAACAAAAAAAAGCGCTACTCAAATACTTATTACAGCAAAATCCTGATTTTCTAATTTTAGAAAGTCCTTTTGAAAGTTTAGACAGAAATTCCGTTAAAGAATTAAAAGAAAAACTTATAAACTTATCTAAAGAAATAACTTTAATACAGATTATTAGTAGAAAAGAAGAAATACTACCAGTAATTACTCATTATTTTGAAATTGAAAACGATAATATTAACACTATAATTCCTATTGATAATTATAGCTTTACAGACGATGTTTTCACTTTTAATTTTAATATACCTAAGCCAATAACATTTTATAAAAACATACCCAATCAATTAATTTCTCTACAAAATGTAAATGTTTCTTATGATGAAAATCACATTTTAAATAATATTAATTGGACCATAACTAAAAACGAATTTTGGCAATTAATAGGTCCTAATGGTTCTGGAAAAAGCACCATTTTATCAATGATTTACGGCAATAATATAAAAGCTTTTGGGCAAGAAGTTTATTTATTTGGCAAAAAAAAGGGTTCTGGAGAAAGTATTTGGGAAATAAAAGAGAAAATTGGGTATTTTAACCCTTCAATGTTAGAATTATTTAAGAGAAATACTACTGTAAAAGAGATGGTAATTTCTGGCTTTTTTGATAGTATTGGTTTATATAAAACTCCTTCTATTCTCAAAGAAAAATTAGCAATTGAATGGCTAAAATTACTCGATTTAGAAAGTGAATCAAAAGAACTTTTTCAAAATTTATCTAATGTAAATCAAAGATTAGTTTTAATTGCAAGAGCAATGATTAAACATCCACCTTTATTAATTTTAGACGAACCTTTAATAAATTTAGATGATAAAAGTACAGCAATAATTATAGCTTTAATTAATAAAATTAACCAAGAAAGTAACACAGCTATAATTTTTGTGTCTCATAAATCTATAAAAAACTTACAACCAAATTCTATTTACAAACTAATTCCTTCTCAAAAAGGCTCTATAGGAAAAATAATAAAAAGCAATTAATTTCTCTCTTCTAACATTGGTACAAAAGCAAAATCACCTAATTCGTGTTTTTCGAATTCTTTGGGAGATTTTCTGATAAACAAAGTCATAATTTGAGTTTTATCACCAACAGGAATCAATAGCATACCTCCTACTTTTAGTTGTGATAGTAAAGGTTTTGGCACAAAAGGAGCACCAGCAGTTACAATAATTTTATCGAAAGGTGCTTTTTCTGGTAAACCTTTATAACCATCACCAAAAATAAATTTCTTTGGTTTGTAACCTAATTTTGGTAAAAACAAAGAGGTTTTTTTAAATAATTCGTGTTGCCTTTCTATTGAATACACTTCTGCTTTTAACTCTAACAAAACTGCAGTTTGATATCCTGAACCTGTACCAATTTCTAAAACTTTATCGCCTCTATTAACCTTTAAAGTTTGAGATTGAAAAGCTACAGTGTAAGGCTGAGAAATTGTTTGATCTGCAGCAATAGGAAAAGCCTTGTCTTGATAAGCGTGAGACTCAAAACTAGAGTCTATAAATAAATGTCGTGGAATTTTACGTACTGCATTTAATACATTTTTATCTGTAATGCCTTTTGCTTGTAAAACGTTAGCTAATTGGTTTCGAAGACCTTGGTGTTTTGCTGTATCTCTCAATTTTGGTTCAGTTTCAAGAGTCTAAAAATAGTAATAAATTAAATTAAACTCTTATAAAATTGTATCTTTGTTTGTAGCTGATTTTTTAAAAAAATCATTAATTAAAAACTAACGTCTTTATCAGAAAAATAGCAAACTAATCTTTTAATAAAGTTTGTTTCTAACAAAATATAAAGGCAAAAATAAATATACATATGCTTAAAGTTGGGGTTTTAGGAGCAGGTCATTTAGGGAAAATTCATCTAAAATTATTAAAACAATCTTTAAAATACGATTTAGTTGGGTTTTATGATCCTTCTGAAGAAAATGCAAAAAAAGTAGTTAAAGATTTTGGTTATACTTCTTTTAATTCTGTTGATGAATTAATTGATGCTGTAGAAGTTGTAGATATTGTTACACCAACATTATCACATTTTGATTGTGCAAAAAAAGCAATTGAAAAAGGACGTCATATTTTTATTGAAAAACCAATTGCAAAAACTGTTTTAGAAGCAGAAGCTATTAGAACATTAGCAAGTCAATATCATGTAAAAGGGCAAGTAGGTCATGTAGAACGTTTTAACCCAGCTTTTACAGCTGTAAAAGACAAAATAAGCAACCCAATGTTTATTGAAACACATAGACTAGCAGAATTTAATCCAAGAGGAACAGATGTACCTGTGGTTCTAGATTTAATGATTCATGATATAGATATTATTCTTTCTTGTGTAAACTCTAAAGTAAAAAATGTACACGCAAGCGGAATTTCTGTAATTTCTGAAACTCCTGATATTGCAAATGCAAGAATAGAATTTGAAAATGGTTGTGTTGCTAATTTAACAGCGAGCAGAATTTCTATGAAAAATATGCGTAAAACCAGATTTTTTCAGAAGGATGCCTATATTTCTGTAAACTTTTTAAGTAAAGAGTCAGAAATTGTAAGAATACAAGATGCTCCAGAAAATTTAGATGAATTTGCAATGGTGTTAAAAAATGATGAAGGTGTAGAAAAACAAATCTATTTCGAAAACCCAGAAGTTACCAATAATAATGCAATTTTAGACGAATTAGAAACTTTTGCAGATGCTATTATAAACGATACAACTCCTATTGTAACTTTAGCAAATGGTACAGAAGCTTTACGAATTGCACAATGGGTAATTGATTGTTTTAAAACACAAGCTGATATTTAGTTTTGTATTTTGTTGGCAAAAAT
This sequence comes from Polaribacter sp. Asnod6-C07, assembly GCF_045063625.1. Lineage (NCBI taxonomy): Bacteria > Pseudomonadati > Bacteroidota > Flavobacteriia > Flavobacteriales > Flavobacteriaceae > Polaribacter > Polaribacter sp. Asnod6-C07. Next base: position 3,120,594 of record NZ_JBEFOF010000005.1, on the reverse strand, counting down.
GTGCGTTAGGGATTGAATGGTTTGTTTGAGCTCTTTTTGTTTTTTAACAAAAAAGCGAGTAATGAAAGCCCGTTAAAACGCCCAAAACATTAATTTAAAATTTATTTTTTTGATGAAAAACATAGCTGTAATTGGTGCTGGAACAATGGGTAATGGAATTGCTCATACTTTTGCTCAATTTAATTATAACGTACATTTAATAGATATATCTGAAACTGCTTTGCAAAAAGGAGTAGCAACAATTACTAAAAATTTAGATAGAATGTTGGCTAAAGAAAAAATTTCTGAAGCTGATAAAACTGCCACTTTAAAGAACATTACAACGTTTACTACCATTAAAGATGGTGTTAAAAATATGGATTTAGTTGTTGAAGCTGCCACTGAAAATGCAGCTTTAAAGACTAAAATTTTTAAAGAATTAGATGAAGTTTGTGATACAAACACCATTTTAGCCACAAATACATCTTCTATTTCTATTACTCAAATTGCTGCTGTTACAAAAAGACCAGAAAAAGTTATTGGTATGCATTTTATGAATCCTGTACCAATTATGAAATTGGTTGAGATTATTAGAGGTTACAATACTAATGATAAAGTGATGAATGCTATTGTAGAATTAACTAAAAAAATAAGTAAAATTCCTGTTGAAGTTAATGATTATCCTGGTTTTGTAGCGAACCGAATTTTAATGCCAATGATTAACGAATCTATAGAAACTTTATATAATGGAGTTGCTGGTGTTGCTGAGATTGATACTGTTATGAAGCTAGGAATGGCACACCCAATGGGACCTTTACAATTAGCAGATTTTATTGGTTTAGATGTTTGTTTGTCAATTTTAAATGTAATGTATGATGGTTTTAAAAATCCTAAATATGCTCCTTGCCCACTCTTAGTTAATATGGTGAATGCTGGTAAATTAGGTGTAAAATCTGGTGAAGGTTTTTATGATTATAAAGAGAGTAGAAAAGCTGAAACTGTTGCAAAAATGTTTGTTTAAAAGATGAAAAATATCTTAATCGTTTTGTTATTTTTTATAAGTTTTTCTATTGTTTCTCAGGAAATAAAAAAGAAATCTAAACTAAAACCTCACAAAATTGGTTTTTTATTTAACTCTGCAACAAACGAGAATTTTTTAAATGATGATCCTGATTATGATTATTCTACAAATACCTATAAACTACAGGCTTTTTACAAATTAACAAAGTGGAGAAAATTTGATATTGAATTGATTGTGCAACCTCAAATTCAATATATAAAACATCAATTAATTAACGAGCAATATGTTACACCAGATGTAGGAAATTATCTTGAAAAAAGAGAAGAATTTACGCAACAAAAAGAAATGAATTTATATGGGGTTGAATTTGGTTTTGCTGCAAAAAGACAACTTTTAAATAAATTAGCTTTACAAGCTACTTTAAGTTTAGGTTTTAATTACATTGATACTAGAACAGAACGTATTGCAAAGGGCTTTACATTTATCGAAAATTTTTCTTTCGGTTTTTCTTACCAAACTTTTGCCAATTCTTATTTATATATAGGTACAAATTTGTTTGGCCACGTTTCTAATTTAGATTTTAATCAACCAAATGCAGGTTATAATATTTTAGGTTTTGAAATTGGTTATTCTTTTCAGATATAAAAAAAAACTTGCTTAAATTTCTAATAAATAGAAACTTAAACAAGCTTTTTAAAATGTAAAATTATTTGTTGTTTTACAACAACCAAAATTATTTACCTAACCAAGAATTTAACATCCAAATTGTTTTTTCTTGTTCTGCAATAAAATCGCTCATCATAGAATTTGTACCTTCATCATTAGCTTCATCTGCAGCCTCTAAAATAGTTCTTTCTATTTTTAATAACTCTGATAATGAATTTACAACTAACTCTACTCCATCTACATCATTAGAAATGTCTTTACCAACTGGCACAGAAGAATTATCTATATAATCTGTAAAAGTATGCAAAGGTTTACCTTGTAATGTTAAAATACGTTCTGCAATTTCATCTATCTTAATTTGAGAATCTGTATAAAACTCTTCAAATTTTACGTGTAATTCAAAAAAGTTTTTCCCTTTAATATTCCAATGTAAACCTCTTAAATTCTGGTAATAAATTTGAAAATTCGCTAACAAACCATTTAATTCTGTAACTAAATTTGCTGTTTCTTTTTTGTCTAATCCTAATATTGTTTTGGTCATTTTATTTGTTTTATTTTTGATAATTCAAATTTATGTGAAATTTATGATTATAAATAATAGTTATAATTGATTGATTTAATATCTTTATCAAAAAATTTTATTACATGACAATTACCCAACTAAAATATGTTTTATCTGTAGCAGAATATCAAAATTTTACGGTTGCTGCAGAACATAGTTTTGTAACTCAGCCAACTTTGAGTATGCAAATTCAAAAGCTAGAAGACGAATTATCAGTACAAATTTTTAACAGATCTAAAAAACCAATTGAATTAACAGAAGTTGGTAAAAAAATTGTAGAACAAGCAAAAGTTATTGTAGATGAGAGCAATAGAATTTTAGATATTGTACATCAACAAAAAGGTTATATAGGTGGCGAATTTAGATTAGGAATTATACCTACAATTATGCCTACTCTATTACCAATGTTTTTAAATAACTTTACAAAAAAATACCCTAAAGTAAAGTTGATTATAGAAGAATTAACTACAGAAGAAATTACTAGAAAATTAACTGATGGCCATATAGATGCTGCAATTGCTGCAACACCTTTAGAAAACGAAGCTATTAAAGAAAGACCTTTGTACTATGAGCCTTTTGTTGGTTTGGTGCCAGAAAATCATCGATTATTTAACAACAAAAACATTTCTTCTAATGAATTAGAAATGGAAGATATTTTATTATTAGAAGATGGTCATTGTTTTAAAGACAGTGTTATAAATTTATGTAGAACTCATAAAATTGATAATAAAAAAGGTTTTCAGTTAGAAAGTGGAAGTTTTGATACACTAATAAAACTATCTAAAGAAGGTTTAGGGATGACTTTGTTACCATATTTACATACTTTAGATTTAAATGATAAAGACAAGAAACATTTACGTGAATTTACATCTCCTCCACCTGCAAGAGAAGTAAGTTTAATTTATCATAAATCGCAATTAAAAATGCAATTGATAGAAGCTTTAAAGAAAACTATTGATGGTGTTGTAAGAGGTGCAATTTCTTTTTCTGATGTTAAAATTATTAGTCCTTTACAGAAAAAATAAAATAAGTTAAATATAATGAGATTTCATTAATATAAACTCATAATATTTGATTTTAAAAATCTAATTTACAGCAAATTAAAAAACCTAATCTAAAGTATTAATTTAGATTAGGTTTTTTATTATAATTTATAAAATTAATGCCTCAAATATATTTTAAGCATACATAGAATCACGTAATTCTTTAATTTTTTTATCAGATAAATATTCATCAAAAGTAGTGTATCTATCAATAACACCTTTTGGTGTTAATTCTATAATTCTGTTAGCAACTGTTTGTGCAAATTCATGATCGTGAGTAGATAATAAAACTGTACCTTTAAAGTTAATTAAAGAGTTGTTTAATGCCTGAATTGATTCTAAATCTAAGTGGTTTGTTGGTTCATCTAACAGTAAAATGTTAGCTCTTTTCATCATCATTCTAGATAACATACAACGTACTTTTTCTCCACCAGATAAAACGTTACTTTTCTTTAAAGCTTCTTCACCAGAAAAAATCATTTTACCTAAAAATCCTCTTAAAAAAACTTCTTCACGCTCTTCTTCTGTTTGTGCATATTGTCTTAACCAATCTACTAAATTTAACTCTCCATTCTGAAAAAATGATGAGTTATCTAATGGTAAATAAGATTGTGTTGTGGTAACTCCCCAAGAAAATTTACCTCCATCTTGTTCAGAATTACCACTAATAATTTGATAAAAAGCAGTAACAGCTCTAGAGTTCCTAGAAATTACAGCAACTTTATCTCCTTTATTTAAATTGATGTGAACATTATCAAATAATTTTTCACCTTCAAATTCTTTACTTAAACCTTCTACATTTAAAATTTGGTCTCCTGCTTCTCTATCTCTTTCAAAAATAATAGCTGGGTAACGTCTACTTGATGGCTTTATATCTTCTACATTTAACTTCTCAATCATTTTTTTACGAGAAGTTGCTTGTTTAGATTTTGCAACATTTGCAGAAAATCTTCTAATAAATTCTTCTAATTCTTTCTTTTTATCTTCTGCTTTTTTGTTTTGTTGCGCTCTTTGTTTAGCTGCTAACTGACTAGATTCGTACCAAAAAGTATAATTACCAGAATAATGGTTTATTTTACCAAAATCAATATCAGAAATATGTGTACAAACTGCATCTAAAAAGTGTCTGTCATGCGAAACCACAATTACACAATTGTCATAATTTGCTAAAAAGTTTTCTAACCAATTAATTGTTTCGAAATCTAAATCATTGGTAGGCTCATCCATAATTAGCACATCAGGATTACCAAAAAGTGCTTGTGCAATTAACACACGTACTTTTTGTTTACCATCTAAATCTTTCATTAAAGTATAATGTAAATCTTCAGTTATGCCTAAGTTAGATAACATTGCTGCTGCATCAGAATCTGCATTCCAACCATTCATTTCTTCAAAAACTATTTGAAGTTCACCAATTTTTTCTGCATTTTCATCAGTATAATCAGCATATAAAGCATCTATTTGTTTTTTAATTTCAAACAATTCTTTGTTACCCATTACAACTGATTCTAGTACAGGGAAATCATCAAACTCATTATGATTTTGAGATAATACAGACATTCTTTTGCCTGGCTCTAAATGTACTTGACCTGATGTAGCATCTTGTTTACCAGAAAGAATCTTTAAAAAAGTTGATTTTCCTGCACCATTTGCTCCTATAATTCCATAACAGTTACCTGTTTGAAATTTAGTATTTACTTCATCAAACAAAATACGTTTTCCAAATTGTACTGATAAGTTAGAAACTGATAACATAATTGTAATTTAAATTTCTGCAAAAGTAATAAATTGATTTCTCTTAAGTACTTAGTTTTATTACCCTTTTCTGAAAAAAATAGAATTATTCTATATTAAAGTATTGCACTTATTTTTAACAACGTATTAACAGACACAACACTTATGTATGATTAAATTTGTTGTGCTTAATTTGCTAGAAAATTTTATGACAAAAAAAATAATCCTCTTAGTTCAAATTTCATTTTTACTTGCCCTAATTAGTTGTAATACTATAGATAAAAATACGATTACATATTTTGGAGGTAAAATTATAAATCCGAAAACTAACTATATTGTTTTATATTCAATGGATAAAGTGATAGACACTTTTTTATTAGATTCTAAAAATAAATTTTTAGGAGAGATAAAAAATGCAAATGAAGGTTTATATTATTTTAACCATGGTAATGAAAATCAACATATTTATTTAGAAGTAGCAGATAGTGTTATGATACGTTTAAATACTTGGGACTTTGATGAATCTTTAGTTTTTGCAGGTAAAGGAGCAGAAAGAAATAATATTTTAATAGATTGTTTTTTAGAAGGTGAAAACGACAAAAAACAATTTTACCAATACAATAAACTTTTGCCTGTTCATTTTAAACAAAAAACAGATTCATTAATAAAATTAAAGCTAAACACTTACCAAGATTATATAGACAAACACCCAGATGAAACCTTAGGTTTTAAACAAACTTTAAAAACAGCATTGACTTTTCCTATATATTTAAAAATAGAAAGGTACCCTATTATTAATGCTAAATATTCTTCGGATGGTAATTTCCCTACTTTAAACAACACTTTTTACGATTACAGAAAAAATATTACTATAGATAAGGATTCTTTAATGTACTACCCTCCTTACTCTCAATATGTAAGGAATTTTCTATACAATAAAACATACGCTTTAGGTCATGCACCTATGAAAAATAAATATTCTTCTGAATTTACAGTAGATTTATTAAATACAATTGATAAAGAAATTTCTACAACCAAATCTAAAAATGCTTTTTTAAGACAAACTATTATTAGTCATTTTTACAATAAATCTAGTTGTGATATTAATACAAAAGCATTTGATACGTTCTTTAACTTAACTACAAATGAAGAAGATAATTCTTTAATGAAAAAATTGGTTAACGACACTAAATTTATAACTGCAGATACACGTTTACCTAATTTTAGCTTTAATAATTATTCTGATTTTAAACTGCGAGTTTTTGATGTAGTTAAAGGTAAAAATACTTTATTATTCTTTTGGAGTCCAGAGTATGTTTCTTATTCTTACGTAGAATCTAGAATGACTTATTTAACTAAAAATTACCCAAACATACAATTTTTACAAATAATGATTGATGGTAAAAACGGACAAAGAATTAAAAATTTAGATATTAAAAAACAATTTTATTTAGATGATAGTAGTGATGCTCATCGTTTTTTAACAAGTAAAATGCCACGTTCTGTACTTATAAATAAACAAGGTAAAGTTATTAATGGTTATGGTTCTATTGCATCTAAAAACTTAAATCCTTATTTAGAAGAATTAAGCAATAACTAATTTTTAACTTAAAAGCTAGTTATCTATTTAAATTACAGTATCTTTGCACGATTTTAATTTTGAGTATAATTTAACTCAATAAAAAATCAAGTCGAAAATTTATAATTTGATTTGCAGGTGGGCGTTCTGTGAATCTACAAAAACACAGACATGTCAACATTTTTAGAATTAGGCCTAAAAGAGCCTATAAATAGAGCATTAACAGATTTAGGTTACGAAAAACCAACTGTTATTCAAGAAAAAGCAATACCTCAAATAATTTCTTCTACAGAAGATTTAAAAGCTTTTGCACAAACTGGTACAGGTAAAACTGCAGCCTTTAGTTTACCCATTTTAGAGCTTATAGATGAAAACAACAGCAATGTTCAAGCTATTATTTTATCACCAACAAGAGAATTAGCAGTTCAAATTGGTAATAATATTAAAGACTTTTCTAAATATCAAAAAAACGTAAAAGTTACTACAGTATATGGTGGTTCTAGTATGGAAGAACAGATTCGTTCTTTAAAAAGAGGATCTCAGATTGTAGTAGGTACTCCAGGTAGAACTGTAGATTTAATTAACAGAAGAGCTTTAAAATTAGGAAACGTTCAATGGCTTGTATTAGATGAAGCTGATGAAATGTTAAATATGGGTTTTAAAGAAGAACTTGATAAAGTTTTAGAAGCAACTCCAGAAACAAAACAAACTTTACTGTTTTCTGCAACTTTTCCTAGAGAAGTAGAAGCTATTGCAAGAAACTACATGACTAAACCTGTAGAAGTTACTTCTGGTGAAAAAAATTCAGGTTCAGAAAATGTAGAGCACGAATATTATGCTGTTACAGAAAGAACACGTTACCCAGCTTTAAAAAGAATAGCAGATTTAAATCCTGATATTTATGCAATTATCTTTTGTAGAACTCGTAGAGAAACACAAGAAGTTGCAGATAATTTAATAAAAGACGGTTACAACGCAGATTCTTTACATGGAGATTTATCTCAAGCACAGAGAGATTCTGTAATGGGTAAATTCCGTAAAAAAACAATTCAAATTTTAGTAGCTACAGATGTTGCAGCTCGTGGTTTAGATGTTACTGAATTAACACACGTTATCAATCATAAATTACCAGATCAGATAGAAAACTATACACACAGAAGTGGTAGAACAGGTAGAGCTGGTAACAAAGGAATTTCAATAGTATTAGTTAACGGAAAAGAAAAAGGTAAACTACGTGTTATTGAAAGAATCATTAAAAAGAAATTTGTAGAGGGTAAAGTACCTACAGGTAAAGAAATTGTACAAAATCAATTAATGAATTTAATTGATAAGGTTCAGAAAACTGAAGTTAACGAATCTGAAATCAATGAATTTTTACCAAGCATTTACGAAAAATTAGAAGATTTAAACAGAGAAGAATTAATTCAAAAATTTGTTTCTTTAGAGTTTAACACAATGTTAGCTTACTATGAAAATGCTAAAGATTTAAATGATTTAGGTAGAGATAATTCTAGAAGAAGAGAAACTGCAGATAATATGACTCGATTTTTTATCAATATTGGTAGAAAAGACAGCTTAAATCCTGCAAAATTGATCGGATTAATTAATGATCAAGAAATTGGAGACAAAATTGAAATTGGTGCCATTGATATTTTAGATACTTTTTCTTTCTTTGAGATTGATAAAAATTTCGAAGACAAAACATTAGAAGCTTTTTCAAGTAATCAACCAGATTTTGACGGACGCTCAGTAAACGTAGAAATTACGAAAAAAGAACGTTCTGGAGGAGGAAGAAGAGGTGGTAAAAAACCTTTTGGTAAAAAAGATGGTGGTTTTGGTAGACGTAGAAGTTCTGAAAATTCATCTAGAGGAAGTAGTGATGATGGAGGTAGAAAAAGATCTGACAGACGTTCTTCTGATAGATCTAAAAATTCTGGCGATAGAAAATCTGGTGGTTTTGGTCGTAGACGTAGAGAAAGATAGAATCTTATAAAAATTATAAAAGCCTTACTTATTAAGTAAGGCTTTTTTTTATAGAAAATTATTAAAATTCTAATTATATAATTAGTGCTTAAAAACCTCTAAGGCTTTATTATATGCACTTTCAAAACTCATTGGTTTTATATTTGTATTAGCTTTTTCTGCTGTAAAATAACTTAATAATTTTTCAGTTGGCATATTACCTGTTAATTCATCTTTAGCCATTGGGCAACCTCCATAACCTTTAATAGCTCCATCAAAACGTAAACAACCAGCTTTGTAAGCTGCATTTACTTTTTCAAACCATTTATCTGGAGTTGTATGCAAGTGTGCACCAAATTCTATTTCAGGATATTTTTTTATTAAGTTAGAAAATAAATAGTCTATAACTTCTGGTGAAGAGCTACCAATAGTATCTGAAAGTGATAAAATTTTTACTCCCATTTTAGAAAGTTTTTCAGTCCACTCTCCTACTATTTCTACATTCCATGGATCTCCATAAGGATTGCCAAAACCCATAGATAAGTAAGCTACAACTTCTTTATTTGATTTATCAGCAATATTTAAAATTTCACTTAAAGTATCTATAGATTCTGCAATTGTTTTGTGCGTATTACGCATCTGAAAGTTTTCTGAAATTGAAAAAGGGTATCCTAAATAATCGATTTCTTCGAATTTAGAAGCATCATTTGCACCTCTAACATTAGCAATTATGGCTAATAATTTACTACTTGTTTTCGATAAATCTAATTTAGATAAAACTGCAGCTGTATCTCGCATTTGCGGAATTGCCTTTGGTGATACAAAACTGCCAAAATCTATAGTATCAAAACCAACCTTTAATAAAGAATTAATATACAATGCCTTTTTATCTGTAGAAATAAAATGCGATTTTATTCCTTGCATTGCATCTCTTGGACATTCTATAATTTTCACTTTTTTCATTAAATCAAATATACAATTGATATTTGATTTAATATCTTAAAGAATTAATATTCATAAATGAACTAAGTTAAAATAGTTTTAAAATTAAATATTAGTAATATAATTTACTTAAGTATTCTCTTTTACTCTTTAAGTTTTATTTTATTTTTTGCGATTAATAAAAAAAATCAGCTAATTATAAATTATTCAATAACAAATAAATATTGCTTGAATTTGGTATTGTATGAAAAAGCACAAAGAAAAATGAATAGACATTTCTAATTTAGGGATAATCTATTATTTATTTACTAGAGTGAAGATGTAAATCCTTTTAAATTCTAAAAATTTTTAGGAGTCCATATTTGATTTTAAGTTATATTAGTTGTCAAACTAATATAACAATGAATAACAAAAAAACTTATTTTATATTCTTTTCTATATTATTATTTTTAAACTCTTGTGGTGAATTAATAAAAAGAACAACACCAACAAAAAAAGAAACAACTTGGGTTTATATAGAACTTGAAACCATTATGAAAAAAGATACAACTCTTAACTATTTATATGGGAAAATTAATAAATCGATCTTAGATAATTTAGAAACCAAAAATAGAAATGATGTTTTTAAAGTAAGTGAAATAAGATATTTTAATGATGATGATAAATTTCAATTATATAAAGATGATGATGAATCTGGAACACTTTTTTTTAGTGTGCAAAGTATAAAAAAAATATCTGTATATGAAAGGGATCCTATTTACTCATTTGATAAAGAAGATTTACATCTTAGTACATTAGAACTCTTAAAATAAAGAGTATAATGAAAATATCAAAACACATTTTATTTGTTATTGTAATTTCTCAGTTTTGCTGCACATCTTTATGGTTTGCAGGCAATGGAGTAATGAATAGCCTTGTAGAAACCTTTAATTTACAAGAAAACGCATTAGGCTATTTAACATCTGCTGTTCAGTTTGGCTTTATTGGTGGTACTTTAGTCTTTGCTTTATTTACAATTGCAGATCGTTTTTCACCATCTAAAGTATTTTTTATAAGTGCTATTTTAGGTTCTGTTTTTAACCTTACTTGTATTTTTAGTCATCAAACTTTATTTAGTTTAATGAGCTTACGTTTTCTTACAGGTTTTTTCTTGGCAGGAATATATCCTGTTGGTATGAAAATAGCTACAGATTATTACAAAAAAGGTTTAGGTAAATCTCTTGGGTATTTAGTTGGAGCTTTAGTTATAGGTACTGCTTTACCACATTTATTAAAAGATGTTTTAGTTGATTATTCTTGGAAAAGTGTTTTAATTTCTACTTCTGTATTGGCAATTTTTGGAGGATTAATTATGCTGTTATTTGTTAAAAATGGCCCTTATAGAAAGGCTAGTAAAACTTTAAATTTATCAGTTTGTTATACTGTTTTTAAAAATGTGAATTTTAAGAAAGCAGCATTTGGTTATTTTGGTCATATGTGGGAATTGTATACTTTTTGGGCTTTTGTACCTATTTTATTAAGTATTTATAAAGATTTACATCCAGAAATAAATTTTAATATTCCAATATTATCTTTTATAATTATAGCTTTTGGTGGATTTTCTTGTGTTTTTGGAGGTTATATATCAGAAAAAATAGGAGTCCAAAAAACAGCTTATAATTTTCTTTTTCTTTCCTGTATTTGTTGTTTGATTTCTCCTTTTGCTTTTCAAATTTCAAATAAATATCTATTTATTACTTTTTTAATTTTTTGGGGAATGGTTGTTATTGCAGATTCACCTTTATTTTCAACTTTAGTTGCTCAAAATGCACCTGTTAAAGACAAAGGAACAGCTTTAACAATTGTAAATTGTATTGGTTATTCTATAACAATCATTAGTATTCTTACTATTGATTGTTTAAAAACGATAACAAATTCAAATTATATTTTTATGGTTTTAGCAATTGGTCCTATTTTAGGATTGATCGCCTTAAAAACTAAAAGATCTTTTTAAGCATAAAAAAAGGAAGCATAATAGCTTCCTCTTTATAATTGATTAATTATTAGATTTATCTTGAAACAGTACCTGTTAATTCTACTAAAGGACCTGTTCCCATAGTTAAAACAGAATGATTCATTGCATCAACAGGAATCACGTGTGCTAAAGGTTTTAAGGTAAAAGGTGCAGCACTATTATCTGGATAAGGTTCTACAGAAATTACAATTGTAGCATCTTTTAAATCCGTAGGAAAATCTACTCCTGCAGCAGAACCCATAACATAATCTTCACCAGGAAAAGCTGGTCCATCACTAGTTAAACCTTTGTATGGAGAAGTTGAAGCATTATCGTCTGCAGTTGCAGGGTCTGTAAAAGTTCCTGTACTTACTGGTGTTCCGTTTAAAACAACCCAACCTTCATACTTCCAACCGTCAGTTAAAGTAGGTAAACCTAAACCAACTTCTGCACTACCTGAAGAATTATCTAAAAACCAAACACCACTTGCTTCATTAGAATCATCATCGTCTGTTGGAGTTGCCAAGATATATTTTCCCCAAGAAGTAGAAAAATCGGCTACAATTCCTGTTGAAGTTACATTTGCAGAATTACCAGAAAAATCGCCAGCTAATAATTTAGTTGCTGCTGGTGCTGGATCTGAATCTATAGCTGGTTCTATAGAAAGCACAAAAGTACTTGCTGAATTTAAATCACTATTATTTACAGTATAAGTTTGAGGAAAAATTACACTTGTAAATGTTCCTGTACTTACAGGGTTACCATCTACTATCAACCAACCTTCGTATACAAAATCAGAACCTAATTCTTCTAATCCTGTTAAATCTATAACTAACTCTCCTGTTGTTGAAACTTCCTCATTATTTTCGCACGAAGCAAACAAAACAAACGCTGCACATAAATATGCTAATTTTAAAATTTTTTTCATCTTATTGTTATTTAATATTATTTGATAACAAAATTATAGCGATGAATTATCTTTAAATGTTAGCCAACGAACATTTATGCAATTTTTTGAATTAATCTTATTTCTTTTCTATTAAAATTGATAATGCTTTCTTCTTTTAACTCATTCATTAATACATTTAAATTAGATCTAGAAGTGCCAATTAATGATGCAATATCTTTTTGTGTATATGGATGTTGAATAACTTTATCTCCAGATTTTTCACAATCGTAACCATATTCTTCACATAGTTCTTTCATAAATTCTAAAAAACGTGTTCTGGTATCTTTAAATAAAATCAATTGTAATCTTCTTTCTAATTTCTTAAAACGCAAGCCTAAAAACTTATAAATTTTTAAACTAAAGGTTTTATTATCACGCATTAAATCGTGCATTGTCTCAATCCCAATTGGACATATTGAAGTTGAATTATCAACAGACTGTGCAAATTCATTTCTTATTTCTTCACCTAAAATGGCTTTCTCTCCAAATAATTCACCTTTTGTTAGAATTGCCTTTACAACTTCATTCCCATCTTCTGTATAATAGCCTAATTTAATTTTACCTTTTTCTATAAGGTATATTTTATTTGCTACATCTTCTTCAAAATAAACATAATCACTTTTTTTATAAATGTCAAAAGTATGACAGGCTTTATATTCTTTAAATTTGTGAGGACAAAGAAGATTAAATAAATTTACATTATCAAAAAACCAAAGATTATTCATTTTTAAAACTTTTTTGGATGATTGTTAAAAAAGTCTTAAAACAATACAATTACTTACAAAAAAACTCTTGAATTTCTTCAAGAGTTTTAAATTTATCTCATTTTTAATAAAAATTAAGCATTTTGCTTTTTAATCAAATTTAAAGCAGAACCTTCATTATACCAATCAATTTGAGCTTTGTTATAAGTATGATTCAATTTAATAATATCAGTAGTTCCATCAGTATGAACAATTTCTAAAGTTAATTGTTTGTCTGGTGCAAACTCATTTAAGTCTATAAAGTTAAATGTATCATCCTCTAAAATTAAATCGTAATCAGCTTCATTATTAAAAGTTAAGCCTAACATTCCTTGTTTTTTTAGGTTTGTTTCATGAATTCTTGCAAAAGATTTTACAATTACAGCAGCAACACCTAAATGTCTTGGTTGCATAGCTGCATGTTCTCTAGAAGACCCCTCTCCATAATTATGATCTCCAACAACTATTGTTTTAATTCCGGCTTTTTTATATTCTCTTTGTACAGCAGGTACAGCATCATACTCACCTGTTAATTGATTTTTTACAAAATTTGTTTTCTTATTGTATGCATTAATAGCACCAATTAAAGTATTGTTTGCAATATTGTCTAGATGCCCTCTAAAGCGTAACCAAGGCCCAGCCATAGAAATATGATCTGTTGTACATTTACCAAATGCTTTTATTAACAATTTGGCACCTGTAATAGAATCTCCTAAAGGTGTAAATGGCGTTAATAACTGTAATCTTTCAGAATCTTCTTTTACAGAAACTACTACTCCACTTCCATCTTTATCTGGAGCTAAATAACCATTTTCTTTTACCTCAAAACCTTTTGGTGGTAATTCCCATCCAGTTGGTTCATCAAACATAACTTCTTCTCCATCTTCATTTATTAATTTATCTGTTAACGGATTAAAATCTAAACGACCTGCAATAGCTATTGCTGCTGTAATTTCTGGTGATGCAACAAAAGCGTGTGTATTTGGATTACCATCAGCTCTTTTAGCAAAGTTTCTATTAAATGAATGTACTATACTGTTTTTAGGTGCATTTTTAGGATCTGAATACCTTGCCCATTGACCAATACAAGGTCCACAAGCATTTGTAAATATTTTTGCATCTAAATTTTCGAAAATATCAAGAATACCATCTCTTTCTGCAGTATATCTTACCTTTTCTGAACCTGGATTAATACCAAATTCTGCTTTAGTTTTTAAACCTTTATCAATGGCTTGTTGTGCTATAGACGATGCTCTTGATAAATCTTCGTAAGATGAATTTGTACAAGAACCAATTAAACCCCATTCAACAGTTAAAGGCCAATCATTAGAATTTGCTTTTTCTGTCATAGCAGAACCCACAGTTGTAGATAAATCTGGTGTAAAAGGTCCGTTCAATAATGGCCCTAATTTTGATAAATCAATTTCGATAACTTGATCAAAATATTCTTCAGGATTTTCATAAACTTCTGTATCCGCAGTTAAATATTCTTTTACTTTATTTGCAGCATCAGCCACATCTTCTCTATCTGTTGCACGTAAATAACGCTCCATAGAATCATCATAACCAAAGGTTGATGTAGTTGCACCAATTTCTGCGCCCATATTACAAATTGTACCTTTACCTGTACAAGACATTGATGTTGCTCCTGGTCCAAAATATTCTACAATAGCTCCTGTACCCCCTTTAACAGTTAAAATTTCTGCAACTTTAAGAATTACATCTTTAGGAGATGTCCATCCAGAAAGTTTACCCGTTAATTTTACACCAATTAACTTTGGGAATTTTAATTCCCAAGCCATACCTGCCATAACATCAACAGCATCTGCACCACCAACACCAATTGCAACCATTCCTAAACCACCAGCGTTAACAGTATGCGAATCTGTACCAATCATCATTCCTCCAGGAAATGCATAGTTTTCTAATACAACTTGATGAATAATACCTGCACCTGGTTTCCAGAAACCAATTCCGTATTTATTAGAAACTGATTCTAAAAAGTTAAAAACTTCACTACTTGTGCTATTTGCGTGTTTTAAATCTTTTGCTGCTCCTTCTTTAGCTTGAATTAAGTGATCACAATGTACAGTTGTTGGTACAGCAACTTTTGCCTTACCAGCCTGCATAAATTGTAACAATGCCATCTGTGCAGTTGCATCTTGACAAGCAATTCTATCTGGAGCAAAATCTACATAATCTTTACCTCTAGTAAATGCACTAGTGGGTTTACCTTCCCATAAATGAGAGTATAATATTTTTTCTGACAAGGTTAATGGTTTTCCTGTAATTTTACGTGCAGCATCTACTTTTTCTGTCATGCTTTCATAGACCTGCTTAATCATATCAATATCAAATGCCATAGATTTTCTTCTTTTTGTTTGTTAAAAATCTAATATACAAAATATTGAGTTTTTATAAAAAAGATAGTTATAAAATAGAATGATTATGATATAGGATAGTTTTATACAAAAAAAAGCCTAAATCATAGATTTAGGCTTTAGAATATTTAAGTTTAGCAACTTATTAGTTTACTAATTGTTTCTCAGAAGGCTTAAATTTAGTAAGTACAATTCCATCTACAGCAGCTTCATATTCTTCCATTGTTGGAGTTCTACCTAAAACTGTTGATAAAACTACAACAGGAGTAGATGACAATAAAGACTCTCCTTTTTTCTCACCAGAATCTTTTACAACTCTACCTTGAAATAAACGAGTTGATGTTGCCATAACTGTATCTCCTGGTTCTGCTTTTTCTTGATTACCCATACATAAATTACAACCTGGGCGTTCTAAATATAACATATTTTCATATTTAGTACGTGCTAGACCTTTTGGTGCACTATCATCGAACTCAAAACCTGAATATTTCTTTAAAACATCCCAATCTCCTTCTGCTTTTAATTCATCAACAATATTATATGTTGGTGGTGCAACTACTAAAGGAGCTTTAAACTCTACTTTACCTTGTTGTGCTTCAATGTTTTTTAACATCTGAGCTAATATTTTCATATCACCTTTATGAACCATACAAGATCCTACAAATCCTAAATCTACTTTTTTAGTTCCACCATAATAAGATAATGGTCTAATATTATCATGTGTATAACGTTTAGAAACATCTTCGTTATTTACATCTGGATCAGCAATCATTGGTTCAGCAATTTCATCTAAATCAATAACAACTTCTGCATAATAATTTGCATTAGCATCTGGTCTTAAAGCTGGTTTAATACCTGTTTTAAGCTCGGTAATTCTTGTGTTTGCTTTATCTACTAAACCTTGTAAAACTTGTTTAGTATTATCCATTCCTTTATCAATCATAATCTGGATTCTACCTTTTGCAATCTCTAAAGATTCAATTAAAGTATCATCCTCAGAAATACAAATAGATGCCTTAGCTTTCATTTCTGCTGTCCAATCTGTAAATGTAAATGCTTCATCTGAAGTAAGCGTTCCAATATGAACTTCTATAATTCTTCCTTGAAAAACATTTTCTCCACCAAATTGCTTTAACATTTGCTGTTGAGTAGCATGCACAACATCTCTAAAATCCATATAAGATTTCATAGCTCCTTTAAATGTAACTTTAACAGATTGTGGAATTGGCATTGTAGCCTCACCAGTTGCTAAAGCTAATGCTACTGTACCTGAATCTGCACCAAAAGCAACACCTTTAGACATACGTGTATGAGAGTCTCCACCAATGATGATGTCCCAATCTCCTACTGTAATATCATTTAAAACTTTATGAATAACATCTGTCATCGGAAAATATTTTCCTTTAGGATCACGACCAGTAATTAAACCAAAATCGTTCATAAAGCTCATTAATCTAGGAATATTTGCTTTAGATTTATCATCCCAAACAGATGCTGTATGACAACCTGATTGATATGCACCATCTACAATTGGAGAAATAGTTGTTGCAGCCATCATTTCTAATTCTTGAGAAGTCATTAACCCAGTAGTATCTTGAGAACCTACAATATTAACTTCTACACGAACATCAGAACCTGCATGTAAAACTTTTCCTGGAGTTGTACCTACTGCATTTTTATTGAAAATCTTTTCAACAGCAGTTAATCCTTGCCCTTCAATAGAAATTTCTTTTGAAGTTGCATATACTTGTGGAGCTTCGATTCCTAAAACTTTAGCTGCAAATGTTTGTAATTTTTTACCAAAAACTACTGCATAAGAACCTCCTGCTTTAATGAATTCTTGTTTTTGTGGAGTTAATGCTGTAGAAATATCTTTTAGTTCAACATTACCACTATATAATTTCTTTTCTTTTGTATTAATTGTTAAAACAGTACCTGTTTCTACAGAATACATTTGTTTTAAAACTGGTTCACCATCTTCATCTACAATTGTATTACCTTCTGCATCTTTCTGTTTTACCCAGTTTTGTAAATCTACACCAATACCACCTGTTACACCAACTGTTGTTAAGAAAATTGGAGATATACCATTAGTCCCAGCAATTACAGGAGCTATATTAATGAATGGTACATAAGGGCTAGATTTTACACCTGTCCATAAAGCAACATTATTTACACCAGACATTCTAGAAGAACCAACACCCATTGTTCCTTTTTCTGCAATTAACATTACACGTTTATTAGGATGTTTTTCTTGTAAAGCTAATAATTCATTTTGCATATCTTTATTATGCTCAAATAAACATTGTCCATGTAATTCACGATCTGATCTTGAGTGTGCATCACCTCCAGGAGAAAGTAAATCTGTAGAAATATCACCAACACCAGCAATATATGTTACTACTTCTATTTCTTCATCAATTTCTGGTAGTTTAGTAAAAAACTCTGCATTTGCATAACTTTCTATAAGTTCTCTAGCAATTTTACTACCATTATTAAATGCTTCTTCTAAACGAGTAGTATCTGCATCATATAAAAAAACTTGTGTTTTTAAAACATCTGCAGCTTGTTTAGATTTTGTTTCATCATTACCTAAGGCAATATCTAATAAAACTTCTACAGAAGGGCCACCTTTCATGTGCGATAATTGCTCAAATGCAAAAGATGGTGTAATTTCTTTAACAACTTCTTCTTCTAAAATAATTTCTTTTAAGAATTTTGCTTTTACAACTGCAGCACTCGTGGTTCCTGGTAAAACATTATAAATAAAGAAATTAAGAGAATCTTCTCTATGTTCGTTATTTAAATCTTTAATCTGCGTAATAATTGCGCTTAGCAATTCAGCACCATCAATAGGTTTAGGGTGAAGGGCTAGTTGTTTTCTTTCTTCAATCTCCTTTAAGTAATCGTTGTAAATGCTCATAAATAATATAGAATTCTTTTTGGTTATTTTTTGTAAACTTTTTGATTATTAATAAAACTAACATTTAAATATGATAAACATTACAAAATGAAGCTAAACTACATAAATCTAATTCGTCTACTAAAGCAAAATTACTGCAATAAAATTGAATTTGAAAGATAAATAATAGATTGCCTTAATTAATGAATAAAAAAAAACTATTTTTTAAAAAAGTAGATATAATTCAACAAAATTAAAGGAATTATGAGATTTAATGAAAAAAATATAAAGCAGACTAATAAGCCGAATTCTGTTCCTTTAAAAAATAAAGGTTCTTATCATTTATCTAGTTCTAAAATTACTCTTAGAATCTATCTGCCTACCCTTTAGAATCGAGCGAGTAGCTCTCAAGCTCTAATTTACATGACATTGCACCTCATAGAGTTTACCTGGTTTCACTACAGCCTAACTGTACTTGCTTTCTGTTGCACTTGTCCTCAACTTACGTTGGACGGATGTTATCCGCTATAATTACTCTTTGGTGTCCGGACTTTCCTCCCTGAAATAAATTCAGGACGATAAGATAAGTCTGCTAAATATTTTTCAAATTTATTTTTTTTTAATTTTAAAAAATTAAAAAAACCCACTCAAATAAAATTTGAGTGGGAAAAATTGCTATGAAAAAGAAAAAGTGTTGTTGAATACACAACAACAATACAAATATATATTAAAAAGTATTATAAAAAAACATTTTTAATAAAATTTATACTATTTTTTTTCATTTTTAATACTTTTTTAAGAAAACATGTCTTTTACTTTCTCAAAAAAGGACTTATCAGATTTATTTGGGTTTGGAGAAAAATTATCATCATCTAACATTTTTTCAAAAAACTGTTTCTGTTCTTTATTTAATTCTTGAGGTGTCCAAACATTTGTATGAATTAAGAAATCTCCAGTTCCATAACGTTCTATACTTGGTAAACCTTTACCTTTTAATCTTAAAATTTTCCCTGATTGTGTACCTGGTTCAATTTTAATTTTCACTTTACCTGTAACTGTTTCTACTTCTTTACTAGTACCTAAAACAGCTTCTGAAAAGTTTACATACAAATCATAATGTATATTAGTTCCTTCTCTTTTTAAAGTTTCGTGTGGTACTTCTTCTATTAAAACTAATAAATCTCCAGAAATTGAGTTTTTACCAGGAGCATCATTTCCTTTACCTCCCACTTTTAATTGTACACCTTCTGTTACACCTGCAGGAATATTAATTGGCACAGTTTCTTCTTTAACAACCATACCTTGTGCATCTGCTCCATTTGGTTTAGAGCTAATAATTTCTCCTGCTCCAGAACAAGTACTACATGTAGTTGCAGTTTGCATTCTACCTAAAATAGTATTGGTAACTCTCATTACTTGACCAGAACCATTACAAGTTGTACATGTTTTATATTTTACACCACTTGCTTGTACTTTTCTACGAACTTTTACTTTTTTCTCAACTCCTTTTGCAATTTCTTCTAAAGTAAGCTTAACACGAATACGCATATTGCTACCTTTAACTCTGGCTTGCCTATGGCCTCCACCACCACCAAAACCACCAAAGCCACCACCTCCAAAGATGTCTCCAAATTGACTGAATATGTCATCCATATTCATGCCACCACCTCCAAAGCCTCCTCCACCTTGAGGACCATCAAAAGCTGCATGACCATATTGATCATATCTTGCCTTTTTATTTTCGTCGCTCAAAATTTCGTAAGCTTCTGCAGCTTTTTTAAAGTTTTCTTCTGCTGTAGTATCTCCAGGATTTTTATCTGGATGATATTTTATTGCCATTTTTCTGTAAGCTTTCTTAATTTCTGCTTTTGTAGCAGATTTAGAAATGCCTAATATTTCGTAAAAATCTTGTTTTGCCATTATTTTTAGTTTGCAGTTTGCAGTTTTCAGTGAGCAGTCAGTAATTTACTGGCTACTGCTTACTGTGTACTGAATACTAATTACTGTCCTATTACTACTTTTGGGTAACGAATTACTTTATCACCCAACTTGTATCCTTTTTCTACACAATCAATTATTTTTCCTTTTAAATCTTCTGACGGAGCAGGAATTTGCGTAATTGCTTCGTGAATTTCTGCATCAAAAGTATCACCAGCTTTGGTTTCTATTCTAGATAAACCTTTTTGCTCTAAAGTATTGTAGAATTTATTATAGATTAATAACACACCTTTTCTTAACTCTTCAGCTTCTTTATCTTCTTCTATATGTGTCAAAGCACGTTCAAAATCATCTACAACTGGCAGTAAAGATGTCATTAATTCTTGTCCTGCAGTTTTAAATAATTCTATTCTTTCTCTAGTTGTTCTCTTTTTATAGTTTTCAAATTCAGCAAAAAGACGTAAAAACTTATCTTTTTCTGCTTGAACTAACTGCTCAGCAGTTGGTTCTTCTTTAGTTTCTTCAACTTCAACCTCTTGATTTTCTTCCACTTGAACAGATTCTTGCTCGTTGATGATTTCTTCTTCTTTTATATTTTCTTTCTTACTCATTTCTTTGTAATCGTTAAATTGTACACAATTTATTGTCAAAAATGTTGCCAACAAAAAAATAGTGTCATAATGACACTATTTAATATTAAATTTTAATATGAGACCAATTTTCACCAGTCTTAATTCTATGAATTTGCATATCTGAAACACCAAAACGTTTGGCTATCATAGTAATTCTTGTTCTATTATTTTTAAGTTGTCTTTTAATAATTTTAACCTTTCCTTCAGTTAATTTACCAATTTTTTTACCTCGTTTTTTAACAATATCATCCCAATCTGGATGATTAAATTGATGCAATTCTTTTTCTCTTTTTGTAGCCCATTTTAAATTTTCTAAAACATTATTTGTTTTATCATAATCTAAATGAATTACATAAATTTGTTCATCATTTTCTTTAGGTAAAAAATGTTGTGCTACAAGTTTATGAACATACCTACTTGTAGATTTTTTGTTCACTACTTGTATTACAGAAATAGTTTCGTATCCATTAATATAAGTTTGTCTTTTAAGAATTTCCTTTCCATTACTAGATTTAATGATTCGTCCATAATTAGAAATTTTAAACTTCTTCTTCGTCGAAATCTTTTCATCAAATTGAATGTCTTTCCATTCTTCTTTCCATAAGTTTCTAATCATTTTTTTTAAAGTTTAATTATGTTAATAATAAAACTTTTTCACTTTCATTTTTTTTGAAACTTTTTCTAGCAATTAAAGTTTTTATTTCAATTTTTAAATTCTTTCAATTTTAGCTCCTATTGATTTTAAACGAGCTTCTATATTTTCATAACCTCTATCAATTTGTTCGATATTATGAATTATTGATGTTCCTTTTGCAGATAAGGCAGCAATTAATAATGAGATACCTGCTCTAATATCTGGAGAGGTCATCGTTGTTGCTTTTAAAGTACTTTCAAAATTCTGACCAATAACTGTTGCTCTATGAGGATCGCAAAGAATAACTTTTGCCCCCATATCAATTAATTTATCAACAAAGAACAAACGACTTTCAAACATTTTTTGATGAATTAAAACTGTACCTTTTGCTTGAGTTGCAATAACCAAAACAATACTCAATAAATCTGGAGTAAAACCAGGCCAAGGAGCATCTGAAACTGTTAAAACAGAGCCATCTATATAGTTCTGAATTTCGTAAGATTCTTGTTCTGGAATAAAAATATCATCTTCTATTTTTTCAAATTCTATGCCTAATTTAGCAAAAATATTTGGTATTTGGCCTAAATTTTCCCAACTAACATTCTTTATTGTTAATTCTGAACGGGTCATAACTGCAACACCAATCCAAGAACCAATTTCAATCATATCTGGTAACACTCTATGCTCACATCCTCCTAAAGAATCTACACCTGTTATGGTTAATAAATTAGAACCAACACCTGTAATATTTGCGCCCATAGAATTCAACATTTTACATAATTGTTGAATGTAAGGTTCACAAGCTGCATTATAAATTGTTGTTGTTCCGTTTGCTAAAACAGCCGCCATTAAAATATTTGCAGTACCAGTTACAGAAGCTTCGTCTAATAACATATCTGTACCTACTAATTTTTCTGCTTCGACTCCGTAAAAAGATTCTTCTTTATTATATCTAAAGATAGCTCCTAAATTGGTAAAACCCTCAAAATGTGTATCTAATCTTCTACGTCCAATTTTATCTCCACCAGGTTTTGGAATATATCCTTTACCAAAACGTGCTAGCATTGGCCCTACAAGCATAATAGAACCACGTAAAGAACTACCATCTCTTTTAAATTCTGGAGATTCTAAATACTCTAATTTTATTTCATCCGCTTGAAAAGCGTAAGAATTACTACTTAATTTTTCTACTTTAACGCCTAATTCTCCTAAAATAAAAATTAGTTTGTTAACATCTATAATATCTGGAACATTATGAACAGTAACTTTTTCTGGAGTTAATAGAACTGCACAAAGTATCTGTAAAACTTCATTTTTAGCTCCTTGTGGAGTGATGGTTCCATTTAATTTATGACCACCTTCAATTTTAAACGATGCCATTGCTTAATATCTTTTTCTGTTTTTATGATTGTGGTGTTGTTTCTTATGATTACTCTTAGAGTGATTTTGCCCTTGAGAATTTCTTTTTTTCAATAGATTTTTACTCTCTGTTAATTCTTCTTCTGTGTTTCTTAAATCTATTTTACCATCAGATAAATCATATAAATGTTTAAAAATAACAGCATCATCTACTGTATCTTTATTCCAGTTTAAATAACATTTTTTCATATGATTTGCAATGGTAAAGACCAAAGCTTCCTTTTTCTCTCCTTCTTCCCAACTTAAAGCAACATCTATCATTGTTTGTATATTGTTACCATAATAACGATATCTTGATGCTGATTTTGGGTAAGCTAAACCTTCTGGTTTTTCTTGTAATTCTTCTTTTGATGGCTGAGGATAAGGAGACTCTACATCTAACTTAAATTCAGACATTATATATAATTGATCCCATAATTTATGTTTAAAATCTGGAACGTCTCGTAAATGTGGTTGTAAATTACCCATAACATCTACAATGGCTTTTGCCATTTTATCTCTTTCTTCTTTGGTTTCTAAAGCTATACAATGATTTACTAATTTCTGAATATGTCTACCATATTCTGGAATTATCATTAATGTTCTTTCTGAATTATATTCTAAATCGAATGTCATTTATTTATTTTTGTGAAGTGTGTTCTTGGTTTATCCGAAGTAAATTCGATACACTTGAACTGACAATTTATAATTTGTAGTTATTTAACGTTGCAAAATAACACTTTATTTTTGTTTTCTAATTGGATTTTTTATCCAATCACTTTTAATTTAGCAAATTGTAGCAATAATTTCTTTTTACCTACTGTACTAAACTTAATTTCTGCTTTTTTATTTGGTCCCTTACCTTCTAATGCAATAACTTCTCCTGCACCAAATCTATTATGCTCTACAATATTACCCACTGAAACTTCAGTATCAAATAAATTGGTTTTTGGTCTAGCTTGAGATACTTTTTTTAAGTTTTTAGGAATTATTACTTCTTTCTTTTTTGCCAAATCACGTTCCATTTTTTTACGCTGAATTGGTTTTTGAAAACGAATTCCTTTTGGTGCATCATCAAAAATACTTTTATCAACAAAACGATTTATACTTGGTTCTGGTACTTTTGGAGTAATATAATGTAAATATTGGTCGTCTATTTCTTCTAAAAAACGACTTGGTTCTGCATCTACCAATTTACCCCATCTGTAACGTGTTTGGGCATAACTTAAATAGGCAACTTTTTCTGCTCTTGTTAAGGCTACATAAAATAATCTACGCTCCTCTTCTAGCTCACTTCTGGTATTCATACTCATTGCAGAAGGAAATAAATTTTCTTCTAAACCAACAATGTATACATATAAATACTCTAAACCTTTAGATTGATGAATGGTCATTAAAGAAACGCTTGGTTTTTCTTCGTCTTTTTTGGCATCGAAATCTGTAGCCAAGGCAACATCTTCTAAAAATGTAGTTAATGAAGCATCTGCACCTTCTTCTATTTTATCTGTAATAAAATCTTTAATTCCGTTTAAAAGTTCTTGAACGTTTTCTACTTTACTTACAGCTTCTGGTGTACCATCTTTTTCTAAATCTTTAATTAATCTGGTTTCTTTTACAACAGTTTCTGCAATTTCAAAAGCATTTTTTGTTTGCGATTCTATTTGAAACCTTAAAATCATATTCATAAAATTCTGCAACTTATTCTTGGTGCTAGAATTTATTTTGATATCAATTTTATCGATATATTTTATGATTTCGAAAATTGATTTTTTATAGTGATTTGCAGCTATAGTAAGCCTATCTATAGTTGTAGCACCAATTCCTCTTGCAGGATAATTGATAATTCTTTTTAGTGCTTCTTCATCATTTGGATTAATTAGAATTCTTAAATAGGATAAAATATCTTTAATCTCTTTTCTTTGATAAAATGAAATTCCACCATAAATTTTATAATCAATATTTTTCTTTCTTAATGCATCTTCAATAGCTCTAGATTGAGAGTTTGTTCTGTATAAAACACAAAAATTATCTGATGTTAATTGATGATTCATCTGGTTTTCCCAAATGGATTGTGCTACAAAACGCCCTTCTTCTCCATCAGAAATAGTTCGCATTACGTTTATAGAATCTCCTGGATCATTAGAGGTCCAAACTTCTTTATCTAATTTAGTTTTATTTCTTGCTATTACAGAATTTGCTGCGTTTACAATATTTTTTGTTGATCTATAATTTTGTTCTAATTTAAAAGTTTTTACATCAGGATAATCTTTTTGAAAATTTAAAATATTCTGAATATTTGCTCCCCTAAAACTATAAATACTCTGAGAATCATCACCAACTACACATATATTACCAAATTTATCTGCCAATGCTCTTACAATAATGTATTGTGAATGATTTGTATCTTGATACTCATCAACCATAATATATCTGAATCTGTCTTGATATTTTGCCAAAACATCAGGAAAACGTGCCAGTAATTCATTAGTTCTTAACAATAAATCATCAAAATCCATAGCACCAGATTTAAAACATCTGTCTACATATTCTTTATAAATATCACCAACTTTTGGTCTGCTTGCATGCATATCTGCTTCCTGCAAATCAGAATTATTAAAGTACGCTCTAACTGTTATTAAACTATTTTTGAATGATGAAATTCGTCCTAAAATTTGCTTGGCTTTGTAGCGTTCTTTATCCAAGTTCATTTCTTTAATAATTGCAGTTATTAAACGTACTGAATCTTGAGTATCGTAAATTGTAAAATTGCTAGGAAAACCTAACTTGTCTGCTTCTGATCGTAAAATTCTAGCAAAAACCGAGTGAAAAGTTCCCATCCAAAGGTTTTTGGCTTCACTTTGGCCTACAACTCCTGCAATTCTTTCTTTCATTTCACGAGCTGCTTTATTGGTAAAAGTTAGCGATAAAATATTAAAAGAATCTACTCCAGATTGCATTAAATGTGCAATTCTATAAGTTAAAACACGTGTTTTTCCAGAACCTGCACCTGCTATAATTATCATTGGACCATCTTTTTGCAAGACAGCCTGTTTTTGTGCTTCGTTTAAAGTATTTAAATAGGTATTCAATAGTAAATTTTGAAAGAATTTAAAAACGTGAAATTAGCCAAACTATTCGTTTTTATAAAGTAACCTTGTTAGTTTTTATTCACAAATTATTTCACAAATATTCGTTCTAAAACCCGAATTAACAAGAATTCGTCTTAAAACCCGAATTTATTAAAATTCGTCTTAAAACCCGAATAATTTTGAAATTGACGATAAAAAAAGTATTTTTACTAAAAATTTACAATGACAAGCATTTTAACAGGCGATATTATAAACTCTAGAAATGTAGCTACACAGCTGTGGTTACCTATCTTAAAAAATGCATTTAATACTGTTGGAACATCACCTAAAACTTGGGAAATATATAGAGGAGATAGTTTTCAAATTGAAATTAATTCGATAGAAGAAGCGTTATTATTTGCTATAAAATTAAAAACAACTTTAAAGAAAGTTAAAAATTTGGATGTTAGAATTGCAATTGGAATTGGAGCCAAAAGCGAAGCTTTTAAAAACATTACAGAAGGTAATGGAGAAGCTTTTATAAACAGCGGATTTGCTTTTGACAACATTCTAAAAAAACAAAATTTAGCTTTTAAAACACCTTGGTCTGACTTTGATAACATCTTAAACACATCTTTATCTTTAGCTTTATTAACAATGGATAATTGGACCATAAACTCAGCTACTTTTGTAGAAATGTACTTAAACAAGCCAACAGTAACTCAAAAAATAATTGCAAAAGAATTAAACATATCAGAAAGTAGCGCTAGCGAACGTAGAAAAAGAGCTGGTTTAGATGAAATTATGCAATTAGAGCAGTTGTACAGAGATTTAATCAATAAAAAAACAACGAATTAATGTTACTCTTTTTAAAATTCTTATTGGCTCATATTTTGGGTGATTTTGTTTTTCAGCCAGAAAAATGGGTAACAGATAAAGAAAAAAAGAAAGTAAAATCTTTACGTTTATATTTTCATATAAGTGTACACGCTTTATCTTTATTAATCATTCTTTTTTTTGATATACAAAAATACTGGTTAGGTTTTCTGTTTATAATTACAACTCATTACAGTATAGATCTACTAAAATTATATCTTCAGAAGAAAAAAACGAAGCGAATTTGGTTTTTTATAGATCAGGTTTTACACATTTTAATGTTGATAATTGCTGCTTCTTTTTACGAAGATTTTAAATTATCCACAGAAAATATCATCACCAAAAAAACGTTATTACTATTAATTTTTATATTGATGGTTGTTTTTGTGTCAGCCATTATCATAAAAATAATAATTACACAATGGAATCCTGAAAAGAAAAAAGAAAACGATGATTCACTTGCCAAAGCTGGTAGATATATAGGTATTTTAGAGCGCTTATTTGTTTTTACTTTTGTAATTACAAATCATTGGGAAGGCATTGGTTTTTTATTAGCAGCAAAATCTGTTTTTAGATTTGGAGATTTAACATCATCTGAAGACAGAAAACTTACAGAATACATATTAATTGGTACTTTATTAAGTTTTGCCTTTGCTGTCTTTTTAGGAATTTTATATTTGTACCTCTTAAATTTTATATAAATAATGGAAGATAAAATCTTAGAAAGTATTGCTTATATTTTACCTGCTGCAGTTACAGGTTTTGTTGCATATTATATGTTTAACGGTTTTTTAAAACAACAAAATACCGAAAAAAAATTAGCAATAATGGCAGAGAAAAAGAAAGAATCTTTACCTATTAAATTGCAAGCTTACGAAAGAATGTTGCTGTTTTGTGAACGCATTAATCCTGTAAAAATGTTGGTAAGAATTAAACCCATATCAGAAAACACTTCTGATTATTTACAGTTATTAATTGCCAATATAGATCAGGAATTTGAGCATAATTTAGTACAACAAATTTATATTTCTGATGAAGCTTGGACAGCAATTATTGCTACAAAAAGAGCCATAATTAATAAATTACAACAAGCAGCAGAAACATCAAATTCTGCAAATAATTTTAGAGAAAATGTATTAATAGATTATTCTAAAACCTTACCACCAACTGAAACTGCAATTAGTTTTATAAAAAGTGAAGTAAAAAAACTCTTATAATCAAAAAAATATCCTTCTTAATTAAAAGAAGGATAGTTATTATGAAACCTAAGCCTCATAAAATTCGAGGGAATTATTTATTAATTGAAATAAACTTTATCTGGTACTAAACCAACTGTAAACTCATTCAATTCAACAAAAGAAGAAGCATCAAATATTTTTAATGTTCCATTTGAAACATAATCTTTAGCATCAGTTATATAAATTTTACCATCATTTACAGACATACCGTAAACTGTAGTAGAAATAATTGAAGAAGTAGGAATTACTGACGCACTTTCACTCATTTGATAAACATCAGAAGAAGTAGAAAGATAAATATTCGAGTTACTAAAAACGAAGTTTCCTGGGTGAAAACCTGAAGCAAAATCTATAGTAGAACTAACAGTATTTGTACTTGTGTTTATAGTAACCAAACTCCCCAAAAGTTCTGGAGTACTCCAAGCACTTCCTTCGCAAGAAACTACTAGATTTCCACTATTATCAATAATCATTTCATCTGGCACATTACCAACAGTAATTGTAGATGTTACTGTATCTGAAGTTGTATCAATTACAGAAATTGTATTACCAGAACCCCAACCACCTTTATGAGAAACGTAAATAGTATTACCATCTGCAATAACTTGTTCAGGACCTTCTGCCACAGAAATTGTTGTAGAAATGGTGTTAGAAGCTAAATCTACAACAGCAATATAATCGTCTGTAGCATCACCTCCTTCTCCCCAATTTGTAACATATCCTTTGCCATTTGCAAAAGCAATGTATCTTGGGTTACTTAAACCTTGAGAAATCTCTGTAATTTTTTCCATAGTATATCTATCTGCTATAGAAATTTTATTACCAACATTTGCTACTAAATAAGCATCATCTCCATTAAAACCTATAGATTGTAAAATTGTTCCAATATTTTCTCCATTTACAGCACTGTAAATACCAGATTCTTCTGTTAAATAGTCATCAGAAATAAAACTAACTGTTCCTGTTCCTCCAGAAAAAGCGCCTTCGTTGGCAATTAAAATTCCATTTTCATAATCTCCTTTAGGTAAATCTTCACCATCATCATTATTATTATTACAGGAAGAAAATAATACACCTAATAATACTGTTAATAAAATTGCTTTTTTGATATTCATCATTTTAAAAATTTAAATTTGTTGTTAATTGAAAATTGACTCCAGGCATTGGCCTGCTTAAAGTATTTTGATAATAAGAATTGTAAATATTATTGATTTTAAAACCAATATTTGGTTTATTTTTTATTTTTAATAATTGATAATTTACCCCAACATTAGAAACTGAATAAGCAGGAATTGTATCAATCAAAAAAGTCACTTTATCGTTTATTAAAGTTTGATAATAGATCTTAAAGTTTTTGTAATTATAATTTGCTAAAAAATTTGCTCTATTTTTTGGAACATAAATTAACTGATTATTTGTATCTAAATCTTTTGCAATTGTATAAGAATAATTAGCATTTATTGAAAAAGAATGATTTTTGAAAGATCTTTTATAGTTTGTAGAAAACTCTAAACCAATATTTTTTGTTTGATTTATATTTATAGGACTCCAAATACCTGAATCATTTGGTGTCCATTGAATTAAATCTTTAGATTTGATATAAAATCCGTTTAACTGAAATTGAAATTTCTTAAATTTAATGGCATTTCCAATTTCAAATTGATAAGAATTTTCTGATTTTAAATCAGGATTTCCTCCAGGATTCCAATACAAATCATTAAAAGTTGGTGTTCTAAAATTTTTAGAAGTATTAAAAGATAAAGTATAATTTTTACTGATTTTCTGTTCAATTCCTAAAGAATATAAAAATGGAGCTTCAAAATCTTTTTGAAATTCTTTTCTAAACTGCACACCATAACTTAAACTATTTGTAATTTGATGATTTAAAGAAAAAACTGCCGAAAAAATATTTCTTTGATGCGTTAAAAAGCTTGTACCTTCTGCTTTCGTAGATTCAAAACCAAGAATTCCATTAATTTTTACTTTTCTAGTAAGAGAATTATTATAATCTACTTGTGTAATTTTTCTTTTGGTACTTCCAATAGAAAAGTTATCTGAATTTTCTTTGTTATCATAATATTTAAACTCATCAAAAAGATATGCAACTCTAGTTGTAATATTCTCTTTTGCTGATAAAAAACGATTCCATTCTAACAAGTTTTTTAAACTTATATCTTTATAAGAATCGTTGGAAGGAGCATTTAAAGTTCTAGACAAATCTCTTTTAGAAAAGAAAGAAGAACCGTAAAACTTTAGTTGATTTTTAGCATCAATTTTATATCCATAATTAACATCAAAATTGTAATTGTTAAAAGCACCATTGTCATTCTTTAAATTAGAATTTAAATATTTGAAATCGTTATCAGAAGCATTATACCCCAAACCAATATTTAAGTGATTTTTTTTATCAGATTTTACAAAATCGAAGCTTAAATGTTGCGTATTAAAACTCCCATATTTTAAAAGAAGATTATTTTTAGTTATATTTTTAAAAGAAATAGTATTGTTTAAATGAACTGTACCTCCAATTGCACCACTTCCATACAAAACACTTCCACCTCCACTTCTTACACTTATATTATTGTAAGAATTTGCAGAAACTATATTAAAATCTGCTTGGCCATTTAATTGAGAATTAATGTTAATTCCGTTCCAAATAACAGCTGTTTGCGAAGCGTTTGTGCCTCTAAAAGATGGTGAAGAAACCATGCCCAACCCATTCTCTTTAAAATAAATAAATGAGTTAAATCGTAAAACATCTGTTAACGATTTAATGTTTTTAGTCACTAAACTATCAGAAATTAAAATACGACTATATCCCTTAGAAAAATCTTTCACTTTTAAAATTGATAGTGAAAAAGCATCTAATTTTACAGCAACTGAATCTTTTTGAGCGTGTAAATTACAAGCAACAAAAAACCACAAAACAATAAACAATACCTGTTTTAACTTCATATTTTTATCAAATCTTTATCCCGAAGATTAAATTAAAATTATGATTAAGGCAGGTCTCCTGACTCGTTTTAATGTTATTAGACCTTCCCAACTTAAAATGTCAGTGGCATAAGAATTAACAACATCCTTTAAAAAAAGTACTGAAACAAGTTCAGCATAAACTTACAGTTGCGGGTACAGTTCTGGCTTTAAACCAGATTCCCTTTTAATTTAATGTAAGACTATTCTTACATCAAAACCAGAATCTTTTGCAAATGTATAAGTATTCTTATCAAGAATCTAATAAAATCGTTTTGAAATTTAATATCTTTAAACTTTAATAATATTTAGATTTATGAGAATTGAAAATGATTTAAAATTGGGATTTAAAGATGTTATGATTCGCCCTAAACGATCTACATTAAAATCGAGATCTCAGGTTACTTTAGAAAGAGAATTTAAGTTTTTACATAGTAATATCGTTTGGAAAGGCATACCAATAATGGCTGCAAATATGGATACTGTTGGTACTTTTGAAATGGCAAAAGAATTGGCAAAACACAAATTATTTACAGCTGTACACAAACATTATTCTTTAGACGAATGGCGTGATTTTGCCACAAATTCATCCGAAGAAGTTTTAAAAAATATCGCTGTAAGTACAGGAACTGGAAAAGACGATTCTGAAAAAGTAAAAACTATTTTAAATGAATTTCCTCAAATAAACTTTATCTGTATTGATGTTGCAAACGGATATTCTGAACATTTTGTCAATTTTGTTCAAAAAATGCGTAAAAATCATCCGAATAAAATAATTATTGCTGGTAACGTTGTTACAGGAGAAATGGTAGAAGAATTACTTTTATCTGGTGCAGATATTGTAAAAGTTGGTATTGGGCCTGGTTCTGTTTGCACAACTCGTGTAAAAACCGGAGTTGGTTATCCACAATTATCTGCTATTATAGAATGTGCAGATGCTGCTCATGGAATGGGAGGACAAATTATTTCTGATGGAGGTTGTAAAATTCCTGGTGATATTGCCAAAGCTTTTGGTGGTAGTGCAGATTTTGTAATGTTGGGAGGTATGTTTGCTGGGCACACAGAAAGTGGTGGAGAATTAATTGAAAAAAATGGTGAAAAATTTAGAGCTTTTTACGGAATGAGCTCAGAAACTGCCATGAATAAACATTCTGGAGGCGTTGCTAATTATAGAGCTTCTGAAGGTAAAACAGTAGAAGTACCTTTTAAAGGTGATGTTGAAAACACAGTTATTGATATTTTAGGCGGAATAAGATCTACTTGTACCTATGTTGGAGCTAGCAGATTAAAGGAATTAACAAAAAGAACTACATTTATAAGAGTTCAAGAACAGGAAAATCAAATATATTCTTAATGAAGAAAATTTTAATTTTTAGTATTTGGTTATTCGTTTTTAGCTCTTGCAAAAAAGAAGTTGTTAAGGTTGATGAAAATAATCAAATAGAAAGTAACATCAAATATGCAAAGGGTTTTGATATTGTTGATAAAAATGGAGTTAAAAAGTTAATTATAAAATCTGCTTATCAAAATTCTGAGGAAATTTTTGAATATACCATTCAGAATAAAAAATCCAAAAAAGAGGAGATTGCAAATACACTCTTTACTCCTATTGAAAAAATTGTTGTGACATCTACAACACATATACCAATGGTTGAATTGTTAAACGAAGAAACCGCTATTGTTGGTTTTCCATATTCTAAATATGTTTCATCAGAAAAAACAAGAAACTTAATTGATGCTGGAAAAATAAAAGAAATTGGTAAAGAAAGTTCGTTAAATACAGAGATTTTATTGGATTTAAAGCCTGAATTAGTGGTTGGTTATAGTGTTTTTTCTGCTGATAAATCTTTAACAACCATAAAAAAAGCCGGAATAAATGTTATTTATAATGGAGATTGGTTAGAAGAAACTCCTTTAGGAAGAGCTGAATGGATTAAGTTTTTTGGTGTTTTGTTTGATAAAGAACAACAGGCTGATAGTATTTTTAAAGTGATAGAAGCCAATTATAATGCTGCAAAACAAATCGCTTTAAAATCGACTAAAAAACCTACAATTTTATCGGGTGCTATAATGAGCAAAGATATTTGGAATTTACCAGCTGGTGATAGTTTTGTTGCTCAATATTTAAAAGATGCCAATTGTAATTATTTATGGCAAAACACAAAAGGAAAAGGAAGTTTGTCTTTAAGTTTTGAGAGTGTTTTTGATAAAGGTGCAGGTGCAGATTTTTGGATTGCTCCAGGCTACTTTTCATCAAAAGACCAATTATTAAACAGTAATGAATTATACTCAAAATTTAATGCTTTTAAAAAGGGAAATATTTTTACACCATCAACTAAAAAAGGAAAAACAGGGGGAGTTATATATTATGAGTTAGCACCAACAAGACCAGATTTAGTTTTAAAAGATGTCATAAAAATCACTAATCCTGATTTATTACTAAAGTACAAAATGACATTTTTTGAGAAAATGAAATAATATAAATAAAAAAAACTCCAGATAAATTCTGGAGTTTTTCTATTTATAAAAGTCGGGGAATAATGACCTAATTTATAACTATAGCTAAATTAAGACAATATTCACAATTTACATATATAATAAAGGGTAGTAAAGGGGTAGTATAAGGGTAGTAGTCGTTTTGTAGTATTTAAAATTCTATTTTACAGATAAATTTAAAGCTTCTTTTCTATTTTTTATATGTAATTTATCATAGATGTTTTTAATATGAAATTTTACAGTATTAATAGAAACATTCGCTATTGTAGCAATTTCTTTGTTCGATTTACCTTGTAATATTAAATCGAATATTTCTCTTTCTCTTATACTTAAAGATGCTAATTTTTCTTTATTTAAATGTTTATTGCCTTTTGCTTTTTTATCTTTTAATATTTTAGAGAAATTTCTAATCTCTTTTTTCATATAATTATTTTTCTTCCTTAATAATTTTTCTCTAGACAAAATAGCAAATCCAAATATTATAATTTGAATAAGACCACCAAGTTTTATATTGAAACCATCTGTATAAAATATAGAAATACCTAAATTTCGAAAAACAAAAGAATCTAAACCAGAAAACAATAAAATAGCAAAACCGAAAACAAATAACTTTGTAAAATTATTTTTATTAATCAATACAAGTGCAGTAAGCCAGTAGGTTAATAACAATAAAAAAACCAATACATTTAATACAATAAATATATTATGGTTATTATAAAAATAGAAAATCAGAACAGATAAAATTACTAGACAACCTAAAGAATAAGTATAATATTTTAGTTTAGGATATACTTCTTTTAAATTTAGAAAATAATTAACAAATTTTGAAGAATAAAATGAAATTAAAATATAATTTAATAGAATTAAAATATTTATTTGACTAGAATTTAAACCAAATAAAACGAGTGTCCCATCTAATAAAAGAAACATTAAAGTAATGCTCATTAAAAAAAAACCATAATAAAAAAATGTTTTATCTTTAAAGAAAGAGTAATAAAATAGCGAGTAAATTATAATTAAAAAAATGAATCCATAAAAAAATCCATTTAAATTAATGATCAGTTTTTCTCTAAAATCTGAATCCAATTCTTTATTTAATTCAAAAGGAAAATAAGAAACAAAATCTGAATTAACTTTAATATATAAATCATTTGTTCTTAAAAACTCAAAAGCTAAAAACCTTTCTTTTTCTAAAGGTTTTATTTCTTTGAAATTTTGAAATGCCTTAGAAAATTTAACTCTATTGGTCTTAACTTTAAAAATATAGGTTTCTTTTACATCTGACTTAGGAATTTTAAACCAAAAAGATGCATCTGAATGTGGTTCTAAAATTAGTTTTTCAATAGGTTTAAATTCTTTTTCTACAATGGTTTTAGAATTTAAACTATTATCAGAATCTTTAAAGTATAAAATATCAGTTTGAGCAAAACCCAAACCAGATATAAAGCATAAATAAATAAATATTTTAAATTTCCTTAACAATTTCGACTAATTTTCTAAAAAATCTATGGATAAAAAACCAATCAAATATAATAAAACTATTGCTGTTGTTGCTCTTGTTGCTGTTGTTTTAATTTATTAGAAAAATTAAATGCAGCTGTAGCATGAATTTTTGTGGTATCAAAAACAGGTACAGAAACATCTTCTTGCTTTATTAATAACGGAATTTCTGTGCAACCTAAAATAACACCATCTGCTCCATTTTCTAGTAATTTATTTATAATTTTTAGATAATTATCTTTAGACGTTTGTTTTATTACACCATCAGCTAATTCATTATAAATAACACCATGAATTAAATTTCTATCTTCTAAACCAGGTATAATAGCTTCTATACCAAATGAAGTTAAAATATCAATAAAAAAATCTTTTTCCATTGTGTATTTTGTACCTAACAAAATCACTTTTTTTAACTTTTTTTCTATAATTTTTTTTGATGTTGCTTCTGCAATATGAATAACTGGAATATTAACAGATTTTTGAACTGCCTCTATACATAAATGCATTGTATTTGCACAAATTAAAATACAAGTTGCACCTGCTTTTTCTAGGTTTTTACCAGTATCAGCCATTTTTTCATCTAACAAATCCCACCTATTGTTTTTCTGAAGGTTTGCAATTTCACCAAAATCAAAAGAATTGATTATAACATCTGCAGAATGTGGTTTACCTAAAGCTTTCGAATTTAATTCATTTAAAATTCTGTAATATAAAATAGTAGATTCTGGAGTTATACCTCCTATTAAACCAATTTTTTTCATAGTTTATTTTTTTTAAAACAAACTCTGTTGATTTTCATCATCAGAATTATCTTTTTTCTTTTGAATTGCTTTCTTTAAAAGCGCTTTCCTTTTTTCTTCTTTATCATCAGTATCTAAAGTTGCAGGTTTTTCTACAACAGGCACATCAATTGGTAATTTATTTTCTACAATTTCTTCACCTTCATCATTAACATCCTCAATAATTTCTTCATTTGGTTCTACAAAAGGTAACGATTCTAACAAATTCACATTTTTAATTCGCTCAGTTGTTAATTGATTTCCTAATGCTTTAATGCCTTTTACAGCAATAAATTCTTCGAAATTAACTTCTTCATTTTCTAAACTTCTTTTAGAATATTGTACTTCTGCAATTGGTCTATAATCTGTAGCAACAATTTCTAATTTAGATTTAGGGTGTTCAGAGATAAAAAGTTCTTCTTTTTCAGGAGTTTCTATCAAAAAGCGCTTTACGTAATATTTTGCTTTTTCTCCATCAAAATAAATTGCAGATATTGGTTTATTAGGTTTCCATTTTTCTAAAACGATCATATCATCTTCAAAATGCATTGCTAAGTCAGGTTTAACAGCTTTGGCTTTTCCACTTTGTGATACAATTAGCAATTTATCTTCTGCTCTAAATTCACCCAACAAATCTCCTCTTTCATCAACATTTAAACGTTGTACAGTTTCATCAAACCAAATTTTACGAGGTTTTAAAGTTGATACTCCTGCTGATTTAAAATCGATACTTTTAATAGCAAATTTAGTAATTGTATTACCACGAACACTTCTTCCTTTTACTGATAAATCAGCAAAATCAATATCCCATTTTAGTTTTTTAATGCTACCAACAGCTCTTAAATTTATAGTAACCACTTCTGCTTCTCCATTAGGATTTGCTGTAAAATATAAAACTTTAGATCCTTTACTACCATTGGTTAAATCGTATTCTTTATCACGAGTTACAGCAGTAACTGCAAAACGTTTCATATAACTTGGCCCTCTTGCACCATCTTTATACATAAAATTGTACACAGTTCGTTTATCTTTCTTTTTAAAGACAGCAATGTGTATAATATCTTTACCTACAAAGGTTTTAGAATCAATTTTGGTAACCATCATTTTACCATCTCTTCTAAAAACGATAATATCATCAATATCAGAACAATCAGCTACAAATTCGTCTCTTTTTAAAGAAGTACCAATAAAACCTTCTTCTCTGTTTACGTACAATTTAGCGTTTTTCATGGCTACTTTTGATGCAACTATATCATCAAAAATTCTGATTTCTGTTTTACGCTCTTTTCCTTTTCCATAGGTTTCTTTTAAACGTTTAAAATAATCAATGGCAAACTCAATTAGGTTTGCTAAATGATCTTTAACAACTGCAATTTTATCTTCTAAACTTTCTATATGTTGTTTGGCCTTGTCAATATCAAATTTTGATATTTTCTTAATTCTAATTTCTGTTAAACGAACAATATCTTCTTCTGTTACTGCTCTTTTTAAATGAGTAATATGTGGTTGTAAACCTTTATCAATAGCTTCAATTACACCTTCCCAAGTTTCTTCTTCTTCAATATCTCTATAAATTCTGTTTTCAATAAATATTCTTTCTAAAGATGAAAAATGCCATTGTTCTTCTAGTTCATTTAACTGAATTTCTAATTCTCTTTTTAATAAATCTACTGTTAAATCTGTTGAGTGTTTTAGCATTTCAGAAACTCCTACAAAAACAGGTTTGTTATCTTCTATTGTACACGCTAAAGGAGATATTGATGTTTCGCAATTTGTAAACGCATATAAAGCATCAATAGATTTATCTGGTGATACGTTTGGAGGTAAATGCACCAAAATTTCTACTTCTGCTGCAGTATTATCTTCAATCTTTTTTATCTTGATTTTACCTTTATCATTCGCTTTTAAAATACTATCAATTAAAGAAGATGTTGTTGTAGAAAACGGAATTTCATTAATCACCAACGTTTTTTTATCTAATTGAGAAATTTTGGCACGAACACGTACTTTCCCTCCTCTTTTTCCATCGTTATAATTCGAAAAATCGGCAATTCCACCTGTTAAAAAATCGGGTACAATTTTAAAACTTCTACCTTTTAAGTATTTTATAGAAGCATCAATTAATTCATTAAAATTGTGTGGTAATATTTTGGTTGATAAACCTACTGCAATTCCTTCTGCTCCTTGAGCTAGCAATAATGGGAATTTTACTGGTAAATCTATAGGTTCTTTTCTACGACCATCGTAAGACAATTTCCATTCTGTTGTCTTCGGATTAAAAACGACTTCTAAAGCAAATTTAGACAAACGTGCCTCAATATATCTAGATGCTGCAGCTCTATCTCCTGTTAAGATGTTACCCCAGTTTCCTTGCATATCAATCAGTAATTCTTTCTGACCAATTTGAACCATAGCATCAGCAATAGAAGCATCTCCATGAGGATGATATTGCATTGTATGCCCAACAATATTGGCTACTTTATTGTAACGCCCATCATCTAAATCTTTCATAGAATGCATAATTCTACGTTGCACAGGTTTTAACCCATCTTCTAAAGATGGTACTGCTCTTTCTAAAATTACATAAGAAGCATAATCTAAAAACCATTCTTTGTACATTCCTGTAACTTTGGTAATGGTTTCTTCTTGAGGTGAATCTAATTGTTCGCCTTCGTTGGTTAATTCTTCTTCGTGTTCGTTATCGTTTATTTCTTCACTCATCTGAAATCTACTCTTTCTTTTCTTTAATTCCTCCTTTTATCATCTTTAAAGCAAAAGCCATCATAGATGATGATAAAACTCCTAAATATGCTGATGAATTTTCATTATATGAAAAATCTTGATAGTTAATTTGCGTCAACCAATAAATTAAAATAATCACAAAAATGATTGAAAAAATAGTAAATACTAATTTTATATTTTTCATATTTCTTCTTCTATGTAATCCAATTCAACCTTTAAATTTTGGATGATAAACTTCTGTCTATCAGGTGTATTTTTACCCATATAAAACTGTAGCATTTGTTCAATAGACATTTCTTTATCTAACATTACAGGATCTAAACGAATATCATCACCAATAAAATGAACAAATTCATTTGGCGAAATCTCACCCAAACCTTTAAATCGAGTTATTTCTGGTTTTCCTCTTAATTTTGCAATTGCATCTCTTTTTTCTTCATCAGAATAACAATAAAACGTTTGTTTCTTGTTTCTAACTCTAAATAAAGGTGTTTCTAAAATATACAAATGCCCTTCTTTAATCAACTCTGGAAAAAACTGTAAGAAAAATGTGATTAATAACAAGCGAATGTGCATACCATCAACATCAGCATCAGTTGCAATTACAATATTATTATATCTTAAATCTTCTAAACCATCTTCTATATTTAAAGCCGCTTGTAAAAGGTTAAACTCTTCATTTTCATACACTATTTTTTTACTCAGTCCGTAAGAATTTAAAGGTTTCCCTTTTAAACTAAAAACGGCTTGTGTATTTACATTTCTAGATTTTGTAATAGAACCAGAAGCAGAGTCTCCCTCTGTAATAAACAAAGTAGTTTCTAAATAATTTTCCTTTTTAATATCACCTAAATGGATTCTACAATCACGTAATTTCTTGTTATGTAAACTCGCTTTTTTTGCTCTATCTCTTGCTAATTTTCGAATTCCAGAAAGTTCTTTTCGTTCTTTTTCGGCTTGTAAAATTTTCCTTTGAAGTTTGTCTGCAATTTCTGTATTTCTGTGTAAAAAGTTATCTAATTTGGTTTTTACAAAATCGTTTATATACGTTCTTACAGTTGGCAACTCACCTCCCATTTCTGTAGACCCCAATTTTGTTTTTGTCTGACTCTCAAAAACAGGTTCCATAACCTTAATTGCAATTGCTGCAATTACTGATTTACGAACATCAGAAGCTTCAAAATTCTTACCAAAAAAATCACGAATGGTTTTAACAATCGCTTCTCTAAAAGCAGATTGATGTGTACCTCCTTGTGTTGTATGTTGGCCATTTACAAAAGAATAATATTCTTCTGAATACTGAGTTTTACTATGCGTAATAGCAACTTCAATATCATCACCTTTTAAATGGATAATAGGATACAACATGTCTTCTGTATTGTTATTATCCTCTAATAAATCTTTTAATCCATTTTTAGAAAAGAACTTTTCTCCGTTAAAAATAATGGTTAAACCAGGATTTAAATACACATAGTTTTTAAGCATTTTTGCTACATATTCATTTCTGAACTTGTAGTTTTTAAAAATACTTTCATCAGGAATAAAAGAAACTTTGGTACCTTTTCTACGAGAACTTTCTTCTAAAAATTCTTCGTTTTCTAAATTTCCTTGGCTAAATTCTGCGGATGCTGATTTTCCTTCACGTGAAGATTCTACTCTAAAAAAGGATGATAATGCATTGACTGCTTTTGTACCTACACCATTTAAACCTACAGATTTTTTAAAGGCTTTAGAATCATATTTACCTCCAGTATTCATTTTAGAAACTACATCAACCACCTTTCCTAAAGGAATTCCACGTCCATAATCACGCACTGTAACTTTGCTACCTTGTATAGAAATTTCGATGGTTTTCCCTGCACCCATCACATATTCATCAATAGAATTATCAAGAACTTCTTTAACTAGAATGTAAATTCCATCGTCTGCAGAAGAACCATCACCTAATTTACCAATATACATTCCTGGACGCATTCTAATGTGTTCTTTCCAGTCTAAAGACCTGATATTATCTTCTGTATATTTTGTTTCTTGACTCATAAAATCGTTACTATGATTAGGTTTGATGTATTTGACAATATAGCATTATCATCATTTAAATAAAATAGCAAAATCAATTAGTTATTAACAGGATTTCAACGTTTTTTTAGCTTCTACCTTTTAGCTTATTACTCTTCAATAATAGGAAAAATCAAACTACCAAAAACTACTAATAATCACAAAAAAAAACAATATGTTATATTTTTAAACAAATCATTAAATACTCAACATTTTAATTACTTTTGATGCGTAAATCAAATTAAAATAAAGTGGAAAACACACAACTTTTAGCGTTAGCAAATAAATACGGAAGTCCTTTATATGTTTACGATACAGATAAAATAGAATCGCAATACAATAGATTAACAAACGCTTTTAGTAGTGTTAAAAATTTGAAATTGAATTATGCTGTTAAAGCACTTTCAAATATAAATATTTTAAAATTCTTTAAAAATTTAGGATCTGGTTTAGACACTGTTTCTTATCAAGAGGTGCAATTGTGTTTAACAACTGGTATTGAGCCTCATGATATTATTTTTACACCAAATGGCGTTTCTTTAAAAGAAATTGAGGAAGTTGCAAAATTAGGTGTTCAAATTAATATTGATAATCTTTCTATTTTAGAACAATTTGGCCAAAAACATCCAGAAATACCTGTTTGTGTGCGTATCAATCCACACATTATGGCTGGTGGAAATTCTAAAATTTCTGTAGGTCATATCGATTCTAAATTCGGAATTTCAATTCACCAAGTACCTCATATTAAACGTGTTGTAGAAAACACAGGAATGAATATTAACGGAATTCACATGCACACTGGTTCTGATATTTTAGATATTGACACTTTTTTACGTGCCTCTGATATTTTGTTTGATGTTGCTCGTCAATTTGAAAACATTGATTTTATCGATTTTGGAAGCGGATTTAAAGTCCCTTATAAAGAAGGTGATATTTCTACAGATATTGAGCAATTAGGTGTTCAATTATCAGAAAGATTCAACGAATTTTGTACAGAATATGGTAAAGACATTACTTTAATGTTTGAGCCTGGTAAATTCTTAGTTTCTGAAGCAGGTTCTTTTTTAGCAAAAGTAAATGTGGTAAAACAAACTACTTCTACTGTTTTTGCACATGTAGATTCTGGTTTTAATCACTTAGTAAGACCAATGATGTATGATTCTTACCATCACATAACAAACATTTCTAATCCTGAAGGAAGAGACAGATACTACTCTGTTGTAGGTTATATTTGTGAAACAGATACATTTGCATCTAACAGAAGAATTGCAGAAATATCTGAAGAAGATATTTTATGTTTCCATAATGCAGGGGCTTACTGTTTTTCTATGGCATCTAATTACAATTCTCGTTATTTACCAGCAGAAGTTATGGTTGTTAATGGCAAAGATTATTTAATTAGAAAAAGGCAAACCATAGAAGATATTTTAAACAACCAAGAAGTTGTTGAATTTTCATCAAAAAAAAAGACAACTAAAGCAGAGGTTACTGCTTAAAATTAGATAATATTTTTATATAAATCCACTAGAGAATTCTTTTTTTTAGTGGATATTTTTTTATTTTTACTAAACAATAGAAAACAAAAAACACAAATGAAAATTTTAGGAATAGGTAGTAATTACGTAACTGATTTAAAGGATATTGAAGAAAAAAAGAAAGGTAAGAAATTCATTTTTTCAAAACCAGAATCTAGTTTAGCAGTAAACTGCGATGTTGAATACCCAAGTAAAATTACCAATGAATTAATATACGAAGTAGAATTAGTTGTAAAAATTGGTAAAGAAGGTAAAAACATCAGCAAAGAAGAAGCTAATTCTTACATTTCTGAAATTGCTGTAGGTATAGATTACACTGCAACTGACATTCTTAAAAATGCCAGAGAAACAAAACATCCTTGGGAATTTGCAAAAGGTTTTGATGGTGCTGCACCAATTTCTAGTTTTAAACCAGTTGCTAATTAT
Source organism: Polaribacter sp. Asnod6-C07 (assembly GCF_045063625.1). NCBI lineage: Bacteria > Pseudomonadati > Bacteroidota > Flavobacteriia > Flavobacteriales > Flavobacteriaceae > Polaribacter > Polaribacter sp. Asnod6-C07. The sequence goes on along the minus strand of NZ_JBEFOF010000005.1, from coordinate 3,077,845 downwards.
GATTTGGGTGATATTAATTTCGACCTAAAAATTAACGGAGAAGAAAAACAAAAAAGTAATACAGCATATATGATTAATGATTTTGCTGATATTATTGTATTTATTTCTGAATATATGACTTTACAACCTGGTGATTTAATATTTACTGGAACTCCAGCTCTTGGTAAAGGAGAAATTTTTAAAGGAGATCATTTACAATGTTCTGTTAACGGAGAATTATTGTTGGATTTTAAAATGATATAATTGTTAGATTTAAATCTTAAAAACTTTTTTATTGATGAAAATTAGACTTTCTAAACTTGAGGATGTTCCACAAATTGCAACAATAATTAATGATGCAAAAGAACTTTTAGCATCTCTAAATATTGATCAATGGCAAAATGGATACCCAAATGCAGTTCAAGTTGAGAATGATATTTTAAAAGGAGAAAGTTATGTGGTTGTAAATGATGAAAATCAAATTATAGCAACTTCTATGTTTACTTTAAGAAAAGAACCAACTTACAAAGAAGTTATTGATGGAAATTGGCTAATTTCTGAAGATGAAGTTTATGGCGTAATTCATAGAATGGCCATTAAAAAAGAATACAGAAAATTAGGTTTGGCAACTTTTCTTTTTGATGAATTTCATAAACAATTAAAAGACAAAAAAATAAAAAGTTTAAAGATTGATACTCATGAAGATAATTTGGGAATGCAGTCTTTAATCAAAAAATTGGGCTACAAATATTGTGGAATTATTTACACCAGTTACAACGCAAAAAGATTAGCTTTTGAGAAAGTAATTTCTTAATAATTCAATTTTAAAACTATATTTACAACCTCATAAATTAATTTTTATGAGGATTTTTTTTACGATAAGTTTTAAATAAATAATGCAATTACTCCAATATATAATTCAGCAAACGCAACTAACTTCTAAATCTGTAGAAAACACAATTTCTCTTTTAAATGAAGATGCTACAATTCCTTTTATATCAAGATATAGAAAGGAAATGACTGGTAATTTAGATGAAGTTCAAATTGGAGAAATTGTAAAATTTAAAGAAAGTTTTGAAGCTTTAGAAAAACGTAAAAAAGCGATTTTAAAAGCCTTAGATGAGCAAAATGTTTTAACACAAGAACTTACCCAAAAAGTAAATAATTCTAGAGATTTAATTGAGCTAGAAGATTTGTACTTACCTTTTAAGAAAAAGCGAAAAACCAAAGCAGAAAATGCACGTTTACAAGGTTTAGAACCTTTAGCTAAAATGATAATGAGTCAACGTGTAAATGATTTAGAATATACAGCTTCAAAATATATTAAAAATGATGTTGATACTTTAGAAGAAGCCTTAGAAGGCGCACGTTTTATAATTGCAGAATGGATTAACGAAAGAACAGATATCAGAAACAACATCAGAAGAGAATTAGAACGTTTTGCTACTATTTCATCTAAAGTAATTAAAGCTAAAAAAGAAGATGAGAAAGCACAAAAATTTAAAGATTATTTTGATTGGAGTGAATCTTTAAATCGAATTCCTTCTCATAGATTATTGGCAATTTTAAGAGCTGAAAACGAAGGTTTTATCAGAATTAAAATAGAAATTGATTCAGAACGATTATTACAAAGAATTGAAAATAGAATTATTCGAACTCAAAATGAATGTGCAGCACAAATTGAATTGGCTATAAAAGACGCTTTTAAACGTTTGTTGTTTCCTTCTTTATCCAATGAAGCTTTATCAAATGCAAAAGAAAAAGCAGATGAAAACGCCATTTTAGTATTTGCTAAAAACTTAAAACAGTTACTTTTAGGAGCTCCTTTAGGTGAAAAAAGAGTGTTGGCAATAGATCCTGGTTTTAGATCTGGTTGTAAAGTTGTGTGTTTAAATGCACAAGGTGATTTAGAACACAATGAAACAATTTTTCCTCACGAACCTCAAAATCAAAAGATTGAAGCCATTAAGAAAATTAGCTTTTTAGTAGATGCTCATAAAATTGAAGCCATTGCTATTGGTAATGGAACCGCTTCTAGAGAAACTGAACAGTTGGTTAAAAAGATTCAGTTTAAAAATCCTGTAGATGTTTTTGTAGTTAGTGAAGCTGGTGCTTCAATTTATTCTGCTTCTAAAATTGCTAGAGACGAATTCCCAAATTACGATGTTACTGTACGTGGTTCAGTTTCAATTGGTAGACGTTTGCAAGATCCTTTAGCTGAATTGGTTAAAATTGATGCAAAATCGATTGGAGTTGGCCAATATCAGCATGATGTAGATCAAACAAAATTGAAAAAATCTTTAGATTCAACTGTAGAAAGTTGTGTAAATACAGTTGGCGTAAACATAAATACTGCAAGTGAATCTCTATTAAGTTATGTTTCTGGAATTGGGCCAAAATTGGCAGAAAATATTGTAAAATACAGAAACGAAAATGGTTCTTTTAAATCTAGAAATGAAATTAAAAAAGTACCACGTTTAGGAGGAAAAGCTTTTGAGCAAGCTGCTGGTTTTTTAAGAATTAAAAATGGAAAAAATCCTTTAGATGATTCAGCTGTACATCCAGAAAGTTATAATTTAGTTGATAAAATTGCCAAAGATGCAAAACGAAATGTGTCTGAAATTATTGGTAATAAAGAAATTTTAAAACAAATTGATTTAAAAAAATACATCACTAAAAACATTGGTTTACCTACTTTAAAAGATATTATCAGTGAGTTAGAAAAACCAGGTTTAGACCCAAGAGCAACAGCAAAAGTATTTTCTTTTGATGCAACTATTAAAACCATTTCTGATTTAAAAATTGGTCAAATCTTACCAGGAATTGTAAATAACATCACTAATTTTGGTTGTTTTGTTGATGTTGGTATCAAAGAAAGTGGCTTAATACACGTTTCTAATTTATCAGATACTTTTGTAAAAGATGTAAATACAATAGTAGCTTTACAACAACAAATTACTGTAAAAGTTTTAGAAGTTGATGTAGTTAGAAAACGTATTCAATTAGCTTTGGTAAAATAAAAATTTAATATCTTTAAATTATGACTAAAAAAGAAAAAACAGATTCTTGGGATGACTTAAGTGATTTTCAAAAAAATGAAATTCAACAAGAGGTTAACAAATTAAATAAAAAGAAAAAAGTTTCTTGGGATGATGTTAAACAAAAGCTTTCAAAATTGAAATAAAACACATTTTCTTAAGTCTAAAAACAAAAAAAATTCAATGCAATTGTTAATTTACAACAACAAATTATTGTAAAAATTTTAAAAGTTAATGTTGCTAGAAAAAGAATTCAATTAGCTTTAGTGCAATAAACTTTGCTAACAAGTTTAGCCCTGATTGTAATGACATCCTTTTTGCTTTTTTTAGCAAAAAGATAAAATGGAAAGCAGGAAATAGCTTCAAAAAAAATTACCAATCAATAGGAAAATAGTCTTTCAAGAATTTTCCAGACCAATGTTTACCAGTATTTATACCATCAATTAAAGGATCCATAACTCTTGCTGCACCATCTACAATATCTAAAGGTGGCTGAAAATCGTGTACTTCTTGTTTCTTTTTAGACAATTCTGCAGGATCTTCATCTGTAACCCAACCAGTATCTACAGCATTCATATAAATACCTTTTTTGGCAAAAGTTGCAGAAGATGTATGTGTTAACATATTTAAAGCCGCTTTTGCCATATTTGTATGTGGATGTCTGTCTACTTTTTTAAATCGATGAAACTTCCCTTCCATTGCAGAAACATTAATAATGTGTTTTTTACCCGTATTTTCTTTCATCATTAAATTAGATAAACGATTGCACAATACAAAAGGTGCAACAGCATTTACCAATTGAACTTCTACCATTTCTGTAGTTTCAATTTCACCTAATTTTAATCGCCAACTATTGGTTTTTCTTAAATCTACTTGTTGTAAATCTGCATCTAATTTTCCTTCAGGAAAAACTTCTGATGTTTGTAAAGAGTTATCAAAACTATAAGGAATTTGAGATAATTCAGCAGAGTTTCTTAAACCAATTCCAGGTTCTGGTCCATGCCAAGTTACAGGTAAAACGTTATTTTTATTTGTTTTTGTTGATGAAATACTTAAATCTGATATTTCTTGCAAACACTCTTGATGATTTTCTAATAATTTTTGCGCCAATTTTGGAAGTTCTGTAATCGGTTTTTTCTCATTTTCCATCAAATGAAAATAAAATCCTGATGGTCTTCTTACAGTTTGTGCTGCATTATTGATAAGAATATCTAATCTATCATATTTCTGTTCTATATAATTACAGAAAATTTCTACACTTGGTATATGTCTTAAATCTAAACCATGAATGTGCAAACGATGACTCCAATCGCTATAATCTTCTTCTTTTGCAAAACGAATTGCAGAATCTGCAGGAAAACGAGTTGTTGCAATAACAGTTGCACCAGATCTTAAAGACATTAAAGTAATATGATAACCTATTTTTAAACGAGAACCTGTAATAACAGCAACTTGCCCTTTTAAATCTGTAGTTTGAAAACGTTTTGCATAATTCAAATCTCCACATTCAGTACACATTGTATCATAAAAATGATGTAATTTGGTAAAAACAGCTTTACATACATAACAGTTTCTTGGCGATTCTAATTCTGGAGTATCTTCTGAAATTGCTGCTGCAGCTAATAATTTTGGCGCAACAAATAATGTAGCTTCTCTAGCAGAACGAATTCCTGTAGATTTTCTTGCATGTTTATCACTTTCTATTTGCTTACGTTTTGCAGCTTTTTTGGCATCTTTTCTTCTTCGTTGAAATTCATCACGGTTTGGTCTAGACAATTCGCCTGCAACTTTAAAAAGTGCTATTCTTTGTTCTTCAGGAATTTCAAATAACTGATTTGTATCATCTAACAAACTTTGTATTGTTTTAATACAAGATGTAATTTCAGGATTTTCTTTATGCTCGCTCATTTTAAAATCAAAAATATTATTTTCTCTTTTTCTTTTTTGAATTTTCCTCTTTAGAAACTTTAGTTGTAGTTCTAGCTAAATAATCTGCCAAGACTTTTTCTACTAATTCTTCTTTTGTTAGGTGATGAAAAACAGTCCTAACTTTTCGTTTAAAATCTTCTGAAACTGTTTTATTAGGTTTTGTTTTAAAGATCTTTTTTGCCCACAACAAACCATTGTTTTCTTCAATACTTTGTGCATCTGCTTTTTTGTATTCTTGAAATTTAATACCTAAATCTTCTTCAAATTCTGGAATTTCTTCTAACTCTTCTTTTTGTATAACACTTAAAGAAAGCCCCTTAGCTCCTGCTCTTGCAGTTCGTCCACTTCTATGCACATAAGCATCATAAGTATCTGGCAAATGATAATTTACAACATATTCAACTTCTTTTACATCAATTCCTCTTGCTGCTAAATCTGTAGCTATTAAAATATTTATATGTCCTTCACGAAATTGCCCCATAATTCTGTCACGAATTCCTTGGGTTAAACTTCCATGAATAGCACCAGATGAAAATTTATTAATTGCTAAGTTTTTGGCTAATTTGTTAACAGCGGCTTTTGTTTTACAAAAAATAATTCCTCTTTTTCCTTCTTTAGAGTTTAAAAAATGTAATAAAACTTCTAATTTTTCAATTGGTTCTACAACTACGTATTTATGTTCAATTCCTTGATGACCAACAGTTTTCATATTAGCTTCAATCTGAATAACATCTTTAGCCATATAGTTGTTAACCAGTTGCCTAATTGCACCAGACATTGTTGCTGTAAATAATAAAGTTCTTCTTTTTTTAGGAATTTCTTTTATAATACTATCTAATCCTTCTTTTAAAGCACTAACCATTTCATCAGCTTCATCTAAAATAAAATAAGAAATATTTTTGATGTTGATGGCTTCACGTTTCACCAAATCTGCCAATCTTCCTGGAGTTGCAACTACAATATGTGTTGGTTCTTTTAATCTTTCAATTTGAGGTTTTATAGGTATTCCTCCACAAACAACTGCAATTGATATTTCTGGAATGTAAGATGCAAAAGATTCTAAATTGTTATGAATTTGTTGCCCTAATTCTCTAGTTGGTGCTAAAATTACTGCCTGAATATTAGTGTTTTCTGTATCAATCAATTGTAATAAAGGTAAACCAAAAGCGGCTGTTTTACCTGTTCCTGTTTTTGCTAAAGCAACAACATCATCTTTTTTATTTAAAATTACAGGAATTACTTTTTCTTGAATATCTGTAGGTACAGCTATTTTTAAATCAGTTAAACTTTTTTGTATTTGTTGATGAATTCCTAAATCAGAAAACGTTTTTGACATATTATAAATTTCTGCAAAGATAAACACACTTTCTCTTGATACTATTCTTTTCTCTATTTCATTTTAATCTTTAAAAACTTAAAAAAAAGCTAATAAGTAAAAAAAGGTTTTATAAAACTTCTCAAATAATTTATTACTTTCGAAAACCTAAAAATAATTAATGAAAGTCTGTATTGCAGAGAAACCAAGTGTAGCAAGAGAAATAGCTAACATTCTAGGAGCCAACACAAAACGTGATGGTTTTTACGAAGGAAATGGTTATGCAGTAACTTATACTTTTGGCCATTTATGCACACTTTTAGAGCCTAAAGATTACAAACCTCATTGGAAAAGTTGGGATTTAAATAACCTACCAATGTTACCTGAACATTTTGATACCAAAGTTACAGGCGATTCTGGAATTAAAAAACAATTTAATATTGTAAAATCTTTATTCGAAAAAGCAGATGTAATTATAAATTGTGGGGATGCAGGAACTGAAGGAGAACTCATTCAAAGATGGGTAATAAATCAATGTAATTACAAAGGAAAAGTACAACGTTTATGGATTTCATCGTTAACTGAAGAAGCTATTAAAGACGGATTCAACAATTTAGAATCCTCAGAAAAGTACGATAATTTATATTATGCAGGTTATTCTAGAGCTATTGGAGATTGGCTTTTAGGTTTAAATGCAACACGCTTGTACACTGTAAAATTTGGTGGTTACAAACAAGTTTTGTCTGTTGGTAGAGTGCAAACTCCTACTCTAGCAATGTTAGTGAATCGTTATTTTGAAATACAGAATTTCAAGCCACAACCTTATTGGGAATTACAAACTACGTACAGAAATACACTTTTTAATTACGAAGATGGTCGTTTTTTAAAAAAGGAAGATGGACAAGTTTTAGCTGATAAAGTTGCACAATCTGATTTTGAAATTGTTTCTGTTACCAAAAAGAAAGGTAAAGAATACGCTCCTAAACTTTTTGATTTAACAGGGTTACAGGTATATTGCAACAATAAATTCGGATTTTCTGCGGATGAAACTTTAAAAATTGTTCAGAAATTATACGAAATGAAAGTAGTTACTTACCCAAGAGTAGACACCACTTTTTTACCTAATGATTTATATCCTAAAATTCACGGAATTTTATCGAAATTGACAAATTTTAGTGAATTAACACAACCACTATTAGGCAAAAAAATAAAGAAAACAAAGCGTGTTTTCGATGATAAAAAAGTCACAGATCACCACGCAATTATTCCTACAGGAATTCAAGGGAATTTACAATACAATCAACAACAAGTTTACGATATTATTACTCGCAGATTTATTGCAGTTTTTTATCCAGATTCTGATGTTTCTAACACTTCCGTAATTGGTAAAGCTGCAGAAGTCCCTTTTAAAACTACAGGAAAAGAAATCATCAATAAAGGTTGGCGTATTGTTTTTGAGAAGAAAGAATCTTCAATTAAAAAAGAGATAAATGCAGCAGCAACTCTACCCTCTTTTGTTAAAGGAGAAAAAGGAACTCATGAGCCTTCGTTTTTAGAAAAAGAAACAAAACCACCAAGAAACTATACAGAAGCCAGTTTACTAAGAGCTATGGAAACTGCAGGTAAACAAGTAGATGATGATGAAATGCGAGAGTTGATGAAAGAAAACGGAATTGGAAGACCATCAACTAGAGCAAGTATTATTGAAACTTTATTTAGAAGAAAATATATAGAGCGTAAGAAAAAACTGGTTTTACCAACGCAAACAGGTATTGATTTAATCAATATTATTGATAACGAACTGCTAAAATCTGCTGAATTAACTGGTAGATGGGAAAAACGTTTAAAAGAAATTGAACGTGGAGAATTCAATGCAGGAACTTTCATAAATAATATGAAAAAAATGGTAGATCAATTGGTTTATGAAGTACGTTCTAATACTTCGAAAAAACGAATTTCTTCCAATAATGTCATTTCGAGTACAGTAGAGAACTCAACGAAACCCAAAACAAAAACTAAAAAACAGGTTGCTGGTAAAACTTGCCCAAAATGTAAAACAGGACAACTTTTAAAAGGCTCTTCTGCTTATGGTTGTTCTGAATATAAAAATAATTGTAATTTTAAAATACCTTTTAAAATTTACGATAAAAAAGTTTCTGAAAATCAAATTATTAGATTATTGGATAAAGGTTGTACAACCAATTTAAAAGGTTTTAAAAATGATACAGGTTCTATTGAAGGTTTAATTCGTTTTGATGATGATTTCAACTTAAAATTAGAACCTAAAGTCAAAACTGTCCCTTCGAACGCAGTCAAGAAATCTTCAGACAAAATAATTTGTCCAAAATGCAAAAAAGGGACTATTTTAAAAGGTAAAACCGCTTATGGTTGTTCTGAATACAAAACAGGCTGTGATTTTGTTTTTACATTTGAAAACATCAAAAAAATGGCTAATGGTAGACCTTTAACTAAAGAACTGGTTTTGGAGATTATATCGAATTAAATTTTAGAACTATGATTTTATTAAAAAGAATACTGAATTTAATAGTTTTATTTTTACTTCTCAACTCTTGCAAATCGACAAAAAATCAATTCTTATTTGATATACAAGAATTAAATTTAAAATATAAAAAAATTCAAAAACTGGGATATAAACCAGTTGAAGGACAAATTAATCGTTTAACAAAATCTAAAAAAGATACAAGTATATATATTGGCTTTGATCGTTTTAAAAAAAGTCGCACCAAAACTTGGACAATTAAATTTCCTCTTAAAAAATATGATTTAGTTAATGATTCTATTTATAAATTTTTAATAAGTAAAAATATTCCTCCAATATCAAGAATCAATTACTATAAAGACAGTTTAAGCTTTAACTTTTCTGCTCATAATGAAATAAATGGCCTTGTTTATATATGTCAAGTTTCAAATGATATAAAAGAGAACAAAACCTTTCTACATTTAAGTACCTATTTACCCTTTACCAATAAAGAGATTAAGAGAAATATAAAATTCTATAAACTCTCATATAAGGAACGATACCCAATTATTATGTATTTAGAAGAGGAAAAAACAGATAATTAATATGTTTTAAAACTCCCAATTAACAAAAAACAACAAAATAGTGAACAACTAAATCTCGCCCAAATTAAACAATTCATTTAAAATAATTAGGTTCAAAAAATTGAATATTAAGAGCCTAAATTAACTTCTAAAAAATTAAAAAAAACATAGGTTACAATCTTATAATTGACTTATATTTATAAAAAAAAGTATACCCTTTTATGGATTTCACAAACCCTTTAATATATGGTGTTCCTTGTTTTTTAGCTCTAATTTTAGTAGAACTTACTTACAGTAAACATCACAAGAAAAAGAAAAACAAAGACCTTTATAAATGGAAAGATCTAGCAGCAAGTTTAACTATGGGTATTGGTTCTACAATTATAGCTCCACTTACTAAAACCATTGCTGCCATTGTTCTTTTTAATTTTGTTTACGAACTTTTTAATCCTTTAGTAGATGGTGTTAGAACCAATATTATGGGGTATGCTTCTTTTGGTTATGCCTGGTATATTTGGGTAATTTGTCAGCTTTTAGACGATTTTAGTTATTACTGGTTTCATAGACAAAACCATAATGTTCGTTTTTTATGGGCTGCACACATTGTACATCATTCTTCTGATAATTTTAATTTAGGAACTGCTGTTAGAAATGGTTGGTTTACTATTTTTTACAAACCTTTTTTTTATATGTGGATTCCTGCCATTGGTTTTCCACCAGAAATGGTAGTGGTTTGTTTAGGTATTGAAGCTTTATGGCAATTTCAATTGCATAGTGTTTTTATTCCGAAGTTAGGTTTTATAGAAAAATTTATGAATACACATACCATGCATCAAGTGCATCATGCACAAAACATTGAATATATGGATAAAAATCATGGTGGATTTTTAAATGTTTTTGATAAAATGTTTGGTACTTGGAAAGAACTAGATGAATCTATTGATATAAAATATGGAGTTACAAAACCACCTAATTCTTACAATCCGTTAGTGATTTTAACACACGAATACAAAGACATTTGGTTAGATATGAAAAAGTCTAAAAATTGGTATCATAAATTTATGTACGCTTTTGCAGCTCCTGGTTGGTCTCATGATGGAAGTACACTAACTATTAAACAGGTTCAAAAATTACTTAAAGAAGAAAATAAATAGTGCTTTTTTTAAGCAAGTTCGTTTGCAAACAAGTCTAGCCCAGATTGAAACGACATCCTTTTTATGCTTAACTAGATTCAGTATTTGCTAGAGAAAATAAAAATAGTGTTTATAAATAAACAGATGCTGAAATAAATTCAGCATAAAAAGATATAGTGTAAAGCTGGAAATAGCTTCTAAAAAAATTAATCAATCATATTTTTTAAGTAAAAATTTTCTACTTTTTCTCTAGCCCAAGGTGTAGTTCTTAAAAATTTTAAGGATGATTTATAAGTTGGATTATTCTTAAAAGCGTTGATATTCAAGGTATAACCCAATTCTTCCCAACCATATTCTAAATATAATTCTTCTAAAATTGTGGCTAATTTTATACCATGTAATGGATTGTTTGGTTGCTCTTTACTCATTGTTTTCTTATAATTTTTAAAGACTTAAAATTATTCTGTTTGTTTGGCAACTACAAAATAATTTTCATCAATTTTTAATTGAATGTTAGACGTTTTTACTTTTTTAATTTTCCAGTCTGTAGTTGGTTTTAAATCTTTAGCAACTCCGTTAATATAGATTTTAACAGGCATATTAAAACCAGATACAACATTGGTCCATTTGTATTTTAACTCATTATTTTTAATACTATAAGTAAATTCTGGAATGCGAATATCTCTTAAATATTGATCGAAAACTTTAGACAAATCTATTTTAGTTTTATTAGATAAGTAATTTTCTATCTGTTGTGTTGTTACTGTTTTATGCCAAAACTTTTTATTAATACCTCGTAAAATTGTTCGCCATTTTTTATCATTATCTATTAAATAGCGAATTGTATGCAACATGTTAGCACCTTTATAATACATATCTCCAGATCCTGTATTATTTACACCATAAACACCAATTATTGGTTTATCGTTTTTAATACTTTTTCTAGTACCTATTACATATTCTGAAGCCGCTTTTTTACCAAAATAATAGTTTAAATATAAACTTTCTGAATAAGCTGTAAAACTTTCATGAATCCACATATCTGCAGCATCTTTATAGGTAATATTGTTGGCAAACCACTCATGACCAGATTCGTGAATTATAATAAAATCGAACTTTAAACCCCAACCTGTACCTGATAAATCTCTACCTAAATAACCGTTTTTAAATTTATTACCATAAGTTACAGAACTTTGGTGCTCCATACCTAAATAAGGTACTTCTACCAATTTAAAACCATCTTCATAAAAAGGATATTTACCAAACCAATGCTCAAAAGCTTTCATCATTTTTGGTGCTTGTTTAAACTGCTTTTTGGCTTTGTCTAAATTATAAGAAAGCACATAATAATTCATATTTAATTGACCACCTTCACCTTTAAATTCTTCACTAAAATGTACATAATCGCCTATATTTAAATTAACTCCATAATTATTAATAGGATTTTTAACAGACCAATGATAAGTGGTTGTATTGTCTTTATGAATTTCAGTTTCTACTAACTCTCCATTAGAAATATTCATTAAGTTTGATGGAACTCGTACACTTATATCCATATTTTCAACCTCATCATACATATGGTCTTTGTTAGGCCACCAAACACTTGCACCTAAACCTTGACAAGATGTTGCTATAAAATCATTTCCGTTTTTATCTTTTTTCCATGAAAAACCACCATCCCAAGGTGCATTTTTTGCTTCTTGTGGTTTACCTTCATAATAAATATCAATAGAATTAACGCTACCTTTTTTTTGTTCTTCAAGTAAATGAATATGATGCGCATTACCTTCTGAAACTACTTTTAACTGTTTATTGTTTTGTACAACTTTTGTGATTTTTAAAGGTGCTTGTAAATCAATTTGTAAAGTATTATAAGGCTTTAAAACCGTATATTTTACGGTATTTTTACCTTTAATAAATTTTGTTTTAGGAAAAACTTGAATGTCTAAATGATAGTATTTTAAATTCCACCAAACACGTTCTGGAGTTATAGATCCTCTAAGTGTATCCTGTTTTGTAAACTTATCATTTTGTGCAATTAATGAAATATTATTAAAAAATAACGCAAATAATAAAAGGTAAAAGAATTTATATATCTTCATTTAAACAGGTTTATTAATTATAATTTCAAAAGTAATACTATTTATTTTTGATAGAAAATATTAACAAATTATTAGTAATTGTTTATTCTGAATTTTTCAATAATTTAGCCTTTTAATAAAGAAATCTATAAATGAAAAATATTGCATTACATAAAGTTCACGAAAATTTAGGCGCAAAAATGGTACCTTTTGCTGGTTATAACATGCCAGTTTCTTACGAAGGTGTTACAGCAGAACATCTTACAGTTAGAAATGGAGTTGGTGTTTTTGATGTTAGTCATATGGGTGAATTTCTAGTTTATGGTGATAATGCTTTGGCACTAATTCAGAAAGTTACTTCTAATGATGCTTCTAAATTAACTATTGGAGATGCACAATATAGCTGTTTCCCAAACACAGAAAACGGAATTGTAGACGATTTAATTTGTTACAGAATTAAAGAAAACACCTATTTATTAGTTGTAAATGCTTCTAATATTGAAAAAGATTGGAACTGGATTAGTAAATATAATGAAGAGTTTGGTGCAGAATTAAGAGATTTATCAGAAGAATATTCATTATTAGCCATTCAAGGTCCAAAAGCAGTTGAAGCTATGCAATCTTTATCTTCTTTAGATTTAGCAGCAATTCCTTTTTATAAATTTAAAGTTGGTGATTTTGCTGGAATTGAGCACGTTATTATTTCTGCAACTGGTTATACAGGTTCTGGTGGATTTGAAATTTACTGTAAAAACAATGAAGTTGAACAGATCTGGAAAAAAGTTTTTGAAGCGGGTGCAGATTTTGACATAAAACCAATTGGCTTAGCTGCTAGAGATACTTTACGTTTAGAAATGGGGTATTGTTTGTATGGAAATGATATTGATGATACAACATCTCCAATTGAAGCTGGTTTAAGCTGGATTACAAAGTTTACCAAAGATTTTGTAAATGCAGATTTCTTAGCCAAACAAAAAGAACAAAAACCTACAAAACGTTTGGTTGCTTTTGAGTTAAATGATAGAGGAATTCCAAGACAAGGTTATGATATTGTAGATGGTGAAGGAAAAGTTATTGGTAATGTGACTTCTGGTACAATGAGCCCTAGCTTAAGTAAAGGAATTGGTTTAGGGTATGTACCTACTCAATTTGCTAAATCTGGAACAGAGATAAATATTAAAGTTCGTAAAAAAGCAATACCAGCAACTATTGTAAAATTACCTTTTTATAAAAATTAACAACTATTTTGTAAGGAACATAATTATAAATCGATTACACAAAGATTGTATCATTCAACTAAACAAATAAAAAAATGAAAAAAATAATCATTACAGTATTCGCTAGTTTATTATTTATAATTAGCTGTAAAAAAAACTCAGCAACAACTGAAACATCAGAAAAAACTGAAATAATTAAAACAGAGAAAACATTTGCTGAAAAAATTGAAATTGCACACAACAAAAAAGATTTCTTAAAACAAGAAGCAATACAATTTGATGCTTTAATAGAATTTGGTGGTAATGAAATTTTTGATGCAAATATTACTATTTCAACTACTTCTGATTTAGCTAAAATTGCTTACAAAAACGGAGATTTTATTTATGTGGATAAACAAGATATATTTGTGTCTCCTAGTTTAAAAGACAACCCAGGAGTTCGTTTTCATGCCTATACTTGGAGTTATTTTTTCTTATATCCTTATAAATTAAGTGATAATGGAACAAAATGGGATGATAATTTTAAAACTCCTGAAGCAAATAATACCTTTAATACTGCAAAATTATCTTTTGAGGCTAATACAGGTGATGCACCTGATGATTGGTATATAATTTATGCTAATAAAGACAATAATATGTTAGATCATGTTGCTTATATTGTTACTGCTGGTAAAACTAAAGCAGAAGCAGAAGCAGATCCTCATGCTATAAAATATTTAGACTACAAACAAATAGATGGTATCCCTTTTGCTACAAATTGGGAGTTTTTAGAATGGGGATTAGAGAAAGGATTAACAAAGAAAATTGGTAGTGCTAAAATTACTAATATAAAATTTGTGAACGGTTTTAGAGATTCTTTTTCCATACCAAAAGATTTTATAAAAAAATAAAATTATACTTAAATTAAATAAAACCTCAGACTTTCTGGGGTTTTTGTTTTTTTATAAAGTAAATTCGTCCGCTATTATTTCAATGTAAAGATGTATATGAATTGTTTATTAACTGGAGGAACAGGAATTGTTGGTAGTCATATTATTTTTGAATGGTTGCACAAAGCAATTGTAGAAAAAAAAGTAAACCATCTTTTTGTTGTTATTAGAGATACAAACAAAACTGCAACACAACGTTTGCTAGATATTTTACAAGATGAATCTCGTCCTGATTTTTTAAATCAATTTTCTTTAGAAGAATGTTTAGAGAGAATTACAGTTATTTCTAGTGATTTATCAACCCTAAAAAAAGAAACTTTACATCAATATAATTTTACCACAGTTATACATTGTGCAGGCTCTACAAATTTGTTAAACACCAACGATTCTAAAGAGACTGTACATACTCAAAACTATTTAGTTACTAAACACCTTTTAGAGGTAATTCCTAATTTTGTAAATCGATTTTTATACATCAGCACAGCATATTCTTTCGGAATTCAAGATGATAAAGTAAATGATACTATTGCAGATTATAAGGTTACTAATTTTAGAAATCCTTATGAAAAATCAAAATATGAAAGCGAACGTTTTGTAAGAGAAACCTGTAATCTAAAAAATATTGATGCTCAGATTTTAAGACCAAGTATAATTTGTGGACGTTTAATTGATAAACCTTTTTTCGAAACTCCTAAATATGATGTTTTTTATTCTTGGGCCATATTTTTAGATAAATATGCAAAAAAAGCAAAAGATAATTTTAGGATTTGGGTTGATAAAAAAAGTGGATTAAATATAATACCTGTTGATTTTGCTGCCAAAGCAATTTTATACGCGTTTTTAACACCAAGTATAAAAGAAATGAATATTGTAAACCCCAAACAAATACTACATAACAATTATGTAGGTGATGTTTTAGAGGCTTTTAATATTCAATCTTATGAATATGTAGACCAGAAACCAGAAAACTTAAATGGTTTTGAACAATTGTATTATAAAAGTATTGGTAGTTTATTCGAAAAATATATTTCTATACCCGATTTACAATTTAAATCTGAACAAATATTAATTCTGATAAATCAGTTGCAATTAGATGTTACTTTAGGTGTACACGAAAACTTTATGAATTTGATTAATTTTTCTGTAGAAAAAAAGTTTAAGAAAAGTTATTAATTAATAAAATTAAAATAAATTGGATTCGTTAACGCAAATTGTATTAGGTGCAGCAGTTGGAGAAGCCGTTTTAGGAAGAAAAATTGGTAATAAGGCTATGCTATATGGTGCTATTGCTGGTACAATTCCTGATTTAGATGTGCTTTCTTCTTTTTTTACTGATAAAGTAACTGCCTTAGAAATGCACAGAGGTTTTACACACTCTATCCTATTTTCTATACTCTTTGCTCCTATTTTTTCTCTTATAGTTAACAAGTACGAAAAATATAAATCCTTTAAAAATTGGTCTTGGCTATTCTTTTGGGCTTTTATAACGCATCCCATTTTAGATGCACAAACCACTTGGGGAACACAACTTTTTTGGCCTTTTGATATTCGATTGGCTTTTAAAAATGTTTTTGTTGTAGATCCTTTATACACACTTCCGTTTTTAGTTTTTTTGATTTTAGTTATGTGTCAAAAAAGATCATCTAAAAAAAGAAGGTTATATAATAATTCAGGATTAATTATTAGCAGTTCTTATTTGATAATTACATTGATTTTAAAAGGAATATCTTATCAAAAGTTTACCAAAGAACTTGCATTACAAAACATAACCTATTCTGATATAAAAACAAAACCAACTCCATTAAACACTATTTTATGGACTGCAAATATTGATACCAAAAATGCTTTTTTAATTGGTAATTCATCATTTTTTGATAAAAACCCAATTCATTTTTCTAGCTATCCTAAAAATCATCATTTATTAGGAGATTTAATTCATCATAAAAAAGTAAAACGAATGATAGCTATTTCTAAAGGTTGGTATACCATCAACAAGAAAAATGGCGTTTTATATTTTAACGATTTAAGATTTGGCACATTAAGTATAAAACCAAATGCAAACAATTTTGTTTTTAAATATGAGATTATTGTTGATGAAAATGGAACTCCATTTTTTAAAGAAGTACCAAAAAATAAGAGTGATGCTAAAAAATTAGTATCTGAATTATGGCAAAGAATTAAAGGTAATTAACAAATTCTATAAAGACAAGGTTATGATTAATTTTAAAACCTTATTACTCTTAATTTTAAATCTTTATGATCAAATAATTTGTTAAAAAAGTATTGGTAGTTTATTCGAGAAATATCTTTTTATACCCGATTTTCAATTTAAATCTGTATAAAACTATTAATAATTGTAAATCAATTAGAATTAGATGTTATTCTGGAAGTTCATAAAAATTTTATGAGCCTCAACAACTTCTGTAGAACAAAAGTTTAAGACAAGTTATTAATTTTATAATTTTTGTTTTGTAAAATTAATCTTTTTTAAGGTAATTATATTTTCACTTTTGCTAAAGCTCTTTGGCTTTCATTTATTTTTAATGCTTTAATTATATTATTCATTAAGACAAAAAACGCAAAACAAGCAACAGTTAAAAGTGCATAATCTATAAATAAAGAAGTAAATGCTTTTAAAGAAACTAAGTTTAAGATTTGAGAAAACATAATGTTTATTTTTAAGGTTACTCAAAAGTAATATTTATCTAAAAGGCAATATTATTTATTATACCAATGGTAATCTTTTATAGACGAATGGGAATATTTATAGGTTTGTTGAAAAGTTAAACTTTATAGAAACTCTGGTTCTGCACATAAACTCAACAAAAGTTTACTCAATAAACTACTATTAAAATGTCAAGAGACATCTAAAATCTCGTTAACTCTAGTTTTTGGTAAACTACAAGTTATTTAATCAAGATAGAAAAAAAACTATTAAAAATGAAGTTAACTATATTTTTACTTTTACTAAAGCTCTTTGACTTTCGTTAATTTTTATCGCTTTAATTATGTTATTCATTAATACAAAAAATGCAAAAAAAGCAACAGTTAAAAGTGTATAATCTATAAATAAAGAAGTAAATTCTTTTAAAGAAACTAAATTTAAGATTTGAGAAAACATAATATTTATTTTTAAGGTTACTCAAAAATAATATTAATCTAAAAGGCATTATTTTTTATTATACGAATGGTATTTATTAATAGTTGAATGGAAATATTTAAAAGTTTAAAAAAATTAGTTTCAGTTAAAGTAGCCTACACATTAAATCTAAAGTGCATTACATCTCCATCTTTAACAATATACTCCTTACCTTCTACTCTCATTTTACCAGCTTCTTTTACTTTAGCTTCGCTACCAAAAGTTACATAATCTTCGTAAGCAATAGTTTCTGCTCTAATAAAACCTTTTTCAAAATCTGTATGTATTACTCCTGCAGCTTGTGGTGCAGTAGAACCTATAGGAATTGTCCATGCTCTTACTTCTTTTACACCTGCTGTAAAATAAGTTTGTAAGTTTAATAATTTATAAGCAGAACGTACTAATCTAGAAACACCAGCTTCTTCTAAACCAATATCTTCTAAAAACATTTGGCGCTCTTCATAATCTTCTAATTCTGTAATATCTGCTTCTGTACCCACTGCTAAAACAATAACCTCGGCATTTTCATCTTTTACAACTTCTTTTACTTTATCTACATAATCATTACCAGAAACTGCTGAATTTTCATCAACATTACAAACGTATAAAACAGGTTTTGCTGTAATAAACTGCAAAGATTGTACAAACTCAATCTCTTTTTCGTTAAAATCTAAAGCTCTTACAGAAACACCTTGTAATAAAGTTTCTTCAATTTTTAAGAGAACAACTAATTCAGCTTGTGCTTCTTTATTTCCTGTTTTTGCAGTTCTTTTAACCCTTTCTAAACGTTTTTGAACCGTTTCTAAATCTTTTAATTGCAATTCGATATCAATCGTTTCTTTATCTCTTACAGGATCTACAGAATTATCAACATGAATAATATTATCATTATCAAAACAACGCAAAACGTGTAAGATAGCGTCAGTTTCTCTAATATTTGCTAAAAACTGATTTCCTAAACCTTCTCCTTTACTAGCTCCTTTTACCAAACCAGCAATATCAACTATTTCTACAGTTGCAGGCAATACTCTTTCTGGATTTACCAATTCTTCTAACTTTTCTAAACGTGTATCAGGTACATTCACAACACCTAAATTTGGTTCAATTGTACAAAAAGGAAAGTTTGCACTTTGCGCTTTTGCATTAGATAAACAGTTAAATAAAGTTGATTTTCCTACGTTTGGTAATCCTACAATTCCAGCTTTCATTTAATAATAATTTTGCGAGTGCAAATATAAACGAACTTTCATAAAACAATGAGTATTAGAAAAAAAACTGATAAATGAATTTGATAAAAACGAAGCTCTGTAAATTACATTATATGTAATAAAATTCAAACAAAAAGCAATTTACAATGCAGTTACCAAACAATCTATTACATAAAATTCATCGATTTTCACTTTTTTGTAAAAAAAATTAAATTTTAAAGAGTATAATTTTAATCTACAAGTCTTATTAAAAATAAGAAAGGCTAAGTTTTATTTAAAATTTAGTTTAAAACAATTCATTTTCTAATTAAAGTTAATTTTTATGAAACAAAATCAAACATTAAAATTATTTACTATTTTCTTATTTATGATTCCTTTATCATTCTTAGCACAGAATATTAAAGGAAAGGTTACAGACATTTCTGGTGCTAGTTTACCTTTTATAAATATTATAGAAAAAGGCACGTCTAATGGTGTTGTTACAGATGATAATGGAGAATTCTCTATTACAGTAAAAAGTTTACCTGCAACATTTGTAGTATCATCTATGGGGTTTGAAACTAAAAACATCAAGGTGAATAGCAATACTTTTTTATCTATTGTTATGAGTGAAGACAATGCTTTAGATGAAGTTGTAGTTGTTGGCTCTAGAAATTCTAAAAGAACTGCAGTAGATACTCCTGTACCTGTAGACATTATTGACGTTCAAGAATTAGCAACAAAAAATGGTAAAGTAGAAGTAAATGATATTTTACAATTTGCTGCTCCTTCTTTTAATGCTACAAAACAATCTGGTTCTGATGGTGCAGACCATATTGTACCAGCTTCATTAAGAGGTTTAGGTCCAGATCAAACTTTAGTTTTAATTAATGGTAAAAGAAGACATCAATCTTCTTTAGTTAATATTTTTGGTACAAGAGGTCGTGGTAATTCTGGTACAGATTTAAATGCAATACCTGCAGCTTCAATTAAAAGAATAGAAGTTTTAAGAGATGGTGCTTCTGCACAATATGGTTCTGATGCCATTGCTGGGGTTATTAATATTGTTTTAAATGATAATACTGATGGTATTTCTGCAGGTATTACATATGGAGCTTACAGTACTGCTGTAGGTGGTGATTATGCACAAGAAATATTTGACACACAAGATGGCTGGGAACCAGAACTTTATAATATAGAAGGAAAAAACAGATTAGATGGTAAAGACAAAAGTTTTGATGGTGAAACCGTTAAAATTGATTTAAACTATGGTGCAAAAATTAATGATTTAGGTGGTTTTGTAAACTTTACAACAGAGTTTTTAACTAAAAATAAAACTTTAAGACCTGGTTTTTCTTGGCGTCAAGGTTATGGTAGTGCAGGTTTAGATGGTTTTAATTTTATGGTTAACTCTATTATTCCTGTTTCTGATAAAACTGAAGTTTATGTGTTTGGTGGTAGAAATTATAGAGATACAGACGCTTATGCTTTTTCTAGAAGTAGTTTTGATGATGGTGATAATAGATCTGTACCAAGTATTTATCCTGATGGATTTACACCTAGAATTACATCAATCATTGTAGATAATTCAATCTCTGGAGGTTTAAAACATACTTTAGATAATGGTTGGGAAGTTGATTTTAATAATACTTTTGGTATGAATAAGTTTCATTATTTTATTAAAGATTCTAATAATGCATCTTTAGGTGATGCTTCTCCTACAGATTTTGATGCTGGTGGACACAGTTTATCTCAAAATACAACAGGAGTAGATTTTAGTAAATATTTTGAAGATTATGCTGATGGTATAAACTTTGCATTTGGTTTAGAATACAGAACAGAAAACTTTCAAATTTTTGCAGGTGAAGAATCTTCTTATGGTTTATATGATGATAATGGGGTCCTTTTAACAAACCCAGCTATACAAACTGTAGCTACAGATTCTAATGGCGATGTTTTATCTGGTGGTTCACAAGGTTTTCCTGGTTATAGTCCAGATAATGAAGTAGACAGAAGTAGAACAAATTTAGGTGTGTATTTTGATACAGAAATAAACCTAAGTGAAGCTTTTTTATTAAGTGCTGCTTTACGTTATGAGAATTATAGTGATTTTGGTAGCACATTTAACTACAAACTTGCAACAAGATACAAAGTAAATGACAACCTTTCTTTTAGAGGTTCTGTTTCTAGTGGTTTTAGAGCACCATCTTTAGCTCAAATTTATTACAACTTAAAATTCACAAATATTGTAGCAGGTACTTCTGTTCCTTCTTTATTATCAGCAAATAATAGTACAGTTACAAGGGCATTTGGTATTGGAGACTTACAAGAAGAAAAAGCAATTAATACTAGTATTGGTTTTACCTATAAGAAAAACGGTTTTACAGCAACAATAGATGCTTACTCTATTGCTGTTGATGATAGAATTATTTTAACAGATAACTTTACAGATCAAACTATATTAGGCCCTTTAAATGTAGATGCTGCACAATTTTTTGCAAATGGAGTAGATACTAAAACTAGTGGAGTTGATATTGTCTTAAATTACAAAACTACGTTTGGTAACGACCACAATATAAATATTGGTTTAATTGGTAATTTAAACGATTTAGAAATTAAAGAAATTCATAATGGAGATTTAAATCCTTATACTTTTTTTAGCGGATTTTCTCAAGCGTATTTAGAAGCTGCTGCACCAGATTATAAGTTTGGTTTAAACTTAGGATATTCTAAAAACAAATTCAATGCAAATGTTACTTTAACTAAATTTAGCGAAGTTCAATTACAAGATTTTCAATGGGTAGATGCTCCACCAACTACACAAGCAGAAGCAGATGCTTTGTATGCAGTTGCAACAGATACTTATGAGTCTTTAATTACAACAGATTTAAGTTTAGGATACAAAATTTCTGATAAAGTGAACATTACATTAGGTGCAAATAACCTTTTTAACATCTACCCTACTTCTCAGTTTGATGGTTGGACAGATCAAGGTGGTTTAGCAGATTCTGTTCAAATGGGATCTGATGGAGCATATTATTTTACAAGAATTAACTTTCGCTTATAAGCATTTAAATAGTCTCCCCAAAAAAAGCCTGAATATTTTATGTTCAGGCTTTTAATTTTATATTTACTATTATAAAACAACTTAAAATATCATAAAAAATCATTCAACCGATTTTACATTAATTTATAATGAATACTCTATTTTTAGAAAATATAAAGTGTGTGCTAATTTTAATATATTATTTCAAGTAATTCATAATAAAACGATTAATCAAAAAAAAAACCTCGAATTTCATCGAGGTTTTTTTATTATAAAAATAAATTTTTATTTAGTCATTGTGCATAAAAGCTTGTTTTTCTAATAAAAACTCTTCAGTTTCTACAACATCTTCATCTGGCACACAACAATCTACAGGACATACTGCTGCACATTGTGGCTCATCATGAAAACCTTTACACTCTGTGCATTTATCTGGAACAATGTAGTAAATTTCATCTGAAACTGGTTCTTGATCCTCGTCTGCATTTGCTGCTTTTCCTCCTGGCAAAACAACATCACCACTTAAATCTGTACCATCAGAATATTTCCAATCGTCTGCACCTTCGTAAATTGCTGTATTAGGACATTCTGGTTCGCAAGCCCCACAATTTATGCATTCATCTGTTATTATAATTGCCATAATTTTCTTTTCTGTTTTTGTACCTTTGCTTTTGCAAAAATAAAGCCAAAATTATAGACAACCAAAATAAATGAATAGTATTCAAAATAGAATTACTGCATTTGCAAAATTAGGCCACTTTTTAAGTCAATTTTCTGTTGATAAAATAGAAAAACAAGATAATATTGAATATAATGAAATCTTTTTTGATGGATTTTTACATCAAATTAAATTAGCACAAGAAAAAAACTCTTGGTTTACTAAAGATAATATTTTATTCAGTTTAAATAGTTGGTCTAAAAGCTTAACAAAAAACAATTTAATTGATTTTTCTAAAAGCACAAATTTAGATAAAATTCAACCTAAAAAAGTAGCCATAATAATGGCAGGAAATATTCCCTTAGTTGGTTTTCACGATTTTTTATCTGTGTTAATTTCTGGGCATTCTGTGTTAGTAAAACAATCTTCTAATGACAAACATTTATTACCATTCTTAGCTAAGTATTTAGAATATGTAGATGAAACTTTAAAAGGTAAAATTACATTTACAGAAGAAAAATTATCCAATTTCGATGCTGTAATTGCAACAGGTAGCAACAATACTGCTCGTTATTTTGAATTTTATTTTAAAAACAAGCCTAATATCATCAGAAAAAGCAGAAATTCTGTAGCTGTTATTACAGGTGATGAAACAATTGAGGATTTTACAAACTTATCTAATGATGTTTTTCAATATTTTGGTCTTGGTTGCAGAAGTGTTTCTAAACTATTTGTCCCTAAAGATTACAATTTTGAAACATTTTTTAACGGAATGTATGCAAAAAAAGAAATTATCAATAATGCAAAGTATGCTAATAATTACGACTACAACAAAGCTGTTTATTTAATGAGTGAATTTGATTTGTTAGAAAATGGTTTTTTAATGATAAAAGAAGATGAGAGTTACGCCTCACCTATTGCTACCATTTTTTATGAATATTATGACAATGAAATCGATCTTAAAATAAAATTACATCAAGATAGAGAAAAAATTCAGTGTATTGTTGCCAAAAACTTTATCGAAAATGAAGTTGGTTTTGGGCAAACTCAACATCCGCAGTTAACAGATTATGCAGATAGAGTGAATACTTTAGATTTTTTAGCTACCATTTAACAATGATAAATACAAAGTTGTAAGATCTTCAACTTTGAAAATTGAATATATAATATTGAACATAAGAGTATGAAAAAACATAATTTTAGTGCAGGACCTTGTATTTTACCACAAGAAGTATTACAAAAAGCATCAGAAGCTATACTAAATTTTAATGATGATAATTTATCATTAATAGAAATATCTCATAGAAGTAAACCTTTTGTTGCTGTAATGGAAAAAGCGCGTTCTTTAGCTTTAGAATTATTAGGCTTAGAAAACAAAGGTTACAAAGCTTTGTTTTTACAAGGAGGAGCAAGTACTGAATTTTTAATGGTTGCTTACAACTTATTAAATAAAAAAGCTGCCTATTTAAACACAGGTGCATGGTCTGACAAATCTATAAAAGAAGCAAAATTATTTGGTGAGGTTGTAGAAGTAGCATCATCTAAAGATAAAAAATTCTCATACATTCCTAAAGGGTTTAACATTCCAGAAGATGCAGATTATTTTCACTGTACAAGTAACAATACTGTAGCTGGTACTCAAATACACGAGTTTCCAGAAACGAATGTTCCTTTGGTTTGCGATATGAGTTCAGATATTTTTTCTCGTCAATTAGATTTTGAAAAGTTCGATTTAATTTATGCTGGTGCTCAAAAAAATATGGGTCCTGCTGGTACAACTTTAGTAATTATTAAAGAAGATATATTAGGTAAAGTAGAAAGAGAAATTCCTTCTATGTTAAACTACCAAATTCATATAGACAAAGACTCAATGTTTAATACACCTTCTGTTTTTGCTGTATACGTTTCTATGCTAACATTAGAATGGTTAAAAGGTTTAGGTGGAATTAAATTTATAGAAGAAGTAAACAACAAAAAGGCGGCTTTATTATATTCTGAAATAGATAGAAACCCTTTGTTTAAAGGAATTGTAGCAAAAGAAGATCGTAGTACAATGAATGCTACTTTTAATTTAGTTGATGAAAGCCAGAAAGAAACTTTCGATAAACTTTGTGCAGAAGCTGGTATTAACGGAATTAATGGACATAGAAGTGTAGGGGGTTACAGAGCAAGTATGTATAATGCGTTACCTCTTTATAGTGTACAAGCTTTGGTGGATGTAATGCAAGAATTAGAAAGAATTTCTTAAGTATTACAAAACAAAAGAAGCTCTTGATTAAAACATAATAATAAAAAACAATAAATAAAACTCCTTCCCTTTGGGAAGGTTGGGATGGGCAAATGAAAATATTAGCAAATGATGGAATTTCTAAAAGCGGAATAGACGCTTTAGAAAAAGGAGGTTTTGAAGTAATAACAACAAAAGTAGCTCAAAGTCAGTTAGAAAATTATATAAACGATAATAATATAGATGCAATTTTAGTTAGAAGTGCAACACAAGTTCGTCAAGAATTAATAGAAGCTTGCCCTTCTTTAAAATTAATTGGAAGAGGTGGTGTTGGTATGGATAATATTGATGTAGAATATGCTATAGACAATGGTTTACATGTTATAAACACACCAGCTGCATCTTCTAGTTCTGTTGCAGAATTAGTTTTTTCACACTTATTTGGTATGGTTCGTTTCTTACATTCATCTAACAGAGAAATGCCTTTAGAAGGCGATACTCGTTTTAAAGAATTAAAAAAGGCTTATGCTCAAGGTATTGAATTGAGAGGCAAAACTTTAGGTATTATAGGTTTTGGTAGAATTGGTCAAGAAGTAGCAAAAATTGGATTAGGTTTAGGTATGAATATCATTGCTACTGATGAATTAGTAGAAAGCGCACCAATTACCTTAGATTTTTTTAACGGACAAAAAATTAGTTTTCAGATTGATACTATTGATAAAAATGAATTACTAAAAGAAGCCGATTTTATTACATTACATGTACCTGCACAAGAAGATTACTTAATTACTGAAACAGAATTCGATAAAATGAAAGATGGGGTTGGTATTGTAAATGCTGCAAGAGGTGGAATTTTAAACGAAGTAGATTTGGTAAAAGCTATAGAAAGTGGCAAGGTACAATTTGCTGGTTTAGATGTTTTTGAAACAGAACCTACACCTGCAGTACAACTTTTAATGAACACAGAAATTTCTTTAACACCACATATTGGTGCAGCAACTAAAGAAGCACAAGACAGAATTGGTATAGAATTAGCCAAACAAATCATTGAATTATTAAGATAATTATAAAAATTCTCGATACAATTTTTGTGTCAAATCATTATTTAAATGATAATATAAAATTGTATCGAGATTAATTTTAAAGTTTTAAATGATAAAAGAAAATTTAAAGAATATAAAAGCAACTTTACCAGAAAATGTAACTCTAGTTGCTGTTTCTAAAACAAAACCTATAGAAGATTTACAAGAGGCTTATAACACTGGTCAGCGTATTTTTGGAGAAAATAAAATTCAAGAAATGGTTGATAAATATGATGCTTTACCAAAAGACATTAAATGGCATATGATTGGCCACTTACAAAGTAATAAGGTAAAGTATATGGCTCATTTTGTTGATTTAATTCACGGAGTTGATAAATTAAAGACGCTAAATGTAATTAACAAAGAAGCAAAAAAACACGATAGAGTAATAAATTGTTTATTACAAGCTAAAATTGCCAAAGAAGACAGTAAATTCGGTTTATCATTTAATGAAATCGAAACAATTTTATCAGCAAAGGAAACAGAAGCACTAGAAAATATTAACATTGTTGGTTTAATGGGTATGGCTACTTTTACTGATAACAAAAATCAATTAAAAGAAGAATTTTTATCACTCAAAAACTTATTTAATCAACTAAAAACCAAACACTCAAGTTTAGAAATTCTTTCTATGGGAATGAGTGGAGATTATAAACTAGCAATCGAAAATGGAAGCACGATGATAAGAGTTGGTAGCTCAATATTTGGTCATCGTAATTATAATCAGTAAATTTAAAAAAAATTAAAGAAAAAGAATTTGTACGCTATTTTAGATATTGAAACCACAGGTGGTAAATTTAATGAAGAAGGCATAACTGAAATTGCAATTTATAAATTTGATGGTCACGAAGTTGTAGACCAATTTATATCTTTAGTAAACCCAGAAAGAGAAATACAACAATTTGTAGTAAAACTTACAGGCATCAACAGTAAAATGTTGAAAAACGCTCCGAAATTTTTTGAAGTAGCTAAAAGAATCGTAGAAATTACAAAAGATTGTATTTTGGTTGCTCATAATTCTGCTTTTGATTACCGAATTTTAAAAACTGAATTTCAACGTTTAAGTTTCGACTATCAAAGAAACACTTTATGTACAGTAGAATTAAGTCAAGAATTAATTAAAGACCAACCTTCTTATAGTTTAGGTAAATTAACTAGGTCTTTAGGAATACCAATTGCTGACAGACACAGAGCAAATGGAGATGCTTTAGCTACAATTCAATTATTTAAATTATTATTAGAAAAAGATACTAAGAAAGAAATTATTCAAAACTCTATTAAATATTTTGATAAAAGAGTTGAGAAAGAAAAATTAAAAACTTTAATAGAAGAAATTCCAAGAGTTTTAGGTATTTATTTCATTCATGATACTAATGGAAAAGTAATTTTTATTGGTAGAGGAAAAAATATAAAATCAGAAATAAATAAACTTTTTCTAAAAACTACGAGACGTGCTGTAAAAATTCAAGAAAGGGCCACTTCTGTTTCTTACAATAAAACTGGTAACGAATTATTTACACGTTTAAAATACTACATCGCTTTAGAGTCTATATCTCCAAAATTTAATTTTAAAAAGAAGTTTAAGCTTACCCAAGATAACTTTAATAATGATAATTTTTTAATTATTGAAAAAGGTAGAGAGCTAGAAGAAAATGCTGTTATTCTTATTGAAGATAATACAATTTGTTGTTATGGCTATACAAATTTAGCTTATCAAGAGAATAATGTCGATATTTTAAAATCTGTACTTACAAATATCGATTATAAAGAAATTGCTAAAACTATTGTTAAAAATTACTTAGATAAAAATAAAGTTCAGAAAATTATCAGGCAATAAAAAAATGAAAAAACTACCTCTAATTCTATTATTACTTGCTACAATAATAGTAAATGCTCAAGCAGAAAAATCATCTAAAATGGGACAAACAACCATAGGTGAATTACAAATGAAGGTTTATGATAAAGATTCTACTGCAGCAGCTGTAGTTTTATATGAACATGCCAATGTTTATTTAGATCCAAAAAACGATTACAAAACAAGAACAGATTATTATTATAGAATAAAAATATTAGATAAATCTGCTTTTGATTTGGCTAACATTACTTTAGAACTCTACAAAGAAAAAAAAGTTTCAGATATAAAGGCAATTACATACAATAGCTCTGAAATTGGTTCTTTAAAAAGAACATATTTAGCTAAAGATAAAATTTTTAAGGTAAATGAAACCGAAAATTGGACTACACATCGTTTTACTTTACCAAACATAAAAGAAGGTTCTGTTATTGAATATTCTTACAGTATTATTTCTCCTTATTTTGGTATTTCTGATTGGAATTTTCAATCTGATATTCCAAAAATAAAAAGCGAATTTGATGCTGCAATTCTTGGAAACTATAAATATAACATTAGAATTATCGGTTTTTTAGAACTAGATAAAAACGATTCTTCTATCAAAAAAAATTGTGTAGATATAGAAGGTTTAGGTCCTGGTGCTTGTAGAGTTTATTCTTATGGTATTAACAACATACCTGCTTTTAAAGAAGAAGATTATATGTTAAGCAAAAAAAACTACGTATCTCGCTTATCATTTGATTTAGAATCTTACACTAGCCCAAGAGGAGTTATAGAAAAATACACAACCACTTGGAAAGAGGCTGACAAAAAATTAAAGAAAATATTTTTAAACAATCAAACTTCTAAAAAAAGTTTTTTTAAAAAGAGAATTCCAGAAGAAATTTTATCTATGAATAATAATTTAGATAAAGCAAAAGGTATTTATAAATTTATACAAAATCATTATACTTGGAATGAGAAATACTGGAATAATGAAGATGAAAAAGTAAAAAAAGCTTTTGATAATAAAATTGGTAGTGCAGGCGAAATTAATATGTCTTTATACAACGCTTTAAGTGCTGCAGAAATTCAAGCAGATTTAGTAATTTTATCAACGAGAGAAAACGGAATTCCTACAAAACTTTACCCTGTAATTTTTGATTACAATTATGTAATTGTTAAAGCAACCATAAATGAAAAAGAATATTTTTTAGATGCAACTGATCAATTTTTACCTTTTGGTGAGGTTCCTGTAAGAACTTTAAATGGAGAAGCAAGAGTTATCAATTATAAAAAAGAAAGCAGTTGGGTAACCTTAAAACCTAAATACAAATCTTATAAAAATGTAACTGCTAAATTAACTTTGAGTGAAGATGGTGAATTTTCAGGTAATCTTTTAATTAGAAAGCAAGGATATTCAGCAAAAAAACAAAGAGAAAAATTAAGTTCTTTAACAGAAGAAGATTATTTAGAAGAATTTGAAGACGACAACCCAGATGTAGAAGTAGATGATTATAAAGCTAGTTTTCTAGACGAATTAGATAAACCATTACAAGAAATTTACACTGTAAGTATTATGATGGATGAAGATTTAAGCAGAAAAACGAGGATAAACCCTTTCTTTTTTGAAAGAATGAAAGAGAATCCATTTACTTTAAAAGATAGATATTATCCTGTTGATTTTGGTTATGCAAGTAAAAATAATTTTGCATTGAGTTTAAAGATTCCTGAAACTTACAAAATTACTCAACTACCTAAAGAAGTTGCAATTTCTTTGCCAAATAAAGGTGGTATGTTTGTTTTAAAAATAGTTAAAAAAGAAAATATTATAACTATTTATACTCGCATTAACATCAGTAGAAGTTCTTTTAGCTCTAATGAATATTTTGCATTAAAAGAATTTTTTAATCAAATAGTAATTGCGGAGAACTCTTACATCATTCTAGAAAAAAAATAATTTTATTTTTATTAATATACTAAGGCTATTTCTATTTTTATAGTATTTTAGCTACTTATAATTATATGAGTCAAGAACAATTAATCTTACAGTTTCAACAAAAGGACGTAAAGGCCTATGAAAAACTATACAATATGTATTGTGATAGTATTTCTGGAGTTGTAAATAATATTGTTAAAAATGATGATGTTACTCAAGAAATTACTCAAGATGTTTTTATAAAAGCCTGGAATAAAGCTGATACTTATTCTTCTAAAAAAGGCCGTTTTTTTACTTGGTTATTAAACATAGCAAGAAATGCAGCTATAGATTATACCCGTTCTAAAAAATTTAAACAATCTAAACAAAACCTTAATGCAGATTTTTTCGTAGATATATTAGAAACCAGTAGTAACTTAGATAAATCTACAAATACAATTGGTTTAAAAGAATTTGTAACAAAATTAGGTGAAAAATGTAAAGCTGTAATTGAGTTGATATACTTTAAAGGTTTTACACAAAAAGAAGCATCAGAAGAATTAGAGATGCCTCTTGGTACCATAAAAACAAGAAATAGAACTTGCATTGGCGAATTACGTACAATGTTAGGAGAATAAAAATGGATAGTAAAGACTACATAGCATCTGGAATTTTGGAACTTTATGTTGCAGGTTCCCTTTCTGAAAAAGAAAATCAGGAAGTATACAAAGCTATGCAAAAATATCCTGAAGTTTTAGCAGAAGTACAATCCATAGAAAATGCGATTGTTAAATTAACTGCTTTTTCTAAAAAGGATAGTGCTTATTCATTTGATAGTATTAAAAATCAATTAAAAGTTGAACAACCTAAGGTAATACCTATTACTAAGCCAAAAACAAATTGGTTACAATATTCAGGTTGGGCTGCATCTCTATTAATTGGTAGTATTTTAATTTTTACACTTTCTAAAAACAATCAATTAAAACAACAAGTTGCATCAGAAAAAGAAGTATTAGAAGCACAAATTGATAGTGCATCTACTAATTTAGCTGCTGCAGAAAAATTAATTGAAGTATTTAGAGACAAAGACATAATTTCTGTACCATTAGCTGGGCAAACAGTTTCGCCTACTTCTTATGCTAAAGTATACTGGGATAAAAAAACAAACTCTATTTATTTAGATGCTAAAGGTTTACCAGAACCACCAAAAGGAAAAGTTTACCAAGTTTGGTCTTTAAAACTAAGTCCATTAACACCAACAAGTTTAGGTACTTTAGACAGTTTTACTGCGGATAATAATAAAATCTTTACCATTACTAATGCAAACGAATCTGAAGCATTTGGTATTACTTTAGAGCCAGCAGGTGGTAGCCTCTCTCCTACTTTAGAGCAATTGTACACATTAGGTGCAGTTTCGTCTTAAAACCCTTTTCACTTTTTTTATTGTTGATTATAGCTTCATTTTTAAAATGATTTTATAACACAAGTAAATCAATTATTATTTCTTAAAATCTATATATCAAAAGATTCAGTTTATATTTTTTAATATTTTGACTATAGATTTTATGATCTGATACATCACAAATCTTTAACGCAACTTAGTTGCGTTAAATAATTTTTAGATATATTTGTTCCTTAAAATTAGAATCAAATAAATTGAAAATAAATATGGAAAAAAGAAAAGTATTTGATGTTGTAATCATTGGGGGTAGTTATGCTGGTTTATCAGCTGCAATGGCTTTAGGTAGGTCTTTAAGAAATGTATTAATTATTGATAGTGGAAAACCTTGTAACAGACAAACACCTTACTCACATAATTTTATTACTCAAGATGGCGTAAAACCGATAGAAATATTTCAAAAAGCAAAAAGTCAGGTTTTAGAATATGATACAGTACAATTTTTAAATGATTTGGTAATTTCTACTACTAAAATTTCTGACGGATTTGAAATAGAAACCAAACTAAAAGAAAAAATTAAGGCAAAAAAAGTCCTTTTTTCTACTGGTGTTAAAGATATTATGCCAAATATTAAAGGCTTTTCAGATTGCTGGGGAATAAGTATTCTACACTGCCCTTATTGCCATGGTTATGAAGTAGCTAACAAAGATTTAGGAATTATCGCCAATGGTAAAACTGCATTTGAACTTTGTACACTTATCCAAAATTGGTCTAAGAATTTAACATTATTTACCAATGGAAAATCAGAATTAACAGAAAAACAAATCGAAATTATATCAAAATTAAAAATTACAATTGTTGAAAAAGAGATTGAAGAATTAATGCATTTAAATGGTAACATAGAAAAAATTTCTTTTAAAGATGGTGCTAAAACTAAAATCGATGCAATATTTTCTAGAGTCCCTTTTGATCAGCATTGTAAAATACCAACAGAAATAGGATGTAAAACTAATGATTCTGGACATTTTGAAGTTGATTTTTTTCAGAAAACAAATATTGAAGATGTTTATGCAGCTGGTGATATTACATCTCCTTTTAGAGCAGTTTCTTTAGCAACATCTTCTGGCACAATTGCTGGTGCTGCAATAAATATGGAATTGATAAAAGAAAGTTTGCCTTTATAAAAAATAGATTTATAAATTAAAAATGCCTATTACAAATTGTAATAGGCATTTCATCTAAAATCAAACTAACCAAACTTAATTTAAATTTTTATAATTTAAAAAAATGCCCATTACAATGAAGTAACAGGCACTTCCATCCAACTAAACTAACCAAACAACAGGTTAACTTTATTATAATATTTCACTATTTTTATTTTGATAACTTTTCAATTCTTGAGTTATTTATACTAAAATTGATATGTAATTGTTGCTTTTGCAAAAAATGGTGTACCAGGTGTAAAATGTATTTCTTCTACAGAATTTGCCTCATTTTGTAACCTACTTTCTGTTGCAAATTGTGTTTCATTCCAAGCTACATCAAAAAGGTTTTCTATAGCAACACCAAAGGTTACATCATTTACTTTGTAATTAACATTTAAATCGCTCACAAAATAACCTTCTGCAATTATACTATTGTCTTCGTTTGCAGCTCTATCTCCTAAATATCTATATCTTAAACCTCCTGAAAAATTACCAAGATTCGAAAAAGATATTCCTCCAGACATCGTAAAATTCGGTGCTAGAGGAATGTAATCTTCTCCAACTATGTTTTCTAAGCTTTTTGCTTTTGTATAAGTTGCATCTGTATCAAAATAAATATTATTAGTTAACTGATATCTTATTCCTAAATCTACTCCAAAACGTTCAGATTTTCCTGATGGTTCTACAATACCAGCATCACCTACGTACACAAATTCTTCTTCAGAAAATAAATACCACAAAGCAGTATTTAGAACCAAATTTTTAGAAGGTTTCCATACATTACCAAAATCTACACCATAAGCTCTTGGTAAAACTTTATCAGCATTTTGCTGTAAAACTACTCTTGCATCATTAGAATGAAATCCAATTCCTGATTTTAAAAACCATTGTAAATTATCGTTTTGAGTGTATAAAAAATTTAACTTCGGATTTACAATTGCCTTAGTTTTACTCAATGTTTCGTAAGTTGTACTTAAATTATCATTGTATAAAAACTTAAAATAATCGAACCTTAATGCTGGTGATATTTTAAATTTACCAATTTCAAATTCTGAATTAAAAAAGGCATAAGCATTAGTTTGTTGTACATCTCCAAACTGAATTCTATTTAATAATTCACTTCTATTTTTGGTATGTGATAATTCATTGTCTTTAATATCATCAAAACGTAAACCTAAACCTTTGGTAAATTTTGCCTCTACATTTCCATATTTTTTTTCGGTAATGATTTTAGCATTCATCCCATAAATATTTCTATCCTCAAATTGTTTTATCTGATCTCCATTTATAGGATCTTCCAAGAAAAAAGTAAAGTTAGAATACAACTCAAAATTATAATTTGAATAAAATGCATTGGCTTTAAAAATAGAGTTATCATTTAAAGTTTTTTGCAACTGTACATTTATATTAGATCTAGAAGTAAAACCACCTTCAGTATCATCAATAGTACCAAAACGTGTAATGTTACCATTTGCAACTTCTCTTTCTGGTATTTGCCCAGAAGCATCCCAAGCACTTGTAAAATGAGATGCTGTTAAAGTCAGCTTATCTTTTCCGTTTAAATACGTGTTGTATTTTGCAAATAAATTTAGTCTGTTAAAGTTTTGTGGCGATTCAAAAGGCCCATCAAACTCAATATATTCTAAAGCTACATAAGCATCATCATTTTTTACATTTTCTAATAAATTGAACATTGCAACAGTTCTTAATGAGTTAAAATCTCCATAACCCACAGAAACCATATTTTTGTTGATGGCTGTTTTTGTAGCAAAATTTACATAACCAGCTGTGTTAAAATCACCTTGATTTGCATAATAAGGTCCTTTACCAAAATCGATATTTTTAATGGTTTCTGGAATTACAAAATGCAAATCAGAATAACCTTGACCATGTGCATGCGAAACCATATTTATAGGCATACCATCTACAGAAAGTGTAATATCTGTTCCATGATCTATATCAAAACCTCTTAAAAAAATCTGTTCTGCTTTTCCTCCACCTGCATGTTGCCCAATAAATAAACCTGGTACTTTTCTTAATATTTCTTGCGAATTATTTACAGGGTTTAGCTGTAAATCTACTCTTGCAATAGTTTGTAAAGCATTTATTTCTTTACGCAAAACCAATTCTTCTAATTGAAAAATTTTGGTTTTTAAAGTGATTGTTATTCCATTTTTTAAATGCTCTGGCATCACTTTAATTGTCATTTTTTCGTACCCAAGAATACTTACTTGAATGCTACTATTAATCTGTGTTTTGTCTAACGTAAAATTTCCATTTTCGTTGGTATGTGTATGTGTATTAGATGCTTCGTTTACCACATAAACATTTTCTAAAGGCTCATTAAACGGATTTATTATTTTTCCTTTTAAAGTTTGTCCAATAGTTTGCAAACTGAAGATAAAAACCACGAATAATATGAATCTATTTTTCATTTTTTTATAAAATTTTCGCGAATTTAAATGTTTTTTACCTCAATTTCTGTTAAAGGACCTAACTCATAAACACTTTCTAATAACTCGTTTTTTATCTCTTTAGCTTCTAGTATTTTACCATTATGTTTTAAAATAAAAGCAGTGTGCAACAAAGCTTCTGGCTCATAAGTTTTACCAATTACATGTTTTTCTGAAATCTGTAATGCTTTTTTAGTTTCACCATTTTTATAATAAGACCAAGCCAATAAATCGTAAGATTGTGCTGTAGGTCTTTCCATAACTTCTTTTTTGGCAATTTCTATGGCTTCTTTCTTTTTATTGTTACTATCTGCAAATAAAATAACGTTGTATTTAGCATACATTGCGCCATATTTTTCGTTAGAAACTGCCTCTAAATATTTTTTTGTTTGTTCTTCTTTTTCTGCAACATTACCCATAAAATCTGCAATTTCTAGCTTTAATAAAAAGTAATCTGGAGAAGTATTTTCTTTTTGAATAGCATTTAAAATTCTTAAAGCTTCTTCTGGATTTCTCTCATAAGAATACACAATCCATGCAATCCCTTTTTTCGCATAACTATTATTTGGGTTAATTTTTAAAGCATTTATATAAGCATTATAAGAATCTTTAATTCTACCTGCATGACCATAATAATCTGCAAGATTTGTGTAATTCCACTGAATTAAAGTTTTATTTTTAGTAGTCTCTGCAATCTTTAAAGCGCTTTCTAAATATTTAATGGCATTATCTAAATTACCTAAATGATCATTGTATTTAGATAACCTTATTAAATAATCGAAATTATTAAAGTTTTTTACTTTGGATAAATATGCTGTAACTTCTTTGTAACTACCCAATTCTAAATAAACATCAACCAACATAAAATGGGTCTGCTTTAAGTTTTCTCCATTTTTTTCTGCTTTTAACAACAACTCTAAAGCTTCTTGAAAACGATGTTGAGAAATGTAATTTCTTGCTAAACTTCTTAAATAACCAGCGTTATTAAAATTAGTTTTTTTGTTTGCTACTAATAAATTTTCTTCGGCTTTTTTTAATTGAGTAATATTACCTGTTAATTTAAAAATTTGAGAATTTGCACTAGCTATTTTTGAATGATATGGATATTGATTAGGTGATTTTTCTAACTTGTTTGCCCAAAAATTTAATTCTTTATTTACACTTTCTAAAGCACTGTTTTTATTTAATTCTAAATACGCTTGATATTCGTATGGATTTGTTATTTGTTTGGTTTGTTCTTTATTGCAACTGATTGTTATAGAAAAAGTTACAAATACTAAAATAAGTTGGATGTATTTCATGATTTGTAGTTTAAAGTTGTTTTATAAATAACTGGCGTAGTAAAATACGCCAGTATTTTTTTAGGGGTTGATTTTAAATATTACCGAATTTTGGGGGAATTCTTTTAGGTAAATTTTAGATTATTAATCTACCAAGGTGAAGCTAAATAAGGGAAAGAATCTGAAAATTCTTTATCATTTGCATCTACATTATCATTAGATAAACTAGGGTTTTCAGAAAAATCTTCTCCACCAAAAATCAATAATAATTCAACAGTAATCACATCATCTGCTAAAGCTCTACCTGTTAAAACGTTAGTACCATCATAAAAAGTTGTAGTACCATCTAAAGACACATTTAAAACGTCTGTAGCTAATAAACCTGTAAAAGTAGCAGCGTCTAAACCTAATGCATTTGCATCACCATCATTTGCATAAGCAGGGCTTAAACCTGTTAAATTAGCCTGAAACATTGACTGAAACATTGCTCCTTGTTGAGAAGGTATTGTAGTATTAAAAGCATCTTTACTATCAGAAGAAACAAAAACTGTATTTACTGCTGGTCTACCCATTTGATCTTCTTGAACAAAAGTTCCAGAAAAATCAATTGAAGTTTCTTCTATCATGTTATCATCATTATTACAGCTTACCATAAGAAGTGATGCAACTGCTATTGCTATATATTTTATTTTAAAAATTTTCATAATTCTATATTTTAAATTGTTAGTTAGTTTATTATTGTTTTGATTTTGCCTCTACCCAAGTATTAATTGTACCAGAACCACCAATTTCACTTTTTGGCACTTCTACAACTATAGACATTACATTTGTACCCGCAAAAGTATCTGAACCAGGACTGTTAAAACCAGATGCATTACCACCTATAATTTCTCCATATTGTGCAAAATCCATAAAGAAAGGATCATCTCTTGGTCCAGCAAAAAATTTCATTCCATTTTGATTAGCAACAATTGCAGAAGAAGATGAAATTGCTACTTCAGATTTTGTAGCCAATTCATTAATCATACTATTTAGTCCTGTTGTTGTTGGTGCATAAGGACCAAAGAAATACATTTTACCATCTCTTGGTATTGCTTGTATAACCAAATCTTCTATTTTGTCATCATTGGTATCAATATTAAATTCTACCATAACATTTTCACTAAAAGAAGCTGCAGTAGTTGCATCCGGACTTAATAATCCTTGTACGTTTGCTACAAATACTAAATTGTTTGTGTCTTCTCCTTGAAAAGCATAGAAGTCTGTAATGTCTGCTGATGTTCCACTTACTGCAGGAGCATCAATATGATCTGCTGCAATTGTAATTAAACCGATAATTGCTGCGAAAACAGTTGCAGCTAAAATTTTTGTTTTTTTCATTGTGTGAGTTTTTTAAGTTATTTTAATTGAATCTCACATATACTTACGAGGTAATTATAAGTACGGTTTTAAAAAAGTTTGTTTTTTTTCAAAAAAAAATCAAATTCCTTATAAACAAAGAGAAAATGAGGTAAAAAAAATTATAAATCCACTAAATATTTGTAGTATTGTAATAGAAATTTAAACAAAATTTGAAGAATTCTACTAAAAAAACTTCTTGGAAATTTCGCCTTCATGAAATAATTTATGAAGCAGATACCCCAGAAGGAAAGTTATTTGATGTTATTTTATTGATTGCCATTATTGCTAGTATATTACTAGTAATGCTAGAAAGTGTTGTAAGTTTTGATGCAAAATACCATGATGCTTTATATATTGGTGAATGGATTATTACCATTTTATTTAGTATTGAGTATATTTTAAGAATTATTTCTATAAAAAAACCACTTAAATATGTTTTTAGTTTTTATGGAATTATAGATTTTTTATCAACTATACCAATTTACCTATCATTTATTTTTGTAGGCTCGCAAGGTTTAGTAGCTTTAAGAGCTTTGCGTTTGCTTAGAGTTTTTAGAATTTTAAAATTAGCCAGATATATAGGTGCATCTAACAAATTGCTTTTAGCATTAAAAGCGAGTAGAGCTAAAATTGCTGTTTTTTTATTTTTTGTTTTAATCGTTTGTATCATTTTAGGAACAGTAATGTATATGATAGAAGGTGCTGAAAATGGTTTTACAAATATTCCGAAAAGTATTTATTGGGCTATTGTAACATTAACTACTGTTGGTTTTGGAGATATTGCTCCACAAACAGCTTTAGGACAATTAATTGCAAGTGTAATTATGATTTTAGGATATTCTATTATTGCAATACCAACAGGAATTGTAAGTTCTGAAATGACAAAAACGGCTAACGAACATCATACAAATACGCAATCTTGCCCAAATTGTTTAAAAGATAATCATAAAGAAAATGCCACTTTTTGTTATCATTGTGGTAGTATTTTAAACGAATGACACAACACAAAAACACCTTAATTACAATTGTTGGACCTACAGCAATTGGTAAAACTGCTTTAAGTATACAATTGGCAAATCATTTTAAAAGTGATATTATTTCTTGCGATTCTAGACAGTTTTATAAAGAAATGACCATAGGAACTGCTGTACCAGAACCAGAAGAACTAGCAGCAGCAAATCATCACTTTATACAAGACAGAAGTATTTTTGACGACTATAATGTTGGGCAATTTGAAAGAGATGCTTTAGCCAAGTTAAATGATTTATTTTCAGAGAACCATGTACAGATTATGGTTGGTGGTAGTGGTTTATATGTAGATGCTGTTTTAAAAGGGTTAGATTATTTTCCTGAAGTGGATAAACAAATCAGAATAGATTTAACCAAAGAACTAGAAGAAAAAGGAATTGAGTATCTACAAGAAAAACTAAAGAAATTAGACATAGAAACTTACAACACCATTGCAATCGATAATCCTCATAGAATAATGAGAGCTTTAGAAATTTGTATTGGTACAAATACACCCTACTCTACTTTTAAAAATAAGCCAAAAGTACCTAGAAATTTTAATAGTATTAAAGTAGGTTTAACTGCAGATAGAGAAATTATTTATAGCAGAATTAACCAAAGAGTAGATCTAATGATTAAAAATGGTTTATTAGAAGAAGCAAAAGCATTACATAAACATAAAAACCTAAATGCCTTGCAAACTGTTGGTTACAGAGAATTATTTTCTTATTTTGATGATGAGTTTACCAAAGAATTTGCAATTTCTGAAATCAAAAAAAATACAAGACGATTTGCAAAAAGACAAATAACTTGGTTTAAAAAAGATGAAAAAACTTTAAGGTTTGATTATAAAACGGACATCAACACTATTATTAAAACCATAGAAGACACCACTGTTTCAGAAAGTTAAATTTTTAACTTTTTTTATGAACAACTCACTTTCATAAATCATTCGCTTTTATATCTTTGTTACTCACAAAATTAAAATCATGAAATTAAAAATTACAATTCTTTTTATTGCTTTTATTAGTACATTATCTATTGCGCAAACTAAAACTGGTACCATAAATAGCGATTATATTATAAATATAATGCCAGAGGCAAAAATTGTTATTAAAAAAACGCAAGAATATGGAGTAAGATTAGATTCTTCTTTTTCAATTAAAATGAAAGAATATCAAGATAAAGTTGCTGATTATAAAGAAAAAGAGAAAGAAATGGGTGATTTAATGAAAAAAACAATCATTAAAGAATTAACTGAACTAGAGCAAAATCTTAATCAATATCAAGCAAATGGTAAAAAATTAATGCAGTTAAAACAAAACGAGTTAATGAGACCATTGTATAAAAAATTAAGCGACGCAATTAAAGTAGTCGTAAAAGAAAATGGCTATACTCATATTTTAACAGTAGCAGGTAATGAATTTGCTTATGTAGATGAAAAGTATGATATCACTAAATTAGTTATGGCTAAATTAGGTGTTAAAGAACCAGAAGTAAAAGAATAATTTATTCTTTAAACAATATTTAAAAGTCTCATTTTTATGAGGCTTTTTTTTATTTTTATATATTACCTTCTAGTTTTAATTACACTCTAATTATATGAACCTTGATACATCTATACTATCACAAATTTATAAAAATGTTTCTTTTTCTAAGGATGAAAAAATATGTATTGAAAATAAGCTAGAGAAACTTACCTTAAAAAAAGGAACTACAATTCTAAAAGCTGGTGATACAGTTTTTAATCAATATTATGTTTTTGATGGATGTTTAAGAACCTATTATATAGATAATTCTGGTAAAGAACATACTTTGCAATTTGCCATAAATGATTGGTGGATTAGTGATTACACTGCTTTTTTTACATCTTCAAAAGCAATAATGTATATAGAAACCATCCAAAATGCTACGCTATATAAAATATCAAAAGAAAATATGGAGATTCTTTACAAAGAGATTCCTCAATTAGAAACTTTTTTCAGAAAAAAAATGGAAAGAGCTTTTACTAGTTTTCAAAAAAGAATTTTGGCTAGTTTATCTCAATCTGCCAAAGAAAGATACCTTTCATTTATAACTACTTATCCTAATATAGAACAGAATGTAAAAAACTTTCATATAGCTTCATATTTAGGAATTACTACAGAAAGTTTAAGTAGAATTAGAAAAGAAATAGCGCAAAATTAATTTATTACCATACATCAATTTTTAGTGTTTCGTTTGTTAATAATTTTGTTGTCATAAAAACAAAACTACATTCACAAATGAAAAAAATATCAATAATTATTACAGCTATAGTTTTATTGTCTGCTTGTGCAAAAAGTATAAAAGAAAATAAATCTGTAGATAATAACTTAAATAATAACACAGAAAAAAACACTAAAATGAAAAACGTATTATTTGTACTAACAAGTCACCATAAATTAGGTACAACAGGAGAAAAAACAGGATTTT
This sequence comes from Polaribacter sp. Asnod6-C07, assembly GCF_045063625.1. Taxonomy (NCBI): domain Bacteria; kingdom Pseudomonadati; phylum Bacteroidota; class Flavobacteriia; order Flavobacteriales; family Flavobacteriaceae; genus Polaribacter; species Polaribacter sp. Asnod6-C07. Next base: position 3,036,873 of record NZ_JBEFOF010000005.1, on the reverse strand, counting down.
GGATAGAAGAATTTGCTGCACCCTATTATTTATTAAAAGATAAAGGTATAGCAATTACAATTGCATCTCCTAAAGGTGGTCAGCCTCCTATTGATCCTAAAAGTAATGAAGCAGATTTTCAAACACCTGCAACTGTAAGATTTAATAATGATGCAGAAACAAAAGAAATTTTATCTAAAACCTTAAAATTAGAAACCATAAATCAAGAAGATTTTGATGCTATTTTTTATCCTGGAGGTCATGGTCCTTTATGGGATTTAGCTGAAGATAAAAATTCAATTAGCTTAATAGAAAGCTTTTACAACAACAATAAACCTGTTGCTGCTGTTTGTCATGCTCCTGCAATTTTTAAAAACACCAAAAAAACTGATGGAACTTATTTAGTTGATGGTAAAAAAGTAACCGGTTTTACAAATACAGAAGAAGAAGCTGTACAATTAACAACTGTAGTTCCGTTTTTAGTAGAAGATATGTTAAAAGAAAATGGTGGAATTTACTCTAAAAAAGCAGATTGGACTTCTTATGCTGTTGAAGATGGATTGTTGATTACAGGTCAAAACCCAGCTTCTTCAGAATTAGTTGCTGAACTTTTATTAGAAAGATTAAAATAAGAATTATTAAATTTATTAAAAAAGCCTCATGCAATTATGAGGCTTTTTTATGCAATATTTTCTCTTTATTTCATTGAGGTATATTAAGAAACCAAAAAAAAGAAAATTAAAATATTATTCAATAATTTTCTTTAAAATACTAAAAACCTTTTTTTCAATTACATCTACTGAACCATCAGCAAAAAACACATTTTTAATATCTCTAATTAAATCGTCTTTTTCGTTTTGACTAAATTTATTTTCTGATAAATATTGCTGAATTTTGTTTAAGTTTTGTTCATCAGAATCTACAACTACTTCTGTATGAATTTTATGATATGTAATTTTATCTACTCTAGATAAAATATACTTTTCTTCTTCTTCTGACTCAAAAAAATTACAATGTGCAGCATACAAAAGCACATAAGCTTCAAATTCCTTTTTTGTCCAATCTAATTTTTCCATTATTTTTCTATTGGTAAATTATTTGTAGAACCCCATTCTGTCCAAGAACCATCATAAACAGCACAATTTTTATAACCTGCAATTTCTGCACCTAAAGCCAAAACTGAAGCTGTTATTCCTGTTCCACAAGAAAATATTAACTCTTTATTTTCTGAGTTTATTTTTTTAAAAATTAATTTTAATTCCTTTTCAGATTTTAGTTTTCCACCAGTTAATATATCATTAAAAGGCAAACTCACTGAATTTGGTATATGCCCACCTTTTACATCTTCTCTTGGTTCTGGAGCAGTTGCATAAAATCGTCCTTTAGATCTTGCATCAGCAATCAATTGATTTTTATTGTTGATGGCTTCTAAAACATCATTGGTATATTTTAATTTTTCAGGTTTAAAATTGGCTGTAAAATCACCTTTATCTCGCTGCTTTTCTTTTGGTTTTTCTATAGCATATTCTTTTGATACCCAATCTGGAAAACCACCATCTAAAACAGCAATGTTTGTAAAGCCCATCAATTGAAACAACCACCAAACTCTTGGTGATGAATAAATGCCTAAATCGTCATAAACAACAATACAGCTATCTTTATAAATACCTAAGTTTTGAGCTTTATGTTCAAATTCTTTAGCTGATAAAACTGTATTCGGAAAAGGAGCATTTACATCAGAAAACACCTTTTTAATATCAAAAAAAACAGCATTTTTAATTTGATATTTTTCTTGAATAACCTCTTTTTTTAGAGCAGTTACTTTTGGTAAAGTTGCATCTAAAACAATTAAGTTTTTATCTTCTAAATGATTAAATAACCATTCTGAAGAAACTACAGGTTTTTCTATTTTTAAAGACATTTTACTTTACAGCTTCGTAATTATCATCCCAATTTTTAGGTTTAGGATCGTGTAATTTATCTAGAGATTTTGCTACAATCATTGCTACAGTTGCATCTCCAGTAACATTTACAGTTGTTCTACACATGTCTAAAGGTCTATCTACTGCAAAAATTAATGCAATACCAATTGGTAGTAATTCTGCAGGAAAACCAATCGTTTCTAAAACAATAACCAACATTACAATACCAGCACTTGGCACAGCAGCACTACCAATAGAAGCTAAAACTGAAGTTCCTATAATTACCAATTGATTGGTTAACGTTAAACCTTCTGGCCATAAAACCTGCATAATAAATACAGCTGCAATACCTTGATACAAACTAGTTCCATCCATATTTACGGTTGCTCCTACAGGTAAAACAAAGCCAGAAACTTCTTTATCTACACCTAAATGTTCTTCTACACGTTCCATAGTTACTGGTAAAGTTGCAGCACTTGAACTTGTAGAAAAGGCAAGTAATTGAGCAGGACTTATTTGTTTTAAAAACCAAGCTGGCGATTTTTTGGTATACACATAAACTAATAAAACATAGAAACCTATCATTATTGCTAAACCTCCAACCACACACAATGCATAAGCTAATAATTTTACTAAAATTTCTGTATCATCGAAAGCAATAATAACATTTGCTAGTAAAGCAAAAACAGCATATGGTGCAAAAAGCATAATTAAGTCTACCATTTTCATTACCACTTCATTTAAAGAATCAAAGAAGCTTGTTAATGGTTTTGCTTTTTCTTCTGGTATTAAGAGTAAACTAATCCCTACAAATAAGGCAAAAAAGATAATTTGCAACATACTTGCTTCTGTAAAAGCTTTAAAAATATTACTCGGAAAAATATCTACTAAAGCTTGTAAAGGTCCAGAATCTTTTTGAACAGAAGCTTTTGCTAACTTATCAGAAACATCGCTAGAAGTTTCATACTTTGCTTTAATTTTTTCTATGGTATCTACAGGCATTCCATTACCTGGTTTAACAGTATTTACAATACCTAAACCAATAATAACTGCAACTAAAGTTGTAAATATATAAATTGAAATGGTTCTAAATCCCATTGTTTTAATTTTAGAAATATCTTTTAAGTCAGATATTCCTTTAATTAAAGAAGCTAAAATAAGTGGTACTGCAATTAATTTTAAAAGATTGATAAAAATTGTTCCAAATGGTTTAATCCAATCTGTTACAAAATCTTTACCTCCATCAACAGTATTCATAATAAAACCAAAAATGATTCCTAGTACCATTCCTATTAAAATTTTCCAATGTAAAGCGAGTTTCTTCATTAAGTTGTTTAAAATTTAAAAAATAAGCTGAAAGATAAAAAAATATTTAAAATTAAAGTGACTTTATTGTTATATTGTGTCATATTTTTAGTGAACTTATATATTAATTATTAAAAACATAAAATGTCAGGAATATTAGATTTATTAAATAGCGATTTAGGTAAACAAATAGTATCAGGTGTAGCTGGTTCTACAGGTAACGATTCTAGCAAAACAAGTAGTGTTTTAACTATGGCTTTACCTCTGTTGATGAAAGGAATGGAAAGAAATGCAGCTACTCCAGAAGGTGCTGCAGGTTTAATGAATGCATTAAACAATAAACATGATGGTAGTATTTTAAATAACCTTAGTGGTTTATTTGATGGTGGAGTTGATGAAACAGTAAAAAAAGATGGTGCAGGGATTTTAGGTCATATTCTAGGTGCTAAACAAAGTGGTGTAGAACAAGTAATTGGTCAAAAATCTGGATTGGATGCAAGTTCTGTTAGTAATATTTTAAAAATTGCAGCACCATTAGTAATGGGTTATTTAGGTAAAGAAAAACAATCTAAAGATTTATCTAATTCTGGTGGCTTAACAAGTCTTTTAGGAGGAATGTTAGGTGGTAATGATACTAAAAGCGAACAAAATTTCTTAGAACAAATTTTAGATTCTGATGGTGATGGAAGTGTTGTAGATGATGTTGCTGGTATGCTTTTAGGTGGCAGTAAAAATAGTTCTGGTAGTGGAATTGGTGGAATGATTGGTGGTCTTTTTGGAAAATAAGGAAACCATTTATTTTTTAAATAAAAAAAAACTCAAAATCTAAGATTTTGAGTTTTTTTTATGTTTTATTGAACTTCACTTTTATAACAAGACTTATAAATGTCTTCATAAACTGGTAATATGTTTTGCAAAGAAAAACGTTTGGTAAATTCTCTTGCGTTTAACTTAAAACATTCTAACACATCATCATCTTTTAATATAGAAATGGCATTTTTAGCCATATCTTCTATATCACCTAAATTGCTTAAAAAACCAGTCTCTCCATGTAAATTTACTTCTGGTAAACCTCCTGTATTAGTAGAAATAACTGCATTTTTTGCAGCCATTGCTTCTAAAGCTGCTAAACCAAAACTTTCGGTTTCAGAGGGTAATAAAAAGACATCTGAATAACATAAAATTTTATCGATTTCTGTACTATTCCCTAAAAAGAATACTTTGTTTTTTATGCCAAGTTTTTTAGTTAAGAGTTCCGCTTTTTTTCTTTCTGGCCCTTCACCAATCATTAATAATTTAGCAGGGATTTCTTTTTGAACCTCATAAAAAACCTTAATTACATCTTCTACCCTTTTTACTGGTCTAAAATTACTAATGTGTGTTAAAATTCTTTCATTAGATGTTGCTAAAGCTCCTCTTTGACATTCATCTTCTTCTGCTTTACTATATTTTTCTACATCAATAAAATTATAAACAACTTGAATTTTTTTATTAATATTAAAAAGTTCGTTGGTAGTTTCTTTTAAGTTATTTGATACTGCTGTAACAACATCAGAATTATTTATGCTAAACTCAACTGCAGCTTTATAAATAGGATGACTACCCACCAAAGTTATATCTGTACCATGTAAAGTAGTTACAACTTTAACATAAACACCTTTTTCTTTAAGCATTTGTTTAGCCATATAAGCTGCGTAAGCATGAGGTATTGCATAATGTACATGCAACACTTCTAAATCATACTTTTTTACAACCTCTACCATTTTAGTTGATAATGCCAACTCATAAGGTTGGTATTCAAATAAAGGGTATTCTTCTACTACAACCCTATGAAAATGTAATTTATGTGATAAATAATCTAAACGAACTGGCTGATTATAAGTTATAAAATGAACTTCATGACCTTTATCTGCCAAAGCCATTCCTAATTCTGTTGCTACTACTCCACTTCCTCCAAAGGTTGGATAACAAACAATACCTATTTTCATTTATTATATTTTATTAAGAAAGTCGTAAATATAAGTTTAATATTACATTTCGTTTCTAAATGAAATCACAAAAAAAGCTTCTCAAATAATTTGAAAAGCTTTTTAAATATTTAAAAAAACGATTTTTTAATAATCGCCTAAAGTTGCAGGATTTTGAGCCAAAGCATTTTCTAATTGCTCATCACTTGGTGCTTTACCATGCCAAGCATGAGTGTGCATCATAAAATCTACTCCATTACCCATCATTGTTTCTAATAAGATACAAACTGGTTTTCCTTTTCCTGTTAATGATTTTGCTTCAGCTAAACCAGCTAAAATTGCATCAATATCATTACCATCTTTTACTTCAATTACATCCCAGCCAAAAGCTTCGAATTTTGCTTTAATGCTTCCCATAGGTAAAACATCATCTGTAGCACCATCAATTTGTTTTCCATTTAAATCGATAGTTGCAATTAAATTATCTACTTTTTTTGCAGATGCATACATAATTGCTTCCCAGTTTTGCCCTTCTTGCAACTCGCCATCTCCATGTAAAGAATAAATTAATTTATCATCTCCATTTAACTTTTTTGCTTCTGCAGCACCTAAAGCAACAGACATTCCTTGTCCTAAAGAACCAGAAGCAATTCTAATACCTTCTAAACCTTCATGCGTTGTTGGGTGCCCTTGTAAACGAGAATCAATTAATCTAAACGTATTTAATTCTTCTACAGGAAAAAAGCCACTATGTGCCAATACACTATAATAAACTGGAGAAATATGACCATTAGAAAGAAAAAACAAATCTTCGTTTTTTCCATCCATTGTAAAATCTGTAGAATAATCCATTACTTCTTGATACAAACAAGTAAAAAACTCTGCACAGCCCAAAGAACCTCCTGGATGACCAGAACTTACTTTATGAACCATTCTTAATATATCTCTACGTACTTGTTGTGTAAAATCTTGTAATTGTTGTGTTGTAGGCATTGTATTCTTTTAATTTAACGACAAAAATACAAAAGTGATTGAATTAGTAGAGGATTAAATTTAATATTTATTTAAAATTTATGAAATAGATATTATAAATGTAAATCTTGTTATTTTAATGAAACAAATTTTAAGTAAAGCCTCTGTTTTTTAAATAAAATAGAATCGTTTTTTAAATTTAAAACCTATTTGATTTATAAATCAAATAGGTTTTAAACATTTGCCTACTTTAATAGCTTTTCGGCTTTTTTTAATTAAAAAATAATACAATATTTAAAAAAGAATTTGATACTCTGCATAAAAATCTAAATTAAATAATGATAATTATAATTATCTAGTTGAGGAATATTCTTTTTCACTTAACTTTCCCATTGTTTACATAAAATGTCAACATTTTATGATAGCACGAAAGTAGAGTTCGTCTCTAGAAAACACTAATATATACACACGATATTTATGAAAATCGAGTGATTTAAGAAATTATTCTTTAATTTTGGAGTTCATAAATCTTATATGAATAAGAAATATCTTTATCTGCAATTTATTTTTATATATTTTTTGTTAAATGGTCTAAATGCGCAAACTAAAAACACGTTAATAGACTCTAGTTTTAATTTTTTATCTGATAAATATTATGAATATAAATTTGTAGATTCTATAAAAGCAAAAACATATGCAGATATTTATTTAAACAAAGCGAAAAAGGAAAAAGACACTATAAATAGTATAGATGGATACTACTATTTAGGTGAGTTTTTTAAAAATGATTCAATTTATTTTAATTATTTAGATGATTTAATCTTAAAAACAGAAAAGAAACCTACAAAAATGTTTCCTGCATATGCATATATGAATAAAGGTTGGTATTATATTGTAGCTAGAAAAAACAATAAATCTTTAAAAAATTATCTTTTAGCTCTAAAATATTCCAATAAAAACGATAGTCTTAAATTTATTATTAAACAAAGAATTGGAGTTTTAAAAATAAAAAATAAAGAATTATCGGCAGCTAAAAAACTTTTTTTAAAATCTTACAATTATTACAACCAAAACAAACAAAAAATTGATGATGATAACTATTTTTCTTTACTAGAGAATTTATCTACACTTTACATTAAAACAAAGCAGTATGACTCTGCTCTTTACTTCAATAAAAAGGTTCAAGAATTTGGGGCAAAAATTAATAATTCTATAATTATTGGATACTCATATCGTACACAAGGACATATAAGTTATAAACAAAAGAATTATAAATCTGCTATTAACAGTTATAAAAAAGTCGCACCTTTATTTATAGACAATGAAGATTACCCAAACTTATCTTCCATTTATAATTTTATAGCTAAATCTTACTCAAAATTAAATCAGCCAGAAAATACTTTGTTATACAATCTAAAAATAGATTCTTTATATCAAAAAACAAATATTACACTATCATCTCAAAAAAACAGTTACAATTTTTTAATAAATTATTATAAGAATAAAAACGACTTAAAAAATCAATTAAAATACATAGAAAAATTAATAAAAGTTGATAGCATTCTGCATATTAGAAGTAAAAATCTTGCTAAAACATTTACAGAAGAATACGATAACCCCATATTAATAGCTGAAAAAGAAGCGGCTATTAAAAAACTTGAAGCAGAAGCTCATACTTCTAACATTATTAAAATTATTTTAACAAGTATTGCTTTATTAGCTATAATTTTAATGGTTTATCAATATCAAAAAAGAAAAGGCTTAAAAAAACGTTTTTACCAATTACAAAAAGAACTATCCATTAAAAAAGAAAATACAGCAGATAAAATTATTAAAATTAAAAAAATAGCTGTTCCAGAAGAAGTTGTTACCAAAACTTTAAAACAATTAAAGATTTTTGAAACCAAAAAAGAGTTTACAAATATTTCGATTACCTTAAATTCTTTAGCTAAAGGTTTAGGAACTAATTCTAATTATCTATCAAAAATAATTAATCATTATAAAGGTAAAAGCTTTTCTGCTTATTTAAATGAGTTGAGAATTAATCATACTCTAGACATCTTACAAAGAGATTCAACCATAAAAAAATATACGATTAAAGCAATTGCAAATGAAGTTGGTTTTAAAAATGCAGAGTCTTTTTCTAATGCTTTTCATAAAAAAACAGGTTTAAAACCTTCTTATTACATTAAAGAGTTGAATAAAAAAGAAGCTGTTTAAATCTTTTTCCTAGTTGCATATAAAAGTTGGCTTAAGTTTTTTGCTTCTTCTTTTTAGCTGCAGGAAATAATACATTGTTTAAAATTAAACGATAACCAGGTGATGTTGGATGCAAATCTAATTCCGTTTTTGGATCTCCTACTCTATGCGTATAATCTTCTGGATCATGACCTCCATAAAAGGTAAACATTCCTTTTCCTTTTGTACCATGAATGTATCTTGCCTCTCTATTTGTTTTATTTTCACCTAAAACCAAAACATTCGATTTTACAGTATTTCTATCAAAAGAAGTGGTTTGCCCCATAAAACCTTTTACCAATATTGTATGATTTTGTGTTAACATTGTTGGTACAGGATCCCATTTTGCAGAGAATTCTATCAAAGAAAAATAATCTGAAGTTTTTGGTATTCTGCGTTTACGTGTCATATCTATAGAAGAAAACTCGTATTTAGTTGGACTTCTTTCTAATTCGAAATTGGTAAAAGCAAAAGTTTTATTGTAATTTATTTTAGATTGATAATTAGGTGTTGTAGCATCACCATCAAACATAGCTTCTGCAATATCTACACCTTCTGCAGCCAAGGCAATATCAAAACTATCTGTTGCAGAACACATTGCAAACATAAAACCACCACCAACTACATAATCTCTAATTTTTTTTGCAACTGCTAATTTTTCTTCGGATACTTTATTGTAACCTAATTCTTTGGCTAATTTTTCTGCATTTTGTTTCCCTTTTACATACCAAGGTGCAACTCTAAAAGAACCATAAAATTTACCATATTGCCCTGTAAAATCTTCATGATGTAAATGAAGCCACTCATAAATCAATAACTTATCTGCCAAAACATCTTTATCATAAATAACATCAAAAGGAATTTCTGCATAGGTTAACACCATTGTTACAGCATCATCCCAAGGCATTTTATCCAAAGGTGAGTACACTGCAATTTTAGGTGCTTTTTCTAAAGTAACTGCTTCTTGGTTTGATGATGGTGAAGAAATTTCTTGTAAAATTAATTGTGCTTTCGCATCAGAAATAATTTGATAAGAAACTCCTCTAATTTTACATTCATTTTCTATGGCTTTATTATTTTCTATCAAAAATGCACCTCCATCATAATTTAATAACCATTTCGACTTTAAACCTGCTTCTAAACCAAAATAAACAATTCCATAAGCTTTTAAATGATTTTTCTGATTATCATGATTCATAGGCACATAAATAAAAGATGCCCAAATAGGGTTTGTGATGATTAAGAAAAATAGTATAGTAAAAAGCTTCTTCATATTCCAAATGTAATGATATCCTTATAAAATTTATATTTTATGGATAGATATTTTTATCTTACAAACATATAAAGTCTTTATCTTAGATTTTGTTAATGACTACTTAATTTTTAATCTTTTACTGTTATAAATGGATAAAATAAACTGGGGTATTATTGGTTGTGGAGATGTTGCAGAACTAAAAAGCGGACCTGCTTTTCAAAAAGTTAACAACTCTAATTTAGTAGCTGTTATGCGTAGAAATGCAGAAAAATCAAAAGATTTTGCAGAAAGACATCAAGTTGAATTTTGGTATAATTCTGTAGATGACTTATTAGCAAACACTAAAATTAATGCAGTTTATATTGCTACACCACCATCCACTCATTTAGAAATTATAAAGAAATGTTTAGACGCAAAAATGTTGGTGTATTTAGAAAAACCCATCACTATAAATTATAATGAAGCTTTAATTTTAAATAAAATTTTAAACCCTAATGATAAAGTGGTTGTTGCTCATTACAGAAGAGAATTGCCTAATTTTAAAAAAGTTAAAGAATTGATAGATACAAATAGTATTGGAAAAATTTTATTTGCTGATATCCAAATTCTACAATCTAAAAGCAACAAAGTTATAAATACTAGTAGTGATTGGAGATTAAAACCCGAAATTTCAGGTGGTGGTTATTTTTATGATATTGCTCCTCATCAATTAGATTTGATGTATCATTATTTTGGTGATGTTAAAAATGCAAAAGGTTTTGCAACATCATCAGAAAAAAATGGTGTAAATGAAATTGTTAACGGAATTATCGAATTTAAAAACGGAATTCATTTTAGAGGAATCTGGAATTTTAACGCATCAGAGAAAAACACAAAAGACGAATGTAAAATTTACGGAGAAAAAGGTGTTATTACGTTTTCTTTTTATGGCGAAAATGTTTACTTAAAAACAGATGATTCTGAAAGTGAATTCAATTTTTCGAATCCTGTAAACATTCAAGAACCAATGATTCATAAAACTGTAAACCATTTTTTAGGTGAAGGAGAAAATCCATGTACCGTAAAAGAAGCCACTAAAGTAATAGAAATTATGGATGTATTTACGGGTAAAATACAAGCCAAGTAATTTCTAAAACATCTTTAATCAAAAAATAGTTTTTATTAAAATTTCTTAAATAAATTTATTATTTTTTTACAATTAATAAATTTTTTATTAATGTAGATTAACAACTAGAAAGGCACATCATCTCCATCATCACCAAAAGCATCTTTTGGCTCAATTCTTTGGTTTATAGTGTTATCATCATCAAAAGGATTGTTCATAGACGATTGAAATTCTGAACTAAACCCTTCTTCTAAATCTGAGAATTTTGCTAAATGACCAGTAAATTTTAAACGTATATTATCTAAACCACCATTTCTGTGTTTTGCTACAATAAATTCTCCTTGACCTTCACAAGGTGTGTGTTCATCATCATCCCATTCTGTCATTCCATAATATTCTGGTCTAAAAATGAAACTTACAATATCAGCATCTTGTTCAATGGCTCCAGATTCACGTAAATCTGATAAAAGTGGTCTTTTAGATCCTCCACGAGTTTCTACTGCCCTAGATAACTGCGATAATGCAATTACTGGCACAGATAATTCTTTTGCCAAGGCTTTTAAGTTTCTAGAAATCATCGAAATTTCTTGCTCACGATTTCCTCCTGCTTTTCCTCCTGCTGTCATTAATTGTAAATAATCAATCACTAAAATTCTAACATTGTGTTGCGATACTAAACGTCTTGCTTTTGCACGTAAATCAAAAACAGAAAGAGATGGAGTATCATCTATAAAAATAGGCGCATCAGATAAACGTTTTACTTTAACATTTAATTGTTCCCATTCATGAGGTTCTAAATTACCTTTTCTTAATTTTTCTGAAGTTAAACCTGTCTCTGAAGAAATCATACGAGTTATCAACTGAACAGAAGACATTTCCAACGAGAAAACAGCAACTCCATGATTAAAATCTATAGCCATATTTTTTGCCATAGAAATTACAAATGCAGTTTTTCCCATACCTGGTCTTGCTGCAATAATTACTAAATCTGAAGGTTGCCAACCAGAAGTTAAAGCATCTAATTTAGTAAAACCAGTTGCTAAACCAGACATACCTTCTTGATTACCAATTTCTTGAATTTTCTGTAATGCTTGTTTTACAAGTGAACCTGCATCTTCTGAGCTTTTCTTTAAATTACCTTGAGTAACTTCAAAAAGTTTAGCTTCAGCTTCATCCAATAATTCAAAAACATCTGAACCTTCGTCATAAGCATTTTCAATAATTTCGCTAGAAATTGTAATTAATCTTCGCTGAATAAATTTTTGTAAAATAATTCTAGCATGGAACTCAATATGTGCAGAAGAGGCAACTTTTTGGGTTAATTTAATCAGATAAAAATCACCACCTACAAATTCAAGTTTACCATTTTTTCTTAATAAATTAGAAACTGTTAAAATATCAATTGGTTCAGAATTTTGAAACAATTCATATATTGCAGCATATATTTCTTGATGTTTAGATTCATAAAAAGCTTCTGCACTTAGCACATCAATTACATCATCAATCCCTTTTTTATCAATCATCATTGCACCTAAAACAGCTTCTTCTAATTCTACTGCTTGTGGTGGAATTTTACCTTTTTCAAGGCTAATGATTTTGGACTTGTCAATCTTTTTCCCTGCTATCGTGTTCGTTTTTTCCATTATCACAAATGTACTTTTTTAGGTTGATGTTAACCATAAATATTAAACTTTAATTTGTTGACAATTATTGTAAACAAAATTGTTATTATCTTGTTAATAACCAGTCAACTTCTATTTTGATTCCCTATTTTTACACAAATGAAATGGAATAAAAGACACATTTTCTTAGCAATATTTCTACCAATTCAAATGCTTTTAATGCAAATTATAAGTAATAATCCTGCTATTATTGAAAGGTATTATTCCAATGGAATTTATCCATACATTTCATCATTTTTCAGAATACTTTTAGGCTGGATTCCTTTTTCTGTGGGCGACTTATTAATAGCTTTTGCCCTCTTTATTTTCGTCCGTTTTATTTTTATATTGATAAAATCTAAATTCAAAAATTTTATTCCAAAAACTGTTCACTTTGTGGCTGTTTTATCAGTAATATATTTCTGTTTTTATCTTTTCTGGGGATTAAATTATTACAGAGAACCTTTGGCAAAAAACTTAAATTATCAGCAACAAAAATATACTACAGATCAACTTACAAAAGTTACCAAACATATTATTGAGAAACTTAATTATTATCAGTTTAAAATTACAAAAAGCGATACTTTAAAAGTTGATAATCCTTACCATCAAAAGGAAATGTATAAAATGGCAATTTCTGGTTATGATAATTTAGCAAAAGATTTTCAGCAATTAAAATATCAATTTTCAGCGGTAAAGAGTTCTTCAATGAGTTTATTACAAACTTATAATGGAACTTCTGGTTATCTAAATCCGTTAACAGGAGAAGCTCAGGTAAATGATAAAATACCTAAAACCAGTTACCCAACCACTACTTGTCATGAAATGGCGCATCAAATTGGTTTTGCTGCAGAAAATGAAGCTAATTTTGTAGGTTTTTTAGCTGCCAATTATAATGATGATATTTATTTTAAATACGCCAGTTATAGAATGGCTTTTGGGTATTGTATTTCAGAAATTCGAAAACGAGACAGTAATTTATCAAAAGAGCTTTGGTTAACAGTAAATAAAGGTATTGCCAAAGATTTTAACAATAGTTATTTATTTTGGCAAGCCTATAAAAATCCTTTTGAGCCTCTTGTAAAAAAAGGCTACAATGCTTATTTAAAAGCAAATAAACAAACCAAAGGTGTAGCATCTTATAATTATGTGGTAGATTTATTAATCTCTTATTTTGAAGTTTCTAATAAACTCTAAGTTTAATATTGATACTAATAATTTAAAATTCTATTCCATTTATATATTATTAACTACTATTTTTAATCAGTTTTTATAGTATTATTTCTTTGTTTAAAATACTGAATTTCAAAAACCTAGACTCCTTCGTATTTATCAATTTTCTTAAAAATTTGTTAAAAATAACATCCTTTAACATTTTACAAAATGCTTATCAATAAATTTATAGTTAATTCAAATTATTAAAAACACATGAAAAAACTATTATCCTTACTCTTTTTCTTGTCGCTTTCGGTCATACAAGCGCAAGATTATTTTCCTACGGATGCTGGAGTAAAAACAACTGAAAACACAACCTATGCATTTACCAATGCAACCATTTATGTAACTCCAACAGAAGTTATAAAAAAAGGTACTTTATTAATTAAAGATGGTAAAGTAGTTGGTGTTGGTAAATCTGTAAAAATTCCTAATGGCACACAAACCACAGATTTAAAAGGTAAAACAATTTACCCTTCGTTTATTGATGTTTATTCTGATTTTGGAATAACAAAACCTACTAGAGAAAGAGGTAGATTTGGTGGCTCTCAATATGCTTCTGAAAGAGAAGGTTATTATTGGAACGACCATATTAGACCAGAAACAAACCCTATTAATGGATTTAAATTCGATGCTAAAAAAGCAAAAGGTTTTATTGATGCTGGTTTTGGAGTTGTAAACACACACTTACAAGATGGTATTGTTCGTGGAAATGGTTTACTTGTAGCTTTAAACCCTAATTCTACAAATGCTTACAGAATTTTAGATACAAAATCTGCACAGTATTTATCTTTTCAAAAAAGTGCAAAATCTAAACAAATGTACCCAAGTTCTAGAATGGGTGCAATGGCTTTATTACGCCAAGTTTATAATGATGCAGATTGGTATGCAAAAGGTAATATGAAAAATAAAGATTTGGCTTTAGAAGCTTTTAATAGTAATAAAAAACTTGTACAAATCTTTGAAACTGATAACCATTTAGATGCTATAAGAGCAGATAAAGTTGGTGATGAATTCTCTGTACAATATACTATTGTTGGTTCTGGAGATGAGTACGAACGTGTTGCAGACATCAAAGCTACTAATGCAAATTTTATTATTCCCATAGATTTTAGTGTTGCTTATGATGTTTCTAATCCGCTTTTGGCAGAACAAATTTCTTTACAAGATATGCGTAAATGGAATCAAGAGCCATCAAATTTAAGTGTACTTGCTAAAAACGGAGTGAATTTTGCTTTAACAACGCATAAATTAAAATCAGTAAAATCTTTTCATAAAAATTTACAAAAAGCCATTAAATATGGTTTTGATAAAGAAAAAGCCTTAGCTGCATTAACAACAATTCCTGCAAGTATTATTGGTAATTCTTCTATTGGAAACTTAAAAACAGGAAGTTATGCAAACTTTATTATTACTTCTGGTGATGTTTTTGATGCAAAAACTACAATGTACGAAAACTGGGTACAAGGTGCTAAAAATGTAATTAATGATATGAATATCAAAGATATTACAGGTACTTATATGCTTTCTGTAAACGATAAAAATTACGATTTAACCATTTCTGGTAAAGGTGCTAAACAAACTGGAACCGTTAAAATGGGTGACGAAAAAGTAAAAGCTAAATTTTCTTTTAAAGATGATTGGGTTGCTATCACCTTAACCGAAAAAAATAGTTATACTAGAATGATGGGTAAAATTGTAAATCCATCTAACGTAATGCAAGGTATTGCTTACGATACTAAAGGTAATGAAACTTCTTGGTCTGCAAGTAAAAAAGTAGTAAAAGAAGATAAGAAAAAAAGTGGCAAGAAAAAGAAAACTGATGAAGCTGTTGCAGTAATGCCTGTGAGTTATCCTAATATTGGTTTTGGAAATTTCGCACAACCAAAATCAGAAATACTTTTAATTAAAAACACTACTGTTTGGACTAGTGAAGCTGATGGAATTCTAGAAAACACAGATGTTCTTTTAGTTGATGGTAAAATATCTAAAATTGGTAAAAACCTAAAATCAAATAAAGCAACTGTTATTGATGGTACAGGTAAACATTTAACAGCTGGTATTGTAGATGAGCATTCTCATATTGCAGCATCTGCTATTAATGAAGGTGCACAAAACTCATCAGCAGAAGTTACTATAGAAGATGTTGTAGATCCTACAGACATTAACATTTACAGAAATATTTCTGGAGGTACAACATCTGCTCAAATTTTACACGGTTCTGCAAATCCTATTGGTGGTCGCTCTGCAATCATCAAACTAAAATGGGGAGAAAATGCTGAGTCTATGATTTATGATGATTCGCCTAAGTTTATAAAATTTGCTTTGGGTGAAAACGTAAAACAATCTAGAAGTAGAAATGGTACTCGTTTTCCACAAACAAGAATGGGTGTTGAGCAAATGTTTATCGATTATTTTACAAGAGCAAAAGAATATGATGCTTTAAAGAAAAGTGGTAAACCTTATAGAAAAGATGACGAAATGGAAACTTTAGCCGAAATTTTAAACGGAGAACGTTTTATTTCTTGTCATTCTTATGTACAATCAGAAATTAATATGTTAATGAAAGTTGCAGATAAATTCGATTTTACTATAAACACTTTCACACATATTTTAGAAGGATATAAAGTTGCAGATAAAATGGCAGAACATGGAGTTGGTGGTTCAACTTTTTCTGATTGGTGGGCTTACAAATACGAAGTTAATGATGCAATACCTTACAATGCTGCAATTATGCACAATGCTGGTGTTACTGTTGCTATTAATTCAGATGATAGAGAAATGTCTAGACGTTTAAATCAAGAAGCTGCCAAAACTATTAAATATGGTGGAATGTCTGAATTAGAAGCTTGGAAAACAGTAACTATAAATCCTGCAAAATTATTACATATAGATGATAAAGTAGGTAGTATTAAAGTAGGTAAAGATGCTGATGTAGTTTTATGGAACAATCACCCAATGTCTATTTACGCTAAAGTAGAAAAAACAATTATCGACGGAAAAGTATTTTTTGATAGAGCTATAGATGCTAAAAAACGTGAAGCGATTAAAGAAGAAAAAAGTACTTTAATTAAGATGATGTTAAAAGAAAAAACAAGTGGTGGACAAACTAAGGCCCCAATGAAAAGAGGTGATAGAGATTTTCACTGTGATACTTTAGAAGAACATAAAAGCTAGAAATGATGAAAAAAATAATATATAGTTTACTGTTTTTCTTAGCATTAGGAAACATAAACGCACAACAAACACCTGCAGATAAACAAAGTACAGCTATTTCTATAGAAGGTGCAACTGCACATTTAGGTAATGGTAAAGTAATAGAAAACTCATTAATTATCTTTAATGATGGTAAAATTACTTTTGTAGGTTCTGCAATGATGAAAATTGCAAGACAAGGAACAGTAATAAAAGCAGAAGGTAAACACGTTTACCCCGGGTTTATTGCTGCAAACTCAACTTTAGGTTTAGTAGAAATTGATGCTGTAAAAGCAAGTGACGATCAAAGAGAAATTGGTATTTCTAATCCACATATTAGAAGTTTAATCGCTTACAATGCCGAAAGTAAAGTTGTTGAGTCTATGAGACCAAATGGAGTTTTAATGGCACAAATTACACCAAGAGGTGGTACAATTTCTGGTACTTCTTCTATTGTGCAATTAGATGCTTGGAATTGGGAAGATGCTGCTCTTAAAGTGGATGATGCAATTCATATGAATTGGCCAGGAAGTTTTACAAGTGGTAGATGGTGGTTAGGAGAAGATCCTGCATTAAAACCTAATCCTAAATATGCTGAAAGTACAACTAAAATTAAAGATTATTTTACTGATGCTAAAACTTATTTAGCTAGTAAAAAAGAGAAAATGCATTTACCATACCAAGCAATGGAAGGGCTTTTTAATGGTTCTCAAAAATTGTTTATCCACGTTAGTGGAGCAAGAGAAATTACAGATGCAGTAACAATTGCAAAAGCATCTGGAATTAATAATATTGTTATAGTTCGTGGTGAAGGTTCTGAAAGTGTTACAGATTTGTTAGTTAATAATAATATTCCTGTGGTATTGAATAGACCTCACAGAAATCCGAATTCAGAAGATGATGCTTACGATTATACGTATACTATTGCAAAAACTTTAACAGATAAAGGTGTTGTGGTTAGTATTGGTATGGAAGGGCAAATGGAACGTATGAATACTAGAAACCTTCCTTTTTATGCAGGTACTTTTTCTGCACATGGTTTAGATAAAGAAGTTGCTTTGCAATTAATTACATCTAACTCAGCTAAAGTTTTAGGTATAGATGATACTACTGGAACTTTAGAAGTTGGTAAAGACGCAACATTATTTATTTCTGAAGGTGATGCTTTAGATATGAGAACTAACCAATTAACAAAAGCTTATATACAAGGTAGAGATATTAGCTTAGAATCACATCAAACAAAACTTTGGAAACGCTATTCTA
The DNA here is from genome assembly GCF_045063625.1 of Polaribacter sp. Asnod6-C07. Taxonomy (NCBI): domain Bacteria; kingdom Pseudomonadati; phylum Bacteroidota; class Flavobacteriia; order Flavobacteriales; family Flavobacteriaceae; genus Polaribacter; species Polaribacter sp. Asnod6-C07. The sequence continues at coordinate 3,018,796 of NZ_JBEFOF010000005.1, read as the reverse complement.
ATAAATACAAAACTGAATAATAGTTTTATTAAATTTGATAAAAAGCTCTGATGAAAATCAGGGCTTTTTTAATATATATTACATTTAATAATCAAACATTTATCTTATTTCACACATTTTATTAAGAAAAGAAAAACTATTCTATAAAATTCTTATAAATTAAGAATAAAAAAGACTCGAAAAATTCGAGCCTCTTTTGTCAAAACAAATTAAAATTTTCTTTTTCTTTATAACAACCTTCCTTTAAAATTATGTAAACTTTAACTTGGTTCCTATGCATCAAATATTAAATTTATTTTGTTTTAGAACAATACCTACATATAGGTATTTTACAATAATAAAAGAAACATAATTTATTTTAATATCGTGTTAAAAGGTATATTTGCAACAATGAAAGAAATTACTAGCATTCATAATTCTTATATTAAAAACCTTATAAAACTTCAAGAGAAATCTAGAGAACGTAAAAAACAAGGTTTATTTATTATTGAAGGCAAACGTGAAATTAGCTTGGCAATTGAGTCTAATTATAATTTTGAAACTATTCTTTTTGATGAAGATCTCATATCAGAAAAAGAAATTTTAACACTATTTAATTCAAATATTAATCGAATTAAAATATCAAAAGAAGTTTATCAAAAATTAGCCTATAGAGAATCTACAGAAGGTATTATTGCTGTTACTAAATCTAAAAGTTTTTCTTTGGATAATATTGAATTCAAAAATGAAAATCCTTTAATTCTAGTTGCAGAAAGTATAGAAAAACCAGGCAATATTGGTGCTTTGTTAAGAACTGCTGATGCAGCTAATATTGATGCTGTTTTTATTGCAGATCCAAAAAGCGATTTATACAACTCAAATATAATTAGGTCTAGTGTTGGCTGTTTGTTTACAAATCAAATTGCAACAGCAACATCCGAAGAAATTATAAGTTATTTAAAGAATAATAAAATTGATATTTATGCAGCTACATTGCAGAATTCTAATGAATATCATAAAGAAAATTACACAAAAGGATCTGCAATTGTTGTGGGTACAGAAGCAACAGGTTTATCAGAAATATGGAGAGAAAAAGCGACTCAAAATATAAACATACCAATGCAAGGTAAAATCGATTCTATGAATGTTTCTGTTGCAGCTGCAATTGTTATATTTGAAGCTAAAAGACAAAGAAAATTTAAATAAAACCTAACAATTCAGCTTTTATATTACTTTAATTTTAAAAAAATAATATATTTTAGAAGGATAAAACAATAAGTAATATTCACAAATTCGCTGGATAATAAATCATAAATTTAAAATATTAAGAATGAAAATATTAGGATTTGATATTGGAGGATCAGGAATAAAAGCAGCAATTGTTGATACTAAAACAGGAGAATTAATTTCTGAAAGGCATAGAATAGACACACCAAAACCTGCTACTCCAGAGGCTGTTGCAAAGGTTGTTAAAGAAATGGTAGAACATTTTAATTGGAAAAAAGGTGTAGGTTGTAGTTTTCCTACCACAATTGTAGATGGGCAATGTATTCATTCTGGTAATTTAAGCGAAAAATGGTTAAATGTTAAAGTAGATAAACTTTTTAAAAAAGCTACTAAACTCCCTTTTTATGTAAGTAATGATGCTGATTTAGCAGGGTTAGCAGAGGTGAGTTTAGGAGCTGGTAAAGACCAAAAAGGTGTTACAATTGTAATTACAATTGGTACAGGTATTGGCTCTGGTTTGTTTTATAACGGAACTTTAATTCCTAATTTAGAATTAGGTAAAATGCTACATACTAATGGAAAAATCATTGAATTTTACACTGCAGATTCTATCAGAAAAAAAGAAGATTTAACGCTAAAACAATGGGCTTTACGTTTTGATGAATTACTAAATTATGTTAGAATTGTTTATTCACCAAGTTTAATAATTTTAGGAGGTGGAATTAGTAAAAAATACGACCAGTTTAAAGAATATCTAGAAACTGATGTTAAAATTAAAGTTGCAGAATTTAGAAACAATGCAGGTATTATTGGTGCAGCAATGCATGCACATAAAAATTTAAAAGATTAATGCAACCCACTACTCTATTTTATGTACTTATTTCGATAATTATCATCAGTTTTATTATTGATAAAATTTTAGATGCCTTAAATGCTAAACATTTTGATGATAAAATACCAGAAAAATTAGCTGATGTTTATGATGATGAAGAATATAAAAAATCGCAAGCCTACAAAAAAGAGAACGAAAAATTCTCTAACTTAACATCATCATTTTCAATAATTTTAACTTTAGTATTCTTTTTTGCTGATGGTTTTAAATTAGTAGATGATTTTGCAAGAAGTTATACTAATCATCCAATTTTGGTTGCTTTAATTTTCTTCGGCATTATAATGTTAGGTTCAGATATTTTAACAACACCTTTTTCGTATTACAAAACATTTGTAATCGAAGAAAAATTCGGATTTAACAAATCAACAAAAAAAACATTTTGGTTAGATAAAATCAAAGGTTGGTTAATGTCTTCAATAATTGGAGGAGGAATTTTAGCACTCATCATTTGGTTTTATCAATTTGCAGGAGAAAATTTCTGGATTTACGCCTGGATTTTAGTAGCCGTTTTTTCTTTGTTTATGAATATGTTTTATGCAAAATTGATTGTTCCTTTATTTAACAAACAAACGCCTTTAGAAGATGGAGAATTAAAATCAGCCATAGAAAAATACGCAGAAAAAGTTGGTTTTACACTTAACAATATTTTTGTAATTGATGGTTCTAAAAGATCTACAAAAGCAAACGCTTATTTTTCTGGTTTTGGTGCACAAAAAAGAATTACACTTTTCGATACTTTAATAAACGACTTAGAAACAGACGAAATTGTAGCTGTATTAGCACACGAAGTTGGACATTACAAAAAGAAACATATCATTTTTAATTTAGTCACTTCTATCCTACTAACAGGATTCACTTTATTTATTTTATCTGTTTTTATAAATTCATCTGTTTTATCAGAAGCATTAGGTGTTTCAATTCCTAGTTTTCATATTGGTTTAATTGCTTTCGGAATTTTATATTCTCCAATATCAGAAATTACAGGTTTATTTATGAATTATATGTCGCGTAAATTCGAATATCAAGCAGATAATTATGCTAAAGAAACTTTTGCTGGCTTACCTTTAATTACTTCTCTTAAAAAATTATCAAAAAATAGTTTGAGTAATTTAACGCCTCATCCTGCTTATGTTTTTATGCATTATTCACATCCAACTTTGTTGCAAAGAATTATAAATTTAGAAAAGTAATTCTTTGGCTGTTAAAATTAATTTGCTAACTTCACTTAAGTTTTAAACTAAGCCTTTAATTGAGTTTATGGAGTATAATGCAACACCAGAAGAAGAAAATAAGGAAATAGCAAATCGTTACAAAGATTTGCTAAAAGGTACTTATGAGGTGTTATCTAAAGAAGATAAGGAACTCATAAGAAAAGCCTTTGATATTGCTGTAGATGCACATTCTAGTCAGCGAAGAAAAACAGGAGAACCTTATATTTTCCATCCAATTGCAGTAGCAAAAATTGTTGCTATGGAAATTGGTTTGGGTGCAACTTCTATTGCAGCAGCTTTATTGCATGACGTTGTAGAAGATACAGATTATACCTTAAATGATATGGAGCAGTTGTTTGGAGAAACAATTGCAAGAATTGTAAACGGACTCACAAAAATTTCTCGTTTAAATAAAGAACAAGACGCTTCTATACAAGCAGAAAATTTTAGAAAAATGCTCTTAACATTACATGATGATGTTAGAGTTATTTTGATAAAAATTGCAGACAGATTGCATAATATGCAAACTATGGACGCAATGCCAGCTCATAAACAAGTAAAAATTGCATCAGAAACTATTTACATCTATGCACCTTTAGCACACAGGTTAGGTTTATATAATATTAAACAAGAATTAGAAGATTTAGGCTTAAAATATACTGAACCAGAAGTTTACAATAGTATAATAACAAAAATAAAAGAAAGTAAAGAAGAACAACAAGGTTACTTAAATCGTTTTGCTGAAACATTAGAAAATGGATTAGATAAAGAAAATTTTACCTATGAAATAAAAGGTAGATTTAAATCTATTTTTTCTATCCGTAGAAAAATGCACAAGCAAAATGTTACTTTTGATGAAGTTTTTGATAAATATGCAATTAGAATTGTATTTAAACCTATTTCTGAGGATGAAAAACACGATGCTTGGAAAATCTATTCTATTGTTACTGATAATTTTAGACCAAACCCTGCACGATTACGAGATTGGATTTCGCAACCAAAAACTACAGGTTACGAAGCATTACATATAACAGTTATTGGTCCTAACGCAAAATGGGTAGAAGTTCAAATTCGTTCTGAAAGAATGAACGAAATTGCAGAAAAAGGTTATGCTGCACATTTTAAATACAAACAAAACCTAAAAAACGAAAGTGGTTTAGAAAGTTGGCTAAATAAATTAAAAGAAACTTTAGAAAACCATAACTTAAATGCAGTTGATTTTGTAGAAGATTTTAAACTAAATTTATATGCAAAAGAAATTTATGTTTTTACACCTAAAGGTGATTTAAAATCCCTACCAAAAGATGCTTCTGCTTTAGATTTTGCATTTTCTATACATACAGATATTGGTTTAAAATGTAGAGGAGCAAAAGTAAATGGAAAATTAGTACCATTAAGCCATATTTTAAAAAGTGGAGATCAGATAGAAGTAATAACTAGTTCTACAAACAAACCTAATGCAAGATGGTTAGATTTTGTAATAACTGCCAGAGCAAAAACAAAAATTAGAGCTGCATTAAAAGATGAAGAAAAAGGAATTGCAGAAGAAGGTAAAGCTATTTTAACCAGAAAACTACGTCATTTAAAAATACCTTTTAACGATAAAACCATTAATGAATTAGTTGTTTATTTTAAATTAAGAACAAGTTTCGATTTGTTTTATAGAATTGGTAATGGTGCTTTAGATAACACACAATTAAAAGCATTTGTAAACCAAAGAAATAGTACAATTTTAAATTTCTTTAAAACAAAATTAAGAAGAGCTCCAAATACTCACGAAGAAATAAAAGAGAATTTAGACGAAGTTACTAACAAATACGATGCGTTAGTTTTTGGTAAAGAAGAAGAAAAATTAGATTACACCCTGTCTAAATGTTGCAGCCCAATTCCTGGTGATCAAGTTTTTGGTTTTTTAACAATTAATGATGGTATAAAGGTTCATAAAAAAAACTGTCCAAATGCAATTTCTCTACAATCTAATTATGCATATAGAATTATGCTAGCAAAATGGATAGACTCTACTAAACAAGATTTTAAAGCAGTTTTACAAATGAGTGGTGTAGATCATTCAGGTATTGTTAACAGCGTAACTCGAATTATAACAAATAGTAATGGAGTTAATTTACAGAGAATAAACATCTCTGGAGATGAAGGTATTTTTGATGGAAAAATATCATTAAGCGTTAAAAATAGTTCGCAATTAAACAACTTAATTAAGCGCATTTTAAAAGTAGAAGGCGTTAAAAAAGTAGAACGTGTTAATAGAATGTAAATATCATTCTTAGAAAAGTGTATTTTAATTAAGAAATAACTGTAAATTTGTTTTTTTGTAAAAGTTAATATAATGAGTAATTCTCTTGAAAATCAAGACGTAGTTAAAAAAGTTTTTACCACCTATTTACAAGAGCATAAGCACAGAAAAACTCCTGAACGCTATGCTATACTTCAAGAAATATATGATGCTGAAGAGCATTTTGATATAGAATCTTTATATATCAAAATGAAAAATAAAAACTATAGAGTTAGTAGAGCAACATTATATAACACAATAGATTTGTTGTTAGATTGTGGTTTGGTGCGTAAACACCAATTTGATGGGCAATCTATGGCTCGTTATGAAAAAAGTTATTTTGATAAGAACCATGATCACGTAATTTTTACTGACACAGGTGATGTTAAAGAGTTTTGTGACCCAAGAATTCAAATTATCAAAAAAACGATCGAAGAAATTTTTGAGATTGATATTCATAATCATTCCCTTTATTTTTACGGAACAAAAAAGAAATAAACAGTTTTCAACACACAAATAAAAGATTAAAAATTACACAACTAAATAATTACACAAAAATATAATGGCTGTAGATTTATTACTAGGATTGCAATGGGGAGATGAAGGAAAAGGTAAAATTGTAGATGTTTTAACCACAAACTACGACATCATTGCTCGTTTTCAAGGAGGTCCAAATGCTGGGCATACTTTAATTTTTGATGGTTATAAACACGTTTTACACACAATTCCTTCTGGTATTTTTCATAAAACTGCCTTAAACGTTGTAGGTAATGGAGTAGTTATAGACCCTGTTATCTTTAAAAAAGAACTAGAAAATTTAGACAAACATAATATAGATTATACTTCTAAATTATTAATTTCTAGAAAAGCACATTTAATTTTACCTACGCATAGATTATTAGATGCAGCTTCAGAAACATCTAAAGGTAAAGCAAAAATAGGTTCTACTTTAAAAGGAATTGGCCCAACTTATATGGACAAAACTGGTAGAAATGGAATGCGTGTTGGCGATTTAGAATTAGAAAACTGGAAAGAAAAATACGATGCTTTAACAGAAAAGCACATTAAAATGTTAGAATTCTTTGATGTTCAAATAGAATATAATTTAGAAGAATTAGAAGCAGAGTTTTGTAAAGGAATTGATAAATTAAAAACTTTAGAATTTATTGATAGTGAAGCCTTTTTAAACCAAGCTATAAAAGACAAAAAAACAATCTTAGCAGAAGGTGCTCAAGGATCTTTATTAGATATCGATTTTGGTACTTACCCATTTGTAACATCATCTAACACAACTGCAGCAGGTGCTTGTACAGGTTTAGGTGTTGCTCCAAATAGAATTGGCGATGTTTTTGGTATTTTTAAAGCATACACTACAAGAGTTGGTTCTGGCCCCTTCCCTACAGAATTGTTTGATGAAGATGGAGCAACAATGGCTAAAGTTGGTCATGAATTTGGTGCAACAACTGGTAGACCAAGAAGATGTGGTTGGTTAGATTTAGTAGCTTTAAAATATGCAGTAGATGTAAATGGAGTTACTCAATTAATGATGATGAAAGGAGATGTACTTTCTGGTTTCGATACTTTAAAAGTATGTACTTCTTACAACTATAAAGGCGAAGAAATTACGCATTTACCATACAATATAGAACCAGAAAATGTTTCTGTAAATTATACTGAATTTAAAGGTTGGGAAGATGATTTAACTAAAATGACTTCTGCTGATGAATTACCACAGAACTTAATGGACTATATTTCTTTTATTGAAAAAGAAACAGGTGTACCAGTAAAAATTGTTTCTGTTGGACCTGATAGAAAACAAACTATTAACAGATAGTTTAATCAAATCATAAAATAAAAAAAGCATCTTTAATTTCTTAAAGATGCTTTTTTGTTTCGTTAAATTATAAATTTATTTTAATTTATTAATTTCTTCACCAATTAAAATTAATTTAGATTCTTCAAATTTTAGTGCATTATATAAAACTTCTTTCTGACTGATAAAAGATTCTTTACGCTCTAAAAGAACCTCATTATAATACTGAATTCCTTTGTCTAAATTATTTTTAAACTTAACTAAATAACGAAGTTGCTTTTTATCAAAAGATAATTTTAAATCATTCAATTTTTCTTGTAAATTAGATGTATAAAGAGATAATTCTTTGATAAATACATTAGGTCTATCAATTCTAGAAACCATATTTTTTCTTCCATAAATATGATCTGTAATTCCACCTAAACTCATTATTTTATTAAAATAAGCCATATTAGGACCTGGACATACAGAAACCCCATCTCCTGTTTTATTAGTATCTAATTTATTTAATATTAAAGTAGAAGTACCTAAACCAACACATATACAAGATTTCTCTACAATTTTATTAAATTCTTTCTTTTTCTCATCAGCATTTAAATCTAAACTATCTAATTGTTTTAATTTTAAATGTTGATATTCTCTTGATGCAACACACAATCCAGAATCTTTAAACTCTTTATTCAATTGAATAAATTTATTTGGGCAAGATGTACCTGGTCTGTTTTTATCAATAAGAGCTTGTTTCTGTATATCTTTAGTATTACCTCTAAGTGTATTAAAAGGCACTCCTAAAGGAGAAGTATTGCTTAAATACAAATCCTTTTCTTTAGCATTTGCTAGTTTTTCTATTGTTTTATTGTCTACACTTGTAGCTTCTGGCACTAATAAAAAAGGACTTCCCCAACCAATAGAATCTAAATTATATTCTTCTAATAAAAAAGAATGTTCTTCCTCATTACCTACACCTCCTTGTGCAGTGATTTTTAAATCCAAATTAGTTATTGGTAAAACCTTGTTAGCTTCTTTTAAAGAAGCTAACAATAAAGTTTTGGTTTGTTCAACTAAAGTATTTTTATTCTCTTTAAACTCATTTAAAACAGGTCCAATTAAAAAACCATCTGTGGCAAAAGCATGACCACCACAATTTAAACCAGATTCTATTCTGTATTCTGATACCCATAAACCTTTTTTTGCTAAAAATTTACCTTGTATAAATGCAGATCTAAAATCACTAACTTTTAGAATAATTTTCTTTTTAATATATCCTTTTTCATCTGGATAAAAATCATTAAACTTACTAATATATGAATACAATTTAGGGTTCATGCCTGCAGAAAGTACTAAAGACGATGCCAATTTACTTTCAGCAAAACCACGCAAAGCAGCATGAGCATCATTATATTCTACAGGTAACATTTCTTTGTTCAGGTAGTTTTCTTTATCAACTTTTGTCATGATATTTACATCAATACTCCCCTTTTTTAAATTTTTGTTAGCCCATTCTTTTAATTTGTTAAAATCAACACCTTCTTCAGTAAGTTTTAAAAAATCTTTTTTAACATCAGAATATTCTGGTAACATATTGATGTAAGTTCTTAAAGCTGAACTTTTTTCTGAAGTTATATTTTTTAACTGATTAAATTTTTGCTCAGTTTGCTCATGTAATAAGTTTAAATATGATGTAATTCTTTTTGCTCTAAAATCATCAACTTTATCCGATATTTCTTGATAAGGAATCTGAAACTTTTGGCTATAAAGTTTACGCATTTTTTCTACTAAAATATCATCAACCAAAGAAATTACAGAGTCAATACCATATTGCGCTACTTTTAAGGGTGAATCTATTGTAAAACCTATTCCCATAACAGGTATGTGAAATGAATGTACGTTTTTCATTTTTTAATTTAATTGTTTAATTAATTTGCAATATATTTCTATTAAACACTGTAAAAGATGACTATTATCATAAGAAAATGAAAAATTGGAATTCATAAAAGGCTTACTTATTAAAATTTAACTTTTACTTTTCTTTAGTAATCAACTATATTCTTTTCATTATTTTTGTGGCAAAACAAATCATTTGAAAAAAATATTTTTTTTATACCTTATCTTTTCTTCTTTAGCTTCTATTTCTCAAGAAAAAATTGATGGAAAAGAAAAACCAAAAAGAAAAATTCAATACAAGGCTGAAATTCAAGAAGCTGACGAAGAAAAATATCCTGGAGCTACAGTACTTATAGGTAATGTAGAAATGAATCACGAAGGTATAGATTTAACTTGTCAGCAAGCATTATACTACAGAAAACAGAATTTTTTTAAAGCTATAGGTAATGTATTTATAAAACAAGGAGATACCATTACACAAACTAGTGATTATGCTGATTACGATGCTAATTCTAAACAAGCACTTTCTTGGGGAAATGTAGTGTTAACAGACCCTACAATGACTTTAACTACGGATACTTTACAGTTTGACAGAATAAATCAGAAGTTGTATTACCAAAGTTATGGTACTATTAAAGACGAAACAAATACACTAAAAAGTAAAAATGGAAATTACTATTTAGAAAACAAAAAATTTACGGCGACAACTAGAGTAACAGTTGTAAACCCAGAACATAATTTAGAATCGAACCATTTAGATTATTATACCAATTCTGGTGTAGCTTATTTATATGGACCATCAACTATAACAAATACTCAAAACGAAAATAAATTATATTCAGAAAAAGGTTTTTACAATACTAAAACAGATATTTCTCATTTTACAAAAAATGCAAAACTCTTTTTAAAAGAAAGAACTGTAGAAGGCGATAGTTTGTATTATGATAAAAAAAGAGGCTTTGCTTCTGCAACCAATAATATTCAAGTAATAGACACTGTTCAGAATTTTATTTCTAGAGGACATTATGCTGAATTATTTGAGAAAAAAGATTCACTTTACATTATAAGAAGAGCAGTAGCCATTTCAATTATAGAAAAAGATTCTATGTTTATACATGGAGATACTTTATTAATAACAGGTAAACCAGAAAAGCGAATTGTAAGAACATATCATAATGTAAAAATCTTTAAATCTGATTTACAAGGCAAATGCGATTCTATTCATACAAATCAAGTAACTGGTTATACAAAAATGTATAGAAGCCCAGTAATCTGGTCTGAAAAAAATCAAATTACTGGAGATAGTATTTACTTACAATCTAACCTAGAAACTAAAAAATTAGATTCTTTAAAAGTGTTTAACAATGCCTTTATTATTTCTAAAGATTCTTTAGCAGAAGATATTTTTAACCAAATAAAAGGTAGAAATATGTATGGTAAATTTTTAGAAGGTAAGCTAAAAACTTTATTAGTAAAAGGGAATGCAGAATCTGTTTATTATAATAGAAATGAAGAAACTCAAGTTTTAGAAACTATTACAAAAGAAATTTCTAGTAATATTGATTTTATGTTTGAAGATGGTGAAGTTGTATCTATTAAATATCTTAAAGAATCTGATGGAAAAACATATCCGCCATCAAAATTACCAGAAGACATAAAAAAATTAAAAGGTTTTATTTGGCGAGAAGAAGAGCAACCCAAAACTAAAAATGATATCTTTATTATAGATAAAAACACACCTAAAAGAGATCCTTTAGAAAAAAAATCGAAAGAAAAACCGAAAGCTATTTTAAAAGATAAAAAGGATAAGAAAAAAAGAAAATCTCCAAATGCATTAAAACAGCAATAAATTGAAAGAAGATTTTTTTAAATATCAAGCACAAACCTCTCCTCACCCACTTGCAATAGAAATTTCTCACGCAAATGGATCATATATTTACGATACTTCTAATAAAAAATATTTAGATTTTGTTGCTGGAGTTTCTGCAAATAGTTTGGGTCATAATCATCCAAAAGTATCAGAAGCAATTAAAAATCAGGTTGATACTTACACACATGTAATGGTTTATGGAGAGTTTATTCAAAAACCACAAGTGGGTTTATGTAAACTTTTAGCATCTACTTTACCTAATGAATTACAATCAGTTTATATTACAAACTCAGGTACAGAAGCTACAGAAGGTGCTTTAAAATTAGCAAAAAGAGTTACGAATAGAGCAGAAATTATTGCAGCAAAAAATTCTTATCATGGTAATACTCAAGGTTCAATGAGTGTTTCTGGAGTAGAAAAACAAAATGCTGCTTTTAGACCCTTAATACCTGGTATTAAATTTATTGAGTTTAATAATTCTATAGAATTAAATAAAATATCAGAAAAAACTGCAGCCGTAATTTTAGAAACCATTCAAGGTGGAGCTGGTTTTATAGAACCAAAAAATGATTATTTATTAAAAGTTAAACAACGTTGTAAAGAAGTTGGAGCATTATTAATTTTAGATGAAATACAAACTGGAATTGGAAGAACTGGAAAGTTTTGGGGATTTGAAAATTATAACGTAATTCCAGATATTATAATAACTGGTAAAGGTTTAGGTGGTGGAATGCCAACTGGTGCTTTTATTGCTTCTTATGAGCATATGACCTTACTTAAGGACAATCCAAAATTAGGTCATATTTCTACTTTTGCTGGGCATCCTGTAATTGCAGCTGCTGCACATGCTGCTGTAACTGAAATTTTAGATAAAAATTTAATATCAGAAAGTAAAAGAAAAGAAAATATTATCAGAAAAAAACTACAACATTCTGCCATTAAAGAAATTAGAGGTAAAGGTTTAATGTTGGCTGCAATTGTAGAAACTCCGGAATTAGCTTCTAAAATTATTTTTAAATGTTTAGAAAAAGGCTTAATTCTTTTCTTTCTTTTGTTTGAAGGAAGGGCAATTAGAATTACACCTCCTTTAACAATTTCTGATGAAGAACTTGACGCTGGTTGCAATATTCTATTAGAAGCTATAAAAGAAGTTCTTTAAAAACAAAATTATACTTTTTAATACACCAAACCTTATTTTTACAAATATGGAATCTATAAAACAGACAACAAAAAAATTACAGAAAGCTACAGCACAAGCTATACAACAATTTACAATGATTGCTGAAGGAGATAAAATAATGGTGTGTTTATCTGGTGGTAAAGACAGTTATACTTTGTTAGATATGTTATTATATTTTCAGAAAGTTGCACCTATTTCTTTTGATATAATCGCAGTAAATCTAGATCAAAAACAACCCAATTTTCCAGAAGAAGTATTACCTAATTATCTAACCAATTTACAAGTAGATTACAAAATTATTGAAAAAAATACTTATAAAATTGTGATGGATAAAACTCCAGAAGGCAAAACTACATGTAGCTTATGTTCTCGTTTACGAAGAGGAACTTTATATGAGGCAGCAAAAGATTTAGGTTGTAATAAATTGGCTTTAGGTCATCATAGAAATGATATTTTAGAAACCTTTTTCTTAAACTTCTTTTTTGCAGGTAAAATGGAAACAATGCCGCCAAAATTTAAAAATGATGCTGGTGATTTAATCGTTTTAAGACCTTTAGCTTTTTGTAAAGAAAGTGATATAGAAACATACTCAAATCATCAAAATTTTCCTATAATACCTTGTAATTTATGTGGCTCTCAAGAAAATTTACAACGTAAAAAAGTAAAACAAATGATTACAGATTGGGAGTCTGAATTCCCTAACAGAAATGCAATTATGATGAATGCCTTGCAAAATGTTTTCCCTTCGCATTTGTTAGACCAGAATTTGTATGATTTTGATAATTTAGAGAGTAAAGTTTCTGAAAAATTTTCTATTATTGATTAATTTACTTCTAAAAAATTTAAAATGAATTCGTTAAAAAAGGTATTAAATTGGTTAAAATCCAACAAAAAAGATTCAAGAAGATTAGTTAAAAATGAGGTTTTTGAAATTAAATATAATACTGAATTAACTACGGATGTTTTAGTTCCAAATATTCAAAATAAAAGTTTTAAAATCTCTAAATGGTTTGTAAATGTTGGAGATTTAATCAAAGAAGGGCAAATAATTTGTGAATTAGAAAACAATTCTATTTATATAGAATTTGAAAGTTTAACAACAGGAAAACTTGTTTACATTACAAAACCTAAAAACAAATTACAGCCTAATGACTTGATTTGCAAGATTGAAGAATTACAATAAAATTAACATAGAGTTTAAATATAAACTCTTAACTTAGCAAAATACTCTAGATTTTTAGAGTAAAAAAGTTCTATTATTAACTTATTCCCCCAAATATGCTTCTAAAAGATTTCAAAAAACTAGGAAATTACTATAAAGTAAATAATAACAATGTCTTTGTTATTGATTTAGGAAATCATAAAAATACTGTAGTTATAATTAGTGGTTATCCTTTAATTTCTTACGATTTTCATAAAATCATCCTTCAATTATCAGAATTTTACAGAGTTGTTATTCACGATCATTTTGGTTTTGGCCTCACAGAGCTGCCTAATTCTTATTGCTATTCAATTATAGATCAAGCAGATGTTTGCATAAAAATTTGGAAAAAATTAAATTTAAAAGAATTTCAAATCATTGCATCTAATTATGGTGATAAAGTTGCAAAAGAAATTTTATATAGAAGTAATGTGAACCTACTACCCTTTAAAATAACAGGAATAACAATATCTAATAGTAGTAACAAAGATTACTTTGTAAAGCTAAAAACAATTAGCAAATTAATTGATAATAGCAAAATTTCTAAATACAAAGAAGTACTTAGAAATTATTCTACTAAAAATTTCTTTAATAATAAACTACTTGAACAAAAAGAAAATGAAAAAATAGAACGCATTTGGCAGAAGTTTAATGAAATAGAAGGCCAAAAAGAAACTTTAGTTTTATGTAGTTTTAATGAAGAAAACTTTTTGTATTGGCACAGATGGGTTAAAGCTTTAAAAGACTCAAAAATACCAATAAAAATATTTTGGAGAAAAGATGATATTGCAAACATAAAAGACCTACTACTAAATTTAGCAACTACACAACCCAAAAATGTAGAAATTATTGAAAATAAAAAGTGTTTGGTAATTGAAAATAATCCTCTTAGATGGTTGCTTATGATATTGAAAGAAATAGATTTAAGAAATTACAATTCTTTAAAAACACTGTATATTAACTATTAATTAATTTTTGAAATGATTAATTTAAAAGAGTGGGAAGCGAAACACAAATCTATTATTTTAAGTAACGAACAATTATCTTTTATAGATACCGAAATTAAAAAAAATACACTTCTAATTTTTCATGGTTTTGGATCTAGTTCTTTTGAGTTTTATAAAATAATTTCTGATTTAGAAAAACATTACAGAATAGTTATTGTAGATTTAATTGGCTTTGGTTTATCTTCTAAACCAAAGAATTATTACAATTCTATTCTAGATCATGCACAAAATATTTTAGAATTAATTAAACATCTAAACATTACAACTTTTTCGGTTTTATCTCATGGTTTTGGTACTTCTATTTTTTGTGAACTATTAAATATTGTAGAATCTTACGCATTAAAAATAAAAATTGAAGAGATCTTTTTACTGAATGGTAGCTTAACAATTGAAGCTACAAAGAATAAAACTGCTCAAGATATTATTGAGAATGAAATAACAAATAAGTTTATAAAAATTACGATTTCTTATGAGTTCTTTAAAAAATATTATAAAGAATCTTTAGGTAAAGATGATGCTATTTCTAATGAAGATTTTAAAATTTTATGGCTATTGCAAAATAAAAATAATGGTGGTAAAGTAATAAGTTTTATTGATTATAGCATTAAAGAAAGAAAACTTTACAGCGAAAAATGGATTAATATTCTAAAATTATACCATAATAATATTCACATTATTTGGGGAAATAATGACGTTTTAAGCCCTGTTTTATCTGCACAAAAGCTTCAAAAATATTTAAATGTAAATAAAATTAATTTTATTGAAGATTGTGGGCATTTTCCGATGTTAGAAAAACCAAAACAACTCTCCGAATTTATTTTAAGTTTAAAAAAATAATTAAAAAGAGAATTTGTAATTTTTAAACTCTGATAATTCGAAAATCTAAAAATAAGCAAACAAGTCTAGCCCTGATTGTAGCATTTGTTTGAGCTCTTTTTATTCTTTTTCAGAATAAAAAAGCGAGTGCGTAAAGCAGGAAATAGCTTCTAAAAAATTCTCGATAAATCTAAATGTCTAAAATTTTGGTTTGTTAACTTGCTTTGGTTTACTCTTCTTCTTCTGAATTGTTTTTTCTTGGCTTAAACTTACGAGTACCTTCGTACAATTCGTACTTTACAAACTTACAATCTAAATCTCCATTTTTTAAGGCAATTCGTTTAGATGTTCTTAACCCAACAGATTTTAAAGCATCTGTATCTGAAGTAATTAACCAAGCTGTAGAACCTGGATAATTGTGCTTTAGAGTATCACCTATTTTTTTATAAAACTCGTGTGTGTCTATGTTTAAACGTTCTCCATAAGGTGGATTGAACAAAATAGTTGTGTTACCAAAAACCTCTTTTGTTGAGTTAAAAAAGTTTACATGATGTACGCCAATAAACTCATCTAAATTTGCATTTTCTACATTGGCTTTTGCTTTTTGAACAGCAGATGGTGCTTTATCAAAACCCATTATTTTAAAATGAGAAGAACGAATTTTCTTTAACAATGAATCTTGAATAGTAAAATATAAATCTTCGTCATAATCTTTCCAATGCTCAAAAGCAAAAAGTTTTCTGTTGATGTTGGCAGGAATATTATTGGCAATCATTGCTGCCTCTATTAAAATTGTACCAGAACCACACATTGGATCTATAAAATTTTCATCGCCTGTGTAACCTGATAACAAAATCATACCTGCAGCTAAAACTTCGTTTATAGGTGCAATGTTTGTTGCAGTTCTATACCCTCTTTTATGCAAAGAATCTCCAGAAGAATCTAAAGAAACTGTTAACCAATCTTTTTGAATATGAATGTGTACTTTGACATCTGGATATTTTAAATCTACATTTGGCCTTTTATGATATTTGTGTCTAAAATAATCTGCAATTGCATCTTTAGATTTTAAAGAAATATAATGCGAATTACTTGTAAAATTCTTTGAGTTTACAACTGCACCAATTGCAAAAGTGCCTTCTGCATCTAAATAATTTTCCCATTTTATTTTCTGAATAGCTTCGTATAAATCTTCTTCATCATAAACTTTACACGTTTTTATGGGTTTTAAAATTCTTACAGCAGTTCTTAAAGCAATATTTGCTTTGTACATAAAACCTTTATCACCTCTAAAAGAAACACTTCTTACTGCTTCTTTAACATCTTGCGCTCCTAATTTCTTCAGTTCATCTGCCAAAACACCTTCTAAACCAAAAAGTGTTGTTGCTGTCATTTTAAAATCTCTATTCATACTGCAAAGTTAAATATTTAAAGTGGGATGTTTAAGGTTTGAAGTTGGAAGTTTAGAGAATACCTATAGTTATTAATTTGCTGTTATAAGTTATCAAAAAAGATTATAAGAAAGACAACTCCTTACTCAATATTAAAAAACTTGATACTTATATTTTAACATTTCGTTTTATGACTAGTAAGATTTAGTTACTTTTGCAGACTTAACAAAAAGATGAAACAAAAAGATTGGTTTACAGATTGGTTTAACACACCTTATTATTTTATTTTATACAAAAATAGAAATGATAAGGATGCACAGTTATTTATGAAAAATATAACTGAATTTTTAGCTTTGCCAAAATCGACTCATATTCTTGATTTACCTTGTGGTAAAGGACGACATTCTGTTTATTTAAATTCTTTAGGATATAAAGTTACTGGTGGTGATTTGGCTGCCAATAGTATAAAAATTGCTAAAGAATTTGAAAATGAATCATTAAATTTTAAGGTGCATGATATGCGTGAACCTTTTAATAATAAATATGATTCAGTTTTTAATTTGTTTACCAGTTTTGGTTATTTTGAAGATGATAATGAAGATCTTTTAATTTTACAAAATATTAAAAACGGAATTAAAAATAACGGTTATTTTGTTTTTGATTTTTTAAATGCAGATTTAGTAAAAGCTACTTTAGTACCTAAAGAAACTAAGGTTGTAGATGATATTACTTTTCATATAACAAGAGAAATTAAAGATGGTTTTATTTTAAAGAACATTTCTTTTTTTGCTGATGATGCCCAACATTCTTACACTGAAAGAGTAAAATATTTAGATGTAAATAAAATGAAAACCTATTTTGAAAAAGTAGGTTTTACCATTACAAATATTTTTGGTGATTATCATTTAAATGATTTTAATAGCCAAACTTCTAATAGGTTAATTTTAGTTGCCAAGTGAATTACATCTTATTAATTTTATCTGTTTTTGTTGGTTCTTCATTAATATTGATTAAAAAGCCAAGTAAATTAGTTGTTAGATTATTATTAGCTTTTAGTGGTGCCTATTTATTATCAGTTACCATTTTACACCTATTACCTGAGGTGTATAAAAACAATACTGATGTAAAAATAGTTGGTATTTTTATTTTGATTGGTATTATTTTACAATCTGTTTTAGAGTCTTTTTCTAAAGGTGCAGAACATGGACATATCCATATTCATTCTGATAGCAAAGAATTCCCAACATTATTATTTGTTAGTTTGTGTTTACATGCTTTTTCTGAAGGGTTACCTATACATCATTCAGGAGACAATTTATTGTGGGCAATTGTTGTGCATAAAATTCCGATAGCAATTGTATTAACTACATTTTTAATCAACACAAAATATTCTAAAAAAATAGTTTTTTCTTTTCTTTTCTTCTTTGGATTAATGAGTCCTTTAGGAGTTTTATTAGGTGATAAAATTCCGTTTTTTACAGAATATCAAACAGAAATAACAGCTTTAATAATAGGTGTATTCTTACATATTTCTACCATCATTCTTTTTGAAAGTACCGAAAATCATAAATTTAACTTACAAAAGTTTATTGCCATTCTTTTAGGGATAATTCTGACTATAATTACTTTGTAGCTTTTTAAATATTATTTAGTAGCCTAAAATACCTAGCTATAGGTATGCTGATTGATAAACTAAATGTTTAAATTTAGGCGAAATTAAATTACTGAAAAATGAAATTATTAAAAATTCTATTTCTAACGCTTTTGTTTTGTTCATGTACTGTAAGCAAACAGAATAGTAATGACGAAGATCCTAAAAAACTTATTGAATATTTTAACACTAGTATTCATTCTAAAAAAAATCAAGTAGTTCATCTTGGTACAATTACAGACAAAACAAATAACGAAATTCCGCATGCATTATTAATTAAGTTTGATGCCAATAGAAATGGTATGTTTTCTAGCCAGTTTACGTTAAAAGACATTGAATTTAACCTTGTTAACTTTACTACAAAAGATCCTAAATTAATTATAGAAAAAATAAGGTATTTTAAAGACGAGAAAAAGTTTGAATTTGATGTAAAAATAGATGATAAAAACAGTAAGCTAAAAAATAGTCCTATAGATAAAAACTCTGATGATTATTTTTTAAAAAACAAAGATTACAAAACTTTCTTTTCGGGTAATATTGTAATTAAAAAAGGAACTGTTTTGGATTTTCATATAAATTTTATAAATGAACTTGCTACAGATTTTGATAAAGAAACTCCAGAAATTGAATGCAAACTCAAGGTGAACTAGTTAAAAAATATTTATTTTTAATATTTATCTTATTCATAAACGGTTACTCTTTCTCTCAAAAAAAAGAGGATGACAATCTGTATTATAAACAAGTCTATAACAATTTAAACTATTATAATTTTCTTAAAGCTTCAGATGTTTTATCAAAAATTAATAGTAAAGATTCAATTTATTTAGCTAATTATTATATTACAGATTTTTATCTTAAAGGCTTAAAAAACAAAATTTTAGACAATAAATTTTTAAAAACTACCAAAGATTTAAATCTAAAACTTAATTATACAGATTATCTAAATTATTCTACCAAAAACAACGATTCTATAATCTACAATAATTATTTAGAAGTTTTAAATGTTGCAAAACAACGGAAAGATACTCTACAAATAAATGAATCTTTAAGAAGAATATTATATTATTTTTTTAAAAGAAACAACTCGTTAAACTATAATAAAGTAGACAAATATTTAAGTGAATTTAAAGCAATAAAAAATTCTAATTGGGACAATTTTTGGTACGAATATTTAAACAACGGATTTGAAATTTCTAAAGCCTATTTTAATAAAACAGCATACCCAAAAGCCAAACATTTTAAAAATTGCTTAAGCTTTGCAGAAAAAACTCAAAATAAGTTTGCAAAAATAAAAGCAAATCAAATAATTGGAGCTACTTATACTTTACCTGGTAATAAAAATAGTGATAGTGCTTTCTATTATTTTAATAAAAGTAAATTGTTGCTATTAAAAGAAAATAGCTTTTTTTTTAAGGAAATTCTAAGTCAGATTTATTTTAATTTTGGTAGAATTGAATATGATAAAAAGAATTTTGAAAAAGCTGTAAATCTTTTTAAAAAAGCAAAAGAAAATAAACAATATGCAAACCAAAGCAAACTAAAATACTACTTATATATCTCTAAAGGTTTTGAAGAAAATCAACAAAAAGATAGTGCTTTTTACTACTTAAAAATTCATAATAAATTAAAGGATAGCCTTAATTTATTAAATCAATCTATTGCTATATCAGATATTAAAGAAAAGTACAATACTTTAGAAAACGAAAAGCAAATTCTACAATTAGAAAAAGAAAATTTACAAATAGAATCTAAAAGAAAACAAAATTTTAATCTTTTAATAATTGCCTTATTAACTATAATTACTGGTAGTTTTATATATATTCTTTCTTATAAAAACTCGCAACGTAAACGAAAACTTGCAGAACAAGAAAAAGAATTAGAAACAATAAAAAACCTAACACTTTTAAAAGAGCAAGAAATTACTACCATAAATGCTATGGTAGATGGTCAAGAAAAAGAACGCAAACGAATTGCAGAAGATTTACACGACAATTTAGGTTCTGTTTTAGCTACTTTAAAATTGCATTTCGAAAACTTAAAAATCAATAGAGAAAAAAAGAAAATTGATCAAAAAGAACTTTTTAATAAAACAGAAAATTTAATTGATGAAGCTTATTTAAAAGTTCGAAGAATTGCACACGCTAAAAATGCTGGTGTTATCGCAAATCAAGGTTTGTTATTAGCTATACAAATGATGGCTGAAAAAATATCATCAGCAGATAAAATTCAGATAGATGTTATACATTTTGGTCTAGACAAACGTTTAGAAAACACTTTAGAAATTACACTTTTTAGAATTATACAAGAATTGGTTACCAATATAATTAAACATGCTGATGCAAAAAATGCAACCATTAATATTTCTTTATATGATAAAAACCTAAATATTATTATTGAAGATGATGGAAAAGGTTTTGATATTAAAAAAGTGAATTTAAATAATGGAATGGGTATTAGTTCTATAAAAACTAGAATAGAACATTTAAATGGTAATTTTAAAGTAGATTCTACTTTAGGAAAAGGAAGCTCTATTATTTTAGATATTCCTGTTTCTTAAATCTTTACCTAATATTTTTTGATTATATTTAGCTAACTTAGATATACCTAATTATAGGTATAAAATTGCTACAAATATTTTTGATATTTGATTTAATCACTAACTTAAAAATAATATAAAATGAAACTGATTAATTATGTAAATTTTGGAGACTCAGAAAATGCTCAAGCCATATATTCAAGTCAATTATATGGCACTTACTTTAGTATTTATGCTTTAATAGAAACATCAGAGCATGAAGATTCAAAAAATTATAAATACAATATAAAAAGTATTAAATTATTTTTAATGAATTATAAAGGAGTAATTAATTTAGGAATTACAAGAGCAATCATCGAACCAATTTTCGATAATAAAATACAGATAGGCGCAAAATTAGATATCGAAATTCAAGGGAAATATGAAATGATAAATGAATTATTTGAGGTTGATATTTCTAATGATTTTATTGGACTAAATATAAAATCAAAAATAAATACTTCTAGATATTTAAGACCTATGCACATAGGTAAAGATGAAGATAGCACAGTTAACAATAGAGATACTCCCTTAAGCAGTGGGATTTTTGATTCTGAATTTTACTTTAGAGAAGGTCAAATAATGAATGAAGATATGGTAAGAAATGAAAATATTGCTAAAACTTGGGACTCACGTAATGAAGTTAAAAGTATGACTGGTGGTAATTTTTGTCCTTATTCAACGTCAATTGTTCTTTAATTTTTATGAAAAAATATTTTCTTTATTTTTTATTTCTTATTTGTTTTAAATCTCTTTCTCAAGATAAGTATAATCAAAGAAAATATTTTTTCTATTTAAAATCCTTAAATTACGATAAAGCAAACAAAATTGCAGAAGGTTTTAATGATTATAATTTAAAGTTAGAAGCTATTTCTTTAACCAACCTATTATATAATAGTGATACAAAAGAAAAAACAGTAAGTAAAAAAAATAAAACGAATAACAATTTTTATAGAATAATTTTCAATTTAAGAAAAGGATATTTTGAACTTTATAAAAAACCAAACTCAATTGCAGCTTTCAATTATTTTAATAAAGCATTAGAATTATCAAAGCAAACAAATAATAAAGAAGCATATAAGTTTTCATTAATTAGTCTTTTCTTATTTTACAATAAACAGGTTGAACAAACAAATAATGAACATTTAAAACTTCTAAAATCTTTTGAAAAAATTCTAGAAGATGACGAAGATAAATTCCACTATTATATCAATACTTTATATTTTGAGCTAAGAAAGATTAGTCGTGTACACGATTTAGAAGAAGTACTATTAAATGATTTTAGTAAACTTATAAATAACTTTCAATTAGAACATCCTTTCTGGGTTTATTATTATTCTACTTTAGGTATTTATTACAGAATAGAAGGTGATACAAGAGCAGAGAAAAACATAAAAAAATCTTTAGCATTAATAAAACATCCTTATCAAAAACATATAAATTTAAGATGCTATATACATTTATCACACATATATAAATCTAGGTTAGACTATGATAAAGCTTTACAATATTTAAAAAAAGCTGAAAAAAATATAGATAAAAATGATAGTTTAAAAATGATTTACTTTCTAAACTTATATAAATCTGATATTTATAAAAAAAAGAAAGATTATAAAAATGCTTTTAAAGTATTAAGTGCTTCTGTAAAACAAAAAGATGAATTAGCTTATTTAAAAAATAATATTGAAATATCTAATTTAAATATTAAATACAAAACAGTAGAAAAAGAAAAGCAGATTTTAGAATTAGATACTAAAAGAAAACAAAATTTTAGTTTTTTAGTTGCTACACTACTTTCTCTAATTTTAATAAGTATAATTGGTACTTTATCTCTTACAAACTCCAAAAGAAAAAGAAAACTAGCAGAAAAAGAAAAAGAACTAGAAACTATAAAAAACCTTACACTTTTAAAAGAGCAAGAAATTACTACCATAAATGCTATGGTAGATGGTCAAGAAAAAGAACGCAAACGTATTGCAGAAGATTTACACGACAATTTAGGTTCTGTTTTAGCTACTTTAAAATTGCATTTCGAAAACTTAAAAATCAATAGAGAAAAAAAGAAAATTGATCAAAAAGAACTTTTTAATAAAACAGAAAATTTAATTGATGAAGCTTATTTAAAAGTTCGAAGAATTGCACACGCTAAAAACGCAGGTGTTATTGCAAACCAAGGTTTGTTATTAGCTATACAAATGATGGCTGAAAAAATTTCATCTGCAGATAAAATTCAAATTGAAGTTATACATTTTGGTCTAGACAAACGTTTAGAAAATATTTTAGAAATTACACTTTTTAGAATCATTCAAGAGTTGATAACCAATATAATAAAACATGCTGATGCAAAAAATGCAACTATAAATATTTCTTTGTATGATAAAAATCTGAACATAATTATTGAAGATGATGGAAAAGGTTTTGATATTAAAAAAGTGAATTTAAATAACGGAATGGGTATAAGTTCTATAAAAACGAGGGTAGAACATTTAAATGGTAATTTTAAAGTAGATTCCACTTTAGGAAAAGGAAGCTCTATTATTTTAGATATTCCTGTTTCTTAAATCTTTACCTAATATTTTTTGATTATATTTAGCTAACTTAGATATACCTAATTATAGGTATACAATTGCTACAAATATATTTGATATTTGGAAAATAACTAACCAAATAAAAACGTAAAAAATGGATTTTAGAACATCAATTGAATTAGATTCAACAGAAAAACAATTAGTATTAGCTTCATTTGAACTAGGCACCTTTTATTGCGTTTATGCATCATTTACAAACATTGAAAATGATGAATACGAAATCGAATTTTCAATTGTAAATTATAAAGGCCCCGTAAAAATTAAAATTAATGATATTGTTGAGGTTGATAAAACAGAAGGTTGTATACACATTAAAATATATACATCTACCCAAAAAGGAACAGATTCTATAAAAACTAAATTAACAAAGGGACAATATTTAATTTGTCAAAGAATAAGTGCAAAAGAGACAGAATTATCACCTTTACTAGTTTCTGAATATGAGCTTCCTAATTTTACAACCTCATTTAAAACGCCATATGAAATAGAAACGATGGAAGCTGATACTTATATTGCTCAAATAAAAGAAGAAATTAAAAACTTTGTATCAATAACATCTGCAAACCCAAAATTATGTATTGTTGGAAATAATAAATTAATATAAGTTTGTATTTTAATTTATTTTACCTTTTTATATTATTAAATATTTCTTTTACTACTCAAAAAACAAGGAATAGTATTAATGATAGAGATCTATTAGCTATTTTTTTTGAAGATATTCAGCAGTTAAAAATCAATAAAGCTTCTGAAGTAATTTTTAAGATAGAAAATACAGGTTTAAAAGATAAAATTAAAATTTATTTCGAAATTAAAAAGTGTAATGGTTTTGAAAAACACAACGCAGATGATATTTTAAAAAATATTGTTATAAAAAATAGGGAAGAAAATCTTGAATTATTATTAGATTTATTAATTCTTTCTGAAAATGAAATTTCTTACAATAATGATAGATTAAAAGCCTTTGATTATGCATATAAAGGATTAGAACTTGCTAAAAAATTAAATACCGATTTTTTAGAAAGAGAGTTTTTAATTTTAATTTTAAATATATTCAAAAATGGTATTATAAATAACGATGTTAATGTAGAAAAATATTTAGACCAACTATTTAAATTAAGTAAAAATAACAAGGTATACCTTTTTAAATATTACGAGTACAAAATTTATTTAAATGAAATAGGTTTGTTAAAAACAGATCTTAAATCAAAAATTGATAAAAGAACTGAAATAAGTCTTGACTGTTTTAAAAAATTAGAAAGTTTAATTATTCTTTTCGATAAAAACAACAGTATAAATATTGAATATTATCATCTAAAAGCACTCATACTCTCTTATAATAATACAGAACTATCTTTAACCAATTTAAAATACGAACTTAAATTATTAGAAAATAAAAAGGATATTTTTTTTAATAAATACAAGTACGAAAATTTAAAAGAATTGGCCAGAAAGTTAGCTGAAAAAAAACAATTCTTAGAAGCAATTAATTATTTAAATCAAAGTAAAAATTTTGAAAGTAAAATAACGCCTTTAAGAAATAAATTTGTCTATAATTTATATATAAGCGAAATGTATTATGGTTTAAACAAAAAAGATTCGGCATTTAAAGCTATGAAATTAGGGTTCCAAAATAGTATTTCCTTAAATTTTAAAAATCAAAACAATCTAATTTCTTCATTAGAAATTAAGAATAAAACAGTAGAAAAAGAGAAACAAATTTTTGAACTAGATACTAAAAGAAAACAAAATTTAAGCTTTTTAATTGCCACTCTTTCTTCACTTATTTTAATAAGTATTATTGCAGCTTTATCTCTAAAAAACTCCAAAAGAAAAAGAAAACTAGCAGAAAAAGAAAAAGAACTAGAAACTATAAAAAACCTTACACTTTTAAAAGAGCAAGAAATTACTACCATAAATGCTATGGTAGATGGTCAAGAAAAAGAACGCAAACGAATTGCAGAAGATTTACACGACAATTTAGGTTCTGTTTTAGCTACTTTAAAATTACATTTCGAAAACTTAAAAATTAACAGAGAAAAAAAGAAAATAGATCAAAAAGAACTTTTTAATAAAACAGAAAATTTAATTGATGAAGCATATTTAAAAGTACGTAGAATTGCACACGCTAAAAATGCAGGTGTTATAGCAAATCAAGGTTTGTTATTAGCTATACAAATGATGGCTGAAAAGATTTCATCAGCAGATAAAATTCAAATTGAGGTTATTCATTTTGGTCTAGATAAACGTTTAGAAAACACTTTAGAAATTACACTTTTTAGAATTATACAAGAATTGGTTACCAATATAATTAAACATGCTGATGCTAAAAATGCAACCATCAATATTTCTTTATATGATAAAAACCTAAATATAATTATAGAGGATGATGGAAAAGGTTTTGATATTAAAAAAGTGAATTTAAATAACGGAATGGGGATCAGTTCTATAAAGACTAGAATAGAACATTTAAATGGTAGTTTTAAAGTAGATTCTACTTTAGGAAAAGGAAGTTCTATTATTTTAGATATTCCTATTTTATAAAATCATTACTTGTAGGTATTTTTAAACGTATTAAAAATTGTATTTTTAATAAAAAAAATAAAACTATGATAACAATAATAATGGCAGAAGATCATCAAATGTTAATTGATGGAGTAAAATCTTTTTTTGAGTTTGATGAGAATATAGACATTATTGGTGCTGTAAATAATGGTGAAGAATTAGTAAATTTAGTTGGTTTAAAACAACCTAAACTAGTAATTACAGATATTAGAATGCCAATTATGGACGGTATTCAAGCCACAAGAATAATTAAAAAAAACATGCCACATATTAATGTTTTAGCAATGACAATGTTCGATCAACCAGATGCTATAAAACAAATGTTAGATGCTGGTGCAACTGGTTATATCTTAAAAAACTCAGGAATAAAAATGTTGTCTAAAGCAATAGCTACAGTTGCAGAAGGTAAAACTTTTTTTGACCCAAATGTAGCCTTCAATTTTATGAATAATTATATTGAAGACAATGTAACCATTGGTAAATCTGATAAAGTTATATTATCTAACAGAGAAAAAGAAATACTTGGTTTAATTGCAAATGGTAGTACATCCAAAGAAATTTCTGAAATATTATTTATTGCTAAAACAACAGTAGATACTCATAGAAAAAACATGATTCGAAAATTAGATTTAGCTTCTGGTAATGAATTGGTTAAATATGCAATTGATATGAAATATCAGTTTTAATTACCTACTTCATTAATAAACTTAATACGCATTAAACGTAATTCATCATCATCATAATCACCATCAAACTCGTCTAAGGCATCTTGAATTTTATCAGTTTCTGCTTCCATAAAATATTCATGAATTTCTTCTTGCTGATCTTCATCTAACAAATCATCTAAAGCATAATTAATGTTTATTTTTGTACCAGAAAAAATAATTCTCTCCATTTCCTTTATCAAATCACTCATTTCTAAACCCTTAGATTTAGCTATATCTTCTAAAGGTAATTTTTTATCGGTATTTTGAATAATAAACAACTTTAATCCGGAGTTAACACCAGTACTTTTTACAATTAAATCATCTGGTCTTAAAACATCATTTTCATCTACATAAGTAGCAATTAATTTCACAAAATCTTTACCAAATTTTCTAGCTTTTCCTTCTCCTACTCCATGTACTTTCGATAATTCTTCTAAAGTAATTGGGTATTTTAAAGCCATATCATCTAAAGACGGGTCTTGAAAAACGGCAAAAGGTGGTACTCCTTGTTTTACTGCTACTCTTTTCCTTAAATCTTTAAGTAACTTCACTAACTTATCATCAGAAACACCTCCAGAAGATTTTGAATTGGTAATAATAGAATTATCATTTCCTTCATGATAAGAATGATCTTCTGTCATCATAAAAGTGGTTGGTTTCTCTAAATATTTTTCACCATGTTTAGTTAATTTAATAACTCCATATTGTTCAATTTCTTTTTTGATAAAATTAACCACCAATATTTGACGAATTAAAGCCATCCAATAAGAAGGTGCTTTTTCTTTACCAATACCAAAAAATGGCTGTAAGTGAGTTTTATGAGAAGTAAGTAAAGCATTTTCTTTACCTACAATTGTATTTACAACTTCTTTAGCTTTGTATTTTTGTAATGTATCTTTTACAACCTGTAAAACAATAGCAACATGTTCTTTAGCTTCGTGCTTTTTCTTCGGATTTCGAGAATTATCATCCATATCTGCACCTTCTCCATTTACTTCATCAAATTCCTCACCAAAATAATGCAATAAATATTTACGCCTATTCATAGAAGTTTCTGCATAACCAACAACTTCTTGTAATAATGCATGTCCAATTTCTTGTTCTGCAACTGGTTTACTAGACATAAATTTTTCTAATTTTTCTATGTCTTTATATGCGTAAAAAGCCAAACAATATCCTTCTCCATCATCTCTACCAGCTCTTCCTGTTTCTTGATAATAACTTTCTAAACTTTTAGGAATATCATGATGAATTACAAAACGCACATCAGGTTTGTCTATTCCCATACCAAAAGCAATAGTTGCCACTACAACATCACAATCTTCCATTAAGAACATATCTTGATGTTTAACTCTAGTTTTTGCATCTAAACCTGCATGATAAGGCACAGCTTTTAAACCATTAACCTGTAAAATCTGTGCTACTTCTTCTACTTTTTTTCTACTTAAACAGTAAATAATTCCAGACTTACCTTCTCTTTGCTTAACAAATCTTATAATATCTTTTTCTACTTCTTTAGTTTTAGGTCTAACTTCATAAAATAAATTAGCTCTATTAAAAGAAGCCTTAAAACGATTTGCATCTGTAATACCAAGCGTTTTTAAAATATCTTCTTGTACTTTTTCTGTTGCTGTAGCTGTTAAACAGATTACTGGCACACTATCAATAGCTTTAATAATGTGTTTTAAATTTCTATATTCTGGTCTAAAATCATGACCCCATTCAGAAATACAATGTGCTTCATCTATGGCTACAAAAGATATTTTTTGAGTTCTTAAAAAAGTAACATACTCTTCTTTTATTAAAGATTCTGGTGCAACATATAACAATTTTGTAATTCCGTTTGCAATATCGTCTTTAACTTGTGCTACTTCAGTTTTATTTAATGACGAGTTTAATACATGTGCAACTCCATTATGTTCAGAAATACCTCTAATAGCATCTACCTGATTTTTCATTAAGGCAATTAAAGGCGAAACTACTATTGCAGTACCTTCTGCCATTAAAGCTGGTAGTTGATAACAAAGAGATTTCCCTCCTCCTGTTGGCATTATTACAAAAGTATTGTGATTGTTAACAATACTCTTTATTACTTCTTCTTGTAATCCTTTAAATTTATTAAAACCAAAGAATTTTTTAAGAGGACTATGTAAATCCATATAAATATTAAATTATCATTTTAGAAAATGCAAACCAATTACTATATTGTTTGTTGAAACTTATTTTTATAGTAAATTTGCCTGTTTCGTATATCTAAAGATATAACTTTTTTTTATTCTGATAAAAACATAAAGCTTGAAAGATAATACCACCATAATTGCAAATGCAAAAAACACAATTATTGCAGAAAGTAAAGCTATTGCTAACTTAGCGAATTTTATAGATAGTAGTTTTGAAAATGCTGTGAAATATATTCACAATTTTAAAGGCAGAGTTATAATAACTGGCGTTGGTAAAAGCGCCAATATTGCAACAAAAATTGTTGCTACATTTAATTCTACAGGTACTCCTGCTGTTTTTATGCATGCTGCAGATGCCATTCATGGAGATTTAGGTAATGTTTTAGATGATGATGTAGTAATATGTATTTCCAAAAGTGGAAATACACCAGAAATAAAAGTTTTAATTCCGTTGATAAAAAATTATGGAAATAAAATTATTGCAATTACTGGTAATGTAGATTCATATTTAGGTAAAAATGCAGATTTTACTTTAAATACTTTTGTCGAAAAAGAAGCTTGCCCAAATAATTTAGCGCCAACAACAAGTACAACTGCTCAATTAGTAATGGGTGATGCTCTTGCTGTTTGCTTATTAGATTTAAAAGGATTTACAAGTAAAGACTTTGCAAAATATCATCCTGGAGGTGCTTTAGGCAAACGCTTATATTTAAGAGTTACTGATTTAATCAGTAATAATGAATTACCTCAAGTCACTAAAAATGATACGATTGCAAAAGTAATTATAGAAATGTCTGAAAAGCGTTTGGGAGTTACAGCTGTTGTAGAAGAAAATAAAGTTATAGGTATTATTACTGATGGTGATATTAGAAGAATGCTAAGTAAAACTACAAAAATTGATGATTTTGTAGCTAAAGACATTATGAGTAAAGACCCAAAAACGATTCATAAAGATGCAATGGCTATAGATGCTTTAGATACACTAGAAAATAATAGTATTACTCAAATTTTAGCTGTAGATGATTCAAATAATTATGCAGGAGTAGTACATTTACATGATTTAATTAAAGAAGGGATTTTTTAATGGCAGAACAACAAAAAGAAATGTCTTTTTTAGGACATTTAGAGGAATTAAGATGGCATTTAGTAAGAAGTGTAGCCGCAATTTTTATTTTGGCAATTACATTTTTTGCATTTGCTCAGCAAGTTTACGATCATTTTTTACTAGCACATATAAAGCCTGATTTTATCACCTATCAGTTATTTTGTGATTTATTTCAGTTATTTGGTATAGATAGTGCGTTTTGTAATGTTAGTTTTGCTGATAAAAAATTACAAAGTATAAAAGTAACATCGCAATTAATGAATTCTATTTGGTCTTCATTAATTTTAGGTTTAATCATTTCTTTCCCTTATTTATTATGGGAAATTTGGCGTTTTGTAGCACCAGGATTAACAGATCAAGAAATTAAAAAATCTAGAGGTTTTATTTTTATAGCATCCTTTTTATTTTTTATAGGTGTACTGTTTAGCTTTTATGTAATTGCACCTATATCAATTCATTTTTTATACAATTACCAAATTACAGACGCTATTGAAAATAGTTTTACCCTAGAATCTCATATTGGTTTGGTTACAAATATGTTATTAGGGGTTTCTATTTTATTTGAATTGCCTGTACTCATCTATTTTCTTACCAAAATTGGATTAATTACACCAGAATTCTTAAAAAAATATAGAAAACATGCTTTGGTTGTTGTATTAATTTTAGCAGCTATTATTACACCACCAGATGTTGCAAGCCAAGTTATAGTTGCAATTCCTATCTTAATATTATATGAAATAGGAATTAGCGTATCAAGAAGAGTTATTAAAAAACAAGAAAAGAATGCCAACAAAAGTTAAAGAATTTAATGATTATCGTGCAAAAATGAACGATAAAATCTTAGCTTCAGATAATAAAGTTATCAAAAGAATATTTAATTTAGACACTAATGCTTTTAAAGAAGGGCACTTACCTGTTAAAACAAAAGAACTATTAGGTTTAGTAGCATCTATGGTTTTAAGATGTGATGATTGTGTACAATATCATTTAGAAGCTGCCATGAAAAATGGTGTTAGCAAAGAAGAGATGATGGAAACCATGTCTATTGCCAATTTAATTGGTGGTACAATTGTTATTCCACATTTAAGAAGAGCTGTAGAATATTGGGAAGCTCTAGAAGAAGAAAAAAGTTTAACTGAATAATGGTTTAAGAGTGTTTTAAGAACTTTCTAAATTAAGTTAAATACATTTACATAATTAAACAGTTCAAACAATTATATATTTTTGATAAAATGATTTTAAAAGCAGAAAATATTCAAAAACTTTATGGAAGTAGAAAAGTTGTAAAGGGCATTTCTTTAGAAGTTCAGCAAGGTGAAATTATTGGACTTTTAGGACCAAATGGAGCTGGTAAAACAACTTCGTTTTATATGATTGTTGGTATGGTTAAACCTAATGAAGGCCATATTTACTTAAATGATGAAGAAATAACTAAAGATGCCATGTACCAACGTGCACAAAAAGGTATTGGTTATTTAGCACAAGAAGCTTCTGTTTTTAGAAAATTGTCTGTAGAAGATAACATTATGTCTGTATTGCAATTTACAGGTTTATCTAAAAAAGAACAGAAAATTAAGTTAGAATCTTTAATCGAAGAATTTAATATTGGTCATGTTCGTAAGAATAGAGGCGATTTACTTTCTGGTGGTGAAAGAAGAAGAACAGAAATTGCACGTTGTTTAGCCTCTGACCCAAATTTTATTTTGTTAGATGAACCTTTTGCAGGTGTAGACCCAATTGCTGTAGAAGATATACAAAGTATTGTTGCACAATTAAAAAACAAAAATATTGGTATTTTAATTACAGATCATGATGTGCAAGCAACTTTAGCTATTACAGACAAAACTTATTTAATGTATAATGGTAGTATCTTAAAAGAAGGTACTCCAGAAGAATTAGCTGCAGATGAAATGGTTCGTAAAGTGTATTTAGGTAAAGACTTTGAGTTAAAAAAGAAGAAAATATTTCAATAGAAATTCTTTTACATTTTGTTTTTCTATTTATTGAAACATCCTATATGCCAAAGAATACCAGAAGGATCGTGTAAAAAAAATTCTTGTCCCCAATCATTTTTAACAATTTCAGAAAGTTTAACCTTTGGATATTTTTTTGTAAGATTTTTATTTTTTATTTCAGCTAAATAAAGCTCTAAATCCTCTACTTCTAAAAAGAGCATTGAATTATCTACCCAATCTTTTACATATGCTTTTTGTAAATAAAAACTTAACTTTTCATCAACCTTAAAAACAGATAAATTAGTAGATAATTTTATTTCTAAAAAGCCTAAATCTTTATAGAAGTTACTAGAAGATTCAAAATCTTTAGCTCCAATAAATGTTCTTATAGATTTAAACATTATTTTTAAATAATATTATTGTTCAATTACTTCTTTTTTAGAAAAATGAAAAAAGAAACACACTCCTTTTTTACCATCTTCTCTATTTTGCAAGAAAATTTCTCCTCCTAGTCTTTTAATTATAGATTTTACTGTAGCCAAACCAATACCCGTATTTTGACTATTGGTGTTGTTTAAAGTTTCGAACATTTCAAAAACTTTACTCCAGTATTTTTGTGCTATACCTGGCCCATTATCTCTGTAAATAAAATGATAATGCTCTGCAGTTTCTTTAAAATCAATTTCTAGTTCTACTTTTTCTTCATCAGAATATTTTCTAGAATTTGATATTAAGTTCTGAAAAACTTGTACAAAACCAATTTTAGAGCTTTTAATAGAAGTATCTAAAGCATCAGAATTTAAATATATTTTGTTTTCAAAATCTATATTTTTAATGATACTATCTAAATACATTTTAATATTAATATCTTCATAAACAATATTTTCTGTGTTAACTTTAGTATATTCTAAAATATCATCTATTAAAGTACCCATATAAACCATTCTATTAGAAATTAAACTTATATGTGATTCAGCTTCAGTATTTTTAAACAAATTTCCATGATCTTCATTTAAAACATCTAATAAAAAGTTAACTCCATTTATTGGCGATTTTAAATCATGTGTTAAACGATAAGCAAAATCATTTAAGCGTTCGTTTAACTTTTCTGTTTTATTACTTGCTTTTTTAAGTTCATTATTTTTTTTTCTTAACTCTAAAAGGCTAATTACTTGTTTTGCTAAAAGTTGTAAAGCTTCTTTTTGAGAATCATTTAAGTTGTTAGGCTTATTATCAATTACACATAAAGTTCCTAAAGGATAACCTTCTGGCGATTTTAATGGTGCCCCAGCATAAAAAATTACATTCGGATCTTCAGTAGTTAAAGGATTATCATAAAAACGTTCATCTTTTGTAGCATCATTAACAATAAATAACTCATCTGGGTTTAAAATACTATGTGCACAAAATGCCAATTCTCTTGGTGTTTCTGTTGCATCTACTCCATGATGAGATTTAAACCACTGTCTTTTTTCATCAATTAAAGAAATTAAGGCAATTGGAGTATTACAAATACTAGATGCAATTTTTGAAAGTGCATCATAATCGTCTTCTGGTAAAGTATCTATTATTTTATAATCTTCTAAAGCTTGTAATCTATCTACTTCATTTTTAGGAATTTCTGCTGACTCCATAATATTAAATTTTGGGGGTTAAATTTTTTATTATTGATAAAAGAATGTACAAGGTAATAATAATAGGTATTGACAAGTAATTTATTAACAAAATTAACACTAAAGAAAATGTTAAAAATAAATAGGTTACCCAATTATTTTTTAAAGAATAGTCTTTAAATTTTAATGAAAATAGAGGTATATCTGCATTCATTAAATAAGTTAAAACCCATGTTATAGCAATTAAAAAATAATTATTATGAATTAAATTATTAATAAATTCTATATCAGAATATTCTTGAATTAAAGGTAATGATATTACAAATAAACACATTGCTGGTGTTGGTAAACCAATAAAAGAATCTGTTTGTCTAGTATCAATATTAAATTTACCAAGCCTATAACAGGCTCCTAAAGTTAATATTAAACCTATTAAAGAAACATCAAAAAACGAATTATCAATAGTATTAAAGTCTTTAAGCAAATTATTCTGAATTAATTTTAACATAATAATACCAGGTACAACACCACTTGTAACCATGTCTGCCAAAGAATCTAGTTGCTTACCTAACTCTCCTGTTACTTTTAATAAACGTGCAGCAAAACCATCAAAAAAATCAAATAAAATTCCAGTTAATACAAATATACTAGCGTTAACAAAATCTTCTTCTACAGCATAAATAGCTGCAACTGTACCACAAAAAAGATTACCTAGTGTTAATAAATTAGGTATATACTCTATAATTTTCATCTAAAAAAGCTTCAATTAAAAGCTAAAATAAGAAATCATAATTAGTCTATTTTCTAAATTGTTATTTATTTAAGATATTTGTAAGACTACAGAAAATATATGCCAATATTATCATCTAACTTTTTACCTACAATTCCTTTTAGAAATGGTCATTTTAACACAATGTACAGACCACTTTTTATGAAGGATAAAGCAATTTATACTAGAAAAAGAGTTGTTACTTGGGATAACGATTTTATAGATTTAGATTTTTCTGTTGTAGGTTCTAACACTTTGGTTTTGTTAATACATGGTTTAGAAGGTAGTTCTGAATCAAAATATATTGCATCTAACACTAATAACCTAAATAATAATAAAATAGATACTGTTTGTTTTAATTTAAGAGGTTGTAGTGGAGAAGATAATTTACTATTAAGTACTTATCATAGTGGAAAAACGGAAGATGTAGATTTTGTAATTAATCATCTTTTAGAAAACTATAATTACAAAAATATAATAATTATTGGTTTTAGTTTGGGTGGTAATTTAACACTTAAATATATAGGAGAAAAAAGTGATGGAATATCTGCAAAAATTAAAGGGGGAATTGCAGTTTCTGTTCCTATTGATATTGAAAGTTCTGAAAAAGAGCTAGATAAATTAAAAAACAAGTTATATATGGAAGTGTTTTTTAAAACCATGAAAAATAAGATTTTAGAAAAATCTCATAAGTTTCCAGATTATAAATTAGATAAGGACAAGTTATTTAAAGCAACAAAATTTAAAGATTTAGAATATTTATATACTGTGCCTGTTTTTGGTTTTGATAGTCCAGAAGATTATTGGCAAAAAGCAAGCTCAAAACCTTATTTACCTAAAATTAAAAAGCCAACTTTACTAATTAACGCTAAAGACGACACTTTTTTATCAACTGAATGTTATCCTTACAAAGAAGCAGAAAATTCTGATTATTTCTTTTTAGAAGAAACAAAATATGGTGGTCATTGTGGTTTTATGACATCATTTAAACCCAATGAAAATAATTGGTTAGAGCACAGAATTTATCGTTTTATAAAAGAAAATATACAGATTGATATTTAATAAACAATATCTACCAAAAACAATAGTTAATTTAATAGGATTTAAGATATTTGTTATTGATAAATTATAAGCTATTGAAATATAAATTTTTACTTATTTTAATTATTTTTCCACTGTTTTTAAATGCACAAGTATTTAGAAACTACTCCAATGAATTTTTAAATATTGGGGTTGATGCTGCTGCTCTAGGAATGAGTAAAGCTGTTGTTGCAACCACAAATAATGTAAACGCAACTTACTGGAACCCTGCTGGTTTGGTGGGTATAGAAGATTATCAAGGTTCATTAATGCACGCTTCTTATTTTGCAGGCATTGCTAATTACAATCACGCAGCTTTTGCAATGCCAATAGATTACGAAAGTGCTTTGGGAATTTCTGTAATTCGTTTTGGTGTTGATGATATTTTGAACACTACACAATTAATTGATAGTGAAGGTAATATTGATTTTAATAGAATTAGCCTTTTTTCTGCAGCAGATTATGCATTTAATATTGCTTATGCTAGAAATTTAATTTTTAAGGATGTAAAATTTGGAGTAAATGCTAAAATTGTTCGTAGAATTATTGGTGAATTTGCTAGTTCTTGGGGTTTTGGATTTGATGCAGGTTTGCAATTCGAAAGAAATTCTTGGAAATTTGGTTTAATGGCCAGAGATATTACCACAACTTTTAATAGTTGGGCTATTAATGAAGACGAATTTGATAAAATTAAAAATGCAATTCCTGGTCAAAATCAAGAATTACCAGAAACTACTGAAGTTACTAAACCTAAAATACAAGTTGGTGTTGCCAAAGAATGGAGAGTTGGTCGTTATTTAAACTTACTTTCTGAAGTAGATTTAAACATTCGTTTTGAACAATCTAATGATATTTTTTCATCAAAAATGGGTAGTATAGATCCTGCTGTTGGTTTTCAATTAGATTACGACAAGTTGGTTTATTTACGTTTAGGTGTAGGTAATTTTCAATACATTACAGAGTTTAACGATGGTAAATCACTTTCTGTACAGCCAAATTTTGGAGTTGGTTTTAACTATAAAGGCATTCAAGTAGATTATGCTTTAACCAATATTGGTAGTGTTGGTAATGCATTATTTTCTAATATTTTCTCTATTACTTTCGATTATAGTTTCTTTAGAAATTAAAACTGATGAAAAAAAAACACTCACTATTACTCTTTTTTTTATTGCTGATAAAACCTATAAATGCGCAAGTTAACCTTTCTGTATATTCTGAAGTAAGTATAATAACTGCTGGGCCAGGAACAGAATTATATGAAGCTTTTGGGCATTCTGCTATTCGAATTAAAGATCCTGTTTTACAACTAGATTTAATTTATAATTATGGAATGTTCGATTTTAATCAACCTAATTTTTATGCAAACTTTACAAAAGGTAAATTATTGTATAAATTGGCTCGATACGATTTTAAGTATTTCTTAGCGAGTTATAAAAGAGATAAACGTTGGGTAAAACAACAAGTTTTAAATTTAACGCAACAAGAAAAACAAGCCTTTTTCAAATATTTAGAAAATAACGCATTACCTAAAAATGCAAATTATTATTATGACCCTTTTTATAATAATTGTGCTTCTAAATTAAGAGATATTACAACTTCTGTTTTAGGAGATCGAGTTGCTTTTAATGATGATAAAATTGAAAAAAACCTATCCTTTAGACAATTGATGAACAAAGAAATTTACTGGAACACGTGGGGTAATTTCGGAATTAATTTAGCTTTAGGTAGTAAATTAGATAAAAAAGCAACATCAGAAGAATATATGTATTTACCTGATTATGTATATAAAATATTTAAAAACAGTTCTTTATTTATTGATAACCAACCAAAAAAACTAGTTAAAAAAGAAATTATATTATTAGATTACGAAGAAATAGAACAAAAAGTTTCCATATTAAATCCATTTGTAATTTTTAGTATTATTGCTTTTATTGGTCTTTTTATTACTTACAAAGATTTTAAAAATTATAAAAGAACTAGATTATTAGATTTCACCTTACTTTTTATATCAGGAATTGTTGGAGTATTAATTCTGTTTTTATGGTTTTTTACAGATCATTCTACAACACCTAATAACTTTAATTTTTTATGGGCCTTTGCTCCTAATTTAATTATTGCTTTTCTATTATTCAAAAAAAATCAGCCTAAATGGATACATACTTACTTTAAAATATTGTTAGGTTTATTGCTTTTAATTCCATTTTTATGGGTTTTAAAAATTCAATTATTTCCATTAGCTGTAATTCCTTTATTAGTTTTACTTTTAGTTCGATATTTATTTTTAACATCATTTTATAAAAAATAAAAAGTTTTTTAGATGAATTATAAGTTAGAAATTATTCCTTTTGAAGAAAAATATGCCACTCATTTTTATGATTTAAATGTAGAATGGCTAAAGAAATATTTTTATGTAGAACCTTATGATGAAAAGGTTTTAAGCAATCCTAAAAAATACGTTATAGATCCTGGAGGATTTATCTTTTTTGCAAAATACAATAATGAAATTGTGGGTGTTGTTTCAATCATCAACCAAAAATCTTTTTATGAATTGAGTAAAATGGCAGTTAATCCTCAATTTCAAGGTTTAAAAATTGGTTTAAAACTAATGGAGTTTTCTATAGATTTTGCAAAAAAGCAAAACTGGAAAAGCATTACATTATATTCACATAGAAGTTTAGTACCTGCAATTAATTTGTACAAAAAAATGGGTTTTAAAGAAATTCCTGTAGAAGAAAACTCACATTACGAACGTTCCGACATTAAAATGATTTTAGAATTATAGTAAAAAAATTAGCATTAAATAAAACTTTGTATCGCTAATTCATAGCCTTTTAAACCAAAACCAAACAAAACACCTTTTGCAGCAGATGCAATAAAACTTTTATGTCTAAATTCTTCGCGAGCGTGTGTATTAGAAATATGTAATTCTATAACAGGAGCATTTATTGCTTTTACAGCATCTCCTATTGCAACAGAGGTATGTGTATAAGCTGCAGCGTTTAAAATAATTCCATCGTAATCGAAACCAACTTCATGTAATTTATCAATTAGTTCACCTTCTATATTAGATTGAAAATAAGACAATTCTACGTTTGTAAACTTTAATTGCAAGTCTCTAAAAAAATCTTCGAAAGTTTCAGATCCGTAAATTTCTGGTTCACGTTTTCCTAAAAGGTTTAAGTTTGGTCCGTTTATAATTATAAGTTTCATAAAAACACTTTAAGTTGTAAATATAAACTTTATTTTTAGCAAATGAAATGGCAAAACGCAATTAGAGATTATCAATTATTCTTAAAAATTGAGAGAGGTTTATCTCAAAATACAATTGATAGTTATACTAGAGATTTAGAAAAATTGACATTATTTTTAAAAGATAATGAAATTGACTCCTCTCCTATTTCTATAGATCAAAGCCTTGTACAACAATTTATTTATGAAGTTGCTAAAAAAGTAAATCCTAGAAGTCAGGCAAGAATTATTTCTGGTTTACGTAGTTTTTTTGATTATTTAATTTTTGAAGATTATAGAAAAACAAACCCAACTGATTTAATTGAAGCTCCTAAAATTGGTAGAAAATTACCAGATACTTTATCCGAAGATGAAATAAACCAACTAATTTCTGCAATAGATTTAAGTCATCCTCAAGGAGAAAGAAATAGAACAATTATAGAAACAATGTACAGTTGTGGTTTACGAGTAAGCGAACTTATCACCTTAAAAATTTCTGATTTATTTTTTGAAGAGGGTTTTATAAAAGTTACTGGTAAAGGAAATAAAGAACGTTTTATACCCATACATTATAATGCACAAAAATATATTTCTTTTTATATAAACGATATTAGAAGTCATTTAAATCCTAAAAAAGGTTTTGAAGATACTTTGTTTTTAAATAGAAGAGGAAATGGCTTAACCAGACAAATGATTTTTACAATTTTAAAAAACCTAGCTGTAGAAATCAATTTAAATAAAAAAATTAGTCCACATACTTTACGCCATTCTTTTGCGACTCATTTACTTAAAAACGGTGCAGATTTAAGAGCAATTCAGCAAATGTTAGGTCATGAAAGTATTACAACTACAGAAGTCTATGTGCATTTAGATAGAAGTTATTTAAGAGAAGTTGTAGAAACTTATCATCCTAGAAAATGAAAAAAGACCTTTAAAACAAAGGTCTTTCTAAAAAAATGATTCTATTATAACCTGAAAAATGTTTTAAAATCATCCTTTTAACTATTAAGTTACTTAACTGTTTTAAAATATTTTACAACAGACCAATCACTCCAATTTAAAAACTGATCTCTATAACGAACTCTTACATAATATATAGTTTCGTTACTTAATTTTCTATCAATAATCTCATCTGTTAAATCATCATTTTTTTGTCTGTTTTCTTTATAATACCAGTTTTCATGTTGTTTCCAAGAATTGTAAATAATTTTAGAAAAATCTGCTGTTGTTGATACTTGCCAATTAGAAGCTGCATGAAAAGCATCTTTTTTATCACTTTTAAAATCATTGGCTTTAATAAACATTTTATGAATTGGATGATTTTTTAAATCTAAATCTACCAAAATTGGAGTTTTAGGCTGAATTGTTTTCTTAAAAACAGTTATGCTATCTCTTAATTCATTATCTCTAAATTTTACATTATTTCCTCTACTTATTCTTTTTAAAGTAAAAGAAGGGTTTTCTTTATCTGTATCTATAGTTGCTAAAACAAAACCATATTCATCTTGAGTAACTGTAAACTCATCATAATCTCTACCTTCAAACTCTCCCCAATTGTCAATGGCACCACCAGCAGAAGCTACATTTACCCAAAGATGTTTGTGTTCTTTAGATTGCCCTCTAGAATAACCATGTGTATGACCAAAAAAATGCAAACTTGGCTTGTTAGATACCTTGCTAAATGTTTCTAATAACTTTACTACTTTACCAGAAAAATCTTCTTCTCCAGGAATCCATAGTTCAGATTTATGAGGATGATGCAATTGTGCAAAAACAAAATCAATTTTATCATTTTTGGCAGTTTTATCTAGCAATTCTTTTAACCATTCTAGTTGTTCTTTAATATCTCTATAACCATTATTTGAATCTAAACCAATAATTCTTGTATTTGCGTAATCTTTAAACCACCAATGTTCTGCATATTCTGGGCTTCCGTTTTTTGGCAAACTGAAATATTTAAAATAAAAGTCTGAATTTCTTTCATGATTTCCTGGCACTGGATAAACTGGTACATTAGAAAATAATTTTTCTGATTGTTTAAAGAAATGTTCTTGCCATTGACTAAAAACAGAACCAGTAACCACCAAATCTCCAGGAATTACAACCATTGCTAAATTGTCTGAAATATCGCCTTTATAATTTTTATCAAAATAAGCCAATACTCCTTCTTCTACAATCTCTGTAAATTTAGTTGGATACTGCGAATCGTATTGCATATCACTCATTGCAACTAAATTTATTTTTTTAGATTCACCTGCAAATGGTGGAGTTTTAAATTGATAAATTTTTGATACAGCTTTGCCAGTTTGAACTTTATAATAATAAGTTGTAAATCTTTTTAAACCAGTAATAGTAACTTCATGTACTCTTTTATCAGTAAAATTTATATCGAAAGCAGTACCAATAGTTTTATTTTTTAATTTATTTTCTGTTAAACCCCAGTAAACAATAGATTCTTCACCAAAATCTGTTTGCCACATAATTTTGATTGATGTTGGTTCTGCATCTTGTAAATATGGTTTAATTTCAATCTTTTGAGCTATTAAAAACTGAACTATAAATAAAAAGAAGATACTTAAAACTCTATTTTTTTTCATCATTTTATAAAATTAAAAATAAGACTGCAATAAAATTACGGTCATATAAATTATTATTTTAGCCACTAATTTCAGCCTCATAAATAATTATATCTTTTTCCTGTAATAATTTATTTACCTATATATCAACAATAAAGAAATTTCACCAATGTTATATAAGTAATAACTACAAAAGAAGAATTTAAAAGTGAAATCAATGTTTTTTAAAAGTTAACGAATTGGTTGTAAAACTTTATTATTGTCATAATTTATTATTAGCCAAAAAGAAATATCTATTCTTTTTATAACATATAATTAATCTAAAAACACAAAAAAACCTTGAGTATATACTCAAGGTTTTATATTAATAATGTAAATAAAAAAATTATTTAGCTACATTTACAGCTCTAGTTTCTCTAATTACAGTAACTTTTACTTGACCTGGATAAGTCATATCATTCTGTATTTTTTGCGAAATACTAAAAGATAATTCAGAGGCTTTAGCATCATTTACTTTGGTGCTTTCTACCATAACTCTTAATTCACGACCAGCTTGAATAGCATACGCTTTTTGCACACCATTAAAACCAAAAGCTATTGCTTCTAAGTCTTTTAAACGTTGTATATAAGAATCTAATACCTGACGTCTAGCACCTGGCCTTGCCCCAGAAATTGCATCACAAACTTGTACAATTGGCGACAATAAACTCTTCATTTCTATTTCATCATGGTGAGCACCAATAGCATTACAAACTTCACCTTTTTCACCATATTTCTCAGCCCATTGCATACCTAATAATGCGTGAGGTAATTCGCTTTCTGCATCTGGTACTTTACCAATATCATGCAATAAACCTGCTCTTTTAGCCAACTTAGCATTAATACCCATTTCAGAAGCCATAATTCCACAAAGATTAGATACTTCACGTGAGTGTTGTAATAAGTTCTGCCCATAAGAAGAACGATATTTCATTCTACCTACAGCTTTAATAAGCTCTGGATGCAAACCGTGAATACCTAAATCTATTACAGTTCTTTTACCAACTTCTATAATTTCTTGGTTAATTTGCTTTTCTGTTTTCTTTACAACTTCTTCAATTCTTGCTGGGTGTATTCTACCATCTGTTACCAATTTGTGCATTGCCAAACGTGCAATTTCTCTACGTACAGGATCAAAACAAGATAAAATAATTGCTTCAGGCGTATCATCAACAATAATTTCTACACCAGTTGCAGACTCTAAAGCTCTAATATTACGTCCTTCTCTACCAATAATTCTACCTTTAACATCATCAGACTCTAAGTTAAAAACAGATACACAATTTTCTACAGCTTGCTCTACACCTACTCTTTGTATAGTACCTAAAACAACTTTTCTTGCTTCTTGTTCTGCTGTTAATTTTGCTTCTTCTATAGAAGTTTGTACAAAAGCCATTGCTTCTGTTTTAGCTTCATCTTTTAACGATGCAACCAATTCTTTTTTAGCTTCTTCTGCAGATAAACCAGAAATTTGCTCTAGCATGTCTACATGACGTTTATGCATTTTTTCTAAATCACCTTCTTTCTTTTCTAAGAAATCTAATTTAAAATTATAATCTTTTTCTTTACTTTCTAAAGATTGATTTAAACGCTTATTTTTATCTACCTCTGATGCTACTTTAGATTCTCTATCTCTAATTCTCTTTTCTACATCAGAAATCTTTTTCTCTCTTGTTAAGATTACTTTTTCATGCTCAGATTTTAACTCAATAAATTTTTCTTTTGCTTGTAAAATTTTATCTTTTTTTACTGATTCTGCATCAATTTTAGCTTCTTTTAAAATTGTTGCAGC
Source organism: Polaribacter sp. Asnod6-C07 (assembly GCF_045063625.1). NCBI lineage: Bacteria > Pseudomonadati > Bacteroidota > Flavobacteriia > Flavobacteriales > Flavobacteriaceae > Polaribacter > Polaribacter sp. Asnod6-C07. The sequence goes on along the minus strand of NZ_JBEFOF010000005.1, from coordinate 2,975,615 downwards.
TTCTTTTCTTGTACCATCAAGAATTTTCTTTCCTCTTGATTTTTCTAAGGCCTTAAAAATTAAAAAGCCTACTGCTATCCCTACTAAAACTCCCATAATAGTGGGTAGTACCATTCCATCCATAATTTAAAATTTATATATAAAAAAAGCCTACATTAGATTAGGTTTTTAAACTCCAAAATGACATTTATAGGACTAACTAACTGTTCAAGGATCCAACTTGGTACTGAAATAAATTCAGCAACTATGGCATGCTATAGTAGTTAAGACTCATCCTTCATAATAGAATAGTGTTGAGTTTAATAAACAATTACTAACGTAGGCAGTGTGTTGTTAATGTATTTTAAAGAACTTATTCTAAATGAGTATTTACCAAATTGGTAAGTTCATTTAGCTTTTGTATTTCTTCCTCTTTATTATCGGTCTTTTGCAAAGATAGCATTTCTAATTTTGATGCAAATTGTAATGCAGACATTGCTAAAACATCTTGTTTATCGCTAACTGCATAATTTTGCTCATACATAGAAATTAACTTATTAATTGCGTTAGCAGCTTTACGCATACCCTCTTCTTCTTTAATGTTATTTACACTTAAAGGATAAGTTCTACCAGCAATTACAATATTAATCTTTAGTTTATGACTCACAATAAAAAGAACTTTATTCTTGTAACTGAATTATACATTTATCAATTTCTCTAATCAATGAATTTATTTTCAGTTTTGTATCTTTTGTATTTGTACTACTGCCTTCAATAGTTTTTGCAATTTTAAGCAAATCGAATTCTTTGGTTTGATTAATATAAACTTGCTTTAATTCTATTAGCTGATGTTGTAATTGTGTATTATTTTGAAGCAATATTTCATTTTCTTGTTTTAAAAACTCGTAATTAGAAAGTAAGTTTTTCAACGTTTTTTCTAGTAATTCAATTGCTTCTAATGTATTACTCATTTCACTTATTAGAATAAACTATTCTTACAAAGTTAACATTCTGTTTTAAATTTTACAACATTTTATTACTTTTTTACTAATACATTGAAGCTAAACAAATTACCAAAAGAATGTTTTTTATTATTTTTACGTAAAATTTTGCCTTTTGAAACAATTCACATTATTCTCATTTTTAGTGTTTAATTTAATTACATTTTCTCAAAAGAAATATCCAACAGATTATTTTAGAAATCCTTTAGATATACCTATTTTTCTTTCTGGTTCTTTTGGTGAATTAAGAAGCAACCATTTTCACGCAGGTTTAGATATTAAAACCCAAGGTAAAGAAGGTTTAAAAGTTTTTGCAGCAGCAGATGGTTATGTATCTAGAATTAAAGTACAACAATTTGGTTATGGCAAAGCTATTTATGTAACTCACCCAAATGGATTTACAACCGTTTATGGGCATTTAAGTAAATTTAATGATGAAATAGAAGCTTACGTTAAAAGTGTACAATACAAAAAAGAAGATTATAATACAGGAAACCTTTTTTTTAAAGAAGATAAATTTCCTTTACAAAAAGGGGATCTTTTAGCTTATTCTGGTGATACAGGTGGTTCTGGTGGACCGCATTTACATTTCGAAATTAGAGATACAGCATCAGAAAAAATTATAAACCCTTTGTTGTTTGGTATAAAAGTACAAGATACTAAAACACCTACCTTCCAGTCTTTAAAAGGATATACTTTAAGTACAGACGCTAGAATTAATCAACAAAAAAAGAGTTTTCAAATTCCCATAAAAAGTATTGGAAATGGAAATTATATTGCTGATAAAATTACAGCAAGTGGTTATATAAGTTTTGGTGTAAGCGTTTTTGATCGTTTTAATGGTGTGCCTAATAAAAACGGAATTTTCAGTTTAGAAATGTTCGTAAATGGCAAACGTTTTTATTATCATGATGTAGAAACTTTTTCTTTTGCAGAAAGCAAATACTTAAATTTACATATTGATTACGAGCATTATAAAAAATACAAAAGACGTTATCAAAAAACTCATAAAGAAACTGCTAATAAATTATCAACCTATGAAAAGTTGATTAATAATGGTAAAATAAACATACAAAAAGGTTTTAATTATACTATAGAAATTATTGCTAAAGATTTTGCAGGCAATAAAAGTTCTATAAAAATTCCTGTTTCTGGTAAAGAGAGTAATGCTATTTTTAGTTCTAAAGCTGACACTACGAATTATAAAGTTGTAGCTAAAAACTTTCATAAATTTAGTAAAGATGATGTTACTATTGCATTTCCTAAAAACACTTTTTATAACGATTTGTACTTAGATTTTAAGGTTGATAAAAACATTGCCAAAATTCATAACCCAACTGTACCACTAAATAAAAGTTTTACGCTTACTTTTAACGTCTCTAAATATTCTAAAAAAGAAAAACAGCAAATGTATATTGCCAATTTAGAGTATCCTAAATATCCAAGATATAATTATACCAGAAAAAAAGATAGTACGTTTTATACAACAACTAAAATTTTAGGCAATTATACCTTAGCAATAGATTCTATAAAACCCAAAATTAAATTGCTATATTTTAAAGACCAACAATGGATAAGTAACTCTAAGACAATAAAAGTGAAAATTAGCGATATTGGTTCTGGTATTAAAAACTGGAGGGCTACTATTGATGGTGAATGGGTTTTAATGCAATACAATCATAAAAAAAGAATTTTAACCTATAATTTTAGTGATAAAAAATTGGTAGGTAGCAAACATATCTTTAAACTTGTAGTATCAGACAATGTTGGAAATACGAATGAGTTATCTGCAACGTTCTTTAAGAAACAAATAAACTAATTTTTGTGAAAAAAACATTCTTATTTCTACTCTTTATCCCAAGTTTTTTAATTGCTCAAAAAACTACTATTTTAAAAGGTACTATTAAAAACAGTAAAAAAGAACCTATAGAAAATGTATCAATAAAATTTAATAATACAGGAACATCAACAGATATAAATGGTAATTATTCTATTAGAATTCCTTTAGATAAAGAAATAACAATTATTTACAGTCACGTTTCTTATAGAACAATCACAAAATTTATTACTGCAAAAAATAGAAATATAATTAGATACTCACCTACTCTAATTTTAAAAACAGAAAAATTAAACGAAATAGTTGTAAAAGATATTAGAAAAGAAGCATCAGGCATTGAATCTATAGATATAAAAACTGTTAAAAACACGATTGGACCAAATGCTGGTGTAGAAAATACTTTAATGACGTTTGCAGGTGTAAATAACAATAATGAATTAAGTACGCAATACAATGTTAGAGGTGGTAATTTTGATGAAAATCTAGTTTACGTTAATGGTATTGAAGTTTACAGACCTTTTTTAATTAGATCTGGCCAACAAGAAGGTTTAAGTTTTATCAACACAAATATGGTGCAGAATATTAATTTTTCTGCTGGTGGCTTTCAAGCAAAATATGGTGATAAATTGTCTTCTGTTTTAGACATTACTTACAGAAAACCAAAAGAAACTGCAACTACAATAGATGCAAGTTTATTAGGTGGAAGTGCTACTTTCGAAGGTCAGTTTTTAAACAAAAAACTAAGTACAATTACAGGAGTTCGTTATAGAGATAACAGTTTATTTGTAAATAGTAAACAAATTGAAACTAATTTTAGACCCAAATTTACAGACGTACAAACGTATTTAACCTATGATTTTTCTGATAAATTTGAATTAAGTTTTCTAGGTAATTTTTCTTTAAATGATTACAATTATCAACCTTTATCTAGAAGAACACGTTTTGGTACAGTTGCAGATCCTTTAGAATTAGTTGTTTTTTATTCTGGTCAAGAACAAGACAAATATTTAACTCTATTTGGTGCTTTGTCTGCAGATTATAAAGTTAATGATAATTTTACTTTAAAAACTACAGCTTCTAGATACAACACTCAAGAAGAAGAACATTTTGATATTGCTGCACAATATAATTTAGGTGAAGTAGATTCTAATATCGGTTCTGAAAATTTTGGAGAAGTAGAATTTTCTCAGGGAATTGGTTCTCAATTAAATCACGCACGTAATGATTTAGATGCTTTAATTACAAATATTCAAGTTAGAGGAACAATAAAAAATAATGACAAACAATGGGATTTTGGAGTTAAATATCAAAAAGAAGATATACAAGATAGAATTAGAGAATGGGAAGTAATTGATTCTTTAGGCTTTTCTATTAGACCTCCACATCATACAGGAAACAATCAACCTTACGAAGCTTTTGAAGGTGAAATTACTCCTTATCAATCCATCAGAAAAGACAATAATGTTGCTATAACAAGATTCTCGGGTTTTGTACAATTTAACCAACGTTCTTTCTGGAATGATCACGAAGTGTTTTATAATTTAGGAATTAGAGCCCAAAGTTGGGCTGTTACTGGTAATGGTGTTGATTCTAAAAATCAAACAATAATTAGTCCAAGATTGCAATTTGCTATAAAACCTGATTGGGAAAAAGATATGCTATTTAGAATTTCTGGAGGTTTATATGCACAACCACCTTCTTACAGAGAATTAAGAGATTTTAATGGTGATTTAAACGTTGATGTAAAAGCCCAAAAATCTATACATTTTGTAACAGGTATGGATTACAGTTTTGCAATGTGGGACAGACCTTTTAAGTTAACTACTGAAATGTATTACAAAGATTTATCTGATGTTAATGCTTACTCTATAGATAATGTAAGAATAAGATATAGAGCAGATAATGCTGCAACAGCTTATGCTTATGGATTAGATATGCGTTTAAATGGCGAGTTTGTTCCTGGAAGTGAAAGTTGGGTAAGTTTGGGTTATTTAAAAACAGAAGAAAATATTAATAACCAAGGTAATATTGCAAGACCTTCTGATCAGCGAATTAAATTCGGAATTCTGTTTCAAGATTATGTACCTAATCTACCAGATTTAAAAGCTTATTTAAATTTAGTTTATAATTCTGGAGTTCCTGGTGGATCTCCTGCATACTCAGATCCTTACGATTTTCAAAGTCGTTTAAGAGACTATAGACGTGCAGATTTAGGTGTTTCTTATGTTTTTGCTGATGCCAATAAACAATATACTACTGGTTGGTTATCTAAATTTAAAGAACTAACAGCTGGTTTAGAGCTTTTTAATATGTTCGATATTCAGAATGCAATTACCAATACCTGGGTTAGAGATGTGTATTCTAAAACACAATATGGAATCCCTAATTATATGACTGGTAGAGTTTTAAATTTTAAAGTATCTATGAAGTTTTAAAGTATTTTCTTAGATTCTATTAAAGCACCAAATTCTTTTTTGTAAATTCTAACTACAACTAAAAATAAACTTATTAAAAGTGGCCCGAAAATAAGGCCAATAAAACCGAATAAAGGTACACCAACAATAACACCTATTAGTGTAATTAGTGGGTGAACATTATCTAATTTTTTTAACACAAAAAGTCTGATAATATTATCTGTAGAACCTACTACTACTAAACCATAAACTAAAATTCCCCAAGCTGCAAAACTATTGCCTGTAGACATTGTTAAGATAAAAACTGGCAAAATACCAACTAAAGTACCTATAAAGGGAATCATAGAACCCACTGTTACAATTATAAACCAGAAAAAAGGATCTTTAATTCCGAATATTAAAAAACCTATAAGAGCAATAATACCCTGTGCAATAGCTACTAAAGGAATACCAATAGCATTAGAACGTACCATAGCTTGAGATTCTGAACCAATAATTTTTAAGTTTTTCTCACTAATAGGTATATATTCATATAAAGAAACACGTAATTCTTTTCTGTTCGTTAACATATAGTACAAAATAAAATACATTAAACCAATAGCTATAAAAATGTCGAAAGTACCACCAGCAAAAGTTTCCCAGTTATCAGAAATCCATGTAGAAATTTCTTTTGTGTTTATTCTTGAGCTTAAATCATAATTATATTTATCTTTAATGGTGTTCATTTGAGTTTGAACAACCTTTGCAATTTTTTCTGAATTATCTACTGCTTCTCCAACTTTATTACCTAACATAAAAACGATTCCAGCAACTGGTAGTAGAATACAGATAAACGAAAAAATCATTAAAAAAATTGCGGCGAAATGCGGATTCCATTTTTTTTTAACTAAATAAACCATCCATCTTCTAAGAATAACGTAGATGGTTATAGCTCCTAAAACTCCTGATAAATAAGGAATAAGCTCTCTAAAAATTAGAAAAGCAAATAAAATTATTAATAATAAAACAAAAACTTGCCTTATGGTTTTTGGTGGAATTACATTTTCATCATTCATACAGCAAATTTATAAGTATTTAATACTAAATTTTATTGCTATCAATTTTAAAATTAATGCAAATACAATTTAAAGAAAATTATTCCTCTTCCCTATTTACTAAATCAATAGAAAAAGCAGGTAAACAAATGGCCAAATATTCGCATTCTAAATCAAAAGGATTTGAATATTGTACTCTAGTGTTTTTTTCTATTTTTATAGATTGACCAGCTTCTAAAACAACAATATCATCATCAATAATAAATTGTTTTTTACCTTTAATGATGTAAGTATATTCGTCAAATTTTGGAGTTTGAAAAGGTTCTTTCCAATTAGGAGGCGCAATCATGTGTGCAATACTAACATTAGAATTTTTATCTGTTGCGTTTCCAAAATGCTCTTCAATTAATTTGCCATCTGTTGTTGGTACAACAAATGGCACTTTTTGAATTGTATATTTTTTATTCATAAAGATTGGTTTTGCATAAGCGATTGAAATGGCATCCTTTTTTGAGGTACGAAAAAAAGATATAATGAAAAGCGCGGTTTTTTACCTTTCTTAAAAAAGGTGAAAAATATGCCCTAATTAAACCAAACTACAAAAGATTTCATTTTAGCCAAATCTGGTATTTGCTCTAAAGACACTTTTTGAGGTCTAAAATTTCTTAAACCTAATTCTTGTTTATCTATTGCAATCGTTACATTTAACTCATCTAAAAATAAAGTTACTGATTGTAATGTAGATTCTGGTCTTAAAATATTTGTTGAATTTATTTCTGAAAAAGTAGATTTTAGATTAATACCTTCGTTTGTTTTAAAACGCGGATCATGAATTTCGATACTTTTTATGGTTGATGTAGAATCTAACTGCTCTTGTGGTATAATTGTTAGTAAATGTTTACCTCCTTTTTCGTAAATTAAATACTCATCATCATCTTGAAAATAGTTGTCTCCTAAAGCACCTTCACTTAAATTTCTAACAATAGAATCTTTTTTAAAAATTTCTTTTAAGTCTTTAACAGTAGTGGTTTGGTCTACTAAACCTACTTTACCTTTTTCTATTTTAAACTTATTATTATTACTACAACTTATTATAAATAATGATACTATAATTAATGGTAAGAAACTCTTTTTTATCATTTGGTTTGTTTTTTATAAAATATAAAACGTGCGTTTTTTAATTTTGTTATTTAATTACTTTTTTTAAAATTCCAAAAACGGCTCTTATAAATGTGGCACTTGTTAATACTTTTACTAAAGGGTCTTGTCTTGTGCTTCTTCTTCTAGTAGAAACTCTAGATTGCTTTTCTTTTTCTTTCGCTATTCTTTCTCTCTCCTTTTGGTCTGCTTCATCTTTAATAGCTTTTTCTTCTGCTTTATTTATCTTATCTATTTTTGTGTTTAATAATTCGTAAGCACTTTCTCTGTCTAAATTCTCATTGTATTTATAGAAAAGTCGAGAATTATTTATCACATTTTTAAGTTCTTTATCTGATAAAATATCCATTCTGCTCATTGGTGCACGTAACATAGTTCTTGCTAAAGGTGTTGGAATTCCTTTTTCGTTTAAAACGGATACAAATGCTTCTCCAATTCCTAATTGCGTTAAAACTTCTTTTGTGTCATAATACTCAGAATCTGGGTAATTTTCAGCCGCCAATTTAATGGCTTTTCTATCTTTTGCAGTAAATGCTCTTAAAGCGTGTTGAATTTTTAAACCCAATTGAGCTAAAATATCTTCTGGTACATCTTTAGGATTTTGAGTAACAAAATACAAACCAATTCCTTTAGAACGAATTAGTTTTACAATACTTTCTATTTGATTTAAAAGTGCTTTTGATGCTTCATCAAAAACCAAATGTGCTTCGTCTATAAATATGATAAGTTCTGGAGTACCAGAATCTCCTTGCTCTGGAAAAGTTTCGTAAACCTCTGCCAATAATTGCAACATAAATGTTGAAAACAGCTTTGGTTTATCTTGAATATCTGTTAAACGTAAAACAGAAATAATCCCTTTTCCATCTTCGTTTACTCTAGTTAAGTCTTCTACATCAAAAGATTTTTCGCCAAAAAATAGATCTCCTCCTTGTTGTTCTATTTCTATAATTTTACGAAGAATTGCACCTGTAGAAGCTGTAGAAATTCGCCCATATTCTGCTTTAATTTCTTCTTTACCTTCGTTTGTTACAAATTGTAAAACCTTTTTAAAGTCTTTTATATCTAAAAGCGGAAGTTTATTATCATCACAATATTTAAAAATGATGGCAACAATTCCGCTTTGTGTTTCTGTTAAATCTAAAATTCTTGATAAAAGAATTGGACCAAATTCTGACATTGTAGCACGTAATCTGGTACCATCTTGTTCAGAAATTGTTAGTACTTCTATTGGAAATTTTTTAGCCTCGAAAGGAAAACCTATTTTTTGATGACGTTCATCAATCTTTGCATGACCAGGACTTGCTTTTGCCAAACCAGAAAGATCTCCTTTAATGTCCATTAACAAAACAGGAATCCCTTTATCTGATAAATTTTCGGCTAAAACTTGTAATGTTTTTGTTTTACCTGTACCTGTAGCACCAGCAATTAATCCGTGTCTATTTAAGGTTTTTAAAGGAACTTTTACAATTGCATTTGTTACAGTTTCTTCACCAAGCATTGCTGCTCCCAGCTCTATAAAATCTCCTTTAGTGGAGTATCCTGAATTTATATATTCAAAGAATTCCTCTTTTTGACTCATTATCTAAAATTTCCATAAAAATAAGTAAAATTGAGATTCTAAGAAGATATTAGTTAATCATTTTTAGTAAAATATTCTTGATTAGAAATTGAATTAGGACTTACATAGATTTTAGCTTTATTAAACCAAACCTCTGCATAGTTACCAGTTTCATACTGTTTTTTAAGATCGCCATCATAAGTATCTGCACCTGAGCACCAATTCTTATTTACTTCTGGTGATTTTCCATTTGTTTGATTATAACAACCTAATTTAAAAAAACAACCTTCATCTGCATAAGCATTTGCTCTTTCTACTCCATCTTGACCTACAGGGAAAAACATATCTTTTGTTTGTTTAGAAATGTCTGCTTTTGAAGCGTAATCTGTTTTTATTAAGTTTTTAGTAAATGTTTTCGTTTCATGACCTTCGCTTGTAAAAACTAATGTCATTATTCCTTCTTTTATATCTACTGAATAACTAAACTCTTCACCTAATTCAATACCTTCTGTTGGTTCTTCTGGATATGTATTTGCATCTGGGCCCACTGTAGAAAAATCGTTACCCCAAACAGCAGAAGAATAATCCCATCTTTTAGAATTATCATCTCCTAAAGTATTAATTTCATAATGCCAAAAAACAGAACCCTTTGTATGACCAGGAAATTTCTTATAAAAAATTTTTAAAGGTTCATTCTCATGCTTATCTGCACTATGAATTTGCCCAACAACTACAGCATATGATGCTGCAACTGTTGCATCTCCTGTTTTAGAAACACTCATTACCTTTAAATTAGCAGTTAGTTTAGCATCCGTCATTGGGTACCATTTTTTTGATTGTGCTAATTCTGTTCTTGTATTGTTAGAAGTACCATGAGTATCACCTGCATTTGGTGATTTAAAAACTACCCAAGTATCTTTTTCATCTTTTGTTGTATAAAAGTAATCTTTGTTTTCGAAGTTTATAGCTTGCCCAACATTAGATCCATCACCCAAAATTAAACTCCAATCGTTAAAAAAAGGAATTACATCACTTGCATAAACAGGTTTTGGAGCTTCTTCTTTTTTAGTTGATTTTTTACAACTTATTGCAATAACAGACAGTATTACAAATGCTAAAACTATTTTTATTGAACTTTTTTTCATTTTAAATATTTTTAAAAATTAGAACTTTTACATATTATAAACACCACCATTAATGTCTAGTGTTGCACCTGCAATAAAACCATCATATTCTGATGCTAAAAACAAAACAGCCCTTGCTACATCTGCTGCATTACCAGGTTTTTGAATTGGAATACCTGAAATTGTTTCTGCTGCAGATTCTTTTGTAGTATGCGTATTATGAAATGAGGTACCTAAAATAAGACCAGGAGCAACAGCATTTACTTTTATACCTTGTGCACCTAATTCTGTAGATAATGCTCTTGTAAATGTTAAAATTGCACCTTTACTTGTTGCATATACTAAAGAACCTGGATGCCCACCTTTACGACCTGCTAATGATGCTAAATTTACAATACTACTACATTCATTTTTAGCCAAATGAGGTGCTGCAGCTCGTGTTACAAACATCATAGAAGTTAAATTGATATCCATTACTTTATGCCAGAAGTTAGTTTCCATTTCACCTAACAATCTTCTAGCTACTAAAGAGCCAGCATTATTTATTAAAATATCTAAACCTCCTAGAGCTTCTACAGTTTTATCAACTAAAATATTAGCATCTTCTTCTTTGGTTAAGTCACCATTTATTACAACTGCTTTCTGTCCTTTAGATTTTGCATATTCTTTTAACTCATTAGCTGTTGCATCACTAGAAAAGTAATGAATTGACACATTAGCCCCACTATCTATAAAATGTTTTGTAATTGATTCTCCTATCCCTTGAGCACCTGCAGTAATTAATACATTTTTATTTTTTAACTTATTATTCATTTGTTATTGTTTTATATTTTTTAAATACTACTAATTATATTATTTTATAAAATACTCTAAAAGTATTTTGTTATAAGACCTACTACTCCTGTATAAGATATAATACAAGAGAAAAATAAAGCCGCAAATAAACCTATATTAATACCTAAACTTGTTTTATACCCTTTCATTAATTTTTTATTATTTACTAAAAGAATAATACCTAAAACAACTACTGGTAGTATAAATACATTAAAAACTTGCGATAAAATTTGAACTAAAATTGGTTTACCTCCAAAAAATGCAGGACCAATTAACGCTACTAAAGAAGCAATTGCTGTTATTATTCTAAATTGTTTTGAGTTAGTATCTAAAGTTCCTGATTGGTAATCTGCTATTAAAAGAGGTGCTATTAATAAACACGGAAAAATTGATGACAAACCAGCACTCAGTGTACCAAAAAAGAAAATAGCAACTGCAAAACTTCCTGCAATTGGCTCTAAAGGCTTTGCCATATCTAAGACATTATTTACAGGATTACCTTGATGATATAAAGCTCCACTAGCAACTGCCATAATTGCACCACTAATTATAAAAACTAAAATTGCTGCTGTAATTGCATCTTTACGTTGTTTTCCTAAATCTTTTAGGCTCCAATTTTTTCCTTTAACAAATAAAGGTCTAGATAAAAAAGTTGCTGCAGCCATAGTAGTACCTACAAATGCTGCAACCATCATTTTTCCTGAAACCATTGGGTCTTTAGAATCTGGTATATTAGGTATTAATCCTTCTAAAACGTCTGATGGATGAGGATAAACAAAAAATAAAGAAATTATAAAAGATAGCCCCATAAAAGACACAAATATGACCAGTATCTTTTCGAAAAAAGTATATTTACCTACCAACATAACTGCATAAAATACACTAACTATGATAATAGAAATAATTAAAACGGTTTCATATTCATAGGCTTTTAGGCTTTCGAAATTTATTGCAAAAATCTCATATAGCATATTAGAAGAAATTGTTAATATCCCCATAAGTGAACCCCATTGACCAACAGAAACTCCGATAATAATTAAAATAGCAAGAAATTTACCTCCTTTTAAATATTTTTTAAAGCTATATAATGCTGTTTCTCCAGTAATTAATGTATAATTACCATAAACAAACATTAGAATTCCAGAAAATAAACAACTTAATAAAAGCACCCAAGTCAATTGCATGCCATATGCACTACCTGCTTTAATCATAGATGTTACACTACCTGTACCAATTGTATAACCGATTGCAAAAATACCTGGTCCAAAACTTAAAATTAAGGCAAGTATTCTTTTAAAAAGAGTTTTTTTCTGTTTTGTATTTTCCATGTATATCTTTAAATTTTACTTATTCTTGCCAGTTTGTGTGATAGAATTTCCCAGAAGTATCATCATTTCTTTGATAAGTATGGGCTCCAAAATAATCTCTTTGTGCTTGTATAATATTTGCTGTAGAAGCTGCTTTAGAAAAGCTATTTAAAAAACTAATTGCGTCTGTTAATGCAGGAACTGGTTGTTCTTTTAAAATACTTTCTGCAACTACTTTTTTAATATTAGGTTTTAAAACATTTAATTCTTCAACTATTTTTTTACTTAATAATAAGTTATCTGTAGTTTTAAATTCTTCTACTAAATCTTCCATTAAATCAGATCTAATAATGCAACCATTTGTCCAAATTCTAGCAAGTTCGCTTAAATTCAAATTCCAAGAATGTTTTTTAGAAGCTTCATTTATTAACTTAAAACCTTGGTAATGATTTACCATTCTTGCAAATTGATATGCTTTATGAATATCATCTTCATTTAAAGCTAGCACATCAAAATTATTAGTATCAAAACTTTTGCTGGTTGTTACTCTTTCATCCTTAAAAAAGGAAGCATATCTAGCGAATAAAGATGTAGTTATCATAGAACTTGGTATACCCAATTCTGCAGTTGCAATAGTTGTCCAGTTTCCAGTACCTTTATTACCAGCTTTATCCATAATTTTATGAATTAACCAATCATCACCTTCTTTTTTTCTTAGAATATCAACAGTAATTTCTAATAAATAACTGTTTGTCGTAATTTTCCATGATTCTAAAATAGCAGCTATTTCATCAGGATTTTTACCTAGATTTTTCAATAATATATATGCTTCTGCCAATAATTGCATTTCTACATATTCAATACCATTATGCACCATTTTCACAAAATGACCACTACCTTCTCTACCAATATATGTACAACAAGCGTTTCCGTTTTTATCTTTGGCAGCTATGGCTTCTAAATAATCTTTTATTTTATCATAAGAATCTTTGCTACCTCCAGGCATAATAGAAGGTCCTTTTAAGGCTCCTTCTTCTCCACCAGAAACTCCAGTTCCTATAAATTCGATTTCTTTGGATTTTAAATAATCGAAACGTTCTAAAGTTTTTTTGTAGTTCGAGTTTCCTCCATCAATTAAAATATCTCCTTTAGATAAATAGGGTAACAAATCGTTAATAACGTAATCTGTAGTTTTACCAGCATTTACCATTAACATGATCTTTCTTGGTTTTTGCAAGGAATTTACAAAAGCACCTAAATCATCAAAAGCTTGTGCTTCTGATAATTCTGAAAACTGATTTTTAAAATTCATAGCAATATCTACTTCTAAACCATCTACATGTCTATTAAACAATGACATTTTAAAACCGTTATTCGCTAAATTTCTACTTAAGCTTTTGCCCATTACTCCTAAGCCAAAAAGACCAAATTCTGACTTGTTTTCTAAATTTTCTTTTATGCTTTTCACAATATCTTTTTGTGTTGATTTTACATCTATATGCAGTGCATTCTTTGGTTCTTCTAAAGTATTAAACTGAGATTCTAAAAGCTTAGACCCCATAAAATGCCCTTTTCTATTATCTAGCCTTTCTTTAATTAATTTAAAAGTACCTTTAAGAAAAACCCATTTAGAGTTTTCTTCTATTGTATTTTCTAATATGTTTCTATAAGATTGTTTTAATGCAGAACAAACAATAACACAATCTTTATTATCATCAATTTGTGTTTTTGCTAATTCATTTAAATTTTGAAGCCAACTAAATCGATCTTCATCTTGTAAAGGAATTTCGTTAGACATTTTTTTAACGTTGCTTTCAGGGTGAAAATCATCACCATCAAAAAAAGAAATTTTTAGTTCTTCTGATAAAAGTTTACCAATGGTACTTTTACCCACTCCTGAAACTCCGATAACAAAAATTACTCTTGGATGCATCTTAAAATATTTGGACAGCCAGATTGGTTTACCAGTTTGGCTGTCCAAATATAAATTAATTTATTCAATTAATTGTATTAATAATAATTCAATTTAATAAAAAAATAATAATTGATAATAAAAGTTAATAAAATGTCTGAAATAGTCAATAATATAGACTAATTAATAATCAATCCAATTTTTAAAATCTTTAACCCTTTCTCTACTTACAATTATTTCTGAGTCTTTGTAAGCATGTAAAATCAATTTTAAACGACTATTATAATAAGTAATAATATCTTTTACAGCATTAATGTGCACTATAAACGTTCTATTAACTCTAAAAAAATGTGCTGGATTCAAATCTTGCTCTAAACGTGTTAAAGATTGATTTATAACATAATTATTTTCATTAGAGTTTAAAAAAGTTGCATTATCAAAACTGTAAAAACAACTTATATCATCAGATTTAAATATTTTAATTTTTTTGCCAATTTTTACCGTAAAAGATTCTTTGTAATGAACAGCTTTATAATTGCTAACTAATTTTTTAAATTCTTTTAAATGAGTTTCTTTTTGATACACTTCTTTTGTTTTATGAATAGCATTAGTAAGTTTGTTTTTATTAATGGGTTTTAGCAAATACGAAATGCTGTTATAATCAAATGCTTTAATACTGTAATTACTAAATGCGGTTGTAAAAATTATTTTTGATGTTATTTTTACTCGATCAAAAATATCAAAACATAATCCGTCTGAAAGTTGAACATCTAAAAAAATTAAATCGGGTTGTTGGTTTTTCTGAAACCATAAAATAGTTGATTTTACAGAAGTCAATTTATCTAGAACTTCTATTTCAAAATCGTACAACAAACGCTCTAATCTTCTTGCTGATGGTAACTCATCTTCTATAATTAATACTTTCATTAAACAGTTTCTAAAGTTGGTAATTTAATGATATAATGGGTTGCAGTGTCTTCTATAATTACTTTTTTATCCGTAAAAAAAGCAATTCTTTGTTTAATATTCTCTATTCCTTTTTTAGATTCTGAAGTTGTATTTTGTTTTAAATTCTTATTATTCTTTATCACTAAATAATTTTCTTCGGATGAAATTTTTACGCTAACAATCGTATTGCTACTAATTTCATTATGTTTTACAACATTCTCTAAAACTTGCTGTAAAATAGTAGACACAATATATTTTTCTTTGCTTTTTTCATCAACAGAAATTATAAAATTTAAACCACTTTCAAATCTATCTTTTAATAATTCTAGATAACTCTTAGCGAATTCAATTTCATTTTTTACCAAAACTACATCTTGCTTTTCTTGTTCTAAAAAATAACGATAAATATGTGATAAATTCTCAGAAAATAAAACTGCTTTTTTAGGATTCTCTTCAATTAAACTGGTTAAAACATTAATATTATTGAACAAAAAATGCGGACTGATTTGATTTTTTAATTGTTGATAGTTTAATTGAGATTCCAGAGATTGTTGGGTTAAGAAAGTTTTCTCTTGTTTATTTAAAAGTTGAATAAAATACAAGTGAGTTACTATTAAAACATAAATAAAAAAAGGTGCATACAATAATATACTTGAAATTAAAAATACTCCATCAAAAGTTATATTGAATCCACTTTTTACAATTCTGAAATTATTTACTGAAATAATAATCCAAAATACCAATATAGATATTGATACCATATAATAAATTGCAACATAAACCTTTCTTTTTGAAAAATGAAACTGTTGATAAACGTAATTAAAAAAATGAATATTAATTAATGAAAAAATGAAACCTACAGGTAAAAAATTATAAATGATTTGAACAGATTCACTAAATGAAAATTTCTCAAATGCAATAATTAATATATATAATAAGACTCCAGAAAATGATATTAAAAATAACTGTAAATAAGAAAATTTCACCTCCCTAGATAGAAATTCAGTTTTAGTTTCTTTAATTTTATGAAAAAACGCAAAAAACATACAGATTAAAGATGAAATGAATGCAGATGTAAAGTTTTCATAACTTAATACACTATGGCTCTCACGTATTATAATGAATTTAAAAAAGCAATAAGTAAAGAAGAAAATGATAACAAAATTATACAAAAAAACCTTTAACAATAATTTTGTGAATTTTTGATTTACATCATAAAAATAAAATGATAAAAAACAAGGGGTAAATAATATCGGTATTGTTAAGCTTATAATCTCTAATAACAAATTATAATTAAACGTATTAATTACCAATAAAATTATAATTGCTATTGAATGAATTAAAGTTGTAATTATAAATGCTTGTAAAAATGATTTATAGATTTTCTTCATAATTTCTAATTTTCATCAAAAATGAAATTTATCACTTTTAATAAAAAAAGAAATATAGTGAATTGTTAATTTATCTAAGTGAGTTGTATTAAAATAAGAAATTTAAAATCCGATTACGTTAGTCAATCCAATTTTTAAAATCTTTAACACGCTCTCTACTTACAATAATTTCTGAGTCTTTATACGAATGCAAAACCAATTTTAAACGAGAATTTGAGTAAGCAATAATATCTTTTATAGCATTAATGTGCACAATAAACGTTCTGTTAACTCTAAAAAAATGTTCTGGGTCTAATTGTTCTTGCCAGTTTTCTAAAGAATTATCTAACAAAAAATTTCTGTTTTCTTTGGTATGAATATAGGTAGATTTGTTTTCGCTATAAAAACATTCAATTTCGTCTATATGAATAATTTTTATGTGTTGCCCCACTTTTATAGACAATCGTTTTTTGAATTTACGATCTACAGGATTTATCAATAATTTTCGAATATCATCTAAATTTACTTGAACATCTGATTGCTTTGGCTGTTGTTCTTTAAATTGATTTACTGCGGATGTTAACTCATCATCATCTATTGGTTTTAAAAGATAATCGATGCTATTTAGCTTAAATGCTTTAAGTGCATATTCATCATAAGCTGTGGTAAAAATAATGGCTGATTTTACTTCAATTTCTTCGAAAATTTCGAAAGATAATCCGTCTGATAATTGAATATCTAAAAATATTAAATCTGGATGTTTATTGTTTTGCAACCAATTTAAAGATTCTTCTACAGAATGCAACATTTGCTGAACTTCGATATCTAATTCTGATAACATTCTGTTTAGCCTTCTTGCTGCTGGCTTTTCATCTTCAATTATTAATACGTTCATAAAATTATAATTCGTTTTAAGTTGTTGGTTTTTGTTGAAAATTTTAAGGTTTTTAGAAATTTTACTTGTAAACTATTCCATAAATTCTTTAATTTTTCTTTCTTCCCAGTTTTTATCAAAAAAAGTAAAAAAACCGAATGTTCTTAAGGCATCAAAAAGTAAGAAAATTCCACCTACTAACCAAAAAGGAATGTGTTTAAATCCTTCTGAATTGTATTGATTGCTAAATATTAAATCACCAAAAATTTTAAATTTAAAAGACCAAACAAACGTTAAAAATAAATTGACTAGTACATAGGTTATTACATGTTTGTAAAAATTCTTAATAGCTTCTACTTTCTGTTTTGCTTTTTGTAGTTTTATTTTTTGTGAATTATCCATAATTAAAACTTATTTCTTCTTTTATCGTCTTTATCCATCAGTTCTTTTATCTTCTTTTCTTCCCAATCTTTACTAAAACCTAAAGATTTAAAACCAAAAACCCCCATCCAATGAAAAAACATTCCAATTCCCCAAAAAAGCCAAGTAGAATAGACTCCGAAATTTGTAATTGCTTCTATAAAAGAATAACCACTTGTCATTAATCCGAAGATAATTACACCACTTATAAATAGGTTTACAATTATATACACTACTAAATGAATGTAAAATGCTTTAATGTCTTTTACCCTTTTTTTAGCTCTAATATAATTCTGTTCTTGTGTAAAATCTCTTTCCATTTTTATTTAAAATTCTTTATAATTTCTTTTGTTTTTCTTTCTTCCCAATTTTTGCCTAATCCTAAAAAATTAAATCCAAAAACACCTAACCAATGCAAAAATATAGCAATACACATTCCACCAACTGCAAACCAAAAAAAGTGAAATTGAGGTACAAATTTTAAGTTTACAAAAACTATAATTGGCAAAGTAAAAAGAGTTACAATTAAGTGCATATAAAACCCTTTAATTTCTTCTGTTTGTTTTTTTGCTTTTAAATAATACTTCTCATTTATATAAGTATTATCTTCTTCTATTTCTTTTTTATGTACGCTATTTGCAATAATTTCTTTTAACTTTTTGTCTTCCCAATCCTTTTTAAAACTTAGTTTAGAAAAAGCAAAAACACTTATATAATGGACCACTAAACCCAAACACCAAGCTAAAATTGCATACCAATACCATTCAAATTGTGGAAACGTTTTTAGGTTGATAAACACTAGAAAAGGCAATACTAAAAAGGTGGCAGAAAAGTGCGTATAAAACCCTTTAATATCTTTTATTCTTTTCTGTGCTATTAATTTTAGCTGATAATTTACTTGCTCTTGTTGGTTCATCTTACTGATTCTCGTTCATAAATTCTTTTATTTTTCTTTCTTCCCAGTTGTTACCTAAGCCTAATAACTTAAAACCAAAAACGCCTAACCAATGAAAAAACAAACCTAAACCCCAACCTAAAACTGAAAACCAAAACCAATGAAAATGCGGTACAAATTTTAAATTAACAAAAATAATTACTGGAATAATTGTACAATAAACGGTTAAATGCGTGTAAAACCCTTTTATTTCTTTCACTTTTTTTTGAGCTTTATAATAACGTTGCTGATTGCTAAATTCTGTTTCCATTTTTATCTTCTATAATTTTGTTCTTCCATGTATTTTTTAATCTTTCTTTTTTCCCAATCTTTGTTAAAAAAGAAACTTACACCAAATGTATTTAATGCTTGAAAAGCAATACCAATTCCCCAAAACAACCATATTTTATAATTGTTGTTATAAAAAACAGCTTGTGTAAAAGAATCTCCATCATTCATATCCCCAGTAATAAAAATGACACTTAAAAAGGTATTTACTACAACATAAACAGCTAAATGCTTATAAAACTTGCTAATTTTTTCTACTCTTTTACGAGCTAAAATATATTTCTGTTCCTCTGTAAATTCCCTTTCCATTATCTGTATTCTTTATGTTTATTTTCTTTATCCATTAACTCTTTTATCTTTTTATCTTCCCAATTACTACCTAAGAAAATATTGTAATTATTTACTTCTAAAAAGTGGAAAGCTAAGCCCATTCCCCACCCGAAAATCGGGAACCAAAACCAGTGAAACCCTGGAGAGAATCTTAAATTGATAAATATTAAAAAAGGAATTACAATACAGTATGATGCTAAATTCTGATAAAATTCTTTCAGTTTTTCTACTCTTTCTACTGCTTTTACATATTTGTTATTTTCTAAATCGTCTGTGTACATAATGTCGTTCATTTTATATAAGAGAGGTAAACTCACCTTAAAAGTTTTGTTATTATTTTCTATTTTCACTCCTCTTTGAGTGATTAATCCATATCTATCAGCAATATTTTGCAGCCCCACTTTTGTGCTTTTACCTATTGCTTCTTTAGGATTGATGTTGTTTTCTATTATTAAATAATTATTCTCCTCATAAATATTAATAGTTAGTGGTTTAGAGGATGACACCACATTGTGTTTTACTGCATTTTCTAATAATAATTGCAAAGAAAGTGGCACAACTTTTAAATCTTTGTTACTAACAGTATCTGGTATATTAAATTCTACAGCATCTTCAAAACGCATTCCTAAAAGTTGCATATAGGTTTTAGCAAAAGTCAATTCTTCTAAAATTGGTACTAAATCTTTATTTCTTTGCTCTAAAACATATCTATATACCTTAGATAATTTTGTCGTAAATTTTTCTGCTTGGTTTGGGTTTTCGCCAATTAAACTGGTTAATACATTTAAACTATTAAACAAAAAATGCGGGTCTAACTGACTTTTTAATGATTCAAATTTTGCAGTTTCTGTTTTTGCTACTATTTCTTGTTTTGTGGTTTCTTGGGTCATTGCAGATTTCCAATTGATCATAAAACCTCTTGCATGAAAAAACGCTGCAACTCCTAAAGAAAAAATAATTGCAAATAAATGCACCCAAATTAAATAACCACTAAAAAAATCTTCGAAAGAATTATTAAAAATTACAATATATTGTACATAATGTATAATTAAAACTGCTATAACAGTGTAAATTGTAGTGGTAATTATACCTGCCCAAACTCTTTCGTTTGTTTCTTTAACCCAATCCCATTTTGTGTTTAAAAACTCATTAATTAACCCATTACCTAACCCTAAAGTAAAAGAATACATAGCAGAGATTAAAAATACTAACGCCATTCCTTTTAAAGTAAATTGCTGATTTGCAACTACAAATATTACAGCCATTATTACAGTTAACTTTAAGCAAGCAATAATATCTTTTTTAAGCTTTGTAAAAAATGTTGGGTCAGATTTTGTCATTTTCTAAGTTTAATAGGGTAATTAAGTTGATTAAAATTTGATATCTAAAGATACATCTTTATCAGTAACCACAAACTTTGCATTCTCGTAATTAGGTGGTCCAAAATTCATCACATTATTAGAAGCACCATAATCTTCTTTTGGCATTCCATTTGGATGAAAATCCATTGAATCATTTTCATTTTTATCATGATAACAAATAATAGCATATTCACCTGCATCTAAATTATCAAAAGTTATTGTGCTTTTACCGTCTACAATTTTTGCATTTTTAGCTTGAATTGGTGCTTTCATAAAAGTTACTTTATTATATAAAGCAAAACTTACTTTACCAGAATCTGATGTTACATTTACAACTGTTGCAGTAATTTTTTTATTTTGAGCTGTTATTGTTGATGAAATAAAGAAAGCTGTTGCTACTAAAAGTGATACTATAAGTTTCATAATGTTATTTTTTATTGATTAATTATGGTACAAATATGCAACTGAACAGTAGTTTTTAAAAGTAAACCATACCCAACTGTATTTTTTTTAGGACGAATTGTATTTTTTAATATCAAAATTTGATTTAAACCTAAAATATAGCTTACACAAAACAAGCTTTTACTTATATAATGATTATTGAATAATTATATTTTTAGAAATTGGATATTGAAATCTTAACGAAAATAAAGAATTGGTTAATTTTTAATAAAAATTACTAAAAAGTATTCTTATACTATTCAGAAAAATAAAAAATACATACATTTACACCAATGATTACTTCAAGAGAAAATAAAACATGTACTACAATAGCTCCCAGTTTGCGCTTTCGCAATATTCGTCGCTAAGATTTTGTATTAGTAAAAGACAAATCTATATAAGTACCTAACCATTTTTTATTTTTTTTATCGTGAAACTTTCTAAACAACCATATTTTAAAACACAAGTTATTTTAAAAAATAACCAAAACAATATGCGTCGCAGTTTTCCTTTTCGCCCTTTGGGGTAATTAATATTTTCAGAATTTAGGTGTGTCCAATTCTACATCAAAAAAAACAAAACAAATAACATTTTATTAAATTAAAAACAATGCAATGGAAATTGTAATTGCAAATGAATCACATAAGGTATATGCAGAAATTATCTGTAAAACCATAGAGGATGCTGCTCAAGTTAGAGGTACAGGTATTGCCAAAAGAAAACCTGAATATATTGCCACCAAAATGGATAATGGTAATGCAGTAATTGCTTTAGATGGAGGTATGTTTGCCGGATTTTGTTATATAGAACAATGGGGTCATGGTAAATTTGTTGCCAATTCTGGTTTAATTGTACACCCAGATTATAGAAATATTGGGCTTGCAAAAGAAATAAAAAAAGTAATTTTTAAACATTCTAGAACCAAGTTTCCAGATGCTAAAGTATTTAGTATTACTACTGGTTTAGCTGTTATGAAACTAAATAGCGATTTGGGTTACAAACCTGTTACTTTTTCTGAATTAACAGATGATCAAACTTTTTGGGATGGTTGCCAAACCTGTAAGAATTACGATATCTTAACCAGAACTAGTAGAAAAATGTGCCTTTGTACAGGAATGTTATTTGACCCAAAAAACAACAATAAAGAAGAACCTATTGAAGTAAAAGAAAACGTTTATAAGAGATTAAAAACGATGAAACAAAATTTATTTCTAAAAAAAGATAAAAAATAAAAAAAATGAAAAAATTAGTAATTGCATATAGTGGTGGTTTAGATACCTCTTATTGTGCTGTAAGTTTATCAAAAGAATATGATGTACATGCTGTTAGCGTAAATACAGGTGGTTTTACATCCGAAGAAATTAAAAACATAGAAAGTAACGCTTATAAAATGGGGGTTACAACTTATAAAAATATTGATGCAGTTGCTACTTTTTACAACAAAGTAGTTAAGTATTTAATTTTTGGAAACGTATTAAAAAATGCCACTTACCCACTTTCAGTAAGTGCAGAAAGAATTATACAAGCTATAGAAATTATTGAATACGCAAAAAGTATTGATGCAGAATATATTGCTCATGGTAGCACTGGTGCAGGAAATGACCAAGTTCGTTTTGATATGATTTTTCAAACCTTAGCTCCAGGAATTAAAATTATTACTCCAATTAGAGATCAAAAATTAGCAAGACAAGAAGAAATCGATTACCTAAAATCTGAAGGAATTGATATGAATTGGGAAAAATCTAAATATTCTGTAAACAAAGGTCTTTGGGGAACAAGTGTTGGTGGAGTTGAAACTTTAAAATCAGAATTACCATTACCTAGTGAAGCTTATCCTTCTCAATTAGAAAAAGAAGGTGAAGAAAAAGTAACGTTAACTTTTAAAAATGGTGAGTTTGTTGCTTTAAACGGACAAGAAAATGCACCAGAAGTAAACATCGAGAACTTAAATACTATTGCTTCAAAATTCGCAATTGGTAGAGATATTCATGTTGGTGATACTATTGTAGGTACAAAAGGTAGAGTTGGTTTTGAAGCTGCTGCTGCTTTAATTACTGTAAAAGCACATCATTTATTAGAAAAACACACCTTAACTAAATGGCAATTACAACACAAAGAATATTTATCTAGTTTTTACGGAATGCATTTACACGAAGGGCAATATTTAGATCCTGTAATGAGAGATACAGAAGCATTTTTACAGAGTTCTCAAAAAATGGTTTCTGGTAATGTTGTGGTTTCTTTAAAACCTTATCATTTTTCATTAGACGGAATTATTTCTGACCACGATTTAATGTCTAGTGCATTTAGTACTTATGGTGAAGAAAATAAAGCTTGGACAGCAGATGATGCTAAAGGTTTTATTAAAATTATAGGTAATCAAAACAAAATTTATCAACAAGTAAATAAATAATTATGTTAGAAGTGGGAATTATTGGTGGTGCAGGTTACACAGCAGGAGAATTGATACGATTGTTATTAAATCATCCTGAAACAAATATCAATTTTGTGTACAGTACTTCTAATGCTGGTAACAAATTATATAAAGTTCATCAAGATTTAGTTGGTTCTACAGAAATTAGTTTTACAAGTGAAATTAATGCTGATGTTGATGTTTTATTTTTGTGTTTAGGACATGGAAATTCAACTGCTTTTTTACAAAAAAACACTTTTTCTGATAACACAAAAATTATAGATTTAAGTAACGATTTTAGATTACTTGCTGATAAGAATTTCGAAGGAAAAGATTTTGTGTATGGTTTGCCAGAATTAAATAAAGCCGATATTATATCAGCAAAATACATTGCAAACCCTGGTTGTTTTGCTACTGCTTTACAATTAGCAATTTTACCTTTAGCTGCAAATGGTTTATTAAAAAATGATGTTCATATTAATGCTGTAACTGGTGCAACTGGTGCTGGCACATCATTATCTGCAACAACACATTTTACGTGGAGAGATAATAATTTTTCGCATTACAAAGCTTTTAATCATCAACATTTAGGTGAAATTAATCAGACAGTAAATCAATTACAAACCGATTTTAATTCTGAAATAAACTTTATGCCAAATAGAGGTGATTTTTCTAGAGGTATTTTTGCAACTACTTACACAAAATTTAATGGTACTTTAGATGAAGCAACAGCAATGTATAAAGAATATTACAAAAACGCAGCTTTTACTTTTGTGGCTGATCAAAGTATATTTTTAAAACAAGTTGTAAACACAAATAAATGTTTAGTACAATTAGAAAAACATGGTAATAAATTATTAATTACAAGTACTATTGATAATTTATTAAAAGGTGCTTCTGGACAAGCCATTCAGAATATGAATTTAATGTATGGTTTTGAAGAAAGTTTAGGTTTAAATTTAAAGGCAAATTACTTTTAAATTTCTACTGCAAGGTTTTAAGAATCTTGTAGAGATATTCAAGAATAAAACAATACCTACAAAATCTAAAAAGAATTTGTAGTTAATCAAAAAAATTATGAAAGTAGCAATTATTGGAGCAGGAAGTTTAGGGCAATCTATAGGAAAAGGATTATTAAAAAGTAAAACTGTAGAAACCTTGTATTTAACCAAGCGAAATTTAGAATCTTTAAACGATTTTAATGCTTATACTGAAGTTGTTTTAACTTCAGATAATGAAAAAGCAGTTAAAAATGCTGGTGTTTTAATATTTGCAGTACAACCAAGACATTTTGATGGTATTTTAAAAAATCTAAAACCTCTTATTAAAGAAAATCACGTTATAATATCGGTTATCACTGGTTTTTCTATTGATAAAATTGAAGCTATAGTTGGTAATGATAAAAATATTATTCGTTCTATGCCAAATACAGCAGCTTCTGTTGGGCAATCTATGACTTGTATTTCTTCTAATACAAAAGGAAAAGAAAAAGTTACCATAGCTAAAACTATATTTAACAGTTTGGGTACTTCTTTAGAAATTCCTGAAGAGCAATTACAAGCTGCAACTGTTATATGTGCAAGTGGTATTGCTTTTTGGATGCGTCTAATTCGTGCAACAACACAAGGTGCAATTCAATTAGGTTTTGAACCAGATGAAGCACATGAATTGGCAATGCAAACCTGTTTTGGAGCAGCCACTTTGTTAAAAGAATCTGGTAAACACCCAGAAGCAGAAATAGATAGAGTTACTACTCCAGGAGGTTGTACAATAGAAGGATTAAACGAAATGGAACACCAAGGTTTAAGCTCTTCATTAATTAAAGGTATTAACGCTTCTTTCGAAAAGATTAACCAAATAAAAAAATAAAACTATGCCACTATTTAATGTTTACCCTCTTTATAATGTAACCCCAGTTTCTGGTAAAGGAGTTTATGTTTACGATGAAAACAACACAGAATATTTAGATTTATATGGTGGTCATGCAGTAATTTCTATTGGCCATGCACATCCAAAATATGTAGAAGCAATTACAAACCAAGTTAATCAATTAGGTTTTTACTCTAATGCAATTCAAAATCCGCTACAAACACAATTAGCAGATAGATTAGAAACACTTTCTGGTTGTAAAGATTACGAATTATTTTTATGTAATTCTGGGGCAGAAGCCAACGAAAATGCTTTAAAACTAGCTTCTTTTAAAACAGAAAAAAGTAGAGTTATTGCTTTTAAAAATGGTTTTCATGGTCGTACTTCTGCTGCTGTTGCTGCCACAGATAATAAAAATATTATTGCACCAATTAACGCACAGCAAAAAGTTACTATTTTAGATTTAAATGATATTGATGCTGTAAAAATTGAACTAGAAAAAGGTGATGTTTGTGCTGTTATTGTAGAATTTATTCAAGGTGTAGGTGGTTTAGATGAAGCAACTGCAGATTTTTACGAACAATTAGATCTTTTATGTAAAGAAAATAATACCATGCTTATTGCTGATGAAGTTCAGTCTGGTTATGGAAGATCTGGTAAATTCTTTGCTTTTCAACATTATAAAGTAACTCCAGATATTATTTCTATTGCAAAAGGAATGGGAAATGGTTTTCCTATTGGCGGAATTTTAATTCACCCAAGTATTGAAGCTAAATTCGGAATGTTAGGTACTACTTTTGGTGGTAATCATTTGGCTTGTGCTGCTGGTTTATCTGTTCTAAATGTTATTGAAGAACAAAAACTAATAGATAATGTAAATGAAATTTCTTGTTATTTTTTAAAGTTGGCAAAAACAATACCTCAAATAAAAAAAATAAAAGGTAAAGGTTTAATGTTAGGTTTAGAATTTGATTTTGAAGTAGGAGATTTACGTAAGAAATTAATTTACGATTATCATATTTTTACTGGTGGTGCAATGAATAAAAAATTGTTAAGAATTTTACCTCCTTTAACCGTTAGAAAAGATCATATCAATCAATTTTTTGAAGCTTTAGTTGATGCTTTAGAAGAAGAATAAATTCAACTAAACTCAGAATATAAAAAGATGAATACTTTACTATCTATAGAAGCTAGAAACGCAGTTTTACGAACAATGGCAACTCTTTTGGATGAAAATAGAGAAGCAATTATCAACATCAATAAAAAAGATTTAGAAGCTTATAAAGGTGATGACATTTCTATGTTCGATCGCTTAAAAGCGGATGATACAAAGGTTGATGAAATGATAAAAGCAGCCAAACATTTGGCTTCTCAAGCAGATCCTGTTGGTGTGGAGCGTTTTAGTTTTAAGCATGATAATGGAATGCAAGTTTATAATAAAACTGCATCTTTTGGTACAGTTTTAATCATCTATGAATCTAGACCAGATGTTACTGTAGAAGCTGCAGGAATCGCTTTTAAATCGGGTAATAAAATTCTTTTAAAAGGTGGAAAAGAGTCTTTAAATTCTAATTTAAAAATTGTAGAACTTTGGCATCAGGCACTAAAAAAGCACAATGCTTCAACAGATTGGGTAGAATATTTGCAATTTAATAGAACAGAAACACAAGCATTTTTAGAAAAACCAACTCAAAAAGTCGATTTAATTGTGCCAAGAGGTGGAGAACGATTAATTGCTTTTGTAAAAGAACACGCCACTTGTCCTGTTATTATTAGTGGTCGTGGAAACAATTTTGTGTACGTTTCTAAAGAAGCAAATTTAGAGGTTGCGATTGATATTATTTTAAACGGAAAATCAAAAATTTCTGCTTGTAATGCTGTTGATAAAGTTTTAATTGATGAAAATCTTGTTGATAAAGAAACATTCATCAAAAAATTAATTACAAAATTAAATGAAGCTAAAATTCAGGTTTTAGGTGATGAAATTGTGGCTAAAAATCATCAATTAGAACAGATTTCATCCAACGAAGTTTGGTATGAAGAATTTTTAGATTACAAAATTGTAATTGGAGAAATTACATCAAATGAAGCTGCAATTGCTATGATTAATAAATATGCAGGTGGACATTCTGCAGCAATAATCAGCAAAAATGAAACTGAAGCAAAACTTTTTATGGAAAACGTAGATACAGCTGCTGTTTATCATAATGCTTCTACTCGTTTTACTGATGGTGGTCAATTAGGTTTAGGGGGAGAATTGGCAATTAGTACAGACAAATTACATCAACGTGGACCAATTGGCTTACAACATTTGGTAACCAACAAATGGTATATTCATGGAAATGGACAAATAAGATAAGATGCAAAAAAAGAAACGCATATTACTAAAAATAGGTTCTAATACGCTTACTAAAGAAACCAATAATATATCAAGAGGAAAAATTGAAGATATTGCAAATCAGATTGCAAAACTGAAAGATTCTTGCGAGTTTATTATTGTAAGTTCTGGCGCAATTGCTGTGGCTAAACAGTTTGTAAAATTAGAGAGTAAACAAGAAGAAGTCTTTGTAAAACAGGCTTTGGCTTCAATTGGTCAGCCTCATTTAATAAGAATTTATCAAGAAATTTTTAGAGAATATGGTTTATTGAGTTCTCAGTGTCTACTCTCCTATTCAGATTTTGAAAAGCAAGAAAGTAAAACCAATATTGTAAATACCATAAATGTTTTGGTTAACAATAACTACATACCAATTATCAACGAAAATGATACTGTTGCCACAGACGAAATTAAATTTGGTGATAATGATAAACTAGCAGCTTTAACTGCTACTTTATTAGATGTAGATTTGTTGATTATTGCCACAAATACAAATGGAATTTACACAAAAGAATCTTTCAAGAATAATGCTCCTAAAACCATTTTAGAGGTTGATAATTTTGAGGATTTAAGAAAAGAAGTTGTTAGTTCTAAATCAACTCATGGAAGTGGAGGAATGGAATCTAAAATTGAAGCTGCTTCTTTAACTAAAAAAGCAAATATAGAAACATGGATTGTAAACGGTTTAGAAGATAACTTTATTACAAATGCATTTGAAAATAAAGTTCCGTTTACAAAAATAAAATAGAGTAATACTACAAGGTTAAAAAAACTTTATGAGTATATAAAATTAAGAATTAATACCTACAAGGTATAGGAAACCTTGCAGGAAAATAGAATAGAATGAAACATTATACATCCATTAACGACATTGAAAACATCAATTCTTGGATTGATGAAGCTAAAGAAATCAAAGCAAATCCGCTTGCAAACAAAGAGTTAGGTAAAAACAAAACTTTAGGTTTATTATTTTTTAATTCAAGTTTACGTACGCGTTTAAGTACTCAAAAAGCAGCGTTAAATTTAGGAATGGATCCAATTGTAATGAATGTTTCTGGTGATGCTTGGGGAATTGAATTTGGTGATGGAACAGTTATGAATGGTAATACTGCAGAACATATTAAAGAAGCTGCAGCTGTAGTTTCTCAATATTGTGATATTATTGCTGTAAGAGCTTTCCCAAGTTTAACAGACAAAGAAAAAGACGAATCTGAGCAAATTTTAAATTCGTTTGTAGAATTTGCTTCTGTACCAATTATAAGTATGGAAAGTGCAACTGGGCATCCTTTACAAGGTTTAACAGATTCAATTACAATTTCTGAAAATGCAACAAAAAAGAAACCAAAAGTTGTTTTAAGTTGGGCTCCTCATGTTAAAACGTTGCCACACGCAGTTGCTAATAGTTTTACACAAGCAATGCAAAAAATGGATGTTGAGTTTGTAATTGCAAATCCAGAAGGATATAATTTAAGCAAAGAAATAACAAGAGATACACCTATTTATCACAACCAAGAAGAAGCTTTTAAAGATGCTGATTTTGTATACACTAAAAACTGGAGTTCTTATGAAACTTATGGTCAACTTTTAGAAGTTAATGAAAATTGGACCATTACAAAAGATAAAATTGGTGATGCTAAATTTATGCACTGTTTACCTGTTAGAAGAAATGTTGTAGTAGAAGATGCTGTTTTAGATTCTGATAGTTCTTTGGTTATTGAGCAAGCAAATAATAGAACTTATGCAGCACAATTGGTATTGAAAAAAATATTAGAAAATAACTAAAATCATTGCGAGATACGAAGCAATCTGTCAATTAATAAAGAGATTGCTTCATTCTTCGCAATGACAGATACTTGAAAAATGGAAAAACTATCAATCATAAAAATAGGAGGAAATATCATAGAAGATGAAACTTCTTTAAATGCTTTCTTACAACTATTTTATAACCTTGAAGGACATAAAATTTTAGTTCACGGAGGAGGAAAACGTGCAACTCACATTGCATCAAAATTAGGTATTGAGTCTAAAATGATAAATGGTAGACGCATTACTGATGCTGAAACTTTAGAAGTAATTACAATGGTTTATGGAGGTTTAGTCAACAAAAATATTGTGGCTAAATTACAAGCTTTACAAGTGGATGCGATTGGTTTAACTGGCGCAGACATCAATAGTATAAAATCAGATAAAAGACCCGTAAAAGATATTGATTTTGGTTTTGTGGGCGATGTAAAAAAAGTAGCTTCAAATTCTATTGATAAATTAATTCAAGCTGATTTTACACCTGTTTTTTGTGCAATTACGCACGATGGAAATGGGCAATTACTAAACACAAATGCTGATACAATTGCAAGTACAATTGGAGTTGGAATGAGTGATATTTATGATACATCAATTTATTATTGCTTTGAATTAAATGGTGTTTTACAAGATTTTTCTGATAAAAATTCGGTAATAAAAAACATCAATTCTGAAACTTATAAAGAGTTATTAGAAAACGGAATTATTTCTGATGGAATGATTCCAAAGCTAGATAATTGTTTTGATGCTTTAAACAACGGAGTTACAAAAGTTCATATTGGTAATACAGCAATGCTAACAAAAGAAAACGATAATTTTACAACAATTACATTATAATGATGACTATTGAAAAATTAACAGAAAAAGCAATTTCACTTTTAAA
Organism: Polaribacter sp. Asnod6-C07; assembly: GCF_045063625.1. Taxonomy (NCBI): domain Bacteria; kingdom Pseudomonadati; phylum Bacteroidota; class Flavobacteriia; order Flavobacteriales; family Flavobacteriaceae; genus Polaribacter; species Polaribacter sp. Asnod6-C07. The sequence goes on along the minus strand of NZ_JBEFOF010000005.1, from coordinate 2,945,149 downwards.
AAATTTAATTGAAACCCAATCTTTTTCAACGGAAGAAGACCAAACTGCAACTTTAATTGAAGCTTGGTTTACTGAATTTGAAATTCCGTTTAAAAGAACAAAAAATAACGTTTGGGCAACCAACAAATATTTTGATGAAAGCAAACCAACCTTATTATTAAACTCACATCATGATACTGTTAAACCTAACACAGCCTACACAAACGACCCTTTAAATGCATTTGTAGAAAATGGTAAATTATTTGGTTTAGGTTCTAATGACGCAGGTGGATGTTTAGTTTCTTTAATGGCAACTTTTACCAATTTTTACGCTCAAGAAAACTTAAAATACAATTTGGTTATTGTAGCCTCTGCAGAAGAAGAAAATTCTGGACCTGATGGATTAAATAGTATGTTGCCAATAATTCCGCATATAGATGTTGCTATTGTTGGTGAGCCAACTTTAATGAATTTAGCAGTTGCAGAAAAAGGTTTGGTGGTTTTTGATGCAGTTGTAAAAGGAACTCCAAGTCATGCTGCACATCCAAATGATAACAATTCAATTTATAATACTATTGAAGTTTTACAGTGGTTTAAAGATTTTAAATTCGAGAAATCTTCTGATGCTTTAGGTGATGTAAAAATGACAGTTACTCAAATAAATGCGGGTAAACAGCACAATGTTGTACCTGCTCACGTAGATTTGGTTGTTGATGTTCGTGTAAATGATGCCTATTCTAATCAAGAAATTGCAGATATTTTACAAGAGCAATCTCCTTGCACAACTATAACACCTAGAAGTTTACGATTAAATTCATCGTCAATTTCTATAAATCACGATTTAGTTAAAGCAGGAATTGAAATAGGAAGAGAAACTTATGGTTCTCCTACCCTTTCTGATCAATCTGTGTTGAGTTGTCAATCTTTAAAATTAGGACCTGGAGATAGTACACGTTCTCATTCTGCAAACGAATTTATATATTTGGCAGAAATTGAAGAAGGAATACAAATTTATGTTGAATTATTGAATAGAGTAATTGTTTAATAAAGTTTGTCATTCCTGCGAAGGCAGGAATCTCAAAATAAAAAAGTAAGAAATAAAAATAGATTCCTGCATGCACAGGAATGACAAAATATAGAAAATATGAAACTTTGGGATAAAGGATTTTCAATAGACAAACAAATAGAAAACTTTACAGTTGGTAATGATAGAGAAATTGACATTCACATTGCAAAATATGATGTTCAAGCTTCTCTAGCTCACGCAATAATGCTAGAATCAATTGGAATTATTACTGCTGATGAATTATCTGACTTAAAAAAAGGCTTAAACGAATTAGCATCAGATATAGAAAACGGAACATTCGTAATTGAACCTTCTTTTGAAGATGTACATTCTAAAATTGAATGGGAATTGACCAACAAATTAGGCGAAGTTGGTAAAAAAATACATACTGCTCGTTCTAGAAATGATCAAGTTTTAGTGGCTTTACAGTTGTATTACAAAGAAAATTTAGCAGTTGTCAATGATAAAGTAAAATCACTTTTTGATACTTTATTAAATTTAGCTAATACACACAAAGATTCTTTATTACCTGGTTACACGCATTTACAAGTTGCAATGCCATCATCATTTGGATTGTGGTTTTCTGCTTATGCTGAATTACTAATTGATGATGTTTATGTATTAAATGCCGTTTCTAAAGTTGTCGACCAAAACCCTTTAGGTTCTGCTGCTGGTTATGGTTCTTCTTTTCCTATTGATAGAGAATTAACTACCAAAGAATTAGAATTTGCAACTATGAAATACAATGTAGTGGCTGCACAATTGAGTCGTGGAAAAAGCGAACGTTCTATAGCTACTGCTTTAGGAGGTTTATGTAATACAATGGCTCGTTTTGCTATGGACGTTTGTTTATATATGAGTCAGAATTTTGGTTTTATTACGTTTCCTGATGAATTAACTACTGGTAGTAGCATTATGCCACACAAGAAAAATCCTGACGTTTTTGAATTAATCCGTGGAAAATGTAATAAAATACAAGCTTTACACACAGAAATGGTAATGATTACCAATAATCTACCAACTGGTTATCACAGAGATTTTCAATTATTAAAAGAAAACATCATTGCTGCTTTTGAAGATGTAAAAGATATTTTAGATATTTTTAATTATTCAATTCAGCAAGTAATTGTAAAAGATATTGATTTGAATGATGAAAAATATCAATATTTATTTACGGTTGATAGCATTAATAATTTAGTGGTTGAAGGCATGTCTTTTAGAGAAGCTTATCAAAAAATTGGAGGTGAGGTTCAAGCTGGAACTTACCAACCAGATTTAGGGAAACAACATACACATGTTGGTAGTATCCATAATTTATCCTTAGAAAAAATTAGAGAAAAATTCCCAAAATAATATCTTCTTAAAATATCAACAATAACAAAAATCCTAGTCTACATTATGTAAACTAGGATTTTTTATTTTTGGATTTTATCAATCTTAAAAATAAAAATTGAAACCAATACTTGCACTAAAAACATCGTTTACTTTAACTTCACTAGATGTAATTGTATACCATAAATAGGTTTCAACTGTACTTGCTTCCACATAAAAATCTACTCCACTAAAAATCTTTTTATTTTTAAAATCCTTATGCAATAAAGCACCTCCAAAAACCGTAAAGTGAAAAGCATTAGGTACATAATACCCTTCTGGATAAATTTCTGGCAATGTTGTAAATGAATTTGTACCAATTTCATAAGAAGTTGTAAAACCTGCAATTGGTGTAATTATTAAATCTTTTCCAATTTCTTTTCTGTAAATAGGAAACGTATTTTTAATCGTTAATAAATGTATTCTGTCTGCTTTAGAAGCAGATTCTGGCACATAGCCATATAATAACTCAGAATATAACACTTCATTAAACAACTGATAACCAACACCAAGAGAAACAAAACCAATATTTCCTGCAAATTGAACTTTTGCATAATCTGGTACATACCAAGCTTTTTCTTTGTCTAAATTAACTTCTTGACCATAAGATTTTGAAAACAACAATACCAATAATACTAATAGGTAAATACTTTTATTTTTCATTCTAATTATAATTCTATAAGTTCTACATTAAAATCTTTATCCTTAATTTGAACTGTTGCATAAACAGGATCTTTTAATGATGGTACAATTAAATAATCTACATCTCCTTCTTCATAAAAATAACTGTGTGTGTGACCATGTAATGAAAGAGAAACATTATTGTCTTCCATTAAACTTTGATAAGTTTCTATCATTTCTGGGGTTAAATCTCTACTTACATAAGTTGGTATATGTGCAAACGAAAAAACTTGATTATAGTTTAAATTATCACTCAAATTATCTGCTAACCAATCAAAATCTGGGTCTTTACCACTTTCCCAAATAATATCATCAAAAAGCACAAATTTGTTATTATTAAACACAAAAGAATAATTGAAATCACCAAACATCTCATTATAAATAATACTTCCGTTTGAATTGTAATCATGATTCCCTATTACAGTAAAATAAGGTTTGTTTAAGTTTTTCATAATATCATAAAAAATCTCAAACTCTTTTAACAAAGCCTGATCTGCAATATCACCTCCAAAAACAACAAATAAAATATCGTCATTTTTGTTAATATCCTCAATAACAGTTCTTAAATTATTATAAGAATAATGTACATCTGTAACAAAGGCAAACTTAAAGTCTTGAGAACTAATCGTAATATCTTTAAGAAATGCTAAATTTTTAGCTGTTGTATTCTTTTGTTCTGATTTAACACTGGCAACATAAACACTATACTCAAAAAAATTATCGCAAGTAGTTAGTGTAAATGCTATTGCAATAAATAATAGATTTCTAATAAATTTCATTAAATAATTAATTTAATATTTTATAATAAATTTCTCCTAAAGGACTAATAGACGTAATAAAAATATAACCTTACATATTTTTGAAATGAGTAATAAATTTAACATTATATCTATTTACAATAGAATTAAAACAGGCGCAAAAGTATAATCTATATTGATATTTCATTAAAAGAATACACTTTAATTTTAAAATTTTATATTTGCAAACTAATTTTTAAAAAATACTACATAAAATGTTTTGGTACCATGATGATGTTGAGCGTTTAGGAAATGAGATAGATAAGTTAGAGTATAAACCAAAAATGATTTTTTATGGTAGTTCAACATTTACTTTATGGAATGATTTAACAACAATTTTTAAAGATTACAGTCCTATAAATTTAGGTTTTGGGGGTTCTACTTTAGCTGCTTGTACTTGGTATTTTGATCGTGTTTTTAAAGATTTAGACGATATAGATTCAATAGTGATTTATGCAGGTGATAATGATTTAGGTGATGGTAGACACCCAGAAGAAGTTTATTTATATTTAGAAAATTTAATAACTAAAATTAGAACTAAATATGGTAATATTAAATGTTCTGTTATTTCAATAAAGCCTAGTATTGCTCGTTTTCATTTGTTAAGTAGTATTCGTTATACAAACACAATTATTAAAAACTTAACAACTAAAGATGATAATTTATACTTTATAGATATTTATGATAAATTCTTAGACCAAAATGGAAACCCAGATAGTATCTTTTTCGAAGCAGATGGTTTACATTTTAATGCTTTAGGTTACGAATTGATAGTAAATGCTTTAAAAGCAAACTCAGAAATATTTCCTGTAAAAATTCTTGAAGAAATATAGATTAGGTACTATCTTTACTACAAAAATTTCTTAATGAAAAGAGAATATCATAAGTGGTTTAGTCCAAATCTAGAAAAAGAAATGGAATTACTTGTTTTTGGTGATTCTGGTGCTAAAGTACTTTTTTTTCCACCTAGAATGGGTCATTTTTATGATTACGAAAACTGGAGAGTTATTAAATCTTTAGAAGATAAAATTAATAATGGAGATCTACAAATATTCTGTGTAGATAGCGTAGATTTAGAATCTTTTTACAATAGTTTTTCTCATCCTGGTTACAGAATTTACAGACACATACAATATGAAAAATATGTGTTAGAAGAAGTTTTACCTCTTGCCAATTTAATAAACAACAATCCTAATATAATTTCTGCTGGTTGTAGTTTAGGCGCTTATCATGCAGTTAATGTTGCCATGCGTCATCCGCATTTATTTTGCAAAGTTGTGGGTATGAGTGGACGTTATGATTTAACACAATCTAAAGGATACTTTAGAGATTTATTAAGCGGTTTTCATAATGATTTTGTGTATTTTAATATGCCAAATCAATATTTAAAAAATCTCGATGATTCAAATTTAATTGAACAATTAAATAAAATGGATATAATTTTACCTATTGGTAAAGAAGATTCGTTTTTAGAAAGTAACTATACTTTGTCTAATATTTTAAATGAAAAAGGAATTTCTCATCAATTATTTGAATGGGAAGAAGAAGCTCACAAAGCCAGATATTGGAGAGAAATGGTTAAAATTTACCTTTAGTATATATTTATCCATCAATAGGCCATGACTATTCTTTTACAGTTGGTAAAGGAATACTAAATCATGGCCAGATAGATTTTATGATTGATTACAAAGTTTGTAGTATCATCTAAATTTTAAGGATTGGTAGACCATAAAGAAGCACCTTTTAACATTGCTCTTCTTGGTAATTTTAAACCTGCTAAAATTAATTCTGCAAAATCATCAGGTTGTAAAACATGGTCAGAACCTTTTTCTAACATTCCTAAATCGATTGTTAAATCAGATTCTATTGTACTTGGTGTTAATGTATTTACTCTAATATTATGTTTACGTACTTCTTTCATTAAAGATTCTGATAAACCAATTACTGCAAATTTAGATGCACTATAAGCAGAAATATTTGCATTACCATTTAACCCTGCTGTAGATGAAACATTAATAATATCACCTTCGTTTTTTTCTATTAAATGTGGTAAAACTTCTTTGGTAACATAGTACATACCCATAACATTGGTTTGTATAATTTTGCTCCAAACGTCAACTTCCATATCCATAAAAGAACCTATTGCTGCAATACCTGCATTGTTTACCAAAATATCTACACCTCCTAAAGTATCAATAACCGTTTTAATATTAGTTTTTACTTCTTCATAATTACCAACATCAAAAACTGCGTAAGTTGCTTTGACTCCATAAGTTTCTAATTCTGTCACAGTTTCTTTTAAAACACTTTCTGTTCTACCAGTAATTGCTACATCAATACCTTCTTTTGCAAAGGCAATAGCAGTTGCTTTTCCTAAACCTCTACTACCTCCAGTAATTATTGCTTTTTTACTTTTTAAAGTACTCATATCTTTTTATTTTAATTTTATTTTGTCCAATTATCCAAAACTAAAACATCTAAAATAATTGAACCTATTTTTTTACATTTTTTTTTGATTCGCCTTATAAAAAAGATATACTTCATTCGGATTTTCATCTTTAAAAATTAACGTAAAATAATGTGTTACTCCTTATAATGGTCTTCTGAACTATCATATAAACCTCTTTCTAAATCTACAATTTTAGGAATTAGTATTAAAGGTCTATAAAATATTTTACAACACCATTAACATAAATATAACTAACTATTTTTTGTTTACTTTAATTAAAAAGTACTGACAATTAAGAAATTTTCATCATTAATTTTGTGAGTAAACATTACTATAATTCAATTTGTAGGTTTGAATTATAAAAATTCTATTGATTAAATTGCTGAACAAGTTCAACTTGAAAGAGATTTCTATTTTAAGATTTTTTCTTAAACTTTTCTATCAGAAAAACATTACCAAAAAGCATAGTAAAAGCATAACCAATATCTTCTATTGGTATGGTTAAAAGTCGAATACCTAAATTTTCTGCATTGTTATACCAAACTACAGGCTCTTCTAAACCTGTACCTGTTAGAATTCCGTTTACAATAAAAAAAGGAACTAAAATTATTAAGAAAGCGATATAAAATCTCTGTAAATATTTTAATCCGAAGAAAAAACCCATCAGCAAAACAAATTCTAAAAATGTATAATTTACAAATGTGTAGGCTTTATCTGTATTCTTAAAAATTACAGGGATTAAAATTACTAAGAAGAAAAGTGTAATTCCTTTTGTAATTTTTTCTGATATTAATAAATCTGGTTTAAAATACGCTAAAGAATAATGAATAAAAATACTTGCATAAGGAATGCAAAAAAAGAAAAGCCACTCTTCTATTGGCATTCCAAAAAGTAATAAATTAATATGATAATCAGGATTAAAACCCCAAACTCCATTTGCAGTAAAAATAGCATCCCAAATTAGAAAAATGGTTGCTACTATGGTTAATGATAAGAAAACTGCTTTCCAATGTTTTATGAATCGCATATTTTTTTCGAAAGAATATGCAAAAGGGATACTAAAAGACCCAAGATTTAAAAGCAGGTATAAAAACACTAAGCTTTAGGTTTTTTAAAATATTTAAATGGTACAAACAACATTCCAAAACATTGGCTGTCTTCTTTTCCCATATTTTTATGATGAATTTTATGTGCTTTTCTTAATCCTTTTAAATAACGACTATTGGTTTTTTTAAACCATTTAAATCGTTGATGAATTAAAACATCATGTACCAAAAAATAAGCAATTCCGTAAAACAAAATTCCTAAACCAATAAAAAATAAATACGTATGTGTTGTGTACGTACCAAAATAAAATAATGCCATACTTGGTATTGCAAATACAATAAAAAAAGCATCGTTTTTTTCGAATACGTGAGGATAACCAGGTTCATGATGATCTTCGTGGAGAAACCATCCAAAACCATGCATCACATATTTGTGTGTACACCAAGTTATGCCTTCCATCAATAAAAAAACTGCTAAAGTGATTAAAACAAACATTTTTAAATAATATTCAATTTATATTTTACATAACTCCTAGCCAATAAATTTATTTTCATAGGATCTGAAATACGAATTCTTGTATCCATAATTTTTTCTGAAGGTACTGCTTTTAATTTCTTTAGCAACCTTCTATAATATCTAAAAGCCATATAAACTCCGAATTTAGCTTCTACTGGTAATTTTAAAATTCCGTTGGTAAAAGCGTAATCAAAATCGGCCTCAATTTCATCAATAATTATTTGTTTAGAAATGGCATTTAATTGTCCTAAATCTACATTTGGAAAATAAGAACGATTTAAAACTTCATAATCATCTTTTAAATCTCTTAAGAAATTTACTTTTTGAAAAGCAGAACCCAAACGCATTGCTGCATCTTTTAATTGTTCATACTGTTCTTCATTACCATCAACAAAAACTTTTAAGCACATTAAACCAACAACATCTGCAGAACCATAAATATACTCATCGTATTCAGCTTTGGTTTGATATTGTGTTTTATGCAGATCTGCTTTCATACTTTTTAAGAAAGCTTGCACCATTTCATCAGGAATATTATAACGTTTAACAGTTTGCTGAAAAGAATTTAAAATAGGGTTTAAACTAATACCTTGTTTTTTTGCCATATAATAATCACGCTCAAAATGCGTCATTAATTCTTCTTTATTGTAATTATGGAAGGTATCTACAATTTCATCAGCAAAACGTACAAAACCATAAATATTATAAATATCTACCCTAATTTTGGGTGATAACATATTTACCGCTAATGAAAATGAAGTACTATAACTTTTGGTAACAATTTTGCTGCACTTGTTAGAAACGTTGTCAAATAATTCTTTCATTCTACTTTTGATTTTTAATGATTAAATCTGTTGCTATTTTTCCTGATATTAATGCAGGAGGCACTCCTGGACCTGGCACAGTTAACTGTCCTGTAAAATACAAATTTTTTACTTTACTACTTTTAATTTTTGGTCTTAAAAATGCAGTTTGTAATAATGTATTTGCCATACCATAAGCATTACCTTTATATGAATTGTATTCTTTCTCGAAATCTTTTACACAAAAGGATCTACTAAATAATACGTATTTTTTAATCTCTTGGTTTGTTAATTGTTCAAATCTATCTAATATTTTATGAAAATATTTTTCTCTTAATTCTTCTGTATCTTCTATTCCTGGGGCTAAAGGTATTAAGAAAAAGCCAGCTTCTTTGCCTTCTGGAGCAGATGTAGTATCTGTCATAGAAGTAAAATTAGCATAAAATAAAGGATTTGTTGGCCATTTAGGATTATCGTAAATCTCTTCTGCATGAGCGTCAAAATCAGAATCAAAAAATAATGTATGATGGCTTGCTCTTTCTATTTTCTTATCAAAACCTACATAAAAAAGCAATGATGATGGCGCAAATGTTTTTTTAGACCAATAAGATTCTGAGTATTGCTTAAAATTACTATCTAATAATGTTTCTGTATGATGGTAGTCTGCGCCACTTAACACCAAGTTTGTATCAATCTGTTTTCCGTTAACTAATAAACCTTTTACCTTTTTTTGATCATCAACCAAAATCTTTTCTACATTGGCATTTACTTCAAAATGTACACCTAAACTTTTAGCTAAAGTTACCATTCCTTCTATAACTTTGTACATTCCTCCTCTTGGATGCCAAGTTCCTAAACCAAAATCGGCATAATTCATAAAATTATAAAATGCTGGAGTATTACTTGGTTTTGCTCCTAAAAATAAAACTGGGAATTCTAAAATTTGAATTAACTTTTTATTTTTGATATTCTTTCTTACTTGTTTTCTAATCGTAGAAAAAAATTGAGTTACTCTAGCAATTGTAGTTGTATTTACTAGCTCTAAAGGCGAAACTCCTGGTTTATAAACTAAATCTTTTATTGCAGTATCATAATTTGCTTTGGCAGAATCTAAAAAACTTTTTAAATGTTTACTACTTCCTTTTTCTTCTTTTTCGAATAAATCATATATTTCTTCTAAACGATCTGAAATTGTTATAGAATCGTTTTTACCAAAATAAACTTCATAACCAGGACTTAGTTTATCTAAAGTATAATAGTCTGATGGTTTTTTGCCAAAGTCTGCAAAAAATCGTTCAAATACATCTGGCATCCAATACCAAGATGGGCCTAAGTCAAAAGTAAAACCGTCTTTTTTATATTGTCTTGCTCTACCACCTAAAGTATCGTTTTTTTCTAAAACTTGTACTTTGTAACCTTGTTTAGCTAAATAACAGGATGCAGCAAGTGCTGAAAAACCTGAACCAATAATGTGAACACTTTTACTCATTTAAAATACCTGTTGAACAAATATAGTTATTTATTAAACAATAATTACAAAAGAAGCAGAAATTATAAGACCTTTAACAAATCTGATATAGAATTATGCAATTTAATATTATCAATTAATTCTAAATGTTTTACTTTTTCTACCTTTCTACCTACAGCAATAAACTGGTTATTAGTATTTTCCATAACTCCCTCTATTTGATCAAAATACCCTTCTATTTTATCATCATAAGGTTGAATAGTAAATGATGAAATAAAGCAAATTTCACGATCACTTTCTAAAAAATAGTTCAAATTATTTAGTGGTAAACTTTGTCCTAAATAAATAGTATGATGCCCTCTAAGAACTAACTCGTAATTTAAATAGAGTAAACCTAACTCGTGAATTTCATTTTCTGGTAGAAATAAAACATACGTTTTATTGGTATTGCTGATACTGTATTGTAATTTTTCTGTATTTGTCTGTATTTTTTGAGCAATTAAATTAGAGATAAAGTGCTCATGTGCTGGCAAAAGTGTTTCTGTTTGCCACAATAAACCAATATGATCTAAAAAAGGGATAAAAATATCTTTAAAGATTTCTCTAAACGTTTTTTTATGTAACAGCTTGTTGTAGGTATTATTAAAGAGAATTTTATCAAACTGAAACATAGAAACCTTTAAAGAATTGATAGCTTCATCATTAATAGCAATATTAAAAGCTAATTCTCTAGATTTAGTGGTTATGTCATCATCAGACATTGCAGCAATCTTAGAAATTTTAAAATTATTGTTATTTAACAAAACTATGTTTAAAAGCTTTGTTAAGTTTTCTGGAGAATAAAAACGAATATTGGTATTTGTTCTTTTTGGCTCTAATAAACTGTAACGCTTTTCCCAAATTCTTATGGTATGTGCTTTTATACCAGAAATATTTTCAAGGTCTTTAATTGTAAAATCTTGCTTTATATTGTTCAATTTAATTTGCTTTTTATTCAACAAATTTATGAATTTTATTTTAAATTAAAATTTATTGAAAAATAATGTAACATTTTGTGCTATTTTGGTACTAATAAATAAACCAACTAACTACAAGTGCAGAAAGATTTAGAGATTAAATTTTTATCGGACTTTGAAACAAACCAAAATATAGCACATAAAATTTGTAGAGTATATACTACAAATAGAGATGCACATAATGACTTGTTTCAAGAAATAACAATTCAACTTTGGAAAAACTATCCGAAGTTTAGAGGAGAAGCAAAATTTAGTACTTGGATGTATAGAGTGGCTTTAAACACCGCTATTTCTTTGTATAGAAAATCAACCAGAACAGTAAAAACACAAGATATTAGCGATTTTGCATATAAAATTAAAGCTACAGATTATGATGACACAGAAGAAAAACAACTAGGTGCTTTGTATAAAGCCATACATAGATTAAATGATATTGATAAAGCACTTATTTTTTTATACTTAGAAGATAAACCTTATAAAGAAATATCTGAAACATTAGGAATTACCTCTGTAAATGCAAGAGTAAAGATGAACAGAGCTAAAGAAAAATTAAAAAATATACTAAACCCATAGTTTATGGATGTATTAGAAAATTATAAAAAGGCTTGGGAAAATCAGCCTGAAGAGCAAAACAAACACTCTGCAAAAGAGATCTATAAACTTGCTCATTCAAAATCCTCATCTATTGTAAAATGGATTTTTATTATTGGTATTTTAGAATTTTTATTCTGGGGAGCTTTAAGTTTTGTGGTTCCAGATAGTTTTTATAAAGTATATGAAGAATTAAATTTAACAGGTTTCCTGAAGATATTTACAGTTTTACATTATATTATTATTACTATATTTTTATATTTATTCTACAACAATCATCAAAGAATTTCTTTAATTGATAGTACCAGAAAATTAATGAAAAATATACTACGAATTAGAAAAACAGTTAAATACTATGTTTTTTACAACTTAGCAACTGTTTTTTTAGTAAGTATTGTTTTAAATGTTGTATTATTTTCTGACTCAGAAAAATTAATGCAAACAATGAATCCTAATAATTTAGCTATAGATATGAGTCAAATTATAACTATAACCATTGTTAGTCAAGTTATTGCATTGATTATTATTTTAGTACTTCTTTGGTTATTTTACAAATTAGTTTACGGAATTCTTTTACGAAAATTGAACAAAAATTATAAAGAATTAGCTAGATTAGATGCCATAAATTAAATTGTATTATGAAAAAGTTATTCTTATTATTATTTTTAGGTTTCTCAATATCTATAGTTGCACAACAAAAATCTGATTTTTGGGACAATGTTAAATTTGGAGGTGGTTTTACTGCCAATTTTGGTAACCAAACAACTATCGGAATTTCGCCAAGTGCAATCTATAATTTTGAAAACGGTTTTGCTTTAGGTGCAGGACTTGGTTATCTATACAGTGAAATTAATGATTTTACTACAAACGTATACAGTACTAGCATTATTGGTTTGTATCAAACCAATTTTGGATTTCAGTTTTCTACAGATTTTGATTACTATTTTGCAAACCAATCTACTTTTAATGGTAATTCTGTTAATACAAATTTCCCAGCCTTACATTTAGGTGTTGCCTACAACCAAGGAAGATTTGCTTTAGGAATTCGTTATGATGTTTTGTATGATGAAAACAAAAGTATTTTTGCATCACCAATATCGCCAGTAGTTCGTTTCTATTTTTAAAAAGCTTTTAGTTCTTTTAATAAAATTTCGTGCATATCATCTGTATAATCCAAATGTGTAACAATTCTAATTTTTCCTTCGCCCATAGGTGTTAAAAGAATATTTTTTGCTGCCATTTTATCAATAAAATTATCTGCACCTATTTTATCATCTACATAAAAAATAAGAATATTAGTTTCTACAGGTTCTATTTTAGTAATGTAACTACAGGTTTCTAAAACAGCCGCAATTTCTTTAGCTTTTTTATGATCTTCTGCCAACCTTTCTACATTATTATCCAAAGCATAAATACCTGCTGCAGCTAAAAAACCAACTTGTCTCATTCCTCCACCTAACAATTTTCGAAGTCTTAAAGCGTAAGCGATGTCTTTTTTTGAACCTAACAACAAAGAACCAATTGGTGCTCCTAAACCTTTTGACAAACAAATAGAAATCGTATCAAAAAGTGCTCCATACTGTTTTGGAGTTTCGTTTTTTGCAACCATTGCATTAAACAATCTTGCTCCATCTAAATGATAAGCTAAGTTATTTTTTTGTGCCACTTGCTTTATTTTTTCTAGTTCAGAAAAATCCCAACAAGCTCCACCACCTTTATTTGTGGTATTTTCTACACATATCATTTTGGTAAAAGGCAAATATATTTGTGGTTTTACAGCTGCAAATTCTTCAATTTGGTTTGCTGTAAACATACCTCTTTTACCATCTATTAACTTACAAGTAACCCCAGAATTAAATGCTGCTCCTCCACTCTCATAATTATAAATATGTGCATATTTATCAGCAATAATTAAATCTCCTGGTTGTGTGTGTAATTTTATAGCTGTTTGGTTTGCCATTGTTCCTGAAGGAAAAAAAAGAGCATCTTCCATACCAAACATTTTTGCAGCTTTTTGTTCTAATGCATTTACTGTAGGGTCCATTTTAAAAACATCATCGCCTACTTTTGCATTCATCATTGCAGCTAACATCTCTGATGTTGGCTTAGTTACTGTATCTGAAATTAAGTCTATAACCATTGTTCTAAACGTTGTTATATAAGATTAGTTGCGTATTTTAAGCAACAAATTTACTAGATTATTCACGAACGACGAAATTCCGAAGGAATTTCACAAGTGAACTAAAAATAGCAATTAATTTTATACGGTGTTGTAAACAGGCTTTTTTCATTCTATAATTCCGCTAAATGTTTTTGATTCGTTATAAACAGTAATTCCAAAAAGATTCCATTTTAAAATTCCATTAGCAATAAATTCCGCTTTTCCATTCATATTCAAATTGCTTGTGTCTATTGACTTAAATTCCCACATATAACCGCTCACAATTCCAGTCAAATAACTGTTACTTTCAATTGGTATATATTCATTCTGTTCAATAGAATATTTTACTAGAATATTTATATCAAAAGTCCAATTATCTTCCAATTTTACTTGTTTAATTTCCGAGTTATTTTTTATCTCATAGTTTTCTGTTATTGATATTCGGTTTGAGTTTTTTCCTGAATTAGATGCGGAAATTATTTGTACAATTCCGATTACCATTATAAAGATTGATACAAATTTAAATTGTGGTTTAAATATTTTTTTCCCTTTAGCTATAAATCCAACAATCAGATAAAGAAAGTAAAGAACAATCATTCCGTTTATTATAGACCAAATCAAATGTATCATAGTTTTCGTTTTTTAGCTTGTTCTAAACTATAGAATAAAATGTAATTATGCGTTATTTTTTTAAAAAAATATTTATTTTGATTCTACATTTGCTAAGCATCAAAAATTACCAAAACAGGAATTCCTATTTTATAGAACAAGCACAGTTATGGTTGAGTAAAAATTAAGTTTATTTTCTCTTCGGATAAAATTCTTTGAAATCAATTTAAAATCGAATAATTTATTAAGAATAAGAAGCTATAAATTATGCTAAACAAAAATTCACTGAGCATATTATTAAAACTCAGTGAATATTTGTTATTTCTTCTTATAAAAGTTATTTAAGAATTAATAGCCTTCACTACCAATAGGCGAACCATCAGGAATTTTTGGAGCCGCTATTTTTTTAAACGAAGTCGGATTTTTTAGATAACCGTCTATCATTTTTAATAATGCAGCATCATAAATTTTCTGAATTCCTGAAGCATTTTTACTTTTTATAATTGACTTTATTTCATCCAACTTGTATAAAACAATGGCATTTACTTGATTGTACTGATTTTTATAAGCACCTAAATAAAACAATTGCTCTAAAACTTTAATATTTATTACGTTTTGCAATTCTTGATGATAAGTATCTTTATGTGTGTTTTTGATAGATGCATCAATTAATTCATCTATTAATTCATCTAATCCCAATTGATTTTTATCCAAACTTTTATGTGCAATTAAACGAGACATTCTTTGCGGATTTAAAAGTAAATCCAATGTCATTTCAGAAGCAGTTTCTACTGCAGAAAAAGCATCAAAAGCAACACCTAACTTGCTTTTAAAAGATTCTCTAGATCTGTAATAACCTATTGCTCTTGGTGGAAATAAATCTAATTTTTCTTTAGGAATTGCAATTTCATCCACAGAAATCGTTTTTAAAATTGCGTCTAAAGCTTTTCTTTCTACATCTCCAGAAACTCTTTTTACAACAGTTTGGTTACCACCTTTAACAGCATAACTATAATCTAAACCTCCAATTAATTTGGTAGTTGCTTCAGTTTGAAAACGATGTAAAAAGTACAAAGGCACAAACACATCTTCTAAAACAGAATAAGGCTGACCCGATTTTATATTATCTGTAGAAAATTTTGAAATTGCTGTTTTTCTAACCTTTAAAAGATTGTTTAATTCGTCGTAAATATTACCTCCATTATCCCATAAATGAGCTGTTGCACTTGCACTTCCTTGAGGTCTAGCATCAGAATCTGATAAATATTTTAAACCACTTGCATAAGCATCAACTAAAATTTTATCTAGCGCTTCACTTTCATTTGTTCCTTTTGTAAAATCTTGATAAGAATAGGCTACAGTAACTTTATCCCAAGCACCAATTTTAGCATCATAAGCATCAGAAAAATCTATTTTACCGTTTTTTAGAGTAAATTTAGGGTGTGGATAATCCATCACAGAAGTTCTTCCATTTGTACTTGCTGCAAAGTTGTGACTAAAGCCTAAAGTGTGCCCAATTTCGTGAGCCGATAATTGTCTTATTCTAGCAATTGCCATTTGCATTGCAAAATCATCATCAGCGATATTATTTTTAAAAGGTGCTTGTAAGGCTTGCGCAATTAAATAATCTTGACGAATTCGTAAACTTCCCAAACTTACATGTCCTTTAATAATTTCTCCTGTTCTAGGATCAGAAATATTAGAACCATAACTCCAACCTCTTGTAGATCTGTGCACCCATTGTACAACATTATAACGTACATCTAACATATCTGCGCCTTCTGGCAACATTTTAAACTGAAAAGCATCTTTATAACCTGCAGCTTCAAAAGCTTGATTCCACCAACGACCTCCATCTAATAAAGCAGATCTTACAGGTTCTGGAGTACCTCTATCTAAATAATAAATAATTGGTTCTACAGCTTCTGATATTGCAGCTTCTGGATTCTTTTTTTCTAAACGATGTCTGTAAATAAAACGTTTTGTAATCGATTCATTTACTGGTGTAGAATAATCTAAATAACTCATTTGCCAAGAACCTGAACGTGGATCGTATTTTCTTGGTTTGTATTTATTGTCTGGCAATTCTACAAAAGAATGATGCTGATTTACAGTAACTGCACTTGCATCTGGCACAACACTTCTAATATTTCTTCCTTTTGGAGACCCTTTAAATGTTAGCAAAACATCGAACTCAATATTTTTAGGAAATGCTTTCGTTCTTTTTAAATTAAAAGCACTTCTACTTTTATCTAAACTGTAATTCCCTTCTTTACTTCTTGCCAATCTTGCAGCAACTCCATGTGCATCTCTCATAAAAAAGGAGGTAGCATCTACTAGATACGTATCATTTTTGGTTTCTTTTACTACGAATCCGTGTAAAACTGATTTTGCAAAAGCTTCTCTTACTGAGTTTTTTTCTTCTTTATTATCTGTAATGGCTCTAAAATCTAAATTTGGTTGTACCATTAAAATTTTATTACCAGCTTTTTTAAAGTGAACGACTACTCCACCTCCTAATTGACCTCTATCTAAACCAATATCATTAGAACCCAAACCTTCAGAAAGCGAACGTACATATAGAAATTCTTGATTTAACTTATCTATTTGTAAAAAGATTTTATCCTGATTTTCATCATAATAAAAAGTAAAATAGCCCTCGTATTTTGTAATTCCCTTTTTGAGGTTTTTACCAGATTTCTCTGTAAAAAATTGCGAAAATCCGTTAAAATAAAGTGATAAAAAAAGTAATAGAAGTAGTGATTTTTTCATTGTAAAATTAATTTTTATAAAACTATAAAATAAGTATTAGCTATAAAAACCTAAAATCTTAAAATTTCATTTATTTTTGTTTTTCGAATTTATACAATCTACACTGTATAAAAATTAGCTACTTTTTTACTCATTATTTTTATTGATGAAATTACGTAGCAAAACAAAATTTATGATTACACAAGACCAACTTAAAGATATTGCTACAAGAATTGAGAAATTAAAATCTTATTTAGAGATTGATAAAAAACTCATAGAAATAGCCAATGAAGAAGAAAAAACAGCAAATCCTGATTTTTGGAACGACCCAAAAGCTGCAGAAGTTGTTATGAAAGAATTGCGTTTTAAAAAGAAATGGGTAGAAGATTACAATAAAGCCATTATTTTAAATGAAGATGTAAATGTCTTATATGAATTTTACAAAGAAGATGAAGTTGATGAAAGCGAAGTAATTGAACAATTTGAAAAAGTAAGTACTTTTTTAGAAGATATTGAATTTAAAAATATGCTTTCTGAAGAAGGAGATTCTTTATCTGCTGTAATACAAATTACGGCTGGTGCAGGTGGAACAGAATCTTGTGATTGGGCAGAAATGTTATTTAGAATGTACACAATGTGGTCTGAAAAACAAGGTTTTAAATTAAAAACACTCAATTACCAAGCAGGAGATGCTGCAGGAATAAAAACAGTTACTGTAGAAGTTACTGGCGATTATGCTTTTGGTTGGCTAAAAGGTGAGAATGGTGTGCATAGATTAGTGCGTATTTCTCCTTTTGATTCTAATGCAAAACGTCATACTTCTTTTGCTTCTGTATATGTATATCCTGTTGCTGATGATTCTATTGAAATTGATATAAATCCAGCAGATATAGAAATTACAACTGCAAGATCTAGTGGTGCTGGAGGTCAGAATGTAAATAAAGTAGAAACAAAAGTTCAGTTGACGCATAAACCATCAGGAATTCAGATTTCTTGTTCTAATTCACGTTCGCAACACGACAATAGAGCAACTGCAATGCAGATGTTAAAATCGCAATTGTATGAAATTGAATTGCAAAAACAACAAGCTGCCAGAGATGATATTGAAGCAAACAAAATGAAAAATGAATGGGGAAGCCAAATTAGAAATTATGTAATGCATCCATACAAACTGGTTAAAGATGTAAGAACTGCTCACGAAACTGGTAATGTAGATGCTGTTATGGATGGCAATATCAATTCCTTTTTAAAAGCATTCTTAATGTTGAATGGACAGAAAAAATAGTATTCAGTATTTAAAACTGAAAATAAATTTCAATTCAAACGAAGTTGATCAGTTTCAACTTTAAAAACTAAAAAAACATGATAAAAATATACCACAATCCAAGATGTAGAAAATCTAGAGAAGGATTACAATTATTAGAAAACTCAGGTAAAGAATTCGAGATTATTAAATATTTAGAAACTGTACCAAGTGAAGCTGAGTTAACAGAAATCATCAATTTATTAGGGATCTCTCCTATTCAATTGGTTCGTAAAGCCGAGAAAATCTGGAAAGAAAATTATAAAGGCAAAGAATTATCAGATGTAGCAATTATAAAAGCTATGATAGAAAATCCGAAGTTAATTGAACGCCCAATAGTTATCAATAAAAACAAGGCTGTAATTGGTAGACCAACAGAAGCTATAACCACTGTTCTATAAAGCTTAACTTTTTCAAAAACTTGTTTAACTTTTTTTTAACTAATATAAACTAAACTTAAATAGAACTTTGCAGTCTAAAACTAAAAACCAACAAGTCTTGATTAAAAAAATTATTTTATTTAGCTTTTTATTATCATCAGCAATTTTATTCGCACAAAAAGGTTCAACTTCAAATGAAATTTCTATTTCTGGTAAAGTTATTGACAACAACTCTAATCAACCTTTAGAATATGCCACAATTGTTATAAAAAACACGAAAACCAATAAAGTTTCTGGAGGAATTACAGATCTTGATGGTAATTTTAATATTAAAACACCAAAAGGAACTTACGTAATTAGTATAGAATATATTTCCTTTAAATCTAAAAATTACCCTGCACAAGAAATTATCAAAAACCTAAATTTAGGTACTATTAAACTTTCTGAAGATTTAAGTTCTTTAGATGAAGTAGTAATTATTGCAGAAAAAACAACTGTAGACATTCGTTTAGATAAAAAAGTATTTAACATTGGTAAAGATTTATCAATTCGTGGAGGAAATGCAAGTGATGTTTTAGGCAATGTACCTTCTGTTCAAGTTGATGTTGAAGGTGCTGTAAGTTTAAGAGGTAATGAGAATGTTACTATTTTAATTGATGGTAGACCAAGTGCTTTAGTTGGTTTAAATGGTGCAGATGCTTTAAGACAAATACCTGCAGAGGCCATAGAAAAAGTAGAAGTTATTACATCTCCATCTGCAAGATATGATGCAGAAGGTACAGCAGGAATCTTAAATATTATTTTAAGAAAAAATAAATTAACAGGGTTTAATGGTTCTTTACAGTTAGATTTAGGATACCCTGCAAGAGTAGGTACTGCTTTTAACGCAAACTGGAGAACAGAAAAATGGAACTTATTTACAAATACAGGTTTCAGATATAATGAAACACCTGGTAATGCATTAAGTGATACTGATTACTTTTTAGATAGTGCACCAAATGCAAGAGTTGCTGAACAAAGAAATTTTGATAGATTAGGTAGATCTGTTTTTACAAGTTTTGGTGCTGAATACTATTTAAGTCAAAACTCAAGTATTATTGGTAACATTATTTATAATTCTGGTAATGATGATGATGTAAACTCAAATGAAATTAACAGATATGATGCTAATGGAGGAATAAATGAAGCTACTTTTAGAACTGAAAACGAAGCTGAAGATGAAACTAGAATTCAGTACACTTTAGATTATGTAAATAATTTTGATGGTAATGGAAAAAAACTTTCTATTAACACACAATACTCTACAGAAACTGAAGATATTTTAAATAATATTACAGAAATAGATACTCAAACTAACTTATTAAACGATTTAGAACAAGTAATTGAAGATCAAGATGAAGATCGTTTTCTTTTACAAGCAGATTATGTACATCCTGTAGGAGAAACTATTCAGTACGAAGCTGGTTATAGAGGTAATTACAGAGATATTTATAATAAATTTTATTTAGCTGAAAGACAAGTTTTTCCTGATGGCCCATTAGTAGCAGATACTGGTTTAAACAATTCATTTGGTTATAAAGAATTTGTAAATGCAGCTTATTTTCAATACGGACAAAAATTTAATAAAATTTCTTTATTAGCTGGTTTACGTTACGAAAATACATCCGTAGAAATTGAACAAGAAACAGATAACAGCAGTAGTAAAAAGAGTTATGACAACCTTTTCCCAACTTTTAATATTGGTTTAGAATTCGAAGATGGTGATAATATGACTTTAGGTTACAATAGAAGAATTAGAAGACCTAGAGGTAGAAGCTTAAATCCTTTTCCAAGTAGATCAAGTGAGAGTAATATTTATAGTGGTAACGTAGATTTAAACCCTGTAATTACAGATGCTATTGATTTAGGTTATTTAAAAAGGTGGGAAAAATTTACCTTAAGTACTTCTATCTATTATAATATAAGTAATGACAATTGGGAAACAATTCAAGAAAATACTGGTGATTTTACAGATAATGGAGACCCTGTTATTAGAAGGTTTCCAATAAACTTATCTTTAGAAGAAAGAATTGGTTTTGAGTTTACTTTAAATTACAGACCATTCAAAATTTGGAATATTAATAGTGATTTTAATTTATACAATGTTTCTACAGAAGGAGATTATTTAAACCCAAATACAAATGTTACTCAAAATTTCGATTTTGAAAACACAGCATTTTTTATCAGATTAAATCAAAAAATAACTTTACCTGGTAAAACTGATTTACAGATTAATTCTAATTATAAAGGAGCAACACAAGATGCACAATCTACAAGCAATGGAATTTTTACCATGGATATTGCTGCAAGTAAAGATTTATGGAACGAAAAAGCATCTGTAAGCTTAAACATAAGTGATGCTTTTAATGGACGAAGAAGACAAAGTACAACAACAGTTCCTGATGTTTTTGAACAATACAGTGAGTTTCAATGGAGAGAACGTCAAATACGTATTAGTTTCGTTTACAGGTTCAATCAGAAAAAGAAAAACGAAAGAAATAATTATAAAGAAGAAATGGGTGGTGAAGAATTTGAAGGATAAA
The DNA here is from genome assembly GCF_045063625.1 of Polaribacter sp. Asnod6-C07. Taxonomy (NCBI): domain Bacteria; kingdom Pseudomonadati; phylum Bacteroidota; class Flavobacteriia; order Flavobacteriales; family Flavobacteriaceae; genus Polaribacter; species Polaribacter sp. Asnod6-C07. Next base: position 2,923,579 of record NZ_JBEFOF010000005.1, on the reverse strand, counting down.
CTATTTTCATCAACATAAAATTTAAAACAGAGTTTACTAATAAAAAGTAAGCTCTGTTTTTTTTAATAAATAAGAGTATTAAAATCTATCTTGATAAAAAAAGATACTAATATTTTTTCCAATTTAAATTTAGCACAAAAAAATGCTCGCAAATTGCGAGCATTCAAATTATATATTTTAATTATAAAACTACTTACCTTCAGCAGCTTTTTTAGCTTCTCTTTTTAACTTCATATTCTCCCAAATTGTTCCTCCAATCCAGTAAGGTACTACAAATGTCAATAAAAAGATTAACAACCAAAAACCAGCTGTAAAAATGAACATAAATAAAACTAATCCTGAAAATTCTGAAAAATCTAACATCTGTATACTTTGAAATTTTAATTTTTCAAAAATAAGATTATTTTTTAAAAATTCATATCAATTTTTTTTTTTTTTTTACAATCTAAAAATGACATTTATCAACATTCTGTGCTAATAGTTTTTTGTAAATTTGTTGTATCATAAATTACACTAAAAATGACAAAATACAGAGTAGAAAAAGACACAATGGGTAAAGTAAATGTTCCTGCAGATAAATATTGGGGAGCACAAACCGAACGTTCTAGAAATAACTTTAAAATTGGTCCTGCTGCCTCAATGCCTTTAGAGGTTGTTTATGGTTTTGCTTATCTTAAAAAAGCGGCTGCATATACAAACACAGAATTAGGTGTTTTAGCTGCAGAAAAAAGAGATTTAATTGCAAAAGTTTGTGATGAAATTTTAGAAGGTAAACACAATGATCAATTTCCGTTAGTAATTTGGCAAACAGGTTCTGGTACACAATCTAACATGAATGTGAACGAAGTTATTGCAAACAGAGCTCATGAAATTGCTGGTAAAGTTATTGGTGAAGGCGAAAAAACTATTCAACCAAATGATGATGTAAATAAATCGCAATCATCTAATGATACTTTTCCAACAGGTATGCACATTGCTGCTTATAAAAAAATTGTAGAAAATACAATTCCTGGAATTACGCAACTTAGAGATACTTTAAAAGCAAAATCAGAAGCTTTTAATGATGTTGTAAAAATTGGTAGAACTCATTTAATGGATGCTACTCCTCTTACATTAGGTCAAGAATTTTCTGGTTATGTAGCGCAATTAAACTTTGGTTTAAAAGCATTAAAAAATACATTAGAACATTTATCACAATTAGCTTTAGGAGGTACAGCTGTTGGTACAGGTTTAAATACACCTACTGGTTATGATGTTTTAGTAGCAAAATATATTGCAGAATTTACAGAATTACCTTTTGTAACTGCAGAAAATAAATTCGAAGCTTTAGCTGCACACGATGCTTTAGTAGAAACACATGGAGCCTTAAAACAAGTTGCTGTTTCTTTAAATAAAATTGCAAACGATATTCGTTTAATGGCTTCTGGTCCAAGATCTGGAATTGGAGAAATTATTATACCTGCAAACGAGCCAGGTTCTTCTATTATGCCAGGTAAAGTAAACCCAACACAGTGTGAAGCTATGACAATGGTTTGTGCACAAGTTATGGGTAATGATGTTGCTGTTACTGTTGGTGGTACTCAAGGACATTATGAATTAAACGTTTTTAAACCTATGATGGCTGCAAATGTTTTACAATCTGCTCAATTAATTGGTGATGCTTGTGTTTCTTTTGATGTAAATTGTGCTGCTGGTATAGAACCAAATCACTCAAGAATTACAGAATTAGTAAACAATTCTTTAATGTTGGTTACAGCATTAAATACTAAAATAGGATACTATAAAGCTGCAGAAATTGCAAACACAGCTCACGCAAATGGAACAACTTTAAAAGAAGAAGCTGTACGTTTGGGTTATGTAACTCCAGAGCAATATGATGAGTGGGTTAATCCTGCTGCTATGACTGGTAGTTTAAAATAAAAATATTAATTTTACCAAATATTAAAAGCTGCATTATAATGCAGCTTTTTTTTGGCTTAAATAATTAATCATAATAATAGAAAATGAAGATGAATAATCACGAAGAATTTATGAGTGAAGCTGTAAAAGCAGCTTTAAAAGGAATGAACAATAACGAAGGTGGCCCTTTTGGATGTATAGTAGTAAAAGACGGAGAAATTATTGGGCGTGGAAACAATAAAGTAACCTCTACAAACGACCCAACTGCACACGCAGAAGTTACTGCAATTAGAGATGCTTGTAAAAAAGTAGGTTCTTTTCAGTTAGATGGTTGTATTATTTATACATCTTGCGAGCCTTGCCCTATGTGTTTAGGTGCAATTTATTGGGCAAGACCAGATAAAGTTTATTATGGAAGTAATCAACAAGATGCTGCAAATATTGGTTTTGATGATGAATTTATTTACAAAGAAATAGCATTACCTTACGAAAAAAGAAGTATCAAATTTGAGCAAGTCAGTAGAGAAATTGCTTTAGAACCATTCCAAAAATGGAGCGAAAAACAAGATAAAATTGAATATTAAATTCTAAAAATCCTGATTATTTTAATCAGGATTTTTTTTTGAATAAAAATTTAAGCATTAAACTTAAATATATTAACGAAATACATCAATTATTTTAACAACCTTATGCTCGTTATTGTTTTATATTTGCATCAAATTTGAATTTATAAAATGAAAAAAATTAGCACAATACTTTTTGGTTTATTAATGATGGTGGCTTGTAGCCAAGAACAACCAAAAGAGTATCTAACAATATCTGGAACATTAGAAAACAGTAAAGACTCTATTATTTCTATAGCAGACAGAGAAGGAATTATCAAAGAAATAAAAATTAATAAAGATGGTAGTTTTAAAGATACATTAAAACTAAAAGACAATAAAGGAGAAATTTATACTTTACTTACCAATTCTAATAACAGAGCTCCTATTTATTTAAAAAACGGATATAATATTTCTTTAAATACAAATGCTAATACTTTTTTAGAAAGTCTAAAATTTTCTGGAGAAGGCGCATCTAATAGTAACTTTATTTTGGCTCAGATAGAAAGAAGTCAAAAAATGGGAAATCCGCAGTTAATTTTAGAATTAGAACAAAAAGCATACAGGAAAAAAGTAGATAAAATAAAAGCTGATTTTGATAGTATTTTAGAATCTTATAATAATATTGATAGTACTTTATACACTTCTATGAAGCAACAAAATCAACAAATTGTTACTTATTTTGATAATGCTTACGCTCAAAATCAATTGATGGGTAAAGGAAAACCATCCCCAAAATTCGAAAATTATGTAGATATAAAAGGAGGTACTAAATCTTTAAGTTCTTTTAAAGGTAAATATGTTTATATAGATGTTTGGGCAACTTGGTGTGGACCTTGTATTCAACAAATTCCTTACTTACAAGCTTTAGAAAAAGAATATCACAATAAAAATATTGTTTTTGTAAGTATTTCTACTGATGAATCTAGAAGAAGTGGTGGTTCTTGGGAAGCTGCAGAAAAAAAATGGCGCGATTTTGTTAAAAAGAGAAATATGTCTGGAGTTCAATTATGGTCAGGACAAGATTATGCTTTTCAACAAGATTATCAAATTAACGGTATTCCAAGATTTATCTTAATAGATCCACAAGGTAATATTGTTGATGCTAATGCACCAAGACCTTCTGATCCGAATTTAAAATCATTATTTACTTCTTTAGGTATCTAGAAATTTAGTTTAAAAGCTAAACCCTCTAAAAATTTTGTTTGATAATCTTACAAAGTAATTCATAAATAAGATAAACGAAAAAAAGAATACAGCAATTACACCAAAATCTAAAAAGGAAGTAATATCATTTAATTTAACCATATACTTACCTGTTTTATAGATTAATGCAGATGATATTAAGAAAAGAAAGATTTGTTGTAAAGTGCTCTTATACATAATTAAAGATTTAAGGGTTAATGAATTAATTTGTACTAATTCTAAGTATTCTTACAACAAAGTTCTTCTTTTCTTTTGATTAAAATTTACAATCGTAGTTGAAAAGTAATTTTCTTTAGTTGAACGATAAATGAGTTTAGATTAGATAATAAATCATAAAAAAAGCGAAATTCTAACAAGAATTTCGCTTTTTTTATGATTAAATCTAGAATACTTTACTCTTTATATACACCCATATCTGCATATTTATCCATTCTTTGTATTACCAAATCAGTATCAGATAAATCTTTTAATTCATCAAAAGCAACAACTATTTGCTCTTTTACCTTAGCAAAAGCACCAGCTCTATCTGCATGTGCACCACCAACAGGTTCTTTAATTATACCATCAATTAACTTTAACTTTTTCATATCAGTACCTGTTAATTTTAAAGCAGCTGCAGCTTGTTCTTTATACTCCCAACTACGCCATAAAATAGAAGAACAAGATTCTGGAGAAATAACTGTATACCAAGTATTTTCCATCATGTAAACTCTATCTCCTACTCCAATACCAACTGCACCACCAGAAGCACCTTCACCAATAACAATAGTAATAATTGGTGTTTTTAAACGTGTCATTTCTAAAATATTTCTGGCAATAGCCTCACCTTGTCCACGTTCTTCTGCTTCTAAACCTGGGTAAGCACCAGGAGTATCTAACAATGTAACCACAGGAATACCAAACTTCTCTGCCATTTTCATTAAACGCAAAGCCTTTCTATAACCTTCTGGATTAGCCATACCAAAGTTTCTATACTGGCGTGTTTTGGTATTATAACCTTTTTGCTGACCAATAAACATAAACGATTGATCGCCTATTTTACCTAGACCACCAATCATGGCTTTATCATCTTTTACATTTCTATCTCCATGCAGCTCCATAAAAGTATCTCCACAAATTGCTTCGATATAATCTAATGTGTAAGGTCTGCTTGGATGTCTAGATAGTTGAACTCTTTGCCAAGGAGTTAAATTTTTATAAATATCTTTTTTAGCTGTAGCTAATTTTTTTTCTATTTTTTTACAAGTAGCTGTAACATCTACATCGCTTTCTTCACCAATAATTTGACATTTCTGAAGTTGATCTTCAAGTTCTTTTATTGGCATTTCAAAATCTAAATATTCCATTTTGTAATTACTTTGATTAAGTTATTTGGATTAACAAACATACTATAAAATTTACTTTTATAACAAATTCATTTTACTTTTTTGGCTTTAATCTTAATTTTGCTTTCTGTTTAATTGCAGATTTATTCTTAATAATTCCGTTTAACAAAACAACACCTAAAACAATTGTGGCTCCTAGATAAAACTCAGGATTCATTTTTTCTTTATCACCAAAAATAAATAAGGCTAAAACAATAGCATAAATAGGCTCTAAATTATTGGTTATAATAACTGTATAAGGAGATAAATATTTCATTACTTGAACAGAAATTATAAATGCATAGGCTGTACAAACACTACTTAAAATAAAAAGATAAATCCAATCTGAAACTGGTAAATTAAAAAAAGCTAAAGAAAAACTGTTATTAATTATTAAATATATTGTTACGAATAAAGTACCAAATAAAAGTTGGTAAAAAGATATTCTGTTTGCATCATATTTTTTGATAAACAAACCATTTAAAACAGAAAATAAAGATCCTAAGAAAGAAGCTATTAGTGCATAAATTATACCTAATTTATATTGACTTTCGAAATTAAAAATGATGTAAAGCCCAAGAATAACTAATAGCCCTAAAACAATTTCTAAGGTTTTTATTCTTCTTTTAAAAAAAATGGGTTCTATTAATGATGTAAAAAAAGCGGCTGTACTCATTGTTACTAGTGCAACAGAAACATTAGATACTTTTATGGCTTTAAAGAAAAAAATCCAATGTGTAGCAATAATAATCCCTGTAAAAAGAAATTTAGTTACCCCTTTTTTATCAACCTTAAAAGATTTCTTTTTTATCAGAAAATAAAGTGCAATAAATAACACTGCTAATAACATTCTAAAAAAAACTAACGGAATAGCATCAATAGTAATTAGGGCTCCAAGAATTGCTGTAAACCCCCAAATAAAAACAATTAAGTGTAAGAGTAAATAATTTTTTAACCTACTTTCTTGCATTTATGTATAAATATAGGGCAATACAGCCAAAAAAGATATTTGGCATCCAAACATATAAAAGCGGATTAACACCTGCAACTCCTCCTAAAACTTCTGATACTTTAAGTAGAAAAACATAGAAAAACATCATACCAAAACCTATAGCTAAATTTACACCTGTACCTCCTCTTCTTTTTCTGTAAGAAAGTGCTACTGCAATAATTGTTAAAATATAAGAGGCTATTGGTAAACTGGTTCTTTTATAGAATTCTACTAAATATGCATTAAGATTTTTTACACCTCTTTTTTCTGAAACTTTTATAAATCTATACAATTCATCTGATGGCATTTCTTGAGATAATGCAGATTTATATATTAAATCTTTAGGTGTAAAGTTAAAAACAGTATCAATTTTATCACCAGAAAAAATACTATCTTTTTCTAAGTATAATTTTCTTAATCGCCAGTTCTGTAATCTAAAACTAGAGTCTTTTTCAGAATATTTTATATTATCTGCAACTAGTTTGGTTTTTAGTTCTATACCATCATATAATTCTGAAGAAAAATCATAGCCTCTATTATTTTCGGTATTAAAATTTCTGATAAAAATATAAGTACTATCTGTAAGTTGTAGACTAAAATCGTTTATATATTTAAACTCATGTTTTTGCCTATTACCTTGTATGTATTCTTTTTCAAACTTTTTTCTTGTAGAACTACTGTTAGGAACCACAAAATGATTCATTAATAATGATAAAATTGTAATTAATGTTGCACCAATAAAGTAAGGATATAAAAAACGAGTAAATGAAATTTTAGCATTATTAATTGCAATAACTTCTGTATTGTTAGACAGTTTAGAAGTAAATAAAATAACGGCTATAAATAATGCCAATGGCATAAAAGTATTTGTATAGTATATGGTAAAATTTTTATAATACTCATCTACAATTTGATAAAAACTTAAATCTGCATGTTCAAGAAAATTATCAATTTTTTCAGAAATATCTATAGCTATGGCAATAGGAATTAAGATTAATAAGGTAAAGAAAAAAGTTACCAAAAATCGTTTTAATATGTACCAATCAATTATTTTCAAAATTATTTTTGTTATTGGTTTGTGATTGATAGTTTGTACTTTTTACTAAAAACTAACAACCATAAACTATTATCTATAATCTTTTATCCATTTGTTTAACCATCATATCTTTCCACTCTCTAAAATCACCTGCCAAAATATGTTTTCTTGCTTCACGAGTTAACCACACGTAAAATCCTAAATTGTGAATCGATGCAATTTGTTTACCCAACATTTCTTTTGCCGCAAATAAATGACGTAAATATGCTTTAGTGTAATAAGTATCTACACCTGTAATACCCATTTCATCAATTGGAGAAAAATCATCTTCCCACTTTTTATTTTTAATGTTTATAGTACCATGAGCTGTAAACAACATTCCATTTCTGGCATTTCTAGTTGGCATTACACAATCGAACATATCTATGCCCAAAGCAATATTTTCTAGAATATTTATTGGTGTACCAACACCCATTAAATAACGAGGTTTATCTTCTGGTAAAATTTCGGTTACAACCTCTGTCATAGCATACATTTCTTCTGCTGGTTCACCTACAGAAAGTCCGCCAATTGCATTTGCTTTTTGGTTAGAATTGGCTATATATTCAGCAGATTGTCTTCGTAAATCTTTGTAAGTACTACCTTGAACAATTGGCATAAAGGTTTGCTCAAAACCGTATTTGTATGGTAATTTTTCTAAGTGGTTTATACATCTATCCAACCATCTATGTGTCATGTGCATAGAACGTTTTGCATAATTATAATCACAAGGATAAGGTGTACATTCATCAAAAGCCATAATAATATCTGCCCCAATTGTACGTTGCGTTTCCATAACATTTTCTGGCGTAAAAAAGTGCATAGAACCATCTATATGACTTTTAAATTTCACCCCTTGTTCGTTAATTTTTCTTCTACCTGATAAAGAATATACTTGGTAACCACCAGAATCTGTAAGAATATTTCTATCCCAATTCATAAACTTGTGTAAACCACCAGCTTTTTCTAGAATCTCTAAACCTGGTCTTAAATATAAATGATAGGTATTTCCCAAAATAATATCTGGATTTACCTCTGTTTTAAGTTCTGTTTGATGTACGCCTTTTACAGTACCCACAGTACCTACAGGCATAAAAATAGGAGTTTCTATAACTCCATGATCTGTTGTAATTGAACCTGCTCTAGCTTTGCTTTTGGGGTCAGTAAGTTTTAAATCGAATTTCATTGGGCGCAAAGATAATACTATTTAAGAATTGAAAAATTAAAAGATTCTTAAACCTTTTGTCTTTGCTTTAATTGACTACTATTTTAAAATCTTCTTTTCTTTTTTGATGAAGAACCAACATTCCTCTTTTTATTTTTAGGTGATGATTTTCTAAAAGAAGCACTTTTTTTATTAAAATCGTTTTTAGCTGGTGCAGATTTTCTTTTGGGTTTTGCTGTTTTTGGTTTTTCTTTTACTACTGAAGCTTCTTCTGTTTTAGATGATGAAGCAATCATTCTATTTATCTCTTTTAACTCATCTTCAGTAAGTTCTCGCCAATCACCTTGTTTTAGATTACCCAATTCTACACTCATAATTCTTGTGCGTTTTAGTTTGGTAACTTCGTACCCTAAATACTCGCACATTCTTCTAATCTGTCTGTTTAAACCTTGAACAAGAATAATTTTAAAAACCTTTTCTGATACTTTTTCTACTTTACACTTTTTAGTAATTGTACCTAAAATCGGAATTCCATTGCTCATTTTTCTGATAAAATCATCGTCAATCCTTTTATCAACAGAAACAATATATTCTTTTTCGTGGTTGTTACCTGCTCTTAAAATTTTATTTACAATATCACCATCATTGGTTAAAAATATTAATCCTTCAGAAGGTTTATCTAAACGTCCTATTGGAAATAATCTTTCTGGATGATTAATGTGTTTTACAATATTATCTCTTTCTCTAGAATCTGTTGTAGAAACAATACCTATTGGCTTATTTAAGGCTATGTAAAGTGTTTTTGGTTTTGGTTTTAAAAGTCTACCATCAACCTTAACTACATCATTTTTTAAAACACGATTTCCTAATTGTGTAGGTTTACCATTAATAGTTACTCTACCTTCTACAATTAATTTTTCGGCTTCTCTACGTGAACAAATCCCTGTAGAACTAATGAATTTATTAAGATTTGTTGATTGTTGATTTTTATTATCCAAAGAAAAATATTTTCAACAAAAGTAAATATAAGATTATAATTTATGGCTTTAAAGATTGTTTTCTTGTGTATTTAATCTATTCTTTTTTGGCTAAACCAACTACCAACAAAGTTTAAATTAAGTGTTATTTTATGAAAATTCTCCTGAATTAAACCGTTATTTAAAGTACCTTCTTTACCATAAGAATAAGAAATATTAAAATTATTTAAACTATTCTTTTTCATTGGTAAACCTAAACCAGCAGAAATAAAATAACTATCTATTTGTTGATTCGATATTTTCAAAAACCCAGTATTGTAGTTTAAACCAAATCTATACTTTACGTTAGACCAATAATTGTATTTGTTTTTATTTGGCAAAAACTCTACTCCAAATGCATAAATAGATTCATCTGTATAACGTTCGCTATTAGACTGTTGGTTTGTATCATTCCACATTAATTTTCTATAATCTAAACTAGTTGTAATGGTGTTATTAAATTTTGAAGTTAAACCTAAACCAAAACTTTTTGGTAACTCAAAATTATCTAAATCATTTTCAACCTCATCTTCAATACTTATTTCTGTACCAGCACTTGTTGTTTTATAAGAAGTTCTTGTTTGTTTACCAGATAAAGATGTTGGCAACTCAAATGTACCACCAATCGTTGTTTCTATATTTTTTATATTAGGTAATTTGTACTGAAAACCTGTTTTCAATTTTACCCCATTGTAATAATTTTGATCTAAAATTGAAACAAATGAATCTGTAAATACTTGACTTTCTTGTTCTATAGAACCAAATAAGAATGAGAAATCCACACCTATTGATAAATTTTTTACAGGCTGAAAACCAGCTGCTATAAAAAATTTATTTAACCCTCCAGAGCCTGTTATTCTTGTTGTAAAAGTATCCAAAGTCCCTTCTATTGGGCTTTCAATATCAATATTATAACCTGTTTTAGTATATGGTAAAAGACCTATACTTAATCCTAAATTTTTACGTACAGGAAAAGCAATAGCAATGTGAGAAATATTTCCATTATTGCTGGTTTCACTAATGTTATCTGTTTCTAAGGTTGAGTATGTACCATTTAAACCAAATTCGTACAAAAATGATTTTGATAGTAAATTACCTAAACTAGCAGGATTAAAAATATTTATTTCATAAGGTGTAGATTGTGCTATACCTGTATTACCTAAACCTGTTAAACCACCTGTTGCTGTTTTATTTTCTACACCTAAACCAAATAAAGAATAAGGTGTATTTGCATTATTCTGCCCAAAAATTGATTGTGTAGCAACTATAAATACTATTAATAATATATTTTTTTGCATCTTAATAGTTTAAATATTTTACGGTTAATTTTACCTGATTGTCTGTTGCAGGATTATCTTCTATTATTAAATTACTCACATTTTGATCGTAAGTTTCATACAAAACCATTAGTGCATAATTTAAATCGCTTTCGGTTAATAAGATTTCTTCTACATAACCACTTAAATCAACAGAATAAGAAACGTTTTGACTAAATTCATCTTGATTATCGTTTAAATAAGCGTAAACTGAAGTTTCATTTATATCTACAAGTTGTTTAACAAATCTATTTTTATGATCTACTACATAAACTAATAAAGATTCTGGCAAAGGGTTCTCACTACTATAACTACCATTTAAAGGTGAAAAAGTAAGTGTTGCACTTAAAGTAGTAGCTTCATTAGAAAACTCTAAAAGTTTTTTTATTGATGGTATTTCTATTCTTGTACATAGTCCTGTACCAGATTGAATATAAGTTGCATAATTGGTATCTTCACTAGACCTAATTTCTTCTACATCTGCAAAATCTCCAACAACAGAAGTCGAATAATCTGTTTCTATTTGATTAAATTGTTGCGTTGAACTAGATATTAAAAAATCTACGTAATAGTTATTATCTTCACTATCATCATCTTTAATTGTATAATAAAGACGCATACTAGAATTTTCTTCTGTTGATGTTGATGGGTAAGAACCAAAACCAAGCATATGACTGTCTAAACTTGCATCTGGCACAATTGCTAAACCTTTAAAATATTGCAAAAAATCATCAGAATTATTAATATCATTATCAACAATTTTATCAAAAATTTCTTCACCTAAAACATCATCCATTTTAATAAAAAGAGAATCTGTTTCTTTATTTGGTTTTGGTATAAAAGAAATTTCACCTAATGATTGAGAATCGTAATCTAAAAAAGAGCTATTGTAAAAATCATCACTATCTTCTGGCTCAAAGGTTTCTGTTATTCTATGTAAATTATATGTTTGTAATTTAGTTGTATCTCCATAATAATAAGTATCGTAATTTAAAATCATACCAATAGAATCGTAAATAGCATCATTACTTATAGAGTAAGCAGAAGCTACTAACTCTAGATAAGACTTGGCAGTTGTATTACCAAAATCATCATCTTTAATACTACCCAATAAAATTCTTCCTGTACCAGAAGTTATTAAAGAGTCTAGTTTAAAGGTTCCTGTTTTTACAGTAAAAGTGTCTATAACTCTAATCTGTATATCATTCTCAATAAAATCACTCCCTACTTCATAAGTTGCACCATCTGCTGTACAAGATGTTAGATATACAATACTTAAAAAGCCAATAATTAAATACCTCATTTTACTTTTTAGAGCAAAAGTATTAGAGGTATTATCACAAAAAATCATAAAATATATAAACTACCTTATTTTATAGATTTACTACTAAAAAACACCTCTTAACCCTATAATTAACAGCTTTTAAGAAAATTAACACTTGTTTTACATGTTCATCTATAAAATAAGCTTGTTTGTCTATTTCATAGTTACCCACAAATATTTGCTTCTAATTTTGCCATTAAATACTGAAATGAATAAACTAAAACGAATGAAAAAAACAAAATTTACACAAAAAAGAAGTTTTCTTTTTATGTTAGCAATTCTTCTTACCTCTACACTTTTTATAGGGTGTAGTGATGATGAGGATGATGATGAATATGGAAACTGGGTAGAAAGTTCTACTTTTGATGGTGATTCTAGAGCAAACGCAGTAAGCTTTACAATTGGTGATAAAGGATACCTAGTTACAGGTTATGATGGTGATGATTACTTATCTGATACTTGGGAGTATAATTCTGAAGGAGATTATTGGATACAAAGAGCCTCTTTTCCTGGAACTGCAAGAAGTGGTGCTGTAGGTTTTTCTATTGGTACTAAAGGATATATAGGAACTGGTTATGATGGTAATGATGAATTAAAAGACTTTTGGGCTTACGATTCTACAACAGATACTTGGGAACAAAAAGCAGATTTTGGTGGTACAGCAAGATATGGTGCTATTGGTTTTGCAATTGGTAATACTGGTTACATTGGTACTGGTTATGATGGTAGTGAGCAAAAAGATTTTTGGAAATATGATGTTGATACAGATACTTGGGAACAGTCTGTTGGTTTTGGTGGAGAAAAGCGCCAAAATGCTTCTGTATTTACCATAAACGATGTTGCTTATTTAGGTTTAGGTATTCATAATGGTACTTACGAAGAAGATTTTTATTCGTTTGATGGTACAAACTGGACAAGATTAACTGATTTAGATGACGATGATGATGATGATGATGATTACGAAATCTTAGTAAGTTCTGCTGTTGCTTTTTCTTTGGATGGTTTAGGTTATGTAAGTACAGGAGTTTATGGAGCAGTAACTTCTACTACCTATTCTTACGATCCTTCTACAGATACTTGGGATGAAATTCCTGATTTTGAAGGGACAGCAAGACAAGATGCTTCTGCTTTTTCTTTTGGATCAAGTGCATACGTATTAATGGGAAGAAGTGGTAGTTATTATTTTGATGATGTTTGGGAGTTTAAACCTTACGAATTAGAAAATGAAGATGATTAATCTTACACAACTTATTATATAAATTTAAAGTGCAGAAAAATTAATAAAAATTAATTGTTCTGCACTTTTTTATGATAAAAACAACAACCATTTGTAAGTTTTTAAGACCAATCTTACATAAATTTGCAAATTAAACTCACATTAAATTGAACTTTATTAAACAAAAATCCTTTACCACAGTAATTATACATATATTACTATGGCTGTTTTTTATCTTAATAACTGCCATACAATTTTTTTATAGGTTTAATGCAATACCTAAAATGTTTTACATTTTAAATGGTGTATTAATTACTGTTTTTTATGTTAACTACTCTTTTTTAGTACCAAAATTATTACTGAATAAAAAAATTGGGTTGTACTTAATTACGTTTGTAGTTTTCTTTTTATTTTTTATGTATGTTTTAGAGCCTTTAATTTTAATTTCTAAAGATTTTCAACCACCAAATGAAACTTTTGAAGATAGAATTCTTAATCGTAAAGAAAATGGTCCTAGATTTGAATTTAGACCACCAATTATGGTTATTTTATTTTTTGGTTTAAGTACATCAATAAAATTAGTTTCTGAATGGTATAAAGCAGAAAAAGAGAGAGCCTTAGTTGCATCGCAAAAAGTAAATTCTGAATTATCTTTTTTAAAGGCGCAGTTAAATCCGCATTTTTTATTCAATACTTTAAATAGTATTTATTCTCTTGCAAATAAAAAATCTGAAGACACTACTATTGCAATTGTTACACTTTCAGAATTAATGAGATATATGATTTACGAAACTAATCAAGAATATATTTCATTAACAAAAGAAGTAGAATACATTAAAAATTATATTTCTTTACATCTATTAAGGTTAAAAGATTCTAGTGGAGTTCGTGTTAATGTTCACGGAGATTTAAATTACAAAATAGAGCCACTTTTATTGATTTCATTTATAGAAAATGCTTTTAAATATGGTACAAATTACAAAGGTGATACCAATATTAGAATTAAAATAAATGTTGAAAATGATGAGTTGCACCTTTATGTTTTTAATGCTTGCTATATTACAAAAGTTAGTGATAAAAATTCTGGAATTGGCTTAGAAAACATTAAAAATAGGCTAAATTTATTATATCCTAAACAACATACTTTAGAGATAAATAATGAAAAAAAAACGTTTGAAGTCAATTTAACCATTAAACTAAAAAAATAGATGAAATGTATTATTATAGATGATGAGCCTTTGGCATTAGAGTTATTAGAAGATTTTATCTCTAAAATCGATTTTTTAGAATTAGTGGCTTCTTGTTCTAGTGGTATAGAAGCAATGTCTGCACTACAAAAAGAACAAGTAGATCTTATTTTTACTGATATAGAAATGCCAGATTTTTCTGGTATAGATTTTATTAAAACTTTAGAACCAAAACCTATGTTTATTTTTACAACAGCCTATTCTCATTATGCTGTAGAGGGTTTTAACCTAAATGCTATTGATTATTTAGTAAAGCCAATTCCTTTTCATCGATTTTTAAAAGCTGCTACAAGAGCCAATAATTTACTATTATCAAAAAATAAACCTGCACCTATAGAAGCACAAAAAGAAGCATGTGATTTTATTTTTGTAAAATCAGAATACGAGAACATAAAAATTAACTTATCAGAAATAAAATATATAGAATCTTTAAAAGATTATATAAAAATTTACACTAATAAAGAAAAACCAATTTTAACCTTAAGTAGCCTAAAAAGTTTTGAAGAAAGATTAGGGAAAACAAATTTTTTAAGAGTACATAAATCTTTTATAGTTGGTTTAAAACACATTTATTCTGTGCAAAGAAATAGAATTATTATAGATGATAAATGGATACCAATTGGTTTAAATTATAGAGAAGATTTCATTAAAAAGATTGATAACTAACCTACAATTCTATAGTTCTAAACGTTAAATTAATTCTGGGCGAATGTACTTTTTTAGTAGGTGGTAATCTGTGTAACCAATGGGTTTGAGTCCCTTCTTTCATTACTAACAAACTACCTCTTTCTAAAACAATATCTATTCTTTGTTTGTTTTCTTTATGTTTAAAAGAAAATTTACGTTCAGCCCCCAAAGATAAAGAGGCAATTGCGCCATTTTTTTTCATCATTTTTTCACCATCTGAATGATAAGCCATGCCTTCACCACCTGAATGATATAAATTTAACAAACAAGAGTTATAGGTTTCATTAGATTCTTGCTCTACAATTTCTTTAAGTGCTAACAATTCTGGAATCCAGAGATTTGCTGTTTTTGTAACTTTAGAATACGTATAAGAATATTCTGATGCCCCATACCAAGCCACTTTTCTTTTAGTGATTATCTTTTTACCAAAAATTATAGCTTCATCATTTTTCCAATTTATTTTATTGAATAACTCCTGATAGTAAAAATCAGATTGTTGCTTGCTTAATACAATTCCATGATAATTTGTAACGCCATCAAAAGGCAAAATATTAGTGATTTTATCCGAAGAAAATAAATCCATACTATAAAAATAATCAAAATTAAATAATACCAGTTCTAGTGATTTAGATTTAGAAAAAAAATATCGAGAACTATTTACAATTGCCAAAATAATTATCTTTCGTAAAATCGAAAGATTTAATGCAAATTTCACTTATTTTCAGTCGTAAAATTCATTCGAATTAATAGAATTTTTGATTAGGTTGTGTATTTTTACAAGATGGAATTTAAACTTGTATCCGATTTTTCACCAACAGGAGATCAGCCTAATGCTATTAAAGAACTTTCTGCAGGTATTTTAGCAGGAGAAAAATATCAAACTTTATTAGGTGTAACTGGCTCAGGTAAAACTTTTTCTGTTGCAAATGTTGTAAAGGAAGTGAAAAAACCAACATTGGTTTTGGCACATAATAAAACTTTAGCAGCTCAATTATACTCAGAGTTCAAACAGTTTTTTCCAGAAAATGCTGTAGAATATTTTGTTTCATATTACGATTATTATCAACCAGAAGCATACATTCCTGTTACTGGAACTTATATAGAAAAAGATTTATCTATAAATGATGATATAGAAAGATTGCGTTTAAGCACAACCTCTTCCCTACTTTCTGGTAGAAGAGATGTTTTGGTTGTGGCTTCAGTTTCTTGTTTATATGGTATTGGAAATCCTGTAGAATTCAAGAAAAACGTAATTCCAATTCATAGAGATCAGCAAATTTCTAGAACTAAATTTTTACATCAATTAGTACAAAGTTTATACTCGAGAACAGAAATAGAAATAAAAAGCGGAACATTTAAAGTTAAGGGTGATGTTGTAACTATTTATCCTTCTTATGGTGATAATGGGTATAGAGTTCATTTTTTTGGTGATGAAATTGAAGAAATCGAATCTTTTGATTTAGAGAGTCAGACAATTTTAGAAAACTTTGATGAGCTGAATATTTATCCTGCAAACTTGTTTGTAACCTCTCCAGATGTTTTACAAAATGCCATTCATCAAATTCAAGATGATATGATGAAACAGGTAGATTATTTTAAAGAAATAGGGAAACATTTAGAAGCCAAACGTTTAAAAGAAAGAACCGAATTCGATTTAGAAATGATTCGTGAGCTAGGTTATTGTTCTGGTATTGAGAACTATTCAAGATATTTAGATGGTAGAGAACCAGGAACAAGACCTTTCTGTTTGTTAGATTATTTCCCTGATGATTATTTAATGGTGATTGATGAAAGCCATGTAACTGTGCCACAAACTCATGCAATGTATGGAGGTGATAGAAGTAGAAAAGAGAACTTAGTTGAATATGGTTTTCGATTGCCAGCTGCAATGGATAATCGTCCTTTAAAATTTGACGAATTCGAGATTTTACAAAATCAAACAATTTTTGTTTCAGCAACTCCTGCAGATTACGAATTAGAAAAAACAGAAGGAGTTTTTGTAGAGCAAGTAATTAGACCAACTGGTTTATTAGATCCTATAATTGAAATAAGACCAAGTATTAATCAAATTGATGATTTGATTGAAGAAATTCAGGTAAGAGTAGAAAAAGATGAACGTACATTAGTAACTACTTTAACCAAAAGAATGGCTGAGGAATTGACCAAATATTTAACAAGAGTTGATATACGTTGTAGATACATACATTCTGATGTAGATACCTTAGAACGTGTAGAAATTATGCAAGATTTGCGTAAAGGTTTGTTTGATGTTTTAATTGGTGTAAACCTATTAAGAGAAGGTTTAGATTTACCAGAAGTTTCTTTAGTTGCCATTTTAGATGCAGATAAAGAAGGTTTTTTAAGAAGTCACAGATCTATAACTCAAACTGTAGGTAGAGCTGCAAGAAACGTAAATGGTTTAGCTATTCTATATGCAGATAAAATGACAAACAGTATGCAAAAAACCATTGATGAAACTGAACGTAGACGTGAAAAACAGATTGCTTACAATACTGCAAATAACATAACCCCTACTCAAATTAATAAAAAGATTGATAATACTTTATCTAAATCTGCTATTTCTAGTTATCATTATGACAATGCCAAACAGGTTGCAGCAGAACAAGATTTACAATATTTACCAAAAGAAGAAATAGAAAAACGCATAAGAGAGAAACGCAAGGCAATGGAAGCTGCAGCTAAAAATTTAGACTTTATTGTAGCCGCAAAATTACGTGATGAAATTGCTGTTTTAAAAGAGAAGATTTAGAAGAATTAACACTATAATAAAATAAAAATTAATAAAAAATTATGCTTAAAACATCAGTAATACACCCAACAATAATGGAAGTTCTTGCACGTTCAGGACACTTTGCTCAAGTAGTAATTGCAGATGGTAATTTGCCTGTAGGTGCTATGAATGGACCAAATTCTACAACTGTTCATCTTAACTTTAAACCTGGTTTATTAGATGCGATAACAGTTTTAGAAGGCATTTTAGAGGTTTGTCCAATACAAGGTGCAATTGTTATGCAAAAACCAGCAGAAGCAAACGCAGAAATACACGATTCTTATAAAAAACTTTTAGGTGATGTTTCTTGGGATGAAATGGAACGTTGGGCTTTTTATGATAAAATTAGAGACCCTTTAACTACCTTAATTATTCAAACAGGAGAACAAAGAAGATTCGCTAACTTAATATTGACTGTTGGTGTAGTTAAAATGGCTGAAGAAAGTAATTTTTAATTTTTATATTTATATGTGAAAATTAAATTTATAAAAACTGCTATGAAACTTTTATTGACCTTAAACCTATTTCTATTACTCCCATTTAGTCTATTTTCACAAGAATATTCATTTAAAAAGAATGGCTATTATTTTACTAAAAACAAAACAGCTACAAAAGATTTTATAAATACTAATTATCATAAAAATTTAGATAGCAAAGGATATATTTTTAGCGTTAAAGCTATACTTTTTAAGGAACAAAATAAAATAAGTGTTAGTGATGATTTTTACGGATTATTTGAATCCAATAAAAATAATTACGAAGCTTCTATCGATTATTTAGAAACGTATTTAAACTATTATTCCAAATTTAAATCCAACTCTATTTATACCATAAAAGATAGTGTGTTTACATTTAAAATAGTTCCATATATAAATGAACCTATCAAAAAAAATAACATAAAGTCAATTCGTTATAAAGGAGTTTTTAATGATGAAAATAGTTTTACTTTAACAGAAAAAAACACCTACAATCATAAAAATGAAATCATTAAAAGTTATAAAATAAATAAAACTTATACCTTTAAACCTTTCGTAATTAAGAAAGAAAAATTTTTTAATGATGATTTAAAAGAAATTAGCTTTGAAGATTATAAAAAATTAGCAGAAGATGATTCAAATATTTTATTTGATGAAACTAATGATAGCGTCATTTTTAAAATGGCTTTAAAGAAAATTAAAACTAGTAGGTTTAGTATAAATGAATTTGATAAAATAAAAAATAATATTGAAAATATTACTAAAAAATCTATTGATGAAGACAAAACTATAATACTAAATTTTATTAATTTAAGTTGTGATTGTCCTAATAATGAACATTCAATTTACTTTAAGAAAAGGTACAAGAAGTATTTAAAAAAGGTCGATAAAAAAGATAATATTCAACAACTTTTTATAGCTGTTAATCCAAGTGAAATTAACATTGGTTTAGATTACTTTAATGATAATGATTCTTATTTAACTAAAACTTTGTTTAAAAAAATTCGTTCAAATGGATTTGTAATTATAAAACCAAATGGAAATTATTACCTTGAAAGAGAAGGCTATAATTTTAATTTAAATAAAATATTAGAAAAAATTTAGGCTGAACTACAAAACCCCAATCTCATTAATCATATCAGAAGATGGATTTTTCTGTTCTTTAATATCAAAATAAATAAAAACGGTAACCACTACTGAAAATATATAAAGTATAAATTTAGCTAAATATGCAAAGCCAAGAAAACCTAAATATACTGGATCTGAAAATATACTAATCAATTCAGTAGCTTCTTGATTTTGTATCATAGCTGCCATATCTGTTCCCATATACAAAGTAGCTGGTAGATTAATAATATAACCTGCAACACCAATTAATATTTGTACAACAATTAAAATTCCAAAAGTTTCCCACCAGTGTTCTTTAATAAAACCAAATGAATCATTAATTGCATCGAAAACACCTTTGTTTTGAAAAATAAGTAAACATATAGATAAGGATAAAACAACACCTAAATAAATACCAGGTACAAAACAAAATAATAACCCAAAACCAACTATTATACCAACTAGAAAAAACAAACCAACATAAGACCAAAAATTTTCTTTAGATAGATTTTGTATTTCTTTATAATTAACAACCCCTTTATTTTCTACGTAAGATTTTATGTAAGATAAAGAAGCTACTGTTACTAATGCATAAGCCACTAAATAAGCAAAAATAAAACCTATAAAAGGTACTAATAATTGTGAAAAATTCAAATTAATGTCGTTTTCATATTGATTAAATTGCAACAAATCTGCATATAATGGCATAAAACTCATTACAAAATATAAGGCAAAACCAATAGCTATTAAAACAGGAATTATAGAAATTTTAATTATTGTACCAAAAAAAGGTTTCCATTCTACACTTAAAAACTTAAAAGTATCAGAAAGCATATCACCTAAACCTCTAACTTTTTTAAAATTTACAAAATTCTGTTCTTCCATAATTTCTGTTTTCAAAGCAATTTTTAAAACAATTTTATCTTCTACTGTAATTTGGCGATTCTTTTGTAATAGCTACATCATGAGGATGACTTTCATTAATTCCACTTGCTGTAATTCTTATAAACTGACCAGTTTCTTTTAAAGTTTCAACGTCTTTTGCTCCACAATATCCCATACCTGCACGTAAACCACCAACAAATTGATGAATACTTTCAAACAATTCTCCTTTATATGGCACACGACCTACAATACCTTCTGGAACTAATTTTTTAATATCATCTTCTACATCTTGAAAGTATCTGTCTTTAGAACCTTGTTTCATAGCTTCTACAGACCCCATACCTCTATAAGATTTAAACTTTCTACCTTCGTAAATAATTGTTTCTCCTGGAGATTCTTTTGTACCCGCCAATAAAGAACCTAACATAACAGTATCTGCACCAGCAGCAATTGCTTTAGGTATATCTCCTGTATAACGAATTCCACCATCAGCAATTACAGGAACACCACTACCTTTTATAGCATTTGCAACTTCTAATACTGCAGAAAATTGAGGAAAACCTACACCTGCAACAACTCTTGTTGTACAAATAGAACCAGGTCCAATACCTACTTTTACAGCATCTGCACCAGCTGCAACTAAATATTGTGCTGCTTCTGGAGTAGCAATATTACCAACAACAACATCTAATTCTGGAAATTTTTCTTTTAAACTTCTCAATACTTTTACAACTCCTTCTGTATGACCATGAGCAGTATCTATAATTACAGCATCTACACCAGCATTTACCAAAGCTGCTGCTCTATCTACAGCGTCTTGTGTTACACCTAATGCTGCTGCAACTCTTAATCTACCATAAGTATCTTTGTTTGCAATTGGTTTTTGAGTAACTTTAGTAATATCTCTAAATGTAATTAATCCTTTTAAAATATAATCTTCATCAACAATTAAAAGTTTTTCAATTTTATAATTCTGAAGAATTTTTTCTGCATCTTTTAAAGAAGTACCAACTGCAGCAGTTATTAGATTTTCGCTTGTCATAACCTCTACAATAGGTCTACTATTATTATGCTCAAAACGTAAATCTCTGTTGGTTACAATACCTTCTAATTTTCCATCTTTATCAACAACAGGTATACCACCAATACTATGCTCTCGCATATTATTTTTTGCATCTGCAACAACAGCTGTTAAAGGCAAAGTAACAGGATCTAAAATCATACCACTTTCTGCTCTTTTTACTTTTCTAACTTCTTGAGCTTGCTGCTCAATCGTCATATTTTTATGTAAAACACCTATACCACCTTCTCTAGCCATAGCAATAGCTAATGAAGATTCTGTAACAGTATCCATAGCTGCAGAAACTATTGGTACATTAATAGTTATGTTTCTAGTAAATTTTGTTTGTATACTAACTTCTCTTGGAAGAACTTGAGAAAAAGCTGGAACTAAAAGAACGTCATCATAAGTAAGACCTTCTCCTAAAATTTTGTTTTCGTGTGCTATCATTTTGCAATTAAGATATAATTGCGTACAAATTTACAACTAATAATTGAATACTAACAATTTAAATTCATTTTGAAAATTTAATAAATTTTTATTTATAATTAATCTTAATAAAGATTGTTTTGTTGGTAAAAAATTATTTTATTTGCACATAATTTAAAATAAGTCTAAATAAAAACAATATGAAATTTAAAATTACAAGTTTACTTTTTTTATCAATCTTAACTCTATCATTTATATCCTGTTCTAATGATAATAATGATGTGGAAGATACAGATACAGCAGAAGTATCAGAATTTTTAGAAACTTATGCAGATATAGTATCTCAAAACTATGCAGACACTTATAATACTGCTGTTTCTATGCAAACAAAAATAGATGCTTTTATTGCTGATCCTAGTGAAACTACTTTAGAAGAAGCACAAGATGCATGGTTATATGCTAGAGATTTCTATGGACAAACTGAAGCTTATAGAGAAGCAAATGGACCAATTGACAATGAAGATTTGTTAGGTACAGAAGGACAAATTAATGCTTGGCCATTAGATGAATCTTATATCGACTATGTATTTAATACTACAGGAGGTGTAGAGCAAAATGGTTTAATTGGTGATACTTCGTTTGAACTAACTGAAGCAAATATTATCTCAAAAAATGAAGAAGGAAAAGATGACAATATTTCTACTGGATGGCATGCAATTGAATTTTTACTTTGGGGACAAGATTTAAACTACGATCCTATTAACCACACAACAGATAATTATTCTGTTTCTGGAGATAGATCATATACTGATTATTCAACAGCAGATTTTGCAGATAGAAGAGCAACATACTTAAAAATTGTTACAGATTTATTAGTTAATGATTTAAATGATTTAAAAACTACTTGGGCTGTTGGTGGGTCTTACAGAACTACTTTTGAAGCTTTAGATGAAAATGAAGCATTAGTAAACATTTTAAATGGTATTGGTTTTATTTCTAATGGTGAAGTAGCTTTAGAGAGAATTGATCCTGCAATTGATGAAGGTCAAGAAAATGAGCATTCTTGTTTTTCTGATAACACAAATCAAGACATGTGGGCAAATGTAAATGGAATAAATAATATTATAGTTGGTAGCTATACTTCAGAAAGTGGTACTACAATTTCAGGAACTTCTTTAATTGATATTGTAAAAGTAGAAAACACAGAAATTTCTAGTGATTTAGAAACAAAAGCCACAGATACACTTACTAAACTTGCTACTTTATTAAGTTTAGGTAAAAATTTTGATGAAATTATTAGCGAAGAAACTTTAGGTTCTAATGGACCTGCAGGTCAATTATCTTCTGCTTTAAAAGCACAAGGTATAGCAATATCTGATGCAGCAAATGCTTTAGGAGTAAATATTACAATTAACTAATAACCAAGTTAATTAAAATACTTTTTTACTGAAGTCTCAATAATGAGACTTCAGTTTTTTAGTTTAATTATGTAAAAAAATATAATGAATAAAAATCTTTTTTATCTATTGCTTTTTCTTTTGATCTCATGTAATACTAATGAGTTTACTGAAGATGATTATATAGAAATTAATTATGAATTAGATGAAGAAAACTTGGTTTCTCATCTATCTATTGAAGCTTTTACTGCAGACAAAGCATTTGGTAGAGGGATACCTGAATTGTCTGACTTAGAACTTTCTTTTTTTGGAGTTGGTAATGCTATGTTCGATCAAAGTTGGGTTTCTGCTCCTGCTTCAACAACATCTAGAGACGGTTTAGGACCTATATTTAATGCAAGAGCTTGTAGTGCATGTCATTTAAGAGATGGTAGAGGAATACCTCTTTTAGAAAGTGGAGATGGTTCTGAAGGCTTTTTAATTCGTTTAAGTTCTGGCAATAATCCAATAACAGGACCTATTGCATTTCCAAATTATGGTAATCAATTACAAAATGATTCTAATAATGGAATATTAAAAGAAGCAGACATCAATGTAAGTTACGAAATTATAACTGGTAATTATCCTGATGGAACATCTTATGAATTAAGAAAACCTATTTACAGTTTAGTAAATGGTAATTATGGAAATTTAGCTGGTGCACATCAATCTCCTAGAATTGGTCAGCAAGTTATAGGTTTAGGTTTTATTGATGCTTTAAGTGAACAAAGTATTATAGAAAATGAAGATATAAATGACATTAATGGTGATGGAATTTCTGGTAAAGCAAACTATGTTTGGAATATAAAAGAAAACAAAAGCACAATTGGTAAATTTGGTTGGAAAGCCAATCAACCTACTTTAGAACAACAAATATCTGCTGCTTTTAATGGTGATATGGGTTTAACAACTACACTTTTCCCTGAAGAAAATTGCCCTAAAGGTGTAGATTGTTCCTCTATAACAAATGGTATAAATCCAGGAGAAATTGTAGAAGTTACAGATACTCAAATGAGTAGAATGATGGTTTATATGAGTAGTATATCTGTTCCTATTAGAAGAGATTTCAAAACATATAATGTGCAAAAAGGTAAAGAATTATTTAACGAACTAGCTTGTGTAAAATGCCATATAAACAATTTTACAACAAGTAATTTTGACTTATTACCACAAATGAGTAATATAACAATTCGTCCTTATTCTGATTTTTTATTACATGATATGGGTGATGCTCTTTCTGATAATAGTGCAGATTTTTTAGCATCTGGTAATGAATGGAGAACCCAACCTCTTTGGGGTTTAGGTATGATAGAATTTGTGAATGATCATACATTTCTTTTACATGATGGTAGAGCTAGAAACGTAGAAGAAGCTATTTTGTGGCATGGAGGTGAAGCAGAAACTTCAAAAAATAATTATATGAACTTAAGTACAGAAGAACGCGAACAAGTACTTAGTTTTTTAAATTCTTTATAAATGAAAAAGTATTTTATATTTTTAATAATTACAACAATAATTGTTTTGGCTTGTAATAAAAGTGATGAAAACACATCTACAATAGACACTTTTCATCAAGAATATTACAATGTTAATATCTATCCAGCTTTAATTAATTTTAAAACAGAAATAGAAGAACAAGTTAATTTAACAGCACAATTTAAATCTTCTAAAACAGAAGAAAACTTTAATAATTTAAAAGAGCAATGGTTAGTTACTGCAAAATCTTATGCTAAAATAAGTGCATATAATCTGGTTGCTGTAAAAACACTTTTTTACGATATTCTCATTTATAATTTTTCTATAAATACAACTACCATAGAAAATAACATTTTAGAAAACGTTACTTTTAATTCTGATTATTTTAATACAAAAAGTACAGCTTCTAAAGGTTTAGGAACCTTAGAATATCTCTTATACAACAATCAAGATAGTGATGAAGCATTTAAATTATTGCAAGAAAACCCTAATAGAATAAATTATTTAGAAGGTGTTTCTAATGAAGTTTTAGTGCAAAGTAATTTATTAATCGAATTTTGGGAAACCGAGTATAAAGAAGATTTTATAAATTCTACAAGTATTTCTTGTACCCAAAACGCACGTTGTTTAGCATTTAATCAATTAATTAATGTTTTAGATGTAATTAGAGTTACTAAAGTTGGTAAACCTGCAGGTCTAGAAAACTCATCCAATTCATCTGTAGAATCTTTAGAAGCATTTAGAAGCGAAAGTTCTTTAGAATTGATAAAAAGTGCTATTGAAGAAGTAGAAAATGCCTACTCTAATAGTAGCGTTAATTTTGCTGATTTAGTTGATGAAATAGCTGATTCATCAGAAATATCTACTGCAATTGATGCTAGTTTTAACGATGTTTATACACATATAAATGCTATTAACACTAGCTTATATACTGCTATAATAAACGACAATTCTAATGTAGATGCTCTGTATACTTCTTTATTTGATTTGGTAAAATATTTTTCTGTTGATGCAGCTAGTACATTATCTGTTAATGTATTACCCACAGATAATGATGGTGATTAAAATTTAAACTCTAAAGTAACATAATAATTTCTTGGTGATGAAGGTATTATACCTGGACCAGGATAACCTGTTGCTCTTCTTGTAAAATAAGTTTTATCTAATAGATTATTTACACCTGTTTCTATTTTCATGAATTTATAGGTATAAGATGCAGAAAAATCTAAAATGCTATATGCAGGTATTAAACCTCTAACTGCATTAGCTTCATCAGAAATTATAGTATTATTGGCATCATTAAATTGTTCTGATAAATAACTGTATTGCAAGCTTGTTAAGAAATTATCAATACCAAAACGTATACCTGTTTTAATATTAACATCTGGTACAAACTCTACTTTATTACCTTCAATTCCGTTTTCTTTGGCTTCTGTGTATTTTGAGTTAATAAAAGACGAATTTAAAAACACATTAAAACTATAATTATTATTCATCTTTAATATTTTTTTCAGGTTAAAATCAATTAAAGATTCTATACCTAAAATTCTAGCTTTACCAACATTGGTTCTTAACAAACCAACATTATTAACAGGAGGTATTGTTGTAAAAACATCACCAATTCTGTTATTATAGAATAATGAAAACACATTAGCATCAAAAGAAATTAAGTTTTTATAATTGCCTCTAAAACCAACATCCGAAGTAAAACCTTTTTCATCTTCTAAATCAGCATCTACTGCATTTGCAGGGTTTACAATATTTACATCAGAAAAAGTGATAGATCTATAATTCTGAGAAACATTGGCATAAAACTCTAAAGATTTTGCTTTTTTATAGCTAAAACCAATACCAAATAAACCAAAAGAACGCTCTTTTGTTATATTATCTGATTCTTCTATGGCACCAATAGGATTTCCTGCACCATCAAAATTAGTTCGCTTTTTTGTTCCATTACTACCTGTGTTTATATACTCGAAACGAAAACCTGGAGTTACCGAAAATTTATCGTTTACATAAAAAATATTTTCACCAAAAATGGCAACATTTTCATTAGGGTTTTCAAAATCTGATTGATATTGATAATTAGGAAATTGATCTATTGCTGATGTAAAATTAGCATCACTACCATCTGTTCCTGGTCCTTGAAAAGAACTATTGTCTGCTTTATAATACTTGGCTCCTATTAAATATGTTGCCTTTTTATTAAAAATGGTATAATTATTTACAAAACGAGTTTCAAATCCGAAGTTATTAAAATCACCAATAATTAATTCTCTTGCACCAAAATCGTCTGGGTTTGCAACTCTTGCAATTCTATAACCAACCGCTTTTCTAGACGCATTTAATCCGAAGAAATTAAAACTAAATTTAGTGTTTTCAGTAAAATCATAATTATATTTTAAATTATATAATAACCAATCTACTTTAAAAAAGTTACGTGTTCTATTGCTCTGAAAAGGATCTTCTGCAAACATATTATCTGTTAAACCTCCTGCTTGCTGTGCTAAATAATCTAAGTAAGAAATTTCTAAAGCAACATTACTTTTTGTATTTATTTTATACCCTAAGTGTAAAAATGCATTTTTAGAATCGAAGTTAGAATTTGGTCTAAAACCATCTCCCTTCTTATAATTAAAATACGCATAGTAACTTAACTTATTTTTAGTACCACTTACACTCGTAAAATTGGTGTACAAACCAAAACTACCCACAGTATTTCTGGTAATAATTTCTAATTCTTTATTTGGATTTGGTTTTTTCATTACAAAATTAATTAAACCTCCAAATTGTGTTCCATACTGCAAAGAAGCTGCACCTCTAATTACTTGAATTTCTTGCAAACCTTCAGAAGCTGGTGTGTAATAACTTTCTGGATACCCCAAAACATCTGCACTAATATCATAACCATTTTGACGTGTGTTAAAATTCGCTGTTCTATTGGGGTCTAAACCTCTACCACCAATATTTAACTGTAAACCTGCATCATCATTTTCAAAAATATTTAACCCAGCAATTTGATTGTAAATTTGTCTTGCATTGTTACTTGCCAAGTTTGCTGTAGATTGATTTACCAAAATAACCTCAGTTTTTTTACCTGCATAAATAGAAGTACCAACAACATCTTTTAAGCGCTTTAATTCAAACACTTTCTTTTTGTTGGCTTGAATTTGAATTTCTGATAATTCTTGGGATAAAACTTCTAAAACAACAGCTAAATCTTTATACTGATTAGAAGTTATTGTTACGTTTTTCACACTATAATTATCAAGATAAAAAAGTAATGACAAACTTTCTTTTTCTGTTGAAAAACTAAAGTTACCATTGGTATTTGTTTGCGCTAATAAACCACCATTTTCATTATAAACCTGTACTTCATTCAGTATTTCTTTATCTTGATTAACAACTGTACCTGTAACTTTAAACTGACTAAAAGCAACAAAACTAGTTAAGAAAATTAGTGCTGTAATTAAGTTTTTAAATATCATATTAAATACCTTTAATTTTTACTTTTGATGAAAATGGAACAATCCAATCTTTATGTTTAAAACTTTCTTTTTGCTGATATAAATCTACTTTTGGATTGATAAAAACAGTACTCATTCTACCATTCAAAGCCACATAACTATTTACAAAAACTTGTACGTTTTTATGTCCTTGACTTGTAAAATGATCTCCTAAATAGTGTGCATACTCCAAAATAAAATCGGGCTGAAAACTCATTTGTTTTTCTTGGTAAAGTGATAAAAAATCAGAATTATCAATATAAAAGAAAGCTTTTGTTTTAGCATCTACAATTTTAAAATTGGCATAACCTGCTTTTTCCATTAACATAACTCTCCAAGAAAAACGATAGCCTTCTTCTGTCCAAAATAATTCTCCAGGATATAGAATATTTCGAAAAGGAAATGTAATTTGAATCAATAAAAACAAGCCTAAAATAGGATAAATGAATTGTTTTTTAGTTTTTGAAAAAGTATAGTTCTTTTTGATGGTTAAAGAGGTTTTCGACTTCGCTTTAAATGACGGTTTTGACAAAAAATATTTTATTTTATCAATTATCTTTTGATGAAAATTAGCATCAAAAAATATCAAGGTAGAAACTATCATTATAAACGGAAACATACCAATTGGGAATAAAACTCTTGTAAAAACATGAAAAAACACCACCAAAACAAAGGCTAACATTCTTGTTCTTTTGTATAATAATAAAAATGGAATGAATAAATCATACAACAAACCTCCATAACTCATTGTGTAATGAAACCATTCTTGTTGCATAAAACTATTGCCAATTAAAGGTAAATCGTATTTAGAAGGTAACCAGATTTTTAAAGGCATTGCCCTAAACAACCAATCTGAATTTAATTTGGCTAAACCAGCATAAAAATAGACAATACCTAAAACTAGTTTTATGCTATCTATTGTCCATTTTGGAATGTTCTTATATATTACTTTCTTTTTTAAGGAATCTAAAGAAAAATATGCGTTTGCTGGTAAAAAAATCATTAAGAAACTTAAAACACTTATAAAATAATAGTGGTTTAAATAGGTAGTTTTGTCCATCAATTCAATGTATGTAAAAGACAGAAAAAATGTAATAATTGCAATTCTATATTTATAACCAATTGCTACAAATATTGCTGATAAGCCACAAATTACAAATACTAAATAAGTATAAATTCCTAAAGGTTTTATCCAACTAAAACCATAATAAGAAAAATGAAATTTTGGTTCTAAATAGAGGGTTTCTATCCAACCATTTGCCCAAAACCTTATGATACTTGCCAACATCATTAAACCAAAAAACAAACGAAAAACAGCTAAAGGAGCTGCATTTGTTTGCTTTTGTAAGTAATGTTCAAATTTTTTTATCATTCTAAAAAAACTAAAAGTTATTCTTATAATTAAGAATAACTTTTAGTTAAATTTTATATTTAAATTCTGTTGTTAATCTCCATCACTATCAACAAAAATAATGCTAATATTTAATGCAGAAGCCATGTCTACTTTTAGAAAAACTACTAGTTTTTGTAATTCGTCGTAAGCCAATGTCATTTGTGTATTATCTGTATTTACTTGCTCAAAGAAATTAGCATTTAAACTTTGTATTTGTGTTTCTGCAGTACTTAATTGATTTGTAATACTAGTTACTAAATCTTGCCTATCTAAAGCTTGTAAATACTGTTGAAAACTAGATTTACCAGAAATAGAAGTTCCTTTAAAATTACCAACAAATAAATTTTGAAACCCGTCTAAAGCTTGTAAAGCTAATTCTTTAGAAATATCTTTTCTATAAAAAGCTTCTACTTTTTCTGGTAAAGTTGTTGATGAGAAAACACCTGCAGGAATTCCGAATTTATTAGCTCTTATATTTTTTTCATAGAACTCAATATAATCATTCAAAAATTTATTTAGCGCACTTGTTGCTGTGTTTCCTGTACTTGCAACAAACTCATCTCTATAAGAGGTTGTCCAATCATTTAAAACCTGAGTTGTTAAACTACTCATTTGATTTAAAACATTGGTAACATAATCCTTATAACCTTCTGCATTTGCATCTGTTGTAAATTTAGCTAATATATTTGCATCAGTATCTGCAATACCATATAGCAAATAATCTAAAGCAGGGAAACCTTGTGCATCTTGATAGTTAACATTGTCTAAATCGTAACTTCCGTTCACAATATTGGTCTCTACATCTGCAACAGTAAGCGGATAAATGTTCATGTAAAATTTATATTGCAACTCTTCTGCTTTACCAATATTATACATTTCTATATTTTGGTATTCTTTATAAGCAGTAAACCAAGAAGTTCTTAAAGCTTCTAAATTTGTTTGATTAGGAGTTGTTACAAAAACATTTCCAGCAGCTTTTAAACTACTCATTTCAGTATCAAAATCTTGTAAAGAAGGGATAATAATATTATCAGCAATATGTGTTAACATTACACCTCTATCAAAATTATCTGTTACCTCTGGTTCATTTTCTGTTGATGAACTACAAGCGTAAATGACTGTAATTAAAAAGGCAAGAATTGTTATTTTTTTGAACATTTTATTTCTATTTATTCTAAATAAAGAAACAAAAGTAGTAAAATGTAAAAAAACTTTTACCTTTTACCACTTTTAATTTTAATATTATTAATTAGCTGCTTGTTCTAATGTAAAATTAAATTTAGCTGAAATAGTTGTAGAAATATCATCTAAAGTAGCATCTGTAAGATCCCAAAAACCATTACCTTCTAATAAAGTAGCAACAAAAGCATCTACTTCTGTTTTAGTAAAATAAGGTAAATCAGAATTTGGTTGTCTTGTAAATTGTAAACTGTAAACAAAACCTAAACCTTCTGATAAATCGTGAAATGCAGATGCATTATCTGTACCTAAAGTAGCTTTAGCTTGTTGTAAATAATATACTGCTCTAATACCAACAATTTCAGAGATTTTTTCTTTTAAAATTTCTGCTTGTGCATCTCTAGTTGTATAATCTTTAGCTACAATTGCAGCTCTACCTAATTTAAAAGCGTCATAAATATCAGAAGCAATACCTGCAAAATCATCATCTCCTTCTACTCTACTTAAATACTTATTTAAAAAAGAATCTATATTTAAAACTGGCGCAGTTACATCTACCTCATTACCATATAAATAACCAAAAGCTTCATCCCATTTATGCTCCATGTTTGTATATACTTTATCAGTAGCAACTACATCATTATCATTATCTGCTCTATTTGTACCTTCATCTAAAACTGCAGTACTCAAATAATTATTTAAAATTTGATCTACCATTAAACCACCAATTAAACTTTTATTTATCATTTGGTTTAACTCTAAACCTTGTGCAGTTACAAATCTTTCAGAACCACCACCTGCTTCTTGAATTTTACCAGCTACACCTGTACTTGCATTTACACTCCAATTAGGAAAAACATCATTTACCTGAGCTGAAATCCAAGAATCAAATTGAGTTTTAATAGCTGTAGCATCTGTTGTATTTGCAGCATAAAAATCTGTAGAAGCAGCTGTTTTACTTCTTAAGTTTTTAGAAGATGCATTTAAATCTGCATCAGAAAAGTCATTATCTCCTTCTGCATGAGCAAATTTAGCATTTAAAGAAGCTGATGTTTCTGTTGTTACTGTCAATGCTGAAACAAACTCATTACCCATCTGAATTCTAGTAGTTTGCCCATTAAAATCTACTGTAGACTCTCCATTTCTTTCGAATGTATAAGTTGCTGGTGCCTCTGTCATTGTTGTTTCATTTTCATTGTTATTACAAGAAAATAATAGTGTTGAAACTAAAGCGAGTGATAAAATTACTTTTTTCATTTTTATTTAGATTAACTTAAAATAGTATATTAATTGCGTGCAAATATACTATCCAAAGTTAATTTCATCAAACTTTATTAAGAATAAATAAAAATAATTTACAATGATTAATGTTTTACTACTTTAAGTAATTCAGGAAACTTATTCTTGAATTTGTTAAGCCTTGGAATTGAAACCGCTTTTACATAACTTTGATTAGGGTTTCGTTTTTCAAAATCTTGGTGATAATCTTCTGCTTTGTAAAACTTAGTATGCTTGGTAACTTCTGTAACTATATTACCATCATAAACTTCTATATTTAATTCAGCAATTTTATTTTCTATAATCTTTTTCTCTTTTTCTGTTTGATAAAATGCAATAGATCTATATTGACTTCCATAATCTGGATGCTGACCATTTTTAGTAGTAGGATTATGAGAGCCAAAAAAAACAGTTACTAAAGTTTCAAAACTTACTTTTTTAGGATTATAATATACAGCAACAGTTTCTGCATGACCTGTTCTACCTGTACCTATTGATCGATATGTAGGGTTTTTAGTATTTCCTCCTGCATAACCAGAAACAGCTTCTTCTACTCCTTTTACGCTTTCAAAAATAGCTTCTACACACCAAAAACATCCGCTTGCGAAATAAGCTATTTTTGTATTTTCATTTGGTATGTAAGTTTTTGATGACAATTCAGCTTCCTCTTTTTTAGTAAAACTAAAACATGATATTAATAATAATGAAAATGTAATTATAGATACTGACTTTAATAACTTCATAAATATTTTTTTTTATTTTTTAATGTAAAGTGAAATTGGTTAAGATTATTTATAACAATCAAAATATTACAATTAAAATTTGCACCAAGAACATAAATAATTCTTGGTACAAATTTCTGAACTTTTAATCCGATAAAAAAATTCGAATTACTTTATATGTCGTACTTTAATTAAACTTCGTACAATTTGTTTACAACTTTAGCATTTTGTTAAGAAACCCAGTTGCTAAAAATAGTTGTTATCCCTATTTTTGTGCGATAAATTAAAAGTTTTAATGGAGCACTTTATAGTTTCTGCACGTAAATACAGACCACAAAATTTTGAGGATGTTGTTGGGCAACAAGCCATAACAAACACGCTAGAGAATGCTATAAAAAACAACCATTTAGCACAAGCTTTGTTATTTACTGGGCCAAGAGGTGTTGGTAAAACTTCTTGTGCTCGTATTTTGGCTAAGAAAATAAATCAGCAAGATGTAGAAGTTTCTGATGATGAAGATTTTGCTTTTAATATTTTTGAGTTAGATGCTGCTTCTAACAATTCTGTTGATGATATTAGAAACTTAACAGACCAGGTTCGTATACCACCACAAACTGGTAAATACAAAGTTTATATTATTGATGAGGTACACATGTTATCTCAAGCTGCATTTAATGCTTTTTTAAAGACTTTAGAAGAACCACCTGCACATGCTATTTTTATTTTAGCTACTACAGAAAAACACAAAATAATTCCGACTATTTTATCTCGTTGTCAAATATTCGATTTTAAAAGAATTGGTGTTTTAGATGCTAAAAATTATCTAAAAACCATTTGCGAAAAAGAAAATATAACAGCAGAAGATGATGCTTTGCATATTATTGCTCAAAAAGCTGATGGTGCAATGCGTGATGCTTTGTCTATTTTTGATAGAGTTGTTAGTTTTTCTGGTAAAGAATTAACTCGTGAAGCTGTAACCGAAAATTTAAATGTTTTAGATTACGATACCTATTTTAATATGACAGATTTGTTGTTAAACAACAAAATACCTGATGTATTAAATGCATTTAATTCTATATTAGGAAAAGGTTTTGAAGGGCATCATTTTATAAATGGTTTGGCGAGTCATTTTAGAGATTTATTAGTAGCTAAAGACAAAATAACTTTAGATTTATTAGAAGTTGGTGATGCTGCCAAAAAGAAATATTTAGAGCAATCTACCAAAGCAAGTATTCCTTTTTTAATGCAAGCCATTAACAAAGCCAATGATTGTGATTTAAATTACAGAACTAGTAAAAATCAGCGATTGCTGGTGGAATTAACTTTAATGCAGATTGCCTCTATCACTTTTGATGGAGAAAAAAAAAAGCCAGCTAACTACATAATTCCTGCTACATTTTTTCAAGCGCTTTCTCCAGCTCCCAAAAAAGCAGTACAACCTATTGTAAATAAAGTAGATGTTTCTGCACCAAAAACATCCGAAGAAATAAAATCGAAATCAGTAAAACCAATTTTAAAATCGGTTAAAAGACGTACTTCTTCACTTACTTTAAAAAGTATTCATGAGAAAAAAGTAGTAAAAAAGTCTATAGCTGAAGAGAATTACGACAATCATCCAAAAGACCTTTTTACAGAAGAAACTTTACAAAATCATTGGAAAGAATATCCTGTATTATTACGTAAAAAAGGCGAAAATAATTTAGCTTCTATTATTGCTTCTGGCATACCAAAATTATCTGAAAATTTTGAAGTTATTTATGCTGTACCTAGTAATTTAATGAAAGATGAATTCTTAAAAGGTAGACCAAAATTATTGGCTTATTTAAGAGAGAAACTCAACAATTATGGTATTAATATAAATGCTGTTGTAAACGAAACCATTCAAAAGAAATTTGCTTACACCAGTCAAGAAAAATTTAATAAATTAAAAGAGAAAAATCCTTTACTAGAAAAATTACGTCAAACTTTTGAATTAGACTTTTAATTTTTCTTCTTCAGTTTTATAAGTATCACCAATATCTTTACCTAAATAAGAAATTACTAAATCTTTCTTTTCATGTTTCGCTTTTTCGAATTCAGCTATTAAGTAAATTCCTTTTTTGTTTTGTATAAATAATGGAACAGCCTTTTCTTCGTTTTCTAAAATTTTAAGAATATTATTATATTCTGTATCTCCATTTACCTTAACCTCAGTAATATTTGGATTTTCTCTATATGCTTCACTTAAATTAATATAATCGTCTTTAGGTGTTACAAAACCATATTTTTCTTCTTCTGATGCGTTATTCGCTTCTGTAGAAGAAGCCAGTCTAAAAGAACCATGTTCACCAAAGGCTTTAGAAAAGTTATTTAATGCATACTTATTTACAGAATCATTACCAGTTAAAGCAATTAAATAACCTACATCATTTAACTCAATATTATCTGTCAATTCATCATCATAAATATTTACATTAAAAGCCTCTAAATCATTTTCTGTTGCTTTTTCTATAAAGTTTTTATTAGAATCTATAAGTACAACTCTTTTACCTTTTTTAGTTAAAAATGTTGCTATTAATCTTGCTGGTTTAGAAGCGCCTACAATTAAAATACCATTAGATCTTTTTAGAAAAACACCTACCATTTTAGCAAATAATCTTGCAGTAGTTGCATTTAAAAGTACAGTACCTAAAACAATCATAAATACAAGAGGAGTTATATATTCTGCACCCTCTACACCTTGTTTTAATAATTTACTACCAAATAAAGAAGCAATACCTGCTGCAACAATACCTCTTGGTCCAACCCAACTTATAAATAATTTTTCATTTAATTTTAATTTGGATTTATATGTACTTGCAAAAACCGCTAACGGTCTTATAATAAAAACTACAATGGCAAATAAAGAAGCAGTTTTCCAGGTATATAACAACAACAAATCTTTCATGTTGATATTAGCTGACAATAAAATGAATAAAATTGAAATTAATAAAACACTTAAAGATTCTTTAAAATAAAGTAATTCTTTTAAGTTTTTTAATTTACCATTACCTAAAACCATACCCATAACAACAACAGCTAAAAGTCCTGATTCGTGCGCAAATATTTCTGATAAAACAAAAACCATTAAAACTGATGATAAAGAAACCACATTTAATAAATAATGAGGTACCATTTTTTTGTTGATTAAATAAGCTAAAGCATGTGCAAAAGTGAATCCGAAAGTAGTACCAAATAATAAAATTTTACCAAATTCAATTAAGGCTGTTTTGGTAAAACCTCCACCTCCACCAACACTTATAAACTCAAAAACCAATACTGCAACTAAAGCGCCTATAGGATCTATTAAAATTCCTTCCCACTTTAAAACAGTAGATATATCTTTTTTTAATGGAATATTTCGTAAAATTGGTGTAATAACTGTTGGGCCAGTAACTATAATTAAACCTGCAAAGAGGTAAGAAAGATCCCAACCTAAACCAAAAACATAATGCGCAACTACACCTGCCCCAAAGAAAGTAATTGCAGAACCCAAAGTGATTAATTTTGTAATAACTGGCCCTACATTTTTAATTTCACTTCTTTTAAGAGTTAAACCACCTTCAAAAAGAATGATACTGATTGCTAGTGACACAAAGTAATACAAACTCTCTCCAGGAAATAATCCTTTTTCGCCATTCCAAATGGGTTCTATCCATTTAGAACCATCTTCACTTAAATATTCTGCAGCAATTGGCCCAACTAATAAACCTATTAAGATTAAAGGTAAAATTGCTGGAATTTTAAACTTCCAAGCAACCCATTGTGCCAATATTCCTAAAATGATTATTCCTGCTAACTCTAACATATTTTGTGCCTAAGATTAATTAGTAAATTTAAGAATGTTTATTTATCTTAAAAATAAAATCTTTAGTTTTTTTCATTCTTTTAAAGTTTGCTATATTGTGCCAATAACTTCAAAACAAAATATTCTTTTTGCAAAAATTTGATAAAATCCTAATAGGGATTGCTTTTTCACCCAACTTAAAACCCAATTTATTTGAAGCTGTAAGATTAGCTAATATGTTTAATGCAGAATTAGTTGGTGTACATGTGGGAGAAAAATCCGAAGAAAAAGAGAAAAACATTCAAGCTATTTTACAAGAAGCTGATTTTTTAAAAACCAAATTTACAGCAATTTGGCAACAAGGAGAACCAGTAGATGTAATTTTAAAAACTTGTAAAAATGAACAAATAGATTTACTTATTTTAGGTGCATTACAAAAAGAAAATATATATAAATATTATGTAGGTTCTATTGCTAGAAAAATTACAAGAAAAGCACCTTGTTCTGTACTATTATTAATAAAACCATCTATTGTAAGACAGGCATGTAAACACATTGTTGTAAATGGTTTAGAAGATAAAAAAACAGAGGAAACTATAAAAACTTCTTTTCTTATTTCTAATTATTTAAACTGTAAAAAAATAACAATAGTCGAAGAAATTAAGCAAGAAGAATTACATGTTAAAGTAAATGACGACAGATCTTTACGTAGAGCAAACATTGCTAAAGAAAGACTAGAGACTAGAGAAAACAGACGTGTAAATAAAATTTTAAATGAAATTGAATGTCAAAATTTTACTGTTAATACACAAAGTATTTTTGGCAAAAGAGGTTATTCTATTGGGCATTATGCTAAAGTAAAAAGAGCAGATTTATTGGTAATGAATGGACCAAGAAAATCAGGAATTATAGATCGTATTTTTCCTCATGATATTGAATATATTTTATCTGAATTACCAACAGATGTTTTAATTGTAAAATAGATGAAAAAACAAAGTGCTTTTAAAACATTTTTATCAGAAATACCCCAAAATTTATTTTCAGGATTTGTTGTTTCATTAATTGCACTTCCATTAGGTTTAGGTTTGGCCTTGGCTTCTGGTGCACCACCAATTTCAGGAATTATAGCAGCCATTGTTGGTGGAACAGTTGTTGCCATCATTGGTGGTTCTAATGTTACTATTACAGGACCAGGAAATGGTTTAGTAGTTGTAATTTTAGCTGCAATTACTACTTTAGGTGAAGGAGATATGCAGCAAGGTTTTCTATATACTTTGGCTGCAATTGTAGTTTCTGGAGTTATTATGATAATTCTTGGATTTTTAAGAATGGGATCTTTAGGAGATTTCTTTCCATCATCTGCAATACAAGGAATGTTGGCTGCAATTGGTATTGGTATTTTTGCCAAACAAATACATGTAATGTTTGGTAATATTTCTGCTAAAGGAAGTATTATAGAGTTACTTTTAAAAATTCCAGAAGGGATTATCAACTTTATAAAAACAGACAGTACAAGTATTTTTTATGCAGGTTTAGTAGGTATTATTAGTCTGTTAATAATGATTTTTTACGGCAAAATTAGAAACCGATATTTAAAACTGATTCCTGCACCTATGTGGATTGTAATTTTAAGTATTAGCTTTTATGCTTATTTCGAATATTTTTCTACGGCTGATTATCCTATTGAAAAAAGTTTACTAATTAGTTTACCTAACGATATTTTATCAAACTTTGCTTTCCCAGATTTTGGAAAAATTTATAAAATGGAATTTATAAGTGCTGTAATTAGTATTACTCTAATTGCAAGTATAGAAAGTTTATTAAGCATAAAAGCTGTTGATAAATTAGATTCTTTAAAAAGACGATCTAACGTAAATAAAGACATAAGAGCCTTAGGAATTGCAACTGTAATTAGTGGTTTTTTGGGTGGCTTAAATGTGGTTACAGTAATTGCAAGAAGTTCTGTAAACGTTAATAATAAAGGTAGTAACAGATCTGCAAACTTTTTTCATGCAAGTTTTTTAATAATATTCATTTTATTATTTGCGACTCAATTACGTAAAATTCCATTACCTGCTTTAGCTGCAATTTTAGTTTTTACAGGTTACAAATTAGCATCACCAGACAACATTGTTAAAGTATTTAAAGTTGGTAAAGAGCAATTAATTATATTTTTAATAACCTTACTAACAACAATTTCCACTAGCTTAATTACTGGTATTTTAGTAGGTATTTTTGCGACACTTATAATGCATATTATTATCAATAAAAATGCAAAACTATTCTTTAAAAACATTATTAAACCTAATGTTTTAATGTTTAAAGAAGATGATATTTATTACGTAAGCGTTAAGAATTTTTCTAGCTTTTTAAATTACACAAAACTAAAAACCAAGCTAAATCAAATTCCGGAAACTGAAGAAGCCATCATCGATTTTTCTTTGTGCGATTTTGTTGATGATTCAGTGATGGAAAACATGAGTAATTATACAGAAAGTTTTACCAGAAAAGGAGGCCATTTTGAGGTTATTGGTTTAGATGATGCAGAATCTAAAAGTAATCATCCTTTTGCTTTGCGTAAAATTATGCCAAAGCAAATAAATAATTTAAATAAGGTTTTTACAAAAAGACAAGGGTCTATAGAGAATATTAGTAAAGAAATGCATTGGCAATATGATCCTTTTTCTGATATAGAAATGGAAGAATTACCAACGTTTGGTTATTTTAAAACTCGTAAAATACAGAAAGTATCTAATGTACTTTCTAATGACTCATGCACCATTTTTGATGTTCATTTCTCTGAAGGAGAACTCATTGCAAAACAAATTGTTAAAACAACAATGTTGCACATACATCCTAAAAAGAATATACCCGATTTTACTCTAGATAAAGAAGGTTTATTTGAGCATATCTTGCACTTTGTTGGCTATACAGATATTGATTTAGACAATCATCCAGATTTTAGCAAACGTTTTTATTTATCAGGAAAAAATGAAAAACAAATAATAGAATTCTTTACAGACGAATTAATTTTGTTTTTTGAAAGCAATAAACAATACCATATTTCAGCTACCAAAAAAGGTCTCTTAATATTTGGCAATGAACGTTTGGCTAGTGTTAAAGAAATTAAAGCACTTGCCTATTTTGGTATAGCTTTACAAAAAATTATTAGGTAAATATTAGATTGTAAAAACCCTAACTTTTTTATTTTTTAAACGAACATTATTTAAATCCTCTACCAATCTTTTTGTTTCAGAAACTGGTACAGCAACAAAAGCACAGTCTTGTTTTAATTCAATAATACCTAATTGATCTTTGTTTAAATTTCCTTTTTTAAAGAATAAACCAGCAAGATCTCCTTTAGAAATTTTGTCTTTTCTACCTCCAGAAACAAACAAAGTTTCCCAAAAAACAGGTTTTAATTTTTGCTTATCAGAAATATTAGCATTTGTAGCACCTTTTATAAAATCTGGTAAAATTTCTTTTTGCCATTTTAAAACATAGGCAGTTCCTTTTGCATCTACCCTAGCTGTTCGTCCATTTCTGTGTGTAAACTCTTCTATCCTTTGTGGTAATTCATAATGAATAATATATTTCATTTCTGGAATATCTATACCTCTTGCAGCTAAATCTGTAGCTAATAAAATTTGACTTGACCCATTTCTAAACTTTATTAAAGAACGCTCACGATCTCTTTGCTCCATTCCTCCAGAAAAGGATGAATGCGCTATTTTATTTTTACTTAAAAATTCACTTACGTGCTCAATGCTGCTTTTAAGGTTACAGAAAATAATTCCGGGTTTATTACCTATATGTTTTAGTAAGTTTAAAAGTGTTTCATTTTTATTTTTTGCCTCTGATGCAACAATCTTAATATCTAATTTCTTAGATTTTTTACCTGTTAAGTAATTTATAATAGTTGGCTTATTCAATTTTACAAAATCAGGAATTTCAGCATCTTGTGTTGCTGATGTTAAAATTCGCTTATTAATATTTGGTAATTGATTGATAATACCTCTCATTTCATATTCAAAACCAACTTCTAAAGATTTATCAAACTCATCTAAAATTAAAGTTTTAATACTTTCTTTAGAAAAACGATCATTTGCAAAATGATCAGAAATTCTACCTGGAGTACCAATTAAAATACTTGGTGTATGTTTTATTTCTATTTTATCTTTAGCCATAGAACGACCTCCATAAACTGCATTTACTTTAAAACCTGTACCCATTTCTCTAATTACTTGCTCAATTTGAATGGCTAATTCTCTAGAAGGCACTAAAACTAAAACTTGAATATCTTTATTTTCAGGATCTATCAACTTTAAAGTAGGCAAAAGAAAAGCTAAAGTTTTACCTGTACCTGTAGGCGAAAGAATAATTGTATTTGTAGTTTTTTCAATTACAGAAATTGCTTCATCCTGCATTTCATTCAACTTATAAATATTTAATTTTGCTAAAATATCTTCTTGATTTTTAATGTTATTTGCCATACTATTTATCTCTAAAAAATTAAATAAAATTGATTGAATTTAAATTCGGTTCAAAGATAGTTAGTCTTTTACCAAAAAAGGGTTTATATTCTTTACTTTTGTATTTTCAAATTAAAACAATGTTAGGCTTACAATTCGAAACAGAAACTTCTTGGGCAGAAATTGCAAAAGTAAATTTGCAACAAATATTAACAGACCACGCTTTTTTAGAGCAAAAAGCAGCTTCTAATGCAGTATCAATTATCATTAATTATTCTGAAGAAACAGAATTGGTTAAAGAAATGAGCAATATTGCTATAGAAGAAATGCAACATTTTAAAATGGTGCATTTATTAATGGTAAAAAGAGGAATGGTTTTAGGGCGTGAACAGAAAAACGATTATGCTGTTCGTTTACAGAAATTTTTTCCAAAAACCAAAGACAGAACCAATGCTTTAATTCAACGTTTGTTAGTGGCAGCTTTAATTGAAGCCAGAAGTTGTGAGCGTTTTAAGGTTTTTTCTGAAAATATGGAAGATGAAGAATTACAGAAATTCTATAAAAATCTAATGATTTCAGAAGCCAATCATTATACTACTTTTTTACATTTTGCAAGAGAATATCAAGATAGAGCAATCGTTGATGAAAAATGGAATGCTTTATTAAAATTTGAAGCAGAATTAATGAAAGAAAGAGGAAACTTAGCCAAAATTCACGGGTAATTCAATTCTGAGTTGTGAGTTCTTAATTCAAAATTACTGAACTCGAAACCTTAAACTTTAAACTATTAAATGTTCTCTAAAGAAGAAGCTGCACAAATACGTAAATTATTCTGGACAAGTTTTGGAAAATCTTTTCCAAGAAAATGGCTTTTATACAATACTAAAATAAAAGGGTTTTCTTTTAAATTTGTTGCTGATAGAAAAAAGGCAATGGTTTGTTTGGATATCGAAAATCCTGATGAATTGGTAAATCTTTTATATTACGACCAACTACTTTCTTTAAAAACACTTTTAGAAACTGAACTACCAGAAGTAATTTTTGATGATGATTACCTTTTAGAAAGTGGTAAAACCATTCACAGAATTTATGTTCCATTTGATAAAAAATTTAGTATCTACAACAAAAATACTTGGCGAGATTGCTATGAGTTTTATGTAGCAACTATGGAAAAGTTTGAACTCTTCTTTTATGAATATGAAGATGTTATTAAAAATATTTAAAATTTAATTAAAAAAAAAATCGCCCAAAAGGCGATTTTTAATTTTACTTTTTCTCTTCACTATTTTATAATATTTATCGAAAACGGATAATTTGGTTCTTCTCCATTACTTGCTTTTATGGCATTTGTTATCGGAAAAATTAAATAGAAAATTCCGATAGCTATTAATCCTAAAACTCCTAAACCTAATAATAAAATTAAAGGAATACATATTAAAATGTAAATAAACATAGATATTCTAAAATTAATAATTGCTTTACCATGAGCATCCATATTTATAATTTCATCCTTCTTGGTTAGCCATAACACTAATGGTACAATAAAACCACCAATACCAGTTACAAAATCTAATAACTGACTTAAATGTGTTAATACTAATAACTGTTTATCTTCTTTCATCTTTATAATTGTTGTTTGGTTTGTATCTATTTGTCGCTAAAATTCTGGTTTTGTTACAACTTATTGTGTTATCAGAAAACACTTTAACTAAAAACACATAAAAATACTAACTTAATTTAATGAAATAGGATTGAATTAAGAAAATAAATCTAAAAAAGAAAAAACAAATGTATATAGGTTAATATCTCATTTATTTGAGCAAAGAAATAATTCTCTTTAAAAATATCTTTGTGTCATTATTAATTAAAAAACCTTAACATTATGGATTACCTTAACATAGACAACCAAAAAGTATTACCAGTTGTATCAGAATTAAATGTATTATTAGCTGATTTTCATGTGTATTATCAAAAACTAAGAAATTTTCATTGGAATATTCTTGGAAAAAACTTTTTTGATTTGCACAATAAATTCGAAGAAATGTATAATGAT
Source organism: Polaribacter sp. Asnod6-C07 (assembly GCF_045063625.1). Taxonomy (NCBI): domain Bacteria; kingdom Pseudomonadati; phylum Bacteroidota; class Flavobacteriia; order Flavobacteriales; family Flavobacteriaceae; genus Polaribacter; species Polaribacter sp. Asnod6-C07. The sequence continues at coordinate 2,880,403 of NZ_JBEFOF010000005.1, read as the reverse complement.
ACAAGAGTTAAAATTGATGAAATTGCAGAAAGAATTGTAACCCTAAAATACCATCCTATAAGTAAATTATCAGATTATATAGAGGTTTCTAAAATTAAAGAATCTTCACCTTTGTTATCTGATGATGAAATGGTTAAAGAAATCATAGAAGACCACAGAATTATCTTAGAACAGTTTGGTAAAGTAATTGATAGAGCTGAAAAAGCCAAAGATGAAGGTACTTTAGATTTAATTGGAGCATACATTAGAGAATTAGAAAAATCTACTTGGATGTTAAATGCTTGGTCAAAAGATACTAAAGAAGAATATAATACCAGCTTTGTTAAGTAGTTAATTCTAAAACATCAGAAAAAACTACAATAACAAATTTTAACAACAATCATGGATAAAATAATAGAGAAATTAGAAACTTGGAAAGACATATTTTTAAAAAACATACCCAATATTGCAATTGCAATTGTTGTAGTAATAATAGCATATTTTGCTTCGAGAGCAATAAATAGCTTTATTTCTAAAAACTTAAAAAATAGAATTAAGCAAGAATCTGTCAGAAATTTAGTATCAAGAGTGGCATCTGCCGTTATTTTTCTATTAGGTTTATACATTGCAATGACTGTTTTAAAATTTGATGGTACTTTAAAAACCATTGTTTCTGCTGCTGGTGTTTCTGGTATTGTAGTTGGTTTAGCTTTACAAGGCACACTTTCTAACACAATTTCTGGTGTTGTATTATCTTTTAGACACAATCTAAATATTGGTAATTGGGTAGAAACCAATGGTTATGCAGGTGAAGTTATAGACATAAATCTTAATTATTTTGTAATTAGAGAAGCTGATAATAATACTGTTGTAATACCCAATAAAACCATTTTAGAAAATCCGTTTAAGAATTACTCCTTAACAACAAAAATGAGAATTGCTATAGAGTGTGGTATAGAATATGGTGCTGATTTAGAATTGGTAGAAAAGCTAACAAAACAAACCATTCAAGATAATTTTAATCAAAAAGAAATTGGTAAAAATGTTGAATTCTACTACACAGAATTTGGTGATAGTTCAATTAATTTTTTATGTAGATTTTGGGTAGATTCTCAGAACGCATTACAAAAATTAAAAGCCAAGAGTAATGCTATTATACAAATTAAAAAAGCTTTTGATAAAGAAAACATTAATATTCCATTCCCAATAAGAACTTTAGAATTTACAAATAAATTAAATGTTAAGAATGATATTTCAAAACAACAAATATCATCTAACTAATTTCCTGAAATAGGTTGACTAAAAATGAAAAATAGCGAAGAATAAGTTATCAAAAAGCAACTTTAGAGACCAAAATTTTAGTTGTTTATCAATTATTAAATGGTCAGTTATTAAACAAAAAAGTTTCTAAAAAACATTAAATTATTAGAACAGCTATTTCCTATTTTGTAAGTAAACACATAACCTTAGCACAACAAATTAAGGGTAAGAATAAAAAACGATGAAATTAAAAAACAATAAGAAAAAGTTAGTAATAGTATATTAAATCCAAGAAATTAGGCTTAATATTAGTTCTGTTTAATGATCAATAAACATCAACTTCTTAATAATTTCATAAAATTTTATATTTGTGTACAATTAAAAAGATTACTTTTATATTTAGTGTGATAAAATTTTGAATATCACCAATCAATAGTTCATTGATAATCGAAAGACTAACAGGTGATTATAACAAAAAAAACTTTAAAAATATAAAATGAAATTAAATACAAAAATCACTATCAAAAACAGTATTATTAATTTTTCTAAATATTTTTTACTTATATCTGCCTTCATCGTTTTTTGTAGTCATGATTTATATTTAAAAATGGGTACCTATTTTTTACAAGAAAATCAAGAAGCTACTTTAAGTCTATATAATGGAACTTTTGAAACCAGCGAAAATATTATTACAAGAGATCGTATTATTGATGCTTCTGTAGTTTCACAAGGAGAAAGAAAAGCCATAAACACTAATGATTGGCAAGATAAAGACAGTACCATTACTCAATTAAAATTTAAAACTGGTAATTCTGGTACTTATGTTGCAGCTGTCTCTACCAAAGCTAGAAATATAGAATTAACCGCAGATAAATTTAATGCTTACCTAAAAAGTGATGGTGTTTATGACATGCTTGATTATAGAACAAAAAATAATTTACTTAATCAAAATGCTGTAGAAAATTATCAAAAACACGTAAAAGCAATCTATCAAGTTGGTAAGGTAAAAACAGATGATTGGAAAACTGTTTTAGGCTACCCAATTGAATTTGTTCCTCAAGCTAATCCTTATAAAAAATATAGTGGAGACAGTATAGATGTTTTATTATTATTAGATGGTAAACCTGTAGCTAATCAATTAGTTTTTGCTGATAATATAAAAAGTGCTAATGCTCACTCTCATGATAATGAAAATGATAAACATGCTCATGATGGAGAAATGCATTCACATAACAATCCTGAAAATAACGAAGAGCATACACATACAAATGGACAACAATTACGTACAAATGATAAAGGGATAGTTACTGTAAATTTACAAGAAGAAGGCATTTATTATATGCGTACTATAAGTATGATTAATGTTACTAATTCTGATGAATTAACACATAAATCTAAATGGGCTACTCTTACTTTTGAAATAGGTCACTCACATAATAATAACGAACATGCACATGATGATCATCATGATAATGAAATACCTACTTGGGTATTTATTCTAGGAAGTATATTTGCTGTTGGAGTGCTATTTTTAATCTTTAGAAACAAGGATAAATAATGAAATTTAATTTAAAAAGAGTATTACTATTACTCCTATTATTTATACCCTTTATAAGTTTTGCTCACGATGTAACAAGTGCAGACCAAGAATTATTGCGTAATGGAGGTTTATGGGCTTACATACAAGTTGGTGCAACACACATGCTAACTGGTTACGATCATTTACTTTTTTTAGCTGGTGTAGTATTTTACTTAAAAAGCTTTAAAGATATTTTAAAGTTTATAACTGTTTTTACAATTGGTCATTGTATAACTTTAATTGGAGCAACTTATGCTGGTATTACTGCAAACGAACATATTGTAGATGCTGTTATCGCTTTAAGTGTATTTTATAAAGGATTTGAGAATTTACACGGATTTAAACAATTAAAAGTCAAAGCACCCAATTTACTATTAATGGTTGGCCTTTTTGGCTTGATACACGGTTTTGGTTTATCAACAAGATTACAGTCTTTTGATATTGGAAATGACCAATTTTTAGCAAAGATATTATGTTTTAATCTTGGAGTAGAATTAGGACAAGTTTTAGCATTAATACCAATTGTAGGCATAATTACTTTTTTTAGAAACAACAAACAATTCCCTGCATTTTATAAAGCTGTTAATTGGTACTTAATCTTTATAGGTATTGCTTTATTTACTTATCAAATTTATAACTATTATGCAATTTAGAAAACAGTAAAAAACATTAAATTATTTTTGATTTAAAATGAATTACAGATAGTAAAATCAAATATAAATCTTTGCCCTAAAAAAATATATTTAGATTTTCTACAGAAACCTTTGCAACTTTTGATATAGACTCCAAATATAATTTCGGCTTTTAAAATGAAGAAATACATTCTGTAAGAAAAAATATAATAATTATAAGAATGTAAAAAATACAGAAATATTTAGCTGAAAAAGTAATATAACTTAAAACACTTGTTTTTAGATAATAAATCTAGCCACTTACCTACTTTAATTTATACTAAAACCACTTACCAAAAAGTACGTTGTTTATTCAGTTTTTCTTCTTGTTTTAAATATTCTTCAGCATCTTTAGGCGAAAGTACTTTTAAAAATGAAGGATGTTGCTCAATAGCATATTCTATTTTAGTAACAATTTCTGCTACATCTTCGTTTTCGTAATCAATTTCTAATGGTTCTTTTATCACCATAGATTGTAATACATTTTTCCTTTTTATACTTAATCCTTTTTTATCAAAAGAACGTCTAAAACCATCAATAACAATTGGTACAACTACTGGTTTAAAAGTTTTAATAATGTGAGCTGTTCCTCTTCTAATTGGCTTAAAAGGAGTTGTAGTTCCTTGAGGAAAAGTAATTACCCAGCCATCTTCTATAGCTTTACCAATATTAGAAATATCAGAGTTTTTAACTTGTCTGTTTACATTTTTACCAGCACTTCTCCAAGTTCTATCAATAGAAACAGAACCAGCATAAGCAAATATTTTTGGCAATAAACCAGCTTTCATAGTTTCGCCAGCAGCCACAAAATAGATATTTAATTTAGGATTCCAGATGTAACCAATATTTTTAATAGAATCATCTCTACCACTTAAAGAGGCATTAAAAACATGAAACATAGCTGCAACATCAGCAAAATAAGTTTGATGATTAGAGATAAACAAAACATTTTTATCTGGTAAGTTTCTTAAAATTTCTGAACCTTCTATATTAAGATTGTTAAACTTTCTGTAGCGCCCATGAGATATAATTCCGAAAAGACGGATAATGAACTTTTTTATGAACAAATAATGTCCAAAAGGATTCCTTTTAAATAAAGGCATTTATATTTTTTTTACTTGGTTTATAGCAAAACTACAAAACAATTTAACAATTAGCTATTTTAGGAGTTCTTTAATTTCTGAAAGCATCATACCTGTAGCTCCCCAAATAATATGGTTATCAATTTTAAAACAAGGTACATCAATATTTTTCATGTAAGACGTAGATAAATTTACTGAAGTTAAATGCCTATCATCTAATAAATCAGTAAGTAAAATTTCAATGGTATTTGCAACTTCGTGATTTAAGATAAAGCTAGGTCTTTCAGTTACATAACCAATAAATGGAGTAGCTAAAAAATTACTTGGTGGTATGTAAACATCTGTTAATTCTCTTATTATTTCTACGGATGTTGAGCGAACTCCAACTTCTTCCCAAGTTTCTCTTAAAGCAGTCTCTTCTAAATTTACATCTCTTTTTTCAATTTTACCTCCTGGAAAACTGATTTGAGCAGAATGTGTGCCTTTATAACTTGCTCTTTGTGTTAATAGTAAAGTAGTTTGGTTTTTATCATTTGGATAAAATAATGCCAAAACTGCAGCTTTTCTAGGATTACTTGCAGCTATCTTTTCTTTATCAAATTTTAATCGAAGTTTAGGTGCCATTATAAATTGAGCTTCTAAACCACCTAATTTTGTTGACTTTATCTCATCAATTTTATCAGTAAAATCTTTAAAATTCATTTTGATTAATTACTTTTAGCAAACTTATAGCATTCTATTTCAAAAAAATATTTTTTGGCAAGAATTTTGAATTGATATTAAATATGAATATAAAATATAAAAAATTAATCTATAGCATAGCTTTAGATGCAGTTGGTATAATTCCTGTTCCTTTTTTAGATTTTGCTTGGGCACCAATTTCTAGTTATGTAATGACAAGAATGTATAAAGGTACAAAAGGTAAAATTGGTGGTGTTATAAGTTTTTTTGAAGAAATATTTCCTTTTTCTGATATTATACCAACATTTACATTAATGTGGATTTACACTTACATCATTAAAAAAGGTGATGAAGAAAATGAAGAAAAAGAAATAACGACAATAGATGTTTAACTATTTTCTTTAAATAAAAAGCCTAAACCTAATCTACTTAAAAACTTTTTTTCGAAAGCCCAAAAGAATTTAAACTGACCAAATAACCAACCTACTAATGGCAATGTTAATTGATAAATAGGAAAAATAAGTAAAATTCTAAGTGGCCAATACAACCATGGATTTAGTGTTTCTGGTGATAAACCCAAAAAACCTGTAACTGGCTTAGCTACCCAAGCTGCAAAAGAACCATTTACTGCAAAAGCACAAAAAATAAAGAAAATAGCCCAGTTACTTTCTATTCCCCATCTTTCTTTTAATTTATCCATTACACTGTTTCTTTTACTGTTTTTGTTTTTCTAAACATTAACCAAACTCCTATTAAAACAAGAGGAATACTTAACACCTGACCTGTATTTAAAGAATTGAAAACCCAATCTTCTCGTCCATCTACTTGTGCTTCTTTTAAGAATTCTATAAAAAAACGTAAAGACCATAAAACAATCATAAATAAGCCAAATAAATACCCTAATTTTTGTTTTTTATCGGTTTTCCAGTATATAAACCACATCACAAAAAATAAAGCTAAATAACTAAATGCTTCATATAATTGAGTTGGGTGTCTTGCAGTCGTTTCTCCTGCTACTTTAAAAATTACTCCAAAATCAGAACCAGTTTCTTTACCGTAAATTTCTGAATTAAAGAAATTACCAAGTCTAATAAAAAAACCAGCTAAAGCCACCATTATTGCCAATCTATCTAAAATAAAAAGCCAAGGTTTTTGTAAATGTTTTTTAGAATAAAAATATAACGCAATAGGAATACCAATAGCAGCTCCATGACTAGCAAAACCAGTATAACCAGTAAACTCCCAGCTTCCATTTATTTTTTTCATTGGTAAAAATATTTCTAATAAATGATCTTGATAATAATCCCAACTATAAAAGAAAACATCACCTAAACGCATACCAACTAACATTGATATAAAAACATACATAAAAAGTGTATCTAGTTTTTCAGCCGGAATTTCATCTTTTACAAATATTTTTTTCATTAAGTATAAACCCAATAAAAAAGCGGCAACAAACATTAAACTATACCATCTAACAGTAAAAAAACCTAGGTTTATACCTAATGATGGATCCCACTCTATTGCTAAAAAATTCATAAACTATAATTCAATATTTAAAATTAAAGATGCAAGTAAAATTACTTTTCTCTTTTTTCGGGTACAGGATCATATCCACTTCTTCCCCAAGGATGACAACTAAAAATTCGCTTCAAAGATAACCAACCTCCATAAAATAAACCGTGTTTTTGCAAAGCTTCTATAGTATAATGCGAACAAGTTGGTGAATACCTACAAGTTGCTGGTGTGTATGGAGATATTGCTGCTTGATAAAAACGAACCAGAAATATAAATGGATATGAAAGTATTTTTTTCAACGATTAAAGAATTGAGGAATTACAAATTAGTTCTCGATACAATTTCGATGAAAAATCGAAATCACTCGAACTGACATATTTATAATTCATAATTAATTTAATTAATTGAAAAAGTTGTGCCTTCTTTACCATCTTTTAATTGAATTCCTAATTCAATTAACTCGTCTCTAATTTGGTCTGATAAAGCCCAATCTTTATTTTCTCTGGCTTCTTTTCTTAGTTTTATTAACAACTCTACTACTCCTTTTACTTTTTCAGAATTGTCTTGACTGGCTTCATTCATTAAACCTAAAACATCAAAAACAAAAGCGTTAATTGTTGTTTTAAATTCTGCTAAATCATCCGCAGTTAAAATTGCTTTCTTTTCTTTTATTTGATTGATAACTTTTACACCTTCAAATAAATTTGATATTAAAATAGGTGTATTAAAATCATCATTCATTGCTGCATAACAATCATTTTTCCATTGCTGAACATCGAAAGTAGATGATTTACCAGCTTCTATTTTATCTAAATAAGAAACGGCTTCCATTAATTTAGAATGTCCTTTTTCTGAAGCTTCTAAAGCATCACCAGAAAAATCTAAAATACTTCTATAATTGGCTTGCATATTAAAGAAACGAACTACAGAAGCAGAAAATGCTTTTGGTAAAATATCGTTTTCTCCTGTTAAAATTTCATTTGGCAAAATAAAATTTCCTGTAGATTTAGACATTCGTTGTCCGTTTAAAGAAAGCATATTTGTATGCATCCAATAGTTTACAGGTTTTACACCAGAACATGTTTGCGATTGTGCAATTTCACATTCATGATGTGGGAATTTTAAATCCATTCCCCCTCCATGAATATCAAAACTTTCGCCTAAATATTTTGTACTCATTACAGAACATTCTAAATGCCAACCAGGAAAACCATCAGACCAAGGAGAAGGCCAACGCATAATATGCTTTTCATCGGCTTTTTTCCAAAGTGCAAAATCTTGTGGATTTTTCTTATCAGATTGCCCATCTAAAGTTCTTGTATTATTCAATAAGTCTTCAACTTTTCTACCAGAAAGAATTCCGTAATTTTCATTTTTATTGTACTCATGTACATCAAAATAAACAGAGCCATTAATCTCATAAGCGAACCCTTTTTCTATGATTTCTTTTATCATTTCTATCTGCTCAACAATATGACCTGTGGCAGTTGGTTCTATACTTGGTGGTAAAAAATTGTATTTTTTTAAAACATCATGAAAATCTACAGTGTAACGTTGTACAACTTCCATAGGTTCTATTTGCTCTAAACGTGCTTTTCTGGCAATTTTATCTTCGCCTTCATCTGCATCATTTTCTAAATGACCTGCGTCTGTAATATTACGTACATAACGTACTTTATAACCTAAATGTAATAAATATCTGTACACAACATCAAAAAACATAAAGGTTCTTACATTACCTAAATGTGCGTTGCTATAAACTGTTGGCCCACAAACATACATACCTACATAACCTTCTGTTATGGATTTAAAATCTTCTTTAGATTTTGATAACGAATTGTAAACTTTAAGCTGATTTTCTTTGTAGAGTTCCATTAAAAAAGTGACTATTTATAGAGTTCAAATATAGACACTTTAAGAAGAATAACGAAATGGAAATTGTTAGAAGTTTGGTAAATAAAAATTAAATTATTCGATTACAATACTACTATAATCTCCTGTAACTTTTATTAAATTATTTGTAACCTTGGTAATTGGTTTGGTAACCTGTTTATTATCTAATTTTACTTTATTTACTTCATATTTAAACTTACTTGGCACATTACCTAGAATTATTGTAGCATTAGATTGACTTAGGTTTAATAAAAACTCACCAAAATTAGGATGAAAACTATCGATCATCAATTCACCAAATTTGTTTGATAAACTTACATTATTGTTCACTTTTACCACATGTACACCAGATGAATTATTATTCATAGTTGTATTTGTAACTGATGCTATTTTAGCATCAGTTACATTGTTTAAAAATAAAGTACAAGCGTTTAAATTATTAATATTTACAGGAGAATAATCTATAGTTAATTCGCTTTTATTTAAGTTATTTGCATCAAAAGAACCATATTTTATATTACCACAGGCAACTGTATTTGGTAATTTTACTTTACAATGGCGTGTATTTAAATTAAAAGTAGCCTCTTTTGGAACTTTAATTTCTAATCTTTTTTTAATGTTTATTTTCTTACCATTAATAATTAAATCTTCATCTTCTGAGTTAAAATGAAATTTCATTTTTTTAAGCTCTTTTTTTGCTTTTTCTAATTGCTTTTTAATTTCCTCTTTATCAACTTTTTGAAATTCCTCTTTTACCTTCTTTAATTCCACTCTCATTTTTTCTTTAGATTCAGCTAATTCTTTGCGCATTTTCTCTTTGTCTAAAGAAAGTTTCTTTTTAAGTTTTCCATATTCTTTGGTTTTCTTAAAAGCTTCCCATTCTTCTTTCGAGTTGATTTCTATGTCATAATCATCGTCTTTCCATCTGAATTCATATTTACCATCTTTACCCATATTTTTATCTAAATCATCAAAAATATTATCAAAATCTAGATCTAAATCAAAGTCGAAATCAAAATCCATATCAGGTAAAACTATAGTTTTCATTCCTGAAAAATCCACTTCTGGCATTTCAAAATCGAAATTCATATTATCAAAAAAAACAAAGTCGTTTTTAAAGTTAAAAGTATTATTGCCTTTAGAAGTAATTTTTACTTTTTTAGAATTTCCTAAAGCTTCAAAATTCCAGTCTTTAAAATACTTTTCTGCTTCTTCTTTAGAGATTCCTTCAATTTCTATAAAAGCCTCTACTTGTACTTCATTTTTGTTCCAAATTGTTACATTAATATCTGTATTCGATGCATTTATAGCAACTTCTACATCTTTATTGGTTTTAAAATTTTCTGTAAACTTTTTATCAAACTTTTGTGCAAATGTGGTTCCTAAAAAACCAATAGCAATACAGGTGATAATATGTTTATATAAACTGTGTTTCATTTTGTGTTGTATTTAAATTTTTGAGTTGTTTTAATTGCTTTTTTAAACGTTGTAAAAGCTGTAAACGTAATTGCAAATTACGAACTAGTGCATCTATAGTTGCGTCATTAACCCCATTTGTATTGAGCTCTTTGGTTAATGTTTTGTATTCTTTTGTTAGTTCTGCAATCTTTAATAAATAGCCATCTACGATATCTTTATTTTCTTCGGATAAATCTAGTTGACTAATTTCTAGATTAATACTATTAATATAATAAGTTTCTATAGTATTAAATTCTGGTGATATATTACCTAAAGTTATCTCTTTAGTATTATTTTTTGTAGGAACTTCTTCCATATTTTCTGATGGATAAAACTGAATACCCAAACTAACCAACAATAAAATTGAAGCTGCTATTGATAGCCATAAAAAAGTTTTGTTTTTAGGTTTTGTTTGATGTAATTCTTGCTGTAATAAAGCTTCAAATTTATTACTATGTTTTTTTGACAATTCAATATTATCTCCTTTAAAATCTTTTAGTTTTTCTCTAATATCCTGCTGCATAATTCGTGTTTTTTAACTGCTCTTTCAATAACTTTTTACCTCTTAGTAAATGAGTTCTAGATGTATTTTCTGTTATATCTAAAACTTGCGATATTTCTTGATGATCATAACCTTCTAACAAATACAAGGTTAAAACCAATCTATATTTATCCTTTAAATTATTTATTTTTTTTACGATATCATCTATAGAAATACTGCAATCAACCTTCCAATCTTCCTCATCCACTTTAGTGGTAACTTCATCATTTATAGATACTAATTCTAATTTCTTTTTCTTTAAATAATCAATACTTTGATTAATTACAATTCTTTTTAACCAAGCCCCAAAAGGCACTTCATTTCTATAACTATTTATATTTTTAAACGCCTTTATAAATGCTTCTTGCATAATGTCTTCTGCCACACATTTATCATTTACATATCTGTAGGATATGATAAACATTGCTTTACAATACAAATTATACAATTGCATTTGCGCTTTTGCATTATTGTCTTTGCATTGATCAATAATAGGTTGATGTAGTTGTTTGGTTGAACTCATTAATACTTTCTTGCCTTATAGACGATACTTTTTTAGCTGTGTTGCAAAAAACTTAAATTTATTTTTTAATCGTTTAAAATTTACAGAAAGTAAATGGTTAGAAAAAGTTTATTTACTTCACTAAAAATCGTAACCTCTTTGCATTTATTTTTTATAAATTTACATAATACCTTTTACAATGGATAAAAAATTGTTTTCTACAAAAGAAAAAAAAGGAGTTTCTCAACCAGAAACTACCAATTCTATAAGTGCAGAAAAAATAAAACTGAATAGAGCAAAGCAAAACTCTGTTAATGAATTTGTTTCCAAAATTTTAGAAGGCAATATTCCTTTTTTAAGCAGAGCCATTACTTTGGTAGAAAGCACAAATGTAAAACATCAAAAAAAAGCAAATAAAATTCTTGAACACTGTTTGCCTTACGCAAATAATTCTGTTAGAATAGGAATTACAGGTGTACCTGGAGTTGGAAAAAGTACATTTATTGAAGCTTATGGAAAGTTTTTAACCAACAAAGGCAAAAAAGTTGCTGTTTTAGCTGTAGACCCAAGTAGTTCTGTAAATAAAGGTGCAATTTTAGGTGATAAAACTAGAATGGAGCAATTAGTTACTGATAAAAATGCTTTTATAAGACCTTCTGCTTCTGGTTCTTCTTTAGGTGGAGTTGCCCAAAAAACAAGAGAAACAATTATTTTATGCGAAGCTGCTGGTTTTGATACCATTTTGATAGAAACTGTAGGTGTTGGACAATCTGAGATTTTGGTACATTCTATGGTAGATTTCTTTTTGCTTTTAAAATTATCTGGTGCAGGTGATGAATTGCAAGGTATAAAACGTGGAATTATAGAAATGGCAGATGCAATTGTAATCAATAAAGCTGATGGTGATAATGAAAAAAATGCAAAAATTGCAAAAGTTGAATTCAATAGAGCTTTGCATTTATATCCTTTAAAAGAAAACGATTGGCAACCCAAAGTACTTACTGCAAGTGCCTTAAATAATTTAGGAATTGATAAGGTTGATGAAATGATAAACAGTTACATTTCTCTTACAAAAGAGAATAACCATTTTAACATCAAAAGAAAAAATCAAAATAAATATTGGCTTTTGGCTACTATTGAGCAACAATTAAAAGATAATTTTTACAATAACACTACAATAAAATTGGCTTTAGAAAAAGAAATAAAAAATTTAGAAGAAGGAAAAACCACACCTTTTAATGCTGCTAAAAATTTGATTAATTTGTCGAATTCAAAAGAAGAAATCCCATAAATAGTTTTGATATTATGAGTGAATTTTTCTTTTTTAAGAAATTTTTGAAAACTGATTAAACTTCTAAGTTTTTAGAAACAATCTCCTTAATTTTTCGGTTTAGATATTTTAAAGAATTATAACTCGTATGTTCTAAAACAATAACTACTAAATCGTCTTCTAAATAATTTGTAAGTGCAGTGCTAAAACCATTCCATTTTCCATAATGATAAATGTTTTTATCGTTATTTCTATCCAATCTAAAACCAAAACCATAAGGTATTTTTTTACCATAAATAGTTTCTCCTTTGGTATACATTAACTCTAAAGATTCTTTAGAAAGTAATTGATTAGTATTTAAAGCATACGTCCATTTAAATAAATCTTCTGGAGTAGAATACACATTTTTATCGCCAACAATGGCATCATTTATCGTATTTCCAATTTTTAAATGTCGCCAACCTCTGTACAAACGATAGCCAATTAATTGATTTTCTCTTACAGTATCATTCTGATAACTATACACATAAGTATTTTTCATTTCTAAAGGATCGAAAATATTCTCTTTTAAAAATTCATTAAAAGGAACTCCAGAAACTTTTTCTATTATAGATGCTAAAACAAAATAACCTGTATTAGAATAATCGAAATTTCTACCAGGTTTAAAAAAACGCTGTGCTTTAGAAGTGGGTAATAATTGCATCAACTCTGTATTTGTTGGTGGTCTATTTTCTTTCCATTCATGTTCTGCAACCCAAAAATATTTTGGTAATCCAGATGTATGATTTAGTAAGTTTTGTATGGTAATATTTTTATAAGGAAAACTTGGAAAAAAAGTATTAACAGTATCTGCTAATTGAATTTTACCCCTTTCTTTTAAAAGCATTATTGCAGCAGCAGTAAACTGTTTGCTTACAGATGCTAATTGAAATACAGACTCTTCTTTTAAAGGATTTTTTTTTCTAAAATCTGTATACCCAACTTGATTTTTATAAACTATTTTCTTGTTTTTAGCTACCAAAACAGATCCGTGAAAATCGTGCCTTTTGTTAATTCGTTTTAATAAAGAATCTAATTTATGGTTTACTTTTTCAGTAATTTCCTTCGGATAATAAGAAACAGGAACAGCAATTTTCTTTTCTACTTTTTCTACAACAAGCTTTCTAGGGACTTCTTTATCCTTTTTTGGTTCATAAATACCGTAAGCAAAAAAGCTAATGCTTAAAATTAATCCTAATAAAATTGATATTTTGGTGCCATATTCTTTCACAAATGCAAACTTAACTGATATTACTCCAAATTTTAGAAGATTTAGACATTTTAACAAAAGCTTTGCAAATAGGTTCATTTTCTTTACGAGAAAGATTAGCATCTTTTTGCAAAACATCAATAGCAGTATTTCTAGCAGAAACTAAAATCTGAGAATCTTTTACAACATCAGCAATTTTTAAATTTAAAACACCACTTTGTTGTGTACCCATTATATTTCCTGGTCCACGTAATTTTAAATCTACTTCAGCAATTTTAAATCCGTCAGAAGTTTCTACCATTGTTTTTAAACGTGTTTTTGCTTCTGCAGAAAGTTTAAAACTCGATAATAAAATACAGTAACTTTGGTCTGCTCCTCTACCCACTCTACCTCTTAATTGGTGCAATTGACTTAACCCAAAACGTTCTGAACTCTCAATAATCATTACACTTGCATTAGGTACATTTACACCAACTTCTATTACAGTTGTGGCAACCATAATTTGTGTTTCACCATTTACAAAACGCTGCATTTCATATTCTTTATCTGCGGGTTTCATTTTACCATGCACAATACTTATTTGATATTTTGGTAATGGAAATTCGCGAGAAACACTTTCATAACCATCCATCAAATCTTTATAATCCATTGCTTCAGATTCTTGAATTAAAGGATAAACGATATAAACTTGCCTACCTTTTGCAATTTCATCTTTCATAAATTTAAAAACAGACAATCTGTTGCTATCATATCTATGCACTGTCTTTACTTCTTTTCTTCCTGGTGGTAATTCATCTATCACAGAAATATCTAAATCCCCATATACAGACATTGCCAATGTTCTTGGTATTGGAGTTGCTGTCATTACTAAAATGTGTGGAGGCAGATTGTTTTTAGACCAAAGTTTTGCTCTTTGTTTTACTCCAAATCTGTGCTGCTCATCTATTATAGCAATTCCTAAATTTTTGAATTTTACTTTATCTTCTAATAACGCGTGTGTGCCTATTAAAATATGTAAAGATCCATCTTCTAAATTAGCGTGAATTTCTCTTCGTTTCTTAGTTTTTACAGATCCTGTTAAAATATCTACATTAATATCCATTCCTTCTAACAGTTCAGAAACTGCCATAAAATGTTGATTTGCCAATATTTCTGTTGGTGCCATAATTGTAGCCTGAAATCCGTTATCTAAAGCCAACAACATCGTTAATAAAGCTACAATAGTTTTTCCAGAACCAACATCACCTTGTAAAAGACGATTCATATGTGCACCAGAAGCTACATCTTTTCGAATTTCTTTAAGTACTCTTTTTTGTGCATTTGTTAAATTAAAAGGTAAATTATTTTTATAAAAACCATTAAAATAGTCACTCACATTTTCAAAAATAAAACCTTTTATTTTAGTTTTATTCACTAGTTTTTTTCTGACTAATTGCAATTGAATAAAAAATAACTCTTCAAATTTTAAACGATATTGTGCTTTAGCTAAATGCTCTTGATTTTTAGGAAAATGTAAATTTAAGAGTGCATCACGTTTTTGCATCAACTTAAAATCGATAATAATTTCAACGGATAAACTTTCTTGAATTCCATCGTAAAATTGTTGTAATAAACTCTGAATATAATTTCGTATCAATTTATTTGATACTCCTGAATTGGTTAATTTTTCTGTGGATGGATATACAGGTTGCATTTTAGTTTGCAACTTTTTCTTGTATTCCTCAACCAATTCCATTTCTGGATGTGGAATGCTAAAATTACCATTATAATGATTCAGCTTACCATAAACCACATAAGGCACTCCAATTTTTAAGGAATCTTTTATCCATTTTTGACCTTTAAACCAAACCAACTCCATAGTACCAGAAGTATCTTGAAAAGTAGCTACTAACCTACTTCCTCTTTTTTGTGCTACAGATTTTACATTAGTAATTTTACCTACAATTTGTACTTCAGAGGAGTTAGGTTGTAAGTCTTTTATTGCGTAAAAAGCAGTTTTATCTATATATCGAAAAGGAAAAAAGTTAAGTAAATCATTGCAAGTTTTTATACCCAATTCTGTGTAAAACAAAGTTGCTCTTTGTACACTAACTCCTTTTATATATGTAATTGGGTAATCTAAATTCAAGTTGATAAATATATGAATAACGAAAATACATAAATCATTGCATATTTTTATATTTCAAGAATTTTAAACAAAAAAAGAGAGCTGATAAATCAGCTCTCTTGGAATCAATAGTGTTAATTAATACCCCTAAAAATTACTCAAACTATTGACTATTTTATAATTAACTATCTAAAAATAATTTTAGATGTTCCGTAATCAGTTTCTGGTGAAGTTACTTGTAATAACATAACTCCTGTTTTAACTTTAAAGTTATAATCTAATTCATTTTTACCAGCATTTAACTGAGTTTTACTACTATAAATCACTTTACCAGTAATATCTGTTAAAGTTACAGTAGCTTCTGTATCAGTTTCACTGAATAATAATAAGTTTACATTTCCTTTAGAAGGATTAGGATAAGCCATAAACTCATTTTCAAAGGTATCAATTTTTTCGATAACTTGACCCTCTTCAGCAACTTTTGTAAACTTTACATCAGAAATTTCTAAATCTAACTCAGTTGTGTTTGCTTCAACAGGTAAAAAAGTAAAGGTTAACATTGTTAAATCTTCTGCAGTTAACTTTTCTTGAGATGCACTAGATGTAAATANGAAAGTCCACGATTTATAAAACAAGTTTTTCGGACAGATTTATCGTCCACCAATTCCATTAATTCGGTATAATTTAAAATTGCCTCTTGAAAGTTTCCCGATTTGAAATTCGAATTTCCAGAAGTGTATAATTCAGTCGCTTTGTTCTGCGAAAAAGTTGTTGTGGAAACTAAAATTCCAATTAAAAGTAATAATGTTTGTCTCATTGGTCTAATGTAGCATAACGTTGTTGTATAAGCTTTGTTGCGTTGTTTAAGCAGTGAATTTAATAAATAAAACACGAACGGCGAAATTCCGAAGGAATTTCCCAAGTGAGCCAAAACCAGCAATAAAGTTTATACGGTGTTGCCACCAGTTATTTTTATTTCGATAATTTTCTCAATTTTTTCATTTTCAATGTTAAATTCGACATTTTTAGATCTATGAATTGGACTGTCAATTCCTTTAATTGTATTTTTCTTAAATGTCTCTAAATTTAAAACTCTAAATTTCTTTTTATATTTAGTTAAAGTATTTTTCTCCAAGTCAAATATTCCTATTTTCTGAATTTTTCCTTTAAAAAACGAATTTTCCCAAATTGGAATTGCTATTCTAAGTCCAGATTCATTCCATAGTCCAGGTCCACCACAATTATTTCCAATTAGAACAGTATTTTCTCCATTTCTATTGAGTTTGCAAATTCCGCTTATTGGTGCTCCCATTCCAATTTCATATAGGTTTGAATATTCCAAAGTTGCATTATTTTCATTTTTCAGTTTGTTAGAATTTTCATTCGGAAAATCCCAAGCATTTGGATATTTCATATTTTCTTTTGTGTAACCAACTGTTAAAATTATTGAAGGTTCGTCAACTTTCAGCTCTCTTAAAATTTTATACGCAATATTCCTGTTATCTTTTTTGATAGCTTTTTCAAACTGATTCATCTTTCCAGATAAATAGAGTCTTTCATTTACTGTAGTTCCTTCAAAAATTTCAGGATTATTCATTTATATGCGATTTTTTTTCTAATTGGTGGCAACGTGTTTGTATATGATTTGTTGCGTGTTTTAAGCACTAAAGTTAGCAAATAAATCACAGATAGAAAATCCGAGAGGATTTTCGTAAGTAGGCTAGAACTAGCAATAAATTATATACGGTGTTGGCAACTTTAATTTATTTTTAATTCAGTTCTTATGTTAATTTCTTTCGCTGAATTTTTGTCCTTTAATTTCACAATTAATTTACAAGGATTATTTATTTCTCCTTTCGTAAAAGTTAATTTTGCAGTTAATTGACTTTTTAAGTCTTCTGGATTTACTCCTTCGTTTTCATAATCACTTAATAAATTCGGATTTGATATTATCTTATTTTCTTTATTATCTATAAGTTCAATTGAGAAAATTGGGAAAACTTTTTCATTGCTTAATTCCAAACCACTTATGTCATCAAGTATTAATATTAATAAATCTTCAGTATTCACATTTTGGTCAAAAACTGGCTGTTTAAGTGTTTCATTCCACAAGTATATTTGTGAATATTCAATTCCTTTGTTTTCAATATTAAGTAAATCATTTTCTTTTATAGTAAAGGGTAATTCATAAGTGAACTTTCCATCTCCTTTTTTGTCCCAAATATTAACGAAAACTTTATATTTTTCTTCATTCTGATAAGGCAAAGCAGTTCTAAAGTTTGCTTGTAATTGAAGTGGGGAAAGGTCAGTTCCATTATCTAAACTTTTCAACAAGTTTGGATTTGAAAGAACAGTATCTTTTTCGTTTTTTACAATATACATTGATAATCCAGGGAAAGTTTTATTTTCTGTCTTTGTTAATCCATTAATATTGTTAAAAATTAGATTTACTTTTTCCCCAAATACATATTCATTTCTCTTCTCAATTTTTCCATTGATTTCAATATTAATGTCATCAATTCCAATTCCATCTCCTCTTGAATAAGCGCCAGTAATTAAGTCTGTATTTACTGATTGATTAAATTGACAAGAATTAAATGTGATAATTCCTAATGTTAAAATTAATATTCTAAATTTCATTATTTGTTCGGGTTTTTTATTGTTGCCAACGTGTTTGTGTATGATTAGTTGCGTGTTTTAAGCACTAAAGTTAGCAAATAAAACACAAATAGAAAGTCCGCGAGGACTTTCGTAAATTGGCTAAAACCAAGCAATTAATTATACACGGTGTTGGCAAATCGTTATTTTTTTTTCATCCAAGGTAGATTTTCCTTTTGATAATTTCCAAATTCTTTTAAATAATTATCAGCCCAATCAATTCCTTGATTTATTTGTTCCTCTAAAGTTTCATTCGTGTATTCAAACTTCTTTATACTATTTAATTTGTGATAGAGGTCTTCAAACATCCAAGTTGCTCCTTCTCCTTTTCTTTGCAATACGATTGATGTCAATTCCGCAAATTTTGTAATATGTGGAAATTCGTATAAATGTCCTGTTGGTTCACTATTTTCAATAATCACATAACGAGAAGAAAGTCCGAAACGCAAAACTTTTTGCATTACACTTTCTCCAATAATATCTGGTTGTTCTTTTATAATATATGTGTAAAACCCTAAATTTTCAAGATGTGATTGAATTCGCTTGAGTAGTTCAAGTCCTTCTCCTGTGTCTTTTCCAAGTATTAAAATACTATCCGAATTTTCAAGCATTGAATTAGCTCTCTCAAAAACTATATCAAAAGCTGTATTAATATTCTCGATAAATTTCTCAAATTCAATATCAGAATTTTCATTAAGTGTCCACCTTACGAAAATATGTACTTCGTCTTCTTCGTCAATTTCTTCGTCTGAAAATGGTATTCCCTCAATTGTTAATCTTTTTATTGCTTTTATCATTGCATTTGCAAAAACAGAAGCGTGATATTTATGAAACCAATATTTGGTATAAATATGTTCTTCAATTCTGATGCTTAATTGATTTCCAGCTCTCGTTAAATAACATTGAGGAAAATTATTTTCAAAAATTTGAATAGATATATTTTCTGGCACATTAGTTAAACCGATTTCTTTTAATTCCGTCAAACTTATTTCTTCGAAATCTTCAAAATATTCTCCTTCTGTCATTGTTTTATCGGGTTCTGATTAATGTTTGCCAACGTTGTTGTATATGGTTTGTTGCGTGTTTTAAGCACCTAATTTAGCAAATACATACCGAATAGAAAATCCGCGAGGATTTTCGTAAGTAGGCTAGAACTAGCAATAAATTATATACGGTGTTAGCTCTAGTTTTTATTCCGTTAACCAATCTTTATTTCCATTTTCAAGATTAACTTTTAAAATTCCGCCACGCATTCCAAAATAAGCATTATTCTTGTCTGTAATCACAGAATTTGGATATAAACTTGACCAAAATCCGTTCTCTACTTTTTCAGTCAGTTCTAAATAAGAATTGGCTACCACGATATTTTTAGTTGTTAAAATCAAAAGTTTGTCATTAAAAACAATTGATTGAAAAGGACATCCACTTAATTTTTCCGTTTTAGCCACAAGCCATTTTTTCTTATTAAATGCTATTTCGCTTACTGTTCCGAAATCTCCACCTAAATGCGCAAGACCTTGAGTAATATAAATTCGGTCGCCAAGTTGAAGTATGTTATGAACATTTTTTTCTTTTATGAGATAGTTTTCTTTTCCGTTATCACTGAACCAAAATAATGCTCCACTCCATTCGCCTTTATTAAAGCCAATTAACCAACCGTTTTTTACTTTTAGAGAACTTGTTGGACGAGAGGAGTAAGTTCTATTTTCTTTTGTTGGTTCTATCTCAAATTTGAAATCAGTTTTTTTGTCCCATCTTTCATCAGTCCATTCAAAATGGTTTTCTCCGTTTTTTTTGAAGACTTTTAATGGTTTCCAACTTTTAAAATTCCGAACATTTTCTTTCGTTGGAATCGGATTATTTTTTAATTCCGATATTTTACCACTATCAGAGATGAAAATCACAAAACTTAATAGTATTAAAAGGAACTTCATAGTTTGTTTTTAAATTAGAGCTAACGCTGTTGTATAAGCTTTGTTGCGTTGTTTAAGCAGTTAATTTACTAAATAAAACACGAACGGCGAAATTCCGGAGGAATTTCCCAAGTGAGCTATAAATAGCAATAAAGTTTATACGTTGTTGTATGCAGTTTTTATTTTAGATTTCGTTTTATTAATTCAAAACTTTTTCGGCCTGTTTGAGAGATTACATTTTTAACCATCTTTAAATCGCACGCTCCATATTTCACAAAGTTTTCTCTTCCTTCTCTTAAAGTTATATGATTTGGTCCAGAATTAACATCAAGTTCATTAATGTCAATTCCGTCATCTTCCCAAAAGCAAATTGGACAAATTAAATAATTGCCTCTTTCTGGTAAACTAATATAATCACAACAAGGACATTGATATTTAGGTTTTGAACTCTTTGGTTTATACCATTTCCACTTCATTTGATTCAGTCAATTAATGTTCCTTTTAAGGTTTTTAGTAATTTAGTCAGTCGAATGTCATTCAAGTCCGAAATTCTGTATTCACGATATAATTTATCCGCATCTCTAAATGTAATTTCATAATCATTAAAATTCAGAGTTTCTATTTTCACGTGCTTTTGGTCAGTCCGTAATCCAAAATCTACAGAACGAGAAAAAATTAGCGTAAACATAGATGTTCCAATTCTAAAATGTTTCCAATCTCCATTTTCTTTCATTTTGATTATTAAGTCACGTATTGGAATCCATTTGTCAAATCCACCATTATTAATCAACATTTGATATCTCTCAAGAGTGTCATTCCAAGATTTTTCGAAGCGATTTATTATTTCTTGAGTCCTTTCGTTCATTGTTTGGTTAAATTGCATACAACGTTTATGTATAAGAATAGTGCGGTTTTGTGTGCGAGGATTTTCCGAAGGAAAATCAGACGTAACAAAAGTGCACGGACTCTTGATTAAGCACTAAACTAAGCATTATTTTTATACGGTGTTACCCAACGTTTTTTATTTCTATTTTATAAGTCAAAACCTCTTTTCCAGTATCACAATTCAATTCCAAGGTTTTATCTTTCGTTTCTACTATTTTCCAATTTACAGAAGGAATATTTTTTTCCAAAACTTGTACTTCACGATTGTCAATTCCGATAAAAATCAGATTTGTATTTGGTTTTTTAGTCGTATTCCATTGTTGAAGTAAAATTCCATTAGAATAAGTAAAAAACCAATCTCCAAACAGCTTATTCTCTAAAAATTCAATTTTCGGTTCGCTCTTCAAATTCAGATATGCTGGTCCAAATCTGATTTCACTAACATATTTTTGATAAATACTTATTCCGTTAAAGTTTGTAAAAATATTCCATTGCTCAATATTAGACGATTCAATTTCTAATTCTAATTCAGTTTCTGATTTAAAAAATAGTCTTTGAAAAAAAGCAAATATTCCAACAAACATCATTATTATAATTCCAACAATCAAAATTATTGGAAAAAGAATAATTACTAAAACATTCATTATTCCACTCAAAATTCGGTTGCCTTCTATCGGCTTTTTTATTTTGTCAATGAGTTGAATGTTAATCTGTCGTAGCATTTTTGGTAAATGTTGGGTAACGTTGATGTATAAGATTAGTTGCGTGGTTTAATCACTAAAGTTAGTAAATAAATCACAGATAGAAAGTCCGCGAGGACTTTCGTAAATTGGCTAAAACCAGCAATTAATTTTATACGGTGTTGTGCTTTCGTACTTTTTATTCCGATTTATGTACTTCAAGTTCGATTTCAACCATAAATTCAGGTAATGCTAATCCTTTTACTTCAAGCCAAGAACCAGTAGGAAATCCATTTTTATAAATTTCAGCACGATATGCTGATTTTTCTAGCATTTGAGCCATATCAGTTGTGAAAATGTCTTCTTTTACAACATCGTCAAATGTGCAACCAAAGTGTTTTAATATTTTTTCTAAATCAGCATAACAGTTTTTCATCTGTTGTTCTATATCTCCAACAGCAGTTGGATTTCCTTCATTGTCCATACTAACTGCTCCAGAAATTTTAATGCTATTTCCAATTTTAACAGCGTGTGAATATCCGTATGCTTTTTCTACTTCTGGACGCAAGAGAAAATATTCAGGTTTTTCAGATTCAACAATTACTTCTTTTTCTACTTCTTTAGTTTCTTCCTTTTGTTTTTGTTCACAACTTTGGAATCCAAAAGTCAATGCAAAAAGTGTTGCGAGTAAAGTCAATCGGTTGGTTATTCTTTTCATAATTCTCTTTGTTTAGTGCCTACTTTTCTCGGTTTTCGGCTTTCCCGTTTTTAATATTCGTTTCGTTTTCAGTATGAAGCACAACGTTGTTGTATAAGCTTTGTTGCGTGGTTTAAGCAATGAATTTACTAAATAAAACACGAACGGCGAAATTCCGAAGGAATTTCCCAAGTGAGCCAAAACCAGCAATAAAGTTTATACAGTGTTGTGCATAGTACTTTTTAAATATATTCTAATAATTGTTCTTTTTCAGTCCACTTAATTGGTTCCTTAGTTGTTTTTTCTGCTAATAAGTTTAATATACTTCTTGATTTTTCAGGATGATAACCATTAGCTAAATCATTAATTATTGAAATTCTTTCTTTTACAAAAGAATTGTATTTTGATTTTTCGGAAATTTCATAATTAACAATAGTTTTACTTAATGCATTTTCAAAATAATATGGTGTAGAGCCTGTTACATATGTAATTAAATTCAATTCAGAACCTTTGGTTATAATTGCATTAAATTTAATATTTGTAAAATCATCTAAAGATTTTCTTAACCTTACATTATCGTTAAAATTTGAAACTAAAAATGAGTTTGCATCTTGTCTAAAAGTTTCTTTTTCTTTCTCTTCTTTTTCATCTTTATAAGTAATACCTAAAGCATTAACAACTCCAACAATGAAGTTTGATAAATCGAAAACTGCAGAAGAAATTTCTTCTAAAGATTTACAAATTTTAAAATAGTATAATGTACCAGCATTGTCAGAAGTAGTATTTATTTGATAGCTCTGAAGATAGTATGAAGTAACTCTATCAATTATTGCTTCAGATTCTTCATTTATATTGACTTCATAGTAATTTAAGTCAATCCAACCTCCATCTGAAATTATTAATTGATTTTGTGAATATTTTACAAAAACAGAAACAAATTTATCGTTTAAAGTTGAAAATGGTGTAATTATTTCAATGCTATTATTTCTTACTTTATAAGTTGTTAACTCACAAAAGTCAGATTTTACAGCGTTAAATATATCTAATAATTTTTCCATCAGGCTAATTTATAAAATTGACTCCATTTAAAGGGTCGGTTTCTGTTTTATCCTCAAAAAGTTCTGGAACTTTTAGTTCAATTTCAGGAATTTCATTTCCCTTATCTTGATTAATATTTGTTTCCTGAAAAAAATGACTTAATCCAAATTCTATATTTTCTACAATTGCTTTTGAATTTCCTTCATTCTTAAGAGCATCCGTTTTGTACGCAATTGCTATTCCTTCTTTATTAAAACAATTAAAATGCGGTGTTGTTATTTTTTGCTCAGAAAGTGGAATTTCTTTCAGTTTATTTCTATGTGCAGGGCCATCAGAGTCAAAACGGAAATATGGTTCTTTTGTGAATTCTTTACAAGTTAACTTTATACCATACTTGTAAAAACTTTTTTTTCTTTCTACTGTTAAGTCAATTTTCTCACCAATATTTCTATGCTCAACATTTGATTTATTTGTTAACCAATCTTTATGAGTGATTTTTTGTTCTAGTAATATTGGGTTCTCTTTAACTGATTTTTCACCATAAGTCAAATCTGAATAGTATTCAAAATCGCTCTTTATTTCAATGTTTTTTCTTTGCATTCTTGTTCTTTTTCAGGTATTATGCACAACGTGTTTGTGTAAGATTAGTTGCGTGATTTAAGCACTAAAGTTAGTAAATAAATCACAGATAGAAAGTCCGCGAGGACTTTCGTAAGTTGGCTAAAACCAGCAATTAATTTTACACGGTGTTGTGTGTAGTTTTTATTTCAAATTCTGTTGATTTAAATTCATTTTCCAAAAATTCATATTCACAATGAAAAATTTCATTTTCTCCAGAATTTTTATAGCAATTCTCAGAGAAATTTGGATTTATTAATATCTTATTTTCTTTCACGAATATAAAATTTTTCGGTTTGTTTGTTCTATCTGTTATAATGTCAAAAGATATTTTTATTGCTCCATTTTCATTATTGATTTTTTTATTAAAAACTTTGCCAATTCCTATAGAGTCAGTCAGTTTTTCTTCGGCAATATTATATTCGTAAGTTTTTCCTTTGTCTTTTGTTACAAGACTTGAAACAAGAAATTTATAATCATAATATTCAATTAATTGTTCACTTTTGTATATTCTTGATTCGCAAAATGGGTGTAATATAGTTTCTGAGTTTTCAAATTTTTCAGAATTGTTTGTTGCTATAAATTTATTTTCATAATATTCTTTTTCTGAACAGTAATTTGAGAAATGAAAATGAACTTTGTCATTGTGACTTATCTCTAATTCCTTTATAAACTTATTGTTTTTAAAGAAGTAAAACCTTGATTTATTTATATTTAAATCACTCGTTTCAAAACCTAAATTTAAGTCGCATTTGATTTCGTCTTTTAGAACTGGAACACTTTCATTTCCTGAAACATATTTAAAAAAGTCCCACTCAAATTCAGTTAATTCCTTAAAATCTAAATATTTTTTTTCTTTTGATTCAATAAATTTCTTTCCATTTTCCTTAATTTTAGATAATAACTTTTTCTCAAATTTAATTGATTCTATATTCGAATTCTTGCAAGAAAACAAAGAACTAATTATCAATAAAATACCGGTTATTTTTTTCAATTCGAGAGTTTTTTTAATTACACACAACGTGATTGTGTATGGTTAGTTGCGTGGTTCAGCAACTAATTTAGCAAACTTTAACGAACCCGTGAATATTCCGCAGGAATATTCGCAAGTAGGCTCAATAAAGCAATTAATTATACACGGTGTTGTGCGTTCGTTTTTTTTATTCGGTTAATAATTTCAATTCCTAAATAGTCTTTTAATTTCGGGAATTTATATCTGTAATATTCATTCCAATAACTTGCTATTCGACTTTCGGTTTGTTGCCAATATATTGGGTTCTCATTTTTAAATTCTTTATAAAATTCCAATGTGTCGTTATTCACTTTCTCGTCAATAATCGGAAACAATTCATAAATATATTCTCCTAATAATTGAACAAGGAATGGTGTTTTCCATTTTTCTAATTTTTCAGATATTTTATTTAACCTTTTTTCTCTTATAAATCCATTATGATGTCTGGTAAAAAAGCAATTTAAAATATCTTTCTGTATTTCCGTCAGTTGATTTTCGTTTTGCGGTTTTGGTTGGTCAAAATAAATTCTTGTTGGGATTTTTAATAATTCTCCGCTAACTTTTACGTCATAGGAATCAGAACTTATTAAATCAAATTTATATTTACTTTCCAAAGGAATAATATTGAAAACCATTATAACATCTGATTTTAGATTTTCAGGGAAAGAATCTATAATTATTTTCAGATAATCAGGTTTCATTTTCTTTATTAATTCTTGTTTCCGTTCTGCTCTTAAATGACGCACAACGTGTTTGTGTAATGAAAGTTGCGTGTTTTAAGCAATAAATTTACTAAATAAAACACTAACCAAGAAAATCCGAGAGGATTTTCGTAAGTATGCTAAAACTAGCAATTTTTTTTACACGGTGTTAGCAAATGTTTTTTATTTCCTTCAAATGATTTTTATATCTTCTTGAATTTCTTATTTCATTTAATAATTCAAAGTTTCCAAAAATTATTTCTTTTGATGAATTTCTAATTGTTCGGTTTATAAATTCTCTGTATTTTGATTTTGATATTTTTCTTGTAATTTTAGGTTCATTAATTTCTTTTGGTTTTTCTGTCATATCTAATTCTATCATAATATTCGGTGCAATTGCTACCATTAGATGATTGTTTCTTACAAGAACTGGATTGTCAGAAAGTGGAAAAATATTATTTGAAATAATATAAATTTTCCAATTAGGAACAAAAATTGGAACTATCTGACTTCTAAAGCGGTCAGGATTTTTAAGAATTTCAGTAAGGTAAATGAAAAATTCAAATTTTTCCATTTTCTCTTTTTTAAATTTTTTTATAAAACTTTCTAACGATAATGGATTTCTAATAAGCTGAAAAAAAATAAAAAAAGTTATGTAAGTTTTAGTTTCTATTGTAATAGATTGTGAAAGAATTAATTCAAGTAAGTGTTTTTTATATGAATCTTCCATCAAAGTGAAGTGATTTTCAAAATCAAGAACTAATTCAGATTTATCATTTTCGTAATAATTTTCAATATTTTCAAGCTGGTCTGGATTATTTTTTTTCGTGTATTCAATAACTCCTTTTGGAGTTAAATCAGCAAGTCCAATGTGTTTCTTATAAAATATGTTTTTCGTTTTATCAACTAAAATTTTGTTAATAGATAAATTTAAAACATTTACAACTACTTCTCTTGGTCTTTCTGGAGTTGAATGTTTTTTCCTCTGTTGAGTTAGATATTCAAAGTTCCAAAAAGCTGTCCAGAAACAAGGATTATGGTGAGTTTTCTTGGTTAAGTTCAATTGGTAATATTTGCTAACGTTGTTGTATATGGTTTGTTGCGTGTTTCAAGCAACTAATTTAGTAAATAATTACTGACAAAGAAAGTCCGCGAGGACTTTCGCAAGTAAGCAAAAAGCCAGCAATAAATTATATACGGTGTTGTAAGTAGTGCTTTATATTATTCGTTTTAATTCAGTTAATTCGTTTTCCGATAAAGACTGTTTCCATAATTCATTTACTAACCACAATCCGCTATCTTTTATTTTCTGTTTTGGCGAAGATAATCCTAACCAATTTTCACTCGGTTTACAATTCGTACAGTTTGAAACTGTAGAAATTATTCTTGATTCAATTCTTAACCTTTGTTCTTTTTCCAAAACCTCAAAAACTACAAAAGAAAAATTATTGTGAATGTATTCAGATACCTTTTTCTCAATACTTTGCTGTTTCTCAAAATCTATTTGTTCCGAATATTTTTCCTTATTTGCTCTGGTCGTCAAATCTAATTCCCAATGCTTTAAAAAATTGTCATTTTGTGCATTTAATAATGCTCTTCCAATATTTTTTCTAAAAATACTCCTGTCTTTATTTTCTTTTACAAAATGTTGTTTTAATCTTGATTGAAGTTGATTATCTCCTGTATGAGTTCCAATTCGTACAATTCTTTTTAAACCATTAAATTTCTCGTCTTTCTCAAACAAAATATAAATTCCATTTTTCGGGATTTCTTTTTCGTTAAAGGGAAAAGAATATTCTTTCAATTCGTTAAAAATTTCGTGTATTTCATTACAAATTTTGCTCATTAATTATTTTGTTTTGTTAACCATTGCAATTGTTTTCCGATTTTCAAACCTTTCATTGGAATTTTTACATTACTCAATTCTGGAATTAAAAATTTGCGATATTTTTCTCCCGCTAAAAATGTAAATTCATCTTTTTCTAAATCAGTCAAAGATTTTAATTCATAAATGACTTTTTTCGACCATTCCTTAATTTCATTTGAACGCATATTGTTCAAAGTTTTGTCATAAGGTTCAATTTCGTCTGTTAATTTTAAAAGTCCGTGTTCAGCAGATAAAATATAAATTTCACTCGGATTTAATGATTTTGCGTAAGTTAAATTCTTTTTGAAAAGAGAACTTATATAAAGATTTTCGGCTGTTGATTTTTTGTCTAATTTTTTACTGACACAAGAAATCAATACTATGTTTTTCATTCAGTTCGGGTGTTTTTGGGCATTACTTACAACGTGTTTGTATATGGTTTGTTGCGTGGTTTAAGCACCTAATTTGGCAAATAAAAACCGAATAGAAAATCCGCGAGGATTTTCGTAAGTAGGCTAGAACTAGCAATAAATTATATACGGTGTTAGCTGTAGGCATTTTAGATTTTACTTAAACATATTTACAAAATTTTCAGATATTCTTACTGCTCCATCGAATACATGATTAGAATCAGGTTTATACCAATCTTCTAACGTCATCTTATCCGTCAATCTTGTGTTAGAAATGTCTAACATGTCAATAATGTTGTGATAATCTAAAAGAGTAAGATTCATTTGACCAAGCTTTTCAATTTTTCGTTTAGATACCTCAGAAGCATCAAATTTAGCGTCTTTTGAAAAATGATTTCTGTTTGAGATTAGAATACCAGACGGAACTCCTCTTGCAAGTAATGTTCCTGCAACTTCTCTTACAACTCCGACACTTTCTGCTTTATTCATGTCTTGCCTCCATTTGACTTGTATAATAGTTTCTATTTCGTCATTCTTAATAATATAACCATCGACACCTCCATCTTTTATTCCGCCAACTGGTTTTACTTCACAATTTAGGCTTTCTGATAATAACTCAAGTACAAATTTCTCAGCTCTTTTTGGTCCGATTTTGGGTAAATCTTTTGGGTGTCTTTTTAAATGTGTAATTAAAAATTCAGAATCAATTTCTTTTAATGGTTTAAATGGTTTGTAAAAACCTAAAACACCTCTTGAAGGAATAGATTCATGTAAAATTCGGTCAAATCTGCTTCCTCGACCTCCCCAAAAACCACATTTCAAACAAACAAGAATTGTCTGTTGGTCTTTCGGGTCTTCATTTTGCATTTTTGATTTGCAAATTGGGCAAGTATTATATTTTATTAATCTGTGAATTTCTTTGATAGCCCTTTCATCTTTTAAACGATATTCTTTGGCTGTAGGATGTCCATTTGATTCAAAATTAGGCTTATTTATAAATTCAATCCAATCTATAGGGTCATCTGTGTTTGGTTCTATGATTTCTTGTCCCATTTGGAAAGGAACCCATTCATCAAATATTGCTATTCTTGGTTTGTTCAAAATGTTCATTTTTGCTTACAGCTAACGTTGTTGTATAAGGAAAGTTGCGGTTTTATCTGCGAGGAATTTCCGAAGGAAATTCCTCGCAGATAAAAATGCAACTGCCTTTGGTTAAGCACTAATTTAGCAATTTTTTTTATACGGTGTTGTGCATAGTAATTTTAATTCCACTTGTTTTTTTCAATAATATATTTTTCTACTTCTTCTCTAATTAAGTTTCCATTTTTGTCAAAAGTTTTAATTAACGTTCTTTTACTTTTGTTTTTATAAATTTCATATTCTACTAACCTTTCTTTATGGTCGTAGTAATTTGTACGATTATATTTCAAAGTTAAATTTTCATAAAAACTCTGAATTACAAGCGTTCCATTTTCTCGATATTCTTTTATTTCAATTGGTTTTCCGTTTTTAAATTTTCCAACAATTCTTTTCTTTCCGTTTTCATAAAAGTCAGTTTCAATTCCATTACTAGGTTCCTCACAATTTAAATATTTCCAGCGTTTTGAATGAAGTTCATTTCCAAATGAAAAGAGAATTTTCGGAATTATAATTGTGTCAATAGAATTTTCCTTAATTATATTTGAATAAAAACCTTGAGAAATCCAATCTCCACGTTTTGTATAATATGTTATTGAAATACTATTTTTTAGTCCAGGAATTGTGTCAATTTCAAATTCAGGCTCTACAAATTTATTCGTGCATTTATCTAAAAACTTAAATTCTAATTTTCCTTTCTCGGCATTTTGACTAAAACACGAAAAGCTAATTAAAAACAGAAATATTATTTTTTTCAAGAGTTTCATTTTATTATGCACAACGTTGTTGTATAAGCTTTGTTGCGTTGTTTAAGCAGTGAATTTAGTAAATAAAACACGAACGGAGAAATTCCGGAGGAATTTCCCAAGTGAGCTAAAACCAGCAATAAAGTTTATACGGTGTTGTGTGTAGGCTTTTTCCAGAATTTATGTTTCAAATATAATCCTATTCCGAAAATTCCTAAACTTAAGCTTATTAAAAATCCAAATTTTGAATGAGACTTAGATTCTTCAAAATCATACAATATTTCTCCACTTTTATCCGCTATTTGAAAAACGGTAGGTTCATATTCATCTTTTTGATTTCTTTTTATCCAAACAGTAGCAATTTTAGATTTCTCCAGTTGTTTTTTTAATTTCTCAAATCTGTAATTACGTCTACTTTGTCCAATATTTTTCATTAAAATATAAATACTTTGAGTAGAGTTTAATTTAAATTCCAATTCAGACTTTATGCTTTTTGAACCTCTAGAACTTTCCACTTTTCTATAATAAGTTTCCAAATTTTCAATTTTTCCAGTTTGTTCAATTAATGAACTTTTAAAAGTAAAAAGAGTTGAAGAAAAAAAATAAAAACCAAATATTATAGAAGCAATTCCTACAACTAGTCCTTTTTCAGCATAATATTCTTTATCCATTTTTTAGTTCTCGTTGCTTATTTTAATTTACTTATTCCTTTTTTAATCTAAATTCGTTAAAATAAAAATGATTAAAATTATAATTCCAAGTGCAATTCGGAATTTTTTTTGTTGTCTCGCTTTTTTCGGAAACCCATCTTTTTCCAATTCCCACGAAAAGGTAATTTCTACTAAAGTCCAAAAAGGTTGAGAAATAAAATCGCAAAGATGATAACCTTGATTTGCTTTCGTTTGTTTCTTAATTCTTTCCTTTTTTTTTGATAAGTATTTAGCAGTTTCAATTTTTTTCGGCTCTATATTCCGAAATATTAATTCGTTATTCGCAAATTGAACAGCAATTGGTTGCCATTTTTCAGGTGAACCTACAATATTTAATAATTCATCAGTCGTCATTTCTTTAATCGACTGTTTAAATTTATCTTCCATTTCTTATTTTAGATTCACTTTTCTTAAATTAAATAACGAATTTTTTAGCTTACACCCAACGTTGTTGTATAAGCTTTGTTGCGTTGGTTAAGCAGTGAATTTACTAAATAAAACACCAACGGCGAAATTCCGAAGGAATTTCCCAAGTGAGCTATAACTAGCAATAAAGTTTATACGGTGTTGTGGGTAGTTTTTTATTTTCTTTTCAGAGTGTTCTGTTTTATTCCATTAAAAGACATTTCGTTTTTTTCAATTTTGTAACTTTCCCATTCAATTCCTGTATTCCCGTTTTGTTTTAAAATTTCTAAAATATTTTCTTCGTGAACAGTTATATTATTTAAATCCGCGTTTAAAAAGTTACAGTTCATAAATTCTGTATTAGCAAATATTGAACTTGTAAAAACTACATTTTTAAAATTCACATTTAAGAATTTGGCATTTCCCATATTACAAGAACTTATTCTTGAGTTTTCAAAATTCACATTCTCAAAATAACTTTTATCAAGTCTTGTCAAAACGAAAGTTGAATCTCGTAAATCATTTCCGATAAATTTTGAGTTCATTAGATTACTCATTTTAAAAGAACTTCCTTTCAGGTTGCGCAATTTGCTAAAGTCAAAATTTGAATTTAGATATGATTCTGAAATGTTTATTTTTTTTGCTCCAAGTTTATTTAATTCTTCAAGAATTTTAAAGATTTTCACTCCATTTTTATCGTCATTCCATTCTCGTAAATCAATTAGTAAAGAATTGTAATATTCAATTAAACTCCTTTTATTGTCAAAATTCTCATAAACGGTTAAAATAATTCCGAATACGATTAGGTCAAAAAATAAGCCGTGGAATTCTACAAGAATATCGTGGAAATTAAAATCTGAATCTAAAAAGTCCAGAATAATTAATATCAAAAGAACTGATATTGCTAATATTATAAATAAATGTTCCTTGTTTGTTCTCATTTTTTAAATTACCCACAACGTGTTTGTATATGGTTTGTTGCGTGTTTAAGCACCTAATTTAGCAAATACAAACCGAATAGAAAATCCGCGAGGATTTTCGTAAGTAGGCTAGAACTAGCAATAAATTATATACGGTGTTGGCAACAGTTTTTATAATCCGATTACTCTATTCCAGTCAGCTACATACATATATATTCTTTGAAATTCACTAGGTAGTAACATTCTGTTATGAGCAATAAAATTTCTAGATTTCTCTAATTCCTCCATTCTTTGTTTTAACCAATGTTGTGATGGAATTAAATTACTAAAACAAGTCCATTTCTCAATCATTATAGATGCTAACATTCCAAAATCTACAAAACCAAGTAAATCTGTTTTCTCTCCTTCAAGCCAAGAGTCAGTTAAAGCTGTCTTTTGTCTATTTTCTGCGTGTTCTTTGGTTTTTCTAGGTAACTTATTCCACCAATCAACACCTTCATTTTCGGTTAGAGTTTCTCGAATAAAATCTCTAATTTCATTTTCAAAGCAATTAATTACAGCATATAATCTTGCCATTTCTAAAGCATTGTTCCGTCTTGAGATTCCAAATGGTGCTAAAGCTTCTCCTAATAGTTGTTTCTCTGCGTAACTTGAGTCTGCTCCAATTTGAATTCCAGCTCCTTGAAATTTAGAAGCCTCTGATTCAAACATTAAACCACGAAAAAGAAAATCTCTTATGTCTTTCTGATTACTCAATTAAATGTTCTTTTAAAGATTTGAAAATTGCATTATATACTTCTATATCCTTTGTTGCTGGCAAATGTATTTGAATATTGTAATGTAGTCCTAAACCAGAAGTTTCTTTGATGATTTTTTCTTTGACTTCAGCAGTTTCTCGCTTTATTGGTTCTATTTTGTCCTTTACTTTTTCAGTTGATAATTGTTTCGGGTTATAATCTAAATCAGCTATTTTTAATAAGGAAAAGAATGTTTTTGACATTAATTTTGCAACGGTATCACTCACATTATGATAGCTTTTAAATTTTCCTGTAATTAGTTCACTATCTTTTGAAGTCGGTTTCGCTTTTATGAGAAAAAGGTCAGAATAAGCTTCTTTAATAGCTTCTCCCATTATTCTCTCGGATAAAGCGTGATTTCTGTATTCTTGATATCTTTGAGTTGGACCACCATCTGCTGATAAAAAACCTAAAGCTTTCATTAATGGAATGAAAGGTCTGTGATTGTTCGATTTGTACCCTAAATCTTTTAGAATTTGATTTGTAAATCTATCAGGTGCTTGTGCATCTCTTATTTTTCCGAAAAACTCTGGCAAGGTTGAATATGAGCCAGTATATGTCGATGGTAATGCCATATGTTTATTAGTTTGTTAGTTCGTTTTTAAATTGTTGCCAACGTTGTTGTATATGGTTTGTTGCGTGTTTCAAGCAACTAATTTAGTAAATAATTACGGACAAAGAAAGTCCGCGAGGACTTTCGCAAGTAGGCAAGAAGCAAGCAATAAATTATATACGGTGTTGGCAACCGTTATTTTATGTTTTTTCCTAATTTTAATAAATATGTTAAACCAGCTTCGTCTTTTAATTCATTTAGTTTCCTCTTATGACTTAAATAATCGACTCCTACATTGGTAGCTAAAGACATTGATGTAGTAAGTAAATCCATATTTGTTAGGTTTGGTTTACCTATTACAAATTTCAAAGAATTACCTACTGGTGAAAGTATTTTATAAAACCAATTTCTTTTGTCTTTTAATATTTTTTCGTTCAAGTCAATTAATATTGGACGAATGTTTGTGTCAACTAAATTTCTACATTCAAGATTTGCTTCTTCACTTGATTTTGAGTTTTTTATTATTTCTTTTCCCTCTTTAGAAAATTTTAGCATTACTGACCAAAATTGTGGCAAATGATCTGATAATTTCTCTCTCGCTTCTAATATTAATTCAGGTTTGACAGCTTTTGTAGCTGGTAATACCATTTCAATTGATTTCATTGCAATTAATGCAGCAGCACTGCTGTCGGGTATATTATTGATTTTTGTTGTCGATAAATCAAATTCTCCAAGCCCGATTAATGGAACACTTCCTCTTTTAAGTCTATTTTCCAATTCGTGCATTCCATCCGTAGTCACGTGTAAAGGATTTGTTTTTACTTTATATTTATTCAAAGCACCATTTTTTCCTTTTTCTACTAATTCAACATTGTAAACCTCATTGTTCTCAAGTAAATCAGTTTCAAAAATTGTTGGAAAAAGTTCGTGATTTCTCATACAGAATTGATGTGCAATTAAAAGATAATCTTGAGCAGTTTTCTGTTGAGCTTGTGTTAATTCAGCAAGTGGATTTTCTACAATTAATTTATCTCCATCAACTCTTTGAAACTTCATTTTGAGTTCTTTCTCTATAGTTGTCTCAATTTTATATTTTTTTGATAATTCTATTACCATTTCGAGTTGATTTGGTAAATAAATTTTCTCAAACAAAAGTGACATTGCTGTAACCATTGATTGATTAGTCATAAAAAAACCTGATAAATAAGCAGCCTCAAAGCTTGATAATCTTTTCGATAATTCTTTTTCTTTCATTTTCAGTTTTAATGGTTGCCAACGTGTTTGTATATGATTTGTTGCGTGTTTTAAGCACTAAAGTTAGCAAATAAATCACAGATAGAAAATCCGAGAGGATTTTCGTAAGTAGGCTAGAACTAGCAATAAATTATATACGGTGTTGGCAACTTTAATTTATTTTTAATTCAGTTCTTATGTTAATTTCTTTCGCTGAATTTTTGTCCTTTAATTTCACAATTAATTTACAAGGATTATTTATTTCTCCTTTCGTAAAAGTTAATTTTGCAGTTAATTGACTTTTTAAGTCTTCTGGATTTACTCCTTCGTTTTCATAATCACTTAATAAATTCGGATTTGATATTATCTTATTTTCTTTATTATCTATAAGTTCAATTGAGAAAATTGGGAAAACTTTTTCATTGCTTAATTCCAAACCACTTATGTCATCAAGTATTAATATTAATAAATCTTCAGTATTCACATTTTGGTCAAAAACTGGCTGTTTAAGTGTTTCATTCCACAAGTATATTTGTGAATATTCAATTCCTTTGTTTTCAATATTAAGTAAATCATTTTCTTTTATAGTAAAGGGTAATTCATAAGTGAACTTTCCATCTCCTTTTTTGTCCCAAATATTAACGAAAACTTTATATTTTTCTTCATTCTGATAAGGCAAAGCAGTTCTAAAGTTTGCTTGTAATTGAAGTGGGGAAAGGTCAGTTCCATTATCTAAACTTTTCAACAAGTTTGGATTTGAAAGAACAGTATCTTTTTCGTTTTTTACAATATACATTGATAATCCAGGGAAAGTTTTATTTTCTGTCTTTGTTAATCCATTAATATTGTTAAAAATTAGATTTACTTTTTCCCCAAATACATATTCATTTCTCTTCTCAATTTTTCCATTGATTTCAATATTAATGTCATCAATTCCAATTCCATCTCCTCTTGAATAAGCGCCAGTAATTAAGTCTGTATTTACTGATTGATTAAATTGACAAGAATTAAATGTGATAATTCCTAATGTTAAAATTAATATTCTAAATTTCATTATTTGTTCGGGTTTTTTATTGTTGCCAACGTGTTTGTATATGGTTTGTTGCGTGGTTTAAGCAACTAATTTAGCAAATAAAAACCGAATAGAAAATCCGCGAGGATTTTCGTAAGTAGGCTAGAACTAGCAATAAATTATATACGGTGTTATGCGAGATCTAGGTCTCACAGAACTGAACGTGTTTTTTAGTAGAAAAGAGAGAGGATTATCAGTGTTGTCGAAGTCAAAGCTTCACCGTATATACTAACCTTAATTCTCTCTTTTATTCTTTCTGATTTTTAAGGCCTTAATTTAACCTTTTTATTAAAATGCTAACTTAAGCCGTATAAACTTTATTGCTAGTTATAGCTCACTTGGGAAATTCCTCCGGAATTTCTTTGTCCATAATTATTTACTAAATTAGTTGCTTGAAACACGCAACAAACCATATACAACAACGTTAGCAAACATTATGTCTTTGAATTTTCCTGAAATAGGTTGACTAAAAATTAAACCTTTAATTATAGTCACTTATGAAAACACAAAATGAACACTGGCGAAAAAAAACCTACCAAAAAGTAACCTTAGAAACCAAATTATTCGTCGTTGACCAAATCTTAAACGGTCAAGTATCCAGAAACTTTGCTTCCAAAAAATATGAGGTTCCTAGAACAACTATTTCTTATTGGATTAGAAAATATAGTACCTTAGTACAACAAAATACAGGTATGAGTAAAAACGATGAAATTAAAAAACTCAAAGAAAAGATTGAAGAACTTGAGTTTCAAAAAGACTTCCAACAAGACATTATCGCTGATATGGAACTCATTACAGGCGTCGATATGTCAAAAAAGTCATTGCCCAAAACATTAGCAAAAGAGATAGAGCTAAAGAAAAAACAGCGTATAAAAGAAAATGGCTCTATGGATGTTTTGGGATATCTAAACAAGCCTTCTACAAAAGAATCAAAGCGCAACAAAAACAACAAATAGAACATCAAAAACTAATTAAAATGGTCAAGGACTACCGTAAAAAAGTAGGCTCGAAAACCGGTGGAATTAAGCTATACAAAGAACTAAAGCAAGACTTTATAAACGCTGATATTAAGATTGGTAGAGACAAGTTCTATCGCTTCCTAAGACTAAATAACCTTTTAATTCCTAAAACTAAAAATTACATCACTACTACAAACTCAAACCATATGTACAAAAAATATAAGAACCTAGTAAAAGACCACCTCCCTACTCGGCCTGAACAACTTTGGGTAAGCGATATCACTTACATTAAAACACAATACGGCCATAATTATTTAGCCATTGTTACAGATGCCTATTCCAAGCAGATTATGGGCTATAAACTCGATAACCATATGAGAACATCACTTTGCTCCGACGCACTCGCTATGGCTATTAAAAACAGAAAATACCCCAATCAAAAGCTTATTCATCATTCCGACAGAGGTTTCCAATACTGTAATCCTAAATACACTCAATTCGCTGAAAAAAATGGAATTATAATGAGCATGACAGAACAATACGATCCGTATTAAAACACTGTTTCTGAACGAATTAACAGAACGCTGAAATATGAATATGGATTAAAACAAAACATTAAAAACACTCAATTAGCTCAAAAAATGACACAACAAGCTGTCTATATTTATAATAATTTAAGAACACATTTTAGCCTAGATCTCAAAAAACCTGCAGAAGTGCATCTAAATCCTAACATCAAATACAAATCCTATCGAAAAAATAATGTAAATTTACCTGAACTTAAGATTTAAGAATATAACTAGTTCAATTCATTTTTTTGCTTCTAAACGGCTAAAAAAAAATCTTTGAACGGGATAAATTAAACTAAAAAAAGGTCAACCTATATCTGTATAATACATTATTGAATGATTTTGAAAAAACACTACGTTAATTATAGTGCTTTTTATTTTCTGATAAAATCTTTATGTATTTTTGCAGTATGATTAAAAACGATACTATTATTGCTTTAGCAACACCTGCAGGAGTTGGAGCAATTGCTGTAATTAGACTTTCTGGAGAAAATGCAATAACAATTGCTGATGCTTTTTTTAAATCTATTAGAAAAGGAAAAACATTAAAAAACCAGAAATCTCATACCATTCATTTAGGACATATTGTTGATAATAATATTGTTTTAGATGAAGTTTTAGTTTCTGTTTTTAAAAATCCAAATTCGTATACTGGCGAAAATGTAGTTGAAATTTCTTGCCATGGTTCTAGCTATATTCAGCAAGAAATTATACATTTTTTTTTACAAAATGGTTGTAGAATGGCTGATAATGGTGAATTTACTATGCGCGCTTTTTTAAATGGTAAAATGGATTTATCACAAGCAGAAGCTGTTGCAGATGTTATTGCTTCGAATTCAGCTGCCAGTCATCAAATGGCAATTCAGCAAATGCGAGGTGGAATTACAAACGAACTTAAAGAATTAAGAGGTCAGTTATTAGATTTTGCAGCTTTAATAGAATTAGAACTTGATTTTTCTGGTGAGGATGTAGAGTTTGCAGACAGAACCAGGTTTAAAGAATTAGTATCAAAAATAACCTTGGTTTTAAAACGTTTAATTGATAGTTTTTCTTTTGGTAATGCCATGAAAAATGGAATTCCTGTAGCCATAATTGGCGAACCAAATGTTGGAAAATCTACTTTATTAAATGCACTTTTAAATGAAGAAAAAGCCATAGTTTCTGATATTGCTGGTACAACTAGAGATGCTATAGAAGATGAAATTATTATTGATGGTGTTGCTTTTCGATTTATAGATACAGCAGGTATTAGAGAAACAAAAGATGTTGTAGAAAGTATTGGTATTAAAAAAGCTTATGAAAAAGCAGAAAATGCACAACTCATTATTTTCTTAGTAAACTCACAGAAATTTAGAGAAGAAAATACAGCGTTTAAAACTGAAATTGAAACTTTAAAAAAGCGTTTCGAAAATAAAAGGATTTTAGTGATTGCCAATAAATCAGATTTAATTTCTTCGGATGAAGCTACTAAGTTACAATCAGAAATTGAAAATTTAATTTTGTTATCAGCAAAAAACAAAACAGGAATTGATACCCTTAAAAATGAATTAACTTCTTTGGTTAATATTGGTGCTTTAAGTAATAATGAAACCATTGTTACAAATTCTCGTCATTTTGAAGCGTTAAATAATGCTTTAATAGCAATAACTTCAGTACAACAAGGTATTGATTTAGAAATTTCAACAGATTTATTTTCTATAGACATTAGAGAATGTTTGCGCCATTTAGGTGCAATTACTGGAGATTATGATGTAGATAAAGATATTCTAGGCCATATTTTTTCTAATTTTTGTATCGGGAAGTAAATAAGTCAAACAAAAGAAACTAAAACCAAACAACATATTTATAATCAACAATTTAAATAAAAAATTTTATAGTAATTTTCTTTTACTTTACTTTTATAAGTGAATATAGGAAGCTATAATCCACCTCAAAATTCAATTTAAACATTGAAGTTTAAAAAATCTACCTCATATAAAAATTACTTTAAAAAAAATGGTTATCTGTCTTTTTTGTTTTTTTTCTCTTTTACTTTCCTCCAATCAAGATTATCTTCTAAATCTACATGTGCGTGATAATCTATATTTCCGCTAACAAAAGCAATAAACTCATCAAAACCTTGTAATGTTGGATTGTAATATTTTGAGTACCTTAAATACCATTTACCAAACAAAGCTGTATTATGATTATACTTTTTAAATTCTTCTGCTATTCTTATATCATTTAAACTTAACCTACTCTACATTTCTATGATTTTTTTCGTTAATAACTATAGAAACTCCAGTTATTTGCTGATATTCTCCTATCATTACAACTGCTCTTGTTGGGCTACAAACGACTTAATTTGTATGAAAATCTGTGAATTTAACTCCATCTTCTGGAAAAAAATCGATGTTTGATGTTTAAATATCGTTGTTGCCAAAAGATGAAATACCTCCATAACCTATCATCAGCGACAAATAAAACGATATTTGGTGTTTTTTTGAATTAGTTACTTTTTTATATTGATTACAGCCCATAAAAACTATAATGATAATCAATGTGAAAATATATCTAAAATGAAACTTAATTTATAATTCCTTCAATTTGTTTCCAACCTTTCATACCTTCATTTTTTTGAATAGATCCAGGTGTGCTTCTTCCATCCAAAATAATCTTTTTAAGTGCTACTTTTAATTCTGAAGCTATCTCAGAAAAACTTGTAATTACATTTTTGGTTTCTCCTATATCATCTTTTAAATTATATAATTGCATATCTGGTAAGTTTAATTTTTCCCTTTTTACATCTCTTGGATTTGGGTAACTCCATCCTCCAGAACCTTGACAAGTGATTAATTTCCAATCTCCTTTTCTAATTCCAAAAGAACCATCCACTGAATGCAGCACAGTATAATCACGAATATCAATATCATTTTTACCTGAAATTAATGGCATCATACTATAACTATCCTCCCCTTCAGAATCTTTGGTTTTATAACCTACGATATCAGCACTTGTAGCAAAAAAATCTGTGGTAGAAATAACTTTATTTGAGCTCGAATTTTTTAAAGCTTTATTTGGCCATTCTACTATAAATGGCACATGCAGTCCTCCTTCATAAATATCAGATTTTGTTCCTTTAAATGTATAACTTGGATTGTGATTTACTTTGGCTAATTCATCAAAATTTGCTCTTGGTGAACAGCCATTATCACTTGTAAAAACTAACATTGTATTTTCTGAAATACCTTGCTTTTTTAGCGTTTCTCTAATTTGACGCACAACATCATCAACTTGCATCACAAAATCTCCATACATATTGGTGTTACTTTTTCCTAAAAATTCAGTTGTTGGTAAAATTGGTGTATGAGGTGCTGGTAAAGGAAAGTACAAAAAGAAAGGTGATTTTCCATTTGCATTTTCATCAATATAACTAATTGCTTTATCTGTTAAATCTTGTAATACATTGGTATGATTAAAGTCGTCTGATGTAAGCCCTTTTCTCCATTTTCCTTTTTCATCAACAGAAACTGTAGTTTTAGTTGGCTCCATGGTTGGTTTATTATTTTCAACATACACATAAGGGGCCATATCTAGAGATCCACAAAAACCAAATGTATAATCAAAACCATGACTGTTAGGTCCATTTTTTATAGGTTTACTAAAATCTACTTCTGGTTTTGCGTTTAGTTTATCTCTACTAAATTTTGAATCTTCTTTTGTGATTTCCCAATCCCAACCTAAATGCCATTTTCCAATAAATGCTGTGCTATATCCTTGGTTTTTTAACATCTCTGCAACAGTAGTTCTTTCTTGTTTTATGAGCGATTTTGAGTAGCCACTAACCACAAAACTCTTTAATTCTGTTCTCCAATTGTAACGACCTGTTAAGATGCTATATCTTGTTGGTGTACAAACTGCTGATGATGTATAAGCATTTGTGAATTTTACCCCATTGGCGGCCATTTTGTTTAGATTAGGAGTAGGAATTTTTCCTTCAGAATTAAAGGATTGTACATCACCATAGCCTAAATCATCTGCCAAAATATAGATGATGTTTGGATTTTTATTTTTGTTTTCTGGTTTTTCTTTTGTCTCATTATTTTTGGATTGACATCCGAATAAAACAATTGATAAAAAAACAATTAATACAAACTTAATATTCATGGGTTTCTTTTTGATGTCATTTCCCCTCATTAGGTTATTATGGTTTCTGACTTAGGAATAAAAATTATTTTTTAAGAGTTTCTCTTTCTTTAGAAAAGGTATTTGCTGGTGGATTTTCTGGTAAAGTATTCTGAAACAATTCTAATTTTTCCATTAAAGCTTTTACTTTCTCTGGATGATCTACAGATACGTCATTTTGTTCAGCCCAATCTTTGCTGATATCGTATAATTCTGTGCGATTCATTTTTTTATTAATCAACAATTTCCAGTTTTGATCTTGTATTCCTGCACTTGGCCAAAAATATGGACGATTACTAGAAAAACGCCAATCCCAATAAATAGGTTTTTCACGATTATATTTTTCCCCTTTTATAGCTGCAACAATACTTTCACCATCTGGTTTGTAACCTTCAGGATATTCTGCGCCTGCTAAATCCATAAAGGTTGGTAATAAATCTACTGCAGACAATTGAGTTGTTTTATCTACTTTTCCTACAGGAACTTGACCCGGCCAACGTACAATAAAAGGAATACGTACACCACCAGCAAATAAAGAGCGTTTGCGTCCTTTAAGTCCACCATCTTCACCAACTGAATAATACTCTCCCATACCTGGTCCTGTAGAATTATCTTCTGTTCTCTTTTTAGTACCTGTTATTTCAGGACCGTTATCCGAAGAAAATAATACTAAGGTATTATCATCTATCCCCAATTCTTTTAAGGTTGTAAAAAGTTCGCCTATTCGTGCATCGTACTCAGCAACTACAGCTGCATAAACCTGTTTTTGATCATCTAAATGTGCATATTTGTCCATATACTTTGCTTTGGGATAATGAGGAGTATGTGTTGCATGAATCCAAGCATTTATAAAAAACAGTTTGTCTTTATTGCGTTTTGCGAAATCTATTGTTTTATGTAGTGTTGAGTCTACTTGCATTTGATGTAATCTACCTGCAATATTAAATGCACCATACTCATCATAACCATATTCTAATGGAGTAGGCGCGTCTTCTACATGCGTATTTGTAAGGTGCCATTTACCAAAATGAGCGGTTGTATAACCCGCATTTTTTAACATACGTGGTAACATTGGTGCATTGGTATCTAACCAATCTGGCATTTTTCTTTTGGCATGAGATGCTACAGAAGCAAAATGACCATGTACAGATTGTCTTGCTGGAAATTGCCCTGTAACCATACCAACCCTACTAGGTGAACATACTGGATTTACCACAGAAAAATTTTGAAAATCGATACCATCAGCAGCCATTTTATCTAAATTTGGTGTCTCACAAAATGTACTTCCATGAATTCCTAAATCGCCATAACCCCAATCATCCGCAAAAATAAAAATGATATTTGGTTGTTTTTTTGATGTGGTTTTCGTGGTTTCTGCCACTGTTTTGGTTTCTTTTTTATTCTTGCAACTTTGAAAAGCTAGCATTGTGATGAAAAAGAGTGTAATTAATTTAATAATTTTCATAATGTATATTTTAATAAAAGGATTCAAATCTATATTTTTTCAGTACTCTATAATCATAAATTTTGTCACTTATCTGTCAATTTAAATATTGAAACTAAAAAGTGTTCTGCAAAAATTTATGTAAAAAAATATTAAATAAAACCTGCATCATAAAATACAGGTTTTATAAAAGCTATTTTTTAATGATACGAATTGTTTTTTGTTCGTGATCGCTTAAAATTTTCATAAAATAAATTCCAGCTTTAAACGAACTCATGTTAAAATTTGAATTGTATTTTTCATGTTGTAACAATTGTCCTAAATTATTATAGATGTATATTGTAGTGTTTTCATTCTTTAAACCTTGTATATATACTTTACCAGTTGTTGGGTTAGGATATACTGACAAGTTAGTAGTATTTATGGCATCATTTATAGATAATGTTTCACCAGTAGATGTAATTACTAATCTTGGTTTATCAGTATCTGTAACTGCTACTTCTTTACTATAAATACCATTAGTGATTTCCATATCTTTAGAAATAACTTTAATTGACAACAATTCATTTTCTTGCATTTGTGAAAGGACTGTACTTGTAATATCCCACTCAATTACTTGACCAGAATTAGAAACTTCACCTAAAGAAACGCCACTTGTAGGGGCATTATTCCAAGTAATAGTATTCTCTGTCCAATTATCATCAACCAAGAAAGCTTCAAAATTTCTAGTATCTTCTGTAACCTCATCTAAAGTAAGTCTAAATTTAGCTGTTTCTACATCTGAAAGCAAGCTTAAATCGAATTTTACATAGGAATGACGATTTAAATCTGCAGGATCATCTCTAACAATTAATTTTACTCCACCATAATTTTTTGTAGCAAATCTATCCCATGTATAAGCATCTTCTGTTAGATAAATGGTTACATCAGTATCTATAGCATCTTCTTGAACAGTCATTTCTAATTGACCGTAAACTGCAGAGCCATCAACAGCTGTTGCTTTTACTGTAACTGTTCCTAAAGCATTTCCTGTTAAATATCCTTCAGTTGTAATGGATGCAGAACCTGTTCCATCAATCACAGACCAAGTAATACTAGCATCATCTGCATCTGCAGGTAACACTGATACTTTCATTGGTAAGGTTGTTCCTAGTTGAATTGCATTAACTCCATTTAAGCCATACACATCAATGGATTGTACAAGCGGATGCGTAACTACCTGAATAGAGACCACTCCTGAAATTCCTGAATTGTCTGTTGCTGTTGCATATATAGTAACAGCTCCATCATTATCTCCTACAAA
Organism: Polaribacter sp. Asnod6-C07; assembly: GCF_045063625.1. Lineage (NCBI taxonomy): Bacteria > Pseudomonadati > Bacteroidota > Flavobacteriia > Flavobacteriales > Flavobacteriaceae > Polaribacter > Polaribacter sp. Asnod6-C07. The sequence goes on along the minus strand of NZ_JBEFOF010000005.1, from coordinate 2,836,122 downwards.
CACACCATTTTCATCAATATTACCTAAGCCTCCTACTGGATCTAATGACCAAACCACATTTTTTATAGAGGCATTTTCTGGTAAAATAAATGCTTCCATTTGCAATTCTTTTCCTACTTCAACAGTTGTAATTCCTCCTATTCCTTGAACCGTAATAGAAGTAACAGGTGTTATTTCACTAACGGTAACTTCTGTTTGAGAAGTAACTTCTGAACCGTCTTTAGCAGTAGCAGTAACTATTACAGTTCCAATAGCAGTTCCTGTTAACACGCCATTATCATCTATAGTTGCAGATCCAGTACCATTTGTAACAGACCAAGAAACACTTTTATCAGCTGCATCTTCTGGTAAAACAGAGACTACCATTTGAATTGAATTGTTCTCATAAACCACTAAATCATCTTCAAAAGACAAGGAACTAACCAATATAGGTCCATTAATTACTGTATATATTTCTGAAGCATCTAAAGCTGTATTGTAAATTCTAAAATCATCTAAAGTACCATTGTATGCAGCGCCTATAACAGCAAAGCTATCTCCAGTATTAATGCTTCTTACAGCTCCTGCAAGTCTAGCAGCCGTAATTAATTCACCATCTAGATACAATAATAAATCATCTGATTGTGGATCTGATATACTTGGTAAAACCACTGCAAAATGATGCCAATCTAAAGAAAGTGATAAATTATCTACCCCCCATTTAAAACCACTTACAGCAACGCTAAACTCATTAAGGTTTCCTATAATTTCAAAACGTTCACCTGTTGCTTCTGTACCATAATTAAAGATACTTCCTGTTGTAGATGTAGTGTTAAACCACCCTGTAATTGTACGTGCAGCTCCTCCTTTTGGGAAATCTTCAATATGATTTATTAAATCGATTTGATCATTATCTCCATCTAATAACAATGAATAATCTCCTTCCTTTACACCAGAATTGACAAAAGTTGGTTCGCCAACTAGAGTTCCATGATTTTCTCCAATTTCATCATTCAAATTATTTTCAAAAAGATATTGAGAAACAATTCCTGGTACTGGAGCTGGAGCTATAGATTCTATATAGTTAATTGTACCTCTTACATTACCATAAATTTGAAAATTAATTTCTTTTGAAACATTTAAACTAGCACCTTCTTCTATTAAAAGATCTCTAACACTTGAGTCTGAAGCTACCAGAATTGAATCTCCTGCTTTTATGACTACATCTGATGTTGACGAAGGTAATTGACCACTTGACCAATTTGCAGCATTATCCCAGTAATTTGTATTAAAGGAACCATCAAACCTGTATTCTTCTTTAAAATAAGCTCCTATGGGTCTAGTATATGACTCGTAATCTGGTTTTTGAGATTGCTGCATACGCTCGTCTATAATCTTAAACATTTCAAATTCTTGTTGCGTAATTGACCCCAAACTAATTGTATTTGCAAAACTATGAGCTGCACCTGCATCTGTTAACGTTCTTACAAAACGATATGCTTGTTCAGCATCAAACAAAACAGGAAAGTTATCTGAGTTTGGACTTGTCCAGTTTTGACGAACAGGGGTCCAAAAATGTCTTAGTATTTTTTTATCATTCAGTGCTACCCAAGGTGCATTTTTTGTTTCTTCTAAAGTCAATTCTTCATACGCCCAAGAATTTGGAGCTGCTCCTGTAGCAAGTGGAGTTGGGTGACCTGCTGTAAAATCATTGTAATCACCACCTGTAGGCCATAAATTTACAACTTTATGATTTGTAGGCATATCAATACCATTTGAAGCTACTGTTTTGTCAAAATATTTTTTCCCATAATTTACTGTAATTGCAAAATTAGGATTTACCTCCATTAGCATATTTACAAAACCAGTTGGACCTCCAGGAAGTGCAACTGCATGATCTACCCAAAAACCATCTACCAAACCTAAATCATTAAATCTTTCTACATATCCTTTAACTAAATGTTTCCAAGCAGCAGCTTCTGCTCCATCAAAATTTTCGTTATAATAAGCTTCCCAAGCAGCTTTGTATTCTGCATTGTTTGGTGTACCTCCACTAGCAGAAGGACCATCAGAGGCAATGTATAAAATCACTTTTTTACCACTGTCTTTAAAAGCCTTTAATACATCTAAAATAATTTGTTCGTTTTCTATTGAAGGAACAAAATCTGGATGAATCTCGTTGGCAATGTCTATGTATGGATGATCTCTTAAAGTAAAATGATATCCATGTGCATTGTTGGTTAAATTAGAAATTACGTAACCCACAGTTTTTAAAGTATCAGCTATTTGCTTTATTCCATTGTAATAGTTTGCTCCTGCTGCAACTGCTGCATCTAGTTTAGAACCTCCTTGTATTGCAAATCTTACTCCCCATTTTCCAGACATCCAAGAAGCTGTACTTTCTGAACTTGAAGGGGTTGCTTGTTGTACTGTAAACTTTTCAGAATATGTTTTAACTTCATTACCTCCTATATCTTTTATACTTCCTACAATACTAATATGATGGCTTTCTTCTGTATCACGACTTTGTAATACTACATCATAGCCAGTACCGTTTTGAGAAAGGGTAAGATAAGTTGCATCTGTTGCATTTTCTAATGATAAATCTAATTGATATGAAGCATCAACTGATATTGAAAAATCATTTTTTATTGAATTTTGAGTGTCTCCATCTGCATAGGTTTCTATAACAGTTTGACTAAAAATTGCTGTCTGAAGAAGCAATAAAGTCAGTATCAAAAACTGGGTTAAATACTTGTTTTTTATTATTTTATTTTTCATGGTTTAGTTTATTATTTTTTCAATTTCAATCAATTATTTTTTAATAATCTTATGTATTTTTTGTTCTTGTTGATTTAAAATTTTTACATAATAAATCCCTGGTTTTAATGCACTCAAATTTATACTAGATTTGTACGTTTCTTGTTGCAATAGTTGCCCTACGTTGTTATATACAGACACAATAGCTTGTGTATTATCTAATCCGTTTATATAAACATAACTTGTAGTAGGATTAGGATAAACAACAATATTATTGACATCAACATGGTTGTTGTCTGTTGATAATGTCATTTCATTGGTTATTATTCTAGGTTTATCAACATCAATTAACGCGGCTTCTTTACTATATATAGTATTAGTAATACTCACATCTTTAGAAACAACCATAATTGATAGGACACCATTATCATCAATTTCTGAAAGTACCACATCAGTTACATCCCATTCTATTATCTGACCATTGTTAGTAGCTGTACCTAAAGATGTTCCACTTACTGGTGCATTATTCCAATTAATACCATTTTCTGTCCAATTATCATTAGTTACTAAAAAAGCTTCATAATTTCTAGTAGTTCCTGGGTCTGTAAATAATGTTAATCTAAACTTAGCCGTATTTACATTCGAAAGTGAGTTCAAATCAAATTTCATAAATGAATGTCGATTCAAATCTGAAGGATCATATCTAACAAGTAATTTTTCCTCACCATAATTTAAAGTAGGAAACCTGTCCCATACATAAGCATCTGCAATTGTATAAATGGTTTCAGGAGTATTTATAGCTTCATCTTGTACAGTAATTTCTTTTTGTCCAAAAACACCTGAACCATCGTTAGCTATTGCTTTAACAGTTACTGTACCAGTTGTTACACCAGTTATCAATCCTGAAGAATCTATTGTTGCTGAACCTGTATTATCTGTAACAGACCAAGTTACACTTGAATCATTGGCACTATTTGGTAAAACCAGAGCCTCCATTTGAAGTGTTGCTCCTACATCAACAGAACTAGTACCATTTACACCTGATACTGCAATAGAAGCTACTAACGTAGAAGAAGATGAATTTGTACAAATTAGTTGAGGTTTATCAGCATCAGTTAATGCGACTTCTTTACTATAAATATTATTTGTAATTTCTGAATCTGTTGAAACAATTTTAATTGATAAAACATCATCATCTGACATTTGTGAAAGTACTGTATTGGTAACATCCCACTCTATAATTTGTCCATTATTAGTTGTTACACCAAAAGACACCTCACTATTTGGAGCATTAGACCAGGTTATACCATCTTCTGTCCAACTATCATTCGTTACTAAAAAAGCTTCATAATTTCTTGTTGATGAAGGAATACTACCCTCTAAAGTAATTCTAAACTTTGCATTATTTATGGATGAAAGTCTACTTATATCAAATTTAACAAATGAAACACGATTCAAATCTGAAGGATCATCTCTAACTATTAATCTAACTGTACCATAATTATTTGTAGGCCATCTATCCCAAACATAAGCATCTGCAGTTGTATAGATAGTTACATCCGTATTTACAGCATCTTCTTGCACTGTAATTTCTTTTTGCCCATAAACTGCAGATCCATCAGTAGCAGTTGCTGTAACAGTAACTGTTCCTAAAGTTTGCCCTGTTAATAAACCTGTTGCATTTATAGTTGCTGAACCTGTACCTTCAGCAACAGACCATACAATACTAGGGTCATTTGCATCAGCAGGTAAAATTGAAGATTGCATTTGAAGCGTATTTCCTAATTGCACAGCATTCACTCCATTTGAACCAAATACACTAATAGATTTTACAAGTGGCTTGGTAACAACAGTAATAGATACCAAACCTTCAACCCCTGAATTATCTGCTGCTTTAGCATGGATATAAACAGTTCCATCATTGCTACCAATAAACACACCATTTGAATCTATAGTTCCATCTCCTCCTTCTGGTTCTACCTCCCAAATAACTTCTTTTATAGATGCATTTTCTGGTAATACAAATGCTTCCATTTGTAGTTCTGCTCCAAGTTCTACAGCCATAATACCTCCAATTCCTTGAACTGATATAGAAGTAACAGGATTCAATTCACTTACTATTACTTCTGTTTGAGTAGAAATGTTAGTACCATCATTAGAAGTAGCTGTAACTGTTATAGTACCAATATTAACACCTGTTAATATTCCGTTTTCATCTATAGTTGCTGAACCTGTACCATCTAAAACAGACCAAGTTACACTCTGGTTATCTGCATTTTTAGGTAAAACTGACACTTCCATTTGTATGGAATTATTCTCAAAAACTTGTATTGTATTATCATCAAAAGATAATGAAGAAACTAATACTGGACCTGTAAATATTTTGTTGATTTCTGAAACATCTAAAGCTGTGTTATAAATTCTAAAATCATCTAAATAACCATTAAAACCTACCCCTATAATTGCAAAAGTATCGCCTGTAATTAAATCTTTAGGATTCCCTGCAAGTGTAGTTGATGTAATTAATTGACCATCTATATATAATAATAAATCATCTGTTTGAGGTGCCTGCATACTTGGCAAAACCACAGCAAAATGATGCCAATCTGAAGAAAGAGACAAACTGCTGTTACCCCATTTATGCCCATTTACAGCCACACTTAATTCACTAAGATTTCCAATAATTTGAAAACGTTCACCTGTTGCTTCTGTTCCATAAGTAAATAGAGTTCCTGTGCTTGATGTTGTATTGAACCAGCCCATAATAGTACGTGCTGAACCTTCTTTTGGAAAATCATTAATATGATCTACTAAATTTATTTGGTCATCAATTCCATCTAATAATAAAGAATAATTTCCTTCTTTAACTACTGAATTATTAAAAGTTGGATTTCCTACTGAAGTTCCATGATTATCGCTAATTTCATCATTTAAATTATTTTCAAAAAGATATTGAGAAACAATTCCTGGTTCTGATGGAGCTTCTATAGCTTCAAGATAATTAATTGTACCTCTAACTTTACCTAAAATTTGAAAATCAATCTGATTAGAAACGCTTAAACTCCCTCCTTCTTCAATTAAAACGTCTCTTACACTTGCATCTAATGCAACAAGAACTGAATCTCCTGCTTGAATAATTACATCGCTTGTAGAAGTTGGAACTTGACCACTTGACCAATTTGAATCGTGACTCCAATAATTTGTATTAAATGCCCCTGTAAATCTATATTCATCGTTGAAATATGCTCCTATAGGTCTAACGTATGCTTCATAATCTGGTTTTTGAGATTGTTGCATACGTTCATCAATAGTCTTAAACATTTCAAATTCTTCTTGAGTTATTGCCCCAGAAGTAACTGTATTAGCCCAGCTATGGGCTCCTCCAGCATCTGTTAAGGATCTTACAAACCTATAAGCTTGTTCAGTATCAAATAAAACAGGGTAGATAGAATTTGTACTTGTCCAGTTTTGACGCATTGGAGTCCAAAAGTGTCTTAGCATCATTTTATTATCAAAAGATACCCATGGTACATCTTTAGTTTCTTCTAAAGTTAATTCTTCATATCCCCAAGAGTTAGGAGCTGCACCTGTAGCAAGTGGAGTAGGATGACCTGCTGTAAAATCATTATAAGCACCTCCTGTTGGCCATAAGTTTACAACTTTATGATTTGCAGACATACCAATTCCATTAGAACCAACATACCTATAAGAAAGGTCTTCATTCTGAAAATATCTTTTTCCATAATTTACTGTAATCGCGAAATTTGGATTTACAGCTTTTAACATATTTACAAAATTTGTTACTCCTCCAGGAAGTGAAGTAGCATGATCTACCCAAAAACCATCTACTAAACCTAAATCATTAAATCGTTCAACAAATCCTTGACAAAGATTTCTCCAAGCTGGTCCTTCTTGTCCATCAAAATTTTCATTATAATATGCTTGCCAAGCAGCTTTATATTCTGCATTATTAGGTGTACCTCCACTTGCAGAGGGCCCATCAGAAGCTATATATAAAATTACTTTTTTACCACTATCTTTAAAAGCTTGTAAGGCGTCAATAATAATTTGTTCATTTTCTAGAGAAGGAACAAAATCTGGGTGTATTTCATTTGCAATATCAATATAAGGATGGTTTCTTAATGTATAATGATATCCGTGAGCATTGTTTGTTAAATTAGAAATTACATAACCAACAGTTTTTAAGGTATCTGCTATTTGTTTTACACCATTATTATAATTGGCACCTGCAGCTACAACAGCATCTAACTTAGAACCTCCTTGCACCGTAAAACGTACTCCCCATTTTCCAGACATCCATGAAGCTGTGCTATCTTCGCTAGAAGGTGTTTCTTGTTGTACTGTAAATGTATTATTATAACTTGTGACTATATTTCCTTCTGTATCTTTTATACTTCCTATGATATTAATATGATGACTCATTTCTGAATCACGACTTATTAAAGTAACATTATATCCACTTCCATTTTGAGAAAGTGTTAAGTAAGTTGCGTCTGCAGCATCTTCTAATGCTAAGTCTAATTGATGTGAATTATCTACAGTAATAGAAAAATTACTTTTTATTGAATATTGTGTATCACCACTAGCATAGGTATGCGTAACATTTTGACTGAAAACTGCAGTTTGAATAAGCAAGAAAGACAATACTACAAAAGATATTATTCTTTTTATGTGTTTTTTTATTATCATAACTTTTAATATTATTTTAATTATTCTGATATAAAATATTTTATTTAATAGGCTTAATTAAAACTGCTTTTAAACTAGATGTTTTAGGACTACCTTCAACTAAAGAAACTGTAACAGTATGTTTTCCTGAGGTTTTAAACTCTATGATACCCATATTGTAAAAGTTATATTTTTCTGTAGCTGCTTGCTGGTTTTGAATCATTATACCTTCATCTGTTTCGGTTTTCCATACCAAACGTTTTTCACCTTTATAATTTAATTCTAAGTAGTAATAGCCTGCTTCTTGTACATTAACTCTCCAAGTTACTTTACTTTTATCATTCCAATTACTCACTTGTTTTACGTGTTTCCACTCCCCAAATTTCTCCATCCATTTTATTTCTTTTTCTTCTGCATTATCTACTTCTGCAAATTCAGCACGTAAAAGAGCATCGTAATTTGGATATACACCTAATGTTGTATCTACTTTTATATTTTTTGTTGCTGTATCTAGTTTTACTTCAATAACAGAAACTGGCGAATCTGATGGTTGAAATGGTAGTTCTATAAGTGTCCAATCTTTCTTTTTTGTAAAAGTTAGATTCTGAGTTTTATTTCCTTTTAATAAGGAAGCAGATATAATTTTTGCAGTAAGACCTGGCAAATACAATTTTCCATCTTCTGGCCAATCTAAAACAGAAAGAAATAATGAATTTTCTTTTGTAGTTACATCACCCCAAGGTAAAGCATGTTGCCAAGGTGAAGCCCCTGCATTATATACAACTTGTGGGTATTTTTTAATCCAATCTCCTGCTTCTTTTAAGAATTTAACTCCAATTTCTGGAATTTCACCATCTTGATTTGGCCCTACATTAAACAAATAAGTTCCTCCTCTTGCCACAGTTGAAATAAGTCGATTCAATATTTCTTTAGGACTTTTAAAATTATTATCATACCATGCATAAGACCAAGAATCGTTATTGGTATCGCAGGTTTCCCAAAGTCCTTTTATGTTTTTATTAGGCACTTCCATATCTCCATTACTAGAGTAATCTCCCATTCCATGCCCTACTCTACTACTCATCATAGCATTTGGTTGTAATTCTCTAACCATAGTTGCCAATTCAACAACATATTCTTTTTTCATATTTCCAGGCGTATCAAACCAAACAAAGTCTAAATCGCCATAATTAGTGCATATTTCTTTAACTTGAGGTTTACATTTGTTGTAGAAATAATCTTTAAAGCTAGCTTCTTGTCCATTAGCATCTTTTTTGGGTCCTCCAGTTGCTCCAGGTGATGTCCAATCTTGATTATGAGAATAATAAAAGCCAAAACCTAAACCAAGTTCTTTGCAGGCTGCTGATAATTCTTTCATAGGATCTCTCCCAAAAGGAGTGTTTACAATATTAAAATCGCTTACTTTTGAGTCAAACATTGCAAAACCTTCGTGATGTTTACTGGTTATAATGATATATTTCATACCAGCATCTTTTGCTAACTGTGCTATTTTTTTTGCATCAAAATTTATTGGATTATAATCGTCCGCAATTTTCATGTATTCTTTTGGTGGAATATCTGCTACTCTGGGATGCATAATCCATTCGCCAATTCCATAATATGTTTTTTTATTCCAAACACCTGCTAATTTTGAATATAATCCCCAATGAATAAACATTCCAAAATTACCTTCGTCAAAAAGTTTTGCTTTTCCTTCTTTTAATTCTTGTAGAGAGACATCTTTTGCTCCCCACATCTCATCCATATTTTCACTTTTACTCTCTTTAACAACTGTTTCTTTTTTATCCTGACAAGATAAAAATGATACAACTGTAAGCATCATTAAACAGATAATTGTGATGTGTTTTTTTCTTTTCAAAATCTTGTAGGTTTTTTTAGATGTTTATGATTTTTAAGTTTAAAAAGTCTACTCTAATTATTTTAATTAGAGTAGACTTTTGGTAAATTATAATTTATACCTAGCTCCTACTGTATATACAGCTCCTTGTCTAGTTAATTGTGTAAATAAAGAAGGATCATTGTTTATATAATCTCTTCTATCACTCGCAGTAAGATTTTGAACACTTGCTGATAATTGTAACTTTTTGGTTACCTCATAGTTGGCACGAATATCTAATCTATCAAAACCATCTGTGTATGTTACATTTGAACGAATATCACTTCCACCACCTATGTTTCTAAGAAAACTACTTCTGGTATTATATGCTACACGAACACCAAAAACGCTACCATCATAATATAAAACAGAGTTTAAGTTATGTTTAGATGAACCAGGGAAACTATTATCAATATCGTTTATTTCTTCATCAAATTTACTATCTACATAAGTATAATTTGCTTGTACTCCAAAGTTTCTAAATGCATCTCCAATAAAGCTTAATGGCTGTCTAAAACCTGCCTCAAACCCATACAATTGTACTCCTGTAAAATTCACTGGAGTTGTTGCATCAAATAACTGACCATCAAGTCCTGATGGGCTAGCATCAAAATTAACATCACCAAAGTCAGATAATTGAGAACCAAACGTTGTTTCATCTATTATAAAATCGTTTATCAATTTATAAAAACCACTTAATACAAAAGCTCCACCAGCTTTATTATACCACTCACCTGTAGCATCAAATTGCCAGCTACTAAATGGTTTTAAGTTAGTGTTAGACAATGTAGCTGTTCCGTTTTGAGAACCTGCATCTGGAGAGTCTGGATTAATATAACTAAGTGTATTTGTTGGTCTTAAATCTAAGTAATCTGGTCTAGAAACTGTGTTTACAGCCGAGAAACGTAAATTAAAATTATCTTTCAATGCAAAGTTTAAATTTAAAGAAGGTAAAACATCCCATCTAGATGAAGATGAAGTTGTTGGTACTCCTGCAAAATTTTCTGGACCTATAGTATCAGATGGATCAGTTAGTGTAATTGTAGAAAATGCACGCCCTTCTACTTGCCAATTTACAGCTCTTACCCCAACATTTCCAGAAACTGGAACACCAGCAAATTTAGATTTAAAATCTAACTGCCCATAAACAGAAGTTGTTTTTTCATCTAAATCCCAAGAGTTTTGAGTAAGTAATGGAAGATCTCCATTTGTAACACTAAATAAATCTCCTTCAAATGAAGAACCTGCAGTTCTATTAAATACATCTGGGTTGTTTGCTCTTAATAACTCTTGGTTGATCATTAAAAAACTGTTGTTACCAATATTTCTACCTGCAGCAAAATCTGAACTAGATACTCCAGTAACATAAGTATTGTAATAATATTCAGGATCTAGGTAGTTTGCTTCCCAAGATTGACCTGCACCTGCTAATTGCGCTTGTCTACTATCTAAATTTGTTGCACTATAACGCCCACCAAATCGCAGTTTTAATTTATCATTAATTGTATTTTCAAAATCAATTCGTGCAGCATGATTATTTCCTTTTAGCATAATATCTCTTAAAAAAGCATAGTCTCTTGGGTTTGCATTTGCAATATCTGTAGATGCTGCTTGATCAAAATTAAAAACAGCCAAATCACCTGTACCATCATAGCTTAATGAAGGCACATTAAACCAAGATTGGGTTAAAGTAAGTCTTTGATCAAAATCTATATTAGAAAGTGATAAATCTCCTGTAATTTTCCAATTATCTTTTTCCCATTTTAAATTTAATCCAGTCATAAAACTTGTCTGGAAATTATCATATTGTGTAGGCACATTTGCGGTTCTAGCAACTGGATTACTAGAATTTTGAGTATTAAAACCTCTTAATACATTGTTTTCATCAATATTTAAATCTGCTGAAGGAAATGTTACATTATTTGTTTCTAATTGAGGAAATAATCTAAATTGATTACGTGTAGAACGGTTATCAAACGAAGTGTATAAAACATCTGCATTTAACTCTAATTTTTCATTAATTTTCCATTGAAATGCTGCTGAAATACCACTTCTGTCTACTGTATTACGAACTGGATTATATCTAGTTAATCCAGGAGATAAAACACCTGTATGAGATATATCTGCTGTACCATCTCCATCTGTATCTTCATTTATATTTCTTGAAAGATACCCCATATTATAAGAATCAAATGCTCTTTTTGAATTACTAGTTATTGAAGATAACATGAAACCAACTTTTTCATTTTTTGATTTTATACCAAAAATAGCACTTACACGAGGTCTAAACGCACTGTTGTCTCCGTAATCATTTACATCTCCACGTGCATTAATTGCTAAATAATGATTTTTATCTCCATAACGTAAAGAAAGTGGTTTTATCGTTTGAAAATCTACAGCACCACCTAAACCTGGCTCAACAAGATGAGCTTCTGATGATTTATACACCATTGCACCTCCCACAACTTCTGTTGGTAGAACATCTAAATTAAATTGTCTTAACCCATCTATACCTTCATTACCTGCAGAAAGTGGTGTTCTACCATTAACGGTAATTTTTACAAATTGAGGACCAACACCTCTTACAGAAACTCGGTCTCCTCCACCATTACCAGAATCATCACGTTCTACCTGAAGACCAGGTACACGTTGTAAAGCATCTGCAATGTTTTCATCAGAATAATTTCCAATATCTTCTGGAGTAATAGCTTCTACAATACTTGCAGCTTTTCTTTTTACTGCAATTGCTCTTTGCTCAGCACCTCTAAAACCAGTAATAATGATTTCATCTAATTGCGCAGAACTTTCTTTTAATATAATATTAATTGTAGACTGTTCACCAATAGCTTTATCTAAGGTTTGATATCCTAAATAAGAAAATCTAAGTGTAGTTGCACTACCTGGAACACTAATTTTATAGTTCCCATCAATGTCTGTAGTTGTTCCTGTAGAAGTTCCTACTGCAAAAACTGAAACACCAATAATAGGTTGACTTGTTTCGTCTAATACTTTACCGGAAATTTGTTTTTCTTGAGAAAAAGCAAAAAGCCCTTGTAACATACATAACATAAACAAGATTTTGTTTAGTCTGATTTTTTTCATAATCGTTAAATTTAGTTTTTAATTGATTAAATATTTGATAACAAAAAAATACAAAAACTAAAAAGTTAGCTTACTCAAATCGGTATTATTCTTTCTTATTTCAATCATTACATAAATACACAATATAATTACTTGATTAACAGATTTTTAAAATTACATTCTAATTCCTATTTTAATTAAAAATCACAACTTAATTAAAAATTATTGCTATTTATTTTAGCAATTAAGTTTAACAAATCGAGGTTTTTATTTTAAAAATCAAAGTATTTATAACCAAAATTATTACTTCATAATTAGCCTTATCATCGAAAATAATTGTTGTTGTTGTTTTTGCAAATTGTTATCAAATTACGATTGAAAACTTCATGTTCTGTTTCTATATTCTCACCTTACTTAACTAAACAAATAATTAAATTCTATTTCTTACTAAGAATTACAAAGCACCAATAGTAAATAATAACTTAAATACATATAAGTACAATTTAATAAGTACAAAAAAGAGACTGCCTTTTCAGACAGTCTCTTTCATTATTTTAAGTTTACTATTGGAAAAACTACATTAAAACCCAGACCCAGGATCAGCAGGTTCTGATGCTGCTTGGGCTTTCTGTGGGTTTAAAATCATATATGTACCAAGAGCAGTTAAAGCTGCATATTTACTATAGTTTCCTATTTTTTTAATTGCGTCTTTACGAGTAATGTCTTGTTCTTTATTATTGTTATCTATATTTTTATTCATGATGTTATTTTTTATAAGTTGTAATTATTAAGTATATATTATTTAAAAAATTATTCCATAATAATTTTTTTATTCAACGTACCCGTTTCTGTTTGAAGCTGAACAATATACATCCCTTTTGCTAATTTTGACAAAGCAATATCTTTAACACCACTTGTAACAAAAGAGCTACTTAAAACTTGTTTACCAAGAATATTATATAATTTAACACTAGCATTACCTTGCTGTAAACCAGCAACTCTTAATGTAGAACTATTTGTTTTAAATATACTAATACCATCTAAAGCAATAGTATCATCTACACTCAACACAGATTTAGCAGAAGTATGTAAATAAAATCTACCAATGCCATCAACCTCTTCTTCTAAAGTAACTTTATAACTTGTTTCACTTAAATCAGTAAATACATTTTTTACTCTATCTTCAAGGATAACCTTTATTCCTGAAGGTAAATTTAAAGCAGTTGCAGAAAAAGTAATTTCTTTTCCAGCCAAAGCATTTACACCAACAGGTATAACCATTCCTTCATAATTATCATTTGGTAAAGATTGAATACCTAAATCTCTTCCTTCACCATTTAATGCTTTGGTAAAGATTGCAAAAGTATTACTTACACCACTAAACATTGGACCATCAAAACCGTTATCAAAACCAGTTGATGCACCATCTATATAATATACTTTAGCTAATTTCTGAGTAGTACCATCTGAAAGATTTAAATGAATTTCAGATTTATCTCCTCCTTTTTGAAAAGTATCTGACCCTTGAATACTTTGGAAATCTTCGTTAATAGCAAGTGTACCTGCAGCTCCATCAGATTTTACAAAAAAACCTTGTCCTGGAGCAATTTGAAAATTATCAACAGTAACAATAGGATCATAATCACCTGATCCTTGATTCCAAACCCAAATAGTTTGTGAATCTAATGATTCAGTATTTGTTGTTAGCATTGTTGCACTGTTCACATAAGATGTGTATGGGTTACCTGCAAGATTGAAACCATCTCCTGTTGTTGTAAGGGTAATAGGTGTTAAATCATCTGTAAGCACTGAACCAGTATAAGATATACTTCCTGAAGCAGCCAATTTTATTGAATAACCTTTACCATTTGTAAGTGTATTTGCACTTGCAGTACCATCATAATAAGACCAAGTATTATCTACTGTATTATAAGAAGCCAAACCTTGGTTAGGTGCATTATCTACACTTATTGCAAGACCTGAAGCAGTTGCAAAATCATCTTCACCTTGCCCAACAACTGGAGAAGCAATTGTATACCAATTTGTTGTACTTATTGTTCTATTATAAGTAATATTACCAGTAGAAGTTCCATTTACAATTAATGAACCACCTGAATTTACAGTTAAAGAGCCTGCACCATCAACTGTTAAATTATTTACACTTACTCCTGTAGAACCACTAATAACAGGGTTTTGTCCTGAAGGTATTGAAACATTATAAGTAGAATTTGGTACTGAACCTATATCCCAATTGTCTCCATTAGCCCAATCTGTACTTTCACTTCCATCCCAAGTAGCAGATAAAGCAGGGAATTGTACTGCATCTATATACATAACTGCACCATCTAAATCTGCACTAGCATCATTAAAATTAAAATAAATTAACGACTCATCTAAAGATGAAGACCCACCAGAAAATGCAGTCATAGCAGAGTAATTAATTGTCACTTCATTCCATTGATTTGCAGTTAAAGATTGATTAGCTGATTGATAACCTTCATTATTAGCATTATTTCTTATACGATATTGAACTGATGGTGTTACACTACCTGTATTTATACATTCTGGATATACTCTAAAACTCACAGTTCCTGATGGCTTAGCAGACAATGTTTCATGATTAAATTTAAAAAATCCGAACTTATTACTACCTCTTGTAACTTTTAACACTGTAGTAGATGCATTACCATCTGTAGAGGGTGTTGCCACATTTTCTTCAATAGTCACCAAATTATCACCAGAAACCGTTGTTTTTGTATTGGATGGTCTATTGTCGTACAACCAAGCATTACCAGAAGCTAAATCTGCTGTATCATCAGTTATTGGCGTAGCTGGGTTAACATTAAACTGTATATCATCTATATACAAGTCTTCAAAAGCTGATGCATCTAAAGATGGTAAAATGTTTAAAGTATTAAAAGTTGCAACATTATTTGTAGTTGTTAAGGTTGTAGTACCTGAAATAGTTGTCCAAGAACCTGCAGTTCGTGTTCCAGATGGTGTAAGAATAACAGTGTTACTTCCTGCCAAACCTGTACCTGAATTATATATCCTTAAAGACACAGAACCAGTGTTGGTATTAGATGCTGAATATATACGTATACTCCATTCTAATTCAAAACCATCAGCCAATGTATAGGGTAAACTTAGTCTTACTTGGCTATTACTAGCATTTGAAGTTATTAAAGATACGTTTGGATTATCAGTGTCTCCTGCATCTGGGTTTGTTGTTGAGGCTGTATAAGTCGCTCCATTTGCGCTGGAAAGGTAAGATAATGATCTACAATCGTCTAAATCATGTACATCGTACAATTGCCCATAACTTATTATTGAGCTTGCTAAAAATAGAAATGTAAATAGTGTTTTTTTCATAATTAATGTTTTTTAAAAAAATAGTGGTTATTTTTTGTTAGTCGTTTTTAAATCTAAAAGCGTAAGTTTTTCTTTTCTAAAGGAAAGTGGTAAAATAGTTTTTTTCATAAATGTAAATAGTCTTTAATTAATTTGGGGTAAAATTAATATTGCTACACCTATGACTCTTTTCTCTAATCGATTTTTTTCTTTCTCAAATCGATTTTTAAAAAATAAATACCTGAAATATAGTTAATTATGAATTTTAAGGGAAGTGATGTTTATTTCTTCTTCAAATATTCAGAAGGAGAAACACCGAGTAATTTTTTAAATGAAGTAGAAAAATGGGAAGGTGATTCAATGCCTATTTGATACATAACTTCGGTTACATTAAAACCTTTATTGCTTTTTAATAAATCTGCAGCACGCTGTAGTCTAAAGTTTCTTAAATACACATTTGGTACCTGACCTGTAAGTAGTTTTAAGCGTTTATAAAAATAAGACGTACTCAATCCTATTTCTTTTGATAATTCTTCTACCCCAAAACTTGAATCAGAAATATTTTTTTCAATAGCGGTAATTATATTACTTAAAAATTCTTTATCTCTTGCAGACATTTCAATATCTCCTTTAGGTATAGAACTATTTTTAGAAAAATGTTTTTTAAGTTTTATACTATTTTGTATAAGTCTCTCTGCTCGAATTGCTAAATGTTTTAATGAAAAGGGTTTGCTAATATATTCTTCTGCACCAAACTCTAAACCTTTTATTAAATTTTCATCATCACCAAGTGCCGTTAAAAGTAATACAGGAATATGACAGGTTTCTGGATTTATTTTAATTTGTTCGCATAAAGCAAAACCATCCATTATTGGCATCATTACATCACTAACAACTAAGTCTGGTTCTTGTAATTTAATGCGTTCTAATGCTTCAAGTCCATTTTTTGCCATTAATATATTATAGCTATTAGAAAGGAAATTTCTTAAAAATATTTGAAGATCCTCTTCATCTTCTACAATAAGAATAGTATGCTTGTTTTTTTCACTTTCCTTTTCATTTTCTATAATTTCTTGTTTATACTCACTTGGTAAAGGTACCCAGTCTTTAATATAAGATTTATTAGTTATATCTATTTCAGAAATATTTTGTTCATTATTCGTTGTTGATGGGATTATAATTGAAAATTTTGTTTCAACATTTGGTTGACTTTTCACCTTAATTTCACCTTTAAAAAGTTCTACTAAAGACTTACAAAAGGCCAAACCAATCCCTCCTCCACTATTGTTCTCTTTATTATTTCCTAATTGATAAAAACGTTCAAAAATATTATCTAAATCTTTTGCAGGAATTCCTTTACCTGTGTCTATAACATCTATTTTTATCTGTTTACCGTTTTCTGTAGTTATAATATCAGCTTCTATGCTAATATTACCATTTGGAGGTGTATTTTTAAAAGAATTTGATAAAAGATTAAAGAGTATACGCTCTATTTTTCCAACATCTATTATAATTTCTTCATTAGGTGAACTAACTTTATAAAAGAAGTTTATGTTTTTTTCAATCGCATAATTCTCAAAGGCTTCTGTTGCTGGATAAATAAAATTTCCAAGTGTAATTTTATTTAGATTTAAACTGATAAATCCTTGTTCTGCTTGACGAAACGTTATTAATTGATCTGCCAAACTTAATAACCTTTTTGTGTTTTTTTGAATAATTGCTAAGTATTTTGATTGAGCTTCGTCTTTATTAATATTTATAACCTGCTCTAAAGGACTAGCTATAAGGGTTAAAGGCGTTCTAAATTCATGGGAAATATTTGTGAAATAACGAAATTTACCTTGATTGATTGTATCTATTCTCTCCTTATCTAATTTTTCATAAATCAGTTTTTGTTTTAACTTTTCATGTTTGATAAGATATATCATTATCCCTACAACTATTAATACTACAACTATAGTAAACAATAAATAACTCCAAAAAGTTCGATACCAAGGTGGTAAAATTTTAAGTTTTATTTTTTTTATTTCTGAGTTCCAAATACCATCTCCATTAGCAGCTTTTATTTGTAATGTGTAATCTCCAGAAGAAAGATTTGTATAACTTATGGTAGTTTTACCACTTTCAGACTCAATCCAATCATTATTAAAACCTTCTAATTTATATGCTAATTTATTTTTTGAAGGTGTTGATGTATGATCAACAACCAATTGAAATGCAATGGTTTGTTCATTTTGACTTACAGAAATACTTTCTGTTTCAGAAATTGATTTTTTAAGTATGGTTTCCTTATTTAATTTTTCACCTATTTTTACTTCCTTATTATTAATAAATAAAGCCGTGATTATTATTTTAGGAGGTGTATTATTTTGCTCTATATTTTCTGGCTTAAAAATGGTTAATCCATTTAGTCCTCCATAGTAATAATAACCTGAATTACCTTTAAAGTAAGCGCCTTGCCTAAAATTGTTTTGTGCCAAACCATCTCTAACATCAAAAACATTTGTTGTATTAGTTTTCATATTAAACTTTACCAACCCCATGTCTGTACTCAACCAACAATACTTATCATTCTCTTCTAAAATACCATATATTGCATCATCTGGGAGTACATCTTTCTTTCTGTAATATTCTATTTTCTCAGGAATTCCTGAGGTATTAGTCGTAATTTTATTTAATCCACCACCAAATGTACCTGCCCAAACATGGTTTTTATTATCTGTATATAACGAAAACACGTTGGAATTACTTAACTTTAATTCAGTTGTTTTTTCATCAGATAGCTTTCCGTTTACAACTAATTCACCGTCAATAAAAGAACCATATAATAACCCTTTATTAGTACCAATCCAAATTCTATTTTTAGTATCCTTAATTACAGTGTGGCAAAATGTTCTTTCATATAAATTTATAAATGATTTAACTTCTAATTCTGGAGATTGTTGTTTTTTAATTCTTGACCAAGGATTTTCGATTACAGAAATTTTACGTCCTACAAATACAATATTGTTTTCATCTAACTGAAGAATATCTCTATAGCCTTGCTTCTCCAGAATCTCATCATCCTTTTTTAAATCTACTTTTTTAAAACTTTCATTTGATGGATTATAAACAAACAAATTAAAATCGGCTCCAAACCAAATAAACCCTTTATCATCTTCATAAATACATCTAATTGTATTATTAAATGGAAAAGGAATTTTATTTTTAACACTTTCAAACTTAAGATTATAAATTTGTTTCTCGTTAATTTTTTTTGTGCTTCTTAATAAATCCTTATTATTAAAAAAAGATAGCCAAAGTCTACCTGTGTTATCTTCTAATATAGATGTTATCAAGTTATCTGTTAAGGCAAACTTATCATAGGGATTTTTAGAGTAATTTATAAATTGTTTTTGGGAAATATCTAATTTATTAATAGCACCTTGAGCTGTACCAATCCATAAAACTCCATAATTATCTTGAAAAATAGTATTGATATAATTACTAGTTAATCCAAATTCATTTTTTGGATTGTATCTATAATTTAATATTTGGCTTTCTTTGTCTGAATATTTTAATAAACCATTCTTTTTTGTTCCAATCCATACATCACCATTATTATCTTCAAATACAGAATTAATAGACAAAGGAGGGTTCGTTTTTTTTGCTCCATCAATATAATCAATAACATCAATTATTAATAACTTATTTTCTATTAGAGTGGTTTTATACAAGCCGTTATCGGTTCCAATCCAAAAAATGTTTCCTAGCTTTTTTACGACATGAATAAAGGTATTGTCAAAGTTGTCAAAATTTAAAATTGATTTTACCTTAAAAGTATAAGTTGAAGTGTCTTGTTCTAATTTTATTTTTTTTATCCCAGAATTGGTAGCTAAGATTAGCTCTTTTTTATTAATAAAACTAAAATCTTTTATAGTTAAGATATTAGTAGCGTCTATTAGTAGATTTTCAGAAACGTTGAAAACACCTTTTTCTATATCTTTTAATTTACAATGGTACAAATGGTTTTCTCCTGAAAACCAAACTCCTTGTCCATTTGGGTCAGAAATTATTTGACTAACTTCTATTTTAGAAAGAATTGGAACTGTATAAAATCTTTCGAGCCAAGGAATATATACATTTACTCCTACATTAGTACCAATCCATAATACACCATTAGATTCTTTGTGTAAGGTGGTTATATTATTACTAGAAATAGTTCCATCTGTGTTAGATTGAGCAGAATAAGTTGCAAATTCATACCCATCGTATTTAATCAATCCGTTTGGTGTTCCAAACCATAAAAATCCATATTTGTCTTGAGCAATGGAATTTATAGTATTTTGGTAAAAACCTTCTTTATTGGAAAACCTCTCGAAATTTTGTCCTGATATTATAAAAATATTAAATAGTAAGAAGTTGGAAATATATAGAAGTCTTAAATATTTCTTCATATTTCAAATTTAATTTATTTTTCTTAAAAAAAAAGAAATTTTTTAACATTATATCATAGAATTTGATCAATTTTAAACTAAGTAACTGTCTGTTAAAATTCCACAACTTAGTTGTACATAATGATGATGAAGTATGAGCATCTGTAAATTTAACCCTATTATTAGCCACATTATTTACAACCAAATCTCCTGAATTTTTCGTTATTAAAATAACAAGTCAAGGAGATATATGTAAAAAAATATAAAATGTAATTATAAATAAAGTTTATAGTTTTTCTTTTACTTGACAAAATCAACTAAAAGAAAAAAAACTCTAATTAATAACTTGTAGCGACTTTTAAATAAAGGAAAATTTTATATTGTATCAGAAAGTTTACACTTATTTTTTCTAATCTATTTTCTTTATTAAGAGTTAACATTTATCATATTTTTTTAAAAAACTTGCTCTTAATTTTGTGTTAGAATTAATATAAAATTAAATTATTTTGAAAAAAAACATTCTAGTTTTAGTAATCTTATTAAGCTCCATAAAGTTAGCTGCACAAGAAGAACATTTTAAACATTTTAGAATTAGTCCAGTGCTTAGTCATACTTACATTCCAATGGCTACAAATGATGGAGATAAAACCGTAATTGTACCTTCTATTGGTTTAGATGTAGAATATTGGTTTAATAAAAAATGGGGATTTGGTTTCCATAACGATCTAGAATTAGAAACTTTCGAAATTGAAAAAGAACATCAGATTTTTATAGAAAAGGAGTTTCCTGTAGTTTTAACTTTAGATGCTCTTTGGAAATTTCACAAAGAATGGATTTTAGTTTTTGGAACTGGTATTGAGTTTGAAAAAAATGAAGATTTATTTATTATTAGAACAGGTTTAGAATACGAAATTGAATTTGGTAATCATTGGGATGTTGCCCCTACTGTTTTTTACGATTATCGTTCTAATAACTTTGGTACTTGGTCTATAGGTATTGGTATTGGTAAACGATTTTAATAATTAGATTTTTATTTTTTATCTGCAATTTAAAAAGACTATTTTTAAAACTTCTTTTTAAGAAGTTAAATAGTCGCTTTATACATTGTTATGAAATTTAAATTCCCATTTTTATTATTAATTATAAGTTTATTATCCTCTTGTTCTCAAGAAGATGAATATGATTTTTATACAGATTTTTATTCTAATGCAGATGCATCTGTAACTACAAATAATTTAATAGGTATTTGGTCTATTTACAGTTTAAAATTTGATGGACAAACAATACAGGTTCCTATAGATTACCAAGATTGTGGTAGAAATTATAGCGTTTTTAAAGAAAATGGAGTTTATGAAGAAGTTTTATTTGAAGATTCTAATTGCACTGCTTTAAGAAATACTTTAAACTGGAGTTTATCTAAAGGAATAATTACACTATCAAATAATTTTAATGAAACAGAAGAAATTGTAGTAACCAAGTTAACCAGTTCTGAATTTATTTTTAAAACTAAATTAGATGTAGATGAAGATGGGGAATTAGACATAATTACTGCATATTTAAAACCTTATGTACCAAAAGAAATAGACAATATTTCTGATACTTTTTCAAGAAACACCTCAGCTACATCTAACAATTATATAAGTTATAATTGGGCTCCATATACTGGTTCAGAACCTTTTGTTGCTTATGAAATATACAGAAGTGCAAGTTCTGTAGATTTTTGTTCTAAAAATAATGCTGTTTTAGTTGAAACAATTACAGACCCTAATACAACTATTTTTAGAGATATTTTACCTGTAAATGAAGTGCATTTATGTTACTATCTAAAAGTAAAAATACAAACTGGTCTATTAGGTGAAAGTGATTTACAGACTTTAAACACTCATACTCTAGTTGCAACACCTGTTAATTTATTAGAGCCAATAGCAGTAAATAATACAATTAGTTTACAATGGGCAAAAAGTGAAATGCCTTATTTTTCGCACTACGAAATTTCTTACGCTAACTACGCACCAAACATTAGTGCTTTTGGAGAACAAAATGTAATTGTTACTAAAATTACAGATAAAAATACAACTACTTTTATTGATGAAAACCCACCCTATTTAGAAAAACCTTATTATTCAATTCACGTTTATGATATTTTTGGAAACAAAACCTATGATACAAATGATGGTTATACAACTGCTTGGGAAGTAGATTTTAAAAGAGATGAAATTTTAGATTTAACACATATAATTTCTTATGAAATAAACCCTAACAAACCTAATATCTATTTATATGGTTATAATTCTAACACAACAGATCCTTCAAGAATTTATAATTATAATTACGAAACTAATAAAATTGAAGCTGTTTCTACTAAAAATATAAATTACTCTAATTATATACCAATAAAGTTTTCTACTACTGTTTATGGTGATGAAATTTTTGTGGATCAAAGTGGAGCTCTAGATGTGTATGATGCTAATAGTTTAGAATTCAAATACAGCTTAGAACCTAAGGAATTATTTTCTATTGATGATTTTATTTATTCATCTTCAGGATATTATGTTTTTATAGAAGACAACTATATTTATACGTATTCAAGAAATAATGATGTTTTAACATTAGTTGATAAAAACATACATTTCACTAACTATCAGTCTGGTTATGATTATAAAATTTTAGAAATTAAAGATAATCAATTAATAATAGGCCATTATAACGAACCAAATAGTTTTGTATTTAGTATTGACAATTATGGATTATTAATAAAATTAAAATTAGTTCCTGTACCTCTAAAACAAAATAAAGAAAGAAATGCATACTATAATTTCGCAGATAATTATATCATCAACTTTAAAGAAAAAAAAATATATTCTGGTAACGACTTTTCTTCGATAACATCTTTTAGTCAGCCTAATTTCGCATCAAACGTTAGTTTAAATGGGAAACTTATTTATGGTACAAATAATGACCCTAGTTGGTCTTTTGAAGCTGATAGCGAACACAAAAAAATAGCAACTATTTACAATAGAGATACACAATCTTACTATACAATTGCTACAAAAGGATATCCTCAAATAATTTTTGAAAATTATAAAAATGAAATTGTTTCTATATCTAGTGGAATGAAAAAGGAAGACTTTTATCATAATATAAATGACAGAAGAGATTTGTTTGTAGAAATTATAAAATAGATGAAAATAGAAGATATTTTAGGTAAGTTTTCTATCCTTGGTTCTAATCAAAATGAATCAAAAGAAACCTACAAAGGCGAATTAACGCTTAGTTTAGATGATAAAAATAGGATTGTTGCAAAGTGGCTCATCAATAAAAGTCAAGAGCAATTTGGGATAGGTTTTTTTAATAAGAACATTTTGGTCATCAACTTTAATTATCAAGGTGATGAAAACTCAGTATATTATGGTACTGTAGTCTATAAATGTATAAGTAAAGATATTTTGGAGGGATTTTGGTCTGAAGAATTTGGAAATCCGAAATTCTTAGGAACAGAAAACTGTTTTAGAATTAAAGATTCTAAAACAGTTTTAAATTAATTGTATTGTTAGTAAGTTACTTAGTATAATGAAAAATAATCATTATCCATTTTTTCACCCACTAAAGATAAATCATCTACTAATTTTTCTATAAATCCTTTTAAATCTCCCTGCACATCTTCTATGGTTTTATATTCATGCTCGTATTTTAATTTACCTATTAAAAAAGCAGCAGAATCTTTGTGTGGCATTTCGTCTTTAGACAAGTAACAGATATAACTTTGTATACAGTTTAAAGAGTTCATAATAGATCTTGGACAGTGTGGATTTAAAATTAAGAAGTCTAAAACTGTATGGCTTGTAGGTACTTTTCTATAATATCTACGCATCATATCATAAGATTCTACACACTTTAATAAAGTTGTCCATTCATAACTTTTGGTTAGTGAACTACCAAAATTTACTTTTTCTATTAACGCATCATTATATTTAGAATTTATAATTCTAATTACTTGGTTTGCTCTTTCTATATAAATACCCAACATTATAATTGCATAAACTTCATCGTGTAATAAAGTACCTCTAATTTTAGTTCTTAGAGAAGCAACATTTGCAGTTATCATTGTTGTAAAATCGAATAAACTATTTTTTACAAATCGGTTTTTATCGTAATTATTTACAGTTCTTTTTAAAGTATTAATAGACTCATAAAGCTCTGTAGATATTAAATCTCTAGCTCCATTTGCATTTTGTTGTGCATTATTAATAGCAGAAACTATAGAGAAAGACTTTTCTGGATTTAAACCAATATCAAAAAGCACATCTTGCTCTTCTAATTCTTTACTCTCTTTTAATTCTTCTTCATCTGCTACAAACAACATAGAACGCAGTACAAATTGTCTTGATTGAGAAATATCATTAGGTGCATCTAATGATGAAAAATAATTGACATTCATATACCTTGCTAAATGCTCAGAACGTTCTATATAACGTCCCATCCAAAATAAATTATTGGCTACTCTTGCTAACATAAAATAGTTTTATTTTTTTAATACCCAAGTATCTTTAGATCCTCCTCCTTGTGATGAATTTACAACTAAATTCCCTCTTTTTAATGCTACTCTTGTTAAACCACCTTTTAAGACAAAATCTACATCTTTACCTAATAAAGTAAAAGTTCTTAAATCTACATGCCTTGGTTCAAAAGAATTTTCTTCTTCTATATAAGTTGCATGTGTAGAAAGCGACATAATAGGTTGTGCAATATATTTTCTTGGGCTTTCTTTAATGGTTTCTTTTACTTTTTCAATTTCTTCTTTGGTTAATTTATTACCAATAGATATTCCATATCCTCCAGATTCATCTACAGGTTTCACAACCAATTTATCTACATTTTCTAAAACATATTTCAATTCATCTGGTCTACTACAATGATAAGTATGTACATTATTTAAAATTGGTTCTTCATCTAAATAATATTTTATAATTTGAGGCATATACGTATAAATAGCTTTATCATCTGCAACACCAGTTCCTGGTGCATTAACTAGATTTACTTTACCTTTCATATAACATTTAAACAAACCTGGCACCCCTAATAATGAATCTTTTTTAAACTCTAAAGGATCTATAAATTCATCATCTACTCTTCTATAAATAACATCTACCCTTTCTAACCCTTTAATAGTTTTCATATAAACAAAGTCGTTTTCTATGAATAAATCTCGCCCTTCAACAAGCTCAACTCCCATTTGTTTTGCTAAAAAAGAATGTTCATAATATGCAGAATTATAAACACCAGGTGTTAAAACAACACATTTAGGTAAATCTACCCCTTTAGGTTTTACAGATTCTATAACTTCTAATAAATTTTCTCCATAATCAGAAACATTAAAAGATTTATAATGATTAAAAACCCCAAATAATGTTCTCTTTAATGCAGATCTATTACCTACAACGTAACTAACACCAGAAGGGCATCTAATATTATCTTCTAATACATAATATTCTCCATCTAAATGTTTTATTAAATCTGTACCAGAAATATGGTTATATACACCTCCAGGAGGATTAAAGCCATGCATTTGCTTTAAATAGTTTGCAGATGAATTTATTAATTCTATTGGTACAATACCTTGTTTAATTATTTTTTGATCATGATATAAATCCCATAAAAAAAGATTTAAAGCCTTGCTACGTTGTAACGCTCCTTTTTCTATTTTTGTCCATTCATCATTTCCTATAATTCTAGGAAATAAATCAAAAGGAAATATTTTCTCTTTTGTTTCTTGATCACTATATACCTGAAATGTAATACCTTGATTAAAAAAAGCATCTTTTGCTTTGTCATTTAAATTTACAAAGTCATCTACAGAGTACTCGCTAAATAAGTTAAAAAGTGTTTGATATACTTCTCTTACTTCATTATTTTTTGTAAAAATTTCGTCATAAAATCTTGAATCAAATTCATAAGAAGAAAAAATTGGTAAACTAGTTGGTGCTTTCAAATTGAGTCCTTTTTTTGGTAAATTTAATAAAATAAAACATAAATATATACCTAAATTTACGATTTATGTTAAATTATTTTAACTAATTTTACAAAAAGCTTAGTTTTAATTTATCAAAACTTTGTTTTTATTAAAAATACAATAATCAACAAAAAGTCGAATTAATTTTTTGATATTTGTAGTTAAATTGTAGTAGTTTCGTTAAATTAACGTTCGCTTAAACCAAAATAATTTTAAAAAGGCATTTATGGCATTAAAAATTGTAATATCACACAAAACAACATATAAATACGATCGTTCTGTAAAGCTTTCTCCACATATTTTTAGATTGAGACCTGCACCTCATTCTAGAACACCCATAGAATCTTATTCATTAAAAATAAAACCAGAAAATCATTTTTTTAACTGGCAACAAGATCCTTTTGGTAATTATCAGGCAAGAGTTGTTTTTCCAGAAAAAACAAAAGAATTGTCTATCGCAGTAGAAATCATTGCAGATTTAAAGACCATAAACCCTTTTGACTTTTTTGTAGAAGATGATGCAGAAGAATACCCTTTTAAGTATGATGAGATTACAAAAAAAGAATTAGCGCCTTATTTAGAAGTTAATGAAGACAGTGAAATACTACAAGACTTTTTAAAAACCATAGATTATACACCAAGAAAAACAATATATTTTCTAATTGATGTAAATAGAAAAATTTACGAATATTTAAAATACAACATCCGTTTAGAACCGGGTGTACAATCATCTGAAGAAACTTTAACTTGTAAAACAGGTTCTTGTAGAGATTATTCTTGGTTATTTGTACAAGTAATGAGACATTTAGGCTTTGGTGCAAGGTTTGTTTCGGGTTATATTGTACAACTAAAAGCAGATGAAAAATCTTTAGATGGCCCATCTGGACCTGAACAAGATTTTACAGATTTACATGCTTGGACAGAAGTTTATATTCCAGGTGCTGGTTGGATTGGTTTTGACTCTACCTCTGGTTTATTAGTAGGTGAAGGCCATATACCTTTATCTTGTACTCCTCACTATAAAAGTGCTGCAGCAGTTACAGGAGGAATTATGTCAAATGAAAAAATTGAAACAGAGTTTGAGTTTGATAATTCTGTAACTAGAATATTAGAGTCTCCAAGAGTTACAAAACCATACACTACAGAACAATGGAAAGCCATAGAAAAATTAGGTTATAAAGTAGAAAAACAATTAGAAGAAGGAGATGTTCGTTTAACAATGGGTGGTGAACCTACCTTTGTTTCAATAGATGATATGGAGTCTCCTGAATGGAACACTGATGCAGATGGCCCACATAAACGTAGATTAGCCAATAATTTAACCAAAAGGTTAATGGACAAAATTGGAATTCGTGGAATGTTACATCATGCACAAGGAAAATGGTATCCAGGAGAACCATTACCAAGATGGGAAATTCAATTGTATTGGAGAATTGATAGAAAGCCTATTTGGTATAATCAAGATTTATTATCATCATTTGCACCTAATCCAATTGTTCCAGAAGATGCAGATATTCGATTTTTAACTACTTTAACTAGATATTTAAGCATATCCAATCAAAATATAACACCAACTTTCGAAGATGCTTTTTATTTGCTTTGGGAAGAAGGTAAATTACCTGTAGATATTGATATCAGTAAAAAAGATAGCGATGATTTAGTAAGAAATAGACTTGCAGATATTTTAGCGCAAGGAACTCATAAACCTGTTGGTTATGTTTTACCATTAAACAATCATGAAGATGAATGGTTTTCTAGCAAATGGTCTTTTAGAAGAAAAAATTTATTATTAACTCCAGGTACTTCTCCTATTGGTTTAAGATTACCTATTAAATCTTTAATAGTAAAACCAGAATATGGAGTATTCCCTGTATACGAACCAGATTTATTTAAAGAGCGTAAACCTTTACCTAATTTTAAAACTAAGGTAAGTAAAAGACATAAAAAGTTTATTGCAAAAGGTATTAATACAGATAAACCAAAATATTTTGTAAAAACTGCAATTTGTTCAGAAATTAGAGATGGTAAATTATATCTGTTTTTACCGCCTTTAGAATCTGCAGATGCTTTCTTAGACTTAATTGCATCTATAGAAGCAACAGCACAAGAATTAAATATTCCTGTTATTTTAGAAGGATATAACCCACCACATGACAATAGATTACAATCTATGAAAATTACACCAGATCCAGGTGTAATTGAAATAAATGTACACCCAATGAAAAGTTGGGGAGAATTAGTAAACAATACCTTAACCCTATATGCTGAAGCTAAAAAATCTCGTTTAGGAACAGAGAAGTTTATGATTGATGGTAAACACACAGGAACTGGAGGTGGAAACCATGTAACTTTAGGTGGCTTTAAACCTTCTGATAGCCCATTATTAAGAAAACCTAGCTTATTAAGAAGTTTACTAACATTTTGGCAGCATCACCCAGGATTATCTTATTTATTTTCTGGTGCATTTGTAGGTGCTACAAGTCAAGCTCCTAGAATAGATGAAGCTAGAATGGAAAACTTATACGAGTTAGAAATTGCTTTTAGCCAAATACCAAAAGGTGGTGAAGTACCTTTTTGGTTAACAGATCGTTTATTTAGACATTTACTAACAGATTTAACTGGTAACACTCACAGAGCAGAATTTTGTATAGATAAATTATATTCTCCAGATTCTTCTTCTGGTAGATTAGGTATTTTAGAACTTCGTGGTTTTGATATGCCTCCACATCCACAGATGAGTTTAATGCAAATGCTATTGGTAAGAACATTAGTGGCTTGGTTCTGGGAAAAACCTTACGAACATAACTTAGTTAGATGGGGTACAGAATTACATGATAAATTTTTAATAGAACATTTTGTAAGAGAAGATATTAAAGATATTGTTGAGCAATTAAACAAAGCAGGTTATGAGTTTGAAGTAGATTGGTTCGATCCTTTCTTTGAATTTAGATTTCCATTACATGGGATGGTAGATATTAATAATATACACTTAGAATTAAGAGCAGGTATAGAACCTTGGAATGTTTTAGGTGAAGAAATGACAGGTGGTGGAACTGCACGTTATGTAGATTCTTCTTTAGAGCGTTTACAAGTTAAAGTATCTAATTTTACAAACGAAAGATATGTATTAACTTGTAATGGCGTAAAAGTACAATTACAACCAACAACTAAAAAAGGTGAATATGTTGCTGGTATTAGATACAAAGCTTGGGATCCATATTCAGCTTTACACCCAACAATTGGTGTAGACACCCCTTTAGCTTTTGATATTGTAGATACTTGGAGTAAAAAATCTATTGGTGGTTGTAAATACTTTGTTGCACATCCTGGAGGTAGATCTTATGAAACATATCCTGTTAATAGTTTTGAAGCAGAATCAAGAAGAATTAACCGTTTTTGGGATATTGGAGAGACCCAAACTGATGCAAGTTATATTGAAGAATTAATGCAAAGTGATAAAGGAGTAACCGAAAAAAGTGTTGAAGAAGAAGAAAGTTCAAATATTTATAGATATAAAGTATATCCTGTTAACTCAGAATATCCAAATACCTTAGATTTGCGTCTTAAAAAATAATTAACTTGACAAAAACACCAATAACCTCTTTTTTTAAAGATTACTTTAAAGATTTTGAAAATTATGATGAAGTTTTAAAATCTAATATGGAGATAAATCCTAATTGGGAAAAATTGTTGACAAACTTTTCTAAATTAGGATTAAAAGAATTAACTAAAAGACAAGAAGATTTAGATTGGTTACTTGCTGAAAATGGGGTAACCTACAATGTATATAATGATCCTAATGGTTTAAATAGACCATGGAATTTGAATATTATTCCGTTTGTAATTGAAAGAAAAGAATGGAAAAATATAGAAAAAGGATTAGAACAGCGTGCAAAAGTATTAGATTTAGTATTAAAAGATATTTATGGTAAAAGAGAATTAATTAAAAACGGTATTGTACCTCACGAAATTATATTTTCTCATCGTGGTTTTTTAAGACCTTGCCATCAAATTCAATATAAAACAGCAAAACAATTATTATTTCATTCAGCAGATTTAGCTAGAGGACCAAATGGACAAATGTGGGTAGTTAATGATAGAACAGAAGCACCTTCTGGTCTTGGCTATTCTCTAGAAAACCGTTTTTCTACAAGTGAAGTTGTTCCCGATTTTTACAACGAAATTAACGTAAAGCAACCATTTAATTTTATTAAAGATTTTAATGAGTTACTTATAAATGCAGCACCATCAAATAAAGAGAATCCTACAATTGTTATTTTAACTCCTGGTCCTCATAACGAAACCTATTTTGAGCATGCATACTTATCTTCTTTCTTCGGATATCCTTTAGTAAAAGGAAATGATTTAGTAGTAAGAGACAATAAAGTTTGGATAAAAACTTTAAAAGGTTTAATACAAGTTGATGTAATTTATAGACGAGTAGATGATGAATATTCAGATCCTTTAGAACTTAATGGAAATTCTTATTTAGGTGTTGCAGGCTTATTAAATGTAGTAAGGCAGCAAAATGTTGCAATTAT
This sequence comes from Polaribacter sp. Asnod6-C07, assembly GCF_045063625.1. Lineage (NCBI taxonomy): Bacteria > Pseudomonadati > Bacteroidota > Flavobacteriia > Flavobacteriales > Flavobacteriaceae > Polaribacter > Polaribacter sp. Asnod6-C07. The sequence continues at coordinate 2,805,399 of NZ_JBEFOF010000005.1, read as the reverse complement.
GAATCCTATAGGAAGTGGCGTTTTAGAAAACCCAGGTTTAATTCCTTTTATGAATTCTATTTGTAAATATTTCTTAAAAGAAGATTTAATTTTACCCCAAATAGCTTCTTGGTGGTGTGGTCAAGAAAAAGAACGCAAACACGTTTTAGATAATCTAAAAAACTTTGTTGTAAAGCCAATAGACAACACACACAGAGAACATATTTATTTCTGCGAATTTTTAAATGAAACTGAATTAGAAGATCTAAAAAAAGAAATTTTAGCAAAACCATATCATTATGTAGCACAAGAAAAAATTTCTTTTTCTACAGCTCCTAATTTAGCAAAAGAACATTTAGAACCTCGTAAGGTTATGTGTAGAACATTTGCTGTTGCTAAAGAGAATAGCTATAGCATTATGCCTGGTGGTTTAGTTAGAGTTGCTTCAGAAACAGAACGTTTAAAAGTTTCTAATCAAAAAGGAGGTACAAGTAAAGATTTTTGGATTACAAATAGCGAAAAAAGAGCTTACAAAAAACGTCAAAGATATCATTGGCATCATTCTACTACAAATAATTTATCAGGTATAGGAAATATACCTAGTAATACAGCCGAAAATTTATTTTGGTCTGGTAGATATTTAGCAAGAACTTTAGTTACAGCTAGGTACATTAGAATGGTATTAAACCAAATGTCTAATTCTGAGATTAATAAACGAGAATCAGACTCAGAAAGTTTACAGATTCTATATCAATCTATAACGCATTTAACTTCTATTTTCCCTGGTTTTACTGGTAAAAACAAAGAAGAAGCCCTAAAAGAACCGTTAAAAGAAATAATAAAAGTACTTTTTGATAAATCTCAAGTTGGTAGTTTAGCTCACTCTTTATCATCTTTCAATAATTCTTATTATTCTTTGCGAAATCTTTGGTCTAAAGACATGTGGCGAGTTTATGATGTATTACAAAAAACTTGGCAAGAATTTGATAAAGAAGATTATAACAACATTCAAAAAATCACAAAACTATTAGATTCAGTTATCATTAATTTAATTGCATTTATTGGTTTAATTGAAGAAAGCATATTAGTAGAACAAGGCTTGTTAGTTTATTTTATAGGCATACAAATGGAACAAGCTATGATGAATATAGATAAATGTAGAGCTTTACTGACAATTAATTATGAAGAAGATGTTGAATATGAAATTTTAGAATCTCTATTAAATAGCCATGAAAGTTTAAATATTTATAGATACAGTTTTAGATCATATTTAGATATAGAAAATGTAATCAACCTTATTTTACTAGATAAATCTTATTCTAGGTCTTTAAAATATCAATTAAACAGGATAAGAAAAGACATCTTTAGGTTGCCAAAAAGAAATGAAGACTCAAACCTAACTGCTGTTCAATCATCAATTTTAAATGCTTGTAATTTAATTGATAAAGCAAATGCAACTAACTTAATTAAGGTTGATAAAGATTCGTTTACAAGATTAGAGTTAGAAGAATTATTGGCCACTTTAAGTGATTTAATTCATGACACATCAATGTCTTTAACAGATATGTATTTTAATCATTCAGAAGAGCAAATACAGTTATTCAATCAAAATTATACATCTTAATATGATTTTTTCTATCATACATCAAACGATTTATAAATATGATAATAATGTAACTTATTGTCATAATTTGGCTATTCTAAAACCTAAACTTTTTGCTGGTCAAGAATTACTAGAATACGATTTAGAAATAGAACCAAAACCAACTGTAATTAATGAAAATATCGATTTTTTTGGTAATTCTGTAACGCATTTTTCTATTGAAAAACAACATAAAGAACTTATTGTTACTGCAAAAAGCAAAGTAAATAGATCTTATGAACTACAAAAAAACGATATAAATTCAGAAGCTTGCAAAGCTATAACACTAGAAACAGCATTATCTAAATTAAACTCATTAACACCAGAAATCATAGAAGCTAAACAATTTTTATTAGACTCTGTGTTAATAAAAAATATTTCATCTACCATTAAAGATTATGCTAAAGTATCTTTTAAAAAAGATCGTTCTGTTTTTGATGCTGCTAATGAATTAATGAAAAGAATATTTACAGAATTTAAATTTGACAGTAATTTTAGTACAATAGCCACACCTATTCAAGAAGTTATGGAGGCAAAAAAAGGAGTTTGCCAAGATTTTGCACAATTAGCAATTGCATGTGTACGTTCTATTGGCTTACCAGCAAGATATGTAAGTGGTTATATAGAAACTTTACCTCCTCCTGGAAAAGAAAAATTGGTTGGTACAGATGCATCTCATGCTTGGTTTTCTGTATTTATACCAGAATTTGGCTGGGTAGATTTTGACCCTACAAATGATCAAATACCTAAAAATCAACACATAGTAATTTCTTATGGTAGAGATTATTATGATGTACCTCCTTTAAAAGGAGTTATTTATGGATCAGGAAAAAGTATAATGGATGTTTCTGTAGATATTAGACCTGCAATTTTATAAATTTAAAAAGCTTAAAAAAAATCATTTTTTAATAATTATTTTTAAGCTTAAAATTTTTATATGTATTAGCAAGCAATATGATATTTCACATCTTCTACAATATAACTCTTAAGCGCTCCTTTACTTTTTAACTCATCCATAATATTATATAAAGATAAAATCATAGAAACATTTTCAACTCTTTTTAAAATTTGAAAACTAGTTAGAGGTTCGTTTTGTATAACTTGTAAAACTGATAATTGTTGTTCTGTTAAATTATGTAATTCCATTGCGTTTATTTTTAAGGATAGTGTAAAAATACACAAGATTTACCATGAAATTAAAAAAATTAGATAAACGTAATTATTTATCATTTATACAACCCTTTTTAATAGATGAACTGTAAAAAGCTAAAAGATCATTTATAAAAAAAACGTTAGTTAAGTTTAAAATTAAACTTAACTAACGTTTTTTTCACATATAAGCAAAACGTTTAAGCAGCGTAATGATACTTTCTGTTTTGTTTCATGTAACTTTTTAATACACCTTTACTGTTAAGTCTATCTAAAATATTATATAAAGATAATATTAAAGATACGTTTTCAACTTTTTTAAGAATTTCGAAACTAGTTAGGTGTTCTTCTTGTACTGCATTAAGTACAGACTGCTCTGTAGCAGTTAGGTTTAAGTGTGACATAGGGGTTAATTTTTAAGGTTAAACAAATATATACTTTTTTTTCATTTAAAATGTTAAAAATTTGTAAAACATTAACACATAGGTATTCATGCATTTTTCGCAAATAAAATAGAATGTAACTATAATTTATTTCCTTTTTCTAGATGTTATAAAGTAAACTCCTGTTAGTAATATTGATGAAGCAATAATAGACTGAGGAGTTAATTTTTCATCTAAAAAATACCATCCCATAAAAAGAGCTATTACAGGGTTTACGTAAGCAGATGTAGATACCTTTTCTGGAGAAACCACTTTTAACAAATAATTAAAAGCTGTAAAAGCAATAATACCACCAAAAACAATTAATAATAACATTGATAATTGAACCTCTCTACTCCAACTTAAAGGAGAACTCCAGCTTTCATTAGTACTTATGCTTAATAAAAAAAGTATAAAACTAGCGGCTAACATTTGGTAGCCAGTAGAAACCATAAAACTTTTAGGTAAATTGGCTTTAGAAACAAAAACACTACCAAAACTCCAGCTAAGCACACAAGTTAACATCATAAAAACTCCCAACAATGTATCTTCGGATGTTACTAGTTCTTTTTGGCTAACTAATAAATACATCCCAAACATACCCAAAGCAACACCAATCAACGATTTTTTTTGTAGTGGTTTTCTATCTATCAACCTTAATAAAAAAAGCACAAATAGCGGTTGTGTAGAAGCTAATAGAGCTCCAAAACCGCTATCTACATATCGTAAAGCCCAAACAAAAACTCCATTACCATACACTAAAAAGAAAAATGAAGCTATTATAGAATTTAAAAATTGTTTTTTAGAAATTTTTAAAGGTTGTTTTAATAAAATTGCCATTAAAATCATAAAAAAACCTGCCACAGAAAATCGAATTGACGCCAAAAAAAAAGGAGGTAATTCTGTAACAGCTACTTTATTAAATAAATAAGTTGACCCCCAAATGATGTAAATAGAGATAAACGATAAAACTATTAATACTTTAGAATTTTTCAGGACATAAAAATTTTAGTTTATCAAAAATACTATTAATAATCATCCAAAGCATTTAATTTACAAGAATGTTTATAATATAAGTATATTTGAATTTTATACCATTACAATAAAAGATTTGTTGAACAAAAAATACCCTTTTGACTCTTCATTAAAGCATCATTTTATAATTGCTTTAGGTTTGGCTTTTTGGATATTTATATTTCTATACTTTTCTGAACCTGTAGATATAAATGAATTTAAAAGTGTAGAAAAATTAATTTATTTGCCTTTATATGGTTTATTAGGTGCTGTTTGTTATGCTATTTTTTTACCTCTTCAAAATTACCTATACATCAAAAACAACAAGAATTGGTATTTAAAAACTGAATTATTTTTCTTTTTATTGTTTGTTTTAATTGCAATTGTAGCTGCGAGATTTTTTTATTTATATATAGTTAAACCAGATAGAAACCCTTATACATTTACATATCATTTAACTGCAATAATTTTACCAGCATTAACTACAATTTTACCAATTGTATTTATTGGTCGTTTTGCTTTTGGAAAATATAAAAACAAACAAACTGAAGCAAAAAAGATAGAAATAAAAGGAGAAGGTAATTATGAAGGTTTGCGCTTATTTTTGAATGATATTATTTGTATAAAATCTTCAGACAACTATATAGAAGTTTTTTACATCTCAAATAATGAAATTAAAAAAAGTATAATTAGAAATAAACTGTCTGTTGTTGCAGATGAATTTCCATCACTTTTAAGAACTCATCGTTCTTATTTAATTAATCCTTTTCACTTTTTACAATGGAAAACAGAAAAAAGCAAATTGTTTGTATTGTTATTTCACCACATAGAAGTGCCAGTTTCAAGAACCTATCAAAATGATGTAAAAGTGGCTCTTAATTCTACCACAGAATAACTACTTTTCGCCCCAATTGCTTTATAATACTGAGTTTTTAAACGATTCCTTTCTAGTTTTGTATCAGAAAGTTTAATCAATAAAAACATCATTATGAAAAATCTAGTTACTCTATTTACCTTATTATTCGTTTTAAATTTTAATTTATCAGCTCAAGAACAACAAGAAGTTGTAATTATTGGTACAATGCACACAGTCCCAAAAATTGTAAAACACAGTTATAAACCCATGTTACGTTTTGCAAAAAAATACAATCCTGAAGCAATTTATGTAGAATCGCCAATGGCAAATGATTCTATATCTTGGAATTATTTAAAAGATGGATGGTCTAAAAATTATATTCAATTTTATAAATCATCTAAAAATATTAAAGATACTTTTCTGTTTAATACTGATAAATTTAAAACTTTAGCAAACAAAAATTTAAATGATATAAATGAAAATGAAATTGATTATCTAATAAACGCTTACACATACAAAAGAGATAATGGTAATTATGATTTATTGAAATATTTAAAAACTTATGGCTTAAAAGGTGCTAAAAACCCAACAAGACATGAAGATGGAGATTTAACCTTTAAATTGGCAATTCATCAAAATTTAAAAGTTACAAATATGGATGATCAGCAGAGTAATGGTCTCTATCATAAAGCTTGGAGCAAGTGCTCTAAAGAAGGTGTTAAAAATGGAAATAATTCAGAAAATTCCAAATTGAATAAAAAAGATTACAATTCAGCCATTTTACCTGCTATTTTCAGAGGTTTAGGTAAACATGTAAATAAAAGAAAATCTTTAAACAGATTGCATAAAATGAGTTCTTTTAGCTATGTTTTAGAAGATACTGAAGGCTGTAAAGAAGGTAGAAAATATTGGAATGAGAGAAACATGAGAATGGCTAAAAATATTGCAGAACAAGTTTTAACATCAAACAAAAAAAGAAATTTAGTTATTGTGGGTGCAGCACATGTTATTGGCTTAGAAAAAGAATTGAAAACAAACTACCCAAACTTAACAGTAATTCTAATGAATGAGTATTAAACTTTCTATTTTACTTTTAATTAGAAAACGCTCACATAAAATGTGAGCGTTAGTTTTTATATACAACTATTTATAATTATGAATTTTGTTGCTTTTTTTCTCTCATTTTTTTATAATAATTTCCATCACTCTTATTTTTTAAGTTCATTTTAATGTAAGCATTAACTTTCATGAATTAAGTTAAACAACTATTAATTAATATTTTAAAATATTAAAATAGGTAATGAGTTAAAACTTATATCTTTTAAGGTAATCTAAAATTAGATTAAAATTTAGTTTTGTATATCAATTAAAAACAAACAAAAACATGTCAATTTTAACAATAATATTAAGCATTTTATTACCACCTGTAGCAGTACTTTTAAAACATGGTTTAGGTAAAGAATTTGTAATAAATGTTTTATTAACCATTTTAGGTTGGTTACCAGGAGTAATACACGCATTTTATGTTAACAGTAAATAAAAAAATATGAACACAAAAAACACAAAATACAATCCAGAAATTACAAAAGAAGATTTAAAAACTTTAGGTGATAAATCTGGGAATTTAAGAAATGACAATAGTGATGATGAGCTACTAAAAAACAAAGTAAATGATACCGATTTTGAAGGTAAAGATTTAGATGTACCAGGTAGAAAATCATTAATTAAAACATCTAAAAAAAGTTTAAAAGATGAAGAAAATCAACTTTATAGTTTAGGTAGTGATGATAATGAGAGTTTAGAAATTGATAGTGTTGACTAATTTAAAAAATAACGTAATAAAATTCTATCCCTTTTTTAAATAACATTTTTAAAATACTATATTTGAAAGTATAGATTATTTATAATGAAAAACGAAACTTTTGACAAAGCCAGAGTAATAAGTTTTAGTGATGCTGTTTTTTCTATAGCAATTACTTTATTAGTGCTAGAAGTTGTTATACCAAGCTATAAAGAATTAAAAACAGGAGATACTTTATTAATTCTAAGAAATAGAATACCAAGTTTTATTGGCTTAGTAGTTAGTTTTATGGTAACTGCTATTTATTGGGTTTCTCATTTACGTATTATAAAATATGTTTCTAGCATTAATAGTAAGTTATTATGGCTAAATATAATGCTACTATTTTTTATTGTACTTCTCCCCTTTTCTACAGCTTTCTATGTAAAAGGCTTTTCTTACAATGGTCCATTTGCTTTTTACTGTTTTAATCTTTCTGCTATTGGGCTTTTTAACGTTTTAATGAATTTTTATATCATTAAAAAAGAAAAAGGTTTAACTGGTATTTCAGCTACTTTAGGTAAATATTATAAATTAAGAGCTTTAAACGGATTTTTAGTTTGGGTTATAGCAGGTTGTTTGGCTTTTACTTTACCTATGTTTTCTAGATTTTTATTTATTTTCTTATTTATAAGTGAAATTTTTATAACCAAATACTTCAAGAAAAAATTGATGAAAGAAAGAAATATATAAGCCTTACAACTTATTTACCCACTAAATATTTAATTGAAACATCATTTATAAAAACATTTTCTAAGACAAATTTATCATCATTTAAATAAACCATAGCAAACGTAATATTTGTTTTTAAACTATCTCTTCTATTATTTATCCTTACCAAATCTTCTGCTGGTTTTGCCTTAGATTCTTCCATATAAAAACGATCAAAAGGTAAATTAAATCTTAATTTATTATTGTAATTATCATACCAACTTACCTCAGCTTTCACATAATTATTATCAATTTCTAATTTTGTTTTGCTAACAGTTTTTAAAGTAGCAAATCCTAAACTATCGTTTAAATAAACATAAATTTCTTGTTTTCTTTCCCAAATTGTATCTTTAGTATTAAATGAATTTATATCATAATTCATTCTGATATATTTACCTCTAAAAGGATCATTAGGATCTATTGGTTCTGTTAAAAACTTAAGAGCTTTACCATTTTTTAGTGTATTTTCTTGATCGTAAATCATTTTTGTTGGCGCTAATAATTGCAATATTGCTACCAATAAAAAAAGTATAAAAATTATTTTTTTTGATTTCATTCGATAAAATTTAAGCATTCTTTTTTATTTTTTTTGCCAATAAATAGTTAGTAGAAAAGAAACCAACACCTACTAAAATAAATAACAAACCACGTACAACAAAAGACATATTTGTATCAAAAAAACGAGTTATTATTAATGCTGTAATAATTAACAATCCGTAGTTTAATAAAGTAAAATTGATTGTATCTACTCCTTTTTTTATAGTTGTTACTCCTAAAGCTAAAATTGTAAAATTTATAAGGCTAAGAGCAACAGTAACATCAAAATAATGAACAATAAATATAAAAATCATTATTATTGATGCAGATTGAAATAGTTTTTGATACCCTTTATTTTTGAAGAAATTATTTTTAAGCAGCACAAAAACAGTACTTAATACCAATATAATTACAATTAATATTTCTTTAATTTCTAAATTAGAAACATCTATATTTTTATACCAAAAACTTTTAGAACTCGCTAATAATAAAGTTATCACTAAGCCTATTGAGCCAATAACTAAAAATCCATTTTTAACTAATCTTGTTTTATTATTTTTTTTAAGTAATCCAATGTTATAAAGTAATCCAAATAGTAAGATGTATAAAATTAATTCAAACAAAAAATTTGAATTGATAAATGCACCAAAAACGATAATAAAACTTAATGGAAAAAGCCAATTTAAAAGTGAAGTATAATTTTGTACAACCTCATCTTTTAGAAGCATTAAATACTTTGGTAAAAGAATTGCGATAATCAACAAATACATCCAAGGAACTTTTCTAATTCCAGAAAAATTATAGCCAACATCAATACTATAAACTGTAGCAAAAACCAATATTAATAAAAAAAGTGCTTTTGATTTTAATAGATAAATTAACGGTACACAAAGTAAAATCCAAGTCAATAAAAAAGAACTTAAATTTCCAGGAATATTATAAATCTGACTTACTAATGAAATTGAACTACCAACTGCAAAAAACAAAAATACTCCAGACGATTCTAACCAAGTTTTAGATTTTTTCTTTAGTAATGAATAACCCACAATTATTTGTCCAACTAGAAGTGGTAAAAAGGCAAGAACTGTTTTAGTAATTTTAGAAAAATTATCCCAATTATGAGCCAAAACCAATATAATTCCTAAACCAACCAAAAGGCTACCAATAACTCCAAAAATGGTTAGAAGTTTATTGCTTTGGTTTGGAGATTTAGAATTGTAATACGTTTCTATTTTATCTGCAACTTCTATAGAAATTACTTCGTTCTTTACTAGAGTTTGTAATTCTCTTATTAATTTAGAATTCATAATATTTTTTTTAAAGTTAGTAATTTTAAACCTCATAAACCTTAATTTATGAGGTTTTGGTTAACAACCATTATCAAACTAACTACTCTTCTAGTTCTTTTTTAGTTTTAATAAAATCTATATCTCTTGCATTTTTCTGTACTGTAATTGCCCCAAAAAGACTTAATAAATAAGAGATTCCGTAAAAACCTTTTTCACTCAAAGTTAAATCTGCATTTCTTAGACCAATGATTAATAAAAGCAAAGCAACAATTACAACTACCCAACTTATACTATAATACATATCACTCACTTTTAAACTTTCTGCTTTATCTCTTACAGCTTTTTGCAAAGAAATTACAGCATAAATCCCCATTAATAAAATAGCAAAGTAATATCCTTTTTCATTGAGTTGCATACTTGCATTCCATAAACCAATACAATAAGAAAGTAACCCAATACTAACAACACCCCAAGTTGCACCTACATAAGCAGATGTTGGTTTTTGATTCATTTCTGCAATTAATTTATTTTTTGTTTTCTGTTTTTTAGTTTCTTCATTAGATGAAACTGTTGTTTGATAATTCATAATTTTAGTTTAATAATTACATTGCAAATTTGGTTTAGAAATTTAACTTGGTAAAAACATAATTAAGTAATTACTGACGATATAAATTTAAAATTTTAATATAAATATCAATTATTTTGTATTTTAGTTAAGTAATTACTGACGACATAATGATCGATTTAAAACAAATACTAAATTCATTTACAGAAGAAAAACAACAAGATTTTATTTATTATCTAGATAAAAAGAACAAAAGAAAAGATGCTAAAAACATTCAGTTAGTTAAGCTTTTAATAGATGATAACTTTTCTTCTAAAGAAATTTGTTTAAAACTATATAGTAAAGAAAACAAAGTAGCTTTACACGCTTTAAGAAAACGTTTATTTAAATCTTTAATCGATTATACAGCAAATATTAATTTAAAAGAAGAAAACTCTATTGATATTTCTTTAATAAAACACATTATTTCTGCTAGATCTTTTTTAAAAAAAGGGCAATATAAAGTAGGTTATAAAATTTTAGATAAAGCAGAATTAATAGCTATCGATTATCAATTATATACGATATTAAATGAAATATATCACACTAAAATTGAATATGTAAATCATTTAAAAACTATTGATATTGATGAAATCATTCTAAAATTTAAAGAAAATCAACAGCAACATCAATTAGAAGAAAGATTAAACATTGCTTATGCTAAGATTACAAAAACTTTAAATGAAATTGAACATCAACAAAAAATTATTGATTTAAAATCTGTAATAGAAACCGTTTTTAAAGAAAATCAAATTACTATTTCTAATGAATTATCATTTAAATCTTTATATCAAATTATAAAAATTACAAATATTTCTACCATTCAAAATTTTGAGTATTGGAGCATAGAACCATTTTTATTAGAAACTTATCAAATTTTAAAAAATCATAAGGCAAAAGACAAACAGTTATTTTATCACATAGAAGTGTTGTATGTAATTGCGAATACTTTATTTAGAAATAAAAAGTTTAAACAATCTCTAGAATATTTAGAATTGATGTACCTACATATGCATCAAAATAAAAAAAAACATTATAAAGACTTTTATCTAAAACATCAATTACTTGTATCTTTAAATTACAATTATTCTGGAAATCAAGATTTTGCCATACAACTTTTAACACCTTTTATAGATCAAAAAAAATTAGACATTGTTTCTCAACTAGACATTTACTTATCGTTAATCGTTTTTTATGCACAGAAAAAAGAAATAAAAAAAGCGCAAAGTTTATTTTTAAAATTTTATCACACAGACAAATGGTATATTGATAAAGGAGGATTTGACTGGACAATAAAAAAGAATTTAATCGAAATTTTATTACAAATAGATTTAGGTAATATTGATGTTGTAGACTCTAGAATTTTAAGTTTTAAACGTAATTACAAGGAGTATTTAAAAAACATACATCAAGAAAAAGTAATTAATTATTTAAAATTAATAGAAACTTATTATAAGAATCCAGAAATTGTTACGTCAGAAGAATTTCATCAAAAAGTGGAGAAATCTTTTACTTGGTTAGATCACAAAAAAGAAGATATTTTTATAATGAGCTTCTTTGCTTGGTTAAAAGCAAAAATGACGAAACAAAACGTTTATGATGTTACATTAGAATTGATAAATAAAAAATAATTTCAACTATTATAAGTGGCATAATCTTTGACTAACTAAAACAATATAAATTAAAAATTCGCCTAATGAAAATCAGTAAAATATTTGTTTTAAGTATACTGTCAATATTATTATTTAGCTGTAGTAAAGATGATGAAATTGAGGCTGGTTTTACAAGCATCGATTTACAAAAAATTGATGGTAACAGCACTAAAACTTGGCAAGTAGAGCGTTTTTATAGTAATTACGATTCGAATATTTTAAGCGAATATAATGATTGCTATACAGACGATACTTTTACTTTTTACAAAGACAATAATGAAGCTGAAGCCAATTTAGGCGCTGTTAGCTGTTTTTTTGATAACCCAACAGAACAAGCAGCTACACTAACCTATTCTATAAACGAATCAGAAGGTCGTGTTTTCTTAAACGTAAGTAGAGGCGAATCTTTCAATAACAGTTTCCAATCTAGATTAACGATTCTAGAACTGCAAGAATTAACGGAAAACAGAATGCTTTTTGCTTCTGGTGATAAAGGAAATTATATGCAAACCTTAATTCTTACAGCAATAAACTAATTATTTATGTCTGCCTTTTAACTCTGCTTCAATATCTTTTAAGGTAAATCCTTTTGCTTGTAACAACATTAAATAATGAAATAATAAATCTGCAGATTCGTATAAAAACAACTCGTCATTATTATCCATAGCTTCAATTACAGTTTCTACTGCTTCTTCTCCTACTTTTTGGGCAACTTTGTTTATCCCTTTAGAAAACAAACTAGCTACATAAGATTTTTTAGTGTCTTTGTTTGCAACTCTTTCTGTTATAACATCTTCTAAAGTAGAAAAGAAACCATAGTTTTGGTTGTTTTCTCCACTCCAACAAGTATCAGTTCCTGTATGGCAAGTTGGTCCTTTTGGATTTACAAAAATTAATAAAGTATCATTATCACAATCAAGTTTAATATCAACTAAATTCAAAACATTGCCACTTTCTTCACCTTTGGTCCAAAGTCTATCTTTAGTTCTAGAAAAAAAAGTAACTAATTTAGTTTCTTGTGTTTTTGCAAAAGCTTCTTCATTCATATAACCCAACATCAACACATTTTTAGTTGTTGCATCTTGTATGATTGCTGGCACTAAACCATCGTTATTTTTATTAAAATCTATATTCATTATTTTAATTTTAATTCCATTTTTATATCTGCTGTAACAAAATGAGTTTCTTTAACTTCTACATGCTCAAAACCATATTTTTCATAAAGTTTTAAAGCATTTTGTAATTTAGAACTCGATTCTAAAAAAATTGTTTCAGCTTTGTTTTGTTTGCACAAATTAATACCAATTTGCAATAATTTATTCCCTATTCCTAATCGCTTATATCCATCACTAACAGCAAACTTTAAAATTTCATAAGTTGTGTTATTTATAGGATTTAAACATATAGTACCAACAATATTATTATCTAAATGAGCCAAAAATATAGTAGCTCCATTTTTTATAAATTCCTCAGGATTGTCTAATAAATAATCATCAGCTTTTTCATAAAGTTCAAATTTCTTAAGCCAATGTAGATTAAGTTCTCTGAATTCTTTTTGATACTTATTCTTATATTCTATAATTTCTAAACCCTCCATTTGTATTATAAACGAACAGGAATATTTTGTTCTTTTAATGCTTGTTTTAATTCTAAAATCGGAATTTCACCAAAATGAAAAACGCTTGCTGCCAAAGCTGCATCAGATTTTCCATCAATAAAAGTATCTGCAAAATGCTGAATTGTTCCTGCTCCACCAGAAGCAATAATTGGTATGTTTAGCAATTCTGATAAATGTGCCAAAGCTTCATTTGCAAAACCTGCTTTTGTTCCATCGTGATTCATAGAAGTAAATAAAATTTCTCCTGCTCCTCTTTCTTCAACTTCTTTTGCCCAATCAAATAATTTAATATCAGTTGGTATTGTTCCTCCTGCTAAATGCACAAACCATTCTCCATCAATCTGTTTTGCATCAATAGCAACAACCACACATTGACTCCCAAATTTATCTGCCAATTCACTTACCAATTCTGGCCTTTTTACTGCGGATGAATTTATAGAAACCTTATCTGCACCGCATTTTAATAAGGCATCTACATGCGCTACAGAAGATATTCCTCCACCAACTGTAAACGGAATATTTACTTGCTCAGCAACCTTTAAAACCATATCTAAAGTAGTTCCTCTATTTTCTAAAGTAGCTGCAATGTCTAAAAAAACCAATTCATCTGCACCTAAATCTGCATATTGTTTTGCTAAAACCACAGGATCTCCTGCATCTATTAAATTCACGAAATTAACACCTTTTACAGTTCTTCCGTTTTTAATATCTAAACAAGGTACTATTCTTTTTGTTAACATTTTTTATAGCTTTTGGCTCTAGGCTTTTGGCTGTTCGCAAATAGCAAACTGCTAAAAGCAAATGACTATTTTTTTATTATAAAATTCTCTAATTGTTTTAAACTGATTTTATTTTCATAAATCGCTTTACCAATAATTACTCCTTCACAGCCATTTTCTGCTAGTTTAGGAATTTCATCAAAAGTAGATATTCCACCAGAAGCAATTAATTTTAAAGGTTTTACTTCTGATAAAATCTCTTTATAAATATCAAAACTTGGACCTTGTAACATACCATCTTTAGAAATATCTGTACAAATTACATACTGAATTCCTTTCTGCTGATAGTCTGTAATAAAAGGAATTAACTCTAAAGAACTTTCTTCTTGCCAACCATTTGTTGCAATTTTTCCTCCTGAATTATCAGGATAAAAATCGGCACCTAAGATAATTTTCTCTGAACCATATTTAGCAATCCAACTTTCAAATATTTGTGGATTTTTAACAGCAATACTTCCTCCCGTAATTTGATTTGCGCCTGAATTAAAGGCAATTTCTAAATCTTTATCAGATTTTAATCCTCCACCAAAATCAATTTTTAAATTGGTTTTAGAGGCAATTTGTTCTAAAACTTTATAATTAATAATCTGGCTTGCTTTTGCACCATCTAAATCTACAACGTGTAAATATTCGATTCCTGCAGCTTCAAATTCTTTAGCAACTTCTAACGGATTTTCGTTATAAATTTTCTTGGTATCATAATCCCCTTTTGTTAAACGAACACATTTTCCGTCTATGATGTCTATTGCTGGTATAATTCGCATATAATTTTTCTTTAATCTACGATTTCTTTAATTTCTTTATCTGATATTTTTAAAGCTTTAGGTAATTTAATAACTCCAGCTTCATCTAATACTATATATCTTGGTATCCAATCTAAATCTACATATTTTGATAGTTCATTTTCCCATCCCTCTTTTATGTAATAATGATCTCCTTTTATTTTCCAATAAGTTATAGCTCTTTTCCAACGTTCTATATCTTTATCCAAAGAAATATAAACAAAGTCTGTATTTTTTGTTTTTCGCTTTAATTTCTTAGCAGCAGGCACATCAATAATGCAATCTCTACACCAAGAAGCCCAAAAATCAATCACTATTTTTTTTCCTTTATGTAACTCCAAAATTTCACCTAAAGAAACTACTTTACCTTCTAAACTAGTTACTTTAAAACTTAAGAGTTCCTTAGAAAAAGGCTTGTCCTCTAAATGTACAGGAACTGGATTATTTTGAGCATAACCTGTAATTAAAAAACCAAATACAATTACAGACATTAAAATTTGTTTTTTCATAGCTATAGTAATTTAAATGTTCAAGAAGTTTTTCAAAATTTGTTCACCTGATTTTGATGATTTCTCTGGATGAAATTGAACTCCATAAAAATTATCCTTTTTTAATGCTGATGCATATTCGATTTCATAATCTGTAGTTGCAATAGATTCATTACATTCTTCTGCGTAAAAACTATGTACCAAATACATAAATTCTTTTTCTTTAATACCAGCAAACAATTCAGACTCTAGGTTGTAAATTACATTCCATCCCATTTGAGGAACCTTTACAGCATTCGAAAACTTTTTAACATCAACATTAAAAATTCCTAATCCTTTTGTATTTCCTTCTTCTGATGAGTTACACATTAGCTGCATACCTAAACAAATACCTAAAACTGGTTGTGTTAATGTAGGAATCACTTTATCTAAACCACTTTCTTGCAACATTTTCATTGCAGAACTTGCTTCTCCTACTCCTGGGAAAATTACTTTATCTGCAGCTTTTATTTCATCAATATTATTCGATAAAACAGCATCAATCCCCAGACGTTTAAAGGCAAATTGAATGCTTTTTATGTTTCCTGCTCCGTAATTTATAATTACTAATTTCATTTTTTAGCTTTTGGCTTTTACCTATTAGCTACAAGCTAACAGTTAAAGGCAATTTTATAACACTCCTTTTGTTGATGGTAAAAACATTTTGTTAGCATCTCTTTTTACGGCCATTTTCATTGCTTTTGCAAAGGCTTTAAAAATTCCTTCTATTTTATGATGCTCATTATCACCTTCTGCTTTAATGTTTAAATTACATTTTGCACCATCTGTAAAGGATTTAAACAAATGTAAAAACATTTCTGTTGGCATATCTCCAATCATTTCTCGTTTAAAATCTGCATCCCAAACTAGCCAAGGTCTACCACCAAAATCAACAGCTGCTTGCGCCAAACAATCATCCATTGGCAAACAAAAACCATAACGTTCTATGCCTAATTTATTACCTAATGCTTTGTGAAATAATTCACCTAAAGCAATCATAGTATCTTCTATTGTGTGGTGTTCATCAACCTCTAAATCACCATCAACTTTTACAGTTAAATCCATAGCTCCATGTCTACCAATTTGATCTAACATGTGATCGAAAAATTTAACTCCTGTATCAATGTCATTTTTACCAGAACCGTCTAAATTTAGTTTAATGTAAATTTTAGTTTCGTTGGTATTTCTGGTAATTTCAGAAACTCTATCTTCTAGCTTTAAAAACTCGTAAATTGCTGCCCAATCTGTAGACGTTAAAGCAATACAATCTAAAATTTCTTGTTTAGAAGTTTCTATTTCATCTGCTCCTAATTCTGGATTTTCTGATAAATAAATACCTTTTGCACCAAGGTTTTTAGCCAGCTCCATGTCTGTAATTCTATCACCCAAAACAAAAGAATTTTCTAAATCATAATCGTTAGAAAAATATTTAGTTAATAAACCTGTTCTTGGTTTACGAGTTTCTGCGTTTTCATGCGGAAAAGTTTTATCAATACATATTTCAGAAAAAATAACACCTTCTTTTTCGAATGCAGAAATTACTTTATTCTGTGCAGGCCAAAATGTATCTTCTGGAAAAGAATCTGTACCTAAACCATCTTGGTTGGTAACCATTACCAGTTCGTAATCTAATTCTGAGGCAATTTTTGCCATGTATTGAAATACTTTTGGGTAATATTCTAATTTTTCTAAACTATCTAATTGATAATCTACAGGTGGTTCTAAAACTAAAGTTCCATCTCTATCTATAAATAATACTTTTTTCATTATTATAATGATTTTAAAGCTCTGATTAATCTTTGATTTTCTTCGCAAATACCAACACTAATTCGCAAGCAATTTTCGCATAAAGGTTGTGTAGTTCTATTTCTAATTACTACACCATATTCTATTAATTGTCTATAACGCTTATTAGCATCATCTACTTTAAGGAGTAAAAAATTACCATCTGAAGGGTATACTTTTTCTATAAAACTTATACTACTTTCTAATTCTTGTTTTAAACGTTTTCTTTCGCTAATTAGCTGTGCAACTTCGTTATTAATTTCATCTATTTTTTGCAAACGATTAACTGCTCTTTGTTGCGTTAATTCATTTACATTATAAGGTGGTTTTATATTGTTTAAAATTTTAATAATTGCTTTAGACGCATAACAAACACCCAAACGAATACCTGCTAAACCATAGGCTTTAGACAACGTTTGTGTAATTATTAAATTAGGAAATTTCTCTAATTTTTTTAACCAACTTTTTTGGGTTGAAAAATCGATATAAGCCTCATCAATAACTACTAAACCTTTAAATTTTATTAGTAATTCGTGTATTGATTTTTCTGTAAAACTATTGCCTGTTGGGTTATTGGGTGAACATAAAAATAGAATTTTAGTATTTTTATTTACTGTACTTAAAATTTCTTTAATATTTGGCTGAAATTCAGTACTCAATAAAACCTTTTTATTTTCAACGTTGTTTAAATCTGCTAAAACAGAATACATACCATAAGTTGGTGGTAAAGTAATAACATTATCTACTTTTGGTTCACAAAAAGCTCTGTAAATTAAATCCAAAACTTCGTCACTACCATTTCCTAAAAGTATATTTTCTACATCAACTCCTTTAATTTCAGATAAAATATCTTTTACACCAAGTTGTTGCGGATCTGGATAACGATTTACACCATTTTCGAAAGGATTTTCATTGGCATCCAAGAAAATCATATCATTATAGGTTAGATCTTTATATTCGTCTCTTGCAGATGAATATGGTTTTAAAGATTTAATATTTTCTCTTACTAGGTTGTTGATGTTAAAGTCTGTTTTCATACTTTAAAGACTCCGAAAAAGGAGTTTTAGTTACAAATTATTTTTGCAAATTTTTTAATCGAATAGAAACTGCATTTTTATGTGCCTGTAACCCTTCTGCTTCTGCCATTAATTCAATTGCGTTTCCTATGTTTTTAATTCCTGTTTTAGATATTTTTTGAAAAGTAATACTTTTTGTAAAACTATCTAAATTTACACCTGAATAGGCTTTAGAAAAACCGTTTGTTGGTAATGTATGGTTTGTTCCAGAGGCATAATCTCCTGCACTTTCTGGAGTGTAATTACCTATAAAAACAGAGCCTGCATTTGCAATATTATCTATATAATAATCATTATTATTTGTACAAACAATAAAATGTTCTGGGCCATATTCATTAATTAATTCTAAAGCTATTTCATCATTTTCAACAAAAATAGATTTAGAATTGGCAATTGCTTTTTCAGCAATTTCTATTCTTGGTAATACTGCTAATTGTTTTTCAATTTCTATTTCAACTTCATTAATTAATTCTTTTGATGTTGAAACTAAAATAACTTGACTATCTGCTCCATGTTCTGCTTGACTTAATAAATCTGAAGCAACAAAACTTGCATTTGCAGAATCGTCTGCAACTACTAATAACTCACTTGGTCCTGCAGGCATATCTATTGCTACACCAAATTTAGTTGATAGCTGTTTTGCCACTGTTACATACTGATTACCTGGACCAAAAACTTTATAAACTTGTGGTATAGTTTCTGTACCAAAAGTAAAACCTGCTATGGCTTGAATTCCGCCAACTTTTATAATTTTAGTAACGCCACATAAATTTGCTGTGTACAAAATTGCCGGATTTATTTTACCTGCTGCATTTGGTGGAGAGCACAATACAATTTCTTTACAACCTGCAATTTGAGCAGGAACTGCCAACATTAATACTGTTGAAAATAAAGGTGCTGTGCCTCCAGGAATATATAAACCAACTTTTTGAATTGGTCTTTTTTCTTGCCAACATTCTACTCCGTTTGCAGTTTCTACAAAAACTTTTTCTGTTTTTTGAGCTTTATGAAAATTAGTAATATTTACTTTGGCTAATTGAATAGCTGCTTTTAAATCTTCTGAAACTAAATTTATAGCTTCTGTAATTTCTGCTTCTGTAACAATATTGTTTTCTAAAGAAATACCATCGAATTTGGCTGTATATTTCTGTACAGCTTTATCTCCATTTTTCTGAATATCAGCAAAAACTTCATTTACTACACCTTCTATATCATCAACTGTTTTTGTTGGTCTTTCTAAAATTTGAGACCAAGTTTCTTTTGATGGGTTATTAATAATTTTCATAATAATTACTCTTTATAAACTTGCGTAAGCGTTAGGGATTGAAACGACATCCTTTTTGTTTTTCACAAAAAGATATAGTGTAAAGCCCGTTAAAACGCCCTAATAAAAAAATTAAAGCACCATTTTTTCGATTGGACAAACTAAAATACCTTCTGCTCCATTGGCTTTTAATTCGTCTATAATTTCCCAAAACTCATTTTTAGATATTACAGTGTGTACTGAGCTCCAACCTTTTTCTGCTAATGGCAAAACAGTTGGACTTCTCATACCTGGCAATAATTTTAGAATGCTTTCTAAATTATCATTAGGTGCATTTAATAGGATATATTTTGAATTTCTACCTTTTAAAACAGATTGAATTCTAAATTGAATTTTCTCTAAAATTGCTTTTCTTTCTGCATTGATTTGAGGTGAAACTGCTAAAACCGCTTCTGATTTTAATAAAACCTCAATCTCTTTTAAACCATTTTTAAATAGTGTACTTCCACTAGAAACGATATCGCAAATACCATCTGCTAAACCAATATTGGGTGCAATTTCTACTGAACCGTTAATTTTATGCAATTGAGCATCAATGTTTTGTTCTTTTAAAAACTTTTTTACAGTTTCTGGGTATGAAGTTGCAATTCGTTTGCCTGCCAAATCTTTTAATGAACTTGCATTTGATTCTTTTGGCACAGCAATAGAAACTTTACATTTAGAAAAACCTAAACGTTCTACAAACTGAATATCGTTTCCTTTTTCGATTAAAACGTTCTCACCAATTATGGCTGCATCTACTACTCCGTCTTTTAAATACTGAGGAATATCGCCATTTCTAAGATAAAAAACCTCTACAGGAAAATCTCTAGCAGCTGCTTTTAATTGATCTTTACCATTATCGATAGAAATACCAATGTCTTTTAAGATTCTCATTGAATCTTCATTTAATCTACCTGATTTTTGTACTGCAATTCTTAAGTTACTCATTTTTGTTTTTAGTTTGGTTTGAGCAAATTTGATTTTTAAAATTAAAAAACCTGTTTGATTTGCTCAAACAGGTTTATAAATATCTTGACTTTATTCAATACATTTTTAAATCGCTTGAGAGCAATTGTAAAAATGATGATGATGATTTTGAATAAATTTCATTTACTTTATTAATTATACAAATATTCAAATTTTATTTTGATAAAACCAAATGAAGTGACTATAAAATTTAGTTAAATATAATATTTATCAAGATTTGATTTTTTGTTTGATTTTTAATAAAAAGTAGCGAAAATGATAATACAATTCCCTAATTACATCAGCCTAAATAAATATAAAAACAGCAATTAACACAAAAACTACAATTTGCATCCATTTTAAATACAAACCAATTTTTTGATTTTCTTTGATTTTTTCTGAAATTGTACCTGCTAAAATTGCAATTGTAGAAAAAATTACAAGTGAAACTAACATAAATACAAAACCTAAAACATAGAATTGAATTACAGTAGAAATACTTTCTGAAAATAAAAACCCTGGAAAAAATGCTAAAAAGAAAATAGATACTTTAGGGTTTAATACATTCATAATAAACCCTTGTTTAAATAATTGTGTGGTAGTTTTTTGTTCTACATTATCTTTAGAAAGAATAATATTAGCATCAGAATTATATACTTTGTAAGCTAAATACAGTAAATAAATGGCACCAAATAATTTAATTGCAAAAAATATATTTTCTGATTTTTTTATAATTGCAGAGACTCCAAATGCCAACAAAGAAGTATGTACTAAACAGCCAGAAATTAAGCCAAAAACTGTAGCTAAACCAAATTTTCTGCCATTTACAATACTTTGTGTTAATACAAAAATATTATCTGGACCTGGAGAAAGTGCTAGTATAAATGTTGCAAAAGCAAAAGACAAAAGAGTTTCTAACACTATTTAATATTGGTTAATATTTAATTTTCTATCAAGCTATTACTAATCAATGTAGCTGCTTTCTTTTCAAAATCGATGTAATTGTAAGCCTCTTTTTTATTTGCTTTTAGCGCTTCTAATCTTAACTCATAATCATCATTACTAATACTTTTTATAGCATTCTTAATATCTTCTGATGAATTACAAATAATCATACCTTTAGCATCAAAATATTTTTCAATATTAGGAGCTCCCCAATAAATAGGAACTGTTTCACACAGAAAACAGTCTATCAATTTTTCTGTAAAATAATTTGATTCTTGATTATTTTCTATAACAATAGAATATTTATAAGGTGCTAAACCATCTTCTTTATTATCAAAAGGTTTATAACCACGCCCCATTATATGCGCTTCTGAATTATTATTTCGTAAATAATCAACAATTTCGTGTCTTAATTTATGACCAATTAAATTCTTTTTATTTGACGCAATAAGTGAAATAAGGTGTTTTTTATTTGTGTTAACTGTATCTATATCCTTTAAAAAAGTACTTCCATAAATATAGAAAATTCCATTATTTATACTCTCTAGTAATTTTTCTGATTTTGTAAGAATCTTATAAAACCTCCAATTAAGATAATGAGATAGATTAATATATTTTTGATGTATAATATCTGGTTCACAAATTATTACTGATAGTTTCGCTTTAACTCCAAAACGCGGGAATAAAAAAACTGATTTTCTTGGGTTTGTTATAATATGGTCTGTTTTTTCCATATCTGCAACAACACCATTCTTTAATCTTTCTGGTCTACCAAGTGGCCAATGTAAATCATCTAAAGACATATTACGAAGTCCAAAGTTTGGGAATTTTCCATAAGGAATAAGACCTATTGCTGGTTTAGAGTTCATCTTAGTATAAATTTAGTAAAAAAAATAATTTAATTCTTTTTGATTTTTTTAAAGTTCAAAGGAAAAATAAATATTCAATTTCTTTGAGATTAAACTGAATAATATAACATCATCTTTATAAAACTACTTTTTTAAAATTGCTTTATTAATTCTTTTTACCAAGCTTGGACCTTCGTAAATAAAACCTGTATAAATCTGAACCAAATCTGCACCTGCATTTAATTTATCTAAAGCATCTTGTTCTGAATGGATACCTCCTACTCCAATAATTGGAAAAGATTTATTAGAATTATCTGCCAAATATTTAATCACTTTTGTGCTTTGATTTTTTATTGGCTGGCCACTTACACCACCATTACCAATCTCTTTTAAACGTGCTTCTGAAGCTTTTAAATTACTTCTATTGGTTGATGTATTTGAAGCAATTACACCATCAATTTTTGTCTCTGCAACTAGCTCTATAATCTCATCAAGCTGAACATCATTTAAATCTGGTGCAATTTTTAATAAAATTGGCTTTTGTTTTTCTTCTAAATTATTTAGTTTCTGGCATTCTGTAATTAACTCAACCAAATAATCTTTATCATTTAATTTTGCATGACTACCAACATTTGGGCAACTTACATTCAACACAAAATAATCTACATAAGGATGTAAACCTTTAAAACATTCTTTATAATCTGCTGTGTAATTTTCTGGTAAAGTTTGGGTGTTTTTACCAATATTACCACCAATAATTACTTTGCCTTTATTCTTTTTTAACTGTTCAATTGCAATGGCTAAACCTTCATTATTAAACCCCATTCTATTGATAATTCCTTGATCGTCTTTTAAACGAAATAATCTTTTTTTAGGATTACCAACTTGGCCTTTAGGTGTTACAGTACCTATTTCTATAAAACCAAAACCAAAATTTGCCAATTCATTATATAAAACTGCATTTTTATCGAAACCTGCTGCTAAACCAACTGGGTTTTTAAATGTTAATCCAAATAAATTACGTTCTAGTTTTTTATCATTTACTTGATAAAGGTTTCTAAAAAGATTTGGTACTAAAGGTATTTTAGATAAAAATTTAACCAAAGAAAATGTAAAATAATGTATTTTTTCTGGGTCAAAAAGGAAGAAAAATGGTCTTATTATTAATTTGTACATAATTTACTTTTATAAAAAAAGCTCCTAAAAAGGAGCTTTGTAATTATCTTAAAACAGCTTCTAAATTTTTCTCGAAACTTTGTTGTAATTTTTGCATTATTTTATCAATCTGCTTGTCTTCTAAAGTTTTGGTTTCGTCTTGTAAAACAAAACTAACAGCGTAAGATTTTTTACCTTCTGGTAAATTATCACCTTCATAAACATCAAACAAATCTACTTCTTTTAAGAGTTTTCTTTCTGATTGAAATGCTAAATTATATACCTCTTTAAATTCGGTTTTAGAATTTAACAATAATGCTAAATCTCTTTTTACTGCAGGAAACTTTGTTAAACTAGCAACTTTAACATTTTTATTACCAGAGAATTTTAAAACATTATCCCAATTAAAATCAGCAAATAAAACCTCTTGTTTTATACCAAATTCTTTTAAAACATTTCTTTTTACAACTCCAAATTCTGCAATTTTAATTTTACCTAAACTAAAAACTAAACCTTCTGAGAAAACATCGTTTTTAACAGGAGTAGCTTTTAATTTCTGAATCCCTAATCTTTCTAAAACTGAAGTTATTACTCCTTTTACATAAAAGAAATCTGAAGGGTTATTGTTTGATTGCCAAGAATCTTTTGTTCTATTACCTGTAACAAAAAGCGTTAAATGCTTATCTTCTTGATATTTATCACCATATTTATGGTAAGTTTTACCAAATTCATAAAACTTTAAAGCCGTATTTTTTCGGTTTAAATTATAAGATACAGATTCTAAACCACTAAATAACATTGATTGACGCATTACAGCTAAATCGTTACTTAACGGATTTAACATCATTACTTTAGCATCATCACTTATACTTTCTGATAGAGAATTGTACTCAGGTTTTGTTAATGAATTAGCCATAGTTTCGTTAAAACCTAAAGCACTTAACTGGTTTGCAACTATGTTTTCTACTTTTGTATCATTATTAGAATCAAAAGAAATAGAAGTATTTAATTTATATGAAAACTCAATATTATTGTAACCATATACTCTTAAAATCTCTTCTATAATATCTGCCTCTCTTTGAACATCTGTTCTATAAGATGGTATTGTTAGTCCTAAACCACCTGCAGTTTCACTATTAATTTTAATTTCTAATGAAGCTAAAATGTTCTTGATTTTTTCTTTCGGAATTTCTTGACCAATTAACCTATAAGCATTATCGTAGGAAAGAAATACTTGAAAATCTTCCATTTTAATAGGATAGAAATCAGAAATATCTGATGCCAATTTACCACTAGCATATTTTTCAATTAACAAAGCTGCTCTTTTTAAAGCATACTCTGTCATATTAATATCAATTCCTCTTTCAAAACGAAAAGATGCATCTGTGTTTAAAGCATGTCTTTTTGCTGTTTTTCTTACAGAAACAGGATTAAAATATGCACTTTCTAAAAATATTGAATTTGTATGTTCTGTAACTCCAGATTTTAAACCTCCAAAAACACCACCAATACAAAGTGGATTTCCATCAGTATCACAAATCATAATATCATCTGCAGAAAGCTCTCTTTCTACTTCATCTAGTGTTGTAAATTTTGTACCCTCTTCTAAAGTTTTAACAATAATCTTATTACCTTTAATTTTCTGGGCATCAAAAGCATGTAAAGGCTGACCTAATTCATGCAAAACATAGTTGGTAATATCAACTATATTATTTTTAGGTGTAATACCAATTGCTTTTAATCTATTTTTAATCCAATCTGGTGAGTCTTTAACCTCTACATCAGTAATAGTAATACCACAATAACGAGGTACTAATTCTTTATTCTCTACTTCAACATCATAACGTAATGTTCTTTCATCTACATGAAAATCACTTACAGATGGCGATATTAATTCTAAATTTAAATCATTTTGTAATAAGCCAGCACGTAAATCTCTTGCTACCCCAAAATGACTCATAGCATCAGATCTATTTGGTGTTAAACCAATTTCGAAAACATAATCAGTTTCAATATCAAAAACTTCTGCAGCAGATGTACCTGGTTTTAAATCAGCTTCTAAAACTAGAATTCCATCATGTCCTTTACCAAGACCTAATTCGTCTTCAGCGCAAATCATTCCATGGCTTTCTTCTCCTCTAATTTTACCTTTTTTAATTTTAAATCCTTCGCCTTTTTCATCATATAAAATAGTACCAATTGTGGCTACAGGTACTTTTTGACCAGCCGCAACATTTGGTGCTCCACAAACAATTTGCACAGGATTTTCATCGCCTAAATTAACAGTAGTTACTTTTAATCTATCTGCATTTGGGTGTTGAATACAAGTTAAGACCTCACCAACAACCACTCCTTTTAAACTACCTTTAATAGATTCTATCTTTTCAATTCCTTCAACTTCTAAACCTAAATCCGTTAAAAGTTCACCAGTTTTTTCAGCTTCCCAATCAACTTTTAAAAATTGCTGTAACCAATTATACGATATTTTCATTTATTTTTTTATGATGATATTTAATCTGCGAATTTAACCAATTTTAAGGTTATATTAAACATATTCATTATAATTTTGCCCTTAATAATGTTCGCAAATTATTGTAATTTCATTTTTTCTAAAAAAGAGTTAGTAATGAGGATTTTTTTATTGATAATCAGTATTTTAATATTTATTTCTTGTGATAAAAAAACAGAAATAAAATTAGATAAAGGTACTTACAGAGCCATTTTAAAGGTGAAAAACAACCAAGAATTACCATTTATTTTTAAAGTTGAAAACGATTCTTTAATCACTATTATTAATGCTGATGAAAAAATTATTGTTGACGAAATTACTTACAGCAATGATTCAATTACTATTCAAACACCTGTTTTTGAAGGTTATATTATTGCTAAAATTGCAAATAACACATTAAAAGGTAGTTTTATTAAACCTAGTTTAGACAGAGTTGTACCTTTTGAAGCAAAAAAAGATAGTGTCCGATTTTCATCAACCCAAAAAGAATCAGTTAATATTTCTGGTAATTGGCAAACTGTTTTTAGTGATAATAATCCTGATGAAAGATACATTGCCAAAGGAATTTTTAATCAAACAAAAAATAAAGTAACTGGTACTTTTAGAACAACTACTGGAGATTATAGATACTTAGAAGGTATTATTGACGGTGATTCTTTAAAGCTTTCTACTTTTGATGGTGCTCATGCATTTTTATTTACAGCAAAGGTTACAGATTCTACAATGAATGGTTTTTTCTATTCTGGAAATCATTGGAAAGAACCTTTTAGAGCAAAACTAAACAATGCTTATGAGTTGCCAAAAGAAGAAGATTTAACCTACATTAAAGAGGGGTACGAATATTTCGATTTTTCTTTTCCTGATACAAGAGGTAGAATTGTTGCTTTAAGTGATCCTGAATTTAAAGACAAAACTATCATCATTCAAATTATGGGAACTTGGTGCCCAAATTGTTTGGATGAAAGTAAGTATTTAGTAAACTATTTACAGGAAAATCCGAATGAAAATTTACAAGTAATTGCATTAGCTTTTGAAGTGGCAAAAACCAGAGAAATTGCTTACCAAAGAATTAAGCGTTTTAAAGAAAGAGTTGGTGTAGAATACCCTGTTTTATTAGCACAATTTGGTAAAGTTGCTGATAAAACTTTGGCGCAAAAAAAATTACCAATGTTAAACCATATTATTTCTTATCCTACCACTATTTTTATGGATAAAAACAGAAAAGTTAAAAAAATTCACACTGGTTTTAATGGACCTGCAACTGGTAAAAAGTATGAAGAGTTTAAAAAAGAATTTGAAGAATTTGTTCAAGAACTTTTAGAAAAACACAATATATAAAATAGATTTAAAAACTTTACAAAAAACTTATGTTAGCCAAATTTTTATCAAAAGAAAATAATCTGTTTTTTTTAATTTTTACTTTAATTTTAATTGTTACTATTATTGGGCTTCCTTTAGATTTAATAGATCCTGATGCTGCATTATACGCATCAATTTCTAAAAGTATAGCAGAAAGTAACGATTATATAAACCTATATTCTTTAGGTCATGATTGGTTAGATAAACCTCATTTACCTTTTTGGCTTACTTCAATTTCTTATAAAATTTTTGGAGTTACTAATTTTGCTTACAAACTACCAGCAGTGCTTATTTTTTTCTTCGGAATTTATACCACCTATAAATTCACTAAAAATAATTACAATACAAAAACAGGTATTTATGCTGCAATTATTTTAGCAACTGCAACTCATAGTATTATTTCTAATTTTGATGTGAGAGCTGAAGCTTATTTAACTGCATTTATGATTAGTAGCATTTATTATTTTGATGTTTACTTAAAAAACAAACGAATAAAACATTTAATTTTTGCCTGTCTTTTTTCTGCATTTGCAATTATGACTAAAGGTATTTTTGCGATGATTCCTATAATAGCTGCATTGGGTGGTGAGCTGTTTTTAAAAAGAAAATGGAAACAAATTATTAACCCTATTTGGTTATTAGCAACCGTACTAATTTTCATTTTTATTTTACCAGAACTTTACACATTATATGTTCAGTTTGATATGCATCCTGAAAAACTAGTTTTTGAACGAAACAATGTTTCTGGGCTAAAATTTTTCTTTTGGGATAGTCAGTTTGGTCGATTTTTTAATTCTGGCCCTATAAAAGGAACTGGAGATAAAACGTTCTTTTTACACACTATTCTTTGGGCTTTTTTACCTTTTGGAATCCTTTTTTATATAGCAACATTTAGCAAAGTAAAAAGAAACCTTAAAAAAATAATTACAAAAGAGGAATTCTATAGTCTTTTTGGATGTTTATCAGCCATATTTATTTTTTCTTTAAGCAAATTTCAATTAGCTCATTATACTAATATTGTATTTCCTTTTATGGCAATTATTGTTGCTGATTTTATTGACAAATTAAGTAACAATAAGAATGTTACTAAAAAAGGTTATGCTGTAATTTTCTGGTTTCAAAATGTAATTGCCATTTTAATTATCGGCTTTCTATTTTATGTAATGCAACCTGAATTTAACTTTGTATTTTTAGCAGTTTTAGCTTTTTCAATCTTTATATTCAGAAGTATTTACAAATCTAAAAACAGCTCAATTCAGAAGCTTTTTCTTGTTTCTACAGTATTGTTTTTAAATATTTACACCTTTTTATTCACACATTTTTATCCAACTATTTTACCATATCAAGGAGGTGTAAGTGCAGCTCGTTTTGTAAATAAAAATTATAAAGGCAAAGGAAGTTTGTTAAATAATATGAATCGTCATTTTGCCTTCGAATATTATTTAAAAGATAATTTTAAAAGAATTGATACTTTAAAAATCCATCAAGAAAAAGGACGTATTTTTTATCTTAATAATAAAGAAATTTATTTATTTAAAAGACAAAACGTAAATTTTAAAATAATAAAAGAAATCGAAAACTTTGCTGTAAGTAGAATTAATAATAAATTTCTGAAAAAAGACACTAGAAAAGAGGCTTTAGAAATCAGATATTTGGTAGAAGTTAAATAAAAAGCTACTCTTTTGCTATTTGTTTTGCAAACAACTTCTGATCTACTTTATTAAACAGCAAATAATACAAATTTGCCAGTGTAAAACCAATTAAAGTGCCCAAAGTAATATCCAAAGGAAAATGCACTCCTAAATACATTCTACTATATGCAAAAAATAATGGAAAAATTAAAATGAAGTAAATGTATTTGAATTTATCTTTAAGCAAAAGGATTACAAATACAGAGAAAAATGTAGATGTTGTTGCGTGACCAGATACAAAACTAAATCCACCAGGAGAATAAGTAAAAGTTCTTATGATATGATTTATTTCTGGATTGTTATTTGGTCTTAATCTTTCTACAGAGTTCTTAATTAAATTTACAAACTGATCAGAAAAGGCTACTAAAACTATTAGAGATAATATTACAAAACCTCCACGTTTTAAACCAAAAAATTTAAATATTAAGATAATAACAAAAAGGAACAATGGTGCCCAATTAAATTGTTTGGTTATTGCCAACCAAAAAGGGTCCCATTGTTCACTTCCTAAACTATTTAAGAATATTAATAATTCTTGATCTTTTTTAATTATAAAATCGAACAAATTATTTATTTATTTCTAAAATTTCTACTTCAAAAACTAAATCAGATTTTGCTGGAAAAGGTCCAAATTTTGCTTCACCAAAACCAATATAATAAGGTATAAAAAGACGTACTTTTTCACCTACTCTCATATCTGCAACACCTTCTTTAAAACCTGTTATCATTGGTCTTTCTGCATCATCTAACTGAAAAACAAAAGGCTGACCAGAATCTTCTGTAGATTGTATTTTTTTACCATCTGCAGTATATAATGTAAAGTGTGCCTTAATAGGTTTATTAGTAACAACTTTTTCTCCTGAAGGATTATTTTTAAGCTTTAAAATACGTAAGCCAGAGCTTGTCTTTGTTGCTTTATCTTCATCCATTTTAGCTAAAAAAGTAACCTTATCTTCTAAATACTTAGAATACCTAACAGCCTCTGCATTTAAAAGATCTTTTTCTCTATCTTTTTTACCTTCTGCATATTTAATTAATTCTGCATCAAAAATTTCTGCTGCATCAAAAGATTTTGCTTTACTACCAATTCTAACAATTTCTATTGTATTAATAGTATCAAATTGCTCTATATTAAAAACAACAGCCATTCTTAAAGAATCTATTGCTCTTTCTAAACTTAAAGAGTCTTTAGCTTTTGTTATTAAATCTGCTAACTGAATTGAATTAACAATTGTTTTACCAAAAACGGTATGTTTACCATCTAAATGAGGAATTGGTCTATGTGTTATAAAAAACTGACTTCCATTAGATTCTGGACCTCCATTTGCCATAGAAAATACGCCTGCATCATCATGTTTATAAAGCAAATTTCCATTTTCATCTTTAGTAAACTCGCTACCAAACCTATAACCAGGAGTTCCTCTTCCTGTTTCTGTTGGGTCACCTCCTTGTATTACAAAATTATCTACAACTCTATGAAAACGAATACCATCATAAAATTTTTTACCTTCTAAAGAATCTGCAACTTTATTATTAGTTCCTTCTGCTAAAGACACTAAATTAGCAACTGTCATTGGTGCAGTTTCTGGGTATAGTTCTAATAAAATATCTCCTTTATTCGTTTGTATTTCTGCATACAAACCATCTTGTAAATCTTTATATTTTGGAGATTGACAACCAATAATTAAAAAGAAACAAACTAAAATATAGATTGATTTTTTCATCTATTACTTAACAATTTCTAATATTTCAATTTCAAAAACTAAAGCTGAAAAAGGTTTAATTAATTGCCCTCTTTGTTGTGCACCATAAGCAATTTCTTGAGGAATAAAAAATTTATATTTTGAACCAACATTCATTAAAGTTAAAGCTTCATTAAAACCTGGTACAAAAACATTTGCGTTTGATGTATATGGAGATTTTCTATCTACAGTACTATCAAAAACTTCACCATCAATTGTAGTTCCATGATAATGGATTTTAACTTTATCTGTAGGCTTTACATTATCTCCTTTACCATTTTTTAGTACAATATACTGTAAACCACTTGCAGTAGTTTCTACACCATCTTTTACTTTATTTAGCGTTAAAAATTCTTCACCCGCATTTTTAACATCAGCAAATTTAATTAAAGCATCTTTTTCTGCTTTAGCTTGCTGTTCTTTCATTTTTTCTGCTTGTTGTTTTTGAAAGAAAGCTCTTAAAAAATTACTTAAATCTTTTTCTTCTATTAACAAGTTTGTAGAATCAATTCCGTTTCTATAACCTTGTAAAAATAAATCTGTATCTGCTTCATCAAAATTAGCTTTTACTTTTAAAGCCATATCTAAACCTAAAGCATAACTAGCTGAATCTAATTCAGTTTCTAAAGAACTTGCGTTTTTTACTTGATTTCCACAAGAAACCATTGTTCCTAAAACTGTAATAATTGCTAAACTTTTTAATACTCTCATTTTATTTGTTTATTTAATATTTGTTAATGTTACTGTACTTTTTATTGATTGATTTATTCCAATTTTTTTTCCATCGCCTGCAATACCATAAGCACTGTAAGATGGAATTACAAATGTAATGGTTTCTCCTATTTTCATCAACTTTATTCCTTTTTGTAAGCCAGAAATAATGTCTTGTTTGTCTATTGCATAAGTTTTAATTCCTAACTCCTCTTTGCTATAAATTATTGAATCTTTTAAATCTGTGATATTATATTGAAAGGTAACTTCATTTCCTTTTATAGGAGTTGGCAAATCTTCAGTAATTTTGTTGATGTATTTATACCAAAACCCATTTGAAGATTGGTAATAAGTATTTAAAGAATCGTTCTCTATTAAGTGTAAAATCTTACTCTCTTCTTGTTTATTTAAAATTTTATTTTGTTGCATTGCTTCAAAATAAAGTGTGGTAGAAGGTTTGGGATTAATAGGTTTTCTAGGCTCAATTTTTGAACACGAAAAGCAAACTATCATCAAAAAAAACAAAAAACTATGCTTCATAAGAGGTTTCTAATTCTTGTTGATATTCTGAAACTAATGATGTGAATTTTGTTACTGTTTTTGCCATTGGTAAATCTGACCTACCACCTGCAGCATTATCATGTCCTCCACCATCAAAGTGGTTTCTAGCAAATTGATTTACAGAAAATTTCCCTTTTGATCTGAAAGAAATTTTAATAATACCTTGTTCTTTGTCTTCAATAAAAATAGCTGCAAAAATTATACCTTTTAATGATAATGCATAATTTACAACACCTTCTGTATCTCCTTTTTGAAAGTCGAAACGTTTTTTTTCTTCGTCTGTTAGAGTAATATAAGCTGTATTATAATTAGGTAAAATCTGTAAATTACTTAAAGCTTTACCTAATAATAGCAACCTATTGTAAGAATTGGCATCATAAACGTTATTATGTATTCTATCGTTTTCTGCGCCTTTATCAATTAAATCTGCAATAATTCTGTGGGTTGTACTTGTGGTAGATCTAAATCGAAAAGAACCTGTATCTGTCATTATACCAGTGTATAAACAAGTTGCAATATTGGCATCAATTAAATCTAAATCGTTATTCATTTCAATAAACTGATACACCATTTGACAAGTAGAACAGATCTCTGTATCAGAATACATATATTTTACATCATCTGGTTGTTGATGATGATCTATCATTGCAAAATCGTTCTCATAAGCCTCTAATGTATTCTGCATATCACTACCTACTCTATGCAATGCATTAAAATCTAATAAGAAAATAATATCAGAATTATTTATTGCTCTTTTAGCTTGTTTATTTTGCCAATCGAATAAATAAGTTGAGTCTGAATCTGGCAACCATTTTAAAAAATCTGGATAATCGTTAGGAACAACAACTGTACTTTTATGGCCTTTTTTATTTAAATATTGCTTTAACGCTAAAGTAGAACCCATAGCATCACCATCAGGATTTCTATGTCCTACAATTACTATTTTTTTTGGTTCTTCTAAAAACTCTTTTAAATCTTCAAATCCTTTCAAAATCATAATTTGCGAATATACAATTTAATAACATTGATTAAAATATATTTTCTTATACATATAAATATAACGACAATTTTAGTGAGTTAAAGTTTAATATTTAAGAAAATAAAAACACTCTTTTAATAATAGTAAACACCATATAATACAGTTAGAATTAACACAAGTATATCATTAACTTGTTATTAACAATAAAAGATGTACTTTTGCCGAAAATTATAGAAAATGGCAACAAATAGAACATTTACAATGCTAAAACCAGATGCTGTAGAAAACGGACACACTGGTGCAATTTTAGAAAAAATTAATGCTGCAGGATTTAGAATTGTAGCGTTAAAGAAAACTCAAATGACAAAAGCTGATGCTGAAACTTTTTATGCTGTGCATAATGAGCGTCCGTTTTTTGGAGAATTAGTTGAGTTTATGACAAGAGGACCAATAATTGCAGCAATCTTAGAAAAAGAAAATGCAGTTAGTGATTTTAGGACTTTAATAGGAGCAACAAATCCTGCTGATGCAGCTGAAGGAACAATCAGAAAATTATATGCAACTTCTATGGGAGAAAATGCAGTTCATGGTTCTGATTCTGATAAAAATGCTGAAATCGAAGGAAACTTTCACTTTTCTGGTAGAGAGCAATTCTAATTTAGAATTTAAGTTCAAAAAAATATTTTTAAAAACTCGTAACCTTTTTGGTTGCGAGTTTTCTTTTTTAAAAATCAAATAAACACTTCTCTTAAAAATTATTAATCAACACCTAAATTACCCTAAATACAATTAAAAAAAAAACATTTGTTATTTACTTTCTCTGTAATTAAAATTACTTTTTATTTATAAATTATCTTAATTTAAAAACACCAAAAAAAACTTAAAAAAATAAAGCCCAATTAGAATATCTAAAAGCAAAAAGAACATTTGTAAAATGATAAAGTTAATAAAGGTTTATATTCTGATACACCCAAAATAGACTCAATAAAATGATCATTATTCCCATAAATTTATGGCAATAATTTTTCATTTAAACTAACATCAATTTTGTAATTACCTGTTCTCCTAATTCTTCATTCATCATTTTAATGATTTTGTCTTTTCCGTAACTTAATTCTTCTCTTAAAACAGACGATTTTAATTGAATAATTA
The DNA here is from genome assembly GCF_045063625.1 of Polaribacter sp. Asnod6-C07. Lineage (NCBI taxonomy): Bacteria > Pseudomonadati > Bacteroidota > Flavobacteriia > Flavobacteriales > Flavobacteriaceae > Polaribacter > Polaribacter sp. Asnod6-C07. The sequence goes on along the minus strand of NZ_JBEFOF010000005.1, from coordinate 2,771,213 downwards.
AAGTTTTATTTTGCAACTTTACAGAAGTAGTATGCGTGGCAACTCCTGGCCCCATCATTTTGAGCCAAGTTTCTTCAACTTTCATTTTTTGCATTCCTTTGCTCAAATTATTTTCTTTGATAAAGGTTTTCATTAAATCTTCTATCGAAAAGGAATCATTTTCTCGCTTTGCCATATTTTTATTCTTACAAATCTTTTTTATTGATGTGCAATCTATTTTTTAAAATGAATTAAACTTTTAAAACTAAACTTACTACTTTCAATACACTACAACTTAAAAATTTGATATTCTTTATCACCTTGTTTTAAAATATTCTCAGTTCTTTCAGAATGAGTATCAGTAATAAAAATCTGTCCAAACTCATCATTATTCACTAAATCTATAATTTGCGCAACACGATTTTCATCTAACTTATCAAAAATATCATCCAACAATAATATAGGAGTAACTTTAGATTGCTGTTTTATAAATTGAAATTGCGCCAATTTTAAAGCAATTAAATATGATTTTTGCTGACCTTGAGAACCAAATTTTTTAATAGGATAATCTCCAATTTCAAAACTTAAATCATCTTTATGAATCCCTGATGTGGTATATTGAATTACCCTATCTTTTTCTAAAGATTTTTTTAACAAATCATCCATATTAAAATCATGTAACTGACTTTTATAATTAAGATTTACTTGCTCTTTATCACCAGATATAATCTGATATTTTTCATTAAAAATCGGAATAAACTCTCCTAAAAAGGTCTTTCTTACTTTATATATTTTGCTTGCATAATTAGCTAATTGCTCATCATAAACACTTAAATTTAAAGCATCAAAAGTTCTGTTTGCTGCAAAATATTTTAATAATGCATTTCTCTGGCTTAGCACTTTATTATAAGCAATTAAATCTTGTAAATAGGCTTTATTTTGTTGAGAAATTACACCATCTATAAATTTTCTACGAGTATCACTACCTTCTGTAACCAAATCACGATCTGCAGGCGAAATGATTACCAAAGGAAACTGACCTATATGTTCAGAAAATTTTCCATAAGCTTTTTCATTTCTCTTTAAAACCTTTTTCTGTCCTTTTTTTAAACTGCATACAATTTTTTCATTTCTATCATTTAAAAGGTAATTACCTTCTATCATAAAAAAACCTTCACCATGTTTAATATTCTGCACAGCCACTGAATTAAAGTAGCTTTTTGTAAAAGACAAGTAATAAATTGCATCTAAAACATTAGTTTTACCTACACCATTATTACCCACAAAACAATTTATTTTCTCCTGAAAATCAAAAGTTTGCGATTCGATATTTTTAAAATTTACAATAGAAATTTTCTGTAAATACATTTGTAAAAAACTAGATTAAAAAAGGATTGCAAATTATTGAAAATTTTGCGAAATAACCTCTTTTAAAATCCAATTAAAAAAACTATTTTTGCGCCACTAATTTTTAAGGAAATATGGCAACATACAAGAAGAGAGGATACAAACCTAAGAATAAACAAGAAGAACAACAAGTAGAAAATATGGACAGTACAACTGCTGAAGTATTTAATACTTTAGATGAAACTGCTTCTAAATCTGAACAATGGATTGAGAAAAACAGTAAAGTTTTATTTGGTGCTTTAGTAGCAATTGTTGTTATTTTCTTAGCATTTTTAGGATATAATAAATATATAGTAGAACCAAATGAATTAGATGCGTCTAACGAATTGGCTTTTCCTAGAAAATATTTTGATGAAGCAGCAACTGCTGGTTCTGGTATAGATTCTCTTTTAACTTTAGGTTTAGAAGGTGCAGATGGTAAATACGGTTTCTTAGATATTGCTGATTCTTATAGTGGTACAGATGCAGGAAATATGGCAAATTATTATGCTGGTGTTTCTTATTTACAAATGAAACAATATGATAAAGCTATCGAATTTTTAAGCAAATTTGATTCTGATGATGAAATGTTGGGTCCTGTTGCTTTAGGTGCAATTGGTGATGCTTTTTCTGATATTGAACAAGAAGAAGAAGCTTTAGAATACTATGAAAAAGCAGCTAACAAAAAAACAAACGATTTTACAACTCCTTTATTTTTATACAAAGCAGGGCAAACTGCTATGAATTTAAAAGAATACAGTAAAGCAGAAGATTTATTTTCTAAAATTAAAGAAAGCTACCCAAAATCTGATCAAGGTAGAGATGTAGAAAAATTTATCAATGCAGCAAAATATGCTCAATAGTTTTTAGTTCTTGGTTTTTAGTTTTTAGTTACAAATATTACTAAAAATCAACAACAATAAACCAAAAACCAACAAATGGCTACAACCAATTTATCATATTACGATAAAACAACAATCCCAAATGCGAAGACTTTTCGATTTGGGATTGTTGTTTCTGAATGGAATCCAGAAATTACACAAAACCTAAAAAAAGGAGCTATTGAAGCTTTTTTAGACTGTGGTGCAACTGAAGAAAATATAATTTCTTGGGATGTGCCTGGTAGTTTTGAACTTGTTTACGGTTGCAAAAAAATGATACAGTCTCAAAATGTAGATACTATCATTGCTATTGGTAATGTAATACAAGGAGAAACAAAACATTTCGATTTTGTTTGTGAAGGAGTTACACAAGGTATTGTAGATTTAAATATTAAATACGATGTGCCAGTAATTTTCTGTGTTTTAACAGATAATAACAAACAGCAATCAATAGACAGATCTGGAGGTAAATTAGGTAATAAAGGTATAGAATGTGCTGTTGCAGCTGTAAAAATGGCAGCTCTTAAAAATATAGATAGAACTTCTGATAGCATTGGTTTTTAATTAAGTAGAGGTTTAAAATACAAATCATTTTTTTTAAATTCTAATACAAAATTTCTTTAACCTTTTAGGAATTCTCTTAATTTAAAAGAATACACAAACCTAAAGTGGTTTAAAAATCATGCAGGATTTTTAAGAATACTTTTAACATCATTCCTTGAAGTATTCCTTTTAATTCTTTAATTTTGATATCCTTAAAATTGGTACAATATTTGAGATTTCTAAACCATTATTCACCAATTATTATCTAAAATTATGGGATTTTTAAAAAGAACAAATAAAAAATTTGATTACCAACCTCGTTATTATAAAGGAGAAGGAAGTCCTTTTAAAATAGAACATAAACTAGATAAATTTAGAACTACAACAGGAAAAAACAAAGGCTTAAAATCTAAATTTTCTGCAGCCATAAACGAATTAAAAGATTCAGAAAACAAGTTTAATAAGACAATTGTTTACATTGTTTTAATTTTAGTTTTAGCTTTCTTGTATATTATAGATTTCGATTTATCCATATTCATTAATAATTAATGTCAGACATCATTCAACTTTTACCAGATCATGTAGCTAACCAAATTGCTGCAGGAGAAGTAGTGCAAAGACCTGCTTCTGTGGTAAAGGAATTGTTAGAAAACGCAATTGATGCTGGTGCAACTAGTATAAAATTATTACTAAAAGACGCTGGTAAAACTTTAATTCAGGTTATTGATGATGGTAAAGGAATGAGTGCTACAGATGCCAGAATGTGTTTTGAAAGACACGCAACATCTAAAATTCAGAAAGCAGAAGATTTGTTTAATCTATGTACAAAAGGTTTTAGGGGCGAAGCTTTAGCATCTATTGCTGCAATTGCACACGTAGAATTAAAAACCAAACAAGAAAATGAGGAGTTAGGTTCTTGCCTAAAAATTGAAGGCAGCAAAGTAATTTCTCAAGATTTTATTTCTACTTCTAAAGGCACAAGTTTAGCTGTAAAAAATTTATTTTACAATATTCCTGCTCGTAGAAATTTCTTAAAATCAGATACTGTTGAAACCAGACATATTATTGATGAATTTCAACGAGTTGCTTTAGCACATCCAGATATTGCTTTTTTATTGCACCATAATAACAATGAGGTTTATCATTTAAAAAATGGCAATTTAAGACAACGAATTGTAGCTGTTTTTGGTACAAAAATGAATGAAAAATTAGTACCAATAAATGAACAAACAGATATTTTAAATATTAACGGATTTGTAGCAAAACCAGAATTTTCTAAAAGAAAAAGAGGCGAACAATTCTTTTTTGTAAATGACAGATTTATAAAAAGTTCTTACTTAAATCATGCAGTAGTAAATGCTTTTGATGGTTTGTTAGAACAAGGATCACATCCCTCCTATTTTTTATATTTAACTGTACCTGCAAACACAATAGATATTAACATTCATCCTACAAAAACAGAAATAAAGTTCGATAACGAAAAGGCTTTATACTCTATGTTAAGGGCGACTGTTAAACATAGTTTAGGACAATATAATGTGGCTCCTGTTTTAGATTTTAATAGGGATTCAAATTTAGACACACCTTATCATTTAAATAAAAATAACACAAAAACATCTACACCAAAAATTACTGTAGATCCTGATTTTAACCCTTTTAAAGAAGATGTAAAACAGAAAGAAACTAGTTTCCCTTACAAAAGAGAGCAAAATACACAAAGCTGGGAAAGTTTATATACTTCTGTTTCTAATCATCAAACAGAAAAGCAAGAAGAACTATTTGAACATCAACCAGAGACTAAGACACAAAAAACATTTCAAATTCAGCGCAAATATGTAATGAGTTTGATAAAATCTGGTGTAGTTTTAATTCATCAATCTTTGGCACATCAACGTATTTTGTACGAAGATTTTTTAGAAAGTATCACTGTAAAAGAAGCTAATAGTCAGCAATTATTGTTTCCTGTTAAAATTTCTTTTTCATCACAAGAAATAGAAATGATATACACCATAAAAACCGAATTAGAAAATGCTGGTTTTTCTTTTGATGAATTTACCAAAGACAGTGTTACCATTAAAGGAATTCCGGTTTCTGTTACAGAAAGTAAAATTACTATTATATTAGAGGAACTTTTAAATGATATAAATTTAGAAGTACCAGATACAAGTTTTAGTCATTTTGATGTTATGGCAAAATCTTTTGCTAAAACATTATCTATTAAAACTGGAACTCAACTCTCTGAACAAGAACAAGAAAGTTTAGTAAATAATTTATTTTCTTGTAAAGAGCCAACAGTTTCTCCTACAGGTAAAGCAACTTTTAAAACGCTTACATTAAACGAAATAGATAATCTATTTAACAGCTAAAAATGAATAGAATTACAGACGCTATAAAACATCTAATTATTATAAATGTAATATTTTTTATTGCACCACAAATATTACAATTAGATTTTACAAATATTTTGGCTTTACATTTTCCAAGAAATGAACACTTTGGCTTTTGGCAATATGTCACACATATTTTTATGCACGGAAGCTTTTCTCATATTTTATTTAATATGTATGGTTTATGGGCTTTTGGTACTCCTTTAGAACAAATGTGGGGTAAGAAAAAGTTTTTCTTTTTCTATTTTTCTGCAGGAATTGGTGCAGGTTTAATCTATACATTGGTTAATTACTATCAGTTTAATGGTATTTATGAAATTTTTATAAATGCTGGTTTAACTGATTCAGAAGTAATCTCAATCTTAGAAATTGGTAGCACAAATGATCCTAGATTAGCAGAAGTAATTAATCAAGATCAGTTTAATAAAATTTGGTCTTTATATAACACACCCGCAGTTGGAGCTTCTGGAGCTGTTTACGGAATTTTAGTTGCTTTTGGATTGTATTTTAAAGATGCAAAATTAGCATTAATATTTTTTCCTGTTCCTATTGCAGCAAAGTACTTTATTCCTGTTATGATTTTAGGTGATTTATTCTTTGGAATGACAAAGTATTCTATTGGAAATGTTGCTCATTTTGCACACGTTGGTGGTGCATTAATAGGTTTTTTAATTGCTTGGTTCTGGAAAAAAAATCAATTTAAAGTAAATTAATGAGTGTAATAGACGAAATAAAAAGAAGGTATATTACTGGTAATATTGTAGAAAAATTAATCTTTATAAATATTGCTGTATTCGTTATTACCATTTTAGTAAGTGTTTTTCAAGGTTTATACGAAGGACAAATAAACTGGTTAGTTGAATGGTTTTCTTTAGATGATGAAATAAAATCTTTATATACAAAACCCTGGTCTATTGTTTCTTATGGTTTTTTACATGCCGATTTTCTTCATATTTTAATGAATCTTATGGTTTTGTATTTTATAGGTAATTTATTTCTTGAATATTTTACTCAAAAACAATTGCTGAGTTTCTATTTATTAGGTACTTTTTTCGGTGGAATTTTATTTATTTTCAGTCAGAATTATTTTCCTTTGTTTGATGGTGAAACATCTATATTAATTGGTGCTTCTGCAGGTATTTCTGCAATTTTTATTGGTATTGCTGCATACATACCTAATTATCAATTAAAATTACGTTTTATAGGTTTTGTAAAACTTTGGCATTTAGCTGCAATTTGGATTGGGTTAGATGTTATGGCTTTAATTGGCAATAATGCTGGAGGCCATTTTGCACATTTAGGTGGTGCTTTATTTGGTTTTTTATACGTTAAAAAAGCGAGTAATACAGAAATTAAAATATTCGATAAAATTGCAAATCTTTTTAAAAAGAAAAAGAAATCACCATTAAAAACTGTACATAAATCAAAAGTAAAAAAGAAAACGAATACCAATTTAAATCAACAACAGATTGATGATATTTTAGATAAAATTAGTAAATCTGGTTACGATACTTTAACTAAAGCAGAAAAAGATTTTTTGTTTAGACAAGGCAAAAAATAGTTCATTTTTTAACTCCCCAACGTGAAAAAATTATCTTTTATAAATAAGCTTATTTATATCATCAATTCATTGATGGCTACTTGTTTGTTGTTTTCATATTTATTGCCTTATGTTTCTCCTCAGTCTTTTCCTATATTTGCAATACTAAGCTTATTAGCCCCTATTTTAATTGTAATTAACTTAGTTTTTGTACTCTATTGGCTTATCAACATAAAAAAACAATTCCTTTTATCAACCTTAATTTTATTGCTTGGTTGGTTTATAATACCTAATATTTATAAATTTTCTGAAAAAGAGATTTCTAACAAAGAAGATTTAAAAGTAATGAGTTATAATGTTAGAATGTTTAATTATTGGAATTGGATTGATGACAAAAAAATACCAGAAAACATCAATAATTTTATAAAAAATGAATCGCCAGATATTCTACTTTTTCAAGAATTTTTTAATCAGAAAGGAATAAATTTTAATTATAAATACAAATATATTAAATCTAGTAAACTAAATTCTAATTTCGGATTGGCCATTTACTCTAAATTTCCGATAATTAATAAAGGTTCTTTTGATTTTAAAAACACGTCTAACAATATCATTTTTACTGATATTTTAAAAAAGAAAGACACCATTAGAATTTACAACATTCACTTACAATCTTTAGGTTTAAACACAGATAAAGAAAACTTTGGACAAGAAAATTCGGAAAAATTAGTAGCAAGATTAAAAGAAGGCTTTAAAAAACAAGCAGAACAAACTTCTTTATTTTTAGAACACGAAAAAAAATGGAAAGGCAAAAAAATAGTTGCTGGCGATTTTAATAACACTTCCTATTCTTGGGTGTATAATCAAATATCCGAAGATAAAAAAGATGCATTTATTGAGGCTGGTAAAGGTTTTGGTAAATCTTTTAATTATTGGTTTCCTATGCGAATCGATTTTATTTTAACAGATGAAAACGCAGAAATTAATCAATTTACATCATTTACAGAAAAAAATTCAGATCACTTCCCTATTCAAGCTAAAATAAATTGGTAAGAATCTCTATATTCGCGTAAAGCTTTTTAGTGCTATGAAACATTTTACAGTTGCAATTATTGGTAGTGGTCCTTCTGGAGCATCAACCGCATTTTATTTAGGCAAACAAGGTATTAACACAGTTATTATAGAAAAAGAAACCTTACCAAGATATAAAACTTGTGGTGGTGGCTTTGTTAACAGAGGTAAAAAAAACATGCCTTTTGATATTTCTGAGGTTGTAGAACGTGAATTTTGCCAAGTTGATACTTACTTTAACAATCACGAAAAATGCTACTATTCTAACAAAGAAGAACCCATAATTACAATGATTATGCGTGATGCTTTCGACAATTTAATTGTTAATAAAGCAAAAGAATTTGGAGTTACTTTATTAGAAGATCATAAATTGATAAGTATTGATTTTACTGATGATAAATCAATTTTAAAAACTTCTCAAGGTGATATTTCTGCTGATTTTATTATTGCTTCTGATGGAGTTTTGAGCCCGACTGCAAAAATGGCGGGTTATAAAAATGATACTAGAAATTTAATACCTGCTTTAGAGTATGAAGTAGAAGTTTCTACAGAAGATTTTGAAAGACTTTCTAAAACTGTACGTTTTGATATTGATGCAGTTCCTTATGGTTATGCATGGTGTTTTCCTAAAAAAAATCATTTATCATTAGGAGTTTTAACTACTAAAAAAGGAAAAATCAATTTAAAAGAATATTACAAAAAATATTTAGAAACTTTAGGAATTAAAGAAATAGTAAAGGAAGATGCTCATGGTTTTCAGATTCCTTTAGCACCAAGAACAGATGGTTTTGTAAAGAACAATGTCTTTTTAATTGGAGATGCTGCAGGTTTTGCAGAACCCATTACTGCAGAAGGAATTTCTAACGCTATTTTAAGCGGAAAATATGTTGCTGAAGCAATTATTGAAAGCAATTTAGATTTAAAAATTGCTGAAAAACTTTACCTAGAAAAACTAAATATTAAATTGTTACCTGAGTTAAAATCGGGCGCTTTTTTATCTAAATTCTTTTATCACAATAATCCTGTTAGAAAGTATTTATTGAATAAATACGGCCAATATTTTAATAATATTATGGTTGATATTTTACATGGAGATCGTCCTTTTCCTACAAATGTTTCAGAAAAACTTAAAAATAAAATTAAAGAGAAGATTTTTTAATTAAATGTATTTCTGAGTTAGGAACGTATTAAATCAATAGAAACTATAACAACAAATATTACATCTTCAAAATAACTTTGATGATTACTTTTGCTTTGCTTTAAGCTTTCTTTTCTCTTTATAATACCTTTTATCAGCTATATAAATTGTTTTAGAAACTTCAGCAAAAACAACAGTTTTATCCTTATTGGTTAATTGTATATTTTTAATTAAATCAATTTCTTTTTTCTCAGACACATCTTTTCTTATTTGTTCAATTTCATCCGAAGTAAAAATAAAATCTACATAACAAGTTTCTTTTGCTGGTCTTTTAAACTTTATAGAAGCTGCTTTATCCCAGACCACAAAATTGGTGTCTAAAATATTTAACAACTGAATCATAAAAATTGGATCTGTTGCAGAAAATAAACTTCCGCCAAAAATAGAACCTACATAATTGCTGTTTTTGTAACTTAATTTGATTTGTATTTCTATATTTAATAAATCCTTAGAAACTTTTATTACTCTTCCAGTAGATCTTCTATACATAGGTGATAAGTTAAAACCGTATTTATAAATACTACTTTTACTCATAAATTTTTCTAATACTTTCTGAATTTGTGCGTACATCTTTATTTCTTAAAACCATATTCACGTTCCACTCTACAGATTCTTAATTGGTATTGTTTATACCATTTTTCTCTGCCTAAATTTCTTGCTTCTGTATGTTCTATATTATTTTTCCAAAAAATAATATCATCTTCAGTTTGCCAATAAGAAACTGTAATTCCTATTTCTTTTCTTGCAGATTCAATACCTAAAAAACCATTTTGTTGTTTTGCTAGAGCTTCCATTCTTTCAGCTGTTTCTAGATAATCTTGTAAATTATTTTCTAAAATTGTTGTAAAAATAACAGCATAGTAAGGTGCTTTTAGATGGGCTACTATCATAATTAAATTTGTAAATTTGCAATCTATAAATGTACAGGAATGATGGCAGATAAAAAAGTAGCTTTTTATACTTTAGGTTGCAAACTAAATTTTTCGGAAACCTCAACCATTGCAAGAAATTTTGTCAATGAAGGCTTTGAACGTGTAGATTTTACTGAAGAAGCAGATATTTACGTAATTAACACTTGCTCAGTTACAGATAATGCAGATAAGCGTTTTAAATCGATTGTAAAAAATGCATTAAAGAAAAATGAAGATGCTTTTTTAATTGCTGTGGGTTGTTATGCGCAATTAAAACCAGAAGAATTGGCTGCTGTAGATGGTGTAGATTTGGTTTTAGGTGCAACAGAAAAGTTTAATGTTACCAGTTATATTAACGATTTAACTAAAAATGATGTTGGTGAAGTACATTCTTGCGAAATTGTTGATGCCGATTTTTATGTAGGTTCTTATTCTATAGGCGATAGAACTCGTGCTTTTTTAAAAGTACAAGATGGCTGCGATTACAAATGTACGTATTGCACAATTCCTTTAGCTCGCGGAATTTCTAGAAGCGATACTTTACAGAATGTAATAAACAATGCCAAAGAAATATCATCAAAAGGCATTAAAGAAATTGTTTTAACAGGTGTTAATATTGGCGATTATGGAAAAGGTGAATTTGGTAACAAAAAACACGAACATACTTTTTTAGAATTGGTAAAAGAATTGGATAAGGTTAATGGTATTCATCGTTTACGAATTTCTTCTATTGAACCTAATTTACTAAAGGATGAAACGATTGATTTTGTTTCTAAATCCGACTCTTTTGTACCTCATTTTCATATTCCTTTACAATCTGGTAGTGATGAGTTATTGAAGAAAATGAAACGTAGATATTTAAGAAATACCTACACAAATAGAGTTGCTAAAATTAAAGAAGTAATGCCAAATGCTTGTATTGGTGTTGATGTTATTGTTGGTTTTCCTGGTGAAACTGATGAATTATTTTTAGAAACCTATAATTATTTAAACGAATTAAATATTTCTTATTTACACGTTTTTACATATTCTGAAAGACCAAATACAGAGGCTGTAGATTTTGATGGTGTTGTACCTAAAAAAACAAGAGCAAAACGTAGTAAAATGTTACGTGGTTTGTCTGTTAAAAAAAGACGTGCTTTTTATGAAGCTCAATTAGGTAATACTGTAACTGTTTTGTTTGAAAATGAAAACAAAGAAGGCTATATTAACGGATTTACAGAAAATTACGTAAAAGTAAAAACACCTTGGAATCCTGAATTAATAAACACTTTGCACACCATTACTTTAACAAATATTGATGATGATGGTTTGGTGCGTTTCGATTTTGTAGAAGATAAAGTAGCCTTATAACTTGGAACTTGGCATTAAACTTGTGCTTAGTACACTGAATTGTATATTTTAAATTAATTGTTATGTCTAAAACTCATATTTATTTTATGCCTGGTTTAGCTGCAGGACCTGAAATTTTTGAAAACTTAACCCTTTCTAATGAGTTATATGAATTGCATTATTTAACTTGGAAAGAACCACTTACTTTAGATGAAAGTTTAAATAGTTACACTAAAAGATTATCCGAAGAAATTAAACACGAAAACCCTGTTTTGGTTGGTGTTTCTTTTGGTGGGATTATAGTACAAGAAATTACAAAGTTTATCGATGTTAAAAAAGTAATTATTATATCTAGTGTTAAATCTCAAACTGAATTCCCAACTACTTTTCAATTTGCTAGCAAAAGTAAAATTTACAAATTATTCCCAACTCAAATTGTAACCAATTTTGAGACGTATTCTAAATATTTTATTGGCAAAACCTTAGAAAAAAAAGCCAAAATGTATAAAAAATACCTTTCTGTTAGAGGAGAAAACTATTTGAAATGGTCTATAGAAAATGTTCTTAATTGGAAACAGCAAATAGTTTTAGAAAACATTACGCATATTCACGGAACAAAAGATGAGATTTTTCCGATAAAAAATATTAAAAATGCTATTGAAATTGAAAACGGAAATCATTCTATGATAATTATAAAAGCTAAGCAAATATCTAAAATAATTGAGGATACTTTAACTTTTTTAAACAAGTAGTATTAAGTATTTTTATACTTTAAATTAATTTGATTATGAAAAAACCATTAAGAATTTTATCTATATTAAGTATCGTTTTTATTACCTCTATCTTTATTAATGCCATAAATAAAGAAGAAATAGACCCTATTGTAAGCACTCATAAATACTATAAAATTAAATCTTTAAAATTACCTAACAATTTAAATTTGGCAGGTGAAAGAGTTCCTTTAGAAATACCTGATGTTAGGGAAAGAATGGAAAGAGAATTGTTAGTAAATACATATTGGCAATCTAATGGTTTATTATTGATAAAAAGAGCTCATAAATATTTTCCTGTTTTAGAGCCACTTTTAAGAAAATATGGCTTACCTGATGATTTTAAATTTTTAGCTTTAGCAGAAAGTGGTTTTATAGATGAAACCTCTAATGTTGGTGCAGCTGGTATGTGGCATTTTATGAAACAAACTGGTAAAGAATTTGGGCTAGAAATTAATAAAAATGTTGATGAAAGGTACGATATTGAAAAATCTACTAAAGTTGCTGCAGAGTATTTAATTAAATCTAAAGAACGTTTTAATTCTTGGACTTTAGCTGCTGCTGCTTATAATGCTGGTAATTATGGAATTTCTAGAAGGTTAGAGGCACAAGATGTAGATAATTATTATGATGCAAAACTTGCTGATGAAACTGAACGTTACGTTTTTAGAATTTTAGCTTTAAAAGAGATTATTAATAATTCTGAGAAATATGGTTTTGTTTTTGAAAAAGAAGATTTATATACAATTGAAAAAACGACAACTGTAAAAGTTGATACTGCAATTACAAATATTACTGCTTTTGCAAAAAAGTTTGGGATGAATTACAAGGAATTTAAGATTTTAAATCCTTGGTTAAGAGAACATCACTTAAACAATAAGAGCAGAAAATTGTACACAATTAAAATACCTGCAAATTAAGAAATAGTACTATTCAATTATATTTTTAACTCTACCAACTAAACCAGATTCTAATTGTACTTTAATTCCATAAGGATGATTAGGTGAATTTGTTAGTAACCTTGCAACAATACCTTCTGTTAATTCGCCTGTTTTTTGATGTGGTTTTTGAACGATTTCTACAAACAAACCGACTTTAATATTTTTTCTTTGCCTGCAATCAATCATAAATAATATTTAATTATAAAAATAAAAAAGCCTATCAAAATTTTGACAGGCTTTTAGATAAAAATTTAACTAGCAATATATAATTATAAAACTCTTACGTTTACTGCGTTTAATCCTTTTCTTCCATCTTGTAAGTCGAATTCAACTTCATCGTTTTCACGAATTTCGTCAACTAATCCTGACACATGTACAAAATGTTCTTTGTTTGTTCCTTCTTCAGTGATAAATCCAAATCCTTTAGATTCATTGAAAAATTTTACGGTACCTTTATTCATTATAAAAAATTATTGTGTTGTTAAATTAATTCCTAACAACGTTTATTTAAGTTGCAAATATAGTGCCAATAAATTTAGAAAGGCATAATTTATTGATTTTCTTTCAATTAACTTCTTATAGCTGATTAACAGTGGTTTTAACAGCATTAAACTCACCAATAACCTCTTCTAAAACCTGTTTTGCTGATTTTATTTCATGAATTAAACCCGCAATTTGTCCTATTTCTAGCTCACCATTTTCTAAATCTCCTTCAAAAATTCCTTTTTTTGCTCTTGCTCTACCTAACAATGCTATTAATTGTTCTTTAGTAGGGTTTTGCTGATATAATTCTTGTAGTTTTTGATAAAACTTATTTTTTATCAAACGTACAGGTGCCAATTCTTTTAATGTTAAATGTGTATCACCATCTTTAACATTAACAATAGAATTTTTAAAATTGATGTGAGCAGAAGACTCTTCTGTTGCAGCGAATCTACTACCAATTTGTACACCATCTGCACCTAAAACCATTGCAGCTAGCATTCCTTTTCCTGTTGCAATTCCGCCAGCAGCAATTACAGGAATTTTTACAGCTTCCTTAACCATTGGTATTAAAGTAAACGTTGTTGTTTCTTCACGACCATTATGACCTCCAGCTTCAAAACCTTCGCAAACAATGGCATCTACACCTGCAGCTTCTGCTTTTAAAGCAAATTTCACAGAACTTACTACATGCACAACTGTAATCCCTTTTTCTTTTAAAAAGGAAGTCCATGTTTTTGGGTTTCCTGCTGATGTAAATACAATTTTGACTTCTTCTTCAACAATAATATTCATGATTTCCTCAATTTGAGGATACAACATTGGTACATTTACACCAAAAGGTTTGTCTTTTGCTTTTTTACATTTTTGAATATGTACTCTTAAAACATCAGGATACATAGAACCTGCACCAATTAAGCCTAAACCACCTGCATTAGAAACTGCAGAAGCTAGCCTCCAACCAGAAACCCAAACCATTCCTCCTTGAATAATTGGGTATTTTATATTAAAAAGTTGTGTAATTTTATTATTCATCAATTACAGAAAAATTTAATTTAACAGTATAATTTGTAGGTATTTTTCTGTTAAAATCAATTTCAGGAGACCACCCCTTAATAGATTCTAAATATAATTTAATTTGTTCTTCTAAATCTTTAGGTACATTATTTATTACATAAACATCTGTAATATCTCCGTCAACATTTATAGTATAATTTACATAAATGGTTGTATTTACATAATACCTAATTCTATAAGGTAAAACCTTTACTTTCTCATTAAACTTTTCAATTCCGCCTTTAAATGTAGCTTTTTTGAATTTTATATACTCATCTTCTGGTACATCTTGTCCTTTTTCATCAAAAAACACAGATTTTGTAATATTCCCTTTTTTATCTTTATAAAACTTAGCAGCTACTTGTCCATTATAATGGTAGTATTTCCATAAGTTAATGTCAATTCCTTTTAAAAATTGCCCTGTATAATTTCTTTTTCCATTGTCAAATAATATAATTATACTTTCATTTTCATAACCAGAGTTATCATAAAAAACCCTTTTTTTTAGTTTACCATTTCTATGATATTCTAAAAATTTACCTACATAAATATCCTCATTAAGGTTTTTAGAATAATATTTTCTAAAAATATTCCCTTTTCTGTAATAAATAATATTTTCCCAAAGTGCATCTTTTTTTACTTGGGTTTTTAAATAAGCAACATCGTTTTTATTGTTACTATTATTATTAATTTCAAACTTTCTGTTTAAATAACTAACAATTGAATCTTTTTGAGAAAAAACCGATTGAATAACAAGAGAAAAAAATAGAATGGAGAATTTTATTTTCATAGCAAAATATTTATGAAAACGAAGTTACGAAATAACTCCAGAACCTAACAATTCTTCATTTTTGTACCAAGCCACAAATTGCCCTTCTTGTATAGCAGATTGTTTGTTATCAAATTCTACATACAAACCAGTATCAACTTTGTGTAAAGTAGCGTTTTCCAATTTTTGTCTGTATCTAATTCTAGCATCAACCTGCATTGTTTCTCCAGATTTTAAAGTTAAATCTTCACGAATCCAATGCATTTCATCATTAGAAACAAACAATACATTTCTATACAAACCAGCGTGATTTTTACCTTCACCAGTGTAAATTACATTTTCATTTACATCAGTTTCAATTACGTATAAAGCTTCTTTTGTACCACCAACATTTAATCCTTTACGTTGTCCTTTAGTAAAATAATGTGCACCTTGATGTTTACCTACAACTTTACCATCTTCTTTGTTGTAAGAAAATTTAGTTGATAAATATTTGAGTTCATCTTCTTTATTCTCAAACTTCGGATGTTCTTTTACATACGTTGTAAAATCCGCAGGAATCGTAACTATTTCACCTTCTTTTGGTTGTAATTTTTGCTGTAAAAATTCTGGTAAACGTACTTTACCTATAAAACATAAACCTTGCGAATCTTTCTTTTCTGCTGTAATTAAATCTGCTTCTTTTGCAATTTCTCTAACTTCTGGTTTTGTTAATTCGCCTATTGGAAACAAAGCTTTTACCAATTGTTCTTGCGATAATTGACATAAAAAATAAGATTGATCTTTATTATTGTCTTTACCTGCTAATAATTTATAAACAGGTTTACCATCTATAATTTCTTCGCCTTTTCTACAATAATGACCAGTAGCCACATAATCTGCTCCTAGTTTTAGAGCAATGTCCATAAAAACATCAAACTTAATTTCTCTGTTACAAAGAACATCAGGATTTGGAGTTCTACCTTTAGAATATTCGTCGAACATATAATCTACAATACGTTCTTTGTATTGTGCACTTAAATCTACAACTTGAAAAGGAATACCTAATTTTTCTGCAACAATCATTGCATCATTAGAATCTTCTAACCAAGGACATTCATTAGAAATAGTAACAGAATCATCGTGCCAATTTTTCATAAAAAGCCCAATAACTTCATACCCTTGTTCTTTTAATAAATGTGCTGTTACACTAGAATCTACTCCACCAGAAAGACCAACAACTACTCGTTTCATTTTTTAATTTTGAGGTTGCAAAGTTACGACTTTGTAAGTGAACTATAAATTGAAAGAATTGATGGATTTATTGTAAAAATTGATGGATTCTTGTCAATTTTATTTCAGTGTCGTTATTTGTTGCTTTCAGTAATAATTTATCATTAACTAAACTAAAAGTATAAAATTGAAATATGGGTTCTTTAGCATAACTTACCATATCTATTTGTGCTTTATGGCTATGTGTTTTAAACATTCCATATTTTTCGCCTAAAGGATAATTACGAAGTTCATAAGTATTGTCCCATCTTAAAAAAAGCATTCCTTTTTTTGATGGATTTAAACTTTCTGATACTTCTTTACCATCTTTTATAATAGAATCAAATTTCCATAAACCAAATAGTTTATTTGCCTCTGATGTTGGTAATTTATCTGTTTTTTCTAAGCTGATAATAATGTCTAAATCATTTTCTTTTCTTTGCCAAGTCATATTGTTTTTATCAATATTTACTTTAAACGATTCTGCATCATCTTTTATCCCAAATGTATTGGTAACTGTTAACTGGTTTTCAATATTTAGGTTATAAATCCCAACAGAATGTTGCAACCAACCATTGCCAGAAGCTTGAGAGCCATCAGCATTAAAACGAACCCATTTTGCAATAGGAGTTAAATCTTTATTGTCTACATTTACTTTTTTAACAAGCCAAAGCCCCTCTATATTATCATCTTCTTGAGTGTTTTTTTCATTACAAGAAAAAAAGAAAATTGTTAAAGTAAGTGTTAAAAAACATTTCATAGCTATTTATTTTTTTTTGTTTTGGTAAACGTTTTTTTCTTTTTATTATCTTCATCAGAAGCCATTTCACCATCCAAATAAAATTCCCATTTCCCAAATCTTTTTCCGTCTTTATAAACTCCTTTTTCTTTTAAAATACCCGTTAATTCAAAGTATTTGGCAACTCCATTAGGTTTATTATTTTGGTACATTAACTCCTCTATTAAAATACCTTTGCTTGTGTATTTTTGAGATAATCCATTTTTTAAACCTGCTTTATAAATTGATATTTCTGCTGGTTTTCCATTCGGATAATAGTTAACCAATTTACCATCTAATTTTCCATCAACATAAAACTCATCAGACATTAATTTACCATCAGCAAAAAAGTATTTCCATACTCCTACTCTTTTTTTACCAATAAAAATCCCCTTACTTTTTAAAACACCATTTATTGAGTAAAAAGAAACAGCAACAGAATCACTTGTAGCAGAAAAAGTTTTAATAATTGTTGGATTTCTAGAGTCAGTAATATCGTAAAACTTAAAAACACCTACCTCTTTTCCGTTAATAAACTGACCTGTGTAACGAATTCTTTTGTTTGGGTGGTATTTTTTCCAAATTCCAGTTCTTTTCTTATTCGCATCAAACTGATTAATTTTCTGTGCTTTAATAGTTTCACTTGAAAAAAAACAAGTTAAAAACACAAAAACAAAACCCAATCTTTTTATATTTAGCATTCCAAAAATTTTAGAGTAAATATACATTAATCAAAACAAAAATGAGTATTATTTTTTTAACAGAGCAACTCAATAATATGGAAAACCCTAAAAGGGAAAACCGACAAAGAGTGGCTGATATAGTGTTAGAAAATCAAAATTTATTCAAAGATTTGGTAACAATCGCTTTTAAGGTTGATGATAGAATATCAATAAAAGCAGCTTGGATTTTAGAATGGATTTGCACACACCATCATTTAAATTGGATAATTCCTCATTTAGATGAGTTTACTAAAAACATTAGCAATGTAATTTTTGATAGCGCAACAAGGCCTTGTGCAAAAATTTGTGAGCATTTGGCAAATGCTTATTATTCTAAAACAACAAATGAAATTAAAGTCAGTTTAACTGAAAACCATATAAATAAAATAATAGAAACTGGTTTTGACTGGCTCATTACTCCTCAAAAAATAGCAGTTAGAGCGTATACAATGAATACTTTATACTTGTTTGGATTAGAAAATGATTGGGTACATCCTGAATTAAAACATTTAATAGAAACTAAAATTATTCATGAAAGCAAAGGCTGCAAAGCACGTGGAAAATTTATTTTAAATTTGATTGATAAAAAACCTAGACATTAAGTTTAGAAATTTCACATAAAAAAATCTTTAAATTTTGTTTTTTTATTTAAAATTAATGAATTTACATCAATATTAAAACTATCAATTTATAAGAATCATTATTATAATTAGCTTCTAAAAAACATCAAAAATCTTATTTTTAAAACTTATGAAATATGTATTTTTGCAGTTAACAACAGAACTAAAAAATGGAATTATCACAATTAAATGCCATCTCTCCTATTGATGGACGTTACAGAGGTAAAATATCAAAATTAGCTAATTATTTTTCTGAAGAAGCTTTAATAAAATACAGAGTTAGAGTAGAAATTGAATATTTTATAGCATTATGCCAAATTCCTTTACCACAGTTAGCTGATTTTAATCAAGATTTATTTTCTGATTTACGTAAAATTTATACTGATTTTACAACTGAAGATGCTCAAAAAATTAAAGACATTGAAAAAGTTACCAATCATGATGTAAAAGCGGTTGAGTATTTTATTAAAGAAAAATTTGATGCTTTAGGTTTACAAAAAGATAAAGAATTTATCCATTTTGGATTAACATCACAAGACATTAATAACACTGCAATTCCTTTATCTATTAAAGAAGCAATGAACGATGTTTTTGTACCTCATTATTTTGAAGTTGTAGAAAAATTACAAGAATTAGTAATTGAATGGAAAGACATTTCTATGTTGGCAAGAACACATGGACAACCTGCTTCTCCAACTCGTTTAGGAAAAGAGATTGATGTTTTTGTGGTTCGTTTAAAAGAACAATTCAATTTATTAAATGATATACCTAGTGCAGCAAAATTTGGAGGTGCTACTGGTAATTATAACGCTCATAAAGTTGCTTATCCTTCTATAGATTGGAAAGCTTTTGGAGGTGAATTTGTACAAGAAAAATTAGGATTGCAACACTCTTTTCCAACAACACAAATAGAACATTACGATCATATGGCAGCTTTGTTTGATACTTTAAAACGTATTAACACAATTATCATAGATTTAGACAGAGATTTCTGGACCTATGTTTCTATGGATTATTTTAAGCAAAAAATTAAAGCAGGTGAAGTTGGTTCTTCTGCAATGCCACACAAAGTAAACCCTATAGATTTTGAAAATTCTGAAGGAAACTTAGGAATTGCAAATGCTATTTTTGAACACTTATCTGCAAAATTACCAATTTCTCGTTTACAAAGAGATTTAACAGATAGTACTGTTTTAAGAAATGTTGGTGTACCATTTGGGCATACAATTATTGCGTTTACATCTACCTTAAAAGGTTTAAATAAATTATTGTTAAACAAAGAAAAGTTTGAACAAGATTTAGAAAATAATTGGGCTGTTGTTGCAGAAGCTATTCAAACGATTTTAAGACGTGAAGCTTATCCAAATCCTTATGAAGCCTTAAAAGGATTAACCAGAACTAATGCAAAAATCAACCAAAATTCAATTGCTAATTTTATAGATACTTTAGAGGTTTCTGATGAAATTAAAGTAGAATTAAAAGCAATTACACCATCTAATTATACAGGTATATAAATTTTATAATGCAAGAAAAAAGTAATAAGAAAATAGTTGTTAGTAGTTTAAACTTCTTTAAGTTAAAAGTTAAAAAAGGATTGTTCTCTTTTCTCTTTATTCTTGCATCTGTGTTTTTTCTATCCTGTAAACCTACAGTTAAAGACAGTTCAAATCGATTTAAAGAAGGGGTTTTCGAAATTCCTGCTGGTAAAGATTTTGTAAAAGAAACCATTATCAGAAAAGATAGCATTCAGATTAGTAAATATGGAGACCAGGTTGATACTTTATCTATAAAATGGAAAAATAATTTCTTTTATACTTTAAAGTACATCAACCCAAAAAACAGTTTACAAGAAGACCCAATGTTTATTCAAATTAATAAGTTTAGAGAAAATTCTTACGATTTTACTGTAAAAATTGGTTTTTCTAAATTTAAAAAAACAGGTACTGTAATTAAAGTTAAATAAATGGAAATCTTTTTACTTGCTGAAACTTGGGTTTCTTTGCTAACATTAACTTTTTTAGAAATTGTTTTAGGTATAGATAACATTATATTTATTTCTATTTCCGCTAATAAATTACCAGAAAATCAAGTTAAAAAAGCAACTCTATTGGGTTTAGCATTAGCCATGATTACCAGAATTGCATTGCTTTTTAGTGTATCTTATTTAATTGCTTTAAAAGACCCTTTTTATACTGTAGATCTTGGCTGGTTTAAAACTGGTTTAACAGGTCAAAGTATAATTTTATTTTTAGGAGGTATTTTTTTACTTTACAAAAGCACTAAAGAAATAAGAGAAAAAGTAGAACACACTAATGAAGAACAAGTACTAAAATCACCAAAAGTAGTTTCTTTTAAAAGTGTAATTTTTCAAATTATTTTAATCGATATCGTTTTTTCTTTTGATAGTATTCTTACAGCTGTTGGTATGACAAACGGAATAAATGGCGCATTAATTATTATGATAATTGCTGTTATTATTTCAATTATTATTATGATGCTATTTTCGCAACCTATTAATAAATTTGTTAATAGAAATCCAACAATTCAAATGTTAGCACTATCTTTTCTTATATTAATTGGGTTTATGCTAATTACAGAAGGTGCACATTTATCGCATACTATATTTTTTAACAGAACTGTAGGTGCTATTCCTAAAGGTTATTTGTACTTTGCGATCGCTTTTTCATTAGGTGTAGAAATGTTAAATTTAAAAGCACGTAAAAAGAACAATTAATATCAAGCAAATAAAAAAACATATAGGTATTTTTTTATTGGTAATATTCTTATTACCAATAGCTGTTGATTCATTGCACGATTTTATGAATCACGAACATGCTGTTTGTAATTCTAAAGTTGAACAACATGTTCATAAAAAAGATATTGATTGTAAACTACATTTAATGAAGCATAGTAGTGCTTTATTATATTTAGATACACCTCAGATTCTTTCAAAAGTTGTTATTCTAGATAATAATAGCGAAAAATATTATTACTTAAAAAATCATCATCAATTATCATTTTCTTTAAGAGGGCCACCTTTATCTATTTAAATTAAACGCTATTAATTTAAATTTTAAGAATAAACAATGATAAAATTATTTTGTTATTGTGTTATTGCTATTTGCTTTACCACAAATGTAATAGCACAAGACTGTACATATACTTTTAAGGGAAAAATTATTGATTTTCACAACAATACACCTATTTATGGTGCATCTGTTCAAATTAAAAATTTAAACAAATACACATCTACAAATCAAAAAGGTGAGTTTGAATTTAAAGATTTATGTAAAGGAGAATTGGTAATTGAAGTACAACACATAGCTTGTGAAACTAAAAATTCAACAATTACCATCAATCAAAATTTATACAAAGAAATTTTGTTAGAGCATCATCTAGAAGAACTAAATGAGGTAGTTGTAAAAACAAATTTTAAGACAGAAGCTACTAGTATTGAACAATCTATCAAAAAAAATGTATTAGAAGGTTATTCTGATAAGTCTTTAGGTGATGCTTTAAAAAACGTAAGTGGAGTATCTTCATTAAACACTGGTAACACTATTGTTAAACCAATGATACATGGTTTACATAGTAGCAGACTCTTAATTATTAACAATAATGTAAGAATGTTTGACCAAGAATGGGGAGATGAACACGCTCCAAATATAGATATTAATGCTAATAACAGCATAGAAGTTATAAAAGGTGCAAATACGTTAAAGTATGGTAGTGATGCTATTGGTGGTATGATATTAATTAAACCTAAAAAATATGCTATTAAAGATAGCCTTTTTGGGAGCACTTTAGTTTCATTTAATTCTAATGGCTTAGGTGGTAATATAAATTCAGAAATTGTTAAAACTTATAAATCTGGTTTTTATGGAAAAATACAGATGAATTACAAACAATTTGGAGATTTTAAAGCCCCTGATTATTACCTTACAAATAGTGGAACCATTAGCAAGAACGCATCGTTTAGATTTGGTTACAATAGTTTCGAAAAAGGTTTTGACGCTTATTATAGTTATGTAAATAATGAATTTGCCATTTTACAATCGTCGCATATTGGTAATGTAAATGATTTAGTAAATGCTATAAACAGCCAAGAACCAAGAGTTATTGAAGACTTTTCTTATGAAATTACTTTTCCAAAACAATCTATTTTACATCATTTAGGAAAAATAGAAGCATATAAACGTTTTAAAGGTTTTGGAAAATTAACTGTTCAATACGATTTTCAAATTAATAGACGTAAAGAATTTGATTTACGAAGAGGAGATTTAAGTAATACTCCTGTAATAGATTTAAGATTATTTACAAATAGTTTACAAACAGATTTACAAATAGATTATTCAGATATTTTAAAAATTAATACTGGTATTTTAGCACGTTATCAGCAAAATGATGCTGTTTCAGGCACAGGTACAAGTCCTTTAATTCCTGATTATGACAAATATGATTTTGGTACTTATGTAATAGGAAATTATGAAATAAACGAGTCTACTGAATTAAGTGCAGGAGTTCGTTATGATTTTTCTAGAATAGATGCCCAAAAAGAATATAATGTTACAGATTGGCGCGAAACGTATAACTACGACGAATTATTCCCTGAATTTGAAGCTGGTGAAGTTGATGGAACAGACATTCCAACTAATCCAAATTTTTCATACCACAATATTTCTGCAAGTTTAGGTTTATCTAAACAATTTGAAAATAATATGTCTTTATTAGTGAATTATGGTTTAGCCTCAAGAGTGCCAAATCCATCAGAATTATTTAGTGATGGTTTGCATCATAGTGCTGCTAGAATAGAAATAGGTTTATTAACTATGGAAAAAGAAACTGCAAATAAATTTGCCATTTCTTTAGAGAAAAATTCAGATAATTTCGGATTTTCAGTTAGCCCATATTTTAAACATATTCGTAATTATATTCAATTAATCCCTGTAGGAATTACAACAACAATTAGAGGTGCATTTCCTGTTTGGCAATACAACCAGATTAATGCACAGATTTTTGGAGTTGATTTAGATGTAAACAAGAAAATTAACAGCAAGTTCGATTATAAAGGAAGTTTAAGCTTATTAAGAGGTGATAATACTTCTGAAGACATCCCTTTAATTCATATGCCTGCTGCCAATTTTAGTAATCGTATTTCTTATACAAACAATGCGTTAAACAAACTAAAAATTAGTTTAACACATAAATCGGTTTTACAACAAAAACGATACCCAGATTACAATTTTTATACATTTAATGCTATTGCGCAAGAAAATGTATTTGTAGACATTAGCTCTACACCACCTGCTTATTCATTATTCATTTTAAACACTTCTGCTGTTTTTAAAGCATTTAACAAAGGAAGTTTAGAATTAGAATTTAATATCGAAAACTTGTTTGATGTTTCTTACAGAGAACACTTAAACAGATTAAGATATTTTGCTGATGAATTAGGTAGGAATTTTAATTTTAAAATAAAAATAAAATACTAGAACACTCAATTATGAAAAATTCAAAAACAACAACAATGAAAACAATCAAATTATTAGCAATATTATTTATTTCAGCTTTAACACTTTCTAGCTGTTCTGATGACGATCATGATGATGATGACCACGATCATGAAGAAGAATTAATTACAACTGTTAATTACACATTAACTAATGGAAATGATGTTGTTACCTTATCATTCGTAGATTTAGATGGTGAAGGTGGTTCTGATGGAACTTACTCTGTTTCTGGAAGTTTATCTGCAAACACTACTTACACAGGAGCTATAGAATTACTAAATGAAACTGAAGACCCTGCTGAAGATATTACTGTTGAAGTTAAAGATGAAGCTGATGAGCACGAATTCTTTTATTCTTCTAATATTACAGGAGTTTCTGTTGCAAAAACAGATACAGATGGTGATGGAAACCCAATTGGAATTGAAACTACGCTTACAACAGGAGATACTGGAATTGGTACTTTAACAATTATTTTAAAGCACGAACCAACAAAGCCAAATGATGGTACTGCTGACAATGCAGGAGGTAGCACTGATGTTGAAGTTACTTTTGCAATTTCTGTTCAATAATACAAGAACTTACAAATATTTAAAAAAAGTGCTGTTTTACAGCACTTTTTTTTATCGCACATATTTTGTTTTCTTTAAAGTGCTTAAAATTATTAAAGCTGCTAAAAAGAAAAAAGCCAAACACAAAACACTCCATTGCATAGAATCTGTAATGGCATATAGAACACCATAAACAGCTGTACCTAATACAATTGCAATTTTTTCTGTAACATCATAAAAACTAAAATAAGTGGCATGATCTTCTGTATCTGGTAATAATTTAGAATAAGTAGAACGTGTTAAAGATTGTATAGCTCCTAAAACCAAACCTAAAACTGCACCTAATCCATAAAAATAAATAGAAACATTAGGTAATTCTTTATGCAATAAAAAAGCACAAAAGCATACAATCATCCATATAACAATGGTTAATTTTAAAGCGTAAAAATTTCCTTTTTTTCCTGACAATCTAGAAAACAGAAATGCACCTAAAATAGCCACAACTTGTATTAATAATACTGTAATAATTAAATCGATTGTTTCTAAACCCAATTCTGTAGATCCAAAAATAGTAGCCAATAAAATAATAGTTTGCACACCAACACTTAATAGAAAGAAAGCAATTAAAAACTTTTTTAAAGTAGGGTAATTTACTATTTCTTTAGCAACAATTTTTAACTCTTTAAAACCTTTCCAGATATAATCTTTTTCCGGTTTTTTATTGTACAAATCATTAGGTAAGCGTTTAAAAGTAACTTGTGCAAAACCTAGCCACCATAACCCTACCATAACAAAAGAAATTCGAGAAGCCATTCCTGAATCTATACCAAATAAATCTGGCATTTGAATCATAACTAAATTGATAACTAGCAAGATTATAGAACCAATATAACCATAAATAAATCCTTTGGCACTAGCTCTATCTTGTTGATTTGGATGAGCAACTTCTGGCAAATAAGCATTGTAGAAAACCAAACTTGCCCAAAAACCTATACTTGCTAAAATGGTAAAAACAATACCAATCCAAACTGTATCAATTCCATCAAAAAAATATAAACTCATTACAGATAAACTACCTAAAAAACAGAAAAACTTCATAAACTTTTTCTTACTACCTGTATAATCTGCAATACCAGATAATATTGGTGAAATTATTGCAACTACCAAAAAGGAAAAAGATAAAGCATAACTGTACAAACTATCTGGATGATCCCATTCCATACCCAAAAAAGTAACTATTTTACCTTCTGTAACTGCGCTATAATACAAAGGAAAAACAGCTGTGCTTATCACTAAAGAATAAACTGAATTTGCCCAATCATAAAAAGCCCAAGCATTAATTAATTTTTTATCTCCTATTTTTAACATAAAATTTCTTTTACTGTTTAGTATTCATTTAAAACAAAAAAACCGTTCAAAATTAAATTTTGAACGGTTACAATATAGGAAATCTATTTGTTTCTATTTTATTTTACAACTCCATTTGCATTATATTGAGCTGCATATTTTTTTGCAGTTGGTAAATAAGTTCTAAGATCTTGAATTCTTGATGCATTAGATGGGTGTGTACTTAAAATTTCTGGTGTAGATCCTCCTCCAGAATTTTCACTCATTCTAACCCAAACTTCAGCTGCTTCAGTTCCATCATAACCAGCCATTAGCATAAAGACTAAACCCAATCTATCTGCTTCTTGTTCATGTACTCTACTAAATTTTAACATTCCTAATCCAGAACCAATACCAAAAGCAGTATTCCAAATTTGCTGACTTTCAGAATCTTTACCAGACGTTCCTAAAGCAACTGCTAAACCACCTATTTGTTGTAATTGCCCTTGAGACATTCTTTCTTGACCGTGTTTTGCAAATGCATGTGCAACCTCATGCCCCATAACTGCTGCTACTCCATTTTCATTATCACAAATTGGCATTATACCTGTGTAAAAAACAACTTTACCTCCTGGCATACACCAAGCATTTACAGTTTTATCTTCTATTAAATTGAATTCCCATTTGTAAGAATTTGCTTCAGAAACCATATTATTTGCTCTCATAAAACGATCTACAGCTGCAGAAATATTTTTACCAACATCTTTTATTTGATTAGACATTGTTCTATTTGTAGACAACTTATTCTCTTCTAAAAAACTACTATATTGTGCAAAACTTGCAGGTAAAACTTGCGAATCACTCACAAAGTTTACTCTTTTTCTACCAGTAATTGGCACTGTACTACATTCAGAAAAAAGGAAAATTGTGATTACTAATACTATTATTTTTTTCATTTTTATACTTTTTGGTTCTTTAATTATGACACTTTTGCTAAAAATTAGTCACTATTATAAGAATTTATTTCCTTAAAATTAAGTATTCTATTTAAAACTGAAAAATTGTTTTTAATTTTATTGTAAGATATTACATAATAATTCGTCCAATTTTATAGAAAAACACTCATAAATGATTGTTGATTAAATTTATATGTATGAAAAAAATAGCAAGTCTTTTTATATTAATATTGATGTTTAGTTGTACTGGTAATGCCCAAAACACACCAAAAGAAAAAAATAAAACATATAAAATAGAAAAAACAAATGCTGAATGGAAAGCACAGCTTTCTCCTTTAGCATATTATGTTTTACGAGAAGCTGGTACAGAAAGAGCATTTACAAGCCCTTTAAACAACAACCATAAAGATGGTACATTTATTTGTGCTGCTTGTAAAACACCTCTTTATAAATCAGAGCATAAATATGATTCTGGTTCTGGATGGCCTTCTTTTGATAGAGCCATAAAAGAAAATGTAGAATTAGATGTAGATTATAAAATTGGCTACGCAAGAACTGAACTAAAATGCAATACTTGTGGTGGTCATTTAGGGCATTCTTTTAATGATGGCCCAAGTAAAACTACAGGAAAACGTCATTGTATAAATGGAGCAGCTTTAGAATTTGTTGAAAAAGATAAATTATAGTATTTTTATTAGGCGAAAGTTTAAGAAATTGATTTTCAAAAAAAAACATTGACTAAAAATTATAGAAACAATATTATAAATGATTTCAAAACCATATTTTTTCTTTATAGGTTTAGCTATTTTAAGCCTAATTAGTAGTTTTTTTCTAAATAATTTAGCTTTAGACTTCCCAATTTACGACACTTATTTTGTAATTTCTTTTAGTCACTTTCTACAATTTTGTGCCATTTTTTTTGTAATGATTTCTATTAACTATTTTGCTTTAATTTGGTTAAAAAAAACACCAAAAAAATGGCTTACAATTCTTCATATTATTCTTCAAATAGTAGCTTTAACACTATTAATCCTTTCAAATAACAAAAGTTGGATAGAAGACTATAATAACCTTTTTTTAATATTATCATTTGTAGTTTTTCTAGTTTCTATTTTTATCCACATCATTAACTTTTTTATAAGTTTACTTTTAAAAAGAGAATAAGTCTTTTAATTTTTTATAAGAGAGTAGTTATATTTATATTTGTGTTTCGAAAAAAATGAATACAAATTATGTTCAATAATTTAAGTGATAAATTAGATAAAGCTTTACACACCTTAAAAGGTCATGGGCAAATTACAGAAATAAATGTTGCAGAGACTTTAAAAGAAGTTAGAAGAGCCCTTTTAGATGCCGATGTTAACTTTAAGATTGCCAAAGATTTTACCAAAAAAGTTCAGCAAAAAGCCATTGGGCAAGATGTATTAACTACATTAAATCCTGGGCAATTAATGGTAAAGTTAGTTAAAGATGAACTAACTGAATTAATGGGAGGAGAAACTGTAGGTGTAAACCTTGGTGGATCCCCAACTGTAATTTTAATGTCTGGTTTACAAGGTTCTGGTAAAACTACCTTTTCTGGAAAATTGGCAAATTACCTTAAAACAAAAAAATCTAAACAAGTTTTATTAGTAGGTTGTGATGTTTACAGACCTGCTGCTATAAATCAATTACAAGTTGTAGGTGAGCAAATTGGCGTAGAAGTTTATGCAGAAGTTGGTAATCAAAATCCTGTCGAAATTTCTCAGAATGCTATAAAACATGCCAAAGCAAATGGTAAAAATGTTGTTATTATAGATACTGCTGGTCGTTTGGCTGTAGATCAAGAAATGATGACAGAGATTTCTAACATTCATAAAACCGTAAACCCACAAGAAACTTTATTTGTGGTAGATTCTATGACTGGGCAAGATGCTGTAAATACTGCAAAAGCATTTAATGATATTTTAAATTTTGAAGGTGTTGTACTTACAAAATTAGATGGTGATACCAGAGGTGGTGCTGCTTTATCTATTAAATCTGTGGTTGATAAACCAATTAAATTTATTGGTACAGGAGAAAAAATGGAAGCTATTGATGTTTTTCATCCTGATAGAATGGCAGATCGTATTTTGGGTATGGGAGATGTTATTTCTCTTGTAGAAAGAGCACAAGATCAATATGACGAAGAAGAGGCAAGAAAACTACAAAAGAAGATTGCTAAAAATCAATTTGGTTTCGACGACTTTTTAAGTCAGATTCAGCAAATCAAAAAGATGGGTAGTATGAAAGATTTAGTAGGTATGATTCCTGGAGCTGGAAAAGCAATGAAAGATGTTGATATAGATGATGATGCTTTTAAAGGTATTGAAGCGATAATTCATTCAATGACTCCTTTAGAAAGAAGCACGCCAACAACTATAAACTCAAGTAGAAAAAAACGAATTGCAAAAGGTTCTGGAACTTCGATACAAGAAGTAAATCAGTTAATGAAGCAGTTTAATCAAATGAGTAAGATGATGAAAATGATGCAAGGTGGAGGTAGTAGAAAGATGATGCAAATGATGAAAGGAATGAAATAAATTTAAGCTGCAATTTTGCAGCTTTTTTTAATTATTAAATGTATAGTTTTTTGCAAACATTTTTTAAGTCAGGATTTAAAAGAGCTCTTTTTTTTATTTCTCTTGGTGTACTAATTTTTATATTATCCTATAAAAACGGAATGTTTTGGGATAATGTTTTGTTTGCTTCTAAAATGGGAAATCACTTATATGAAAACTCCATTTTTAACTGGAACATACCAATAGGTTTTGATCCTGGTCACCCACCCTTTTTAGGTTTTCTATTAGCTATTTTTTGGAGAATTTTTGGCCATCAATTATGGGTTTCTCACCTATTAATAATACCATTTACAATAGGATTCTTTTTTCAAATTAGTAAATTTATATCCTATTTTATTAAAGATACCAAAAAGCATTTCTATTTATTTATTCTAATAATTGCAGAACCAACTTTAGCTACTACATTTGTTATCGTAAATCCAGAAATTATAATTCTATTTTTCTTTTTCCTGGTGATAAACTCAATTCTTTATAAGAATATTTTTCTCAAGGTAATAGGATTACTTTTTTTAAGCATAATATCATACAGAAGTATGTTGTTAGTAGCAGGGATATTTCTTTTTGAAATCTTAAATAATTTATATCTTGAAAAAAAGAAAATTAACTCTATACTTAACTTTAAATTTCTAGCCATTTATTTTTTAGGTAGTTTGTCTGGTATTTCTTTTGTGATTTGGAGATTAATTACAAAAGGTTGGTTACAAACACATCCAGAATCTCCTTGGTCTAGTTTATGGAAGTATGTAGATTTTAAAGGGTTTCTTAAAAACTGCTTTTTCTTTGTTCACAGATACTCAGATTTTGGAAGAATTTTTATTTTTATGTTTCTAATTATTTCTTTTTTCCTTTTTGGTAAAAAAATAATAAAACATATAGAAAATAAACAACTACTTTTATTAGCTATTTCTTCTGTGTTTTTTATAATTTTAGTTTCACTGATTTCTACAAACACTTTTGGTCATCGTTATTTTATAGCTTCTTATATTCTGTTTATTGTATTTTCATTTAAAATTTTAAATGACCATTATATAAAAAAGAAAATAATTTATTCGTTACTTTTTATAGGTCTTATAACTGGTAATTTATGGATTTATCCAAAAGAAATTTCTCAAGGCTGGGATGCTTCTTTAGCACATATACCTTACCATTCTTTGCGTTTAAAAACTATAGATTACTTAAATCAAGAAAAAATCAATATAGAAGAAGTTGCTAGTTTTTTCCCTAATTATAATACATTAGATTATATTGATTTTAAAGGTGATAAAAGATCTTTTCAAAAATTTAATGGAAAAAATAAATATGTTTTTTACGCTACAGTTTTTAATTTATCTGATGATGAATTAAAAAGTTTAAAAAATGATTATATTATATTAAAAGAATTCAATAATTTTAACATCGCTACCAATATTTATATTTTAAAAGAACAATGATTTTATTAGA
The DNA here is from genome assembly GCF_045063625.1 of Polaribacter sp. Asnod6-C07. Lineage (NCBI taxonomy): Bacteria > Pseudomonadati > Bacteroidota > Flavobacteriia > Flavobacteriales > Flavobacteriaceae > Polaribacter > Polaribacter sp. Asnod6-C07. The sequence goes on along the minus strand of NZ_JBEFOF010000005.1, from coordinate 2,740,215 downwards.
CGGAAAAAAGACATCAGCTGACATTAAAGAAGAAATTGCTTTAGAAGTTAGAGGTTTAAAAAATAACGAGTATAAAACTCCACATTTAGCTGCAATTATTGTGGGTAATGATGGTGCAAGTGTAACTTATGTTAATGCAAAAGTTAAAGCTTGCGAAAGAGTTGGTTTTGAATCTACTTTAATAAGACTTTCTGAAGATATTTCAGAAGAAGAATTATTAAATGAAATTGCCATTTTAAATATTGATAATGATATTGATGGTTTTATTGTACAGTTGCCTTTACCAAAACACATAAATGAACAAAAAGTTTTAATGGCTGTTCATCCTGATAAAGATGTAGACGGATTTCATCCAACTAATGTTGGAAAAATGGCACTTAATTTACCAACTTTTATTTCTGCTACTCCTTTCGGAATTTTAGAATTGCTAGACAGATATAATGTAGAAACTTCTGGTAAACACGTTGTTGTTCTGGGTAGAAGTCATATTGTTGGTAGTCCAATGAGTATTCTATTATCACAAAAAAGAAAAGTAGGTAATGCAACAGTAACTATGTGTCATAGTAGAACTAAAAACCTAAAAGAAATTACTTTACAAGCAGATATTGTTATAGCTGCTATTGGTATTCCTGAGTTTTTAAAAGCTGATATGGTTAAAGATAATGTAACTGTAATAGATGTTGGTATTACAAGATTAGCAGATCCTAGTAAAAAAAGTGGCTTTAGATTAGTAGGTGACGTTGCTTTTAAAGAAGTGTCAGAAAAATCAAATTTTATTACTCCAGTACCTGGTGGTGTTGGCCCAATGACAATTGCTATGCTTCTTAAAAACACTTTATTAGCGTGTAAAAGAAAAAACTAAAAACTATTTTAGACAATATATTTTACAAAAAAACTCTTTCTAAATTAGAAAGAGTTTTTTTATATTTTAAATTGTTGTTATTAAACAATATCAGGATTTAAATAATCTGGTAATGTAGGATTATCAGGATCACTAAAATCATTTGTTGGATCTCCATCATTATTAGCATCTTCGTCTTTCGTTAAAACTCCATCTCCATCATCATCTGTATCTAAATAATTAGGCAAACCATTTTCATCTGTATCATCATTAGATAAATCACCATCACCATCTATATCTTCAGAAATTGTACTTACATTATCATTATCATGGTCTGTATCTGGTACTAAATCTAATAAATCTATATAAAAAAGTAAATTTGTATCTACTAAAGAATTAGTTTGATTTGCAGTTAAAGATGATGGATATGCTAAACCTGAAGGTATAAATAAAACACCTTTACCTCCATTTAAATAAGTTATTGGGCCATTAAAAGCACCTCCTGTATCTGGATCTTTCTTTAAAGAACCACCTTTAAAATACTGAAAACCATGAGACCAACCTCTTACTGTAGACAATAAACTAAGCCAAAGACCTGTTGTATTACTATCAAAATCTGATTCGCTAAATGTAGTGCCAGAAATTGTTTTACCAGAATATTTTACAAAAACAGAATCTACTTTTGTTGGGTTTCCTTTATCTGCATCTGGGCTTGGATCTCCAGTTCTAGTAACATAAACGTATAAATTATAATCAATATCGTTTTCTGTAACAGGTAAAGTTTTTAAATTAGTATCGTTTATTAATGCAGTTTCGCTAGCAGTAATCGCTTTAACTGAATCTAAACTAAAATCGTAATAATGATTAGTCAAAAACTTAACTAAAGAATCATTATCAGAAATTGCTAATGCTTCATGATCTACATCATCAAAAGGATTCGTAAAAAAATTGTCATCATTACAAGCATAAATAATAGTAGATAAAATTATTATAACAAGTGCGTTTTTTATTTTACTCATTTAATCATAAATTTTGTGGGCGCAATTTACCATTTTTATACCTTTGTAAAAAGACAAATTATGTATTTTAACTGTTTTTATGAGAATTGATAAATACTTATGGTGTATACGTACTTTTAAAACTAGAAGTATAGCTACTAATGCTTGTAAAAAAGGGCAAGTTAAGATTGATAATAAAAATGTAAAACCTTCTAAAGAGGTGTTTGGTAATGAATTGATTTTAGTTAGAAAAAATCAAATTAATTATCAAATAAAAGTTTTAGATTTACCAGAAAGTCGTGTTGGTGCAAAATTAGCAGATTTGTACAGAAAAGATATTACACCTAAAGAAGAGTTTCAAAAAAATGAACTTTTAAAATACGCTAAAGATTATTATCGTAAAAAAGGTACTGGAAGACCTACAAAAAAAGATAGAAGGGATATTGAGGGATATACAGAAGATACTACAGAAAACTTATGATAACAGAAGGAAATATTATATTAGATACAGTTCAAATAAATCAAAAAATTAGAAGAATTGCTTATCAAATTTACGAAAGTAATAGTAACGAAAAAGAAGTGATTATTGCCGGTATTATTGGTAATGGATATGTTTTTGCTGAAAAATTAGTTGAAATTTTAAACGAAATTGCTACACTTAAAATAAGTATTTGTAAGGTAACAATTAATAAGAAAAAACCATTAGAACCTATTACCACTACTTTAAATGTTGATGATTACAAGAATAAATCTTTAGTTTTAGTTGATGATGTTTTAAACTCTGGGACTACCTTAATTTATGGTGTAAAACATTTTTTAGATGTACCTCTAAAAAGATTTAAAACAGCTGTTTTGGTAAATAGAAATCATAAAAAATACCCTGTAAAAGCAGATTTTAAAGGAATTTCTTTATCAACATCAATAAAAGAACATATACAAATTGACTTTTTAGAGAACGATTCTAAAGCATATTTAGTTTAACAGTTTAAATAACTCTTCTGCTACTTCGCTTTTCTTTTTGTTATCAATTTTAATTGTCATTTTTGCTTTTTCGTAATAAGGACGTCTTTCAAAAAGATGTTTTGCTACAAATTCAGGAATTTTATCATCACCTAAAGAAGCAATTAAAGGTCTTTTTGCTTTTTTTCTTATTAATCTTTCTACCATTGTTGGCACACTCCCTTGTAAATAGATAGATTTTGTTTCTCCATCATTAACAATTTCCATATTATTTGCATAACAAGGTGTTCCTCCACCTAAAGAAAGTATAAAATTACCATCTTTAGATAAGATTTCTTTCAAATATTTGGTTTCAATCAATCTAAAATAGATTTCTCCTTTCTCTTTAAAAATTTCTGATATAGTTTTGTTTTCTTTTTCGATAATATAATCATCTAGATCTATAAAACTCATTTCTAAACTTTTAGAAAGCTTTTTACCAATACTAGATTTTCCAGAAGCCATATAACCTAATAAAACTATTTTCATTTATTTATATTTTTAGCAAATATCGAAAAATTTCTTCAATTTTATGTTTCAGATTTAAATGATTGATAGTATATTTGCACCTCGTAAAATTTTTGACCTGGTAGCTCAGTTGGTAGAGCATCTCCCTTTTAAGGAGAGGGTCCTGGGTTCGAGCCCCAGCCCGGTCACAGAAAAAAAAGTTAAGCCAATGCTTAACTTTTTTTTATTTTTAAATTTAGCGCACGTGGCGAAATTGGTAGACGCGCAGCCTTGAGGGGGCTGTTTTCGCAAGAAAGTGGAAGTTCGAATCTTCTCGTGCGCACTTTTTATTGAAATATTTTACATCTTCACAAAATATTAACCATTCTAATCACTTTTATCATTAATTTTGTTTTCATGCAAAAAACTCTAATTATTCTGTGCTTATTTTTAAGTTTAGGCGCATTTTCTCAGCAAGACAGTATTCCGAATACAACTTTAAAAGGACAAATTATTCATGCTGTAAATAAGCAAGCTTTAAGCGCTGCACACATTTTAAATTTAAACACTGTACAAGGTACAATTACTAACGATAAAGGTTTTTTTGAAATACCAACTCAAGCTAACGATACAATTTTAGTTTCTTATTTAGGGTTTTCATCAATAAAAGTAAAAGTTACAAATGATTTATTGAAAGGAAATGAATTAGAGATTGCTTTGTACGAAAAGCCTGAAGAAATTAGAGAAGTTATTATAAAATCTACCAAATTAATTGGAGTTTTAGAAATTGATGTAAAACAAGTACCTAAAGATAAATTTACTAGAATTCATATTAATGGATTACCACAGACTTACGAAGTTGGTAAAGCTAATAAAAGAGACTTCTCTTCTCCTGTTGCTGCTTTATTTCAGCCAGTAGATTTCTTATACAACTTGTTTGGTAAAAAACCGAAACAACTAAAGAAATTACAAAAACTAAAAAAAGAAGACGATTTACGTAAAATGTTAGCAGGTAAATTTGATAGAGAAGTAATGATGGAATACTTACAAATGGATAGACAAGAGTTAACTGAACTATTAACAGATTGTAATTATTCTGAATATTTTATTAAAAAAGCATCAGATTTACAAATGATTGAAGCTGTTCTTAGTTGTTACGAAAACTACAAAGCCATTAAAAATGGTAAAATAGAGCGTGATAAAATTCCTTCTAAAAACTAAAATATATCAACAAAAAAAGAGTCAAAAACGTTTTACAGCTTTTGACTCTAATCAACTATTAAAAACTAACTAACATTTACTAAATATCTTTTTAAGACATTAGCTATATAATGTTAGACGCATCATTTGTAATTAAGTTACATTATTTTAAACTGTTTAACAGAATTTTAAGGATATAAGATAATTTACAAGTTTGAAATTATTTAAACAATGCTATCTTAATAAAATAAGAATATAAAAAAGCCTCACAATTTCTTGTGAGGCTTTTTAAAAATATATTTAAACTAAAAGCTTAAGCTCCTAAAACTTCTGCAACCTTATCTGCTGCTTCTTGAAATTCTGTAGCAGAAATAATTTCCATCCCAGAATTATCAATTAATTCTTTAGCTTCTACAGCATTTGTACCTTGTAATCTACAAATAATTGGTACTGTAATTTTATCTCCCATACTTTGGTAAGCATCAACCACACCTTGTGCAACTCTATCACAACGTACAATACCTCCAAAAATATTTACTAAAATAGCTTTTACATTAGGGTCTTTTAAAATAATACCAAAAGCAGTTTCTACTCTTGCAGCATCTGCAGTACCACCAACATCTAAAAAGTTAGCTGGTTCACCACCAGATTCTTTAATTAAATCCATTGTTCCCATTGCTAAACCTGCTCCGTTTACCATACAACCAACGTTTCCATCTAAGTCTACATAGTTTAAACCAGCTGCTTTAGCTTCTACTTCAATTGGGTTTTCTTCTCTTAAATCACGCATTGCTGCATAATCTTTATGTCTATATAAAGCATTTTCATCTAAAGACACTTTTGCATCTACAGCCATTATCTTAGAGTCTGATGTTTTTAACACTGGGTTAATTTCAAACATAGAAGAATCAGACTTAATGTATGCTGTATAAAGAGCTGAAACAAATTTTGTCATTTCTTTAAATGCAACACCAGATAAGCCTAAGTTAAATGCTACTTTACGTGCTTGAAAAGGCATTAAACCTAATAAAGGATCTACTTCTTCTGTAAATATTAAGTGCGGAGTTTCTTCTGCAACAGTTTCTATATCCATACCACCTTCAGTAGAATACATAATCATATTTTTACCAGTTGCTCTGTTTAATAAAACAGACATATAGTATTCATCTGGTTCTTCATCTCCAGGATAATAAACATCTTCTGCAACTAAAACTTGGTTCACTAATTTACCTTCTGCAGATGTTTGAGGTGTAATTAACATCATACCTAAAATATCATCAGAAATAGACTGAACTTCGTCTAAGTTTTTAGCTAACTTAACTCCACCACCTTTTCCACGACCACCTGCGTGAACTTGGGCTTTTATTACGTGCCAACCTGTACCAGTATCTTCCGTTAGTTTTTTTGCAGCTTCTACAGCTTCAGCTGGAGTGCTTGCAACAATTCCTCGTTGAATTCTAACTCCAAAACTGTTTAAAATTTCTTTTCCTTGATATTCGTGTAAGTTCATCTGTGTCGTGATTTTAAAACGGAAACAAAAATACAAATTCAATGATGATTTTTGATATTTTTTTTATAAAAATTATAGCTAAACAAAAAAATGACCTACTAAAAAACATCTTAAGTTCTTAAGGCTTATTTTTTACAGGAAAACTTACTTTAATTTTAATTAAATCTTTTTTAAGATTTAATTAACACTTGGTTACTGTAACGCATTAAAAAATATGGTGTCTTTCATATGAATTAACAACATTTTATGATTACTACTGTAAGGAGTCAAATATATTCGTAAATTGTTTTAACAAAAAATCAACCAAAACCAAATGTTAAAAAAAATCTCAATGATAATGATTGCTTTTTTAGGCATTCACCAATCATCTTCACAAAACCAAGAGAATAGAAAAACAATTAAAACAACCCGTATATCAAAAACACCAAAAATTGATGGTATTTTAAATGATGAAGCTTGGAAAGATGCAGAAATTTGTTCTGATTTTATTATTCTTAGACCAGACAATGGTAAGCCAGTTTCTAAAGAATATCAAACTACTGTTAGGGTAATTTATAATGATGATGCTATTTACATATCAGCAGAAATGTTAGACCCTGATCCTGAAGGAATTCCTCAAGAATTTGCTGTAAGAGATAATTTTGGTATTGCAGATTTCTTTTTAGTTACCATAAACCCAAATGATGATGGCCAAAACCCATTTGAATTTATTGTACAATCTACAGGAAACCAAGGTGATGCAAAAGTATCTAATGGAAATGAAGATTTTAATTGGAGCGCTGTTTGGGATAGTGCTGCAAAAATTACTGATAAAGGATGGAATGTAGAAATGGAAATACCATATAGAGCATTACGTTTTGCAAACAGACCTGTACAATCTTGGGGTTTTAATTTTCATAGAAGATTAGAAAAATTAAACCAACAACACACTTGGACACATATTGATAATACTGTAGGAAGGTGGACGCAATATGATGGTTTAATCACCGATTTTAGAGATATAAAACCACCAACAAGATTAAACTTATATCCTTACGCTTCAGCAACAACTACAACTTTTGAAGGCAATACCGATTTTAACTACAGTCTTGGTATGGATATTAAATATGGTTTAACAGAAAATTTTACTTTGGATGCTACTTTAATTCCTGACTTTAGTCAAGTTGGTTTTGATGACGTAGAATTAAATTTAGGTCCTTTTGAGCAACAATTTACAGAGCAAAGACAGTTTTTTACAGAAGGTACAGAATTGTTTAATATTGCCAATTTATTTTATTCTAGAAGAATAGGTGCTCAACCTATAGATCAATTTGATATTGAAAGTTCTATATCCGAAGATGAAGAAATTACAGATTACCCAGGAAAAGTAACCATGCTAAATGCTGTTAAAATATCTGGAAGAACCCAAAAGGGTTTAGGTATTGGTTTTTTTAACGCAATTACAGAAAAAACTGAAGCTACTATAAAAAATAATCTAACAAATACTGAAAGAAAAGAAGTAATTGATCCTTTTACAAACTATAATATTTTAGTTCTAGATCAACAATTTAATCAAAACTCAACCATATCTCTTATAAACACAAATGTTACCAGAGATGGCAGATTTAGAGATGCAAATGTTACTGCTTTAGATTGGCATATAGAAACTAAAGACAGTAAATACAATGCAGATGGTTCTGTAAAAATGAGTTCTATTTCTGATGATGTAAATAACAATGGTTTAGGTTATTATTTTGATAATAGTTTTGGATACAATTCTGGCCATTGGAACTGGGAAGTAGGTTACAACTTCGAGAACAAAGACTTTAATCCAAATGATTTGGGGATTCTTTTTAGCAATAACCAACAAACAATTTATGGTAGTGCTGGTTGGCGAACTTTACAACCTACCAAAAAATTTAATTCTTACAATTTCTATTTTTACAACAATGCAGAATTCCAACATTTTTCTGGAATATTTACAGGTTATTCAGCCAGTTTTGGAGCAAGTGCACAAACAAGAAAACGCTTCTATTTTGGTGGTAACTTAAATTATGAAACAGAAAACAAAGATTTTTTTGAACCAAGACAAGGTACAACTAGTGGTGTTTACTTTTTACAACCCGAAAGAAAAAACATCAATGCTTGGATATCTACCAATTCACAAAAAAAGTTTCAGGTAAATGCAGATGCTTGGCATACTGCCTATTCTAACAACCCTAAAGTTGGTTACGGTTTTAGCATTTCACCTCGTTATCGATTTACAAATCAATTTTCTTTACAATACAGCTTAAATTACAATCAATTTTATGATGATCAAGGTTATGTAGATGAAGATGACACCAATATTATTTTTGGTATGAGAGATCGTAAAAATTACACCAATTCTATTTCTGGTAAATATAGTTTTAGTACAAAATCTTCACTTTCCTTAACTTTTAGGCATTATTGGGGTGCAGTAAATTATAATGACTATTATAATCTAACTTCTGATGGTGAATTAAATAAAAACGATACCTATGAAGGAGAAAACGTGAATTTTAATAGCTGGAATTTAGACTTAAATTATATTTGGCAATTTGCGCCTGGAAGCCAATTAATAGCATTTTATAGAAATTCAATCTACAACTCTGACACAAACTCGAATTTGAATTTTTTCAAAAATTTGGATAATTTATTCGCCCAATCTCATAGTCATACATTTTCTGTAAGGTTTGTATATTTTATAGATTACAATAAGATTAAGAACATTTTTTAAGTTTAGAACTCTCCCAACTTTTAATAATAACGGATATATTTAAAAAGTATATCCGTTTTTTTATACATTCGTAATCAGATATAAAAACTATGATTGTTACAAAAAATATCCATAAATATTATGGTGATGTAGAAGTTTTAAAAGGTTTAGATTTAGAAATAAAAAAAGGAGAAATTGTAGCTATTGTTGGTCCTTCTGGGGCTGGAAAAACTACACTTTTACAAATACTAGGTACGTTAGACAAACCTTTAAAAGAGCAAGATTTCGAAATTAACATCAACAATAAATCTCTTAAAAATTTAACTGACAAACAATTATCAGAATTTAGAAATAAACATATTGGTTTTATTTTTCAGTTTCATCAATTACTTCCAGAATTTACAGCGTTAGAAAATGTTTGTATCCCTGCATTTATTGCAAAGAAATCTAAAAAAGGTTCCGAAAAAAAAGGCAAAGAATTACTTGAATTTTTAGGATTATCTCATAGAATAAATCATAGACCAAGCGAACTTTCTGGTGGTGAACAACAAAGAGTTGCAGTTGCTAGAGCTTTAATTAACAACCCATCTGTTATTCTTGCAGATGAACCAAGTGGAAATTTAGATAGTGAATCTGCTAAAAATTTACACGAATTATTTTTTAAACTGCGTGATGAATTTGGTCAAACTTTTGTTTTGGTTACCCATAATTTAGAATTAGCAGATATGGCAGATAGAAAATTAACAATGAAAGATGGTAAAATTCTTTAGTTGATAGATGAATAAAACTGAACTTAAAGAATTTTTGGACGAGAAAGTTGTCTTATACAATAATCCAAAATTTATTGAATCAGATCCAATTCAAATTCCACATACATTTACTTTAAAAGAAGATATAGAAATTGCTGCTTTTTTAACAGCAACAATTTCTTGGGGTAATCGAAAAATGATTATCAAAAATGCATATAGGATGATGGAATTACTAGACAATTCTCCTTATGATTTTGTGTTAAACCATCAAGAAAAAGACTTAAAAACATTCGAAAACTTTGTACATAGAACTTTTAATAACATCGATTTTCAACAATTTATAAAGTCTTTACAACACATATATAAAAACCATTTTGGGTTAGAAAACGTACTAAACATAAAAGACAATTCTAAAAATTACAAAACAGCAATACATCAATTTAAAACTATTTTTTTTGAAATTGACTATCAACAAAGAACACAAAAGCACGTTTCTGATCCTCTTAAAAATTCGGCTGCAAAACGTATAAATATGTTTTTACGTTGGATGGTTAGAGACGATAATTCTGGTGTAGATTTTGGAATTTGGCAAACTCATAATCCTGCAAATTTATCTTGTCCTTTAGATGTACATTCTGGTAATGTTGCAAGAAAATTAAAACTGTTAAACAGAAAACAAAACGACTGGAAAGCACTTTCTGAGTTAGACAAAAATTTAAGAAAACTAGATAAAAGCGATCCTGTAAAATATGATTTTGCCCTTTTTGGATTAGGTGTTTTTGAAAAATTTTAAAGAATACATGTTTATAAAACTTTGTGATTTCTATTAAAAACTCAGTGCTATAATATGGATTAATTTCCCTATTTTTGAGAGAACTTTAATCACAAAAATGCAATTTCAAAATCCTGAAATTTTATACTTTTTAGCACTACTCATTATACCCATTTTAGTGCATCTTTTTCAATTACAAAAATTTGTAAAAACACCATTTACTAACGTTGCTTTTTTACAGAAATTAGTACAACAAACACGTAAGAGTTCTCGTATAAAAAAATGGTTAATTTTAGCAACAAGGCTACTATTACTTTCAGCGATAATTATTGCTTTTTCTCAACCCTATTTTAGCGGTAAAAAAACAGAAACTAAACAGCAAATATTTATTTATTTAGACAATTCTTTAAGTACAAATAGTACAGGAGAAAAAGGAAATTTATTAAAAATTGCAGCACAAGAAATTATTGAAAATGCTTCTAGAAATGATAGATATTCTTTACAAACAAATACAGATTTTTACAAAGATATTTCTTACCAAGATTTAAAAAACAACTTACTAAACATAAAAAATTCTGCTAAAAAAGTAGAAATTAAGAACATTTTTCTTAAAATAAACAGCTCTCAAAAAAATAAAACTAATACTTTATATAAAAGTGTTTTTATTTCTGATTTTCAGAATACTTACAACAACGAGTTTACAAATGTAACCAAAGGTTTTTCAGGTATAAAACTAGAGAGTAGCAAAAAAAACAACATTTCTATAGATAGTGTTTTTACTACGACCTCTAACACAACAAACTTAACTATAAATGTAGTAGTTAAAAATCAAGGTGATGCAAAAAACAACATTCCAATAGCCATTTATAATAAAGAAAAACTAGTAAGTAAACAGTCTTTCTCTATTAACGAAAATGAAAATAAAACAATAACTTTTACATTACAAAATGTTACTGAATTCTTAGGGAAATTAGACATTACTTTTAGCGACACTTTTTTGTTTGACAATAGTTTTTATTTTAGCATAAACACTAGTAAAAAAATCAATATTCTAAGTATTGGTAATGACACAAATTTCTTATCTAAAATCTACACAAAAGACGAATTTAACTTCTCTACTTCTACCCTACAAAACATAAATTATAATGCCATTCCAAAACAGCAAATTATCATCTTAAATGAATTAAAAAAAATCCCTGAAACGCTATCAAAAAGTATCGTTAATTTTTCTAAAAAAGGAGGCACGATTGTAATTATACCAAATATAAAATCTGAAGTACAATCTTATAATTTATTCTTAAATAAAATTGCTGGATCAAAAATAAAATCTAAAATTTCTGATACTTTAAAAATTACAAATATCAATTTTAATCACCCTTTATTTAAAAATGTTTTCTCTAAAAAAGTATTGAATTTTCAATATCCAATTGTTAAAAGCTACTATCCTATTTTATCTAAAAACAAAAGTAACATTATCTCTTTTGAGAACAATTCAAGTTTTATAAGTGAGATTAATTCTTCGAAAAACAAAGTGTATTGGATCTCTAGTTCTTTATCAAAAAACAATAGCAATTTTTTAAATTCACCTCTAGTTGTACCTACATTTTACAATTTTGGAAAACTAAGTTTTCAACATCAAAAATTATATTATTATCTAAATAAAGAAAATAAAATTGATGTAGAAACCAATTTAGAAAAAGATGAAATTTTAACCATTGTTAATCAAAATTCATCTTTTATTCCATCTCAACAAACTTATCAAAATAAAGTAAGTATTTCTACAAAAGACAATCCTACAAAAGTTGGTTTTTATAATATCATCAGTAAAAAAGACACGTTACAAACTATTGCTTTTAATAACCCAAAAGAAGAGAGTTCATTAAACTTTTTAGATTTAAATTCTTTAAGAAAAGAAAATAAAAACATCAATTTTAATTCTTCTATTGCAGAGGTTTTTAACGATTTAAACAAAAAAAATGAAGTTCAATGGCTTTGGAAATGGTTTTTAGCCTTGGCAATTGTATCTTTGCTTTTAGAAATTTTTATTTTAAAGTTCTATAAACCATGAGTACGCTTCTTAGAAACGCAACAATTATAGATGCATCAAGTCCTTATCATCTTCAAAAAAAGGACATTTTAATTAGTAATGGAAAAATCAAAAAGATTGCAGACACCATTCAACTTAAAGAAAACACAAATTTAGTAGATTTAGAAGACTTGCACGTTTCTTGTGGTTGGTTTGATACTAGTGTTTCATTAGGAGAACCTGGATTTGAAGAAAGAGAAACAATACAAAATGGTTTGCAAGTTGCTGCCAAAAGTGGTTTTACTGCAATTGCTGTAAACGCAAACACGAACCCAATAATAGATTCTAAATCTGATGTTGAATACCTAATTAACAAAGCTAATAATTCTGCAACAAAATTATTTCCTATAGCTGCATTAACACAAAAAAGCAATGGAATTGAAATGGCTGAATTGTATGATATGCAACTATCTGGAGCCATTGCTTTTGGTGATTACAACAAACCAATTGAAAATGACAACTTAATGAAAGTTGCACTTTTATATGCTCAAAATTTTGATGGTTTAGTTTTAAGTTTCCCTAAAAATAATGCGATTGCAGGAGAAGGAATTGCTAACGAAGGTATTAATAGCACTAAATTAGGTTTAAAAGGAAGTCCTGCTTTAGCTGAGCATATACAAATTTCGAGAGATTTATTTTTGTTAGAATACACAGGTGGTAAATTACACATACCAACAATTTCTACAGCAAAATCTGTTGACCTAATAAAAGAAGCTAAGAAAAAAGGATTGCAAGTTACTTGTAGTGTTTCTGCACATCATTTAACTTTAACTGATGATGAATTACATGGTTTTGATAGTAACTTTAAAACGAATCCGCCTTTAAGAACCAAAGCAGATACTAAAGCTTTACAAAAAGCGATTAAAAACAATGTTATTGATATTATTACCTCTGATCATAATCCTATTGACATAGAACATAAAAAAGTTGAATTCAGTGAAGCTAAAGATGGTGTAATTGGCTTAGAAACTGCTTTTGGAGCAATCAATTCTGTATTAGAATTAGAAGATTTTATAGAGAAATTAACTACAAAACCTAAAGCTATTTTTGGGTTAGAAAATTACACAATTAACGAAGGTAATAAAGCTGATATCACTTTATTTAATCCAAAAGAAGAAATTATTTTTACAAAACAACAAATATTATCAACTTCTAAAAACAGTCCTTTCATCAACAAAAAGTTAAAAGGTAAAGTTTATGGAGTTTATGCAAACAATCAATTAATATTAAAATAAATATTATGGAAAACACCTCTGTAAGTGAAGGAAAAACAGCTGCAATTATAAGTCATTTTTGGATTATAGGCCTTGTAATTGCATTTGTAATGAACATGAATAAAAAGAATTATTTTGCTAGTTTTTATATAAGACAAATGATAGGTTTAAATATTATTCAGTTTTTAAACGGAGCAATTATTCTTAAATTTTTTGGTAGTTCTGCTAGTTATATTATTGGAGCTTTAGCTTTTATACTATGGATTATTTCTTTAATAGGAGCTTTTAAAGGAGAGGAAAAAGAAGTACCAGTAGTTGGTGAGCATTTTCAAAATTGGTTTAGAGGAATTTAATAAAAAAATTAAACTATTATCAGTCTAAAAAACATTTATGAGTCTAAATTACATTGTAAAAGAACCTACTAAAAAAACTGAAAATCCGCCTTTATTAATTTTATTACATGGCTATGGAAGTAATGAACAAGATTTATTTTCGTTTGCAGAAGAGTTACCAGAAGAATTACTTATTGTAAGTGTACAAGCACCTTACGAAATGGGTTATGGTGGTTATGCTTGGTATGCAATTAATTTTGATGAAGTAAATGGTAAATTTTCTGATTTAAAACAAGCTAAAGAATCTATTGATAAAATTGCAGTTTTTATTGATGATATTAAAACAAAATACAACACAAGTACTAACAATACTTTTTTGTTAGGCTTTAGTCAAGGTGCTATTTTAAGTTATTCTTTAAGTTTCTTTTACCCAAATAAAGTAAATTATATTATTGCATTAAGTGGTTATATTGAAACAAAATTATTACCATCAACAATTTCTAAGGATGTAAAAACAGACTATTATTGTTCTCATGGAACTGTAGATCAAGTTTTACCTATTGATTGGGCAAGAAAAAGTAAACCCTTTTTAGATAATTTAGGGTTAGAAAATGTTTTTTCTGAGTATCCTGTTGGTCATGGAGTAGCTCCACAAAACTTCTATAGTTTTAAGTCTTGGATAGAAAATAGGTTGTAAAATAGAACTAATTACCAAAGAGCTCTTAATCTATATTTATGAGTGATTTTTGAAGCTTTCCTATTAATTCTACTGGCTTGTAAGGCTTAAATATAACGTCTTTAAAACCTACACTCAAATAGTGACTTTTATCTTCTTCAGTTGCAAAACCTGTTAAGGCTAAAAAAGGTGTTTTTGTATTAAAATATAGATGTTCTTTTCTTTTAACCAACTCTACTCCTGTAAGTTCTGGCATATTTATATCTAAAAGAACAATATCGAAAGTTTCTTTATTTAAAACATTATAAGCCATTAATCCATTGTCTACAACAGTAACTTTAACCCCTTCTTTTTCTAAAAAATGAATGGTTATTTTTTGATTTAAATGATCATCATCTGCCAGTAAAACTTTTTTACCTTTTAAACTTATAATTTTTGTTTCTGGGACCTCTTGTATTTTGTTTTCTATATAAGAATCTACTTTTTTAAACGGAATTTCTACAGAAAAAACAGTTCCTTTATCAATAGCACTTTCTACAGATATAGTTCCTTGCATTGCAGATACCAGACGTTTTACAATTGCCAACCCTAAACCTGCACCACCATGAATTCTATTATCATCTAACTCTGTTTGACCATATTCTTCAAATATTAGTACAGTTTGTTCTGGTGTCATTCCTCTACCAGTATCAATAATTTTAAAACGTATTTCTGTAGTTTCTGGACTGTCTAAAATAAGATTTGCTTGTAAAGAAACCATTCCTTTTTTAGTAAACTTTAAAGCATTACTCATTAAATTAGTAATAATTTGAGTAACTCTTACACCATCTCCATATAAAACATCTGGTATAAGATCAGATTTTGAAAGTTCTATATTAACTTTATCATTACTATTCTGATTCTTATAGTTAATATAAATACCCTCAATTATATCATTAATATTTATCTGCTCAACAGCCAATTTAAGCTTACCTGCTTCAATTCTCGATAAATCTAAAATATCATCAACAATAACTTTTAAATTTCTACCAGCTATTGAAAGATATTTTATATAATCTTCTACTTTTTTCGATAAATCTTCTTCAGAAATCATTTGTGTATATCCTAAAATGGTATTTAAAGGATTCCTTATTTCATGACTCATCATTGCTAAAAAACGAGATTTTTCTTCATTAGCTTTATCAGAAGCTTTTCTTAAAACAATTAGTTCTTTATTTTTTTTTGAAATTTCTCTTTTCAAAAAATACAAATCATTTCTACTTTGATTTAATTTAGTGATAGTTTTGTAAATCTCAGTTCTTTCTTGTATTAGAATTGTTATTACATTGTTTTTATTTAACAATTCTAAATCTACATTGTACTCTTTTTCATCAGAACAAATAACCATTCCGTTTATAGGAATTGTTTCATTTTCTGTTAAAAAATCTAACGTACCAAAAAGAAAAGGGCAAGGATTAAATATTGAAGTGTTTAAATCAAATTCTTTTTTAGCAAATTTACCTGCATTAATTGCAGTAATAATTCCTTGCTTATTGGTTACAATTTCAATAAAAGCATTTTCTATATTTGGAGGTATCAATGAAATTTTATTTTAAAGATTGGTGTGCTAACAATACAAAAGCATCTTCTACATTTTCATTATCTTTTGCACTGGTAATTAAATCTATATGAATATTTACAGTTTTTTTTACTTGATTTATCTCTAAACTAGTTAATAAATCTTTTTTATTACCTACAATTGTAATATCCTCTAAACCAGACAATTCTTTAATTGTATCTATTTGACTGCTTAAATTTAAATAAGTTTCATCTCTAGACATATCAAAAACATACATAGCTGCACTTGCTCCTAAAAAATAAGCTTTTGGCACTTTTTCATCATCTTTAGTACCAGCA
This sequence comes from Polaribacter sp. Asnod6-C07, assembly GCF_045063625.1. NCBI lineage: Bacteria > Pseudomonadati > Bacteroidota > Flavobacteriia > Flavobacteriales > Flavobacteriaceae > Polaribacter > Polaribacter sp. Asnod6-C07. The sequence continues at coordinate 2,723,779 of NZ_JBEFOF010000005.1, read as the reverse complement.
ACATCCCAAATTAATAGCTTAATTTTTTCTGAATTTAATTCTACTATTTTAGTACTAACTCTTACACCAATTGTACTGATGTAATCTTCAGAAAATTCATTTAAAACAAACCTTCTAATTAGTGAGGTTTTACCAACACCAAAATTACCAACAAGTAAAACTTTTTTTGCTATCATTTAAAACTTAATCTTTATTTATAAAAATATCCATTATTAAAACATTTAATCTTTCTTCTTCTGCTAAAAAACTTCTATCCATTAAAACTTTTTCTGCTAGTATATTAATATCGTCTAAAAGTTCTTCTTTAAATTCACTATTTATAATACCAGAAGCTGCAGTTGCAATATAGATAGATTTAAAATTTTGAATAGATAATTGAAAAGTTTCGAATTTTATATCTTCTAAATCTTGTCCTTCTTTAGAAAAAGCATCTTCAGCAAAAGATTTTATGGCAGTTAACATACCAGAAACCATATCTTTATCTGCAATACTACCTCTAGAAAAACTACCTCTTAATAAACCAGAATCTTTTTCTATAACAAAAATCTCTTCTATTATAGGTTCAAAAACTTCTTGTAACACATCATCTGCATCTGTTCTTTTACCTTTAAATAAACGTTTTATAATTTGAGTAATCGAAAACTTATCATTAATAGTTTCGTTAATAGTATCTGTAAGTTTAGCTATTTCTGCGACAATAAACTTCTTAATCAATTTACCTATAATTGGGTAAAGTGCTTCTACAACTTCGTCTTGAGAATCTCTAATTTGTACTTTTATAGCTTCTGTAATATGGCCACCAAAATGATCTGAAAAATTATCTTTAAAATCATCTATTTTTTGGTCTATTACTGGGGCTACTTCTTTTTTAACTTCAGTTTTTTCTAAAAATTTGGCACTTAAAGCTTCAAATTCTTTTCTATCATCTGTTAATAAAAGTTCTTTTAGTAATTCAAAACGGTTGTCAGTATTATGATTTACAGTCGTTTTTCTCATCTATTCTTGCAACATCTGTGCAATCTTCTCTAAAGCTTTTCCTAATTTTCTTCTATCTGTTTTTTCATCATCTAAATCTGCTAACTTCTTATCTAAATCATCATTTAAATCTTGAAATTTATGATCTACTAAACTTTCTAAATCAGATAATTTATTTTCTAAGTTAGTTACAGCATCAGCTAAGCTATTGTTACTTTGTTTTTTTAATGCTTCAATTTTTTCATAAACGTCTGCAAATTCTGAATCATATCTTTGAATATTCTCTCCAAAAATTAAGTCTCTTACTGCTGCAATCCTAGTATCAACTTGTTGATTAGGTGCTGTTTCATTATTTTGTTCGGGAGTTTTAGCCATGCTATTATTTAGTTTTTTATAACTATTAAATCTTTTTAATGTTGATGACTAAAGTTCTGAAAACAATAGCCTTGTAGACAAATATACACTAAAAAACAAATTATAAAAACCTATACTGTTATTTTTAAACCATCAAAAGCTAAAAATACATTTTCAGGCAATTTCTTAGAAATCTCCTTATGAAAACCTAGTTTATGACTTATATGAGTAAAATAAGTTTTTTTAGGTTGTATTTCATCAACAAAATCTAAAGCTTCTTTTAAGTTAAAATGAGTTGGGTGTTCTTGAATCCTTAAAGCATTAACGACTAAAACATCTAAGTTTTTTAATTTTTGTTTTTCAGTTTCATCAATAGTTTTTACATCTGTTAAATAAGCAAAATCTTGAAACCTAAAAGCTGTAATTGGTAATTTACCATGCTTTACATTTATTGGAGTAACTTCTAATCCATCAACCAAAAAACTATTGCTATCTACTAAAAATGGAGTTACACTTGGTGCTCCTGGATATCTGTTTTCTTTACTAAAAATATAGTCAAAACGTTTCTCTAAACTCGTTAATGTAGTTTTGTTTAAATAAATAGGCATATCTCCTATTTTATAACAATAAGGCCTTAAATCATCTAAACCACCTACATGATCTGCATGTTCGTGTGTAAAAAAAACTCCATTAATTAATTGAACATTTTCTCGCAACATTTGTTGTCTAAAATCTGGTCCACAATCAATAACGTAAGTTAAATCATTCCAAGAAATTAACAGGGAAGAACGTAATCGTTTGTCTTTAAGGTCTGTTGATAGGCATACTGGGTCATTACTTGCAATCATTGGTATGCCTTGCGAAGTTCCTGTACCTAGAAAGGTTATATCTAATACTTTTTTACTAAAATTCATTATAACAAAAATAACATAAAAATTGACTGATAGCATTCTTATTTACTACATTTGTTAAGTACTTAAAAAATCTAATATGGCAATTTCTTTGAGAGGAGATAAAGAGATTAGTAGTGTACCAACTACTAAAAGTAAAGCACTAAGAATAAACTTAAACTCTGATATTTATGGAACCTTTGCAGAAATTGGTGCAGGCCAAGAAACTGCTCGTAATTTCTTTAGATCTGGAGCTGCATCTGGTACTATAGCAAAGGCTATGAGTGCTTATGATAAAGATTTTTCTGATGCTATTTATGGTATTGAAGAAGACAGACGTTATGTTACTCAGCCTAGATTAAAAAAAATGTTAGGTCACGAAATCGATTTAATGGAAGATCGTTTAAGTAGACAAAAACATCCTGATAAATTATTCTTTAGTTATGCTAATACTGTAACTACTATAGATTTTGCTAGAAAATTTAAAGGTCATGGTTGGGTAGGAATCCGTTTTCAATTAGATCCTTTAGAAGATTATAACGAAATTGTTTTACACTTACGCTTTAAAGAAACAGATGCGCGTTTGCAACAAGAAACTTTAGGTATTTTGGGTGTAAACCTTATTTATGGTGCTTTTTACTTAAATGATAATCCAAAAGAGTTGGTAAAATCTTTTTATCATAATTTAGGAAATCATCAACTAGAAATTGACATGATTAATTTCTCTGGCCCTCGTTTTATGTATGTAGACAATCGTTTAATGAGCTTACAATTGCTTAAAAATGGAATGACAAATGCTGTTATGTTTGGGCCTGATGGTAATAATTTATTACCAGCTCAAGTACTTTACAAAAAAAACATTTTAGCTTTAAGAGGTAGTTTTAGACCAGTAACTAAAGTTAATATGGATATGTTTGAACAGTCTAAAAAAATGTTTTTAAAAGAAAACAAAGTAAATGAAAGCAAGGTTCAAGTTATATTCGAAATTACATTAAGTAACTTATCTGCAGAAGGTAAAATTAATGAAAGAGACTTTTTAGATAGAGCAGAATTACTATGTTCTTTAGGACAAAATGTTATGATTACCAGCTTTCAACAATATTTTAAATTAGTTGAATATTTTAGTGAGTTTACCAAAGAAAGAATGGCGCTTGCCATGGGTGTTTTTAATCTGGTACAAATTTTTGACGAAAAATACTATAGAGATTTAAGTGGTGGAATCTTAGAAGCTTTTGGTAAATTATTCCATAGAGATTTAAAAGTGTACATGTATCCATATCATGACCCAGAAACTGGAGAATATATGAATAGTGAAAACTTAAAAGTACACCCTAGAATGAAAGAATTATACAAATTCTTTAAAAACAACGGAAAAATCTTAGACATTAAAGATTTTAATAAAGAAGTTTTAGACATCTTTTCTAGAACTGTATTAAGAAAAATTATGGATGGAGAAAAAGGTTGGGAAGAAATGTTACCAGAAGGGGTCTCTGAAATTATAAAACAAAAAAGATTATTTGGTTATTCTAGATCTAGAAGTAAAAGTTAATATTTATTACCTTTTTAATTAAACCTTTTTAACCTATTTTAGTCTAATAAAAAATGTTGTTTTTTGATAGACGAAATTACACTAGTACAACAACTCCAAGACACTAAAACAAGAGATAAAGCTTTTAGAGTATTAATTACACAATACAAAGAACGCTTGTATTGGCATATACGTAAAATTGTAATTGTACATGATGATGCAGATGATGTTTTACAAAACACTTTTGTAAAGATTTTTAAAAATATCGAAAAATTTAACAAGCAAAGTAAACTATATTCTTGGATGTATAGAATTGCCACAAACGAATCTATTACATTTATTAATAAGAGAGTTAAGGAAAGAAACGTAGATATTTCTGACTATCATCAACAATTAGCAAGCACTTTAGAAAGTGACTTATATTTTTCTGGTGATGAAATTCAGATAATTCTACAAAAAGCAATTGCAACCTTACCACAAAAACAACAATTGGTTTTTAACATGAAATATTTTGATGAGTTAAAATATGATGAAATTTCTGAAATTTTAGAAACTTCTGTTGGAGCCCTAAAAGCATCATATTTTCATGCCGTTAAAAAAATAGAAAAATATATAAAAACAGAAACAAATTAAACCTTTTTAAACTTTAAAGGTCTAAATAACAATGGAAAACGAAATTAAACATAGTGTAGCTTTTTTAAGAAAACAAATTGGCAATAAAGCTGGTTTTTCTACACCTTCTAATTATTTAAATAATTTAGAAGATGATATTACTATAAAAATTTCTGAAGAAAGTTTTACAAAAGAAACTTCTTTTAAAGTACCAGATGCTTATTTTAATAATTTAGAGGATGATATTTTTGCCAAAGTTACATCCGAAGAAAAAGAAACTAAAGTAATTTCTTTTAAAGAAAGAGTTTTAAAAATATTGCCTTTTGCAGCTGCTGCTTCTATTGCTCTATTTATTGGTTTAAATTCTTTTGTATTTAACACTAGTAATTCTAACACAATAGATACTTTATCTGATGATGATTTTGAATATTGGTTAGACGCAAGCACAATAGATACTGATGATATTGTAGAAATTTTACCAGAAGATATATTAGAAATTAATGAGTTTTCTTTTGCACTAATTGAAGATGAAACTATAGAAGACTATATTAATTCTATAGATAACACTTCTTTATTAAACGAATTAAATTAAAAAATTAGATAATGAAAAAATTAATAACCTTTATCTGTATTGCCTTAAGCTTCTCTCTATCCATAAACGCTCAAATGAGTAAAGAAGGTAGAAAAAAGATTAAAGCATTAAAAGTTGCTTATTTAACAGAGCAGATGAATTTAACGACTTCTGAAGCAGAAAAGTTTTGGCCAATTTATAATACATATATAACTGACCAATATGCAATAAGAAACAATTATAAAGCTAATGTTAAAAAAGCGGAAAAAGAATTTGAAGATTTAGCCAGTTTAAACGAAGATGAAGCTAAAAAACTTGTTTCTTTAAAATTACTTACAGACAAAAAACTTTACTTATCTCAAGAAAAATTCACGAAACAAATTGAAGGTATTATTTCTTATTCAAAAATATTAAAACTACAAATTGCAGAAATGGAATTTGGCAGAAAATTAATGCGAAAATACAAGCATAGAGATCATGACAAAAAAGATTAAAAAAAATGGAAGCTTCTAAGCTTCCATTTTTTTTTAATTTATTAAGTTTAAACAGGAGTATAATTCTGGTTTGTTTGCTGTAAATTGCTTTAACCATATTGTTAACTCATCTACTTCATAAGGTAACAATCTACCAAGTGCTTTTTCTAACTCTTTACAAAACAAATCTGAATTAAAACTTACTTTTTTTAGTACAGTTTTCGTGTACTCAAACATTGCTCTTGCCATATTTTTCTAAAGATTTATATGTTTTAATAACGTAAACTAAAACGTTTTAGTATACTAACCAAATTTACAAAAAAAACCAACATCTTTTTTAGATGTTGGTCTTAATTTTTTGTTTAGAATTTGTTAAAAAACTATAAGCTATTTACTTTTTCTACTAAGTTTTTAGCTTCTGTTTCTAATTCTTGATTAATTGCTTTATAATGTGCTTTTTTGTTTTCTACACCTTTAGCATTTACTTTTGCAATTAAATTATCAAAAGTCTCAATTGCTTCATCAATAATTTCATCACCTTTTTTAGATTCGTTTTTTAAAATAGACACATCTAAAGTGTATTCTATAACGTCACCTAATACGTAATTGATATCTTTTTTTAAGTTTTTTATACTTGCCATTACTTATTGTTTTAAAAGTGCAAATTTAGTTGTTTTTATCTAATTGGCTTTGATATTCTTTAAAAAATAAACCAAGATGATAACCATCTACCAAAGCATGGTTTACTGTAATAGCAACTGGCATTTTTAGTGTATTGCCAACTTTAAAAGTTTTTCCAAAAGCTAACCTAGGTATACTATCGTCTTTTAAACCTGCATTTGGCTCTATTTGGCTAGTAAAAGAAAACCATGGTAATGCAGAACAATAAATACATTCATCAGAATTTATTAGTGGAAACAAATCTTCTGAATTTAAAATCCGTTCTTTTTCTTTTAAAAAATTCTGATTAAAAACAGCAATTTCATCAGCAAAATGAATAAAAGAAAACCCAAAAGTATGATCTTTTCTGGCAATTGTTGCAGAAGCATGAATTACATCTATAATTGCAACTTTATCATCTTTAATTCTATATTTAAAATTATCTATAGTATTTAATGCTTTTAAACAAGCATGTAAATAATATACAAAAAAAGAGATTTTTTCTTCTTTTGATTTTTGATAAGCCAGAGTTACATCAACATTAACAGTTACACCATAAAAAGGGTTTTGTAAACTTTTAAAATGATTAAAATGTAATTTCCTATTCCAATTTTCAATATCTAAATACTTCATAAAAAGTTCACTATTTCTTTAATGCTTGATAAGGTTTTATAAGTAACATCAGATTTTTCATTATCATTTACTTCTTCATGAACCCAAGTTGTGTGAAATGGAATATGAACTGCAGATGCACCAATGCTAATTAGTGGTAAAACATCCGATTTTAAAGAATTACCTATCATTAATAATTCTGAAGGTTTAATGTCTAAGTGTTTAATTAATTTTATATAGTCTTTTTCTTTCTTATCGCTCATTACTTCTATATGATGAAAATATTTAAGTAAATTCGATTTTTCTAACTTACGTTCTTGGTCTAATAAATCTCCTTTAGTAGCAACAATTAATTTGTATTTACCTTGTAAACTTTTTAGTACCTCTTCTACCCCATCTAATAGTTCAATTGGTTTTTCTAGCATTTCTTTACCAATGTTTAAAATGCTTTCAATTGTTTTTTGAGAAACTTGATAATTAGACAATTCTAAAGCAGATTCTACCATAGAGAGTACAAAACCTTTAATTCCATAACCATATAAATAAAGGTTATCTATTTCTTTTTTAAAGAGTTCTTGATCTATTTTATTCTCGGTTTCATATTTCGATAATAGTTTTGCAAATTGATGTTCTGCATCTCTAAAATAAGTTTCATTAACCCATAAAGTGTCATCTGCATCAAAGGCAATTACTTTAATATTTTTACTCATTGTTATCCAAAATTTTAATTGCTTTTTCTAAATCTTCAGGTGTATCAATTCCAACAGATTCAATAGAAGTTTCTACCATTTTTATTTTTTTACCAATTTCTTGATAACGAATTGCTTCAATTTTTTCTGCAGCTTCTAAAGGTGTAATTGGTGTATTATAAAAATCAATTAAAGCTTGTTTTCTAAACGCATAAACCCCTTTATGTTTGTAATATTTCACATTAATAGTAGTATCTCTATGATAAGGAATTACACTTCTAGAAAAGTAAATTGCCATATTATTAACGTCAGTAATCACCTTAACATTATTAGGGTTTTCAACCTCTAATTTATCTTTAATTTCAACTTTTAACGATGCTAAATCTACCTTTTTGTTTACATCATCTTTAAAAACTTGAATTAATTTTGTTAAAGAAACAGCATCAATAAACGGTTCATCTCCTTGTACATTTATTACAATATCTACATCAATATCTGCAACAGCTTCAGCAATTCTATCAGAACCACATTCATGTTCTTTTTTACTCATTATTACTTTTCCTTCTGCATTTTCTATCGTTTTAAAAATAACATCAGAATCTGTAACAACATAAACCTCATCAAATAAATTAGTATTTAATGCAGCTTCATACGTTCTTAAAATTACTGGTTTACCTGCTAAATCTTTCATTAATTTACCTGGAAAACGAGATGCACTGTAACGTGCAGGAATCATTGCAATTACTTTCATAAAATTATGTTTACAAGTTTTATTAACCTTGTATTTATCCGTACAAATTTAAGACTAAAAGAATTAATCTGAAATAACCAGAAATAATAAACTTTAAAATATCATTTTTTTTATTAATAAGATTATTTATGGATAAATTTCCTGTTATTTTAACAACTTAAATTCTGTTAATTACAATATAAGGCATCCGTTTTTTATAAAAAAAATAAAAAGTATGATTGATACTTTACAAAGTTTACTTAATTTTATATTATAATTTTTAACTAAATTCTAAATTGAAAAAAATAACTGTTTTCATTTTTTGTTTACTAATTAGCTCTAGTATTTTTAGTAAACAAAGAACTTTATATGTTGATGATTTTGTAAATATTATTGGTAGTCCAGGCAAAGAAAACAGATTATTATTATTTGCAAAAAAGAATAATTTTAAAACACTTATTTTATATCAATTAAATAAAGTTGATAAAAAATGGACACTTTCTGACCCAAGAAAAAATAATATTCTAGCAGAATTTATAGTCAAAGCAAAAACTGAGTTTAGTATAAATAGCATTGGTGCTTCTGGTGAATGTGCTTCATTTTTTACGAACACAATAGACCCCTATAACAATTCTAGAAATAAAGCTGAAGAAAAGTTTGACATTTATAATCTTGAGTATGAATATTGGTCTAAAAATGCTTCTGGCGAAAATGGTTATTATTGTGTAAATTATTTGAACGACAACTCCATACCTTGTAACAGAACTGGCTCTTATAATTTTTTTATTGATAATTTAAAAGAACTAAAAAACCTCTCTAAAAACAACATACATAACATTAAAATTGAAGCTTATTTAAACTATTATTCTCAAAAGGAACTGAGTAATATTGTAAAATATTGCGATCGATTAATTATACAAACCTCAGGTAAAAACCCAAGAAATTCTTTTGTTTCAGCTAAAAAAAGCTTAGCTCACTTGTCTAAAATTAATAGTAAAGTTAAAACCTCAATTTTATATTCTACACGTATGAATCATATGGGATTTTGGTTTAAATCTAATAGTTTAGAAAGTAGTGAAAAGGACTTTTTTAATTTAATGGATGTAAACAATACAGACCAATCTAAAAACATAAATTTAGATGGTTTTAGCTATCATACCTATTCATTTTTAGAGAAATCTATCAGTTATTATTCTTATACTAGAAATTAATTTATCAATATATTCTCTTCAACTATTTCTATATCAATTTTTTAAAACTACTTTTTAAAACCAACTTTTTTATAAGAATTATAGTAACAATCTTTGTCTTTTAAAAAAAAGTTGTACTATTGTACTTTATAAAATCCCTTAAATCCCCTTTAAGTATGAAATGGAAATTCCCTAAATTTCTAGTAATTACGTTATTTGTTATATTCAATAGTTACGGATCTCACAGAATCTTATATGTAGATCAGTTTTTCCATATTCTTGGAAATGAGCAAAAAGAAAACGACTTATTAGAGTTCACTGTTCAAAATGGTTTCGACAAAATTATTCTTTATGATTTGCACAAAATCAACAAAGTATACCCACTTGCTGATGAAAGAAAAAACAGCATTTTAGCCAGATTTATTTTTAAAGCAAAAATTAATTATGGTTTAGAAGGTGTTGGTGGCTCTGGAGAAAGTGCTGAGTTTTTTGTTGATGCTATTCATGCATACAACATGTCTAGGATTAACCCAATAGAACGATTTGACACTTACAACTTAGAATATGAATATTGGAAAAAAGATGCCAATAAAAATGGCGGTTATTATTGTGAAAACTATCTCAAAAAAAACGGAGAAGCTTGTAATAGAAAAACCACTTTTAACTTCTTTTTAAAATCTTTAGCTAAGATGAAAGAATTGGCTAAAGAAAATAGTCATAAAGTTACTGTGGAAGCTTATGTTGGTAAATATTACAAACACGAAATTGAAAAAATTTCTAGATATGTAGATAGATTACTTGTGCATGTTTATGTTACAGACCCAAAAAACGGATTTAATTCTGCAAGTAAAAGGTTAGAATATTTAAGTGATGTAAAAAATATGCCTAAAATTTCTATTATTTATTCATCAGAAACCATGTTTATGGGTGGTTGGTTAAAATTCAACTCAATTAAACAAGGTGAAAGAATTTTTATAGATAGTATGCAAAAAAATAATAAAGGTCTATTAAGTAAAATTAATTTTACAAACTTTACTTATTACAACTACAATAAGCTAGCTAAATCTATTAAATATTATAATAGTATAAATGGAAGTTTTGATAAATTTGATAAAAATGAAAATATTTTAGCCTCTAATTAACCTTAAATTAATCTCCAGAATAACTCACAAAATTTCTTGGAGTTTCATAAAGAGTTATTTTTAAATCTAAATTTTCAGGTAGATGTTTTCTTAATTTATTATAAGTTACAACGCAAATATTTTCTGCTGTTGGGTTTAAATTCTTAAACTCAACAACTTCTATATTTAAATTTTTATGATCAAAAGCATCTTCAATTTCAGATTTTATTAAATCTTTTAAAACACCTAAATCGTAAACATAACCAGTTATTGGATCTATTTCACCTGTTAAAGAAACAATTAATTCGTAATTATGCCCATGAAAGTTTGGGTTACTACATTTGCTAAAAATCTCAAAGTTTTTTTCGTCAGACCAATCTTTACAATATAATCTATGAGCTGCATTAAAATGAGCTTTTCTATGAACAGTAACTTTAGGCATTTGTTAATTTTTGATAAGATTCTTTAAAAATTATTTTAAACCATTCTGTATAAACATCAGGATTCTTTTTAATGTCAGCCTTAACATCATCTAATTGCATCCATTTATAATCCTCCACTTCATCTTTATTAATTTCTGGCTTGTCATTATAACTACCAATCATTACATGATCTAGTTCGTGTTCTGTTAAGCCATTATCAAAAGGTGCTTTATAAACAAAAGAAAAAATCTCTTTTAAATCGGCTGTAAACCCCATTTCTTCTTGCAATCTTCTTCTACCAGCTTCTACATTACTTTCTCCATCTCTTTGATGAGAACAACAAGTATTTGTCCATAATAATGGCGAATGATATTTATGTGCTGCTCTCTGTTGTAACATTAACTCACCTTTATCATTAAAAATAAATACAGAAAAAGCCCTATGTAAAATCGCCTTTTCATGAGCTTCCATTTTAGGCATTAAACCTAATTGTTTATCATTCTCATCAACTAAAACTACCAATTCTTCCATATTTACAAAGATAATATATCAAAATAGTATAAGAAGCTAAAATTTTAATAAAACCATTAGAATTTTCTATTCTTTTATTTCGATGATTTATATTTGATAAATTAAAACCAATTTTATAGTGAAATTTTTATTTCGAATATTGTTTCTGATTAGCCTAATTTCTTTTTATCAATGTAATTCAAAAAAAGAATCAAAAGTTAAAAAAAACAAAATTGATAAAACAATTAAGCAAAAAGAAGAAGAAAAAATTATTAAACCTTGGGATAGTTTAAATAGCAGCAACACAGAAGCTTTTTTATTAGAATATGGTAAACAAAACCCTGAAACAAGAGTTATCATTAAAACAAAATTTGGTAATATAAAACTTAAACTTTATGAAGATGTACCTGTACATAGAGCCAATTTTATTTTCCTAACAAAAATTAAATATTTTAATACAACTGTTATTTATCGAGTTGCAAAAAACTTTGTAATTCAAGGTGGTAATTCAGATAATATGTACACACAAAAACAGCGTAGAAAATATGGTAATTATTTAATGAAACCCGAATTTAGAAAAAACAGAAAACATAAATACGGTGCTTTAGCTGCAGCTAGACAATGGGAAAACAATCCGAATAAACTTTCTAGCCCATTTGAGTTTTACATGGTGCATAAAAGAAATGGCGCTCATCATTTAGACAATGAACATACTGTTTTTGGTGAAGTTATTTCTGGCTTTGATACCATGGATAAAATATCTAAAGTAAAAGTAGGTGTTGATGAGTGGCCTATAAACGATATTCAAATGACTATCGAAATTTTAGAATAAGATTTTAGCCAATTATAATTATCTTAACATTTACAAACTTAAAAAAGAACATCAATTATCTAATTTTACATCTAATAAATTATAATATCATGAAAAAAATATTTTTAGCATTAACGTTATTCTCAATTTTATCAATAGGTGCTCAAAATAAGTGGAAAATAGACAAAACACATACATCTATTCGTTTTGAAATAGGTCATATGGTAATATCAGAAGTAGAGGGGAAATTTAGTGAGTTTGAAGGAGAAATCTCTTCTTCTAAAAATGATGATTTTTCAGATGTAAATATTCTTTTTACAATCAACTTAAAAAGTGTAGATACCAATGATGAAAAAAGAGATAATCATTTACAACAAGCAGATTTTTTCAACACTAAAATGCATCCTAAAATGACTTTTAAAAGTACTTCTGTTCAAAAAACATCTGTTAAAGAATATATAGTAAAAGGAAATTTAACTTTACGAGGTATTACGAAAGAAATTACGTTAAACATAACTCATAATGGAACTATAAAAGACCCTTTTGGAAGTGATGCTAGAGCTGGATTAAAGATTGAAGGAAAAATAAATAGAGAAGATTTTGGGATTAAATATAACAAAGCAATGATTGGAGAGATAATCACATTTCATTGTAAAACCGAATTGACTAGATAAAAAAAGTTTTTATATAGTACATTTATCAATTAAAAATGAGTAAAATAGGCAACCTTCTATTTTGCTCACTTTTTTTTTAAAACCTATCTTTGCACCTCAAATTTTGTAGATGAGTTTTTTAGAAGAAATAGCACGTAGAAGAACATTTGGTATCATTTCGCATCCAGATGCTGGTAAGACTACATTAACAGAAAAATTATTATTATTTGGTGGTGCCATACAAGAAGCTGGTGCAGTAAAAAATAATAAAATTAAAAAAGGAGCCACTTCCGATTTTATGGAAATTGAGCGACAAAGAGGTATCTCTGTTGCTACTTCTGTTTTGGCATTTATTTATCAAAATAAGAAAATAAATATTTTAGATACTCCTGGTCACAAAGATTTTGCTGAAGACACCTTTAGAACTTTAACTGCTGTAGATAGTGTTATTGTGGTTATTGATGTTGCAAAAGGTGTTGAACCACAAACAGAAAAATTAGTTGAAGTTTGTAGAATGCGTAGCATACCAATGCTGGTTTTTATCAATAAATTAGATAGAGAAGGTAAAGATGCTTTCGATTTGTTAGATGAAGTTGAGCAAAAATTAGGTTTACGAGTTACACCTATGAGTTTCCCTATTGGAATGGGATACGATTTTAAAGGGATTTATAACATTTGGGAAAAGAAATTAAATCTTTTTTCTGGTGATAAAAAACAAACCATTTCAGAAGGTGTTGAGTTTGATGATTTATCTAACCCTGAATTAGACAAAGTTGTCGGAGAAATTGCTGCAGAAACTTTACGAGAAGAAATTGAATTGATTGATGAAGTTTACCCACCTTTTAATCAAGAAGAATATTTAAAAGGAGAATTACAACCTGTATTTTTTGGTTCGGCTTTAAATAATTTTGGAGTTAAAGAATTATTAGATGCATTTATAGAAATTGCACCTTCTCCACAGCCTAAAAAAGCAGAAGAACGTTTAGTAGATTCTAAAGAGAAAAAAATGACAGGTTTTGTGTTTAAAATCCATGCAAATATGGATCCTAAACACAGAGATAGATTGGCTTTTATAAAAGTGGTTTCTGGTACTTTTAAAAGAAACTCACCTTATTTACACGTTAGAAATGGTAAAAAAGTAAAATTCTCTAGCCCGAATGCATTTTTTGCAGAGAAAAAAGAAATTGTAGACGAATCTTTTCCTGGTGATATTGTTGGTATTCACGATACTGGAAATTTTAAAATAGGTGACACTCTTACTGAAGGTGAAGATTTAAATTTTAGAGGAATTCCAAGTTTTTCTCCAGAACATTTTAGATATGTAAACAATGCAGACCCAATGAAATCTAAACAGCTTTACAAAGGTTTAGATCAATTAATGGATGAAGGTGTTGCACAATTATTTATCTTAGAAATGAATGGACGAAGAGTAATTGGTACTGTTGGTGCTTTACAATTTGAAGTTATTCAATATAGATTAGAGCACGAATATGGTGCAAAATGTAATTACGAAAACTTAAGTGTTCATAAAGCTTGTTGGGTAGAACCAGAAGACATAAAAAGTGAAGAATTCAAAGAATTTAAAAGAGTAAAACAACGTTATTTAGCAAAAGACAAACAAGGGCAGCTAGTATTTTTGGCAGATTCTGCTTTTACTATTCAAATGACACAAAGTAAATACCCATCAGTTAAATTACATTTTACAAGTGAATTTAAAAATTAAAGGCATGAAGAAATTCTTTTTTGTATGTATTGTTTTTTTAAGTTTAAATAACATAGCTCAAGAATATAATTTGAATGATATTAAAGGAAAAGAACTTCACAATTCAATTCGTTTAAATTATATTTTAATAGATCAACCAGACTTAGTTTATACTTATGGTGATGGTAGTACATATACTTTAGATCCTAATATGGGCTTTTGGGGATTAAACTACAATATACCATTAAACGATTGGCTGTATACAGGAGCTGGTTTTCATGGAGCAGCTTATGGAGATCAAGGAGGTTTATTTACATTAGGTGTAAATTTGGGTGTAAATTTTCCTATTTATAAAAACTTATCTTTTGATGCCAATGTTCATTTTGGTGGTGGTGGAGGATTTAGAAGTCTGGTAAATGGTGGTGGATTATTATACACAAATGCAGGTTTAAAATACAATGCAAAAGGCTTTTCTTTTGGAGCTCAATATGGTAAAGTAGATTTTTTTACAGGAATACAAGGTGGAGATAATGTTTCGTTTTTTGTAGAAATACCAACTACTTTAAGAACCAGTTCTTATGCAAATGCTCAAAAATCCTTTATTGTTAATAATGATAATAAAGATGAATTCTGGAAAAAACCTGCCGTAAAAAATGTTCAACAAGTTACTTTTGATTATTTTTTTCCAATAGGTTCTTCAAGAAATGATGGTATTGCAGTTTTTAACAATGCAACACCTTTAACACAAACATTAAGCCTTTTAGGTTTCGAATATCAAAGATATTTAACACAAGACACTTTTATTTATGCACATGTAGACGCTATGTATAGTGGTTTAGAAGCTGGTTTTATGGATGTATTTTTTGGTATTGGTAAAAACTTTATTGAAACAAAATACATTAACTTTTTTGCCAAAATGGGAGTTGGTGCTGCAGGTGGTAGAATTTACCCAGAAAATGGATTAACAGTTTATCCAAGTACTGGTTTTGATATTAAACTAACCAAAAATTTTGGAATAAGTGCTCATGGAGGATATCATAGAGCTGTTGGAGGAACTTTCGAAGCTTATACAGCTGGTTTTAGTTTAAAATATTATGGTTTAAGTGGGGGAACTACTGATCCTTTTACCAATAAAAAAACATCAATAATTAAAACAAAAGGTGTTCATATAGGTGTGCAAAATCAATCTTATTTTAAAGTCGCTAAAACTTTTGGAGAACCATTAGATTTACAACTAATTGCCCTAAAAGTAATGTACGATATTAATAAAAGATTTTATATTTCTGGTGAAGCTTCATTTGCTTATGAAGGTGAGTCTGGTGGTTATGCACATGGAATTTTTGGATTGGGAATTCGCAGTAATAAATTTTTAAATAATAAATTTTCTGTATTTGCAGAAACTTCAGTTGGAGTTGCAGGTGGTGCTGGAGTTGATACAGGAGAAGGAATTTTAATAAGACCAACAGCAGGTATTAATTATCATTACAATAGTGATTTATCTTTTCAAGTTTCTGGAGGGCAATATATATCTGCATACGGAAATGTAAACTCAACAAATTTAAACATTGGTTTAACTTATAGTTTATCAATTTTAAATGCTAAAAAATAATTTTATGCTGATTTAATTTCGGCAAAACATCAATAAAAACGATTAAAATTTTAAATAATGAACAACGGAATTTACGCAAAATTTAAAACACCTAAAGGTGATATTTTAGTACAATTAGAACACGAAAAAACGCCTGGAACTGTTGGTAACTTTATTGCTTTGGCAGAAGGTAATTTAGAAAATTCTTCAAAAGCTCAAGGAACTCCTTATTATGATGGATTAAAATTCCACAGAGTAATTCCAGATTTTATGATTCAAGGTGGTTGCCCACAAGGAACAGGAACAGGAAACCCAGGTTATAAATTTGATGATGAATTTCATCCAGATTTAAAACACGATGCTCCTGGAAAATTAGCAATGGCTAACTCTGGGCCAGCTACAAATGGTAGTCAATTTTACATTACCCACGTTCCTACTCCATGGTTAGATGGTAAACACACTGTTTTTGGTTCTGTAATTGAAGGACAAGAAATTGTAGATGCTGTTGCACAAGGTGATGAAATGTCTGTAGAAATTATAAAAGTAGGTGATGAAGCAGAAAATTTTAACGCTGTAGAAGCATTCAGAACTTTTGAAGGTGCTAGAGAAAAACGCGAAGCTGATGCGAAAGCTGCTCAAAAAGAAATGTTAGATAAAGTTGCTGCAGGTTATGATGAAACTGCAAGTGGTTTACGTTATCAAATTTTACAAAAAGGTGAAGGAAAAAAAGCAACGAAAGGAGCTGGTGTTTCTGTACACTATAAAGGACAATTGTTAGATGGTACTGTTTTCGATTCTTCTTATAAGAGAAAACAACCTATAGATTTTAATGTAGGTGTTGGACAAGTAATTTCTGGTTGGGATGAAGGTATTCAATTATTACAAGTTGGGGACAAAGCTCGTTTTGTAATTCCTTCTAATTTAGCATATGGATCTGCAGGAGCTGGAGGAGTTATTCCACCAGATGCAACCCTAATTTTTGATGTTGAATTAATGGATGTTAAATAACAATTCATTACATATAAAAAAATAAGCTTTCGATAATCGAAAGCTTATTTTTTTTATATCATTATTTTTATTAAATTACATACCTAATATAAAAATCTCCCCCCAGATTCTAATATTTACTGGGGTACTTTTTATAATTTTATAAAAATTATGCCAGAAGGTAATATTAAAAAAACTTCTAATAGACTTAAACTACTTTCATTCTATGTAAGCATTGGCACAGCTTGCATGACATTATTTACTACGCTTATTGCGCTTTTTTTTGACCTCAACAATTTAGCTTATTATAGTTTTTTTACTATTTTTTTATATGTTTACTGTGCTTATCTTTCTAGAAATGGTAAATTATTTTTTGCAAGAATACTAATCCTAATACTACTTAATTTAGGAATAACAATTACTGCTTCTTATATGGGTAGAGCAGCTAGTATAGAATATATGTTTCTATATGCTATAGCAATGCCCTTTTCTATGTTTTCTTTTAGAACAGAAAAAATATATGTATATTTATTTTCTTCTTTATCTGGAATATTATGGATACTTCTTGCTATTACAGATTTTAAACTAATTTCAAATACTCAATTAGATATTGATATTGTTAACAGTTTTATATACCCTATTTCTGTAATTGGTACTTTTCTAATGATTATTTTACAGTTAATTTACTTTTCTATTTTAGGAGCAAGATATTATAGCAGAATAGATAATAAAAAACAAGAAGCTTTAGAAGCATCTCAATCAAAATCAAAATTTCTAAGCACCATGAGTCATGAAATTAGAACTCCTTTAAATGCGATTATTGGTCTTTCTCATATTCTTGGAAACAATAATCCTAAAAAAAATCAAATTCAAAATATTGAAGCTTTAAATTTCTCTGGTAAAACCTTACTTAATTTACTTAACAATGTTTTGGACTTTAGTAAAATGCAATCTACAACTATAGAGCTAGATACAATACATACTAATCTTTATAATGACCTTAAACAGATTATAAAAATTCATAAACCTGTTTGCACTAAAAAAGGTATTTTATTGAATTTAGAAATTGATGATAATATACCAGATGTTTGTTTAGATATTGTTCGTTTTAATCAGGTAATAAATAATTTAATATCTAATGCCATAAAGTTTACTGATGAAGGTAGTGTAACATTAATCATAAAAAAGGTTTATCAAAATAAAAATAATATTACCCTTAATATAGAAGTTAAAGACACTGGTATTGGAATTCCGAAAAACAAGCAAGAAACAATTTGGGAAGCTTTTGCTCAAGCATCAAATACAACAAATCGAATATATGGGGGTACAGGTTTAGGGCTACCTATTGTAAAAAGTATAGTTGAAGTTATGGGCTCTAAAGTAGAAATCATTAGTTCAGAAAAAAAAGGAAGTAGATTTATTTTTGATTTGAAATTAAAAGTTTCAGAAAAAATTAAAACTAATGACATTACCAAAAATAATATTCGCTTTTTTGAAAATAAAAAAGTTTTATTAGTTGATGATAACTTAATTAATATTATGGTTGGCAAGCAAATATTGGAGCGTTCTAAATTAAAAGTAGAAGTTGCAAATAATGGATTGGTAGCTGTAAATAAATTAAAACAAGAAGAATTTGATATTATTTTAATGGATATTCAAATGCCTGTAATGGATGGATATACAGCAACAAAAGAAATAAGAGAATTTAATAAAAGTACACCAATTATAGCTCTTTCTGCAAATGTTTTTAGTGAAATAAAAGATAAAATAGAAGATTCTGGGATGAATGGTTTTATATTTAAACCATTTACTCCTGAAGAGTTATTAAACCAATTAGAAGAATTTTTAAGTAATTAAGATGTCTGAAACAGTTAAATTAAAATTTTCAACTAAAAGAATAAAAATAATTTTTACTCTTTCTTTAGTTTGTGCTGCTTTATCTTTTCTATGGGCAGTTATGGTATTTTTCTTTAATATTTATGATTTAAGTTATTTTCTAATTACAGTCTCTTTATTATTTGTTACAGCAGCTCTTCTTTCTAAAAAAGGATTTCCAGGATTTGCACGAATTCTTTTTATTTTACTTTTTAACATATCAATTTCTTATGTTTCGTCTTATTTAGGTAAAGGAGCAAGTGTAGAGTTCTTTTTAATGTTTGCTGTTGGTGTTCCTTTTATTATATTTTCTCACAACAGAGATAAAATTAAAATCTTTATATTTTCTTTAGTTCCAATTTTATTTTGGTTACTTCTTTTCCTAACAGATTTTAATCTTTTTGTTGATGTAAAGTTAAAAAATGCTCTAAAAGTTAGAAATATTGTGTATTATTTTTCAATAACAATAGGCCTACTTTTAGTTGTTTTTCAGCTAATATTTTATTCTTATGGAAATGCAAGAATAAACAAACAAGCGCATTCTAAAAAACAAAAAGCTATTGATGCTTCTAATGCTAAATCTCAATTTTTAAGCACAATGAGTCATGAAATTAGAACTCCATTAAACGCAGTAATTGGCTTATCTCATATATTAGGTGATAATAATCCCAGAAAAGATCAGGTTCAAAATATAGAAGCACTTAATTATTCTGGTAAAATTCTACTCAATTTACTTAACAATGTATTAGATTTTAGCAAAATGGAATCTACAAACATCGAATTAGACAATATCCCTGTTAATCTATATGAAGCTATAAAACAAATAAAAAAAGTTCATGAAGCCTCTTGCTTTAAAAAAGGCTTAACTATGAATTTAGAAATTGATAAAGAAATACCCATTGTCTGGTTAGATATAGTACGTTTTAATCAAGTAATAAATAATTTAGTAGCTAATGCCATTAAATTTACAGAAAAAGGAAGCATAACTCTTAAAATTAAAAACATTAACCAAACAAAAAAAACGATAAATTTATTAACAGAAATAATAGACACAGGTATAGGAATACCTAAAGATAAACAAGAAACAATTTGGGAAGCATTTACGCAAGCTTCTAGCCAAACAAATCGTTTATATGGTGGTACAGGACTGGGTTTACCCATTGTAAAGAGTATAGTAAAAGCTATGGGAGCTAAAGTAAAAATTGATAGTAATTTAAATAAAGGGAGTCGATTTTATTTTGAAATTACTCTAAAAAAAGCATCAGATAAAGAATTAGAAAAAACGAATAAGAAAAAAGCTTATAATTTTAAAGGAAAAAAAGCTTTGCTAGTTGAAGACAATGATTTTAATGTGTTAGTTGGTAAACAAATATTAGAAAAAGTAAATTTACAAGTTCAAATTGCAAGAGATGGATTAACAGCAGTAAATTTAGCTAAAGAAACACATTTTGATATCATTCTGATGGATATTCAAATGCCAATTATGGATGGTTACACTGCCTCTAAAGAAATTAGAAAATTTAATAGTAAAACACCAATTTTAGCACTTTCTGCATCTGTTTTTATGAAAGCAAAAGATAAAATTAAAGAGTGTGGAATGAATGGTTTTATCTACAAACCTTTTGATCCAGATGATTTACTTAATCAAATTCAAGAAGTTACCACAATTCATTAATTTATCTTAAGTTTTTTGTATATTTAGACTTTAGAAAATAAACAATGGCCGATTTCTCCCTAAGGCGTACTCAAATGATATTTACATTATCCTTAATTACTTCTGTAATTAGCTTAGTGTATATTTTTATTGCAATAAGTCTTAAATTAGACAATTTAGTATCTCTACATTTAATTTGCATTTCCTTTTATTTATTATGTGCATACTTCTCTAAAAAAGGAAACTTAATAGAATCTAGAATAATTTACCTTATTATTATTAATATTGGTATTGTTACCTCTTCTTCTTACGTTGGTCAAGAAGGTGGTATGGAATTTATGTTTATGTATTCTATGTGTTTACCTTTTATGATCTTTTCTTTTAACAGAGAAAAAATTTTCATATTTCTTTTCTCATTATTAGCTATAATTCTTTGGGCCTCTCTTTACATTACAGATTTTAATATAATTGTAAACTCTAAAATTGATATAGAAAAAGCAACAAAATTTATTTATCCAGTATCAATAATAATGACTTTATTTTTGGTAACTTTTCAATTATTCTATTACTCTCATTTAAATTTTAAAAACTTTTCTTCTATTCATAATTATAGAGAAGATGCTATTGAAGCTTCTAATGCCAAGTCTAACTTTTTAAGTACAATGAGTCATGAAATTAGAACACCTCTAAATGCGGTAATTGGTCTTTCTCATATTTTAGGTGATAATAACCCTAGAAAAGATCAAGTACAAAACATAGAAGCACTTAATTATTCTGGTAAAATTTTATTAAACCTTCTAAATAATGTTTTAGATTTCAGTAAAATGCAATCCACAAAAATTCAACTAGATAACATTCCTACCAATCTTTCTTCTGCAACAAAACAAATAAAAAAAATTCATGAAACCTCTTGTCTAAAAAAAGGAATTACTATGAATTTAGAGGTTGATGATAACATACCCAATGTTTGGTTAGATATTGTTCGTTTTAACCAAGTAATAAACAACTTAGTAACTAATGCTATAAAATTTACAGATAAAGGTAGTGTTACTTTAAGGATAAAAAAACAGCAAGAGACAGAAGATAATTTAACATTACTAACAGAAGTTATAGACACAGGTATAGGAATACCAAAAGATAAACAAGATACAATTTGGGAAGCTTTTACCCAAGCATCAAGCTCTACAAATCGTTTATATGGAGGTACTGGTTTAGGTTTGCCTATTGTAAAAAGCATTATACAATCAATGAATTCTGATGTTAAGATTGATAGTTTAATAGGCAAAGGAAGCCGCTTTTATTTTAATTTGGATTTAAAAATTGCATCAGAAAAAGAATTTTTAAAAACTACAGAAAAAAAAGAACATAATTTTGATGGTAAAAGAATTTTATTAGTTGAAGACAACTTAATTAATGTTATGGTTGCCAAACAAATATTAGAAAAAGCGAAACTAAAAGTAGATGTTGCTAATGATGGTTTAACTGCAGTTAATAAAGTAAAAGAAAACCATTATGATACTATTCTAATGGACATTCAAATGCCAATTATGGATGGTTATACAGCATCTATAGAAATTAGAAAATTTAATAGTGATATACCTATTTTAGCCCTATCTGCTTCTGTATTTATGGAAGTTAAAGACAAAATAAATGAAAGCGGAATGAACGGTTTTATTTTTAAACCTTTTGAACCTCAAGACCTTTTAAATCAAATAGAAGACAAAATAAATAGTTAATTTTAATATGCAAAAAACATATTCTCAAAGAAGAATAAATCTATTATTTACACTAGCATTAATACATGCTGGTCTTTCCTTGCTTACTGTTTTTATTGCAAACGCTTTCGACTTTTCATGGTTAAGAAATTATAATATTTTTAATATAATACTTTATTTAGTAGTAGCTTATTATTCTAAAAAAGGGTTATTTAAATATGCTAGAATCATTTACTTAATAGCTAGTAATTTTGGTATAGGAATTATTGCATCTCATGTAGGTAAATATGGTAGTATAGAGTTTATTTACATGTTTAATATTGGCTTACCATTTATCATTTTTTCATTTAGAAGAGAGCGCATATTGGTTTTAATATTTACATTAATACCTCTTATACTTTGGACATTGCTTTTTATCACTGATTTTAATCTTTTTGCAATTAGAAAATTAGACCCAACAATTGCCAAGGAATTTATTTATCCAATTTCTGTTGCTAGCGCTATTAGTTTAGTTATTTTTCAATTAATTTATTTTTTAATTCTAAATACCAAATATTTCAAAAGGATAGATAATAAAAAAATCGAAGCCATTGAAGCATCAAATGCAAAATCTGATTTTTTAAGTACAATGAGTCATGAAATTAGAACACCTTTAAATGCTGTTATTGGTCTTTCGCATATTTTAGGTGATAACGATCCCAGAAAAGATCAAATCCAAAATATTGAAGCACTTAATTATTCTGGTAAAATATTATTAAACTTATTAAATAATGTATTAGATTTCAGTAAGATGCAGTCTACAACTATTGAGTTAGACAATATTCCTACTAATTTAGTTACAGCAACAAAACAAATTAAAAAAATTCATGAAGCTTCTTGTTTAAAAAAGGGAATTACCATGAACTTAGAAGTTGATGAAAATATACCTGTAGTTTGGTTAGATATTGTTCGTTTTAATCAGGTTATTAACAACTTAGTTACTAATGCTATAAAATTTACAGATAAAGGGAGTGTTTCTTTAAGAATTAAAAAATTAGACAAAAATCTAAAAGGTAAAATTACACTACTTACAGAAATTATTGATACAGGAATTGGAATACCAAAAGATAAACAAGAAACTATTTGGGAAGCTTTTACACAAGCTTCTACAAATACAAATCGTTTATATGGAGGTACAGGACTTGGGTTACCAATTGTAAAAAGCATAGTTAATACTATGGATTCAGAAGTAAAAATAGATAGTATTATTGGTAAAGGAAGTCGTTTCTATTTTGAAGTAGATTTAGATATTGCATCGCAAAAAGAACTTAAAAAAACCACTGAAAAGAAAACTTACAACTTTAAAGGTAAAAAAGTTTTACTTGTAGAAGAC
Source organism: Polaribacter sp. Asnod6-C07 (assembly GCF_045063625.1). NCBI lineage: Bacteria > Pseudomonadati > Bacteroidota > Flavobacteriia > Flavobacteriales > Flavobacteriaceae > Polaribacter > Polaribacter sp. Asnod6-C07. Next base: position 2,700,085 of record NZ_JBEFOF010000005.1, on the reverse strand, counting down.
AACCTGATTAATGTTATGGTTGGTAAGCAGATTCTTGAAAAAGCTAATTTAAATGTAGAAGTAGCTAATGATGGTTTAATTGCTGTTCAAAAATTAAGAAATAATAGTTACGATGTTGTTTTAATGGATATACAGATGCCTGTTATGGATGGTTATACCTCAACTATAGAAATCAGAAAATTTAATAAAATAATACCAATTCTAGCCCTTTCAGCTTCCGTATTTATGGAAGTGAAGGACAAAATTGATGAATGTGGTATGAATGGTTTTATCTTTAAACCTTTTGATCCACAAGATTTGTTAGATCAAATTCAAGAAGCTATAAAAAAGTAGCTACTACATCATTGAAGCAGCTATCTTTTTATAAGTTCCGTTTTCTAAGTTTTCTCTAATTGCAGAAAATGCAATAATAGTTTCGTCTATATCTTCTTGAGTATGTGTTGCTGTTGGTATTAATCTTAAAATAATTAACCCTTTAGGAATTACAGGATACACAACTATAGAACAAAAGATTCCATGATTTTCTCTTAAATCATTAACCATAGCCATAGCTTCTGGTATATCTCCTTTTAAGAATACAGGTGTTATACAAGTTTGAGTAGTTCCTAAATCGAAACCTGCATTTCGTAAACCAGTTTGTAAGGCATTTGTGTTTTCCCACAATTTATCCTTTAATTCTGGCATTGTTCTAATCATATCCAAACGTTTTAATGCACCTTTAACCATTGCCATTGGTAAAGATTTAGCAAACATTTGAGAACGTAAATTATATTGTAAAAACTGTATTACATCTTTATCACCTGCTAAAAATGCACCAATACCAGCCATAGATTTTGCAAACGTCGCAAAATAAACATCTATATCATCTTGTACTCCTTGTTCAAAACCAGTTCCTCTACCTCCATCTCCAAGAGTTCCAAAACCATGAGCATCATCTACTAAAAGTCTAAAATTATATTCTTTTTTAAATGCTATAATTTCTTTTAAACGTCCTTGTTCTCCACGCATACCAAAAACTCCTTCAGAAATCACTAAAATTCCTCCTCCAGATTTTTCTGCAACTCTTGCTGCACGTTTAATGTTTTTCTCAAAACTTTCCATGTCATTGTGCCTGTATACAAAACGTTTACCAGCATGCAAACGAACACCATCTATGATACATGCATGTGTATCCATATCATAAACAATAACATCATTTTTTGTAACCAAAGCGTCTATTGCAGACATTATACCTTGATAACCGAAATTTAATAAATATGCTTTTTCTTTATCTACAAACTCAGCACATTCACGTTCTAATTGTTCATGTAAAGGTGTATGTCCAGACATCATTCTTGCTCCCATTGGATAAGCCATTCCATGTTCTAAAGCTGCTTCTCCATCAACTTTTAAAACTTCTGGATGATTTGCTAAACCTAAGTAATCATTAATACTCCATGTAACAACTTTTTTACCATTAAAAGACATTCTATTAGAGATTGGTCCTTCTAATTTAGGAAAAACATAATATCCTTCTGCTTGGTCTGCCCATTTTCCTAAAGGTCCTTTATCTTGTACAATTCTATCAAATAAATCTTTCGTCATTTTCTGTATTTTTGATTTTCTTACGTAGTGCAAATTAACCGCTTTTTTCGCAGTTTATCAAATTGTTAAGAAAATCTATGTTTTTATATAAATCCTTGTTCTTTCATCCAAGAATCATTGTAAATTTTGTTCATATATCTAGAACCATGATCTGGGAATATTAATACTACAACACTATCTTTATTAAAATAATCTTGTTTTTCATATTGTCTAGCAGCTTGTAAAACTGCTCCACAAGTATAGCCACAAAAAATACCTTCTTTTTTTACAATTTCTCTTGCTGCAAAAGCGGCTTCTTTGTCACTTACTTTTTCGTAAATATCGATAACATCAAAATTCGTTGCAGTCGGAATTAGATTTTTACCTAAACCTTCAATTTTATAAGGAGACACTTCATTTAAATCTAACTGACCTGTTTCATGGTATTTCTTTAAAACAGAACCAATTGCATCTACACCTAACACCTTTATATTAGGGTTTTGCTCTTTTAAATATTTACCTGTTCCAGAAATTGTACCTCCTGTTCCACTTGCTACTACTAAGTGTGTTATTTTACCTTCTGTTTGTTTCCAAATTTCTGGACCTGTAGTTCTGTAATGTGCATCAATATTTAATTCATTAAAATATTGATTAATATATACAGAGTTTGGTGTTTTTTTATGAATACTTTTAGCAACTTCATAATAAGATCTTGGGTCTGCTGCAGGAACATTTGCTGGGCAAACATGTACCTCTGCTCCCATTGTTTTAAGTAAATCTATTTTATCTTGAGATGATTTATCTGATACTGCTAAAATACATTTATAGCCTTTTACCAAACCAATCATTGCTAAACTATAACCAGTATTACCAGAAGTCGTCTCAACAATAGTTGCTCCTTTTTTTAGTATTCCCTTTTTTTCTGCATTTTCTACGATGTGAAGCGCAATTCTGTCTTTTTGGGATAATCCAGGATTAAATGCCTCTAATTTAGCATAGTAACTACCTTTTAATTTTTTAGTTATTCTTTGAAGTTTTACCATAGGTGTTTCTCCAACTAATTCTAAAATAGTATTGCTAATTCCTTGATTTCTAATCATTTTAACATTTAAAAAAGTAAAACATCCTTAGAATTTAAACGAAAAACATATCTTTTAGTAATTATTAGATTGTTACTTTTCGTTAGTTGATGTTTAATTTTTAATAAGCCACAAAAATACGCAACCTTATTGAATTATAAAATTGATTTTAAACCTTAATTACTTAGATTTCTAATTTATTTTCTAAAGCTAAAAAGAAAGTGTAATCTTTTGCGGTTTCTTTTAAAGCTTCGAACCTACCAGATGCACCTCCATGACCTGCTTCCAAATTAGTATGTAACATCAATAAATTATTATCGGTTTTTAACTCTCTTAATTTTGCAATCCATTTTGCTGGCTCCCAATATTGTACTTGAGAATCGTGAAAACCTGTGGTAATTAGCATATTTGGGTAATCTTTAGCTTCTACTTGGTCATAAGGAGAATACGATTTTATATAATCGTAATATTCCTTTTCATTTGGGTTTCCCCATTCATCATACTCACCTGTTGTTAAAGGTATACTATCATCTAACATTGTAGAAATTACATCAACAAAAGGTACAGCTGCAATAATTCCATTATACAATTCTGGATTCATGTTTACAATTGCTCCCATTAATAATCCTCCTGCAGAGCCACCCATTGCATATAGATGCTTGGCTGATGTGTATTTTTGGTCGATTAAAAATTTAGAACAATCTATAAAATCGTAAAAAGTATTTTTCTTGTTTAACATTTTACCATCATCATACCAATTTCGTCCTAAATATTCGCTACCTCTAATATGTGCTAATGCATACACAAAACCTCTATCTAATAAACTTAAACGTGTTGTAGAAAAACTATCAGGAATTGTATAGCCATAAGAACCATAAGCATATTGTAAAAGTGGTGTATTTTCGTTTAGCTTGGTATCTTTATGATAAACTAATGAAATAGCTACTTTTTTTCCATCTCTGGCTGTTGCCCAAATTCTTTCACTTTTGTAGTTTTCTTTTTTAAACTTACCTCCTAAAACTTCTTGCTCTTTTTTAATATTTTTAGATTTATCATCCATATTAAAATCGATTACAGAGCTAGGAGTTGTAAACGAATTGTATGAATAACGAATTACATCTGTATCAAATTCTGGATTACCATACACATTTGCAGAATAGGTTTCTTCATCAAAAGGCAAATAATAATCTTCGGTTTCGTCCCAACGTTTTATTCTTATTTTATTTAAACCATTGGTACGTTCTTCAAGAACCAAATAGTCTTTAAAAATTGAAAAATCTTCTAATAAAGTATCTTCTCTATGAGGAATTACATCTACCCAATTTTCTTTTGATGTTTTAGCAACCGAAGTTTTCATCAATTTAAAATTGGTAGCATTGTCTTTATTCGTTAATAAGTAAAAATGATCTTTGTAATGCGCTACATTATATTCTAAATCTTTTTCTCTTTCCTGTAGCATTGTAAATTCTCCTGTAGGATTATCTGCATCCAGATATTGTGCTTCAGTAGAAAGTGTACTGTAAGAACCAATTATAATGTATTTTTCTGATTTAGATTTGGTAACATAAGTACCAAAAGTTTCGTCTTTTTCATGATAAACCTCTACATCCTCTGATGTTGGTGTACCTAAAACGTGTCTAAAAATCTTCTCACTTCTTAAAGTTACAGGATTCTTCTTAGTGTAAAAAAACGTTTTATTATCATTTGCCCAAACAGAACCACCTGTAGTATTGTCTATAATATCTTTATAAATCTCACCTGTTTCTAGGTTTTTAATTCTTAAAAAATATTGTCTTCTACTTACTGTATCTGTTGCAAAAACAGCCAATTTATTATCCGAAGAAATATTTAAACCACCTAATTGATAATAATCGAAACCTTTTGCAAATTCATTTACATTAAAAATAACTTGCTCCTCTGCATTTAAATCTCCTTTTTTTCTTGAGTAAATTGGGTATTGACTCCCAATTTCAAAACGTGTTATATAATAATAACCGTTCTTTTTATAAGGCACAGAAGAATCGTCTTCTTTAATTCTGCCTTTCATCTCTTCAAATAATTCTTCTTGAAAAGTTTTAGAAAAATCGGTTATTTTATCATAATAGGTATTTTCTGCTTCTAAATACTCAATTACTTTTTGAGTTTGTTCATCTTTTACTTCCGATAATTTTTGTTCATCAGACAAACGCATCCAAAAATAATTATCTATTCTTACATCATTATGTTTCTCTAATTTTGCGGGTTGTTTTTCTGCAATGGGTTGTTTTGCATCTGAACTTTTCATCATTTTATCATATTTTAAAAGCGAAAGCAAAAGTAAGACTTAATATTAAAGTTAAAACTATTATTTCTAGTTTTTGAGTAATTACATTTCTCCACGAATTTGTAAATTTGTTTTTAAAATAACTGAAAAAAAGAAAAATTATGTTTGGAGACTTATCAGGAATGATGGATAAACTAAAAAAAGCGCAAGAAGAAGTAGAAAAAACCAAAGTTAGGTTAGATTCTGTTTTAATTGATGAAACTTCTGCGGATGGTAAAATAAAAGTAACATTAACTGCCAATAGAAACATTAAATCTATTGCCATTGATGATTCTTTACTTTCTGATGCTGAAGAATTAGAAGATTTTTTAATTATCACTTTAAATAAAGCCATTGAAAAGGCTTCTAAAATTAACGAAACTGAAATGGCTGCTGCTGCTAAAAGCGGAATGCCAAACATACCAGGAATGAGATAAACTTAGTTAAAAAATGCACCTAAATTTAGAAGATTATATGTTACCTTGTTTAAGTAAAACCTTTTTTGGTTTAGAATGCTTGGGCTGTGGTTTTCAGAGATCTTTTTTATTATTAATAAATGGTAATTTTATTGATGCTTTTAAGATGTATCCTGCAGTTTACACGCTTATTGGCTTATTTTTATTCATTTTATTAAATTTTAAACTCAAGTTTAAACATTCAAAAAAAATAATTAGTAGATTAGCCTACCTTAATTTATCAATTATGATAATTAATTATCTAATAAAACTCAATTTTTAAATAAAACATGAAAAAATTAAACACAACCTTAATCTATGTATTATCATCTGTAAGCCTTATCTGTTGCTGTTTTGCAGGACTAGGAATCTTATTAGCATTACCTTCTTTTTTAATTGCTAACAAAAAATTAAAAGAAGCTACTGAGTATCCTGAAGAATATGATGCAGCAGAAGTTAAAGCAATGACAACTGCAAAAACTTTTGCTTTAGTTGCTTTAGGTATTAACGGACTTTATTTTGTGTATAGCATTTATAGTATTGCAACTACAGATTGGGATGTTTTTATGGAAGAGTTTAATAAACGAATGGAAGAATATCAATAAAATTAAAATTTTACCACATTATATAATATCCAAATACTTTACTTTAAAAGTATTTGGATATTTTTTTTACTATTATTTGAGTTACATTTAACATCATATAAACAAAAATCATTTTGTAATTCAACTAACTTTGTAATTGATTTAAATAACTACAATTTATAATGGAGAATAAGAAAAAGCCTTTAGGAAAAAAAATATTAAAATGGAGTTTAATTACCTTATTAGTGCTAATTATAGGACTTTTTTCTGTTCCTTTTTTATTTAAAGATAAAATTGTAGAAATGGTTTCTAACACCATTAACAATAACATAAATGCAACTGTAACTTTTAAAGAAACCGATTTAAGTTTATTCAGAAATTTTCCTTTGGCAAGTATTAATGTAAATGATATTGTAGTTGCTAATAAAGCCGAATTTAAAGGTGATACTTTGTTTAAAGCAGAAAGTTTAGATTTTAGTATGAAAATTACTGAACTCTTTAAAAAAGCAGATGAAACTATAGAACTAAATAGTATTGCAACCAAAAACGGACAAGTAAACATTATTTTTAATGAACAAAATGTTGGTAATTATGATATTGCTATAAAAACAGAAGATACAGCTACAAAAACTAGTAACGATTCTTTTTCATTTGATATTCAAGAATATGAATTAGAAAATATGGAATTTAATTATATTGATAGAAGCTCTGATTTAAAGCTACAATTAAAAAACATCAATCATCAAGGAAATGGAAATTTTGCTGAAGATGTTTTAGATTTAGATACCAATACAGAAGCAATTCTTTCTTTTGATATGGCAAAAACGAATTATTTACATGATGTTGCCATTTCTTTAGATGCTGTTTTAGGAATCGATTTAAAAAATAGCAAATACACCTTTAAAGAAAATACAGGTTACATAAATCAATTGCCATTAAATTTTGATGGTTTTATTCAATTGATTGATGAAAATCAGCTATATGACATCAACTTTAAAACGCCAACATCAGAATTTAAAAACTTATTAGCACTTTTACCTAAACAATATTCAGGTAATTTAAATGCAATTAAAACTGAAGGTAATTTCGATTTAAATGGTACTGTAAAAGGTATTTTGTCAGAAGATAAAATTCCTGCTTTTAATATTTCTTTTTCATCAAAAAATGCAATGTTTAAATATGATGATTTACCAAAAGCTGTTAAAAATATAAATATTGATGTTAACGTCATCAACAAAAGTGGTTTTACAAAAGACACTTACGTAAACATCGATCAACTTACTTTTAAAATTGATGAAGATGTTTTTGCAACAAATGGAAATATTGCCAACTTAACTACAAATCCAAAAATAAATTTAAGCGCAAAAGGAAAAATAAATTTAGAAAACATAGGTAAAGTTTATCCTGCACCAGCAGATTTAGAATTGGCTGGAATTTTAAATGCTGATGTTTCTACAAGTTTCGATATGAATTCTGTAGAAAAAGGGCTGTATAAAAACATTAAAAATACAGGTACAATTAGTGTAAATAACTTTAAATATGATGGAGAAGATGTTGCAAACGCATTTCTAATAAATAAAACCGAAGTGAGTTTTAATACCAACACTATAAAATTAAATGAGTTTGATGCAAAAACAGGGAACTCTGACATTTCTGTAAAAGGAAATTTAGATAATTTCTACGGATTTCTTTTTAATAAAGAAGTTTTAAAAGGGAATTTCAGTTTAAATTCTAACAACTTTAAAGTTGCTGATTTTTTAACTGGTGCAACTTCTACAGAAACTACAAACAATGAAAATGCACAACTTAAAATTCCTGCATTTTTAGATTGCAAATTTGTAGCAAATGCTAACAATGTGGTTTATGATGATATTACTTTAAAAAACGTTTCTGGTACTATTTATGTAAAAGACGAAGCTGTAAATCTTCAGAATTTAAAAACGGATGTTTTTGGTGGTAAAATTGGTTTTGATGGTAAAGTTTCTACAAAAGGAAATACATCTACTTTTGATGTTGATTTAAAACTAGATCAATTAAGTGTAGCTCAGTCTTTCTCTAATTTAGAAATGCTAAAATCTATTGCGCCAATTGCAAATACAATTCAGGGTAATTTTAATTCTACAATTAAAGTTGCAGGTAATTTAAATGAAGATATGACTCCGAATTTAAAAACCATAACTGGTGATTTATTTGGTAAATTATTAGACCCAAAATTAAATGCAAGCAACTCTAAAGTATTAAGTTTATTGAGTAATAAAGTTTCTTTTTTAGATGCTGATAAATTAAATTTAGACGGAATAAATGCTTTTTTATCCTTCGAAAACGGAACCGTAAACGTAAAACCAATTCCATTAAAATATAAAGATATAGGCATAGAAATTTCTGGAAATCATAGTTTTGATCAATCTATAAATTACAATATTATGTTTGATGTTCCTGTTAAATATTTAGGATCTGAAGTTACTAGTTTACTTGCAAAATTATCACCTAAAGACGCTGCAGAAGTAAAAAGTGTGCCTGTAAAAGCGAATTTAACAGGTAATTTTACAAGCCCTAATTTTACTACAAATATTAAAGATGCAACTTCTAATTTAATAAATGATTTGGTAGAAAAACAAAAACAAAGTTTACTAAATCAAGGTAAAGACAAATTAAATAGCTTGTTAAATAGCAACAAAAACGATAAAGACTCTACACAAACAAAAGAAAATACTTCCGATAAAATTAAAGGAGTTTTAGGCAATATTTTTGGTAAAAAGAAAACTGATACTACAAAAAACAATAAACAGTAAAAGTTGTATTTTTAGGGTATGAAAAATAAATTACAAATCGTTTTAGTATTGTTTGTAATTTATTTATTTTCATATTTTTTTTATGGTAAAAACACTTTAGGACTACAAATAATTACTAACAAAACTTTTGTAAAGACTCAAGATTCCATTCAAATTCATATTTTTGATTTAAATGATTATCTAAAAAATCAAACAGAAATTATTAGCATTTTAAAAGACAAAGGTTTTAATGATGTTAAAGTAAATTACGAGCGTAATTTCTGGAATAACAACAACTTTATCTATTGGTTAAAATTAGAGCAATTATCTCCATTTGTAAATTTTACTTACGATGGTTATTTCAAAAAAAATGAAATATCAGAAGAATATGAAAGCCTATATATATGGTGTTTTTTTAAATGGATAAAAGTCTACAAAAGTAAAAACAGAGCTAACTACTAGTTTAAACTAAAGAACCAGCCACTAAAGAAAAACCTATTAAAAGTACGTATAAAGAAATCATTATAATTGTTAGTACTCCAATAAATTTATAGTGCGATTTTAAACTCTCTAAAGCATCAGCTAAAATTTCATCATTCTTATTTGCCAAAGCTAATTTCATTTTTCTAGAAAATTTGAATAAATAAAATACTGGCATAAAATAAAGTAACCCCATTACTAAATAGGTAATCATTATTCCCATACTTATAGAAGGTGCTCCTTGTTGCTGAGCAATCATATTTAGCATAGGTGCATAAACAGTACCTATTAAAATTGCGCCAATCAATAAAAAAGCAATACCTATAAACCCAATAATAGAAAAGAAAAATGCCCATTTAGAAATTTCTCTTAAAAAAGTTTTAGACCTTGTTGTTAAAACTATTTGTTCTAATTGAGTTATTGGACTTTGCATAATTATTTATTCTTTTTATCAAAAGTAAAAAAAAGAAGCCATAAAATCACAAATAATTATTCGTGATTTTATGGCCGTTTATTTTATTACAAATATTAAAGAATTACAAAAAAAATATTAATTAAACTCAGTAATTGTCTTTTTAATAATCTCAATACAATCTTTTAATTGTTCTTCATTCATTACCAAAGGTGGTGCAAAACGAATAATATTTCCATGCGTTGGTTTTGCTAATAAACCATTATCTCTTAATTTTATACAAATATCCCAAGCTGTAGAACTATCTTCAGAATCGTTTATTAAAATTGCGTTTAATAAACCTTTACCTCTAACAGATTCAACTAAATGATTGTTTTTACAAAATTCAGTTAATTCTGCTCTAAAAATTTCACCTAATTTATCAGCATTTTCTGCTAATTTTTCATCAGCAACAACATTTAAAGCAGCAATAGCAACAGCAGCAGCAATTGGGTTACCACCAAACGTAGAACCGTGATTACCAGGTCTAATTACATTCATAATATTGTCATTTGCTAAAACAGCAGAAACCGGATAAGCTCCTCCACTTAACGCTTTACCTAAAATTAAAACATCTGGTTTTACTTCTGGAGTACCAGAACAATTTTTCTTTTCGCAAGAACAATTACCACAAGTAGCTAATAAACGCCCAGTTCTTGCAATTCCTGTTTGTACTTCATCAGCAATAAATAAAACATTATGGTCTTCACATAATTTCTTAGCTGCTTTTAAATAACCTTCAGAAGGCACATAAACTCCTGCTTCACCCTGAATTGGCTCCACTAAAAAAGCGGCAACATTTGGGTTATTTTCTAAAGCTTCTTGTAATTCCTGTAAATTATCGTATTCAATTTTGATAAATCCTTTTGTGTAAGGCCCAAAATTTTTCTTAGCTACAGGATCATTAGAAAAAGAAATAATTGTAGTTGTTCTTCCGTGAAAATTATTTTCACAAACAATAATTTCTGCTTTGTTTTCGTCAATTCCTTTTACTTCGTATGCCCATTTTCTAGCTAACTTTAAAGCAGTTTCTACAGCTTCTGCTCCAGTATTCATTGGTAATAATTTGTCGAAACCAAATAAATCTGTGGCAAATTTCTCGTATTTACCTAACATATCATTGTAAAAAGCACGAGAAGTTAAGGTTAATGTTTTTGCTTGATTAATCATAGCATCAACAATTTTAGGATGACAATGCCCTTGATTTACAGCTGAATAAGCTGATAAAAAATCGTAATACCTTTTACCTTCTGCGTCCCAAACATATACGCCTTCTCCTCTACTTAATACTACAGGAAGTGGATGATAGTTGTGTGCACCATACTTGTTTTCTAATTCAATCGCTTCTTGCGATGTTAATTTGTCTAAAACAGCCATTTTAAAATAGTTTAATGTTTTAGTATATCACTAAAACCATATTCGAAAACATTATTTTTAGTTTTCAAATAAATTAATAAATAATTAAACTCGATAAACGAGTAAATAACCATTCCTGTTCTACCTTTATCCTTTCAGTGAGTACCGAAAATTCAGCGTGGGAAAGAAATCATCCCCGAAGTTTTACAAAAATAATAAATTTTATTCTTTAAATATTTAATTTTAAAATAAATAGTATTTTAAGAATATAAGTGACCCTTTAAATTATAATGTGTCTAAAAAATTATAACTTGCACCCCCTAAAAACTAATAATAATTTAAATTAATTTACTAATGAAAAAACACTTAATACTGCTATTATTTTTAGCAACATTCGTTGGTTGTAAATCTACTTCTGTTGTTAATACTAAAGTTGATAATAAAACCGAAAGAATCTTAAAAGGAAACTGGACAATTACCTCTGTAAATTATCCTGGTTCTGATTATATAAAAGTTGAATCTTTTTATTTAGCAGATTCGAAATGTTTCGTTAACAGTAACTGGAACTTTATTTCGAATAATAATAAAGGAGATATGAAACTAAACAATTCAAGCAGTGCTTGTATAGATTATAGTTCTCCAATTACCTGGTATTTAAATAAGGAAGGGCAATTTGTACTAAAGTTCACAAACGATTATAAAGCTAAAGAAGTAAGTAATGGTTTTGTTTTAACTATTAATAATGTTACAGAAACTAGCTTCGATTTAGTTGATAAAATTAATGTTGCTGGTAGCATTAAAAAAATAACTTATACTTTTCAAAAAAATTAAATTAAAAACACAATGAAAAAAACAATCATATATAGTTTAGCAGTTTTAGTAATAGCTGCAAGTACATTAACATCTTGCGAAGCAACAAAAAACGCAAATAATACTCAAAAAGGAGCTGGAATTGGAGTTGCTGCAGGTGCAATTTTAGGAGCTGTAATTGGCAACAATGTTGGTAACAAGAAGAACTCAGAATTAGGTGCTGTTTTAGGTGGTGTTATTGGTGGTGTTGCTGGTGGTGTTATTGGTAATAAAATGGATAAACAAGCTCGTGAAATTCAAGAAGCAATTCCTGGTGCAGAAGTAGAAAGAGTTGGTGAAGGGATTATGTTAACTTTAGGTGAAAATGCTATTCGTTTTGATACCAACAAATCTACTTTAACAGCAACTGCCAAAGCTAATTTAGATAAATTAGTACCAGTTTTAAATAATTACGAAAATACAAACATTGTAATTTATGGTTATACAGATAGTACAGGTAGAGCTGAATATAACCAAATGTTATCAGAAAAAAGAGCCAATTCTGTAAAAGATTATTTAGGGGCAAAAGGTGTAGACAGTGCTCGCTTTGAAACTAAAGGTTTGGGTATAAACGACCCAATTGCTACTAACGAAACTGCAGAAGGTAGAAGTAAAAACAGACGTGTAGAATTTGCTATTGTAGCCAATGAAGAAATGATTAAAGAAGCGCAACAAGAAGCAAAACAATAACAGTTTTAATTTTTAATATTAAAGACTACTTATTTGAGTAGTCTTTTTTTGTTTAAAGAAATTATATTTTGTCTAATTTTGCAATCTTATAAATAATTGAAGATGCCACGTAGAGAACGAAATAAATTTGTAAAAAGAAATCAAATTTTAGAATTAAAGATTGAGGATTACGCTTTTGGCGGAAAAGGAATTGCAAGAATCCATTCTGATGAAGGTAGTTTTGTTGTATTTGTTCCTAATACTTTGCCTGGGCAATTGGTAAAAGCACAGATAAAAAAATCGAGTAAAAAATATGCTGAAGCCAAATTAATTGATGTTTTAGTACCTTCAGAAGATGAAATTGAAGTTCCTTTTCAAGATATTCCTGGAGCTCCTTACATTCAATTACCTATTGAGTTACAACATCAATATAAAAAAGAAAGTACCTTATCTCTTTTTAAAAGAATTGGAAAAGTAGAAAATATCGAAGATTTATTTGATGAATTTCTAACATCACCAAACGTGTTTCATTATAGAAATAAAATGGAATATGGTTTTTCTGCAATTGGTTATGATAGAGTTGCCAAAAGAGATAAAGACGAATTTACACTAGGTTTTAAAAGACGTGGAGTTTGGTGGATGGGAGATAATTTAGAAAAAGATTCTGGTTTATTTGATAAAGAATTTGAAGACCATTTAAAAACCATCAGAAAATATTGTTTCGATACTGGTTTAGCTCCTTGGCATGGACCAAAAAAGGAAGGCTTTTTTAGGTATTTTGTAGTTAGAAAATCGTTTAAAACTAATGAGTTATTATTCAATTTAGTAACTACCTCTTACGATTTACCAAAATTTAATCTAAATAAATTCGCTAGTTTTTTAGTGGATCTTTTTGGTGATAGAGTTGCTGGTTTATTACACACAATAAACGATGAAGTTGGAGATAGAACAATTGCTACTTCTGGAAGCATAGAATTAATTTATGGAAAAGACAAAATTGTTGAGGAACTACTAGGTTTAAACTTTGAAATTAGTATGAAAAGCTTTTTTCAAACGAATCCTAAATCTGCAGAAAAACTATATTCTAAAGTAGTGGATTATGTTTTAGAAGATAAATCTAAAGTAGACAATACTGTTGTTATGGATTTATTTTGTGGTACAGGAACTATTGGGCAAATTGTAGCATCAAAAAGTGATAATGCAAAAATTGTTGGTGTAGATATTGTAGCATCTGCCATAGAAGATGCTAAAGAAAATGCAAAGAGAAATAACATTGAAGGTTTAAAGTTTTATGCAGCAGATGTGGGTAAGTTTTTAACACATCACCCAGAATATAAAAACAAAATAAAAACAATAATTTTAGACCCTGCAAGAGCAGGAATTGCACCAAAAACTCTACAAAAAATCATAAATCTAAACGCAGATAGAATGGTTTATGTTTCTTGTAACCCTGCAACCCAAGCAAGAGATACAGAACTTTTAAGAGAAGCTGGTTATAACATTAAAAAAATTAGTTTGGTAGATCAATTTCCACATACAAGTCATATTGAGACTGTGGTTTTGTTTGAAAAATATTAATTTAAAACAATAAAACCATTCTATAATGTTAGAATGGTTTTATGCTTTTTTTAGTTTCCAGAACATTTATCTGGGTCTCCAAAATTGGGTTTATGGCTAATTATCCAGTCTGATGAAGCTTCTAAAGAAAAATCAGAATAATTTGTAACATTACATACATTCCATGTACTAATATCTTGGTTAAAAGATGAGGCTTCTCTAAACATATTTCTCATATTTGTAACGTTACTAACATTCCAATTACTAATATCTTGATTAAAAGAGTATGCCCCTGCAAACATATTATTCATAACTAATGTATTGCTTACATCCCAAGAACTAAGGTCTTGATTGAAAGCTTGAGCAGCTTGTAACATACTATTCATATAAATTACATTACTAACGTCCCATGAACTGATATCTTGATTAAAAGAAGTAGCTTGTATAAACATAGCAGACATATCTGTAACATTACTCACGTCCCATAAACTAATATCTTGATTAAATGAAGAAGCACTAAAAAACATTGAACTTAAATCAGTAACATTTCTTATATCCCAAGAACTGATCTCGCCATTAAAAGAAGAAGCCCCAAAAAATAATTTAAACATATAAGAAACGTTACTGACATCCCATAGATTTAGGTTTTGATTGAATGATGAAGCTCCTGAAAACATTTCTCTTATTATAGTAACATTACTAACATCCCAAGAGCCTATGTCTTGATTAAATGAAGATGCATTTTCAAACATTGACCACATGTTAGTTACATTACCTACATTCCAAGAACTAATATTTCCATTAAAAGAAGTTGCATTATAAAAAACATCAGACATATCAGTAATATTACTTACATCCCATGAATTTAAATCTTGATTAAAGGATGATGCACCTGAAAATATTTCTCTAATATCATTAACACTACTTGTATTCCAAGAACCTATATCTTGATTAAAAGACGAAGCATCTTTAAACATACTATTCATATCCTCAACCTTACTTACATTCCAACTTCCTATATTTTGATTAAAAGCTGTAGCTCCTAAGAACATTTCTCTCATATGTATTAAAGAACTAACATTCCATAAACTTATATCTTGGTTAAATAATTCTGCTCCACTAAACATATAACTCATATATTCTACTTTACTTACATTCCATGAAGAGATATTTCCATTAAAAAGTTTTGCATTATTAAACATGTAGAGCATATTATTTACCTTGCTAACATCCCATGAACTTATATTTTGATTGAAAGAAAAAGCATTGTAAAACAAATAGCTCATATCTGTAACATTACTTACATTCCAAAAAGTTATATCTTGATTAAATGAAGGTGCATTAGCAAATAAACTTTTCATGTTTGTCACAGAACTTACATCCCATGAACTAATATCTTCATTAAATGAATTTTCATTTAAGAAAAGTCCTGATAAGTCTGTTATTCCTGTGGTAACCACTTTTGTGATATCTTTACCATCAACAAACATCTTTTCTAGCATTTCTCTGTTAACTAATGAATAAAAAGAGCCATTAACTACGCTTTTAGTACCAATTTCTATTCCTTCTTTAGCCTTTATAGTTACACCATTTTCATCTATATAAAAAGCATCATCAACCAAACAAGTATTTATATTTGCAAAATCTGGTTTATTTTCTAACTTCCATTCTGCAGAAGTAAGGTTAGAAAATTCATTATAATCTAAAACATTGCATATTGTCCATAAACTGATATCTTGATTAAAAGAACTTGCTCCGTAAAACATTTGTTCCATATCAAATACTTTACTTACATTCCATAAACTAATATTTTGATTAAAAGAAGTTGCATTTGAGAACATATTTCTCATATTTGTAACATTATCAACTTTCCAATTGCCTATATCTTGATTGAAAGAATTGGCTCCAAAAAACATATATCTCATTTCAGTTACGTTAGTTACATTCCAAGAACTAATATCTTGATTAAAAGAAGCCGCTTTATAAAACATGCTTCGCATTGTTGTAATTTCACCAACATCCCACGAGTTTAATTCCTTATTGAAAATAATTGCTTCAAAAAACATAAAACTCGTATTTGTAACATTACTTACGTTCCATAAACTTATATCTTGATTAAATGAAGAGGCTCCTCTAAACATGCTTTGTAAAGTTGCCACTTTTCTTATATCCCAAGTACTAATATCTTGATTAAATGTTGAGGCTTCTCTAAACATATAGCTCATATCAGTTACGTTACTTACATTCCACGAACTAATGTTTTCATTAAAAGAAGTGGCTCCATAAAACATTCCCTGCATATTAATAACATTTTCTACATTCCATAAACTAATTTTTTTGTTAAAAGAACTTGCGCCATTAAACATATAACTCATATCAATAATATTGCTTACATTCCATAAATCAATTTCTTGATTAAAGGAACTAGCTCCACCAAACATTCCACTTACATCAGTTACATTTTCTATGTTCCATGAATTAATTTCTTGGTTAAATGTAGATGCAAGAAAAAACATTCTGCTCATATCTCGAACATTACCCACATCCCAAGAACCTATATCTTTATTAAAGGAGCTTGCATCATCAAACATGCTTCTCATATCTGTAACATTACTAACATCCCAATAACCTATATTTTGGTTAAAAGATAATGCTCCTTTAAACATTTCATTCATGTACTTAACAGCACTAACATCCCAAGAGCTTATATCTTGATTGAACAAATTTTTGTACTGTAAAAGGTTTGACATGTCTGTAATACCAGTAGTAACAACCTTAGTTACATCTTCTTCATTAGCAATCATTTCATACAAAATTACTCTATCTACTAATTTATAATTTGCTCCATTAAAATCAGCTTGTGTTCCAACAACAACATCATCATATGTTTTGATAGTTACACCATTATCATCAAAATAAAAGGCAGAGTTAAGATTAAAAGTATAAGTTTTAGTCTCTAAAGGAGAGTCAATAATAACATGTTTGGATTCTTTAAAATATGCTGTATATTTTAATTGATCTCCAACAGTAAAAAATAAATCTTGCGTTCTTTTTTGATTTTTTTTGCTACTATTTTCTATCACCCTATTTAATTGAGGTGCCTTAGAAGTAACATTCTCAACAAATAATTTATAATTGGATGTTTTAGAACCTTGAATTAATTGAATAAAGAATAAACCTCTACTACTTGGTAGAAATTGAATTTTATTTTCTCCTTGATATGATTTTTCTGAAAACGATATTATTTCTTTTCCTAAGGCATCATAAATATTAATTTTATAATCTTCTATTTTACTACTATAAAAACTTATTGTAGCTTCAGATAAGGTCGGATTTGGATAAACTGTTACTTGATTATTTATAACGTTAAAAAAGTTATTTTCATTCACATATAGAACAGCTGTAGAAATGTTTAATGATAAATTATCTTTTAAAGTTAAAAAATTCCCATTACTTAAATTTTGAATAGACAAACTATCTAAGATTTGAGTGTTTGATAATTCATCTTTAGAATCAAAAGATAGTATTATATCTTGTGAATATAAGATAGACGTAAAAAATAATGGTATTAGAAAAAGTTTCAGTTTCATATTTTTTTTTTACAAATATTGAAAAAAAAACAATTCAAAAAAAACTAAATCAAAAACAATGTTATTTTCAAAAATGATTATAATTTAGCAGCAAGACATTAAAACCTCCAACATGATAAAATTAACAACCTCAGAAATTGAAAAAAGAATAGAAAACCTAACTGATTGGGATTTTTATGATAATGCTTTACATACAGATTTTGAATTCGATAATTTTAAAGATTGTATGTCTGCAATGAATAGAATTGCATTTGAATGCGAAGCTTTAAACCATCATCCAGAATGGACTAATGTTTATAATACGTTAGACATTTCATTAACAACTCATGATGCTGGTGGTATTACAGAATTAGATTTTAAATTGGCAAAAGCCATAAATAGAATTGTAGAAGTAGAAGAATAATTTATGAGAAAAATATTTGGTTTTCTTTTGTTAATAACAATTATATCCGCTTGCGAAAAAGATGATTTTTGCACTCAAAACCCTGTTACTCCAAAATTAATTATACGGTTTTATGATGCCACAGATATAAGCAACACAAAAACAGCAGATGAACTCTATGTCTGGTCTGGTACAAAAGATAGTATTTTTGAAAACGTATCTACAGATTCTTTAGTTATACCTTTAAATAGTAACACAAATCAAACCATTTATAATTTATCTAAAGGAGATATAGTTGAACAATTTACCATAGATTATACACCAGCAAATGAATATGTATCTCGTTCTTGTGGTTATAAAATAATTTTTAATGATGTTAGTTTTACTACAGACAATTCTTGGATTACAGATTTTACTCAAGTAGAAACAACAATAGACAATCAAACTGCAGCTCATGTACAAGTATTTCATTAATATTTTCTTGCTTTTTATTGTTGTTAATGTATTTGCACAAGAACAAAAAAAAGATAAACCTTCTGAAACTAAAGACACAATTATATATAAATCTCCTTACGGATTTCGTTTAGGTGTAGACATAAGTAAACCCATAAAAGCAGCAATAGATGGTTATTATGAAAGTGGATTTGAAATTGTTGGTGATTACAGAATATCTAAACGTTTTTTTGTAGCTGCAGAATTAGGCTATGAAGAAGAAACAAATGCAGAAGAATTTACAAACTCAACTGCAAAAGGAAGCTATGCTAGATTAGGATTCAATTTTAATGCTTACGAAAATTGGTTAGACATGAATAACGAAATTTTTCTAGGTTTTAGGTATGGGTTTAGTGTTTTTGATCAAACCTTAAATAGTTACACACCTAATGTAGTAAATGGCGAAGATAATGGTTCTCCTTATTTTCCTTCAAGTATAGTTACAACAGGTACAACTACAAGTTTAAATGCACATTGGACCGAATTTATGTTAGGTTTTAAAGTAGAAACTTTTAAAAACTTTTACGTAAGTGCTAGCTTTTCTTACAAAATATTAGTCAGTGCTAAAGAACCTGACAACTTTAAAACTCTATATGCACCAGGTTTCAATAGAATCTTTGAAAGTGGTACAGGTTTTGGATTTAATTATACTTTAACTTATCTAATTCCTTTTTCAAAAAGATAATTATTTGGAAATCAACATTTTTTTAACATAAAAAAATTGAATATTAAAAATAGCTCTCATATTTTTACGAATTAACGAAACCTTTTTTTTGTAACTTTAAACCCCGCTTTTAATAAAGCTTATTAAGAATGAATAAAATACCAAGCGTAAATCTTGCGGATTTTTTATCCGAAGATAAAGACAGAAAGCAAAAATTCATCAATGAAATTGGACATGCCTATGAAAACATAGGTTTTGTAGCCTTAAAAGGTCATTTTTTAGATGATAATTTAGTTGATAATTTATATGAAGAAATTAAAAACTTTTTTGATTTACCAACAGACATAAAAGAAAAATATGAGATTCCAGGAATTGGTGGTCAAAGAGGATATGTTTCTTTTGGTAAAGAATCTGCTAAAGGTAAAAAAGAAGGAGATTTAAAAGAATTTTGGCATTTTGGGCAATATGTAGATAAAGATTCTAAATATGCAACAGAATATCCAGAAAATGTTGCTGTAGAAGAATTACCTAAATTTAATGAAGTTGGTAAAAAAACATATCAAATGCTAGAAAAAACAGCAAAATATGTTTTACGTTCTTTGGCTTTGCATTTAGGTTTAGATGAAGTTTATTTTGATAATTATATAAAGAATGGTAATAGTATTTTAAGACCAATTCACTACCCACCAATAAAAACTGAACCAAAAGGTGCAGAAAGAGCAGCAGCTCATGGAGATATAAACTTGATTACCTTATTAATGGGTGCTCAAGGAAAAGGGTTACAAGTACAAAACCATAAAGGAGAATGGATTGATGCTATGGCTGAACCAGATGAATTAATGATAAATGTTGGTGATATGTTATCTAGACATAGTAACAACAAATTAAAATCTACAATTCATAGAGTTACAAATCCGCCAAAAGAAATGTGGGGTAGTTCTCGTTATTCAATTCCATTTTTTATGCATCCAATTTCTGATATGAAATTAGACGTTTTAGAAAATTGTATAGATGATAAAAACCCAAAACAGTTTGATAATATTACAGCTGGTGAGTTTTTAGATGAACGTTTAAGAGAATTAGGATTAAAAAAATAATGGATTTAAAAGATCAATTAAAAAATTTGTTTCCTGAGCATAAAGAAACTCAAGAACCAGAAGTAAAAAAATCGAATATTTGGTTACAAGACGACCCTATTATTTGTAAATACGAAAAACGAAAAGGGAAACCTATTACAATTTTAGAAGGTTATACTGGTGCAACATCAGATTTTAAAATATTAGCAAAAGAAATTAAAACAAAACTTTCTGTGGGAGGTAGTTTTAAGGATGACAGAATCATTATACAGGGTGATTATAGAAACAAAATAATGGAAATGCTAAAAGAAAAAGGATTTAAAGTAAAACGCGTTGGCGGATAATTTTTTAATCAACACAACTAACTAAACTATATAAAACGTTTTTTTTCAATTATGGGGGGCTCAATATTACACATTACAAATGGTGATAGTACAACTAACTATCTTAAAAAATTAAAATATAAAGGAGAATTTATTACTTGGAGAGAGATGTTGTGCGAAGGTAAAACTACTACAGATGTTGGTAGTGAAACTTTCTGGAAAAATAGATACGATTTTTTTAAATCTTCATATAAAGTTAGTAAACAAAAGTTTATTGATTATACTATTAAAGAATATAGAAACCTTTGTAACGAAAAAAAACAAAAAGAAATTGTTTTGTGGTTTGAGCACGATTTATTTTGTCAAATAAATATGATTGCTGTAATCAGTTGGTTAAAACGATACAGAAAAGGATACAATATTTCTTTAGTTTGCAGTGGTAAAGTTGGTAATTCTAAAAAAATGTTTGGTTTACCAGAATTAAATGAAAAACAAATTCATAACCATTTTAAAAATAGAATGGAACTTACACAAGATGATGTTGAATATGCAGATTACATTTGGCAATTATACTGTTCAGACTCCCCTCTTCGTTTAGAAACTGTATATAAATTTAACCCAATGTCTCCTTTTCAATATTTAGCTTCTGCTATAGAAGCGCATTTATTACGTTTTCCTTCAATAGAAAATGGATTAAACAAAGTTGAAAACACAATTCTAGAAACTGCATTAAATCAAAAACCAACATCTAAAAAAGAATTAATAAGTCAACTTTTAAATGATGGTGAAGTTTATGGTTTTGGTGATTTACAATACGAAAATAAAATTAATGAATTAAGAAAACTATTTCATTCTTTTAATCCTGTTCGATTAACCAAAAAAGGAAAAGAAGTATTAGACAATGAAATTAATTATTATGGCCAATTAAGAAATGATATTTCTTATCTTGGGGGTTCAAAAAAATACAGCTTCTTATACCATAATCAATCTAACAAGCTGTTACAAATTACATCTTAAATGCCTATTAAACCTTCTGAACTTATCTTAAATCCTGATGGGAGTATTTATCATTTAAATTTAAGAAAAGAACATATTGCAAAAAATATAATTTTTGTTGGTGACCAAGATAGAGTTGATAAAGTAACACAACATTTCGATTCTATAGAGTTTACCACACAAAAAAGAGAATTTAAAACAACAACAGGTTACTATAAAAACAAGAAAATTTCTGTAATTTCTACAGGAATTGGTCCTGATAATATAGATATTGTTCTAAACGAATTAGATGCTTTAGTAAATATTGATTTAGAAACTAGAGAAATTAAAAAAGAACATACTGCCTTAAATATTATTAGAATTGGTACTTCTGGCTCTTTACAAAAAGACATTCCTGTAGATTCTTTTTTACTAAGCTCTTATGCTTTAGATTTAAATGGAATGCTACATGCTTACCAAATTGATGAGATTTCGCACCCAGAAATTGAAGACGCTTTTGTAAAACACACCAATTGGAGCTCTAAAAAATCGTATCCTTTATTAATTGCTAACGCTGGTGAATTAGCATCAAAAATAGCATCAAAAAAAGTTTATAATGGTATTACAGCTACTGCAGGTGGTTTTTACGCACCACAAGGTAGAGTGTTAAGATTAGCTTTACAAGACGCAGATTTAAATAACAAAATAGATAGCTTTTCTTTTAATGGTAATAGAATAACCAATCTAGAAATGGAAACTTCTGCCATTTATGGATTATCGAAATTATTAGGTCATAATGCAGTTTCTATGAATGCAATTATTGCAAATAGAGCAAATGGTACGTTTAGTACAAATCCAAAAGAAATTGTTGCTGATTTAATAAAATATACATTAGAAAAATTAGTAGATTAAATGACTAACTTAAAAGTTGGTGGTGTACCAGAGCATTTTAATTATCCTTGGTACATTACTCTAAAAAATAAAGAATACAATAAACATAATATTAATTTACGTTGGCAAGATTATCCTGGTGGTACAGGGCAAATGTGCAAAGCTTTAAGAGATGGCTCTGTAGATATTGCTATAGTATTAACAGAAGGTATTATTAAAGATATTGCAGATGGTAATCCTTCCAAAATTGTACAGACATTTGTAAAAACTCCTTTAATTTGGGGTATTCATGTAGGCGCAAAATCATCATTTAAAAAAATAGAAGATTTAGAACATGCCACAATTGCAATTAGCAGGTTTGGTTCTGGATCACATTTAATGGCAATTGTAAATGCGTACAACCAAGGTTGGGATGTTACTAAATTAAAATTTAAAGTAATTAAAAATTTACAAGGTGGTATTGATTCACTTACAAATGGCGAAGCAGATTATTTTATGTGGGAACATTTTACAACAAAACCTTTAGTAGATAATGGCACATTTAGAAGAATAGACGATTGCCCTACTCCTTGGCCTTGTTTTGTAGTTGCTGTTAGAAACGAAGTTTTAGAAAATAACTTTAACGAAGTAAAAAAAGTTTTAGACATCATAAATAACCAAACTAAAGGTTTTAAGAAGATTAAAGACATAGATAAAACTCTAGCAGACAGATACGAACAGCAGTTAAATGACATTAAGCAGTGGTTAAAAATAACTGAATGGAATGCAGGCAAACCAATAACAAAAAATTTAATTACCCGCATTCAAAATAAAATGGTTCAATTTAACGTTATTGAAAAGAAGAAAAATTCAGGAAAATTCATAAAAAATATGTACATTTAAATCATAAAAAGTAAATAAATGAAAAAAGCAGTATTTATTGTAATTTGTATTTTAGGAATTATTTGTTTTTCATCTTGTAGAAGTACTTCTAGTTCTTGCGGATTAGCAGAGCTTAACACAACAAATCCAACAACATTACAACAAGTAGATTTAAGTTAAATTTTACTTGTTTCTTAATTTTTAAATTCAATAAAATCCACTTTTAAAAGTGGATTCACCTCCTTAACCACTTACTAAAACCTTAATAGTTAATATTTTATTAACATTCTACAAACTTTTTAATAAGGTTAAACTTACTTTTTATTCATTTTAAATTTACCCTAAAAACACATTGGACTTCTATTTTTGTTAAAACAAGAGCAAAATAGATTTTTATGTATAGTAAATATCAAGTTACAAACTTATTATCTAATCTAAAAATAGTTGATCTAGCTTCTGTAATTAACTATTTAAAATGAAAAAAACTAAAAAGCGTAAAGTAGAACTAGTTGTAATTTCTGATATTCATTTAGGAACCTATGGTTGCAGAGCAAAAGAAGTATTAAATTACTTAAAAACCATTCAGCCAGAAACGCTAATTCTAAATGGAGACATCATAGATATATGGCAATTTAAAAAACGATTTTTTCCTAAATCGCATATGAATGTTATAAAACATCTAACATCACTTTTATCTAAAGACACCAAAGTATATTACATTACAGGTAATCATGATGAAATGCTAAGAAAATTCAAAGGTTTTCAACTAGGAAATTTTAAGATTTTAAATAAAATAATCTTAAATCTAGATGGTAAAAAAGCTTGGATTTTTCATGGTGATGTTTTTGATGTAACAATGAAACACTCTAAATGGTTGGCTAAATTAGGTGGCAAAGGTTACGATTTGCTAATTGTTTTAAACACTTTTATGAATTGGGTTAGTCAGCTTTTTGGTTATGGAAAATTATCGCTCTCTAAAAAAATAAAAAACAGTGTAAAAAGCGCTGTAAAATTTATAAATGATTTTGAGAAAACTGCTTCTGATATTGCTATTGACAACAACTACGATTATGTGGTTTGTGGGCACATACATCAACCAGAAATCAGAAAAATTAAAAATCAAAAAGGAAAAACTATTTATTTAAATTCTGGTGATTGGATAGAAAATTTAACAGCTCTAGAATACAATAAAAAAGAATGGTCTTTATACGAATATGCTAAAGACGATGTTGCAAAAGGTTTTGAGGTAAACGAAACCAAAAAAGAAAAAAAGAAAAACAAAGAAAAAGAACACAACATACTTTTTAATGAGTTGTTAAGAGAATTTGATATTAGAAAAACATAAATTATTTTTATTATGAAAATACTATATGCAATACAAGGTACAGGAAATGGACATATAACTAGAGCCAAAGAAATTATTCCTATTTTACAAGAAAAAGGCGATTTAGATATTCTAATTAGTGGTAATGAGAATAATTTAGAATTAGGCCACCCAATAAAATATAAAATACATGGTTTAAATTATACTTTTGGTAATAAAGGAGGTATCGATTTTTGGGCTAGTTATAAAAAAATGAAATTGTCTCGTTTTTTTAAAGAAATTAAAGAATTACCAATTAAACAATACGATTTAGTTTTAAACGATTTTGAGCCAGTTTCTGCTTGGGCTGCAAAAGTTAATAATGTAAACATTGTTTCTTTAAGTCATCAAAATGCAGTATCAGATAAAGCAGCACCAAAATACAGTAAACATTTTATAGAAAAACTTATTTTAAAATATTATGCACCTGCTAATTCAAAATTTGGTTTTCATTTTAAAACATATAGTAATACTACATTTACACCCATAATAAGAAAAAAAATTCGTAGCAAAAAAATTACAGATAAAGGGCATTTTACAGTATATCTGCCATCTTATAATCATGATAAAATTGTAAAAATATTATCTCAAATACCAATTGTAAAATGGCACATTTTTTCTAAAGAAACTACGAGTTTAATATTTAGAAAAAACATAACCATTTATCCTGTTAACGAATTCGATTTTATAAAAAGTATGGCTTCTTCTAGTGGTGTACTTTGTGGTGCAGGATTCGAAACACCATCAGAAGCTTTATTTTTAAGAAAAAAATTGATGGTAATACCTATGAAAAACCAGTATGAGCAAAAATGCAATGCACTTGCTTTAAAAGAAATGGGTGTACCAGTTTTAAAGAAATTAAGCAAAAAAAGAATTACAAAAATTGCAAAGTGGATTCAGGCAGAGAATCTAATAGACGTAAATTACGAAGATACAACAGAAGATATTTTAGAAGCTATCTTATTGCCTTATTATAACGAAACACTTATATCTACCATTGTATTTTAGACTTATTTATACTGTCTAAAATTTCGTTTGTTTTAGAAAAATGCTGGTTACTAAACCAATAACCTCTATTTGCACTTAATGGTGATGGATGACCTGATGTTAATATTTGATGTTTCTTTTTGTTAATTAATTTCATTTTTTTCTTAGCAAAACCACCCCAAAGTAAAAAAACGATGTTTTCTTTTTCTTCGGATATTTGTTTGATAACTACATCTGTAAAAGTTTCCCATCCTTTTTTTTGATGACTACCAGCTTCATGCGCCCTAACTGTAAGTGTTGCATTTAGTAACAAAACACCTTGCTTTGCCCATTTTTCTAAATTTCCACTTTGTGGATATTCTTGATTCAAATCCGAAGAAATTTCTTTAAAAATATTTACTAAAGAAGGGGGATGTTTAACATCCTCTTTAACAGAAAAACACAAACCATTTGCCTGATTTGGGCCATGATAAGGATCTTGACCAATAATAACAACTTTTAAATCGTTTAACGAACAAAAATCAAAAGCTGCAAAAATATCTTTTGCCTTCGGATAACAAGTATAATTTTCATATTCAGATTTCACAAAATCGGTCAATTCTTTAAAATAAGGTTTATCAAATTCTGGTTGTAAGATATTTTTCCAAGAATCAGCTATTTTTACTTCCATAGTTCCTATTTTTGTTGTTATTAGTGATAATAATCACTCAAAAAAGAATTCAAAAATACAATATTGAGAACGAACATTTCAGAGAAAACACTTCAAGATTTAGAATTTTCTACGGTTTTACAACACATTTCAGAATTTTGTATTTCTAGTTTAGGTAAAGAAAAGATCTTTGAAACTAAACCAATTCAGCATCGTAAAGAACTCTTTAAAGAACTGCATTTAGTAGATGAGTATTTATCTTCTTTTGAAAGTGAAAACAGAGTTCCTAATCACGGATTTGATAATATTATAGAAAATGTAAAGCGTTTAGCCATAGAAAATAGCTTTATAGAAACTGATGCTTTTTTAAAAATAGCTACAACTTCACTTACCGTAAATGAATTGATTAAGTTTTTTAAGAAATTTCAAATTCAGTTCCCAACCTTTTACGAGCTTTCTCAAGAAATAGAATTCACCACTTTTGTAGATGATGAAATAAAGAAAATTATAGATATTTCTGGTGAAGTTAAAAACAATGCATCACCTTCTTTAAAACAAATTAGAAGAGATATTAATAATGTTCGTGGTAAAATCGGTGCTAGTTTTACATCAGCATTATCTAAAGCAATAGCTGCTGGTCATTTAGATGACATTAAAGAAACAGTTGTAGATAATCAAAGGGTTTTAGCTGTTTCTGCAATGCACAGAAGAAAAGTTGCAGGTAGTTTATTAGGGTCTTCTAAATCTGGTAATATCGTTTATATTGCACCACAAGCAACACTTTCTTATAGTAGAGAATATCAGAATTTAGTTTACGAAGAAAAACAAGAAGTTGTAAAAATATTGCGTGCTTTAGCCACTACAATTCGTCCTTGTGTTACATTGTTAAATGAATATATTCAGTTTTTAATTCATACTGATGCCATTGGTGCAAAAGCAAAATATGCACTAGAAATGGATGCAATTCTTCCAAAAATATCTAACAATAAAAAGATATTTTTTAAGAATGCTTATCATCCTGTTTTATGGAAAAAAAATAAAGAACAAAAAATAAACACTGTTGCACAAACTATAAAATTAGATAAAAAGCAACAAATAATAGTAATTTCGGGTCCTAATGCTGGTGGAAAAAGTATCACCTTAAAAACTATTGGCTTGTTGCAAATTATGGTGCAAAGTGGAATTTTAATTCCTGTGGATGAACGCAGTGAAACCTATATTTTTGACACTGTTTTAACTGATATTGGAGACAACCAATCCATTGAAAACCAATTAAGCACCTATAGTTATCGACTTAAAAACATGCGTTATTTTTTACGTAAGTGTAATGAGAACACTTTGTTTTTAATTGATGAATTTGGTACAGGTTCAGACCCAGAATTGGGTGGAGCTTTAGCAGAAATTTTCTTAGAAGAATTTTATCATAAAAAAGCATTCGGAATTATAACAACTCACTATTCAAATTTAAAAGTCTTAGCCAACGAATTAGAGAATGTTACCAATGCAAATATGCAGTTTGATGAACGTACTTTAGAACCTTTATATCGTTTATTTATTGGTCAAGCAGGTAGTTCTTTTACTTTTGAAGTAGCTCAGAAAAACGGAATACCTTATAGCTTAATTAACAAAGCTAAAAAAAGAGTAGAAACTGAAAAAGTGCGTTTAGACAAAACCATCTCTAAACTACAAAAAGAAAGAAATAGACTACAAAAAAATTCTGATAATCTAGAGAAACAAAAATCTAAAGGTCAAGAGCATTTAGATAGCTTACAAGAAAAAGAACAACGAATTCAAGATAAATTATCTGGTTTTCAAGAACTTTATGATCAAAATCAGAAAATGCTTTCATTGGGTAGAAAAACTAATGAATTGTTAAACAAATACTTTCAAACCAATAATAAAAAGGAATTGAATGTCAACTTTAACAAGTGGGTGGCAGATGAAAAAGTAAGGCATGTAAAGAAAAACCCTATTAAACCTAAAACAAAAGCGCAAAAGCAAAAAGCAAAAGTTGTTGCCAAACAAATACAAGAAACTATAAAAAAGGTAGAAAAAGAGGTTTTAGAAAAAGTTGTTGAAGTTAGAAAAGAAAAAAAGATTGAAGCCGCTAAAATTGCTAAAGAAAAATCTGAATACATTTATAAAATAAATGATAGAGTTAGAATTATAGATTCTAATTCTGTGGGTACTATTGATAGGATTGATAAGAAAAGTGTAACTATCAATTACGGAATTTTTACCACCAAAACTTCACTTGAAAAACTAGAATTGGTAGAAAAAGCAAAGAAATAAGGTTTTTCCTATTTTAAATTTCGATTTTTAAAATTATATTGGTCATCTAACTAATTATTAAAACTTTAGCTATGATTACACAATCTAATTTAAAACGCGAAACTAGATATGGATTACCTGCTGCAGATCAAATTCTCTTTAATCGTCATTATGTTTTAGGTTACTCCTATTATTTTAGGCAAGCAAAATGGGCTTTAGAAATTATAGATAAAGACAGAACTGATATTGAAAGAATAGATAATTTTAGACCAGATTACAGAATTCCTGAAATGTTTAGGGCAGATTTAGCAGACTATTTAAATTCTGGTTTTAACAGAGGTCATTTAGTAGCCAGTGCTAATCAATTTGAAACTCAGGTTCAAAATAGTGAAACTTTTCTGTTATCCAATATGACACCTCAAGTACCTTCTTTTAATAAAGGTATCTGGAAACGTTTAGAAAATGCTGTTAGAGTTTTAGATAGTCAAAAAAACATTTTAGAAACTTATGTTATTTCTGGTCCACTATTTTTGTTTGATACAGAAGTTAAAGTAATAGATTCTAAAAAGGCAGAAGGTGTAACTTTACCTATACCACACTCCTACTTTAAATCTATACTTACAGAAAACCATAGAGGTACTTTACATATTTGGTCTTTTATTATACCTAATGAAGCCACAGATGAAGATTTAGAAACCTTTCAAGTTCCTACAAGTAAAATTGAAAAGATATCAGGTTTATTTTTATGGGAAAGTTTATTAGGTACCAAAATAACAAGAGATAAAAACAAAATCAAGAAAATTTGGAAATATAAATAGACCATCTATTTAAAACAACATACTTCAATTCATTTATCAATTTAATAGAATCCATAATATTTTAGTTAAAATCTGTTAAGAACATTTAAAATATGTTAAGAAATTATTAAAGTCATTTTTTTGGTGAAACGTTTTTAAAGATTGAGCGTCTTTTCAATATATCGTTTAACTTAACACACTTAAAATGAAAAATTTAAAATCTATTATCGCCATTATTGCAATTACTTTAGCAACTACTTTTTCTGCAACAGCAACTGAGAAAAAAACTGAAACAGCAAAAGAAAAAGCAAAAATTTCTAACATATTAAGAACAGAGATCGTTTCTATGTTAGGTAATGAAATTCAAGTAGAACTTGAAGACACAACATCTGCAGAAATCTCTTTTATGATAAACAACGAAAATGAAGTTATTATTGTTTCTGTAGATTCTGAAGTTACTGAGTTTAGTTCTTTTGTAAAAAATAAATTAAACTATAAAAAAATCTCTGTAAAAGGAACAAAAAAAGGTGAGATTTACAGAATACCTGTAAAATTAAAAGCTTAAAAATAAAACAACTGGTTGGTTAGTTGGTGCCTAATATTAGTTTAAATACTAATTTAGGCATTTTTTTATTCGTATAACTTCATTTCAGCATCGTAAAACTCACCAGCTTTATCCATTAAGTCTGCTAACTCAGTAGCAATATCTTCTTCATTTTCTCCTGTTAAATCTTCGAACCATTCTACTTCATCATCTTTAAGATTTATCATAAAACGCGGAAACTCTGTATGTAAAACAAAAATATCTTCAGGAAACTCACTATTATCTGCCAATAAAAATTTTGGTAAAGTCATTATATCAAATTATTTCTGCAAACTTACAAATATCTTTCTTTAACTATATTTAAATGATGTGTTTGATGTCCAGAAAAAATAAAACCTAATGCTCTAACAGACATCTTGTTACCAGAACCAATACCTATTTTCAGTAAATCTTTATCAGAAAAACTCTCAAAAAGATGAATAGTACTAATTCTTAAAGCATCCATCTCATCTAAAATATCATAATATTCTCTTTGATTCGCTTTAGAATGATCCGCAAATAAATCTTGATCAAAACCTGGCAATTCTGTTTTATCATTTCTTGCAAAACACAAGGCTCTATAACAAAAAACACGTTCAGTATCTATAACATGTTGTATCAATTCTTTCAAGGTCCATTTACCTTCTGCATAAGCAAAATCTCCTTTTTCTTTATTAATATATCTTAATGTGTTTTCAAAATCCTTTTGAGAATCATATAAATTATCTAACAGAGATTTCCCATTACTCTCAATCATTTTAACGTATTGTTTGTAGTAAGGAGCGTATTCATTTTCTGGAATCATTAAAATAGAATTATGTATGTTTGTTTCACGAATTTAATCATTTTATATAAAATATATACTCTTAAAAAAGATTCAATTTTTAAATGTTTTCTATATCAAATTCTTATCTCAAATTTTTATTAAAATCAACAAATCAGCATGGAGTTCATTCTCCTTTTGTGTTTGATTTTGTTACCAAAGGCTTATATCAAAAAATAAATAAAACTATTAATTTTGATAAATATTCAGAACTAAAAAGCCTAACAAAAAAGCAAAGAAAAATACTTTCTAAAATTCTGATTTATTTTAAAATTAATAAAATTTCTTTTGATATTTCTAGTTTTATCGAAAAATCAGAAAATTATAAAATATTATATATCAAAAATTCAACATACTTAAAAAATATAGACCTTAAAAATTTAACCTCGAAACACATTATTCTTGTTGATGGCATTTATCAAACAAAAAAAACAGAACAAGAGTGGCAAAACATCATCAAAAAAAATGATTTAACTGTAAGTATTAATCTATTTTATTGGGGGTTAATATTCATCAGAAAAGAACAAGCTAAAGAAGATTTTAGAATTAGAGTTTAATATTTTTTTAAAGCTTAAACTTTGTAACTTTACACTTTTCAATTTCGAAACTCATTTTTAATGAAAATATATACAAAAACTGGTGATGCAGGAACCACTGCTCTTTTTGGCGGTTCTAGAGTAAAAAAATACAATTTGCGCATAGAAAGTTATGGTACTGTAGATGAACTAAACTCTTATATTGGCTTAATAAAAGACCAAGAAATTAGTGAAGAAATTAAAAATTCTTTGCTAAAAATACAGAATGAGTTATTTACTTTAGGTGCAATGTTGGCTACTCCACCAGAAAAAGAAACTTTAAAATCTGGTAAAGAGCGCTTAAATATACCTAAAGTTAATGAAAATTCCATTCAGTTTTTAGAAAATGAAATTGATAAGATGGATGCTGTACTTCCTCAAATGACGCATTTTATTTTACCTGGTGGTCATCAAGCTGTGTCATTCTGTCACGTTGCAAGATGTGTTTGCAGACGTGCAGAACGCCTTTCTGTAGAGTTAAACGACCAAGAAAACATTAATAATGACATCTTAAAATACTTAAACCGACTTTCTGACTACCTTTTTGTGTTGGCACGAAAATTGTCTTTAGACTTAGCAGTAGAGGAAATTAAATGGATTCCTACTAAACAATAACTAAGTTCTTTTTTTATCGATTATTGAAGGATTTTTAACTTTTATAAAAAACACAAAGTATTGATTTACAGTGTTAAATAAAAATTAACAATAACTTCATTGTATATTTCTTAAAAAAGACTTGCATAATTCCGCAAAAAAATTATTTTTGCACAAAATTAAACAGTAAGAAATGTATTGGACATTAGAATTAGCATCTTATTTAGCAGACGCACCTTGGCCAGCAACCAAAGATGAGTTAATAGATTACGCAATTAGAACAGGAGCTCCTTTAGAAGTTGTAGAAAACTTACAGGACATTGAAGATGAAGGTGATGCTTATGACTCTATCATAGAAATTTGGCCAGATTATCCCACAGAAGATGATTATCTTTGGAATGAGGATGAATACTAAATAATGCAAAACAATATAAAAAGTCTCTAAAGAGGCTTTTTTTTTGTTTTCTTATAAAAAAGAAAATACTTTTCTGATTGATAAAATTAAAATTTAACAAAACAAACATAGTTATGCTAAATAACTAAAAAACATATAAATAAATGGGTATTTTAGATTCAGTAATTAAACTTTTTGTAGGTGATAAACAGCAAAAAGATTTAAAAATTTTACAACCAATTGTAGAAAATGTAAAGAAATTTGAAGCAGCACTTTCTAAACTTTCACACGATGAATTACGTGCAAAAACACAAGAATTCAAAGATAAGTTAAAGACTGCTACAAAAGAATTGGATGATAAAATTTCTGCATTAGAGCAAGAAGCTAAAGACGCAGATATTGATAGACAAGAAGACATTTATACAGAAATTGATAGTTTAAAAGATGAAGCTTATACTATTTCTGAAGCTACTTTAGCTGAGATTATGCCAGAAGCTTTTGCAGTAATTAAAGAAACTGCAAAACGTTTTGTAGAAAATGAAGAAGTAGAAGTTACAGCAACACCTTTTGATAGAGAATTATCTGCAGCAAACGAACATATTACTTTAGAAGACGATAAAGCTTACTGGGCAAATTCTTGGGATGCAGCAGGTAAACCTGTTACTTGGGATATGATTCATTATGATGTACAATTAATTGGTGGTTCTGTTTTACACCAAGGTAAAATTGCAGAAATGATGACTGGAGAAGGTAAAACACTAGTTTCTACTTTACCAGTTTACTTAAATGCCTTAACAGGTAATGGAGTTCACGTTGTTACAGTAAATGATTATTTAGCAAAACGTGATAGAGCTTGGATGGCTCCTATTTTCGAATTCCATGGTTTGTCTACAGATTGTATAGATTTTCATCAGCCAAACTCAGATGCACGTAGAAAAGCCTACAATGCAGACATTACTTATGGTACAAATAACGAATTTGGTTTCGATTATTTACGTGATAATATGGCTAGCTCTAAAGACGATTTAGTACAAAGAGCACCAAATTACGCTATTATTGATGAAGTAGATTCTGTTTTAATTGATGATGCAAGAACTCCTTTAATTATTTCTGGACCTGTACCACAAGGAGACAGACACGAATTTAACGATTTAAAACCATTAGTTGCAGATATTGTTGCTTTACAAAAAAAGCACTTAGTTGGTGTTTTAGCAGAAGCTAAAAAATTGTTAGCAGAAGGTAACGAAAAAGAAGGTGGTTTCTTATTATTAAGAGTTTACAGAGGTTTACCTAAAAATAAAGCCTTAATTAAGTTTTTATCTCAAGAAGGTATCAAACAAATTTTACAAAAAACTGAAAACACATATATGGCAGACAACAACAAGTTGATGCCAGAAGTAGATGAAGATTTATGGTTTGTTGTAGAAGAAAAAAATAATCAAATTGATTTAACTGATAAAGGTATTGGTCATTTATCAGAAAAAACAAACAACGATACTTTCTTTGTATTACCAGATATTGGTGTAGAAATTGGTCAAATTGATAATTCTGAAATAACTAAAGAAGAAAAAGCTTCGCAAAAAGAAGAACTGTATAAAGACTTTAGCATAAAAAGTGAGCGTATTCATACAATGAATCAACTTTTAAAAGCATACACTGTTTTTGAAAAAGATGTTGAGTATGTTGTTATGGACAATAAAGTAATGATTGTTGATGAACAAACAGGTCGTATTATGGACGGTCGTCGTTATTCTGACGGATTACACCAAGCAATTGAAGCAAAAGAAAATTGTAAAATTGAAGATGCTACACAAACTTTTGCAACTGTAACTTTACAGAATTACTTTAGAATGTATCGTAAACTTTCTGGTATGACAGGAACTGCGATTACAGAAGCAGGTGAGTTATGGGAAATCTACAAATTAGATGTTGTAGAAATACCTACAAACAGACCTATTCAAAGAGATGATAAAGAAGATTTAGTTTACAAAACTGCGCGTGAAAAATACAATGCAGTTATAGAAGATGTTGTAAAATTAGTAGAACAAAAAAGACCTGTTTTAGTTGGTACAACATCCGTAGAAATATCAGAATTATTAGGTAGAATGTTACAAATGCGTAAAATTCCTCATAATATATTAAATGCAAAATTACACAAACGTGAGGCTGATGTTGTTGCAGAAGCTGGTAAACCTGGTGTTGTAACTATTGCAACAAATATGGCTGGTCGTGGAACAGATATTAAACTATCTAAAGAAGTAAAAGAAGCTGGAGGTTTAGCAATTGTGGGTACAGAAAGACACGATTCACGAAGAGTAGACAGACAGTTAAGAGGACGTGCAGGAAGACAAGGTGATGTTGGTTCTACTCAGTTTTATGTAGCTTTAGATGATAACTTAATGCGTCTTTTTGGTTCTGAAAGAATTGCCAAAATGATGGATAGAATGGGCTTACAAGAAGGTGAAGTTATTCAACATTCTATGATTACAAAATCTATTGAAAGAGCTCAGAAAAAAGTAGAAGAAAACAACTTTGGTATCAGAAAACGTTTATTAGAATATGATGATATTATGAACTCTCAGCGTGAGTTTGTTTACAAAAGAAGAAGAAATGCTTTAGATGGTAAACGCTTACAAGTAGATATTGCAAATATGATTTATGATACTTGCGAATCTATTATACTTGCAAATAAAGGCGCTAAAGATTTTCAGAATTTTGAGTTTGAATTGATCAAATTCTCTTCTATGACTTCTCCATTTTCTGAAGATGAGTTTAATAAATTGTCTGAAAAAGAATTAACAGACAAATTATACGACATTGTTACAGAACATTACAAAGCAAAAATTGAAAGAAATGCTGTTTTAGCTTTTCCTGTTATTAAAGATGTTTTTGAAAATGAAGGTGATAGATATGAGCGAATTGTAGTTCCTTTTACAGACGGAATTAAATCTTTACAGGTTGTTACCAACTTAAAAGAAGCTTATGAAAGTGATGGTAAATCTTTAATTACAGATTTTGAGAAAAACATTACATTAGCTATTATTGATGAAAACTGGAAAGAGCATTTACGCAAAATGGATGAGTTAAAACAATCTGTGCAAAATGCTTCTTATGAACAAAAAGATCCTTTATTAATTTATAAGTTCGAGGCTTTTGAATTGTTTAAAAGAACTGTAGATGAAATAAATAAAGAAGTTTTATCATTCTTATTTAAAGGGGAATTACCTCAACAATCAAATCAGATTTCTGAAGCTCGTCAAGAAAAAAGAGAGCAGTTAAATACCAGCAAAGCTGATGTGCAAAACACAACTGAACAAGCTATTCAAAATTCTAGACAGCAACAACAAGAACCTGTTGAAACTGTGGTTAGAGAACAACCTAAAATTGGTAGAAACGAAAGAGTTACTATTAAAAATGTAATGAATGGTGAGCAAAAAGAAGTAAAATACAAGCAAGCAATTCCTTTAATTGAAAAAGGAGAATATGTTTTGGTGAATAAATAATCTTCTTAAAAAAAATAACTCGAAGTGATAAGAAAATAAAAATCCTGATTTGAAATTTCAAATCGGGATTTCATTTCTATTTAAATTTATTACTTAAATCATTTCTTTAATATCTTTTTCAATTTCATCAGAAAAACCATGATATTCTTTTTGTATAATTCCGTTTTTATCGATTAAAAAATATCTTGGAAAACTTGTTACACTAAATTGTTTTAATAAATCTTTGGTTCCTATAAGATTGGTAAATGTTACCTCTTTTTTATCAATTAATCTTTTTGCTTGATTTTTATTTTCTGAAACAATACCAATAACTTGTAAATCTTTATATTTATTATTCAGCTTTTCTACTTCTGGAAAAGATTTTATACAATAGCCACACCAAACCTCCCAAAAATCTATTAAAGTTAATTTATTAGAACTTAAAGTTTCTAATTTATTTGACAACAAATTAGTTAACTCAATTCTTGGCAAGTCTTTTTTTAAAAGTTTATTGGGGGATTTTTTTTCAGGAAGAACTTGATCTAAACTAGCTAATTCTGCTAGATGATTTTCTACATTATCATTAACAGAATTATTAGTTACTATATCAGAAAATAAATAAGTAGAAGTTTTTTTATGATTATCGATTTCAGAAAAACTATAACTATGAACTCGTTTTATGGTAAAAGTTTTTTTATCAATTTCAATTTCTTTATTTCTATTAATAATATTATATTTTTCAATATCTTTTAATTTGTATATTATGATATAAGAATTATCTGTTTCTTTTAATTTTTGATTAGGTTTAATATCATCTAACTCAAAAATATCTTTGTAAACCATTTGTCCTCCAGGACTCCCTAAAATATAATTTCCAGCTTTTTCTTGTCTAAACTCATTTTTATCACTTTTTATATTAAAATGATTATATTCATTATATATAGAAATAGCATTATGGAATTTATTTTTAGCATAATAAGAAAATCCAAAAATAGAATCATTGGCTTTTTTTTCTATTAGTGCGAATCCTTTCTTATCCCAAATACCACTTGGAAATGTGTCTATCTTTCTTATTTGGTAAGATATAATATCTATAGTTTTTGCTTTCTCATTAAACTTTGTAATCACATCTTTTAAAGTTAAGGCTGATTTTTCTGAACAAGAATCTAATATTAGTATTAATAGCGTCAATAAAATAAGAGTTCTTTTCATGTCTTAAATATTTTATTTTTTTTTAATTATTTTTTCCTTAAATAAACGTTTCCAAACCCTGCATTCAATTTCATTTTTACATTTCCTTTTTTGAGTTTTAATTTCATTTGTTGCATATTATCTTTAGTAGATTCTTCTAACACGTTAAAATCAATATCGCTAAAAATTGAATTTGCATCTGCGTCCACAATTATATCAGAATTCTCTGGCAAAGTGATGTCTATAAAACCATTATTTGTGTAAATAGAATACAGTTTTTTAGGTGTCTTTTTATCAAACTCAATAGTAACATTACCTCCAATTGTATTTATAGAAACTGGCCCAGTAACATCTTTTAGCTTTGTATTATTTAAGGTTGATGAAATTTCTACTTCTCCATTAAAATTTGATAAACTAGATGGTTTTGAGTTAAAAAATCGATGCTGTCCTCTATTAGTATCTACATCTTTGCAATTGTTGGTTTGCCAATTTAATTTAATAGAATTCGGAATTTTTATCACATAACTTTCATTACTCAACATAACTAATTGCTCTTCATTATTGTCTTTAAAAACTAATTCATCACCATTTTTTTCGATAATAAAATAAATACCTAAGTCTGAATTTTCATTTTTCTTACCTAACTTCTTCAAACCTTTTTTTCTATTACCATCATTATTAAAAAAGAAAATATTGTTCTTTATAACAGAATCATTTGAATTTCTAGTTGTGGATTGAAACCCATTAACCCTTGCTAAATTTCTAGCATTATTTCTAGAAATAGAAAGACTGTTATTCGCTTTACTATTAGATTGCATAGCATAAGTTCCTGGATAACCAGAATTACTAATATTATAACTAACAGTATTTATAGAATTTCTTTTAATGTGCAAACTTTTTATAACAACTTCAGTTCCATCATAACCTTCAATTTGAAAATTTTTAGAAGAACAAATTTTTAAAGTTCCTTTGCTGAATTTTATTGTTTTCTCTTGGGCATTTGTCTTTAAAAAGTGAATTGACAAAGCGAAAATGAATACTATTTTTATTGTTTTCATTGTTTTATTTTTTAATTTCTACCATAGCTAATGTTGCATTATTTTTAACTATTGGGTAAGTTTTTTCATCATTTATAATTCTTTCAAGAGGTTTATTTGCGCGATTTTCTCTTAAAATACTTAAAGCTTTAATTAATTTTATTTGTACCAAAGGCTTGTTTTCTTTTTCTAATGCCTGGATTAAATTTGTTCTAATTTTTTCGTTAGATGGAAACTGTAAAAGCGCATCTATTGTTGCAATTTTTACATTTGCATTTTCATCTTTATGTATAATTTCTATCAATCTATTAATGATTCTTCTATCTTCTTTTTTATACTCATCATTAAAAGCATAAACGCCTTCTAAACGTTCTCCTGCAGATTCTGCATCTAAACTTGCCATTAACTGTTGTTGTGCTATATCTATTTTTTCTTGATTTAAATACCAAAATCCAACAGAAAAAACAATTACAACACTAGCAGCTATAGAAATAAATTTTATAGAAATAACTTTTTGTTTTTTAGGTTGATGCAATTCTTGTTTTAATAATTTTTCAAAAGAAACATCTGCATTTTTAGACATTGTTTCATTAGTAAAATCATTTTTATGTTCTTGTATATAATCTTTAAGTTTCATCCTTTTTTATTTTTTATCAATAATAAAAGTTGTTGTTTTCCTCTTTTATATTGATTTCTGACTGTGCTTTCTTTAATATTTAAAAGCTCACCAATTTCTCTATGGTTATAATCTTCAATTAAATAGAGCGTTAAAATAATACTGTATTTTTCTTTAAGTTGATGTATACAATTCTTTACAAAATCGATAGAAACAGCATCTGTAACTTCATTTTCTTCTGCTACTTCATTTTCTAAAGTCAAAATTTCATCAACCCAAACAATCTTTTTTTTCTCTTTAATAACATCTAAAGATTTGTTAACCACAATTCTTTTTAACCAAGCTCCTAAATTAGCATCTTCTTTAAGTTGATGTATCTTTTTAAAACCTTTTATAAAACAATCTTGTACAACATCTTCTGCTTCTTCTTTACTCTTTAAAATTCTAACAGCAGCACCAAACATCATATTTTTATAAGCATTATACACTTGTAATTGTGCTGAATAATTATTCAGTTGGCATTGTTTTATGAGTTGTTTAGTATTCAAAAGGTTGGTTAAGCTTGTTTACACTTTAAGAACGGAAAAATTTTAAAAGTGTCGCAAAAAAATAAAATTATTTTTTAAAAGTTGATTTGTAATTCATGTAAACACATAGGTTTAAAGTTATTTACACGTAATTATTTTCATTAACTAAAAGAAAAACTGATACCAAATTAAACAGAAATAATAAAAGACAAAAAACCGTTTAGAGAATCTCTAAACGGTTTTTTTCATTAAATAATTACTAAACTTTATTCTTTAATAAATTTTGTAGTATAACTTAAATCATCAGCAAAAACTTTTATCAAATACAAACCACTTGACAAATCTTCTACATCAATTTTAGTAAGATTGGTAGTAAACACTTTCATTTTTTTACCTAATACTGAATAGATTTCGATCTTAGAAATATCCAGTTTTATAGCTTTTACATTTAAGATGCTTTTTACCGGATTTGGATAAAACTCTAAAGATTCTGCTAACACATTATTTTCTGTATTTAAAGTACATACATTACCAACTGTGTAAGAAAAATATTTAGTAACAGCTAAACCACCAGCAAATGCAAACTTACAGGCATAATTTATAGTTTGTCCATTTGAAAACCCACCTAATGTTTTGGTGAATTTTTTACCAGAAACTAAATCCATTTGAGTTTCTGAAAACGGAGATTGTTGCCACAAAAATGCTACAACCCCAACTTTTTCATCATCTAATAACTCAAAAGTAAAAGTTACATCTGTTCCGTTTGTAGTAAACTCATAATTATAACCTAATGAAAAAGAACCTTCTACAGATTCATTAGAAGTCCCTGCACATTCTGAATTAGTATCTGAGGTAGTTGTAGCTTGTAATTGTATAGAATTATTTACTGCTTCATTACCTGAAAGGTCTTTTGCTGCAATACTAAAAGAATATAAAGTTTCAGGATTTAAACCTGTAATAATAATAGATTTTTGAACTCCAGAATCGCCATTTTCAGAAACTGTATTGTTATTATAAGTAACTTCATAAACAACTTTACCAGAATTGTCGGTTGCATTTAATAAAATTTCTACAGAATTTCCAGTGATTGCGCCTAAAGATGCTGTAAAATTTTCAGGAGCAATAGTATCAGAAGAGCTTCCATTACAACTGTTACCAACAACATAATCGAAATATTTTGTTGCAGACAAACCACCTGAATATGCAAACTTACATCCATAAGTTATAGTTTCTCCTAATGTTAAACCACTAATTGTTTTAGAAAAACTTAAACCATCTGTTTGATCAAATTCAGATTCGATAAATGGTGTTTGCTGCCATAAATATGCAACTACACCTACTTTATCAGTATCTAATAATTTAAAAGTTATGGTTACACTTGTACCAATTGTTTCAAAAGTAACTTCATAACCTTCAGAAAATGCTCCTTGTTGTGCTTCTGTAGATATTTCTGTACAAGATTTTTCATCAGATACATCAACACTAATTTCTTCGGATGTTGTTTGTGCTCCTAAATTATCTGTAGCAATTGCTGTAATTTTATGAGTTCCAATACTTGCTTCCATCCAACTAAAACTAAAAGGAGCTGAAGTGTCTTCTCCTAATTTTGTAGTTCCATTAAAAAATTCGACTAAAGTAACTGTACCATCTAAATCTGTTGCAGTTACAGAGATTGTAATATCTTCACCTTCTTTAAAAGATGTATTATTACTAGGAGAAGTTATTGATATTGTAGGTTTTATATTACCTCCACTTGAAACCAAAACTAATACCTCATCATTTGCTGAATAAGTGCCATCGTTAACTGTTAATTTACATTTATATACACCTTCAACTAAATTAGAAATATTAGGTGATGCTATTGTTTTATCATTAAAAGAAATAGAAGATGGTCCATAAATTTGCTCCCAATTATATGTAATTATTTCTCCTTCAGAATCATTACTGGCAGAACCATCTAAAATTGCAGTTGTACTTGGTAATACTACAGAAACATTTACTCCTGCATCTGCAATTGGAGGCACAAATGATAAAGCCTCTTTATAAGTAAAGGTCATTTTTCCTAAATTAAACTCACCATTTTCAATAAACAAACGTAAAATATTTTCACCTTTAGTCAGTTGAATATCTGTTACATTTTTGGTTTGCCAAACATCCCAATCTGATGTATAATCAACAGAAATATCAGGACTTATTTTATTGCCATCAACTTCAAAATAAAATGGTCCACCACCATTTTCGTTACCAGAAGCATATCTAAAACTTAAATCGTAAACTCCTGCAGTTTGCACGTCTACAGTATACTCCATCCACTCTCCTGCTCCATTCCAACCCACAGTTGCGCCTTCTCCATTTACAATAGCAGCATCAATATTTTCTTCTGCTCTAAAATCTCCATTATTACCAATAGAAGTATCTACATAGGCTATATTTTGCCCAATTCCCCCTTCAAATTTATCATAAAAACCAGCCTCAATTTCACCAGGAATTATATGTGGACTTCCAATATAAGAAACTTGTTCACCAACTTGAACTTCTACATTATTTGTTACATTAAACTCATTCCCCACAAAAACTTTTGCATAAAAACCATGTACCCCTAATGTTAAGTTTTGTGCTTTAAACTCAAAAGGAGCAGTTGTGTCTTCACCAATTGAAATTTCACCATCAAAAAACTCGACTTTTGTAACCGAATTTTCAGAAACTGTTACTGATAAGTTTACACTTCCATTAGGGAAAGCTTGTTTAAAATCTGAAGTTAAAACACCAGAAACATTAACATCTTTACTTGTTCTCATCTGGTTTGCAGGCACAGTTAATTGAAAACCATCTGAAAAAGTGACTATTATTTCTGAATCAGAATAATTGTGAGCTACATAAGTGTTTTCTCCATTTTGTTTAAAAGCAGAAGCAATAGGATAATCAGCTGTAATTGATACGTCTACTACTCCTAAAGCATTTACTGAATGTAACCAGTGATAGGTTTGTGCATCAGAAATACCAAATTTTAAATTTCTTTCTGGGTAAGCATTATAAAGATTTACTGCTTCTTGAGGATTAGACATGGATAAATATTTCCAATAGGTATCATGCCATAAATTATCATTGTCTTCTTTACTTAAAATACCTGTGTTTTGTGAAATCTCTGTCCATAATTTTTGTGCATATTCTTGATTGTGACCTAAGTAAAAAGAGCCACCATGTATAGGGTACAATTCTATACCATAAGAAGCTGCAATATCAGATGTCCAAAAAGTACCATTATCATAAGAATTACCCCAAACTCTAGAAACCAAACTAAATTGTTGATTACTAGCAAAATTTCTATCATAAACATCAAACCAATATTCTTCTACAGCTGTTTGTTCTGTTGTGTAAATATAAATTCCTAAATCTCTAATTTCATCATTCTCAGTAATTGTTCCCCAGTGAATTAAAGAAGAAGCAAACTGCATACTTTCTGATGTAGACTCTTGATCATTACCTTGAGGAAAACTAGCAAACCCATTAGCCCAGCTATGACCAGCATAAGGACTTAAGTTTCTTAAAAAAGGGAATTTTGTATCATTTCTATCAAAAGAAGCAGCATCACTTATTAATGTATTTATCATTCCTCCCCATTTCACAGACCAACCAGGTTCAAACTGTTCCATAAATGCAGCTGCATGGATAAAATAACCCCAATGAAAATGATGATCGTTAATATTTGTGTCTTGTCCATGACCTGAAGGGTAACCTAACATTGCAGACCAAGTATCATTATAATAAAACAAAAATGCTTTTTCACCAGATTCGAAACTTAACCAATCTTCTAAACGCTCTTTAACAGTAGCAATCATTTTATCTCTTGCAGATATATTACCTGTTTGATCTGCAATTCTAGCAGTCTGCACCAAACGATTTAACATCTGACCTTCATTATAAGAATCTGTCCAAGTTGCTAAACCATCATTCTCTATTTGAGAAATTTTAGCATCTAATTCTGCAGGACTAAAACCTGTACTGTAATTTGCCAAATAAGGTATAGTTGGCAAAATACCTTTAAATGTATTTTCTACAGTAAAACTATTACCTTCTAACATTTTTAATTCTCCCCTAACAGAATTGTACGAATACGTACTTGGTACTGGCGAATTAGAACTTGTATTATACCATTGATGAGGCAATAAACCCAGTAACATATTAGTTTCAGTACCTTCTTTAACATCTGAAGTTACAGAAAATGTAGTTGCTAATTTTGAATTACTTT
The DNA here is from genome assembly GCF_045063625.1 of Polaribacter sp. Asnod6-C07. Lineage (NCBI taxonomy): Bacteria > Pseudomonadati > Bacteroidota > Flavobacteriia > Flavobacteriales > Flavobacteriaceae > Polaribacter > Polaribacter sp. Asnod6-C07. The sequence goes on along the minus strand of NZ_JBEFOF010000005.1, from coordinate 2,656,577 downwards.
CATTATAAGACCAAGCAGTAGTTGTATTTGTTGGAAAAACAAAAGCATATTTTTTTAAATCTTGAGCTACTGCACTTACATTACTTGTGTTTTGTGGCAACATAGCCATTGACCAATAAGTTTTTCCATTTAATGTAGATGTAAAAGTAGTACCAGATTGCAACCAAGAACTACCTGTTGGTGCATAGAAAACAAAATCTTGACCATCTGATGCATTTTCAATAATTAAAAGTTCATTATTTATTGTAGTAGATCCAGAATTTACTTTAATCTGAACAACGTCATCAGCATCTTTTTCATAATACAAAAATGGCATTCCAATACCAGAAGTAACATTTAATTCGTTATCACCATCTTTCCAATTCATAGTAACTGTCCAATCTGAATAGTCTGAAACAGTTGCTTTGTCTGTTGATAAACCTTGTAACCCAACTTCTATAGGAGCAGAATCACCAATAACACCAGAAGGTATATATGTAACAATTAAACCCGTATTTATGGTTTTCATTGTCATAGGATAATTAAACAAATTATCTGCATGGTTTTCTTTTACTAACTTAGACCACCAATCATTTGTGGGTACTGGTTTGCCTAAAGCATTACCAGTTAATTGAGGAGAACCAGAAGGAAAACCATTTCTACCAGCAATATCTGTACCTGGAAATGATGTTGTGTAGCTACCACTACCTACTTGTGTGGTTTGAGAAAATAAAGTTGTAGTAAATACAAACAAAAACAACTTTAATAATTTAATTCTTAATTTTATATACATATTTTTGAGTTTTATGTAAAACTATCTTTATTAAGATTGCAAATACAGAAACACAACAATACAAAAACACTACAAAAATGAATTATCTATAAAATAAAATGAATTATAAAAAAGAAAGGATAAAATTGTAGATACCTTAATTTAAAAGGTATTTTTTAATGAAAATCAAAAAATACAAGTATAAAGGGTAATAAAAAAAAGCTATACAATAGCCATACAAGTAATAAAATAGAGCAAAAAAAATCCGTTTAGAAAATTCTAAACGGATTTTTATATTTTATAATTTTATGAATTCTTATAACTGATAAATCAATCGAAATCTGTGTTCATTTTTAGGTAATCTAAAAATTCTCTTTTGGTTTCACTTTCTTTAAATTTACCTCCAAATTCTGCAGTAACTGTAGAGCTTTCTATATCTTTTATCCCTCTAGAATTTACACATAAATGTTTTGCATCAATTACACAAGCTACATTATCTGTACCTAATGCTTCTTGCATTGCTTGTACAACTTGCATTGTTAAACGCTCTTGTACTTGTGGTCTTTTAGAAAAATACTCTACAATTCTATTCATTTTAGATAAACCAATAACTTTACCATCAGAAATATAAGCAACGTGCGCTCTACCAATAATTGGTAATAAATGATGCTCGCAAGTAGAATACACAACAATGTTTTTTTCTACTAACATTTCACCATAATTGTAGTTATTATCAAACGTAGATGGTTTTGGCATATTTTTAGGATCTAAGCCCATAAATATCTCATTTACAAAAGCTTTTGCCACTCTTTTTGGTGTACCTTGTAAACTATCGTCTGTTAAATCCATACCTAAAGTGTTTAAAATATCTTTAACACTTTCTTGAATTCTATTGATTTTTTCTTCATTAGTAATATCAAAAGCATCTGCTCTTAAAGGCGTTTTTGCTGATGTACCAATGTGATTCTCACCAATTTCTTTTATTCTTTCGTCATTCATTTTGCTGCTTAATTCAAACATTTCAATCTATATTAAAGTGCAAATTTACGTGTTTGCAACGTATTTTAATCAATTTTACATCAATTATCGTTATAACATAATAACTCTTGATAACTACAACTTAAACTGATAGAAACTAAGTTTAAAAATTAGAAGTTAAATTGATGCTATAAACCTCACTTATAACTTATAAAAGCTATTTTATTTTTTCTATTAATTCTGATAAAGAACATTTTGTTTGCTCACCAGAAACCATATTCTTTAACGTATACTCTTGTTTTTCTACTTCTTGAGAACCTACCAAAACAACAAATTCAATTTCGCGTTTGTTAGCGTAATTCATCTGTTTTTTCATTTTTGCAGCATCAGGATATAATTCTGATTTTATATTTTGCTTTCTTAACTCAGCAATTGCTTTCATAGAATACAAAGCTTCTGCATCTCCAAAATTGATGAACAACACTTTTGGTTTTGGCAAATCAACAGATTTAAACAAACCTAACTCTTCTAAAACTAGGTAAATTCTATCCAATCCAAAAGATATACCAACTCCAGAAACATCTTTTAAACCAAATATTCCTGTTAAATCATCATATCTTCCTCCACCACCAATAGAACCCATTTTTACACCTTCTGGAGCAGACACTTCAAAAATTGCTCCTGTGTAATAATTTAATCCTCTTGCTAAAGTTACATCTACTTCTAAATTAGCAGATGCTAAACCTAATTCAGAAACTGAATTTATAACAAAACATAACTCTTCTACTCCTTTTATTCCTTCTTCTGATGATTGTAACATTGCTGCTAAAGCATCTAAATTCTCTTCATTTGTACCATCAAAAGAAAATAAAGGTTGCACTTTTTGAATCGCTTCTTGAGTAATACCTTTAGCCAACATTTCTGTTTCTACTTTTTCTTGACCAATTTTATCTAACTTGTCTAAAGCTACAGTAAAATCGATTAACTTATCTTGCGCGCCAATAACTTCTGCAATACCAGAAAGTATTTTTCTATTATTGATTTTAATGGTCGTTTTTTCTAAACCTAACTTACTAAAAACAGTATCATATAACTTAATAAACTCAACTTCTTGCCATAAAGATTTACTCCCAACAACATCTGCATCACATTGAAAAAATTCTCTAAAACGTCCTTTTTGTGGTCTATCTGCTCTCCAAACTGGTTGTACTTGATATCTTTTAAAAGGAAATGTAATTTCGTTTTGATGTTGTACAACATATCTTGCAAAAGGTACAGTAAGATCGTATCTTAATGCTTTTTCAGAAATTTGCGCAGTTACTTTTGTACTTTCTTTTTCTGACAATAATTTTTCATCTGCTTTTTTAAGAAAATCCCCAGAATTTAAAATTTTAAAAATCAGGCGATCTCCTTCTTCTCCATATTTCCCCATTAAAGTTGATGAATTCTCAAAACTTGGAGTTTCAATTGGTTGAAATCCGAAAGTTTCAAAAGCAGTTTTAATCGTGTTCATTATGTAAGTACGATTGGCAACTTCTGTTGGCGAAAAATCTCTAGTTCCTTTTGGAATGCTTGGTTTCATATAAATAATTATGAATTACGTATTTTTATTAATGAGCAAATCACTAAAACCTAAAAATTCGTAATTATGATTTTGTAATTGTAAATTTAAGAGCGCAAATATCGTGAAAAACTTATAATTTATTACGTGATATAAAGGTTTTATTTATCCTTTTTAACTTGTGTAAAGAGGCATTTAACTCAAAACCCAACAACAAAATAATGGAATTTAACCAAACAAAAAGCATCAAAATTAAAAGTGTACCAATAGAACCATATAACTGATTGTATTGTGCAAATTTTAAAACGTAAATTCCGAATAAATAAAAAGTAAAAATTGATACAACTGTAGTTAAAACAGCGCCTGCAGAGAAAAACCGAATTTCTTTTCCTTGTTTTGTTCCATACCTAAAGAGTAGTGAAACAATTATAAAAATCATCAAAACAAACAGTAAACCTCTTCCATAATAAAATAGGTTTAAGTCTGAGGTATTTAGCCAACCAATTTCATCAATCTTAGTTAATGCAAACTGGTATAATATTACCAAAATTACAGTTGATATTAAGAAAATTGAAATTAACAAAGAGACACCTAAAGCCACAAAATATGAGCTAAAAACACTCCTGAATTCTGTTATATGATAAGAGTGTTCAAAACCTCCAAAAATGGCGTTAATTCCATTGGTCATCAGAAAAATAGATAGTAAAAATCCGAAGGAAAGTAAACCTCCATATTGATTGTTAATAATATCACCAATTACCAAATTTACAGCATCAAAAGTTTGTGGAGGCAAAACATCTTTTATAAATGAGAATAAACCTTCTTGAAAACCTTCTATAGGAATGTAAGGAATTAGGGTTAAAATAAATAGCATAAATGGAAAAACTGCCATAAAAAAACTGAAAGCAATTCCTCCTGCTCTTGTAGTTAAAGCACCTTCTATAATACCAATAATGTACAATTCTAAAAGATCGTATAAAGACATACCTATTAAACCCGGAATTTTTATTTGTTTCCCGAATTTAACCAACAAATTTATTATTGGTATTTTATTAAGTTTGTCTTCTATTTCTCTTGACATTTTTTTAAAAGTTGTAAAGTATAAATTAGTTGTAAAGTTTAAAAGTTACTTAATTATTAAGTTGAGTTATTCTATACATATTTTATAACTCGATAACAATCCTCCTAAATTCTCTTTACTAAACTTGGCTCCTTTTAGACTATTTTCTTCTGGATTTATTTTAAAATTAAATGCGGTTCTAAAATCTACTTTTTCTAATGATGTTCTATCAAAAATTGTATTTTTTAAATCGCAATTATCAAAAAATGAACTCGTTAAATTAGATTCTGTAAAATCAGCTTCTTCTAAGTTAGAGTTCTTAAATTTTGTGCTCTGAATTTTTAATTGATAAAATGATGCATAATTCAACTGACAATCTTTAAAATAAAATTGCAATAAAAAAGGATCGCATTCATTGAATTTTATGCCAATCATTTTACAATTGCTAAAATTAGCATCTTTAAAAGCGGTGTCTTTTACAATAGTATTGCTAAAATTACAATCTATAAATTCACATTCTACAAACTGAATATTTGATGCGTGAATGCTTTCGAAATTACAATTGATAAATGTACAATTGTCATATTCTCCTTTTTTGATTTTTGATTTTGTAAAATCAATTTTGGAGTATTCTTCGCTATCGAAATAATTGTCTATCATATTTATTATTCCTGCCAAGGCAGGAATCTTTTTTTGTAATTGTATCTTTATATTGAGATTCCTGCCTAGACAGGAAAGACAAGGAAAAATTGAATTTAAATGGCTTTTAAACTTAAATCCATGTTATAAACAGAATGCGTTAAAGCACCAGATGAAATAAAATCTACTCCACATTCTGCATATTCTCTAATTGTTTTTTCATTAATTCCTCCAGAAGATTCTGTAAGGCAAGTATCACCAATTAAAGCCACTGCTTTTCTAGTATCTTCGTAATTAAAATTATCAATTAAAATTCTGTAAACACCATCAACAGATAATATTTCTTCAATTTCTGCCAAACTTCTTGCCTCTACAATTATTTTAATATCTAAACCTTTTTCTGCTAAATAATTTTTTGTTTTTGTAATTGCAGCTGTAATTCCGCCAGCAAAATCAATATGATTATCTTTAATCATAACCATGTCATACAAAGCAAATCTATGATTTTCTCCACCACCAATTTTTACTGCCCATTTTTCTAAAGCTCTAATTCCTGGAGTGGTTTTTCTGGTATCTAAAACTTTGGTTTTTGTACCTTCTAAAAGATTCGCAAAAAAGGCAGTTTTAGTAGCAATTGCACTCATTCTTTGCATAGCATTTAACACCAAACGCTCTGCCATTAAAATTGATTGCGATTTACCAGAAACGTGAAAAACAATATCACCATATTTTACCTTTTCACCATCTTTTATAAAAGTCTCAACCTCTAAATCTGCATCAACATAGTTAAAAACAAGTTTAGCAAACTCAACACCAGCAATAATACCATCGTCTTTTACTAGTAATTTTGCTTTACCCTTAGCATTTGCAGGTATACAAGAAAGTGATGTATGGTCTCCATCTCCTATATCTTCTCTAATTGCGTTTTTTATAATGAGGTCTAATTCTTTCTGAAATTGTTCTTTTGATATCATTTTTTCGTATTTCTGATGTAAAAATAGGAATGATTTTTTAACTTTTTGTCAGTTCGAGTGAATTTAATGAGTGAAAACGAATAAATTTGTATCGAGAACAATTATAGTAAACTTCTCGATACAATTTTCTCATAAAATCGAAAATGACTCGAAGTGACAAACCTAAGAACTTATGAAAATTAAACTTATAGCCATAGGTAAAACCGATAACAAACAATTAATTCAATTGATTGATGAATATAAAAACCGACTAAAACATTATATTAAGTTTGAACTCGAAATTATTCCTGATATTAAAAACGTGAAGAATTTAAGCGAAGTTCAGCAGAAAGAAAAGGAAGGTGATTTAATTCTTTCTAAACTTCAAAATACAGATCAGTTAATTTTGTTAGATGATAAAGGAAAACATTTTACATCCATAGAATTTTCTAAATACCTACAAAAGAAAATGAATTCTGGTTTAAAACAATTGGTTTTGGTAATTGGTGGGCCTTATGGTTTTTCTAATGCTGTTTACCAAAAAGCACAAGGAAAAATATCCTTATCTAAAATGACCTTTTCTCATCAAATGATTCGTCTTTTTATTGTAGAGCAATTGTATAGAGGTTTTACGATTTTAAAAAATGAGCCTTATCATCATGAATAAAAACTCTAGATTTTGTTTACTTTAATATAATCTTGAGGAGAATAAGTAGTTATTTTTTTAAATGCACTAAAAAAGGGATTGTAAGATGAAAAACCTGTTGTGTAAGCTAAAGACTCTAAAGTTTCATTACTTAAAAATTTTTGATTTATTAAATGAATTGCATCTTGAATTCTACTGTTCATTCTATATTCTGAAAAAGAAATCTTAGAATGATATTTAAATAAATACACAATATGACTTGTTGGTACTCCTAATTTTTCTGCAATTGTGCTTTGAGAAGCTTTTTGGTTTCTAAAAATTAAATCTTCAGAACTTAATTTATCAACCTCTAAAATATAGCTACTTATATTTTTTGTGATTTTTTCTTGTAATTTTTGATCTTGGTCGCTTTTTTTAGCTTTCGTTTCTAAGATCCAATTATCTGTTCTTGGTTTTAAAGTTTCAGTATTTTCTATTAAAGTATCATTAAATTTTAATAACGTTTTATTAAGAATTGGAAGCCCATATAAAATTTCTGGTGAAATTAAAATTTTAAAAAAAATGAATAACCAAAAAAGTAGTAAAAAAACTGCCATTGATTTCCCAGAAGGCAGAGATCCGTTTTTAATTTCTATATATAAAGAAATTAAAACTGTAAGACTAGAAAGTACATGAATTACAAAAAAATAAATAGTCCAGTTTTTAACCAATTTAAAATGCTCATTATTTAAAAGCATTGTTTTTTGAAACCAAATATTCTTACTCAATAATTTAAAGATTATTGATAGATAAAAAACTAAAAAAAATGTTATTAAAAAAAGGTTCGTTAAACGTCCAAAATAAAAAATAAAACTATGTTTTAAAACATCTATTGCGTTAATTAAGAATAAGAAGAGAATAAAAAATAAATGTTTTAAATCTTTATAATTAAACGTATTAATTTGAAAAGTTAAGTTTTTATAATACAAATAAGAACTAGGTACAATTAATAAAAATAGAATTGAAAACAAACCCCTATCTGGTTTTATTACAGTTTGTAAACCAAAATTGTAACTACCATGAATAAAAAAACGAATAGAAACTATGCTTAGAGCAAGAATTAAAAAAAAATTACAAAAAGGATTAGAACGATAAAATCTTAACATTAATGCAAGGGTTACAATTCCAATAATCCCTGTAAATAAAAACAAAAAAGATTCAATCAAAATAAATAGGGATTTTATAAATCAAATGTAGTAAAATTGATTATTCTTTTTTAAATATATCTTACTGATTGTTTAAAATTCTTACTGATTTAGCTAAAATAAGAACAGGCAACTGTTTTAGCGAACTATAATCTATTTATTTATTATATGTTTGACAACAGCATATTATCTACTTAATACACATAAATATACCTGTCAGTTTTAAAATGTTTGTAAAAAAGGAAAAAGAATAATTATTTATGATTGGGGGATTTTAAATAATCTACTTCTAAAACCTAAATTAAACAAAACTACTGGCAGGTTTTATTTTAAATAACGCTACACAAACTTTACCCTAAAAAAAGTAAAACTCTTATTACGAAAAGTAATCAAATAACTGGTTTAAGTATTTTTCTTTAACGACATTAAAATGATTATTTTCGCTTCATGAAATTAGTTTTTGCCACAAACAACCTTAACAAATTGGCTGAAGTTCAAAAAATGCTGCCAACATCAATTGACTTATTAAGTTTAAAAGACATAAATTGTTTTGATGAAATTGATGAAACTGAAGCAACTTTAGAAGGCAATGCCAAATTAAAAGCAGATTATATTACCCATAAATTTGGTTACAATTGTTTTGCTGATGATACAGGTTTAGAAGTTGAAAGTTTAGGAGGAAAACCAGGAGTTTATTCTGCACGTTTTGCTGGTGAGCCTGCCAATTCTGAAAATAATATGCAAAAATTATTATCAGAATTACAAGCTAAAGAGAACAAAAAAGCACAATTTAGAACTGCTGTTGCTTTAAACTTAGATGATGAAAAATTTCTTTTTGAAGGCATTTGTAAAGGTGATATTTTAACCGAAAAACAAGGCGAAAAAGGTTTTGGTTACGACCCCATTTTTAAACCTGAAGGATACAAGTTGTCTTTTGCAGAAATGAGTTCTGAAGAAAAAAATAAAATTTCTCATAGAGGAATTGCAATTCAGAAATTAGTCGCTTTTTTATCTGATTATAAAAAATAGGTTTCAATTAGATGAAACCTAAAAGTTTTAAATGAAAAACAAATCTTACACAAAACACTTTATCTTATTATCAGTATTTCTGATATTCTTGTTTTTTGTAAATATTAGTTTGGGTTCAGTTTCTATTCCTTTAAAAGATATTTTAAATACGCTTTTAGGTGGTATTTCATCCAAAGAAAGTTGGACAACAATTATTTTAAATTTTAGATTACCAAAAGCAATAACTGCAATTTTAGTTGGTTCTGGGTTGTCTATTTGTGGTTTGTTAATGCAAACTTTATTTAGAAATCCGTTAGCAGGTCCTTTTGTATTAGGTATTTCTTCTGGAGCAAGTTTAGGTGTTGCTATTTTAATTTTAGGTTCGTCTGTTTTTGGAGGATTTTTATTTACCAATTCTATATCTAATTGGTCTTTGCCAATTGCTGCTAGCTTAGGTGCTTTTTTAGTGTTATCTGCAGTAATTATTGCCGCAAATAAAGTAAAAAACACAATGTCTATTTTAATTATTGGTTTAATGTTTGGCTCCTTAACTTCTGCAATAATTAGTGTTTTAGCTTACTTTTCTGAAGCTGACCAAATTCAACAATATTTATTTTGGAGTTTTGGTAGTTTAGGAAATTTAAGTTGGAATGAAATTTTAATTTTTTCTATAATTTATAGTATTGGAATTCTTGCAACTTTAACAATCATAAAACCTTTAAACAGTTTTTTATTGGGCGAAAATTATGCAAAAAGTTTAGGCATCAACATTAAAAAAAGTAGAAACATAATTTTATTAATAACCAGCATTTTAACTGGTGTTATTACTGCTTTTTCTGGCCCTATTGCTTTTGTGGGTTTGGCTGTACCTCATATTACAAGAATGTTTTTTACAACGTCTAATCATAAAATATTAATACCAGCTGTAGCCATTTTGGGTGCTATTATTCTATTGATTTGCGATGCTATTGCACAATTACCAACAAGCGAATTTACGCTACCAATTAATGCAATCACATCACTTTTTGGTGCTCCTGTTGTTATTTGGTTGTTAGTTAGAAAAAAGAAGATTTATGTATAATCTATTTACAATAGTAGTAATCTTTGAAACTTTTTAAATTTTGAAACATCATAAAAACATCATCTTAAAAACTGAAAATCTAAGCATAGGTTATCAAGATAAAAAAGCGCAAAACATTGTAGCTTCTAAGATAGATATTGCTATAGAAAAAAGAAAATTAGTTGCAGTTTTAGGCAAAAATGGTATAGGTAAATCAACGTTATTAAGAACAATTTCTAAAGTTCAAAAAGTATTAAAAGGCGAGGTTTTTATCAATCAAAAAAATATTGACAGATTTACAAATAAAGAGCTTTCTACAGTTTTAAGTTTGGTTTTAACGGAACGTTTACCAGAAAGTCAAATTACGGTTTTTGAGCTCATAGCACTTGGAAGACAACCCTACACCAATTGGATTGATAAACTTTCAGAAAATGACTTAGAAAAAATAAACTGGGCAATTGATCAGACAGAAATTGATCACCTAAAAGAAAAGTTTTTTTATGAACTGAGTGATGGTCAATTACAAAGAGTACTAATTGCAAGAGCTTTAGCACAAGACACTGATATTATTATTTTAGATGAACCCACAGCTCATTTAGATTTGCATCATACCATTAAAATTTTTGATTTACTAAAAAAGTTGGTCAAAGAGACTTCTAAAACGATAATTTTATCTTCTCATGAAGTAAATTTGTGTATTAAATTTGCTGATGAAATTGTCTTATTCACAGATTCCAAAATACATTCAGGAACCCCTGCAGAACTCATAGAAAATGAAGCTTTTGATAATTTGTTTCCAAACGACATCGTTAATTTTAACAAAAAGTTAGAGCAATTTATTATAAACAAGTCTTAATTTTGATTTCGCTGTTACTTTTTATTACTTTTGGTAACAAATTAATTCAAATTAATCACATTTTTTAATCGATGAAAAAAATACTGTACGTTGCTAGTGCAATTGCTTTTATGGCATGTAGTTCTAGTAAAGACGCATCTAATGAGGATGCAAATGTAGACCAAGCTGCAAAATACGCAAAAACTATTACTGCCAAAGATTTAGGAACTCACCTTTTTACTTATGCTTCAGATGAATTTGAAGGAAGAGAAACTGGAGAACCTGGACAGAAAAAAGCAGTTGAATATTTAAAGAATTTCTATGTAAATAAAGGTATAGTTTCACCAATTGGAAGTGATGATTATTTTCAAGAAGTACCTGCAGAATGGATTAACAAAAATACACGTCGTGGAAAATTTAAAGATTCTGAAAATGTATTGGCTTTTATAAAAGGTACAGAAAAACCAGATGAAATTGTAGTTATTTCTGCACACTTAGATCACGAAGGAGTTAAAGATGGAGTAGTTTATAATGGCGCAGATGATGATGGTTCTGGAACTGTTGCTATTTTAGAAATTGCTGAAGCTTTTAAAATGGCTGCAGATGCAGGTAAAGGTCCAAAACGTTCTATTTTATTTTTACACGTTACTGGTGAAGAAAAAGGCTTGTTAGGTTCTAAATATTATACTGAAAACCCAATTTTTCCTATTGCAAATACAGTTTGCGATTTAAACATTGATATGATTGGTAGAATTGATGAAAGACATAAAGAAAATCCAAATTATGTATATTTAATTGGTTCTGATAAGTTAAGTACAGAATTGCATAATTTATCAGAAGAAATAAATACAAAGTACACAAACATTTCTTTAGATTACAAGTATAATGATGAGAAAGATCCAAATCGTTTTTACTATAGATCAGATCATTACAACTTTGCAAAACATAATGTGCCTATTATATTTTATTTTAATGGAACGCATGCAGATTACCACAAACCTTCTGACACACCAGACAAAATTAACTATGAATTATTAGAAAATAGAACACGCTTGGTTTTTCATACAGCTTGGGAAGTTGCCAATAAAGAAACAAGAATTATAGCTGATAAAGCTGAAGTTAAAAAAGAAGAAAAAACAAAGTAATTTACTTTTTGTTTTCTAAAAATAAAAAACCAAGCAATTTAAATTGCTTGGTTTTTTTTGTACTTAAAAAGTTCTTGAAATTAAATATAGAACTTATTTATTTGTTTAGATGTTTTCTGCTAACCAATCTCCTACTTCTTTTGTTCCATAAGCTTTACCTCCATCTGCTAAATCTTCTGTAACAATTCCTTTGTCTAAAGCATTGTTTACAGCATCTCTAATTGCTTTACCTTCTTCTTGTAAACCAAAGTTTTCGAACATCATTGCTGCAGATAAAACTGTAGCCATTGGGTTTGCAATATTTAATCCTGTTGCTTGTGGATAAGAACCGTGAATTGGCTCAAATAAACCAATATCAGAACCTAAAGATGAACTTGAAATTAGGTAAAATATTATATTCTTTTTTTTATTAAAATAACTAAATTTGTTAAAAAAGATAATGAAAAAAATTACACTTCTTATTATATTAATCCATCAGTTATTATTTACTCAAGTTAATTTCTCTGAAGCTAATAAACTAATTGATAGAACAGTTTCTTCTAATTTAGTTACATCTATGGTTTCTGTTGATTTAAATAATAATGGATTTAATGAGATTGTTATTGGCTCTTATTATGATAATAAGATTCATTTTTATAAAAATATTAATGGAAATATTCAACATTTTCAAAGAGAAATTTTAACGTATGACCCTGATGGCTCTTATTACTCTAATTTTAATATTTTTCCTAAAGATTTAAATAATGACGGATTAGTTGATTTATTAGTAACCAATGAGTTTAAAAATACTACTTCTTGGTATGAAAATCTAGGAGATTATAAGTTTTCTAACGAAATTATTATTGATAATAGTTTAAAAAAACCAACTTCAGTTGTCGCTGAGGATATTGATAAAGATGGAGATATTGACATTATAGTTGGTTCTGAAGATGAGGTAATTTTATTTGATAACTCTGGAAATAATTCTTTTTTATCAAAAAAAGTTTTGTTTAATAATAATTATGGTAGTAGTAAGTTATTACTTAAAGATTTAAACAATAATGGCTTTTTAGATGTTATAAATGGAGAGCCATCAGGTAGTATATATTGGATTAAAAATATTGATGGAATCAATTTTAGTGACAAAATATTTGCTGCTCAGACCTCAGGTGATGGTTATGAATTTGATTTCCTTGACATTAACAATGATTCTTATTTAGATTTATTTTTCGTATCTCATTATGATGATCATATTTCCTATAGATTAAACGAACAAGGAAGTTCCTTTTCAAATAATAATATTGTTGTTGGTGATAAAGTTGAAGATATATATAATATAAAAATATTAGATTTTAATAAAGATGGAAAAAATGATATTATAGCAACCACAAAAAGTAGTGGTAAAATTGGTTGGTTCAAGCAAGAAGATGTTAGCGAATTTTCCAATTTTATTGAAATCTCTAACAATGTTTCTAGTGTAAAACATTTTATTTTAAAAGATTTAACTCAAAATGGTAATTTAGAAATAATAACAGCAAGTAATAATAAAAATTTAATTTCAAAGTTTGAAATAGACCCAAGTACTAATATTTACCAAAAAACCTTGATACAATTCCCTATGTCTCCAGCCTTTGTTGTAAAAATTCAAGACTTGGATAATGATGGGAAAAATGACATAATTTCTGGTTTTAATTCTGTTGTTTATAATAAAAACTATGGTGATAATATTTTTTCTTCTCAAATTCTAATATCAGAAAGTATTGGAAATTTAGTTACTGATATAGAGTTTTTTGATTTTGACCAAGATGGATTTATAGATATAGTTGCAGGAAGACAAGATAAATTAGAGTTTTACAAAAACAATAATGGTACAAAATTTAGTTTAGAAAAAATAATTACTATTGAATATTTTGTAGAAGAAATTGAATTGAAAGACGTAGATAGTGATGGAATTGAAGATCTTTTAATTGCTCATAATTCTGGATTTTATCCTTTAAGTAAAATAATAAATAAACTAAATTTTAACTTTGAAAACATAGCTCCAATATATGAATCAAATTACGGATATTATAAGGATTTTTCATTTAAAAGTGCTGATGTAGATAATGACGGAGATAATGATATAATAGTTGGTGAAAAAGATAAAAGTATATTGAAATTTTTTCGAAATGATGGCTTAGGAAATTTTGCAGAAAGTATTATTGCTTCATCCGTTTACTGTAGTGATATTGATCTTGGTGATATTGATAATAATGGTACCATAGATATTGTAGTATCTGGAGACAATGATTATTCCCAAAACAGTTTGAACATTTTTATGAGTTCAATTTCTAATAATCAAAACAATCCTGTTTTTAATAAAATTTTTATTGATCAACAGAGTCTTCAATCAATAGTATTAGGTGACATAAATAATGATAGTTACTTGGATATTGTTGGAACAGTTTATCATCCATCTGGAGATGGAGATCAGATATTATATTATCTTTTCAATGGTAATCAATTTGAAAATCAAGTGGCAATTGAATCACCTGGAAACTTAGGAAGTTTAGATAAAAATGCTTCTTTAGGAGATTTAAATAATGATGGTAAATTAGACATTATATCTACGGATTACTTAAATAGTACCGTAAAATATTTTATAAATTCATCTACCTTATCAATTGACAAAATTACAGATAATAAGAATTCATATTTTAATATTTATCCAAACCCTAGTTCTGGATATATAAATTGGAATTCAGAATTAAATTTTTCAGAAATTCAAATTTATAATACTATTGGAAAAGAAGTTCATAAAATAAATAAAATTAACCCCATATCAGCAAGTTTAAATATTAGTTTCCTTAACAAAGGTGTATACTATTTAAAAGCTGAAACTAATGATGGTAGTAATTATTTTACTAAATTAATTATAAAATAATATATAAAAAAAGCACTCAAAATGGAGTGCTTTTTTATAAATATATGTAAACTAAGCTTCTAAATATTCTCAGCTAACCAATCTCCTACTTCTTTTGTACCATAAGCTTTACCTCCATCTGCTAAATCTTCTGTAACAATTCCTTTGTCTAAAGCATTGTTTACAGCATCTCTAATTGCTTTACCTTCTTCTTGTAAACCAAAGTTTTCGAACATCATTGCTGCAGATAATACTGTAGCCATTGGGTTTGCAATATTTAACCCTGTTGCTTGTGGATAAGAACCGTGAATTGGTTCAAATAAACCAATATCAGAACCTAAAGAAGCACTTGGCATTAAGCCCATAGAACCAGAAATTACAGAAGCTTCATCAGTTAAAATATCTCCAAATAAGTTTTCAGTAATTAAAACATCGTAACTATTTGGCCATTGTACTAAACGCATTGCAACAGCATCAACAAACTCATAAGAAACCTCAACTTCTGGATAATCTTTTTCCATAGCTTGTACAGTTTCTCTCCATAATCTTGATGTTTCTAAAACGTTTGCTTTATCTACACAACATAATTTTTTACCACGAGTCATTGCAAGTTCAAAACCTTTTACAGCTAATCTTTTAACCTCATCTCTTGTATAAACACAATTATCGAAAGCAGTTTCACCTTCATCTCTTCTACCTTTTTCTCCAAAGTAAATACCACCAGTTAATTCACGTAAAAATACCAAATCAGTACCTTCAATTCGTTCTCTTTTTAAAGGAGATTTATCTAACAAAGAAGGAAACGTAAACGTTGGTCTTACGTTTGCAAATAAACCTAATTTCTTACGCATTTTTAATAATCCTTGTTCTGGACGAACTTTTGCAGAAGGATCATTATCAAATCTTGGATGTCCAATTGCACCAAATAATACAGCATCAGAAGCAACACAAATTTCATGTGTTTCATCTGGATAAGGTTCTCCAACTGCATCAATAGCTGCAGCTCCTGTTAAAGCTGGTTTCCAATTGATTTCGTGATTGAATTTTTTAGCAATTGCATCAGATACTTTTACTGCTTGGTCAATTACTTCAGGACCAATTCCATCTCCTGCTAATAATGCGATATTTAATTTCATTTCTTTTTAATTTTTGTCATCTCGACTTTATGAGAGATCTTTTTGATTAATTATATTTATTGAGATTTTTCGACTTCACTTCGTTTCGCTCAAAATGACAACTTCAAGCTTCCATCTTCAAAACCTCTGTTTTATATTATATTCAACATTTTCTCTGTAGCTTTTATTGCAGATACTGTTTGATCTGAATCTAAACCTCGAGATATAAATTCTTTTTCTTCACTCTTCCAAGTTATAATAGTTTCACACAACGCATCAGAATGACTCCCTGGTGGAATTCTAACGGCGTAATCTATTAAATCTGGTAAATCTTTTTTGCTATGTGTTTTGTACAATTTACGCAATGCATTCATAAATGCATCAAATTGTCCATCTCCTTGTGCATGCGCTTCGTATAAAACTCCTTCTACTTTTAATTGTAAAGTTGTAGAAGGTTTCATTCCTTTTGCATGTCCTAAAACATAGTTTTCTACAACAACACGTTTTTCTATGGTGTCACTGTCTAAAACATCAGAAATAATATAGGGTAAGTCGTCTTGAGAAACCACTTCTTTTTTATCTCCTAATTCTATGATTCTTTGGGTAACTTTTTTAAGTTCTTCGTCATTTAAACTTAAACCTAAATCTTGTAAATTTTTCTGAATATTTGCTTTTCCTGAAGTTTTACCTAAAGCATATTTACGTTTTCTTCCAAAACGTTCTGGCATTAAATCGTTAAAATAAAGATTGTTTTTATTATCTCCATCTGCATGAATTCCTGCAGTTTGTGTGAACACATTTGCTCCAACAACTGGCTTATTTACAGGGATACGAAACCCAGAAAAAGTTTCTACTAACTTACTTACTTTATTTAATGCTTTTTCGTTAGTGTTGATTTTCACATCCTCTAAAAAATCATTAATTACTGCAATTACACTAGCCATAGGTGCATTTCCTGCACGTTCACCCATCCCATTTATGGTTAAATGCAAACCATTTACACCTGCTTTAACAGCTTCCATAACATTAGCAACTCCTAAATCGTAATCATTATGACCATGAAAATCGAAATGAGCAGTTGGGTATTTTTCTCGAACTTCATTTATAAAACTAAAAGTTTCATCATGCGTTAACACACCTAAAGTATCAGGTAATAAAATTCGTTCTACATTTTGATTTACTAAGAAATCTAAATATTCAAAAACGTATTCTTTAGAAGTACGCATTCCATTAGACCAATCTTCTAAATAAACATTGGTTTTTATATTATGCTTTGCAGCCAACTCTATAGTTGCTTTTATATCTGCAAAATGTTGTTGTGGTGTTTTTTTAAGTTGATGTGTTAAGTGATTTAAAGAACCTTTTGTTAGTAAATTCTGAACTTTTGCACCAGAAGCAATCATCCAATCTATAGATGTTCCTCCATCAACAAAAGTTAACACTTCTATTTTATCTAAAAGATTTTCTGAATCTGCCCAAGAAGTTATTTTTTTAACAGCTTCTAACTCACCTTCAGAAACTCTTGCAGATGCAATTTCTATTCGATCTACTTTAAGTTCTTCTAAAAGTAATTTGGCAATTGTTAATTTCTCTGAAACTGAAAACGACACTCCTGATGTTTGTTCTCCATCACGCAGTGTCGTATCCATTATTTCTATTGTTCTCTTTGTCATTTATATCAACTTGAAAAAAAGATTCTTTTTATTGTTTTATAGTTTCCTCTATTTCGTTATTACTTTACTCAGAATGACATTTTTAATAGAAAACTATTTTATTAAAATGGTCTTGTTTCTGCAAATGCAGAAATTTCGTTTTCGATATTTTTTAAATAATCGATATCATCAAAACCATTTAACATATTGTCTTTTTTGTATGTATTAATTACAAAAGATTCAGACTCCCCAGTTGCAACTAAAGTTACAGTTTGGTTGGGTAAATCTACTTTAATTTCTGCTTTAGGATCTGCCATAATTGCTGCAAATAAAGTATCTGCAAACTCAGCTGAAACTTGTACAGGTAAAACCCCAACATTTAAACAGTTATTTTTAAAGATATCTGCAAATGCTGATGAAATAACACAACGTAATCCAAAATCGTACACAGACCAAGCTGCATGCTCTCTAGAAGAACCAGAACCAAAATTTCTACCTCCAACTAAAATTTTAGAACCTGCATAAATTTCTTTATTTAAAGGAAAATCTGCTTTTGGTGTTCCATCTTGTTCAAATCTCCAATCACGGAAAAAGTTAATATCAAAATCCTTACGCTCAGTTGCTTTTAAGAAACGAGCAGGAATGATTTGATCTGTATCTACATTTTCTGTAGGTAAAGGATATGCTGTACTTGTAAGTACGTCAAATTTATCGTAAGCCATTGTTTTCTTTATTAAGCGTTTGAGTTTAAAATTGTTCTTGGATCTGTAACTACACCTTCTACTGCAGATGCTGCAGCAACTAAAGGAGAAGCTAATAATGTTCTAGATCCTGGTCCTTGTCTTCCTTCGAAGTTTCTGTTTGATGTTGAAACTGATAATTTTCCTGAAGGAATTTTATCATCATTCATTGCTAAACAAGCAGAACAACCTGGTTCTCTTAAAACAAAACCTGCATCTGTGATTATTTTATCTAATCCTTCAGCTTGTATTTGATCTACTACTTTGTGAGATCCTGGAACTAACCAAGCAGTAACATTGTCTGCTTTTTGTCTTCCTTCTACAATAGAACAAAATGCTCTAAAATCTTCTATACGTCCGTTTGTACAAGAACCTAAGAATACAAAGTCTATTTCTTTACCAATCATAGAATCACCTTCGTTAAAAGACATATATCCTAAAGATTTTTTATAAGTATCTACTCCACCTTCTACATTTTCTGCTAAAGGAATAGATTTAGTTACTCCAATTCCCATACCAGGATTTGTACCATAAGTAATCATTGGTTCTATATCTGATGCTTCATAATTAAATTCTACATCAAATTCTGCTCCTTCTTCTGTATATAAAGTTTCCCAATATTTCATTGCCTTGTCCCAATCTGCTCCTTTAGGAGTTTGAGCACGGCCTTTTAAATATTCGAAAGTTTTTGCATCTGGTGCAATCATACCACCTCTTGCTCCCATTTCTATAGACAAATTACAAACTGTCATTCGTCCTTCCATAGTCATGTCTTCAAAAACATCTCCTGCATATTCTACAAAATATCCAGTAGCACCAGAAGTAGTTTGTTGTGCAATAATGTATAAAGCTACATCTTTTGCAGTAACTCCTAAACCTAATTTACCATTTACGTTAATACGCATTTTTTTAGGTTTTGGCTGCATGATACATTGTGTAGACAATACCATTTCTACTTCAGAAGTACCAATACCAAAGGCAATAGCACCAAAAGCACCATGGGTAGATGTATGAGAATCTCCACAAACAATTGTTGCTCCAGGTAACGTAATTCCGTTTTCTGGTCCAACAACGTGTACAATTCCGTTATTTACATCTCCTAAACCCCAATGCGAAATTCCGTGTTTTTCAGAATTTTTTTCTAAAGCATCTAACTGATTTGCAGACAATGCATCTTCTACAGGTAAATGTTGATTTATGGTTGGTGTGTTATGATCTGCTGTTGCAAATGTACGTTCTGGATATACTACACTGTTTCCTCTACTTTCTAATCCTAAAAAAGCTACAGGACTTGTAACTTCATGGATAAAATGACGATCTATAAAAAACACATCTGGTCCGTCTTTTACGCTACGTACTACATGTGAGTCCCATACTTTGTCAAATAATGTTTTTGCCATTTTTTTACTTTATTTCTTGATTATTAAAATCTAAAATCAAAAATAAGGTATTCTTCCATTTTTGGGATTGCTTAAAGGATTCACTGTATTATATTCAACTGTTAAAAGAACACTTATTGTTTTGTTTTTTAGACTTTTAACCTAATTTAAAATACGATGTCTATTTAATTTGTATGTGCTGATTTTTTTAAAGGGTTAATTTACAATCCAATTATTTTGAAAAAGATATCTGTAAGTTTTAGATAAACAAAATCTGAAATATCACTTTTTTAGTTCGTCTTAAATTACTTGAAAAGTTATGGTTATTAAAATTTTAACTCGCTATAAAATTTTAATTAAATCTAATGGATCTTCTAAAATATATTTTGCTCCACTTAAAATTAATTCTTCTTTGGTTCTGTACCCCCAATCAACGCCTACAGGATACATATTTGCCTTTTTAGCAGTTAGAATATCTACATCTGTGTCTCCTACAAAAATTAATTGTTCTGTAGGTATGGCTAACTTTTCACTAATTTCTAAAGCAACAGTAGGGTTTGGTTTTTTTAAGGCTTCTAATTTTAAACCTTCTACAACTTCAAAGTTCCATTTAGGAAATACCGCTTTTACAACTTTCTTAGTGAGTTTATCTGCTTTATTAGAAAACACAGCTAATTTTAGTTTACGAGCAGTTAACTCATCTAATAAATTACTAATATTAGGATACATAGCTGTTTTAATTGTGCAATTATCTTGATAAACGGCTAACATTTCATTAAAACAACGATTGATCCATTCTTCATTCTGATTTTCTTGAGGTAAAGCTTTTACCACCAAATCTCTAACACCATGACCTATAAAACTTTGGCACTCCTGAATGCTAAGTGTTGGAAAGTTATGCTTTTTTAACACTGTATTTATTGCATTGGTAATATCTCCTAGAGAATTTACAAGTGTACCATCTAAATCAAAAATTACTCCTTTAAACATTTTCTTTTTTATTTTTAATAAGCTACAAATTTATAGATTATTATTGCATATGGGTGTTGTAATTAATTTTTTGAAGGATAAAATCAAGTTTTTTATAGAGGTTTATTGATAAGTTAGGATTTGTGATTTCTTGCGAAATGTAATAAAAGTCGAGAATTCTTTAAGTATTTTTCTTTGAAGTTTCTAAAAAATTTTGAGTTGAAAACATAATTTTATTTTGAAACAAAATGTTATGATAAGCTTGTTGAAGAATCATAATTTATTTCCATTTATGAAAAGAAACAAAATTTAGAATAATTTTATTTTTCTTAAATTCTACTTTTTATTCCATTATCATGTCCAGACCATTTCACTCTTGGGACACTTGCCATTCCATAAAAATTGAATTTCTACGAAAAATAAAAGTAGGTCGTTTTTAGAAAGTTAGTTACCTTTTCTGTTGATAAATTTGATGTTATTATTTAAAAATGGAATACTTTATAAGATAGATTAATTGTAAATTTATTTCATCAAATTCTTCCTATTTGCTATGAAAGACTTATTTGATTATGTAAAAACGTCCGAAGAAATTACGCTTATAAAAAGCTGTGTTTTTCATTACGAAATGGAGTTTATTCATCCGTTTTTAGATGAAAATGGAAGATTGGTCAGGTTGTGGCAAACGCATATTTTAATACAAGAATATCCTGTTTTTGAGTTTATTCCATTTGAAACTTTAATCAGTAAAAACCAAAACACATATTACAAAGCACTTTCTGAAAGTGATAAGATTGGCTGTTATTGATATTTCATTGGAAGATATATTAGACTTTAATCAAAGAATTTTTACTCAAAAAGAACGCTTGCGTATTTTGTATCACTAAATAAAACGCCTTTTTCTAGAAAAGATTATCTGACTGTTTTTAAAGATATTTCTTCTGCAACTGCAAGTCGAGATTTAAAAAATGGTGTTGCTCAACATCTTATTATAAAAATTGGTGAGAAGAATAAAACTGTTTATCAAATTAATTAGAGATCACTTAGTAAACTCGCAAAGACATACTAATTTCTTATTTTAGTAGCCTCTGCAATTAAAGCTGTTTTTGCATTTGTTTCATCTGTAGATAAAGTACTGTTTATTAAATTAGAACTTTCGTAAGCATCTGTAGCTAAATTGTAGAGTTCTTCTGTGCCATCATCGTACTTTATGTATTTATATGTCGCATTTCTAATAGTATAAGCATCTTCTTTTTCTGAATATACATATTCTCTTTTTGTAGCATTTGCATCTGTAAATAAATCATAAAAACTTTTACTATTATGAAGTTCTGAAGTTGAAACCCCAGTAATATTACCAATTGTAGTATATAAATCTGTGGAGTTTATTAATGCAGTTTCTCTAACCCCCATTCTATTTACACCTAATCCAGAAATTATCATTGGTACATTAACACCTCCTTGATACAAGCTTCCTTTTGCAGTTCTTCTTCCATAAGGAGATTGTACTACTTGGCCTGGAGTTCCATTATCACCAATAAAAATAATAATGGTATTTGCTTTTTCTTCATCTGACATGCTATTAATTAATCTTCCCATTTCTGTATCTAAAGCTTCTAAGGCAGATAAATAATAAGGCAAAGGGTTTGCATCTATAGTTGTTTGATCTGTAGATAAATTTCCTTGAGAATGTAAGTTGTTAGGAGCCAAATGAAATGGTGTGTGTGGTGCTGTATATGCCACCCACAAAAACCAAGGTTTTGTTTGTGCAGCTTTCCAATCTATGGCTAAATCTGTTAATTTAGTTGTCATATAATCTGTGTTTGTTGCACTTACTCCATCTTCTATTAAAGGCCAGCTATAATAATCTTGCACTCCACCACTTTTAATACCAGCAAAATAATCTACACCCATAGTTTCAGCATCATTAGTATCATTAGAAATGTGCCATTTTCCAAAAATTGCTGATGCATATGCAGCATTGGTATTGTTAGAAATATATTTTTGAATAGAGGTTTCTGAAGTAGAAATTTGATCTCCAACTTCTATAACACCTGTATTGTTGCCATATTTACCTGTAATAATAGATGCTCTTGTTGGAGAACATACAGCGTAAGTCCAAACATTATCAAACGTTATTCCTGAGTTCATTAAACTTTGTAGATTTGGCATATTTGCTTTAGAGATTCCTTCTGAATAGTTAGGAATTGCATCTTTACTTACATCATCTGCAATAACCAATAAAATATTTGGTTTTGAAGCATTTACAGGAGTATCAATATCATCAACTTCATTATCTCTGTTTTCAGAAGGAGAACTACAGTTGAATAATAAAATACTTAACAATAAACTTATAATTAAAGATACTCTCATAAAAAATAGTTTATTATTTGACTTGTAAAATTAAAAATAGTTTAAAAATCTTATTATTTATATGTAACAAAAAGTATATTTCAGTCGTCTAAAGTAATGAATCTACTTTATCTATCAACCTTATGAAAAAACTATTCTTCACTTTTTTATCTCTAATATTACTAGTTAGTTGTACTTCACAAAAAAATTCTGAGGAATTTATTAATACAACTTCTGGACGCTATTTATTTAATGCCAATGAAGTTTTAGAAATTTATTTTGAAGATGCAATTATGCACGCAAAATGGCGTGGAACTGATGCAGAATTACTAAAAGTAAACGATAGTTCTTTTTATATGAAAGAACTAAATGAGAAAATGCTTTTTGTAAGTCAGCCAAAAATGCATATTGAATTAGATCCAAAAACTGAACATAAAGGCACTTTATATCATTTTAAAAAATTGAATGCTGAAGAAAAAACAGCAGGTGAATATTTTAAAGCCAAAGAATACAACAAAGCATTATTAGCTTTTAAAGCAATACAAACTAATGATTCTACAAATTATCTTATTAGAGAAAGAAGTTTAAATAGTTGGGGATATCGTTTTGTTAGAGAAAAGAATTATGATGCTGCTTTAGAAATTTTTAAAATAAATTCTGAATTATACCCTAATAGTTCAAATGTTTTTAATAGTTTAGGTGAAGCTTATTTCTTAAAAAAGGATACTGCTAATGCAATCATTAGCTTTAAAAAATCGTTAGCTGTTAATCCTGAGAATAGAAATTCTGAGCAATTTTTAAAGAAATTAACCAAATAGAATGACATTAGAAGAATTAAAATACCCAATAGGTAAAATTGATATTCCTGAACAAATTACCAAAAAACATATAGAAAACTGGATTTCTGACATTGAACGTTTTCCTCACGAATTAGAGTTTTTAGTAAGAGAATTATCAGACAATCAATTAGAAATACCTTATAGAGAAGGTGGCTGGACAATAAGACAAGTTATACATCATTCTTACGACAGTCATCATAATTCTTATATGCGTTTTAAATGGGCTTTAACCGAAAATGAACCTGTTATAAAAGCCTACGATGAAAAACTTTGGGCAAAATTAAGTGACTCTAAATCTGCACCAATTTTACCAACTTTAGATGCTTTAAAAGGCTTGCATGCTAAATGGGTGTATTTATTACAGGGTTTAAGTGAAGAAGAATTGCAAAAGGCTTTTATTCATCCTGATGGAAATAAACGCGTTACTTTACAAGAAAATATAGGTATTTATGCTTGGCATTGTCAACATCATTATGCACATATAGAGCAATTAATGATTCGCGAAGGCTGGAAATAAATTCTTTACATTTTTGCAAAATTACCTATCTTTAAAAACTTAATTTAGAGATAATGAAAACTGCACAAGAATATTTTGATGAATATGCAATAAGTCATCAAAACGAAACCAACCAAGCCATACATTATATTTGTGTGCCATTAATATTTTTTAGTGTTATTGGTTTGCTGATGAGTATTCCTATTACTTTTTTAGAGAATACTTTAGGTTTATACAATCCACTTATAGAAAATTGGGCTGTAGTTGTTACAGTTGTCATTTCTATATTTTATTTACGTTTGGGTTTTTGGTATTTTGCTGAAATGCTTTTTGTAATTCTATTGTCTATTATTGGCAACTTCTGGATTAGCAATAACTTCAATTTATTTTATGTTTCTATTGCCATTTTTGTTTTGGCTTGGATTGGCCAGTTTTACGGACATAAAGTAGAAGGTGCAAAACCATCTTTCTTAAAAGATTTAGAGTTTTTATTGATTGGCCCTCTTTGGGTGATTCAAAAATTGGGCAAGAAACCTAAAAAAGAAACCGAATAAAAAAATTACATGAAAGACGAAATTACCTTCGAAGATTTTTTGAAAGTTGATATTAGAACTGGTACAATAATAGAAGTGAACGATTTTCCGAAAGCTAGAAAACCCGCCTATCAACTTAAGATTGATTTTGGTGCTTTAGGCATTAAAAAATCGAGTGCTCAAATCACAGATTTATATACAAAAGACGAATTATTAAATAAACAAATTTCTGCAATCGTAAATTTTAAACCTAGACAGATTGCTAATTTTATGAGTGAAGTTTTGGTTATAGGTGTTTATAATACAGAAGATAAAGTAGTTTTACTACAGCCATCTAAAACCATTAAAAATGGAGAACAGGTTAGTTAAGACAGTTGGCAGTTTGCAGTTTGCAGTTTGCAGTTTGCAGTTTGCAGTTTGCAGTTTGCAAAAATAAAAATTCTTGAAATTAATTTCTAGAATGATTATCTTTTTGGATTATTCAGAATTACCAAAGCTCCAATTACACCTGGAATCCATCCACAAAGAGTTAGCAAAAATATAATAAAGAAAGACCCACAACCTTTATCGATTACAGATAGTGGAGGAAAAATAATAGCAAATAATACTCTAAAAAAACTCATTTACATTTTAGTTGGTTACATAAATAAGACGTTTACAAACAAGTTTTGTTACAGTAATTTTCATCAAAAAAAAAGATTCAAAATCATCTATTTATAAGAATGATTCTGAATCTTTTAAATTTAATCTATTTAGATTGATATTCTACATCATATTACCAAAGAAAATAGTATTCATTAACAACTTGTTTGTACCAAACCAAAAAGCTCTAAAGTTAGTATTATCAGTAAAAACAATAACTCTACCTCTACCAAAACGTTCCACTTTAAAAGGTACTGTATTCGGAATTACTGCAGCATTTTCTTTAGAAATATAACCACTTAATAATGGCTTATTAGTATATTGAATAGGATTGTTATAACTATTTTTATCTGCTTTTAAAAACATGGTTGAGTTTCTAAATAAAGCAATTTTATCATTCTTATATCCAAAATTAATTGGATGAGATCTGTCTATTTTAGCTTCAAAAATAGCACCACCTATTACTTGTGCACCAGAAAATAACGATTTGTTTTCGAAAGTAATATTCTTAACAGAGTCTCTTTTCGCTTTATCAAAACTTAAATTAATCATTTTATTGCTTGCTAACCAAGAAGCTGTGTTTTTATAACCTACTACTACTCCACCATTTCTTACCCAAGTTTTAATTTTTTCTATGTCAGATTTTTCTAATCGACTACTAGGAATTACAATATGTGTGTATTTAGATAAATCTACTCTACCTAAATTTCTGGTATCTAAACGTGTAATGTGCATATCAAAACGTTGATCGAACAAATGCCAAATTTCTCCAGTATCATTACCAGTTACTCCATCACCCACAATCATTGCTACTTTAGGTTTTGTTATAGCTCTAAAATTGTTAGATCCCATGTCAATTCCATCATTTAAACCTGTAGAAACACCAGTTATTGTTGTATGGCTATCAGCAGCAACTTTAGTTAAAAAGTTGTATAAATCTGTAGTATTCAATTTTTGATTTTGAACAGGAATAAAAATAGTTCCATAATCGTAAGAATTTCCACCATTTTTAAAATTACGCATCGAAACTTTGGCTCTAATTCCTTTTTGCAAAATAGCATTTAAAGCTTTTGGAGTGTAAAACTCGTTCCAAGGCAATAAATAACCATAGTCACTTTTACCAGAAACACTACCCAATTTCATTTTTAAATCTGTAATTTCTGCTCCTGCTTTAGAAATAGAAACATTTTCTGCATAATCTAAACCAAAAGCATGATTAAACGTCCAAGCAGAAACATCGTAAAACAGACTATCTTTAAAGGTAGTTCTAACATCGAACATTGCTTTTACCAAACGATGATTTTTTTGATTCATAGGCACTACATAACTATATCCTTTTTTAAAGGTTTTGCCATTTTCTGTAAAATCTGATTTTACTTCGTGAATTTTAATCTTGTGCTTTTTCATTACTTCTGCCAAATGAAAACTTTTAGCAGCATCTTTTTCATCACCAAAAACAACAGCTTTATTTACACCTGTATTTCTAGATTCTTGGTAAAAACTTTGTTGATATTTTAAAATCTTTACACGCATACTTTTTGCAGCTTCTAAAGTAGATAAAGCAGCCGTAAATTGATTTCTAATAGTAAAAGGAAACGTTAAAACTCCGTTTACAGTTTCTTGTGCATGTCCTCTAGAACTTCCTTGTTCAAATAAAATTCCAATACTACCATTAATGTCTGGAAAAGTAGAACCTTTACCATAATAGAAATCATCGAAACTTTCTTCAGAATAATATAAAGAACCAATTTTATCTAACGCTTTTGCATGATAAGTTGCAATTTCTTTGGTTAAATCTTGATTCATTTGTGGCGTTAAAGGGTTTGTTCTACTAGGAATTCCTGGTTGAAAAAAGAAACTAGAATTGCTTCCCATTTCATGATGATCTGTTAAAATATTTGGCAACCATTTATGAAAACTTGCAATTCTTGCAGTACTTTCTGGTAATTGAACTGGCAACCAATCTCTGTTCATATCAAACTGATAATGGTTGGTTCTTCCTCTTGGCCAAATCTCAAAAAATTCTCTGTCATTAGGATCAGGATTTAAGTTGGCACTTCTGTTGGTATTTGCCCAATAAGCAAAACGTTGCAATCCATCAGGATTTAAAGAAGGATCAAAAAGAATCACAACATTGTTTAATAAATCGTCTATATTTTCTGCTGCAGCCAAATAATAAGCCACTGCTAAAGCTGCATTAGATCCACTAGCTTCATTACCATGAATAGAAAATCCTTGGTAAACCACAATCGGATTATTGCTAACATCAACAGAATTAGAATTGGTAGCATCAATATGCTTTTCTCGAATACTTTCTAAATTTTTATGATTTTCTGCGGATGTAATTGTAAGCAATAACAAAGGTCTATCTTCATAAGTTTTCCCTCTATTTTCTATTGATATTCTGTCTGATGAAGCTGCTAAGATCTTCATATACTCCACTAATTTATCGTGAGTAATATGCCACTCACCTACTTCATGACCAATTACAGATTCTGGAGTAGGAATGTTGGTATTGTAAGTGGTGTTTTTGGGCAAATAGTAAGATAAGTCTACTTTTTGAGCTGCTATAGAAAAAGAACTCAATAAAAATAATAGTAATATTTTTTTCATGTTGATTAGAAATTTGAATTGAAGTAACCAAATATAGGTATTCGAAAATTTTATAAGAGAGGTTTAACAAAGTATTAAGAATATATTAAGAGTTTGCTTCTGAATTACTTTGGCTTTAAAATAGAGAAATTTCACAAAAATAGAAAAGGTGATAAAAATCAGATTTCTACTAAAAAGCCAATCGTAAATTTGCGATAAGCAATTATGAAACGAACTATAGAAACAATAACATATCAGCAAAACACAGAGGCACTTGCAACATTTGCAAAAGCATTGGCACACCCAACTCGTATTGCAATTTTAAAACATTTAGAAAATCAATCTTGCTGTTTTACAGGCGATTTGGTAAATGTTTTTCCATTAGCTCAATCTACAATTTCGCAACATTTAAAAGAACTAAAAAAAGCAGGTTTAATTCAAGGAGAATTAAAACCACCAAAAATAAAATACTGTATCAATACAGAAAACTGGGAAAAAGCAAAATCACTTTTTCAACAATTTTTTGATTGATTTTCTTTTAACATCAAAATCGCCTATTAGCGATAAACAAACAATAATATTATGAGTAAAACTATTAAAATTTTAGGTACTGGATGTACAAAATGTCAATTGATGACCAATGTTGTAAAAGAAGTGATTTCTGAAAACAATATAGAAGCAAACATTGAAAAAGTAGAAGATATTATGGAAATTATGAAATACAATGTAATGAGCACACCTGCTTTGATTATAGATGATGTAATTAGTATTAAAGGAAGAATACCTTCTAAAAATGAAGTTTTAGAGCTTTTAAAATAGAAAGCTCAAATTTAATATGTTTAATTGGATACAAAATATAGCTGATTGGTTTGTGTATGATGTTCTTAATTTAGAAAGAGGACAGCATTTAGCAGAAGCTTTAAATTTCTTTATTTACGATACTACAAAAATCCTGATTTTACTTTTTATTGTGATCTTTTTTATGGGAATTGTAAACAGTTATTTCCCTATAGACAAGGTTAAAAATTTCCTCTCTAGAAATAAATTATATGGTTTAGAGTATCTAATGGCAAGTCTTTTTGGAGTTGTTACTCCTTTTTGTTCTTGTTCTTCTGTTCCGCTTTTTATTGGTTTTGTAAGAGGAGGAATTCCTCTAGGCGTAACTTTTGCATTTTTAATTACATCTCCTTTAGTTAATGAAGTCGCTATTGGTTTGTTTGTAGGTTTATTCGGGCTTAAAATGACAATTATTTATGTTTTAAGTGGTATTTTATTAGGTACAATTTCTGGTATAATTCTTCAAAAATTAAAACTCGAACCTTTTTTAACTACCTGGGTAAAAGAAGTTATAGCAAATGCACAAAAAGAACAAGATGTATTTATTGCAGAACAACAAACTTTAAAACAACGTTTACAAATAATTTGGGCAGAAGTCCTTAAAATTCTTAAAGGAATTATTCCTTTTGTAATTATTGGTATTGCCATTGGCGGATTAATGCATGGATATATACCTGAAGGATTTTTTGAACAATATATGGACAAAGACAACCTGTTTGCTGTGCCCATTGCAACAATTTTAGCTGTGCCAATGTATTCTAACGCATCAGGTATTTTACCTGTAGTACAAGTATTAGTTGCAAAAGGAATACCTATAGGAACTGCAATTGCTTTTATGATGGGGGTTGTAGGGCTTTCTTTACCAGAAGCAATGCTCTTAAAAAAAGTAATGTCTTTAAAACTAATTGCAATCTTTTTTGGTGTGGTAACCCTATGTATTATCATTTCTGGCTATTTATTCAATCTTATTTTATAGAAAATCAAAACAGCATAAACAGGTAATCACAATTGCTATACATTCTGTTATGAATATTGCTTTTTTTTAACAAATTGATAAAATTAGTGAAAGGTTTTTCTTATTTTCTTTAAATAGATTTATTATTCTGATATTTGTAAATTAGATATTTTTACTACTTTTTTTGATGATAGATAACGCTACTTTAGAGATTTTAAATAGCTCACTTTCTGGTGATGTTCTTTTCGATAATTTACACAAAACTTTATACGCAACTGATGCTTCTGTGTACAGAAAAATTCCTTTAGCAGTTGCTTTTCCAAAAGACGAAAAAGACATTAAAACGTTAATTGCATTTGCTACCAAAAACAGCATTACATTAATACCAAGAACTGCAGGAACTTCTTTAGCAGGCCAATGTGTAGGAGATGGAATTGTAGTTGATGTTTCTAAGCATTTTACAAACATTATTTCTTTTGATGAAAAAGCAAAAACCATAACATTACAACCAGGAATTGTAAGAGATTCTTTAAATGTTTATTTAAAACAATATGGTTTATTTTTTGGTCCAAATACCTCAACATCTAATAGATGTATGATTGGTGGTATGGTTGGTAACAATTCATCAGGAAGTACATCAATAAAATATGGTGTAACTAGAGATAAAGTGTTAAGTATTGATGCTATTCTAAGTGATGGTAGTACAGCTATTTTTAACGAAATTTCATCAGAAGATTTCATCAAAAAAACTAAAGAAAACACACAAGAAGGTAAAATTTATAAAGCCATTTTTGAGGAATTATCATCCGTAGAAAATCAGCAAGAAATTAAAAATGAATTTCCTAAAACAACCATCCATAGAAGATGTACAGGTTATGCTGTTGATGAATTTTTAACTTCAGATTTATTTGGAGGAACAGAACCTTCAATAAATGTTGCAAAATTACTTTCTGGTAGTGAAGGAACCTTGGCTTTTTCTACATCAATTACATTACAATTAGATGATGTTGCTCCAAAAGAAAGCATTATGGTTTGTACTCATTTTAAGAGTATAAATGAAAGTTTAAAAGCAACTGTAATTGCTATGAATCACAATTTATACAATTGTGAATTAATGGATAAAACGATTTTAGATTGTACTAAAAACCATCCAGATTTAGCAAAAAACAGGTTCTTTTTACAAGGAGATCCAGAAGCAGTTTTAATGTTAGAAGTTTCTGCTGCAACTATAGAACAAGCAGAAATTTATGCAGATAATTTAATTGCAGATTTAGAAAAAAACAATTTTGGGTATCATCATCCAAAAGTATATGGTGCAGATATTGCAAAAGTGCATTATTTAAGAAAAGCAGGTTTAGGAGCTTTAGCAAATATTGTGGGGGATAAAAAAGCGGTTGCTTGTATTGAAGATACAGCAGTTGCTTTAGAAGATTTGCCAAATTATATAGAAGAGTTTACCAAAATAATGGATAAATATCAGCAAAATGCTGTGTATTATGCACATGCTGGAGCTGGAGAATTACATTTACGACCTATTTTAAATATCAAGAAAAAAGAAGACGTAGTTTTATTCAGAAAAATAACAACTGAAACTGCTCAATTAGTAAAAAAATATAAAGGTTCGTTTTCTGGAGAACATGGAGATGGAATTGTACGTGCAGAATTTATTCCTCTAATGATTGGTGATAAAAATTATCAACTTTTAAGAAGAATAAAAAAAGCATTCGATCCTAATAATGTTTTTAACCAAGGAAAAATAACAGATGCTTTTGCTATGGATGAAAGCCTACGTTATGAAATTGATAGAGAAGAACCTGTTATTAAAACACTTCAAGATTTTTCTAAAGATGAAGGTATTTTAAAATTAGCAGAAAAATGTAATGGTTCTGGAGATTGTAGAAAACCTGTTGAAGCTGGTGGAACTTTATGCCCAAGTTATAGAGCTACAAAAGACGAAAAAGATACCACAAGAGCAAGAGCAAATACTTTGCGAGATGTTTTAACAAATAATACAGCAGTAAATAAATTTGATTCAAAAGAATTAAAACAAGTTTTAGATCTTTGTTTAAGTTGTAAAGCTTGCGCAACAGAATGCCCAAGTAATGTAGATATTGCAAGTATGAAAGCTGAATTTTTATATCAATATCAAGAAACAAATGGTTATTCTTTTAGAAGCAAAATGTTTGCTAATAATGCAAAATATAATAAACTAGGAAGCATTTTCCCATCACTTACAAACTTTATTACCAATACCAACTTTTCAAAAAAAGTATTAGGTGTTGCAGTTGAAAGAACTGTTCCTAAATTAGCAAATCAAACTTTAGAAAGTTGGTTAAAGAAATATGAGCCAAAAGCTTCTAAAAAAGCAGTTTATTTGTTTAATGATGAATTCACCAATTATTACGATGCAGAAATAGGGAAAGACGCAGTAATCTTGTTAGAAAAATTAGGTTATGAAGTAAAATCTGTAACACATGATGAAAGTGGAAGAAGTCATATTTCTAAAGGATTTTTAAAAGAAGCCAAAGAAATTTGTAATACTAATATTGCCATTTTTAAAGATTTAATTTCTGATGATATTCCTTTGATTGGTGTAGAACCTTCAGCAATTTTGAGTTTTAGAGACGAATATTTAAGGTTAGCAGACGATAAAACATCCGCAGAAAAAATTGCCAAAAATGCATTTACTTTCGAAGAGTTTTTAGCCAAAGAAATAGAGATAGAAAATATTGATAAAAGCCTTTTTACATCAGAAAAGAAGACTTTAAAAATTCACGGTCATTGTCATCAAAAAGCATTAACAGGTACTTTTGCTAGTTTTAAAATGCTGAGTTTACCAAAAAACTATGCTGTAACTATTATGAATACTGGTTGTTGTGGAATGGCTGGTTCTTTTGGTTATGAAAAAGAACATTATAAGGTTTCTATGCAAGTTGGTGAAGATACTTTGTTTCCTAAAGTTAGAAATTGTAGTGCAGAAACAGAAATTGCTGCAGCAGGTACAAGTTGTAGGCATCAGATTTTTGATGGAACCAAACGTATTGCAAAACACCCAATTACTTTATTAAAAGAAGCTTTGCTTTAATTTGAGTAATTTTCTTTGCTTTTAGGCCTCTTTAATAAAAGCCCATAGACAATGGAAAAATGAGCACAACCATAGTTTATCTTTTGGGTTATAGATGATGAAAGCAGATTTTTTTGCAGCAACAATTTCACTCTTTAAAGCAGAAATCTTAACCTTCTTTTTTCTAGAAAAAGGAGTAGAAATTATTATTGTTGACAAAGTAAAAACTTTACAATATATTATTGGTAGCATTACTTTAATTGTTTTTTTAGTGGCTATTTTAGTTTAGAAAATTTTGCCTAAAGAAAATACAAGTTCTAATAATCAAAAGAATAATAATGAGCATAAATTCAATTTTAAAAATGCTTTTATATTAATGAAAAGTAAAAAAGTAATTTATAATTCTTTAATAATTTCTTGTGTTTATTATTGCTATAAATTAACAGGGTTTTATGTAGAAAATTTACGGAATTTCTCTTTTAAAAAAACTACTTATTTTGCAGTTATTATACAATATTTAAGACAAATTACAGCTATTTTTATTGGTTGGATTACAGATAGGTATATGCCATCAAAATTAATAATTCCAAGTTTTTTTATTCTAACAATAACTTCTGTTATCTTTGGTATTGACTTCTTTAATCAACAATTCATATTTTTATCATTTACAATTTTTATAATGATAACATTTGTTATTTATTCTTTAAGAGGGTTGTATTTTGCAATTATCGAAGAAACTAAAACATCTATTGAATTTACAGAAACTTTAGTCGGAATTATTTCTGTGATTGGTTTTACACCAGACATTTTTAATGGTTATATTCTTGGTGAAAATGCGACGATTATCGAATATCAAAATTTATTTATAACTTTCACAATTATTCCCATTATAGGTTTATTACCAGCTTTAGGGTTAAAAAAATCAATAAAAAATGAGTAAGAAAAACAAATATATAGCTGATGAAAATCGCTATGAAAAAATGAATTACAGAAGAACAGGTAACAGTGGTTTATTATTACCTGAACTCTCTTTAGGATTATGGCATAATTTTGGAGAAAATGACGATTTTAAAAATGCTAGAAACCTATTAAAATGTGCTTTTGATAATGGTATTACTCATTTTGATTTAGCAAATAATTACGGGCCTCCTGCTGGTTCTGCAGAAAAAAACTTTGGTAAAATATTAAAGAAAGATTTTAAATCTTACAGAGATGAATTAATTATCTCATCTAAAGCTGGTTACGGAATGTGGCCTGGTCCTTATGGTGATTGGGGATCTAAAAAGTTTCTAGTGGCTAGTTTAGATCAAAGTTTACAAAGAATGGGATTAGATTATGTTGACATTTTTTATCATCATAGACCAGATGAAAACACTCCTTTAGAAGAAACTATGGGAGCTCTAGATTTGATTGTAAGACAAGGAAAAGCTTTGTATGTTGGTTTATCTAATTACAGGCCAGAAAGAGCTACTGAAGCTTTTAAAATTCTTAAAGATTTAGGTACACCTTGCTTAATACATCAACCAAGATATAGTTTATTTGATAGATGGATAGAAGATGGATTGTTAGATTTATTAGGCAATTCTGGTGTAGGCGCAATTTGTTTTTCTCCCTTAGCACAAGGCATGTTAACTAATAAATATATCAATGGCTTGCCAAAAGACTCTAGAGCTGTAAAAGACAGTCCGTTTTTAAATACACAAACTGTTTTAGAAATGTTACCTAAAATTAAGACATTAAATGAGGTGGCAGAAAGCCGAAATCAGAATTTGGCACAAATGGCCATTTCTTGGATTTTAAAAGATGATAGAATTACCTCTGTTTTAATTGGCGCTAGTAAAACATCACAAATTTTAGATAGTGTAAAAGCTATTGAAAACACCACTTTTTCTGAGGATGAATTAGAAAAAATAAACAGTATTTTAAAATAGGAAAAGGAAGCAAAATGCTTCCTTTTTTATTTCCTTTAAAATCAAACTTAACTTAATATGTAAGATGCTCATCAGCCAATAAAGCAAAGGTTTTATCTAAATCTGGTAAAATAACTATCTTAATTCTTCTATGTTTTGCTCTATTTTCATTGGTTTTATTATCAACTAAAGGCATTATAGAACCTCTACCAGATACAATTGATCTGCTACCTTCAATATTATATTATTTTCTAAAAGTATAACAATTTTACATCATCAGAATTAGTTAAATCTGCTGTGTTAATCTTTATTTTAAAATTATAAGAAATAGCTAAGTTTAAGGTAGCCTTAAAAGTATTGGCTGTAGTCAATTTCTTAGTTTCAATTTAGAAAAATGTCTTATTGAAACTTGCTCTTTCTTTTTTTTGATATCACTGCTTTGTTATCTAAAATTTATAAATTTAATAAATCACTTTTTTAAAATTCATATTTTTTCGTTTTAAAGAATTCATTTTATTGTTTTTTAGAACTCAAAATTGAGAAATCAATAACTATAATGCCAAAAAATTAAATAATAATAAATGTCTTTTATTTTTTTTTCTAAAAACAAATATCAATAAGTGAGTTAATTAAAAATATTTTTGTAAATTTAATCAAGATTTTAAAGTTGATAATTCATTTTATAACGTATAATTTACTTTTAATCTATTTATCGTAATTATCCCCCCGAGCAAGAATTTAATATTAATAAATATAAGCTATGAATTACAAAAAAAATATTACCTCCATTCTATTAGTCAGTTTATTCTTTTCATTTCAATTTATATCAGCCTTTTCTACTTCTAAGGAAACTACAAATTTAGAGCTGTCTTATAAAAAGGTTGAAATTAAAAAATCAAATTCTTTTTATGAGAATTACAAATTAAACTGGATAAACAAAGAGTTCTTTAATACTGCCCCTTTTTGGAATAAAAAAGAAAAAGTAAATTCTACAAAGACTTTTTTAGATATAACAAATAACAAAACTACAGATACATGTACAGAAGGTGCAATAGTAGGTACTATTACCGCAAATGATATTGATGGAGATGGAATAAATAACGTATGTGATCTAGATGACGATAATGATGGTATTTTAGATACAGAAGAAGGTTGTGGAGACATTATCTCTACCTTCCCAAATGCTACAAAAGGATATTTATTTCAAAAAAGTCCTACACAAGTTTTTACAGTAGATTTAAAAACTGGTGAGAGTGCAAAAATTCACACATTTAATAATTCATACAACGCTGTTGCTATTAATGAAATTGACAACTTATTTTGGGTATATAATAATGAAACAACCAGTATAGAATTAATAAACCCAACAACTTTTGCTATTGAAGATACATTACCAAATAATTTTACTGAGAATAACATTAATTCTGGAGCTTTCGATATTGTAAAAAAACAATATATAATGATTTCTTCTAATGGGAAAAAAATCTATGTTTATGATGGAGACCCAAATTCATCGGGTTATAAAACCTTAGTGAAATCTTTTGCAGGACCTGGCAAAAACATTCCTGATATTGCTTATAACTCAAATGATGGTAACTTCTACGGAATTAGGGGTAATTCAAAAAATATTTACAAAATTGATGTTGAAAATGAATTATCTACATTACTTGGAGCAGTTAATAATCTGCCTTCAGCTAATTATGGTGCAGCATATGCTACATTAAATGGTAAATTATACCTAAGTAACAATACAACTGGGGTTATTTATCTAGTAGATTTAAATAACTCAACTTTTAACGCAACTTTTTTTTCTAACAGTACTGCATCAAGCTCAAATGATGGTGCAAAAGTTTTAAATATAGATTTAAGCGGTAATCAAATATGCTTAGATACAGATGGAGATGGAATTCCAAATAGTCAAGATTTAGATTCTGATGGAGATGGCTGTTTAGATGTTGTAGAATCTGGAGGAATAGATGCAAATGGAGATGGAATTTTAGATGGAACTGGTTATGATAATGAAGGAAGAGTTACCGGAAATACTGGTGGATACAATG
This sequence comes from Polaribacter sp. Asnod6-C07, assembly GCF_045063625.1. Classification (NCBI taxonomy): domain Bacteria; kingdom Pseudomonadati; phylum Bacteroidota; class Flavobacteriia; order Flavobacteriales; family Flavobacteriaceae; genus Polaribacter; species Polaribacter sp. Asnod6-C07. The sequence continues at coordinate 2,619,747 of NZ_JBEFOF010000005.1, read as the reverse complement.
GATCTAATGGAGCAGAATTAACGGCACTTCAATTAAGCACAATTAACACTCTAAGTAATCAAACAATTAACGAAAACGACGATACAACTTTTACTGTTGAAGCTTCCGCAGAAGAAGCTACAAGTTATGCAAACGGAACACCAGCATTTGGTACTGCCGGAAATGCTAATATCGGCATTGTATATAAATGGTATTTAGGAGAACCTAATAATGGAGGAACTTTACTTTCTGACACTGGTGTCTATTCAGGAACCAACACTAGTAGTTTAAAAATTTCTAACGTTAATGGGCTTGACGCTTCACAATATTATGTAATAGTAACTCATAATAATAATGTTTGTTTATTAGAATCTAGTTCTGCAACTTTATCTGTAAATTTATTACCAACTGCAGTTGCTGATAATTATATAACTAACGAAGATACCTCAACAACCTTAACTCCCTTAACAACGGGTACTTCAGATAGTGATCCTGAAGAAAACGTTTTAACCATTACTTCTATAAACGGAGTTACTCTTACTGGTGTTGCACAAACGATACCAGTTACTAATGGTAATGTAATTATAGATGCTGTAGGAGCAATCACTTTTACTCCTTCTAATAATTATTATGGCACAGTAAGCTTTCCGTACACAATTAGCGATGATAATAATGGTACAGATAGTGCATTAATTACAATAGTTGTAGATGCAGTAAACGATTTACCCAATGCTGTAAACGATACTGCAAAAGTAGACGAGAATAGTACTAATAATAATATTGATGTTTTAGATAATGATGATTTTGGAGGTGATGGACCTAATACTGGGGCAATAACATTATCTAGTGGAACAACCAATAATAACGGAACAGTTACAGTAAATAATTACGATACTCCAAATGATCCAACAGATGACACTATAAATTACACACCAGCATCAAACTTTAGTGGAACTGATACTTTTGAGTATACAATTACAGATGCAAATGGAGATACTAAAAATGCTACAGTAACAATTACTGTAGAACAAGTTTCTAATGTTGAAAACTGTAAAGAAACCTCACCAACAGAGCCTGCTTTAGGTTTTAATGTTTTTACTTTAGAAAGTTTAAAATTAAAAACAAATGAAAGTGAAGGAAGTGTAGCAACTGGAGGAGATTTAACAATACTTGGAAGTTACCAAATTGCTACAAATGAAGTAGGCACTTTTGAAGTAGACAATACTCCTATTGGTTTATTAGTAGGAGGTAAAATTATATATACATCAGGTAACTCTTTACAAGTAAATCAAAATAGTTATATAAAAATAGGAGACAATCAAGGATCTACAGTTTGGTATAAAGATCAAAACAATGCTTATTCTAATATTAGAATAACTCCTAGTTCAGATTATAATTCTTCGCCAAGGGTTTTATTACAAGCAAACTCAAATTCATTAAATGTATCTTCTACAAACAACCCTGTTTTTGAAAGTAATTTAATCGATTTTGCAAGCGCTTTTCAAACCTTAGAACTAAACTCAACAAGTATTTCTAAAAATGATCATAATGCGCAATTAACAAATCCTAATGGACAATCGATTTCTAATACTGATTTACCAAATCAAGTAAAAATTAACTTACAAGATGGTATTAACTACTTAAATGTTAAGGGAACTGATTTAAATAATGTAGATGTTTTTACATACAACAACACACCAAGTGCAACAAAAGTATTGGTTATAAATGTAAATGCTTCTGGAACATTTAATTGGGATGTTTGGAACCAATCTGGTGTTTCACAACAAAATGCACCTTATATTATATATAATTTTTATAATACTACTACTCTTAATATAGAAGGTAATTCTACAATTGAAGGTACTGTATTTGCGCCTTTTGCAGACATTAACAAAACTGCAAATCAATCTAACATAGAAGGACAAATAATTGGTAAATCGTTTTTACATTCTGGAGGAGAAGTACATTCTGCAAATTTTGAACCTGCAATAAAAACTTGTAGCCCAGCTACTGGCATCGCTCCTATTGCAGAATTTACTACTAATGATAATAACCAATGTTTTGAAAGTAATGAATTTGTACTTAACAATACTTCTAATACTGGAACTACTGTTCAACCTTCAGATCCTATTACTTATAATTGGACTTTTGGAGATGGTACTTCTAGTACATTAATGAATCCTTCTAAAACATATACAACTTCTGGTACTTATACAGTAACTTTAGTTGCAACTAATACTTATGGTACAGATACAACTAGCCAACAAGTTACAGTCAATAACGAAATTGATTTACCAATATTAACAGAGGAGACATTAGCTAGTGGATCTGGAACTGTTACTAAAGAGTTTACATTAGATAATGATACGTATTTTGATACATATTCTTGGAAATTAGTAGACGTAGGTTCTAACTTATATCCGAATGAAAAAGTTGTAACTTTTGATTTTACTGCAGAAGATTCTTACACACTTACTCTAACAGGAATTAAAGACGGTTGCCCACAAAGTTTAAATTATGAAGTTGTAATTGCTTCTGGAGAAGTTAGTGGTGGAAACGATGGTGGTACTGAAAGTGAAAGCTTAGGAGATGCTATTTCTAAAATTTACGTAAAACGTAAAATGAATAGTGTACCAACTATTTTTGTTAAATCTGAGAAGAACCTGTACAACAAAGAGAAATTAAAAAGAGAGCAACCATACCAAGGAAAAGGGCAAACTTTATTAGATATGTTTCCTACAGAGCTAGTAGCTGGTAACGTTTCTAATGTTACTTCTCCAACAGATATTTTAGACTATACTGTTGCAGATGAAGTTTTATCCGTAGATTTCTCTGTAGACGGAAAAACTAAAGGTGTAGTATTAGGTATTAAAACTACAGACAAGGTTTATAACCACACAAAAGCTTCTTGTGATAGATTAAGAGGTGCAGAAATACTTAATATACAAACAGTAAAATTAGATGGCTATAACTTCTTAATGCAAGGAATTAAACAACGAAGTGGTGTTGTTGAATATGCCATTTCATTTGTAGTTGGTAAAAATACCGAAGATGTAAATTACACACTACAAACAAACTGGTATATAAGTGGCTATACTAAATTTAATGATGTTTATAACTTTCAAGTTTGGTCTACAAATTATGAAGACACACAAAAACTTGTAAAAGATATTTTAACAAACTTAAAATCTAACTTACCTGTTACACAAACAGAAACTCAAAAAATACCAAAAACTTTTGCTACTAAAATTTATAGAGAAAAATCTGATTTATTTATCAACTTAGAAAGTATTAAGGTAGGTTTAAGTACAGAAGTTTCTATGATAGAGAATTACTCAGAAACTTCTCAGGAATTAAAATATAGATATAACCCTTTAAACACCGAATTAAAACAAACTTTAAAAATAAATATTGATGATCGATATGAGTATGAAGGTATGATTAAAGTTGATGGCGAAATACAGGATGAATTCTATCATGCTGATGGTAACTGGGGCTTAGATTACGACTCTCAATACACTGAAATTGAAGAATATTTTGTAACTAATAATTCTGACAGAGTATATAATGAAGATGAATATACCATCAATAGAAATGTACAAATAAAAGCATTTAGTGAATATGATTACTTAAGTATTTATAAATCTTTACTACCTGGTAATATATCTGCAGATTATTCTGAGTACAAATATCTATCTTTTACTGCCAAAGGATCTGGATTAATTGAATTAGGTTTAATAAAATCTTCTGTAGAAGAATGGAAAGAACAGTATAGAGTTATGGTAGATCTATCAGACGAAGAACAAACTTACTTTGTACCTTTTGATTTATTTTCATCTACTGGAAGTACTGATAAAATTACAGCTGATGATTTAACTACCCTAACATTTACATTTTTGGCTATTGAAGCAAATACCAACGATTTAGATCTAAAAATTTCTGATGTAAAATTCACTAAAAACTCTGTATTAAGCCAAACTGTAGAGAAAATTGAAGCTTTAAACAATAACTTTATAACGTATCCTAATCCATCAAAAGGAAATGTAAATGTACTTTTATATAGCAACACAAATACAGAAGCAACTTTAACTTTATATGATATTACTGGGAAAGAAATTTATAAAGCACCAACTAAATTAACAGCTGGTAAAAATGAATTAGAATTTAATATAAAAGTAAAACCGGGTATTATGTACTTAAAAGTAAATAGTAAATTAACAAATTACGGAACTTCAAAAATTATATTTAGATAAGAGAATTCTATAAAAATAAAAAAAGGTCGTCTAAAAGATTATTTTTAGGCGATTTTTTATTATGATAGCTCTAATTTAGAAATTGGTTAGCTAAATTTGATTTAAAAGTAAATCCTTTAAAAGTTATTGGCTTAGTTTACAGTTTAACTTTACTTTTTAAAGTTATGATACTTATCAATTAAACACATTTGACACTTACTTTATATATCACCTTAAAATAAATAATCGTTTAAAATTCATATTGTAGTTTCATATTTCCAAAAAAAGCTTACACATACAAACAACGCTGTTTTCATCCTAACTAGAAAATAAAAACTTAATTGATCTTGATTATTAGTCTTAAATATTACTTTTCTACTCATTTTTAAAATTAAGAGTATAAAAAAAGCTATCTTATCAGATAGCCTTTTTATTTCCTTTAATATCAAACTTTACTTAATCAGTAAGTTGCTCATCAGCTAATAAAGCAAAGAATTTGTCTAAATTTGGTAGAATAACAATTCTAGTTCTTCTGTTTTTTGCTCTATTTTCATTGGTTGTATTTTCTACTAAAGGCATTGTAGAACCTCTACCAGCTGCAATTAATCTGCTACCATCAATATTGTATTTGTTTTCTAAAAGTCTAACAATAGAGGTTGCTCTTTTTACACTTAAATCCCAATTGTCTTCTACAGTTGCGTTACTAATTGTTCTAGAATCTGTGTGGCCTTCTATCATAACATCCATACTTGGTTCAGACTTTATAATAGTTGCCAACTTTTCAATTAAATCATAAGCTTGATTTTTAACTCTGTAACTTGCAGTGTTAAATAATAATTTGTCTGATACAGAAATCATAACCACAGTTTGATCGATATCTATATTTACATCATCAGAACCATTTAAATCTGCAGTATTAATCTTATTTTTCAGATTATAAGAAATGGCTAAATTTAAAGAATCTTTTAATGTTTTAGCTTTTGCTAATTCTGATGGATCTACTTTAGCTAAAGTTTTCATCATTAATTCTTTTGTATTATTAGAAATTACTGCTGTATTACCAACCATATCTAATTTTACATCATTTTCTGTTTGCAAAGAAGCATTGTTTTCTGTTAAAGAATTTATTTTTTGATTATAGTCTGCTACTCGTTTTTCTATAGTTGCAAATTTACTTTCTAATTCTTCTTTTTCTACTGTTGTTTTTTGAAGATTTCCTTTAGTGTCTATTAATTGATTTTCTAATTCTACATACTTTTTCTTAGAAACACAAGATGTTGCTAATAAAGAAATTGCTACAACAGGAATAATTAATTTTCTCATAATTTATTAATTTAAGTTATATAGCCAAAAAGGCCATTGGGTTATTTAATAGTTCTCTATAGGTATAACAACTCACTTTAAAATTACCCTACCCAAAAAATTAAATTTATTTTAAAAGCACAAAAAAAGTCTATAAAAAACTAGTTTTTATAGACTTATAAATATTATAAATTGATACAATTTTATTTAAGCGAACCTAAACTACTTTTAATAGTTTCAATTTTTGCTAAAGTATCTGCTTCTTTTTTACGTTCTAAAGCAATAACTTTTTCTGGTGCATTAGCTACAAAACGTTCGTTTGATAATTTTTTAGAAATACCAAATAAGAAACCTTCTGCCCTTTTTAATTCTGCTTCTAGTTTTTTAATTTCTGCTTCAACATCGATATTAGCTGCAGAAATTGGCACAAAATATTCATTCGATTTCACTCTAAAAGAGGCTCCATCTACTTTTTCTGATACATAATTTATGGCAGAAGTGTTTGTTAATTTTTGAATAACAACATCAAATTCTTTAGAATTTTGTTCTGCATCAATCACAAATAATTCGACTTCATCTTTAAAAGAAATATTTTTTTCTTTTCTGATAGTTCTAATTCCGGAAACTACACCTGTTGCAAATTCAAAATCAGAAATAATTGTAGTATTAAATTCTTTTTGTTCTGGATATTTAGCAATAATTAAAGCTTCTTCTGATGTTCTCTCTGAAATAAATTGCCAGATTTCTTCCGTTAAAAACGGCATAAAAGGATGTAATATTTTTAAATTATTTTCTAAAACTTCTATAATTGCATCAAAACTAATTTTATCAATGGGTTGTTGATATGCTGGTTTTACAATCTCTAATAACCAAGACGAAAAATCGTCCATAATTAATTTATAAATTGCCATTAAAGCATCAGACAAACGATATTTAGAAAAATGATCTTCTATTTCTGCTAACGTTTTTTGAAACTTAGCTTCGTACCAAGCCAAACCTATTTTTGCGGTTTCTGGTTGCTCTAAAGTTTCATCAACTTCCCAACCTTTTATCAAACGAAAAGCATTCCAAATTTTGTTGGCAAATCCTTTTCCTTGCTGACATAAATCTTCATCGAACATTAAATCATTACCAGCAGCAGAACTTAATAAAAGTCCAACTCTTACACCATCTGCTCCATAATCATCAATTAATTTTAATGCATCTGGCGAGTTTCCTAAAGATTTAGACATTTTACGTCTTTGTTTATCTCTAACTAAACCCGTTAAATAAACATTATTAAAAGGTCTTTCTCCTTTATATTCGTAACCTGCAACTATCATTCTTGCTACCCAGAAAAACAAAATATCTGGTCCTGTAACTAAATCGTTTGTTGGATAATAGTATTTAATTTCTTCATTTTCAGGATTTCTGATTCCATCAAAAACAGACATTGGCCACAACCAAGAAGAAAACCAAGTATCTAAAGCATCTTCATCTTGCGTTAAATCTTCTAAAGTTAATTCATAATCGTTAGATTTTTTCCAAGCTAATTTTAAAGCTTCTTCTTTACTTTCTGCAACTACAAATTCTTTTTGACCATTAGAACTTGCAGAAATATAATAATAAGCAGGAATTTGCTGACCCCACCAAAGCTGACGAGAAATGTTCCAATCACGCACATTTTCCATCCAATGACGATAGGTATTTTCGAATTTCTTTGGATATAAATTGATATCAGTATCATCACCTAAAACAGCATCAATAGCAGGTTTTGCTAAATCTGTCATCTTTAAAAACCATTGATCTGATAATCTTGGTTCTATAACCGCTTTTGTTCTTTCTGATGTACCTACTTTATTTGTATGTACCTCAGTTTTTACTAAAATTCCTTTTTCTTCTAGTTCTACAGCAATTTCTTTACGAACTACAAAACGATTTTTTCCTTGATAATGTAAACCAAATGAGTTTAAAGAAGCATCATCATTAAAAATATCAATTACTTCTAATTTATGCTTATCACCTAAATTCTTATCATTTTCATCGTGCGCAGGCGTAACTTTTAAACAACCTGTACCAAATTCTAAATCTACATATTCATCTTCGATAATAGGAATAACTCTATTACATAAAGGCACAATTGCTTTTTTACCTTTTAAATGCGTGAAACGTTCATCATTTGGGTTGATACAAATTGCAGTATCACCAAAAATAGTTTCTGGCCTAGTAGTAGCAATGGTTAAAGTATCTTCTGAGCCTTCGATTTTATATTCTAAATAATATAGATTTCCTTGTCTTTCTTCGTGAATTACTTCTTCATCAGAAAGTGTAGTTTTTGCTTCAGGATCCCAATTTACCATTCTAAATCCTCTGTAAATTAAACCTTTGTAGTATAAATCAACAAAAACTTTAATTACAGATTCAGACATTTCTGGATCCATTGTAAATGCAGTTCTTTCCCAATCACAAGAAGCTCCTAACTTCTTTAATTGTTCTAATATAATTCCTCCATATTCATCTTTCCAATCAAAAGCATGTTGTAAAAATTCTTCACGGGTTAAATCGCTTTTAGAAATTCCTTGTTCTTTTAATTTAGCAACCACTTTTGCTTCTGTAGCAATAGATGCATGGTCTGTTCCAGGAACCCAACAAGCATTTTTACCCAACAAACGTGCACGTCTTATTAAGACATCTTGTATGGTATTATTTAGCATATGCCCCATGTGTAAAACCCCTGTTACGTTTGGTGGTGGAATTACAATAGTGTAAGGCTCTCTTTCATCTGGTGTTGAATGAAAATAGTTGTTTTTCATCCAGTAATCATACCATTTATCTTCTACTTTACTTGCATCGTATTTAGATGGAATTGTCATACTTTGGTATCCTTTTTGATATATAGTTGGCAAAAATACAATTCTCTTTTTTGTAGAGAAAATTAGTGATTGATTATTTTATAATTTTAAAAATTGTAAATTTGTTATATGCATAAAGGTTTTATTTTTTTATTGATATTCTTCTTAAGTTTAAAGGTTTCTGCACAAGAATTTGAATTTAAAAAAGAGATCATAAACTATGGCAAAATTAAAAAAGGTGAAAATGGAAAACGCATTTTTGAGTTTACCAATATAGGTAATGCCCCTTTAATTATAAAAGACATTAAAACATCTTGTGATTGTGCTATTCCTGAAAAACCTAAAAAACCTATTATGCCTGGTGAAAAAATGAAGTTAATAGTAGAATATGATACTTCTAAATTGGGAGGTTTTTCTAAAGAAATTATCATTTTTTCTAATGCAAAAGAAGCAATAAAACGAATTAAAATAAAAGGTTACATCAGTAAATAAAAACATTATGAAGGCAATTTTCACATTATTATTCATAGCATTTATCAGTTTAGCAACAACTGCTCAAGAGTTTAAATTTGAGGCAGAAAGTATTAATTATGGTAAAATAAATAAAGGTTCTAATGGAGAAAGAACGTTTATTTTTACAAATATTGGTGATAAACCTTTGATTATTAAAAACATAAAATCTACTTGTGGCTGCACAGTTCCAAAAAAGCCAGAAGCACCAATTATGCCTGGAGAAAAAGGCGAAATTAAAGTTTCTTACAATACAAAAATAGTTGGTGGTTTCTCTAAATCTATTACAATTTTTTCTAATGCTAAGAATCCTAGAAAAGTAATTAGAATTAAAGGAAACGTAAATAAAGAAATTTCTTTAGAAAAAGAGAAAAGTTTACTTTCTGATAGTTAGATTTTCTTTTGCAAACGAAATTCAAATTTCATTTTCTGAGCATTTCTTACTATTGTAATTCTTATCCTTTTATTGTTTCTTTCTTGAAAAACTTGGGTAATTTTACTCAATGTAAAATTATATGCAGATGTATTGTTTATTTTTAAAATAACATCTCCTTTAAGCAAACCTGCTTTTGCTGCAGGCGAACCTTCTACTACATTTTTAATCTTAAATGAAGGCTTAAATTTATAAGAAAAACTAGTAATAAAACTTACGGAATTGTTAGAGCTTACGTTTTGATTATAACCATCTATATAACGATTTATGTTTTGCTCTTTTATCAATTGCTTACCATTGTAAACAACATCTAAACCACTCATATTATAGTTAAAATCGCTATAAAAAAATCTATTTTTTTTAAGCATCATCTTTTTATTCGGATAATCGAACCAAACCACAAACCTTTTTAAAATTCCTGCTCCTATACTACCATTTCTTTCTTTAAATTTTCTGGCGCTTTTTGTAGAAGCAGAATCTAAAAAAGAAACTGTAGGATTTTTTAACTCGAAAGATTTTAGCTTTATTCTAGAAATTCTACTCCTATTACCATAAATTGGCCCACTTAAACCTTCTCCTAAAATATCATTAAAAAAAAGTTTAGGTGTTGTTATTTTGTCTTTAGTATCTTCGAAAAGCCAAACAGCATCACTACCTCCAGAATCTACTAAAAGTTTTACATCTATAAGTTCATTACCAATAGTATCTAATTGAACTTGAGCAGTTATATATGGTTTTTTTCGATAAAATTGAAGTGGAAAAACTTCGCATTTTTTACATTTTTTAGGTTTGAATTTTCTAGGATTATAAAATTCTATTTTTTTTGTTTTATAATTTATTTTAACAATAAAGTTTTTAAGTAAGTTATAGCCTAAAATACCGTGAATAGTAACTCCCATTTTACTAGATAAATCAAAATAATCTTTTAAAATTACATATAAAGACTCGTTATAATTAACAATATTGTTAATAGCAACTTTATTGTTTTTAGATAGTAAAGCATTTACAGGTTCTCCATTTCCTAAACCCAATAACTCAATTTTCTTTACATTATTTAAACCAATACTATCATTTTGGGTAATGTTAAAAAGAATAGATTTACTAACCCCAGAATCTAAAATAAATGAAAGTTTTTCTCCGTTAATATCTACAGGAATTACAATTAAATTATTGATTAATTCAAAAGAAATTCGTTGTTTTGTGAACTGCTTATTTAAAAAACGAAATTCTCCTTGTGCACTAAGTATCCAAGAAAAATTTAGAGAAAGAACTATAAATAAAAAAAGCGTTTTTTTCAAAAAAAAATAAATTAAATGAATAATGAATATACAATTTAAAGATTAATTTTTAAATAATTATTAATAATTATTTAATCATTTAAAGAATCTTAAATTAAAAGTGAGATATAAATTTTATTTCGCAACTTTGTATTTCAATTAAAGCCACACATATTATGCCATTAATTTCTGAAAAAGGACTACAAATGCCAGAATCACCAATTCGTAAATTGGTACCTTATGCTGAAGATGCAAAAAAAAGAGGAACAAAAGTTTATCATTTAAATATTGGACAGCCAGATATAAAAACACCTCAAGTGGCTTTAGATGCTGTAAAAAATAATGATATTAAAACGTTATCTTATGCACGTTCTGAGGGTTCTGAAGTTTATAGAACTAAACTTGCAAACTATTATGCAAATCATAAAATAAATGTAACCGAAAACAACATTGTAGTAACTACAGGTGGCTCTGAAGCCTTATTATTTACAATGGGTAGCATTACAGATCCTGGTGATGAAATTATAATTCCTGAGCCTTTTTATGCCAATTATAACGGTTTTTCTAAAGCATCTGGAGTAACAGTTGTACCTGTAATTTCTAAAATTGAAGATAATTTTGCTTTGCCAAAAATTGAAGATTTTGAGAAATTAATCACCAAAAAAACCAAAGCAATTTTAATTTGTAACCCTGGTAACCCAACAGGTTATTTATACTCTAAAGAAGAAATTGAAAAACTAAAAAAAATTGTTTTAAAACACGATTTATTTTTAATTGCAGACGAAGTTTATAGAGAGTTTGCTTATGATGGATTACAACATACTTCTGTATTATCTTTAGAAGGTTTGGAGCAAAACGCAATTGTAATTGACTCTGTTTCTAAACGTTATAGTATGTGTGGCGCAAGAATTGGCTGTATAGTTTCTAAAAATGATGAGTTTATAAAAACTGCTATTAAGTTTGCTCAAGCAAGATTGAGCCCACCAACGTATGCATTAATTGCAAGTGAAGCTGCTTTAGATACACCTCAACAATATTTTGATGATGTAAAAGCAGAATATGTAGAAAGAAGAAATACTTTAGTAACAGAACTTAAAAAAATTGAAGGTGTAAAAGTTGCCAATCCTAAAGGAGCTTTTTATTGTGTTGCAGAATTGCCTGTTACTGATACTGATGATTTTGCACAGTGGTTGTTAGAAAAATTCAATTTGAATAACGAAACTGTTATGGTTGCACCTGCAAGCGGATTTTATTCTACTGAAGGTGAAGGAAAAAACCAAATAAGAATGGCTTATGTTTTAAAAAATGAAGATTTAATTAAATCTGTAGAAATTTTAGGCGAAGCTTTAAAACAATATAATTCATAAATATTTATGTTGAGTGTAGTTGCTGTTTTTAGCTACACTCAACTTTATATTTTTTATTATTTATGAAAATTCAACAAAATATATCTCTAAAAAACTACAATACGTTTGGTATTGATGTTACTGCAAAACGTTTTGTTTCTGTAGATTCTGTTTATCAATTAAAACAATTATTAAAAACAGAAAAAGACATTTTTTTAATTTCTGGTGGTTCTAATATGTTACTCACCAAAAATATTGAAAAATTAGTTGTACATATAGATATTAAAGGAATTTCTATTGATAATGAAGACGATAACAATGCTTACATTACAGTAAATGCTGGTGAAAATTGGCACGAATTTGTTTTGTGGTCTGTATCACAAAATTATGGAGGAATTGAGAATTTATCTTTAATTCCTGGTAATGTGGGTACTTGCCCAATACAAAATATTGGTGCTTATGGTGTTGAAGTTAAAGATATAATTACCAAAGTTGAAGCTTTAGAAATAGCGACTCAAAAACTAAATACTTTTTCTAACCAAGATTGTAATTTTGAGTATAGAAACTCCATTTTTAAAAACGAAGTAAAAGGGAAATATATAATTACTGCTGTCTGTTTTAAATTAACAAAAAAGCATCATAAATTAAATACTTCTTATGGTGCAATTGAAACTGAATTAGCATCAAAAAAAATAGAAAAACCTACTTTAAAAAATATTTCTGATGCTGTAATTGCCATTAGAAAATCGAAATTACCAGATCCAAAAGTGATTGGTAATAGTGGTAGTTTTTTTAAAAATCCTGTAATTAATAAAGAAGCATTTTTAGCTTTACAAAAAAAATACCCAAATATACCAAGTTATATAATTTCTGAAAATGAAAGAAAAGTTCCTGCTGGTTGGTTGATAGAAAAAGCCGGTTTTAAAGGAAAACGTTTTGGTGATTTTGGAGTTCACGAAAAACAAGCTTTGGTTTTAGTGAATTATGGTAATGCTTCTGGTAAAGATATTTATCAGCTTGCTGAAAAAATTCAACAAACAATTTTAGAGCAGTTTAAAATTACTTTGGAAATAGAGGTTAATATTATTCAATAAAAAAAGACCTCAAACCTAAGTTAGAAGCCTTTTCATCAAATCAACCAAATTCAATTTTTTATTTCTTTTTACTTTTAAAACTGTACGTATATTTTAAACCTAAAATGTTATTTACATCTGGGTAGTCTTCGTTTAATTCTCTTTCATACCTATAATAGATACCCAATTCTCCGAAGTTTTTAATTTTATAATCTGTACCTAATGTTAGTCTGTATTTACTAAAACCATTGTCTTCTTCTGCTTGAAACCTATTAAATATTTCTGCAGAAAACTTTGGGTCTAATTTCCAATCTTTAAAGTTATATTCTAAAGAAGTTTTAAAACGTAGGTTTTGTTTTGCCTCATCTCCTTCATCAACAGAAATCCCTAATTCATTTTTATTTTGATAACGGAATCTGTACCCTATTGTAAAGTCATTGATTTCGTGTTTGTACTTTGCTTCAAACTGAAATCGAAAATGATTTTCGTAACCCTGTACATTTCCTTGATTGTCATTTTCTCTTATATAACGAATTGCAGCACCTAGTTTAAAACCTTTAAAAACTTTGTATTCACTAGATAATTGTGTAAAAAATTCATCTACTGCAGAAAAATTTTCTTTTAATCTGAATTGCTCTTCTAAGCCAAAATTCCATTTTTTATTTAACTTATATTCAATTCCTATAGTGTTCCAAGAAGCCCAATCTTTATCACCTTCTTGCGCTAAACTTATGTTAGAAAGTAAAAGGAAGTTTACAAACACAATTTTAATAATTGCATTTTTATTTTTTTTATAAATATTCATTTTTAAGTTTTTTGTTACTACTTTCTGTTGAAGTAAAATATGGTTAGTACAGCTGTATCTCTTAAAAAATCTACATTACCAATGGTTATATTATTAATTTCTAAACCTGTTCTATCTTCTAAGTCTTGCTTTAATAAATTGTAGTTTTCTGGTTTTATATTATCGATATTTTCGTAAATAATTTCTTTTGATACTTGATGTTTTAAGTGCCAAATTTTTTCGATAATAGCAATAGAAACAACAATAACAACATTGGCTAAAATTATTTCTGAATAACTCATTTTTTTGTTAGCTAAAGAGTTCATTACAGAAACACCAATTACCACAAATAAGTAGGTCATTTCTTTAATATTTATGGCATCTGTTCTATACCTAATAATGCCAAATATTGCAAAAAGACCAAGAGCCATACCAATATCAAGTTCAAACTTTTTTAAGGTAAAACACAAGAAAAACACGATAAAACTTATCATATAAAAAGTAAAAAGGTAATCTTTTCTTCTTGTTGATGTGTAATATAACCACCTAATAATCAGTGTTAAAAAAATTAAATTAATTGTAAAACGAAATGACATTTTAAAAAAATCGTCATCAAAAATTGGGATTTCTAAAAACTCCATATTAAGCTATTGTGTTATTTATTCTTATTAATTTTTTCTTAAAAACATTGTATTTTAAATCGTTGTAAAGACTAATCATACCAATACAATATTTACTAATACTATATGGATGTTGGTGTATGGATTTTAATGCTTTTACTATTTTAGATTTTCTATTAAAACGCTCTTGTTTTACTTCTATAACTACTAAATTTTCGAAGCTTTTTTCTACATCTTTTATTTTATAATTTAAATTTAAGTCTAACGTAACTCGTTCTTTACTTTTAATATTTACTAAGGTTATTCTGTTAAAAGCATTCCATAAACTTGGTTCTAAATTATACTCTTGATGTGTAGTGTTAGCAATAAATTTTTTAGAATCTTGAGTTAGATTTAATTCAAAATCTTTTACAGGAATTCTAGTTTTGTTAGTTTCTCCTTTTCCGTTTTTTTGTTTAATTTCTAAAAAACATAAATCAGATTCTACGTATTTTCTTTGTCTAATTTTAGTTCGGTTGTTTTTTCCATTATGATGATCATTATAAAACTTATTACTCTCTGTATCAAAATATAAAGACGAGTAACTCATTATTCTATCACTATTAATTTCGAGCACTTTGTAATCGTTTTTAAGATTTTCTAAGATGGAAATTAATTGACTTTTATTAACCACAAACTTTGTATCCGTTCTTTTCATTAAAGCAACACTATTCATTTCATTTAAAGTAATTGGCTTAAAATTTTCAATTATTTTTTCTACATCCTTTAACATAAAATTTCTCTTTAAAGTTTAGTTATTGTTATTAAATTGTTACTTATTTTTAGATGCAAAAGCTTTAGAAAACTTGTTCTAAATTTGTTAAAAAAATCAAAAAAAAATGTCTTATCATTAATGACAAGACATCTGATTTGTATTATAATATTCCCCCAAACATTACAATACTACTTTTAAAGCTTAAAAAATTGTAATACCCTTTTTTACAAAAAATATAAACCTTAATTAAAATTCTATTTTTAGAAAAAAATTAATCTAAGTATGTTTCTACAGCATTTTTTCTTGATGTTACATGACTTTTTAATGTACTAATGGCAGAATAAAAACTTGAACTACTGTTTAAAAATGAATATCCAGAAACTTCAGATGTTGCATATTCTTCTACCAAAGTTTGATAATTTGTGTACAAATCTTGCATTGTTGTTTCATTAAATGGCCCATCTATAGTTTCTTGAACATAAGTATCATATTTAGCTTTATATACATCATCTTGATATAAATAGCCAATTAAAGGCCAACTAGTAGAACTTAAACCTGAAAAATTTAATGGTAAAGCACCTTGTTGATTACCCGTTTTTAATGCTTCATTATTATCCCAAGGAATCCATGTTAATTTATTGGTTTCTGGATTGTTATACAAATAATAATTGTGTGTCATTCTACCATAAGTATCCCAATTTTGAATTACTGTATTTACGGCTAAATATTTTAAAAATACGTCAGTATCAAAAACGGCTTCTAAATTTGTTCTCCAAGTTTCTGGGTCTGTTGTTCTTGTTCCATCATGTAAAACTGTTAATAGATTACTTACATCTGTAAAGTCTGCTTCATCTTCATTATTTTTCTTTACATACTCATCTTCATCATAAGTTCCACTAGCAAAGGTGGCTGCATCACCATCTGGTTTGTATAGGTTTCCTTCTTCTTCTGATGTAAATTGAGTTTCTATAACTGTATCATCTACTTCTTCTACTAAAGTGTATAAACCAAAATATTGAGGTCCATCACCATAATCTATATATAAAGTGTAAAAAGCAGTGTGAGAAGCTGCCAAACCAGCATTTCTAAATACATCTGTTGCTACTTTTTCTCTTAATAAAGATTCGTCATCATAATTATTTTTAAGACTAAACTTTTTAAAACCATAGAAACGTTGGTTTTTAATTTGTGGATAATCATCTTCAAATTCATCAAAATCCATTTTAAACGATAATTTTAAAATTCCACTAGACCATGATGAAGCTAAACTAGAGTTTCCTTTAAAACGTAAACCTACTTTATACCATTCTATACCTTCGTAAAAAACTTGACCTGGAACAAAAATTGGGTCTTCGTCATCATCTGAAAAAGAACCTCTACCTGTACCAAAAGTTCCATATAAAGAAGTCATATCAGCTAACATACTTTGCCAGTTATTTTCAGAAATTACAAAATCTAATCTTTTTACAGTATTGTCTTCAAATACTTCATCTAAATTGGGGTCTACATCATTACTATGTGTTTCTGTGGTCCAATCTGTTGGTTCAAAATCTGTATCATCTACTTCAACTTCAACAGTATCTTCGCTAGTTTCATCATCATTTATATCTGAAACATCATCACTAGAACATGAAAAAATGATTAGTATTAATAAGGCTGATAACAATTTTGTTTTAAAATTTTTCATATTTTTTAAATTTAATCTCTGGCTAATTTTTAATTTTTGATTCTATTATTTTAGATGATTCTTTTTTAAATTACTTGTGCTCATTAACTATATTTTAACAAAACAAGTTTTATTTGCTGTAAAAAGGGCTCTTTAAAATAATTGAATAAATTAGTTTCTTCTTGGGGCATTTTGATCTAATCTCTTAATACCTTTTTCTAATTCTTCTTTAGATAAAAACCCATCCTTATTGGTATCTAACTTTGTAAACTGATTGTTTAGAGGCCCTTTAACTTCTTCTTTAGATAGTTTATCATCTTTATTTTGATCCATTCTTGTAAACAAATCTGCTGCACTTAAACGTTGGTTATTTTTAGGTCTTGCTCCTTGTTGTTCATTCTCTGGCCCTCTTCTTTCTTGTTGTTCTACTTGCCCCATTAAACAACGACTTATATAAGGAAACTCGTTAGTAACCAAATACACATATTCACCATCAATTGTAATTCCATTGCATTCATCTAAATCACCTGAACCTGCTACATATTCAAAATCAGAACCATAAGTTCCATCATGATGACCACCAACAGAAATATCTATTTTTTGCTTCGGATTTTCATATACACAATCTTCTCCTTCTCTTGTACCATCTAATAATTTGTAGCTTGGTTTGTACTTACCACTTTTTGAATAATACATGGCAAAACCATCTTGAGCAAAACCAATATGAACTAAATCATTACCAGTATCTAAGTTTTCAATTACAGAAGTTGGTGTTCCATGATAATGATATGCGCCAGTAGGTTGCACATGTGCATGATTAAAGTCTAAGCCTAAATTAATTACATCTTGCAGTGCTTCTACTCTATAGTTTTCTCCATTTTCACATTCTACAACTTCTGCTGTACCTGGTTCAAATTTTACACCATTTAAAGCAACACCTGGCTCTCTTACCCAAGTTGGTTTTCCTGTATATTTTGGATTAGCAGAAAATGTATAAGTTCTGTTTTGTGCAGAAATTTTATTTGGATTTCCTTTTCTTGGAAAATTACCTGTTTCGTGATTTGGCAATGCATTAGTTGTCATAATTCTTTTGCCATTTTTTACGGTAACTATGGTTTTGGTTCCATAATTATCATCTTCTAAACTATAAGATTTAAAATAATCTTGTTGTTGATGTGTGTGATCCTGATCTGAATGCGAATGTGAATGCTTACTCTTACAACCAACAAAGATCATGATTGAAGCTATTGCTATTTTTTTTATCATTTTTAATATTTTTATTGATAACAACTTTATGTAAATATTTTTTGAACTGAGTTCAAGTTTAAAACTTTATACTGTTATGATTTTAGATGCAGATTATTCTAAAAACTTGTTCTAATTTGATAAAATTAAAAAAGACCTCAAACCGAAGTTAGAAGTCTTTTAATCAAACCAACCAAATTTAAATTTTTATTCTTTTTTTAATGCGTTAATGTCAATAATTAATTGTGCAATAGAAGATCTATTTAAACCATTATAAATACCTCTTATATGTTTATTCTTATCAATTAGCAAAAAATTTTCTGTGTGTAAAAAATCTTCAATACTCTTTTCTTCTCCTAAATCATTTTCAACAAAATATGAATCTCTACCTAAACTATAAATTTCTTCTTTATCACCTGTTACTAAATGCCATTTATTATCAATTATACCATTACTTTTAGCGTAATTTTTTAGAACAGAAACTGAGTCTATACTTGGTGTTACAGAATGTGATAATAATAATACAATAGAATCTGACTTAAATTCTTCTTGAATTTTAAACATATTTTTTGTCATTTTAGGACAAATACCTGGGCAGGAAGCAAAAAAGAAATCTGTAACATATATTTTGTTCTCAAATGTTTCTTCTGTAATTGTATCTCCAAGTTGATTTATTAGTTTAAAATCTGGAATCTTATGAAAACTTTTTTCTTCAATAGAATTTGGTGTAATCCATTTTGGAGTAAAAGACTCATCTTCATAATAAGGTAAATACTCCACCCTACTTGTTTCTTCAACTTGAATATTTGTTTTTTTTATTTGTTTTTTACAACTAAATGTAATTCCAAATAACAAAAGAAATATTACACTATATTTTTTTTCTAATAATAACCTCATCTTCTAATCTATAACATGAATTTGCTCTTCTCATACCAAAAATACGTCCATTTTTGGCCTCATAATTAACATATAGCTTTCCGTTTGCTAACCAAGCTTTTTGAAAACCATTTTCTTTTCCGTCAACAAGGTTTCGTAATTTGGCTAATTGTCCAGAAGAATACCATTTCTTCTCTTCACCTTGCAAAAGACCATTTTTATAATATGATAGGCTTGCTAAAGTGTCATTTTCCCACCAAGTTTTATATTCGTTTGTTAAACGATTATTTTTATAATAAGATTTCACTTGAAGTTTACCTCTTTTTGTCCATCTCTTAGCAACTCCTTCTCTTTTACCATTATAAAAACCCCATTTTTCTTCTAAAACTCCATTGGAATAATACTTTAAAGAATATCCATTATAAGGTTTTTCTTTATAATACCATCGTCCAACGTTTCCATTAAGAACCAACTCTTTTTTTAACACTTCTGTGCTATCAATTATAATAGGCTTATCAACAATTACATCTGTATTAACAGTTTTGTTAGATGCTGTATTTTTACAACCTATAATAGATAACGTTACTAGTATAAAAAAAAGAATTGGTCTCATATATCCTACTTTTTAGTATCCTTGAAATGGTCCAGCAAAAAGAACAACTGCTTCATCATAACCATATAATGGTGCATTGTATTCTTCATTAATTATATGATAATGATATTCACCATCTTCATTATAAGGTGTTGGGCCAAAGTGTCCTCCAGATGCATCTAAATCTGTAGGATAATCATTTGAAGGATAATCTTTTCTTCCATAAAGGAATATCCCATCCATTAATATCCCTACCAATTCATCATCATCATTAGATATTGATCTTGGCTCTAAATGATAGTGATAAACACCTGGACCTTTGTGTGCTCCATTGTAATCTAAACTACCAGCAGCTTGATCTAAATCTCCCATACCTTCTTGGTCATTAAAAATAGCTGCTCCACTAACTGCAATACCTATAGTATTTAATTCTGTATCAACTGTAGCACCATTTAAATTTGGTGTAGAGTCAACAGTAAAACTTGAAGCTTCACCTGTACCACCACCAATATAAGTATTTTCTGTTGTTTTTGTAACATAATCTGATTCATCTAAATAAAGTTCATGATCAGTTTCCCAGTAAATTGATGTGTGATTTGGATAACCAGTTGTTTCCAAGTAAATTTCTGTACCATCATCTGATAAGGTAACAGTAACTGCATCAGAATTAAATGCTGCAAAAGCTGCAGGCAATTCAGTTATAGCATCGTCTGTAACATCTGGTTCTGTTTCAACTTCTGCATCTTCATTAGAACTACAAGAAACAAAAACTGTAAAAAACATTGCTAAAAATAAAGTGATTTTAATAAATTTGATTTTCATTTTGGTTGATTTAATTAATATTTAAATAATTAGATGTATTATTTCTAAAAAAATTGTGCAGAAATTATTTATTTTCTGGTCTTTCTCTTCTTTTTGGTTTTGGAGCTTTTTCTAGTTCTTCTTTAGATAAGAAACCATCTTCATCTGTATCTATTTTTTTAAAGTCTTTTTTTAAAGGTCCTTTTACTTCTTTTAGAGAAAGCTTACCATCTTCATCTTTATCTAATTCTTTAATTAGCTGTTCTGCAGATGGTGGTCCTTCTCTTCTTCTATCATCATTGTTTTCTTGTGCTGATACTGCTGTAAAACTTAATAAAATTACTGCTACTGTTAAAATTGATTTTTTCATTTTTTATATTTTTAATATGTTATGTATATTAAGATGCTGTTGCTTTATAAAACTTGTTGTCGTTAACTTAAGTTTAACAAAGAAAGTAAATTAACAAATAAAAAATCTCCATTTTACATAAAACAAAAACAATAATACATTAATAATTAAATACTTAGCATTTATTTAAAATTTACTCTTCTTTTTTAAGAATTTCTATATGACGTTTTAAACGTTGTACATCTAAAGATAAAGTACCATTATAAACACCTCTAATTCTTCCTTTTTTATCAACTAGAATAAAATTTTCTGTATGTATAAATTCAGATTCGTCTTTTGTTTTTTTAAAGTCTTCATCTGCAAAATAAGAAGTTCTTGCAATTTTATATATAGCCTTTTTATCACCTGTTACTAAATGCCATTTATTATCTATCGCATTTTTTTCTTTGGCATATTCTTTAATTTTATCAACAGTATCTACCCAAGGCATAACTGAGTGAGATAATAATAAAATGTTATCATCACTTTTATAGGTTTCTTGAAAAGTATTCATATTTTTTGATAAAATTGGGCAAATACTTGGGCAAGTTGTAAAGAAAAAATCTGTAATATAAATTTTACCTTCAAAATCTTTATTTGTAATTTTTTTTCCATTTTGATTTGTAAACTCAAAAGGAGCTACTGTGTGAATTTTAGAATAATTATCATCATTTTCTGAAATCCATTCTGGAGTAAAATCTTCTGAATTATAAAAAGGAAGCACCTTTGATTTATCTACTGAAGTTTCTTTTTTACAAGAAATACAGACAATAAAAAATAAGATTATCAATTTAAATTTCATTTTATTCATTTTCAGTATTTACAACACTTACACATTTTTTTAAACCAATTAAACCATGTCTATCTCCATTAACTGTATAAAAATTAGCTTTTATTTTTCCTGAAGGTTGCCACATTTTTTGACTCCCAGATTCTTTACCATCAGTAAAATTGAAGTGTTTTGCTATTTGCCCATTAGAATACCAATCTTTCACAAAACCATTATAAACACCTTTATCATTAAACTGATAATCAAACATTTGCTGTTCGTTTTTAAACCATCCATTATGCCTATTAATTTTAATACCTTTAGCATAATAACGCTCAAACCATTTCTTTTTATCAGGATAAAACCCAAAATATTTCCCTTCTCTTTTTCCTTGATAGTATTCTGAATATGACTTTAAATTACCATCTACATAAAATTCATTTACAATTCCAGAATAAGGTTTATCATTAAACCATAAAACACCATTTTTTAATTTAAAATTAGAATTATTTTTATTCTTTTCTATGGATGGAATTTGAATTTCATTAACAAGAATAACTTCTTTTACATCTTGTTTTGTTGTATCACAAGAAATAAAAAACACATTTATTAAAATAATAATTTTTAAAATTTTCAAAAGAAAATGGTTAGTTTGTTATACTTCCTGCTGTTCCAAAAAAACCATTTCCGTTTAAATATGGAGCCTCTGTAGTAATATGATAATGATAAATTCCTTCAGGAAAATCTGACGTTACAGAAGTATGACCATGGTAATCATCTAAATCTGCATTTGTAATTGTTGTTCCATTTTCTTGAGGTCCATACACAGGAAAACCGTCTGCTAACAAACCTAAAAATGCATCTTGTCCAAATTCACCTGTTAAATAAGTTGGTTCTATATGATAATGATATTGACTAGTTCCTGTTGGGTGTCCTAAATATTGGTCGAAAGAATTAATTTCACTTGTTAATTCCTGCTCATTTGGACCTGCATACTGATTAAAAAAAACAACTCCGTTTCTAGAAATTCCTATAGGACCTAAACTTGTAGCACTTTTGGTGGTAGCTTCTTTAGGATTTAAGGAAATTGTAAATGTTACATTTTGTTCTGCAATTGTATTTGGGTTTTGGTTCCAACTTGTATTAGTTCCATTATAAGCTTCATACAAAGGATTTGAAGTGTCCCAATAAGGACTAGTGTGATTTGGTAAATCTGTAGTTGTAAATGTTACAGTAGATCCGTTTACGGAATAAGAGAGAGCATCAATATTATCGAATTTTGATAAAATTGAAGTGATATCATAATCTGTTTCTGTTACAATTTCTGGTTCATCTATAATATCTTCTTCATTTGAAGAAGAGCTGCAAGAAAGAATAATAATTGTTGCTAGAAAAAATAAGCTAGAAAATTTAATAATTTGAAAATTTTTCATTTTATAATGTAGTGGTTATATTTTAGACTTTATAATTTATTAAAAGTTTAATATTACACAAATGGTGATCTTATTTTGTCTATTTGTAACATTATCACCTTTTAATCTAATAAAAACCCCCTACTTAAAACATAAGTAGGGATCTAAAAACATTTAAATATTCCCCCAAACATTTATACGCTTTTAACCTTAGACCTATGTTTTTTAAAATAGTTTGAAAAAAATAAAATTATCTTGGTGGTGGAGGCATTCCTTCTCCTCTTTCTGGATGATGTTCGTTATTTCTTGGATGCCCAGAATTACCACCTTGTATGGCTTTATCTATAATTACGTCAAACTTTTTCTGTTGTTCTGGAGTACATATTTTTCTAACAGATTTAAAAAAACTAAATACTTCTAACTCTTTTTTTATTTCTAAATTACCTGCAACAGTTACTAAAGAATCAATATTTTTAGTTTCATCTGCAAAAGAATTGAACAAAATATCTTTTTGTTTTATAATTCTTTGATCTAAATCCATCATTTTTCTTCTATGAATATTATCTAGGCTTTTAAACTTTTCTTGCTGATCTTTAGAAAACTGTAACTGCTCTATTAAAAAAATTCTTTCTGCTTGATTTCTATTATTTAAATGCGGTTTTTTTATCAACATAAAAATTAAAACACCATTTAAAATAATAAGAACTACTAATAATATTGGAAGTAATTTTGATTTCATATTGCCTTAATTTAAAATCGAATTTGTTTCAGGTTGTAAAGAATATTCTTGTGCAAAATTCTCTAAAGTTACATTGTTAGTTACCTTTTGAGATGAATATGCGTAAAATAATGCACTAACATTTAATAATAAAACCAAACCTAAGGTTGCTAATTGTAACTGAGGAGAAAACCAACCTAAAACTTTAGATTTTTCTTCTTTTTGATTTTCTAATTGTTGTAAAACCTTATGTTTAAAAAAGTGATTTACTTTCACCTCTTCTATATTCTCTAATACTTTAAAAGCATCATCAATATTATTTTCTATTTCTTTCTTAGGTTTCATCTTTCATTTTTTTAATAAAATAATTTTATAATTATTTAGATGCTTTATGTTATAAAAACTTGCGCTCTTTATAAAATAATTTTATTTAATTAATTTTTAACAACTTAATATGATTCATTTTTATAAACAGTTGCTAATTTTTCTTTTAATGTTTTTTTTGCTCTAAACATTATAGATTCTACAGAAGACAAGCTTTTACCTGTAATTTCTACTATTTCTTGATAGCTTTTACCATCTATTTTAGCTAAAGTAAACACTACTTTTTGCGAATCTGGCAAAGTATTTATCGCCTTAAAAATTGTGGCTGATTTTTCTTTATTTTCTAATAAAATTCCTGGGTGATTAAACTCCGTAAAATAACTAGTTTTATCTATTGGCATTTCATTCCCCATAATAGATTGCATAAAAGCAAATCGTTTTTTGGTATTTTTTTTTCTGATGAATTCTAGACATTTATTGGTTGCAATTCTATAAATCCAAGTAGATAGTTTAGAATTGCCTTTAAACTTTGTAATCGATTTAAAAACTTCTAAAAACACTTCTTGTGCTACATCTTCTGCATCTTCTTTATTAGGTATAAATGAAATACAAGTGCTAAAAACTTTCTGCTGATAATCATCTAAAAGATGACTAAATGCAGATTGCTTACCTTGCTTTAAATTATTTATAAAATCTTGTTCGTTCAAATTTGGTTGTCAAAAAAAGTAAACATACAAAAAAAAGACTGCTCAATAAAACAGTCTTTTTAAATTTATTTTCGTTTCGAATTATTTTGTCATTGTAACAACTCTTTGTGGTAAAGGAGCCTCATAGCCTGCATTACCTAAAGCTTCTACAATTTTTTGTCTTGTGTCCCAAAAAACATCCCAATAATTATTACAATCTACATAAGGCAAAGCCAAAAGTTCTACACTATTTTCTCCTAAATTATTAACAGCAACTCTAGGTGCAACATTGCCATTTTTTAAAACATTAGCATCATTTTTAAGAATATTCATTACAATTTCTTTAGCCTTTGTAATATCTGCTCCATAACGAATTGCAAAAGGCATATCTATTCTTAAATTACCAATTTTAGTAAGGTTTGTAATTTTATTTGCTGTAATTGCAGAATTAGGTATAATTTCTGTTTCGTTTTGAAAAGTTTCTATAACTGTAACAAAAACCGATATTTCTTTTACAAAACCAAAAGCACCATTCGTTTTTATTAAATCGCCTACTTTAAAAGGTCTAAAAATTAAAAGCATAACACCAGAAGCTATATGCCCTAAAGAACCATTAAAAGCAGCTCCAAGAGCCAAACCTACACCTGCTAATAATGCTGCAAAAGAAGCCATTGGTAAACCTACTATACCTGCAATTGAAATAATTAATAATAATTTTAAAATAAAACCTAAAGTGGTTAATAAAAAAGGTTGTAGAGTTTCGTCTATTGTTCTTTTCTCAAAAACTTTAGAAATTCCGTTCATTACCATTCTAATAACCCAAAGGCCAATAATTAAGGCAGCAATTGCACCAATTAATTGTAAACCCCAGTTTCCTAAACCAGCTGAAATAGTATTGTAAAAGTTTTTTAATGATTCTGTAAATGTTTCCATTGTATTTTTTGATTTTTAATTAGTTACACTTTTTTCGACACTAGAAAATTTAAAAAGTCACTAACACAAAATATTTCTGATAGAATTTTTAGCTTAAAAATTTAGAATACGTATCTTTGCAACACAATTATTATTTATGAAATTATTATTGCTTACTTTAGGATTATTGGCTCTTGGTGTTGCAGGAATTGCTATTAAAATTTGGGCAAAAAAAGATGGTGAATTTGCTGGTACTTGTGCTAGCCAAAACCCTATGTTAAATGAAACTGGTGAAGCTTGTGGTTTTTGTGGTAAAACCCCAGACCAATTTGATTCTTGTGCAGAGCCACAACATAATTAATTTATAATAGTACAATGGTATTAGCTGTAGTTTTCTACACTTTTGTAGTATTTACAGTAATACAAGTTATTTACTATCTTGTTTTTTCTACTTTTCTTACTGTAAATAAAAACAGAAAAAAACTTACTGAACAAGTTCCAGTATCTATAATTATTTTTGCCAAAAATTGCGCCCAAGAATTACAAGAAAATTTACCTCTTATTCTTTCTCAAAAATATTCGAAATTCGAAATTCTTTTATTAAACAATGCCTCTTCAGATAACACTGCAGAAATAATTGAAACTTTTAAAAAAGAAAACGAGAACGTTAAAATTTTAGATATTGAAAATAATGAGGCTTTTTGGGGCAACAAAAAATATGCTTTAACTTTAGGTATTAAAGCTGCCAGATACGATCAATTATTATTTACTGAAGCAGGCTCTAAACCAAATTCTGATTCTTGGATTGCAGAAATGAGCAAACATTTTACAGCTAAGAAAACAATAGTTTTGGGTTACAGTAAATTTTCGAACAAGAAAACATTCTTAAATTTGTTTACTCGTTTCGAAAACTTATTTAGTGCTATACAATGTTTTTCATTTACTAAATTGGGTATTCCTTTTATGGCTTTTGGCGATAATTTAGCCTACAAAAAAGATGAGTTTTTTAATGTAAAAGGGTTTATTAATCACATTAAAATAAAAAACGATAATGGTGATCTTTTTATAAAAGATGCTGCTCATAAAACTAATACTTCTTTTACAATTTCAGAGCAAAGTTTTATAGAAACAAAGCAACCAGATTCTTTTAGTACTTGGTTTCAAAATTTAAGACTTAAAAATTCCATTCAAAAACATTATAAATTTAAAAATCGTTTTTTATTAACCTTTTTTAATTTTTCTAAATTTATATTTTATGTTTTAGGTATTACCTTATTTTTCTTTTATCCTTGGCAGATAATACTACCAATAATACTTACTTATTATTTAGTACAATTTATTGTAGTGGGCTTATCTGCAAAAAAATTAAAAGAACCCTATATCATTTTTTTACTACCATTTTTAGAAATCGGTTTATTATTGATTCAAATTAGTATCTTTAGTGTCAATTTGATTTCAAAACCAAATCATTGGAAATAGACAATAATAAAATTTCATTAAATATTTTAAAAGCAAAAGAAGGCAATCAATCTGCTTTTCGTTTTTTACTTAATTCTTTTTGGGGTGATGTTTATAGTTATCAACTAAAAAGAACAAAAAGCGAAAATGATGCAGAAGATATTACTATACAAACTTTCTCTAAAGCTTTTGATAAAATACATACTTTTGATGATAAATATGTTTTTAAAACTTGGTTAATTGCCATTTCTAAAAACGTTTATATTGATTTACTTCGTAAAAAAAAATCATCTATATCTACAGAAACTACCATAGAACAAGAAGAAAAAGTGTATTTGGTGGTTGATGAAAACCCTACTCCAGAAGACAAAATAATAAGAGAGCAGAATTTAGCAAAACTTTTAAGAGATATTAAACAATTAAAACCTAAATACCAACAAGTAATACAGTTACGTTATTTTCAAGAATTGAGTTATAAAGAAATTTCTTCTCAAATTAACGAACCAATGAACAATGTTAAAGTAAAATTATTACGAGCAAAAAAATTATTGGCAGAGATTATTAGTAAATCTTAATTATGAAAAGATTTAACGCTTACCAAAAAAATATAAATGATTTTTTTGATGACATTGTAATTGTTTGTAAAAATTGTAAGAATAAAGCTTTAGCAAAGCAAATTAATAATAATTTACAAATAACATGCACAAATTGTGGTTACAATAAATTAGTAAGTGACCAACTAAATTTGCCTAACTATGAATTATGGTTTACAACTGAATTAAATGAAGGTAAACTTTGGGCATATAATTTAGATCATTTAAAATTTATAGAAAACCATATTAATGCTACTTTAAGAGAAAGAAATTTAGAAAAAATATCGAATATTTCTATTGGCAGTAGATTGCCAAAATGGATGACTTCTAAAAACAATAGGTCTAAATTATTAAAAGAAATTGCTAAATTAAAAACCAAATGAAAAAATCATTCTTACAATCTTTAGGACCTGGTTTATTATTTGCTGGTGCAGCAATTGGTGTATCTCATTTGGTGCAATCTACAAAAGCAGGTGCAGAATTTGGTTTTGGTTTACTTTGGGCTTTATTATTAATTCATATTATAAAATATCCATTTTTTCAATTTGGCCCTAGATATGCAGCAGCAACTGGCGAAACTTTATTAGATGGTTATCGAAAATTAGGCAAAGGTGTTTTAGCCATCTATTATATTTTGAATTTCGCTACAATGTTTACAATTCAAGCTGCAGTTACTATTGTTACTGCTGGATTGGCTTCAAAAATTTTTGGCTTTACCAATAACTTGGTTATTTGGTCTACAATTTTAATGGCAATTAGCATTGTTATTTTACTAATTGGAAAATATAAATTGTTAGATAATTTAATGAAATACATTATTATTACCTTAACAATAAGTACAGTTGCAGCAGTTTCTGTAGCATTATTTAGTTCTAAAGAAGCTTTTGATGTTATTCAGATTTTACCTTCTGGTTCTGTAGAAGTCACTTTCATGATTGCCTTTTTAGGTTGGATGCCTACTTCTTTAGACATTTCTATTTGGCACTCCATTTGGTCTGTAGAAAAAAGTAAAAATACCTTAACAAAAATAAAACCTAAAGATGCTATTTTCGATTTTAATGTAGGTTATATTGGCACACTTATTTTAGGAGTTTGCTTTGTACTTTTAGGCACACTTGTTATGTATAAATCTGGAGAAACTTTTTCTAACAAAGGCGTAGAATTTGCTAGTCAGTTAATAAACTTATACACTAAAAATTTAGGTGATTTTTCTTATGTATTTATAGCTTTAGCTGCATTTACAACAATGTTTAGCACAACATTAACTACTTTAGATGCATCACCAAGAGCTATGAACAGAAGCTCTAAATTATTGTTTGATAAACAATTTAAATTCGGATATTGGTTTTGGATTTTCTTCCTTTTTATTGGTACAATAATTATATTACAATTCTTTTTGGCAAACATGGGTAGTTTGATAAAAATTGCCACAATTTTATCGTTTTTAACTGCTCCTTTTTATGCGATAATGAACTACTTATTAATAACAGGAAAACACACGCCCAAAGAACATCAACCAAAAATATTTATTAGAATTTTAAGTATTGCTGGTATTGTATTTTTAATAGGTTTTAGTATTTGGTTTTTAAGTAGTATTTAATTTTTTCTTATACTGATTGATACTATTGGATTGCAAGAAATTGATATAAACAAATTCTTCACTAACATTCATTTAGATGATAAAAACGGATTAAAACAATATTCTAATAAAACGAGTTCTACAATTAAAAAAATAGCCTTAGTATTATTTTCTATTCTTTTTTTATCATTCATTTTAAGCATTTTATCAAAAAGAAAAAAACGACTTAATTAATTCTTAAGAGTTGTATTACCTTGTTAATCTTTTCTTCGTAAATTTGCACTTTAAATAAGATTGATAATGGCTGTAGAATCTGTAGTACTTCCTGAAAGAGCAAAAAAACCAAAATGGTTGCGTGTAAAATTACCTGTGGGTAAAAAATATACTGAATTAAGAGGTTTAGTTGATAAGTATAAATTAAACACAATTTGTACAAGTGGTAGTTGCCCAAATATGGGTGAATGCTGGGGAGAAGGTACAGCTACATTTATGATTTTAGGAAATATCTGTACACGTTCTTGTGGTTTTTGTGGTGTAAAAACTGGTAGACCAGAAACTGTAGAATGGGATGAACCTGAAAAAGTGGCTCGTTCTATAAAAATTATGAGCATTAAACACGCTGTTATTACTTCTGTAGATAGAGACGATTTAAAAGATGGTGGTTCTATTATTTGGGCAGAAACTGTAGATGCAATTCGTAGAGCAAACCCAAACACAACTTTAGAAACTTTAATTCCTGATTTTCAAGGAAACACAAAACAAATAGATAGAATTATAGAAGTTGCACCAGAAGTAGTTTCTCATAATATGGAAACTGTTAGAAGGTTAACTCGTGAAGTTAGAATTCAAGCAAAATACGATAGAAGTTTAGGTGTTTTAAAATACTTAAAAGAAAAAGGAATGCGAACCAAAACTGGTTTAATGCTAGGTTTGGGAGAAAAAGAAGATGAAGTAATACAAACCATGAAAGACTTAAGAGCTGTAAATTGTGATATTATTACAATTGGCCAGTACTTACAACCTACAAAAAAGCATTTACCTGTTAAAGAATTTATAACTCCAGAACAGTTTAAAAAATACGAAACTATTGGTTTAGAAATGGGCTTTATGTACGTAGAAAGTGGTGCTTTAGTACGTTCTTCTTACAAAGCACATAAACACGCTATTTAACTTTAAATGTAGTTTTTAATGAAATAGGCTTTCCTTGTTTGGTAAAGCCTTCTAAACTTACTTCATAAAGACCTACATTATCTGAAGTGTAAAAGTTATACGAATTTGTTCTATTAGATAATTTACAATCTAGCTGCCAAAATAACTGACTTCTAAAATCTGGAATTCTTTCTTGACTCCCTAAATCATAATTTTGTTTAAAATACTTTTTTGGTACCAAAGGTTTAAATAAATCTATATTTTTTTGATACGATTTACTTACCAAATTACTATAATCTCCTTTAAATGTTTCAAGTATAACAACACCATTGTATAATTTTGTACCATAAACATAATTATCTTGTAGAACTATTATCTTATTAACTTGTTTTGTTTTAAAGTCGATAACATCATTATGATTTAATATTTGAATACCATCAATTAAAATTAAAGGTTTAAGGTTTTTATATAAAAAATCTACACCTAAAATCTTTATTGAATATTCACTCCCTTTTTTAGAGTAATAAATATTTCCTGTTATTTCTGTTAAGGTTTCTTTTAAAGTATTAAACCTAGTATAATCATCTAAATAATATGTATAAACATTGGTTCCAAAAAACTTATCAGAATTTATGTATCTCTTTACTGAATCTTGTTTTTTTATGTTGTAAGCATTTTCAATTTGATTAAAAACACTTCTTTTTTCGATGCTTTTTTTAACTTGTTCTGATATGCTAAAGTTACTAAATACAATGTTTTTATAATCTATAGCTGTATCTTCATCAAGAATAATTTCATAATCTTCTTTATTTTTATCATCTATTTCTAAAACGGCTTTTAATGAATTGTAGGTTTTATCAATATTAAAATAAAATGTACCTGAATTGTCTGTTTTAGAAGCTTTAAAAATATAATCATTACCTGGTATTGAAATAGAAATATTTACATCAGAAATTGCTTCTTTAGAATCCTTGTGAATAATTTTACCAGAAATTAACTCTCCTCTAAATTCTGGAAGGTATATTTTAGAACTATTCTCTTTACTTAAAGTTTTGCTATTGTATAGAGATTGATAAGTATTTGTAGTTTGTTTTCTTGGGATATTAAATTCACCTACTTTACGTACAGATAATGAATAATTACCATTTAAAATATCGTTATTATCTGTATCTAACTGTAAAATAACTTTTTCTCTATTTTTAAATTCTTGTTTATTTAAAGATAGCTTTATGATATCAGAATTATCATTTATATTATTTTTTTCAGTTTCTAAATTCTTAATTTCCTTGTCTTTACTTAAATATTGAGAATTATCTGCAAACGGATTTAATATAGAAATATCTCCTTGAAAAAAATTGTTCTCTCCTCCGTTTTTCATCCATTTGGTGTAAGCTATTATCTTATAATTCCCAGATTTTAAAGTAGTAGGTATAAAAAAATCACCCTGACCTAAACCTGAATTTAATAAAACCTTATGTTTAAAATGAACTTTAAAATCTTTGTCTATTAATTCTACATAAGCAACTTTACTTAAAGTTGTTAACTTTTCTGTTTTTGAATTTAAACAATATACTTTGTATAACAATTGCTCACCAGAAAGTAAAAAAGTTGTGTTATAATGTACAAATATTTTTTCTTGTGGTATGCTTTTAAATATACTTGAATTTTGCTGTATATTTTGTGAATGGCTCTTAGAAAAAAAGCATATTAGGAAAAGTAAAAAAGCTGTTTTTTTCATTTTAAAAATTTAATCTATCCAAAAATTTGGTTTGATATTTGAACCAGACATTGTACAATCTCCACAAACTCGTGTTACTACATCATAAGGCCCTCCATCTTCACCCGCTGGTTTTTCGTAAACCAATGTTACTCTATCTAACCTTACAAGTGTTGTTAGTTCATTTACTGGTGGATCTATAATATTACAAACCCAAGGATAAGGTGTATCTAAAACATCTTCTCTGTTAAAAAATATTCTTTTTTCTGAAATAGATGATACTTCAAAAAAGCCTAAAACTTTTTCGTTACTATTATTTACAGAATAAATATTACTTGTTAAAAAGCCTGGTTGACTTTGAGATAGTAAACTTTGTGAACTAGAGAATTCTTCTAAAACTCTAAGGTAATTATAAGACTCTCCTGACTGTATATATTGTTTAACCAAAATACTATATCTAGTATTTATACTAATACTATTATTAGGAATAAATTTTATTAAAAACTTAGAAATTCTATCTTCTTCTAAAAGATCTGTATTGGTTAACAATCTACCTTTAGATGCTACTGTATTATAACAAATTTGTTCTTCTTGAGATCTTGGTACAACAGAAAAGCCTCCAGAAGAATTTAAAATTAAATCATCTGGTGTCCAAAAAGGAGCAATAATTTTATAGGTTTCTTCAAATTCGTATCCATAGTATTTAGAATTGTTAGTTGCATCGTAACTATCTACATATAAACCAATGCCTTCTACTCCATCATCATCAATAACTTTTTCTGCATACACTTTATCAATAGATGCTACATTTGTAAGTTGTGTATTTTGAGAAATATATTCTTTACCATCTTGCGTTTTTATAGATAAAGTATACTCTAAGCCTGGTTCTGCTTTAAACATTGTTGTTGATGTATACACACCAGAAGTATACTCACTAAAATTATAAGTGTTGTTATTACTGGTTTCAATTGTAATTGTTGCACCAGTTTCTACATTAGGTTCATATTCTTCGAAACTATAGGTTCTTGTTAGTGTTATATTATGATATTTTAATTGATTTGTAATTGTAGCCTCTACTACTAATGCGTCTTCAAACTCTTCAGTAGCAGCATCAAATTCTTCAATACAACTGTTTGTAATTGTTAGAAGAATACTTATTGAAATAAAATAAATTATTTTTTTCATAATTAATACTTATTTAAAAACTAATATTATACGTTATTGTTGGAATAGGAAACGCAAATATTGAACTCTTATATGCTTTAATTTCTCCTGCTTCAGTAACAAAAAACACAGAATATGGGTTGTTTCTTCCTAAAACATTATAAACTGAAATATTCCAGAAACCATGACCTGGTTTTTTAATTTTATGATTTCCTTCTACATTAAAACCAATATCTAACCTAAAATAATCTGGAATTCTAAATTTATTTCTATCACTATATAAAACTCTTTCTTCTCCATTTAATAAAAAACTACCTATTGGATAGGTTACAGGTCTACCTGTTTGATATGAAAAATTAGCAGACACACTATATCTTCTTGTAATTTTATAATTGGCTATAATGTTTAAGTCATGAGGTTTATCAAAATTAGTTGGAAAGAAATTACCATTATTTACTCTTTCTTCTCCAAACTCGCTATCTAACTGAATAAAAGAACGCGAATAACTATAACCAAACCAACCATTTAATCTACCTTTATTTTTCTTCACTAAAAACTCAACTCCATAAGCTTTTCCTTTTCCTTGTAAAATATCAGATTCAATATTTTGGTTTAATAATAAATTAGCGCCAACTTTATAATCTAGAATATTTTTACTTGTTTTATAGTAACTTTCTAAACTCAATTCATACTCATTACCATTAATATTTTTAAACAAACCAAAAGAAAGTTGATTTGCTTGTTGTGGTTTTATATTTAGGCTAGACAACCTCCAAGTATCTGTAGGAGATGCTGTTGTATTATTAGATAATGTATGAATGTATTGATATGTATTGTCAAACCCAG
Source organism: Polaribacter sp. Asnod6-C07 (assembly GCF_045063625.1). Classification (NCBI taxonomy): domain Bacteria; kingdom Pseudomonadati; phylum Bacteroidota; class Flavobacteriia; order Flavobacteriales; family Flavobacteriaceae; genus Polaribacter; species Polaribacter sp. Asnod6-C07. The sequence goes on along the minus strand of NZ_JBEFOF010000005.1, from coordinate 2,585,711 downwards.
CTTTAATAGAAAAACTTGGAGTTAAAGCATATCTTACAGATGATCTTATTTCTGGACCTCCATAAGTTTTAATAACCTCGTTATTTCCAAAATCTTTAACTTCTAGAATAGAACTTTCGTTTTTTGGTAAACTTGGGTCGTATACATTTTGCGATGATGGTCCTAAAACTGTAAAGAGAGAAAGTCTAAAACCAAGGTTTAATAACAGTTTTTTATTTACTTTAAAATTATCAGAAAAAAACAAAGCAGATTCTAAACCTCTTTCTTTTGGAGTATCAAAAACACTTACAATACTTTGGGTGCCTTTTGGTTTTATGTTTCCTGGTGATACATTAAACAGCTTATTAGACACTCCGTATTCAAACTTATGTTTTTCATTAGCCAAATATTTCATCTTTAGCTTTAATTCAGTTTCTGTAATTCTATAATCAAGCTCAAAATCGTTTATAGAATTTTCATCAAAATCTAAGTTAAACTTATATTCACTATTAGCTATAATTAAATCTCCACTATTCTTTTCGTTAAATTTATGATTCCATTTTACAGATAACAACCTGTTAGAATAGGTTTGCAATGAATCTGAAGTAATACTAAAAGAATCATTACTATAATAACCTGAAACCTCTAGCTTATCATTATCACTTAATTTATGGGTATATTTTAAATTGGTATCATAAAAAGAGGCACTACTATTTTTTAGATTTTCATCTTCTAACAAATCTAAAATCCAATTAGAATAAGTTCCTCTACCACCAACTATTAAACTTGCTTTTTCTTTTACAATAGGTATTTGTAATGCTAAATTACTTGTAACTGGCCCTATTGCAGCTTCCCCTTTAAATTCATTAAAATCTGATTCTTTTGTTTTAATATTAAAAACAGAAGATAATCTACCACCAAATTCTGATGGAATTGAGCCTTTATAAATATCTACATCTCCAGCTGTAAAAGGATTTATCCCTGAAAAAATACCAAAAAAATGTGAAGGATTATATAGAACAGCATCATCTAAAAGAATTAAGTTTTGGTCTTCTTTACCACCTCTAACATTAAAACCTGCTGAACCTTCTCCTGCCTTTTTAATTCCAGGTAAAGCAGTAGCTACTTTTAAAATATCTCTTTCTCCTAAAATTAAAGGTATGTTTTTAATATTCTGAATCTTAATACTTGAAACACCTGTAATTGCCTCATTTACATTTTTATCTCTACCTGCTTCAATAATTAATTCATCTAAAAGCACAGAACTTTCTTTTAGTAAAAAATTATGTTTACCATTATTATAAATAATAATGGTTTGCTTTAGATTAGTATAACCCAAAGATGTTGCTTCTATTTCATTTACACCAATAGGTAATTTAATTGAATAGAAACCATTTTCATTTGTTACAGCAGAAAGATTTGTATTTTTTACTATTAAAGCAAGGTTGGGTATAAGCTCTCCTGTAGTTACATTTTTAGCATAACCTTTAAGCGTATATTCTTTTTTTGTTGAATTTTTAGACTCCTTACCTATTCTAATTATTTTCGAATTCGATAACTTATCCTTTGCAACCTCACTATAAAAAATAGGTGTACTTTTTAGATTATTATTTGTTTCTTTTTGCTCTTTTGTATCTACCCAAACTAAATTTGGGAAACTAGTATGTATAACGCTATTCAAAGATAAAATTACCTTGTTTTCTGTATGAATGTAATAATTAACAAGGGTACCATTAAAAAGATTATTTAAAACATCAGATAAATCTTTGTCTATAAAACTACCAGAAACTAAGGTTTTGTCTTTTAGCCAATCTTTAACATAATAAAAGCGATAAGACGATTTTTCTTCTATTTTTTTTATTACTTCTACCCTAGTTAAGTCTGTATAAGTTAAAGTGATTTTTTGTTGTGCATTAGTTAAGTAAGCACAGAAAAATAAAACAAAGAATATGTGTTTTTTCATCTTATTAAATTTCTGTTTTATTTATTGATGTTTGAATGTCTTCTAGTAATTTCTGATAAAAAATGCTTTCGTTTAACTTAAAAAGCTTTCTGTTTTTTCTGTAAAAAATAGAAATATTTTTCTTTTGCTTTGGATAAATTCTAATTAAATCTTTTTTAGAATTTATAATATGATACGTATTGTCTTTTAAAAGTGCAAAATAGCTTCTATCTGAAAACCTTATATAGGCCAAGTTATCATCAATAAATTTTGATATGTCTTTGTAATTCTTTTTTATTAAAATGGTTGATTTTACTTTGTATAAAACTTGATAAAAACCTTTAAAAGATGTATCTACAATATCTAAATTAGTACTACTGTTTATAAACGTATGTTTTTCTTTTGGTAAATTGATTTCATCAATATAAATCTCAAAAAAATCAATTTTTTCTTTTATCAATTTGATAAATAAAAAGTTAGATTGATAAGGTAATTTTGCAATTAATTGATCATCATGAATATCATATTTTAATTGAATGTTATAATAAGTTTGATCATCATAAACTAAATTACCCAACTTATATATATTCTCTTCAAAAAAACGATGATTATCTGGTTTAGTTATATATTTTTCAACAAATATAGTTCCATTATATATCCCTGAATTTCCATTTCCTATTGTAGTATCAAACCAAACATAATAGTCTTTTGCACCTAAATCTATTTGGGCATAGATATTTGTTGTTTTAGCCTGTAAAGCCAAAATGAATAGAAAAATTAATAGATTCCTTTTATCCATTTTTTAAAAGTAGACCAATTCAAAATTAAAACAACACCTATTTTAAACTTTAACAATCGTCTTTTAAAGTTTTAACAAAAAAGAGTTAAAATATTACCAAAAAAAAAGAGTAAATTATTCTTGGCATAAAAGTTGATTACACATAAATGAAAGCAAATTAGTTAATTGTTTTCATTGTGTAAATTATTTGAATTAGTTGATTTAAAAAACCATCTCTGTAAAGAGATGGTTTTTATTTTATAATAAATTACATAAGTTCATTAAATAAAAAGAAAATCGTCTAGAAAATTAATTCTAAACGATTCCTTAGTTACATATTATAAATTCCCCAACTTATAAATAGTTTTGTATTTAAATAAATACACTACAAATAAACAATTGCTACAAGAATAAATTTAATCTTTTTCGACAAGCGCTTAAAATTACTCTTTAAAATGTAAAAATAAAACGTTTTATTTTTTTGAGAAGAACTCGTTGAGAAATACTAAATGAATATATTTATTACAGAAAAAATCGTTTAGAAAATTAATTCTAAACGATTTCTTAGTTTCATATTATAAATCCCCCAACTTATAATTAATCGGTATTTACCTCGATAAATACACTACAAAGAAACAACTACTATGCTAATAAATTTAATCTTTTTCGATAAGTGCTTAAAACTCCTCGTTAAAATGCATTTATTAAACGTTATAATTATTTTTTTAAGAAGAAATCCTAGAGAAATATATCTATCTCATAAAAAAAAAGAATCGTTTAAAAAATTAATTTTAAACGACTCTTAATAGTTACATATTATAAATTCCCCAACTTATAATTAGTTTGTATTTCAATAAATACACTGTAAATAAACAAATATTATATAATTAAAATTCTATTTTTCGCTAAAAAATTATATATAGAAGCTGAAGCGTAATTAATAAGCGTTAAAAAAAACTATTTCTTAAGTAAAAAAAATCGCTCAAGATTACTTGAGCGATTTTTTGATATATGGTATTATTAAACCCCTTAACTTTTAATAACACACTTTTTTATAAATCCACTTCAAAGAAAAGAAACTTATTAAAATAAAAAATCTAATTTTCGTTGACTGGTGTATTTAGAGCGTTAACAAGTATTAATTATTCGTTTAATTTTTCCTCACCTATGTAGCACTAATAATATTATGTAATTATATGATAATTTCCATTTTCTAAATCAACCAAAACATCTTTATTTTACTTAGACATCAATTTTGATATTTCATCGACCTTAGTAGTTTATTTAAAATAACATAATTTCTTTAATTGGTTTATCTGCAATATTTTTGTTTCATCTACAGAATCAACAAAACCATATACACATCTAACAGAAAGCTGAAACACTTTAAACTCCTTCATATTATCATCTAAAGAATTACGAGGATTAAAAAGTTTCCACTTAGGTTTAAACTAAAGCATCCATTTCTTTTATTACAGAATTTAACCGAACCAAAGTTGTATTATACAATAGTTTCTAATATATTTTTTCTGAATTTCATTTGATAAAATTCCATCAATTATATATTAATAAAGTGACATTAACACTTAAAAAAAACAAACTTAAAAACAACCCAAATAATGAATTAAGCAAACTTTATAGATTTAGATGGCTCAATTTTAGTGATAATATAAGATGGTATTATCAACATTAAAAAACATAAAAACAATGTACCTATATTTAATAATAAAATAGCAGTAAAAGAGATATAAACTGGCATTGTAGTAACATAATATGTTTCAGGATTTAATGTAATTATTTTAAAAAAGTGCTGTATAAAAATTAAAGACAACCCTATAATATTCCCCAAAAAAAGTCCTTTTAAGATAAGGTAAGAGGCATTATATAAAAATATTTTTCTGATACTAGTATTATAACTACCTAAAGCTTTAAGAATACCAATCATTTGTACGCGTTCTAAAATTAAAACTAACAAAGCTGTTATCATATTTATACCTGCAATTACTATCATAATTGCAATAATAAACCAAACATTATTATCAAAAAGCTTAATCCATTCAAATACATTTTGATAAGTTTCAACAATTGTTTTCTTATTTAAAGTTACTCCTATTTCTCTGTAGATTTGCTCACCAATAACATCAATAGAATTAAAATCATCAATTAAAACCTCAAAACCACCAACTTCATTCTCTGTCCATTTGTTTAATTTCTGCACCTCTCTAATATCACCAATCATCACACTTTTATCAAACTGGGCAAAGCCAGAATTATAAATTCCAGAAATAATGTATTTTTTGTTAGATGGTAATTTACTCGTAGATGTTTTTAAGAAAGTAGCTAAAATAGTATCGTTCAATTTTAATTGTAAACGATTTGCAACAGTTTCTGATAATAACACCTCTCTTGTTCTTGGTTGATTAAAGTCTGGCACAACACCTTCTACCAAATATTCTTTAAAAAAAGACCAATCGTAATCCGTAGAAACTCCTTTAAAAATTACACCTTCAAAATCGGTTTTGGTTCTTAATATTCCGCCTTTATTTGCAAAAACTTGAATATTTTTTATACCTGAAATGTTTTTAAACTTCGGATAAAATTCTTGATTTTTTTTAACAGGAGTTGTAGAAACCTCAGAATTATTGTTATCGTAGTTTACAATTTGAATATGCCCTTTAAAACCAGCCATTTTATCGCGAATTTTATATTGCAACCCCAAACCTGTAGCCACAGCAATCAACATAATAATTATACCCATTGCAATTGCTGTAATTGCAATTTTTATTATTGGTGATGATATACTATTTTTATACTTTTTGCCAGCAATAATGCGTTTTGCAATAAATAACTCGTAATTCAAACTGATGACTCTTTTTATACTTCGTAAAAGTACCTATTTATTTTTGTTTTTGTTGATGAATTTTCAGCTGATTTCTTGCGCTAAACGTGTTCAAAATTCTGAATTGTCTGTTAAAAACGATACAAAGCAACAATTAGAAATTAAAACAGGAGCAGAAAACACAGAATTATACCTCGATCTTTTAAAAGGTAAAAACATTGCTATTGTTGCCAATCAAACATCAGTTTTATCTGTTATACAAAGAGCTGAAGTTGCACCAAATGTAATGGGCTCTAAAAAAGTAACACATCATTTAGTAGATTATTTACATCAAAATAAAAACATTAACGTAAAAAAAGTATTTGCCCCAGAACATGGTTTTAGAGGAAAAGCAGATGCAGCAGAAATTGTTAAAGATGGCAAAGACACTAAAACTGGTTTACCCATTATTTCTTTATATGGTAAAAACAAAAAACCTAAGCCAGAACAACTAAAAAATATTGATGTTGTTGTTTTTGATATTCAAGATGTGGGTGTTCGTTTTTACACGTATATTTCTACTTTACATTATGTTATGGAAGCTTGTGCAGAAGCTGGAATCCCTGTAATTGTTTTAGACAGACCCAACCCAAATGGACATTATGTTGATGGTCCTGTTTTAGAAATGAAACATACTAGTTTTGTAGGTAAACATCCAGTTCCTGTGGTTTATGGAATGACAATTGGTGAATATGGGCAAATGATAAATGGCGAAAAATGGTTAAAAAACGGAATTCAATGTGATTTAAAAGTGATTCCCTTAAAAAATTACAATCACAATTCTGAATATAGCTTAACAATTAGACCTTCACCAAACTTACCTAATGATAAATCTATAAACCTTTACCCAAGTTTAGGTTTTTTTGAAGGTACAATTATTAATGCTGGTAGAGGAACTGAATTTCAGTTTCAAAGATATGGAGCATCTTTTTTTCCTAAAAATAATTTCAGCTACACTCCTAAAGCTAACTTTGGAGCAAAATACCCGAAAGAAAAAGGAAAATTGTGTTATGGTATAGATTTGAGTGATGAAAAAAAACTAAACTCAATAAATTTAGAATGGTTAATTGACGCTTACAATAAAACTCCAAAAACAGAAAAATTCTTTGGAGAAACATTTACCATACACGCAGGAAACACCAAATTACAACAACAAATAGAACAAGGATTATCTGCCAAAGAAATTAGAAATACTTGGCAAAATGAATTGCAAAAGTTTCAAAAAATTAGGGAACGATATTTGATATATGATTAGAAATTAATTCTATGAAAAGGATTGTACTTCTTTTAATTATTATTACCTCTTCTTGTTCAAATAAAATTAACAAAAAAGATTTACAAGGCAATTGGATTTGGAATTATCAAGAAAATAACAAATCAAATTGGGACGAAATTATAATAAAAAATGATTCAGTTACTCTAACTGATTTCTTTTTTAATTCGAAAAAAGGAATTTATAAATTAAAAAAAGATTCAATAATAATTAGCTTAAAAGATGAAACAATAAAAAGAAAAATTTTCTTACACAATTCTTCATTAATTCTTAATTCAAATAACTTTCAAAAAACCGAAAATTTCTATAAAGAGAAATACGATGAAATAGAACTGATAAATATAAGGTCAGAAATCAAAAAAAACGCAAGTGAAATCGACGAATATCAAGGTAATTTTATTTTATTAAAATATAATGATAGCGTAAAAATTAAACTTAATAATCAATTTGTTGAGTTCCCTGAATACATATACTCATTAGGGTTGCACAATGAAAGATGGGGACACGTAATTTTTCTTGGAAAAAACTTTAGTTTAAGGGAATTAAAAAATGTTTATTTGGAATTGACTTATTATAACCTTCTGTCAATAAAATTTATCACAAAAATGAGTTTTCAAAATAATTATTATGATTTTCACCATGCAAAAATCGAAGTATGGAAAGAAGATCTTGAACAATTCATCGAAAAAAATAAATTAGAAAAAACAATAATGCCAAAAATTCCTGGATTGAATTCTAAACAAGAATATATAAAAACTAATAATCCTAAATTAATAAATATAAAATCAAAAAAAGATTTGGTTAAATTAGAAAACACAAAAATTAATACTACCTATTTAATAAGTATAAATATTAATTTAAGCACAACAGATTTTCTACTTTTAAACCAAAAAATCAATAAACTTAAAAGAAATGGTAATTTTAAAATTAGGACAGAAATTATTGATTTCTAATATATCTACCTACTCAAAACAGTTGCCACTTTTTTATCAAAAACTTTTGAATACACACTATCAACTTTATATTTTTCATAAAGCGTTTCTGCTCCTTTTAGTTTTAAATCATCTTTTATATAAGTTAACCAATTTAAACTATCAACCACTGCACTATCTAAAACAGCATTTGTAAAATTGGCTTTATTTAACTTTGTTTTTAATAAAATAGCACTAGAAAGGTTGCTGTTTTTTAAAACAGCATTACTTAAATTAGCATATCCCAAATCTGCATTTTTTAAGTTGGCATTTTCAAAAATTGCTCTTCTAGCATCTATATTTACCAAAATTGCATCAGATAAATCTGCATCTTTTAAATTAATCCCTCTTAAAATAACGTTATATAAATTTGCGCCTTTAAGTTCTGCCTGAGTAAAATCGCTTTCTTGCAAAATTTGGTCTTCAAAAAAAGCAGGATTCAAATCGCTTTTGCACAAAGTAATTAACAACTGTCCTCTTTCTGGGCTTATTGAATTTACAATTAAAGCATCATCTACCAAATACCTGTAAGGTTTCATTGCTCTGCTTAAACCCACAATTCTACTCACTAAAGTTTTTGATAGTTTCTTGTTTTTTTTGGTTTCAAGTTCAGTATTAATATCACTTAAAATATCGCCCATAATAAACATTTGAGCCGATCTTCTTGAAGCTTCAGCCAAATGAGTTTGCTCTTGAATTTTTCTGTTTTGTTTTTTTAATAAACTATTTTGATAAATCATTAAAGTAGTAGGCAACAATGCAAATAACAACGCCACTACTCCAATCCTTGTTAACCTTCTAATAATGCTGGCTATTAAATCTGACGTAGTTTGTAATGAAATTCTTTTCTGCTCATTAAATTCTTGAATGGAATTATAAATACTCGTTTTTAGCTTTTTACCAGCCATAAAAGTAGTTGTAAATTTTACAAAAAATTGCCATCGTTTCTTTTTAGATGGTTTTGATTTTTCTAGTTTTGCTAAGCGTTCTTTTAAGATTAAATTTTCTCTTTCTAGCTCTTTAATTTTATCAGACATAGTTCACTTATTAAAAATTTTACAAACTATTTTCTTCTCTTTTTCTCATTATATTCGTAAGGTATACGCTGTTTTAAAGCTTCTACAATGTTATAAGTTGCAGGACAAATAAAAGTATTTGCAATGGTTAAATCTGTAATTTGAATAAATTTACGTCTGTCTGTATGCGGATATTCTGCACACGCTTTTGGTCTTACATCATAAATAAAACATGAATTATCAGATTCGTCCAAAAAAGAACAAGGAGAAGTTTTTAACACCATAAAATCATCTGAATCTCTTTCTAGATAGATCTTAATAAAATCTGCAACTTTCATTTTTAAATACTTAGAAATACGCTCAATATCTTTATCAGTAAAAATAGGACTCGTTGTTTTACAACAATTTCCACAATCTAAACAATCTGTTTTTTTGAATTCTTTATTATGTAAATCTTGTACAACAACATCTAAATCTCTAGGTGTTCTTTTTCTTAAATTTGTAAAATATTTTTTATTTTCTTTTAAAGCTTCTTGAGCCAATTTTGGCAATTGTTCTAACCGTTTTTGCATCCACGAAAAATACAATTAATTCTACAAAAATATATGCTAAAATTATGTAAATTTGCATTTCAATTTTTCGACAAAAATGAACATACAAAACACTATAGAAACCAAAGTAAAAGAAGGTTTTTTAGCTTTATATAATACAGAAATACCAACAGTAGAATTCCAAGCCACTCGTAAAGAGTTTCAAGGCGATATTACAGTTGTTGTTTTCCCTATGTTAAGATACAAAAAAGGAAATCCTGTTCAAATTGGTGAAGAATTAGGAAAGTATGTAGTTGAAAACGTAACTGAAATTACAAATTACAATGTGGTAAAAGGTTTTTTAAATCTGGTTATTGATGATAGTTATTACACAAATTTTTTCAATACAATTTACGATAATTCAACTTATGGTTTTGTATCGCCAAAGGCGGATGAAAAAGCAGTAATGGTAGAATATTCATCACCTAACACCAACAAACCACTACATTTAGGACACGTTCGTAATAATCTACTTGGGTATTCTGTAGCAGAAATTATAAAAGCAGCTGGTAAAAAAGTTTATAAAACTCAAATTATAAACGACAGAGGTATACATATTTGTAAATCGATGTTGGCTTGGCAGAAATTCGGAAAAGGAGAAACTCCAGAATCTACAGGTTTAAAAGGCGATAAATTGGTTGGTAATTATTACGTAAAATTCGACCAAGAATATAAAAAAGAAATATCGCAATTAATTTCTGAAGGAAAAACCGAAGATGAAGCAAAAAAAGAAGCTCCCCTTTTAGTAGAAGCACAACAAATGCTTTTAAAATGGGAAGCTGGAGATGAAAAAACAGTTGCTCTTTGGAAAGAAATGAACTCATGGGTTTACACTGGTTTTGACATCACTTACAAAAACATGGGTGTAGATTTTGACAATTTATATTATGAAAGCAACACTTATATATTAGGTAAAGATGTTGTTGCACAAGGTTTAGAAAAAGGTGTTTTTTACAGAAAAGAAGATGGTTCTGTTTGGTGCGATTTAACTGATGATGGTTTAGATGAAAAAATTGTTTTAAGATCTGATGGAACTGCTGTTTATATGACTCAAGATATTGGTACTGCCATACAACGTGTAAAAGATTATGCAGATGTAGGAGGAATGGTATATACTGTTGGTAATGAGCAAGATTATCATTTTCAAGTTTTATTTTTAATCTTAAAAAAACTAGGTTTTGATTGGGCAAAACAATTGCATCATTTAAGTTATGGAATGGTAGATTTACCTTCAGGAAAAATGAAATCTAGAGAAGGAACTGTTGTAGATGCAGATGATTTAATGGTAGAAATGACAACAACTGCACAAGATATTTCTGAAGAATTAGGCAAATTAGATGGTTATTCTGATGATGAAAAAAATGAGTTGTATAAAACTATTGGTTTAGGTGCTTTAAAATATTTTATTTTAAAAGTAGATCCTAAAAAAAGAATATTGTTCGACCCAAAATCTTCTGTAGATTTTCAAGGAAACACAGGGCCTTTTATACAATATACTTACGCTAGAATTCAATCAATAATTAGAAAAGCAAACTTTGATTATTCAAAACCAGTTACTATTGATTTGCACGAAAAAGAGAAAGAATTATTAAAACAATTAGAATTATTTCCTGAAACTGTACAGCAAGCTGCAGCAAATTATTCGCCAGCAGTTATTGCAAACTACACGTATGATTTGGTTAAAGAATTCAACTCTTTTTATCAAAATGTATCTATCCTTGGAGAAGAGCATCAAGATAAAAAAATATTTAGAGTACAGTTGGCAAAAAAAGTAGCAGATACAATAAAACAATCATTTTCATTATTAGGAATAAAGGTTCCTGAGAGAATGTAAAAAATAAGTTATGACGAAGAAATTTACAATCTTTTTAATTTTTATCTCTTTAAGTATATCCTCACAATCCTTTTTTAACACCTATAAAAAAGGAACTTTACATATGAGAGATGGTTCAGATTTAAGGGGTTTATTAAAACTTACCAGTGGAAACAAAATAAAATTTAAAAAAACAAAAAAAGACAAGAAACAAACTTTTGACTATAAAGAAGTTAGTCGAGTAAAATTCCTTTTTGAAGAAGAATTTCTTTATAAAATAAGTATCAAAACCAAAAGACACCTACTAATTAAAAGAGTAGTTAAAGGTAAATTGAATTTATATTCATTAATAAGTTATAATACAGGTTTGTCAATGGGAAATCCTGGATCACCTGTTATAGGAGCAGGTACAAAAACTATTTATTATGTAGGAAAACAAAACTCTGATTATATAGAAGTACTCCCTAGCATAGATGAAAAAAAATTTATTAAAACTCTATCAAAACAAACTTCTGATTGTCAAGAGTTCTTAAATATGATAAAAGATAAAGAGAATATCGAATATTTTTTCGAGAAAAAAATAAGTGAAAGAGATTTTACAAATAAAGACTCAAGGTTAATAGATATGATTACTTACTATAATTCTCATTGTAATTAAAAAATTAGCATTAATAAAGTAAAATAAATCTAAAGTTAGTAAATTAGCACGCGTTAAGGGTTGAACAATCTGATTGAGCTCTTTTTTATTCTTTTTCTAAATAAAAAAAGCGAGTAGTGAAAGCCTGTTAAAACGCCCAAAAAGAACAAGATAAACAATTACATTTATGAAATACGACATCATTATTATCGGAAGTGGACCTGGAGGTTATGTAACAGGAATTAGAGCATCTCAATTAGGCTTTAAAGTTGCAATTGTAGAAAAAGAATCTTTAGGTGGTATATGTTTAAACTGGGGATGTATCCCAACAAAAGCATTATTAAAATCTGCTCAAGTTTATGATTATTTAAAGCATGTTGATGAATATGGTTTAAAAGTAGAAGCTTTTGATAAGGATTTTGATGCCGTAATTAAACGTAGTAGAGGTGTTGCAGAAGGAATGAGCAAAGGTGTTGCTTTCTTAATGAAGAAAAACAAAATCGACATTATTGACGGTTTTGGAAAAATTAAAACTGGTAAAAAAGTAGATGTTACTGCTGCAGATGGTACAGTTACAGAATATGCTGCTAATAATATTATTATTGCAACAGGTGCACGTTCTAGAGAATTACCAAACTTACCACAAGATGGTAAAAAAGTTATTGGTTACAGACAAGCAATGACCTTACCAACACAACCAAAATCTATGATTGTTGTAGGTTCTGGAGCAATTGGTGTAGAATTCGCACATTTTTATAACTCAATGGGAACAGATGTTACTATTGTAGAATTTATGCCAAATGTTGTTCCTGTAGAAGATATCGATATTTCTAAACAGTTCGAACGCTCTATTAAAAAAGCTGGTATTAAAGTTATGACAAACTCTTCTGTAGAGTCTGTTGATACTTCTGGTGAAGGAGTTGTTGCAACTGTTAAAACTAAAAAAGGAGAAGAAACTTTAAAAGCAGACATTTTATTATCTGCAGTTGGAATTAAATCTAACATCGAAAACATTGGTTTAGAAGATGTAGGTATTATTGTTGATAGAGATAAAATCTTAGTAAACGATTATTACCAAACAAACATACCTGGCTATTATGCTATTGGTGATGTTGTTCCTGGCCAAGCTTTAGCACATGTTGCTTCTGCAGAAGGTATTACTTGTGTAGAAAAATTAGCTGGTTTACATACAGAAAAAATAGACTATGGTAATGTACCTGGTTGTACTTATGCAACACCAGAAATTGCATCTGTTGGTTTAACTGAAGCCAAAGCTAAAGAAGCTGGTTATGAGTTAAAAGTTGGTAAATTCCCTTTCTCTGCCTCTGGTAAAGCAAAAGCTGCTGGAACTCCAGATGGATTTGTAAAAGTAATTTTTGATGCAAAATACGGAGAATGGTTAGGTTGTCATATGATTGGTGCTGGAGTTACAGATATGATTGCAGAAGCAGTTTTAGGACGTAAGTTAGAAACTACTGGTCATGAAGTGTTAAAAACAATACATCCTCACCCAACAATGAGTGAAGCTGTTATGGAAGCAGTTGCAGATGCTTATGATGAAGTTATTCACCTATAAAGTATGTTAATTCAAAGAAAAAATATTATTAAGGTATAAATTTAGTTACTTTTGTACCAGTTACATTAAATAAATATCCCCCACTTAAACGACTAATAAAAACATAATACAAGATGGGTTTCGTTGAGTGGCTACTTTCTTTTATCTATAAGATAAAAACATTTCCTCTAATTATACAGATAACTATTGTATTAACAATGGCATTTATAGTTGCTACGTTAGCTCTTATGATAACTATCTATACAATTAGAAGAAGACATAATAGATTACAGAAAACACTAAAAAATAGTGTACCTGAAATCGTTAAATTATTTGAAGATATTTTATTCACAGAAAAAAATTATTCTGAACAAGAAATCTTTACCAAATTTGAAGATATTGTAGAAGAGGTTAATAAAGAATCTTTAGATATTGGAGTTGGTGTTTTAGTAGATTTTAAAAATGATAATAGAGATTCTGAAAAATATCCTTTAATAATTAGTGCATTAGGTATTGTAGAACATTTAGAATCTAAATTTGACTCTCGTTCTAACAGTGAAAAAATTGATGCATTTCAAGAAGCTTTTGTATTAGATTTAAATAAATTTGATTCTAAAGTATTAAGATACGCCTACAGTAAAAATAAATTAATTCGTAGTGAAGCTAGAAACTCTTACCTAGCTTTAAGTACTAATGATCCATATCGATTTTTTGATGAATTTGATCGAGACTTAAGTAAATGGGATCAGATTGAATTAATGCAATATTTAGAACTACAAAAAGAAAGAGGAAATCTAGAAGGATTAGGAAAATGGATTAACTATTCTAAAAATGATTCATTAGTAGTTTTCTTAATTAAAATGGTTGGTTTCTTTAAACAAAAAGGGATTAACGAAATTTTAATAGAAAAATTAGAAGACGATAACGAACTAGTAAGAGCTGAAGCAATTACAACTTTAGGAGAACTAAACATCTCTGAAACAGAACAAGAATTAATTGATAGATATTATACAGAGCCCGAAATTTGTCAGGTAGCAATTGTAAAAACAATTAGAAAATTTAATACAGGAAAATCACTTAAATTCTTACAAGAAATCTTCTCAGACTCTAATAATACAGATACTAAAAAGATTATTGCAGAAGCTATATTAAACTATAGTTACGAAGGAAAGATTGCTTTTCAAAATTTAAAAAACACATTAAAAGGGTTTGATCTTATCATTTTACAACACGTAGAAACACCCTTAATAAAATACAAATAAATGTTTGAAATTTTTGTAAAAATATACGAGTATTTTATATTTTTCTATGCAACTTCATTAATTTTAAGTTACATAGTATTAGCCATATTTTCTTTTATCGCTATTAATAAATATAAAAGTTATAATACAGATATTGATGATGAAGAATTATTAGCTTCTCATCTAGCACCTGGTATTTCCGTAATTGCACCTGCTTATAATGAGGAGAAAACAATTATTGTAAATGTAAAATCTTTACTTACATTAAACTATCCTCTTTTTGAGGTAATTATTGTAAACGATGGTAGTAAAGATGATACCTTAAAATTATTAATTGAAGAATTCGATTTAATTGAAGCTCCTTTTGCATATGTAGAAAAAATTAAAACAAAGCCATATAAAAGAACATTTAAATCTCAAAACCCTAAGTACGACATTTTAACTATAATTGATAAAGAAAATGGTGGTACTAAAGCAGATGCTTTTAATGCGGGTTTAAACGCTTCAGTTTTTCCATACTATTTAAATACTGATGTAGATTGTATTTTGGCAAGAAATACACTTACAAAAATGATTAAGCCAATCTTAAGTTCTAAAACAACTGTAATTGCTGTTGGTGCAACATTAAGAATGTCTAATAACTGTGAGATTGAAGAAGGAATTATTACAAGAGTAAGACCACCTAAAGCACTTATACCTCGTTTTCAAGAACTAGAATACATTAGATCTTATTTATTAGGAAAAATGGGTTGGGAATTAATAAACTCTGTACCTAATGTTTCTGGTGGATTAGGAATGTTTGATAAAGATATAGCTATTAAAGCTGGGGGTTATGGAGCAGATTCTCATGCAGAAGATATGGATATGATGACAAGAATGGCTGCTCATATGATGAATAACAGACTTGATTATAAAATTGGTTATATACCTCTTTCTTGTTGTTGGACAGAAGGACCACCAAATATTCAAATTTTAGGTAGACAACGTACAAGATGGGCCAGTGGATTATTTCAAATGTTTAGTGAACACAGAAAAATTCTATTCAATCCAAACTATAAAAGATTAGGTTTAATTACTTTTCCGTACATTTTTATTTTTGAGTTTTTAGCGCCAATTATAGAAGCGTTTGGTATCTTATTCTCAATATTCCTATTATTTTATGGATATGTAAACTGGAACTTTGCACCATTAATCTTATTGTATTCTTACACATTTGCCATAATGATTTCTTCAATTGTAATTATTTGGGATCAAATGACATTTAAATATTACAACACAACTAGAGAGGTATTAACACTGTTTCTAACAGCATTTATTGAGCCATTCATTTATCACCCAATGATTATGTTTTTCTCTTTAAAAGGATATTTCAGTTACGTAACTTCTAGAGAACTTGCTTGGGGAACAATGACAAGAAAAGGATTTGATAATGAAGATGACAAAAAGAAAAAATCTGACAGTAATACTGGAAGCAATAATGATGGTGGAGATAGCTCTGGAAATGCTGGAGGTAAAAAACAAAGTATTTTTGAAAAACTAAAGAAAGGAAAAAGCTCAAACTCAGATTTTGAGCCTATTAAAACATAAATTACCATATAATTATTATGAAAATTAATAAGTCAATTTTATTATTAATTGTGGCACTCATCTCACAATTAAATATATCTTCTCAAGAAGTATATGATTCTTCGGATTTATATTTTGAGGAGGCCAAAAGAGATATTGCTGAACAAAACTTTACTAGAGCAGCAAAAATGAGCTGGAGAGGGTTACAATTAGCTCCAGAAGATTTAGATTTAAAAACACTTTTAGGTAAAGCTCAAATGCAATTGGGTAGATATGATACTGCAAGATATGTTTTAAAACAAGTTTACGATAGAAGAAGAAAAGATATTGATGTTTTAGGTTTTTTAGTAAGTATAGAACAAACTACAAAAAGATATTCTGATGCAATTTGTTTTGTAAATGAGCTTTTAGAAATTACACCTTACAGTAGAGGTTGGTGGCGTAGAAAAATAGTTATTTATAAAGAAATGGGTAACTATGAAGAAGCAGAAAGAGCTTTAAAAAGATTGTATCAAATCTATCCAGATGATACAGAAATACAAAACGACTATAACTACATAATGCTTAATGATGGTAATAGTGCTGTAGAAAATAGAAGGTATGATGATGCAAACCAAGTTTATAAAACAGTTATAGATAATGATCCATCAAACAAACAAGCATACATAGGTATCATTAGAAATGAGTTATTAAAAGGAGATCCTGAAATTGCCTTACAATACACAAACAGAGCATTATTAGAACTACGTGAAGATTCAGAATTAATTGAAAAGAAAATTGGTTTATTAGAAGAATTAGGAAGACATGAAGAAGCTATTGTTTATATAAAAACAGAGGTAGATAAAGCCAAATTTCCAACAATACATTCTGAAACATTACCTTATTTAATGCAGCAATCTGCTAATTTTAATGAATATAATGATTCTTATGAAATTCAGAAAAAATTATTAGATCTTAATGGTAATTCAGAGTCACAAACTTATGTAATTAACAATGCATTAGGTAAAGGTTATGATGTAGATGCTGAATATTTTCTTAAAAAAGGAATAAAAAGAAGTCCGAATAACAAAAAGCTTTTAGTACAATTAAAAGAGTTATACAGACCTATAAAAGATAAAGATCGTTTTGAAAGAGAAGTATTAATACTTCACGAAAAATACCCAAATGATGCTGATATAACTTACGATTATAATTTAGTAATGTATGGTAGAGCAAAAACTTTAGTAGAAAACAGACAATTTGATGAAGCTTTACCAATTTTTGAAGACTTAGTATCATCACCAGATTTTCAAAAAGAAGCTGAACAACAAATTTTCGGAATCTATTTAGCTTTACAAAAGTATGATGAAGCTACAGATCAAATTGATAAATTGATTGGTTTAGAACCAGATAATCCTGATTATTTAGTTAGAAAATCTACATTATATCAAGAAATGGAATTATTTGAAGATGCTCTAGAAATAACTAGAGGATTGGAACAACAATATCCTTTAGAAGAAAAATACCCAAGAATTTACGTTACACAAACAGAAGCTTATGCAACTTATTTAATGAGAGAGCAAAGGTTTAGAGCTGTTTTACCTGTTGTAGAAGATGGCCTTACAAGAGAAAACAATAACAAAAGATTGTTAGAAATTGCCATAAATGCTTCTTCTGCAATTCCTGATTATGAAAAAGGAGTTAACTATAGTAAAAGTGCTTTAAGTTTTTACCCAAATAACAAAAATTTTAAATTAAAGTTATCTAACTTATTAGCTCAAAATAATCAATATGATGATGCTATAAATGTTTTAGATTCTTTAAAAACCGTTTACAAATACGATAGAAAAATTAAAAATTCTTTAGCGGAAGTATTATGGTTTAGAGGAAAAAATAAAGAAGAAGAAGGTTTAATAGATGAAGCAATAGAAGACTACAGAATATCTGATTCTTTAAATTCTACAGAAGATTATGCTTTACAAAGAATGATAAACTTATACATTCAAGAAAAGCCAAATGAAGATGCATTAGAGATTGTTAATGAAAAATTAGAACAATACCCTAATGATAATTTCTTAAAATATAAAAAAGGTATTGTTTTTGAATTAATGGAACAATACGACTCTGCTTACTATTACCAAAGTTTTAGACAAATTGATGACCCTTTTGAAAGAAATGAATGGAATAATGCTTTAGAAGTATTAAAAGCAGCTAAGCTTAAAAATAAATTAGCAGCAACTTATACGCAAGCTTCATCAGATTCTACTGCATTTAGTACATCTTTAGCTAGTTTAGGTTATAGCCATAAGTATGATGAGAAAAATACATTTGGTGCAGACTTAAATTATGCTGCAAGAAGATCTGGAGTTGGTGTACAAGGAGGTGTAAATTATTCAAGAGTCTTTACTCCTACTCTATATGCAGATGTTGGTGTATTATTAGGATCGAAATTTTTCCCTAAATTTATCTTATATGGTAATGCATACAAAGGTCTAGACAATGGTTATGAAGCTCAAGCAGGCCTTCGTTTTTCTCGATTACAAAACGATATAAACTTTTTAAGTTTAAACTTAGGTCTTTCTAAAACCTGGGAAGACATTTGGGTTAGTGCTAAAGGAATATTGATGAGAGACGATCAATTCAACTATTTTAATTTTGCTGCACAAACACGAATAAATGTAAATGCCAGGCAAGATTATGTTAGTTTTATAGTCTCCTTTGGTAGTGCGCCTTTTAACGATCAATTAGCAGAAGGTGAAACTGCTTTCTTAGATTTTTCTAATGTTTTAGTTGGGGCTGGTTATGGTTATAATATATCACCTAAAACTTTGTTATTAGTAAACGGATCTTGGATTAACTTTAAAAGTCCTGTAACAGATAGTACTGCTTTGGCATATATTAATCAATATAATTTATCAGTATCTATAATTACAAGATTCTAATAACTTTTTATTCCCCAAATATTATGTTTAAAAAATACATATTAATTTTTATATTTTTTTTAAGCTTATCATCTTGTGCTCAAAACAAAATAACATTGTTTTCTAAAGAAAATAAAATATCACCAAAAATAAGTATCCCTTTAACTGCTGATATTTTAGTGAGTAATGCTGCAGAAGATTTTAATAAAAAATTTAAAACAGTTACAGGCACAACTTTAAAAATAGAAAGAAGTAATAGTTTAAATAAAAATTACAATTATATTTTACTGAGAATCAACCCTACTCAGAAAGATAATTTTTGTATGTATAGAAAAGGTAGAAATATTACTCTACAGGGGTCTAATGCACAGAATTTAATGTATGCAATTAGCGATTTTTTTAAAAGATATACTAATTTAAATTACAATGAATTAAATAAACCAAAAGAAGATTTTACATCAGAAATAGATATCCCTGAAAAGTTTAGTAATTGTTCTTCGCCCGAATTTGAATACAGAGAACCTTATTATGCTACTAACAATGATACAGAGTTTAGAGCATGGAACAAAACAAGTTCTCTTGAATTAGAATGGGGAATTTGGGGACATAATTTACCTAAACTTCTTAAAAACTATAATTTACCAGAATCAGTTTATGCTAAAGTAGGTAGTGTAAGAACTAAAAAACAGTTCTGTTTTACAAGTGATAGTTTATATAAATATGTAAATGAAAACGTAAAAAGAATTTTTGATAGCGATCATGCTTTTAATAAATACATGATTCTACCTAATGACAACAGTATTGTATGTACCTGTAGTACTTGTAAAGCAGTTGGTAATACATCACAAGATGCAGCTCCTGCAGTATTTACATTTTTAAACAAATTAGCTAAAGACAATAGTAGAGCTACATTTTTTACAACAGCATATATAACTGTAAAAGATATTCCTAAATTTAAAGCTGAAGAGAATACAGGTATTTTTTACAGCACTATTGATGTACAAAAAGGAATCCCTTTAGAAAACACAAAGAAATTTAAAGATTTTGAAAACAAAATTAAGAAATGGAGCGATTATTTAGATAATGTATACATCTGGGATTATACCGTAAATTATGATAATTATTTTGATGTTTACCCTATTTTAAAAGTTACACAACAGAATTTAAAACTCTATAAAAAATTAGGTATTAATGGTGTATTCTTACATGGTAGTGAATATGATTATAGTACTTTTCAAGGATTAAAATCTACAATATTTGCTAAATTATTATGGAAAACTAATATTGATATTGATAAGGAAATTAGCAATTATTTTAATGATAAATATTCTAACAAACTAGCCAGTATTTTAACTAATTATTATACACATATAGACAACTCATTTTTTGCAAGTACTAAAGAATTAAGTATTTATAGTGGTATAGATAAAACTGTAAAAAAATATTTAGACCCTAAAGTTTTTTTTGAATTTTATGACGAATTTAATACCCATACACAAAGTAATAAATACGATAAAGACTATTTAAAATTAGCTACAGCTCTTACTTTTCTTAAATTAGAAATTATGAGAGATTATGGTCTTGGTATTTATGGTTTTGGTATTTTGAACAATGACAAAGAAATTATTGTAAAAAACGAAGCTGGAATTCTTTTAGATAATTTAGCATCATATAGCAGATCTGCAAACCTTAAAACTTATAACGAAAGAAAATATAATATTAGAGATTATATTAATAACTGGCGAAAAACAATTTATAAATATCATAAAAGAAAACATTATTTTTATAAAAAGAAATTCGAGGTTTTATCTAAATTAGATGAAGATTATACAAATACAAAAATATTAAATGATGGTGCTTTTGGTTTAAATGATTATAATACAAATTGGCACATTTCTTCTGTAGATGATTTAATTCTAAAAATTGATAAAGCAGGTATTTCTAAATCTAAAAAAATTACATTTTCTTTTTTACAAGATGTAAAACATCATATTTATTATCCAGGAGTGATAGAAATTTTAGATACAAATAATAACATCATTAAAAAATTAAAAGTAAAAAAAGACGATTCTAATTTAGATATAAAAGAAGTTTCTATAGAACTCCCAACAAAATACGATGATAAGCAACTCCCTGAAAGCTTTATAGTTAAAGTAAAAAAACACAATATTGGTGGTAAAAATACTTTAGCTTGTGATGAAATTATATTTAATTAAAAAAAGATTAAATTTACAACAATGAAAAATTTATTATTACTCTTAGTATTAGCATTAACTATCAGTTCTTGTTCTTTTAGAAAACCTGATATAGAAAATGTTAGAAAAACAAAAATGGAAATTGAAAATCCAGACAGACATTATTATCCAATTTTACGTGGATCTGAACTAACAGCAGAATATAAGCTTTATAATAGAGGTAATGAACCATTAATTATTTATGATGTGCAAGCATCTTGTGGTTGTATAGAAATAGATTTCCCTTCAACATCTATTGGTAAAGATGATTTTGGTTATATTGTTCTAGATTACGATAGTGCAAAAAATATTGGTTACGTAGAGTTTTATGTAACTATAGTTGCCAATACAGAAAAAGACGTTTTTACAACAATTAAATTCGATTTAAATGTAGTAACTTCTCCTCATTATACACAAGATTATGAAGAAATCTACTTAGAAAGAAGAAAAGAAAAATTAGCTGGTGAAGTAGATGGAGACCTTACACAACAAGGTTACTATGTAGATGATGAAAAAACAGTGAGATAAAAAAGTAATTAAAATCAGAAATAAAATGAAAGCAAAATATCAAAGTGTATTAGATCTAGGACAAAAATTAAACATTCAAGATGGTGATGTTAAAGAAGAAAATGGAAAATTAATTGTTAATGGAACTGCAAAAAACCAATATGAGAAAAATCTTATTTGGGATGAAATAAAAAATATTGGTGGAGATAATCCAGAAGATATTATAGCAGATATTAAAGTTGCTGATACTTCTATTTATGCAACGCATACAGTAGAAAAAGGTGAAACTTTAGGAAAAATAGCAAAACACTATTATGGAAAACCAATGAAATACGTTGCTATTTTTGAAGCGAACAAAGACATTTTAAAAAACCCAGATGTAATTCATCCAGGTCAAGAATTGGTAATTCCAAATCTATAATTTTTAAAAAACAGAAAACTAAAACCGAAACAAATTGTTTCGGTTTTTTTATATTTGAAAAAAAGAATGGAGCCAAACAGTTATATGGATAAAAGGAATCAAAAATTCCTTAAATATTGGGAAGAAAAGAGGAAAAACAAAAAAGAGTATACCATAAAAAATAGTGCTGTATTTAGTTTTATTTTTAGTGCATTGTATTGTGTTATTAAATATGGTTTAACAGCAGAAGCTTCTAAAGTATTTCCTATTTGTTTTCTTATGATTTCTGTTATTTACGGACTCTATGTGTATTTTATCGAATTTAATTTGCATGAAAAAAAATATGAAAAATTAAAAAAAGAGCTTTAAAAAATTGATTACTAATAAAAAGAAATTCTACACAGAAATTTTAAAAGCATTGCTTAAACTAATAATTGCAGGTGTTTTAATTGGTGTTTTAAAAAAATACGATTTAATTATTGCTGTACTTTTAATCTTAAAAATTATACATAATATTTATAAAGAAATTATAAAACCAAAAACCGATAAAAACTGGTTGCTATTATCAGGTATGTTATTAACTGGTTTTGGAGGTGTAGTTGGCGAAACTTGGGGAGTTGCAAATGGTTATTGGGAATATCATCAAGTGTCTAGAGAAATCCCATTATGGGTGCCTTTTGCATGGATGTTGGCTTTTCATTACCTCTACAAATTAGAACGAAATATAATACCTTATTTAAAGCATCAAACTCAAAGAAACAAAATTGTTTTAGCAATAATTTTAGCGCTAATTTTACCTGCTTTTGGTGAAGTAATTACAATTCTTTTAGGTGTTTGGACCTATTATTGGCCTTATCAACTATTTGGTGTGCCTTTGTACGCTTTTTTATGTTTGCTATTTGTACACATGCTAGTTTACACCATATTACATTATGCATGTAAAAAATATAAAATTGATGATATTGTGTACAATTAAAATATCAAAAAAAACAATTTAAAATCGCCAACAAACAATTCTAGTTACTTTATTTCCTTGACTTAAAGGAATAATTTTAAACTCTTTTACCCCCAATTTTTCTGATGATTTTTGCAAGCTTTCAACGTTTTCTTTCTTAGAAACCAAACTTGTAAACCATTCACTTTTATCTTTATAAAGTGAACTTTCATATAAATAATTGTGTAAAAATGCTTTTTCACCTCCTACATACCACAATTCATTATTGTTACCAGAAAAATTACGGATTGCATTATTCCCTAAATTTCTAGATTTTCTTCTATTTGCTCCTCTAGCTTCTTCTGCAGATTTATAAAAAGGCGGATTACACATTGTTGCAAAAAAAGAATCTTCTTCTTCTAAAATATCTTTTAAAATATGTTGCTCATTAAACTGCTGTCTTAACTCAATTTTTGCATCTAAATCATTATCATCAATAATATCTTGTGCAGTATCTAAAGAATCTAAATCGATATCTGTAGCCACAAAATTCCAATTGTATTCTGCAACACCCAAAAGCGGATAAATACAAGTAGCTCCTGTACCAATATCTAAAACTGTTCTATTTTCTTCGGATGAATTTAAGTCAGATAAATGGTGAATATAATCTAATCTACCAGGAATTGGAGGGCATAAGTTATCATCAGGAAAGTCCCAAACAGTAATTTTATCATAAGTAAATAATAAAGCTTTATTAAGCTCTTTTACAGCTTTCGGATTCGAAAAATCAATCGTGATTTTACCAAATCTATTTTTTGTTACAAACTTTGCTAAATCAGGATTTTGCTGAACTAAGTCATCAAAATTATACCCTTTATTAAATTTATTTTTCTGATGAAGGCTTTTCTCTTTCATTATAATTCTAGTATTGTAAATTCTAATTCTAAAGGTTTTAAAATTTGCTTTAAAGCAGTAATAAAACCAGATCCATACTCTAAATAATACTCAGAAAAATTACGTTGACGCTCTTCTAAAGATTGATTTGGTAAAATCTCATTTTGTAATAAAGTAATTCTATCTACTAAATCTTTTTGTCTCTTTTTTTCTGCTTTTAACAAACGTTTTTCTAAATTCTCTAGACCTTTAATTTGTTTTCTTTCTTGTGCATTTACAGCATTTAAAAAAGAAATATCAGTTTTTACTGCAACTTCTTTTAAATCTGAAAACTGTTTTTTTAAAAAGTTAATTTTATCAGCAAAATTAGTTTCTATTGCTGTATTTTCAACTACCTTTTTACTGATTAAATCATATTGATTTAAAAACATTTCTTCTAAAGAAATATCTAATTTAGATAGTTTCTTAGCTTGTTTTTCTGATACTACTTGCACAGAATTACGCAACAATAAAATAGGGAAAGTAACATTTACCTTATTAAAATAATCTTGTAATTCTAACCAATAAGCCATCTCTCCTCCTCCACCAAGATAACAAAGGTTTGGTAAAATTACTTCTTGGTACAAAGGTCTCATTATTACATTTGGCGAAAAAGCCAAAGGGTTTGTATCAACTTCCTTCAGAATTTCATCCTTAGAAAAACTAATATCGGTATTATTTACTTTGTAACAATTATCTTCAAAAATAATGCGTTCCCTAAAATCATCACCTAAATAGAATAAATTAATTTCTCTAGGATTTACTTGAATTTTATAATTTTTATCTAATTCAATAATGGTTTTAGAAACAATATTAAAAGAAGTTTCTTTTTCTAATTCATCTTTTACAAAAGGCGCAAATACTTGTTTTAAGCTTTTATCATCTCCATCAACAATTACCAAACCAAAATCTTTGAATAATTCGTTAGCTATAAAACGAGTAGCATCTGCCAAATTATTATGTTTAATATAACCATCAGAAAAAAGATTTTTTAGATATTTTGCATTTTTAGAATTTCCTAAATGTTCAGAAAAAACTTCGAAAACCTCATCTAAACCTTCTGTAGAAAAACGACCTACTGCTCCACCATCATTTCTGTTCCAAGTTACTTTTTTACCATCAAAATTAAAATAATTGATTTCATCAAAATCGTGATCTTCTGTTGCCATCCAATAAATTGGAATGAAATTTTGTTCTGGAAATTTCTCTGACAATTCTTCTGCTAAATTAATCGTAGAAATAATTTTATACAAAAAATAAAGTGGCCCAGTAAATAAGTTTAGTTGATGACCTGTAGTTATAGTAAACGTGTTTTCTTGCTTTAACAACTCAATATTAGCAGCTGTTTTATCTGATATATCAAAAGAATTATATTGATTTTTTAAAGCATCAGCCAAAACCAATCTTGTTTCTAAAGCAAACGTTTTTCGCTTTTCTTCTATTTGTTTTTGAAAACCATTTATATCTGGAAAATTGTTATAAAATGGATTTATAGTTTTTTTTTGCTCTAAATAATCTAGCATTGTTTTAGAGAAAAAACCGGTTTTTTTAAATGGGATTTGTGTTACTTTCATAATTAAAGCACACAATTTTTACAACAATCAGTTTCTGATGTAGAATTCATAAAATTTACTAAATTTCGATAAAAATACAACTATTTTAAATTCTTCTGAATACAGAAAATCATACTAACAAATTTTTAACGTCTCTAAAATAAATCGTCTTTAAAATAGTGCTTTAAATTCCTTACTTTTGATAAAATTCAAATTCTTATCAATGAAAATTAAAGCACTACTCATTATTTCTATTTTTTCATTTTGTACCCTTTTCTCTCAAGAAATTAAATCTCCACAAGAGTATTTAGGTTACGAAATTGGTTCACGTTTTACAAGACATCATAAAGTTGTTGATTATTTTAAATACATAAGCAACACTTTAAAAAATGTTCAGTTAGAAAAATATGGAGAAACAAACGAACACAGACCTTTATATGTTACCTATATTTCATCGCAAGAAAATATAGATAATTTAGAAACAATTAGAAAAGCAAACCTTTCACAAACTGGTATTTTAAAAGCAGATACAGAGAACAAAAAAGCTATTGTATGGTTAAGTTATAACGTACATGGAAATGAAGCATCTAGCACAGAAGCTTCTATGCTAACTCTATATGAATTAGTTACAACTAAAAAAGCTTGGTTAGAAAACACAGTGGTTATTATAGATCCATGTATAAATCCTGATGGTAGAGACAGGTATGTAAACTGGTATAACCAAGTTCAAAATTCACCTTATAATAGCTCACAAGATTCTAAAGAACACCATGAACCTTGGCCTGGAGGAAGACCTAATCATTATTTATTCGATTTAAATAGAGATTGGGCTTGGGCAACACAAGTAGAAACCCAGCAACGTTTAAAGGTATACAACAAATGGTTGCCTCATGTACATGTAGATTTTCATGAACAAGGTATTAACAGTCCTTATTATTTTGCACCTGCAGCTAAACCTTATCATGAAGATATTACTGATTGGCAAATTGATTTTCAAACACAAATTGGTAAAAACCACGCTTCTTATTTTGATAAAAACAATTGGATGTATTTTACCAAAGAATCTTTCGATTTATTATACCCAAGTTATGGTGACACTTACCCAACTTTTATGGGAGCAATTGGTATGACATACGAACAAGCAGGCCATGGAAGAGCTGGTTTAGGTATTGATAATGATGAAGGTATTGAATTAACTTTAATAGATAGAGCACAACATCATCATACAACTGGTTTATCTACAGTAGAAATTTCTTCTAAAAATGCAGAAAAACTAAATACTGAATTTACAAAATTCTTTGCTGATAAAAGTTTCAAATACAAAAGTTATGTTTTAAAGAACGAAAATTCTGATAAAACACAACGTTTAATTAATTTACTTGATAAGCATGAAATTACGTATGAATTTGCAAATTCTGGAAAAGTAAAAGGATACAATTATGCTACCTTAAAAGAAGAAAGCCTAAATGTAACTACAAGTGATTTGGTTATACACACCAATCAACCAAAAGGAAGAATGGTAAAAGTTTTGTTTGAACCACAAACTAAAATCTTAGATTCTTTAACTTATGATAGTACTGCTTGGGCTTTACCTTATGCACATGGTTTTAATGCTGTAGCTTCTGAAAATACAGTTAGTTCATCAAAAAAAGAAATGAATAATAATGTTTTAAACACTGTAAATACTTCATCTTACGCTTATATTTCTAAATGGAATAGTATTGATGATGCTACTTTTTTAGCACAATTATTAAACGCAGACATTAAAGTTCGTTTTTCTGAAAAAGATTTTTCTTTAGAAGGTAAAAATTACCAAAAAGGTTCTTTAATTATTTTAAGACACGATAATCTTAAAAATGAAAAATTTGATACAAACGTAGTTGCAATTGCCAACAAATTGGGCAGAAAAGTTACACCTGTTTCTACTGGTTTTGTAGATTCTGGTAAAGATTTTGGTTCTGGTAATGTAAAACCAATTTTTAAACAAAGAGTTGCATTGCTCTCTGGTTCTGGAACCTCTTCTTTGTCATTTGGTCAAATTTGGCATTACTTTGAAACCGAATTAAAATACCCAGTTTCTATTTTAGATACTGATTATTTTAGTAGAGTAGATTTTTCTAATTATGATGTAATTATTTTACCTGACGGATATTACAGCAGAGTTTTAAACAAAAGCACTTTAGATAAACTAAAAAGCTGGGTTAGATCTGGTGGAACATTAATTGCATTAAAAAATGCATTAAGTAGTTTTGCTGATAAAGACGGATTTTCTTTAAAATCGAAAAAAAATAAAGGAGATAAAGATAAATCTGATAAAGCAAACCTTATACCTTACGAAGATTTAGAAAGAGAAAGCACAAATAATATAATTATTGGAGCTATTTTTAATAGTAAAGTTGATGCGAGTCATCCTTTAGCATTTGGTTATTCTAATAGTTATTTCTCATTAAAATCTAGTAGCAGAAGTTACGAATACTTAAAAAATGGAGGTAATGTGGCTTACTTTACCAAAGATGCCAAAAACGTAGCTGGTTTTGCAGGAATAAAAGCTTTAGAAAATGTACCTGAATCTTTACTTTTTGGTGAAGACCAAATGGGAAGAGGAAGTATTATTTATATGGTTGATAATCCATTATTTAGAGCTTTTTGGGAAAATGGTAAACTATTTTTTGCTAATGCTGTATTCTTGAGAAACTCAGGTCAATTTTAATAAATTAAAAGGCAAAAAAAAATACCTCAGTAATTTTATATTACTGAGGTATTTTTTTTGATTCTATAAGTTATTTACTTTCTTTTCTGGTTTAAAGAAGTAGGTCTCTCCAATTTCTTAACAGGTGTTCCATATAAATCGTAATCTCCTGCTTCGTGAATTTCTATATCAATAAATTCACCAATTTTTATGTAATGTTCTCTAGCATCAACTAAAACATCATTATCTACATCAGGTGAATCGAATTCTGTACGTCCGTAGAAATATTCTCCATCTTTTCTATCAAACAAACAACGAAAAGTTTTTCCTATTTTTTGCTGATTTAATTCCCAAGAAATTTGAGACTGAACTTCCATAATTTCGTTAACTCTTTTAAACTTAATATCAGCAGGTACATCATCCTCTAAAACATAAGCACCCGTATTTTCTTCGTGCGAATATTCAAAAGCACCTAATCTTTCAAAACGCATCTCTTCTACCCAATCTTTTAATTCTTGAAACATCTCTTCTGTTTCTCCTGGATAACCTACAATTAAAGTAGTTCTAATTGCCATTTCTGGCACAACTTCTCTAAATTTATGGATTAAAGCTGTTGTCTTTTCGTGAGTTGTTCCTCTTTTCATCGATTTTAACAACTCAGAATTAATGTGTTGTAAAGGAATATCTAAATAATTACACACTTTTGGCTCACGTTTCATCACCTCTAAAACATCCATAGGAAAACCTGTAGGGAAAGCATAATGCATTCTAATCCATTCAATTCCTTCTACTTTTGCAAGTGCTTCTAATAATTGTGCTAAAGCTCTTTTTTTATAGATATCTAAACCATAATAGGTTAAATCTTGGGCAATCAACATAATTTCTTTAATTCCTTTTTCTGCTAACTTTTCTGCTTCAGTAACAATATCTTCTATTGGAGTTGAAACATGTTTTCCTCTCATTAAAGGAATTGCGCAAAAAGAACAAGGTCTATCACAACCTTCTGCAATTTTTAAATATGCATAATGTTTTGGAGTTGTTGTTAAACGTTCTCCAATTAATTCGTGCTTATAATCTGCTTCTAATGCTTGTAACAAATTTGGTAAATCGTGTGTACCAAAATACTGATCTACGTTTGTAATTTCGTTTTCTAAATCTGGTTTATAACGCTCGCTTAAACATCCAGAAACAAAAACTTTATCAATTTCACCAGCTTCTTTTCTTTGCGCATAATGCAAAATAGTATCAATAGATTCTTCTTTGGCTTTACCTATAAATCCGCAGGTATTAATAACTACAATATTACCATCGTCATTTTCATCTTCATGTACTACATTTTTACCATTAGCTTTTAACTGCCCCATTAAAACTTCACTATCGTAAATGTTTTTAGAACAACCTAAAGTAACAACGTTTATCTTATTTTGTTTGATGGATTTTGTACGCATATTTTTTAACTTTTCGCTTTTCGCTATTGGCTTTTTAGCGGTATAATCTTTAAAATTTATGATTAATTTGAAATCAAATTAAAACGATTGCAAAAATAGTGCTTTTTAAATGATTGCTATTCTTTCTATTGATAGTTTTCTGGGATCTTTCTGGATTTAGTTAATTGCTCAAAAGCGTAACCAACTTCTAATAATTTTCTTTCAGAAAAAGGCTGTCCAATAAAAGTTAAGCTTAAAGGCTCTCCTGTTAATTTGTAACCCATAGGTACTGTTAATGTTGGGTGTAAAGCAACTGCAGCAATACCTGAATGATAATTATTAATCGATAAAATTGCTACTAAATTTTCAGATTTTAAAAACTGTAAATATTTTTCTCCTTCTTTTTTTAAATTACCTTTTACTACTTCTAACTCTTCTAAAGTTGTTGAATCTTTTATAATCCCGTCAAATAACTGTTGCCCATAAGGAGCTCTAATTAAAGAATCTTTTAGATTAAAATCTACAACATTTTTTACATTTTTTATGAAAATAGATTTATCTGCTTGTTGTAATAAATATTTTGGTAAATCATGTTTCATATCTATATTTAATAATGTTCTAAAATCATTAAAAGAAATTTCTGGTGGTGTTATTTCTATAATTTCTGCTCCAGCTTTTTTTAATATTTTGATATTTAAGGCATAAATAGAATCTGATAACAAAGGTTTTAAAACCCCTAACCTTTTTCCTTTAAAATTAATATGAAATCCATTTTGAGAATCCATCCCTTTTGTTTCTTTTGATGCGTTGTCAGTTACATCATAACCTAACATTGCATCCATAAAAATAGCATTATCAATCACTGATTTTGTCATTGGCCCAGGAGTATCTAAAGTTGATGAAATTGGTACTATACCTGTTCTACTTAAAACACCTATAGTAGGTTTTAAACCAACAACAGAATTTAAACTTGATGGTGAAGTAATAGAGCCAGAAGTTTCTGTACCAATTGCTGCAACAGCAAAATTTGCAGCAACTGTAACTCCACTTCCAGAAGAACTTCCCCCAGTTTCAAATACCTTTCTTCCATAAGGATTTAAGGTTTGCCCACCAATTGCAGAATAGCCTAAAGGACAACCAGAACAGAAAAAATAGGCCCATTCACTCAAGTTTACTTTACCCAAAATAATTGCGCCATTTTCTTTTAGCTTTTCAACTATAAAAGCATCTTTTTTTGTGTAATTTCTTTGCAAAGCAATTGCACCTGCTGTTGTTGGCATTTCTTTAGTATTGATATTGTCTTTTAATAAAATTGGCATTCCATACATTGAGTATTGAGATACCTTATCTTTATTTTTGTCTTTAGCTCTAGCTTCTTTTATAACTTCTGGATTTAAAGCGATAATTGAATTTAAAGATAAGGTTGAATCACTTTCGAACTTTCTAATTCTGTATAAATAAAACAGGGTTAGTTTTTCATAACTCAATTTACCTTCCTTTACATTTTTTTGAAGTGATGGAATATCTTGTTCTAAAATTAATGGTTTTAAAGATTGATAATCTTCTTCAGAAAAATAGGCTAAATCATCTTTAAATGGTTTAAAAACTTCATTCATATCTAATACTTTAGACTGAAAAAGCTTAAACTGCATTCTTTTCTTTTCGTGATTTTGCTGTTCAACTAATTGAGCAGTTTCATCATATTTTTTAAAAATAATTAGATCTTGTTTCTCTTTACAAGAAAAAATAGAGAATAGGGTAACAAGTAAAAAAAAGTTATTTTTCATTATATTTATTTTTATAACCAAAGATAACATTTTAAACCTTTCAGCTTACAAGTTGTCTAATAACAAAGAAGTTACCATATGAAAATAATTAATAAGACCTTGTTAAAAATCTTCTTCTTTTTAATAATTTTTTCTTGTTCTAAAGAAAATTCTGAATTAAATGATACAGTTGATAATACAATAGAAACATTATATTTTCCAGATTTAGACTCTAATGTTTGGAAAAAAAAATCTATTACTGAACTTAACTGGAATACAACTCAATTACAGCCTTTATTAGATTTTTTAGACACAAAAAATACCAAGAGTTTTATAGTACTTTATAAAGGAAAAATTGTAGTCGAAGAATATTTTAATAATCATAGCAATACTTCTATTTGGTATTGGGCAAGTGCTGGTAAAACACTTACATCAACATTATCTGGTATTGCTCAAGACGAAAATTTAATAAATATTAATGCTAAAGTTTCTGATTATTTAGGGTTAGGCTGGACAAGTATTCCTCTGGAAAAGGAAAATTTAATTACTTGCAAAAACCTTTTATCTATGAATTCTGGCCTAGATGATAGTTTGGGAGAAGACGTTTCTCCATCAAACTTAAAATACATAACAGATGCAGAACAAAGATGGGCATACCATAATGTGTATGTAAAAATGCAAGACGTTATTGCCAATGCTAGTCAACAAACCTTTACTAATTATTTTAACAGTAAATTAAAAGATAAAATTGGAATGTCTGGTATTTGGCAAAATTTAGATGATTTAAATGTCTTTTGGAGCAACACAAGAAGTATGGCTCGTTTTGGGTTGTTAATTTCTGCAAATGGTAAATGGGAAAACTCTCAAATTGTTTCTGAAAATTTTATAACTGAAGCAACAAATACATCACAAAACATTAATAATTCTTACGGATATTTATGGTGGTTAAATGGAAAAGAAAGTTACCATTTACCACAAAGTCAAATTACCTTTACTGGAGAATTAATACCAAATGCGCCTGAAGATATGTTTTGTGCTTTGGGTAAAAACGATCAGAAAATTTATATAGTTCCTGCCAAAGATTTGGTAATTATTAGAATGGGGGAAGCTGCAAACACTTCTAATTTTGCATTATCTTCTTTTGATAATGATTTATGGGAAAAAATTAATGCTTTGATAGATTAGAATTATCAAGTTTTAAGTAAAATTTTTAATACAGTTTTAAAAACTGAAGATGTTTACTTAAAAAAAGAATCTACAAACTCAACTTTGTTAAAAACTTGTAAATCGTCTATACCTTCACCTACTCCAATATATTTAACAGGAATTTTAAATTGATCAGAAATGCCAATTACAACTCCACCTTTTGCAGTACCATCTAATTTTGTAACTGCTAAAGAGGTTACTTCTGTTGCTTTTGTAAATTGTTTGGCTTGTTCAAATGCATTTTGACCTGTAGAACCATCTAAAACTAACAAAACATCATGAGGTGAATTATCTACCACTTTTTGCATTACTCGTTTTATTTTGGTTAACTCATTCATTAAATTTACCTTATTATGTAAACGACCTGCAGTATCTATAATTACAACATCTGCATCTTGATTTACTGCAGATTTTAAAGTATCAAAAGCTACTGATGCTGGATCAGAACCCATTTCTTGACGAATTATTGGCACATCTGTTCTGTCTGCCCAAACTTGTAATTGATCTATGGCTGCTGCTCTAAACGTATCTG
Organism: Polaribacter sp. Asnod6-C07; assembly: GCF_045063625.1. Classification (NCBI taxonomy): domain Bacteria; kingdom Pseudomonadati; phylum Bacteroidota; class Flavobacteriia; order Flavobacteriales; family Flavobacteriaceae; genus Polaribacter; species Polaribacter sp. Asnod6-C07. The sequence goes on along the minus strand of NZ_JBEFOF010000005.1, from coordinate 2,552,391 downwards.
CTGCACCTAATACAACTTTTAAGCCTTGTTTTTTAAATTGACTTGCTAATTTACCAATGGTTGTGGTTTTACCTACTCCATTTACACCAACAACCATTAAAACATAAGGCATTTTATTGCCATCCTTTTTTGGTATTTCTGGTATTATAAATTCGCTTTCGTTACCAATATTTGTTTCTGATAATAGACCAGCAATTTCTTCTCTAAGAATTCTATTTAGCTCGTCTGTACCTACATATTTGTCTTTGGCAACACGTTCTTCTATTCTTTCGATAATTTTTAATGTGGTATTTACACCAACATCAGAAGCTACTAAAACTTCTTCTAAATTATCTAAAACGTCATCATCTACTTTAGATTTACCTGCAACTGCTTTAGATAGTTTACCAAAAAAACTTTCTTTTGTTTTCTCTAAACCTTTGTCTAGTGTTTCCTTTTTTTCTTTCGAAAAAATCTTTTTAAAAAAACTCATATTTTTGAGTTGTTAGTTTTTAGTTCTTACTATTTGGTTGTCTAAAATTGTACCAAATTAAATATTTGTCAAATTGGCTGATTATCAATTAAAATGGCAGACAAGTTGCGTTAGGGATTGAAGCGTTATCCTTTTTTTAATAAGTAACAGCGCTAGCAGTTTCTTATTAAAAAAAGATTTAGCGTAAAGCCCGACCTTTAGGTAACGCCCATTTTAAAAAATAAGCTTTAAATGACTCAAATGTAAAGATATAAAAAAAGCTACTCTCTAAAAGAAAGTAGCTTTAAAATATTGTTTAGTAGTTTATTACTTTTTTGATATAAAAGCGTCTACTTTAGATGGATCCATAATTGCTTCTACAAACATATAAGCTCCTGTTTTTGGAGATTTAACCATTTTGATTGCTTTACTTAATCTTTTTGATCCTGTTTGTAACGATGCTACTGATTTCTTTGCCATTTTGTAAATGTTTTAAATCTATGTGCTCTATTCTGAGTTCTAGATAGTTGTATTATTTAATTTCTTTGTGAACAGTCATTTTCTTTAAGATAGGATTGAATTTTTTAATTTCCATTCTATCTGGAGTGTTCTTTTTGTTCTTAGTTGTAATGTATCTAGAAGTACCTGGTTTACCAGTTGCTTTGTGCTCTGTGCACTCTAAAATTACCTGAACTCTGTTTCCTTTTTTTGCCATCTCTATATAAAATTTTAGTTAGCCTTAGCTTATTTAGTTAAAAAACCGTTAGCTCTAGCTTCTTTTATAACTGCAGAAATTCCTTTCTTGTTAATATTTTTTAAAGCAGATGCAGATACTTTTAAAGTAATCCATTTATCTTCCTCTGGAATGTAAAAACGCTTTGTCATTAAATTAGCGTCAAACTTTCTTTTGGTTCTATTCATTGCGTGAGAAACATTGTTCCCAACCATTGCTTTTTTTCCTGTTAATTCACAAACTCTAGACATCTTCTCGACAGTTTTATAGTGTTATCTCTAAACGAGGTGCAAATCTACGAATAATTATATATCTGAACAAAAGAAATTTACTAATTTTTTAATATTTCTTTTTGAAGCATTTGTAAGGCAGTATTTACGGTTTTATCTATAACTCTACCTCTGGGTTTTCCGAAATTAAATTCTTCTACAAAAATATCTGAATCAGTGGCCAAAGCTATAAAAACTACACCTACATTTTTGTCTGTTTTATCTGTTGTTGGTCCAGCATTTCCTGTAACAGCTATTGCATAATCGCTTTGTAATTTTTCTTTGGCACGTTTTGCCATTTCTTTTGCTACTGCTGCACTTACTACTGTGTGTGTTTTTATGGTTTTTGGATTTACACCTAGTAAATTAATTTTAGTTTCTTCTGAATAAGTTATAAAGCCTCCTTTAAAATATGCTGATGAACCTGCAATTGAAACTATGGTTGACGCAATTGCACCTCCTGTTACACTTTCTGCTACTGCTATTGTTTTTCCTTTTGCTTTTAATAAATCTCCAACTGTTTTTTCTATCTCTCCATCATCACCTATACCTGTAATTATATCTGGTATTAATTGATACAATTCTTCTATTAATTTCTGAAGGTTTTTTTCTAACAAATTTTTATCATAGCCCTTGGCTGATAATCGTAAACGAACTTTACCATAATTAGGTAAGTAAGCTAACTTTATAAATGATGGTAAATTGTTTTCGAAATCTTCAATTCTTTCTGCTAAAGAACTTTCTCCTAAACCATAAGTCAATATTGTTTTATGAATAATAGAAGGTAATTTAAATTGTTTTTGAATTTTAGGTAAAACTTCAAACTCCATTAAACCTTTCATTTCATTAGGTACACCTGGCAAAGATACAAAAACGGTTTCATTTTCGTAAAACCACATTCCTGGTGCTGTACCTAAATTATTTTTTAGAACAGTTGCTTTTGTTGGCACCAAACCTTGTAAGCGATTTAATTCTCCAAAAGGAATATTATATTTTTGGAACAAAGCTTTTACATGATCTACTACATCTTCATTTAATACTAAGCTATCATTAAAATATTCTGCAATGGTGTATTTTGTAATATCGTCTTTTGTTGGTCCTAAACCTCCAGTAATAATTACAATGTCTACTCTTGATTGTGCTTCTTTTAAAGCATTTAAAATATGTTGTTTATCATCTTGAATTGATGATATTTGGTATACAGAAACTCCTATTTTATTTAATTCAGTACCAATCCATTGTGAGTTTGTATCTACAATCTGACCAATTAAAATCTCGTCTCCTATTGTAATAATTTCTGCTGTCATATAATAAGTTACAAAGTTGTAAAGTTTTATGATTTTATATTTTTACTTCTTCTTCGTTTTTTCCTATTTGATCTATTAAAATATCATTTTTAGGTTTTTTATGTTCCCAAGTTTTTTCTAAGTATTTATATAGTAAATAACATGCTAAAAGACCAAATGGCATTGCAACTAATCCTAAAACATAATCGTTTATAGTATTAAAAAAACTTTCTATTATTAGTAGTAAAACTGTAGCAGAAACTATACTTACTGCGTAATAAACTACAATTCCTAAAATAGCAAAACCCCACTGACTTTTATTGTATTCTTCTGCTAATTTGTAAAACTTTTTTCCAAGCCAATAAGTTAATATTAATCCTAACATATTTTTTTATTTTAAATTTTGAGAATTGTTTCTAACTCAACTTAATCTTTACCAATTTTATCAACTTCATTTTTCAGTTTCTTTTTTTTACTCCAAATAAAATTTAAAGTTTTAAATAAAATAACGGTAAAAACAAAACCTGAGATAGACGATTTAAAAGATAAATTGGTAATTTCAAACTCATTTATAATTGTTTCTGTAAAAAACCTGACGTATAATAAATATAAAATACTACCAAAGAAAAATGAAATAATTCCTAAAAAACCACATAGCCATTTATATTTGTTATGATTCTCTGCAAGTCTATAGAAATAAAAACCTACATAAAATAAAAAAATATAACTAAGAAGTTTTATTGCCAATTTTACTTTACTCTAATGTTAAAAGCTTCTTTACCTTCTATTACACCTTTTAAAGTGTCGTTTTCTACAACTTTACCTACTCCTGCTGGAGTTCCTGTAAAAATGATATCTCCTTTTTTTAGGGTGAAATATTGAGAAACATAAGCAATTAATTCGTCTGTTTTCCACAACATTGCATTTGTATTTCCATCTTGTACAATTTCATTATTCTTATACAATTGGAATTTTAAATTTTCTATATCGAATTCTTCTTTTGGATAAAATTCACCTACAACTGCACTACCATCAAAAGCTTTTGCTTTTTCCCAAGGCAAACCTTTTTCTTTACATTTAGCTTGAACATCTCTTGCAGTTAAATCAATTCCTAATCCGATTTCATCATAATATTTATGGGCAAACTTAGTATCTATGTGTTTACCAACTTTATTTATTTTGACTAAAACCTCAACTTCATAATGAACATCATCAGAAAAAGGAGGAATAAAAAAAGGATTTTTTCTTGGTAAAATAGCAGAATCTGGTTTTAAAAAAACTACCGGATTTTCTGGTCTTTCGTTTGCTAACTCTTCTATGTGCTTTGCGTAATTGCGCCCAATACAGATTATTTTCATTACAAAAGCCCATCCTAGCCTTCCTAAAGGGAAGGAACTCCAATCTGGGTGAAATTTGAGTTTATTAGATTACTATTACTTTTAACTTTTTTCCCTTTAGATAAATTAAAAGGGGCTTTTACTCTCCTGCTTCTGGAAAAACAATTGCTCTATTTCCAGACACAATTATTTGATTGTTTAAATGGCATTTAACTGCTCTTGCTAAAACTAACTTCTCAATATCTGCACCAATTCTTTTTAAAGTCTGAGTAGTACTTTCATGAGTTACCGGTTTTACATCTTGCTCAATTATTGGCCCTTCATCTAAATCTTCTGTAGCATAATGTGCAGTTGCTCCAATTAACTTCACTCCTCTTTCATAAGCTCTTTTATATGGATTTGCTCCTTGAAAAGCTGGTAAAAAAGAATGATGAATATTAATGATTCTATCCTTATAATAATTAATAAAATCTGATGATAAAATTTGCATATATCTAGCCATAACAACTAAATCAATTTCATTAGAGTCTAACAATTGCTTTACTTGTTCTTCTTGATCTGATTTGGTTTCTTTAGTAACAGGTAAATGATAAAAAGGCACATTAAACATTTCTGCTATATGTCTTAATTTATTGTGATTACTAATTATCATTTTTACGTTACAATTTAAACTACCTTCTTTATAACGCTCTAATAAATCGTATAAATTATGACTTGTATGTGAAACCATAATTGCCACATTTTGCTTTTCATCGCCATAATTTACAGACCAATTAAATTGTAAAGGTTCTGCTAATTCTAAAAAACTATTTTCTAATTCTACTTTAGAGATATTTGTACCCTCAGCATTTAAACGAATACGCATAAAATACATATCTTCTACTGAATTTACATATTGCTGACAACTTAAAATATTGAATCCTTTTTCATAAAAAAAACTGGTAATTTTTGCAACCAATCCTTTTTGATCTGGACATTTTATTAAAAAAGTTACTATTTGTGATTTCATTCTTTTTAATTATGAATTATTAATTTTAAATTACGAATTCAATATTCGTAATTCATAATTCTAAAATTTACAATTGTCTATGGTATCCATTTTTTAGGGAAATTTGGTTTTCTTTTTTCAAGAAAAGCATCTCTACCTTCTTTTGCTTCGTCTGTCATATAAGCTAAACGTGTGGCTTCACCTGCAAAAACTTGCTGGCCAACCATTCCATCATCTGTTAAATTCATTGCAAATTTTAGCATTTTTATAGAAGTCGGACTTTTTTCTAAAATCTCTTGTGCCCATACATAAGCAGTGTCTTCTAACTCATCATGAGGTATTACAGCATTTACCATTCCCATTTCGTAAGCTTCTTGAGCAGAATAATTTCTACCCAAAAAGAAGATTTCTCTTGCTTTTTTCTGACCTACCATTTTTGCCAAATATGCAGATCCATAACCACCATCAAAAGAAGTTACATCTGCATCTGTTTGTTTAAAAATTGCATGTTCTTTAGATGCTAAAGTTAAATCGCAAACCACATGTAAACTATGACCACCACCAACTGCCCAACCTGGAACAACAGCAATAACTGCTTTTGGCATAAATCTAATTAATCTTTGAACTTCTAAAATATTTAATCTGTGATAACCATCATCACCCACATAACCTTGATGGCCTCTAGCTTTTTGATCGCCTCCAGAACAAAAAGAATACACACCATCTTTTGTACTTGGTCCTTCTGCAGAAAGTAAAACTACACCAATAGAAGTGTCTTCACCTGCATCATAAAAAGCATCATACAATTCTTTTGTAGTTTTTGGTCTAAAAGCATTTCTAACATTTGGTCTGTTAAATGCTATTCTTGCTACCCCATTGCATTTCTTATAAGTTATATCTTCGTAAACTTTGGCAGTTTCCCATTCAGGTTGTATCATATTTTTGTATTTTGTACGTTCTTTAAGAGAACAAAAATCATCATCAGCAAAAATAAACATTCTAACTTATGATTAAGAAAACACTCACATTATTATTTATTCTTTTTTCTTTTGTCGGTTTTTCTCAAAAAACAATTGTTACAGCATTAGAATCTGATATTTTAGAAACGACCAGAGATATAAAGATTTATTTGCCTGAAGGCTATGAAAGAGACAGCATAAAAAATTATCCTTTAACCATAGTTTTAGATGAGGAATATATGTTTGATTCTTATGTAGGTAGTTCAATTTTATTTGCAAAAAGAGATAAAGCACCAAAACAAATTGTTGTTGGTATTTCTATGGAAGAAACCAAACAAGAAGACATTTCTTTTAATAGATCTAATGGAACTTTTACAACTACAGCTCGTTATTTTTATGATTTTATTAGAGATGAAGTCATTTTTCATATGGAAAGTAATTACAGAACATCACCTTATATTTCTTTAATTGGGCAAGGTTATTCTGCAAATATGGTTTCTCATTTTCTAAAAGAAAACACTGCTTTTATCAACTCTTTTATTTGTATAAATCCTAATTTTTCTGATTTTATAATTGGCGAATTACAAACCTATAATTTACCAAAATTCGCAAAAGAAGACAATACATTTTATTTTTACACTAATAATTCTGATTCTTTTTCTAAAAGTAAATCAGAGAAAATTGGTAAAGTTCAGCAAGCATTATCTGAGTTAGAAATTAAAAATTTTAATGTAATAAATGATGTAATTACAACTGCTAGTACTGTTTCTGCAATTCACGAAGCAATACCTAGAGCAATGACTAAAATGTTTGAAGTATATTCTGCAATATCGAAAGAAGAATATGATGAAAAAATTAAAGACTTGGCACCTAAAGACGCTATTTACTATTTAGAAAATAAATATTTAGAAATTGAATTTTTATTCGGAACGAATTTAGGTATTAGAGAAAGAGATATTTATGCAATTGAAAACATTATCATTGAAAAAGAAGATGGAAAAAGATTAAGAGATTTTGGTGATATGATTCTAAAGATATTTCCAACTTCACCTTTAGGCGAATATTATATTGGTCGTTATTACGAGTCTGCAAAAATGACTAAAAAAGCATTAAAATATTACAAAATTGGCTATGGAAAAATGGATCCTGCAGACCCAAATTCTGATGCTTATTATGAAAATATTTTAAGATTAGGTGGGCAGTAATTTTAGTTGATAGTGTTTTAGTATGCTGTTGGCAGTAATAATTTTATTCAATAATAATGACTGCCAACTTTAGATGGTATACTACTTACTGATTTAAAAGCTCAATTCTATCTTCTTTAATTACAATTAGTTTATTTCTGTAAAGATTACCAACCGCTTTTTTAAAGGCTTTTTTACTCATTTTCATATGAAAACGAATAGAATCTGGCGAACTTTTATCTGTTAATAACAAAAAACCTTCTCTACTACTTTTTAATTTTTCTAATACTTTTTCTACATCTGCATCAATTACATTTCTAAAACCTTGTGGTCTAAGAGAAACATCTATTTTACCATCTTCACGAATTTGTTTGATATATCCAACAACCTCCATATCTACTTCTAAATCCTGAAAAACTTCGCTTCTAAAAAGTAAACCTTCGTATTCTTCATTTATTAACACAGAATATCCTAATCCAGTTTCATTTTCTATAACTAACTGAACTTTTTCTCCTTCCTTTAAATTGATATCTCCTTCTTGATACTCGTCTTGTAAATCCATTATTTTATATATTTAAAATATTCTTTTAAAATTAAATCATTTTCTGCACTTGGAGTAAAAATTTCTAAAATTTTTGGTTTTTCTGACTTTGCATAAAATCCATTTAATGTTTTTGTAACTATTTCTGTTGATGATGCTTGTAAATAATCGAAACCATACATTTTGCATAAATATTCTGCAGTTAAACAATGTGGCGTTTCAAAATATTTTGCAGCATTTGTGGTTGATGGACCAGGAATTATTTTAAAAATTCCTCCTCCTGAATTATTTATTAAAACTATTCTAAAGTTATTAGGAATATTTTTATTCCATAAAGCATTAGAATCATAGAAAAAACTTAAATCGCCAGTAATAAAGACCGTTTGATTTTCACTTGCAAAAGCAGCCCCAATAGCTGTTGATGTACTACCATCAATTCCGCTTGTACCTCGATTACAAAAAACACGTAACGTGTTTTTTAATTCAAATAATTGCGCATATCTAATAATTGCGCTGTTACTAATTTGCAAATCTGAATTATGAGGAATACTCTTTAAAACTTGCTCAAAAACTTTAAAATCTGAATGCTTTATTTGCGATAAATATTCAGTATGCTTTTCCCTTCTATAATCTCTAATTTTTAACCATTTTGGTTGATAATCACTTTTCTTTTTTGTGATGATTCTATTAAAATTTGAGAAAAAATCTACAGGTTTTGTTTGAATAAATTCACTTAAAGAGAAAAAAGTATTGGTTGCTTTTTTCTCATCAATATTCCAATGATGTTTTGGTTGATATTCTCTAAGAAACTTTTTAACTCTTTTAGAAACAATCATACCTCCAAAAGTGATTAGTATATCTGGTTGTAATTCTTGAAATTGAGCATCATCTAAAGAGAAAACTAATTGATCTATAGAATTTACTGCCTTTTTATGATATAAGTTTGATGTTGTTTCTGTAAAAATTAAAACAGATTCATCATCAGAATATAAATTCATTAAATTGTGTAATTCTTCATCTGGATAATTAACACCAATTACTAGCATTTTTTTATCAGAAGTATTCCAAATTTCTGCTAAATTTTGATAATTGATATTTGAGTTGTCCAAAGAACTCATAGAAATATTAGGAAAATGAAACGTTTTTAATTCTTTAACAGTTTCATACAAAGGTTCATCAAAAGGAACATTAATATGTACAGGGCCTTTTTGCGATGTTGCAATTTGTAAAGCTTCACCAATTAACTGCGAGTTTCGCGCAATAAATTTTGGGTTTTCGATTAAATTTGCAGAAAATAAAATATGGTTTTCAAACACATTTTCTTGACGAATCGTTTGTCCATCTCCAATATCTATTAAATGTTTTGGTCTGTCTGCAGAAATTACAACTAATGGAATATTACTGTAAAAAGCTTCTGCAATTGCTGGATAATAATTTAACAAAGCAGAACCAGAAGTGCATAAAACTGCTACTGGTTTTTGTTTTTGCTGAGCAATCCCTAAAGCAAAAAAAGCAGCACATCTTTCATCTACAACACTTAACGTTTCTATTTCTGAATGATTAGAAAAACCAATAGTTAAAGGTGCATTTCTAGAACCAGGAGAAACAACAATAGTATCAATATTAAATTGATGACAGGCAGATATTACAAGTTGTGCGAGTTCTTTTTTTGGAAAAATAACCTCCCCTAACCTCTCCAAAGGAGAGGAACTGTTACTAGATAAAATTTGCTGTTCTATTTGTTTCATTTAGAAATATTTTATTTCTAACTTATATATTTTGGTAAAAAAGAAACTCCAAATTACATTAATTTAGAGTTTCTGTATCTTTTAAATGAGCTATTAATTAGCAAACAAGTTTAGCCCTGATTGAAACGACATCCTTTTTGCTTTTTTGGCAAAAAGATATAGTGGAAAGCAGGAAATAGCTTCAAATAAACATTTTCCACACTCAATTACCACAACAGTTCCTTCCCTTAGGGAAGGTTAGGATGGGCTTCTAGTTTCCTTTTTGGTAATCTGCTAAAAATTTAGCTAAACCACTATCTGTTAAAGGGTGTTTTAACAATCCTTCTATTGCACTTAAAGGACCTGTCATTACATCAGAACCTAACTTAGCACAATTTACAACATGCATTGTATTACGCACAGAAGCTGCTAAAATTTGAGTTTCAAAATTATAATTATCAAAAACTAATCTAATTTCAGAAATTAAGTTCATTCCATCTGTAGAAATATCATCTAAACGTCCTAAAAATGGCGATACATAAGTAGCACCTGCTTTAGCTGCTAATAATGCTTGCCCAACAGAAAAAACTAAAGTTACATTCGTTTTAATTCCTTTAGAAGAAAAATATTTACACGCTTTTACACCATCTTTTATCATTGGTAATTTTACCACAATCTGCGGATTTAAGGCAGCTAAAGCTTCACCTTCTTTTACCATTCCATCAAAATCTGTAGAGATAACTTCTGCAGAAACATCACCCTCAACTAAATCACAAATTTCTTTGTAATGATTTATGATATTGTCTTGACCAGTAATACCTTCTTTAGCCATTAAAGAGGGATTTGTAGTTACACCATCTAAAATACCTAAAGCTTGTGCTTCTTTTATTTGTTCTAAATTTGCAGTATCTATAAAAAATTTCATCTTTTTGAAAATTTATGATTAATTTGTAGCAAATATAGTTACAATGATTTCTTTAACAGAAAAAATAATTATAAGTTTTAACACAAATTGGTTAAAAATATAACAAATATGATCTTTTTTTTGTTTTAAATTAAACTTTGTCATTTTTTACGTGTCTAACTTTAACAAATACCTTTTTTAAAAGTTCAAAAAATTAAATCTTAAATGAAAATTTATAAATACTTAACATTAATTTTATTGTTATCAATTTTATATTCTTGCGATACTGTAAACACAGAAGAAGGTATAGAAGGCACTATTTTATGTGACTTATCAGATATTGGTGTTACAGCATCAGATAATGTAGTTGTTCTAGACAACTCAGAATCTGCCATTTGGCAAGGAAGTTATTCTGATAATTCTGTTAGAATCAATTACACCAAAGACTTAAATGATAACAATACTACAGAAACTCTAAATTTTGTTTTTAACAAGATAGACGATTGTTTACAGATAGATCATGGTTATGAGTTTTACGAAGGAAGCACTGCAGATATAAGTGCCTTAACTCAAGTTTATGTTTTAGAAGTTAGCGTACAAAATTGGGAAATTGACGAAAAATTTTCTGGACAAATAACTTATAGAGATCATCATGATAAATTAATTAAAACACTTAATTTTTGGGTAGATTTTACTATTGATGATTATATAGTAGAAGACACAAATTACACTTACTTTTCAGCTTGTTTTGCAGACAAATTATCAATTGAAATAGATTTAGACAAAGACGGAACAACAGATTACACCCTACTTGCTGATGAAGTTGTAGACTTTGCAAACACACCAAATTTTGTAGCGTATAACATAAAATTGGTTTCTACAGACGAAGAAATTAATGAAATTCTTTCTCCTAAAGGAGTAAGCATTCCTTTTCCAGTAATTTTTGAACCACCATTTTCTACAGAAGATACAAGAAGTTATGATGCAAATAAATTCGATTCTGCTGATGTTAGAAACTCTCTAGATGTTTTTTATGAATTTGATGCACCTTATGAAAACTACAACTTTTTTCTTCAGAATAATTTAACTTACAAAAAGGAATTTGCAAACGAAAAAGATGATTATTATGCGCTAAAACTCATTAGAAATGATCAAAATTTCTATGGCTATATAAAATTAGATTTTGATGCTATAAATTGCGAAATAAACATTTTAGAAACTTATTTAAGCGAAACTGCAGAAGAACACATTAGCATAGAAAACTAGAGCTTGTAATGGTTCATTAATAATTTCTGATACATTTTATCTGGTAAAACACGTTTTAAAACAATAGAAAATTTCTGCATAAAATCGCCCACTTTATAGTGAATTTTAGGGCTCTTATTGTTGATGATTCTGTAAACTGTTTTTGCCATTTCTATAGGGTCCATTCCATGATCTACATGAGCATCCATTAAATCTAAACTTGCTTGGTAACTCTCTTTATAAGCAGAATTGTCAAAAACTGGTGTATGGTATCTACCAGCTGCAATATTAGTTGCAAAATCTCCAGGTGCTACATTTACAACGTTAACTCCGAAGTTTTTTACCTCCATACTTGTTGCTTCTGTAACTAATTCTAAAGCACCTTTAGATGCAGAATATGCAGCTCTAAAAGGTAACCCCATATAACCTGCAATAGAAGTAACATTAATTACTGTACCTGATTTTTGTTTACGCATTTGTGGTAATACTGCTTTCATAACATCAATAGCACCAAAAAGGTTAGTGTTAAAAACAGCGCGCATTTCATTTGTAGGTGTATCTTCTACAGGACCTGTAATACCCATTCCTGCATTATTTACCAAAACATCTAATCTGCCTTCTTTTTCTATAATTAAATCTACTGCTCTATTAATTGTATCTACTTTTAAAACATCTAAAGCAATTAATTGAAAAGAAAAACTATCTATGTTTTTTGGATTTCTACTTGTACCGTAAACAGTAAAGCCTTTTTCGCTTAAAAAAGTTGCAATCGATTTTCCTATTCCAGAAGAAGCTCCAGTAACTAAGACTACTTTAGACATGTTTTTTTTAAATTATAATTATGAAACAAATATCAGAAAAGATAAAAGAAGAAACGTAAATTTAAGGCACAAAAAATGGCAAGCTATCTACATCACACTGCTACAACCTAATACCCTTGCTGTGTTCCCACCCTGGGGGATTCAAAGGGAGCTAGTTGTGTAGGACTTGCCACTGCAAATTTACAATCTATTTTTATACTAACAATTAAAAATTAATATAAATTTATTGTAACATTTGTAAAGTATTGTATACTAATAAGATGTTTTGAATATTTTTTAAAAAAAAGTATCAAAATGAATTCATATATTATATTTGTACAACTAACTAAATTTAAAACACAAATGGAAAACAAAACAAATAGTAAAAGTATTATTTTAAATAATGGACTATACTTAGGACTAACAGGAGTTATTGTTGCTTTAGTATTATATGCTATGGGCAAATCTTTTGAATTGCAATGGGTAAGCAATGTAGTAGGTTTAATTGCTACTATAGCCTTTGTTGTTCTTGGGCTAAAAGCTTTTAAAACTAATAATGGAGGCTTTATGTCTTGGGGTGAAGGTTTAAAAATAGGAATGGGTATTGTAATGGTTAGTGCAGTAATTACCGTTATTTACACCCTTTTATTTACAACTGTGATTGAACCTGATTTTCAGAAAATGGGTATGGAGTTTCAACAACAAAAATGGTTAGATGCTGGTTTAACACAAGAACAAATTGAAACTTTTACAGAATCTTCAGAAAAGTTTCAAAGCCCTGCAATAATTTCTGCAATGATTTTAGCTATCTCTGCATTTATGGGATTTGTAATAACTGCAATTACAGCAGCAATTATGAAAAAATCAGAAGAAGAAACTTACTAAAATTTAAAGTTTAGCGTTCAATAATTCATAAAATTGTAACTTTGATTTTTTGAAATTAATTTTTTTGAACTCACTATATGGAAATTTCGGTAGTAATACCACTTCTTAACGAAGAAGAATCTTTACAAGAATTATTCGATTGGATTGCAAAAGTTATGCAATCCAATCGTTATTTATATGAAGTTATTTTTATTGATGATGGTAGCACAGATTCTTCTTGGAATGTTATTGAGCAACTATCAAAAAAAAATAATGAAGTTAAAGGAATTCGTTTTCAAAAAAATTACGGAAAATCCCAAGCTTTAGATGCAGGTTTTGAATTAGCAAAAGGTAAAGTTGTAATTACTATGGATGCTGATTTACAAGACAATCCAGAAGAAATACCAGAATTATACCATTTAATTATTGATAAAGATTTCGATTTAATTTCTGGTTGGAAAAAGAAAAGATACGATAATGTAATCACTAAAAACATTCCTTCTAAACTCTTTAATGCAGCTGCCAGAAAAACATCAGGATTAAAATTAAACGACTTTAACTGCGGATTAAAAGCTTATAAAAACGAAGTAATAAAAACCGTAAAAGTTAGTGGAGAAATGCACAGATACATTCCTGTTTTAGCAAAAAACGAAGGTTTTAATAAAATAGGTGAAAAAATAGTGCAACATCAAGCCAGAAAATATGGCGAAACTAAATTTGGTATAGATCGTTTTATAAATGGCTTTCTTGATTTAATTACCATTTCCTTTTTATCAAAATTTGGAAAAAGACCAATGCATTTCTTTGGTCTTTGGGGTACTTTAATGTTTATATTTGGAACAACATCTGCATTTTACATTGGCGCTTACAAACTTTATAAAGTTTTTAACGGAATAAAAACTATTTTAGTAACCGACAATCCTTGGTTTTATATTGCTTTAACCTCTATGATTCTAGGAACTTTATTATTTTTAGCTGGTTTTATAGGAGAGCTAATCATAAAAACAAAAAGCGGTGAAAAACACTACAAAATTAAAGAAAAACTCAATTTCTAAATAGTATATTTGTATTACTAAAAATATCACCAACTCAAAAAAATCTATTAAAATGAACGAAATTTTAGACAAAGCTAAACAATGGTTAACTCCAATTTTTGATGAAGAAACTCAAACAGAAATTCAAGAATTAATTGCTAATAATCCTGATGATTTAGCAGATAGATTCTATAAAGACATGGCTTTTGGAACTGGAGGAATGAGAGGATTAATGGGTGCTGGTACTAATAGAATTAACAAATATACATTAGGTAGAGCTACACAAGGTTTATCTAATTACTTAATTGAAAATGTAGAAAAAGAACAATTAAGCGTTGTTATTGCCTACGATTGTAGACATAATAGTAAAAAATTCGCAAAGGTTGTTGCTGATGTTTTATCTGCAAATAACATTAAAGTTTTTCTTTTCGAAGATTTAAGACCAACACCAGAATTGTCTTTTGCAGTTCGCCATTTAGGTTGCGATGCTGGTATTGTATTAACAGCTTCTCATAATCCGCCAGAATATAATGGTTACAAAGTGTACTGGGCAGATGGTGGTCAAATTGTTCCGCCAAATGATGGTGGAATTATCAACAAAGTAAATTCGTTAGATTTTTCTGAAATTAAATTTGATGCAAACGAAGATTTGATTGAAGTAATTGGTAAAGATGTAGATGATGTTTTTATTAAAGCATCTGTAAAAAATGGTTCTTTATCAGAAAATATTAAAAGAGAAGATTTAAAAATTGTTTTTACTTCTTTACACGGAACATCAATTATGTCTGTGCCAGATGCTTTGGCTGGTGCTGGTTATAATGATGTACATATTGTAGAAGAACAAAGAAAACCTGATGGAGATTTCCCTACTGTAAAATCGCCAAACCCAGAAGAACCAGAAGCTTTAAAAATGGCTACTGATTTAGCTGATAAAATAGGAGCTGATATTGTAATTGGTACAGATCCTGATTGTGATAGATTAGGTGTTGCTGTTAGAGATTTAGATGGTAAAATGAAGTTAATGAATGGTAACCAAACTATGGTTGTTATGACAGAATTTTTACTACGTAAATGGAAAGAAGAAGGTAAATTAAATGGCAAACAATTTGTAGGTTCTACTATTGTTTCTACAGAATTAGTAAATGATGTAGCTGCTAAAAAAGGGGTTGATACCAAAGTAGGTTTAACTGGTTTTAAATGGATTGCCAAAATGGTAAAAGATTTCCCAGAATTAGATTTTATTGGTGGTGGAGAAGAAAGTTTTGGTTATATGGTTGGTGATTTTGTACGCGATAAGGATGCTGTAACAGCAACACTTTTAGCTTGTGAAGCTGCTGCTTATGCAAAACAAAATGGAAGTTCTTTTTACGAAGAATTACTAAACATTTATGTTGAAAACAAATACTATAAAGAGCATTTAATTTCTATCGTTAAAAAAGGTATGGATGGTGCTGCAGAAATTCAACAAATTTTAAGTGATATGCGTAACAACCCATTAACTGAAATTGATGGAGAAAAAATAGAATCGCTTTCTGATTATGATGCTTCAACAAAAAAGAATTTAATTACTGGAGAAGTTACTAATATTGATTTACCAAAATCTAATGTATTAATTTATCAAACAGCATCTGGTACAAGAATTGCTGCAAGACCAAGTGGTACAGAGCCAAAAATTAAATTTTACTTTAGTGTAAATAGCGAATTAGACACAACTGAAAATGCAGATAAAGTTGAAGCTGAATTAGATGCAAAAATTCAACGAATTATAAAAGAGATGAAATTAAATTAATGAGTCACTTTAAGGACATTCTTAAATATGAAAGAGAATATAGAAAGTTTACGCTTTTAAATATTCTCTTTAATATTTTTTACGCAATATTTAATGTTTTATCAGTTTTAGCATTTATACCTGTTTTAAATATATTATTTGGTGTAGATAAAGCTATTTATAAAAAACCTGATTATCAAGGTCTATCAAATTTAGGATCTTATTTAGAAGGCAATTTTAACTATTTTATATCTAACAAAATAATAGAAGATGGTGAAATTAGTGTTCTGTTATTTATTTGCCTCTTATCATTATCTTTATTTTTTTTCAAAAACCTATTTAGGTATTTAGCATCTTACGTAATTACTTTTTTACGTACAGGAATCGTAAAAGATTTAAGAGATAATTTATATCGTAAAATTGTAGAACTACCCATTTCTTATTTCACAGAAAAAAGAAAAGGTGACATTATTGCAAGAATGACATCTGATGTACAAGAAGTAGAAAACTCTATTTTAACATCAATTGAAACCTTGGTTAGAGAACCTTTAACAGTAACAATTTCAATAGGAATTATGCTGTTTATTAGTCTAAAATTAACACTTTTTGTCTTTATCCTATTACCAGTATCTGGTTTTATCATATCATCAATTAGTAAAAAATTAAAATCACAATCGATTAAAGCTCAAAAAGAGACAGGTACATTTTTATCTTTTATAGAAGAAACATTAACTGGATTAAGAGTGATAAAAGGTTTTAATTCAGAAAAAATTATTGAAAAAAAATTCAACAACTCTACCTCTACTTTTAGAAAATT
Source organism: Polaribacter sp. Asnod6-C07 (assembly GCF_045063625.1). Taxonomy (NCBI): domain Bacteria; kingdom Pseudomonadati; phylum Bacteroidota; class Flavobacteriia; order Flavobacteriales; family Flavobacteriaceae; genus Polaribacter; species Polaribacter sp. Asnod6-C07. The sequence continues at coordinate 2,535,484 of NZ_JBEFOF010000005.1, read as the reverse complement.
AATGACTAGCGTTTTTCATAGACAAACTATGGCTTCACCAATGAGTGAATTTTTAGGATCTGCAACTATAATTACCATTCTTTGGTATGGAGGTACAGATGTTTTAGAAAAAACAAGTCCGCTAGAAGCTGGTAAATTTATGGGGTATATTGTGTTATTTTATACTGTTTTAAATCCTATAAAATTAATAACAACAACATTTTATAACATAAAAAAAGGAGAAGCATCTGCAGAAAGAATAATGCAAGTCTTAAATACTGAAAACAGTATTAAAGACAAACCTAATGCAACTGTTAAAGAAACTTTTGATACTGATATTGAGTTTAAAAACATCTCTTTTAAATACAAAGATGATTATGTTTTAAAAGATTTTTCTTTAACCATTAAAAAAGGAGAAACTGTTGCTTTAGTAGGCCAATCAGGAAGTGGAAAATCTACCCTTGCCAATTTAATTACACGTTTTTATGATGTAAATAAAGGTGATATTTTAATTGATGGAAAAAACATAAAAGACATCACAAAAAAGTCTCTGAGAGATTTAATGGGAATTGTAACTCAAGAATCTATTTTATTTAATGACACAGTAGAAAACAACATAAAATTAGGTACTGAAAATGCTTCAGAAAAAGAAATTTTAGAAGCATCTGAAATTGCTAATGCTAATGAGTTCATTCAGAATTTACCAAAGAAATTTGAAACAAATATTGGTGACAGTGGTGGTACACTTTCTGGAGGACAAAAACAACGTTTATCTATTGCAAGAGCTGTGTTAAAAAATCCACCAATAATGATTTTAGACGAGGCTACTTCTGCACTAGACACAGAATCTGAGCAATTAGTACAAGTTGCTTTAGAAAAAATGATGCAAAACAGAACTTCTTTGGTTATTGCTCACAGATTATCTACCATTCAAAAAGCAGATACAATTGTGGTAATGAAAAAAGGTAAAATTGTAGAGCAAGGTAAACACGACGATTTATTAACTAAAAAAGGTGAGTATTTTAAGTTGGTTTCTATGCAGAGTTTAGCGTAAAGTTAATATCAAGATTATTTAAAAATTCTTTAAATTGAAAATTAAACAGAATTACTTAAAAGGAAAATCCGTTTTTATAGTTTCTTTATTTGTAATAGTAATTTCAATTTTAACTGTTTATCTTACTGGTATTAATTATAATCGTAGTCTAACTTCGAATCTATATTTATCAATAGGAATTATAGCAATTTCACTCTTTTTATTTATGACTTTTGGACTTTATAAAGGAATTGGGTTGATTGATAATTTTCCAAAATTCAGGAGTTTTAAGAGAGGAACTATATTAGAAAATGCTTCACCACCTTTTGAATCACCTATAATTGAAGTTGGAGATGGAATTGGAGGTTTGATTTTATCAATTCTATTGTGGATTGGAATGACAATTCTAATAGTTATATTATTTATCGTTTTAGAAGCTATTTTTTGGTTTTCGTTTTTTATAATATTAACGATGTTGTATTGGATTTTTTTTAGAGCTTTAAAATTAGTTTTTAATAAATCTAAAGAAACTAAAGGAGATATTGCCATTTCAGCTTTTTACTCACTAACTTATACAATACTCTATTCTGGCTGGATTTTTGGATTAGTATATTTAACTGAAATATTAAAATAGATAGAAAAAGTTTATTTTTTATCCAAAATACAAAATCAAAAAAAAGTGCTACAAATTAAAGCAAAGTGAGTTTTATTGAATCTATTATATTCATCAAAACTCACTTTTACTTTTCAATTTTTAATTAATTGTTTTAACTCAGTTTTAAAATTAAATCATCAGCATTTACGATTGTACCTTCTTTTAAAATAATAGCACTAACTGTTGCTGCTTCATTTGCTGTAATTGTAGTTTCCATTTTCATAGCCTCAATAATAAACAAAGGTTGATTTTTTGTGATCTTATCTCCTTTTTTAACTAAAATAGTAGATAACAATCCTTGTAATGGAGCACCAATTTGATTTACTTCAGATTTATCAGCTTTAATATTTTCAACTGAATTTACCTTAATAGATTCGTCTTTAATCTGTACAGTTCTACCTTGTCCATTTACTTTAAAATAAATGGTAACTAACCCCTCATTATTGGGCTTGCTTATAGAATCTAAAGTAATTAAGAGTGTTTTACCTTTATCTAAATCCACAGTAATTTCCTCGCCAATTTCCATTCCGTAGAAAAAGTTTTTGGTAGGTAAATTGGTTAAATTATCATATTTTAAATGCTTATTAAAAGCATCTGTAAATACCTTTGGATATAATTTATAGGATAAAAAATCTGTAAAATCAATCTTTCTACCCAAATCATTTTCAAAAATATTTTTAAAAACTGCATATTCAACATCAAAATCTACAGGAGGTATGTGAGCATTTGGTCTATCAGTAAAAGGTTTTTGATCTTTTAAAATAAGTTTTTGTAATTTTTCTGGAAAACCACCAACTGGCTGACCTAAATCACCTTTAAAGAAACTTACCACAGATTGAGGAAAGGAAATAGCATCACCTCTTTCTAAAACATCATTTATAGTTAAGTTATTACTTACTAAATACTGAGCCATATCACCTACAACTTTAGAACTTGGTGTAACTTTTACGATATTACCAAAAAGTGTGTTTACTTCTCCATACATTTTTGTAATTTCATGAAAACGACTTTCTAAACCTAAAGCTTGTGCTTGAGGCTTTAAATTTGAATATTGACCACCAGGAATTTCGTGTTTAAACACTTCCCCTGAGCCCGCTTTTAATCCAGATTCAAAAGGATAATAATATTCTCTTACGGTTTCCCAATAATTAGAATACTCATTTAATGAAGTAGCATTTATAGGATTTTCTCTTTCGTGAAATTTCATCATTTCTACAATAGAGTTAAAATTTGGTTGTGATGTTAAACCAGATAAACCACTTAAAGCAACATCAACTACATCTACACCTGCCTCAATTGCTTTTAAATAAGTTGCAGATTGAATAGATGATGTATCATGCGTATGTAAATGAATAGGAATATTTAATTCTGATTTTAAAGCAGTAACCAATTCTGATGCTGCATAAGGTTTTAACAAACCAGCCATATCTTTAATTGCCAAAATATGTGCACCTGCATTTTCGATTTCTTTGGCTAAATTGATGTAATATTTTAAATTGTATTTTGTGTTTTTTACATCTAAAATATCAGAAGTATAACAAATAGAACCTTCTGCCAAACCTTTGGTTTTTGTTCTTACATGTTCTATACAAGGTGCTATAGATTTCATCCAGTTTAGAGAATCAAAAATTCTAAATAAATCAACTCCATTTTCCCAAGATTCTTCAACAAATTTACCAACTAAGTTATCTGAATATGCTTTATAACCAACACCATTAGAACCTCTTAATAACATTTGCAATAAAACATTTGGCATTTTTTGTCTTAATAATCGTAATCTTTCCCATGGGTTTTCTTGTAAAAAACGTAAGCAAACATCAAAAGTAGCACCTCCCCAAACTTCCATACTAAAAATATCTGGATGATTTTTAGCATAGCCTTCTGCAACTTTTAACATATCAAAAGTTCTCATTCTGGTTGCTAATAAACTTTGATGCGCATCTCGCATTGTGGTATCTGTAAAATGAATTTTTTTCTCATTTTTTAACCATTCAGAAAAACCTTCTGGACCTAATTCTGTTAATAAATCTTTGGTTCCTTTTGGGTAAGTTGCATTTACATCAAAAGCAGGAATTTTAGGTTTTACAAAAGTTTTAGTAGCATCAAATTTCTTAACATCTGTATTACCATTTATAGTAACATCACCTAAATAAGTAATTAATTTATTAGCTCTGTTTCTTGGTGCTTTAAACACAAATAAATCTGGAGTAGATTTTATAAAGTTTACAGTAATTGCACCTCTTCTAAAAGTTTCGTGTTGTAAAATATTATCTAAAAAAGACATATTTGTTTTTACTCCTCTTATTCGAAACTCACTTAATGCTCTTCTTACTTTTTTGGCTGCCCCTTCTAAAGTTCTGTTATGAGCTGTTACTTTTACCAACATGGAGTCGAAAAAAGGAGATATTTTAACACCTTGATAAACACTACCTGCATCTAAACGAATACCAAAACCAGATGCACTTCTGTAAGTAGAAATAGTTCCAAAATCGGGTTTAAAATCATTCTGAGGATCTTCTGTAGTAATTCTACATTGTAAAGCATAGCCATTTATAGAAACAGATTCTTGATTCGGAATTTTAATTTCTTCGTCTTTTAATTGATAACCTGCAGCAATATATAATTGTGTTTTTACTAAATCTATATTAGTAATTACCTCTGTAACTGTATGTTCTACTTGTATTCTTGGGTTTACTTCTATAAAGTAAATAGAATCATCATCATCTACTAAAAACTCTACAGTACCAATATTATTATAATTTACTGCTTTACAAATGTCTATTGCATATTTGTAAAGTGCATCTTTTGTTTCTTGTTTTAATCCGTAAGAAGGTGCAAATTCTATTACTTTTTGATAACGTCTTTGCACAGAACAATCTCTTTCAAATAAATGAACTGTATTACCAAAACTATCTGCAACAATTTGAATTTCTATATGTTTTGGGTTTTCGACAAACTTTTCTAAGAAAACAGTATCATCTCCAAAAGCATTTAATGCTTCTCTCTTACTTTCGCCATATGCTTTTTTAAGTTCTTCTTCTTTTCTGATAACACGCATTCCACGTCCTCCTCCTCCAGAAGCTGCTTTTAACATTATTGGATAACCTATTTTTTCTGCCTCTTCTAAAGCAATTTCTATGTTATCTAAAGGGTTTTTGTTACTTAAAATAATAGGTATATTATTATCTATTGCTACTTTCTTAGCTGTAATTTTATCTCCTAAAGATTTTAAAACAGATACTTTAGGTCCAACAAAAATGATATTATTTTCTTCACATTTTTGAGCAAAATTGGCATTTTCTGATAAAAAACCATAACCAGGATGAATCGCATCTACATTATTATCTTTTGCTATTTTTATAATAGCGTCAATATCTAAATAAGGCTTTAAAGGCTGATTGTCTTCACCAATTTGATAAGATTCATCAGATTTGTACCTGTGTAAAGAATATCGATCTTCATAAGTATAAATTCCGACTGTTTTTACATTAATTTCTGTACAGGCTCTAAATATTCTGATTGCAATTTCCCCTCTATTGGCAACTAGTACTTTTTCTATTTTCATCTTTAGGTTGATTGTATAATATCGTTTCTAAAGATACAATAGAAGATTAAGGAAATAAAATTAAATTAACATATTTAATGATAATTTAATAAATAAACACTAAGAATTAAACCAAATTACTCATCAATATCTTGATGGATTTTAAAACCAAAGCGTTTAAAAGTCATTTTTTTACCTATTTCAGGAATATGTTTATAAACCAAAACAGACAAAACAGCTTGATCAAATCTATGGTTTGCTCTACTACTTCCTTTTGGGGCAATACAATTCTTTGTTAAAGCACCCTCTTTCCATTTAGTAATAACATTGTTTACTTCTTTATGATTATAATCAGCAGAAATACATGCACCATTTAAATTAATTTGCTTTCTTAAATCTAAATCATTGTAAACGCCTAAAGTTTTTAATGATTCTGGATGTGTCCAATCATCAATTTTTCCTTTAGAAAAAGGGGAATAAAATCCATAATATTTAATTACTTTTCTTAAAAGTATTAGTTTTTGAGTAATTACATTACCAGCATCTATCCAACAAACGGAACATTTAAACTCATTAAAAACTTCATCAAAAATTACTGGTTTCCATGCATAAACTCCATCATTTATGTTGATATTAAAGTATTCTGGATATTTTGAGAAATCAAACTTTCTTAAATCTATATTTGGAAATTCTTTTAAAAGATTTTCATTTTCTAATTGTTTTAAACCTAAGTCATAAACAATAGTCTTGGTGTTTTTTTCGAATTTTTGGATGCTTTTTAAAAGTTGATATAAACTTTTAAAATGTGAACTACTAGATCCTGTAACTAAAACTAATTCTTGTTGATTTTTAAAAGATTTTAACTTTATTTCTAATAAAGCAGTTTTTATAAAGTTTGTAACCTTTTTCATTTTTAAAAATTAATTAGAAGCCTTTTCCAACCCTAAAGATACTCCCTTTTCTATCATAAAATCGTAAGAGGCTTTATGTTCATTAGGTATTTTACCATCTAAAATTGCTTCTTTAATAGCTTCTTTTATTTGCCCAATTTCTCTACAAGGTTTTAAATTAAATGCTTCCATAATTTCTTCACCAGTAACTGGTGGTTGAAAATTACGGACTCTATCACGTTCTTCTACTTCTTTAATTTTGGTTCTCACCAATTCAAAGTTTTTATGATAACGTTTAAATTTTCTTGGGTTTTTAGTGGTAATATCTGCTTCACAAAGTGTCATTAATGCATTAATATCATCACCAGCATCAAAAACCAAACGTCTTACAGCAGAATCATTTACATCCGAAGCTAAAACAATGGGTCTAGAACTTAATAACACCATTTTCTGCACAAATTTCATTTTGTTATTTAATGGCATTTTTAATCTTTTAAAGATTTTATAGACCATTTTTGAACCTACAAATTCATGCGAATGAAATGTCCAACCTACTTTTTTAGAAAATCTTTTTGTGGGTGCTTTTCCAATATCGTGTAATAATGCAGCCCATCTTAACCAAACATCATCTGTATGTTTTGCAATATTATCTACAACTTCGAAAGTGTGATAAAAATTATCTTTATGCATTTGCCCTTCAACCTCTTCTACACCTTTTAATGCAACAATTTCAGGTAGAATTTGTGGTAAAAGTTTTGTTTTTTCTAATAATAAAAATCCAATAGAAGGTTTTGGCGATGATAAAATTTTATTCATTTCATCAACAATTCTTTCTCTTGTAATAATCTTTAGTCTATCTGAGTTTTTACCAATAGCAGAAAGCGATTCTTCTTCTATTTCAAAATTTAACTGCGTTGCAAAACGAATAGCACGCATCATTCTTAAAGGATCATCAGAATAGGTAATATCTGGATCTAAAGGTGTACGAATTATTTTATTTTCTAAATCTAGAATTCCATTAAAAGGATCTAAAAGTTCTCCAAAATTATCCTCATTTAAACTTAAAGCTAGTGCATTTATGGTAAAATCTCGTCTATTTTGGTCGTCTTTTAAAGTACCTGCTGTAACTTCTGGATTTCTACTTTCTTCAGAATAAGATTCTTTTCTTGCACCAACAAATTCAATTTCTACATCTTTAAAACGCAGCATTGCTGTACCATAGGTTTTAAAAACCTGTACTTTTGGTTTGTTGGGTAATAATTTAGACACTTGTAATGCCAAATCTATTCCACTACCTACAGCAACTACATCTATGTCTTTTGCTGTTCCTCTTTTCAGAAAAAAATCGCGTACAAAACCTCCAATCACATAAGAATCTACGCTTAATTCTTTGGATGCTTTAGAGATTACACTAAATATTTCTGATGAAATTGCTTCTGTATACTTCATATTTCTAAAAGTGAGGCAAATTTATAATTTTCTATCCTTTTAAACCGTAAATTGATAAAAGAATATCGTGATAACATTTGTACTTTTGTTTTCTTAAGATTTACGAAATTAATATTAAATGATTATTGTTAGAATTGTTGGTGGGTTAGGAAATCAAATGTTTCAATATGCATACGCAAAATCGCTTCAGCAGAAGGGTTTTGATGTACAGATTGATATTTCTAAATTTAAGACTTATAAATTACATGGTGGTTATCAACTTGATAAATACAATATTGATTTAGAAATTGCAGATACTTTTACTACTTTTCTAGGCAAAATAAAAATCAAAAAAAATGTAAGAGAGAAAAGTCTTTTGTTTGATGAAAATCTTTTTAGTTTAAATGGAAATGAATATGTTAAGGGATATTATCAAACAGAAAAATATTTTAAAGATATAAGGTCAATTCTAATCAATCAGTTTGTAATTCAACAAAAACTATCAGAAAGCACTTTAGTTTACGCAAATGAAATATTTAAATTTTCTAATTCATGTGCTGTTCATATTAGAAGAGGAGATTATATTTCTGATAAAAAAGCCAATAATATTCACGGAACTTGCGATTTAGATTATTATCATAAAGCAATTGACATCATCAAAGAAAAACATAAAAACGCTCATTTTTTTGTTTTTTCTGATGATATTGCTTGGACAAAAGAAAATCTGAATATTGAAAATTCAACTTACATAAATCATAAAACAATACCTCATGAAGATTTATATTTGATGAGTCTTTGTAAAAATAATATTACTGCAAATAGTAGTTTTTCTTGGTGGGGAGCTTGGTTGAACCAGAATGAAAATAAAACAGTTATTTCTCCAAAAAAATGGTTTAATGACAAAGAAAATGAAGTGGCTTGTAAAAAATGGATAAAATTATGATGTCTTATAAAGTATATTATATCAACTTAGATAAAAGTACTGAAAGACGTAATTTTATGGAAAATCAGTTTGCAAAATTGAAGATTCCTATTACAAGAATTTCTGCCACTTATGGTAAAGATTTAGATCTAGAAGTTCTAAAAAAAGAAAAAAAGAAACATAATATTTTAGCTCATTTTCCTTATCCAAATGATGGTGAAATTGGTATTTGCTTAACGCATTTTAAATTGTGGGAATTTCTGTCTCATCAACCTGAAGATTTTTCTATTGTTTTAGAAGATGATGCTCTAATTCAAAATGATTTTTTTAATGACTTAGAACAACTTATATCAAAAATAACCATCAATGATTTTTTAGATATTTCTGGTAAAAAAGGATTTTATCCTTTAGAGAAAGACCATTTATTAACCAAATTTTTAATGCCACCAGTTTTAATGATAGGGCAAATAATTGGTAAAAATGCTGCTAAAAAACTTTCTAATAATTTAAGTGATTATTACGCTCCTATTGATGTAATGAAACAAGATGTTTACAAACATAAAGTGCCATTATTTTCTACAAATAAACAATATGTAATTAGTGTTGATAAAAAAATGGGAGGTAGTACTATTCAGCAAAATAATATGATTGCTTGGAAAAAAGTAATTCGTGAAATTGCAAGGCCTTTTTGGCAAATCTCTACACTTTTAACCTATAAACTAAATAGATGTGTGAGAAATTACTTTTTTTACAAGTCTAATAAATAAAATTTATTTTTCGCTTCTGTTAAGCAACCAAAGCTTAATATATCTGGTTAAAACAGCATAACCTTGAGTTATAGAAAGCACTAAACCAAAATAACCATCTAAAAATCCTTTTTTTAATATAAAGTGAGAAAAAACTCTAAAAGGTGGTTTTATCAATAAATGAAAAGCATTTACAGTTTTACCTTTTTCGTGTAATTCTTTAGCCTTTAACTCTCCATATTGATGGATTTTAGATATAAAATGATTGTAATTTTTATAACCAAAATGATCTATTTTGTTTTTAAAAAAACCTAATTCACCTTTAGCTTTTATAGTTTCATGTACAACACCATGATACCTGCAATGCTCTTTTAAAAACAAACGAACTACTTTATCTCTTTGCCAACCAGAATATTTAATTTTTTTACCAGCAAAATAAAAACATCTTCTTGCATAAAATCCAACTTTGTCTTTGGGTTCTTTTACAGCTTTTAAAATTTCTTTTTCTACTTCTGGAGTAACTCTTTCATCAGCATCTAAAATATAAATCCAAAGATGCTTTGCTTGGTCAATAGCAAAGTTTTTTTGAGAAGAAAAATCATCAAACTTTCGTTTGATGATTTTTACATTATGTTTTTCAGCTAAAACTACTGTTTTATCTGAGCTATATGAATCAATTACAATAATTTCATCAGCAAAATGTACAGATTTTATAGCTGCTTCTATATGAATTTCTTCATTTAAAGTAGGAATAATAGCAGTAATCTTAGTCATAGAATTTTAATCTTTAAACAGCAACATCATACTCACGTAGAGCATCATTTAAAGAAGTTTTTTTATTGGTACTTTCTTTTCTTTTTCCAATTATTAATGCACAAGGTACATTATATTCTCCTGCAGCAAATTTTTTGGTATAACTACCAGGAATTACAACAGATCTTGCAGGTACAACACCTTTTGTTTCAACTGGTTCATCACCAGTAACATCTATAATTTTAGTACTCATTGTTAATACAACATTAGCACCTAAAACAGCTTCTTTTTCTACTCTAACTCCTTCTACAACAATGCATCTAGAACCAATAAAAGCGCCATCTTCTATAATTACAGGTGCAGCTTGTAATGGCTCTAAAACACCACCAATACCAACACCACCAGATAAATGTACGTTTTTACCAATTTGTGCACAAGAACCTACTGTAGCCCAAGTATCAACCATTGTACCTTCATCTACATGCGCACCAATATTTACATAACTAGGCATTAAGATTGTACCTGGAGAAATGTAAGCTCCATGTCTTGCAACTGCATTTGGTACTACTCTAATTCCTCTTTCTGCAAAGTTTTTCTTTAATGGAATTTTATCATGATATTCGAAAATACCAGCTTCTAAAGTTTCCATTTTTTGAATAGGGAAATATAAAACTACTGCTTTTTTCACCCATTCATTTACTTGCCATCCACCTTCTATTGGTTCAGCAACTCTTAATTCTCCTTTATCTAATAAATCAACAACTTTTCTTATTGTATTAATCGTGTTTTCTTCTTTTAATAAATCACGGTTTTCCCAAGCTGTTTCTATAATTTTTCTAATATTTTCCATCTTAATAAATTAATTTTAGCAAATATAATTTGATTGCTAAAAAACTAAGCGAATATACGTTTTTTAAACAGATATAATTGGTTTGTTTAAAATACAAAACTCACTTTATTTTAACTTATTGATTTTATTTGCATTAATCTATATTATTAAAAGTTTAAACTTTATTTTTGCAAAAAAAGTATATAATTTGGGAAGAATTTTAGCCATTGATTATGGAAAAGTAAGAACAGGAATTGCAGTTACAGATCAATTACAAATCATTGCATCTGGTTTAACTACTGTAAATACATCTGAGGTTTTTACTTTTTTAAAAGACTATATATCAAAAGAAAAAGTAGATCTTTTTTTAGTAGGCAAACCCAAACAAATGAATAATTCTGATAGCGAAAGTGAAGTTTTAATACTTCCTTTTTTAGAGAAATTATCTAAGGAAATCCCTAAAATTCCTGTAAAAAGAGTTGATGAACGTTTTACTTCTAAAATGGCTTTTCAAACAATGATTGATGGTGGTTTAAAGAAAAAGCAACGTAAAAACAAAGCTTTGGTTGATGAAATAAGCGCAACAATTATATTACAATCGTACTTATACAATCAATAATATTAAGATGAATTTATGAATGTAAAATTTGGGATTACGAATTTCTAAATTGTACTTTTGCAAACTATAAAAAACACAAAATGATTTTACCAATTGTAGCTTATGGAGACCCAGTTCTTCGTAAAGAATGCACAGAAATAACTGCTGATTATCCTAATTTAAAGGAATTAATTAGCAATATGAAAGAGACAATGTATAATGCTTCTGGTGTTGGTTTAGCTGCACCCCAAATTGGCAAAGCCATTCGTTTATTTATTATTGATGCTTCTCCTTTTGCTGAAGACGAAGATTTAAGTGATGAAGATAGAGCTGTTTTAAAAACCTTTAATAAGGTATTTATAAACGCTCAAATTTTAGAAGAAGAAGGTGATGAATGGGCTTTTAATGAAGGTTGTTTAAGTATACCAGATGTTCGTCAAGATGTTTATAGACAACCTAAAGTTACTATAGAATATCAAGATGAAGATTTTAACACACATACTGAAGTTTTAGATGGATTAGCTGCTAGAGTTTTTCAGCACGAATACGATCATATAGAAGGTGTTTTATTCACAGACAAGTTATCATCACTTAAAAAAAGATTGATAAAAAAGAAATTAGAAAATATTTCTAAAGGGAAAATAAATGCAGATTACAGAATGCGTTTCCCGAATTTAAAAAAAGGTAAATAGTCTTAAAACAAAGACAAAAAATATACAAATGGAGTTTAGTAAAATTATATCAGTTACTGGTAAACCAGGATTATTTCAAGTAATATCTCAATCTAAAAATGCAATTATTGCAGAAAACTTAACAGATAATAAACGTTTGGCAATAAACGCTACACAAAACGTAAGTTTGTTAGAAAATATTGCAATTTACACTTACGAAGAAGATATGCCATTGTTAGATGTTTTTAAAGCGATATCAGAAAAAACAGAAGGTAAAAAAGCAATATCTCACAAAGAAAGTGGCAACAAATTAGCAGCATTTTTTGCTGAAGTTTTACCAAATTACGATGATGAAAGAGTATACACTTCTAACATTAAAAAAGTAATTCAGTGGTTTAATTTATTAATAGACGCTGGTTTTGATTTTTCTAAAACAGAAGAAACAGCTTCTAACGAAGAAGAATAAATCTATTTTAATATTAAAATAGATTCGCTTTAGTATTTTTACTGCTAATGCTTTGCAAATTGGCAACTTTATAAAACTATGAATTCTAGAAAAGAACAACTTGCTGCATTTAATCGTCTGTTAGATATTATGGACGAGCTTCGTGAAAAATGTCCTTGGGATAAAAAACAAACTTTAGAAAGTTTACGTCATTTAACCATAGAAGAAACTTACGAATTAGCAGATGCTATTCTTGATAATGACTTGCCTGAAATAAAAAAAGAATTAGGTGATGTTTTATTACACATTGTTTTTTACGCCAAAATTGGTAGCGAAAAAAAAGCTTTTGATATTGCTGACGTTGCCAATGCAATTTCTGATAAATTAATAGACAGACATCCTCATATTTATGGGGATGTAAAAGTTGACAATGAAGAAGATGTTAAACGAAATTGGGAGCAACTAAAATTAAAAGAAGGAAATAATTCTGTTTTAGAAGGTGTACCCAAAAGTTTACCTGCAGTTGTAAAAGCCAATAGAATTCAAGATAAAGTTGCAGGAGTTGGTTTTGATTGGGAAAAACCTGAGCAAGTTTGGGAAAAAGTGCAAGAAGAACTTACGGAACTTAATGACGAGATTAAAGCTGGGCACAAAGAAAATATAGAAAAAGAATTTGGAGATGTTTTATTTTCTATGATTAATTACGCTCGTTTTATTGATGTAAACCCTGAAAATGCTTTAGAAAAAACAAATAAAAAGTTTATTAATCGTTTTCAATACCTAGAAAAAGCAGCTAAAAAAGAAGGCAAAAATCTTTCTGATATGTCTTTAACTGAAATGGATGTATATTGGAATGAAAGTAAAAAGTATTTTTCTTAAAATCTACACTTCATTTTCTAAACCATACTCGCCAGATAAAGATCTAACACATCTTTCATCTCTAATAAATTTAGAAATAAATAAAGTATAATCCATTAACAAATTGTTTTGAGAATATTTAACAAAACGATTTTGTGCTCTTTTAGAACGTTGGTAATTTAACAGAAATCTATTTTTCCAATCTTTTTCATATTCAGTTAAACACGTAATATTATCTTCTTCTAAAGCTTTATTTATGGCTTTACTAGCCATAATTGCAGCTTCGAAAATAAACTTATAACCTTCGCCTACAATTGGGTTTACTTGTGAAACACAATCTCCAACACATACCAAATTATTAATAACAAATTTATCTAAAACTGGTGTTATTGGTATGCTACCACCTTCAACCAAATCATTATCTTTTTCTACTAATTTTTTAATTTTTGGGAATTCTAAAATTTTATGTAAACGGTTTTTTAAATCTTTCACAATCTCATCATCAAAAGAGCCAAAACCAATAATTGCTCTTTTATTTTTTAAAGGGAAAATCCAACCATAACCTCCTTGATACTCTTTACCCATTAATAAATGCAAATCAGTTTTGTTGCCTTTATACGCAACATTATATTCAACACCTGTAGCTAGCTCAGTTTTTTTAGCTATTAACCCAACTTTTTTACTAATAATTCCATTTGTACCAGAAGCATCAACAAAAATAGTTCCTAAATACTCATTTTTATTTTTATCAACTACAGACAAAAAATTACAATTATCATCTTTATTAATGTTCTTAATATTTACTCCTGTTAAAAAGGTTACGTAATTTTCATCTACACTACTTATTATTTCTTTGTGTACTTTTTTCTTATCTAAGACGTATAAATCTGTTTTAAGTTTTCTGGTAACGTTTTTAGAATGAAAGCAAATAGTCTTAACATCTTGAGCAACAACATCTTTAGAAAGTTCAAATTTTTCTAAATTGATAAAACTACCAAGTGTGTTAAAAGAGAATTCTAAAAGATTTTTTTTACGATCTAAGACTAAAGTTTTCTTTTTTAGTTTACCTAATTCTCTTGCTAAAAGGATACCTGCAGTACCAGCACCAACTATAACAACATCAAACTTTTTCATTATTTTATTTTATGATTGCAAATTAGTTTTATTTTTATTAGTCTCAAAAAAATGAGTTCAATTTTAATTAATTGTAAGTTAATTTTTTATTTATTAGCTAAATAAAACTTAGTATTTATCCAAATAAAAAAGCATCCAAATTAAATTTGGATGCTTTTTTAAATATCAAAATAGAAAACTCTATTTATTCAAATACATTTTACGTCTTGAATATAAATCGTAAAAGTCATCATCTTTTAAACTATCAATAAATAAAATACTTTCTCCAGTCGATTTCATTTCTGGACCTAGTTTCTTATTTACATTCGGAAACTTATTGAAAGAAAAAACTGGTTGCTTAATAGCATAACCTTCTAATTGAGGGTTAAAACTAAAGTCTGTAACTTTATTATGACCTAACATTACTTTTGTAGCGTAATTTACATAAGGCTCTTTGTAGGCTTTTGCAATAAAAGGCACAGTTCTAGAAGCTCTTGGGTTTGCTTCAATAATGTAAACAATATCATCTTTAATAGCAAACTGAATATTAATTAAACCTACAGTTTTTAATTCAGTTGCAATTGTATTGGTATGATCTATAATTTGTTGCATTACCAAATCTCCTAAATTAAAGGCTGGTAAAGTTGCATTAGAATCTCCTGAATGAATTCCACAAGGTTCTATATGCTCCATAATACCAATAATGTACACATTACCATCTGCATCACAAATTGCATCTGCTTCTGCTTCTATTGCGCCATCTAAATAATGATCTAACAACAATTTATTATTTGGCATTCTACCCAGTAAATCAACTACATGTTCTACTAACTCTTCTTTATTGATTACAATTTTCATTCCTTGACCACCTAATACATAAGAAGGTCTTACCAAAATAGGGAAATTTAATTCATCAGCTAAAGTTAAAGCTTCGTCTGCAGTTTCTGCAATTCCGAATTCTGGATAAGGAATTTTATTGTCTTTTAACATAGAAGAGAATCTTCCTCTATCTTCAGCAATATCTAAAGCTTCAAAAGAAGTTCCTATAATTTTAATTCCATATTTAGTTAACTTTTCAGCTAATTTTAAAGCAGTTTGTCCTCCTAACTGAACAATAACTCCTTCTGGTTTTTCATGACGAATAATGTCATAAATATGTTCCCAAAAAACTGGCTCGAAATATAATTTATCAGCCGTATCAAAATCCGTAGAAACTGTTTCAGGATTACAGTTAATCATAATTGTTTCATAACCACATTCTGCAGCAGCTAAAACTCCGTGAACACAACAATAATCAAATTCAATTCCTTGCCCAATTCTGTTTGGTCCAGAACCTAAAACTATAATTTTCTTTTTATCTGTAACTATACTTTCGTTAGCAATAGTAATTTCTCCATTAGGAGTTTCAATCTCATTTTCAAAAGTTGAATAATAGTAAGGAGTTTTTGCTTTAAATTCAGCAGCACAAGTATCTACTAATTTAAAAACACGCTGTACTTTTAATTCGTCTCTTTTGTTATAAACTTCGCTCTCCAAACAATCTAGCATATGTGCTATTTGTCTATCTCCATAACCTTTTTGTTTAGCTTCTAATAATAAATCTCTATTAATAGTATCTATAGAATATTTAGAGATTTCTTTCTGTAATTGAAACAACTCTTCATATTGCTTTAGATACCACATATCAATTTTTGTGATAGCATATATTTTTGATAATGGAATTCCCATTGCAATTGCATCATAGATTGCAAAAACACGGTCCCAACTTGCATTGGTTAATTTATCTATAATTTGATTGTAATCTGTATAACCTTTACCATCTGCACCTAATCCGTTTCTTTTAATTTCTAAAGATTGAGTTGCTTTGTGTAGTGCCTCTTGAAAAGAACGACCAATACCCATTACTTCTCCAACAGCTTTCATTTGTAAACCTAAAGTTCTGTCTGAACCTTCAAATTTATCAAAATTCCAACGAGGTATTTTTACAATTACATAATCTAAAGTAGGCTCAAATAAAGCAGATGTAGATTTTGTAATTCCGTTTTCTAATTCATCTAGAGAATAACCAATAGCTAATTTTGTAGCTACTTTTGCAATTGGATAACCTGTTGCTTTACTAGCTAAAGCTGATGAACGAGATACACGTGGATTAATTTCAATAGCAATAATATCTTCTTTTTCATCAGGAGAAACTGCAAATTGCACATTACAACCACCTTCAAAATCTCCAATAGAACGCATCATATGTATAGCCATATCACGCATTTTTTGATAAGTTTTATCAGAAAGTGTCATTGCAGGAGCCACTGTAATAGAATCTCCTGTATGAATACCCATAGGATCCATATTTTCTATAGAACAAATAATAACTACGTTATCATTTTTATCTCTCAATAATTCTAATTCGTACTCTTTCCAACCCATCATTGCTTTATCAATCATCACCTCATGAATTGGTGATGCTTCTAAACCTCTACTTAATAATTCGTCGAAATCTTTAGAGTCATAAACAATAGATGCACCTGCACCTCCTAAAGTATAAGAAGAACGAATTACTAACGGAAAACCAAACTCTTGTGCTATTTCTTTACCTTTTAAGAATGATGTTGCAGTTTCTTGAGGTGCCATTGGCACACCAATTTTTATCATTAATTCTCGAAACTGCTCTCTATCTTCAGTAACATTAATTGCATCAATATCAACCCCTATTAATTTTACATTAAAATCTTCCCAAATTCCTTTATCATCTGCCTCAATACATAAATTTAATGCTGTTTGACCACCCATTGTTGGTAAAACTGCATCAATTTGCGGATGCTCTTTTAAAATTTGAATAATTGATTTTGTTGTAAGTGGCAACAAATATACATGATCAGCCATAGAAGGGTCTGTCATAATTGTTGCTGGGTTTGAGTTAATTAAGATAGTTTCTATACCATCTTCTCTTAATGAACGTAAAGATTGTGATCCTGAATAATCGAATTCACAGGCCTGACCAATAACAATTGGGCCTGAACCAATAATTAAAATGGATTTAAGGTCTTCTCTTTTTGGCATTGTAAGTAATTGTGTTTATTAGTTTTACAAAAATAAGTAGTGCTTGGGTATAAAAAAAGGTGTTACTTAAAAAAGTAACACCTTATATATTAACAATTGTTAATCATTTATTTTTTATGTCTAGTTTCAGATGAAACAGAAATTTTCTTTCTTCCTTTTGCTCTTCTACGAGCTAATACCTTTCTACCATTAGCAGAAGCCATTCTCTCCATGAAACCATGTTTGTTTCTTCTCTTTCTCTTTGATGGTTGATACGTTCTTTTCGGCATTATATGTATTTTTAAAAGTCTTCTTTATTATTTTTTTTGCTTATCAATTTTTATCTTGCTAAAAGCGTGTGCAAATATACAACTGTTTTTATTTTTGACAAATAGTATTTGAAAAAAAATTAAAATATTTTTCAGAACTACAAAAATAGGCATTTTTAGAATGTTTTTATCTTTTTTATTGTTGATAATATTTAGAGTTACTACTTTTGTACAAACCTAAAGTAACCATGCACAATACTAAATACGTTTTTGTAACAGGAGGCGTAACATCTTCACTAGGAAAAGGAATTATTGCAGCTTCATTAGCTAAATTATTGCAAGAAAGAGGCTTTTCTGTAACTATCCAAAAATTAGACCCTTATATTAATATAGACCCAGGAACATTAAATCCGTACGAACATGGAGAATGTTATGTAACTGATGATGGAGCTGAAACCGATTTAGATCTAGGTCATTATGAGCGATATTTAAATATACCTACAAGTCAGGCTAATAACGTAACTACTGGTAGAATCTATCAATCTGTCATCAACAAAGAAAGAAAAGGAGACTTTTTAGGAAAAACAGTACAAGTTATTCCTCATATTACTGATGAAATTAAACACAGAATCCAACTTTTAGGAGAAACTGGCGATTACGATATTGTAATTACAGAAATTGGTGGAACTGTAGGTGATATAGAATCTTTACCTTATGTTGAGTCTGTTAGACAAATGTTATGGGAAAAGGGAGAAGAAAACGCCATAGTTATTCACTTAACTTTAGTGCCTTATCTTGCAGCTGCAGGTGAGTTAAAAACAAAACCTACACAACACTCTGTTAAAATGTTAATGCAAAGTGGGGTTAGCCCAGATATTTTAGTGTGTAGAACTGAGCACGATATTTCTGATGACATCAAAAGAAAACTAGCATTATTTTGTAATGTTAAAAAAGAAGATGTTATACAATCTATAGATGCAGAAACTATTTACGATGTTCCTAACTTAATGTTAGAAGAAGGTTTAGATACTGTAGTTTTAAAGAAATTACATTTAGAATCTAAAAAAGAACCTAAATTAGAAACTTGGAACAACTTTTTACAAAAGCACAAAAACCCAACTTCTGAAGTAGAAATTGCTTTAATTGGTAAATATATTGAGTTACAAGATTCTTATAAATCAATTACAGAAGCATTTATTCATGCAGGTTCATCTAACGAAACAAAAGTAAAAGTTCGTTGGATACATTCAGAAAGCTTAACCATAGAAAATTACGAAGAATTATTAAAAGGAGTAAACGGAGTTTTAGTTGCTCCTGGTTTTGGAGATCGTGGAATTGATGGTAAAATTAAAGCTGTACAATATGCAAGAGAAAATAATATTCCTTTTTTCGGAATTTGTTTAGGAATGCAAATGGCAGTGATTGAGTTTTCTAAAAATGTTTTAGGTTTAGTTGATGCTTTTTCTACAGAAATGAAAAAGAATTGTAAAAACCCTGTTATTAATTTAATGGAAAGCCAAGAAGATGTAACTGAAAAAGGTGGTACAATGCGTTTAGGTGCTTGGGACTGTAATCTTTTAGAAGGATCTAAGGCTTACAATGCATATCAAACAGAAAAAATTAGTGAACGTCATAGACATCGTTATGAATTTAATAACGACTATAAAGATCAAATTGAATTAAAAGGAATGAAAGCAACTGGTATTAACCCAAAAACGGGCTTAGTAGAAGTTGTTGAAGTTACCAATCATCCTTGGTTTGTTGGGGTTCAATATCATCCAGAATATAAAAGTACGGTTCTAAAACCTCATCCTTTATTTGTAGATTTTATTAAAGCTGCTTTAAAACAATCTAAATCATAATTTCGGAATACTAATTGAACTACTAATAAGTATATAATTTAAAGCATAAAAATCAACCTAAAATCTGCTTTTTAACTACATTTGTCGCGATTTTCTCAAGAGTTTTTCTTGAGTTAATGACAAATTGACATTAATTTACATATGGAACAAAAAAAATTCGATTATAATTCTTTTATAGGAATGATTCTTCTTGGTGCAATAATGCTTTGGTATTTAAACACCAACAAACCAGAAGATATTGAGCAAAAATCTACACCAGATGTAGAAGAAACTACAGTTAATACACCAACAACAACCAAAACTGCATCACCAAGTTTTGCTAACGATTCTTTAAAACAAGTTGCCTTAACGAATAAATTAGGTGCTTTTGCTCAAAGTGCAATTAATGGTACAGAAGGTACAACAGAAATTGAAAATAGTCTTGTAAAATTAACTATTGATAATAAAGGTGGACAGATTGTAAAAGCCTTAATTAAGAATTATAAAACGCACGATTCTCTTCCTTTAT
Source organism: Polaribacter sp. Asnod6-C07 (assembly GCF_045063625.1). Taxonomy (NCBI): domain Bacteria; kingdom Pseudomonadati; phylum Bacteroidota; class Flavobacteriia; order Flavobacteriales; family Flavobacteriaceae; genus Polaribacter; species Polaribacter sp. Asnod6-C07. The sequence continues at coordinate 2,515,345 of NZ_JBEFOF010000005.1, read as the reverse complement.
ATATGATTAATGATAATAACTCGTCATTTAACATCAATTTTGGAACAACAGACAACAGAATTTTAAATACTAAAGATTTATTTTTTGAACCGACTTTAACTAAAAACGGAGAAAACTCAGTTTTATCGATGAAACTTAAAGTTTCTGATTCTCAGTTTTTAGAATATAGATATGAAATAAAACCTAAAAAATATATGGTTGATTTTTCTATTCGTTCTCAAGGTTTAAGTTCGGTAATTAACTCTTCTAATCCTATTAATTTAGATTGGTCTTTAAAAGGGTATAGACACGAAAAAAGTATAAAAACAGAGAATACTATGTATTCTAATTTATATTATAAATCTGAAGAAGATGTAGATAATGTAAGTGCTGGTAATACTGAAGTTATTAATGATGTAGATTGGGTTGCTTATAAACAGCACTTTTTTACATCTAATTTATTAACAGATACACCTTTTGAAAATGCAACTGTAACATCTAAAGACTTAGTAGAAAATGAAGAAATTGATACTGTTTTTACTAAAAGTTTTGCATTAAAAACACCATTAGCTTTAGCTGGTGGAGAGTTAAATTATAATATGAAATGGTTTTACGGACCAAGTGATTATAATTTATTAAAATCTTATGAAGGAACTGATTTGGATGAAACTGCAGATTTAGGTTGGGGAATTTTTGGTTTCTTAAATAGAACCGTTTTCTATCCTGTATTTAATTTCTTACAAGGCTTTTTATCAAACTACGGATTAATTATCATTTTAATGACGATTGTTGTAAGAATTATAATGTCTCCTTTAGTTTATAAATCATATTTATCAAGTGCAAAAATGAAGGTAATTAGACCTGAATTAACTGCATTGAACGAAAAATATCCAGGGAAAGAAAATGCTATGAAGCGTCAGCAAGAAACAATGGCAATACAACGTAAAGCAGGTGTTAGTATGCTTTCTGGTTGTATTCCTGCATTATTACAAATGCCAGTATTCTTTGCTTTATTTAAATTTTTTCCTACAAACTTAGCTTTAAGACAAGAAAGCTTTTTGTGGGCACCAGATTTATCTTCTTATGATATTATTTTTAAACTTCCGTTTTCTGTTCCTTTTTATGGAGATCATGTAAGTTTATTCCCAATTTTGGCTTCAGTAGCTATTTTCTTTTATATGAAAATGAACCAAAGTCAACAAGCAAATATGCAAGCACCTACACAAGAAGGTATGCCAGATATGAGTAAGATGATGAAGTATATGATTTACTTCTCTCCTATTATGATGTTATTTTTCTTTAACAATTATGCAAGTTCATTAAGTTTATATTACTTTATTTCTAACTTATTAACAATTACAATTATGTTAGTAATTAAGAATTATGTGATAGATGAAGATAAAATTCACGCACAAATTGAAGAAAATAAAAAACGTCCTGAAAAGAAGAAAAGTAAATTCAGACAACGTATTGATGATGCTATGAAACAAGCTCAAGAGCAACAAGCAAAACAAAAAAAATAAAAGGTAAAGCCTTTAGATAATTTTTAAAACCCAAAACTAAATCAGTTTTGGGTTTCTTTTTTTATATAAAATTTAATATTAGTTTCAATTCCCTAAATAAGCATCAAATATTAAAAAAGGTATTACAATCTAAATGACAAAATATTAAAGTACTACCAAAAATTAATCTTTATTATAAAAATCAGATTTAATATTTTTATTCTCATTTTTTTGATAAAGGTTATAGCTAAACCATTCGTGAATTGAATACGCACCAGTTTTTCCTTGTTTATTTACAGCAATATAACCCACCTGAAAATTTTTATAATTACTATTGGGTTTACTAACAATTCTAGCAATAGCTTCTTCACAAGCTTCTTGTGGCGATTTTCCTTGACGCATTAATTCTACAATTAAAAAACTACCCACGGTTTTTAAAACTTCTTCTCCTAAACCTGTTGCAGCTGCACCTCCAATTTCATTATCAACAAAAAGTCCACCTCCAATAATAGGAGAATCTCCTACTCTACCTGCCATTTTATAAGCCAATCCACTTGTGGTACAAGCACCAGAAATATTTCCTTTTTTATCAATAGCTAACATACCAATTGTATCGTGATTTTCTATATTGATAATCGGTTTGTATTCAGATTTCACTTTCCATTCTTCCCAAGCTTTTTTGCTAGATTCTGTTAGTAAATTTTCTCTTTTAAAACCTTTATTAACTGCAAATTGTTCTGCACCTTCACCAACTAACATTACATGTGGTGTATCTTCCATTACTTTTCTTGCTACAGAAATTACATGAGTTATATTTTTAACACCTAAAACTGCTCCGTAATTTCCTTTATCATCCATAATACAAGCATCTAAAGTTACATTACCATCTCTATCTGGCAAACCTCCTTTACCTACAGACTGATTTTTTACATCTGCTTCTTCAATTCTACAACCTTGCTCAACAGCATCTATAGCAGAACTTCCTTTTTCTAAAAGTGTAGCTGCAGTATTTACAGCCAAAGGAGTTCTCCAAGTTGCAATTACCAAAGGTTTAGTTGATATTTTATTAGGTAAAATACCTTTCTTTACTTTATTAGAATTTGCTTTACTGATTAATGATGATGACATTGTAACCAAACTTAAACCAGTTACTGATGCTTTTTTTATAAACTTTCTTCTTTCCATTATTTAATTTCTAATCAATTTTAGTTTAAAACCTAACCAAAAGTTAAGATAAAGATAAATAAAAATTAATTCTCTTAAAATTGAACTAAAAACTTAGTTTAATTAATTTTAAGTCTTTATATTAGCTTCAATAACAAATTTAAAACCCATAAACTTCTATGAAAAGAGTACTATTTACTTTATTATTATCTGTTTTTACAACATTTTTATACACACAAAAATTAGAAAAAAAAATACCTATTGATGAAAGTGTTAAAATTGGTAAACTTTCTAACGGATTAACTTATTACATTAAAAACAATGGCAAACCAGCTAATAAAGTAGAACTTCGTTTAGCAATTAATGCTGGTTCTATTTTAGAAGATAAAGATCAATTAGGTGTAGCCCATTTTATGGAGCACATGAATTTTAATGGAACAAAAAACTTTAAAAAGAATGAATTAATAGATTATTTACAATCTATTGGAGTAAAATTTGGAGCAGATTTAAATGCATACACAGGTTTTGACCAAACTGTATACATTTTACCTATACCTAGTGATGATGAAGCCAAACTAGACAAAGGGTTTCAAATTATAAGAGATTGGGCTGGAAGCGCACTATTAGAAGATAAAGATATTGATGATGAACGTGGTGTAGTTCTAGAAGAGTATAGATCTAGACGTGGTGCAGATAGTAGAATGATGGAAAAATATTTACCAAAATTAATGTACGGCTCTAAATATGCAGACAGGTTACCAATTGGAACTGAAGAAAGCATTAAAAACTTTTCTTACGAAAGTATCAGACGTTTTCAAAAAGACTGGTACAGACCAGATTTAATGGCAGTTATTGCTGTTGGTGATGTAGATGTTGCTCAACTAGAAAATAAAATTCAAAAATATTTTAGTGATATTCAAATTTCAGAAAACCCAAGAAAAAGAGAATCTTTCTCTGTAAAAAATCACGAAGAAACATTTATATCTATAGAATCTGATAAAGAATCTCCCTTTTCTAGAGTACAATTAATGTATAAGGATTATGAGGATACTAAACCAACAGAAACTATTGTAGCTTTTAGAAAATCGATAGTAGAATCTTTATTTTCTCAAATGTTAAATAATCGCTTAGATGAGTTAAGAAATGGAGAAAACCCTCCTTTTATTTTTGGTTTCAGTTATCATGGAGGTACTTATGCAAGAAACAGAGAAGCATATCAATCTGTTGCAAACACAAGTTCAGAAGGTCAATTAAAAGGTCTTGAAGCTTTATTAGAAGAAAGTGAGCGTGCAAAACGTTTTGGTTTTACAAAAGGAGAATTAGAAAGAGCCAAAAAAAATGTTTTATCTCGTTTAGAGAAATCATATAATGATCGAGATAAAAATGAATCAGGAAGAATTGTAGGTGCTTATGTAAATCACTTTTTAGATAAAAGCCCTATTCCAGGTATTGCTTGGACTTTTGATATGAACAAAAAATTATTACCTACAATACAGCTTAATGAAGTAAATGAAGTTATCAAAAATTTTATTCACGATGATAATAGAGTAATCATTATTACTGGTCCTAAACAAATTGTAACTGAGCAACAAGTTTTAGACGCTTTAAATAATGTAAAAACTAAAGAGTTAAAACCTTATGAAGATAAAGAAGTTGCAGCTTCTTTAATTACTGATGCACCAACAATGGGTAAAATTGTAGGCGCTACTAAAGACGATAAAATAGGTACTAAAACATTTATTTTAGAAAATGGAGCAAAGGTAACTTACAAAAAAACAGATTTTAAAAATGATGAAATTTTATTTACAGCCTATAGTTATGGGGGTACTTCTTTATACACTGATGAGGAATTAAAAGCAACATCTTTTGCAAATGCTGCGTTAACTGATGCTGGTGTAAATGGTTATTCAAAGTCTGATTTAAGAAAAATGATGTCTGGTAAAATTGCTAATGCTAGGCCTTATATTAGTGGTTTAAGCGAAGGATTTAATGGTTCTGCTTCACCTAAAAATTTGGAAGAACTTTTTCAATTAGTTCACTTATATTTTACTTCTTTAAATAAAGATGATAAAGCATTTAAATCTTCTATTAACAAAAACAAGAGTTTTTTAGGTAATTTATTAGCGAGTCCAAATTTCTTTTTCCAAAAAGAAATGTCAGATTTTATGAACAAAGGCAATACTAGATATACTGGTTTTCCTTCTGAAGAAAAATACGATGCAGCAGATTACGATTTAGCTTATGCAAAATACAAAGAGCGTTTTGCTGATGCAGGAGATTTTAATTTCTATTTTGTTGGTAATATCGATGAACGCAAATTAGCAGAATATGCAATGAAATATATTGCAAGTTTACCTGGTAAAGATTCTAAAGAGACTTATAAAGTAAATGATTTTAGACCTCTAAAAGGTTCTCATACCAAAATCGTAGAAAAAGGAAAAGACCCCAAAAGTAATGTAAGAATAACTTATCAAGGAGAAACAACCTATAATCCAAAAGAAGCTTTAGCTTTTAAAAGTTTAGGTGAAATTGTTGGTATAAAGCTAACAGAAAAATTACGTGAAGAAGAAGGTGGTGTATATTCTTCTAGAACTAGTGGTAGTATTTCAAAATTACCATATGGTAAATATAATTTTTCGATATCTTTTCCTTGTGCTCCAGAAAATGTAGATAAACTAAAAAGTATTGCTATTGCGCAAGTTGCAGACATGGCTAAAAATGGTCCTTCTGAAGAAGATCTAATGAAAACCAAAAAAGCGCAAATTTTAGATCATAAAGAAAATATAAAGAGAAATAGATATTGGTTAAACTTAATTAAAAACATCGATTATATGAAAAATGATATTTCAGAAGCCACTACTTTTGAAGAAAGAGTAAACGCATTAACTAAAGAAGATATTAAAATTGTAGCAAAAAAATATTTAACAAATGGTTATATTTTAGGAATATTAAATCCAGAAAAATAACAGTCAAATATTTTTTAAATAAAAAGCTCTCTAGAAATTGGGAGCTTTTTTAATTTTATAATCCTAAAAATCTCTTATACCAAGTTTTTTTATCTTGCTCAACATAACCATACCCATAGCCATAACCTTTATTTGTATCAGTATCATTTAAAACAATTGCCATATTAGGTAGTTTTTTTTCTTTATATAATGTTTGTGGAACTATTAACATTTTCCTATCAATATAATTTGCCCTAGCAACATATAAAACAACATCCGCCATTTCAGCAATTAACATGGTGTCAGTAACCAAGCTTACTGGAGCCGTGTCTGCAATTATATAGTCATAATCATTTTTAACAGTACTAAGAATTTCTTCCACTCGTGGATTTAATAATAATTCAGAAGGATTTGGAGGGATTACCCCAGATGCTATAAAATCTACATTTTTAATCTGCGGAACATTAAACTTAATATCATCTAGATTAATTTTTTCATCTAAAATATAATTAGTTACTCCTTTATGGTCTTTAACATCAAGATATTCTGTGATTTTAGGAGCTCTTAAATCTAAACCGATTAATAAAACTTTCTTATTTGTTAAGGCTAAAGATGCCGCTAAGTTTAATGAAACAAATGATTTCCCTTCTCCACTAATAGTTGAAGTTACAAATATAACTTTACCCATAGTGTCAGTATTAGATTTTGGTAAAATAAAATTTAAATTTGTCCTTAATATTCTAAAAGCTTCAGCTGAACTGGTTCTTGTTTCATTTTTAACAATTATCTTTTCAATAACTTCTGTGTGGGGAATATCTCCTAAATATGGAATATTTAAATTAGCCTCTATATCTTTTCTATTGTGTATTTTGTTATCTAGACTACTTCTTATATAAATTAAGATAAATGGTATAAGTAGTCCTGCTCCCAATGATAATAAATATATATTTTTATTATTAGGTGATACTGGAGTTCCTGAACTAAATGCTACGTCAATAATTTTAGCATTTGGAACTGTAATTGCTAAAGATATGGCTGTTTCTTCTTTTTTCTTTAGAAGATAAGAATATAATTCCGAATAGATTAGCTTTTGCCTATGTGTATCTACTATCCCTCTCTCTATTTCAGGAATACTAGCAACTTTAGATTGATTTTTTCTGTTTTGAATATTTGTATTGTTTAATCTAATTTCCACTGATTTTTTTAAATTTTTCAAATTAGACCTTAAGTTTTGTTTTAATCCTTTTATTCGATTGTTTAATTCAAGGATAATCGGATTTTTTTCTCCAGAAAACCTTAATATTTTTTTTCTTTGTAGAAGCAACTTATTAATTTCACCTATACTATTAGAAATATTTTGATCATCAAAACCAAGATTAACAGGAAGAATTTCATTTTTAACCAATAAATTGTTAAGTTGATCCTCAGCCCAATTAATTATACTTAACTGTGTAATTAATTTATCTTTAGTCCCTATATTTTCTGTGATAGTTTCTAATACAATTTGATTTTCTATTGGGTTACCAGAAATACCATTTTCAATCTTATAAGTTTTTAAACTATCTTGAATTAAAGCCAATCTGCCACCTAGCTTTTCTAATCTTGCTTCAAGGAAGGCTAACGTTTTTCTTGAAATAATATTTTTGTCAATTATTGCATCATGATTATATTGCTTTATTAATTCATCTAATATGTTTTCTGCTTTAAATTTATTATGATCCACAACTTGTAAATGTAGAATACTAGAAAAGTCACTCATAGGAGTAATCATAATTTTTGAGGCATATGAGCTAATTACACTTTTACGAGATTTAATAACAACTAAAACATTATTAGTTAAAATTGAATTTTCATTTTTTATAATTTTAAAATTTCCTAATTCTTTACTTCGTATAATCTCTTTGAATCTAGAATGCTTTAAAGTATCTCCATCTATGTTTTTTAATACTAACTCATTATTTGGTAATACACTTACTGTAAAAGATGTGTCTTTCGAATAATGTAAAGCTCCTTTATTTTTATTTACAAATTCTAGCTTTATGGCACTATTTTTATAAGATTCACCATTACTTATATCTGCATTTTTAAAATAACTAATATTTAAGTTTAATGAGTCTACCATTTTACCGACAATCTTTCTCGATTTAATAATAAAAATCTCATTTTCTGGGTTATTTGTAGAACTATTCCCAACAATTCCTAAGTCAGAAACCGCTTTAAACTCTTCAGAAATACCACTTTTTAGATTGTCCTTGATCATGATATAAGCTGATGCACTATATTGCTTTGGGGTATATTTTAAATATAAAAAGCCCAAAAGGAAAGCCAAACAAAGACCAATTAAGAACCAGCTCCAATGAATTAAATACTTTTTAATTTCATCTCTAATATCTATATTATCAGCCTTTTCTATAAATAAATAATCATCAGGCTCATTGAATTCTTTTGTCATATTTTTTTTGTTGGGAAAAATCTAATCTACTATTATATGAATTTTATTTGTTACAAGAAGCATTATGATTATGAACAATCGAAGTTATAAAATTAGTCCACTTCATCATTATTATATATTTTGTTCATATTCAATTTAATAACCAAAGATATTATTCATTCCTTTATTGTAAAAGAAAAACACAGTTTTTATAATATAAATTAATAGAATATTTTTAATTTATTTACGCATAAACTGACTTTGCAAAAAACCAAAACCATATCCTAAAAACTGAGTAAGAGAAGTTATGATACTTAACACAGCAACTGATAATCCATTTTTAAAAAGTGAATCGAAAAATAATGCTAAAAAATAGAGATAATAACAACTGAATAAAGTTAAATAACCAAAAAATGCCAATAAAATACTTAGAGTAAAACCAATAATAAATATGCTAGGAAACCAATAGGTTATTTTTGCTGTTGATGGATATTTCTGATTTAAAATTGGTCTTGCAGTTCCGAAACCAAAAGTTTGTTTAAAAAATTGTGGTATTGTACTTCTGCGTTTGTGATATACAAAAGCGGTTGCAATCAATTGAGTTTCTAAATTATTTTTCCATAGTTTGAAGGTTAAATCTATATCTTCTCCGTTTTTCATTTTAGAAAAACCTTGCGTTTTTTCAAATGCCTTTTTTGATAAACCAAAATTAAAACTCCTTGGCTGAAATTTACCTACAGCTTTTTTCTTACCACGAATTCCTCCAGTAGTTAAAACAGCAGTCATGGAATAATTAATGGCTTTTTGTAAAACTGTAAAATTTTTATGTGCTGCATCTGGACCTCCAAAAGCATCTGTATAATTGGTTTGTAGCTTTTTTGCTACTTCTGATAAATATTGTTTTGGTACAATAACATCTGAATCTAAGATGATAAAATAATTACCTGAAGCTTTTTGCATTCCGAAATTTCGGCTTGCTCCTGCTCCACTGTTTTCTTTAAAAAAGTATTTTAAATTTATTTTTGATTTGTACTTCTCTACAATTTGATCACTTTTTTCTGATGAACCATCTTCTATTATTAAAACCTCAAAAGCTTCTGAATACGTTTGTTGTGTTAAACTTTCTAATAACTCGTCTATTTCTTTTGGACGGTTATAAACGGGTACGATTATAGAGAAAAAAAAATGCAAATTTTTTAGGTTTCAGTGTCGCAAAATTAAAATATTTTACAACGATATTGTAAATGTAAAAAAACATAAAATGCAAACCTAAATAGATTTGCATTTTATGTTTTTCTAAAAGTTGGCAAACAAGCTTAGCCCAGATTGAAGTGGCATCCTTTTTTTGTTTTTTCAAAAAAAGATATAACGTAAAGCTGGAAATAGCTTCTAAAAATATTACTCAAACTTTTCCATAACAGGATCACTTACTCCCATATTAGAGAATCCACCATCGTGAAATAAGTTCTGCATTGTTACTTTTTTAGTTAAATCTGAGAACATAGAAATTGTATAATCTGCACATTCTAAAGCAGATGCATTACCTAAAGGACTCATTTTTTCTGCGTATTCTATAAAACCATCAAAACCTTTTACTCCACTACCAGCTGTAGTTGGTGTTGGCGATTGAGAAATTGTGTTTACACGTACTTTATGATCTCTACCAAAAAAGTAACCAAAACTACGTGCAATACTCTCTAAATAAGCTTTGTTGTCTGCCATATCATTATAATCTGGAAAAACTCTTTGTGCAGCCATATAGGTTAATGCTACAATAGATCCCCACTCAGACATTGTATTTTTGTTGTATAAAACATTCATTACTTTATGAAAAGAAAGTGCAGAAATGTCCCAACCTTTTGCTGTAAAATCGTAATTTGAATCTGTATAATGTATTTTTTTTCTAACGTTTACAGACATACCTATTGAGTGTAAAACAAAGTCGATTTTACCTCCTAAAATTTCCATAGATTGTTCTACTAAAGCTGTTATATCTTCTAAAGAAGTTGCGTCTGCAGCAATTACTTGAGAACCTGTTTTTTCTGCAAGCGCATTTAATTGCCCCATTCTTAAAGCAATTGGTGCGTTTGTTAATACAAATTCTGCACCTTCTTCATGAGCTCTTTCTGCAACTTTCCAAGCAATAGATTGCTCATTTAAAGCGCCAAATATAATTCCTTTTTTTCCTTTTAATAAGTTGTACATAATACTAGTTATAGGCTTCTTCGTTTTTTAATAATTTTTAAATTGTAATAAGAAGAAGCGATTTAGATTTGTTAATTTAATTGTGCAAATATATCTATTACTTGCTTTTATTAAAACATAAGTTGTTCAAAAAATTCGTTAAGAATTTTTATAAACTTAAAAGTTCTTTTGCGTGTGTTAAGGCAGAATCAGAAATATCTTTACCACTTAACATTTCTGCAATTTCTTTAATTCTTTCTTCAGTAGTTAATTGCTTTAAATTGGTAGTTGTAACACCTTTTACTTCTTTTTTAAATACCTTATAATGGTTTTTTCCTTGCGATGCTATTTGTGGTAAATGTGTTATTGCAATTACTTGCATGTGTTTGCCCATTTGCTGCATAATAGCTGCAATTTTGTTTGAGACTTCACCTGAAACTCCTGTATCTATTTCATCGAAAATAATGGTTGGTAATTGTGTGTTTTCTGATAAAACTTTCTTTACAGATAACATTATTCTTGATAACTCTCCACCAGAAGCTACTTTTTTAAGTTCGCCAAAACTACCTCCTTTATTAGCAGAAAATAAAAATTCTAATTCGTCTTTTCCGTTAGAAAAATAGTTTTTAGTTGGGTTAATCTTAATAGAAAATCTTGCGTTTTCCATACCTAATTCCGATAGTAAAAATTGCAATTCTTTGGTTAATTTAGGTATTGAAGCAACTCTACTTTTTGTAATTAAACCCGCTAATTTATCTAATTTAACAGCAACGTCATCAATCTCTTTTTGTTTGTTATTGATGGTTTCTTCAGCATTTTCTACTTGACTTACTTTTTCTGATAAATCTTCTAAAACTTTAATTAATTCTTTATTTGTAGAAACTGTATGCTTTTTCTGCAAATTGTAAATCAATTGTAAACGATCGTTTAATTCTTCTATTTCATTCGGATTAAAATCGACGTTTTCATTGGCATTTTCTAATTCTGCAACAACATCATCAATTTCTATTTTTACTGATGTTACTCTTTCTGATAATTCTTGATAATCTTTAGAAAAAGAAGCGATTTTTAACAAGCGATTTTCTAGCGTATTTAATAAGTTTTGAATACCAATTTCTTCATTTACAGAAATTTCTAAAGCTTCTGATAAATTTAATTTTATATCTTCAATATTATTTAACTTCTCTAATTTTTCTTCTAATTCTTCTTGTTCATCAACTTTTAAATTGGCTTCTTCTAATTCATTAAACAAATGCAAATTGTATTCGTATTGCTGATTTGCTTCTTTTTGAACAGCTTCTAATTCTTGTAGTTCTTTTTTTAGCTGATTAAGTTTTGCATAACCTCTTTTGTAAGAAGCAATTTTCTCTTTGTTTTTTGCTAAAGCATCTAAAATAGAAAACTGAAAACTGTTGTCTGATAATTGCAAAGTTTGATGTTGCGAATGCACATCTATTAACTTTGTTCTTAATTCGTTTAAAACGGATAAACGAACAGGTGTATCATTTACAAAAGCACGAGATTTACCTGAAGGCAAAATTTCTCTTCTAATAATAGTTTCAGATTCGTAATCTAAATCTACTTCATTAAAAAAATCGTTTAAATTATAATTCGCAATATCTAACCTGGCTTCTACAACACATTTTTTAGAAGTGTCTTTTAAAGAGTGTAAATCAGCTCTATTACCCAAAACCAAACCTAAAGCACCCAACAAAATGGATTTTCCTGCACCAGTTTCTCCAGTAATTATAGATAAACCAGAAGAAAAATTAATAGCTAATTGACTGATTAAAGCGTAGTTATTTATGGAAAGTTGTGTGAGCAAGTTCTCTTAATTTTAAACAATAAAATTAGTGAAATTTTAAAGAATACTAAACTAGTTTTTTCTAATAATCATTGTAAAAATTTGGTTAGTTTATTTGGGGCTTGTAGGTTATTAAAAAAAAAGTAATAATTCTACCTTCTTTGTAGCTATTTGGTAGTATAAAGTAATTTGTTTTAGAATTTCTACCTTATGAATAGTTTTATCTTTTTCCCATTTTTTAAAAGTTTCTGAGCTTAATTTTAAAATTGTGGTGATATCAGAAACTTTAGTTATAAAATTAATTACTTATTTTTCTGACCAATGCGTTTCTAAATAATCAATATTTGTAAATATGTACTTATTTATTGATAAACAAAAAAAGAGTGAAATAAAATTCACTCCTTAAAATAATTATAAAATCAATTCAAAATATAATATATTTTAGAAAATCAAAGTTTTAATCAGAACATTTAAGAAGGTCTAACATAGCAATGATACTGTAAATTTAAAACAGAAAAACTATTTTGTCAATATCAAAAAAATTATAAATTATAAGTTTATCAAATCCCCATTTATAGGGAGGTTTCTCCCCATATATGGGGAGAAAAAGAATTTACCTTCTATAGAGATTGCACAATTCGGTTTATCTTATTAAATTAGAAACAAAAATGGAAGAAAAATTAATTGCTATTAGAAAGAAAATAAAATTTGCTCGCTTAAAAAAAGAATACTCTCAATATTATATGGGCTGCAGATTAAGTACAAGTCAAATTGCTTATCATAATTTAGAAAACGGAAAAAGCAATATTAAAATAGATACGTTGTTAAAAATAGCAACTATTTTAGAAGTGGATGTAAAAGACTTTTTTGATTTTGAAGAGTTAAACAAAAAGGGAAGTTGATAAATAATCTCTCTCTTGTAGAGATAAACTAAACAAAAATTAAGACTTAAGCCTCATCTTATTATTTCTTAATATTAGAAAACAAATACCTATTAGTATTACAGAAACGATTGCAGCTATAATCGTTTTTTGATAACTTATTGGAATTAGCACTTGATTTTTAGAATGGAAGTAATACGTAAAAGGGTATTCTTTGGGTAGAAAAATAGATAAATACATTTTCTTATCAATATAATCCATGAGGTTGGCCATAAAAAAACCAAAAACTGAAAATTTTAGATATTTTATCCCTAAGAAATACATTAATACTAGAGACCAAAGATAAACAGCAAATTCTATGAATAGCATTTCCTGGATAGTTCTATAGGGAAATTCACCTATGAAGTCTAAAACATAATGAGAAGCAAAAGCAAGAATTCCACCAATAATAAAAGTTTTCTTTTCGCTTTTAGTAATTATATAAGTTGCTGTTATAATAGCAATACCTATTGCTCCATGTGTGCTTGCATGCATTTTCTATTTTTATAAAATTTTGATAAAATACCTTAAAGTTTACTATTTATTAGAAAATTCTAATACCCAGAATTAAAGAAATATAGTTATTCAATATTTCTCCACTTAGAATTATTGTTAGGAGAAATTCTTTTTAAGGTTGTCGATAATTTAATGGCATTTCTAGTTCTAGGACCATCAGAATAAATGTTTACTAACTCGTCTGCTTTGGCATCAAAAAATACTCGAATTAAATAATTACCAACAGTTTTGTTATACAGATTTTCCATTTTAAAAGCACTATCTTCTATGGTCTGTTTTGCGTATTCTTTGTTTGTTCCAAAATTGTCTAAACCTTTAATGTGGTAATCGTACATTACATCTCTATAGGCTTTTAATTTTGGTGCTAATAAATTATCAATCAACAAAAAACGATTTTGTTTACCTACCACATTTTGCCAAGCAGATAAACCACTTTGTTGTGCTTGCAACATAACATTTTGTGCCTCTTCTAATTCAGTTTGACCTCCGTATTTAGAAAATGAATCTGCATCAACCCCTAAAATTGTGTATACATAAAATACAATAGTAGATACTAAATTACTATCAAAAGAATTTCTATTGTAAATTAAAGGATCGTATTCATTGTACCTAAACGTAAAATCGTTGTCTTTTAAATTTAATAAAGGGCTTGCATAGCTTGAACCGTAAACTGGTCTTGAAGATTGTATTTGTAGAGTAGCTGTGTAATTATTGTTATTTCTTTCTGTAACTATAATATTCATTGCACAATCTACTTTTTCTTCAGTTTGTACAACTCTGTTTGTCCACTTTGTTTGATTCACAAACTCTGTTAAAGATTTTTGTAAAGTTTCAAATACTTGTCTGTTAGAGCCAGAAATTTGATCGTAGTTTATGTTTACCAAACAATTTAACTCTTGAGAATTCATGTTTGATGTTATTAAGAACAAAGCAAAAAGAAAAATAATTTTACGCATCATATACAATAGTTCTTTTTTAGATTATTTATATAAAAACAAGAGATATCTTTAATTTAGAGTTTTAATTCTTAAGACAATTTCGTTCATTATATCTTCAGCTACTTCTATTTTCGACTTTAATTCAAATGGTTTTTCATTCAAATTTTTATCAATAATAGTAATTTTATTTGTGTTAGTGGCAAAACCTGCTCCTTTATCTTGCAAAGAATTTAAAACAATTAAATCTAAATTCTTACGTTTTAGTTTGCCTTTTGCATTCTCAATTTCATTATTTGTTTCAAGGGCAAAACCAACCAAAAGCTGATGTTTTTTAATTTCGCCTAAAGAAGCTAAAATATCTTTTGTGGGTGCTAACTCAATTGTTAACGAAGATTCCTTCTTTTTTATTTTCTGATTAGCAACATTTTTTGGTTTATAATCTGCAACAGCAGCAGATAAAATAGCAACATCTACATCATTAAAATATTGATGTGCTGCCTTATACATATCTTCTGCAGAAACTACATCTATTCTTTTTATTGATGAATGTTTCACTTTTTGATGACTTGGCCCAGAAATTAAAAACACTTCTGCACCTAAATTTGCGGCCGATTTTGCAATAGCAAATCCCATTTTACCTGATGAATGATTCCCAATAAAACGAACAGGATCTATAGCCTCATAAGTTGGGCCTGCTGTAATTACTATTTTTTTACCTTTTAAAGGCAGTTTGTCTAAAATATCATTCTCAATAAAAGTAACAATATCTTGTGGTTCTGCCATTCTTCCTTCACCAACTAAACCACTTGCTAGTTCTCCAGAAGTTGCAGGAATTATAATATTACCAAAACTTTTTAATTTGTCTAAACTTTTTTTGGTGGATGGATGAATGTACATATCCAAATCCATTGCAGGTGCAAAATATACTGGGCATTTTGCTGATAAATATGTAGCTAACAATAAATTATTGCAAGTACCATTTGCCATTTTAGACATTGTATTTGCAGTTGCAGGTGCTATTAAAAAATAGTCTGCCCACAAACCTAAATCTACGTGATTGTTCCATAATTCATTTTCTTCTTCTTTATTATAAAAAGTAGAATGAACAGGATTTTTAGAAAGTGTAGAAAGTGTGAGAGGTGTTATAAAATCTTTAGACGCAGGTGTCATTATAACTTTAACATCTGCGCCTAATTTTATAAATAAACGAACTAAAGAAGCCGTTTTATAAGCAGCAATTCCAGCAGTAATGCCTAAAAGAATTTTCTTACCACTTAAAACAGACATTTTTATTCTGTTTCTGGAGTTCTGTGATATACTTTACCTTTTAACCATTCATCAACAGCAATAGCAGTTGGTTTTGGTAAACGCTCGTAAAATTTAGAAACTTCAATTTGTTCTTTATTTTCAAAAACTTCTTCTAAACTATCATTATAAGTAGCAAACTCATCTAATTTATCTACTAATTCTTTCTTTAAATCAGCATTAATTTGATTTGCTCTTTTAGCAATAATTGAAATTGCTTCGTAAATATTTTCAGTAGGAGCTTCGATTATATCTTTGTTATAAGTAATAGTACTTAATGCAGCTTCTGTATCTTTATAATCCATAATATATATTATTTCTCTTTGGTATTCTCTTTTTGTAAATCTTTAATCTGAGCAATAATGCCATCGATTCTTTTTTCTTCTTTTTTAAGTGTTGCTAACATTTTATTAGATTCTTCCATAAATTGAGATTCTGGAAAGTTTCTTTCTAACTTTTCGTAAGCATCTATAGCATCTTTAATTCTGCTTTCTTTTCTTCTGTCTGTACTTTTAAGTACATAATCGTGTGCACATTTTAATCTATAATATAAAGCTTCTTCTTTAAATTCAGAACCTAAATAATCTGATAAAAGATTATCGAAAGCCTGTATTGCTGCTTTATAATTTCTAGAATCGTATTCTGCTGTTGTATAATACGTTTTAGCAATTTCAAAATATTTTTTCTGTAACTTATATCTTAAATCTTTATAATGTTGATTTGCCTCATCAATCTTATCAGAATTAGGATATGCATTTATAAAACTTTGAAAAGCTTCTAATGCTTTATTGGTATCTGTAGGGTCTTTGCTAAAAACTGGCGAAGCTAATTTGTAACTTAAAGCGGATAGAAAAGAAGCTTCTTCATTTTTAGAACTTTTTGGGTAGTTTTTTGTAAAACGATCAAAATAATAACCAGCAAGACTATAATTTTTTTCGTTAAAATTAGACTGAGCTACCATATATTGTACACGTTCCATTTGAGGTTTACCTCTATATGCTGGCGTTATTTTTTCAAATAAACGCAAAGATTTTGCATATTTTTTGGTTTCGTACATTTTTACAGCCATCTGATACTGATCTTCTACACTCCCTTTATTTAGTACTTTTTGATACTCTCCACAAGAGAATAACATTACACTAAACACTACTAAATACGCTAAATTTTTAAATTTTTGCATCCGGCAAAATTACTAATTAATTATGGATAATAAAAGAATTTATTTTTTATGAAATAATTCTTTCCTTCTTGCTCCTGAAATACTAAAACAAGTCTCAGTATTAGCAGTTCAGCTTAACAATTAAATGCAAGTAAGATTCATCAAAATCTTAAAAAAAATAATTTTAATTAAAACAATTTTTGATGCACTAAATTGTGTCTTGCAATTATCAGCAAAAAAGACTTAAAATATTAATAAATTGATACTAAAAGTTTGTTAAGATTAAGTGTTTACTTAAAAGGCTTTTACGTAGTTTAATATTTTAGTATGTAACTGTTCACTAGCTTTTACTAATGGCAAACGCACATCATTTTTACAAATATTTAATTCTTGTAAAACCGTTTTTATACCTGCAGGGTTGTTTTCTTCAAAAATATAATCTACAACATCCATCATTTTAAAATGGATTTTATAAGCTTCTTTATTTTTACCTTCTAAACCTAATTGTATCATTTTAGAAAATTCTGCTGGATAAGCTTGTCCAATTACAGAAATTACACCAGATCCACCAGCTAAAGTTACACCTAAAGCCAAATCATCATCACCAGAAATAATTAAAAAATCTTCTGGTTTATCTTTTAATAATGCATTGTATTGTTGTTGGTTGTTACCTGCTTCTTTTACAGCTACAATATTACTAAAGTCTTTTGCCAAACGTAAAGTTGTTGCTGGCTCCATGTTTTTAGCTGTTCTACCTGGTACATTGTATAAAATTATTGGTAATTCTGTAGCTTCTGAAAGCGCTTTATAATGCTGATAAAAACCTTCTTGAGTTGGTTTACTATAGTAAGGTGCTACTGATAAAATACCATCTATACCAGTAAAATCTCTAGTTTTCAACTCTTTAACAACCTCTAAAGTATTGTTACCACCTACACCTAAAACTAAAGGCACACGCTTATTATTTGCTTTTATTATAACATCTATTATAAGTTGTTTTTCTTCTTTGGTAATTGTTGCACTTTCTGCTGTTGTACCATTAATTACTAAATAATTAGTGCCGTTTTCGATATTAAAATTCACTAAGTTTATTAGTGCTTCTACATCTACAGATAAGTCATTATTAAATGGCGTGACTAAAGCAACACCTGTACCAATAAATTTTTGCATTCTTTAATTTTTAAAGCGGTAAAATTACAATTTTCAAATTGAATTTGTAATGAAAAAAAGTGTTTCTAATAAAGATAACACAAGTTTTAATTTGTAGTTTAATTTTTGAGCTTATTTAACACTATTAAATATTTTTTTAATTCTGATAAAAAACTGTCTACTTTAGTTGGTATTTCTGCAATTTCCATATCATATAAACTCGGATTTACGTTTGCAAAACCAACTTTAAATTTTGCATTAGAACGTAAAACTGCATTTTCTAAATACAGATTATTTTTATTAAAATACCCAATTAACAAATCGTGTGGTTCTTCTATAAAAGATTTAAAAGTTTTGTTTTTTACTTCTCCTTTCCAATTAAAATCTTTTTCTGTAAAAAATTTAAATGAAGGAACATTTTTTCTAGTGAAGGGTCTAAAATTATAAGTTCTTACATTACCTAAATCTAAAATTCGTTCTATATCATCTTGAATTTTCAACCATTTTGTAACCTCATCAGAAGCAATTACACCAACTGTATAAACCTCTTCATTACAGACCACTCTATTTTCTTCTTTTTCTTTCAATAATTTATTGAACCGTTTTTGAATAAAAGATTTTTTCAATTTATAATATGAATATGGGATTAAGCTTTTGTAAAAATACTATTTATTTTCTTTTGATAAAAAAAGCAACAAACTTATCATTTCTATTTTTTATTTAAGAATTTGAATATTTTAAATAAATAATCTTAAAAGAATTAAAACAATTTTATAAAAATCAAAATATTAAAGTAAGTTATTACAAAAGAAGAATATTTACTTTTATGATTTATAATTATTTAATTTGAATATGAATGTGATCATCGTGTCTGACAGCTCTACATCCATGATATCTAATTTTTTTATCCTTTAAATTCATTCTGTCTTTTAAATGAGGTTCAATAAACATTTTTTCTAAACTTCGATTTTTTAAAAGTTTTTCAATAAGTTTTTTTGTCCCATTTTTAGAGAAAACTAGATCTTCATTGACTGTACCCAATGTTAAATATTTTGGAAAATCATATTGAAAATAACCAATTGAAAGACATTTATCAACTTGATTGTACTCGCTTGATTTTGGATTTTCAAAAACTCCATAACCACTCATAGATTTTTGTTTACTTGAAATTAACCCTTCTTTTGTTTCGTAAATAAGACTTAAATCTATTTTATTCCCATCATTATGACTTAAATGTGGCAACAAAGGGAATTTATTTATAAAAGGAAAATTTGCATCTAAATAATGAATCTTAATATTTGTACCTTTTAACTCGTTTTCTGTGTTTTTTAAAAGCTGATTCAATTTAGGATTTACATAATTTCGGTTTAATAAATCAGTAAAATAACTTGTTGGCTTAATACTTTCTGAATGCTTTACCTTTTCACGACCAAAAAATGGAGCCAAAAACGGAACAATTAAAAAAGTGCTAAAAAAGTAAAAAACGACAAATACAATTAGAGTTTTAAACTTAAAATCTCTGTTCCATTTTTTAGAAAAAAATAAGCTTAATAAATAAACAATTCCTCCTATTTGAGTAATTGCTGTTAAAAAGCAAAAAAGGATAAATCTAAATACTATTTTAAATATATATTTCAATTTCAGAATTTATCTTAATCAAATTTAATCTTTAAAACTTAAAAACTACAACTTCTGTCTGTTGTCTGTAGACTGTGTATCAATTAATTTATTGTAAGGATCTACACCTATTTCAACTGGTTTTTTATCAACAATAATTGAAATTTTATTATTGATTTGCGTTATTTTATGTTTCTGTAAATATAGTTCTACTTCTTTATTTACACCATCAATTTCTTTTTCGCCAAAAATTCCAATATCAATATAATCTTCTAGTTTTACTGATAAAATTGGCTTCTTTTTATCTTTTGGAGTAAAAGTTAAGGTATCTCCTACATTTTCTCCATAGAACTTTTTCCCTTTTTCATCATTTCTATATTTTACAACTTCAAACTCAATATCTACTTGATATTTACCGTTTTCTAATTCTGTAGATGTAACCTCTAAAATTCGATTTTTATATAACGTAATTGTTTCGAACATATCTTTAATTACATATTGTAAAGAATCTGGAGTAGCCTCTTTAATATAATCTAACATTTCTATAGATGTTGTATAAGGAGGCTCTTGAAATTGAACTTTTTCAACGTATTTTTTTAAAGCTCCATTCAATGTTGACTCACCTATATAATCGCTTAAAGCATAAAAAACCATTGATCCTTTTTGGTAATGGATATAACCTTGTCCATCATTATACATTAAAGGTTTTTCTCTTTTGGTTTCGAAAGTTCTTTGCATTAAATAACCATCTAAAGCTTCCTTTAAAAAAGTACGCATTTTGGTTTTTCCATTTTCGTGTTCTAAAACTTTTAAAGAAACATATTCAGACAGACTTTCTGATAACATTGTAGCACCCAAAACATCTGCACCAATTACTTGATGTGCCCACCATTGATGTGCAACTTCGTGAACAGTTACTGCAAAAGGATAATCTACACCATTTTCGTTTTCATCATCTACATCAGCAATAAATCCAAAGCCTTCAGAAAACGGGATTGTATTTGCAAAAGATTGCGCAAAAGTACCTGCTGTTCTAGGAAATTCGACAATTCTGGCTTGTTTATGTTGATAAGGACTAAAATATTTTTCATTATAATCTATAGATGCTTTTAAACCTTTCATCATTCTAACTAGATTATATGTGTGTGGTTTGTGATAATAAATTTCTAAACTAATGCCTTTATACATTTCCTTTTTCACTTCATATCTAGCTGAATTAAAAGCATAAAAGTTCAAGATTTTACTATCCATTTTATAATGATAATATTTACGATCATCTTCTAGCCATTCTCTTTGCAAATATCCAGGAGCAATCGCAATTTGATCTTTAGAAGTAGAAACTGTGGCTTCAAAATCGATCCAATCAGAATCTTTTGAAATATAAGTATCTCCTAAAGCACTTGAATCTAAAGGATGTACTTGTAAATTATTTGGTGGTAAATCGTACTTTTTACGTGTTTTATTGTCTCTTAATTCTCCTTGTGAAGAATATCCTAAGGAAGGAAAAATTGATTTATTATTTATAAATGTTCCGTTTTCTCTTATAGGCGAATTACGCTGAAACATTGTGTTTTCTGCACTTTTTACATTGACTGTTAATTGTAAAGAATCACCAGGGTTTAATTTTTTATCCAACTGATAAATATCAAAATTAAAAACAGTGTCTTCTAAAACTAAATTGTTTGGCTTATTAAACTCAAAAGTGTTTTCTAAAGAATTATGATTCAATAAAATACTATCAATAGATTTATCTGTTTTGTTTACCATTGTAAAAACAGCTTTGGCTTTATACGTTCTTTTCTTCGGATAAATATCTACATCTGCTTTAACAGCAACAATTCTAGGCTGTTTATAATCTTCGTATTTTTTATACATTTTTTCCCATTCAACAGCATCTAATTCTGCTTGTTTGGTTGATGAATTTTCGTTGTCTGATTTTGTTTCTTGAAAAATAGAAAATCCTAAAGTAAAAAAGGATATTAAAATTACACCTAACGCAATTTTTAATGGCAACTTAAAGCGTTCTTTTGCAAAGTAAATTCTTTCTGAAAACGAACTTGGTATTCCTCTTACCCACATTACAATACTTAAAATAACAAGCACAGATCCTCCTAAAATCCAATAAAATTTATACCATAAATATCTTGATAAACTTGAGCCATAACCATTCATATCAGAATAACTAAAACCTGGACCTTGGTTGTATTTAAAAACATCTAATTCAATACCTATAAATGATAAAAGCGGAGTTCCTACAGCAATAATCAACACAATAAAAAAGCCTAAATATTGATTTTTAACCAATGTCTGAATAAAAATAGATAACAAAGCCCAAACTAAATAATTCAAGAATTTTAAACCAAATAATTCTTGCAGATACAACCCGATTTCAAAATTATAATAACCTCTATAAACCTGAAATAATATACCAGCAACCATAATTACTGCCAACAACACAAGTTGCATTTTTAAAAGCGCAATTAACTTAGAAAAAAGCAATGTCCAATTTGGCACAGGTGTACTATCTACCAAATGATTTATTTTTGCAGTGTTTGCTCTTTGCACTAACATACCTGCATATAAAAAGGTACATACATTTAGTACAAAAAAGGTAAAGATGTTACCACCTGCCAACATTTGCCAAGTTACAGGCAATGTATCTGTTCCAAAAATTTCGCTAGAAACAAATAATGTAGCTACTAAAATAATAACACCAACTATTAAAATACATATAAAAGGCAAACTTTTAAAAATGTATTTAAAGTCGATATTAGACAACCTCCACATTGTTTTTAAATTCTGCAAAAAGGAATAATTGTAAGTTACTTTAGGCAAATTTATTCTTGTAATTCCGCTAAAATTTCTTTTTATAACGCGTTCAGCTTTTACTTTTCTAAATGATATTGTAATTGCATTTTGACTAAATTTAAAATACTTAAATACCAAGCCAAAAACTAAAGAAGAAATGAATAACCATAACAATCTGTTGTAAATTATAAACTTTTCGAAAGGGACTTGCAGTTCATTTTGCTCGGACATTGTCCAATATTTTGTGTATTTATTTAAAGCGGAAAACCCAAAAGGATCTAATAAAGCTAAAAGTTCTTCTTGCTCTGGTTCAGAAAAAATTGCACCCATTGCACCTTGAAAAAACATTAAAATAATTACAGTAATAAAACCTGCACCCACACTTCTAGAAAAAGTAACCACAGCAAAAACTACTGCTCCAAAAAACAACATATTAGGTAAAATATACACCAAATAAGCGTTTAAATAACTTGTTAAATTTAAATCGTCAACAATATCTGAATTGGTTCCAGGAAAACGAAAACCAATCATCATACCTAAAGCTATTGCAAAAAGAATAATTGAAACTACTACAATACCACTTAAAAATTTTGCAAATAAATAATTTGCCTTTGTAAAAGGGTATGAAAACAAAATGGTATGCATTTCACTTTTAAAATCTCTGTAAATAGAAACCCCAATTATAGAAGGGAATAAAAAGTACATAAAAGTGGTAAAAAGACTAAAATTACCAATAATGTTTATGGGCGAATTTACAATTCTTGATGAGCCAACTGTACCTGTAATATTATCCCAAATTCCTGCAGAACTTGCAGAAATTAAAAAAGCAATCATTACAAAAATTGTTAGATATATATAAAACACAGGTCTTTTAAACCAATAATTTAATTCTTGTTTGAATATTGTAGAAAACATAATTTTAGATTGTTAGATGATTTGACAGTAAGATTTTTAGAAAGTTAGAGGATTGGATTTTTGGATTCTAAATATCTATAGATCCAACAATCCAACAATCATTATTTAAATTAAAACTGGTTCATCTTGTTTTAAAGCAATAAAATACACATCATCTAATTGCGGTGTAACCTCTACAAAATCTTCACTAGGTTTTTCTGGAGAAAATACTCTTATGTTTAAGGTATTATCTTGATTGTAATTAGATGATAAAATATTGAACATTTTTTCATTTTCTTCTAAATCATCTCTGTTGATTATTTTTTTCCAGATTTTACCTTCAATTTCTTTAGTAGCTTCTTGTGGAGTTGTGTGCTTTAAGATTTTTCCTCCATTTAAAATGGCCATTTCATTGCACAATTCCTTAACATCTTCTACAATATGAGTCGAAAAAATAACCGTACAATTTGTCCCCACTTCTCTTAAAACATTTAAAAAACGATGTCTTTCTGCAGGATCTAATCCAGCAGTTGGTTCATCAACAATAATTAATTTAGGGTTATTTAAAAGCAATTGTGCAATTCCAAAACGCTGTTTCATTCCTCCAGAATAACCTGCCACATATTTATGTCTTACTTCATATAAATTAGTAATTTCTAAAACTTCTTTAATCAGTTTTTGTTGATCTGATTTTTTAGAAATCCCTTTTAAGGTTGCAAAATATTCTAACAATTCTTGTGCAGACATTTTAGGATAAACTCCAAAAGATTGAGGCAAATATCCCAATACTTTTCTCAAAGACATATTATCATCTAAAACATTAATATCACCAAAAGTTATAGAACCAGAATCTGGACTCTGTAAAGTTGCAATTGTTCTCATTAAAGAAGATTTACCAGCACCATTTGGACCTAACAAACCAAACATTCCTGTACCAATTTCTATACTTAAATTATCAATTGCCTTTACTCCGTTTTTATAGGTTTTGGTTAAATTTTCAATTACTAGCTTCATTTTTGTTGGTTTTATTATGTTTTCTGATTTGTGACAAATGTAAAAATAAGGACTTTTGATCCGTTTTTTTATCCTTTTTTAAATGATATTCATAAAAATTCGTTTTATTTTTACACAAAACAGAAAAGATATTATGTCAGAAAAATCAATTTTAAACGAAAAATCATTAGAGTTTTTAGAAAAATACTTAAATAATGCAGCTCCAACTGGTTATGAGTGGGAAGGCCAGAAAATTTGGATGGATTATTTAAAACCTTATGTAGATACTTTTATTACAGACACTTATGGATCTGCAGTTGGTGTTATAAATCCTGATGCAAAATACAAAGTTGTTATAGAAGGGCATGCAGATGAAATTTCTTGGTATGTAAATTACATTTCTGATAATGGATTAATTTATGTGATTAGAAATGGAGGTTCAGATCATCAAATTGCGCCAAGTAAAATTGTAAATATTCATACAAAAAACGGAATTGTAAAAGGTGTTTTTGGTTGGCCAGCCATACATACTAGAGATAAAAGCAATGAACAAGCTCCAAAACCAGATAATATTACTATTGATACTGGTTGTGCTACCAAAGAAGAAGTTTTAGCTTTAGGTATTCACGTAGGTTGTGTAATTACTTACCCAGATGAATTCCATATTTTAAATGGAGATAAGTTTGTTTGTAGAGCTTTAGATAATAGAATGGGTGGTTTTATGATTGCTGAAGTAGCTCGTTTATTAAAAGAAAATGGTAAAGAATTACCTTTTGGTTTATATGTAACCAATTCTGTACAAGAAGAAATTGGTTTACGTGGAGCAGAAATGATTACACAAACTATTAAACCAAATGTTGCTATTGTTACTGATGTTACTCATGATACTACTACACCAATGATTGAGCCTAAAAAAGCAGGTTTAATGGAATTGGGTAAAGGACCAGTCATAGCTTATGCACCAGCTGTACAACAAAAATTACGCGATTTAATTATTGATACTGCAGAAGCTAAAGATATTCCTTTTCAACGTTCTGCATTATCTAGAGCAACTGGTACAGATACAGATGCATTTGCATACAGCAATGGTGGTGTTGCTTCTGCTTTAATTTCTTTACCTTTAAGATACATGCACACCACAGTAGAAATGGTACACAGAGATGATGTTGAAAATGTAATTAAAATGATTTACGAATCGCTTTTAAACATTAAAGACGGAGATACTTTTTCTTATTTTGATTAAATAATAAACAGTTTCAAATTTCGCTAATTTCTGTATTAATTTATTTGAAGTTAGCGAAATTTGCGTTTATATACTTTACTTAAATCTTATTGAATATGATGCCCCAAAAGAAGGATACACAAAGAATTCTCCTTTAGCAAAAGGTTTTTCTTCTCTAAACATACTTGCAGTAAAGCCTAATAGATTTTTCTTGTTTTTAGTAGAAAAGAAATAACCCAAAACTAAGGCTTGCGAATCTAAATTAAAAATTTCATCTCCAGTAAAACCTGGCGCAAAACGATCTAAAGCTGGTGAAGCTCCAAAACCAATTTCTAGATTAAAATAATTATCTGCGTCTTTTCTAAATTTTCTATAAATTATTCTTCCAGAAGTACTTGTACCTGGATCTCCAGGAGTTACATAACCTCTTAAACCTAAATAACTATTTCCTGTATACCAACCTAAAGAACCTGTATAAATCGTAGTTTCTGTAGAGAATTTTAACCATCTAAAACCTAAAGAAGCTTCTAAACTTTTAGGTAAAGATTTATATAATTCAAACCCATAACGTTGTGCAGGATTTAAAGGACTGCTAGAATAACCTGCATTAACATAAGCATACAAACCATTTATAATTCTTGGATACATATCAACCTCAAATTGATAATTATCGGTTTCAAAACGGTTTGCATAATTAAAACGAGCTATAACACTTCCGTATTTTGTTTGTCTTGAATATGACAAAGAAGAATAATACATATTAGCTCTTCCATTGTCTTTATTAGCATCGTAAAAATCTGTAGACAAGCTAACACTAATTGTATTAAACCTTAATTCTGCTTCTAAAGATTTTTTATACTCTAATAATTCAGCATTATTTGGATGAATTTCTACAGCACTTTCTATAATTCTATAGGCTTCCTCTTTATTATTTCTATTAAACTCTGATCTTGCTTTTAACTGCATTAAATCTGCATCATCAGGAAAAAGTTTAAGAGCATTTTCTATTATTTTTAAAGAACTAAAATACTTTTCTGAATACTGTTCATTTTTAATATAAGCTATCCAATCATTTTTTCGTTCTTTATCTTTGTTTAAAATATACTCAAACTCTTTTTTTGCTTTTGCGTATTTACCATCCCAAGAATAGGTACTTGCCAATAAAGATCTAACATCTAAATAATTAGGATGTTTGGTTAAAATAAATCGCAAAGAATCTTGTGCTTGAGCACGTTTACCATTAAAAGCTAAATCTCTAGCTACTTTAAAAGCAGTGTCTGGGTTACCACTAAATATTTTTTTTTGTGCAGATAATTGATTCGCACAAAACAACATTATCATTAAGAATAAAATTTTAATTTTCTCTTTTTTTATCATTATAATGATTTTTTTAATTTTAAATAAACTTTATTTTTTGGCTGCTTTTTTAGAATACTGTCTATAATTGTTGTTGCTTTATCAGTATTTTTCATAGTTGCATAAGCTCTTGCCATTTTAAAAGCCACATCATCATTTTTAATTTTATTTTTAATGGCTTTATCTACAATTACTATAGATTTTTCGTTTTGAGAAGACCACCAATACATATCTAAAAGTGCCAAATAAATATCATCATAATAAGGAGATCTTTTTAAAGCATTTAATAATTCTTTTTCAGAAGCTTCATATTGGCCATCCCAAGCTAGAGTTCTACCTTTTAAAATTCTAACATCTACATAATTTGGTACTTTTTTTAAGATATAATTACAAATTAGTCTCGCTGTTTCTCTTTCATTATTAAAAGCCTTTTGTCTTGCAGCCATAAACATTTCATCTACAGTTAAACCATTTGTTAATTCTTCTATTTTTGTTAGTTCTTCTGGTGTAAAAATATAAATACCTTTTATTTTAGTATTCTCATTTTCTGGATATATTTTATTATTTTTAGTTACATAAGCATTTAAATTTTTAAACTCATTAAATGATTTTGTTGCATCATTTAAAACAGTTTTATCATCTATTTGATAAATGTTGAAATCTTCTTTTATTTTATATAACTTACCATCTGATAAGAGATAATCTTTATAAACATAATCACTTAAACTACCTTTATAACGCATTAAAGGTATTTTATGAATGTTTCTAAATGTTTTTGAAGTATCTATACCATCACCAAGCCAAGCTGTTTCTTTTGGCAAATCTAAATCGTAACTATTAGATAAAAAAGAAAGTAAACTTGGTGCTAAATCGTAATGAGAGTTTACTGCTTTCATTGTTGTCGGTTTTTTTAATAAAGGACTGTAGATAAAAAAAGGGACATTAAATCTGCATAATTTATCTTTTTGAGCAATTGGTATTAATCTGTGATCACCTGTAATTATAAAAATGGTATTCTTAAAATCTGGTCTTTTTTTATAAGATTCTATAAACATTTTTACACTTGCATCTGAGTATAATATGCTTGCAAAAATATCTTTATTACTTCGTATTTGTTTTTTTGTTGCTTTAAGAGATTTGTTTGTTTTAAGAATACTATCAATTTTTAATAAATATTTCTGTTTTACAGGAAAAGTAAATGGATCGTGAATGGATTGTGTTGCTATTAAATCTAACCTTGGGCTTGGTATATCATCTAAAACAGACAACGTTTTTTTAAATATTTCATAATCTGAATATCCCCAAGAAAAACCATTACTAGAATTTACAGATTTAGGGTAAGTTTCATCATACTTATTTTCATCTATTATATTTTCTACTCCATTATGTTCTAAAAAATTAATCTTTTTATCAAAACTAGATTGATCTCCTGCAAAAAATGAAGTTGAATAATCATTTTGTTTTAAAACACTAAACAATGATAAATGTGTAGGTATTTCTTCAATTTCTAAAAAACCTTTTTCACCAAAAGGTAAAGATGCCATTAAAGATGGCAAAGCACCAAAAGTTCTACCAGCGTTACTTAAAAAGTTAGGCCAATAAAGCGATTCTGAAATTAAGCTATTTAAATAAGGAGTAAAACCACTGTAATAACTATCACCTACAAACTCTGCCCCTAAACCTTCTACTTGAATTATTACTATATTTGGTTTTTCTGCAGAAACATTAAAAAAAGGACTTAATACATCTGCTATTTTTTCTGATGGTTTTAAAAAAGGGTACTCTTTATTACCTTCTAATTTAATAGATTTT
Organism: Polaribacter sp. Asnod6-C07; assembly: GCF_045063625.1. Lineage (NCBI taxonomy): Bacteria > Pseudomonadati > Bacteroidota > Flavobacteriia > Flavobacteriales > Flavobacteriaceae > Polaribacter > Polaribacter sp. Asnod6-C07. The sequence goes on along the minus strand of NZ_JBEFOF010000005.1, from coordinate 2,486,647 downwards.
ACATCTATTTTTCCTTTTTGATATTTTAAAACATCAACAACAAAAAAGTATATTTTATTCTGATAAATTGAGTTAGAGAAACCTGGTAAAACAAACTTTAATATTAAAACAATTAAGGCTGCTGTTAAAAAAATTCTACTGCAATATTTAAAAAATTCTGCTTTTCTTAAAAAGAAACAACTCGATAGAAAAACTGCAGGAAAAATTAAAAAAGTTATAAAAAATAAAATAGAAGAACTCCCTGAAGAGCTTACTGTTAAATAAATATCATCTAAAGAATAACCCAATAAATCTGCACCTAAATTTAAAAGTGTTGTAAGACTATATTTTGTTAAAGCTAGTTCTATAAAAATAATTAACACAAATAAAATTCGTATAATAAGTAGCCCTTTTCTTGTTTTTTTTCTAGAAAAAAGATAGTAAAATGGTAAAAATATTAAGTAAATAAAAATTACTGTATAAAAATGATTAAAGAACTTAAAAACTAAAAAGTTAAAAATCCCTGGAGTTTCTTTACCACTAAAAAATATAGATGTATACTCAAATAAACTTATTAACCAAAAGGTTAGCAACAATGAGAAACAAGTTATTATGTACTTTCTGTTTTTTTTATTTAGTTTTTTTGTTATCATTTTTTATGGGGGAGATTAAAATGTTAATTAAGATTTAGATAGTCCTTTTCGTACCATAACTCCCCATTTCTTTTTCTTATTAAAATAATAATCATAGTTACCTCTCATTGCAGCATAAAGAACTAATGGATGCAATATAAATGGCTCTAGAATAATGGTAAGTACTAATTTTAAACCAACACCTTTCTTTTTGTATTGATGATATGTAAATTCTTCTGTAAAAATTGCTACAAAAGAAAAAAGTAACGAAAACAAATAAGCTAATAAAAAAAGGCCAACAACAAAACTCCATCTTAAAGGTTGATAGCATACTAAAAACAAAAAGTAAAGTATACCTGTAACTTCTACAATAGGTGCCATTCTTTCGAATACAAACCAATAAGGTACACTTAATAACCCAAGTAATTTGTATTTATAATTTAAGGCTAAATATTTATGCATTTTTAGAGTTTCTATGGTACCTCTTGTCCATCTATTTCTTTGCGATATTAAAATTTTTCTATCATCAGGTGCTTCTGTCCAACACAGAGGATCTGGGATATAAGCTACTTTATATTTTAATTTACGCTCTTCCATGTAAGCTCTCATTCTTACAATAATCTCCATGTCTTCACCAACAGTTTTGGTATCATACCCCCCAACTTCAATTGCAATTTCTCGATCAAACAAACCAAAAGCACCAGAAATAACAAGTAAACCATTTAGTCTTGCCCAAGCCATTCTTCCTAATAAAAAAGCTCTTAAATACTCTAGAATTTGTACTCTTTCTATCCATTTATCAGGAAAATTAATATCTACTAATTTTCCGTCTTCAATTTTACAAGAATTTGCAATTCTAATAACACCACCAGAAGCAATTACTTTTCTATCTGTATGTTCTAGAAAAGGCTTAACCATTCTTTGTAAAGAATCTTCTAACAATAAACAATCTACATCTATACAAGCTAAATATTTACTTTCGCTAATGTTAATTCCGCAATTTAATGCATCTGCTTTTCCTCCATTTTGTTTATCAACAACAATTAACTTATCGAATGCAGGGTTTTTAGATTTAAAAACACCTTCTCTTAAATCTTGGGTAGGCACTTTTTTATTGATTAAATACTCCACCTTTTCTAAGTCGTATGCTTTTATTAGTTTCTCTAGACTATCGTCTTTACTACCATCATTTACAATAATAACATCGTAATTTACATAGTGTGTAGATAATAAAGACCTTACATTTTCTACAATATTTAAACTCTCATTGTAAGCTGGTGCTATAATAGATATTGTAGGTGCTAATGGCGATTTTATTAAATCTTTGTAGTGTATAAAACTATTTTTCTTTAAATAATCTACAGTTTCTTTTGATGAAAAAACAGCCAAAATAATATAACCACCAACAATAAGAATTGTAAACACTAAAAAGAAATAGTGAAACGTAAGTAAAATAGACCTTAAAATTTGATCAAAATCCATAGCTAACATCTAAAAAATTAACAATTTTAGTGTAATCTTCATCTTCTTCAGATACTTTTTCTAATTTATTGTAAGCAACCACATCTATCCTTTTTAAGATTAATAATGCTGCGTGCTTTATTTCAAAATTTTCATTTTTAACATTACTCAATATAAAAGGAACATCTTCTGTAGTTGCAACTTTATTTAACAGTTTAAACGTTGCCTTTTTTTCTGATAAGGTTAATTCTTTAAACTTACTTTTTAAAATATATTTAGACTCTGCAACTTCAAAATGAATTAAAGTTTCTATTGCTTTTAAACGCACTTCTATATTACCATGATGTAATAGACTTAGCAAAATTTCTTTAGTTTCTAATCTATTAAACATTTTTACAACATTTAATATAAATATGATAACAAAATCATTATCAGAAATTAACCATTTTGAAACATCAATAATTAAATGATTTTCGATTTTTTGGATTTCTCCTAATAATTGAATTTGATCCCATTCAGAAAGTGGTACTTTTAAATCATCTAAAAAAGTTAAACCATCATAACCAAACAATTCTAAGAAATATAAATGTGCTTCCCTTCTAACTTCTTCTTTAGGATGGTTGATAAAATCAATAATAATATCTTTAAATTTCTCAATTTTAAAACGTCTAGAATCTCTTATACCAATAGCAATTATATTCCACTTTTCGCTTCTTAATTTTTTTATTGTATATTTTAATAAACCTATTTCTTCATACAATTTGTGCATGGTTAAAATCATATTACCAGAAATTTCTTGACTTAAAATAAAGAAAGTATCTCCAATAATTTTTCTTTTTCTTCTGCTGTTAGCTCCTTTTTTAAATTTTTTTATAATTTTTTTCTGAGTGTCACTTAAAAAAATACTGTCTTGTTCTGAGTATAAAAATTGTATTAAATTTTCTTCTACAGTTACTCTATAATTCTTTTCTTTTTTATCTATAATTCTAATATTTTTTCTAAATATTTTAAGATAAACAATAAGAATTACAATTATAACAACCAGCATTACAACTATAGCCCAAATTACACTTTCAATAAGTGGGATTACCATAATATTTTTAAATTACTAGTTATTAATTAAAGTAACATTCTTCTTACTCTAATAGACAATTCATTAGGGCTTAGTGGTTTACTCATAAAATCATTAGCCCCTAAATTAAAAGCTTTTAAAACCATTTCTTCTTGCCCAGAAGAAGAAAATACTAAAATTGGTACTTTACTTTTTAATTGATTTCTTACATGACTTATTATTTCTAAGCCACTAAAATAATCCATCATAACATCTGTTAAAATAATATCAGGATCATCATTTTCAATTAACTCAATAGCTTCTTTACCGTTTTTGGCAATCAAAAGGTGATGGCCGTCTTTTTCTAAACGGAATTTTAAAAGGAGAGATAAAACAGAATTATCTTCAGCTAAAACAATTTTCTTTTTTTTGGTCATAACATGGGGGATGTTTAAAAAATTAATACTATTAATTCTTGCTTAACAAATCTAACAAAAACAAATAAAACAATTCTTATCAATTTTATTTATCTTTACAAAATCTTACACTAATCCCCTAAAATAAGAATAATTATGGAAATTGAAAAGATTTTAACTAGTAATGTGGTTGACTTATCTTCTATTAAAAGCTTTTTTGCGAACGATAAAGACATGCTCATACAATTAATTGGTGTTTATTTATCAGACACAACACCAAGAATAGAAACTTTAGAAGCAAGTCTTTTAGATGTAAATTATGAAGATGTAAGAAGCATTTGCCATTTCCTAAAGTCCTCTTTTGGTTTAATGGGCATAAGCTGCTTAGAAGAAGTTGCTAACTTAGAATTACTAGCTAAAGATCAAGAAAGTCCAGAAGTTATAAAAGAAAAATTAAATAATATTATACCTGTTTGTAAAGAAAGTTTGGTAGAATATAAATTAATATTAGATAAATTAGAAGTACTATAATTTTAGTTTTTAAATGATAAAAGAAATACAGTTACGTGTAAATTTAATAGAAGAACGAAAAGATAACATTCTTAAATACAAAGCATCTAAACAACTTTCTATTGATAAATCTGAAATAACTGCTATTAAAGTTCTACGTAAATCTATTGATGCTCGTAAAAAAGACATCATTTTTAATTATAAAATTGCAGTTTACATTAACGAAAATACACCTGAAAAATCTGATTATTTATTTGAATATAAAGATGTTTCTAATGCAAAAGAAATACATATTGTAGGTTTTGGTCCTGCAGGTATGTACGCTGCTTTACGTTGTATAGAATTAGGCTACAAACCAATTGTTTTAGAACGTGGTAAAAACGTACAAGATAGAAGGCGAGATTTAAGAGCCATTAATCAAGAACATTTTGTAAATGAAGACTCTAACTATTGTTTTGGTGAAGGTGGTGCAGGTACTTATTCTGATGGAAAACTATATACAAGAAGTTTAAAACGTGGTGATGTAAGACGTATTTTTGAAAACTTAGTTTTTCACGGAGCAACAGATCAAATCTTGGTTGATGCACACCCACATATTGGCACTAATAAACTACCTAAAATCATCCAAAATATTCGTGAGAATATTATAAAATTTGGTGGAGAAGTTCATTTTGAAACTAGAGTTACAGATTTTGTTGTAAAAAACAATAAACTACAAGCCATTCAATTACAAAACGGAAATGAAATGGCAGTAAATTCTGTTATTTTAGCAACAGGTCATTCTGCCAGAGATATTTATGAATTATTACATAAAAAAGAAATTGCCTTAAAAGCAAAATCTTTTGCAATGGGAGTTCGTGTAGAACATCCACAAGAAATTATAGATCAAATTCAATATAGTTGCACAGGATCTAGAGATGAATTGTTACCTGCTGCAGCTTACAGTTTAGTGCACCAAGTTAATAACAGAGGTGTGTATTCTTTTTGCATGTGCCCAGGAGGATTTATAGTTCCAGCTGCTACTGCAAATGGAGAAGTTGTTGTAAACGGAATGTCTCCAAGCAAAAGAAATAACAAATTTGCAAATTCTGGAATTGTTGTTGAACTAGACATTGATAGAGATTTTAAAAAATATGAAAAATTTGGCGCTTTAAAAGGATTGGAGTTTCAAAAAGATTTAGAAAAAATTGCCTTTTTTGCTGGTGGAAGATCTCAAACTGCACCTGCACAAAGATTGGGCGATTTTGTTGATGGAAAACTATCTACAGATTTAAATGATTGTTCTTATCAACCAGGGTTAAAATCGGCTCCTTTACATTCTTTATTACCAAAAATTATTGGTGGTAGATTAAGAAAAGGATTTGCTGCTTTTGGGCAAAAAATGCATGGTTATCACACAAACGAAGCAAATATTATTGGTGTAGAATCTAGAACTTCATCTCCAGTAAACATCCCCAGAAAAGAGAATTTGGAGCATACAGAAATAGAAGGTTTATTTCCTTGTGGAGAAGGTGGTGGTTATGCAGGAGGTATTGTTTCTGCAGCTATGGATGGTGAACGATGTGCAGAAGCTGCAATTGCTCAGATGTAATTTTTTCTTTAAATAATCTATATTTTTAAAACAAAATGACAAATAAAACCATTGATATAAATGAGGCTACCATTAAAAATTATGTAGAATCTTTACGTCCAGAAAACCCTGAAATTCGTGCTCAAGTAGATGTTGGATATTCTTATGATGGTAAAGTTGTCTTTCTTTTTGAAATAAGACCTGAATGGGATAATCCACAGAAGAAAGAACAAATTTAATTTGCTAAAATCAGGTATTATAAATCTAAAAAGAAATGGTTTTTATATTGGATGAGAGGCAATGGAAAATGGCATACATATCAACCTTTTCCTGAATCTACACATGTAGGAGAATGCATCCAAATAATTAAAAAAGATGAACATGGTTGTTTTTTTGGATAATACTAAAATAAAAAGTCTGATATACTTTTAACTTATTTTCCATATTTACACTCATGAATCTTTCTAAAAAAGACTTTTTAAAAACACCTAAAGCAGATGTTCACACTCATTTTCATTTAGGTGGCTTACAAAGTATAATAAAAGAAAAATACCCAAATAGTAAGATTATTTTCCCTAATAATTATGATGGACTTTCTGGGATGATAAAATTTATCTACGGAAATTTAAACCAAATAATGCTTACCAAAAAGGATGTTATTAATTTTATGGAAATTTCTATAGAAAGTAGCATTGCAGACAATATTACTCTTTTAGAAGCAAGTGTAGATGTTGGTTTAGCTCGTTTTTTTAATGATTCTATTGATGAATTAATTATAGAAGTAAAAAGGATTAAAGAGAAATACAAAACTTTAATTGATTTTAAACCAGATATAGGTATCAACAAAGACTTAGATTTAAAAAAGGTGTATTCTTATGGAAATCGTTGTATAGAAAGTGGGGTTTTTAATGGTATTGATATTTACGGACAAGAAGCAAATCAAAATTTAAATTCTTTTAAAGAACTGTTTGAAATTGCCAGTAAAAATAAGCTAAAAACCAAAACTCATATTGGTGAATTTTCTGATTACAAATCTATAGAAGAAACTATTAATCTTTTAAATCCTAATGAAATACAACATGGAATTACTGCTGCAAATTCTGAAAAAACAATGGATTTAATTTTAGAAAGAAACATCAGATTAAATATTTGTCCGCAAAGTAATATTGCTCTAGGTGCTGTTGCTAGTTTAAAAAATCATCCTATTAAAAAACTATTTGAAAAAGGTATAAAAATAACAGTAAATACAGATGATTTAATCTTATTTAACACACCACTTTCTGAAGAATTTTACAATTTATACAGCAATAATATTTTTAGTTTTAATGAATTAGAAATTATCAGAAAAAATGCTTTTAACTAAGTTTTTCTACAAAATACATATTTACTTTTCCTTTTCCTTTAGCCTCAATTGCTCCTCTAAATTCAAACGAAAAAGCTTTGTTATCTTTTAGTAAATTGTAAGTAGACTCACTAATATTTACCTTATTTATAGCTCCAGAACTTTCCATTCTACTAGCAACATTTACAGTATCTCCCCAAATATCATAAGCAAACTTTTTACTACCTACAACACCAGCTACAACTGCTCCTGTGTTAACACCAACTCTTATATCTAATTTTAAAGTTTCTTTTGCATGTTTTTTAACAAAATCTACAATTTCTAAAGCAGCCAATACAATATTAGATGCATGATTTTTAGATGGAAAAGGCAAACCACCTGCACACATATAAGCATCACCAATTGTTTTTATTTTTTCTAGGTTATGTTTCTCTATAATTTCATCAAACTTAGAAAAATAAAAATCGATACTTTTTACTAATTCCTCAGGACTTAACTCTTCCGAAAATTTTGTAAAACCCTTAAAATCTGTAAATAACACTGACACAGAATCAAAACTTTTAGCTTTTACACTTCCTTTTTCTTTTAACTCTTCTGCAGTTTCTTTAGGTAAAATATTCTTTAACAATTTATCTGAGCGTTCTTTTTCTGCCTCAATAATTTTACCTGTTTTTACTACATATTTGTTTCTTCTATATAAAGTATTTGCTAAAAAACCAAGTAAAATTAATGCGATAATACTGGCAAAAACAATAATATTTTTCGTTTTATTTTGTTCTTTAGATAAATCTAATTCTGTTTGTTTTCTTTCAATTTCAAATTCAGCTTTTTCGTTAGCTATTTTCTGTGCAATATCTACATTATTTACACTATCTCTATAAATGATGTGATTCTTATAATATTCATAAGATTTTTTAAAATCTTTTTCTTTTTCATAAATAGTTGATAATTTTAAATAACCACTACTAATTTGCCCTTTTAAACCATATTTCTTTGCCCAATAAATACTACTTTTAGCATAAGGTAGTGCTACTTGGGTTTCATCCATTTCAATATAAATATCAGAAATTGAGTGTAAATACACACAAATAGGATAGTAATCTTCATTAGAAACTAATACCTCTATTGCTTTATTAAGGTTTGTTTCTGCTTGCTTATTTTTACCTTTTTTAGCATATACTAAACCAACGTTACCTAAATTATAAGCTTCACCAAGTTCATAATTTGTTGCTTTAAATAGCTTCATAGATTCACTAAAGTAGATTAGTGCAGAGTCTAATTTTTGTTGATTGTAATATTCATCACCTAAATTTAATTGAGCAGAAGCTAAGTTTATAGAATCTAAAAAACTAACCTCTTTAGATATTAAACTACTTTTAAGTAACTGTATACTTTGCTTGTAATATTGAACAGCATTTTTGTTATCTCCAGCTATAGAGTAAACATCTGCAATAGCAATTCTAACAGTACCTTGATCAGAAATTAAATTATTATTTTCTGCAATTTTTAAAGCCTTAAAATAATTCTCTAAAGCAGTAGTTAAATCACTTTTTAGTCTATATGCATTACCTATTTGTAAATACCCATCATAAACGTATTTAATAGAATTTGTTTCTAATGCTAAATCAATTAGCTGTTTACTATAAATAAGAATTTGATCTGTATTTGTTTCGTTAGCAGCTATATTTCCTATTATTTCTAATTTTATAGCGCTATTAAAATCATTTTCTTGTAAAACAATCTTTAAACTATCACTTACTTTTTGATTTTGAGAAAAAACAACATTTACAAACAATAAAAAAAAACCTATTATTAAATAGGCTTTGATATTTTTAGACTTTATTTTAAAAAATTTATACTTCAAAAAAGATAAAATATTTAATTATGATCTTACTCTAATTTTTGGATCTACAATATAAGTAGTATTCAAATCAATAATTCCATTTGTTTTTAAAGCAAAAGTAAAACCAAATTTTGCTTCATCATCTACAGAACCATTAATTACCTTTAAAGTAGCTACAGAAGACTCTACATCAACAGAAGATTCTACTCCACTATCCCAAAACTCACGATCACCAGAAACATAGAAAAAATCAATAATAACTACTTCAACAGCATCAGAAGATGTATCAATTGTATAAAAAATCTCTTCTCCAACCAAAACTTCACTAGTGTATGATGCAGCAGCCTCTCCATTTAAAGAAACCAAACTTGTTGCATCATTATCTTGTAAAGTTAACAAAGCAGCTACATCTAAAGAGCCTGTAACTATTAAATTACTTGTTTCATCATCAGAAGTACTACATGCAGAAATACTAATAAGCATAACTGCCATAAAAAGTTGAACTATTTTTTTCATTTTAATATTTTAAAATTACTAAGAGCCAAATATAGATATTATTTCATGTAATTTAATTAACATCAAATTTATTTACAATACACATTAAATATAACTCAATTTAAACTTATTTATTTTTTTAATACCTCTAAATTTTAAATTACAATTCTTAGTTTTACATTCTTTAATATTAATATATGAAAATTACCATTGGTAGATCTGATATAGCTGATTTCCCTAAATTATCCTTAGTAGATATTGATATAAAAATTGATTCTGGCGCATATACTTCTTCAATACATTGTTCAAATATTGAAGAAATTACGAGTGATAATGACAATTTTATTCGATTTAAATTATTAGACCCGGATCATGATTTATACAACAATAAAGAATTTACCACAAAGAATTATTCTTCTAGAATGGTAAAAAGCTCTAATGGAATAGTAGAAAAAAGGTTTATGATTCAGACAGAAATCACCATTTTTGCTACAACTTTTCCTATTTACTTAACATTAAGCGAACGAAGAGACATGAAATTCCCTATATTATTGGGAAGAAAATTTTTGAATAAAAAATTTGTAATTGATCCTATTAAAAAAAACCTATCTTTCAAATTAAAACAAAGCACCAAATGAGAATAGTTATACTATCTAGAAATCCTAAATTATACTCAACAAGAAGATTAGTTGAAGCTGCAGAAAAAAGAGACCATGAGGTTTTTGTAGTTGACCATTTAAAATGTGACATTGTTATTGAAAAAAAATCTCCAAAAATCTATTATAAAGGAGAATATATTACTGACATTGATGCAATTATACCAAGAATTGGAGCTTCTGTTACTTTTTATGGTACTGCTGTAATTCGTCAATTCGAAATGATGAAGGTTTTTACTTCTGTAACCTCACAAGCATTAACCAGATCTAGAGATAAATTAAGTAGTTTACAAATTTTAGCGAGAGCTGGAGTTGGTTTACCAAAAACCGTTTTTACAAACTATACAAAAGATGTAGAGCATGTTGTAGATTCTGTTGGTGGAGCACCTTTAGTTTTAAAATTATTAGAAGGCACACAAGGTTTAGGTGTTGTTTTAGCAGAAACCAAAAATGCGGCAACTTCAGTTTTAGAGGCTTTTAATGGTTTGGGTGCAAGAGTTATTGCTCAGCAATTTATTAAAGAAGCTGGTGGTGCAGATATTAGAGCTTTTGTGGTTGATGGTAAAGTAATTGGTGCCATGAAACGTCAAGGTAAAGAAGGCGAATTTCGTTCTAATTTACATAGAGGTGGTAATGCAACAGTAATTGAATTAACAGACGAAGAAGAAAAAACAGCACTAAAAGCAACCAAAGCTTTAGGTTTAGGAATTGCTGGTGTAGATATGTTACAATCTTCTAAAGGACCTTTAGTTTTAGAAGTAAACTCTTCTCCTGGTTTAGAAGGAATTGAAGTTGCCACAGGAAAAAACATTGCGAAAGAAATTATCAGATATTTAGAAATACATGCAGAATAACCCTTTTGTACTTTTAGGAGAAACTATTCCTGAAGGAAAACGTACAGTTTTAGATCTAGAAGTTGCTAAATTGCATACTAGAACAACTGTTAAAGTTCCATTGATTATTGAACGTTCTAAAAACCCTGGCCCTGTTGTTTTATTAATGGCAGGTATTCATGGAGATGAAATAAATGGAGTTGGAATTGTAAGAGAAATCATTAACCAAAAGTTAAATAAACCAACAAAGGGAACTATTATCTGCTTGCCCGTTTTTAATATTTTTGGATATCTAATTCAGACAAGAGAATTCCCTGATGGTAGAGATTTAAATCGAGTTTTCCCTGGTTCTAGCAAAGGTTCTTTAGCCAGCCAATTTGCCCATCAATTTATTCAAGAAGTTGCACCTTTAGTAGATTATGTTATCGATTTTCATACAGGTGGAGATCAACGTGATAATGTTCCTCAAATTCGTTGTAACAAAGATGATGACAAAGGTTTAGAATTGGCTAAAATATTTAATCCGCCAGTAATAATGTATTCAAATAATATTGTAAAATCTTTAAGAGAAACTTTACATAAAATGGGCAAAACTGTTTTATTATTCGAAGGCGGAAAAACCAAAGAATTAGACCCTACAGTAATTAACGAAGGTGTAAACGGAACTAAAAACGTACTGATTCACTTAGGTTTAATTGAAGGAGAAATAACTGTCAGAGAAACGCCTGTTTATGTTAAAAAATCGAAATGGTTACGTGCTATGCATTCTGGCATGCTTAAAGTTATGGTTAAAAACGGAAGCTATGTAAAAAAGAAAGACATTTTAGGTGTAATACAAGATCCTTTTGGAGAGTTTAAAAAAAGGGTTTATGCACCTCATAATGGTTATGTATTTTGCATTAATAAAACCCCAATTGTAAACAAAGGGGATGCTTTATTTCACGTTAGTATTGAAGAATAATTATTAAAAACCCTAAATAAATTAGCTATGAAAAACTATTTATTAATTTTTACAATCTTTTCATTTTTTATTGGCTTTTCCCAAACCAATAGCGAATTTGATTATGAAAAATACTCAAATCCAAATCCTGAAAATGAACTTTCTTTGTATTTTAAAAATGAAATCAAGAAAAAACTATTAAGAAACGCTCGTTTTCAAACAAAAAAAAATAATATCACATTATCATTTTTTATAAATAATGAAAGAAAACCATACAATATAAGTGTATCTTCTTTTGGTTCATCTGATTTTAATAAAGCAGTAATAAGTGCATTTAAAGAATTTCCTTTAGATAAATTTAAATCAGATTCTTTAGATACCAGAAATAAATATTCTTTACAAATTGTTAGTAAAAAAGGTAGTAAAAACATTTTTAATTGTAGTACTAAATTAGTTGTAGAAACTCCTCCTGTTTGTGAGCAATGTGAAGATTTAAAATTTTATCCAGATATAAAATCTTGTCTAAATTTAGAGGTAAGAAAACTTTTTTACGAAAAAGCAGATTTTAGGATTTTAGATAATAGTACAGAAGAAGAAACTGATCTTTACATACAATTCTCAGTAACTAAATCTGGTGAATTAAAAATGACTAAAAAGACAAGAGTACCTTTCGAATTTCTTTCAGAGGCTGATAAAATTATAAGTTCTTTTCCTAAAGTAAAAACAGTTAGTTATAAAGCTGATAAAAAGATTGAACCTTTACATAGTTTTACAATTACATTTAAAAAAGGAAAAACACCAAAACTAATAAACAAAGAAGTTAAATACGATTCACTTTTTAAACGTTCTTCAACAAATGAATTAGCACTTTATTTTATTGATAAATTAAAAAATATTGATATAAACATTGCTAGTTTAAGCAGTATTAAAAATCAAGTTAATTTATATTTTGAATTAGATAAAAAGAATAAAGTTATTAATGTTAATACTACTTCTAGATCAGACTTTTTAGACAAAAAGATTATCGAAATCTTTAATGAATACCCAGTAGAAAAATTAAATTTTAAAAGTAAAGAACCATTAAAAAGATACTTTCTGCAAATACTAAAATATAAAGATGATAAAGTATTTGTAGAAACAAATAGCTTAATTGGTTCAGAAAAAATCCCTTTGTTTCCTGGTTGTGAAAATTCGGTTAATTATGAAGGTGCCAAAAAATGCTTCAGTAGAGGTGTACAGATGCATTTTGCAAAGAAATTTGACATTGATTTACCCAAAAAAATAGGATTAAGCAAAGGAAGAAAAAGAGTATTTATAGCATTTAAAATCAATACAAAAGGAAAAATTGTAAATATTCTAGTAAAAGCACCTCATCCTAGAATTAAAGAGGAAGTAATAAAAGTAATGAAAGAAATGCCAAAAATTGAACCTGGAACTCAAGGAGGTGAACCTGTAAATATAAAATATAGTATACCTTTTACTTTGATTGTTGAATAATTAGCGTACAAAGTATATGAGAATAGGAAAAAGAATAATAAAATGGTTTTTATATTTTTTGCTAATTCATATAACCTATATTTTGGTCTCTTTAATTCTTTCATCTATTACAGTTGATAAAATTGTAACTAATGAAAGTTCTGAAAAACTTATTTATTTAAGTACAAATGGAGTTCATTTAGACCTTATACTTCCAATTGAAAATGTTGACAGCTTCGTATTATCTGGATTAAAATATAAAAAAAATGAAAAATATTTATCTTTTGGTTGGGGAGATGAAAACTTCTACATAAACACACCAACTTGGGATGATCTTACTTTTAAAAATGCTTTTAGTGCAGTCTTTTTAAAAAGCTCTACATTAATACACATAACTCGTTACAAACATAAATATTCTGATTGGGTTGCAATAAAAGTTAATGAATCTGAATTAAAAAAACTGAATAACTACTTATTTAACACCTTTAAGACTGATAAAAACAGAAAGAAAATAATTCTTGAAAATAAAGGTTATTCTTCAACAGACGATTTTTATAAATCTAAAGGAAGTTATTCTGCTTTTAAAACATGTAATACTTGGGTAAATACTGGTTTCAAAAAAAGTGGATTAAAGTCTGCTCTCTGGACACCTTTTGATTTTGGACTAATCAATAAATACAAGTAAAATTCTATTGACAGCTTTTCTAGTAAATAACCTAGCAAATCATTTGTAAGCCCATTAATCATCATAAAAATAAAAAAATACATACCCTCAACTTTTTAACAAACACAAAAAGACTTTTAAACAAATTTTTTATTTAAATTCCTTTAGATCTTTGTACCAAAATAAAAAAGTATAAAATCTAAATAAAATAAAAATGAGTAATCAATTTGGTAAAAAAGGTTGGACACCTGATAGAATCGAAAATTTAAAAGATAAAACATTTGTTATAACTGGCGCTAATGCAGGTGCTGGTTTCGAAGCTTCAAAAATATTATTGAGCAAAGGTGCTGAAGTTGTAATGTTGAATAGAAATGAGCAAAAATCAATTGCAGCAATCAACGAACTTAAATCTGAATTTGGTGCAAATGCAAACGTATCCTTTATAAAAATGGATTTAGCATCACTTTCTTCTGTAAGAAATGCGGCTAAAGAAATCTTAAAAACACTGCCAAAAATTGATGCTTTACTTTGCAATGCTGCAGTTGCTCAATTGGCAAAACAAGAATTTACTTCAGACGGATTTGAAAGCCAATTAGGCATCAATCATTATGGGCATTTTTTATTGATCTCTCTTCTTTTTAATAAAGTTGAAACTTCAAAAGGTAAAATTGTAGTGGTTGGTAGTGAAGGTTATAAAATGGGATTAAAAACCATTCAGTTTAATGATATGAATTTTGATAAAAACTATCATTCAAACAACACTTATTGCCACAGTAAATTAGCTCAAATTATGTTTGCATACGAACTGCAAAACAGAATTAAAAAAGCAAACAAAGATGTTAAGGTATATGTTTGTCATCCAGGAGCATCAAAAACATCTTTAATTAAAAAAGATGCACCTTTAATTACTAGAATTACGTGGTCTATTCTTTCTAATTTACCCATTGTACAATCTGCAGAAAAAGGAGCTTATCCAGAATTAATGTGTGCTACAGAAAAAGACTTAAAACAAAAAGCCTATTATGGACCAACAGGAAGAAATAATTGGACAGGTCCTGTAGGTGAATGCGAAGTAGAATCTTTTGTTTACGATAGCAAAATTGCATCTAAATTATGGACAGTTTCAGAAAAAGCAACTCAACAAAAATTCGAGCTATAAATAGCACAAAACCTGTAAAAAAAAAAACTTAATGAAGTATACAGCTGTATATCAGAAAATTGAACATCTGTTATCTTCTTTAAAAAATTATAAATTTACAACACAAATTATATGAATTCATTTAAAAAATTAGCAGTTTTAGGGATACTTTTCATCAATTTAAATCTTTTTTCTCAAGATAGAAATTGGACAATAAAAACAACTAAAGATGAAAAAACAACTGTAAAGTATGATATTGAAAAAGAAAATGGTGGCACACATATGTTTTATATTGCAACGCAAACCGTAAATACTTCAATATCTGAATTGGCTGATTATTTCTCAAAATCATCAAACCATAAAAACTTTTTAGAAAATACACCTAAGAGCGAAGAGGTAGAAAAGATTTCTGATAATGAATGGATTACATATTATTTTTTTGATGCTCCTTGGCCAATGCCAAATAGCGATGTTGTTGTAAAATTTAAGAAAACTAAAAAAGACAATAAAATATTTTTTACAGCAAATGCCATAAATAACGATTATAAAGAATCTGATGTAGAACGTTTATCTACCTATACATTTATTTATGAATTCGAGAAAATTGATGAGCAAAACACAAAAATCACCATTAATGCCAATTTTATTTCAGTTGGCTCTGTTCCTAATTTTTTAGTAAAAACCTGGTTTCCAAAAGGTCCTGCAAAAATTATTAGTAACTTAAGTTCAAAAAAAGTGAGTTTAGATTAATATCTTTGTTATAGAGATTATGGAACAAATAGAAACAACTGAAAAAGGCAAGGTTTTTATGACCTGTAAAATTGATAAAGAATACACCTGGGAAAACGTATATCATCAACATATTATAGCCTTTATTTATTCTGGTGAATTAGAAATTACTTACGGAAAAAATACTGTGAATTTTGTGGAAGGTGATACTATTTTGGTTCCTAAAAATCAATTGTCTAGAAGTATTAAAAAACCAATTGATGGGCAACCTTTTAAATGTTTATCCATGGCAATTCCTGAAAAAAACTTGCGCGAATTTTATGCAAATAGAACTGTTTTAGAAACTTGGAGCGAAAATGCATTAAAAGAAAGACCAGTAAAATCGAACACGTTATTAAAAAGTTATTTTAGTTCTTTATTGCCTTATTTTGAAATGCAAGACGAATTGCCTGCACCTCTTGTAGACATTAAAATTCTAGAAGCCTTAACTATTATAGATGCTGCAGACAAAAGAGCAAGTGCGATTTTAGGTACTTTTAGCGAAATAGGTAAAATCGACTTAAAAAATTACATGGAAGAGCATTATATGTACAATCTTCCGTTAGAAAAATTTGCTGCACTAACAGGCAGAAGTCTCACCACTTTTAAATCTGATTTCAAAAAGATTTTTAAAAATACACCTGGCAAATGGTTAACAGAAAAAAGACTGAATTTAGCTCATTATAAACTAAATGCAGAAAAACTAAAAACTTCTGATGTGTATTTATCAGTTGGTTTTGAAAACCTTTCTCATTTTTCTTTTGCTTTTAAAAAAGCCTTTGGTTACAATCCAAGTACTTTGGCCAACAACAATTATTAAACAAAATAAATTTTACATAATGGACATTTTAAAACTAGCTACAGAATGGGCTAAATATGAAGTTTTTTCGTCTAAATTTTTCATCTTTTTCGGAATTCTTTTTCTTTTGGCAACCATAGGTTTTTGGCAATTAGGCAAAACAGAAATTGCTAAAGCGTTTGTTTATCCAACTTTAGTTGCAGGCATTTTAATCTTAACAGTGGGTGTTGGATTACTGTATGCAAACACCACAAGAATTAAAACTTTTACAGAAGACTACAATACTGATGCTTCTGCCTTTGTAAAATCGGAAATTGTTAGAGCAGAAAAATCTATGGGCGAGTATAAACTCATTGTTTTTAAAGTAATTCCGATAATGATTATCATTGCAGCCTTGTGCATCATTTTTTTTGATAAACCAATTTGGCGTGCCATAAGTACCACAAGCATTGCAATGCTCGTTGTAATTTTATTGGTTGATAATAATGCCAATGCTAGAATTGTAAATTATCATCAACAATTAATATCCATAAAAAAATAAAAATATTTTGGTTGATGCTATTTTTCGATAACCAAATCTTTCTTAAACTTTAAAAAAGCATATTTTTAAAACTATTTAAATATCCTACATTTGCAATATGCGAATAGATATTATTTCAGTTGCACCTAATTTATTAGAAAGTCCTTTTAATCATTCTATTGTAAAAAGGGCACAAGAAAAAGGTTTGGCAAAAATTGTAATTCACGATTTACGTAAATACGGTTTAGGCAATTATAAACAAATAGACGACACCCAATTTGGTGGTGGTGCAGGTATGGTTTTAATGATAGAACCTATTGCCAATTGTATCAAAGATTTACAAGCAGAGAGAACGTATGATGAAATTATTTATATGACTCCAGATGCAAAAACACTAAATCAAAGTACAGCAAACACACTATCGTTAAAAGAAAATATTTTAATTCTTACAGGGCATTATAAAGGTGTAGATCAAAGAATTAGAGACAAATACATTACCAAAGAAATTTCTATTGGCGATTATGTTTTAACAGGTGGTGAATTGGCTGCTGCAGTTTTGGTTGATGCTGTTGTGCGTTTAATTCCTGGGGTTATTGGTGATGAACAATCTGCACTTACAGATTCTTTTCAAGACAATTTATTATCACCTCCTGTGTACACAAGACCTGCAGATTATGAAGGTATGAAAGTACCTGAAGTTTTATTATCGGGTAATTTTCCTAAAATTGATGATTGGAGAAGCGAACAAGCTTACAAAAGAACTGAAGAGATTAGACCAGATTTAATAGATTAATAGACCTTTTAGGTTTTAAAAACCTGAAAGGTTTTATAAAAAACGAGCCCTTTTGAATACAATAACAAGCTTCATAAAAAATAACAAAGCCATTTCTTGGGTTTTAGGTTTTCAGCTTTTTAGGTTGATATTACTCCCATTTATGGGATTAATGCCACAAGATGCTTACTATTATTTATATGGACAGAATTTGTCTTTATCTTATTTCGATCATCCAGGAATGATAGGTTATTGTTTAAGAATCTTTACAGACATTTTTGGGCAAACTGTGTTTGTAGTAAAACTTACAGATTTTGTAATTACTTCTTTAACATTATTCAGTTTTTATAAATTAGCTTCTTATTTTTTATCCAAACAAAAAGTAGAAAATGCCATTGTTTTACTAGCTTCTACCCTATTTATTTCTATTTTATCTTTTAATTCTACACCAGATGTACCTTTATTATTATTTTGGACACTGAGTATTATCTGCTTATACAAAGCAATTTTCGAAGAAAAAAAATGGTATTGGATTTTTGGCGGAATTGCAATGGGACTCGCTTTTAACAGCAAATACACAGCTTTAGTTTTACAAATCGGATTAATTTTATTCGTAATTTTTTCGAACAAACACAGAAAATTATTGCTTTCTCCTTGGTTTTGGTTTTGCTTAATCCTTTCTGTGGCAATTACTTTTCCTGTTTGGTATTGGAACTATCAAAACGAATTTGCTTCGTTTGCTTTCCAATCTTCAGAAAGAACAAGTTCTATTTCAGAATTTAAATTGAATCCTAGCTTTTTCTTTGGGGCAATTGGTCATCAACTATTTTTATTGTTACCTGTTTTGTTTTTGGTATTTATCACATTTACCTTTAAATTTATAAAAAGAGCTCTTTTAAAATTTAAATTACCACCAACTAAAACCTTATTTTTATTGGCATTTTTTATCCCAACTTTTGTTGGTTTCTTTAGCTTAACACCTATTTATTGGGTAAAACTAAACTGGATGATGCCTTCTTACATTACCGGAATTATTTTGGCAGGAATGTTCATCAACAAAAAATTGCTAAAAATTCAAGTTATTTTTTCTGTTGTTTTTCATGTTTTAATTGCCCTGCAAATTTTGTTTTATTTAATACCAATTAAAAGCGATGATACTTGGGTGGGTTGGAAAGAACTCGCCATAGAAACCGAAAAATTACAAGAAGAATACACCAATTCTTTTGTTTTTTCTGATGATAATTATAAAACTTCGGCTTGTTTAAATTTTTATATGGATGATAAAGTGTATGCTCAAAACATCATTGGTTTGCCTGCTTTACATTTCGATTATTTGGGTGATGATTTATCGACCTTAAATGGAAAAAATGCCATTTTTATAGATTCTGACAAACGTTTTAAAAACAAAGATAAAAAAGGCGAAAATCATCCAAAAATTGATCATTATTTTGACAAAGTAACAGAACTAACCCCAATTATCATCAAAAGAAATGGTAAAGAAATTCGTAAATATTGGGTGTTTTATTGCGAAAATTATAAGTCTAATGCTTTAACATCACATAAATAAAAACATTTTTTACAACTTTTTTATTTCTGGTAATCTCAATGGTTTTTATAAGCTGAAATTCATCAAATTGTGTAAAAATTTCTTCAGGATTCTTATAATTTCTACTGTCTGTAATGTACAGCACTTTTTGGTCATTTAATTTAGGATGTTCTTTATTAATCCAATAATATTTATGAATAGCTGGCAACTCACCCACTCCATAAACCAACATATTATTTGGTCTGGCTATATAATAATCGATGTGTGCTGCAGGAAACCATTTTTCGGATACAATTGGCAAATGCGTTAATTGATGATCAACCAAAACTTTACTTACTTTTTCTGAAGCTTGTTGCCAACCATACAAATCCATTAAAGCATCATTCTTTCCTAAAGTTTCTTTTTTTTCTGATTTTGATGCTGGTAAAAACCAACCATTATTAATTTCTAAGGTTACCAAACTTAATAATAGCAACAAAAAACAAAATCCTCTAATTAATTTTCTTTGAATGTTTTTTCGATTCGAAATATAAACTGCCAATAAAGGCATTAAGGTTAAATAAGACACTCCAGACCAATGAGCTAAAGTATCTCTAGAAATAGATAGGTAAATTGTAGTGGCAATTAATGGCAATGAAAACAATAAAAAGAAACTGGTTATTTTAGCATTAAACAGAAGTTTCTTTTTAACAATGGCAATAATCATTAGAATAATAGAAACAAATACATAAGGATTATTATAAACCAATTGCCCTAAAATCTCTCTTAAAAAAGCGTCTTTATTAAAAGACAAATTGAAAAATGAAACTCGATTATTATGGAATTTATAACTGATATAATCATTTTGATAGTTCCAATAAAATATTAGTAAAACTGAAAGCAAAGGAAAAACAAAAGCCAAATAAAACCTTCCTTTTTTTAACCATTTTTTATTAAAAAACAAGACATAAAAAAACACTCCTACTAATAAATATATTGCTTGGTATTTAGAATAAATAGCTAAGCCAATACTTAAAAATCCAAGAAAAAGTTTTAATGTACTTGCTTTTTCTGGTAACTCTGGAATTACTTGAATCAAAAAATAAAAGCTCAACAACCAAAACAAAACCATTGGTGCATCTGGCAAAATAAAAGTTCCAGAAATTATTAAACCATAAATACTGATGTTGAATAATAAAACACTTAAAAAACCAACAAATTCGTCTTTAATATATACTCCTATTAAATAAACGATATATATTGCTATACTTATGGGTAAAATTGCGGCTAATCTGATAACTAATTCAGTATCAAAAAAAAGGTTAAAAGAAAATAATTGAATAAATAAACCAACCATTCCTGGGTGATCAAAATGACTAATGTCTGGGTATTTTGCATACAACCAATAATAAACTTCGTCATTACCAAATTCAAGTTGACTAGCCCAAAATATTCTAAAGAGTGTACTAATTGCTATAAAAAGCAATGCATAATTTCTATACGATTTTTGCATTAACTCACTCTATTTGCTTTGCAAAATATAGACATACTTGTAATACCAATTATGATGCCTATAAAAGAGCCGAAAAATATATCAATTAAAAAATGCTGAGATAAATACACTCTAGATAAACCTGCAACAATAGCTAATGAAACCCACAAATATTGCGATTTACATTTTGCAAAATACAAACACAAGATTGTAAATATGGCAAACGCAGTTGTTGTATGCCCAGAAGGAAAAGAGTTTAACATTGCCATTTTTACACCATCTACCAAATGTAAACTCTCATCATTCAAAGCTGCTGCTGGTCTTAAAATACCTTTAAATAAAATCTTCTTAAACAAATGCGTTATTAATAAAGTTAAAACTCCACTAACCACAAAAACATAAAACATTTTTCTTTTTATAAACAAAAACACAACAGCTAAAACTCCGAAAATTGCACCATCACCTAAAAAAGTAAAGTATTTAAAAAACACATCAAAAAAAGAAGAATGCAATCTATTAATCTTTAAATGCAAAGCATATTTATTAAAGATTGAAATAAAGATGATTGAAGTAGCAAAAAATAAAGTATAAATAAAAAGAATCTCTCTTTTTACAACGGATAAGTTAGCAACTAACCTATTTTGTACTTTAAATAATAAAATAAAAATTCTATTCGTTGATTTTTGAGTAATTGTAACAGTTTGTTGCATTGCATAGTAATTTTATCAATTACTCAAAACTAGCACTGCATTGTAACTGTAATATTATGGCAAGTTTAAAATTTGATAAATATATTGCACGTAATCTTTTAACACACAACTATTTCTTTAAATTAAACCAACGAAAATTAATACAAAATAAATCTTTATTTAATGTTGCATTTTAATAAAATTGTATAAATTTGCACTCGCTAAACTAACCTCTGACGAGAATCGTGAATGTTGCTTTACGAAACCTATAAAATATAAAAGATGGAATCTTTAGTAAAATTTGTTCAAGACGAATTTGTAACCAAAAAAGAATTTGCAGAATTTGCTGCAGGTGATACTATTACAGTTTATTACGAAATTAAGGAAGGAAATAAAACTCGTACTCAGTTTTTTAGAGGAGTTGTTATTCAAAGAAGAGGTGCTGGTACTTCTGAAACATTTACAATCAGAAAAATGTCTGGTACTGTAGGTGTAGAAAGAATTTTTCCTGTAAACTTACCTTCTATTCAAAAAATTGAAGTTAACAAAAGAGGTAAAGTACGTAGAGCCCGTATTTACTACTTTAGAGGTCTTACTGGTAAAAAAGCTAGAATTACTGAAAAAAGAAGATAATACTTCTTACATAATAAGATTTAAAAGCCTTGTGAATATTCACAAGGCTTTTTTTGTTAACAATTGTTTATAAGTCTGGTTTATAAGTTGTTAATTAGTTTTCTGTTTAAAAATTTGGATACTCATAATTTTACATTAATTTTATTATGTAATTAACAAACAAAATAACCTATTGTTAGTAAATTACTAATTAAAGTTCTTTATATAAATTGTTTTAATTTTCAATTGTTGCCAAAACATTTCTATAATACATAACTAGATTTTAAATAGCTTTTAAAAACAGAAAGAAATAAAGATTAATTTTTATTAAATTCTGAATAATTTTAAAGATTTTTTAAAGTAAAAGTTTGTTATTAATAAGATAGAACATAAAGCAATTTAAAACTAAAATAGCGAACGTAATTTCTTTAAAAAAAAGAAGTATAAAAGTTAACTTTTATTTGATTTTGTAGTAACACAAATCAGTTCAAAAACTATTTTTAAGAAGCCATATCAGTACAAGAAATTGTGTGATATGGCTTTTATTTTTATTAGAAAGCTAAATTCACAATAATACTTATAATTTATTATTAAATACTCACTAAACAGCAGTAATTAATAACAACTAATCAATAAAAATTTCATTATTAATTCATAAATTTGCTCCGCTTTTTTTCACGAAATCAATTTCGTAAGAAAAAAATAACCAATAAAATTTATCTAAAAATGAGCAAAATAGCTAAAATTGTATACACTAAGACTGATGAAGCTCCTGCTTTAGCAACAAGATCTTTCTTACCTATTGTAAAGGCTTTTACAAAATCTTCTAACATAGAAATTGAAGTTAAAGACATCTCTTTAGCTGCTAGAATACTGGCAAACTTTTCAGAATATTTAAAAGACGATCAAAAAGTAGAAGATGCTTTAGCCTTTTTAGGAAATTTAGCTACAAAACCAGAAGCAAACATCATTAAATTACCAAACATTAGTGCTTCTGTGCCACAACTAAATGCAGCAATTACAGAATTACAAAAATTAGGTTATGCCATACCAGATTATCCTGAAGAAGTAGTAACTGAAGAAGACAAAAAAGTATTAGCGCTTTATAATAAAGTTAAAGGTTCTGCTGTAAATCCAGTTCTACGTGAAGGAAACTCAGATAGAAGAGCTCCAAAAGCTATTAAAAACTATGCTCGTAAAAACCCACATTCAATGGGTGCTTGGGGTGCAGATTCTAAAACTCACGTAGCTACAATGTCTGCTGGTGATTTTGCTAATAACGAGAAATCAGTAACAATAAGTACTGCAACAAATATTAATATTCAACATATTGCCACAGATGGTACTAAAACAATCTTAAAAGAGAATTTAGCACTTATTGATGGTGAAATTATAGACGCAACTGTAATGAGTAAAAAAGCTTTAGTAGCTTTTTTAGACGAACAAGTTGCAGATGCTAAAGAACAAGGTATATTACTTTCTTTACATATGAAAGCTACAATGATGAAGGTTTCTGACCCAATCATTTTTGGTCTTGCTGTAAAATCTTACTTTAAAGAATTATTTGACAAACACAGTGCTACTTTCGAAGAAATTGGTGTAGATGTAAACAATGGTTTTGGTAACTTATTAAGTAATTTAGATGAAGTTTCTGCAGATAAAAAAGCAGAAATATTAGCTGATATAGCTACTATTTTAGAAGAAAATGCAGATTTAGCAATGGTGAATTCTGATAAAGGAATTACTAATTTACATGTTCCTTCTGATGTAATTATTGATGCTTCTATGCCAGCAATGATTAGAACTTCTGGTAGAATGTGGAATAAAGATGGTGAACTACAAGATACAAAAGCGGTAATTCCTGATAGTTCTTATGCAGGTATATATTCTGCTACTATAGATTTCTGTAAAAAGAATGGTGCTTTCGATCCTACAACAATGGGTACTGTACCTAATGTTGGTTTAATGGCTAAAAAAGCAGAAGAATATGGTTCTCATGATAAAACTTTTCAAATTGCTTCTGAAGGTAAAGTTATTGTAACTGATGCAGCTGGAAACACTCTAATAGAACACACTGTTGAAGAAGGTGATATTTGGAGAATGTGCCAAACTAAAGATTTACCAATTCAAGATTGGGTAAAATTAGCAGTTACTAGAGCAAGAGCTTCTGAAACTCCTGCCGTTTTTTGGTTAGATGAAAACAGAGCACATGATGCAGAAATCATTAAAAAAGTAAATGCATATTTACCAAATCATGATACTGATGGTTTAGATCTTAGAATTTTATCTCCTATAAAAGCAACAGAATTTACTTTAGAAAGAATTGTAAAAGGAGAAGATACAATTTCTGTTTCTGGTAACGTTTTACGTGATTATTTAACAGATTTATTTCCAATTTTAGAAGTTGGTACATCAGCAAAAATGTTATCTATTGTTCCTTTAATGAATGGTGGTGGATTGTTTGAAACTGGTGCAGGTGGTTCTGCTCCAAAACACGTACAACAATTTTTAGAAGAAAACCACTTACGCTGGGACTCTTTAGGAGAGTTTTTAGCTTTAGCAGTTTCTTTAGAACATTTAGGTAATACAAATGATAATGAAAAAGCTTTAGTATTAGCTGAAACTTTAGATGATGCTACTGATAAGTTCTTAGATAATGACAAATCTCCATCAAGAAAAGTTGGTGAATTAGATAACAGAGGTAGTCATTTTTATTTAGCAAAATACTGGGCAGAAGGTTTAGCAAGTCAAGATAAAAATGCTGAACTAAAGGCAGAATTTACTACAATAGCAAAAGCTTTATCTGATAATGAAGCTACAATTGTAAATGAGCTAAATGAAATACAAGGTAAACCAGTAAATATTGAAGGTTATTACCTACCAAATGAAGAGTTGGTGGTAAATTCAATGAGACCTAATTCTGTATTAAATAGTATATTAAGTTAAAAATAAAACATTTTTTTATAAAAAATTAACATAAGGAGTGCTAAACAGCACTCCTTTTTTAATTAGCTTTGGTTTTCTCACCAAACCAAAACTAATGAATAAGAAGCGTATTGCCATAATATCAGTTATAGCCTTAATTTCAATTTACCTAATTTACTCTTATTTTTCCCCTTCTTCAGATGGAGATGTTTACCTTACTTCTAAAGTAAAAAAAGGCAATTTTATAAGTGAAGTTATTACTTCTGGAGAAGCACAATCTACCAGTCTTAAAAAAATTAATGGTCCAGATAATCTTAGAAAATTCAGATTAAATAATCTTAAAATACAAGATTTAGTAGCAGAAGGAAGCATAGTGAAAAAAGGAGATTATGTAGGTAGATTAGATCCTAGCAGTGTAAATGAACAAATTTTAGATGCACAATTAAATTTAGAAACTGCAGAATCTAAATATACTCAACAACAATTAGATACAACTCTTACTTTAAAACAAGAACGAAACTCAATTAAAGATTTACGTTTTAGTATGGAAGAAACTACGTTAGAGTTAAAACAATCTATTTATGAGCCACCTGCAACAATAAAAAAATTAGAAATTAATTTAGAAAAAGCCGAAAGGGATTTAAAAGAAAAAATAGAAAACTATAAAATTAAAAAAAGGCAAGCCAATGCTAAAATGGTAGAAGTTGGCACACAAGTATCTAAAATCAGAAAAAAATTAAATGATTTATTAAGTTTATTAAAATCTTTTACCATTTATTCTGATGGTAATGGAATGATTACCTATGATAAAAATTGGGATGGTACAAAGAAAAAAGTAGGCTCAACAATAAGTCCTTGGGATCCTACAATTGCAAGTTTACCAGATTTAACCAAAATGGAATCTAAAACATATGCAAATGAAGTAGATATTAGAAAAATAAAAAAAGACTTACCAGTAAAAGTTGGCTTTGATGCTTTTCCTGACATAGAAATGGATGGAATTGTTACTGCTGTTGCAAATGTTGGTGAAACTAAAAGAGGTTCTGACATTAAAGTTTTTCAGGTTTTAATAAAATTAAAAGGATCAAATGATAATATTAGACCAGGAATGACAACGTCTAACAAAATATTAACTTTTGAACGAAAAGATGTGTTAAGTATTCCATTAGAAGCTATTTTTTCTAAAGATTCTATTACCTACGTTTATAAAAAAACAGGGTTCTCAGTTGCTAAAAAACAAGTAATTATTGGTGATTCTAATAATGATTCTGTTATTATTACAGAAGGTCTATTAGTAGACGATGTTGTTTATTTAAACAAACCAGAAGGTTATGAAAATGAGCAAATAGCAAAATTAAACTAGTTTTTTATGATTGATAAAATCTATTTAGAAAAACTAAAATCAAATTTTAGTGAAGCTGTACGTGTAATTTTAGCAAATAAAGTTAGAACTTTATTAACCTCATTAGGTATCATTTTTGGTGTTGCAGCCGTAATTACAATGTTAGCTATTGGTAATGGAGCAGAAAAAGAAATTTTAGCACAATTAGAATTAGTAGGTGTAAATAATATTGTGATTACACCTATTCCAGATGAAAAAGAAAACGAAAATGAAGAAGAAGAAGTTGATGCTGGTGGAATAACACCAAAACGTT
This sequence comes from Polaribacter sp. Asnod6-C07, assembly GCF_045063625.1. Taxonomy (NCBI): domain Bacteria; kingdom Pseudomonadati; phylum Bacteroidota; class Flavobacteriia; order Flavobacteriales; family Flavobacteriaceae; genus Polaribacter; species Polaribacter sp. Asnod6-C07. Next base: position 2,459,884 of record NZ_JBEFOF010000005.1, on the reverse strand, counting down.
TTTCTAAAGGTTTAGATATGTTAGATGTTATCAGCATTAAAAAAAACATACCTTCTGTTAAAAAAGTAAGTCCAGAAATAGTTTTAGAAACCTACGTAATAAAAAAAGGGAGACAAAGCCCAGTAAAATTAATTGGAGTTTCTTCAGACTTTTTTGAAACATCTAATATTACTATAGAAAGTGGGAAAAACTTTTCTAAAGCACAAAGTGAAAACTCATTACCTGTTTGTATTATTGGTAAAAAAATAGAAAAAAAACTATTTACAGGAGAAAGTGCTATTGGCAAACAAATAAAAGTAAAAGATGTATGGTTACAAGTTATTGGAGTAATTGAAGAAAAATTTATTTCTGAAAATGCACAAGAAAATCTCGGAATCAGAGATTTAAACCAAGATGTTTATATACCTATTAAAACCTTTTTAGTTCGTTATAAAGATCGTAAAATAATAAGTGACAAACCTTTGCCAGAAGGTAATATAATGATTTTTGGCGGCCAAGAAGGACCAAAAAAGAAAATTCCTAGAGGTAATTATCATCAAATTGATAAGTTAATTGTACAAGTAAATAATTCATCAGAATTAAATGCTACTGCAGATGTTTTAAGTAGAATGCTAAAAAGAAGACATAATGATATGTTAGATTTTGAAATTTCTATACCCATTCAACTTTTAAAACAGCAACAAAAAACCAAACAAATTTTTAATATTGTTTTAAGTATAATTGCTGGTATTTCACTACTAATTGGTGGTATTGGAATTATGAATATTATGTTGGCATCTGTTTTAGAAAGAACAAAAGAAATTGGAATTATTAGAGCAATTGGAGCCACACAAGAAGATGTTATTTTACAATTTTTAACAGAATCTGTATTAGTTAGTATTGGAGGTGGAATTATAGGAATTGTATTAGGTATTTTAGCCTCCTATATTTTAGAATTAAGTACAGGAATAGAAACAATTTTATCACTCAGTTCCATTTTATTATCATTTTTTGTTGCAACCTTAATAGGATTAATTTTTGGAATTGCACCCGCAAAATCCGCAGCTAACAAAAGCCCTATTGAAGCTATTAGACACGAATAACTATGAAAAAAATTCTTATTACTTTTTGCTTTTTACTATCAATTTCAGTACAAAGTCAACAACAAATAACTTTAGAAGAAGCTATTGCAATTGCTCAAAAAAAATCTCCAGAATACAAAGCCTTAATTAATCAAAACCAAGCAAGTTATTGGCAATTTCGAAATTACCAAGCAGGTTTTTTACCTCAATTGCGTTTGGATGCAACTTTACCTTCGTATTCAAATTCCATCAATCGATTAACAAACGATCAAGGTGAAGATATTTTTGTACAAACCAATCAATCTAGATTAGAAGGTGTTTTATCTTTAAATCAAAATTTAGCATTTACAGGTGGTACATTATCCTTCAGTTCTCAAATAGAAAGAGTAGATCTTTTTACAAATGATGCAACCCGATTTTCTGTTATACCATTTTCTATAAATTACAGTCAAAATTCTTTATTCTACAATGAATTTAAATGGGATAAAAAAATTGAACCTTTAATGTATGAAGAAGCAAAAAGAGATTTTATAGAAGGTATGGAAGATATTTCTTTAAACACAACTAGAAGGTATTTTGCATTGTTAAAAGCACAAGTACAAGCCAAAATTGCACAATCTAATTTATCTAATCAAGATACTTTATTTCAGATTTCTAAAGGTAGATTTAGAATGGGTAAAATTGCTGAAAACGATTTACTTCAAATAGAATTATCAGTATTAAATTCTAAAAATGATGTCACAACAAACCAAATAAACATTAAAAGAACCTCACAAAATTTATCTCGTTATTTAGATTTAGAAACCGAAAATATTCTTTTAAACACTCCAAAAGAATTATCAACTTTTACAGTAACAGTAGAAAAAGCTTTAGAAGAAGCTAAAGCTAATAGAAAAGCAGTAATTGAATTTAGAAGAAAAAGGCTACAAGCAGAACAAGATGTAGCAGAAGTTAAAGGAAGTAATAGACTACAATTAAGACTAAATGCCAACTTTGGAATATCACAACAAGGTGATGTTTTTAATAATTTATTTCAAGATTATAACCAACAACAAAATGTTTCCTTATCTATTGGCATTCCTATTTTAGATTGGGGTGTTTCTAAGTCTAAACGAAAATTAGTTGAAGCAAATAAAGATTTAGTAAACACAAATATTGAACAAGATGAACAAGAGTTTGAACAAGAAATTTATTTACATACTTTAAACTGGCAAAACCAACGTAACTTTTTAGAAACCGCTAAAAAAGCACAAGAAATTGCTATTAAAAGATATGATATTACTAAAAAAAGATTCATTCTAGGTAAAATAACAATAACAGATTTAAATTTAGCTTTACAAGAAAAAGACACTTCTGTACTAAGCTACCTTAATTCTTTAGAAAAATTTTGGACGGATTATTACACTTTAAGACGATTAACTTTATATGATTTTATTAAAAATGAAAAAATAAAAGTTAAAGATATTATCTATGATTAATAGTAATTGTTAACGTTATTTTATCTTTTATCTTTTATCTTTTATCTTTTGTCTATGATTATATAGTTGTACTTTTGTTTAACAAATACTATTATTAATCAAACAAAAAAATATAATTTGAAAAAGATTTTTATTCTATTTTTCTTATTAACATCTGTAATATTTAGCCAAGAAAAATACACAGTAAGTGGTACTGTTTACGACAATACAAGTAACGAAACCTTAATTGGTGTTTCTATTTACATACCAGAGCTCAACTCAGGTACAACCACAAACGAATATGGTTTTTACTCCATAACCATTCCAGAAGGCACTTATAAAATTCAAGTGAGTTATTTAGGTTTTACAACCATTGTAGAAAACATCAACCTAAATAAAAAACTGACTAAAAATTTTAATTTACTAGAGGAATCTGAAAATTTAGATGAAATTATTATTGAAAGTAATATAGAAAAACTGAATGTAAGATCTCCACAAATGAGTGTCAATAAACTTACAGCAGCAACTATTAAACAGATTCCTGTAGTTTTAGGTGAAGCAGATATCATAAAATCTCTAATTCTATTGCCTGGAGTTACTAGTGCTGGAGAAGGCGCTTCTGGCTTTAATGTAAGAGGTGGTGCTGCAGATCAAAATTTAATACTGCTAGATGAGGCTGTTGTTTTTAATTCATCTCACGTGTTTGGTTTTTTCTCAGTTTTTAATCCTGATGTAATTAAAGATGTAAAATTATATAAAGGGGGTATTCCTGCAAAATACGGAGGTCGATTATCATCAGTTTTAGATATTTATCAAAAAGAAGGAAACAGTAAAGATTTTAATATTACTGGAGGAATTGGGTTAGTTTCTAGTCGATTATTGATTGAAGGCCCTATCAAAAAAGAGAAAATTTCTTTTTTAGTAGGTGGTAGATCTTCTTATGCACACTTATTTTTACCACTTTTCGACAATGATAACAAAGCTTATTTTTATGATTTAAACACCAAATTAAACTATAGAATTAACGATAAAAATAACGTTTTCTTTTCAGGCTATTTTGGTAAAGATGTTTTTGGTATTAGTGATAGTTTTGTAAATACTTATGGTAATCAAGTTGCCAATTTACGTTGGAATCATCTTTTTTCTGATAAATTATTTTCTAACCTTTCTTTAATTTATTCTGATTATTTCTACGGATTAACCTTAGATTTTGTTGGCTTTGATTGGGATTCTGGAATTACGAATTATAATTTAAAATACGATTTTAACCACTATTTAAATGATAAAACAAAATTAAGTTATGGTATTAATAACATTTATACCAAGTTTAATCCTGGTGAAATAAAACCAAACAGAGAAGATTCTGGAATACAGCAAGAAAAATTAATTGACAAATATGCCAATGAATTTGCCATTTATTTAGATGCAGAACATAAATTAAGCGACAAATTAAGATTACAATATGGAGTGCGTTTTAGCAATTTTACAAGATTAGGCCAGGATGAATTAAACATTTATCAAAATGATGAACCTGTTATTTATGATGAACAATTCAAAAAATATGAGTCAGCAGAAGCTATTGGTACAGAATCTTACTCAAGAAGTGATGCAATAGCAACTTTCAACAATCTTGAACCTCGTGTTTCTATGTCTTACATTTTAAATAAAAGCACTTCTATAAAAGCTAGTTATAATAGAATGGTGCAATATTTACATTTATTGTCTAATACATCCTCTCCTACTCCATTAGATGTTTGGACGCCAAGTGGAAAATATATTAAACCTCAATTATTAGATCAATATGCAGTTGGTTATTTTAAATCTTTAAAAGATGGAGATTATTCTATAGAAACAGAAGCTTTTTATAAAGATATAGACAACAGAATCGATTATATAAATGGTGCAAACTTAATTGCAAACAACGAAATTGAAACTGTTATTTTAAACGGAAGAGCAAGAGCTTATGGTTTAGAATTATTAATCAAAAAAAATGAAGGCAAATTTAAAGGTTGGTTTGCATACACTTTGTCTAGATCTGAGCAACAAACATTAGGTAGAACTGCAATTGAACCAGGTATTAATAATGGAAAATGGTACAGCACACCTTATGATAAAACCCACGATTTCTCTATAAATGGAAGTTACGAATTAAATGAAAAATGGAAATTCAACACTAATTTTGTTTTCCAAACTGGGCAACCAACAAATTATCCTGTAGGTCAATATGAATTTCAAGGTTTAAACGTACCTATTTATGATGATAATAGAAGAAATGCAGACAGGCTTCCTGCATATCATAGATTAGATCTTTCTGCAACATTAACACCAGAAAAAAATAAAAATAGAAAATGGCAAGGTGAATGGGTTTTTGGAATCTACAATGTTTATGGGCGTCAAAATGCAGCTTCCATTAACTTTAGTCAGAATAGAGAAACCTTAAGAAATGAAGCTGTACAAACTTCCATTTTTGGAATGGTGCCTTCTGTTACCTATAATTTTAAATTTTAAGAACGATGAAAAAAATATATATACTACCAATATTAATATGCTTCTTTTTTGCAAATTGTGAAAAAGTTATTGAGGTTGATGTACCATCAATAGCTCCAAAATTAGTGATAGATGCAACCTTTGAGGTTTTGTTTGATGAAAACCCTGTTACTGCAAAAACTAACGTAAAACTTAGTCTATCTGCAAATTATTTTGATGAAGAAATTCCGTCAGTTACAAATGCAACCGTCTTTGTAACCAATTTATCAAATAATACAATTATTAATTTTACTGATGCTAATGAAGATGGTACTTACACATCTTCCATCGCTTTTATTCCTGCAGATGACACAGCATATGAGTTAACTGTAATTTATGAAAACGAAACTTACAAAGCAGAAGCTACCAAAGTAAAATCGACACCTTTTGTTTCTGTTGCTCAAGGTGATGAAACTTTATTTACTGGTGATGAAATTCAGTTGAAAATAGAATTTCAAGATGATGAAACTGTAGAAAATTATTATTTATTAGATTATACAAATAACATATTTTTAGCTTTAGATGATCGTTTTTTTAATGGTTCTTTGTATAATTTTTCTTCCTTTTACCAAGAAGACGAAATTGAAGTTCCAACCACTGTAACCATTAAAATGCACGGAATTACAAAAGATTATTACACTTATTTCGAAGTTTTAATGAGTCAAAGTGGGCAAAATTCTGGAGGTCCTTTTGAATCTGTACCTGCTTCTTTATTAGGTAATATTATAAATACTACCAATGATAATAATTACCCTTTAGGCTATTTTCATATTTCTGAAACAGATACTTATACCATAGATTTAGTAGAAAACGAGTAAAATTTTTCCTGCAAGGTTTCAAAAACCTTGTAGGTATGTTTTAGTCCAGAAATATCTTAATTTATTAATAATGATGTTTTACTTAAATATGTTTTATATTTTTGGAACATATGCTTATAGCATAGTTGGCAAACATTAACAAAAAATGAAGAAAACAATACTTTTATTTTCAATATTCCTCTCTACTTTAATATTTTCACAAAAAGATAATGGAAAAATATTTCTTAAAAACGGAGAAGTTAAAACTGGATACATAAGACTTGGTTTGTTCAGTACTTTTGGTTTTGCTTCAGAAAATATAGTGGTTTACAAAAAAAATAAAGAAAGTAAAGAAAAAATAAAGTACTCTTTGAATGAAATAAATAAAGTAGTACTGGAAAAAAGAGGAACCTATTTTATGAAAAAGAATGAAAAAGGAGATATATTAATCACTAATTTAACTTATGAAGGCTCTCCTTTAAGCCTCTATTACTATCCAGAAGAAAGTTTTAACGGACAGAAAAGTCCAACCTATTATTTTCAGAATGGAAATGAAGACTTAAAACTCATTTATAGAGGATTGGGAAATTCATCAGATAAGAAAATGAGGAAATATTTCAGCGATTGTCCTAAATTAGCTGAATATATAAAATCAAGGACTTTCGAAAAATATGTAGAAAGAAGTCCAAAATTTAAAGAGAAAAGCAAACTAACGTCAAAATTGATTGAAATTGTAAAATATTATAATGAAAATTGTCAGTAATATGAATAAAAACGTTTGCTAACACTGTGTAAAAAAATTGATAGCAAAAGCCTACTTACAAAAATCCTCTCGGATGTTATTGGTTCTAGTTATATTTAGTAACTTTAATGCTTAAACCACGCAACTTTCCTTACACAACAAGTTACAAACAACTAAAAAAAAAAATCGATTTGAAAAAAACCTTACTTATTGGAATATTAACTATTTTTCCATTATTATTATTTTCTCAAAATAAAAAAATCGATTTTGGAATAAAAGGTGGAATTAACTACTCGAATTACATTGATAATATTGATTTAAATTTATTTACTCATATCCCTGCTGATTATAATGGAAAAATAGGTTTCTATATTGGGGCATACACTAATATTGGAATCAATGAATTAATCTCAATAAAACCTGAATTGTTAATTTCTAAAACTGGTAGTAAAGCAATTATTGAATTTAAAGATTTACGTAATATTTATACTAGTCAAGACATATTAGTATATCAAGAAACAAAAGCGGTAATAGATGAATATAATGTGTTAATTCCAATTCTATTAAACCTTGATCTGAATAAATATTTTTTTGAAATTGGACCTCAATTTGGATATGCTTTTAGTAGAAATATTTCTTATAAAGATGGACCAATTAATTCTCAACTAATTTTGAAAAACTCTAACTCTGAAAATTTTGAATTTGCTGGAGCAATTGGTTTTGGATATAGATTATCTGAATTATATCAGATTGATATTCGATATTCTTATGGATTTACAGAAAGACAACATTTGAATAGTTCTATTTTATATTTTGGACTATCCTACAAACTCTGATAGAAAAACGGTTTGTAACATCGTATAAACTTTATTGCTAGTTTTAGCTCACTTGGGAAATTCCTTCAGAATTTCACCGTTCGTGAATAATCTAGTAAATTAGTTGCTTAAAACACGTAACTAATCTTATACAACAACTTTGGTAGTAATTTGAACACACTTATTGCTTTTAAACAAAATTTGAGAAATGTCAACACTTTTAGAACATAGAGAAAAACTAAACTTAACCCAAGAAGAGTTGGCTACAAAATCAGGTATTTCTGTAAGAACTATACAAAGAATTGAGTCTGGTGTAAAACCAAAAGGGTATACATTAGAAAGTTTATCTAAAGCATTAGGAATAAGCAAAGAAGATTTATTAAAAGAAAATAAAGAATCCGAGAAAATTAACAAACAACTTATTAAATACATCAATTTATCTTCTATAATATTGCTGATAGTTCCTTTTGGTAGTATAATTATGCCACTAATTTTTATGCGATGGAAAAAGGAAATCAATACTGTTACAAAACAAATCGTTTCTATTCAAATATTATGGACATTATCATTCCTCATTGTCACACTATTAGTCGCTTTTTTATCAAAGTGGTTTTCATTTAGTAAAGAAATTATTCCGCTTGTTATGCTAACTTTAATAATAATTAACCTCTATATTATTATTAGAAACACGGCTGAAATAGAAAAAAACAACAAATTACATATACGATTGAATTTCAGTATTTTATAAACACGACAATTTATTGTCGGGAATTTGGCGGGTAACTTTTTAGCTTTATTTAGCGAAATAAAATGAATTTTGTATCAAATATAAAATTCTAAAAAATGAAAAAATATTTCATACTAATTCATCTATTATTTCTTACAATTTTAGCAAACGCTCAAGTTGAAAAATCATCTGAACTATACAAAACAATAAAAGAAAAAGATAGCCTTCTTTTTAATATTGGTTTTAATAATTGTGACATCATACAATTTAAAAAACTAGTAAGTGATAATTTCGAGTTTTATCACGACCAAGGAGGAATTGCAAAATCAAAGTCTGAATTTATTCAAAGTATAGAAAATGGACTTTGTAAGTTAGACTATAAACCAAAAAGAGTTATAGATGAAAAATCATTAGACATTTTTCCTTTAAATAATAATGGCGTTTTATATGGAGCAATTCAAACTGGAACACATAGTTTCTATGCTATCGAAAAAAACAAAGAAGAATACTTAACAAGTGTAGCAAACTTTACTCATTTATGGATTCTTGAAAATGAAAAATGGAAATTAAGCAAAGGTTTAAGCTATAACCACAAAGATGTTGACAAACCAACTGACAACAAATTATTATTTAGTGACAAAGAAGAAACAGAAAGATGGCTGGAGCAAAAGAGCATTCCTGCATTAGGAATTGGATACATTGAAGATGGAAAAATTAAACAAGTTAGTGTTTTTGGCGAATTAGAAAAAGGAAAAACAGCACCTAAAAACACGATTTGGAATGTTGCTTCATTAACTAAACCAATTACTGCTTTAGTATCCTTAAAACTAATTGATTCAGGTAAATTAAGTTTAGATGAAGCTTTATATAAATATTATATCGATCAAGACATAATTAATGACCCAAGAGCAAAAAAACTAACACTAAGAATAATTTTAAGCCATCAAACAGGGTTTTCTAATTGGAGAGGAAATAATGAAAATGGTAAATTAAGTTTCGATTTTGAGCCAGGAACAAAATATCAATATTCAGGAGAAGGTTTTGAGTATTTGAAAAAAGTGTTGGAAAATAAATTTAATAAAAGTATTCAGCAATTGGCAGACGAATTAATCTTTAAGCCACTTAAAATGCACAATACTAATTTTGTTTGGAATGAACAGTATGAATCTAGGTTTGCAAAATGGCATACAGAAAAAGGAGGGAAAATATATCCTACAAAAAAACACAATACAGCATCTGGAGCAGACGATTTATTAACAACTATTGAAGACTATACAATATTCGTAAATTATCTAGTAAATGGAGCTGGTCTATCTATAAATTTATTTAAAGAAATTTTATCTGAACAGGTTAGAATAAATGATTTTAAGCATTTTGGTTTAGGTTGGTGGATTGACGAAAACATTAATTCAAATAAAGATTTCGCAATGGTTCACGGAGGAGATGATATAGGAGTACATACAATCGCTTTTATTATACCAAAGACAAAACAAGGTCTTATAATATTCACTAATAGCGACAATGGAACTGGTGCTTTTCAAGAAGTCTTATTAAAATATTTAGGAAAAAACGGACAAGGAATAATGGAAGTAGAAATGAAAAGATAAAAACTATTATATAAAAAATAGCAGTTAAGAGCTAAACTTTAAGTTTGGTTCTTAACTGCTATCTTTGTTTTAATCCGAAAAGTATCACACATAAATCTGCTAATTTTTCATATACAATCACATTACAGCAATTAATTTCCTTTTATAAACTTCGCTTTGCGTTAGGGATTGAAACGACATCCTTTTTTTATTTTTCATAAAAAAAGATATAGTGTAAAGCCTGTTAAAACGCCCAAAAAATAATACTCAATTTTATATAGAAATCTGTATTTTTGATTGATGAATTTTACAAAAACTACAGAACAAGATTCTAAATACAATCATTTAGAAAAAATGTCTATTTCAGAATTATTAAGCAACATTAATAATGAAGATAAAACTGTGCCTTTGACAGTAGAAAAAGCCCTACCACAAATTGAAGCTTTAACAACACAAATTGTTAAGAAGTTAAAAAAAGGTGGAAGACTTTTTTACATAGGTGCAGGAACTTCTGGCAGATTAGGTATTGTAGATGCTTCTGAATGTCCACCAACTTTTGGTGTTCCTCACGAATTGGTAGTAGGTTTAATTGCTGGTGGAGATATTGCCATTAGAAAAGCGGTTGAATTTGCAGAAGATTCTACAAACCAAGGTTGGTTAGATTTGCAAGCACATAATATTTCTAATAAAGATGTTGTAGTTGGTATAGCAGCATCTGGAACTACGCCTTATGTAATTGCAGCCTTAGAAAAATGTAATGAAAATAACATTATAACTGGTGCAATTTCTTGTAACAAAAAAAGTCCTTTATCTTTAACAGCACAGTTTCCTATAGAAGTAATTGTTGGACCAGAATTTGTAACTGGAAGCTCTAGAATGAAAGCTGGAACTGCACAAAAATTGGTTTTAAATATGCTTTCTACAGCTACAATGATTCAGTTAGGAAAAATTAAAGGTAATAAAATGGTTGATATGCAACTCTCTAACAATAAACTAGTAGAAAGAGGACAAAAAATGTTATCCAAAGAATTAAACATCGACCAAGAAAAGGCAGGTAAATTATTAGCTGAATTTGGTAATGTTAGAAATGCAATAAAAAACTATAAATAATGGGTACAGATGTAAATTTATTAGGCAAAGGTTTAAAGTATTTAGGAATTTTAATATTTCTATTTATTGCTGCTCCTATTTCTTTAACAATGGGATTTAAAGCGTTAAAAAAGTTTGAAAACACACCAAATGCATATCTGTCTTACCTAATTTTATTGCTAGGAATTGTTTTAACCTTTTTTGCAATTTACTTTGCTTTTAAGACGTTTAAAACAATTCAAAGTGCATTATTTAACAAATAAAACATGTCAAAATCTAATGGCATAATTATAATTCTTTCTTATCCAGATACTGTTGTAAGGCCTGCTTATTGGGAACCTTCTAGTAAAATTTGGCCTAAACTTGGTATTGGAAGCAAACACGCTGTACAAGCTGGTCATGCAGCTTTAGTATTGATAGAAAAAGGAAAAACTAAAATAAATTATTATGATTTTGGTAGATATATTACGAGTTATGGAAATGGTAGAGTTAGATGTAAAGAAACTGATCCTGAATTAGAAATACCAATAAAAGCTGAGTTTAAAAATGAAGAATTAATCAACTTAAAAGAAATTTTACTTTGGTTAGAAAAGCACCCAGAAAAAACACATGGAGATGGACGTTTAATTGCCTCTTTAAATACAGATATTGATTATAATTTAGCATATCAATTTATAAACTCATTCATTGAAAGAAAAGAAATTCCTTATGGAGTTTTTGTAAAAAATGGCAGTAACTGCTCTCGTTTTGTAACGGATACTTTAATTGCATCTTTAACTAATAAAAAAATTAAATTACAGTTAAGAACTTCTAATTTGGTAACGCCAAGCCCAATTGGAAATGTTATAAAAGCTACATCAAACCAAACAATTTACGATATTTATCAACAAGAAATTAAACTGTACAAAAACAGGTCTATTTTAAAAGAATACAAAGATTCTTTTTTAAATAAATTTGATATTGAACCCAATTTAATAGGAACTGAAAAACCGAACAAAGCCTTTTTTGAATTAGAAACTGGTACTTGGTTAGGTGGAATTGGAAGTGGTGCTTGGTTTAATATCGAAAAACAAATTGATGAAAACAACTATAAAATTGCAAGATATAATTCTACTGGAATAAAAGATTTTGAGGGTGAGTTTACAATCAATAATAATTCTTTTTCTACGGATGAAAAGTATAAGTTTCTACATCCTACAAACTGCCAAGAAATGTTTGTTGCTCAAAATGAGGAAAGATTTATTTTTACAATTAAAAAGTAATTTCTTTGTATTTCCATTACTTTTTAAAATGCTTTAAACTTTAGATTTCTACTATTAAAAACATCTAGAGTTTTTAAAACTTAAATTATATACTCTAAATTTAAATTGTTTCGAACTCCTCAAAGTGATTAAAAACCCTTCTTTATAGCGCAAAATAGGGATTAAACAAAAAGTTTTAACTCATATAAAAATTATCTGAACGCTATAGATTTCATTTCTTACTTTATTCAATAATTAGAACTAACTTTGAGTAAATCAACTAAAAGAAATGGCAAAAAACATACTTAAAGTACTTATAATTTACCTTGTATTCGGTTCGAATTCGTTTGCACAAGAGAAGTCAACTTTACAAATTAAAGAACTTGTAGAAACTTATAAAAATGATATAAGAGGACCTTATTACAGAATAAAATGGTTTTGCAAAGATGGTAGCATTAGAGATGCAAAAGATCCTTGTCCTGATGATATTGAAGGTATTCAACACGCAAGTTTTAAACAATCTGCTTTAGATTTAAGAAAAACAAATCACTTATATTTTGGTGAAATCTTAGCAGCAACAAAAACCAACGAGTTTTTAGATGCCAACCATAATTACAGCAGATTAAAACAATATCAAATTGGTAAATATTTAGCGAGCATAAATAATGGTTGGATTTTAAGAAAAGGGCAATATTACAGAGGAGCAATACAATCTGAAGACGAAGAAACTTGGGGAAAATATTTTTTTGAAACTGTTTTAAAAGATGATAATTTCTTAAAAACCAATTACTATTTAATTCGTCAAGCCTTAAAAGATATTCCTCATAATGGAGATACCAATATTGGGCAATTAATGAGAAGTGAATCTAAAATTTTGGCTGAGGAAATTCCGAGTTTTATGGACATCAGAATTAAAATCCACGGAAATCCGCAGAAAACAGACATTAATTTAGTTGAGCATTTTATTCAAAAAAACGACAGTAAATTATCGCTTAAAGAAAAAAAAGATTTAAAAAATTTAATAGTTACTATGGAGCAATTTTACGCTCCATTAGATTTTAATAAAATTGATAAAGAACTTGCTAGTTTAAATGGAAATGCAATGGTTGTAGAAGAAATTAAAAACTTCTCTACTTATTTTAATGATAACAATTCATCTAAAAAAATTGTTGAGAATTCAGCGAGTATTTTAGCCAATATTAGAGGTACTATTTTAGAGTTTAAATCTGCCAAAGACCGTTTAAAATTACTAGACATTAGTAATCAATTAGAAAATATTTTGTTGATAGAAACTCAGAATTGGAAAACCGTAAATTTAGAAGAAACTATTCATAAAATTGAGGTGCTAACTTGTGCTTCTTTAGGTGCTGGGTTATTAGAATTTTGGGAATATGATCAAGTAGAAAACAATTTAAAAAGTGGTACAAATCAAGAAAACATCACTATAGAAGAATTGAACAATGTGCTAAATACATCTAGAAGTATTGTTGAATGGAGTGCCTCTTTAATAAAAGCAAATTACAATGAAGATGTTTTAAAATACAACGAGTTTGAGCCTTTGGCTTATGGGTTTATAGATGATAGAGTTAGAAATAGCATCGCCCTTAGTTTAGGAGAAACTGTGAGCAAATTAGGTACGTTTGTTGCCCAAGTTTCTAACATTAATAACAAGGTAATGTCTATAGACAATCAAAGTGCAATTCGTGGATTAAATCCTGGTTATGCTTTTGGTGAATTGGTTGTAGTTGATGGTAATCCTGATGCAATAGAAGTGAATACCAACAAGATTTACATTTTTCAAAATCCACCTTCAGATTTAAAACCAGTTGCAGGAATTATGACAGTTTCTGAAGGAAATCTAGTTTCTCACGTTCAATTATTAGCAAGAAATTTAGGAATTCCCAATGCTGCTTTATCTAACGAAAATTTATCCGCATTAAAAAAATATAATGGTAAAAAAGTTTTTTATGCAGTTTCTCATAAAGGAAATGTGATTCTTAAAGAGGAAGATGAAATGAGCAATGAAGAAGAAAAACTTTTCGAAAAAGTGGAACGTAGCAAAAATATGATTGAAGTACCTGTTGATGATATACGTTTAGATGTTTCTAAAGTGATAAATATGAGAGATGTTGACGCTACTGATTCTGGAAAACTATGTGGGCCAAAAGCTGCAAATTTAGGTGAGCTAAAACAACTTTTTCCAGATCAAGTTGTAGAAGGTTTAATTATACCTTTTGGCGTTTTTAAATCTCATATGAATTTGCAAATGCCCAATGAAAACAAAACCTATTGGGAATATTTAAATGCTACTTTTAAAGAGGCAGCTACAAAAAAGAAAAACGGTTCTTCTGATGAAATAGTTGAACAATACCTATTAACTTCTTTAGAAAAACTGCATAAATCAATTTTAAATATTGACTTAGATAAAAGTTTTGTAAAAGATTTAAAATCTAATTTTCAGTCTGCTTTTAAAAATGATATGGGTAATGTACCTGTATTTTTAAGAAGTGATACCAATATGGAAGATTTGAAAGAATTTACAGGAGCTGGTTTAAATTTAACTTTATTTAATATTAAAGAAGAAGCTAAAATTTTACAAGGTATTAAACGTGTTTGGGCATCTGCTTATACAGAAAGAAGTTTTAAATGGAGACAAAAATACTTATTGAATCCAGAAAACGTCTATCCATCCATTTTAATTATACCAAGTGTAGACGTAGATTATTCTGGGGTTATGATTACCAAAGGAATTAACGCTGGTACAGATAATGATTTAACTGTGGCTTTTTCTAGAGGTGCAGGTGGTGCTGTAGATGGCCAATCTGCAGAAACAAGATTAATCACCAAAACAGAAAATTACCTTTTAGCACCTGCAAGACAAGCAGATTACATTCGTTTGCCAAATTATGGTGGCACAAAAAAATACTATACCTCTTTTGACAAAGAAATTTTAAATGATGATAATATTGATGAAATCAGAAAAATAGCCTCAAAAGTAAGAAAGAAAATAGGAGAAAAATCGGAAGATAAAAATCAGGCTTATGATGTAGAATTTGGTTTTAAAGATAACAAGTTATGGTTGTTTCAAATAAGACCTTTTGTAGAAAACAAACAAGCTAAAAGTTCTGACTATTTAAATTCAATTACACCAAAAATATCAAATTCAAAAGAAATTAACATCAACGAAAAAATATAACTATGAAAAAATATATCATAATTCTTATTTGTATTGTATTCTCATTTGGTTTCATAAGCTTCTATCCTATTGATGGTTATGAGTATACAGGTATTAAAAGATTGTATCAAATAAGACAGTTTCAAAAAGACAGTGTAAATTACACAAGAATACCAAAAGGAGCTTATAAAAAATGGGCAGATATTAAATTAAATCTAACCAACAAAACCACAGATAGTGTTGATGAATTATTTACTATTGATAGCGATTTTGACCGAAAAATAAAACGAATTACACCTCAAGGAGCTTACTCTTTAGCCATTATGGATATGAGTAATCCTGATAATTTAAGATATGCAGAACATAGAGAAAATGTAGGATATCAACCAGGAAGTGTTGGTAAAATTGCTGTTTTATTAGCTGTTTTTGATCAGCTTGAAAAGTTGTGTCCAGATTCTTATGAAGAAAGAGTTGCTTACCTAAAAAACATTAAAGTTAAAAGTAGGTATTGGGGTTTAGGCGATCATCACACCATACCAATTTATGATATCGAAAATGATAAATTAACCAAAAGACAAGTTATTGCAAGCGATGAATTTTCTTTATTTGAATGGTTAGATCATATGGTTTCTGTAAGTAACAATGGTGCTGCCAGTATTATGTACAGAGAAGCAATGTTAATGGCTGCTTTTAAACAAGATTATTTCTTTTTAGATGAAGAAAAAGCCGAAAAATATTTTGAAGAAACCCCTAGAGATTCTTTAACTAACTTAGCAAATACAGTTGTAAATCGACCTTTAAGAGATTTAGGAATTGGAGAAGATGAATGGAGATTAGGAGGCCTATTTACAAGACCTCCAGGAAAATATGTAGGTAGAAAAGGAGGAAGTATTGGTACACCAAAAGGACTAATGAAATTTTTAGTAAAACTAGAGCAAGGTAAAGTTATTGACAAAGCATCTAGTTTAGAAATGAAGCGATTATTGTATTTAACAGATCGTAGAATTCGTTATGCAAAATCGCCAAGATTAGATGATGCTGCTGTTTATTTTAAATCTGGTAGTTACTACAAATGCGATAGAGAAAAAGATCCAGATTGTGCCAGTTATGCAGGTAATGTTTTTAATTATATGAACTCTGTAATAATTGTAGAACACGAAAATGGAGTAAAATATATTGTCTGTTTAATGACCAATGTTTTAAATAAAAACTCTGCAGGCGCACATATGTACTTGGCTAGTAAAATAGATGATGTTATAAATGAAACTGCCAATATTAACAAACCAGAAATTAAAGAAGAAAAGTACATAGAAGATAAAGAAGAATCTTCAGACCATTAAAAATTATAAATTTCTTAGCATTTTTAAAGTATCGTAAGCAAGTTGTTTTACAATTTTGTTGCGATACTTTTTTATTGGTAATAAAGCAGGTATTAAGGTCTTGTTTTTAGAAATTCTAATATAATTCACTGCTGATTGTCTTACTCCACTTCCACTTACTTTCATTAGCTTTTTTAGCAATTCTAATTCTGTAAGAATTATAAATGGTATTGTAGCTGTATTATAATGATCATCATCTAAAACTTCGTGCTCTAAAATAGGCACTACTAATGCTTTTATAGAACTGTCTAAAAGATTTTCTAACAATTCTAAAGAGTTAATTTTTGCTTCTTTATGATTGCTTTTTATAGCATTAAATGTAATTTGAATATCTTCTTCTGAATATAACAAACTCAGTAAATTAAAAATAATTGAAAACGATTTTTTAAGTTCTTGCTCTAAAGCATCACTTAATATTTTTCTGCCTTCATAAATGGTTTGGTTTTCGTTATTAATTTCATCAACTAAATCTTTATTAATAAGGTATTGAATGGATATAATAGACTCTAAAATATGCTTGTAATAACCACTTTCTTTTGTAATTTGTTTTCTGATGATACGTTTTGATGGAACTAAATCTAAATCCTTTTTATGAATTTTTCGTAAAGCTTTAGTAGCTTCTAGCCTACTGGTTGAGTTTACGCTTTTTAAAATTTTCTCTAAAATATGAACAGATTTTTCATTTTGAAAAGCTCCAACAATTTTTGGAACCTGTTTTCTTATGTTAGAATTTAAATCGTCTTCTTTTTCTAATGATAAGAGAACATTAATAATTTTAGGCCCATAACTCTTTAAAGCTCTAATTGCCCTTTTTCGATGTCTTCTTTTATCCAATAAATTCAGTAAATCTTTTATAAAAATCTCTTGAGAAGTTATACCTGCAGCTATTGTTGCAAATTTTATAATATAAGGTTTCTGATTTTTTAAATGTTCTGCAATAAAGCCATAATGATTTTCCAAACCAGAATAGGCAATACTTAATAAAAGACCAGCTACGATTTCTTTTCTTACAGCATCTCTATTTACTATATACTTATCAATCTTAAGCTCTAACCTATTTTTTAGGTGATAATATTTGCCTAAATTATAATTATTTTTACTCTGTTTTGCCAAGGCTAATAAAGCACCATTTGCTATATACTCTTCTTGGTGATCTAAATACCTATTAAAAAAAGTAGTATCTCTTTGGTTTGAATGTTCTAAAACATAATCTAAGGCAACGTATACTAAAGTCTCATCTTTATCATAAATAAAAGCAACAACATCATCTAAAATATTATTATCATCAAAAGCATCTAAAAAATCGATAGCTGCTACTTTTATTTTAGATGATGGGTGTTTTAAAAGTTGAATAACTGGTTTTTGGAAAATCTTAAATTTATAGTCTTTTAAACGATCGAACATTGCTAAAATTTCTTCTTCATTACCGTTTTCAAAAACATTTTTTATGTCTAAAAGGTTATTTTCTTTTTTTGATTTTTCTTTTTTATCATCAATAAAAGATAAATTCTTCTGAATATTTTTTTTAAAAGAATCGAAATAAGCTTCTCGTAATTTGTAGATGAGTAGTATCCAAATAAAAACAAAGAGTAATACAATTACTGTAATGTATGACGAACTTAAATTTAATTCTTTAATGAAAAAAATCAATAAAAACCCAGAAAATCCGGTAGCAATACTATCTACAGCAACATCAATATAAGATTTTGCCTGATTTTTAATATGCAAAGGAATTGGCATTATAGATAGCTCTACAGCTGCTTTATTTAAACTTTGTTTAAAACTACCATCTATACCTTTTATAATAATCAATACCCACAATTCTGGAAACGTTAAAAACAGTAAACTACCTAGACCAATAGTTAAAGGAAGTACTAAAAGTGATGAGGAAACGCCTATTTTATTTAAAATTTTATTGGTTAATAATAATTGTATTGTAAGCGCAACCACATTAAAAGTAGAAAACCAAAAACCAAAAAAAGCGGCTAAATCATCTGAATTAGAAATGGCTTTGTTAGCAAAATCGCTAAACTGAAAATCTATCAATTTAGCTACTACAACACTTATACCTGTAATAATTGCTAAATAACTTAGGTGCTTAGATTTTGATATTAATTTTAAAGAAGAACTTTCTAAACGATCTTGATTTTCAATTACTTGTTTTCTTTTAAAGGTATTTAAGTATTTAATTCTTAAATAATACACCTTATTAAGAATAGGAATACAAAGCAATAATAAAATTGATGCTAAAAAAATAGTGTATTCTTTACCAAAACTAGCAGCAATAATACTGGTTAAATAGCCTCCAAAAATACCACCTGCAATGGCTCCTGCTCCTATAAAACCAAAGATTCTTTTTGCTTCTCTGGCATTAAAAACCATATTAGCAAAAATCCAAAATTGTGATGTAGCAACTACTGCAAAAAGCGATACAAATACGTAATAAAAATAGAGAATAAACTGATTGATAATCTCTAAATTAAAAAGCACGCCTAAAACAATAAAGACAGCACTAAATACAATTAGCGACAACACTGTAATTTTAACCAACGAGTGTTTTCTTATAGCTTTGCTATAAAAATAGGTAGTAAAAACTGCAGTAATAGCTACTAGTAAATAACCATAAGGTAAATTTTCTGCTCCTAACTTAGAAACAAACATTGCATTTACTGTGGGTTTTACAATAAGCAGTACAGTAATGATTAAAAAAATATACAACTGCATTAAAAAAGAGATGAAAATTTCTCCATCTCTTAATCCGAATGTTTTATATATTATTTTTTTCAATTTTCTATAGTTCTTTTAAGACTATAAAGAACGTGAATTTTTTAATACTTTTTCTAATGGTATAACCAAATCTCTTATTGTTTGTTCACCATAAGTATCATGAATTAAAGCCACAATAATATATTTTCTGTTTGGCCCCCAAACTAAAGCAGAATCTGAATGATAATTTCGCCAAGAACCCGATTTTCTATAAACATCTGCCTTTGGTGCAATTCTATCTAAAGTATTTACAAATTTATGGTGCAACTCTGGTGTTTTCATAATTTCTAACATTTCTTTAGAACGTTCTGTACTAATTAAATTACCCAAAGCTAACTGATAATAAAAGCTACATACTTGTCTTGTTGTTGCTGCATGACTTAACCCTTTTATAGGATCTGGATACCTTTTACCTGCAGAGGCATAACGTTTACCAACCCATAAACCTCCACCAACTTCTTCATCATATAATTTATGTTTTGGCGCTCTTAAAACTTCTTCAATTTTTTTATAACCAACTCTATCTATATTTCTTGTTGAAGCTCTGTTGTTCGATTTACTAATCATTAAACGTAAATCATTTTTCAGCTCTGTTGTATATTCTAATTCTCCTTTATCAATGGCATCCATTACCGCTAGAAGAATGGCAATTTTAGGCAAACTGGCTGCATACATCATAAAATTATCATTAATCCCAGCATATTTAAATGAGGTACTATCATTTAAATCTACAATAGCCACAGACATTTGATTAGATCTAATTAAACGACTCCAAGTTTTATTTTTGTAAATTTCTTTTTCTAATGCAACTTGTAGTTTTGCATCTTCTATTTCTTTTATAGGCTTAATTGCTCTATTTAATTCTATAGGTAAATCAACTTTTGTTTTGTTATAAGAATTATTTGTATAAATATAGGTCTTATCTAAAATATCAGTACTATTTTGAGCCAAGAATGGCAAACTAAACAGCATAATAAATATAGTTAATAAGGTATCTTTATATTTTGAGTAAATCATATTTTAAATTTAAAATTTATGTATCTATATAAAGTACAAAACAAATGCCAACAAATAAATTAAAAGTGTTAATGTTTTCTAAAACATCTTAGTTTTCTACCTTTTTAGGTGTAGAAGGGTTATAGCCAAAATCTGAATCTGGTAATTCGATTTCTAGTTGATTAATAATATAACCAACGCTTGCAAAATGATGAATTGCATGACTCTGGGTTTGCATTAAAACAGCTCCTAAAGTAGATCTTGAAGAAACTTTTCCTTTACCTAAATCATCAATAACCGTAACTTCTGTAATTAAATCTTTTTCAGAAATATTCTTAATTTTCTTTAAAATAGAATTAAAATAAGCTATTCCACTTGTAGTATACAACTCTATACTTTCGTTTCTTTCTCGTAAAGTAAGATCTATAATTCTATCAGAAAACCCATTAAAAACACAAGTAAATACATCTAAAATATGACGCATGTGGCAACCAATACTAGAAAAATAAGGCGGAATTGTATTATTAGAATATTCATCATCTGAAATAGTCGATAATAATTTAATCCCTCTTTGTAAATTTTCCTCAATAGCTGCTATCATTAAGTATATTTTTATTTTAAGTCGTAAATTATAAAAAAAATTACTTGCAGTATTCGATTTATATAAAAACTTTTTTACATAATCATAAAAACCTTAATATCAAATACATAACAACCTAAAAACATCATACATAAAATCTAAAAATAATTTTTGGCACGCCTTTTGAAAATACATCAACAAATGCGAAAGCCGAAAAGCAACAAGAGTAGGCAAAACCCTTTAAACCACATATTATGAAAAAAGGTGTACTTATATTATTAGGAATGTTCATGATGGTTTCAACTATTGAAGCCAAAAATGGTGAAGAGAATTTAAATTTTAGGGTAAATTACTCTTACAATAACGCTGTAAATTTCTTTGAAAACGGAATTGAATTCTATATTTTTACCAATGGTGATTTTGATTTTGATACAAACTATAATAGCAGACAAGCTAGAATTGATAGAGATTTTAGAGGAAGAATTAGAAGAATTAATAACGTAACCTTGAGTTATGATTTTAGAGGAAATGTAACTAGAATTGGTAATATTTCTATAAGGTACTACAGAGATCGATTAACAGATGTTGGTAATCTTAGAGTTGATTATGATAGATGGGGAAATCCAATATTTAATGGTAGTGTTAGGGATTATTACTATAATAATGGTATTCGATTTAATGTTAGTTTTGGTGATGTATTTAATTATAATCATACTTTTTTTAATCATAACGATTTTAGAAGAAATTATACTCAGATAAGAGAAGATAGAAACTTTTATTACTACAGAGCAAAACCAAATGCTAAAATCGGTAAAAGAAGTACTATTCTTAAAAGAAGAAAACCTGCTGTAACTGTTAGAAAATCTAATACAATTAAAAGAAACAGCAACAATACTTATAGAAAAAGTAATATAAACAAAAGAGAATCTACAAATAGAAATAATACTTATTCTAGCAATAGAAATGACAGAAATACGAATGTTAAAAGAAATACGAACACTGTAAGTAGAAAAGTAGATTCAGGTAAAAAAACTTCTAACACATCTACTAAAAAAGTAGAATCGAAAAGAAAAACAAATACAACAAGTAAAAAATCTAGCACAAATAATCAAAGAAAAAGAAGAAGTTAAGTTAATTTTAAGGGTGCTTAAATTCTGCCTTTCGTCTGTTTAATTTTCTAATTAAATAAACGAAAGGTTTTTAGTTTAATGACTTTTGTAAAAACTTTGTTTCAAAATAAATAGAAAATAACTCAGTTTAAGATCAAATAAAATATTAATAAAAAAAAAGTAAACCAAATATAATAGTACAGTTCAGCAGATTATTCTTTTATAATAGCCTCTACCATCATCTTAAAAACAGAAGAATATATTTTTAAACTTAAAGATATTAATTCTTTTACTGATTTTAGTATTGTACTATCATTCTTTATTTCTTTTGTGCTTTTTATTAATTACTTAACAAGAATCTTTAGTAAGGTAATTGTTTTATTCTATTATTATTACTAAAACCCATATTGAAAAATAGAACTAAATAAAAAACAGCCTCAAAAGTAAAACTTTTGGGGCTGTTTAATTTAACCTAAACCACTAACCTTATTTTTATACTCTATTTATATTTAATAGTTTATTTGTAGATCTAATATAACTCTCATAGATAGTTCTATATTTCATTAAATCATTTAAACTATATGTAGAGTTTATATTATTTGCTATAATTTTATCTCCGTTTTTTAATTCTAATAGATTTGCATTATTTACTTGATGTCTTATAACTGATCCTTTATAATATGGTAATAAAATATTATTACTAGTTAACAAATTGGTTGCTCCAGATATTCTATCTAAAACATATACATTTGCTTTAATTTCTGAAAATCCTCTAGATTTTTTAACAATCTCAGTATCTACATAAAACATAACTTTAGATGATGGCCTCCAACCTAACTCTTCTTTTGATAGTAAATCTTCTACATTAACTTCTGTTAAATTTAGACTAGACTTTCTTGGTTGGTTTTCAAACTTAGAAAAAGATAAAACACCAACTAAAATAAGTGTAATAACCGTTATTTTTTTTATTGATTTCATAGAAAAGGGTATTAATTAATCTTATTGACACCTCAAAAATAGCTATTTAACTAAGTTTATAATTAAAAATTCGATTAATGTAAATAAAGTTTAGACGAATAAATAAACTCTTTCGCTCAATTAATTTTAAACTCTCCTCAAAAAAAAACTTCACATTTCTGTGAAGTTTAAAGTTGAATTATGTATTGATTTGAATTAATTTTATGTTTACATTTAAAGCTTTATTAACTCTTTCCTTATTATATTCTTAAAAAATTAATCAGTAGAAAATCTAATTAAAAATTTTAAACTCTTACTAATTAAAGATAAAGTAAGGATTAAAAAAGGAAAAAGACATGTAAAAAAGACCATGGCATTTAAAGCATCTAATAAAGATTTAATACCTGAAATTTTTATTAAGTTTTGACCAGAAAAATATAAACCTATTAAACAAATTAGAATTACAACGACTTGTTTTATATTATTTTGCTTCATATTTGGAGGATTATAAGTTAATATCTACTGC
Source organism: Polaribacter sp. Asnod6-C07 (assembly GCF_045063625.1). Taxonomy (NCBI): domain Bacteria; kingdom Pseudomonadati; phylum Bacteroidota; class Flavobacteriia; order Flavobacteriales; family Flavobacteriaceae; genus Polaribacter; species Polaribacter sp. Asnod6-C07. The sequence goes on along the minus strand of NZ_JBEFOF010000005.1, from coordinate 2,436,355 downwards.
ATTTCAAAATTATAGTAGATTAAGGAAACTTAAAATAAGCATATTACTTATATTTTAAAATTAAAAAAACAGAAACTAAAGATTTAAAATTAATCTTTAGTTTCTGTTTTCTATAATATTTAAGGATAACAACGTAATCAAATAAAATTCAGAACAACTGTATATGGGGGTTTTTACTGAAATTTAATAATATTATTTAATGAGCTGCTAATTTGATAAGGTATCTTAAGCCTTTACGAATTAAAACCAAAGCATTAATCATAAAAGGAAAAAAACATGTAAAAAAGGTCATTGCATTTAAAGCATCCAATAAGGTTCTAATGCTTTCTATAGCTATTAAGTTTTTACCTGAAATACACATACCTAATGTGCAAATAAGTAAAATAAAGAACTGTTTTTTATAATCTCTTTTCATAATTGGGGGAATTAGAAATTAATAACTTTTTTGTTTTTTGTAAAAAGAATATATTTCTTAACTACACTGTAAATATAAAAACAAATTAAAAATTACCCAATAAGCAAATTACTTATATTTCAAAAAAAAATCTCTTTTAAAATAAAATTTGCACAGGCTTACAAACTCTGTAAAATTTATTATGGATTTATAATCAAACAAAGAACAAAACTTCTGCTTTAATTAGACTTGCTAAATTAGATAATAAAGTGAATCAAACACAGTTTAAAAGTTTTAATAGTATTGCTAGAACAATGACTATTCATAATAAGAATTTCTAAATTATTTTGTTAATTGAAGTACAAACGCTTCAGCAGAATCTTTAAATGCTTAAGTAAAAACTTTTAGAACTCAATTTAGAGAGGTTAGAAATATAGAATTCTTCTTTTTTAGACTAACAAATATTTATGTATAATTTTAAAACCCCACAACTTTTAGACTTGATCCGAGTTTTCCATCAATTAAAAAAAATAAAAGTTGATGAAAACAAAAAACCACACTAAAAATAGTGTGGTTTAAGTGAGCCCTGAAGGATTCGAACCTTCGACCGCCTCCTTAGAAGGGAGGTGCTCTATCCAGCTGAGCTAAGAGCCCGTAGTTTTTATGTTTCTACGAAAACAATGTCGGGGTGGCAGGATTCGAACCTGCGACCTCCTCGTCCCAAACGAGGCGCGATGACCGGGCTACGCTACACCCCGAGTGCAATTTTGCGGAGAGACAGGGACTCGAACCCTGGCGACCAAAAAGGTCGACAGATTAGCAATCTGCTGCATTACCACTCTGCCACCTCTCCAAAAATTTCAAACATCGATTGCTTGAAATAAATTGCGAGTGCAAATGTAATATTAGAATTACAATTTACCAAAACTTTTTTCGTTTTTTATCATACTTTTTTTTATTCAGGATATTCTATCCTTAAATGATAAATGTTCATCAACTTTTTCTTAATTACTTTTTTAATTACTTCAATTTCTCTAAATGTAATATCTGAATTTAAAAACTGATTATCTCCCATCTGTTTATCAATAATCTTATCGATTAAATCACTGATAGATACAGCTGTAGGTTTTTTTAAACTTTTAGAAGCAGCTTCTGCTGCATCGCACATCATTAAAATAGCTGTTTCTTTAGAAAAAGGAATTGGCCCTTGGTATTGAAATTTTTTAATATCAACCTTAATATCTGGATTTAATTCTTGTTCTTTCTTATAAAAATAATAAGTAGCACTTGTACCATGATGTGTTCTAATAAAATCAATAATTCTATCTGGTAAATTGTATTTTTTAGCTACTTCTACTCCTTTTATAACGTGATTTGTAATTATAGTAGAACTATCTCTTGGAGACAAATCATTATGTGGATTTACTCCTGTAGATTGATTTTCTATAAAATACTTAGGGTTTAACATTTTACCTATATCATGATATAAAGCACCAGTTCTGACCAACATAGAATTTGCGCCAATTTCATTAGCGGCTGCTTCTGCTAAATTGGCAACTTGCATTGAATGCTGAAACGTTCCAGGTGCTTTTTCATTTAGCTCTCTTAATAATTTGGTATTTGTGTTCGATAATTCTAACAAAGTTACATCAGAAACTAAACCAAATAGTTTTTCATAAATGTAAATAATGATAATAGACAAAAACGATAACAAACCATTTGCTGCAAACAGCATAAAATAGGTGAAGTTTATTTGTGATGCATTACCTTCTTTTATAATAGAGAAAGCAAAATAAGTTAACATATAAATTAAGGTAATCTGAGCTACAGAAATAAACAAGTTTGCTCTTTTATACAATTCTGAAACTGTAAGAATTGTTACGATACCTGCAATAATATGTAAATAAATAAACTCAAAACTATCAGGTACAATATAACCTAATAGCAGGACTGTTAAAACATGAGTAAAAAGTCCCAAACGTGCATCAAAAAAGGCTTTAATAATAATTGGTAAGATACTTAAAGGCACAACATATAAATATTCTGAATTGTACTTAATAACTAAAGTCTGAATAAATATAATAGCAAATACGTTAAAAAAGATAAAGGTTACTTTATTGTTATTTTCAAATATTTCTATTCTATATTTAAACAAAAAAAGTAGCAACATTAGTAAGGCTAAAGAAACTAATATTGTATATCCGAAAACAATCCAATTATAATTTGAATCTGTCCAAACTTTAGATTCTGATTCACTTTTTAAAGAATTTAAGATCGCTAGTTTTTTTCCTTCAACAAAATCTCCTTTAGAGATAATTAGTTCTCCTTCTTCTACCTTACCTTTGGTATAAGAGATATTACCTATTTCTTTCTCAATTACTTTATCAGTATAAATTTTATCAAAAGAAACATTAGGTTTTATAATCTTTGCTAAAATATCTATCAAGATATTTTTTTTATACAAACCAAGTTCGTCACTTAAATCACTTTTTATTATCGATAAAACATCTTTAGATTTTAATAAATTTTTAAAGACAATATCTTGCACCTCATTGTCTTTTTTTAATGCAATAATTTCATCATAATTTGTTACTCTATTTTCAGTTACTACTTCTAAAAAACCAAACTGATATACCTTATCAATTATATTTTCCCCTAATTTTTTAAGTTTATTTACATCATCTATAGATAAAGAATCATTTGTTTTAATAAGCTTAATTTTACTTTTAAAGTTTTCATTTACTGAGGTTAAAACTTGGGTATCATAAAGAAAATATAATTTAGCTTCTGTATTTATTTGCCTTTTTTCTATGGCAATTTCTTCTTCTGTTTTTTGAATAGCAAAATCGAAATTTGCATATAAATTATCGTATTTCCATAATTGCCCATTATTAAAATCATATTTAAATTGCCCTCCTTTAGGAAATAAATAAACGATAGCAATTGTGGTTATTAAAAACAAAATAACCTTATAGATGATGGTATTATTCCTATAAATTTTATTTACTAAATCACTCATAAACAATACTATTTATTAAACAAACTTACAGTAAATATACGAAGCCAAAAAATTACAATTCTATTAAGATTTCTTTTTGATTTAAAATGGTTATTTTAGCATATTGTTTTTTAAAAATTACCTTAAATTTATTTTATGAATGATGTAGTAATTGTATCTGTAGCAAGAACGCCTATTGGTAGTTTTATGGGGAGTTTATCTACAATACCAGCAACAATCTTAGGAGCAAAAGCCATAAAAGGTGCTTTAGAAAAAATTAATTTAGATGCCAACCTTATAGAAGAAGTATTTATGGGTAATGTGGTTTCTGCTGGTTTAGGACAAGCACCTGCAAGACAAGCTGCAATTCATGCTGGCATACCAGATACTGTACCTTGTACAACCGTGAATAAAGTTTGTGCTTCTGGCATGAAATCGATTATGTTAGCTTCACAAACAATTGCTTTAGGTGATGCTGACATTGTTATTGCTGGTGGTATGGAAAATATGAGTATGATTCCTCATTATCAATATGCAAGAACTGGTTCTAAATTTGGAGCAATTACTATGGAAGATGGTATGCAAAAAGACGGTTTAGTAGATGCTTATAGCAAAATTGCTATGGGTGTTTGTGCTGATGAATGTGCTACTGAATATAATTTTACTAGAGAAGACCAAGATGCATTTGCAATTCAATCTTACGAAAGATCTGCAAAAGCTTGGAGTGAAGGTAAATTTGATGATGAAATTGTACCAGTTTCAATTCCACAAAGAAGAGGTGAGCCAAATATTTTTTCTTCGGATGAAGAGTATAAGAATGTAAAAATGGAAAAAATTCCGGCTTTAAGACCCGCTTTTACAAAAGACGGAACTGTAACAGCTGCAAATGCCTCTACTATAAATGATGGTGGAGCTGCTTTGGTTTTAATGTCTGCTAAAAAGGCTGCTGAGTTAAACCTAACTCCACTTGCAAAAATAGTGAGTTATGCAGATGCTGCTCAAGAACCAAAATGGTTTACAACTGCACCTTCTAAAGCTTTACCAAAAGCATTAGCAAAAGCAAATTTAAATATTGATGATGTAGATTATTTTGAATTTAATGAAGCTTTTTCTGTAGTAGGTTTAGCAAATATGAAAATATTAGGTATTAGTGATAAAAACACCAATATAAATGGTGGTGCTGTTTCTTTAGGGCATCCTTTAGGAGTTTCAGGTGCAAGAATTGTAATTGCTTTAACCTCTATTTTAAAACAAAATAATGCCAAAATAGGTGCAGCTACTATTTGTAATGGTGGTGGTGGTGCAAGTGCATTAATTATAGAACGCATCTAATTTTATTCAATAATTTGTACGGAATTTGTAATTTAAGTATTGTTCCTTTACGAGCAGAATCTTCAGACCAATCAGAAATGGTTAGTCAGGTTTTGTTTGGTGAATGTTTTACCATTCTTGAAAAAGATAAGAATTGGAGTAAAATTAAATTGTCTTTTGATGAATACGAAGGTTTTATAGACAATAAACAATTCGAAGAAATATCCGAAGAATTATTTCATAAAATAAGTGAGCAAACCTATATTTATTCTGGTGAAGTTATTGATTATATTACAGATACTTCTAATAATTTATTAACGATTCCATTAGGTGCTCAGTTACCTTTTTACGAAAACCAGCGTTTTTCTATAAACGAAAAAAAGTTTCAATTTGAAGGAAATATTTTTTCTGGAGTACAATCTAAAAACGAAATTATACAAACCGCTTTTATATTTTTAAATACACCTTATTTATGGGGGGGTAAAACTCCTTTTGGTATTGATTGCTCTGGTTTTACACAAATGGTGTATAAATTATGTGGCCATAAATTATTTAGAGACGCGAAAGAACAAGCAAAACAAGGAGAAGTTTTAAGTTTTATAGAAGAAAGTGAACCTGGTGATTTAGCCTTTTTTGATAATGAGGAAGGAGAAATTATTCACGTTGGTATCATCTTAAAAGATTACCATATTATTCATGCTTATGGTAAAGTTAGAATTGATACTTTAGATCATAGTGGAATTTTTAATAGCGATTTACAAACACATACTCATAAATTAAGAGTCATCAAAAAATTAATATAAAAAAAACCGAAACTTAACAGTTTCGGTTTTTTTTGTTTTATAAAAAGTCTTTTTTATTGACCTCTCATTTCTTTATAAACAACTCTTAAAGCATCTGCTTTTTCAGTCATTTCTAATAGATCATAAATATTTAAAATAGACTTAACAGTATCTTCTGTTCTACCTAATTCATCTGCTTTTTCCAAATAAGGTAAAGCCTCTCTGTATAATTCTTTTTGCTTACCTTCTAACTCATCATACTTTTTAAAGTTAGATAAATTTTTGTTCATTTCCTCAACAATAGCTTCTTCTCCAGCAAGAATTGCTACAGCTAAATTCATGTAAGCATCTCCATAATCTGGCTTTAATTCAATTGCTTTTTTGTAATATTTAATAGCTTCTTCAGTCTTTTTTTCATTTTGATTTACAACACCTAAATTAAAGAAAAGTGAAGGGTTTGTAGGGTCTAACTCAATTGCTTCTTGCATTAATTCACCAAACTTATCCATTTGTTTTAATTTAATGTAAAGTTGAGCTTCGTTTAATAAAAGATTTAAATCTTTTGGATTAGACTTTCTAGCCTCTTGAATAACTACAATTGCTTCATCATTTTTACCTTGGTTTATTAAAATATAACCAATGTTTTTAATAATTTCTGGCTGCTTAGATTCAGAAACTTTATCAGTTGGGTTTGTGTATGTACCAAACTTAACCATTGTGTTTCTATTCTCTTTTGTGCCTAAATTTTCTGTAGCCCCACTTGCTTTATTTACGGCTAAATATTGCGTAGTAATACCTGTGTAACCTATTTTTTGCAACTCATTATAATATTTTAAAGAAGTATCATAATCTTTTTCTAAAGAAGCACTTACAGCTGCATTGTATAAAAAAGTGGTATCATTAGGACTTAATTTATAAGTCAAGTAAAAATCTTTAGTTGCAGATTTATAATCTTTATCTGTACTATAGGCTTTAATTGCTTTTTCTGAAACAAACAGAATTAATTCATTTAATTTTGGTGTAGCAATTTTAGTGTATTTAGAACTACCACTAGCTTTTTCTACTTCAAATAATTTGTTGTAAGCCTCTGCTGCTTTTTCAACATTAGTTTTTCCATACGTAGCACCTTTTAAATAATAATATTTAGCTTCGTACTTTGCATCCATAGAACCTTCCATACTTTCTAAAGGAAGAATAGCTGCTTTCGCTGTCTTAAAGTCATTCTTTTTAATGGCTTTCTCTGCAGCTTTTAGTTCATTTTTTTGCGCGAACATTCCAATTGACATCAATCCTAATGAAAGTGCTAATATTTGTTTTTTCATTTTACTGTATTTAAATTTATTGTTACTCTTGATTTTCGTTTGTACTATTTTCAATATCCGTGCCATTTTCTATTTCTTCATCTGCATCTTCTTCATTTACAACTTTGGCAACAGCTGCAATACTATCGTCTTCTTTAATATTAATTAAACGCACGCCTTGTGTTGCACGTCCCATAACACGTAAGTCTTCAACAGCCATTCTAATAATAATTCCAGATTTATTAATAATCATTAAATCGTTAGAATCGTCTACATTTTTAATGGCTACTAAATTACCTGTTTTTTCAGATATATTTAAGGTTTTAACACCTTTACCTCCTCTATTTGTAAGTCTATAATCTTCTAAACTAGAACGTTTTCCATATCCTTTTTCAGAAACTACAAGAATGTTGCTATCCATATCATTTACAGCAACCATACCAATTACTTCATCATTTTCATGTTGTAAAGTAATACCTCTTACACCAGAAGCTGTTCTACCCATAGGTCTTGTTTTTGCTTCTTCAAAACGAATAGATTTACCCGATTTTAAAGCTAACATTACTTGGCTATCTCCTGTAGTTAATTTTGCTTCTAACAACTCATCACCTTCTTTAATGGTAATTGCATTAATACCATTAGTTCTTGGTCTTGAGTATTGCTCTAAAGATGTCTTTTTAACCTGTCCTTTTTTGGTAGCCATAATTACGTAATGACTATTTACATAATCTTCATCTTTTAAATCTTGAGTTACCAAAAATGCTTTAACGCTATCATCTTGCTCAATATTAATCAAGTTTTGCATTGCTCTACCTTTGGTGTTTTTACCACCTTCAGGAATTTCATAAACACGCATCCAGAAAACTTTACCTTTTTGAGTAAAGAACATCATATATTGATGATTTGTACCAACGAATAAATGCTCTAAGAAATCTTCATTTCTTGTTGTTGCACCTTTTTGACCTCTTCCTCCTCTATTCTGAACTTTATACTCTTCAAGGTTTGTACGCTTTAAATAACCAGCGTTAGAAATGGTAACTACAACTTTAGTATCAGGAATCATATCCTCTATACGCATATCACCACCTGCATATTCTATAATAGATCTACGTTCATCACCATATTTACTTTTGATGTGTAATAACTCATCAGTAATTATTTGATAACGTCTTGGCTCATTAGATAAAATATCTTTTAAGTCTGCAATAGTTATCATAATCTCATCATACTCAGCACGTAATTTATCTTGCTCTAAACCTGTTAATTGACGCAAACGCATTTCTACAATTGCTTTTGCTTGAATTTCTGTTAACTCAAAACGTTCAATTAAACTTGCTCTTGCTTCATCAGCATTAGAAGATGCTCTAATAATTTTAATTACTTCATCAATATTATCAGAAGCTATAATTAATCCTTCTAAAATATGTGCTCTAGCTTCTGCTTTCTTTAATTCATATTCTGTTCTACGAACAACAACCTCATGTCTGTGTTCAACAAAATAATGAATTAATTGTTTTAAATTTAATTGCTCTGGTCTACCATTAACCAATGCAATATTATTTACACTAAAAGAAGTCTGTAATTGCGTGTATTTAAACAGTTTATTTAGAACGATATTTGGTATTGCATCACGTTTTAAAATGTAAACAATACGCATTCCATTTCTATCAGACTCATCTCTAATGTTAGAAATACCTTCAATTTTTTTATCATTTACCAAGTCAGCAGTTTTCTTAATCATATCTGCTTTATTCACTTGGTAAGGAATTTCAGTTACAACAATACACTCACGTCCTTTAACTTCTTCGATATTAGCTTTGGCACGCATTACAATTCGCCCACGACCAGTATGAAAAGCATCTCTTACGCCATCATAACCATAGATAATTCCTCCTGTAGGAAAATCTGGAGCAGTTACGTGTTGCATTAATTCATCTATCTCAATATCTCTATTTTCTATATAAGCAACAGTACCATTTATAACTTCTGTTAAGTTATGAGGCGCCATGTTTGTAGCCATACCAACAGCAATACCAGAAGCTCCATTTACTAATAAATTAGGAATACGAGTTGGTAAAACAGTTGGTTCTTGTAAAGTATCATCAAAATTTAAAGAATGGTCTACAGTATCTTTTTCAATATCAGCTAACATTTCTTCTGATATTTTTTGCATTCTTACCTCAGTATAACGCATTGCTGCAGGAGAATCACCATCTACAGAACCAAAGTTTCCTTGGCCATCTACCATCATATAACGCACACTCCAATCTTGTGCCATTCTTACCATAGAATCGTATACAGAAGTATCTCCATGTGGATGATACTTACCTAATACTTCCCCAACAATTCTTGCTGATTTTTTATAAGCTCCAGTAGCTTTAATTCCTAATTCATGCATCCCATACAAAACCCTTCTGTGCACTGGTTTTAAACCATCTCTTACATCTGGTAATGCTCTTGAAACTATTACTGACATTGAGTAATCAATGTATGCAGCTTTCATCTGCTCTTCAATGTTAATTGGAATTAACTTTTCGCCTTCTGCCATATATAATTCTTATTAATAATTATCTAATTTTTAAAACAAGGCAAGATACTATTTCTTGTAGTTTTTTCAAAGGTTTTAACACTTAGAAACAGCAGAGTTATCAACATTTTTTAATAATTTTTAACGTTATTTTATTTGCCTGATTTACAATAGTTTTCTATCTTGTATTGCAGGTCAAACTGTCAGTTTTATACAATGGCATCTTTTTTGTAATTATTTTGACAAAAAAAGGACTAAATTTACAACACATCAATTTTAGATAGAAAGAAATATGGACGATAATTTTTCACCAAAAGTTAGAGATGTAATCACTTTCAGTAAAGAAGAGGCTTTAAGATTAGGGCATGAATTTATTGGAACAGAACATTTAATACTTGGTTTGATAAGAAAAGGCGAAGGAAAAGCAATAGAAATATTAACAACATTTGATGTTGATTTAATGCTATTGCGTAAAAAATTGGAGCAACTTAATCCATCAAACCCAACATTTACAGAAGTAACAGATAAACCCAGTTTACGTTTAACGAGGCAAGCAGAAAAGGCATTAAAAACAACTTTTTTAGAAGCTAAATTATATCAAAGTGATGCTATTGATACAGCTCACTTACTACTTTGTATTTTGCGTAATGAAAATGACCCAACAACAAAGTTGATTCAAAAATATCACGTAAATTATGATGAAGCAAAAGCATTATATAAACAGTTACATGTAGATAATTCTGATTTAGATTTACCTACAAACCCAATAGCAGAAACTCCTTCTGATGATGAATATGCATCAGAAAAACCAAACCCTTTTGAGCAATCTCAAAAAAGCAAAACAGCAAAAAAATCTAAAACTCCTGTTTTAGATAATTTTGGTAGAGACTTAACAGATTTGGCTGAAAAAGGCAAATTAGATCCTGTTGTGGGGCGTCAAAAAGAAATAGAAAGAGTTTCTCAAATCTTAAGTCGTAGAAAGAAAAATAACCCAATGTTAATTGGTGAGCCAGGTGTTGGTAAATCTGCTATTGCAGAAGGTTTAGCTATTAGAATTGTTGAGCGAAAAGTATCAAGAATTTTATTTGATAAAAGGTTGGTTTCTTTAGATTTGGCTAGCTTAGTTGCAGGTACAAAATACAGAGGTCAGTTCGAAGAAAGAATGAAAGCTTTAATGAACGAATTAGAAAAGAATGATGATATTATTCTTTTTATTGACGAAATTCATACCATAGTTGGTGCAGGTGGTGCAACTGGTTCTTTAGACGCATCTAACATGTTAAAACCAGCTTTAGCTAGAGGAGAAATACAATGTATTGGTGCTACAACTTTAGATGAGTTTAGAACAAATATCGAAAAAGATGGGGCTTTAGAACGTCGTTTTCAAAAGGTAATTGTAGATCCAACTACTGTTGAAGAAACTATTCAAATTTTACAGAATATAAAAGGTAAATACGAAGAACATCATAATGTTGATTTTACAGACGATGCAATTGAAGCTTGTGTAAAATTAACAAATAGGTATATGACAGATAGATACTTACCAGACAAAGCAATTGATGCTTTAGATGAAGCTGGTTCTCGAATTCATATTACCAATATTGTTGTTCCTAAACAAGTTTTGGAACTAGAATCTCAATTAGAGATTATTAGAGATCGTAAAACTAAAGCCGTTAATGGACAAAAATACGAGGAAGCTGCCAAGTTAAGAGATGATGAAAAGAATATGGAGGCTGCTTTAAATTCTGCTCAGAAACAATGGGAAGATGACTCTAAATTAAACAGAGAGATTGTTACAGAAGATAATGTTGCAGAAGTAGTTTCTATGATGACAGGAATTCCTGTAAACAGAGTTGCAGAAGCAGAAAGCCATAGACTACATGAATTACCAGGAATGATTAAAGGTAAAGTAATTGGGCAAGATGAAGCAGTAACTAAAGTTGTAAAAGCAATTCAACGTAATAGAGTGGGCTTAAAAGACCCAAACAAACCAATTGGTTCTTTTATTTTCTTAGGACAAACTGGTGTTGGTAAAACTCAATTAGCAAAAGTTTTAGCTCGTGAATTATTTGATTCTGATGATTCTTTAATTAGAATTGACATGAGTGAATACATGGAAAAATTTGCGATTTCACGTTTAATTGGTGCACCTCCAGGTTATGTGGGTTATGAAGAAGGTGGTCAATTAACAGAAAAAGTACGTAGAAAACCATATTCTGTAATTTTATTAGATGAGATAGAAAAAGCGCATCCAGATGTGTTTAATATGCTGTTGCAAATTTTAGATGATGGCCATATTACTGATAGTTTAGGTCGTAAAATCGATTTTAGAAATACCATAATTATTATGACATCTAACATTGGTGCTCGTCAATTAAAAGACTTTGGTGGTGGTGTTGGTTTTGGAACATCTTCTAAAAAAGAACAAGCAGATGCACATGCAAAATCTGTTATTGAAGGTGCATTAAAGAAATCTTTTGCACCAGAATTCTTAAATAGAATAGATGATGTAATTGTATTTAATGCTTTAGAAAGAGAAGATATTCATTCTATTATCGACATTGAATTAGATAAACTATTACACAGAATTTCTGATTTAGGTTACACTTTAAATTTAAGTGATAAAGCTAAAGATTATATTGCTGATAAAGGTTTTGATAAAAAATATGGAGCCAGACCTTTAAAGAGAGCAATTCAAAAATATATCGAAGATGCTTTAGCTGAAGAAATAGTAAATTCTAAACTTTCTGAAGGCGATACTATTTCTATGGATTTTGATGATGTAAAAGATGAACTTACAATTAATATTGTAAAAGGCGAAAAGAAACCTGAAACAAGAACTAAAACAGAGTCTTAATATAATTTATATTTAAAAGCATAAAAAACTCGCAGATACTGCGAGTTTTTTAATTTTGTAAACAATGGTAACTTTAGAAGAGAAATTAAAAAATCCGGTTTGGTATTCTTTACAAGAAACACATAAAAAATTTCGAATAGAATTTGATGGTGCTTATTTCTACAAACCTGAAATAAATAATTTTGGTGCTTTTTTTGATGAAACTAAAACTGCTGATGCATCAAAAAAATATGCAGACAAAACTGAAAACTTCTTTTTTGTATCAGAAAATCAAACTCCAATAATAGATTCAGAAAAAATTACTTTATCTAAAAAAATTAATGGTTGTCAAATGGTTTTAGACAATTTGATTGATGTTAATATTACAGAAGAAATTGTTTTATTAACTGATAAAAATATAGAAGAAGTTTATAATTTAATTTGGTTAGTAATGCCAGGATTCTATCAAAAAAAAGGATTTAAAATGGGCAATTTTTATGGTATTTATAAAGATAATAAATTAGTTGCTATTTCTGGTCAAAGAATGCAAACTGACCATTTTATAGAAATAAGTTCTGTTGTTACACATCCAGACTATACCAAAAGAGGTTTTGCAAAACAACTTATCTATCATACATCAAAAGAAATTTTAAAAGAAAATAAACTACCTATTTTACATACCAATAAAGGAAATCCTGCAATCGGAATTTATGAAAAACTAGGTTATAAACTTACTAGAGATATGAATTGGTGGTTGTATACTAAGAAGTAATTTTTATTAAAGTATCTCATCAAAATAAACTAATGTTATAAATTTATACAAAGTATAAAAACACAAAATTTTGTTAAGTTTTATTATAACAAAGCTTAATATTTTTTTATTTCTAACCAATTGTTTAGTTTTGTAGCGTAATTAGAAATAATGGCAAGAAAAAAAGCATATAATGAAGACGTAGTCCTTGAAAAAGCGATGAATCTATTTTGGAAAAATGGATACGAATCTACATCTATGCAAATGCTCGAAAAAGAAATGGGCATTAATAAGTTTTCTATTTACTCTAGTTTTGGCAACAAACGTGGTCTTTTTCTTGAAAGTTTAAAAGGCTACAATAAAAAACTGAATTCAGTTTTTGAAGATTTAAAGAATTCTAAAGCAGGTATTGACGGTATTAAACATTTTTTTTACAATTCAGTTAACATTTGCAAACTAAAAGGATACCAAAAAGGCTGTTTAGTAACCAATACTTATAATGAATTTTCTAACAAAGAAGATGAAATTATTAACGAACAAATGAATTCTTTTATGAATAATTTAAAAGATATTTTTATTGAAAAGTTAAGTTTAAATTCTATTAAAGACAGAGAAACTATATTAAAACAAGCTAATTATTTACTTTTAGCAAAACACGGTTTATCTGCAGCATCTAGAGTAAACAGCGACAAAGAAATAGAAGATTATATAGAAATGATTTTTCAAAATTTATAAAACATTTTTTTTAAACTAAAACTAAACGATTGTTTAGATATAACACGAATTAAAACAAGTAAAAATAAAAATTATGACAACATTAAAAATTCACAATTTAGAAACAGCTCCAGAAGGAAGCCAAAATTTATTAGAACAATCCTTAAAATCTAATGGAATGATTCCTGGTTTACATGGTGTATTAGCAGAATCTCCAGAAATATTAGAAGCATACCAAACGATTCATAAATTATTTACAAACACTTCATTTAATAATGATGAATTAACTGTGGTTTGGCAAACAATTAACGTAGAACACGAATGCCATTATTGTGTACCTGCACATACTGCAATTGCAAATATGATGAAAGTTGATAGCGCAATTAGTGACGCTTTAAGAAACAAGACTGAATTACCTACAGAAAAATTACAAGCATTACGCAATTTCACATTAAAAATTGTTCGTAATCGTGGGCACGTTAATCAAGAAGATTTAAACACTTTTTATGCTACTGGTTATGGTGAAAAACAAGTATTAGAAATTATTTTAGGTTTATCTCAAAAAGTAATTAGCAATTACACAAACCATATTGCAAATACGCCTGTAGATGCTCCATTTCAAAAATTTGCTTGGGAACCAAAAACAGTTTAATTGATAAAACTTATTTATCAAAAGAATAAAAAAAAAAGCGCTTAGTATACTAAGCGCTTTTTTTTATTAAATAACTATATTTAGAATTCTTTATTTACATCCCAAGCTTCAAGAGTTTCTTTTAGTGTTTTAATAAACATTCCTCCTAAAGCACCATTTACAACTCTATGATCGTAAGAATGTGATACAAACATTTTTTGTCTAATACCTACGTAATCTCCTTCTGAAGTTTCTATAACAGCTGGTACTTTTCTAATTGCTCCTAAAGCTAAAATTGCAACTTGTGGTTGATTAATAATTGGTGTACCCATTACAGAACCAAAACTACCAACATTGGTTACAGTATATGTACCCTCTTGAACTTCATCTGGTTTTAAAGCATTATTTCTGGCTCTATTTGCTAAATCATTTACAGCTGATGACATACCTACTAAATTTAGTTGATCAGCATTTTTAATTACTGGTACAATTAAATTACCATCTGGTAAAGCAGCAGCCATACCTAAATTAATGTTTTTCTTTTTTATAATTTTATCACCATCAACAGCAATATTAATTAAAGGATACTTTTTTATGGTTAACGCAATTGCTTGCATTAAAATTGGTGTAAAAGTTAACTTCTGACCTTCTCTTTCAAAAAATGCATCTTTAACTTTATTTCTCCAATTAACAATATTTGTTACATCTATTTCTATAAAAGATTGTACATGTGCAGAAGTTTGTACTGAATCTACCATATGCTTGGCAATCAGTTTTCCCATTCTACTCATTTCAATAATTTCATCACCTCCATTTACAGAAATTGTACCGGATTTTTTAACTGGTTTTTCTACTTTAGGCTTTTGAATTGTTGCTATTTTCTTTTCTTGAATAGGAACTTGCACTGGTTTAGATTCAGATACTGGTACTGATACTGGTTTTGGAACTTTAGTTACTTTATTTTCTATATAAATAAGTATATCACTTTTAGTAACTCTACCATCTTGACCTGTGCCTACAATAGCATCTAACTCCTCTATAGAAACACCTTCTGTTTGTGCTATATTTCTGACTAAAGGTGAGTAAAATTTAGTAGAATCAGGAGAGTTAGTTATAGGTTTTGCAACAGTTTCAATTGCTTTTTCTATTATTTTTTCTACCTCTACAACCTTTGGAGCTGGAGTTTCTTTTACAATTACTGGCTCTTGTTTAGTTGGTGCACTACCTTTGTCTGTCTCAATAATTGCAATAGTTTCACCAACAGCAACAACAGTATCATTTTCAAATAAAATTTCAACTAAAGTTCCTTCTACTTCAGATGGTACCTCAGAATCTACTTTATCTGTAGCTATTTCTACAACAGCTTCATCAAGTTCAACAGGGTCTCCAACTTCTTTTAGCCAAGAAGTTATGGTTGCTTCTGCAACACTTTCTCCCATTTTTGGTAATTTTAATTCGAATCTTGCCATTTATCCTGATTTTACAGAGCGTAAAAGTACTAAAAATGGTTGATTTTATTATCATAAAACACAACTAAAAAAGTATTTGCTAAACTTTAACTTTGTATTTTCAATAATAAAACATACAATAACAATCACATTTTTATTAATAAAATGATTTTTAAAGCTTTTAAATAAAAAATAATCAATAATTTTATTGCAAATTAATCATCTAACAATTTATATTATTTAAAATTCACTAATACATAAATGTTAGTTTTCTAGTAGTTAAGATGCTTTAAATAAATATAATGATTTTCTAAATCTGTTATTAATAAAGTATAATCTTCTCTAATTTTATAATATATACTATTATCTGAAAAGTTATTTATAACAAAAAAAAGTAGCTTTTTAAAAGCTACTTTATAAATAATTTGTTAACCAAACTAATTGGGATAGACAAATTGTTGAGGGGGGGATAGTTTTATTTTTCATATTGATAGACACAAATATAATTTTAAATAAAAACAAAATCACTTAAAAAGAGTAACAAATAGTAACAGTCCTGAAATTTAAAAAGTGACAAAAAGTGACAAAAAAAACCTATACAACTGTTTTACAGGTTTTTGATAAAAAACAAAAGTAATAAAATTTCAAATTTTTTGGAATTACAATATCTTCCTTAACAATTAAAGTATCAGGTTTTGAATAAATCTTTCAAGTTTTTGATCTTTTGGAACATTCATTTTTTTTCGTATTCTATAACGAATAGCCTTAATTGCATCTGAATTTGAATTCCTTATAGATGCTATTTCTTTTATTGACAAATTTAAACGCAAGAGAGCACAAACCTCTCTTTCTGTCTTAGTAAGGTCTTTGTATGCATTAATTAATAAACTATCAAATCCATCGTTTACAGAACCTATTTTTTTCTTCAATAAAGTTAATTTACTTTCTATTGTAATTTGTTGTTGAATTTTAAATGATAAATCTTTTATGTAACTTTTTACCGCTAAAGATTTGTTTGATTTTCTTTGATTTTTTAATTGCATTAAAAGCTGCTTTAAAAACTCTAATCTCATGGAATTGTCTGCAACTAAACTTTTTATTTCTACTTCTGCTCCTTTAAACTTTTCCGCTAAAACTTCTTTTTTAATCTTTTCCTTGTCTAAATCTGCTTGTATTATTTTATTTTTATTAACTGAATTTCTATGAAAAAGTAATAACAAAGGAATACCTAATAATAAAAAAACAGAAATTAGACTTAAATATAACTTTTTATCAAAATCTTGTTCTTGTTTTAAAATTTGTAAATTTTTATTTTCAATTTTAAGCTTACTTTGAAGTTCAGTTTCTTTTAATGTATTTAATATTTGTGATTTAAAAATGGAGTCTGAATAAATTTTATGTTTTTGGTGATATAAATATGCCTTTTTATAATTTTTTAAGTCATAATTTACTTTAGCAAGTGAGTTATAAGATTTAGACAATCTTATCTTTAAATTTTCCTTTTCAGCTATACTAATTGCAGAATCTAGATATATTGAAGCAATCTTATAATTTCTCATTTTAATATAAGCAGCAGCAATATTGTGATAATTTACAGTAATTAATAACTGGTTATTTTCTTTCTTAGCATATTGCAGAACTAAACTTCTTAAACTTATAATTTCTTTGTATCTACCTTGTTTATAGTAAGTATTTGCCAAATTGTTATAAACATTATAAACTCTATCATCTCTGTTTAATATTTTAAAAATATTTAATGCTTTTTCATAAAAATAAATTGAAGAATCTAATTTTTTTTGCCTTGTATAATAATTACCTAAATACAAAAAACCTTTACCTAAATTTTTTTTATCTCCTTTTTTAGTAAATTTAAACGCTTTTTTATAATACTCAAATTCCTTTTTTTCTTGTTTTTTATACCTATAGACATAAGCAATATCAAAAGTAACAGATGCTAATCGTTCAAAATCATTAGTTTTTTCAAATATATCTTTTGCTATATTTAAATATCTTAAACTTGTACTTAGATTCCCTTTCTTCTTCTCTATTAAACCTAGTTTAAACAAAGCTCTACCTTTCATAGTATTACTTTTATCTTTATTTAAAGACAAGGCCTTAGCATAAAAGTATTCTGATTTAGCAATGTTTATATTGTAAAAGAACTCTCCACACTCATATAAAAACTTTATTTTTTCTTCATCAGTTTTTATTAAGTTTACAACTTCTTTTTTAGCTGTAAAAACAGAATCTAAATCTTGGGCATTCACAGTTAAAGAAGTTAGAAATAAAAAAAGTATAATAATTTTATAGAACATTGTAAAATATCTTTCTCTTAAGGAAAAGAATACCATAGAAGACTAAATTACTAAAAATTAGTATTAAAACTGTAAATATCTAAACAGAATAAAATAAAAAAGACAAAACTCACTGTTTTGTCTTTTTATTTTTAAACCCAATCTTTAGGCTTTTCTAAAACTCTAACAAGTTTTTCTTCTTCTGAATTTTCTTCTGGTTGATGATTATATTTCCACTGAACAATAGGTGGTAAACTCATTAAAATACTTTCTATCCTTCCATTAGTTTTAAGTCCAAACAAAGTTCCTCTATCATGTACTAAATTAAACTCTACATACCTTCCTCTTCTTACCTCTTGCCAATCTTTATGTTGTTTTGTAAACTGAATGTCTTTTCTTTTTTCTACAATTGGAACATAACTTTCTAAGAAACTATTGCCAACTTCCGTAACAAAATTGAATCTATCTTCTATAGAAAACTCTTCAGTTTCTTTTAAATAATCGAAAAATAAACCTCCAATTCCACGAGCTTCGTTTCTATGTGAATTCCAGAAATATTCATCACATACTTTTTTAAACTTCGGATAAAATGTTGTGTTATGTTTATCACAAGCAGATTTACAAATGGTATGAAAATGAATTGCATCTTCTTCAAACAAATAATAAGGCGTTAAGTCTTGACCTCCACCAAACCATTGTGTAACAATATTTCCATCTTCATCATACATTTCAAAATAACGCCAATTTGCATGAACAGTAGGTACAAAAGGATTTTGAGGATGCAAAACCAAACTTAAACCACAAGCAAAAAAATTGCCCTCTTTTACTTTAAATTGATTTCTTAACGCTTCTGGCAATTCTCCATGTACTGCAGAAATATTTACACCCCCTTTTTCGAAAACTGCACCATTTTCAATTACACGAGTTCTACCTCCACCACCTTCTTTTCTTTGCCAAATATCTTCTTGAAATTTAGCTGAACCATCAACTTCTTCTAATTTAGCAGTTATGGCGTCTTGTAGGTTTTCTATGTATTTGTAAAATTTGTTTTTCATTATTCTAAAATATTCAACGAGTTATTCTTATAATTAATAGCGATTACTTTATCTAAAAATAATTTATTTCCAGTTGTACCTATAACTTTTATTCCATCAAGAAAAGTATCTTCCATTGGTCTTGTGCTGTAGTGGATTTTATGTTTTTTAAAATTCATATCCATAAGATAAATATCTTCTTCTATAGTAGAACCATAAACATCATAATATTTCCCAAAAGAAGAAACACTTAAAGTATCTTTATTACTATTTCTTTTTACTTTATCCCAAATAGTTTTATCACTTGTAAGTAATGAAAAAATACTTGAACCAGTATCAAACATAACATAAAATGAATTGCCTCTTATTTTAATAGGCAAATGAACTCTGTTAATATAATCTAAAATAAAAGGTGTACTTTTTTTAATTCTAAAATTAGAAGGTATTTCTTCTAAAATTGCGATTCTTCTAGAAGAATAATCCATTATAAGAATTTTATTTTTTAATAAATCTACGCCTAAAGTTCCTAAATGAATTCTACTTGTATTAAATTGTTCTTCAGTAAATGTTTTTCCTGTGTTTGGGTAAAACAATACTTTTTTTTGAAGCACTACAGTATCCTTAAATTTTAAATTTAAATCAGTTAACGCTAATTTTACAGGTAAATTATTTAAGTTTCTATTACCTGATAAAGTATCAAGTTTTTTTGACAGTTTTGTATTATTTTCTATAAAAGATGAAATTGTGTTTTCTTTAAAAAAACTTTCTGCTCCTGTATCAAATTGTGCTGAAAAACGGTTTGGAAAACTATCTATTTTAAAATTGAGAAAAATTGCAGCTTTTTCAAATTTATGTTCGCCCATATTTAAGGGAACCCAACTAAAATCTATCCAATAAGATTCTCTATTAGAGCAAGAACTTAAAAAAAACAATAAGCTTAAAATAAAAATTTTATAAATGTTCTTCAATTTTTCGTTTATTATTGCCTTTTAATATACCTACAAGATTTTGAAAACCTTGCAGGAAGTTTCGAACTTCCTTTCTAATTCTGTATTGCTAATGTGGAATTACAAAAACTCTAAAAGTTTTACATCCTTATAATCCAGATATTATTTTTCATAAACCAACTCGTGTTTATTATGCAATAACTTTAAAGTCTTAGTTGATGCTGCAGTTACTGATAATGGCAAGACAACTATAATTCCGATAACAGGTATTAATAAAAACAACATAAATACAATACCATTACCAATGGCAAAACCTTTGTTTTTACCCACAAAATCTACACTTCCTTTATAGTCTAAATGACGTTCTAGGGTATAATCCATATTACCAAAACCTGCATAATATGCTTGTACTAGAAATAATAAAATCGTAGAAAAGATATTTACTATGGGTATGAATTTAAGCAATAAAATAGGTACAGAAATTAATAATTCTTTTGCTAAATTTCTGATATTTAAGCGTAAACCTCTTATTAACTGTTCTGTGTTAGATGTTTTACGATGCAAATGTTTTACATCTCCATAAAAATGTTTTTCTATTTTTTCTGAAACAGGACTCATAAATGGTGCTGATAATGCCATTACAATATGTTTATAAAGTATTAAACCAATTATTAAGACAATTACACCACCAACAAAATTACTGATTCCAGAAAAAATTTCTTTTCCCCAATCCCAAATCCAGATTTTAGCAATGAAACTACCAACATTGTCTGACAAAGCATAGGCTTCTATACCAATTAAAACTGCAGTAACTAGACTAATTAATACAGGTATTATAAAGTATTTCCAGAGTTTTAACTTTGAAATTAAATCGAAAGCGCCTGAGTATTCTTTAATTCCTAAAATTATATTCTTTAACATAGTAAATTATTTAGTCTTCCAAAAATACCAAATTATCAATTTTATCTAGAATAGTATCTGCATTAATTTTTACAGCGCTGTCTAATTTTTCAATTAAATATTCTTCAATTGCTATTATTGATTCATTTTTTAGAGTCGCAAACCATTTTCTACCCAATTGATTATTTTTTAAATCCATCTTTTGGGCTAAAATTTCATTAGGAGAAAAGTCTTCATGCCAATCTGTAATTTGCTTTGTCCAAGTTAAAACTTGCTCTATATCTGAGCTAAACTTTAAACATTGTTTGGCTATTAAAATATTCCAGAATGCGTGACGAAAAGCGTTTGCTTTATTATCGAAATTATGAATATTTGGAAATCTTTTTTGAGCGATTCTTAACGTTTTTACAGTTGCTCTAAAAGTAGCATACATAAAAATAGGATGCTTTAAAAACCACCCAAAAAGAACAATTACTTGCTTGAAATTTAGGCTTTTTATGATTTTCCATTTAGACATTTCTGTAATAATTATTTTTGAAAAGCATTTACTTAATTATTAACTCTAAAAGTTAGCAAAAAGTGCGTTAGCGATTGAAATGACATCCTTTTTGCTTTTTTGCAAAAAGATATAATGGAAAGCGCGACTTTGTTTTTTTTCAAAACAAAGTAACGCCCAACTACTTATTTTATGACGCTTTGTATTCTTTTACTGCATCAACAAATGCTTTCGCATTTTCTAATGGTATGTTTGGTAAAATACCATGCCCTAAGTTTACAATATATTTATCTTTCCCAAATTCATTAATCATTTGAGTTACCATTTTTTTGATTTCTGCTGGTGGAGAAAACAATCTTGATGGATCAAAATTACCCTGTAAAGTAATATTACCTCCTGATAAATAACGTGCATTTCTTGCAGAACATGTCCAATCTACTCCTAAAGCAGAAGCACCTGATTTAGACATTTCATTAAGCGCAAACCAACACCCTTTTCCAAAAGCGATTACAGGTGTAATATCTTTTAAAGCATCAATAATTTGCTGCATATATTGCCAAGAAAATTCTTGATAATCTGTTGGAGACAACATACCTCCCCAAGAATCAAAAACTTGAACAGCGTTTACACCAGCTTCAACTTTTGCTTTTAAATAGGCAATTGTAGTGTCTGTTATTTTTTGCAATAAAGAATGTGCTACAACCGGATTTGTAAAACACAATTCTTTTGCTTTGTCAAAGTTTTTAGAACCCTGACCTTGTACACAATAACAAAGAATTGTCCAAGGTGAACCTGCAAAACCAATTAACGGAATTTCATCATTCAATTTTTCTTTGGTTGCTTTAATAGCATCCATTACATAACCTAAAGAATCTTGAATATCTGGAATAATTACTGAATCTAAATCTTTTTGAGAACGAATTGGATTTGGTAAATAAGGGCCAAAATTTGGTTTCATTTCCACTTCAATATTCATTGCTTGTGGAATTACCAAAATATCAGAAAATAAAATAGCTGCATCCATTCCATATCTTCTAATTGGTTGTACAGTAATTTCTGATGCTAATTCTGGAGTTTGACAACGAGTAAAGAAATCATATTTATGTTTGATTTCCATAAATTCTGGTAAATATCTACCTGCTTGTCTCATCATCCAAACTGGTGGTCTATCTACTGTTTCTCCTTTTAATGCTCTTAAAAATAAATCGTTTTTTATCATCTTATAGCTTTTGGCTATTGGCTTTTAGCTTTTGGCTTTGGCTTTTAGCTATTTATCTTTATTGTATTTATTAATCATTTTACCTTCTATAGCAATCAGATCAAAAATATTTTTTTAAAGTTTGAAAGTAGTAAGTTTAAAAAGTTACTTTCTTATTTTTATTTCTTTTAACTATTGGCAACTGCATTCATTGCTTTATCAACTGCATTTGCAATAATCTTAATATCCTTTTCTGTTAAAGCTGATGATAAAAACCAAGCTTCAAATTGACTTGGAGGTAAAAAGACTCCATTTTTTATCATTTCCCAAAAGAATACTGCAAACTTTTCTGTGTCTGATGTTTGTGCTTCTTCAAAATTAGTCACTTTTGTTTTTGTGAAAAACGGATTTAACATAGAACCAAATCTGTTTACAGTTAAATCTACATTGTATTTTTTAGCAGTTTCTAACAAAATCACCTCAATAATTGCTCCAATTTCTTCGAATTTATCATACGGATTTTGTTTTTTTAACTCTGTTAAGGTTGCTATTCCACCAGCCATTGCAATTGGATTTCCAGACAAAGTACCTGCTTGATACATGCCTCCTAAAGGTGCAACGTTTTCCATAATTTCGTTTCTTGCACCATAAGCGCCAACAGGAAAACCACCACCAATTACTTTACCTAAACACGTAATATCTGCTGTAACACCTAATAATTCTTGAGCTCCACCAAATTTAGAACGAAAACCTGTCATTACTTCATCAGCAATTAACAATGCTCCTTTTGTTTCTAAATACTCCTTTAATTCTTTTAAGAAATTATTTTGCGGAATTACGACTCCCATATTACCACCAACTGGCTCAATAATTACACCAGCAATATCATTATGCTCTGCAAAGTGTTTTTTTACACTTTCTAAATTATTGTATTCTGCAATTAATGTGTTTTTTACAGCGCCTTCAGGTACACCTTTAGAACCTGGTAAACTTAAAGTTGCTAAACCAGAACCTGCTGCAACCAAAAGTGCATCTTGATGCCCATGATAACAACCAGAAAATTTAATGATTTTATCTTTACCTGTAAAAGCTCTTGCCAAACGAATACCACTTAAAACAGCTTCTGTACCAGAATTTACAAAACGAACTTTATCCATTTCTGGAAAAGCATCACAAACTATTTTGGCTAATTTAATTTCATTTTCTGTTGATGCTCCAAAAGAATACCCGTTTTCTAAGGCTTTTGTAACTGCTTTTTGCACTTTTTTATGTCTATGACCCAGTATCATTGGCCCATAAGAAAGTACTAAATCTACATAATCATTACCATCAACATCAGTAATTTTAGTTCCTTTTGCTTTTTTGATGAATAAAGGGTTTCCACCAACTGATGAAAATGCTCTAACAGGAGAATTTACTGCTCCAACAAGATTTTTTAATCCTTTTTTGTATAATTTATTTGATTTTTTGAAATTCATTTTTTTTGCTTTTTCTAAAAAATTAAATTCTGTAGCCTACATTTATACCTTCTACTTTTAAATATTTATAAATTTTACTTGAAGGTTCTTTAAATTTTTTGCTAAAAAACTTTAAAAATAAGGCTCCAGCACCAATTAATAATCTTGTTTTCATTTCTGGAATAGCTGCTTCAATTAAGAATTTATCTTTTCTCTTAAA
Source organism: Polaribacter sp. Asnod6-C07 (assembly GCF_045063625.1). Classification (NCBI taxonomy): domain Bacteria; kingdom Pseudomonadati; phylum Bacteroidota; class Flavobacteriia; order Flavobacteriales; family Flavobacteriaceae; genus Polaribacter; species Polaribacter sp. Asnod6-C07. The sequence continues at coordinate 2,412,116 of NZ_JBEFOF010000005.1, read as the reverse complement.
AATATCAACTCCACTATATTTTGTTTTTTTAACAATAATACAATCTCCTGCTAACTTTCTATTTCCAATTCTATATTCATATTCTGGAAATTTATTTTCGAGTTTAACTTTTAATTGCTCTAGACTCATCTTATTGTTTGTTTAAAATCCTTGCTGCTTCTTTTGCAAAATAAGTAATAATAATATCTGCTCCTGCTCTTTTCATTGAGAGTAAACTTTCCATCATAACTCTATCTCCATCAATCCAACCTTTTTCTGCAGCTGCTTTTACCATTGCATATTCTCCACTTACATTGTAGCATGCAATTGGTCTATCAAAATTATTTTTTAAATCTCTAATGATGTCTAGATAAGACAAAGCTGGTTTTACCATTAAAATATCTGCTCCTTCTTGATCATCAAAAGTGGCTTCTCTTAAACCTTCATCTCTGTTTGATGGATCCATTTGATATGTTCTTCTGTCTCCAAAAGTTGGTGCAGAATCTGCAGCATCTCTAAATGGCCCATAAAATGCGGATGAATATTTTACAGAATACCCCATAATTGGCAAATTCACAAAACCTGAATTGTCTAATGCTTGACGCATCATATCAATTGTTCCATCCATCATTCCAGAAGGTGCAACCATATCAACTCCAGCTTTTGCATGAGAAATTGTTTGTTTTGCAATGTTTACTAAAGTTGCATCATTATCAACATCATTGTCGCAAATAATTCCACAATGACCATGAGAAGTATATTCGCAAAAACAAACATCAGTAATTACGTATAAGCATGGGTAATTGGTTTTGATAAAACGAATGGCTTGTTGCATAATTCCATTATCGTTCCAAGTTTCTGTACCTTCATCATCTTTATTTGATGGAATACCAAATAATAAAACAGCAGGAATCTTTAAATCAACAACCTCATCCAATTCTTTAGAAATTTTATCCAAAGAAAAACGTTTTATACCTGGCATAGAAACGATTTCTGTTTCTATATTTTCTCCTTCTTCAATAAAAAGTGGATATACAAAATCATCAACAGAAAGTCTAGTTTCTTTAACTAATCTTCTAATTCCTTCGTGTTTTCTAAGTCTTCTTGTTCTAAACATAAGCCTCTGTTTCCCCAAAGGGTAACACACTCTTAACAGCAGTGTGTTTCATTAATATTTTATTTTCTAATACAACCTATTCTTCCTCTTCAGAAAGATTATTATCTGCATTGTAATATTTTTTTACCATTTCTAAAACAGAATCTACACTAGGTACATTGGCAACTTCTACATTTTCGAAATGTTTTCTTGCTTCTTTTGCTGTAGTTTCTCCAATACAAAATGCTACTTTTTCTGTAGAATTTTTCTGTAAATAACTCTCAATACCTGAAGGACTGTAAAACAAGATTCCAGAAACTTCATCAGAAATTTTATCTGGACTTAACATTGTTTTGTAAGCCTCGACTTCATTTACAGCTATTTCTTTTGTTTTTAAGAATGCTGGTAAAATATCTAATCTTAAATCAGAACAGAAATACGTAACTTCTTTATTTTCTAATTCTTTAGATAAATATTCTGCTAATTTCTTAGCATTTTTAGCAACATGGTTTACTTTACCAATTCTATTCTCAATTAACTTTTTGGTTCTTCTACCAACGCAAAAAATATTCTTGAATTTTATTTCATCCTTAGTAAAAGAGTTTAGGATTGCTTCTACTCCATTTTGACTGGTAATAATTACGTTTTCTATTTCGTTTTTCATCACCTTTGGTGAAATTCTATTGAAACGTATTTTAATAAAATCGCTATCTTTTATACCAATTGTATGTGGTAAGGTTTTCTTTTGAGCTTCTGATAGTTTTTTGGTAGAAAAAACTGCATTTTGTACTGCAGAAACTTCCTCATCTTCTAACATTAAATCTTTACCACCTCTGTTAATTACATAATCTGCGCAATCTTTTGCCAAAAAACGATGGCGTCCCATTTTTGCAGTTTTATTTACTGTAATTTTCTTAGAACCATCTCTTTTTAAAAGAACACCTTTAAAATTGATTTCTTCTGTTTTTTCATCAACATAAGCTAAAGCTCCAATTGGTGCAGTACAACCACCTTCTAATTGTTTTAAGAATTCTCTTTCTATACCCACACAAACTTGCGTTTCATAATGATTTAATTGTTCGCAAGCATCTTTTACAAAATCATCTTTTTCTAAAGCTGCAATCATTATAACACCTTGTGCAGGAGCAGGAATCATCCAAGAAAGATTAATTGCACCTGCTGGTCTTATACCTATTCTCTCTAATCCTGCAGCTGCAAAAACAGCTCCATTCCACTCATTATCTTCTAATTTTTGCAAACGTGTATTTACATTACCTCTTAAATCTACTACTTTATGTGTTGGGTAACGATTTAACCACATTGCCTTTCTACGTAAACTACCAGTAGCAATTACTCCATTTGGCTGACCAAAAAACTCTTCTGTATCTTTTAAAACTAAAATATCGCTATAATTTGCACGTTTTAAAACTGCTGCTTGAACAATACCTTCTGGTAAAGAAGTTGGTACGTCTTTTAATGAATGTACTGCAATATCAATATCGCCATTTAACATGGCAATGTCTAAGTTTTTAGTAAAAATACCTGTAATACCTAATTCGTACAAAGGTTTGTCTAAAACAATATCACCAGTAGATTTTATAGGAACAATTTCAGATTCGTAACCCAATTCAATTAATTCTTTGCGTACTTTATTAGCTTGCCAAAGCGCTAATTGGCTATCGCGAGTTCCTATTCTTATGGTTTTTTGCATTTAGTTTTTTTAATTAAGATTGAAAAACCTTATGTATTACTTGAAGGCTTTGTGAAACCGATGTTTCTTCATCTTTTAAATGTTTCACAAATTGTGTTGTTATTTTTTGGATAAAACGTGAAGTTAAGATTTCTGCTTGACTTTCATCAAAATCAGTAATTTTTTTCTTCTGAAAATTAATTTCGTCGTTTTTAATATTTTCTAAAGATTGCTTTAAAGCAGCTATTGCAGGTGTAAATCTTCTATGATTTAACCAATCATTAAATTCTGCTTTATGTGTTTCTATAATTGCTTCTGCTAAAGGCACTTCTTGTTGACGAACAGCTAAAGTTTCATCAGTAATTTTAGAAAGTTCATCTACATTAACTAAAGAAATACCATTAAATTCAGTTACATCTTTTGCCACATTTTCTGGCATAGATAAATCTAAAATCAATAACTCTTTGTTCTTAGCAATATGTTCTTTTGTAATTGTTGGTTTATCTGCACCTGTAGAAACAATTAAAACATCTGCATTATTAATTTCTTCAGATAAATTTTCTATAACCGATTTTCTAATAACACTATGATCTTTCACAAATTCAGCAGCCTTTTCTTCGGTTCTGTTTATTAAACAAACAGATTTGTTTTGCGTATATTCTGCTAAATTTTTACAAGTATGCTTGCCCATTTTACCTAAACCAAAGACTAAAATATTTTTAGAATTATAATTTGGTAAATTTTTAATAATGTATTGTACAGCTGCATAAGAAACAGAAGTTGTACCCGAACTTAATTTTGTTTCGTTTTTAACTTTTTTACTGGCTTGTAAAACATTATTTAGTAATCTTTCTAAATATGCATTTGTAGTTTTTAACGATTTTGCCATTTTAAAAGATTGCCTAAGCTGACCTACAATTTCGTAGTCTCCTAAAATTTGACTTTCTAAACCAGTACCAATTCTAAACAATTGTTGAATGGCTTCTTGATTTTTATAAACATTAGAAATTGTTGCAAACTCCTCTACAGTTCCTTCAGAGAAAGAACACAATAATTGTATTAATTGATATGGATGTTCTGCAAAACCAGAAATTTCTGTTCTATTACAAGTAGATAAAACAAACATACCCTTAAAACCTTTTTCTTTGGCTAATTCTAATAGGGATATTTGACTTTCTTTAGATAAAGAAAATTTTCCACGAGTTTTTGCGTCAGCTTTTTTGTAACTGACCCCAATATTGTAAAAGTGCTCTTGCCTGTCCTCTTGCATAAATTGTAAAAGTTGCACAAAAATATAAACTTCAATTAAAAAAAAATGTCGCTTAAAGAACTTTTAATAACGTTATATGTTTTTTGCACTGTTTTTAATATAAAAACTTATAAAAAGCCTTATTTTTGTGGTGGTTAAAGGTTTTTACCTTAATTTATATAGAACGATTCTAAATAGAATGCATCAAATTTAAAATATTTTATATGTTTAAAAATGTCGGAGAAAGTACTTTAGACGAAATTAACCTAGAAAAAGGTTTTTATGTTCTTCATTTTCAGAACGAAAGCAAAAATATTGTAAATTTTGAGAGAGAGATTGATAGTACTTTTATACAAATGCATTTTTGTTTGAGAGGAAAATCTAAATTTTTGTTTAATGATAGCTCTTATACTTTTGATGTTTTAGATAACAGATCTATATTATTATACAATCCGCAAAGAACATTACCTATCAATTTAGAAATACAACCTAAAACAACTTTAATCTCGTTATTAATTTCTATTGAGAAATTTCACTCACTATTTTCAAAAGAATCTGGTTATATTCCTTTTTTGAGTGATGAAAATAGCAATCGAAAATATTATGATGATGCAGAAATTAAACCAACAGTATCTATTGTTTTACAACAAATTATAAACTCTAATATTAATAGCTCTATTAGAGAATTATACGTTAAAGGTAAAGTTTATGAGTTATTGAGTTTACATTTTCAAAAAGACGAAAATGTAGAAGGTGAGTTTTGTCCTTTTTTGGTAGATGAAGAAAATGTAATAAAGATTAGAAAAGCCAAAGAAATAATTATTTCTAGAATGGCAGAGCCACCAAGCTTGCAAGAATTAGCCAATGAAATTGGTTTGAATATTAAAAAATTAAAAGAGGGTTTTAAACAAATTTATGGTGATACTGTTTATAGTTTTTTACTAGACTATAAAATGGAACATTCTAGACGATTACTAGAAAGCAACCAATACAATGTAAACGAAGTTGGCATACAAGTAGGTTACAGTACAGCCAGTCATTTCATAGCAGCTTTTAAGAAAAAATTTGGCACAACACCAAAGAAATATGTAATGAGTTTGAATCAGTAAACAAAATTAAAATAGGTGAAACAATTAACACATAGTGATGTAAAAAACAAACAGCAACAGTTTCCGATAACTATTGTTTGTGATGCTATTAGAACTCCAGAAAATATAGGAATGTGTTTTCGTATTTCTGAAAGTTTTGGTGTCGAAAAAATCTTTTTTCATGAAAACTCACCATCCGTAGAAAACAGAAAAGTAATTAATACTGCAAGAAACACTATTAATAAAATTAACTACGAGTATTATACTAATTTTGAGGAAACTATTCAACAATTAAAACAAGAAGGCAACACCATAATTGGTATAGAAATTACTGATAAAAGTATTAATATTCAAGATTTTGATTTTAAAAATAATCAAAAAATCGTTTTACTTTTGGGTAGTGAAAGAAATGGAATTGAAAATATTAATTTAGTTGATACAACAATTGCAATACCCATGTATGGTAAAAATTCAAGCATGAATGTAATACATAGTTTGGCAATTACACTATATGAAGTTACGAATCAGTTAGCTGTTAGTAAAAATAAAAAATAGAATAAAGTTTTAGCTCTACAACTCTAAAACTTAAAAACTTTTGAAACGATATAAATGAAAGGAGTTTTATTAAACAATTTAGGATCACCAGATTCTACAGAAACAAAAGATGTAAAAAAATATTTAGGCGAATTTTTAATGGACGAACGCGTTATTGATATTCCCTATTGGAAACGTTATTTATTAATTAACGGAATTATCTTAAAAACAAGACCTAAAAAAGCAGGTGCTGCCTACAAAAAAATCTGGTGGGATGAAGGCTCTCCTCTTGTAGTTATCTCTCAAAGATTTACAGATAAATTAAAGAAAAAAACAGAAACCCCTATAGAATTAGCCATGCGTTATGGATCTATGTCTATAGAAAAAGGAATTAAAAAACTGGTTAACAAAGGAGTTACAGAAATATTCTTAGCGCCTTTATATCCACATTATGCAATGTCTTCTTACGAAACTGTAGTTACCAAAGCAGAAGAAATTTTATCAGAAAAATATCCAGATGTAAAACTAGATACGTTGCCACCTTTTTATAATGAACCAGATTATATAAAAGCAATGAGTAATAATATAGCCAATCATTTAGAAGGCTTTGACTACGATCATGTTTTGTTTTCTTATCATGGAATTCCAGAACGTCATATTAAAAAATCAGACCCAACCAATTCGCATTGTAAAATAGATGGTTCTTGTTGTGAGCGTAACTCAGTTGCACACCACACATGTTACAGACATCAATGTTTTGAAACCACAAAAGAAATTGCAAAAACATTGAATTTAAAAGAAGGCACTTACAGCAACTCTTTTCAATCTAGATTATTAAAAGATCCTTGGTTAAAACCATATACAGATTTTGAGTTGGAAAAATTTCCAAAAGAAGGCAAGAAAAAACTAGCTGTAATTACACCCGCTTTTGTTGCAGATTGCCTAGAAACACTAGAAGAAATTGCAATGGAAGGTAAAGAAGATTTTTTAGAAGCTGGTGGAACTGATTACAAACACATACCCTGTATGAACGATAATGATGATTGGGTAGATGTTATGGTAAAATGGATTAACGACTGGAAAAATAAATAAATAAATAAATTATTAGAAGCTATTTCCTGCTTTTCGCTATATCTTTTTTCTTCTGTTCTCGATACAAATTTGCAGAAAAAGCAAATTCACTCGAACTGACAGAAAAAAGGATGTCGCTGCAATCAGGGCTAAACTAGTTTGTAAACAGATAGTCATATTAAAACTAAATACAATTCTATGGATTTTCTTTACGTAAAATCATTACACATTATTTTTGTAGTAACCTGGTTTGCGGGGTTATTTTATATTATTCGTTTATTTATTTATCATATAGAAGCAGAAAAAAAAATAGAACCAGCAAAAGAAATTCTACAAACACAATACAAATTAATGAGTAAGCGTTTGTGGTACATTATTACTTGGCCATCAGCAATACTAGCAAGTTTTTTTGCTATTTGGATGCTTTATCAAAGTCCTTATTATTTATCAGAACCTTGGATGCATGTAAAACTTGCATTTGTATTAGCTTTATACTTTTATCATTATTCTTGCCAAAGAATTTACACTCAATTACAAAAGAACATTATTAAATATTCTGCCCTACAATTAAGAATCTGGAACGAAGTTGCAACAATAATCTTATTTGCAATAGTTTTTTTAGTAACTTTAAAGAGTGCTATAAACTGGATTTGGGGTGTTGTTGGTATTATTCTTTTCGGAGTTTTATTAATGTTAGCAATAAGATTGTATAAAAAAATCAGAGAAAAAAAATCTTGGGACAAAGCAGAAAAAAAGGCTTTAAAAGAAACTGAATAGCTATAAAAAATAATAAAATTGCAAAATAATTACAAAAAACAAGTTGAAGATTTACTTGCTATTAATAAAGAATTAGCACAAAAAAACGACAACTTAGAGCAACAAAATAAAGAATTAAAACAATTTTCTTATTTAGCTTCTCATGATTTACAGCAACCTGTAAACAATATAATTTCCTATTTAAGTATTTTAGAAGATAGTAAAGACAAATTAGATGATTTAGGAAACTTATGTTTAGACGCCGTCAAAAAATCATCTTATAAAATGAAAAGTTTTATAACTTCTCTATTAGAATACACTATAATTGGTAGCAATCCAAAAAATGAAGAATTCTATATAAATGATGTTATAAACTCTGTAAAGGATGTACTTTTAGATAAAATAGATAAAGCCAATGCAGAAATTAATATTTATATAAAAGAACATCAATTAAAAGGGTATAAGAACGATATTCAATTGTTATTCTTACATATAATTGAAAATGCATTAATCTATTCTAAAAAAAACAGCAAACTTATTATCAATATAAAATCCGAAGTAAAAGAAAACAACTATTTATATAGTATTTCTGATAATGGAATTGGTATTGATAAAGTGCATTTTAAAAAAATATACGATATTTTTTACACCATAAATCGCGATGAAGAATTTGATGGAATTGGTATTGGCTTAGCAGAATGTAAAAAAATAATTACATTATATGGTGGTAAAATATGGGTAGCATCTGAATTAGATAAAGGCACAACGTTCTTTTTTACTTTACCAAGACAAGAGTAATAACCTCTAATTTTCTATGTAATTACCTACTAATACACTTACTATAACATCTTTAGTTAATGGCTTATTCAAAAACATAAATATGTCTTTATTTGCCTCTATTTTTTCTTTTTCTTCTGGTATTAAAGAAGTAGATAAAACTATAATCTTAGGTTTATGCTTCTTAAAGTTTTCTGTTTCTATATACAATTCTACAAATCGAAAGCCACTCATAACTGGCATATTTAAATCAATTATAATAAATTCTGGTTGCACAAACTCTTTATTGCCTGCAAACTCTTCTTTAGATAATAAATAATCTAAAGCTTTTTTACCATTTCTAGCAAAAGTAATTTTGTTTGTAATCTCTAAACGATTTATAACTATTTGATGAAATCTGTTTGTAGATTCATCATCATCTACTAATAATATATTATTAAACTTCATTAAAATAACATTAATTTTTAAAATATAATATAAATGTACTCCCTACTCCCAACTGACTTTTCACTTCTATTTTACCACCTGTTTTATCTAAAATTTTTCTAATTAAATAAAGTGCTAAACCACTACCTTCTTTATGGTCTGTAGCTCTTTTAAATAAACCAAAAACCAAATCTTTATGTTCTTTTAAATTAATGCCAATACCATTATCTTTAACAGATATACAATTATAACCTCTAATTTTATATGATTTAACTTCTATTTCTAGTTTTCTATTTTTAGATTGGTATTTAATAGCATTGTTTAATAAATTTTGCAACATGCTTTTTAGGTGAACTTCAGAAAAGCTTACTGTTTCGCAATTGGTAAAGTCATTCGTAATTTTAACATCTATATTTTCTGTTAAACCTTCTACCAAAGATATTACCTCTTTAAATATTTTTTCTATAGTAATTACTTCTAAATTATCTATAACAACAGTTCTAGCCTTAGCTACAGAAATTAAATTTCTTAAAGTATTGTTTGCAGTATTTACGTTACTCTCTATCCATTGTATAGCCTCTAAAGAGTTTTTATCTGTTATAGATGTATCTTCTTTTAATAGAGAAACAAAAGAACTTATGTTATTTATAGGTGCTTTAATATCATGGGTACTTGCATAAGTTAACTCTTCTAACTCAGACATAATATTTTTAAATGCAGTAATATCTCTCCAAGAAGAAGAGCTGTAAAGTACATTACCAAACTCATCTTTTACAGAAGAAACATTTAAATTTACATCTATATAGTCACCACTCTTTTTTCTAATTTTCAATTCCTTATTTGTTACATAACCTGTTTTTTTAAAACTTTCAAAGGCATTTAATGCATCTTTTCTAGAACTTTCACAATAAAAATCTAATATAGGCATACCAATTATTTCTTCTCTTGTAAAACCTGTTTTATCAATTAAAGTTTGGTTACATTCTTCTATAAAACCATCTTCTGCACTTACAGAAACAAACATATCTGGTGCATTATCATAAAGTTTATGATATTTTTTTTCAGCTCTTTGTAATTCTTTAGTTCTTTTATCAACCTCTAGCTCTAAATTTTCATTAACCGTTCTTAATATTTCTTGAGACTCTTTAAGATCAGTAATATCTATTGCTACACCAATATGTTTTACACCTCCTGTTAATTCATTTCTTTCGAACACAGAATCTCTAGACAAGAACCATTTTTGGTTACCAGACTTATCTTTTAATCTATATGTAAATTCTAATACTTCACCAATTTTAGAGTTTTTTAGATTTTCATGATGCCTAACAACTCTCTCTAAATCTTCAGGATGCATTGTTTTTGGCAAGAAATCTTGTCCCATTTCTTGGACATCTTCTACAGAATAACCTAAAATAGTAGAAAGTTCGTTATTAGAAAATTCATTTTCGTAAGTTTCTTGATTAAAGATATAAATTATGTTTGGTGTTACATTTATAATTCTTTCTAAAAAATAGTTTTTATCAGCAAATTGTTTTTCTAAAAGTTTTTGCTCAGTTATTTCTACGAAAGAAATAACTGCACCTTTAATTTGATTTTTGGCATTATAAAAAGGGTTTGTTCTTTTTAAAAACCATTTATCTTGGTATTTTATTTCTTTTTGATATGTTTTACCAGAACTTAATACTTTACTTAAATTAGTTATAAAACTATTTCTATCAACATTACCAAAACTAAGATTAAAGTGAGATATAGGCCTACCTAAATCATTATCTATAATATTAAAGAATTTTTTTACTGCAGGTGTAATTCTTCTAATACATAATTTATCATCTAAAAATATTGTACCAATTTCTGTACTTTTAATTAGGTTTTCTAAATCTGAATTAATGATTGCTATTTCTTCTATTTTCTCTTGAAATTCAGAATTTACAGTATGCAATTCTTCATTTACACTTTGTAATTCTTCATTAGTACTTTGTAACTCTTCATTAGAAGCTAACAACTCTTCATTAGTTGCCTGTAATTCTTCATTAGAAGTTTCAACTTCTTCTACCATTGCTTGTAAATTTGCTTTGGTATCTAAAAGTTCTTGTTCTAACAGAATTAACCTATCGTTCTCAGAACTACTAAGCACATTATTTGTTACTAAAAAACTTTCTTTATTTGCTGCTGTCTTAAAATTATTTTCATTCTTTTCTGATAAAAAAAGGATTAAATAAATATTATTTAAACTAGTAGGTGAAGTTTTAACAGGCTTAACAATTAAAGTTATAGTTACTAGAGAATTATTAATATTTACAGAAATATCTTTATAAACAACCTTTTTCATTTCTTTTTCTGCTTTTCTTAAAGCAGTATTTAAAGCAAGTGAAATTGGTTGAGGCAGTATTTTAAAAATATTAAATGATCTTAATTTTTTTTCTGGAAATATAAAATATTTATTAAACTCTCCATCTGCACTTATTAATTCATAATCTTTATCTACATAAGCACTTGCTGCACCAGTTTCATCTAATAAAGTTTGAGACAAAGTTTCTGCTAATTGTTTATCTACAATAGTTTTAGTGCTATTTCTTTGTTGAGATTGATAAATATTACTTGTAAAATTATTCGAAAAATAACCTAAATTCAAGGATTTTGTAGGTACTAGATTTTCGTAGATTCTCCATTTTCTAGAAATAACTTTTAATGATTTTGTAAAATCACCTATAGCTTCACTTGGGCCTAAAAATAAAAATCTATTTGGTTTTAAAGAATAATGAAAATTACCAATTATTTTTTGCTGTAAATTTGGTTGTAGATAAATTAGTAAGTTTCTACATGTAATTAAATCCATCTTTGTAAAAGGCGTGTCTTGAGCAACATTATGCTGAGAAAAGATAATCAGCTTTCTAATCTCTGGTACTACAGAGTATAATTTCCCATTTTTAACAAAGTACTTCTTTAAATGATCTATAGATACATCTGCAACAATACTTTCTGTAAAACTACCTAAATAAGCTTTTTTAATAGCATCTTTGTCAAGGTCTGTAGCAAATATCCTAACATCTATGTTGTTAATATTATGCTTCTCCATATATTCTGCTATAAGTATAGCTATACTATAAGCCTCTTCACCAGTAGAACATGCAACTGACCAAATTTTTATTACATCATTTGCTTTTTTATTTTTAAATAATTCTGGTATTACTTTTGTTTCTAAAATTTCGAAAGCCTCTCTATCTCTAAAAAATCTTGTTACACCAATTAAAAACTCTTTGTATAAAACTTCTAATTCAGAATCATTATTTATAATGTAATTTAAATATTCTTTTATAGTCTTAGACTTATTAACATTCATCCTTCTAATAACTCTTCTAACCAAAGTAGGTAGCTTATAATCAGAAAAATCAATATTTGTTTTCTTATATACTAAAGATACTAATTGATTAAATTCTTTATTAAATAAAAAATTATCGTCTTCTAATAAGCTATTAAAAGAGTTGGGATGTTTAATAAAATTATCTAATTCTGATGATATATCTGAAACAGGCAAAATATAATCTACTAAACCAGTAGCAATAGCACTATTAGGCATTCCATCAAATTTGGCATCACTAGGTTTCTGAACCATAATAATACCTCCCATTTCTTTTATTACTCTAATACCTCTAGTACCATCTGAACCTGTACCCGATAAAATAATACCTATAGCATGTTCTTTTTTATCTTCTGCCAACGACTTAAAAAATATATCAATTGGTAAATTTAAATTTAAACCTTTAGGCTTATCTGTTAAATATAACACCCCTTTTTTAAGTGTCATATTTTTTTTAGGTGGTATCAAATAAACATTACTAGGTTTAATTATTGTAGCATTTTTCACCTCATGAATAGGCAAGCTTGTACTTTTTGATAACAAATCTGCCATTAAACTTTCGTAGTCTGGAGAAAGATGTTGTACAATAACTATAGTGTGATTAAAATTTGATGGTAAATTGACAAAAAATCTCTTTAAAGCTTCTAAACCACCTGCTGAAGTTCCAATTCCGATGATAAATGAATTATTTTTTATAACCATATTATCATTGGAACCAGTGTTAAATTCTGTATCCATATTAAAAAACTATTGGGGAATTATATCTCATAAAGATAAGTTAATTTTAAATAAAACAATATTTAATTTTTAGTGAAAAAATAAAATATAATCATTTTAAATAACAAAATAACCATATAATTCTCCCCTAAAAACATTCTATTTTTAAAAGTTTTATAAAAAAGGATTCTACTTTTATGGTTCTTTTTTTGTTTTAATTCATAAAATAATAAGCAAAAAAAAGAACCAACATAAAAATGTTGATTCTTTTTTACAGCCTTCCCCCAAAGTCTGTTATCCAAATATAAAATTAAAAAATGTAATTTATTGATTTTTTGATTAACGATAAAAGACAAACAATCATCTATTAAAGACAATGTAAACAATCTTTTAAAATGATACTTGTAAAGAAAAATATCATAAAAAATAAAAAAGAACCGACACAAAATGTAGATTCTTTTTTACCACAGACTTCCCCCAAAGTCTGTTCTGCAAATATAAACAATATCTTATATAGATAGCAACATTACACTTAACCAAACCAAACATTTAACATCATTTTAAGACAAAAAAAAAGAACCAACATATAATGCTGACTCTTTTTTCTACAGCCTTCCCCCAAAGTCTGTCTTACAAAAATAGAGAGAAAAAGTTTAATTTATAGAAATATTGATTAACTATAACAGACAACTAAATATCAATTTAAGACAAAAAAGGAACAAAAAAATAAATTATTATTATCAGAAAGTAGCATTTAAAAATTTATTTAAAAAAAAAGATCCACATAAAAATGTAGATCTTTTTCATTACAGCCTTCCCCCAAAGTCTGCATTTCAAATATAAACAGATATAGATTTATAAACTAAAAATAACACAAACGATTAAAGACATAATAACATCAATTTAGGACAAAAAAAAAGAACCAACTTAAAAAAGTAGGTTCTTTTTATTTGTATACACTTCCCCCAAAGTATATACTCAAATATATAAAATTTTCAAGCTTTAGATAAACAATTTAATAAACTATAAAAGACATTTAATGACTATTTAAGACAGAATTTTAATTAAACCTTAAAAATAAGATAAAAAAAAGGTGTTTTTTTTTATTACGAAATTATTTAAAGCACCTACTTATTTCATTAAATTTTAACAAATAACACTTTTAGAATGGCAAATTTTGTTTAATCCATAAATTTTACCTAAAAAAAAGAAAAATAAAAAAATAATATAGATCGCATTAAGAAAGATAAATAACAAAATTGAGTCATTTTTTATATTTTCGCCAAAAATTGCTAAACAAAAAAATGGAATTAGGGTCTAATTTAAAAATAAAAACAACCATTAAGGACAATAAAAAATCGATTTTAGACAACTTCATTTATTTTATAAAATTCTCAACAAATATTTATTTTTAAATCTTTAATATTGGTTAGAATGAAAACTAAAATTTTACTTGTTGACGATTCAAAAGATTCAAGAGTTTATGTTTCTAGTATTTTAAAAGATTATGAAATAATAGAAGCAAAAAGCGGTAAAGAAGCTTTGCATATTATAGGTAATAACAATATTGATTTGTTAATTACAGATTATAATATGCCAGAAATGGATGGATTTGATTTAGTTTCTAACATAAAAAAAGGCGACAACGAATTCCCAATAATAATAATTACCAACTTAACTTCTTTAGATAAAAAGAAAAAAATGCTAAGATTAGGTATAGACAATTATATCTATAAACCGTTTTTTAAAGAAGAACTCATAAGCGTTATTGAAAGGGCTATTGTTTATCATAAAACTGTTCTTTCTTCTAAAAGTAATCTAGATCTTAAAGTTAAAGATCAATACGAAGAATTTAAATCTAAATTAGAAAGAATTTTATATGATAATGTAGACAATTTTAATTTTTCTGTAGAAACTATAGCAAAAGAATTTAAAATATCTACAAAGACTTTAACAAGAAGAACCAAAGCAATATTTGGCCAAACACCAAATCAACTTTTAATAGAATGTAGATTAAATGTTGCCCAAGAAATATTATCTAAAAACCCTAGAATTAGCCTTAAAGAGACAGCAAAAAAAGTAGGTCTTAAAAACACTACTTACTTAAAAAATAGACTAAATAAAAAGTTTAAATAAAAAACATTTATTTATTATTCTCTAAAATCTTAGCCATTCTATTATGAAAAATTTGCATTAAATTGTATTCATAACCATCAAACTTGGTGGTATTCATAAACTGAATAATTACTGCATCTGATTCTTTATGATATTTTGCCAAACTTTGATAACCTGGAATTAACCCTCCATGTTCGTATTCATACAAACCATCGTAAATTTCTTTCTCATTTTCTGTAAATAAAGTTCCGTTATTTAAAGCTCTTAAAAAAACACCAACATCTTTTGCTGTAGCAATCATACTATCGTAATTTACGGTTTTAATATCTTCTTCTACCCCAACATAATAACCACTCATTAAATCATCAATATTAATATCATTGATAGATTTAAAGGTGTTTTTAAGTTCTAAAGGATCTAAAATTACTTGTTTAAAATAATCAAATTCATGATCATTGTTTGTTATTTTTCTGATGATATTATTAATTAATAAGTAATTGGTATTGCAATACTCATAATCTTCATTGGGTTTAAAATTTGCAGGTTGGTCTAAAATTAACTCCAAACATTTTTGCCGATCCAAATCTGTTCTATTCCAAAAATTAGGTGTGTTTGTAAAACTAGGAATTCCACTTCTATGTGCAACCAACATTCTTAATGTAATTTGGTCTGCATATGCTATTCTATCTTTTAATTCTGGAAAAAAGCTAGCCAAACTAGCATCTAAAGATAATTGTTTGCTATTTGCTAATTTGGTTATTGCAACTGCATTATAAAGCTTACTTATACTTGCTATTTTAAATAACGCATCTGGTTTTGCTGCAATTTTATTATGTTTATCATGCCAACCAGCAGTGTATGTTTTTGGTAGATTTCCTTTTTTATCAACATAAACTATCATGCCATCAAAACCATAATTTGTAACTGCCTCAACTTGTTCTTGCATGGTAGTTGGCAATGGCATAATCCAAGCTTTTACAATTATCCAAGGCACAAAATAAAGTGATGAAATAGATACCAAAATAAATAAAATACGAGCTATTTGTTTTATACGATTCTTTGTTGCCATTTTTTAGTTTGATTAGTTAATTATTAGAAATCTTTTGCAAAGTTTAAAAAAAACGAAAACTTCTAAAATTAATAGACAACAAATTGTAAATAATTGCTACACAATTGTAGTTTTCTCTTTTTTTCAATAAAGGATACTAAAATAAAGATTAGATTTCTCCTTTTAAAATATTTTTTTCAATCAATATAAAATCCTTATTACTAGGTACGTGTTTAGATTTTGAAAACAACACAATTTCTTTTAATGAAGGAAAAACTTTCTTTGCCCTTTTTATCATCTTTTTACCTGGAAACATGATATCATTTTCTGATGCAAATAAAGTTATTGGTGTTTTTATAAGATTGGCTTTCTGTGCTGATATTATTGGTAAAGGAGAAAAATCCATATTACAATTCAAAAAAGTGGTACCCATAAACGTTTCAGCAAAATCATCATATTCTGTAAAAAGAGCATTTATTACTTTTTTAAGATATTTGTTATTACTACTTTTTATGTACTTTTTTAATGGTATAAACATTTTAAACAAACCTTTAATTGGATTGCCATTTACAATATAAACTGGTGCTATTAAAAAAACTTTTTTAATAGATGTTTCATTAAATTCTAAAGCTTTTAAACTGATAAAACCTCCAAAAGAAAAACCTACTAAAGTAACCTGAGTAATTCTTAATTTTATAATAACTTCTATTAACCATTTGCCATAATCTGGGGTTTTCATATCCAATCTATTTTCTGCACTTTTATTTGGTTGTGCCAAAACATCAATGGCATAAACACAATATTTTGATGCTAAATTGGGGAAAGATTCTAAAATTAAAGGTGCACAACCTCCTGTTCCATGAATTAACATTAATGGTGGTAAACTAACATCACCAACTATAATTAAATTTGTTTTTCCAAACTTAGTTTCTACTAATTTTTCTGTATAATCTATCTGTAATTCTTTTAACTTTTTATTGTAAAGTGATAGTATTTTTTCTTTACCAGATTGTGATTTAAAAAACATAGTATTATTAGTTTTTGGTTGATGTAAATTATGAATTTAGAATAGCAATATTACCTACTTTACGTTCGCTATTTATATAAGTGTGTGCTGCTACAATGTCTTTTAACTTGTAAGTTTTATCGATAACAGTTTCTATTTTACCTTGTTTAAAAAACGGAATTAGCTCGCTTAACAAGCGTTTTAAATCTTTTGTTTTTCTAATACCTGTTGCAGAAAATTTAACTTTTTTAGGTTTAAAAATAGCAAACCATAAAGTTTCGCAACTCAAAACTGGAGACATAAATATACCGTTTTTTTTAAGCACTTTTTTACATTTTTTATAAGACGATTTCCCTATAGTATCATAAATAATATCATATAAATTATCTTCTTTTGTAAAATCTTGTTTTTTATAATCTATTACAGAATCCGCTCCTAAATTTTTAACTAACTCTTTATTTTTACCACTGCAAACAGCTGTTACTTTTGCGCCCATCTGTTTTGCAAGCTGAACAGCAGCAGTACCTAAACTACCAGAAGCACCGTTTATTAAAATATGCTGACCTTCTTTTACATTTGCTATATCTTTTAAAAAACTGTAAGACGTTAAAAATCCATCACAAATAGGTGCAGCTTCTGAATGTGAAATATTTTTTGGCTTTTTAGCAATAATTAAGTCTTCTGAAATACATAAATATTCTGCATTTGTACCACTGTCAAATAATAATTCTCCAAATACCTCATCCTTAATTTTAAACTTTGTTACCTCACTTCCTTTTTCTTCTACTTCACCAGAAAAACCTGTGCCTAAAGATGTATTTTTAGGCTTAAAAACCCCAAGAAATAATCTTCCAAACTTGGGAGATCCCTCTCTAATTAACGTATCTGCTCTTGTTGCAGAAGATGCCAAAATTTTTACTAAAATTTCATTTGCTTTAGGTATTGGTTTTTCTTGGCTCGTAAACTCAAGAACTTCTGGACCTCCGTATTTTTTATAAACTGCTCTTATCATAATTTTTATATTTACAGCAAAGTTGTTGATTATTTGACTATTAGAAGTTCTATTTTAAGAATTAGAACTTATTTATAAAAATATTCGTAAACAACAGGTGGAGCACCTACATAACTTTCTTCCATTTTTATAGGATAGTTTTCAGAATTATAGGTAAAAGTTCTTTCTAATAAATTAGAATAACAAAGGGTACAACTTTTATCGACTAACAAAACTGGATTATTCTTTAAATATGGGAAGTCGAATTGATTGAACCTAAAAAATATATCTATTCCTTGAAATGCTGAATCTGAAAAATATTCTATAAATTTTTGTATATAAGCCGAATTAAATTGTTGATTAAAAGGATTAGGGTTGGCATCATACTCAACTTCATAATCTCTTATTAATGTATTTGACTCATCAAAATCTTTAGCTCTAATAAGGTTTCCATTTGTATCATAATCAAATAATGAATAATAATTATCTTCACGTTCAATTTTGGTAACTAATCCATCTAAATTTGTTTCTAAAATTAAAGTTGTATTTTCTTCTTTATTGATAGTTCCTGTTATTGTAACTCTATTATCATAATAAGAAAGTGTGTAATCGTGTAAATAAGAATTTGTAGTTTTATAGGCTATAATTTTGCCATCTTCATTATATGTGTATTCATATTTTAGGCTATTACTATCGTTAACAACCTCATCTATGTTATTACCACAACTATAGCTGAATTTTCTATAAATACTATAATCAAAAGTATATTCATTTTTTTCTTCTAGTAAGTTGTATTCATTATACGAATATTCATAACTTCTTGTAGTAGGTAGGTTTCCTGGATGTGTTGTTTGTAATTTTTCTATAAATTTATCAACCTGAATAATACTATTACCAATTGTACAAACTTCATTTGTGTCTGACTCTTCCTCAGAACAGGAAATAAAGAATAATAAGATGATAGCTTTTATTGTTATAAAAGATGCTTTTTTCATTTTTTTATTTACATGATTTAATATTAAATCAAAATTAAACTTGTGTTGTTTATATATAGTTCTGTTTTTAAAATCCGAACTAAATTGAGGTTAGAATTACTGTAGTATTGAATTCAATTTCTTTATGAACCAAATTCTTAGTTAAATTTAAAAGTGTAATATTAATTGTGTTTTAATGTTTTAATATTTTTGAAATAATTAATGCCCACTGTAATTAAAATAATTAATAACAGAACAAAAAAGATGGTAGTTGCAAAACTTTTAATAATTGAAAAAATGTTAGTTGTGCTCACCAAAACTTCTGTTAAGTTTTGATAATTGTTTAGCATAATTATTATACCAAAATTTTCAAAATAATCTGCTATACCAGCTAAAAGAGGCAACAAACACAAATATTTATAAGTTGAGTTAAGTTTGTTTATTTTTTTAAGAAAGTATGCCATTATTAGACTATAAGAAATCCCAAAAAATAAAGGGTAAATCATATCAACAGGTATTTGATTGGTTAAATATATTTTTCTCCCTTTGGTTCCTAAAGTGTTTAATAAATTATTTACATAATCAAAGCTATATCCTGTTGGCATCATATCTAACAATTTCATTCCGTCAGAAAAAATCATTGTATTTGGTATTGTAACCATTAACATAAAAGCATAAATTAAGTTGGTCAGTATAAAAAGTAGCAAAACTTTTTTTCCTGATGCGTTTCTTTCAATAAATTTGGTTAATTGATTCATTTTTTAAGTCTTTATAAAAGTTATACTCAATAATTAATGACTACTAATTAGTAGTTTTATTAAGACTTTTTCTATTAGGAAATGTTACAATCAATTTAATTTTTAAAGTTTAGTTTTTCTAACCGAAAATCAATAAACTAAAAAATAGTTGTTTGGAAATTAAAAAGGTTTCCTTTAAAAAAAGTAAACTATTTTTTTAAAGTCTTTTTTAAGTAAGCATTTGGTGTTAAGCCTTCTATTTTTTTAAAAAAAGTATTAAAAACAGTTTTAGAGTTAAAACCACTATCGTAAGCAACTGCCATAATTGTAAGTCCTTTATTTTCTTCTAAAACAATTCGTTGTTTAAATTCATTTACTCTATAAGTATTGGTGAATTCTGAGAAATTTTTCTGAAAACCAAGGTTTAATAATTGTGAAACATAATTTGAAGGAAGCTCTAAATAAGATGCAATATCTTTTAAGGATAAATCTGGATTTAAATACAATTTATAATCTATCATTATCTTTTTTAGCTCGTTTGCATATAAACTAACTTCCTCTTTATTTAATAAAGATTGCTTGTAATTTTTAGTGGTTTTATAATTTTTATTATCAGAAATAGCTTTTAGCATTATTTTTTTAAAACGAGGCTTATTTCTTAATGGTTTTATAATTGGCTCTGTATTTAACAATAAAATTAATGGTAAATGGTTTTTAAAAGCCTGCTCTATATAATCTAAAGCCTTTATATAATTACCCAAAAGTACATTAGTAAGAATTAGAAAATTTAAAGCTTTATCAATTTTTTCGGTTTGTAAAAACTGTTCTAATTCTATAATCTTTTTAGTATATTCTTCTTCATTCTTTAATACAGCATAACACATGGCTAAACCACCTAATTGTGTTAAATCTGTTACCTGAATATTTTCTAAACTTTCAAAATATAAAACTGCTTGTTCTGGCTTACCTGTTAAAAATAAAATTTGACCTATATAAATATGTGGAAAAGGCAGCTTTTTATTCAATTCTAATGCCTTTTTAAAGTATCTATTTGCTTTGCTATAGTCTTCCTGCAAATAATATAAAAAACCTTTATAATCATGATTCATTGCTGCATAAGGATCTAATTCTAAAGCTTTATCTATATAATTATGAGCAGTATTTAATTTACCTTGAACCGTTAAATAATTAGATAGTGTTAAATAAATTTCATCAGAAGGCTGAAGTTCTAACGCTTTATTTGCGTGTTCAAAAGCCTTTTTTAAATCCCAATTTTGCCAACAAGCAATCCAAGATAAATTTAATTGAAATTTAGATGAATTTGGATTTAATTCTATTGCTTTTTGTAAAAAAGGTTGCGCTTTTTGAAAACCTTCAAAGGCAGAGATTAAACCCATAGCCCCCAGATACGTATAACCTTGGTTGATATCTAAATACGGATTTGGAAAATTAGGTTCATTTTTTATAATTTCTTCAAAAATTGAAATTGCCTTTAAGGTATTTTCGTAATCTAATTTCATTAAAAAATACCTTCCTTTTAAATATTCTTTGTAAATATTTACAGGAACATTTAGAGGTGTAACAAGTTTGTCTTCAATTTCTAAATGGCCAATATGTTCTCTTAATTTTTCTGCTATAAAAAGACTTATTTCATCTTGAACTGCAAATACATCGTTAAAATTTCTATCAAAAGTTTCTGACCAAAAATGATAATCTTCTATTGCGTCTATCATCTGAACCGTAATTCTCATTTTATTGCCAGATAATCTTACACTACCTTCTATAAAAATTGAAATACCTAGTTTTTTTCTAACTTCTTTTGATGTTATTTTCTGATTCTTAAAGTAAAAAGACGAAGTTCTAGAAGTAACAGATAACTGTTTTATTTTTGCAAGTGCATTGATAATTTCTTCAGTTAAACCATCGCAAAAATACTCATTATCAATATTATTACTCATATTGATAAAAGGTAGAACTGCAATAGATTTTAAAGATTCTTTCATTATTTTTTTACAAAGCAATAAATATAGAAAATCGTTTTTTACAAAAAAGAAATAATTATGGTTAATTCTCAAAATTATCGATAACAAAAGAAAGTACATCATCTTTACCCAAAGCATAATTAGACCATTTTGGGTACAATAAAATATCTGGTTGAATACCTTGTGTTATTTTTTCTGATAACCTAAACTTTCTTTTTGAATAAGTAATTACTAATTTAGAGTTTGGTAGGTTAAACTGCCCCATATCTTGATAACCTGTAGGATTAGAGCCTGTTGGTTGCCCTACAATTTTAGCATTTAGCATTTGTTTAAACAAGGCTGCATTACTTGTTCCTGCAGAAAAAGTAACATTAGATGTTAATACGTAAACTCCATTTTTCCAGTCTACAGAATCTGCTAAATTAAGAGCATATGCCAAAATTACACCAATATACAAATCACCTCCACCATTTTTACGTAGATCAATTACAATGTTTTTAGTATTATTTTCAGCTATATATTTCACTAAATTTTCTCCAAAAACTTGCATATCGTTAAAGCTAGGATAGCTTTCGAAATTTATATAAATCGCATTTTTATTTTTGATAGAAGAAAACCATAAAAAGTCGAATTTAGAATTTTTAGGCTTGGTTATTTCTGGCACACCAACTTTAAATGTTACATAATTTAACTGCTGTAATTCATTGTTTTTAAATGCTGAAAGTTCTACTTCAATTTCATTATTATCATCATCTAAAAAAGTAAAAAGTGCCGTTTTTTTATTTTTGATGATATTTAAATGATACAACAATTCACTTATATTTAAATTACTTGCAGTTCGTACAGTTTGTGAATGCTCATTTTCTACAAATTGCGCCACTTGTGAAACCTTAGCTATTACTTCTGAAATCGGAACACCATCAACTTTAATTAAAGACGTTTTTAAAATATTTTCTTTGGACGAAAGTGTTTTTACAACTCGCCATTTATTTTCTATACGTTGAACATCAAAAGGAAATTGATGAACATTTAAATTTCTTAACGAAACTGCTGTATGCCCATCTCCTATTTTTTTGGTTAATTTCATTAACTCAATAATTGTCTTAAAATCATCTTCTGATTTCGCAATATTTTGAATTCTTTCTACCGATTTTTGAAAATCTTGTTTACTTATTTTATGATAAAGATCGATATGTTTTGCTTCAAGTTGACTGCTATATGTTTTTAAATCTGCTTGCCAATCTGTTTTTTGAGCGTTAATGGTTTGAAAAAAGACACTAAAACATATCAAAAAATAAATCTTAGTGATTTTATGGTTTTTCATGAGTTATAAGTTTAAAAAATTAGACTGCATTCAAAAAGTAATTCATTTATTTAGAGGTTTCTTCTAAGATATTTGCCATTAACTTAATTGTATTCTGCACTGCTTCTACTTGATTTAAAGTACCTGATAAGTAGACATCTAAATTAGGGCAATAATATAAAAAAGAGCCTGTACTACCTGAATGACCTATTAATTCTAATTTTGGTAATTGCGGACTCAATTCGTGCAAAACAATTTTTCTTAAACCAAAACCATAATACATTCCTTGGGTTTCTGCTATCCATTTTTGCATTGATTTTAAGGTTTCTGGTTCTAAAATTTTGTTATTAAATAATGCTTTTTGAAAAGCAATTAAATCTAAAGCTGTAGACACTACTCCACCTCCAGCCCAATCTGCAGATAAACTTTTAAAACCAGAAATCTCTGCATCACCTACATAAATATCAGCCATCTTATTAGTAGTTTTTATTGATTCTGATTTTAAATTAAAATAAGAATGATTCATATGCAAAGGCTTAAAAATATTTTGTTTAATAAAATTATGGAACTCCATTCCACTAACTTTTTCAATAATTAAACCTAAAAGCACATATTCTGTATCTGTATAATGATAGCCTTTACCAGGTGCAAATAATGGTTTCATTTTTTGTTTGGTAAACTGTATACATTCAATTGGAGTCCATATTTTATCTGGCTTTAAAAAAAGCTGATTGATTATATTTGGAGAACCATCAATTGTTGCATCTTCAAAATAATCTGGCAAACCAGAAGTGTGTTGTAAAAGATTTTCTATAGTAATTTCGTTAGAATAATCTTTACCTCCTAAAATGTGTAATTTGCTTAAAATATCCGCAGAAAGAAACTTACTTATTTTGTCTTTAAACGATAATTTGTTTTTATCCTTTAAAATTGCAATACTAGTTGCTGTAAAAGTTTTACCAATACTTGCTGTATAAAAAGGATTCTTTTTTGATACTGAAACTCCGTTTACAAAATTGCCTTTTGCTAAATCTATATTTAGATTTTTAGAAGCAGAATACACTTTTAAAAATGCATTATGAATTTGATTTCTGGCTAATTCTTTATTAAAAATATTTGTAATATTTACTTCAATATTTTCTTGTGCAGTTAGTAGAACTGAATTTAATAAAATCGCTAAAATTAAGACTAAGTTCTTCATCTTTCAGTATTTGTGTTCTCTAAAATATAATTAATTACAATTTTATGCTCTTTTTTAGACAAAATATGTTTGGCGTTTTTTAAAAAGACTACTCCTTGCAAAGAATGATACATTTTTTTTGCATTTTCCATCAATGCTTTACCTTTATAAATTACACCATCTTCTGATGCAATTATGTATAATGGTGTTTGTATTGACATTGCTTCTTGTTCAGAAATTAATGGAAAATTATATGCATCAATATCTGTTATTTTTATTTTTTCTGATAAATATTTTAATGACAAAACATCTTTTTTGGGATATAGTTTATTGTAAATTTTTAATAAATATTTCTGATCATTAAATTTTTTAAATAATATAGATGGCAATAATATGTGTGTAGCTGTCTTAAAAAAATTCCATTTTACAACACCTGTTGGGTTTATAAAAAACGCTTTTTTAAATCTTTTAGAATTTGTTACTAAACCTTTAAAACCAATAAAACCACCTAAAGAAATACCTACTAAATAAGCATTATACACTTGCAAACAAGATATAACCTCATAAAACCATTTGCTATGATCTTTTTCTGTAGGATTTAAATAATACTCATCACTTAAATTAGGCTCACCTAAAACATCTATTGCATAAATTTTAAAATATTTTTCTAACCCTTTTAAAGTTTCTATGGCAAATGGTGCACAACCCAAAAAGCCGTGCACCAATATTAATTGTGGTTTTTTATTGTTTTCTAAAATAATAACATTTGTGTCTCCAAAAGATGTTTCTACAGTTTGTAGTTCAAATGCTAAACCTAAATTATCTAATTTTTGATAATATAAATTTAAAATCTGTGCTTTATCTGTATTTTTTATTTTGGATTTCATACTGTTCTTAAAACCAGTTAAACCCTACACTTAACCCAAATGATGCTGCATCTCTATGTTGATTATTGTCTAAGTTAACACTACCTAATAATACTTTACTTTGAATATTCATTGCAAAGTTTTCTTTCTGATAAAACTCATAACCAACACCAAATGACACCATTTTACCAAAGTCCCAATTATCATTTCCATCATTAACATCATACAAAGCAGGCGAATCTATTGCCAAACCAACACTACCATTTATCCACCATTTGTTAGAAACCCAATATTGTACACCAGGTAAAATTCCACCAAAATGTCTATCATTTCCTTCAAAACTATAAATATTACCAGGTAAAGAAGCTGTAATTGCTAAATTTTCTTTTACCATATACCCTACTTTTAAATCTGGGAAAATCGAAGTTCCTTGAGATTTATCAAAAGTTTGAGTGCCTTCGCTATTTTCTAAGCTAATTACTCCACCTCCAATTCCGAATTCGAAAATAAATTTTTCTCTATTTGGTTTATCTTGTGCATTTTGCTCTAGTGATAAAAAAGAGATTAATACGAATGCAATTAACGTTAATTTGTTCATCATTTTTTTACTTGTCATTTTTGTTTTCATTTTTATTTGTTTGTTTGTATTAAAATTTTATACTGCAAAGATGCAGTTGATTTAAAAGTGAATCGTTCTGATTTATAATTCAGTACTAATTGTTTTAAAATTGATAGGCAGAGAATTACGACTATAGATATAATTTTGTTACTTTTTTAAGTAGAAATACTTAAGAGGATTGTTTAAAAAAATTGATTAATCTATACTTACCATATTTTGGTGCGATATTGTCTTCTGCCATAAGTGTTAAGAAAAACTCTATAGGTCCATAGGTTTTTACATTGGTGAATTTTCTTAAACTCCAGATTATAAATTTTCTAAATCCGTCTGGCAGATGAGTAACTTTTACTGGTTTATTTAAAGTCTGTAGAGCCATTTTGCTAATTTCATTTAGGCTCAAAATATCTGGCCCACCAACAGAAACCTCTTTAACATTTGTATCTAATAACTCATAAATAAAATTGGCTAAATCCTCCCCAGAAATTGGGTTAAACTTTTGATTTCCATCACCAAACAAATAAACTCTACCAGATTTAGCCATTTGCAGAAAGTCTTTCATATCAGAAAAAAAACCATTAGGTCTTACAATTGTATAGTGAATTCCTGACGCTTTTAATTCTGAAACAAACTTTTCTTTAGCTTCGAATATTTTTAGATGTTTGTATTTATCACCATTAATTGCAGAAACATAAATAAAATGTTTTACCCCTGCTTTTATGGCTTCTTGTAAAAGGTTTAAATTGGCTTTATAATCTACATCCATGTATGTTAAACCATCTTTTTGCCTTGTAATACCCACTGTAGAAATTACAATGTCTATTCCTTTACAAACATCAAACAAAGTTTCTGGTTTGGTAACTTCAGCAATCTTAATATCTATATGTGAATCAGAAAATAATTGTAATTTTTTTGTACTTCTTGTAACTACTCTTGTTTGCTCTTTATTCTTATCTAAAACGTTAAGAATATGATTGCCTAAATAACCTGTTGCACCAGCAATTAATATCTTTCTATCATCAATATTTTTCATAAATATCTCTTTAATTTGAGGGTATTTATCAAACTAAAATACCTTCAAAATTTTTAATTATTAGAAATATATTCTTCAATTGCATTAGTAACAAGCGTTTTAACTTCTTCCCATTTTTCAGAATTTCCTGTAAAAGTTCCATCCATATTAGAAATAATAAAGAAACCTGCAGAACCATCTTTTTTTAATTGTATTTGAGATGAAATACCTAAACTATTACCTCCATGCATTAAATAACCGTTATTCATATACCAGAATAAACCGTGATTTTCTGCAAATTCTGTAGGCACAATTCCGTTTTGTAATTGTTCAGAAAATAATAAACCATAATATTGATTCGAAAATAAAGTAGCAGATTCTCCTCTTGCTCCACGCATCATATCTAATAAATATTTACTCATATCATTACTGTTGCTATACAAACCACCTTCTACATAACCGTGATTTGCGTAATTTGGAAATGGTGTATT
This sequence comes from Polaribacter sp. Asnod6-C07, assembly GCF_045063625.1. Classification (NCBI taxonomy): domain Bacteria; kingdom Pseudomonadati; phylum Bacteroidota; class Flavobacteriia; order Flavobacteriales; family Flavobacteriaceae; genus Polaribacter; species Polaribacter sp. Asnod6-C07. Next base: position 2,385,054 of record NZ_JBEFOF010000005.1, on the reverse strand, counting down.
TACATCATAATATAAAGTTGCCATATTCTGAAAATCTACTTGATCTATATTAAAAGTAGAATTGTTCATTTGTAACGGATTTAATATATAATTAGCCACATATTCATCAAAAGAAACACCAGAGACAAACTCAATTATATAGCCTAATAACGAAGATGCATCATTAGAATAAGCCCAAGTTTCACCTGGTTCTGAGTCTAAATAATTATCTAAATTGTATAAATCTCCATCTTCATCAAAAATCTCTACTAAATATTCATCTAAATCTACTTGTTCCATTTGTTGAATGCCCAATTCATTTACCAAAATATTACCAATTGTTGTATTTACATCTTCATCCTTTAAAATGAAATAATTACTGCTGATGTAAGTGTCTGGAACATCAACAATACCAGAAGTATGTGTAACCAAATGTTTAATTTTTATGACTCCATTTGGGTTTTTAGGATTAATAATATCAATAGGTAAAAGATTATTAATGTTTGTCTCTAAAGTAAAATGACCTTGCTCAATTGCTTTTGCTGTAGCTGCCCCTAAAAACGTTTTACTTATTGATGCTAAGTTATTTACTGTTTGATTGGTGTAAGAAGTTTGATTGGCAATATTTGCATAGCCAAACGATTCTTGAAAAGCAATATTATTACCTAAACTTACATTTACTGTAAAGCCAGGAACTCCTTTTGTTTCAATAAGACTCTCTAAATATTCAGATAAATCTGCATTTGTTTTAATGCCTTCTAAAGATGGATTTTCGATGTTCTTATCATTTGTACAAGACATCATTAAAGTTGTGATTGATAATATTAGTATTATCGTAAAATAGCTAAGTGTTTTCATAATGATATTTTTAATTTATTTAAAATTTGATACTGCAAAATTGAAGTTAATGCGAGTGCCAATCGTTCGAAATTATAATTTAGAACATCTTTAAAATTTATTTTATACCAATTTGGCTGAAATAAAAAACACGAAACATAAACTAGTTATGTTTCGTGCTCTAAATATTTAAGAAGTGTTTTTTTTTAATTAAGTATTCTGAGACTTTACCCAATGGCTTGGAGTAATGCCTTCTATTTTTTTAAAGTAAGTATTAAACACACTTTTAGAGTTAAAACCACTATCATAAGCCAAACCTAAAATAGTAATGTGTTTAAATTTTGGGTTTAATGCTATGCTTTTAAAATGGTTTAATCGATATTTATTCATAAACTCGTTAAAGTTTATTCCCATAATTTCATTGATTAAAAAAGATAATTTATTAGGATGAACATCAACTTCATCTGCTAAAATATTTAAACTCAACTGAGAATTTAAATACGGTTCATTCTCTTTAAAATAGTCTAAAAGTTTTTCTTTAAAACTTTCTTGTTCTTCTTTATCAACTATAGCTTTAGAACTCTTTTTGGTTTTTACATCTAAAGTAATATCTTCTTTAAAAAGATTTGTTTGGTGTAAATTCTTGAATTCTGTATTTGTTTTTAACTTTTCTAATAAAGGATCGAATCTGTAATTTATTATTTGACCTCGTTTTTGATCTATGTATTTTTTCAGCAAATTAAAAGCAATTTCTTGGTGCTTAGTATTGGCTAAAATAAATAATTGTAAAGGTGCTAATTGCGTATCTTCTTTCTCTGCATTTACCCACTTTTCAATTTGATAATTAGGTATTTCTGATATACCTTCGTTAGCAACACTGTACAATAAATTATATAAGTCTATTGTTTTCTCGTTTTTTACAGCATCGTTAAACTCCTCTTTTCTGTTTAACCATATTAAACATAAAGCATGTAAATGATTGGCTAGTTCTAAATCTGGTCCAAAACTTATTGCTTTTCTTATATAATTTAAAGCAGTTTCAAAATCTTTTTTATAATAATAAATGTGTGCAAGCGTGTATAAATTATTTGCTGATAATGGATCTATTTCTAACAACCTTTTTGCATAAATAATTGCTTGTTTAAAAAAACCGTGGGCTATGAATAATTCAGCCATAGCTTCTAAACCATCTGTATAGTTAGGGTTAAATTCTAAAACTTTTTTAATATGAATATAAGCTGTTTTAAAATCCCACTCTCCCCACAAACTTCTACCCACAAAAGATTGAGGGTATTCTGGCAATTGTGTATCTATTTCTTTTGCTTTTAAAAAATATCCTATAGCTTTTTCTATACCTTCTTGATAAGGCATAAAGCCCCAAGCAGCTAATAAACCATAACATTGCAGATTTGCATAATATGCTTTTGCATAATTTTTATCAGCAGCAATTGCACTATCGTAAAATTCTATTGCAGTACGCATAGATTGTGGTGTCCATTGTAATTGAGAATAACGTCCTTTTAAGAAAAGTTCGTATGCATCTACACTATCTGTTGGTTTTTTTACTAAATGTTCTTGAATATCAAAATGCCCGAAATTATTACGAACTTCATTAGCAATTAATAAACTGATTTCATCTTGTAATTTAAATATATCTACAAGTTCTTTATCAAAATTTTTAGACCAATAATGGCTGCCATCTTTGGTGTCTATTAATTGTGCAGTTATTCTAACTCTATTATTTGCTTTTCTAACACTACCTTCTAATAAAGTGGAAACACTTAATTGTTTACCTACTTTTCTTACATCAATATTTTTACCTTTAAATGCAAAAGAAGATGTTCTTGCTATTACTTTTAGGTTTTGTATTTTAGTTAAAGCGTTTATAATTTCTTCAGTAATACCATCACTAAAGTATTCATTATCTGAATCGTTACTTAAATTAACGAAAGGTAAAACTGCTATGGATTTATTATTTTTCATTTGCAATTACTTAATTATAAATAAGAAGCCAAAAGCTTAACGCAAGATATACTTTTTTAAAAAGATAGAGATTTGATTTTGATTATTTAAACTCGATTTATAATTTATTACGAAATTAAAATCAATTGAATTTCTTGGTATTAAATTCACTTCTATTCCTTTTTTTGAACTCCGACAATATTAATAGTATTTGATTTTCCTTTTAAAACGATATTATCCATTCGTTTTAAAACAAAACTGTTTGACTCTAAGTTTTTTGCAATTAAATCTGACACCAATAAATCCATTTTAAATTCATTGCATAAATTTTGAATTCGAGCAGTTGTATTTAAAACATCGCCAGTAAAAAAGATTTCTTTTTTTAGAGCACCAATTTCTCCTACAGTAACTTCTCCTTTATGAACAGCAGCTTTAAACTCAGGAAAAACGTTATATTCTTTTAAATATTTGTCTTTTTTTTCTGATAACTTTTTCTTCATATCAAAAAAACAATTTACACTTTGCATTTCAGAATTAGCATTCTTGTTTTGCCAAGAAATTACAATTTCATCTCCTATATATTGATATACTTCTCCATTATAATTTAAAATAGATTCTGACAAATCATTATAATAAGACCTTAAAAAGTTAAAGTATTTTACATTGCCCAATGTTTCTGCAATTCGAGTAGAATCTTTCATATCAGTAAACATAAAAGTTCGGTTTTCTACAACTGGCTTATGATATTTACCAATAAAAAAGTTTAATAACACATTCTGACCAAGGTTGTCGCTAATTTCTGCATATAATAAAGATACAAGCATAGAAAATGCCAATTGAATGCTAGTACTAATGTTGGTAATGCTAAAAAAGAAGAGTTTATACCTTTCAAAAACAGCTAAACTAAACACCGATTTTTGCATTTCTATACTTGCTGCTAGTAGATAAAACACAAACGTTAAAAGATTCATCAACACCACATAAATTATAAATTTTCCAATTAATTTTGATGGAAAACTTTTTTTAACGAAAAATTTATTGATTAATCTTACTTCTAAAAACCCGACAAAACATCCAATAAAAAATATACTAATACTTGCAAAAAGAACAATTTCAGGAGTAATATAAATTGCTGATTTAGAGATTTCTTGGTTTATTGTAGTATTAATAGATGCATACTCAATCCATAAAAACAACAAACCTAACAGCAACCAAATGATACCAAAAGGAAGAATTTTTAAAAAAATTCTTTTGTATTTCATGGTTATAATTGACATCTGTAAAACTGATTTATCACAAATGTACAAAAGGATTATTTTGCATCAACTTCTATCATTATTTAATAAGTAATAAAATTCATATCAAATAAAAAATAATACTTATTCCCAAAAATTAGTATTAAAATAACTGTAATTTTTACAACCAAAAAATGATGTTATTCATGAAAATCAATAATTTTATAAAAAGACAATTTCAATATTTTAAAAATACTAAAAACCGTAGTTTGAACTACTTTTAGCTAATTAATTTTTAAAACCTTTACATCAAAGGGATACAATAAAATTCAGTCTCACTAATTTTTATGATTTAATAAACTTTATGTTTTTACAAAAAAGTAAAAACCCTTTAAAACATAGTTTTAAAGGGTTTGGATGATTAATTAAAATCTATCAGCGGAGAAAGAGGTTTCTGAACCTCCTTATATTATATCTGAAAATCAATGTTTTACAAAATTTTACTTAAAAAATGACACCGATTTAGACACCGAATTTTACCTACTAAAAAACACTAAATTGTATGATATAAAGATACTTAAATTAGCACTTTTTTCAAAGAGATTTTGATAGAAACTATGCTAATAAATGAACTAGTATTTTAAAAAGATATTTAAGAAGCTTTCAGAATTATTCTAGAATAAATTCTCAAGCTATTTTACCCTAAAATAAGATGAGCAACTTGTTCATATTTTATGCCTGTGTACTCACAAAATTCATCAATAGTTAAGAACTCTTTGGTGGTTTTGTTAAGCTCTGTTTTAATTTTGTGCACCAATCTAACACTTTGACGATAACTTTTACCAGTAATGATCTGAACGTCTTTTGGATAGATGCACACTCTTTGCATCTCTTTTTTCATATATTATCTATGCTTTTACTATGGTGTAACACTACCTCATCAATATACTGATTTTAAGTGAACTTACCCTAACTATTTATGACACTGAAAGTCATTTATTCCATTGGGTGACATCTGGAACTGCTCCTCCTTTTTTTATTGATTAAAAGCTCTAATATTTGAGTGTATAATCATTAAATATTAGAAATTATGGCAAGACAAAAAGGAATTATTAAACTAAAAGGTACTATTGGAGATATCACCTTTTACAAAACAAAAGATGGCCATTTGGCCAGAGAAAAAGGAGGAATAGATGCCCAAAGAATTGCTACAGATCCTGCGTTTCAAAGAACTCGAGAAAACGGTTCTGAATTTGGTAGAGCAGGAAAAGCCGGGAAAGTATTACGTGTTGCTATGCGTTTGCTTTTACTAAATGCTTCTGACAATAGAGTGGTAAGTAGATTGCACCAATCTATGGTAAAAGTGATTCAAGCAGATACTGTAAGTGAACGTGGATTAAGAAACGTAATTGATGGTGAAGCTGAATTATTGACTGGATTTGAATTCAACATCAATGGAAAACTAGGAACCAGTTTGTTTGCAGCATATACCTCAACCATTGATCGTGTTGCTGGAACATTGGATATTGACATTCCATCATTTGTACCTAGTACAATGATTGCAGCACCTAATGGAACTACTCATTTTAAAATAATTTCTGGAGGGGCAGAAATTGATTTTGAAAATGAAACGTCTGTTGTTGCAACCTCAGAAACTGCTATTTTACCTTGGGATGCTTCTGCTACAGCTGCAATCAACTTGAGTAACGCAGTTACTGCAAATAGTACACATCCTTTGTTTTTAGCATTAGGAGTTGAATTTTACCAAGAAGTAAATGGACAAATGTACCCATTGAAAAATGGTGCATATAATGCGCTGTCTTTGGTAAAAGTAGATGGTGGTGTATAATGCTATTCGTTTTACACAGAACCTATTTTCCTGAAGGTACACAAGGAATGCTACTTTTGGATGGACAGTTTATTTGCTACACGATTGAACTGCCTTGGATTCAAAATAAACGAAACATTTCTTGTGTTCCTGAAGGTTTATATACTTTACAAAAACGATACAGCTCAAAATTCAAGTATCATTTGCATTTGAAAAATGTTATTGGTAGAAGCTTGATTTTAATTCATCCAGCTAATAATGCAAAAAAAGAATTAGAGGGTTGTATTGCACCCGTAAGTTCTCATACAGGGATTGGAAAAGGAAATTCGTCAAGAAAAGCATTACATAAATTAACGAGTTTGGTTTTGCCAGTACTTGCTAAAAATACACCCGTGCAATTGCGAATTACCTCTTCCCTTTCCTATTTTAAAAGTCAACATTACAATTAAAAATATTTTATCATGAACATTCAAGAACGTGCAAAAGCACCTACACCTAAATTTTTCAAAGTTTTAAGAACTATTGGTTTGTCCTTACTAGCAATAAGTGGTAGTATTATGGCTGCACCCATTGCATTACCAGCTGCAGTAGTTACAGTTGCAGGATATGTTGCTGTTGCAGGAGGCATTATTTCTGCAGTAAGTCAAGTTACTGTTGAAGACTCTAAAGCAAAAAAAGATCAAGGACCATGAACAGCAACATCCAATTAAAAATAGGAACTGCCTCTGGTACTTTGTTAAGTATTAGTCCTGGAATATTTACGGAAGATATTGTGAAAACAATTATTTTAGCAGTGATTGGAGCAACCGTAAGTTTTATGGTTTCCTATTTCTTAAAAAAGATTACAAAGCATAAAAAATAAATTCAGTTTTGATGTGGTAACCTTTACTGAATAGATCCTGAAATAAATTCTGGAAATTAAAGTCCGATCATCTGATTGGACTTTTTTTTACGACTATTTTACTTTAGAATCATTTATAATGATTAAAAAATTGAATTCCCTTAACATAGGGCAATTATTATGTAAAGAAAATTCGATTTTCTTTACATAATGATTTCAAATGATCTAATTTTTGATTTTTTTATACATACTCCTTTTATTAGTGAATGTACCAAAAAAAACAAAAAATGGTACCTATAAAAAGAATGTGCGACTTTTTCTCCCACATTATAATGCATCCTATTTTTAAAAACTCTTCTAAAAAAATTCAATTTTCATTTTTTAAACAAAACAACTTTGATTCTTAATCCTTTTTGATTTGCTAATCGAATCATATTTTGAGTACCTCTACTCTTTCCATCCCAAAAAGCAATTAATACATCTGCAAATATTGCCATTTCTTTATTTCTGATGGGTCCTGCAGCTTTCCCGAATTTATTCCATTCTGCAGGAAACTTTATTAGGTTATAACCTTTTTCATTTGCATACTGGATTCCCAATTTGTCAGCACCTTTAAAATGATCACCAGATACAATTTCGATATTTTTTTGATCCTGGAGGAATTGGTCGCATTCTTTTTTTAGTTTTTGATAATCTGTGAAGTTTCTAGAACCGGCTATAATTACTTTCATGTTTTTTAATTTTATTAAGACCTTAGTAAAGCGATTTTTAATTTTGAAATAGTTGACAACTGTTGTTGCAAGTTTTCTTCAAAAGCCGTTATTTTTTTGAGTTTTTCAACTTTCATTTGCCATTGCTGCGCTTCATAATTTTGTAAAGCTGCATTGATTACTTTTTTAGCATCTGAGATACCAATAAAAGGAATCACAGATCCTTTTAAATAATAGGCAAAAATTTTCCTACTTTTAAGGATAGGCACAGGTAATACAGGGATTCTCTTTCTGCTCTTGTGGTTGTGATAATTACAAAGCAATTTGGACAAGGCTTTTCTAGCGGTTTGCCAGAATTTAGCCCTTTGCTCAAAATAAAAAAATGAGGAGTTGCGTACGTGCGACCTGGTTGGTGTGTTTTGATTTGAAAAGTTGACATGGGTATCCAATTTAAAATTATGCTTCGCTGCGCTTCGCACATAATTTTTTTGGAACTAAAAAGAGATATGCCTATATAAAAGTGCCTTGGATAGGCTGTCAAGGTTTTTAGATAAAAGTTTTTTTTATACAAATGCTGATTTAAAAAGAAAAAGGCTATTGAAAAAAGTTTTATTTAAAACCCGAAGGCCTTGACCTTTATAGCCTTTTAGCGTTGGATGAAGTGAGGCACTTATATTTGCTATCTTTTTTTATTTTATTCTACTTCTAAAATGTATGAATTAAGTGTAGCTTTTACCTCTATATGAAAAACGAAGGTAATTTTTATTAAAATTTACCCTTGTTCTTATTAATTAGATCCTTTTAGACATAAATATTATATTTAAAAGCATATAAAATTATATTATTTTACTATATTATATCTAAAAACATATAAATTAGTATATTTGCTTATATTTATATTTAAAAGCATATAATGGAGTTGTTATCAGAATTTGTAAAAAAACGCAGAAAAGAAGTACATCTTACCCAAGAGGAGTTTGCAGAACGAGCAGGAGTTGCTTTGACAGTAGTGCGTAAAATAGAACAAGGTAAAACCAATTTGAACTTAGAAAAAGTGAATTTGGTTTTGGCGATGTTTGGTCATGAATTAGCACCTGTAGAAAGAAAAAAGATAGACTATGAGACAAGGTAATGTATATTATAAAGACATACTTGCAGGTAAAATTACAGAAACTGCAGAAGGAGATTATGTTTTTACATATGATGCTACTTATGTAACCCAATACCCTAAACAATTTATCACATTTAGTATGCCTGTAAGGATTGAACCCTATACATCAGATCGATTGTTTCCTTTTTTTGAAGGATTGATACCAGAAGGATGGTTGTTAGAAATTGCCACCAAAAACTGGAAAATAAAAGCCAATGACAGAATGGGATTGTTGTTAGCTTGTTGTCAAAATTGTATTGGAGCTGTTAGTGTTGTACCTATAAAAGAAAACAATGATGTCTAAAAAAAACTGTTTGTATTGTTACAAAACATTGACTAATGAAGCTGATTTTCATGAAAAATGTGCGCTAGAATTCTTTGGAACCAAAGAAGTACCAAAGATTCCGTACAGTCTTGAAGATATGGGTGCACTCGCAAAAAATGTTGTAGAAAGAAGTATTGCAGTACCAGGAGTACAACCAAAACTATCTATGTCTTTAGTAAAAGATTCTGAAACTAAAGAAACACCAAGACTTACCGTAGTTGGTGCTTTGGGAGGACATTATATTTTTAAACCACCTACTCCTCAGTTTAGAGAAATGCCAGAAAATGAGCATTTGACCATGCGTATTGCTGAGGCTTTTGGTTTAAACACTGTACCTTCAAGTTTGATACGAATTGCCTCTGGAGAACTCGCTTATATTACGAAAAGAATTGATAGAACCACGGAAGGAGACAAAATACATATGCTGGATCTATTTCAAGTTACAGAAGCTTATGATAAGTACAAAGGTTCTATGGAAAAAGTAGGCAAAGCCATTGGGCTGTATTCTAGTAATACACTTCTTGATAAAATTTTCTTTTTTGAATTGACCTTATTTAGCTTTTTAACAGGTAATAATGACATGCACTTAAAGAACTTTTCTTTGATAGAAAGTGTTTCAGGATGGGTTCTTGCCCCAGCATATGATTTGTTAAATGTTAGCATTGTTTTACCAGAAGACACAGAAGAATTAGCTCTTACACTAGCAGGAAAAAAGAGAAAGTTACAAAAGGAACATTTTGAAAAACTAGGACAACTTTTAAATTTAACAGACAAACAAATTAAAAGTGTTTTTAAACGAATGTTCAAAAATAAAACGAAAGCGAATCAATTGATCAACGCTTCTTTTTTATCTGATGAAATGAAAACAGCTTACAAAACTGTATTAGAAAAAAGATATCAACGTATTGAATAATTGAAACTAACTTTCAGACTCAACCTGGGTAGGTGGAGGTAATTAGGGATGTTGTAGAAATACCATTTAAAGCATATAATGTTACTCCTCTTTCATTTTAATTTGGCAATATTTGCGTTAAAAATACTCGACTTAAAACAATTATGCCTCTGTTTTTTACCTTAATCTTGGCAAATTAACTCTAAAATACTTCCTAAAATTATATGCTTTAACTGGTATGTGGAAAAAATAAATAAAGGGTATTTTAGAAAAAATACTCTTTTTTTATGCGCGGTGTTGAGGTGGTTAAATGGAATGAGAGAAAGGAAACCGAAGTTGCTGGATGAAAGGAAGCATTGAGGTGTCTTGAATGAATGGAATGAAACTACCACAAACACATGGCAAACATTACTAATTGCTGTAACCTACGCCTTAACAACGCGACAAGCTGGCCTCTTCACTAAAACAGTCTACTAGACTGTTTCTTAACGTTCGATCCGGTGGGGAAAGTGGACTAAAATTTATTACTTAGCGAAATGAAACAAACAAAGACTTGAGATAAGGAATACTTGGACTTAGCGATGGTTTTGTGCAGCTTGAATGAGATAAGGAATGTTATTTGTAATTGAAGTATATTTTTACTATTTTTAAAGTCAAGTGAGTTCAATCTCACTTTCTTTTTCATAGCAATTTCCCACCTCTCCACGATGTGGGTTTTTTGATTAAAAAAACTGCATTAACGAATACCTAGTGCGTTGGCAGCAGTGAAAATAAGTGTATTACTTTTTATTTTTCTTATACGATTTCTATTGATGTTTTTGCTAAAAGTGGTTGCTGGTACTTGATATTCATTATGATTATACCTCTATATTTTGTATTGCTTTTTCTTTTATAAAAATTAATACAGCATCCGCATTTGGTAAAAACTGCCTTAACTAATTTCCTAAAAAATAAAAAGTTATACTCTTATTGGCTTTTTTTGATTTTATAGGTGCTTTATAGTTTTTCTGAAATTTACTACCTTAAGTTTACCTGTTATTATTTTGAATTTATTGTAAGCATAAGCACTTATATAAACAATGCAACAAAGTAAAAATGTGATTTAATTGTATGGACTTTATTAAATACTTACTAGGTGAGCGTTGGGAGTGCGGCTATTTAGTTCACGACTGTTCTATTTTTACGGGAGTTCATGAATAGCCACAAATTTGATTTAAAAGCACTAATTAAGCGGCTGGAAGCGGCTATTTTACATAATGGCGTTATAGGGCAGAAAGTGAATGAATGTACCTATAACTGCGCATTATGTAACTTAGCTTTGGGGAGTTTTGTGTTTTATGAAAACAATAACAAAGATTGCTTTTTATAGTTGTGTTTGAGTGAGCGAAAATACAAGCTGTAAAATGCAAGTACCTAGAGAATATTAAAACGCTAAACTTGAGTTGGCACTTGGAACAAACCAAAATACAGAGGTTTTTGAGGAATAAGAAAACTGAATTTGGTTTGAGTTGGGTTTATTCTTCCCAAATAATACTAATAATGGTTTTGTATTGCTTTATGGGTATACAATATTCCATAAAATCTGAATCTTCCTGATCTTCATAAAGTTTAAACCAGGTAGAACGCTCTATTTCTTGAGCTTTTTCATCACCTTTGTATATAAATTCATAATCTGCATCAATATATTCTTTTGCAACTGAATCTTCTGGAGGTGAAAGTTTTGTAACGTCTTTTAACCACCCTTTTAAATCAGGAGATTTTCTCCAATATCTAACTATGCCATCAGAGATAAAAACAACTAATAATGGAAAAACATCTAAAGCTATTAATCTATAAACTACAGAAGTTAAACTAGTTTGAAACCTAATTGATATTGCCTTAATTAAAGATGGGGAAAAAGGTTTGCGTTCAATAAATTTTCGAAAAACAGTTTCCGGCATCAATAATTCAGAAGCAAAATCATTTGCTTCATATTCTTGTAAACCCCTTTTTGCTTGGTCTTCTACTTTAAACCAATTTAGAGTTTTAGAATTATCTGTATGAATTTCTAATTTATCGTGTAAAAAGTAGTGACCTAGTTCGTGTGCCACTACGTAGCGTATTCTTTCAGCATAAGGTATTAGTGAATTGACTTTAATTATGGTTTTTGTTTTACCTCTAATTATTTTACCATCAGCATTATTTAAAGGTTCTGAAATAAAAATTATACCAAAACCACTGACTAATTCTGAATTTGAAAGTTCAGTTATTTCATCAAAACCAATTTCATTTAAGATTTCTTTGGCTTTGTTTTTGCCTTTACTATTCGTTTTCAAGTAACTCAATTATTTCAATTAAATTTTGATCTTTGATTATATCTTTTATCTCATCAGGACTTAGTTTATCTAATTTATTGTATTGAACTACTAATTGGTTTTCTCTAATAAGATTATTTAAATAAGCAATTGGTTTTTCTAAACCTTTATTGATAGCTTCTTGAAATGATTCTGTAGCTTTAAGTAAAAGGTTTTCATTTTTTTCTTTGTTAATAGTAGAACTTAGTTTAAATTTTAATTGTTTAATCATTTTGTTCTGACGCACACGATTATCATCCAAATTAACGCCGTAATCAGATAAATTTTGACGAATATCATTGATGTTACCGTAAAGATAATTTTCAGTAATACCTTTGTCTATTATTTTTTTAAGCTTATCCATTTTTCTTTTAACTTGATAGTTTTTCTAGAAAGTGTTTTAACTGAGTTATTTATTTCTGTAGTACTTTTTCCGCATAGTTCAGCTATTTCTTTAGGCTTATAATAACCTGATAACCAGCATTCAAATATATCTATTTCTAATTTTTTTGCTCCTTGCTCTCTTAAAGATTTAATTACATCTTGAGATATATCTTCAAAATCTATATCTGGAGGTTCGTCTTCTGTAGCAATTCCATCTAATAAAATAAAATCATTTACTTCAATTAAATATATTTCTTGTTCTGAGGATTGCGAATTGTCTTGGTTATTTTTTTGTTTCCTAAAGAAATTGTACAAATCACTTTTTAAAGCACCAAAGATAAAATCTTCAAAAGAAACATTTTCCATATTCCATTTCCTAACACCTGTTAATGCTTTGACTAAAACATCATTACAGAAATCCATATAATCGAATCCATCTTTCTTATTTTTTGATTTATCATAAAAGCGAGAACGGACATAGTTTTCCATTCTATCAAAAAGTTCGTTTAAATCGATAGAATCAAGGTGGTCAAGAATTTCTTTTTTACTTGCTACAGCCATATTTCAATAGAGTATGCTCATTATGATTAAAAAATATCCACGTTAATGGAAAAAAAATAAAACATATGAGCATATACAATTGTAAAAAGAATACAATATACTCCTCATTTTTTTTATTAGTTGTGGCAAAATATAAAAAATTATGAGCATAGTCCTTTAAATAGTTAAATATTAATCTTATAAACATTAAAAAAATGGCTAAAAACGCACCCACAGGAGATAACGCAAGAAAAGGAGCAGTCAAAGGACGTTCACAAGTATTAAATCCTAAAACAAATCTTTATGTAAAGAGAGATGCAGAAACAGGAAGGTTTATGGATGTAAAAACTACTGGAGGAAAGTTTAAAGGAGTACGTAAAGAAAAATAAATTAAAAAAATGAATATTATGAAAAATTATGATGCATTATTTAATAGTCTGGAACCAATAGATGTCATTGTAGCTAAAAAAAGAGTTGGTTTAGGAAGAATTTTAAATCACTACATCGTCTATTTAGGTAATGGGATATTTGTTGGAAACTTAAAGGGAAGCGTAAAACAAGTTACATATACTGAGCTCTTTGAATTATTGAATGTTTATGAACCTATAAAAATAAGAAAGTTTTCTGGTAATCATTTTGATGCAAATGAAGCTGTAAAAAGAGTGAAACAAAAATTAGGACAACCATATAGTTTTTTAGGATTCAATTGTGAACATTTCGCTAATTGGGTACAGTATGGTAAAGAAACTAGTAGTCAAGTTACTAATGGTTTTCTAATATTGGCTGGTTTAGTCACTTTAAAATTAATTACTGGCGGAGATGGAAAAAGATAGATTGAAATATACTATAAATAGATTTGATCACTATTTTGATAGTGTTAATAATAAAACTGCTGTTTATATAGCAATAAATACTTTTATTACTGGTGGTGTTATTGTATTGCTTACACAGACTGATATTGTTAAAGACTTAATAATTGTTGGACAAGTTATTGTTTGGTTGTTATTAATTACTGGTATTATAAATTTAATTGTACTATCTATTGCAAGCATCCCTTTTTTTTCAACCAAACCAAAATCTATCTACTATTTTGGAGCGATATCTAAAATGACACAATCTGATTTTAATAAAACTTCCAAAAATTATACACAAAAAGAAGAATTAAAAGATTTAAGGTCACAAGCTTTTGTTCTTTCAGAAGGCTTAACAAAAAAATTTACAAAACTAAAATTAGCAGGAATATTATTAGTGATTCAATTTTCTATGCTATTATTAATTTTAATAACCATATTAATTAAACTTTAAATAAAGAGTTATGAGCATTTTTAACCCATATTTGGATGTTATCAAAAAAGCAATAGATAAAGATCCAAAACAACAATATATTAGACTTCATTCAGAACAACCAGAAACTGATTTTGATACAAGTTATATAAAAGCATTGCGAAATGAATTACCTGGTTTAGAAAAATTAAATGAGTCCTCTCGTATAGTTAAAGGCCTTAATGCATTAGAAATAGAGAACTTACCAAGATTAGGAAATCATCCTGATTTTGCAGACTTAAGAAATACATCAGATACAGAAAAGCATTGGATTATATCAGCTTTTGTTGATGTGCAAAAAAGCACTCAACTACATAATCGCTTTACTCTTGCAACTGCAGCATTAATTACTGAAAGTATTGTAAAGGCTTCTATTTTTGCAGTTAATTTATGTGGCGGATATGTACATAGAATACAAGGAGATGGTTTAATGGTTTATTTTGGAGGAAAAAAAATTGATAAAGGACAAGCTACAAAAGATGCTTTAAAAGCTTTTGCAATGATTTCTTACTTTGTGAAAAATGATTTAAAAGAGTATTTTGATTCAATGAATATCAAAGACATATCCACAAGAACTGGTATTGATTTAGGACACGATAGCCAAGTCCTTTGGATGTATTCAGGATTGAGTAATTCTGGAGAAGTGACTACGTGTAGTCTACATACAAGTCTTGCTCCTAAAATGCAAGCAAATGCAATTTCAAACGGAATCGTTACAGGGCAAAACATTATTAATCAAATTTCTTCTTCTGATAAGTATTTTAAAGTAAAGTCTAAACCTATATGGGATTATGAAGATGGACGATTTTATAATCAATATGATTTCAACTGGGAAAAATATCTTGTGGATAATGATTTTGCAAAACAAAATATCGATAGTGACTTGATTTTAAGTATTGGAAATCCGAAAACTCCAATATTAAATCCAGCTCATTTAAGCCCTATTGCAGAGATAAATAAACCCTATTATAAGTTTTAATGAACTCTTGTTTAAAGAAAGATGCTAAAGATTTTTTAGCAAAGTATTTTAATTTTAGCATTAATAACGAAATGGAAACGAAAAATTGTTTAGTTATAGATGGTGTTATTGATATTATAGATACCGAAGGTGATTTTTGGCAGAATTATAAAATAAGAATGTTTTTACCAAAATTAAATTATCCACACATTCTCCCAGAAGTTTTTGAAATAAGTTCTAAAATAGATAGAGATATAAAGTATCATATTGATACAAATGGAAAATGTTGTTTGGATATCTACCATAGATTAGCTTTGGCTCAAAGAAGAGGAATAAATATTATTGATTTTTATAAAAAATTTGTTTATCCTTTTTTTGCTAATCATCAATTTAAAATTGAAACTGATTCTTATGCAAATGGCGAATATGATCACGATATAGCTGGTGTAATACAATATTATAAAGAAGAGTTTCAACTTACTGATTTTAAAACTATTATAAAATACCTTGAATGTTCTTTAGGGGTTTTAAAAGCTGAACGCAATAGAGAGTGCCCTATATGTGGTAAACCAAAATATAAAAAATGTTGTGCTATGAAAGTTGAAAAATTAAAGAGCTATGGAAACAAATTATTAATTACGGATTTAAAAATCTTCAACGAGATATTATCAAAACCAATTTTATGATTGCAACTTAAATTAAACGTTTTTTCCTTGTCAAAATATAAAAACTTCAGTTCTACAACTTCTTTATGCGAAACATCTAATTCCTTTTTTAATATAGTAGCTATTAATTCATTTATACTTAAATCGTATTAAATGAATATTATCTAAATATAAATACTAATATTTATAATTGCTTTAACTCATAAAATTTTCCAATTATTAACACTATCTCTTTATTCAATTATTGAAAAGTGATTACTTCTTATTAATAATTGTTATCATCTTTAGATTTAAAGTATACCTAACAGGTCTTGTTTTTTTTATAAACAAACCTTTTTCTACTCCTAGCTTTAACCATTCATCCACTTGTTTAGGAGTTAATTTGAAATGACTTATTATTTTAGTTTTATCTATTTCATTTTCTTTGAAAACAAGAAATAATTTATGAATAAAAAAATCAAAAAGTGTAGCTTCATCAAAATTAATTTGCTTTAGTTCTAAACTACTATTTGTTTTAGATTGACTCTTACTAGATAAGACGTTTTTGTTATCATTTTTCTTATCAAGCTCAACTTTATTTATACTTATTTCGTTGAATAAATCACCTTGCTTAACTACTACGGGAGTTTTAAATGACTTTACTGCTAAATCTTTTACATTTATTCTTAAATCTTCTGGAAGCCATTTTGATCCCAAATTAACAACAGCTTCATTTCCTTTATTCTGTTTTTTATCTTGAGAATTAACAACCCACAATTGGACCCATTTATTTTTAATATTTTCTTTTGCTCCTTCCCAAGTACCTCCTTTTGTTTCTGACTTAATAACTATTGTTGCATTAGAGGTGCCGTAAATTAATTTGTTTCTTCCCATTGCATTACCCACATTAAAACCAGCCTCTGGGTTATAAGGTGAAATTAAAACCAGCCTATTATCAACGATACTTTCCCTATAAATTTTTGTTGACGACTTTTTCAATAAGCTATCTGCAAGTATTCCTAAAACGTACCCTTTAAGAGATAAAGCACCCACCATAGAATGCTCATCAACACCTCTTGCACCGCCAGAAATAACACCACAGTTTTGATTTACAATTTGCTTAACAATGTACTTGGTATTATCTATATCTTGTATTGATAACTTTCTAGAACCGACAATTCCTATATAGTTTTTATTTAAAAGTTCTTTATTACCAACCCCAAAAAGTATTGGTGGAACACGGTCTTTTAAATTATTTTTTAAATTTTCAGGATATTCTTTGTCTCCCCTATTAATTACCCAAATGCCTGCCTTAAACCATTTTTCTAATTTAATAGCTAATGCCATTTTACGATCTAGCAATGCTATAATTCTATCTTTATCAATAGATCTATCTTCCCAATTAATCAAAAGTTTATTTAAATCAATTGTCAAAAGGTTTTCTGGTTTTAATTTATTTTCTTGTAACCAACGTACAAACCTATTCCATTCTAATAAAGCAAGTGGCTTATTCTTTTTATCTAAATCCTTTGAGAAATAAGATGTAAGTAGTAATATGGCTTTTGTCCTTTCTGAAATCATTCTATTCGCTTACTGATGTTGATGTTAGGGCTATCGGAATAACAATTCCTGAACCTGCTTTTCTTAATAATGTTGCTGCTATAGTAAAAGTCCACCTAGAATCTACAGCATCGTCAAACAAAAATACAGGTTTATTTTGAACATCCCCATCTATTTGAAAAACACCATCTAAATTCTTACATTGATGATAACTATTTTCTTGTTCTTTTTGGGGCTCAGTATCTTTTACTTTTACAATAATTGGTCTAAAAGGAATTCTTAATTTTGCCGCCAGTCTTTCTGCAAAATTAGGCACTAATTCTGGGTTCCTTAAAGACGGTATACATGTTAACCATTCTGGAAAAGGATTTGGACTCCATCTTTTTATAATCATATCACACATTGCATCAACCAATTCATCACTAAAGTAACCATGATGTTTATCATCTGCAACCATTTTACCCCAACCTGCATCACCCCATCTAGATAACACTTTCCCTTTTTCTGCTTGTAAATTTTTAGATAAATTACCTCTCCATTCATATTCAGGCAATGCATTTCTTGCTATTTGTTTTCTAGGCTCAATATCAAACTCAGAATGTTTTAAATATATAGAAGCCTCTAACACGTTACTTTGAGAGGCTATATTGCGTAAAATATTTTCATTTAAACAATTCACACACTGTCCGCAAGATTGCACATCTTCATCATCTAATTCACTTTGCAAAAACATCATCAAACACTCTTTCGATTCTATATAATTTTGCACAATATTCCACTCTATTAACCGCTGATTTGTCAATCTTTCAATTTTATCAGTATCCATTGAATAATTAATGGCTGTTCTTTGCCATTGTGTACCAATTTTAACAATGGGAGAAGGCTCCTCTACACTCAAATATTTTATTGTTTTTGTAATCTGACTATATTTTACATTTAAAAGTTCTTGTAATTTAGGAATAGACAATCCATCATGATCCTCAATAGCTTCTAAAATTTGTTCTACTATTTGTTCTGGCGGAAATGCACCTTCTCTAAAATAGCGGTGAACATCTGCATCTTCTTGTCCTGATAATAAAATACCATATGCGCTTTTTATTGCACGACCTGCACGACCAACTTGTTGGTAATATCCAATAATAGAACCTGGTGCTTGGAAGTGAATCACGAAATTTAAATCTGGTTTATCATAACCCATACCTAAAGCAGTAGAAGCTACCAAAACTTTTATCTCATTATTATATAATGAATCCTCTAAAAATTCTCTGTAGGCAGTAGAATTATCAAAATTCTCATGTTTAACATCCGAATAATAAGCAGCAGCATCAATGTTGCAATCATTTAGCCATTGTGTAACAGTTCTAGCATCACGTTTTGTTAATACATATACAATACCACTTCCTTCCATATTAGGTATATTCTCTTTTAACCATGCTAAACGTGATGCTTGGTCTTTTAACTTAATATTCTGTAGTTTTAAACTTGCTCTTGTTAATCCACCTCTAATAGTCTTTATACCTCCCAATTGTTCTTGAACATCACTTACTACTCTATCATTAGCTGTTGCTGTTGTTGCCAAAATAGGCATACCATTGGGCATCGCTTTTAAGATACCAACAATACGTCTATAATCTGGCCTAAAATCATGGCCCCAATCTGAAATACAATGCGCTTCGTCTACAACAAACAAACCAATTTTATCTGCAATTGGAAACAGAATTTCATCCATAAATCGATCATTAGCTAAACGTTCTGGTGAAATTAATAAAGTATCTATATTATCTTTTAATACTTCATTTTGAATGGCTTTCCAATCATCAAAATTTGTTGAATTTATGGAAACTGCTTTTATCCCTAAACGCTCTGCTGCCTCAATTTGGTTTCGCATTAAAGCTAATAATGGTGAAATAATAATTGTGGGGCCTCTACCTTGCTCTCTTAATAATTTACTACTTATAAAATAAACAGAACTTTTACCCCAACCTGTTCTTTGAATAACTAGTAGTTTTTCTTTATTTACTGTAAGTTTTTCAATGGCCTCCCATTGTCCTTCCCTAAATGTTGCAGTAGGCATATTTATAGACCTACGTAACATATTCAATGCTCTTTCTTTACTCATTTTTTTTGCAATAATTTAATTCTACTTTTTCTTTTTAACTAGTATGTCTCATAATTTTAAAATAGTAAACAATCTTAGATACTCCTCCCATTTTGCTTTATCTATTTCCTTTAGTTCTGAAGCGATAAGGTTTGATTTTACTTCAAAATCTTTGAAACGTACAAATACTCTTGATTTAAACAATTCGTTAGCTTCAGTTCTATCAGATTGCATATACGCGTTTGGCCCCGGATTCGTTAACATACTTTGATCAATCATCTCATTCACATCCAATAACTTTAATACAGAACTTTCATTAAAAATATATTTATTAAAACTATCTTGTTGTACTGCAAAAAAGTGACCTATTTCTGAATTTAATTCTAAACTACTGCTATTTGCTAAAAACCATAATA
Organism: Polaribacter sp. Asnod6-C07; assembly: GCF_045063625.1. Classification (NCBI taxonomy): domain Bacteria; kingdom Pseudomonadati; phylum Bacteroidota; class Flavobacteriia; order Flavobacteriales; family Flavobacteriaceae; genus Polaribacter; species Polaribacter sp. Asnod6-C07. The sequence continues at coordinate 2,365,039 of NZ_JBEFOF010000005.1, read as the reverse complement.
ATCGTTCAATCGAATTTTTAGCGACAATTAAACCTTTGTTTAGTTTTTGTGACATTGGAAAACTGTTTAAAGATTGAATCGCTTTTCTATAGCGTAAAGGATCAACATATAAATTATCTGTATTTATTTTGTCTTCATCTGTTTCAAACAAAATAACATCGGACCAACTAAGAGACCATGGAACTATATTTGGTGTTTCTGAAATAGCATTTCTAATTGTAATATCTTCATAAAAACGCATGTGCTTTTCTGAAGCATGATATGTATAGCCATCTAAATAAATAGCAACTTCTTTAAAAGCTAATAAGGTGTCTACATCTGTTATAACCTCATCATTTTTAATAATTTGAATACACTTTATTAAAAAATCCGTTCTTGTATTTACTGTAACACCATCTTTTTCCCCTAAATTTATTTGTGGTCTAATTGCATAAGTTATACTACCGTTTAAAATTGGCAAGGATAAACGATAGGTTTGAATTCCATTTTCTTTTACCTCTTCAAAAACTAGGTTTTTATCACTATGCTTTTCTGTATACTTTCTTAAAGCATGGATAAATTTTAATTCCAACTCACTTTCCTCAATCATTCCAGTTTTTGTTAAAGAAGAAATACCTTGATTGATAGGCTCCCAATCTTTGGATTGTTCAACAATTCTTCGAAAGATATCTTCAGCATTTTCTCTACTTAAATCTGCTCTATTGTATTGGTTTGAATATGTTAAAATACATCTATAACAGCCATCTTTTCCATGGTCTTTACACGTACATTCTTTTATGGCTTTATAGGCTTCATTTAATAATATTGTAAATTCATTTGGATCAAATAATTTCTGCAAATATCCTGTACCTCCTGGAATGGTATCGTATAGTATTAAGTATCTATCAAATCTTTGTGTAGCCTCGTTGAACTCTGAATAAAAATCAAATGCCACATGATCAGGGTTCCCTTTATAATATTTCTTTAACCCTAATTGTAAACCTGCTTTAAACATTTGTTGTGTTGCCTCATTTAAAAACTCTTGAACAGGCAATAAAATTTTAATGGCTTCTGTGTTGATATTTCTGAATAAAAAAACTTCTTCAAAGATGTCATTTGGAACATTGTTATACTCTTCTTCTCTATGTTTACAAAATCCGTAATGGAATTTTTTATCTTGACTATTTAAAACTAAATTCGGTTTAGAAGTTGATTTACCACAATGCTTACAGGTTACAAAACCATGTCTTGCAACATTTTCATTCTGATTTATCGTTAAATGACTTGCATTTAAAGTACCTGACCCTAAATTTATTTTTGTTAATTTAACTTCTTTTACAAATTCAATTCCAAATGGTATTTTAACCATACCCCAAGTTCCTGCTATTGTATTTGGATTAAATTTAAAATGTATTGAAACTGTGTAATGTGTTTGTTCTCTTTCATCTTTTGCATCTTTAAGGGTAGATTTTGTTCTTGAATTTACTGATTTTACAGTTTGTAATTTTGCAAATTTGTGCGTATTTGAAGCAGAATTCCAAGATTCATGGCCACATTTAGGACACATTCCTTTTTCTGCTTTTAAGGCATCCTCTATGTGATCACAGTTTCCACAAAACCTCATCGTTACTAAACTCGATTTTTCCCCACTCCAGTCATAGGTATTTAAACCAGAAATCTCTAATCTATTCCCCTGGCTATAGAAAAAATTATCTGGAGCAAATTCTTTTAAAGCTGACGCCGAAGAACGTACAATTTCAAATGATTTATTTTCAGGTTCTTGCTCTGCTCCTTCAGGTTTAAAACCATAGACGTGTGCATTTAAAGTAACCCCAGTTTCTGGAAAGGCATAATTGGGTAACACCCCAACATTTGTAAGATGCTCTATGACTTGCCTCAATTCTACAGACTTTTTTAATTGCCAAAGTGCTTTTTTCTCTCTTGTTAATTCTTTATGTTCTTCATCATTTGCACCCAATTCTTTTTCTTTGATATATTTATCAATATCATTTACTTTTTGAATGATAAAAAAGAATTCATTTTTTAAATTTTCAAAAACCCTTAATAATTTTTGTTGAAAAACACCTTGTTGCAATGTTATTTTGACATCATCAATAATAGACATATCAATTTGACCTTCATACATTTTTCTAAAGGCTGCTATTAGTTCTTTTTGATTATCTAACACAAAAGCTAATAACTGATTTATAAAGAACCCATTACTACTTATCTTACCCGTTTCCAGTAAACCTAATTGTTTAATTAAACCCGGTATTTGATGTCTTTCAGGATCTTCTTTTGTCCAACTATCAAAACAATAGGCTGTAAAATGTCTAAACAAAATATCTTTCGCATTTAAGAAACAACCAGGTGTATTGATATCCCCTTCCATCATTTCTTTAGGCTCTTCATAGTAAAACAAATCATGTGCTTTGTTTTGAGCAAAATTTGTTATTAATGCTGTTCCTGAAGAACGTCCTGCACGCCCTATTCTTTGTAGGAAATTAGATGGTAATGGTGGAATACTTGTGTTGGTTGCTGCATTTAGTGAACCTACATCAATACCCATTTCTAAAGTAGACGTAGCAACTAAGGTATTTAATGAATTGTATTGAGGTCTTTCTTTAAAATCATATTCTGTTTGCTCTCTAACTTTTCTATCCAAAACACCCGTATGCTCTGAAGCGTATATTCTTGGAGAATTTTCTCTATTGTAAATGAGGTTATAATAGTTGAATTCTATTTTTTCTGCTTTTACATATTTACCGGGGCACCTATAATTTATACATGCTGTACCTTCTGTTAGGGTATCATTTTTAGCAACGTTTAAAGTAGAGGTACACTCATTACAACTATAGCTAGCAACCTTATTACTTATTATAATTTCTTTGGGATCAATTGCAAAGTTCTCTCCATCTTTTGCTGTTTCACTATTTAGAATTTCTACTTGTTCTAATACTAAAAAAAATTCTTTATAAAACTCATTAATAATGGCATTATTATCTGGTGCAAATTGAAACGATTTTTTAAAATACGCGTGAAACCAATTTGTTGTTTTTGCAAAGGTGCTATCAATAATCCCTCTGCTATCAGGGTAATTCACCACTAGTTTAGGAAATCTTGCTCTTTGATGAAATCGTTTATTTAAATAATGCCTTTTATTATATGTCCAATTTAACTCAATTACTTTAAGATTCTTTTGCCTAAAGTTCGCCAAATAATCATGATCTACTGCACCGCGAATTCGTATACGGTGTAAACAACCATTTATAAATTTCACAAAATCTCCTTGTTCTATGTGCTCTAACATATTTTCATTTAACCATGATTTCATTTTAGAAAATACATCTTCTAACTTTTCATGATTAAAACTTGGAGCTGAAGAACTCGTTTTTTCTAAAGTTCTACCAATACCTGCACTGTACCCAAATTCTGAAATAATTTCCCAAAATACCCGAGTATCAAATTCCTTTTCAAAGGTTTTAGAAAATGAATTGGTTGATAAATTTCTAAAATCTTCTACTCTTGCTTCACCAATTCTATCTGCTGGAAAAAATCTATAGAAATAAGCTTCTAAATGTTTTTTTTCTGTTGGATCTGCATGCGTTTTCCAATACTTTATAAAAGCATTCTTTACTGTGATTAAATCTACAGGCTCATTAATTTCATTAATTACCTTTTGTAAAGAAGCTCTAAAGGTAAATCTGTAATTTCTAGACTCAATAAAACCTGCCTGATGTGCTGCATCTTGTACCCCATTTGTGAATGCTAAAACTTTTCGATATCTCTCTTCACGCTCATCTAAATTAGACGCTAGAATTTGACTTGTTGTAATCGAATTTAAAGTTGCAATACGAGTACCAATAATACTCATATCGTTATTCGCATTACATTCAGGACAAGTATGTACCGCTTTATTTTCTTTTACTTTACGATATGCTAATAGATTAATACTGCGTTCTCCTGGATCATTCCCAAATTTTAAATATACCTGATGTGCATAGGTTGTTAGTGCTGCTGTAGGTTCATATTCTTCTATTTTGTAATGCTTTGCATTGTTGTAATTTACAAAATAGATGTTTTTATGATTGCTAAAATATTGTTCGTATACTTCTAATGGATCTAATTCAAACTGATTTCTGTTGTCTTGCTTATTGGCTAACCAACCACTTGCACCACATTCTCTACAAAAATAGGGTGGTAATGCTGCAGCCTCTCCTTTTCCTCCAATTTTATCTCGCCAAGTAAATTTTGGTTCTTCAGAGAATACTCTTAATACACCACTTAACTCACGAATCCATATTTGAATTTGCAAGAATAAAAAAGGGAAACGTTCTTTTTCATCCGCTTTTGCCTCTGCTATTAATGCTAAAATAGATGTAATGACTTCTTCTTTTGGATTATATCCATACTCGTCATCATAATCTAGAATCGCATTGAAATTTGCATTTATTTTATTTAATCTTTGAATTAACTGATTTATAGATACAATTCCTTCACTACAAAGGGTACTGATATCCTTTACTATTTTTAACTTCTTTAATTCACCCGCTAATTTATACGCTGATATAGATTCTGGAATTTGCCATAATTTTTTCTGTCTATTAATATAATCATGATACTCTTCATCTAATTTTAGTCTGCTTTGTTGTATACCTAATACTCTTGGTAAAAAAGTATCCAATTTATCACCTGGAATGGTATAAAATTCTTCGGAAGATAAACGATGCTCTACAATAACAGATTCTGGTGGAAAGTTTTCACCAAAAACATCTGAAGCATATTTGGTTAATAGCTTTACAGAATCTGAGCCCTTACCAATAGTTGCTGATGTACCTACAGGACATAAATAATTTTCTGAAATTGCTAATTTTAATTTTAATCTGCGAATTAGATTCGCAACATCAGTACCTTGTGCACCATCATAGGTATGTAATTCATCCAACACTAAAAAACGTAACAATTCAGGATTTTCAAAATTATGAGACCATAGTTTGTTATAACTATGACGCATTAACCCATAATCTAACATCTTGAAGTTGGTTAATAGTATGTCTGGAGGATTGTTTATAATTTCCTCTCTATTTTCAATCACATGGGTTTCACCCATTTTGGTTGGAAACTTATTTTTATTTTTCCCTTCCCCAATAAATAAACCTGCTGTAACTTTCCCTTTTAGTTTATCATCCTCATAAATGGCTTCTGCCAGACGTTTTGCTTGATCTGTAGCTAAGGCATTCATTGGATATAAAATGATGACTTTTATTCCTCTTTCCTGTCTATGTTTATAGCAATAATCTAAAATTGGAAACAAGAACGATTCTGTCTTACCTGAACCTGTACCAGTAGTTAATAAGGTTGGTTCTGGTTTATTCCCATTTTTAGTATGCAATCGTTTAAACGCTTCAAACTGATGTTTATATGGTGGGAAACTAGGTTTTATTTCTAATGGTAACTCCTCCTCATCTGTATAAGTAACAAAAGGTAATTTTAACGACACATAAGGCCCTTTAAAAATACCGTCTTTTGGATGTTGAATAAAATTATAAAAAGCTTCAGAAACTGGTTTTTCTTTAAAGCTGAACGTTGCTTTTAAATACTCTAATATGGATTGCTTTACTTCGTAAGCTTGTTGTAGTGGTAGCATAATTAATCTCTATTTTCAACCTTAAAGTAAACTTTATAGTTATTATTCTTAACAGTGTATTTTTTATTTATTTCAAAAGTTTCCCCTTCATTAAACTTAAAAAAATCTTTAATAAAATGAATCTTTTTTCCAATTACCAATGCCATTACATATTTTTCCTTGTGCTTTAGTCCACACTTTTTTTCATTCTCTGAGATAAAAAAACTGTTATCTGTAGCTATTGCTTTTACTTCTAAAAACTTTTCTTCATTATTTTCATTTACATATCTAATATCATACCCTAAACTATCATCTCTTATTGGCTCATCAGAATTACCTGAAACCCATGCGACATCATTATAACCCAAAGCTTTCAATTTATCTCTGACTAATTTTTCTGCTGCCTTTCCTTTTATTCTTTTACTTTTTTCGTGACCTTGACTATGAGCTCCTCCACCATTCCCTTTATTAACTCCATCTGTATTTTCAACAAAATCAACAGAAGAAATATGTGATTCTAAAATTTCCACATCATCTAATTCTTTTATCTGAGGTTTACTAGCAGGAGCTTCTTCTTCTTGTTTTGGAAAAAGGATATTTTTAAGTTCATCTATTTCATCCCATTCGAAATATAGTAAGCTTTTTAAATCATCTTCAATATCAACAATTTTTGTATTTGATATCTTTGAAACATTCTTATTGTAAATATTCTGAATATCTATAAGAATATCAGTATGATAATTTGTTTTTATATGGTTTAAAAATAAATTTAAGTATTCTATCTCTAATTTATTTTTTGATTCTTCTTTAATAATTTTTATCAGTTCAGATTGAATCTGTTTCTTTAATTTTATAATTTTAATATTGAATTTTTTCTTCTCTTCTACAGAACTTTTATGTAAGTTACTCCAAACAAATTTTGTTATTTTTTCTTGATTAGAGTTGAAGTTTATTAATTCAGAAATTTTTCTTGAGTGAAAATCCACTAATCCTTTTACAACACTTTTATTCTCTAGTAATTCTAAATAAGTAACCTTCTCATTATTTATTAATTTAATTATTAAACTATAAGCCTCTTTACTAGAAAAGACCTCAAAAGAAATTCTAAAATAATCTTCTGGTAATTTAAACTCTAAAGTCTTTTTGACTATTTTTTTAAGTTGATTAAAATCGGCAATATACTCAGGTAATATTTTATTATTTTGTTTGAATATAAACGCCCAAAATTCTAATTCAATGCTAGAAACTCCCAATAATAATTTGGCTTTATTTAACAATTCTTCACCTTCTTTGGTCTTAATAACATATTCAGTTTCTCTGACATTATCTTTAAATATAGCTCTAAACCTATCATGATGTTCTTTTACTTTATATTGTGTATTCAGAACCTCTGCAACCGTATCACAAAAAACTAAATCATTCATTAAACCTTCTACAGAATGACTTGTATTGTTTCTAATATAGAAAGTATCACCAATTTTGATGAAGAAATTTTCTTCTAGTGTAAACTTTTCATCCGCATTGAAATGATACCAGCATTTATTAACCAACTTGATATCGATATTCTTAGTAAGGTTTATAGCCTCATTTTTAGTATTCTCAACTTTAATAGCCTCTAAACGATAGAATAAAAAATATGGTTTTAATTTATTAATTCTCTCATTAAATGCTTTATTTAGATCAGATATCTCAAGATCATCCTTATCAATCTCGATATTTTTAATAACATCTTGAATTAAATTAACACCAAAATATTTTTTTACATTTTGTTCTCCTAACCTTTTTGAAAGTGCAAGAATGTTGTAATTATCTAAAATATCCTGAGGTACTAAATTATTATCTGAATAATAAATTTGAGAGACAGGTAAAAGTTCAAATTCACTTTCTTTCTTACCTCCTTTACGAGCAAAACATTTGAATCCAGTAAAATCAAAATTATTTTCAGATTTACTAATTTCATTATTTTTTGTACAGTATTCTAAAAATCGTTTATAAAAAGTAGCGCTTCCTCTACCTTGAGGAAACATATCTTCTTGATTTTCAAATAAAGCATAAAATTGATCGATTGAAATATCGTCTAGAGATTTTATTGCCCCTAATTTTTCTAATAAACCTTTGATTTCATTTAAAGAAATATCATAATTCTTGAAAATCTCATCTTTATAGTTTACTGTTTTAAAAAGTTGCTCGACTCCTATTTCATCTTCTACAATATACTTCGAAAAATCTACAGTTTTTTTAATTTGATATTCTATAAATGAAGGAAATCCATATAGATCTTTAGGATATCCTGACCCATATTTATATTTATAACTATCTTCATGATGATCAGATAATTTCTTTTTTAAAACTTCTTCTTTTGTTATTAATACAAGTAACTTTTCAATAGTTAATTTTGCTAAAAGAGATTCTTTAACAATTCTAGTACCTTTATAGTAGTGATACGTTTTTTTTAAATCTGGTCTGCTTTTAAATACTAGCTCTTGATATTCTATTGGAGGTGTAACTTCTTTAGCTTCTTTTTGAAGTTTTATATATTTATTTACACCTAACCATGTAAAAAAGGAATGAATTTCTAACTCACTTTCAAAATCTAAACCCCAATAATCATTACCAATTATATAATTATCGTTATTATAAATACCTTTAAATATAAATTCAGTTAATTGACCTCCATAGTATTCATCACCAAAAAATAATTCATCACTATTTACAAGTTTTTTGTTTCTATTATAAAGAGGAATGCTAAATGGTAATTTACCTCTTCTATCAGAATTTTTAATAAAAATTAAGTGTAACGAACTAACAAAATTTTTGATAATAACCTCAGTCTCTTCAACTTCGTTATTAATCTTTTTTCGTGCTTCATTAACCATATATCTTATTACATGAATAATATCGTTAGAACCAATGTTTACGACCTTATCAATGACTCTTTTTATAGGTCTGGAAACATCTTCATTTTCTTTTTCAACTAGCTTAATTTCTTCCTTTAATTCAATCTCTAATAAATCGAATATTTCTGGAAGTATAAATGAAATCCCTTCTACATTTTTTACAATATCTAAATATGATTCATCCTCTTCTTGCCTAATCGTAAACAACTGGTCTGTAGTTGGTAAGTTTGTTTTCCTATCTATTAACAACGGTAATCTTACATTGCTTTCATGTAAGTTTTTAAAATTGTCGCTTATTAAAAACTTAATAAACTTAACTCGCTCTTTTAAATCTGTTAATTTTGGATTTAAATTCTCAACTATCTCTAAAAGCTCTTCTGGAGTATATTTGTTATAATTAGATAGATTAAAATCATCAATATTATCCTTATCTGTGATAGGTCTTATTAATTTTGGAAAAAAATCACCAAAGTTATTTTCTAAAACCCAGATTAACAGTTCATTATTATATTGATAAACCTCCTTTCTAGGGTAATACTTATTATCTAAACCTGGATAAATTGCAGCATTATATTTTGATATATCTATGATTTCATAAAAATCTTCTAAAACCTCATTATCACTTTTTTGAGTTTTATCTAAAAACTGATACGATAACCAATTTGAAGGAAATGCAGTAAGTTTTGTAACTGCTAATTCCCCTAATTTTTCTGCAATTTCATGTAATACAAATTTGTTTTCTGCTGATGGATTTATTTCTTTTCTTGAAGCATTTAGATCGAATGTAGCATGAATTAAACATGGCAAATGTGTTTTAACATTTGTTGGAAAATAGGTATAGAAAACGCCATCTTTATCTTCTAAATTATCTTGCCAAGCAATTTGGTAACTGTACATTTTCGTTTCATCATATTTACACTCACCAGAATTGTAAATGTTCCAAACTTTATGATTAACCTGTATTTTATTTTCGCTTGGTCTACTTTTATTAAAAGCCTTAGGTTCTTCTTTATTTTTAAGAATTGTAATATTCTTGGTATATTTTAGAAACAATAATGTTTCTTCTTGTATCGCATCTAACTGTTTTAGTATACTTTTTTCTTCATTCGTTTTATAATGTAGTTTTACCGTTGTTATCCAACCATCTTTTTCAGTAACCTCATCAATGTCAGGAATTGCCAATACAGCAAATGGTATTTCACCCTCCTCTAAATTTTTATCCTTTTGGACAAGATTTCTTAAATCTTCACTATTATTAAAAATAGTTCTGTATTTCTTATGCGCAAATGAATCGGAAAATTTTAAATTAACTTCTTCTGTAAGCACCTCTACTTGAGTTACCCAGTTCAAGATAGAACGAAACCCTAAACCTTTATTCCCTATGTATTCTTTTTTATTTTTAGGGCTCATATTTGCTAACATAAGCGACTTTACACCATCTAAAGAAAATGGAATTCCATTGTTAGAAAGCGTCAATATTTTTGTATCTGTATTGATTTCTATATTGATTACATCTGTTTGGGCATCATCCGCATTTTGAAGTAATTCTAGAATTTGCCTACCATTATAATCTGCAGTATATTGTTTTTCTGAACGATAATCTGCAATAATTCTTGAAGCATCTGCATCGTAAACTGCAAATGTTTTATTTACTAATTTCTTTACATTTTTTAATGTTAACGTATTTTTCTCTTCAATAAATATTGTTGTTTCTTTTTCTAGCATTCTTTTTCTTTTTGACTTCTACTTCTCCTCTTTAAAAACCTCCTCAAAATGCGCCCAAGCCACCTTATAATCTTCTACACGATCACATTTATCAAAAGGAGCGTGGTAGGTGACTACTTTACCTTTGTATAACTCACTTTTTGCTATGGTATGCTCGTAAGTTTCTCCTACTTTTAGGTCTTTAATGGTTTTCCAAACTGGTGTATCTACACCAACGCCTGTTAATCCTCTACTTACCGTATAAACTATATTACCAGTGGTATCATAATACGTATCGTCTTCGTTTTGCTGTAGTACAGGAAATTGCACATTGTATATTAAAATTAACTCCTCTAAAGTTAACCCTAAAGCCATAGCCGTAATTATATCTATTTCTACCAAAGCTTGTCTGCGCTCAAACCAATTGCGTAAAGGTATTGCCCATTGCCATTCTTGGGTTAACGTACTAAATGGTTTTAAGCGAGAATCTTGTTTACTCCAATTATCTTCTTTGAAAAGATCAATAAAGTTGCTTTCCCATAAATCAGAATAATTGTCATTTAAAGAATTTAAGAGAAGTGTACGCAAGCTTAATTGAGGAACAAATTGTTTGTTAATTCCAAGCAATAATTTTCTTAATGAACCTGAATAAAATCCACCTTTCCCAATTATTTTGACATAAAAATCTATTACAATTGAGCTAGAAATAGCCGATAATTCTAAAAGTTTCTTTTCATCTTTAAATGTTATAGAAGTTACTGTATTAATATGATAAGTGTGAGGTGGAAAAAGCGCTGGTTGTATTGTTCTCTCTCCAGTGATGCTCAACATTTGGCTAAATACTAATCTATATTTTTCATCTTCAATATAGTTGAAATTGTTATCTGGACTAAAGTTTACATTACTAATATAATCTTCTTCAATATCAATAAGGCTTATAACATCATAATCTGAATTTAATTTTGAAATTTCTCTAGGCGATTTATATAAAGGATTACCAACGAAAAAATGTGGACCTCCAATTATTAGCTCGCTTTTAGTTATATCTGGTCTATTTGATATTTTAAGCCTTTTAATTTTATTCTCATTTTGAGCATTAGTTTCATGATAACCTTCATCAATAATATTTTGGTAATCTTCAACTTTAGTTTTAAGAGATGATAACTTTTCAATTATTTTGATAATTGATTGTGTATGCAGGTTTACCAATTTTGAACTTTCATAATCATTAGAATTTTCAAAAAAGTTAGATAATAATTTTAGTTCAGCGCTTTTAATTCTAACAATTCTATCTTTATGAGGTTGGATATTCCAAACCATCTTTCCCTTAGTTTCATCTTTAATTTTAAAACCACCAGCCATACCAGAACCATTGTGCACAAAGCAGCCATCAATTGTGAAAGGATGAAACAAATTATTGATTGATAGAAAATCAATTTCATTTCTACTACCTGAATATATATGCGCTCCATAAAAATTATGATGGTCAATTTCAGCGAATAACATTAGCTCATTCTTAAATTGGAAATGATATTTTAATCTCTTGTAAATTTCCTTTCTTAACGGTTTACCATTAGGGTCGTCATAAACACTTTCTGGATGTAGTAATCCTAAAAACCCATTTTCTGAAATTAAAGAAAAGCTGTTTTCAATTACACATTTATACAAATTGGTTTGTTGACCTATTAAAAGGGGATAGTTTTGAAATCCATTCATAAAAGTTGCAGAAGAATCAGTCCCAATATATTCTTTAAAATAAGCTTCTTTTTGTAAGACGTTTTGCAAATATGAAATCTGAAGTTCTCTAGCTTTTGTAGCAGAAACTTTTCTTATAAATAGTTCTGGAAATTTTTCGCTCATTAAGCTTTTTTCCTCAAATGTAATCTTTAACCAAGGTGGATTCCCAACAGCTACATCAAAACCCCCACGTTCTTTAAACACCTCAATAAATTCTAATTGGTTATGAAAAAACTTATATTGGTCTGCTAGTTGGTTTACAATTTTACTGCGCTCATTTTTAAATAATGAGTCTGGGTTGCTTTGTAAGGCTTCTTCTAATTTTTTAAGTGCTGCAACTTTATCTTTTCTATAACTTTTAAGTGTGTATTGGGTATTGGGCTCTTCAAATAAACTGGCTTGTTTTAAAGTAGGTTTTGGTAAAAGTTCTTCCTCTACTTCTTTTTCAACGTCTTCTAATAAACTTAAATCTATGTTTATAATTTTTTCAATATCGTCATACCATTGTTGGCGTGTTGGTAGCTCTTTAGCATCGCGCATGTCCCAAAACCATAAGGCACACCAATAGTCCATAATGAGTTTTAACTTGTAATAAGGTGCGTTGGTATTGTTACGTTGTGCTGCTAGTTGCTCTTTTTCGTCATAAGAACGTAATCCTAATTGGCCTTGTTCTTCATCTTCATAAGCGCCAAAAAAACCTCCTTTGGTTTTGGTTTGTGCATTTATGGATGCTTGAAATTTGTAATGTTCTTCTAATAAAACATCTACCGCTTTCGAGAGTTTTTGTAAACGTTGGTATTCATCGCCATTTATGGGCGCGCAAAAATTACTTTTCCAGGTACTTACATATTTCGCTTCGTCTTCAAACTCGTTTTTTAAGAGTTTAATTTTAGCAGATGGTACCATATTTTTATCAGGTAATAAAAAATGGTAGATTTCATCTTTCCTGCGTTGTATGCCTTCATTGGGTTTAAAATGTAGGTGCTTTGGTGCTTTGTCCCACCATTCTTTTTTAATCGGTTTTTCTCGTTGTTTTTTAGTACCTACTTTAGAAAACTCTACACTAAACGCTCTCTTATGATACACTTTTAACCAAGCACCCACCACTGCATTTCCCACTCCTAAACGATACCCAAAAAACGGTGTTTCCATATCTTTATGGATAACGTTTAGCCATAAGGATAGTTTCCCCAGCTCTATTGCTGTTGGGTTTAAATCGACACCATAGGTATTGTTGGTAGCGATATATGCTTTTACTTTTTGCAGTTCTTCACGAAACTTTTCAGGTGAAATTTTTTGTTTGAGTTCTTTTTGGCGATAACTTAAATAGGCTTCTGCCAATTGGTTGATGAGTTCGTTATGAAACGCAGCTGCACCCATGGCAGGTTCTAGCAACTTGAGTTCTAATAACTCTAGTGCTTTCATTTCACCAGATTCTACTTTTTCTAAAATAGATTTCAGTGTGTATTTTACGGTACATTGTGTGAGTACCTCTGGCGTATAGTAGGAAGCCGATTTTTGACGATCACGACCACTTAAACGATATACAAATTGCCCTTTTGGAATGATGACTTCTTTACCCTCTTTATTTTTTAAAACCTCAGCATCGTCAAAATCGTTACGTCGTTTTCGCGGTACTAATAAAGTACCTTCTTTGGGTTTGTTTTTTGGATGGACTTCTATATAATCTTGTTCTGCATAAAAACCTCTAAATGCTAGTAAGCTTTCGTATACAGAACCCAATTGGTTGATGCCTAAATTGGCATAAGAAATACGACCACGTGCTTTTCCTTTTTGTTTTCGCGAAAGCGATAATTGACAAATGACATCTTGCCACACATAGTTTCTAAATTTTACACCTTGTAATTGGTTGAGTTTATCATCATCAAATAAAGGTGAATCTATATGACGAATTCTAAAACTTTTGTTACTTCCATTTTCATTTTCACGATAGCCAGCACTCATCAATTGGAATAATTGGTGTAAAGATTCGTGAAAGAAATACCCATTGGCAGCATGATCTGTTTGTAAGGGCGTTTGTTCTAAATCGCGTAACATTTCTAAGGAATATCCTTTTTGATAGACACTATCCGAAATGGGTAAAATATCTAAATCAGCTCTTGACTCTGCATAAAACACGAATAACAAACGATAAACTATACTTAAACAATCGTCTTTTACCTGGGCTTCAAAATTATCATCGGTTTCATCAAACTCCTGTGAAAGTATTTTCTTTCTATAGTAAATTGCTTCATTAGCCAAAGCTTCTACTGCATGAATGATTCCCTCTTTTAAATCTTTGGTAACCTCGTACGCACTTTTATGGCTGTCTTCTTCTAGTTGATCCATCAGCACCATATCACTCTCTGGAGATAACATCTCTTTAGATAATAATAAGTAGAATAAGGAATAATATGCACGAGTGATTGTAGCTTCTGAAAAGAATTCTTCTAAATCGAAATATAGATACGAACCTCTAAACCATTTTTCGACATCAATTAAAAAAACCACATTACCCGCCAACAACAAAATGTATTGTGGACGTTCTTTTTGGTCTAACAAGCATAGTTGAGAAATTGCCTTGTTAATAATAACAGGTGAAATTTTAAACTCGTCTTTTACCTTAAAAATTCTACTCCAAGATGACCTATGGTATTTTTGTTCTTTAATTAATTTAATTTCATCATCTTCAATATTGTAACGTTGCTCAAACAATCCATCTGGTTCTTCATCACCTTCTTTGATTAATGGCTGCATTTCCATAATCATCATATGGAGCTTCTCTCCACGATACAATTTGTGACGCACAGGTAATACTTCTGTTTCACTAAAATGGAATGGATCGTTGTATTGGTGATGATCACCATCAAAACCTAATGCATTTAGAACGTGTGTGTGAAATTGATGCGTTTCGTAAATTTTATCTTTTGTACGTAAACGCCCTTCTATAATAGATTGTTTGTACTTAAAATACTTATCTTTTATAGGGCTAATTCTTTTTTGAAGTTCTCTTTGATCTTCTGCACTGTATCCAGATTTGGCATGGACTTTTTTAACGAAGTCTTCATCGAAATAATTGGTCGCAAAAAAATCGCCTATATTATCTATAAATTTAATCATACCTATGCGTTAAAAAATACTGCCATTACTTTGATATATGCTTCCTGATCTGCTAAACTCATTACGTTTTTTAAATACTGACTTGAGTCTGCTGTAATTGAATTAATCTCTTCGAGTTCCTTTTCCTTTTTGTTTTTCATAAAGTTAGTATCGGCCGTATTTTCAAACTTTACTTCTAATTGTTCTAAAGATGCTTCCTGCCATTTCATTACCTTTTCTTCTTGCTTTACCATTTCTTCAAACATCTTCGATGAAAGCTTTCCTTGTAAGGTTTGCATGTGTTTGTGTTGCGCAAAATCTATAGCTATTGGTAATTTTTTATGTAATGCTGCTAACTCTTCTGCTGTAATATGTTCGTTAAATAATTCTTCTTTCAATTTATAAGTTTCTAAAAACTCTAAAATTGGCATCGATTTTATCACCTTTTCTTCTGAAACTCCTACCACGAAAAAGTCTGAGACCACAGGTTGTCCTAGATTATTTGAAATTTGCCCTTGTAGCACATACCAAGCACTATTTTCAGGTAACTTTGTACTTAATTTAGCTGCTAACGCCTCGTTTTTTGGCACACTAGCCTCTAACTTGGTCATGTAATATTTAATTGCTGGATGCAAATCGAACAAGACTTGAAACTCTGCCCATTCATCTGTTTTCTTACGAGCATTTTCTATAGATTGTTGAACTAAATCCTTATTGGTAGTTAGTTTAAAAAACTCGTTAATTTTTGGTTTCGATTCAGAAGGTAAATCGTATAAAATTTTATTCAATTCTTTTGTATTGTTCAATTCTAAAAACTCATCTTCCTCGTATAAGGAAAAGTCTTTTGAGTTCAATAGGTTTTCACCATTTAACTGATTGAAAAGCGCTTTGTAATACGTGAAATCGTTATTAAATATGGTTAGTTGTTCTTCAAAAGGATTATCTGTGATAATTGATGCTGTACTGTCATCTTCTGTAATAAAAGCTGCACCGTAGTCGAAAGTTTCTAGCTCCTCTAGAAAGTCTTCATTTTTAGTTTCAATAGCTTTTATTACTTTACTTTCTTCCTCTTTTGCATTATACAATTGCATGATAGAGCCAATATCTCCCAATGTTTTATGCTTTTCTTCTTCTTTTTTAGTCAGATTGTTAATGATGTGTAAATCTGTTCTAATGGCTTCATCCTCTGTTTTACCTACCAAGTAATAGATGTAAGGTATCTTTTTTTGTCCATAACGATCTATACGTCCGTTTCTTTGCTCTAACGTGATTAACGACCAAGGAATATCGTAATTAAACATTCTATTACAATAGTAATGTAAATTTACCCCTTGTGAGCCAGCATCTGAACATAATAAGATCCTAACCTTACTATCTTCTTTACCAAAATCTTCTATGATATGTTGTTGTTCTACATCTGTATCTGAACCACTAAAGGATTGAATTACTTCTGGTTTTAAACCAAAATCTCTTATTAAGTTTTCTTTTAAATATTCAAGAGTTGCAATACGTTCTGCAAAAACTACATATCGATCATCTTTTTTCTTACCAGACCAACCTAACTCCATTAAGGTTTTTTTGAACTTTTTGTATTTGCTATCTTGTTTTGATTTCAAAATATCCTCTAAATACACCCTTAACTCATTCAAGACTTCTAAACTATCTTCAAAATTGGTTGACTGCCCCCCTATCTCTTTTACTTTTTCAATTCTATTGTTGATAGACTTTAAGGCTGCAAATGGAGAAGACATAAACGATTTGAATATCATTATAGAGAATAACAAATCGTCTTTTGATTTCTTACTTTTTAATGCCTGTAAACCTTGAATTTTTAAGGTTTGCTGGTAACGTAAAAAGGCTAACTCCTCTGAAGACAACCCTGTTTCTAACCTAATAATTTCACGATCTTGAAAATTGGCTCTTACTGCGTCTTCTGTAATATCATTTTTAAAACGTCTAACATAATATGGTTTTACATCATCGTTTGTATAATTACCGCTTTTAGGAATAGCAGTAGGCTCAATCATATTAATTAAATTGGCAAAACTCTCTTTTTTACCATTGTGAGGTGTAGCTGATGTTAAAATTAACGATTCACACTGTTTTGCTAAAAACTGCGCTAAATCTCCTCGTTGACTTTGGTTGTTTGCTACTGTATGACATTCATCAATTACTATGATATCCCATCTAGATTTTTCTATATAATGCCTAAATTTTGCATTGTTTTTTAAGGTATCTATTGAAACAATTGTTTTGTCGTAATAATCGAATGGGTTTTTGTTTGCGGGAAGTTGGGTTTTTATTTTAGCAATTCCTTCGCTATCTAATCTTACCAATGGAATGGCAAAACGATTCCATAATTCTTGTTGAAATTGGCCCAAAATTGACTTTAATGCCAATACCATAATTCGCTTTCCTTTTCCTCTTTTCATCATTTCAGTGATGAAAATTCCAACTTCAATTGTTTTCCCTAAACCAACACCATCTGCAATTAATAAACGAGGTCTTGGTAATTGTAAAGCTGTTAACGTTGGTGTTAATTGATATTCAGCAACATTAAAAGCAGCTTTTGTAGCAATGGTTATTTTATCAGAATAAATTGTAGAATTTCTAAGATGGGTTTCTATATATAATTTTGATTTCCTATATCCAGCTTCATTATCTGCAATAAAAATAGTATCATTAGGATTTACTGCCTTGATTTGATTATCAATTTTAGTATCAAAAGCAAAACGCATTCCTTTAACTAATTCACTGATTCCTTCTACATCTAATAACTGGCTACCATCTGAATTATTTATAATATTTGTAATTAAAAAATCTTCTCCTCTTGTTGAAATCCTTTGCCCAATAGTAATTGGTTTTTCTTGCATTCTTTTTGGTTAATGGTTGATTTATTTAGTCTTAGCACAATGAAAACTATATTTCATTTCTAAAAATAAATACATGATAATTTTAGCAATTTTTACTTAAAATTACAAGTAAAGATGAAAGGTAATAAAACTGCTCTAAATTAACAAAAAGAACTAAAAGAACTTAAATTTTATTATTTGCGTTTGTCTAAGGTATTATTTGGAAAAGCTATTAAATTAAATGACTCTCTTAATCGGCTTCTTATTCTGTTACCATAACATTTTTCTAGTTCTGAGGCTGATAGGTTTGTAGTGAGATGGGTTTTTGTTCTTCGACTGCGCTCAGGGTGACTGAAAGCATCATAACGACTCAGTAAAATTTCTCCCATTACATTGCATTCGTTTCCGTAATATTTTAGATTGCTTTCGGTTCCTAGATCGTCAAAACAAATGATGCCTGCTTTTTTTTGATGTAATCTTGGTTTGCTGTATTTGTGTATTACATCGTAACCTTCTTTTATGAATTCGAAACTTACTTCTCTACATGATTTTACATAGTACTTCTGATCTTTTGGAACTAAGAATTTTAATAATGTCATTAATGTGGTTTTTCCACATCCTATAGGTCCTGATAGTAGGATTCCTTTTTCTAAATTGATATTACATCTTTTTACCATTTTTTGGTCTTGTAAAGCGTAGGCTATCAGTTTGTAAATAATAGTTTTGTCTTCTTCGTAGATTTTGAAATGATTCCCAAATAGTTGTTTTCCTTTGGATTCTAACCAGTTTGTGGTGTTTTGGTAGTTTATCATTTTTGATTAATTTTCTTTTGTTTTATTCTAATACTTTTTCCATTGATGAAAAAGTATTCAAAAAATCTAGGCTGCATATATTTTTAATTATTTCTCATTCTTTTTTGCATTGATCAAAAAAGAAACAAAAAAATCTAGTCTTGAATTTTCAGCGGTCTTCTAGGTTCTCAATTACTAAATTAAATGAACTCGCTTTGCTCAAACAGCATTTCATTTTACGTAATTTTCAAACAGAAGACTACTCGCTTGCAAATTCTATGACGTTTGAGATTGTGACTTTTTTATGAGATTCATTTTTCCCAATGACACTCTAATTATGAGATTTCTCGTCGTTCATTCTTCTCTCTGTCGAAATGACAACCTACAAAGGTTCTGAGTAATCTTTATCAATTGCTGTGTTTAGGTTTTTGGGTTGAATTAATGTTTTTGAGTTGTTATTATTTTTATTGTATTTTAGACTATTGAGCATCCAGTTTTTTGCTGCAGCTTTCCAATTTTTCATTGGGGTCTTGCCTCCTACTAACCATCCATTACTGGAAAAGTAATTGTAAAATTTGTTGGCTTCGATTTCTGGAAAGTTTTGTTCCTGGAAATATTTTATGACTTCATCAACTTTAGGAATTTTATTTGAGATCTCTCGACCTTGCTCGAGATGACATTCGTTATTTTTATTTTTTTGGCGCAACTTTTTTTGTTTTGAAACCTCTTCTAAATTTTCTAAATCAGAATTTTGTGATTGCTCTTCTTCTTTTAATTTATTTATATTGTTTGTACTATTTGTATTGTTTATATAAGATACTTCTGCTTGTTCATTAGTTGGTGGGTTACTTGTCTGCTGCTTGTCTTTTACTTGTTTATTATATGATTTCTTTTTAGGTTTTAAGTTTTCAGAAAAATTAAACATAAAAACCACACTCCCTTTATAGGGATTGTAGGATGGTTCGTATCTTAAATAGCCTAATGCATGTAAATTTTTTAAGCATTTATGATAGGTGGCCTTTGAGCTGATTTTACTTATACGCATTACTTCGTCTCTAGAAATACTGATTGGATTTCTGAATCGGTTGCAGTTCCAGAATTGAAACAAAGTAATGTACAAACTGATATTTGTTGGATTTAAGGTATGATCGTTGATGACTTTATCAAAGAAACCTGTTAGGTGTTTTATGTAATTCATGTTACTCATTTGTATTTCTGTTTACTTTGTTTTGTTCCATTACTTTTAAAATTTCTTCATAAGAGTAAAAGATAATTCCGCCTATTTTGGTATAGGTTAAGGTGCCATTGATGCGTAAGTTTTGTAATGTTCCTGGAGAAATTCTTAACAAAGCTTTTACTTCTGAAGACTTTAACCATTTTTTAGGCTGTTCTTCTTTACTGGTTGTTTTCAATTCACCAACTAACAAGTTGAGTGCATTTAATAAGTCTAACCTTGTTACTTGTTGATGTTTTAATAGGTCTAAATTTTCGGTTTCTGGGAATAGTTTTTTAAGATGTAAATACATATTGATTTGTTTTAAATTAGAATAAATTGTTCTACTACAAATCAACTGCAATTGGGTTATTTCTATTCACAAGGTATTCGTAAGGTGGGTGTGATTTTTTACTAAAAGGTTGTAAACGACTATTATTGTTGAAGATCTATTTTAATATGGATGTCTATTGAATTCTAATCCATATAGAACGGCTGGAAAAGTATCCTTTTTATATCGAAAACCACAGTTGTCCCAAGATGGGTTTTATAGATCTTCTTCGTTTAACTTTTGGTTGAGGTTGTCTGCTAATTTATTTAAGAATTTAGTTCTAACGGTTTTGCGAGATTTGATGTCTTGATAAATTCTGTAAATATTATCTTCTAATTCAATGTTAAAAACCTTACCTAAATGTGTTGCTAATTCTTTTACCTCTGTATTTCCGTTATTAATGAGTCCAGCATGTTTTAGAGCATAGATTAATTCGACTAAATCAATTTTTGAACCAGACCAAGTATAGTTTATTGGATCTCTAAAATTCGCTGCACCACTTTTATGATTTATTTCATCAATTTTACGTTCTAAATAATTTACTAGCATATCTGAGCCTATTAAGATCGCTACTTGATATTCATGAGATGTGGATATTTTAGAATCGAAAAACAACTGCATTGGATCGTCTCTTAAAATATCTTTATACGGTCTTCTTACAAAATATTTATGGTCATTATATGTTGCTCTTGACCTGTAATACTCGTAAAAATCAGGGTTTTCTCTGGTTACTTCTGTCAACTTATTTATGGCTTTGATATAGTGTTTCCTTTTTGCTTTTTTACCAGGAGGTAACCTAGATTCAATCTTTAAAACATTTTGATAAAACAGTATTTTAGAAATTAAGGAAGGTTTTAATTCTTTAAAGAAATAAATCTCGTTTTTTTCACATTCAAAAGAATAATTCTTCAACCATTTGTTGAGTAGCTTTAGCTTCTTTTCTAAAAAATAAATAATTTTTTGGCACCCAACAATCGTGTTGGATTCGGAACTTTTGAGTAATACAAAGTCCCGCTCCAATTCTTGAAAGAATGGTGTGCAAAATGAATTCATAGCAAATAAATGAGTTATTTTGAGGACTACCAAAATACTCCATTTTGTATAAATTCTATGAATTGATGTGCTTAAAAAGTTATTAACACCCTCTAAACTAGCTTATATCTTGATTTTTTGACAATGTATATTTATTATTTAATTTTTGCTTTAAGACCTGCATATCATGGCTTACTTTTTTATCTAACACTTTTGCATAATGCTGAGTGGTTCTTAAATTTTTATGTCCTAACATTTTGCTAACACTTTCTATGGGCACTCCATTTGAAAGCGTAACTGTAGTTGCAAATGTGTGACGTGCAATATGAAAAGTCAATTCTTTATTGATTTCACATACTACCGCAATTTCTTTTAAATAGGCATTCATTTTCTGATTGCTAAAAATAGGTAGTAATATATTGTTTGCAATACATTTTGGATGGTCCTCGTATTTATCAATGATGATCTGAGTGACTGGTAACATTGGTATTTTAGATGCTGATTCTGTTTTTTGACGATGGGTGAATATCCATTTATCTCCATCTATTCCGATACTAATATGTGTTTTGGTTAAATTCTTTACATCTATATAAGCTAACCCTGTATAACAACTGAATAAGAAAATATCTCTTACTAAAGACAAACGCTCTGATGTAAATTCTTTTTCCATTAGTTTATGAATTTCATCTTCTGTTAGATAAACGCGTTCTACTGTTCTTATTTTTGATTTGTAATTGCTAAATGGATTTCTATCCATCCAATCATTGGCCAAACAGATTTTAATAATCTTACCGAAATTCTTGATGTATTTTACTGCTGTGTTATTACTGCAATTTCTAACTGATCTTAAATAGAATTCGTAATCTGTGATTAAGGCATGGTTTATTTTTAGAATATCGATATCTGACTCCTTAAACTTCCATTCTAAAAATTTTTTGGTATGCTTTAGTGATGTTTTATATCTCTCAAGTGTTCCTGGAGCATATTCTTTTCCTACTAATTCTTCTATTCTTTTGTTATGATCTTCGAAAATTGGAATTAACATTCTACGTTTTGCTTCTTCTCCTAATATTTTACTTTTAAAGAGTTTTGCTGTAATTGGAATTTTTGCGTGGATAAATTCCATTTGAATATCAATAATCTTCGTTTTTAAAATATCAAGGTGTCTATTTATTGAACGAGCTTCATTGGAATGCCCCTTTACTTTACCTCCAGCTGAAGACCATTTTTCTGGCTGTATGAATCTACCTGTACTAAATTCCATTCGTTTTCCATTGACTGTAATGCGTGTGTAAATGGCGCATAGTCCTTTGCTGTTTACTTTTGTTTTCTTCGCATAAAAAAGAATTGCTGTTTTTGTTTTCATTTTTGGTAACCTTTTAAATTCATATTAAATGTATACTGACACCGAATACAAAAAAAGATGTACTTTTTTTGAACAGGTATTAGTCATGTTTTAATCTTGAAACCCCTGATATTAAAGGGATACAGAAAAATTCGGTGTCCATGATTTTTGTAAATTACAAGTGACACCGAATTGGTCTCGATTTTTATACGATTTAATGAATTTTATGGGTTTTGTGGAAAAGTAAAAACCCTTTAAAACATAGGTTTTAAAGGGTTTTGATGATTATTGAAAATCTATCAGCGGAGAAAGAGGGATTCGAACCCCCGGACCTGTTACAGTCAACAGTTTTCAAGACTGCCGCATTCGACCACTCTGCCATTTCTCCAAGAGTCTCATCAGGTATTTCCTGAATGCGGATGCAAATATATAAACCTTTTTTATTTTGTGAAACAAAAAAAACAAATAATTTTTATTTTTTTTGAATATCTTAAAATTATAATTTTATATCACTAAAAGTCAGCAGTTAAAGTTATTTAATAGATTTTAGAAATCATTAGAACAAGATTTAACTTTCAAAAACTATAAAGTACTTTCATTATATTTGTAGAAAATTATAATTTTTAATTATGTCGTTTAACTCTTTTGGAAATTTATTAAAAGTAACAACTTACGGAGAATCTCATGGAACCGCTATTGGTGGTATTATAGATGGTTTTCCTGCTGGTTTAGAAGTTGATTTCGAAGCTATTCAAGATGAGCTAAATAGACGTAAACCTGGACAATCTAAAATTGTTACCCAACGTAAAGAACCAGATACTGTAGAATTTTTATCTGGAATTTTTGAAGGTAAAACTACTGGAACTTCAATTGGTTTTGTAATTAAAAATACAAATCAAAAAAGTAAAGATTATAATCATAATACAAATGTATATAGACCTTCGCACGCAGATTATACTTACGACCAAAAGTATGGTTTAAGAGATTATAGAGGTGGTGGAAGAAGTTCTGCTCGTGAAACTGCTAACTGGGTGGTTGCTGGTGCTTTAGCTAAACAATTAGTTTCTAGCATTAAAATAAATGCGTTTACTTCTTCTGTAGGTGATATTTTTATGGAAAAACCTTATCAAGAGGTAGATTTTTCTAAAACAGAAAGTAATATTGTTCGTTGTCCTGATGAAACATCCGCAGAAAAAATGATTGACAAAATTAAAGAAATCAGAAAAGCTGGAGATACTATTGGAGGAACCATTACTTGTGTAGCTCAAAACGTGCCAGTTGGTTTGGGTGAACCCATTTTTCATAAATTACATGCTCAATTAGGTAGTGCAATGTTATCTATAAATGCAGTAAAAGGTTTTGAATTTGGTAGCGGATTTTGTGGCGCAAAAATGAAAGGTTCTGAACATAATGATATTTTTAATGCTGATGGATCTACTAGAACCAACTTATCTGGTGGAATTCAAGGTGGAATATCTAATGGAATGGACATCTATTTTAGAGTTGCCTTTAAACCAGTAGCCACAATAATGAGTAGCCAACAAACCATTAATTCTGAAAATGAAGTTACAGAAATTACAGGAAAAGGAAGACATGATCCTTGTGTTGTACCTAGAGCTGTTCCTATTGTAGAAGCTTTAACAGCCTTAGTTTTAGCAGACTTTTTATTGCTAAATAGAACAAGAACAGTATAATTCACTTTCTTGTTTTTTTAAAAATTTCGTAAAACATTTATTGAATTTTACTTAATAAATATTAAAATCAATATAATTTACTTCACTTAGTAGATTCTTAATTATATGTGTATTTTTAAGGCATTAAATTTGATGTTTGAATTCTCATAGACTTTATTTTATTGATATTGTGCGCGCTTTTGCCATTTTAATGATGTTGCAGGGTCATTTTATTGATACACTTTTAGAGGTTTCTTATAGAGATTCAAATTATAATATTTACAGAGTTTGGGCTTATTTTAGAGGAATAACAGCACCAACTTTTTTTACCATTTCTGGATTAATTTTCACCTATCTTTTGTTAAAAGCTAAAGAAAAAGGCATTGAAAAATTAAGAATGAGAAAAGGAATTATAAGAGGTTTTTTCTTAATTGGAGTTGGTTATTTATTACGAATCGATATTTTCAACTGGTTGTCAGGTAATTTTAACCCTTACTTTTTAGTGATAGATGTCTTACAGATAATTGGTATTAGTTTAATATTAATAATTGGTATTTACTTTTTATGTAATAAAAAAACGATTCTTTTTTCTTCTATCGTTCTAGTTTTGGGTACAGTTCTATTTTTAACAGAACCTTTGTATCGAAATATAAATGTTTCTTCAATTCCGTTATTTTTAAGCAATTATATCTCTAAAAGTAATGGTTCTATTTTCACAATAATTCCTTGGTTTGGTTATATCTGTTTTGGTGCTTTTTTATCAACCTTATTTTATAAAAACTTACACAAAAAATATTTTAAAAAAACAATTATTACTTCATTTATAGTTACGGGTTTATTGTTAATTTTCTACTCCTCTTTTTTCCTAGCATATCTATCCAAAATGTTTCATGTTCAATTATTTATGGATTCTGCTAGCTATAATTACCTATTTACTCGATTTGGAAATGTGTTATTATATTTTGCTTTTTTCTACGGATTAGAAAGTTACTTTAAGAACCCTATTCTTTTAAAAATCGGTCAAAAAACATTATCTATTTATGTGATTCATTTTATAATTATTTATGGAAGTTTTACGGGTTTGGGTTTAAACAGTTTAATTGGTAAAACATTAAACCCTATTGAAGCAATTTTAGGTGCAATTTTATTCTTGATATTAGTATGTTTGTTGGCTTACTTTTATGTAAAAACAAACACATTCTTGTATTTAAACTCTAGGAAAATTTATGATAAATTTAAAGGAAAACCAGAATAATTACGACTATAACTTTATGAAATCTACATTATTTATTCTTTCTTTATTGTTATCAATTAACAGTTTTTCTCAAAAAAAATACTTAGAGAAAATAGCAAAAACTTCTGTACATAAATTTACTTATCAAAGAATTAAAAAAGAAAAGAATTTAAAATTAGATTTTTACAAACCCAGAAAAGTGAAAGGTTTAAAGCCTTTAATTATTTATGTTCATGGAGGTGGATTTTCTGGCGGACAAAGAAATGACAAATACGCTGTAGACTTCTCTAAAGAAATGGCAAGTTATGGTTATGCTGTAGCTTCTATTTCTTATCGTTTAACAATGAAAGGAATTGGTTTTGGCTGCAAAACAAAATCTGATTTAAAAATTAAGGCTTTTAATGAAGTTTCTAAGGATATTAGTTATGCTATAAAGTACATTATAAAACGTAATAGAAAATTTAAAATAGACACAACCAAAGTTATTTTAGTAGGCTCTAGTGCTGGTGCAGAAGCAGTTTTAAACATAGCTTACGTTTATGAAAATGAGATTCTAGATTCAAGTTTTAAATTTGCAGGAATTATTGGTATGGCTGGTGCAATTACAACTATTGATAAAATAACAAATGATAAAGCAATACCAACACAACTTTTTCACGGAGAAAAAGATGATTTAGTGCCCTATAATATTGCTCCACATCATTATTGTAAAAAAGAAAATATTGGTTATTTAAGATTATATGGTTCTAGAGCAATTGCAGATCAATTAAAATCTATTGGTAAATCTTACTATTTATATTCAGTTAAAAATGGTGATCACAGTTGGAATTCTAGACCTATTTATCAATGTAAAAACGAAATTTTAGATTTTTTGTATTTTGATGTTTTACAGAAAAATGAAAGACAAACAGAAGTTAAAATCTGACAAATAAAAAAGCCGTACTAAAAATATAGCACGACTTTTAAAGTTCAAATATTTAGATTTTTTTATTTGATTAATCTATTAAAATCATAAAAATAAAAATTCTTTTCATCGTTCATTGCAACAAACAAACCGCTTTTAAACGTGTTGTTTAATGGCACAGTAACCACATCACAACCATCAGTTTCTAAGGTTGATAAATTAATTGCTTTAACAAAATTATTTGTTGTTCTATCAAACAAATTAAATTGTCCTTTTTGTTGATCAGAAATAATAATATATCCTTTTTTGTCTTCTAATTTGGCAATGGCAATTCCTTCTATATCTTCTAAAAAATACTCGCCACCAAAACATGCTATTTCTTCATTTCCTTTGGTTGGTTCTGCATAATATTTTCGAATGCAAGCACCTTCATCAGAATAATACACAAAACCCATTTCTGAATCTACAGCAATAGCTTCTATTTCTTTTTTACCACTAAACTTACCAAATTTTCTTACCAAATTAGCTTGTATCAAATTGTTTGCTGCTGTTAATTTGTATTGATATAAATATCCTTCTTTAGGTCCTGATTTTCTGCCTACAATAGTATAAAAACTATCATCTAATTTAGATTTATAAAAAGCAACACCCATAGGTAATTTGAGTTCTGCATTTTTTTCATCAACAAAAACAGGAAAACCTCCATTGTCTAAAGGTTGCATATCTGGTACAGAAAAAATTCTTATTTGTTGTTTTTCTCTTTCTGTAAACACTAATATATCTGTAGCTGTAGAATCGTTAATTTTAAACCCGTATTCTAAATCTACATTATTAGGTCTTTTAATATTTCTGATGGTTTTATTTTCTATAATTTTTCCATCTAAATTAAAAGCATAAATGGCTCCATTTGTTTTTTTATCGGTACCAAAAACAATGCTTTTAGAAGCATCTTTTGGGTTTACCCAAATTGCAGGATCATCTGTATCATTCAGTGTTTTTTCTGTAATAATATCTGGTGTTATTGTTGGTAGTTTACTACCAGAATTACAAGAAAAAAAGTAAAAAGCACTAAGTAATATAGTACTTTTTACAATTTTATTTTTGTTTAATAAACTCATTATTAATTTCTTATTTTTTAAACAAATCGTATTTTAAACCAAAGGTAATTCTTCTTCCATAATATTCCATTTGCATAGTTCTATCACTTACACCTTGGTAATAACGCAAAGGTTGGTCTGTAATATTATTAACATCAGCATAAATACTTAGGTTATTGTTAATCGCAAATGTTGCATTAAAATCTAAGAAAAATTGTTGATCGTAATAACGATCTTCAAAAGCATTACCACCAATTTCATCTACATAAGCATCAGAAAAATTAGCAGAAACTCTAGCTGAGAATTTTTTACCACCATAAGCTAAAGAACCATTAAACATATTTGGTGCTGTGTTTGGCAAATCTAAATCGTCTCTTTCATCTCCATCTTCATTACGAATTCCATTTGCGTTAGAAGTTAAATAAGTATAGTTTAAATAAAGACTAAAGTTCTTTAAAAATCCTGGTAAGAAATCTAATTTTCTCTGGATAGCAAATTCAACTCCGAAAATAGAAGCATCATCTCCATTTAAAGGTTGATAAACATCAAACCCTGTTGTACCTGCTCCGTAAAAATCTGAAGATGTTTCTTGTTGAAAAGTATAAATAAAATCGTTTATCTTTTTATAGAATAATCCACCAGAAAGTAAACCTACATTGTTAAAATAAGTTTCTGCCATTAAATCGAAGTTCATAGAAGTAGTTGGCTCTAAATCTGGGTTACCTACAAAAATTTCATCATCCCCAGTTACAACATCTAAAGTAGGTGTTATGTCTGCATAATTTGGTCTTGCAATAGTGTTTGTCCAAGCAAAACGAACTACTGTATTATCTGTAGCATCGTATTTAAAATGTACACCTGGCAATATGTTTGTATAAGTACTTTCTTTAGTTGTTGTACCATTTAAAGTATCTTCATCTAAAATATTATTACCAGTTGCAGTTAAAGTTGTATGCTCTAAACGAACACCAGCTAAAACACTTAATTTATTCGATAAATTTTGATTTGCCATTAAATACGCAGCATAAACATTTTCTTCTACATTATAATTGTCTCTTAAAAACTCATCGTCTACAGACTCACCATCTGCTAAATTTAAAGCTCCTAACCATTCTTCGGATGCAAATAAACCAGCTTGATATTGGCTACCAGCAAGAAAATCTGCTTTAGAATAATCTTTGGTTGGTATACCCTCTAAAGTTGAGTAAGCACTTTCTAAATCATACTCAAAGAAATTATTGTCTCTGTATTTGGTTTTAAATCTACCTCTTGCTCCAAATTTTATAAATCCATCACCTTTACCAAAAAAATCTGCAGGCAATTCAAAGTTTACAAAAACATTAAAATCTTCTTCTTCTGTATATTGATTTTCTTCTGTAATTTCTCCATATTCAAAACTTGCAAGATCATTAAAATCAGAAGCATCAACAGGTGAGTAAAAAGGGTTTTCTGAATCTGTACTGCTATTGATGATATACTCAGATTCAAACTCTGCATATCTTTCATTTAATCTTTCTTCAGAAGCTTTTGCTAAAGAAGCCATCCAATCGATTTTTAAATTACCAGCAACATGGTTACCTCCTAAAGAATAGTTTTGCATTCTTTGGTCTTCTAAACGTCTGTTTTTATTTCTGTCGTTATTTATACCACCTTTCGATTGTCTAACTACAGACACAGGAAACATTGTTGGTGTGTTGTTTGTTAGTGTAAAATCACCAATTTCAATATCTTCTGCATCTAAAATTTCATGCTCTAATCTAAAACGATTTTCTCTGTCATCTCTCCAGTTATACATCGATTTAAAATAGATGTTGTTGTTATCATTTATTTGATAATCGAAATTTGCAGAAAAACTTCTACGTACTCTTTGTACTAAATACGTTCTTTGTTCAAATACGTTTGTATAAGGATTTACTTCCATTTCTACTTCGTCTGTACCATCAAAATAAGCGAATTCATCTGTCCATTCTGCTTCTACATTATCAGAACCAAAATCGTTATCATTAACGGTTGCAGAAAGCATCCATCCAAATTTCTTGTCTTTAGAACGATCACCTACTAAAAAAGAACCATTTAAAATTCTTTTATTTGTAATGGTATTTACACCAGAACCTGCTGTTGCAGATAATCTAAAACTTTGTGGAGCTGTTCTTGTAACTAAGTTTACAGCCCCCCCTAAAGCATCTGCATCCATATCTGGAGTTACAGCTTTGTTTACTTGGATAGACTGAATCATATCAGAAGGAATTAAATCCATTTGAATGTTTCTGTTATCTCCTTCTGCAGAAGGAATTCTACTTCCGTTTAAAGTAACAGAGTTTAATTGAGGAGAAAGTCCTCTAATAACAATATTTCTAGCTTCACCTTGATCTACTTGCATGGTAATACCAGGAATTCTTTTTACAGCATCTCCAATATTTGCATCTGGAAATTTACCAATTTGATCTGTAGACACAACATTGGTAATGTTTATGTTATTTTTTTGAGTATTTAAAGCCTTAGCTTGGCCACTTAAGCTGTAAGATCTAAATTCAATTTCATCTAATTCAATGCCTCCAGATTTTAATTCTAAAATTACTTTTGTAGTTTCGTTTTCTTTTACAACTACTTGTTTCGTAATATCTTTATAACCTAAATAGGTAACTTTTAAAGTATAAGTACCAACAGGTATAGATACAATTGTAAATCTACCGTTAAAATCTGTAACGTCTCCTTTTTTAATTGTTTCTAAAGATACATTTGCTCCTGGAACATAAATACCATTTTCATCGGTAATTAAACCTTGAATAGTACCTGTTTGTCCAAAAGACTTTGCAGCAGACATTGATAAAACTGCAATGAATAGAATAAATTTTAATTTGTTTAGTTTCATTTTATTTGGTTAAAATTTTTAACAAAACTAACTTTTGATAAGTTTTAAAAGATTAACAAAATGAAAAGAAAAAGCTAAATTATAATTGAAAAACACCACTAATTAACATTAAATTAATTTCATTTTTACAATAATTTTAAAGCGCTCTTGCACCTATTTAATTGTTAAATAATCTTTACATTTACTATTTAATCTTTTAAATTGACTATGCTATGAAAACAATATTTATACCAAATCTATCTTATTTTCTATTGATATTAATTGTCTTATTTTTTACAAGTTGCCAAATGACAGAAGAATTAACTGTTACAAAAAACGGAAGTGGAACTGTATCTTTTAAAGTTGATGCTTCGTTTTTTATGCAAATGATGGGCGATAAATTAAATAAAGAAAAAACGAATACTAATTACGATACTATTATTCATTTTAAAGATGTTATCAAACAAAATAAAGATAGTATTTTAAAACTATCGCAAGAAAAACAAAAATCATTAAAAAAATTGGAAAATTTTAGCATGAGAATGCAGATGAATTCTGATACAGAAAAAATGAATTTTGATATGTTTACCAACTTTAAAGATGTAAAAGAATTGAATAATATGCTAAATTCTTTTCAAGAAGGTTATGGTTTGGCTTCGAAATCTAATAAACTTTTAGCTTCCGGAAAACAAACTAAAAAATTAAGTGAACCCAAAACACCTTCTACTAAAGTTAACTATTTGTATTCGAAAAAGAAATTTGAACGCAATACAGAAATTTTAAATCCTGAGCAATTGAAAAAAGAAGTTGATAGTTTAGGGAAATTAAAAACTATGTTTTCGAGTTCAACCTATAAATTGATTTATACATTTCCTAAACGAATAAAAAATGCCTCTATTAAAGAAGCCTATTATAGTGCTAATGGTAAAACCATAACTATTGAAAAGAATATTATTGATTATTTTTCGAATCCTAAAATTTTAGATTTCTCAGTAGAGTTTTAAATAAAAAAAGTGAAACTAACGTTTCACTTTTTTATGATTAAGCTTGTCCTGTAGGTCCAAAATTCATTGGTACTGGAGGTTTCTCATAATCTTTGATTTCACCATGTTGTTGTTCAAATTTACGAACATTATCTGCTAACGCTTTGGTTAATCGTTTTGCATGTTGTGGTGTTAGAATAATTCTAGATTTTACTTTGGCTTTGGGTACACCTGGCATAATATTTATAAAATCTACAATAAATTCTGACATAGAATGATTGATAATTGCTAAATTAGAATACGTACCTTCCGCAACTTCTTGATCTAATTCTATATTTAATTGTCCATCTTTATTTTGGTTATCTTCCATAGTTATTGGGTTGTATTATTAATATCAATAAAAAAAGTTGAATTATTTGTAGTAAAAATACTACAAACAATTCAACTTATATAATTTTTAAACGTTAACGTTCAAACGTTTAATTAGAAACTTTGTTCTATTTCATCTTTAGGTCCTACAATAATTTTATCATAAGATCTCATACCTGTACCTGCTGGAATTTTCTTACCAACAATTACATTTTCTTTTAATCCTTCTAAAGTATCTATCTTACCATTTACAGCAGCCTCATTTAATACTTTTGTTGTTTCTTGGAAAGAAGCAGCAGAAATAAACGATTTTGTTTGTAAAGAAGCTCTTGTAATACCTTGTAAAACTTGTTCAGCTGTTGCTGGTCTTGCATCTCTTGCAGTAACTAAGTTATTGTCATTTCTTCTTAATAAAGAATTTTCATCTCTTAATTGACGTGCAGAAATAATTTGACCTGCCTTTAAGTTTTCAGAATCTCCAGCATCTTCAACAACTTTCATTCCGTAAATAGCATCATTATCTTTGATGAAATCAGTTTTATGAATTAATTGATTCTCTAAGAATAAAGTATCTCCAGAATCTATAATCTTAACTTTACGCATCATTTGACGAACTACAACTTCGAAATGTTTGTCGTTAATTTTTACACCCTGTAAACGATATACTTCTTGTATTTCATTTACTAAGTATTGTTGTACTGCAGATGGCCCTTTAATTCTTAAAATATCAGAAGGTGTTGTAGCACCATCAGATAATGGCATACCTGCTTTAATAAAGTCATTTTCTTGAACTAAAATCTGGTTAGAAAGCTTAACTAAATACTTACTAATATCTCCTGTTTTAGATTCAACAATAATCTCTCTATTACCTCTTTTAATTTTTCCGAAAGAAACTACACCATCAATCTCAGAAACTACAGATGGGTTAGAAGGATTACGTGCTTCGAATAATTCTGTTACACGTGGTAAACCTCCTGTAATATCACCTGCTTTACCAGATTTTCTAGGAATTTTAACTAAAGTATGTCCAGATTCAACAGTATCTCCATCATCAACCATTAAGTGTGCACCTACAGGTAAACTGTAAGAACGTAATGCATTACCATCTTCGTCTTCAATAATTAACGAAGCAATAATCTTCTTGTTCTTAGAATCTGTAATTACTTTTTCTTGGAAACCAGTTTGTTCATCAATTTCTACAGAGTAGTTCATACCTTGCTCTAAATTGTCGAACTTAACTTTTCCTGCAAATTCAGAAACAATTACACCATTAAATGGATCCCATTGTACAACAACATCACCTTTCTTAATTGTCTTTCTTTCTTTATCAAAAATAATAGAACCGTAAGGTAAAATATTTGTACTCTGAGTTATACCTGTTTTCTTGTCTTTAATTTTTATTTCTGCAGTTCTAGATATTACAATATCAACTTCTTTACCTTCGTTGTCTTTACCAACAACTGTACGTAAATCATCGATAGTTACATTACCATCAAACTTAGCAATCAATTTGTTTTCTTCTGATATGTTACCAGCAACTCCACCAACGTGGAATGTACGTAATGTTAACTGTGTACCAGGTTCACCAATAGATTGTGCAGCAATTACACCAACTGCTTCACCAATTTGAACTTTGTTACGAGTTGATAAACTTAAACCATAACATTTAGCACAAATACCTCTAGTAGACTCACAAGTTAAAGCAGATCTTACTTCTAATCTATCAATACCAGAAGCTTCTACAGCATCAGCTAATTTAGATGTAATAGATTGATTCGCTTTTATAATTAATTCTTCTGTTACTGGGTGATAAACATCTTGTAAAGAAATACGTCCTTCTATTCTGTCTGCAATAGATTCAACAATTTCATCATTTTTCTTTAAAGGTGTTACCTCTAATCCTCTTAATGTACCACAATCTTCCTCATTAATAATAACATCTTGAGAAACATCAACCAATCTACGTGTTAAGTAACCAGCATCTGCCGTTTTTAAAGCGGTATCTGCAAGCCCTTTACGTGCACCGTGAGTTGAGATAAAGTATTCTAAAATCGATAAACCTTCCTTAAAGTTAGAAAGAATCGGATTTTCAATAATTTCTCCACCACCAGCTGTAGATTTTTTAGGTTTTGCCATTAATCCACGCATACCTGTTAACTGACGAATTTGTTCTTTAGAACCCCTTGCACCAGAATCAAGCATCATATATACTGAGTTGAAACCTTGTTGATCTTCACGTAAACGTTTCATAGATAATTCAGTTAATCTATTGTTGGTAGAACCCCAAACATCAATTACCTGATTGTAACGCTCTTTTTGCGTTAACATACCCATATTATAGTTACCTACAATAACATCAACTTCTTTATTTGCTTCATCAATCATAGATTGCTTTTCAGCTGGAATAATAATATCCCCTAATGAGAATGATAAACCACCTTGAAAGGCAAATTTATAACCCATATTTTTTATTTCATCTAAGAATGCACCTGTTGTAGGTATATCTGTAGCTTTTAAAATACCACCAATAATACCACGTAAGTTTTTCTTAGTTAATACCTCATTGATATAACCAGCAGCAGCAGGAACTTTTTCATTAAATAAAACTCTACCAACAGTAGTTTTAATAATTTTTGTTACTTGTTCTCCATTTTCTCCTAAATCTTGAGTTCTTACTTTAATACCAGCATTTAAGTCTACCATTTCTTCGTTAAAAGCAATAGTAACTTCTTCTGGAGAATAGAAAGTTAATCCTTCTCCTTTAATTGGTACTTCAGGAGTAGAAATTCTTTCTTTTGTCATATAGTATAAACCAAGTACCATATCCTGAGAAGGTACAGTAACTGGAGCACCATTTGCAGGGTTTAAGATATTGTGAGAAGCTAACATTAATAATTGTGCTTCTAAAATAGCTTCTGGTCCTAATGGTAAGTGAACCGCCATTTGATCTCCATCAAAATCGGCATTAAATGCAGAACACGCTAATGGGTGTAACTGAATAGCTTTACCTTCAATTAATTTTGGTTGGAATGCTTGTATACCAAGTCTGTGTAAAGTAGGAGCCCTGTTTAATAAAACTGGATGACCTTTAATTACATTTTCTAAAATATCCCAAACAACTGGTTCTTTTCTATCAATTATTTTCTTTGCAGATTTTACTGTTTTTACAATTCCTCTTTCAATTAATTTTCTAATTACAAAAGGTTTATAAAGCTCAGCTGCCATATCTTTTGGCAATCCACACTCAGATAATTTCATTTCTGGTCCAACAACAATTACAGAACGTGCAGAATAATCAACACGCTTACCAAGTAAGTTTTGACGGAAACGACCTTGTTTACCTTTTAATGAATCTGATAAAGATTTTAAAGGTCTGTTAGATTCAGTTTTTACTGCAGATGATTTACGTGTGTTATCAAATAATGAATCAACAGATTCTTGTAACATACGTTTTTCATTACGTAAAATAACTTCAGGAGCTTTTATTTCAACTAATCTTTTTAAACGATTGTTTCTGATAATAACTCTTCTATATAAATCATTTAAATCTGAAGTAGCAAAACGTCCACCATCTAATGGAACTAAAGGTCTTAATTCTGGTGGAATTACCGGAATTGCCTTCATAATCATCCACTCTGGATTATTTTCTCTATTTTTCTGAGAATCTTTAAATGCTTCAACAACATTTAAACGTTTTAATGCTTCAGTTTTACGTTGTTTAGACGTTTCTGTATTTGCTTTGTGTCTTAATTCAAAAGATAAAGACTCTAAATCAATACGAGCTAATAAATCAATTAAACACTCAGCCCCCATTTTAGCGATAAACTTGTTTGGGTCTGAATCATCTAAATATTGATTATCTTGAGGTAACTCATCAGCAATATCTAAGTATTCTTCCTCTGTTAAGAAATCCATTTTTTGTAATGGTTCCCCCTCTGGATTTTTAGCAATACCAGGTTGAATTACTACGTATCTTTCGTAGTAAATAATCATATCTAACTTTTTAGATGGTAAACCTAAAAGGTATCCCATTTTGTTAGGTAATGATCTAAAATACCAAATGTGAGCTACAGGAACAACTAAGTTAATATGCCCTACTCTATCTCTACGTACTTTCTTTTCTGTTACTTCTACACCACATCTATCACAAACAATTCCTTTGTAACGTATTCTTTTGTACTTACCACAAGCACATTCATAATCCTTTACAGGACCAAAAATACGCTCACAAAATAAACCATCTCTTTCTGGTTTGTGAGTACGATAATTTATAGTTTCTGGTTTTAAAACTTCACCTTTAGAGATTTCTAGAATCGCTTCTGGAGATGATAAACCAATTGAGATTTTGTTAAACTTTTTTACAGTGTACTTCTCTTGTTTTCTTGCCATGTCTTTTAATAAGTATTCAGTTGGCAGTATTCAGTTTTCAGTAACATAAAGGTTACTGAAAACTGGTTACTGAAAAAATTTATTCTTCTAATCTAACGTCTAATCCTAAACCTTTCAGTTCGTGCATTAATACGTTAAACGATTCTGGTAAACCTGGTTCTGGCATAGCTTCACCTTTAACAATACTTTCGTATGTTTTAGCTCTACCCATTACATCATCAGATTTTACAGTTAAGATTTCTCTTAATATGCTTGACGCTCCATAAGCCTCAAGTGCCCAAACTTCCATCTCTCCAAAACGCTGACCTCCAAACTGTGCTTTACCTCCTAAAGGTTGTTGTGTAATTAAAGAGTATGGTCCAATAGAACGTGCGTGCATTTTATCTTCAATCATATGCCCTAACTTAATCATATAGATGATACCAACTGTTGCTGGTTGATCGAAACGTTTTCCAGTTCCACCATCATATAAATAAGTATGTCCAAATCTTGGTACACCAGCTGAATCTGTAATTCCGTTGATCTGATCTAAAGATGCTCCATCAAAAATTGGTGTTGCATACTTAGTATCTAATTTTTGACCTGCCCAACCAAGAACAGTTTCATAAATCTGACCAATATTCATACGAGAAGGTACACCTAATGGATTTAATACGATATCTACAGGAGTCCCGTCTTCTAAGAAAGGCATATCTTCTGCTCTTACAATACGAGCTACAATACCTTTATTTCCATGACGTCCTGCC
This sequence comes from Polaribacter sp. Asnod6-C07, assembly GCF_045063625.1. Lineage (NCBI taxonomy): Bacteria > Pseudomonadati > Bacteroidota > Flavobacteriia > Flavobacteriales > Flavobacteriaceae > Polaribacter > Polaribacter sp. Asnod6-C07. Next base: position 2,328,187 of record NZ_JBEFOF010000005.1, on the reverse strand, counting down.
ATTTTATCACCCACTTTTAACTTACGTTTTTTAGCGATGTAAACTTTGGCTAATTTTAAAATACCTGCTGGTAATTCATCTCCTACTGAAATTGTAAATTTCTGACGACGTAAATTACCTTGTAAGTCATTTACTTTAATTTTATAGTTATGAACTAATTCACCAACTAAACTATTTAATTCACTATCAGTTGTCCAAGAACCTGTTAAATGAACATAATCATCTACAGAATTTAACATTTTTAAAGTGTATTTTTTACCTTTTGGTAAAACTTCTTCTCCTAAATCGTTAAATACACCTTGAGACGTTTTACCACTAATTAAAGTGAATAATTTCTCAATTAATTCGTCTTTTAAACCTTCAAATTTAGAAACGAAAGATTGCTCTAAAGTTGCAACAGCTTCTTTATCTCTTAATCTTTTGTTTTTATCTTTTACAGCTCTTCTGAATAATTTTTTATCAATTACTACACCTCTTAATGATGGAGAAGCTTTTAATGATGCATCTTTTACATCACCTGCTTTATCACCAAAAATAGCACGTAATAATTTTTCCTCTGGAGTTGGATCAGATTCTCCTTTTGGTGTAATTTTACCAATTAAGATATCACCAGGATTAACTTCTGCTCCAATTCTAATCATTCCATTTTCATCTAAATCTTTAGTGGCTTCTTCTGAAACGTTAGGTATATCATTAGTTAACTCTTCAGTACCTAATTTTGTATCTCTAACATCTAAAGAATACTCATCAATATGTATAGATGTAAATATATCTTCACGAACAACTTTTTCAGAAATTACAATTGCATCCTCAAAGTTATACCCTTTCCAAGGCATAAAGGCTACTTTCATATTTCTACCTAAAGCTAATTCTCCTTTTTGTGTTGCATAACCTTCACAAAGTACTTGTCCTTCTTCTACTCTATCTCCTTTTTCTACAATCGGCTTTAGGTTGATAGAAGTACCTTGGTTGGTTTTTCTAAATTTAATTAAGTTATAAGATGTTTCATCAGAATCAAAACTAACCATTTTTTCTTCTTCAGTTCTATCGTACTTAATTGTAATTTTATTAGCATCTACATAAGTTACTACACCTGCTCCTTCTGCATTAATTAAGATTCTTGAATCTTTTGCAACTCTACGCTCTAAACCTGTACCAACAATTGGAGATTCTGGACGTAATAAAGGAACTGCTTGACGCATCATATTCGATCCCATCAAAGCACGGTTGGCATCATCATGTTCCAAAAATGGAATTAAAGATGCAGATATAGAAGCAATTTGATTTGGAGCAACGTCCATATAATCAATTGCATCTGGGCTAACAACTGGGAAATCTCCTTCTTCACGAGCAATAACTCTATCAGAAACAAAACTTCCATCTTCATTTAATTCTAAATTAGATTGGGCAAATTTCATACCTTCTTCCTCTTCAGCACTTAAATAAGTTGGTTCTGCTTTTTCTACAATTCCGTTGTCAACTTTTCTATAAGGTGTTTCTATAAATCCTAAGTTATTCACTTTTGCAAATACAGAAAGCGAAGAAATTAAACCAATATTTGGTCCCTCAGGAGTTTCAATAGGACATAAACGTCCATAATGAGTATAGTGTACATCACGAACCTCAAAACCTGCTCTTTCTCTTGATAAACCACCTGGCCCTAGTGCAGATAATCTACGCTTGTGAGTAATCTCTGCTAATGGATTTGTTTGATCCATAAACTGAGACAATTGGTTGGTACCAAAGAATGAGTTAATTACAGATGATAAAGTTTTGGCGTTAATTAAGTCAATTGGAGTAAACACCTCGTTATCACGTACATTCATACGTTCACGAATTGTTCTAGCCATACGTGCTAACCCAACACCAAACTGACCTGCTAATTGCTCACCAACAGTTCTTACTCGTCTGTTAGATAAGTGATCAATATCATCTACCTCTGCTTTAGAGTTAATTAACTCAATTAAATATTTAATAATAGTTATAATATCTAATTTTGTTAATACCTTTTGATCTATAGGTTCATTTAGTTGAAGTTTAGTGTTCATTCTAAAACGACCTACTTCTCCTAAATTATATCTTTGTTCAGAAAAGAATAATTTATCGATAATACCTCTTGCAGTCTCCTCATCTGGCGGTTCTGCATTACGTAATTGTCTATAAATATGCTCTACAGCCTCTTTTTCAGAGTTTGTAGGATCTTTCTGTAATGTATTATGAATGATAGCGTAATCTGCCATATGGTTATCTTCTTTATGAAGTAAAACCGTTTTAGCACCTGCGTCTATTATTTCATCTATATGTTCTTTGTCTAAAATTGTATCACGATCAAAAACGATTTCATTTCTTTCGATTGATACAACTTCTCCAGTATCTTCATCAACAAAATCTTCATGCCAAGTTTTTAAAACTCTTGCTGCTAATTTTCTTCCTAATACTTTCTTTAATCCAGCTTTAGAAACTTTTACCTCTTCTGCAAGGTCAAAAATCTCTAATATATCTTTATCTCTTTCAAAACCAATGGCTCTGAATAATGTTGTAACTGGTAATTTTTTCTTTCTATCAATATAAGCATACATTACTTGATTGATATCAGTAGCAAATTCTATCCAAGATCCTTTAAAAGGAATAACTCTTGCTGAATATAATTTTGTACCATTTGCGTGGAATGACTGACCAAAGAATACGCCTGGTGATCTGTGTAACTGAGAAACAACAACACGCTCTGCACCGTTAATTACAAAGGTACCAGAGTTTGTCATATAAGGAATTGTTCCAAGATATACGTCTTGTACAATTGTTTCGAAATCTTCGTGTTCTGGGTCAGTACAATATAGCTTTAGACGTGCTTTTAAAGGTACACTGTGCGTAAGACCTCTTTCTATACATTCTTGAATAGAATATCTTGGTGGATCTACGAAATAGTCTAAAAATTCTAAAACGAATTGATTTCTTGTATCTGTGATTGGAAAGTTATCCATGAAGGTTTTATATAAACCTTCTTCTCCTCTTTCTTCTGCCTTTGTTTGAAGTTGGAAAAAATCTTGAAAAGATTTTACCTGAATATCCAAGAAATCTGGATATTCTTTAATCATTTGAGAAGTTGCGAAGTTGATTCTTTCAGTAGTGTTTTTCGTTGCCAAAAGAGAATATTTTTTTGATTAAAATCTGAATTAAAATAAAGAACGAATATAGACACAAAATGGTTTAGGTCTAAAAACAATAGTCTTTAGTACCTAAACCTAAATTTGTTTTCCTGTTTTTGATACTTACAAAAATCAGGAATATGTATTTTACTTAAGCTCTACTTCAGCTCCAGCTTCTTCTAAAGATTTTTTAAGACCTTCTGCCTCATCTTTAGATACACCTTCTTTGATAGGTGCTGGTGCACTATCTACGATACCTTTAGCATCTTTTAATCCTAAACCAGTTAATTCTTTAACTAATTTTACAACTGCTAATTTAGAACCACCTGCTGCTGTTAAGATAACATCAAATTCAGTTTGCTCTTCAGCTGCTTCTTCTCCACCTGCTGCAGGACCTGCAACTGCTACAGCTGCTGCTGCTGGCTCAATACCGTACTCATCTTTTAAAATAGTAGCTAATTCATTAACTTCTTTTACTGTTAAGTTAACTAATTGCTCTGCGAAATCTTTTAATTCTGCCATTTTAATTGTTTTTAAAATTTTGTTTTATTATAGTTTATTTGTGCGCTTATTCTTTTTCAGATAAAGTTTTAATAATACCTGAAAGTGTTTGTCCACCAGACTGTAATGCTGAAATAACATTCTTAGCTGGAGACTGTAATAATCCAACGATTTCACCAATAAGTTCTTCTCTAGATTTAATATCTACTAAAGCTTCTAATTGATCATCACCAATGTAAACAGATTCTTCTGCAAAGGCACCTTTTAAAATAGGTCTATCTTTTACTTTCTTTCTGAATTCTTTGATTAATTTTGCTGGAGCATTTGCTGCTTCAGAAATCATCATTGATGTATTACCTTTTAATACTGATGGTAAGTCTTCAAATTCCTTATCTGAAGCTTCCATTGCTTTTGCAAGTAACGTATTTTTAACAACTGATAACTGGATCCCTGCTTTAAAACAAGCTCTTCTTAAATTAGAAGTAGTTTGTGCATCTAATCCTGAAATATCTGCTAAGTATACTGTATTTGTGTTTGCTAATACTGCTGTTAAATCTTGTATTACTTGTGATTTCTCTTCTCTAGTCATAATTATAAGTTTTAACGTATTAAACAGTTTTTACTTCAACAGCAATACTAGGACTCATAGTACTAGACATAAAAACGCTTTTTACATACGTTCCTTTTGCAGTTGTAGGTTTCAATTTAATAATAGTTTGTATTAACTCGTTTGCATTTTCTTCAATCTTCTTAGCATCAAAAGATACTTTTCCGATTGCTGCGTGAACAATACCAGTTTTATCAACTTTAAAATCGATTTTACCAGCCTTTACATCTGTAACCGCTTTTGCAACATCCATTGTTACAGTACCTGTCTTTGGATTTGGCATTAAACCTCTAGGACCTAATATTCTACCTAAAGGACCTAATTTTCCCATAACACTAGGCATTGTTATAATTACGTCTACATCTGTCCATCCTCCTTTAATTTTTTGAAGGTACTCATCTAACCCAACATAATCTGCACCAGCTGCCTTTGCATCTGCTTCTTTATCTGGAGTTACTAATGCTAATACTTTTACATCTTTACCTGTTCCATGAGGTAATGTTACAACACCTCTAACCATTTGATTAGCTTTACGCGGATCTACTCCTAAACGAATTGCTAAATCTACTGATGCATCAAACTTTACATTAGTAATGTCTTTGACTAGAGCTGAAGCAGCTGCTAAATCATAAGATTGAGTTTTATCAACCTTAGCGTAAGCTTCTTTTTGCTTTTTTGTTAATTTTGCCATTTTACTACTTTTTATAAAGTTTATGCTGGTGCATCACCTTTTACTGTTAATCCCATAGAACGAGCTGTACCTGCAATCATACGCATTGCTGAAGAAACTTCAAAGGCATTTAAATCTACCATTTTATCTTCTGCAATTACTTTAATTTGATCCCAAGTAACTGATGCTACTTTCTTCCTGTTTGGTTCTCCTGAACCTTTTTTAATTTTGGCCGCTTCTAGTAACTGAACTGCTGCAGGAGGAGTTTTTACAACAAAATCAAACGATTTGTCTTTGAAAACAGTAATAACAACAGGTAAAACTTTACCTTGTTTGTCTTGCGTTCTTGCATTAAACTGTTTACAGAACTCCATAATGTTAACACCAGCAGCTCCTAAAGCGGGTCCAACCGGCGGCGATGGATTCGCTGCGCCTCCCCTTACTTGTAACTTAACTACTTTACTAACTTCTTTTGCCATTTTAAAAATGTTTAATGATTTATTTTAAGTTGGAAGCCAAAAAATAAATCTATATATTTGTGTAACAATTATATCTTTTCTACTTGCATATAACTTAATTCTAATGGTGTTTTTCTTCCGAATATTTTCACCATTACTTCAAGTTTACGCTTTTCTTCGTTTACTTTTTCTATAGTTCCGTCAAACCCATTAAAAGGACCATCTACAACTTTTACTGTTTCTCCTTGGTTATAAGGAATTGCAATATTTTCATCTTGAACAGAAAGTTCATCAACCTTACCTAGCATTCTGTTTACTTCAGACTTTCTCATAGGCACAGGCTCACCACCTTTTGTTTCACCTAAAAACCCAATAACACCAGTAATTGCTTTGATAACGTGAGGAACCTCACCAGATAGATTAGCCTCTACCATTATATATCCCGGAAAATAAACTCTTTCTCTATTAACTTTTTTTCCGTTTCTTATTTGAACAACTTTTTCTGTAGGAACAATAACCTGATTTACATAATCAGATAAACCTACTCTAGAAATTTCTGTTTCAATATAATTTTTAACTTTATTCTCTTGTCCTCCAATGGCTCTAACAACATACCATTTCATCACTGAATCAGCCATAATTTATTTCTTAAAATAATTTGAAAAAGTTATCTAATCCAGTTTGAAAAACATAATCTATACCAGCAACTGCTAATGCGAATACAATTGTAAAAACAGCTACAGTAACAGTAGTTTTTTGGGCATCTTCTTTAGATATCCAAGTCATATGGTTACTTAATTCGTCAAAAGAATCTTTGATATATTGTATAAAGTTCATCTTACTTATTTTGTTTTGCACGGATTGAGGGACTCGAACCCCCGACACCTGGTTTTGGAGACCAGTGCTCTACCAACTGAGCTAAACCCGTCTCTATTATTTATTCATAAAGGCATCCCATTAAAATGGGACACCCTTTAAATTTATAAATTAGTAAACTAAAACAATATTAGTCTAATAATTCAGTAACTTGACCAGCACCTACTGTTCTACCTCCTTCACGGATTGCAAAACGTAAACCAACATTTAATGCGATTGGCTGAATTAAGTCTACTGTAATAGTTAAGTTATCTCCTGGCATAACCATTTCTACACCTGAAGGTAAATTAATTGTACCTGTAACATCCGTAGTTCTTACATAAAACTGTGGACGATAGTTATTATGGAATGGAGTGTGACGCCCACCTTCTTCTTTCTTAAGAACATAAACCTCTGCTTTAAACTTAGCGTGAGGAGTTACAGAACCTGGCTTACAGATTACCATACCTCTTTTAATATCTTCTTTTGCAATACCTCTTAATAAGATACCAGCATTATCTCCAGCTTCACCCCTATCTAAGATTTGACGGAACATTTCAATACCGGTAATAGTAGAAGACATTTTCTCAGCTCCCATACCAATAATATCAACAACATCTCCTGTATTAGCAATACCTGTTTCGATACGACCTGTAGCCACAGTTCCACGACCAGTAATTGAGAATACATCCTCAACAGGCATTAAGAAATCTTTATCAACCTCTCTTAAAGGTTCTTCAATCCAAGCATCTACTTGCGCCATTAATTCCAACACAGTATCAACCCATTTTTGCTCTCCATTTAAAGCTCCTAAAGCAGAACCAGAAACAACAGGACCATTATCTCCATCATACTCATAGAAAGATAATAATTCTCTAACCTCCATATCAACTAATTCCAAAAGCTCTTCATCATCCACCATATCAACTTTGTTTAAGAAAACAACGATACGTGGAATACCTACCTGACGACCTAATAAGATATGCTCTCTAGTTTGAGGCATTGGACCATCTGTAGCAGCAACCACTAAAATAGCTCCATCCATTTGAGCAGCTCCTGTAACCATATTCTTTACATAATCCGCGTGACCTGGACAGTCAACGTGTGCATAGTGACGATTAGCAGTTTGATACTCTACATGAGAAGTATTAATTGTAATACCTCTTTCTTTTTCTTCTGGTGCATTATCAATCTGATCAAAAGATCTAGCTTCAGAGAATCCTGCATCAGCTAATACTTTAGTAATAGCCGCAGTTAAAGTTGTTTTACCGTGATCTACGTGTCCGATTGTACCAATATTTAAGTGAGGTTTCGAACGGTCAAAAGTTCCTTTTGCCATAATTATTGATTTTAATTCTTAGTTTAAATATATTTAGTGTCTAATAATACTTTTTAAAAATGAGCCAATGACGGGATTTGAACCCGTGACCTCATCCCTACCAAGGATGCGCTCTACCAACTGAGCTACACCGGCTTTGTTGATTTTTTTTGAGCGAAAGACCGGGTTCGAACCGGCGACATTCAGCTTGGAAGGCTGACGCTCTACCAACTGAGCTACTTTCGCAAAATGTAAATTTGTGGGGAGAGCAGGATTCGAACCTGCGAAGACGTAGTCAACGGAGTTACAGTCCGTCCTCGTTGGCCGCTTGAGTATCTCCCCTTCAATTTACTATTTTAATGAACTTATTGTTTTTGAGCCGATGGAGGGACTCGAACCCACGACCTGCTGATTACAAATCAGCTGCTCTAGCCAGCTGAGCTACATCGGCTTTTGTTGCACAAAAAACAACCCGCTATTTCTAACGGATTGCAAATGTATAAAGTTTTTTTACATTTAAAAACTTTTTTTTAATCTTTTTTTTATTTTTTTTGAAATTTAAGAAATCAATGAATCTCTATGCTTTTCTTTTGACCTTTTTAATTGTCTTTTTAAGTTATCTACTGCTGCATTAATACCTTCTTCAAAAGTTTTAGTTTCTCTTTTTATAATCAACTCACTACCAGGAATATTAATTTTTACTTCTGTAATTTTATTTTCTTTATCACTAGTATTTTGAACTTTTAAAAAAACTTCAGCGTCAACTATCTTGTCATGAAACCTATTTAAAGTTGATACTTTCTCGTCTACGAATTTAATTAATTCTTTGTCTGCATTAAAATTAACGGATTGGGTGAATACTTTCATACTTCATTGTTCTTTTTATTGCTCCTAGGGTGAGCTTGATTATACACTCTTTTAATTGCCTCTAAACTATTATGAGTATAGACTTGTGTTGAAGCTAAAGATGAATGCCCTAGCAACTCTTTAACTGAATTTAAATCTGCCCCTTCATTTAAAAGATGTGTCGCAAAGGAATGTCTTAAAATGTGAGGGCTCTTTTTCTCTTTAGAAGAGACTCTACTAAAGTAAGAATTTATTATTCTGTAAACAAGATTTTCATAGATTTTATTTCCTTTTTCTGTGATAAAAAGCTCTTCTAAACCTATAGAGAATTCTTGTTTTAATTCTAAATATTGCTTTAATGTTTGACTTACAGATTTTAACAAAGGAATATACCTTTCTTTATTTCTTTTTCCGAGAACTTTTATTGTGCTATCTGACAAACTAACATCTCCTTCTTTTATGTTTATAAGCTCTATTCTTCTAATTCCTGTGGAATAAAAAAGTTCAATAATTAATTTATTTCGCATAGAAGTAAAATCGCTTTGATGTGAAACTAAATTTATAACTTCACTTATTTCTTTTGTATTAAAAGGTACTTGAATCTTTTTTTCAACTTTTAAAGCTTTGTGTTTTGAAAGTGGATTAATTTCAATCTGATGCGTTTTCTGAAGATACTTATAAAAAGACTTTAAAGAACTCACCTTTCTATTAATTGAACGACTGGAAATTTTTAAATCGACCAAAGAAACAATCCAAGTTCTAATTTGATTGTAATGTACTTCTGATAAATTCTCTTGATTGAATTCAGTTGCTAAGAAATCTCTAAATGAAATTAAATCGTTTTCATATGCTGTAACCGTATTTAGAGCATATTTTTTTTCTAGCGATAAATATTCTAAAAAAGAATCTATCATTTGTTGATAATAATTTACGAGTTATTTGATTTAATTTAAAAAATACCAGTCTTTATTTTACGAAAAACAAAATTTCTAGTTTTCTTAAAATATTACATTATTAATTAAAAGACTTGAGGTCTTTTGTAAAATTACAAAAAATTACCCATAAAAAAACTCGTATCAAAATTATTTGATACGAGTTTGTATTTTGCTTTTCGGTTATAAAAGTCTGATCTAAAATCAGGATTAAATAAACTTACTAATTTCCCAAAAGAGAAATTAGAGTTTCACTAACCTACTTCTTCTTGCGTTCTTAATCTTTGTACGTATGAAGCTTTTATTCTTTGAGCTCTTTTAGCAACAGATGGCTTTGTAAAGTTTTTTCTGTTACGTAAGTTTTTCATAGTCTTTGTTCTGTCAAACTTTCGTTTGTAACGTTTTAAAGCTCTATCTATATTCTCTCCTTCTTTTACAGGTATAATTAACATTGGTTGGCACCTCCCTTCATAAGTATCTTATATATTTTAAAAAACAGTTAAACTGCTGATTTATAATTTTTGGACTGCAAATGTAATTATTAATTATTAATTACAATTTTTTATTTCAATTAATTTTTTGAAGTAACTTTTTGCGTTAGGGATTGAACGACCTGTTTGAGCTCTTTTGAGGTACGAAAAAAGCGAGTAGTGAAAGCCCGACCTTTAGGTAACGCCCAGAATAATAGTTAGCAGTTAGCAGTTAGCAGTTAGCAGTTAGCAGTTAGCAGTTAGCAGTTAGCAGTTAGCAGTTAGCAGTTAGCAAAAATAAAAAATTACACAATTTGTATTCTTTCTTATTAAACAGTTCTTTTTTTGCGATAATCTTAGTATTATTTTGACAAAAAAACTAATTTAAAAAATTACGTAGCTGGTTTGTATTCTTTACCATCAATTACCATTTTTGCGATAATCTCTTTTAAGATTTCTGAAGTACCTCCTCCTATTGGACCTAACCTACTGTCTCTTAACAATCGTGCCATAGGATAATCTTCCATATAACCATAACCTCCTAAAAGTTGAAGTGCATCGTAAATTACTTCGTCTGCCATTTTAGTTGATAACAATTTAGACATACTTGCTTCTTTTACTACATATTGCCCATTATCTAATCTTTTAGTAATTGAATAGTTGTATTCTCTACACATGTCCACTCTACTTGCCATTTCTGCAATTTTATGTCTTAAGACCTGAAAGCTATCTAAAGATTTGCCAAAGGCAATTCTTTCTTCCATATATTTAAGTGCATAATCTACTGCATATTCTGCTCTTGCGTGCGCATTTACACCCATTAGTAATCTTTCTAAAGCAAAATGTTGCATGATATAAGGAAAACCTTTGCCCTCTTCTCCTAATAAATTTTCTGCAGGAATCTCTACATTATCAAAGGCAATTTCTCCTGTATCTGAGGCTTTCCAACCTAACTTATCTAGCATTGTTGCAGACAATCCTTTTGAGCTTCTATCAACAATAAAAAGACTAATACCTTTGTATTTATCTGATGGATCTGTTTTTGCTGCAACAATTAAATAATCTGATAGCACACCATTTGTAATAAATGTTTTAGAACCATTTAAAACATACTTATCTCCTTTTTTGATTGCTGTAGAACGCATACCTGCAACATCTGAACCACCAAAAGGCTCTGTGATGCACAAACAACCAATCATATCTCCATGAACACTTGGTTCTAAATATTTTTTCTTTTGAGAATCGTTACCTTCTTTATTTAAATGTGTCATTGCTAAATATTCGTGCGCCCACATTGCTGCTGCAAATCCGCAAGAATTAATTTTTTGCATTTCTTCTAAAAAAACAACTGTATAGAACAAATCTAAATCTAAACCTCCATACTCAGCTGGAGTTGATAAACCGAAATACCCCATTTCTCCAAACTTTTTCCAGATGAAACGATCTATAGTTCCAGTTTTTTCCCATTTATCTATATGAGGTACAACTTCTTTCTGTAAAAACTCTTTAAAACTAGCACGAAAAGCTTGGTGTTCTTCAGTAAAATACATACTGTTCATTAGGCAGGATATTTTTATTTATTCAGCCAACAAATATAAGGTTATTCTATCATACAAATCTAAAGGAAAACCCTTGATATTTTTTAATTCTGATATATCTTGGAACTCAGCAACCTCATCTCTATAATTAAAAATCTTTTTACACAACTCGTAATCTATGTAAGGATTTTTTAATAATTGTTTGAATTCCACAGTATTTACATTCACTTTCTTAATGATTGGTTTATCTACAATTTTAAAAACCGAAAGCACTTTATCTGCAACTTCTTTTTCTAAACCCCATACCTCGTACAATTGAGCATCCAAAGAAAATCCTTGCAATTTAGAACGATACTTAATAATTCTTTCAGAAAAAGCGGCACCAATTCCGTTTATAGTTATAAAATCTTCTGCTGTTGCTTTGTTGATGTCTGTGGTTGATACTACTTTCTTCTTATAATTGTACTTCTTGTTAGAATTATCGAAAGTTTTAGAATGGGTATTTGAAGTAGAATTCTGATTTTTCTTATTTCTTTCTACAACCCAATCTGGAAATTTAAAATAAGGAGATATTTTTGCCAGTAAAGAATCTGAAACCTTCGTTACTTTTTGAAATTCTTCTTTAGAATTCACAAATTTATTTGTTTTTCTGAAAGATAATAATCGATCAATTTCTTTTAAAGACATCCCTAATTGTTCGCCTTTATAATCTGTAATGTAATTTGGGTTAAAAGGATAAATTTTAGGCTTTCTGTTTTCTATTTCAACTAATTTTAAACTATCTATTTGATTTTGAAAAGCGAGTAAATTTGGTTGATTTGTATCTATTTTATCATCATCAAAAAGAACATCAGAAAAAATAAATATTTGAAGAATAATGATAAATATTGCCAATAAAAAAATCCCATTTCTTTCGCTTTTGTTATACCAGAAATGGGATTTTAAAATTTTCATTTTTATATTTTATGCTTTAGTACTTTTTATAGCATCCATATATTTTGTTAACTCAGCTTTAACTTTAGGAGCCAATAGAATTAAACCTATCATATTTGGCACCATCATTGCAAAAACCATTGCATCAGAAAAACCAATTACAGAACCTAAACTTGCTGCTGCACCAATTACAACAAACACACAAAAGATTACTTTATAAGTATATTCCATTTTTTTAGATCTACCGAATAAAAATACCCAACCTTGAAAACCATAATAAGACCAAGAAATCATTGAGCTAAACGCAAATAAAACAACTGCTACTGTTAATACATAAGGAAACCAAGAAATTGCAGATTCAAATGCACCAGAGGTTAATAAAATTGCTTGTGCATCATTTAAAGAAGCATTTTCTGCAGCTACATTACCAGTAATAATTAATACTAAAGCTGTCATTGTACAAACCACAACTGTATCTATAAAAGGTTCTAATAATGCAACCATACCTTCACTTGCTGCATATTTTGTTTTTACTGCAGAATGTGCAATAGAAGCAGAACCAATACCTGCTTCGTTAGAGAAAGCTGCTCTTCTAAATCCTTGTACTAAAACTCCTACTGCACCACCTGCAATTCCTTCTGGACTAAATGCCCCTGTAAAGATTTGAGAAAACGCATCACCAACCATACTGAAATTTGCAAAAATTACAAATAAAGAAGCTGCAACATAAATAGCCACCATAAAAGGCACTATCTTATCTGTTACTTTCGCTATTTTTTTGATTCCTCCAATAATTACAATACCTACAAGAATTGCCATTACTAAACCAAATAACCAACCTTTACCATGAATAAAAGATTCTGAACCTCCTGTAATATTTTCTACTAATTGAAAAGCTTGATTTACTTGAAACATGTTTCCACCACCAAATGAACCTCCAATTACAAAAATCGCAAAAAACACTGCTAAAACTTTACCTAATGTTTTATTTTTTAAACCTTTTGTTAAATAATACATTGGACCCCCATACACAGTTCCATCAGCTTCAATATCTCTATATTTTACACCTAAAGTACACTCCACAAATTTTGATGCCATTCCTAAAAAACCTGCAACAATCATCCAAAAAGTAGCACCTGCACCACCAATTGAAACTGCAATTGCTACACCTGCTATATTACCTAAACCTACAGTTGCAGAAAGTGCTGCTGTTAATGCTTGGAAGTGAGAAACCTCTCCACTATGACCTTCTACTCTAATAGTATCTGGATTATCTTCTTCGTCAGTAAATTCTGATTTAGCAATTTCTACTTTATGATCTTCTCTATCTTCTAAACTATCGTATTTACCTCTAACAATATTTATTGATGTAATAAAACCTTTAAAGTTGATAAAATTGAAATAGAAAGTAAAATAAGTTGCTCCTAAGATTAATGGGAATAGAACCCAATAGATACTTACTGTATCTGTAAAAGGAATTTGATAAAAAATAAAATCTACAAACCAACCAGTTGCATTACCAAATGCTTCGTCTATTTGTTGGTCTAGTCCTTTTTCTTGGGCAAAAGTTAATATTGGTGCTGCTAAAAGCAACAAAGAAAGAAGTTTTTTCTTCATAATATTCGTATTGTTAGTTTTAAATTTACTGATGTGCAATATCATAAAAAAAATGAAGTTTTAACAATTTTTGAATGTTAAATGTCATTTTTACATTAACTTTTCTTTAAATCTGTGCAAATCTTCTTTAAATGATTTTGGATAAAACTCTAACCCTTTATTTGTTTTTGACAAATCGAAACCTGTTTTTGCTGGTCTTGGTGCTGTTTGATTTAAGGTTAATGTAGTTATAGGTTTTATTAAACTTTTATCTAGATTAAAAACCTCAGCAATTTGTTGTGCAATCTCAAAAACACTTAATAATTTGTTTGATGAAATATGAAAAATACCTTTCGCTTTTTTATCCATAGAAATTTTACAAGCTAAGGCTAAATCATCTACATAGGTTGGCATTCTAAATTGATCATCTACAATTGTAATTTCTTTACCTTGTTTTAGCATACTTATTACCCAAAGTACAATATTGCTTCTACTCATGTCAAATACTTTTCCGTAAACTAAAATGGTTCTTAGAATTGTATAATTGATATTTGAATCTAATAATACTTCTTCTGATTTTAATTTTGACAAACCATAATAACTTAATGGGTTTGGCGTATCTGTTTCTTTGTAATATCCTTTTTTACCATCAAAAATAAAATCAGTAGAAAGATGAATTAAATGTGCATTTATTTTTATTGAAACCTCAGTTAACCATTTTACAACAGTAATATTTAATAGATCGCAAGCTTTTTTATCATTTTCACAAGCATCAACTTGTGTCATTGCAGCTGTATTTATTATAAAATCAGGTTTAATTTCTATTATAGTATTTTTTAGGTTTTCTTTGTTTGTAATATCAATAGAAACATAAGTAAAATCTTCTCTTCCACTTCTATTTTTACCTTTCGAAAATCCAAAAACTTCGTAATTTTCTTTATCCTGTAGTAATAATTTTAGTAAAGACTGACCCAACAATCCATTACTACCTGTAATAATAACTTTATTCATTTTAAAATAACTGTCTGAGTTTTGTTATTTGTTCTGGCCTACCTAAAACAATTAAGTGAGAACCATTTATTAAAACTGAACCAGCATCTGGGTTTATTATATAATCTTTATCAGGGTTTCTAAAACCTATAACTGTACAACCTGTTTTTTTTCTTAAATCTAAATCTAAAATAGTTTTGCCTATATATTTTATTGGCAATTCATCTACATCAATCTCTTCTAAATTTGCAGTTGTTTCACCTTCTATTGTTAATCGATCTACAAATTCTATAACATCTGGAGTTGTTACTAAAGAAGCCATGTGATTACCACCTAATTTATCTGGCATAATTACGTTGTCTGCCCCAGCAATTTTTAATTTACTGTAAGAACTTTCATCAGAAGCTCTACTAATTATTCTACATTTTTTATTTAGTTGACTGGCTGTTAAAACAATAAAAAGATTATTAGCATCAGATGGTAATGCTGCAATTAATGCTGTAGCTTTATGTATACCAGCATTTATTAAAGTTTCATCCATAGTTGCATCACCATGAATATTTAACAAACCTTGCTCATCTAATAAAGCAATCATTTCTTTATCTCTTTCTACAACAACAAAGTCTTTACGATAATTTTGCAATTTTACAATTGCTTGTTTTCCATTTCTACCATAACCACAAACAATTGTATGCCCTTCTAAATGTGCTATTTGTTTTTCCACCCTTCTATGTTTAAAATGTTCAAAAAATTGTCCGCTAACTAAATATTCTGAAAATGCTGAAACTGCATAACCAAAAATAGTAATACTTGTTAAAATTAAAAAAATTGTAAAAATCTTATCTTCTGGTGTAAAAGGTTGCACCTCACCAAAACCTACTGTTGTTACAGTAATAACAGTCATATAAAGTGCATCAACAAAAGAATAATGAGATAAAAGCATGTAACCAACAGTTCCAACAGTTAAAATTGAAACTACTAAAAACAGTATCTTATAAATCTTAGATGCTAAAAATCCCATAAATTATAAATCAAAAACCGAAGTTCTTTTTGTATAAACTAAATCTTTTAGCTTCATCAAAAATGCTAAAGTTAAATACAACCCAAAAGATAAACCAACAGTAAAAAAAGTTACATAAACAAAGTATATACGTACATTTTTGGCTCTAATACCTAATCTATCTGCTAGCCTAGAAAAAACCCCAAAACCATGTCTTTCAAAAAAATGACGAATTGAATGCATACAATTTATTATTAAACATTTAAATGCAAGATAGTATATTGAGATGATTTATCTTAAAATCACTAAAATTAAGTTTGATAAAAATTTAATATTAAAAATTAGAATTCGTTAAGAAAAGTGATTTAAACTATGAATTTGAAAATATATTAATTCTAATTTAGGCAATAGTTGCTTTTTAATAAAAAAGTAATACAGATTGATTAACTTTGCATCTTTGCAAAAATTCCATTTTTTTGAAAGACCAAGAATATATTGAAGTTTATGGAGCAAGAGCCCATAATTTAAAAAATATAGATGTAAAAATTCCGCGAGAAAAACTAGTTGTAATTACTGGTTTAAGTGGTAGTGGAAAATCTTCATTAGCCTTCGACACTATTTATGCTGAAGGCCAAAGACGCTATATAGAAACTTTTTCTGCTTATGCCAGACAATTTTTAGGTGGCTTAGAAAGACCTGATGTAGATAAAATTGATGGTTTATCTCCTGTAATTTCTATAGAACAAAAAACTACTAATAAAAGTCCACGTTCTACAGTAGGTACAATTACAGAAATTTACGATTTTTTAAGATTATTATTTGCAAGAGCTGCTGATGCTTACTCTTACAATACTGGCGAAAAAATGGTAAGCTATTCTGATGAACAAATAAAAGAGCTAATTCTAAAAGATTTTGACAATAAAAAAGTTGCAGTTTTAGCGCCTTTAATTAAATCTAGAAAAGGACATTATAGAGAATTATTCGAACAAATTTCTAAACAAGGTTTTGTTAGAGTAAGGGTTGATGGAGAAATAAGAGAAATAGAAAAAGGAATGCGTTTAGACAGGTATAAAACGCATGATATTGAAGTTGTAATCGATCGCCTTTTGGTAAATAAATCATCAGAAAAAAGATTAGACGAAACTATAAAAACAGCATTATATTCTGGTAATAATATAATGATGGTTATTGATATTGATGACAATAATCCTCGTTATTTTAGTAGAGAATTAATGTGTGCAACAACAGGAATTGCATATCCAAATCCTGAGCCAAACACTTTTTCTTTTAACTCACCTAAAGGAGCTTGTAATAAATGTAATGGTTTAGGTATTACTCAAGAAATTAACTTAAAAAAAGTGATTCCTGATGATACAATTTCTATAAAAAATGGAGGTATTGCACCTTTAGGTGAACAAAAAAGTAGTTGGATTTTTAAACAAATTCAGAATATAGCAGAACGTTATCAATTTAAATTAACAGATGCTATTAAAGATATACCCAAAGAAGCTTTAGAAATTATTTTAAATGGTGGTAATGAAACATTTAAAATTGAATCTAAAACTGTTGGTGTAACTAGAAATTACAAAATTGATTTTGAAGGTATTGTTGCTTTTATAGAAAACCAATATAAAAATGCAGAAAGCACAAGCATAAAACGTTGGGCAAAAGGTTTTATGGATGAAGTTACTTGCTCTGTTTGTAGTGGAAAAAGATTAAAAAAAGAAGCGCTACATTTTAAAATTACTGATAAAAATATAAGTGATTTAGCACAAATGGATGTAACTGAATTAGCTTCTTGGTTTTCTACAATCGAAAAAAACTTATCAGATAAACAACTTACAATTGCATCAGAAATATTAAAAGAAATAAGAACTCGTATTCAGTTTTTATTAGATGTTGGTTTAGATTATTTAACTTTAGACAGAACCTCTAAATCACTTTCTGGTGGAGAAGCTCAAAGAATTCGTTTAGCAACTCAAATTGGTTCACAATTAGTAGGTGTTTTATATATTTTAGATGAACCAAGTATTGGCTTACATCAAAGAGATAATCAAAAATTAATAGATTCATTAATAAAATTAAGAGATGTTGGTAATTCTGTTTTAGTCGTTGAACACGATGAAGATATGATGAAAAAAGCAGATTATGTTTTAGATATTGGCCCTGGAGCAGGAAAACATGGAGGAGAAATTGTAAGTATTGGTACTTATAATGAGATTATAAAAAACAAAACTTTAACTACTGATTATTTAACAGGTAGAAAAAAAATTGAAGTTCCTAAAAAACGCAGAGAAGGCAATGGAAAAACCATAACACTAAAAGGTGCTTCTGGTAATAATCTTAAAAATGTTTCTGTTAATTTTCCTCTTGGCCAAATGATTTGTGTTACAGGAGTTTCTGGTAGTGGAAAATCGACATTAATTAACGAAACACTTTACCCAATTTTAAACGCTCATATTTATAGAGGTGTAAAAAAGCCAAAACCTTATAAGAAAATTGAAGGTTTAGAAAATGTTGATAAAGTTATAGATATAGATCAATCTCCAATAGGAAGAACACCAAGATCTAACCCAGCAACCTACACCAAGACTTTTGATGAAATTAGAAGTTTATTTGCAAAAACTCCAGAAGCTGCAATTCGTGGTTATAAACCTGGCCGTTTTTCTTTTAATGTAAAAGGTGGTCGTTGTGAAACTTGTCAAGGAGGAGGTGTTCGTGTAATTGAAATGAACTTTTTACCTGATGTACAAGTAGAATGTGAAACCTGTCAAGGAAAACGTTTTAACAGAGAAACTTTAGAAATTAGATACAAAGGAAAATCTATTTCTGATGTGTTAGATATGACAATTGAAGATGCCACTGATTTTTTTGAGAACATACCTAAAATCCATAGAAAACTAAAAACAATTAAAGATGTAGGTTTGGGTTATATTACACTTGGGCAACAATCAACAACACTTTCTGGTGGTGAAGCTCAACGAATTAAATTAGCATCAGAATTATCTAAAAGAGATACAGGAAATACTTTTTATATTTTAGACGAACCTACTACAGGTTTACATTTCGAAGATATTAGAGTATTAATGGAAGTGCTAAATAAACTAGCAGATAAAGGAAATACAGTTTTAATTATAGAACATAATTTAGATGTAATTAAATTGGCAGATTATATTATTGATGTTGGTATGGAAGGTGGAAAAAAAGGTGGAAAAATTTTAACAACTGGTACCCCAGAACAAGTAGCAAAACACAAAACAAGTTATACAGCTAAATTTTTGAAAAAGGAATTAGCCTAATTACAAATTGATAAAAATATTTAGAGATGATTAACGAAGACAGAAAAATAAAAGAAAAATTTCAACCAAAAACTTGGAACGAAATAAAAACAAACGATTCTTGGGCTATTTTTAAAATAATGGCAGAATTTGTAGAAGGTTACGAACGTTTAAGTAAAATAGGACCTTGTGTATCTATATTTGGTTCTGCACGTACAAAACCAGATCATCCTTACTATAAATTAGCAGAAGAAGTTGCTTTTAAATTAACACAAAATGGTTTTGGAGTAATAACTGGTGGTGGCCCAGGAATTATGGAAGCTGGTAATAAAGGTGCAAATAGAGGAAAAGGCCTTTCTGTTGGTTTAAATATAGAATTACCATTTGAACAACATGATAACCCTTGGATTGACCCAGGAAAAAGTTTAGATTTCGATTACTTTTTTGTTAGAAAAGTAATGTTTGTAAAATACTCTCAAGGTTTTGTAGTAATGCCTGGTGGTTTTGGTACTATGGATGAACTTTTTGAAGCGATTACTTTAATTCAGACAAAAAAAATTGGTCGTTTTCCAATTGTTTTAGTTGGTAAAAAGTTTTGGGCTGGTTTATTAGATTGGATAAAAAACACATTAATTGCAGAAGGTAATATTAGCGAAGATGATTTAAATCTGTTTAGAGTTGTAGATACTGCAGATGAAGCTGTAGAACATTTTAATAAATTTTACGCTAAGTATAAATTAAAACCGAACTTTTAATGATTAAAAAAAACATCCTCTTTTTGCTTTTATTTTATGGCTTTTCAATAAACAGCCAAACTACAGTAAAAACAATGTTTTACAATTTATTAAATTACAATTCTGATTTTAATAGTCAAAATAGAACACCATATTTAAAGACTATTTTAGAAGATATACAACCAGATTTATTTATGGTTTGTGAACTTAAAAATGAAACTGCATCTAATTATTTATTTAATAATGCAGTTTTAACTTATAATAGTAAATTTAAAAAAGCCGATTTTAACTACAGTAACTCTCCTGCTACAGGTTTGTTGCAAATGGTATATTTTAATTCAGATAAATTAACTTTAGAAAAAAGTACTATTGTACCTACAACTACTAGAGATATAAACCATTACACTTTTAAATTAAACACAGAAAACTCTGAAACAACACCAATAAACATAGAGGTTTTTGTTACACATTTAAAAGCATCAAGTGGTTATACAAACAGACAAAAACGATTAAGTTCTATTAGAGAATTCACAACTTATTTAGATCAATTA
The DNA here is from genome assembly GCF_045063625.1 of Polaribacter sp. Asnod6-C07. Lineage (NCBI taxonomy): Bacteria > Pseudomonadati > Bacteroidota > Flavobacteriia > Flavobacteriales > Flavobacteriaceae > Polaribacter > Polaribacter sp. Asnod6-C07. Next base: position 2,307,764 of record NZ_JBEFOF010000005.1, on the reverse strand, counting down.
GACCCTAACAGTTTTGTTCTTTTTGCTGGCGATTTTAATTTTTATACAAGTAACGAAGAAGGTTTTACAGCTTTGATAGATGAGTATAATTCAATACAAATTGTAGACCCAATAAATAGACTCTGCCCAGAATTCCCTAATGATGATAAAGATTATTTTGATGATGATTATAACTCAACATATTTTTGGAATAATAGTTCTTTTGCTGATGTACATTCGCAAGCCACAAGAAACTATCAATTAAATGGAGATGGTGCTGGAGGTGGAATGGATGATCGTTTTGATTTTATAATGATGTCTAAAAATTTGACTACAAGTTCTGATTTGTATTATGTAGATAACAGTTATAAGACAATTGGTAATAATGGAAACTGTTATAATTCTTATGTTAGTAATACGAATTGCACAGGTGCTTTTACGCAAGAATTAAGAAATGCATTATACAATTTTAGCGACCACCTACCTATTGTAATGGAAGTTGAAACATCAGAAAATGTATTATTAATTCCAAACATTTTACCAGTTTCGTTTATAAACACTAATATTGTTAAAAACGAGATAACCTTGGCTTTAAAAGAAAATGTAAATTCAATTATTATTTACAATCAGCTTGGGCAAATAATGTATCAAACTAAAAACATTAATCAACAAGAATTAACAATAGATATACGTCATTTTTCTAAGGGAATTTACTACTTAAAGACTGATGCGTATAAAACCCTTAAATTTGTAAAAAATTAATTTGAAAAAGTATCTAAGATTATTTATTATTTGTAGTTTTTGTTATGCATTTTCTTACGCTCAAGAAAATTCTATAGACATAAAAGCTACCTTAGATACTGATAAAAATGAGTTGTTGGTAAATCAAGAAATTGTTTTTATAAATACTACAGATTCAATTTTAAGCAACATTTATTTACACAATTGGGCAAATAGTTTTAGAGATCGTAAAACACCATTATCTAAAAGGTTTATTAAAGATTTTAGAAAAGATTTATATTTTGCTGATAAAGAAGATTTAGGTAGCACATCAATTAGAAACCTAACTGTAAATTTCGATTCAACTACCTTTTACGAGCTTAAAGACCAGGCTGATATTTTAAAAGTAGAACTTCAAAAAAAATTAGCAAAAAACGATACAGTTAAGATAAACATAACCTATTCAATAAAAATACCTAATGCTTCATTTACTGGTTATGGCAAAACAGAAGATGGTTATCATTTACGTTTTTGGTACATAACACCAGCTGTTTACAACAATGGCTGGGAATTAATGAGCAATTTAAACATAAATGATTTATATGAAAAAGCCACTGATTTTAAAATTAGTATAAACATACCAGAAGATTATGTTTTAGAAAGTAATTTATATCAATATGTTACAAAAAAAGAAAATACAACTAACTATTATTTAGTTGGTAAAAAGAAAACAGATATAATTTTAGGCATCAACAAAGAACATCAACTAAAAACTTACAAAACCAATAAAATTGCAGTTTATACTGATGTTTTTAATGAAGAAATAGATTACCAAATAGCTACTAAACTTTTGAATAAAAACATTAAATTTTTAGAGAAGTTTCTTGGTAAATACCCACATAAAGAAATTTATGTTGATAAAATTACACAACGTAAAGACCCTGTTTATGGCTTAACTCAACTACCTAATTTCTTGCGCCCTTTTACAGAGGATTTTAAAACAGAAATTACAATGTTTAAAGCTCTAAGCATTAAATTTATTGAGAATACATTACTGTTAAATAAAAGAAAAGACAATTGGTATTTAGATGGTTTACAGAACTATTTAATGATGGAATACATAGATGAGTTTTACCCAAATCAGAAACTTTTAGGTAAATTCTCTGATGCCTGGTTTCTTAAAAGGTTTTACATTGCAAAATCAGATTTTAACGATCAGTATCCTTTAATTTATCAATTTATATCTCGTAGGTTTTTAGACCAATCATTAACAACATCTTCAGATTCTCTATCTAATTTTAACAGAAAAATAGCCAATAAATATAAAGCTGGCTTAGCTTTTAGATATTTAAAAGGGTATTTAGGCGATAGTATCTTAAACAAAACCATTAAAGAATGTTATCAAAACAATCAAACAAAAATAATTACAAGTAACGACTTTAAAAATGCACTAACTTCTAAAACAGATAAAAATTTAGATTGGTTTTTTAATGATTTTATTAATACAAATAAAAAAATAGATCACACTATAAAAAAAGTTGTTATAAGAGAAGACAGTGTAGCTGTAACCATTAAAAATAAAAGAAACATTACAACACCTGTTTTACTGTATGGTTTAGAAGATAAAAACATAAAACACAAAAAATGGGTTACAAATGTTAATGATACTGCAACTGTATATTTACCTAAAGAAGGAATAAATAAAGTTGCACTAAATTACGAAAACTTATACCCAGAATTAAACACTTTAGACAATTGGAAAAGCTTAAAAGATAGAATTTTTAATAAGCCTTTAAAATTTAGCCTGTTTAAAGATATTCAAGACCCATATTACAATCAAGTATTCTACCAACCAAATGCTAGTTACAATTTTTATAATGGATTAATTTTAGGTATAAAATTAAATAACCAGCCATTAATCAAAAGAAACCTAGAATTCTCATTATCACCTTCTTACGCAACAAAGAGTAATTCTGTTGTTGGTTCATTTTCTGTTAGGTACAGTCAATATTTCGAAAAAACTAAAATTTATAGAATTTTATATGGTATCTCTGGTTCAACATCAGATTACGCACCAAATTTAGCTTACAAATCGTTTGTACCTTATGTAAATTTAATTTTTAAAAGGAAAGATTTAAGAGATGCAACTTATGAATCAATAGGTGCAAAATTACTACACATTGATAAAGAAATCCCCATAGATGTTATTAGAACAGATGAAGATAGTTACAGTATTTTTAGTGTAAATTACAACTATGTTAATCCAGACATAATAAAAGAGTTTAGATATAACTTTAGTTTTGAAGTTGCTCAAAATTTTTCTAAAATTGCTGCGGATATTAGGTATAGATCTTTATCAACATCAAACACTCAATTAGATTTTAGAATATTTGCAGGTACATTTTTAAATAACTCTACTAAAGGAGATTATTTTAGCTTTGGTTTAGACAGAGCAAATGACTATTTGTTTCAACTTAATTATTTAGGACGTTCAGAAAATAGTGGTTTTTTTAGTCAGCAATTTATTATTGCAGAAGGGGGGTTTAAATCGGTTTTACCAACAAGATTTGCCAACCAATATATGCTAGCTTTTAATTCTAGTTTTGGTTTATGGAGATGGGTAGAATTTTATAATGATGTAGCATTTTTAAAAAATAAGCATGACCCACTTTACTTCGGATATAATAATGGAATACGTTTTAATTTTGTACACCATATTTTTGAAATTTACTTTCCTTTATATTCAAATAATGGCTGGGAAGTTTCACAACCTGCTTATGCTGAAAAAATTAGATTTACTTTAACTGCAGATATAGGTTCTATTTACAATTTCTTTAAAAGAGGATTCTTATAAACAAAACTTAAAAATACCTATCAATAGGTATTTCACAAGTAAACACTGTTCTTTAGTTTTACAAAAATAAAAACAAAAAACTAAATGAATATGAAAAATTACTTTATCTGTATTCTTTTTGCTGCTATTGCTTTAAATACATACTCGCAAGAAGAAGAAGAAGTTCCTGAAAAAAAGAATGCATTAGCCATTTCTGCTGGCTTACCAGGTTTTGGTGTAGAATATGCAAGAAAATTAACTCCTCACCTTAATGCCAAAGTAGCTTATCACTTTTTCAAACTAGAGGATTTCGAAATAGAAGATGTAGAAATAAAATCTGATATCGTAGACATTTTAGCCAATCTAGATGTTTCAATTGTAGATATTGGTATAGAATATTTGCCATTTAAAAAATCTTCTTTTAAACTAACAGCTGGATTAGGTGTATTAAATAAGGTAAACCTAAATGCTGTTGCTACTTATAATGAAGAGATTGTTTTTGGTGATGTAATTATCACTAACGAAGATGCAGGTCAAATTATAGCAGATGTTACATGGACAGATATAGCCCCTTATGTTGGTATAGGTTTTGGTAGAGCAATTCCGAAAAATAGATTAGGGTTTGGTATTGAGTTTGGCTCTTACATAACCTCATCTCCAGAAATAGACCTTAACGCAACAAACTTATTAGAAAATACGGCTTCACAAAAAGAAAACCTACAAAAATCTTTAGAAGATTTCAAATTTATTCCGAGAATACAACTAAGAATTGCATACAAATTTTAAAAAACAAACACTATGAAAACAAGAAAATTACTAACAACAGCCATTGCATTTATTGCAATATCAATTACAATCATTATGTCTTGTAAAGGCATTGATGAAATTACAGAAGATTTTGATATAGAAATCTCTAATAATATATTAACACAAGAAGCAATTATTACTATAGAAGATATTGTTAATCCTGAAAAATTAGATGGCAATAATAAATTAACTGTAGAAGTATTAGGTACAGATTCTGATAATTTTGTTACAAATTCTGGTGAAAACATATCAAAACTAAAAGTTGTTAACGGAAACATTGCACTAGCAGTAAACCCAAACAAAGCTTCTTCTACACCTTTAAAAGTATTACTTAGAGTAAGTGGTGAAGATTATTTAACAACCACAATTCCTTTAGAGATGTTTCCAGATGACACTCTTGTAACACAATCTATAAATATTGTAAACAAATTAAACACTGTACAAGGTATTGACTTTATTGAAAACAATAAATCACTATCAAACAACACCATAGACAACAATTACACAATAATAACACCTAAAACTAAAGCATCTACTAAAACAGAAATTACAGTAGAAGCTGGTACAGTGTTTCAAGATATTAACGGTAATGATATTACAGGTGACAATCTTAAAAGTGAAGTAGCTCATTTTAGCTTAGATACTCCAGAATCTATTGCTTCTTTTCCTGGTGGTTTAAAACCTTTAAGTGTTACAGATGAGAATGGAGATGAAATTGAAGATAGTGCTTTTTTAACTGCAGGATTTACTTCTATAGATATGTTTGTTGGTGATAAAGAAGTAAAAAACTTCTCTAAACCTATTAGTGTAAGTATGGAAATTCCTAATGATTATATTAACCCAGAAACTGGAAATAACATTGAGGTTGGGGATGAAATAAAAATTTGGTCTTATAATGATGAAGGAGAGTGGAGTTTTCATAAAACAGGTACTGTAACTATGAATTCAGATGGTAATTACAATATTACATTTACCACAACACATTTATCTTGGTATAATCTAGATTACCATTACTGGGGAGTATGTAATTATGGAAGAAAATTAACAGTATCAATTCCACAAGTACCAAACCTTAGCGATAATTTTTATCAGTTATCTTACGAAGTTGTATATGCATCAAACAATCAAGTAATTTCAAGAAGAGACATTCAAGTTTCTAAAACTAGAGATAATGCAAATGGATATAAGAACACTCCTAATCAAAGTTTAAAAATAAAAGTATATTATGGCAGGTATTACGATAGTAACAGAAAATTATTATATACCTCAGAAGAATTTGATGGTTGTAGTAGTAATATAGTAACAATTGATGCTAATAGTTTAGCAAGTTTAACAACCCCGTTAGTAAAAAATATAAACATACAGTTTCAGGCTAGATGTGGTGATAAAATTTTAAATCCATTCTTATATTTATGGAGGCAAGAATCTTATACATATTATGGAAGAACATACTCAAGCTGGAGAATTGTAGGGTACATTTATAATGGAAGAGGATTTATTTATGGTGCTAAAATTGGAGTATCTCAAAAATATGGTACTATTTATAATGGTGAAGTTTACTTCTATGATTATACTTTTAATTCTGACAATATAGTTATAGATGATTTTGAAGCACCAGGTGATTTATGCAGCAGATTACCATAATATATAATTAATAAAACTAATAAAAAGAGATATTATGAAAATAATATCTCTTTTTTAATTGTTCAGTAATAAATAAAACATTGAAGGAAAAATAAAAATTCAACCTAAAAAACCACATAATATTCTCAATATTTAAAGGTATTTTCATATAAATTCAAACAAAAACATATATATTGCATATTTATTAACAAAACACAAGTAAAACAGTGTTTAATTATCATATTCTTAATTAAATTTGATATTTTTAAATATCAATTAAAAAAACTATCTTTGCACCATAAAAATTCAGAAAACTATGTTGCAACAACCAGTAGCTTTAAACACTCAAGAAATTTCTTTTAACGAATTTAAAAAAGAGGTGTTAAAAGACTACAAAATTGCAAGAATTAGTAGAGAATGCAGTTTATTAGGAAGACGTGAAGTACTTACTGGTAAAGCAAAGTTTGGTATTTTTGGTGATGGAAAAGAAGTACCGCAATTAGCTATGGCTAAAGCCTTTAAAAAAGGTGATTTTAGATCTGGTTATTATAGAGATCAAACTTTTATGATGGCTCTTGGTGAGCTTAGTCCACAACAATTTTTTGCTGGTTTATATGCTCACACAGATATAAATGCAGACCCAATGTCTGCAGGAAGACAAATGGGAGGCCATTTTGCAACCCACAGTTTACACGATAATGGAAACTGGAAAAACTTAACAAAACAATACAATTCTAGTTCAGACATCTCTCCTACTGCTGGCCAAATGCCACGTTTATTAGGCTTAGCACAAGCATCAAAAATTTATAGAAACGAAAAAAGTGTACAAAACAACACCAACTTTTCTATAAATGGAAATGAAGTTGCTTGGGGTACAATTGGTAATGCTAGTACAAGTGAGGGTTTATTTTTCGAAACCATAAATGCTGCAGGTGTTCTACAAGTACCAATGATAATGAGTGTTTGGGATGATGAATACGGAATTTCTGTACACGCAAAACATCAAACAACAAAAGAAAGTATCTCAGAAATTTTAAAAGGATTTCAAAGAGATAAAAAAAATAAAGGTTACGAAATTTTTGTAATCAATGGTTGGGATTATGTTCAATTAGTAGATGTATATCAAAAAGCAGCAAAATTAGCTAGCGAAGAACATGTACCAGTTTTAATACATGTTAAAGAATTAACACAACCACAAGGCCATTCTACTTCTGGATCTCATGAAAGATACAAATCTAAAGAACGTTTACAATGGGAAAAAAACCATGATTGTATCATAAAACTACGTGAATGGATTTTAGATTTTGAATTAGAAACAGAAACTGGAGATGTTTTACGATTTGTAGAAGATGAAACTGATTTAATCATTTTAGAAAAAGAAGCTAAAAAAGAAGTAACCAATGCAAAAAGAAATGCATGGAACGCTTATTTAAATGAAATAAAATCAGAACGTTTAGACGCTTCTGAATTATTAGAAAAAGCTGCAAATAAAAGCTCTAACAAACCTTTTATCAATAAATATAAAAATGATTTAAACGCAATATCAGAACCAACAAGAAAAGATGTTTTATCTACGGTTAGAAAATGTTTATGGTATTTAAGAGACGAAAATTCTGCTGAAAAAATCGCAATACAGATTTACATAAAATCATTTTTCAAAGATGCTTATCAAAAATACTCTACACATTTAGTAAGCGAAACTGATTTAAGTGCTTTAGAGGTTTTAGACAAAGCACCTATTTATGCTCAAGAAAAAAACTTAGTTGACGCCAGAATTATTATGAGAGATAATTTTGATGCCATTCTTAACAAACATAAAGATGTGGTAATTTTTGGTGAAGATGCTGGTTTTATTGGCGATGTTAATCAAGGACTAGAAGGTTTACAAGAAAAATTTGGTAACATCAGAATTTCTGATACAGGAATTAGAGAAGCTACTATAATAGGTCAAGGAATTGGTTTAGCCATGAGAGGCTTAAGACCAATTGCAGAAATCCAATATTTAGATTATTTATTGTACGCTCTTCAAATTATGAGTGACGATTTAGCAACTTTAAGATACAGAACTTTAGGAAAACAAAAAGCACCTTTAATTATAAGAACTCGTGGTCATAGATTAGAAGGTATTTGGCACGCAGGTTCGCCTATGGGTGGAATTATAAATAACATTAGAGGTATACACGTTTTAGTACCAAGAAATATGACAAAAGCTGCAGGTTTTTACAACACACTTTTAGAAGGTGATGATCCTGCTTTGGTAATAGAATGTTTAAATGGCTATCGTTTAAAAGAAGAATTACCAACTAATTTAGGCGATTTTAAAACGCCAATAGGTATCGTAGAAACTGTTAAAGAAGGTAAAGATTTAACTGTAGTTTCTTACGGTTCTACTCTACGTTTAGTACTTGAAGCTGCAAAAGATTTAAATCAAGTTGGTATTGATATTGAAGTTATTGATGCTCAAAGTTTATTGCCTTTCGATTTAACCAAAGATTGCGTAAAAAGCTTAACAAAAACCAACAAGTTATTAGTTGTTGATGAAGATGTACCTGGTGGAGCTTCTGCTTACATTTTACAAGAAATTATAGAAAACCAAGATGGGTATCAATATTTAGACAGCAAACCATCTACACTAACTTCTAAACCACACAGGCCTGCTTATGGTACTGATGGCGATTATTTTTCTAAACCTTCTGTAGAAGATATTTTCGAAAAAGTATATGCCATTATGCATGAAGAAAATCCAACTAAATTTAAAAGTTTGTATTAATAATCATTTAAAAATCAGTTAATTTTAAGTGATTAAATGTTGATTTTTTACTTGGGATAAAAGGTTTTTCTTCAGGAACAATTAATTTTTCTAGTTGTTGATTAATTACATACTGATGTTGTGCGCTCACAAATTCAGAAATATCTTCAATTTCTAAAATATCATCTTTTGCATATTGTTCAATTTCTTTATTTCTTATACCAATCTGTATTGCTCTTCTTTCTAATTTAACTCCATAAGGATCATGATCTGGATCCCATTGCAATCTAATATTAGAATTCTTAACAGCAATTTTCCATTCTTCAATATCGTTATAAATATCATTCTGAAAACCAGAATACACTGCTTGATTCAAATATCGTTCAAAAGCGCTTCTCTTTAAATGAATTGCCAAAATAATTTCTTGTCCAACTTTAGTTCCCCAACCATTTCTATACATCATCCAAAGAAAATTAGGTTTAATCCATGTCATTCTTTTTAAGCTAAAAGCACCACCAAAATACTGATTTTCAAATGCAAAATTCCCTATTTCTGGTCTATAAGATTGATAAACAACTACTTTTTCTTCATCAAACTGAGCCATAATATGATACCCTTTTTCTGGCCATTCTTGTAATTGTTCTTTGTATAATTTTGTTTTTAATTTCATTTTTTGCTTAACATATAAAATAAATTTAATAAAAAAATATAAAATAAATAACAAATAGAAATCAGATTATAAATATTTTAACAAAATCTAAAGAGTTTCTATTTTCAGTTTTACTTACTTTAGAAGCTTCAATTCCCAATAAACATAACTCATGAAGAAACTATTACTCTTTTCAATGATCTCTGTATTTGCTTTTCAGACAGAAATAAAAGCACAAAAAAAGAAATCAAAAAAAGAAAAAACCGAACAAACACCAACAAAATCAACACTTAAAAAAAGTAAAAGTCCAAAATATTCAGATTTTGTAACAGCAAAAACAAAATCAGATGAAGGCTTATTTAAAGTACACAACACCAATAACAAATTCATTTATGAAATACCAGAATCGCATTTAGGCAAAGAAATGCTACTTGTAACTAGAATTAAAGAAATTCCTGCAGGTTTAGGTGGTGGTTACGTAAATGCTGGTTCTAAAATAAATACCCAAGTTGTTGTTTGGGAAAAATTTCAGGATAAAATTTTATTAAAAGTAAAATCTTACAACGCAGTTGCCAATGATTCTTTACCAATTTACAAATCTGTAAAAGTCAATAACCTAGAACCTATTATTTATGCTTTCGATATAAAAACTCAAAATACAGATTCAACTGCTGTATTGGTTGATGTTACTAAATTTTTTACTTCTGATATTAAAGCTATTACAGCATTACCTGCACGTTATAGAAGAACTTATAAAGTAAAAAGATTAGATGCATCTAGAAGTTTTATCAACTCTATAAAAAGTTATCCAAATAACATAGAAGTAGTACAAGATTTTACTTTTGATGCAGATGAACCACCAAGTAATTCAAGAACAAATACCATTACAATTCGTGTAAATCAATCTATGATTGTGTTACCAGAAGATAAAATGATGCCTAGATTATATGATAAACGTGTAGGTTATTTCTCTCTTGGAAATGTAGATTATAGCTCAGAAGCCTTAAAAGCAGATGAAAAAAGATATATAAGAAGATGGCGTTTAGAACCAAAAGATATTAATGCCTACAATCGTGGTGAATTAGTAGAACCTATAAAACCAATTGTGTATTATTTAGATCCTGGTACACCAGATAAATTAAAAAAATACATAAAACAAGGTGTAGATGATTGGGCTAAAGTTTTTGAAACTGCTGGTTTTAAAAATGCAATTATGGCAAAATATGCACCTACAAAAGAAGAAGATCCTGAGTTTAGTATGGAAGATGTTCGTTATTCTTCTATCAGATATGTAGCAAGTACTACTAGAAATGCTACTGGACCAAGTGTTTCTGATCCTAGAACTGGAGAGATTCTTGAAAGTGATATTATTTGGTATCACAATCATTTACGTTCTTATAGAAATAGATATTTATTAGAAACTGGTGCTGCAAATCCTTCTGCAAGAACTTTAGATACACCTGCAGAAGAAATTGGTGAAATGATGCGTATGGTAATTTCTCATGAAGTTGGTCACGCTTTAGGTTTACCTCATAATATGGCTGCAAGTTATGCTTATCCTGTAGATTCTTTACGATCAGGGAAGTTTACTCAAAAAATGGGAATTGCTGCTACAATTATGGACTACGCTCGTTATAACTATATAGCTCAACCAGGTGATGAAAACGTAAGATTTGTACGTCAATTAGGGCCTTATGATCATTATTCAATTAATTGGGGTTATCGTAAAATACCGTTAGCAAAAACACCAGAACAAGAAGTTAAAACTCTAGATAAATGGATTGAAGAAAAAGCTGATGATCCTATTTACAGATTTGGTGCACAACGTTTTGATCCTTCAGCACAAACAGAAGGCATAGGAAATGATCAAGTAAAAGCATCTACTTATGGTGTAAAAAACTTAAAAATAGTTGCAAAAAATTTACCTGAATGGACTTCTGATCAAACTAATAATTACGAAGATTTATCAGAATTATATGGTGAACTTATAAGTGTTTGGAGCAGATATGTTGGTCATGTTACTGGTAATATTGGTGGTATTTACGAATACAATAAAAAACCTGTACAAGATGGAATTATTTACGAACCTGTATCTAAAGAAAAACAAAAAGAATCTATGATTTGGTTGCAAAAAAATGCTTTTGCTACTCAAGATTGGTTACTAGATCCTAAAATTTTAGCAAATATTGATGAAAGTGGTTATACTAATACAATGTTACGTTTGCAAACCAGACAATTATTTTCGCTTTTAAACACATCAAAATTAGAAAGAATGATTGATGCAGAAATTTTAAACCCAAAAAGTTACGATGCTTTAAGTATGGTTCGTGATTTAAGAACAGGTATTTTTTCTGAAGCAAATTATACTAAAAATGTTGATGTTTTTAGACGTAATTTACAGAAATCTTTAATTGACAGAATGGGTACTTTACTAAATTCTAAGGATGCTAAAAATTCTGATATTTCTTCTATTCTTAGAGGAGAATTAGAGAGCTTAAACTTTCAATTAAATATTGCAAAAAACAGAGGTGTAAATAGAATTACAAAGTATCATTACAGAGATTGTATGGCTAAAATTAAAGAAATTTTAAATCCAAAATAATCTAAATTTCTTATAGATAAGTTTATGTTTTGTAAACTTACTTTCTCAATAAAGTATTACCTATTGCACATTGTAAACAACGTTTCTTTGTGCAATAGTTGTTTTTAAGCGTTAACAAAGCTTGACTGTCCATTGCATTTTTTACTCCTATTTTTAAATCAGAAAACTTAGAAATAACACTATTTTTTTCTGGTTTTATTTGTTTAATCAGTTTTAGAAAATCATCATTTAAAAACTCATTTCTATTATTTAAATACACAAATTTTAAAGGTAAAATGGTGTTTATCAAAATTAAATCGATAAAAGCTTTTGTAAGTTTTTTTGATGATTTTTTTGATGACTTTTCAAAAGTATAATGAGTTTGCCAAAACTCTTGAATCCCAAAATTAAAAACCTCATAAAAATCTTCATTTTTACTGATGCTCATCAACCTAGAAAATAAATTCTGATGTGTAAAAAATAAAGCAGCCAATTGTGCAATTCTTATTGTTGGAAAATTTTGAGGACGCATTCTAAAAAATTGAAACGTATTTTTAGAAATTGGTTTTAGTTGATGTTTATGCTTTAAATACTCATATTCCTTTTTTAATTCTTTATCATAACTATCTTCAATTTCATCTTCTAAAAAACCTGCTTGACCAAAAAATAAAGCTGTTAATTTATTCTCATCAAAACGAACCTTTCTTACTACTGAAAAATCAATAGATTTTGCTAATTGTAAAAAAGCATCACCATTTATTTTTAATCCAAAATTCTTTGCAATAAGCTGAAATAAAACAGCTTCAAAATCGTAATTAGATGCATTGAGTAATTCTTTTATAAAGGTTGATTTTTGTTCTAAACGTTCAAAATACAAACGTTCTAACCAATTATCAACCAAAAAACCATCAACTAAATCAATTTGATTTTCACAAGGAATCCAATTTTGTTTTTGATAAATTAAACTTTTATAATTCAATAAAATGTTATTTTCAACAACATTTTTTAATTCCAAAGTAGGTAAAGCTTTGTTGTTTTTCATAAAAATATCTGCATCATAATCCCAAACAACGTGTAGAATTACAGCATCATAATTTACATCTTCTTCGTGTTTATGTAGATACCAGTCAGACGATTTTAAATGCATTTCTACATTACCAACCCAAAGCTGATTGTCTAATTCAATATGAGCATTTAAAAAATCTGGACCTTCATTTTTATTATGAGTTCCTGCCTTTTTTATATGGATTTTTAGTCCATCAGAAGTAGATAAACTTGTACTAGAAAAAAGTTTGTATTGCCATACATAATACAAAAAATCTTCGTTCATCCTTTTTATTTTAAAAGTACAAAAAATTTATAAGCGCATCAATTTTACCAATAGAAACTTAATTTTTAGAACTATGAATCCCTTATTTTTGTAGTATATTTTAAATTTATGAATACAATAGAAAGTTTACAATGGAGATATGCTGTTAAGAAATTTGATAAAAACAAAACACTTTCTGCAAAACAAATAGATATTTTAAAAGTAGCATTTAACCTTACACCTACTTCTTACGGATTACAACCATTAAAATTAGTAGTAGTTCAAAATAAAACCATTCAAGAGGAATTGGTTTTGCATTCTATGAATCAGCCGCAAGTTGTAGAAGCCTCTCACCTACTAATAATTTGTATCCCTAAAACATACGAAACTAAAGAAATTGAAAACTACTTTAACTTAGTTCAAAAAGTTAGGCAAACTCCAGATGAAATCATCAATCCTTTTAAAGAGTTTTTAACAGCTCAACTTGCTAATAAAACTCAAGAAGAATTAACAATTTGGAATAAAAATCAGGCTTATATTGCCTTAGGTAATTTACTAACAGTTTGTGCTATCGAAAAAATAGACGCTTGCCCAATGGAAGGTTTTATACCCGAAAAATATGATGAAATCTTAAAGTTAAATGAGCAAAATTTAACTTCTGTTTTAGTTTTACCTGTTGGGTTTAGAGCTGAAGATGATTATATGAAAGACTTAAAAAAAGTTAGAAAAAATATTGACGATAGTATTATAGAAATCAATTAAATATTACGAAATTTAAAGTCTTCTTTAACAAGAAGGCTTTTTTATTGGCCTTTAAAATTGGTACTTTTGTAACCTATTAATACAACAACTTTATGAATCAAGATATTAGAAATATAGCACCAAAATCAGTTTGGAATCATTTTGCAGATTTAAATGCAGTACCAAGACCATCAAAAAAAGAAGAAAGAATTATACAGTTTATGGTTGATTTTGGTAAAAGTTTAAACCTAGAAACTTTTGTAGATAAAGTTGGAAATGTTATTATAAAAAAACCAGCTACTTCTGGCATGGAAAACAGAAAAATTACTGTTATGCAAGGCCATATTGATATGGTGCATCAAAAAAACTCTGACACTGTTTTCGATTTTGATCAAGAAGGTATTAAAATGTATGTTGATGGTGATTGGGTAAAAGCAGATGGTACAACTTTAGGCGCAGATAATGGTTTAGGTGTTGCAGCAATTATGGCTGTTTTATCTTCAACAGATTTTCCTCACCCAGAAATAGAAGCACTTTTTACTATTGATGAAGAAACTGGTATGACAGGAGCTATGGGTTTAGAAGGTGGTGTTTTAAATGGTGAAATTTTACTAAACTTAGATACAGAAGAAGATGATGAAATTGGTATTGGTTGTGCAGGTGGCGTAGATGTTACTGCCACAAGAAATTATACAGAAGAAAATCTACCAGAAAACACAACTGCTTTTTCAATTGCAGTTACTGGTTTAAATGGTGGTCATTCTGGTATGGATATTATAAAAGGTTTAGGTAATGCCAACAAAATAATGAATCGTTTATTATTTGAGGGCTATAAAAATTATGGATTAAGAATTGCTGATTTAAATGGAGGTAGTTTAAGAAATGCAATTCCGAGAGAAAGTTTTGCAACTGTTGTTATTAATAGCGATAATAAAAAAAGATTTTTATCAGATAGCACAACACTTATCAACAAAATAAAAGCTGAGTTTTCAACACTTGAACAAAAATTATCTATTGAACTTCAAGAAGTTCAATCACCAGAAAAAGTAATGGAAGTTATTGCCCAAGAAGACTTTATAAAATCTATTTACGCAGCTTTAAACGGAGTTTATAGAATGAGCCCTGATGTTAATGGTTTAGTAGAAACATCTAATAATATTGCTAAAATAACTATAAAAAATGGCACTATTAAAATAGGTTGTTTAACACGTTCATCATCAGAAAGTGGTAAATGGGATTTAGCAAATTCTTTAAAATCTTGTTTT
This sequence comes from Polaribacter sp. Asnod6-C07, assembly GCF_045063625.1. Lineage (NCBI taxonomy): Bacteria > Pseudomonadati > Bacteroidota > Flavobacteriia > Flavobacteriales > Flavobacteriaceae > Polaribacter > Polaribacter sp. Asnod6-C07. The sequence goes on along the minus strand of NZ_JBEFOF010000005.1, from coordinate 2,292,508 downwards.
GAATTGGCTAATTTTACAGTAACATTTTCTGGTACATATCCTGGTTGGTTGCCAAACATGAATTCATCAATCTTAAAAATTGTTGAGGGTAATTATATTAAATTATTTAATGAGCAACCACATGTTGCTGCATGTCATGCAGGATTAGAATGTGGAATTTTAGGACAAAATTACCCAGAGATGGAAATGATTTCTTTTGGACCAACAATTAGAGGAGCACATTCACCAGATGAAAGAGCTGGTATTAAATCTACCCAAAAATTTTGGAAATTATTAAAAGAAGTTCTTAAAAACATACCTGAAAAAGCTTAGGTTTTATAAATGAATTAAAATTACATTCGTTTTTTATAAAATTGTTTAAAAAAGATTAAAGTCAAAGTATATTTACTTGATTTTTAGATATTTATTAATTTATCTTTTTGTTAACATCTTTAAATTTCAGAAATCATAAAAAAATGTAATTTTACTCTTAATTAACATTGAGTTATTATGGGAAAAATAATTGCTATTGCAAATCAAAAAGGAGGTGTAGGTAAAACTACAACTAGTGTTAATTTAGCAGCTTCTTTAGGTGTTTTAGAAAAAAAAGTTCTACTTATAGACGCTGATCCACAAGCAAATGCATCTTCTGGACTAGGAATTGATGTAGATGCTGTAGAATTTGGCACCTATCAAGTATTAGAGCATACTATAGATGCAAAAGATGCTATTGTTAAAACAACATCACCTAATGTAGATATTATTCCTGCACATATAGATTTGGTAGCTATTGAAATTGAATTGGTAGATAAGCAAGAAAGAGAATACATGCTTAAAAAATCTATCGAAAAAATTAAAAATGATTACGATTATATTTTAATAGATTGTGCACCCTCTTTAGGTTTAATAACTTTAAACTCTTTAGTGGCTTCAGACTCTGTAATTATACCTATACAATGTGAATATTTTGCTTTAGAAGGATTAGGAAAGTTACTTAACACAATAAAAAGTGTACAAAACATTCATAATTCTAATTTAGATATTGAAGGCTTATTATTAACAATGTTCGATTCTCGTTTACGCTTATCAAACCAAGTTGTAGATGAAGTAAGAAAACATTTTTCTAGTATGGTTTTTGATACAATTATTAGAAGAAATACACGTTTGGGAGAAGCACCAAGTTATGGAGAAAGCATTATAGCCTATGATGCTACTAGTAAAGGTGCAATAAATTACTTAAATTTAGCCCAAGAATTATTAAAAAAGAATTTGTAAAATAATGGCAAAAGCAACAAGGAAACAGGCTTTAGGAAGAGGATTATCTGCTTTATTACAAGAAACACCTAACATTAACTCTGCATCTGATAAGAATGCAGATAAAGTTGTGGGTAACATTATAGAAATAGAATTAGATTTAATTGATGTAAACCCCTATCAACCAAGAACTTATTTTGATGAAGAAGCATTAAGAGAATTAGCTAGTTCTATTAGAGAATTAGGTGTTATTCAACCAATTACAGTTCGTAAATTAGAAGGCAATAAGTTTCAATTGGTTTCTGGTGAACGTCGTTTTAGAGCATCTAAATTAATAGGTAACCCTACAATACCTGCTTATATAAGATTAGCAAACGACCAAGAAATGCTAGAAATGGCCTTGGTTGAAAACATTCAGCGTAAAAACTTAGATCCAATAGAAGTTGCGCTTTCTTACCAACGTTTAATTGATGAAATTCAGTTAACGCAAGAAGAGTTAAGTACAAGAGTAGGTAAAAAACGATCTACAGTTACAAATTACTTACGTTTGTTAAAATTAGATCCTATTTTACAAACAGGTATGAGAGATGGATTTATTTCTATGGGACATGGTCGTGCAATGATTAATGTTGATAATACAGAAGATCAATTAGCCATTTATGAGAAAGTTTTACGCGAAAAATTATCTGTAAGACAAACAGAAGAATTGGTAAAAAGCCTAAAAACAGGTGCTTTAGCTAAACCTAAAAAGAAAATCGTAATTCCTCCTTTTGTTAGAGAAAGTAAAAAAGAAATTAGCGAATTTTTTGGCCATAAAATAGACATTTCAGTAGCATCTAATGGAAAAGGTAAAATATCAATACCTTTTCATTCTGAAGAAGATTTTAATCGAATAAAAAACTTATTAAAATAAGTGCTTTTAAAAAAAAATATACTTACTATTTTACTCATATTTAATGCTGTTCTTTCTTTTGCTCAAAAAGATTCTACAGACGTTAAAATTAACGATGTAAAAATTTTAGGTAACGTAAAAACTTCACAAGGAATTTATGACCCACTAGCACCATCAAAAGCAGCTTTTTATTCAGCTATTTTTCCAGGGATGGGTCAGATTTATAATAAAAAATATTGGAAAGCACCCATTGTTTGGGGAGCCTTAGCAATACCAACTTATTATTATCAAATAAACAACAACGATTATAAACGTTATAGAACTGCTTATAGATTAAGAAAAGCAGGGTTGCAAGATGAGTTTACATCAGATGATGGAAGCGTTTTAGTATCTACAGAAACTTTAGAGACTGCACAAGAACAGTTAAAAGAAAACAGAGATTTCTCTCTTTTATCTGGAGTTATTATTTATGTTTTACAAATTGTAGAAGCAAGTGTAAATGCACATTTAATACAGTTTAATACTGATGATAACTTATCTATAAAACCAGCTTTTATTCCTGATCCAATTCAGTTTGAAGCACCAACAGTAGGATTACAAATTAAATTTACTTTTTAAAATGAAGATTGCACTTTTAGGTTATGGAAGAATGGGTAAAGAAATTGAAAAAATTGCAGTTTCTAGAGGCCATGAAATAGTAATTCGTAAAGATGCCAATGATGTTATAGACATAACTTTGGCAGATGTTGCTATTGATTTTAGCATACCAGATTCAGCTTTTAGCAATATAACAAATTGTTTAAACAATAATGTTCCTGTAATTTCTGGAACTACTGGTTGGTTAGAAAATTATAATGATGCTGTTGCTCTTTGTAAAGAAAAAGAAGGAGGATTTATTTATGCTTCTAATTTTAGTGTAGGAGTAAATATCTTTTTTGAATTGAATAAACAATTGGCAAAAATGATGAGTGCTTTAAAAGAGTACAATGTTTCTATGGAAGAAATTCATCATACTAAAAAATTAGATGCACCAAGTGGAACTGCAATAACTTTGGCAGAAGGGGTTATAGAAAATTCATCAAAAGAAGATTGGTTTTTAGGTGATAAAACATCCGAAGAAAATAGTATACCAATTGTGGCTAAAAGAATACCAGATGTACCAGGTACACATTCTGTTTGGTACAATTCTGAGGTAGATACTATAGAAATTAAACACACTGCACATAACAGAAAAGGGTTTGCCTTAGGTGCAGTAATTGCAGCAGAATGGATTTTAGATAAAACAGGTGTATTTTCTATGAAAGATGTGTTAAACATCTCTTAATTACTGTAACATTTTATCTATTTTGCGCCTTATAAAACATTAAAAATTATTTCTATTTTAAGAAATTAAAAATATATTATGACTTATACACAGTGGTTTATCTTCTTTTTAGTAGTGCAAGTATTGCACTTTTTAGGTACTTGGAAATTGTATGTAAAAGCAGGTAGAAAAGCTTGGGAAGCAGCAGTACCAGTTTATAATGGTATTGTTTTAATGCAAATAATTAACAGACCAAAATGGTGGATTATTCTACTTTTTATACCAATTGTTAATTTATTAATGTTTCCTGTAATTTGGATTGAAACTATTAGAACTTTCGGGTATTATAAAAAAACAGATTCGCTTTTAGCTATTGTTACTTTAGGTTTGTATATTTTTTATATCAATTATGCAACAGACGCTAAATACAATGCAAATAGAAGTTTAAAACCAAGATCTGAAATGGGAGAATGGGTTAGCTCTATTACATTTGCAATTATAGCTGCAACTTTGGTACACACTTATTTTATGCAGCCATTTACAATACCAACATCGTCTTTAGAAAAATCTTTATTAGTTGGTGATTATTTATTCGTTAGTAAATTTCATTATGGTGCTAGAGTTCCATCTACAGTAATTGCTGCACCTATGGTTCACGATTCTTTACCTCTTACTGGTTTACCTTCTTATTTAAAAAAGCCTCAATTACCTTATACACGTTTACCTGGTTTACAAGAAATAAAAAATAACGATATTGTTTGTTTTAACTGGCCTGCAGATTCTTTAGCTACAATGTGGGGTGATAATTCTGGAAAATTTACCTATAAACCTGTAGATAAAAAAACAAATTATGTAAAACGTTCTGTTGGTATTGCTGGTGATTCTTTAGAAATGAAAGATGGTTATTTTTACATAAATGGTAAAAAGAACGAATTGCCTTACAGAGCAAAATTGCAGTTTTACTACACTTTTGAATGTAAAGAACCAATAAGTCAAACTAGTTTCCCTAAGTTTTTACTATCTAAAGAAAGAACTGGAGTATACAAAATACTTACAGAATACTGGGAAAATGATAAAGTACAAATTGCAATAAAAGAAAATGGAAGTTTATCTAAAATAGGGCAAGATTCTTTATACACAGAAGTTGCTGGAGGTATAAACCCTGAGTTTGCTAGAAAAATTAAAATGATTAATGTTGAGAATAAAATCAATATTAATTTAACAGAAGAAGAAGTAGATAGATTAGAAAAATATCCTCTAACTAAATCTGTTACAAAAATTAATCATGGTGCAGATAATGCTATTTTCCCTCATGTAAAAGAATTAGGTTGGAGCCAAGATAACTTTGGCCCTATTTATATTCCTAAAGCTGGAGCCACTGTAAAATTAGATACAGAGTCGCTTCCTTTTTATGAGCAAATCATTAAAAATTACGAGTATAATGATTTAGTTATTAATGGTGATGATATTTTTATAAACGGAGAAAAAGTAGATTCTTACACTTTTCAACAAGACTATTTCTATTTAGTTGGTGATAACAGACATAATTCTTTAGATGCAAGATATTGGGGCTATGTTCCTTTCGATCACGTTTTAGGAAAACCAGTTATGGTTTGGTTTAGTTGGGATGCTGATGCACCTAGTTTTGGCGCAAAACTAAAATCAATTCGTTGGGACAGAATGTTTACCACTGTTCATGGAGATGGAGAACCAGTTTCTTATAGGTATTTAGTGCTTGCTTTAATTGCGCTTTATATTGGTTGGAGTTTTTATAAATCTAAAAAGAAAGCTTAAGTTTTGTTTTAATTTCTTTTGATTTAAAACTTAAAAACTCTTTATAACTAATTAATTTTTCTCTTTAGAGAATTAAAAGGGACTTATGTCATTATTTATACCAACATATTTTTCACCTATTTCACAATATTCTGAAATTGTAAAAGCTAAAGACATTGTTTTTGAAGTAGAAGATAATTTTCAAAAGCAGAGTTATAGAAATCGTTGTTATATTTATAATTCTAGTGGCAAACAACTCTTAACTATTCCTGTAAAACATCAAATTAAAGATGGAAGAAAGAAAACCAAAGACACATTAGTAGAAAATAATGTTCCTTGGCAAGACCAACATTTTAAATCTTTAAAAATAGCTTACAGAACTTCTCCTTTTTTTGATTTTTTAGAGGATGATATTGCTCCTATATTTAATAAGAAATACAAATATTTACACGATTTAAATATCGATACTTTTCTTTTTATTACTGATGCTTTACAATTGAATTCTGACTTTACTTTCACTAAAGAATATAAAACTGAAAACATAGTAAATGACTTTAGAATTTTGGCTGATAAAAAACATCAACCAAAGAAAATGGTTGAAAGATATATACAAATGTTTGATGAAAAACATGGTTTTATCCCTAATTTATCGGTTTTAGATTTACTTTTTATGGAAGGCCCTAATGCAATAAGTTATTTATAAGTCATTAAGTTTTCTTATCTTTAAAAGAAAACCTTAAATGTATGCTATCATTAAAAGAATTTACGTATCAATTTAAAGATATTCCAGAAAAAAGTCTTGACACATTTATAAAATTAGCATCGAAAGTTGAATTTAAAAAAAATGAATTTGTTATTAAATTTAATGATGTATCCACAAGCTTTTATATTATAAAATCTGGTATAATTAGATCTTATTTGGTTGATGAAAAAGGGAAAGAATACACAAGAACCTTTTTTACCCAAGGTAAACCTGCAGCTTCTTTAAACTCACTCATATCTAAACAACCAAGTAAACTTGCTTATGAATGTTTAACAGATTGCACACTGTATAAAATAAATTACAAAGATTTTTTGAGTTTAACAAAAACAGATATTAACATAGCCAATCTATATGCTAAGTTATTAGAATATGTGTTTTTTATAATGGAATCTGAAATTTACAATCTTGCCATATTAGATGCAACTGAAAGATACTTAAAACTTAAAAATGAAATACCAGAAATAGAAAATATTATTGCTCAATATCATATTGCTGCTTATTTAAATATTTCTGCAGTTCAATTAAGCAGAATTAGAAAAAAATTATATTCTCAATAATTTTATTAACGTAAATAAAATAATTTTTCGGAACTAAAATTTAAATTTAAAGTTCCCAAAATTTATTCATTTTTTTTCTAGTGTAAAAAAGATTTAATTCAATTTTAAGTCTTTTATTGAAATTTCATTTTAAAAACCCAACTAATCATAGTCTTTTATATAAAAAAACTAAAAAAATACGTTTTATTAACATATGTAAATGCACTAAGTTAATCAAACACTTACATTTACCACATAATATGGATTCCCCCAGTTATTCTATAATTATTCATATTGTAAAAAAAGACTTATTTTTACTATAAGTCTTTTTTTTATGCTAAAATTTGCCATTCATTACTCCCTTCATTTTGTTGTACCTGTTTTAATTGCTTATTTCTTTTTTAAGGATAAATGGAAGAAAGTTTACCTTATTTTTCTATTATCGATGTTAGTAGATTTAGATCATCTAGTAGCCAATCCAATTTTTGAAGAAAGCAGATGCAGTATAAACTTTCATCCTCTGCATACTTATATTGCAATGATTTTTTATGTTACAGGCATATTTATTAAAAAGACAAGAATTCTATGTATAGCATTATTGTTTCATATGCTCACAGATTTTATAGATTGCTACTTATAGAATCTTTTAAAAATTCGATTTATATCATCAGAAATATTTAATTTGATAATCAAAAAGATATAAATTACTGAAATTATGATACTTTTTAAAATGATGTTAAATAATGGAGCAATATTTCTATTAAAAATAGTTATTTGTGGAATTGAAAAATTCCAGAAATAGAATGATAGCATTAGAACAGAGATTAATAAAAACAATGTAAATGTTTTATTAGTAAAAGGAGTTATTGAGAACTTGTTTTTTACAAAGAATAGCTTTACAGTATTAAAAATCAGAATAGTTATTAAAGTAGCTAAAGCCAAACCATCTGTTCCAAAATCTAATTTAAAATAAAAGAGTTTATTTAAAAAATACACTGCTAAAGCAGAACCTAAACCAACAGGTAAAGTAATTCTATAAAACTTAGAATTAGTTATAATTGCACCATTGCTTCCTAAAAACATAGTATATAATTTTGCTAATGATATCATTAACACTACCAATTCACCACCAGAATAACCTTTTTCTGGCATTAATTTAAAAAGTTCATGAACCCCACAATTTATCAACAAAAAGAATAAACCACCAATTAAAAATAAATTTATTGAACTTTTTTTGTACAAATTTTCTACTTCTTTTATGTCAGAATTATTTAATGATTTAGAGGTTAAAGGTTGTAAAATTTGAGTCATAGCTCTACTTGGGGCTTCTATAAAAGAACCTATAAAAACAGCAACTGTATAGTAAGCAACTTTTTCTATAGCATCTTTACCAGGTATCATATTCTTATCTATATCTAATAAAATAGCTCCTGCACTACCTGCCAAAATTATATAGCCAGAATATTTTAAAATTTCAGAAAAATTATCTGGTAGTTTAAAATGAAATTTTGGTAAATAAACTTTAAAAGCATATAACATCATTACAATAGTTCTTAAAACATAGGCAATGGTTAAATATGTAATAAATTCAACTTTTGTAATTAATTTTATAAAAACAGACAATAACAAAATCATAACAACCCCTCTATTCCAAAGCTCTTTTAAAATATTACCAAAAACGGTATTCAGTTGTACTTTTGTCCAAGCATAAAAAAACTCAAAATAAGCGCAGCAAACAGATATAACATAAATAGAAAAAGTATAATCTTCTATGGTTTTATTATCCTCTGCAATTCTATTCATTATTAATTCATGTGCGTAGTTCCAAAAAAAACCAAGTGGAATTGCAATTATTAATGGTAAAAAAATTAAAGAAGTTAAAAACCTATCTTTTTGCTCTTTTGTACTGTAGGAAGAAAAAAACTTTACCATAGTAAAATGCACTCCTAAAGCAATTAATGGCATAATAATATTAGAAGTAGACAACAAATAAGTTACTAAACCATAAAACTCTGCTTCTAAGAATTCTGGATAAAAAATTAAAGTATTTACACCTCCTATTAAAAAAGCTAAATAAATGATTAATGTATTTTTAAAAGATTGTTTTAATACGATTCCCATTTTACGATTTCATACTTTTTAAGATGGTGGCTAATTGTGCTGTTAAATTTTTACGATGATATTGCTCAACGTTTTTAGAATTTACTTGTAAAAATCCTTCTTTATATTTTTGATATAAACTTATAATTTCTGATGTTAGTTTGGTTTCATTATTAAAACCAACAACAACTCCAGCATTTGTATTTTCTAATATTTCTGATAAATCAGCTTTTTCTGGACCTAAAGCTAAAATAGGCCTTTTTGCTGTTAGATATTCAAAAAGTTTGCCTGTTAAAATACCTTCGGATTTTTTTACATTAGGAATTAACAACAACAAAACTTGTGCTTTTTTCTGATAAATAATCGCTTCTTTGTGAGAAACATAACCTTTAAACACTGTATTATCAATTAAATTATTGAACTCGATTTCTTTTTTTACCTCATCAGAAATATCACCAATAAAATTTATTTTTAAATCATTTTTAAAACCAAAATTCTCTAAGCAAAGTTTTTGTAACACTTTAAACAATAACTTTGGGTTACTTTGTTTTGGTAATAAACCAATATAAGAAATCGTGAATTTTTTATCTAATCTTACGTTGTTTTTAGTGGCAACTTCATCATCAAAACCATTAGTAATTACTTCTACTCTTTGGGTTTTGTTTGTAAACTCCTTTTTTAAGGTATTGCTTACAGTTAAAAGACAATCTGTAGATTTAAAAACTGAATTTTCTAATTCAATATTTCTCTTTTTAGCAAATGAAAGCTGATTAAAGTCTTTGTTATAATACAAATCTGACCAAGGATCTCTAAAATCTGCCAACCATTTTACATTGTTTTTTTTGCTGATTTTTTTCGCAATTAAATGCATACTATGAGGTGGACCAGTAGAAATTATAACGTCAACAGGGTTTTCCTTTAAAATTTGATTTAAAAATTTAACAGAAGGTTTTACCCAAAATATTTTAGGATCTGGTATAAAAAAATTACCTCTTATAAAAGATAAAAAACCACTATTTGTACTATTAGAAATATCCTTTTTATGCTGATTTTTATTTTTCCAAAACAGTAAATCTGTAGGCTCCCAAATAGGTTGTTTTAATACCTTTACATCTTTAGGAATTTCATTTAATAAAGATTTATCTTCTTTTGGATAATTTGCATTATCAACTGTAAAAACAATCGGTTCAATATCAAAATTTTGTAAATATTTTACAAATTTTAACCAACGTTGAACTCCAGAGCCACCTGCAGGTGGCCAATAATATGTTATAATTAGTACTTTCAATTTAGAAGATTATCATATAAATATATCAGTTTTTTTGATGTTTGCTCCCAAGAAAATTTATTTCTCACAAAACCTTTTCCATTTGCACTAAGTTCAGTTCTTAACGCTTCATTTTTATATAATTGCATAGTTTTATCAGCAAAATCATTTACATCTTCTGCTTTATGTACTAAACCAGATTTGTAATTTTCTGTCAAGTTTTTTTGAGCTGTTGCATCACTAACCAACAAAGGTTTACCAAAACTCATATATTGAAAAATCTTATTTGCATAAGTGGTATCATGATGTAAATTTCTGTGTAAAGGAGAAATACAAACAGCACTAGATAAAATGTAAGAACTAAAATATTTTGGGTCTTTCCATCCTAAAAAATCGACATACTTTTCTACTTTTAAATCTTTTGCCAATTGTTTTAGAATTAAATCTGTTGAGTTTTTACCTACAACAACTAGCTTAATATTTGGAATTTTATCACTCAAAAAAACTAACGATTTAATAGCAGTTTGCAAACCTCTTCTTAAACCAGTATCACCAATATAAAGCAACACAAAATGATTCTCATATCGATTTAAAATATCAGGATATGTAGAATGCTTTGTAAAAAAATCTTTACGAACTGTGTTAGGAACATCAATTATTTTATCAGCATTAATTTGTACTCTTTTATTAATTTCCTTCTTAGATTCTTTAGTTACAACAATAACTTTATCTGCTTTTTTAATAAATTTCTCCTCGTTCTTTTTCCACTTTTTGGGTGATATTAAAAACTTACCTGGAAACTTTGTTAAATGCGGATAAAACTTCATAATCTCTGGTCTATTTTCGTGCAAATCTAGAATAGTTGGAAGTTTTAATTTTTGGTTGGTACTAAAAACAGTATCAGCTATTCTAAGATCATGAATATGAATAGCATCAATATTATTCTCTTGTAAAAAGTGTTTTATCTTACTCTTTAACATCAATTTGTAAAAAGGAAAAGTATAGGCTAAAGCCGATAATTTATAGGTAAGTTTATTAGATAAATAGCGTTTAACTTGAATTTTATGAATATGTTCTGATGATACTTGGCTAGTATCATAAGTCAAACAAAAAAGAAAAACAGCATGCCCAGCATTGATTAATGCAATAGCCTCATTTTCTACTCTAGGATCAGGAGGAAATTCCTCATCTAAAATCATTCCTATATTCATATTTACTATTTTCTTTCTGCAAAAACAGCATAATATCTAGGTGTAAACTTTCTTAAAATGGGTCTAAAACCAATCTTTTTAATTGGGCTTGTCCATTTTAATTTGTCTTTAATTACCCAACCCGATTTTTCTAACAACCAATCAAATTGCCAATCTTCAAATTCGTGATAATGTCTATCCCACATGTCAGTTTTACTTCTGTAAGCTTTCGCAAACCATAAGTTTAAAGGGATAGTTGTAATTAATTTAGTCGCTTCAATTTCTCTTAACACATTAAATGGCGCTATTAAATGTTCAAAAATTTCGAAAGCAGAAACAGCATCTACTTTATGATTTTTTACAATTTCTGGCAAAAGATCTAAATCTTCGCCTTCTGTATTAATTACAGTATAACCATTGGCTTCCATAATTTCAGAAAACGGATTTCGAACACCTAAATCTAAAATTGTTGCTGGTGCAGGAACTGTTTTTTGTAAAAAAGCCAAAGTGTGTTCGTATCTTTTTGATGGGAGTTTCTTATACATTTTTAGCTACTTTTTTCTTCTTCTTTTCATCATAAAACAACCATCCACAAGTTACTAAAATCAATAAACCATAAGAAGCTAGAGATATAAAACTACCTTTCTGAATTACTACTGGCTCAAATTTAAAAACAATTTTATGCTCGCCTGCAGGAATTTTCATTCCTCTTAAAACATAATTTACTCTGTAATGTGGCACCAACTTATTATCTATATAAGCATTCCAACCATCTTTATAATAGATTTCAGAAAAAACGGCAAATTGTTCTTTTTCTGTTTTTGATTGATATGTTAAAGTAGTAACATCATAATTCTGCAATTCTATTGTAGCAGTTGAATCTTTTTGAATATCAAAATTTATATTTTCAGATAATTTACTTTTATCTAAAACAGCAGTCGTTTTTGTATTTAAAGAATCTAAAGCTGTTATTTCATCATTTGCAGAATTTACAGTTTTTAGATTTTCTACAAACCAAGCATTACCATTTGCATCTGGATTTAATTGTGCTTGTTTTTTACCTTCATTATCTGCAACAATAAAATATTTAGTATTCAACATATTTAATACTTGCATATTATTCTTTGCAATTTGAAAATCGAACAGCTCTTTATAACGCCCCATTTTTGCTGCATGATAACCTCCAATGGATTGATGAAAATAAGAAGTTGATCCATCTTGCATTGGGTTTGCAGCAAAATTAGCAACCCTATAATGTGTTTTATCTTCTAATATTTGTTTATCTGCATTCGATTTTACAAAAGGTTGCTCAACTCTTCTAGAGGGTTTAAAATCAGATTCGTTTACATATTTTTTATTTACAGATATTAAATCGAATAAAATAAAAACCAATAAACCAATCATTGCATATTGTTGTTTTAATTTGTTTTTTAAGAAAAACCACAAAACTCCTGCAGATAAAATCACTAAAATTAAAGAACGTAAAGTATCCATCAATAACATCGATTTTCTATCAGCAATAACAGCATCAATTAAACCTGGTAAATCATTGTAATTAGCATCTCTTATTCCTTGAAAAGTAGAAAAACTATGTGCTAAAATAAAACCAAAAACAATTAAACCACCAAAAGTAAAAACAGCTTTTTCTAGTGCTTTTAATTTCTTTTTATCCGATTTTTTTGATGAAAAGAATTCCTTTAAAGCTAAAACCCCTAAAATTGGCACGCATAATTCTGCTATAATTTGGATTGATGAAACTGCTCTAAACTTATTGTAAAGAGGCACATAATCAATAAAAAAGTTGGTTAAACCTTCAAAGTTTCTACCCCAACTCAACAGAATAGAAAATACTGTTGCTGCAACCAACCATTGTTTTAATCTTCCTTTCACTAAAAAAATACCTAAGAAAAATAAGAAAAACACAACTGCACCAATATATGCAGGAGCTTCTATTATAGTTTGGTCTCCCCAATAAGTTAACACTTGTTTAGAATAATCGTCTGCAACTTTTTTACCTGCTCTTTTTTCTATCAATTGATAAAAATTAGAGTTTTTACTCAATTCTTCTACAGTTCCCCCCCCCATAAAACGAGGTACAAACAAATTAAAAGTTTCTAATTTGGCATAACTATATTCTGTAATGTACGCTTTATCTAATCCCTTAGTTGCTTCTTTTTTAGATCCGTCTGCATTTATAGTTAATTCAGATTTACCTCTGGTACTAAAATCTGCATATTCTTTCATTGCCATTAATCTAGGCGCATTTGCCCCAATACCTAAAACAACTGCAGCAATAATTACAGCTGCTTGTTTTATAAAACTCGGTATTGTCTTTTCTTTAATCGCATTTACGAGTTCTACAATTCCTAAAATCAATAAACAAAAGCCTAAATAATAGGTCATTTGTATGTGGTTGGTGTAAATTTCTAAAGCCATTGCCAAACCAGTAACAATAAAACCTAACACATATTTCTTTTGAAAAACCCACAAAATACCCGCCAAAACTAAAGGCATATATGCTATTGCATGTGCTTTTGCATTATGGCCAGGCACAAAAATGATGATTAAATAAGTAGAAAATCCGAAGGAAAGTGCACCTAAAATAGCCAATCTCCATTCTACTTTTAAAGCCATCATTAACACAAAAAAACTTAAAAAATAAAGAAAAGTATAATCTGCTGGTCTTGGCAAAAAACGAATTGTTCTGTCTAAAGTTCTTACAAAGTCATAGGGATAATATGCACTTATTTGATACGCTGGCATTCCACTAAAAGAAGCACCTGTCCAATAAGGTTCTGCATTTTTATCAGCCCTAAAATCTTTAATTTCTTTAGCCATACCAGTAAATTGAGTTATATCTGATTGGGCTATTTTTTGTCCTTTTAAAACAGGATGAAAGTAAATAATAGAAGCAATTACAAAAATTGCAATTGCAATTGCGTATGGAAATATTTTTTTAAGTTTCAATTGCTTAATTTAAAAGTTAAGTTGGTTTTTGCTTTGTATCAGTTAAGATTAATAGAATTATTCTATTTCTTCAAAATCTACATATTCACCTACTGAGTTTTTACCTTGTGTGGCATTTCTAGGTGCTTTATCAATAATTGTTTCTCCTTCTTTAATATTACTTTTTGGTTGCTGAGCTCTGCCCCCAAATTGTTCTTCTGCTTTTTTCTGCATTGTATCTGCAACTTTTTTCATCAGTAAAGGCGCTAATAATTTTGTTAAAAATTTAAGAGCGTAGTAAATAATTAAAATAAAAAATATAGTTTTCAATAAACCCATTCCATAATTGTATTAAAAAATCTATCAAAAATAACAATTTGATAATAATTGTAGCGTTAACAAACTATAAAACTTTAACAAAGCTAAAAAAGTATGCAATGCTTTTAAAAACAGCATTTTTGTTCTATGTTTGTTTAGTAATTCAATATTTAAATTAAAATTGTTTATTGGCGATGAAAAACCCTAAATTGAAAACCTTTCTTTTCTTCTTTCTATTGTGTTTTTCATCAATATATAGCCAATATACAGAGGTTATAAATTCTAATAAACCCGGTTTTTCTGAAAGTCCATATAGTGTAGGTACAGGTGTTTATCAGTTTGAAAGTAATATGTTTTTTAGAAACACATCTATAGAACCCACTTTTTCTAGACCACAATCTTTAGGGTTTGATATGCTTTTTAGAACTAGTTTTTTTTTAGAAAAATTAGAAATTAATGCACAAGCAAGTTATCAAAAAGATAAAATTACATTTAAAAATATTTTTACCTCTCATTATTATACAACAGGTTTAAGCAAATTTACGGTTGGTGCAAAATATTTAATTTTTCAACAAGAATATGAAGATAAAAGTAAAGAAGTTAGAAGCTGGAAAAAAAGGTTTGCTTTCGATAAAAAACGACTAATACCTTCTGTAGCAATTTATGCAGGTTTAAACACCAATTTTGTAAGTGAATTTTATGAAAAAGAAAGCATGTCTCCAAAAGTGGGTGTGTTATTACAAAATAACTTAAGTTCTAAATTTAATGTAATTACCAATATTTATTACGATGAAATAGGTACAGATTTTGCAGAATTCTCTTACATAATTACTGGTACTTATAATTTTAGTGACAGATGGTCTTCTTTTTTAGAAAACCAAACTGTATTTAAAGAATATCAAAATAACACAAACCTGGGCTTTGGTTTAGCTTATTTATTTAGTAAAGATTTACAAATTAATTCTTCTGTTAGATTGCTTTCTGAAGGGCAGTCTACTGGTTTTTATGGAGGTTTTGGTGTTTCTTACAGAATTAATAAACACAAAGATTCTTATAAAGAGTTAGATGAAAATGGAAGAGAAATAAAAGATTCGCCTGTTTCTAATTACAATAAAAAGCAAAAAGGTTTTTTTAGTAGAATTTTCGGTATTTTTACCAAAAAGGAAGAGAAGAAAACAGCAAGAACAAGAAGTAGAAAAAGGAAAAATTAACCCCCAAATAAATTATGATTACCCTAAAACAAGCAACTACTAAAAAAGAAATAAAACGATTTGTTTTGTTTCCTTTCTCTTTATACAGAAAAAACAAATATTGGGTTCCACCAATTATTAAAGATGAAATTGCCAATTTTGATATTAAAAAAAACCCTGTTTTTAAAAATGCGGATGCACAATTTTTTCTTGCTTATAAAGGTAGAAAAATTGTAGGTAGAGTTGTTGCTATTATTAATTGGTACGAAGTAAATAATCAACAATTAAAAAAAATGCGTTTTGGTTGGTTTGATGTGGTAGATGATATTGAAGTTACCAAAGTGCTTCTAAACAAAATAAATGAAATTGGTAAAGCAAACAATTTAGAATACATAGAAGGACCTGTAGGTTTTAATAACTTAGACAAGACTGGAGTTTTAATTGATGGTTTTGATCATCAAGGAACAATGATTACTTGGTATAATCATCCTTATTATAAAGAACATTTAGAGCAATTAGGTTTTGTTAAAGAAAAAGAATATTTAGAAAATAAATTTAAATTTAAAAATGTTGATGCTGTTTATTTTGATAGAGTAAGCAACATTATAAAAAGACGTTTTAAACTTAAAGCTTTAGATTTTACAAAAACAAAAGAGATAATGCCTTATGTAGATGAAATGTTTGAAGTTTTTAGTGCTTCTTACTCTAAACTATCAACTTTTGTACCTATTTCAGAATCTCAAATAGATTATTTTAAAAGAAAATACATCACATTTATCAACCCAGAATATATAAAATTTGTGGTAGATGAAAGTAATAAACTTGTTGCGTTTGCTATTGTTATGCCCTCATTTTCAAGTGCGTTACAAAAAGCAAAAGGTAGATTATTTCCATTAGGTATGTTTCGTTTATTAAAAGCAAGAAAACATTCTAAAGACGTTACATTTTATTTAATTGGTGTACATCCTGATTATCAAAACAAAGGAGTTACTGCAATTATTTTTGACCAATACACAAAAACATTCACTAAAAAAGGAATCGTTAATTGTATACGAACTCCTGAGTTAGAAGAAAATGAATCTATCAAAAAGATTTGGGAAGACTTTAATCCTGTAACTCATAAAAGAAGAAGAACTTATAGAAAGAGTATTCAGTAGGTCTGTTTGCAGTTTGCAAAATTTAAAAATTAAACGTCTACAACTTTTTGCTTTGAAATTTTGTTATTTTTTCAATCTGTAACTATGTAACTTTGCTACTAACTTTAATTTTGACCATTTACCAATGCAGCTTTTTTATAATTCTGATATTAATACCTCAACTTCTTCTATAACTTTTGATAAAATCGAGAGCAGACATATTGTTCGTGTTTTAAGAAAAAAACAAGATGATGTTTTGCACATTACCAATGGAAAAGGCTTTTTGTTCGATGCAAAAATTACAATTGCAAGCGATAAAAAATGCATTGCAGAAATTATAGCTCATCAAGAAAAACAAAAACCTTGGGATTATTATTTGCACATTGCAATTGCACCCACAAAAAATAACGACAGAATTGAATGGTTTTTAGAAAAAGCTACAGAAATTGGTATTGACGAAATTACACCAATTATATGTAATAATTCTGAACGTAGAGTTGTAAAACTAGAACGATTTGAAAAAATCATTCAGTCTGCAATGAAACAATCTTTAAAATTTAGTCTTCCAAAATTAAACCCTTCAGTAAAATTTAATGAATTTATCAACCAAGAGTTTGAAGGCAAAGTTTGTATAGCGCATTGTGAAGATGTTGATAAAACATTACTTAAAAACAGTATAAATCAATCAGAAAAAATTACCATTTTAATTGGCCCAGAAGGCGATTTTTCTTTGGATGAAATTAAAAAATCTTTAGAGAAAAAAATAACTCCTATTTCTTTAGGCGAAAGTAGATTAAGAACTGAAACTGCTGCTTTAGTTGCTGTAAATACAGTTTCTTTTGTAAATCAGTAAAATCATTTTTACTATATTGCTATAAATTATTTCTGAAATTTATGAAGCAATTTATAACGCTCTTAGTATTCTCTATTATTTATCAGTTTAATGCACAAGACGTTGCCATTCTAAAATACAATGGTGGTGGTGATTGGTATGCAAACCCAACTGCAATACCAAATTTGGTTTCATTTACCAATCAAACTATTAAAACCAATATTTCTAAAAATCCGCAATCTGTTGCAGTAAATAGCGAAGACATTTACAATTATCCTCTTTTATTTTTAACTGGTCATGGTAATGTTTATTTTTCTGATGATGAAGCACAAAACTTAAAAAGCTATCTAATTTCTGGCGGATTTTTACACATTTCAGACAATTATGGTTTGGATAAATTTATAAGAAGAGAACTCAAAAAGGTTTTTCCTAATTTAGAGCTTCAAGAAATACCAAGTAACCACCCTATTTATAATCAAACGTTTAAATTTCCTAACGGAATTCCTAAAATTCACGAACATGACAAGAAAAACGCACAAGGTTTTGGGCTTTTTTACGAAGGTAGATTAGTTGTTTTTTACGATTATGAAACCGATTTAAGTGATGGTTGGGAAGATCAAATTATTCATAATAACCCAAAAGAAGTTAGAGAAAAAGCATTAAAAATGGGTGCAAATATTATTGAGTATGCGTTTACAAATTAGCTGTTAACTGTTAGCAAAAATGAAAAACCTTTTAAACTTTAAATTTTAAACCTTGAATCTTGAATCTAATACAAGAATATGCAAAATCAAATAGACATAGATGCCATAAAAATAAACTTCGATTCTAGTGGATTGTGGGTTTTAAATATTGCAATTGCCATTATTATGTTTGGTGTTGCTTTAGCAATTACTATAGATGATTTTAAACGATTATTCAAAAATCCTAGAATTGTTTTTGTTGGTGTTTTGTCTCAATTTATATTATTACCTGCCTTAACATTTTTAGCAATTGTATTACTAAAACCTCATCCTAGTTTTGCTTTAGGAATGATAATGATTGCTGCTTGCCCAGGAGGAAATGTTTCGAACTTTTTTAGCAAAATGGCTGGTGGTAATGCAGCACTTTCTGTAAGCTTAACTGCTTTTGCTACCTTAATTTGCATTTTTATGACGCCTTTTAACTTACAATTTTGGGGTAGTTTATATGAGCCAACTAACACAATTCTAAAAACAGTAGAACTCAATTGGGTAGATTTATTAAAATTGGTTTCTCTAATTTTAGGAATTCCATTAATCTGTGGAATGCTTATTAAACATTACCATTCAGAAATGGCTGGTAAAATAGAAAAGGTTTTAAAGCCTTTATCTATGTTAGTTTTTATTGCATTAATTTTTATTGCTTTTTCTCAAAATTTAGATGTATTTATAAATCATATTCACCATGTTTTAGCATTGGTTATTTTTCATAATATTTTTGCTTTTATCTTAGGTTTTTATACAGCTAAAAGTTTTGGTTTAAATAAAAAAGATTGTAAAACCATTTCTATGGAAACTGGAATACAAAATGGTGGTTTAGGGTTACTGTTAATTTTTGGTTTTTTTGATGGTTTAGGAGGCATGGCTTTATTAGCTGCTTTTTGGGGAATATGGGATGTGTTTTCTGGAATGGCATTAGCCACTTTTTGGGGAAGAAATTCGAAAAAAATAGAAGTTAAAAGCGATGATTAAAAAGATATGGTACCAAAGCGTAAAAGCTTTTTTAAAAATTAGTTTAAACTTTTATGCAAATAAGATTAAGATTTCTGGTAAAGAAAACATTCCAAAAAAAGGTGCAGTTTTATTTGCCATCAATCATCCAAATGCGTTAATGGATCCTTTGTTTGTAACTACATTTAACCCTAGAGAAAATCATTTTTTAGTAAGAGCAGATGTTTTTAAAAAACCATTAATAAAAAAAGCATTGGGTTCTTTAAACTTAATGCCAATTTACAGAATTAGAGATGGTAGAAAACAATTATCTAACAACGAAGAAGTTTTTGAAAAGTGCTTTAAAATTTTAAAAAACAAAGAAACATTAATTATTTTTCCACAAGGTGGCCATTCTAGAGATAGAAATATTAAACCACTAAGTAAAGGGTTTACCAGAATAGTTTTTGGTGCTTTAGAACAAAATCCTGATTTAGAAATTGCTGTAATTCCTGTGGGTATTACTTATCAAAATTCATCTAGCTACCCTTGTAAAGTTGCTGTAAAATTTGGGAAGGTAATAGATTCTAGAGCCATTTTTAATGACAACGAAAAACCCAAAGCCATAAATATTTTAAAAGCAGCTGTAAGCAGTCAGCTCCAAAAACTCACTGTTCATATTCCTGATGATGAAAATTACCAACATGTTTTAAGTAAATTAAATAAAGCAAATGTAGATTTTACAAAAGTAGCGAAAGTAAATAAAATGATTGCAGAAAACAGTTTTCCTAAACCTGTAAAAAAACCTGCTAATCTTTTAAAAGTCTTATTTTATATGGTACTTCTCAATGGAATTTCCCCTTATTTACTATGGAAAAAAATGAAGAAAAACATTCAAGAAATTGAGTTTGTAGATACCATGAGATATGCAGTAAATGTAATTTCCTTTCCTATTTTTTATCTACTACAAGCACTAATTATCTCTTTTTTCTTTGGATGGAAAATTGCAGTTTGCTATTGGATAGCTTCTTACTTACTCATATTTGTTTACACTAAATTTTCACCTACAAATACCGAAGATTTTTAATTTCTCGCTCTTTTTCTGATAAAAAATAGTTTGTTAGGCTTTATACTTTACAAGCATTATTCTTTTTATGTTTTTTTTATAACAAAAGTTTTTACTATTAATATTTTACTTTAAAAAAACTAACTTGGCTAACTCTGGATATAACGAATTAAAAATCAGTAGATCTGAATAGAGTTACCTAAAATATTTAGGAAACGTCTTTTCAATTAATATTCTTACTGATAATCTTTATTTTTTACCTTAGGTATTTTTAGCTTGTTTGTGGGAATTAAATTTTGAAAAATAAATTTAATTATATTTGCCTAAAAAAAATATGAAAAACTTTATATTTCTAATTTTATTTGATCCTGAGAATGGTACTACCTTGAGTAAATTCTTCTACAATAGTTATATTGTAGAAATTTCTGGTGGAATTGTTTTATCTGCTATGGGTTTATTTTTAATTTGGTTTTTAAGGCCAAAAGTTAAAATAGCTCCTAAAATAGCAAGTTCTGTTAAAGGCGGAAAAAATATATACAAGATAAAAGTTATAAATAAATCTTATCTATTTCAACTTGTAGATATTCAGTTTGAATTAACGATGCTTCAACCCCAATCAACACCTAAAGGGATGAATATTCACGTTAAAAAAATTCCTTTAAAATCAAATCATATGTGGTTTTTAAGCAGAAGAAAAGGTAAATTTCATAATTTATTTTCAACAGATATTTATGCTACTTATGCAATTCTTATAACGCTTCAAGATGACTTTGATTTATTGAATGAATGGAAGAATAAAGCACAAAATGGCACGTATTTTGATTTAAAAGTAATAGCCAAAAACAATTTCAGTGGTATTACAAGTATAGCTCATGAAAAATTTAATCATTATGCTTGTATAAAGCCTGGTGGTTATTGTCATGGAAATTCAATGGAAATTGAAAGTCATGATTAATATATTTTTAGTATATTTATAACACAATTTAAATATTAAAAATATATATTTGCTGAAATTAATTTTTAATTAATTAAATAAAATAAGATGAAAAAATTGAACGACATTACAGAATTTTAGTGTTTAACCCCGAAAAAAATAATAGAAAAGCCTTTGTGAAAACAAAGGTTTTTTTATTATCATTTTTCACTTCCTACGTCAGTTATTTTTCCCTCGCTTTTAAAAAAATAAAGGTTTTAGTAATGTCAATGAACTTTTGGGATAACTCCCGTTCTTTAGGCATTGTATAACACAACAAAGCTTAAAAACTTATACACAGAACTCAAAAAACCAGCAAACAAGTTTAGCCCAGATTGAACGGCTTGTCTGAGCTCTTTTTTAAGCTTTTTCAGATTAAAAAAAGCGAGTAGTGAAAGCTGGAAATAGCTTCTAATAAATAATTGCGTCTTGAATAATTTGCTGAATTTCTGTACGTATATTTTCTTTTACCAAACCTCTATTATCCATGGTTGGGTAGGTTCTGTTAGATAGAAAAACATACACAATTTCGCTTTCTGGGTCTGCCCAAGTATATGTGCCTGTAAAACCAGAATGCCCAAAACTTTCGTCTGAAACACAACCACAAGTAGCTTTTACATCTGGATTTAATTGTGGTTTATCAAAACCTAAACCTCTACGTACTTTTTTATCTTGATAATAACGATGGTTAAATTTGTCTATAGTTTCTGTGTTTAAATAACGTCTGCCTCCATAAAAACCCTTTTGCAAATACATTTGCATAACTTTAGCAACATCGTTTGCATTGGCAAATAAACCTGCATGCCCTGCAACACCTCCTAACATTGCTGCTCCCATATCATGCACATTACCTTGTAATAATTGATCTCTAAAATAATCGTCTTTTTCTGAGGGTACAATAACAGATTTATTGAATTTTTTTAGTGGTAAAAAAGTCATTCTATCTGCACCTAAAGAGCTATAAAACTTCTGATTTACTAAAACATCTAAAGAATTGTCGTACTTTTTTTCTAAAGCTTCTTTAAATAAATAATATCCTAAATCACTGTATTTATACCCTTCTTTTTCTCTTTGATCTACTTCTTTTATGTACTTGTAAATACTGTCTTTGTAAGAACTTGTTATGAATAGATTTTCGGCAACTTTTACGTTATATCTGCCTGTTTTTGTAGCTCTGTAAAACTTTGTTGAATTTTTATGTGTTATGCTATCTTTTGTTTTTAGGTAAAAAGGAATCCAAGCTGGCAATTTACCATAATGTGATAAAATTTCTTTTACAGAAACTGTTGCTTTGTTGGTTTCTGCAAAACTTGGTAAAATATCTTGAATACTTGCAGATAAAGGAATTTTCTCTTCTTCTTCTGCCTTCATTAGTAATGGTAATGATGCCAAGATTTTAGTAAGAGAAGCTAAGTCGTAAATATCAGAATTTTTGACTTCTATTTTCTTTTGATCTGTATGATAACCAAAACTTTTGTTATAAACTACTTTTCCTTTTCTTGCTACTAAAACTTGAAAACCTGGTGCCATTTTTTTTTCTAATACTGTTTTAGAAATTGTATCTATATAAGCCAGTTTTTTAGATGATAGTTGTGCTGCTTCTGGTATTGTGTACTCTAATCTACCTAAATCGTAAGTATTAATACCTGAGCCTACTTTAAAATTATTACCTATAGAAACTGGTAATTTACCTGTTGCTTTTAAAGCTCCAAAAACAATTTGAGCAGAAATTTCTTGTGCTAATTTACTGTTTTGATAAGACACAATTAAAGACTCTATATTTGTAAAACTTTTTACTTGTAATAAACTATAAGGACTTGTAAAAACATCTAAAATCACATTTTTTTGTCTTGCAATTTCTTGCAACCAAACCAACTCTTTTTGTTTAAACTTATAAGTTTTCCAAGGATGATCGTTAGATTTATGAAAACCAATAATTACTTGATTGTATGGTTTTAACTTTTTTAATAATCCGTCTAAATTACTATCAGTAATTACATCTACCTTCGTATAATTTTTTAATGTATTTAAAAAATGATACCCTAAACCATCTCCTAATTTTACATAAGCTATTTTCTGATAATCTAAATTTGCTATAGGTATATTTTTTTTGTCGTCTTTAAGTAATGTTATAGAATTCTCTACCAATTCTCTATGTAACAACTCATCTTCTACCCTATTTAAATCTTGGTTTAAGTTTTCTAAAACTACTGGTTTATAATTGTGTAAGCCCATCCAATATTTGGCTTTTAATATTTTACGAACCGAAAAATTTAAACGTTCTTCTGTTAAGGTTTTTAGTAAAATAGATTGTTTTATTAAACGAGTTGTTGCTGGTACATCTTGTGGAATTAATAACATATCATTACCTGCTTGTATTGCTGCCAAATCTATTTCTGCAGATGTTGCATAATTTGCTGCACCTTTCATATTTAATCCATCAGTGATAATTAAACCATTAAAACCAAGTTCGTTTTGCAACAAATCTGTAACTACATTTTTAGATAAAGACGTTGGTAGTTTTGTGTTTGATTCTAAACTTGGTATGCTTAAATGTGCTGTCATTACACTACCTACACCTGCATCAAAAACCTTTCTGTAAGGATATAATTCAATAGAATCTAAACGAGCTTTATCAAAATTTAAAACTGGTAAAGTATGGTGAGAATCTGAACCTGTATCTCCATGACCTGGAAAATGTTTTGCATTTGCCATTACTCCTAATTTTTGCATTCCTTGTGTAAAAGCAATAGCTTTATTAGATACGTTTTCTTTGCTTTCACCAAAAGAACGATTACCAATAATAGGATTTTCTGGGTTTACATTTATGTCTACTACAGGCGCAAAATTAACATGGATTCCTAATCGTTTACAATGTTCGCCTAAATGTTCGCCAAATTGTTTTACTAAAGAATCGTTTTGAATTGCCCCTAAAGTCATATTCCAAGGAAATCTGTAAGTATTTTGCAAACGCATATCTAAACCCCATTCACCATCAAAACCAATCATTAAAGGCAATTTAGATAAAGCTTGATATTTATTATTTAAAACGGCTTGTTTATCTGGTGTACCTTGCATAAAAATTAAATTACCTACATGATATTTTGTAATCATTTCTGTAATAAAATCTTCGTGTTTTTGATCTAAATTAGAATAAGCTTGTACCATAAATAGTTGACCAATTTTTTCATCAATGGTCATTTTACTCATAATACTATCTACCCAAATATCTTGAGCTTCGAAATCTTTAGTTCTTAATGGGTCTATAGTTTGTGCATTTGCTTTAAAAAAGAATGCAATACATAGAATTAAAAATATTTCTTTTTTCATTTAAATACGATCTATTTTTTTTGGCGTTTTAACAGGCTTTCCATTATATCTTTTTTTTGTGATTATAGAAATGTAATTGAGTATTAATAGGCAATCTCTCAATAAAGAAAGAGATTACTTCATTCATTCCTCATTTCGTAATGACGCTTATTTAAAAATTAAAAAAAAGGATGCCATTTCAATCCTTAACGCAACTTGTTTGGTAGTTTGTTTTCTTTATAAATCAATTGTTATACCAAAAAGCGTTTGTGCCAACTTTCTTTTGCAGGAACCTCCCAATTGTTTTCAAAATCTTCTTTTGTGCTTACCATATTATTAAAAACAATGGTTTCTGAAGTTATTTTCTTTGCTGCAGCAAATTTCTGAAAATCAGACAATTTCACTAAATTAATATGATTATCATCTTTAAAAGTGATGTTCATTTTATTCATTAAATCTAGTTGCAATTCTTTTTCTAATTCTTGCACAAAACGCACAGAACTATCAATAGAACAACCAGAAACATTGTTAAAACTTTCATCTACAGCTAAAACCAAAAACTGATTGTATTTAATAGTAAAAGAACCTTTTAAATCATCTCCATGTCTGGTCCAAGCATTAATAAATTCTTCTGCTTTTGTTGCTATAAATTCAACTTCATTATTGCTAAATTCTCTGTCTGATTGATATATCCAAACTCTAGAATTATCTGGTAAATTTTTATATTCTGTAAACATATTTTAAGTCTTTAGATTCTTAGATAGTTAGACTTTTAGATAGTTTAGATTATTCAACTTTTCTATGAATCCAATAATCTAAGGGGCTAAAAATCCGTTTTATCTTAAATTAAACTTTTGTTGTAAAGCTGTTAATTTCTCTGCGTCTGACATGGTGTTTTTTGGAGCAGACATTCTTTCTTTAATTTGTTTTAAAACCTTTTTTGTGTATAAAGGAAAATCTGCATTCTGAATCCAATTATGGTAACCAGGGTTTTCTTTTAAAACCTCTTCTACAGTTCTACCTTTATATTTTCCGAAAGAAAAAATCTCTTGATCTTCATCATTCATCAAAATAAAACCAGCAAAATCGGCTCTTTTTCCATGAGTTGAATATTCGCTTAAGTCATCAACTGTATTTCCAATATCATCGTATTTATCTAATTGTGCCAATAGAATTTCGTAAGTTGCATTTGTATCTGCTTCTGCTCCATGAGCACCTTCTAATTCTTTACCACAATAAAATTGATAACCTGCACCTAAGGTTCTTTGTTCTTTTTTATGAAAAATAACTTGCACATCTATGGCTTTTCTATTGTTCATATCAAAATCGATTCCTGCACGCATTAATTCTTCTGCTAACAAAGGAATATCGAATCGATTTGAATTAAAACCAGCCAAATCACAGCCCATAATCATTTTATTCACTTTTTTAGCCAACTCTTTAAAAGTTGGTTCTGTAACAACTTTTTCGTTGGTTATTCCATGAATATCTGAGGCTTCTTTCGGAATTTCAATTTCTGGATTTACCAACCAAGTTTTACTTTCTTTATTTCCGTTTGGAAATACTTTTAAAATGGAAATTTCTACAATTCTATCATTTCCAATATTTACTCCTGTGGTTTCTAAATCGAAAAATACGATTGGTTTTTCTAGTTTAAGGTTCAAGGTTATTTGTTTAAGGTTAATGTTCTGCTTTGAGTTTAAAAATCAAAGTTTTAAACATTTATATTATTCTTTATTTAATTGTGCTTTAAAATCGTCTATTTGCGCTAATAATTTAGGCGATAATGATGGTTCTGTAAAATTATATTTTTCTAATTCTTCTAATAAGATATTGGCTAAAATTAGTCTGGCTGTTGGTTTATCATCAGCAGGAATTACAAACCAAGGTGCATTTTCTTTAGATGTTCTGTTTAATAAATCTTCGTAACAAAACATATATTCATCCCACAGTTTTCGTTCTTTTAAATCAGCATCAGAAAATTTCCAATTCTTTTCTTGAATGTTTAACCTTCTTAACAATCTGCTTTTTTGTTCGTCTTTAGATAAGTTTAAAAAGAATTTTAAAACAATAGTTCCATTGGTTGCTAAATGATTTTCAAATTGATTTATTCTTTCCATTCTATTATGATAAAAAGCATCATCTAAATCATCAACACTTTTTACTGTTGGTATATTTTCGCCTAAAATATAGTTTGGGTGTACTCTTGTAACCAACACATTTTCATAATGCGTTCTATTAAAAATACCTATTTTTCCTTTTGCTGGTAATGCAATATAATGTCTCCACATAAAATCATGTTTCAACTCTAATTCTGTAGGTACTTTAAAACTGTGTACTACTACTCCACTTGCATTTACATCTTTAAAAACCTCTCTAATTAAACTATCTTTACCAGAAGTATCCATACCTTGTAAACAAATCAGCAAACCATATTTACCTTCTGCATACATTGCATTCTGTACATCACTTATCTTTTTTCGAATCTTTTTAAGGGCTTTTTTAGCATCTTCATCTACTTCTTTTGTAGATATATCCTTTAAATTTATAGTAGATGTTACTTTATATTTCTCTAAACTCATCATCATTCTAATTAAAATTTAAAGATAGAAAATAACAAACAAATAAAGAGGATTTAACGCTGCTTTTAACAAACTGAATAATAGTTACTTTTTGAGATTAAATTTCTTATTTTCGTATATCAACACTAAAAGATGCCGAAAAAAGGAAAAGCAAAAAATACGGTTAACAAAGCAAAACATACTAAGTTGATGAACAGAAAAATCAACAAAGTAAAGTTAGAGAAAGAGCTTAATAAACAACGTTTAAAAGCCATTATAAAAAAGGCTAATGAACAAAAAAATACAGAATCGTGAGTTTTAAATATTACTTAGGGGCTGTAATTGCTGTTCCGCTTTTGCCAATTTTATATTTTCAAGGGAAAAAAATCCGAAGAAATGTACCCAAACTGCCTGAAGCTAAAAAACCACAAGGTTACATAAAAACAACCTCTGAAAAAACATTAAAAATTTTAACTATTGGAGAAAGTACAATAGCTGGTGTAGGTGTAGATTTTCATGAAAACGGTTTTATAGGTTCTTTAGCCCAGGAAATAGCTAAAGAAACAAACCACTCTATTCTTTGGCGAGTTTATGCAAAAAGTGGTTACACAGCTAAAATGGTTCGTAAAAGAATTGTACCAAAAATTGAAGAAACAAATGCAGATCTTATAGTTATTGGTTTAGGTGGTAATGATGCTTTTAAGCTAAACTCACCAGAAACTTGGATGTTTCAAATTAATTTATTGATTAAAACTTTAAAGCGAAAATTCCCAAAAACACCAATCTATTTTACAAATATGCCTCCTATTAAAGAATTCCCTGCTTTTACAAGTGTTATAAAGTTTGTGATTGGGAATTTGGTTGAGATTTTAGGTAAAAGATTGTACAGAAGAGTTCAAAAAAAGAGTAATGTACATTACAATAATGAAATTATAACTTTAGAAAATTGGCAAAAAAAATATAATTTAGATGATGATGTTGGTGTTTTCTTTAGTGATGGAGTTCATCCATCAAAATTAACATATCAGATTTGGGGAAAAGACATGGCACAATTTATCATTGATAGAGAAAAATTTTAAACTATGAATGCAAAAGAAATCATTGATTTTTTTGATTTAAAAGCACATCCTGAAGGTGGATTCTACAAAGAAACTTACAGAAGTAAAGAAATCATTTTATCAGAAAACTTAAGTCATCATTTTAACGGAAATAGAAACTATTGTACAAGTATTTATTTTTTACTAACATCAGACAAATGCTCTGCTTTTCATAAAATTAATCAAGATGAAATTTGGCATTTTTATACAGGAACTACTTTAAAATTACATCAAATTTCTCCTGAAGGTGAATATTCAACAATTTTAATTGGTAATAATTTTTTAAAGGGCGAAATTCCTCAATACACAGTCCCAGCACATTATTATTTTGCTGCAGAAATTTTAGCAAAAGATTCATTTGCTTTTGTAGGTTGCACTGTTTCTCCTGGTTTCGATTTTAAAGATTTTGTTTTACCAAGTTCTGCTGAATTATCAAAAAAATTTCCAAAACTCACTCAAATTATAGCGCAATTAACCCATCATTAAAGTCTATTTTTTTACTTTTAACAAGTATGTTTAATTTAAAACATAAAGTATAAAAATTAATAATTTTATAACTTTGTAAAATGTTTATTACTTTCGTGGAGTTAATCAAAACAAATCAAACAAATTTATGTTAATTATTGGAATTGCAGGTGGAACTGGAAGTGGAAAAACTACAGTTGTTAATCAAATAGTAAAAGAAATACCTTCTGATGAAGTTTGTGTAATTTCGCAAGATTCTTATTACAAAGCCACAGATAATTTATCTTATGACGAACGTACTAAAATAAATTTCGATCATCCAAGAGCTATCGATTTCGATTTAATCATAAAACATTTAAAAGAATTAAGAAAAGGAAACACAATTAACCAACCTGTATATTCTTTTATTAGGCATAATAGAACCAAAGAAACAGTAAAAACACATCCTAGAAAAGTTATAATTATTGAAGGGATTTTAATTTTTAATAGCGAAAAATTACGCGATTTGTTCGATATTAAAATCTTTGTACATGCAGAAACAGACGAGCGTTTAATTCGTAGAGTTAGAAGAGATATTTCTGAAAGAGGTAGAGATATTGAAGAAGTTTTAGATCGCTACCAAAACACATTAAAACCTATGCACCAGCAATTTATAGAACCTACCAAGAATTTTGCTGATATTATTATACCTAATGACAGGCACAATACAGTAGCTATAGATATTGTTAGAAGTGTTATAAACGAACGACTATAATGAGTTTTTTTCAGCAATTAAAAAGTAATTCTGTCTTTAAAATTCTTACAAATATTTTTGTAATAATTTTAGTTCCATTTATAATTTGGATGATCTTTTTTGATGAAAACTCCTATTTAGTTCATCGTAAATTTGATAAAGAAATTGATGACTTAGAAAGTACCATTTCTTTTTACGAAGAAAAAATTGCGAAAGACAAAGAAACTATAAAAAAGCTAGAAGATTCTCTTGAATTAGAACGATTTGCAAGAGAAAAATATTTAATGAAAAAAGAAAACGAAGACATATATATTATTGAATTTGATACAATAAACAAGTAATGAGTAATTTTCTTTTTGATGAATTTAACCCAACATCTGCAAAAGCTTGGAAACAAAAAATTCAAGTAGATTTAAAAGGTGCAGACTATAATAACAGCTTACTTTGGCATACAGATGAAAGTATTATTGTAAAACCTTTTTACACCAAAGAAGACAGAAATAACACTGCAATAAACTTACCCAAAAAAGGTTTTAATATTTGTCAAACCATTTTTATTGATGATGAAAAAATAGCCAATTCACTTGCTATTGAAGCATTACAAAGAGGTGCAAATTCCATTCAATTTAAAGCTTCAAAAACTTTTGATTATAAAACGGTTTTAAATACAATTAATACAGAAAAAACCATTATTTATTTTAAATTTTCTTTTTTAAATGCTGATTTTCAAATTGAATTATGCAATTATTGTAGTTCAAAAAATACATTTTTTCAAACCGATATTATTGGCAATTTAGCTGAAAAAGGCAATTGGTTTACTAACCTAAAAGAAGACCATAATCAATTAGAAAAAATTTTATCATCTTCAGAAAATTGCATCTCAATTTCTAGTGAATTATATCAAAATTCAGGTGCAACTATTACTCAACAATTAGCATACACTTTAGCGCATGCAAACGAATATTTAAATCATTTTGATGGAGCAATTGCTGATAAAATCCATTTTAATTTTGCAGTGGGTAGCAATTACTTTTTCGAGATTGCAAAATTAAGAGCATTCCGAATTTTATGGGAATCCTTATTAAATGAATATGGCTTAAAAGATGTAGAAGCACACATTCTTACCCAACCAAGTTTGAGCAACAAAACACTTTACGATTACAATACAAACATGTTGCGAACAACTTCTGAATGTATGAGTGCAATTTTAGGTGGCTCAAACACAATTTCTAATGTTTCTTATGATGAAATTTACCATAAATCAAATGAATTTGGCGAAAGAATTGCTAGAAATCAACTCTTAATTTTACAACAAGAAAGTTATTTATCAGAAGCTCAAAATTTTGCTGATGGTGCTTATTATATAGATTCAATCACGAATCAATTAGCACAAAATGCCTTGACACTTTTTAAGCTCATAGAAAAATCTGGCGGATTTTTAAAACAGCTAAAAGCAGGTATCATTCAAAAGAAAATTAGTGAAAGTGCTATAAAAGAAGAAGAAAAATTCAATACAAAAGAAATTGTTTTATTAGGCACAAACTTACAAGTTAATTCTGCTGATAAAATGAAATCAGAATTAGAATTGTATCCTTTTGTAAAACAAAGACATATTAAAACATTAATCACTCCAATTGTTAGAAAACGACTTTCTGAAACAGTTGAAAAACAGCGTTTAGACAATGAGTAGAAAAGATGTTTCAAATATTAAAATTCAAAATTCAGAATTTAGAACTCAAAATGTAGATGAGTATTCTAAAACTTTTGAACACGAAAACTTTATAGCAGGAATTGCACCAAATTTAAGAGGGCCTTATTCTACAATGTATGTTCGTAGACCTTGGACAATAAGACAATATGCAGGTTTTTCTACTGCAGAAGAAAGTAATGCATTTTACAGAAGAAATCTAGAAGCAGGTCAAAAAGGATTATCTGTTGCTTTTGATTTAGCTACACATAGAGGTTACGATTCTGATCACGAACGTGTACAAGGTGATGTTGGTAAAGCAGGGGTTGCCATAGATTCTGTAGAAGATATGAAGGTTTTGTTTGATAAAATTCCATTAGATAAAATGTCTGTTTCTATGACAATGAATGGAGCAGTTTTACCCATTTTAGCTTTCTACATTGTTGCAGCAGAAGAACAAGGAGTTGCTCCAGAATTATTATCAGGTACTATTCAAAATGATATTTTAAAGGAGTTTATGGTAAGAAACACCTACATTTATCCTCCTTCCCCATCAATGAAAATTATTGCTGATATTTTTAAATATACCAGTAAAAATATGCCTAAATTTAATTCAATTTCTATTTCTGGTTATCATATGCAAGAAGCAGGAGCAACTGCAGAAATTGAATTGGCTTACACTTTAGCAGATGGTTTAGAATACATTAAAAAAGGAATTGAAGCAGGTTTAGATATTGATACTTTTGCACCAAGATTATCTTTCTTTTGGGCAATTGGTATGAATCATTTTACAGAAATTGCTAAAATGAGAGCAGCAAGAATGTTGTGGGCTAAGATTGTAAAACAATTTAATCCTAAAAACCCAAAATCCTTAACTTTAAGAACTCATTGCCAAACTAGTGGTTGGTCTTTAACAGCACAAGATCCTTTTAATAATGTAGCCAGAACAACTATAGAAGCAATGGCTGCTGCTTTTGGTGGTACACAAAGTTTACATACAAATGCTTTGGATGAAGCGATTGCTTTACCTACAGATTTTTCTGCAAGAATTGCAAGAAACACTCAAATTTATTTGCAACAAGAAACCCAAATTACAAAAACTGTAGATCCTTGGGCTGGAAGTTATCACCTTGAAAAATTAACAGAAGACATTGCCAACAAAGCTTGGGAACTGATTCAAGAAGTAGAAGGTTTAGGAGGAATGACCAAAGCCATTGAAAAGGGAATTCCGAAATTACGTATTGAAGAAGCTGCTGCTAAAAAACAAGCAAAAATAGATAGTGGGCAAGATGTTATTGTTGGTGTAAATAAATATCAACTAAAAAAAGAAGATCCTTTACATATTTTAGAGGTTGATAATGAAGCTGTACGTAAATCTCAAATTGATAGGCTAAATCACTTAAAAGCAAAAAGAAATACTATTGAAGTTAAAAAATCTTTAGTAAATTTAACCAATGCAGCAAATTCAAATGAAGGTAACCTTTTAGATTTAGCTGTAAAAGCAGCGAAAAATAGAGCCACATTAGGTGAAATTTCTGATGCTTTAGAAAAAGTTTTTGGCAGACATAAAGCAGTTACTAAAACCATTTCTGGTGTGTATAGCAAAGAAATAAAAGACGATAAATTATTTAAAAAAGCATCTGAATTCGCAGATAAATTTGCAAATTTAGAAGGTAGAAGACCAAGAATCCTAATTGCAAAACTAGGTCAAGATGGTCATGACAGAGGTGCAAAAGTTGTTGCTACTGCTTATGCAGATTTAGGTTTTGATGTTGATATTGGCCCTTTATTTCAAACACCAAAAGAAGCTGCTAAACAAGCTGTAGAAAACGATGTGCACATTTTAGGAATCTCTTCTTTAGCAGCTGGTCATAAAACATTAGTACCTCAAGTAATTGCAGAGTTAAAAAAATATGGCAGAGAAGATATTATGGTTATTGTGGGTGGTGTAATTCCTGCACAAGATTATCAATATTTATTCGATGCTGGAGCTGTAGGTGTTTTTGGCCCTGGAACAAAAATTGCACAAGCTGCTATTGATTTACTAGAAATTTTAATTGATAGTGTAGCTGAATAGTTTAATTTTGTATTTCATTAATATACCTCATCATTGAAAAAAGCACTTTATTATTTTTTAATCATCATAGGTTCTTTTAGTATTTTAGTTGGACTTTTTTCACTAGTAAAAGGTGGCGATTTTAAAGCCTATTTCTATTCTATTTTTATAGGTGTTGTTTTAATAGGAACTACGTATTACAATCGTCAACAAAAACAAAAAAAATAATTTTTAAAAAATTGTCCCTTTTATAATTTGGCATACGTCTTATAGATATAATAACAATTTAAAATATATACGATGAAACAATTTATGATGATTTTTATTGGCGCAGATTATGCTGATCTTGGTCTTTCTCCTGAAGAATTACAAACAAGAATGGGTAAATGGTTTGCTTGGAATGATAAGATGCAACAAGCAGGTGTTCTTGTTGGTGGAGAAGCTTTAACACCAGACATTAGAAGAATTGTTGGTAAAAATAGAACAGTAACAGATTTAACATCTACAGAAGTAAAAGAAATTGTTGGTGGCTATTATACTGTAAAAGCCAAAGATTTTGATGCTGTGCAAGAAATTGCACAAGATTTCCCTGATTATGATTTAGGAGGAACTGTAGAAATTAGAGAAATAATGGTTTTTGATAAATAATGGAAAACCAACTCATAGACCATCTTTTCAGATATCACTCAGGAAAGATGGTTTCTGTTTTAACAAGAATCTTTGGATTATCTAATCTAGAAATTGTTGAAGATGCTGTGCAAGACACTTTTATAAAAGCCAGTATTTCTTGGCGTAAACAAGTACCAGAAAACCCAGAAGCTTGGTTAACACAGGCTGCAAAAAATAGAATTCTAGATATTTTTAGAAAATTAAAAACAGAAAAAAACTACCTACCAAATTTCTATCAAGGCGCAAACACTATTGCAATTAACGAACTTTTTTTAGAATCAGAAATTGAAGACGCTCAATTAAGAATGATTTTTACTGCTTGTCATCCGAAGTTAAACGCTAAAGACAGAATTGCTTTTGCTCTAAAAACAGTTTCTGGTTTTAGTAGTAAAGAAATAGCATCAGCTTTACTAACCAAAGAAGAAACTGTAAAAAAACGTTTAATTAGAGCAAGAAAAGCAATTCTAAAAGCAGATTTACAATTTAAAATTCCACAAGGTAAATCACTTAAAAAAAGATTAGAATCTGTTTTAGAGGTTTTATATTTAATTTTTAACGAAGGTTTTCACTCTAATAAAAAAGAACAATTAATTCACAAAGAATTGTGTGGTGAAGCAATGCGTTTGTGCAAAATGCTTTTAAAAAATACACATACAAGAACTTCAGAAAGTTATGCTCTATTTGCGTTAATGTGTTTTCATGCTGCACGTTTAGAATCTAAAACAAATTCACAAAACCAAATTCTTGATTTAGAGCATCAAGATAGAAGTCTGTGGCATTACCCGTTAATAGAATTAGGGAATTCTATGATGTACAAAGCTGTAGAAAACAATGAGTTTTCTTGCTATCATTATGAAGCTGCAATAGCATCAGAGCATTTAAAAGCTAAAACTTTTAATGCTACAAATTGGGATAAAATTTTATACTGGTATGAATGCTTAAATTCCTTACAACCAATGCCAAATCATTTGCTAACTATGGCAGTAATTTGTATTCAAAAAAACGATTTACAAAAAGCAGACACTTATTTAAACAAACTGAATGCTAATGATTTTGAACAACGTAAATATTTATTTTATGGGACAAAATCAGATTTTTATGCTGCTAAAAAAGACTTAAAAAAAGCAATTGCACATATTAATCTAGCCATAGAAACCGTAAATAATCAACTAGAAAAAGAGCATTTAATAAAGAAGAAAATTAAACTTAATCAGAATTGATTTTCACTGCATATAATCTTTTTTATTTGTTCAGAATATTTTCTGAATCTGATATATTTTCTTCAGGAATCTCATTTATAAATTCTAAAACTCCTGTATCTCCTGCAGGTCCATAAGGTGCTAAAATTGTACCTTTTGTATTTTTATTAGTTTCAATAACGTATAAAATAGACATATCTTCTGGGTTACTCATTCCTTCATATCTATGTTTTGCAACTACTTTAATATCTTTTGAACTAAATTCAGATTTTGTTTCATTTTCAATTAACTTATTTCCTTTTACTCTATAAGAATTTTTATATCCTTTACTTTCATACTCTTTTATAAAATCCAATTCATTTTTACTCTGATTTTCCATTATATATGTTTTAAAATTTAATCAAAATAAATAAAAAACCACCTAAGAAAGTATCGCAAATGCCATAAATTTTAACTCTAAAATAGTAGTGCAAGCTTATTTCTTTTGCATTCATTTTTATATGATTAGAGTTAAACAGTAACTATAATATTGTTGAACTTTGTTAAAAATCAACAACTATGGCAATTTTAGGAAATATTATAAAAGGAGTTATCAACTTAACAGATACACTAACATCAGAAACAAATCATACAGATGCACAAGAAGCTGTTTTAAAAAATCTTTTAGAAACTGCAAAAGACACTCAATTTGGTAAAAAATATAGTTTCGAAACTATTTTATTAAGTGATGATTTAGGTGAATCTTTTGCAGACGTTGTTCCATATTTCGATTACAATAAAATTAATGAAAAATGGTGGAGCAAATTACACGAAGGTGAGGTTGATGTTACTTGGCCAGGAACACCTACTTACTTTGCACTAAGCTCTGGTACTACTGGTAAAAGCAGCAAAAGAATTCCTGTTACAGATGCAATGATAGATGCAATTCAAAGTTCTGGAATAAAGCAAGTTTTATCTTTAAACAACTTTGATTTACCTGCAGATTTTTTCGAAAAAGAAATTATGATGTTAGGAAGCTCTACAGATTTACAAGAAAAAAACGATCATTTAGAAGGAGAAATTAGCGGAATTAGCGCAAGCAATATCCCTTTTTGGTTTAAAGGATATTATAAACCTGGTGAAGATATTGCAAAGATTGATGATTGGGATAAACGTGTTGCTCACATTGCAAAGAATGCAAAAAATTGGGATATTGGTGCTTTAAGCGGAATTCCTTCTTGGATGGAATTAATGTTGCAAGAGGTTATAAAATATCACAATGTTAAAAACATACACGAAATTTGGCCAAACTTACAAGTTTATACTTCTGGTGGAGTTGCTTTTGGTCCTTACGAAAAAAGTTTTAAAGCTCTTTTAGGTAAACCAGTTACAGTTATAGACACCTATTTGGCTTCAGAAGGTTACATTGCCACACAAACCAGACCAGAAACAGATGCAATGCAACTCAACACCGAAAACGGAATTTATTTTGAGTTTGTACCTATGAATCCAGATTATATTAAAGAAGATGGATCCATCAAAAAAAATGCGCCTTCATTAACTTTAAAAGACGTTGAACCTAACAAAGATTATATCTTAATCATTAGTACTGTAAGTGGTGCTTGGCGATATTTAATTGGAGACACCATTGCTTTTACAGATGTAGAAAAAGCAGAAATTAAAATTACAGGTCGTACAAAATTCTTTCTAAACACAGTAGGTTCTCAACTTTCTGTAAATAAAATGGATGATGCAATGAAGCATTTAGAAGAAAAATTCTCTACTAAAATTTCTGAATATACAATCTGTGCAAAAAGATTTGATGATGGCGAATTTTATCATTCTTGGTATTTAGGTACAGAATTAAAAGCTGATGAAAAAGAGGTTGCTAATGCTTTAGATAACTTTTTAAAAGAGGCAAATAAAAATTATAAAGTGGCAAGAAGTAAAGCTCTAAAAGGAGTAAAAGTAAATATTATTGATGTAGAAAAATTCCACAATTGGAGTGACAATAACAAGAAAAAAGGTGGGCAAGTTAAAATGGAACGTGTTATGAAAGAGAAAAAATTTAAAAAATGGGAAAAGTTTGTAAGTTAAACTTTATAAAAATCCTAAGTAACAGAAACCTCCATACAAATTCAGATTATTATAAATTTCATTACCTAATAAAATTTGTACTCAAACAATATATTTCCAATTTAGCAACCATCAAGCTGATAAATCCAATTTTAAACCATAAACCTAAATCACTATATATTTTACTTAACATCGTTTTTAACTAAACAGTAAAAAAAACACATAACTAACTTCGGATAAATTTCTAAAAAGGAAAAAGAATAAAGAAAAATGAAAGTACATGGCTATATTTTTTCTAGATATGGTTTAAAAATCAAAATCCTGATTTTGTTAAATATGCAGAAAGTTTTGGAGCCAAAGGTTACAAACCAAAGGCTTTCACATTATTGATTTAGTTGTAGATTATTCTCTAAATTATAAATTTTGAATGTATTATTAAAAGAAAAAACAAAACACTAAACTTATGAAAAAAGTAACCACAATAAACCCAGCAACTGAAGAAGAAATTGCAAGTTATAATAGATTAACAACAGATAAAGCACTTAAAAAAGTTGCAAAAGCAAATGAAACGTATCAATCTTGGAAAAAAACTTCTTTTGGAGAACGTTCTAAATTAATGCGAAAACTTGCTGATATTTTTGATAAAAATAAAGAAGAATATGCACAATTAGCTACCCAAGAAATGGGTAAAATGATTCAACAATCTAGAAGTGAAATTGAAAAATGTGCTTTAGTTTGTAGATATTATTCTGATAATATTCACGATTTGCTAGCTGATAAAATTGTAGAAACTGAAGCTAAAAAAAGTTATATAACCTACCAACCTTTAGGCGTTGTTTTAGCTATTATGCCTTGGAACTTCCCTTTTTATCAAGTAATACGTTTTGCTGCTCCAGCTATTATGACAGGGAATACTGGTGTTTTAAAACACGCATCAAATGTACAAGGTTGCGCTTTTGCTTTAGAAGGTGCTTTTAAAAAAGCTGGTTTTCCTGAAGGCGTTTTCACCAATTTAAATGTAGAATCTGATGATATTAAAACCATTATAGAAGATAAAAATATTATTGCAGTTACTTTAACTGGTAGTGAACCTGCAGGACGTTCTGTGGCCAAAATTGCTGGAGAAAATTTAAAGAAAACCGTTTTAGAATTAGGTGGTAGTGATGCTTATGTTGTTTTAGAGGATGCTGATTTAGAAAAAGCTACAGATTTGGCAACTTTTGGTCGGTTGCAAAATAATGGGCAAACGTGTATTGCATCCAAACGATTTATTGTTTTAGAAGAAATCTATGATGATTTTCTAAAATTGTTTACAAAAAAAATGAAAGAAGCAAAAATGGATGAGCCAACCAATGAAGATGCTTATTATGGACCAATGGCTAGAATTGATTTAAGAAATGAAATTCATGAGCAAGTAGAAAAAACAATAGTACAAGGAGGTAAATTAATTTTAGGTGGTAAAATTCCTGATCGAAAAGGAGCATATTATCCAGCAACTATTTTAGCAGATTTAAAACCTGGCATGACTGCTTTTGATGAAGAATTGTTTGGACCTGTTGCTTCTGTAATTAAAGCCAAAGATGAAAATGAAGCCATTGAATTGGCAAACAATTCCACTTTTGGATTAGGATCTGGAGTATTAACAGCTAATGCTAAACGTGGAGAAAAAATTGCGTTACAACTTGAAGCTGGTAATAGTTTTGTAAATAAATTAGTAGCTTCTGACCCTAGATTACCTTTTGGAGGGATTAAAAATAGTGGTTATGGAAGAGAATTATCCGATTATGGAATTAAAGAATTTGTAAATACAAAATCCATTTGGATTGATTAATTAAAAAATAAAAGCCTTTGCAAATGCAAAGGCTTTTATTTTTTAATTCAATATTTCTATAAAGCTTTCTCTTGCTTGTCTGGCATTTTATCTCTATCCTCAACTAAAAACATAATTTCTTCTGGCGATAAATAATATCTTCTCATTCTATTTTTATACACTTCTGAGATTTCTGCGTGGTTTAAAATAAAATTCTTAGTTTTTAAAATATAGTCTTCCATTTTATGTTTTACTGCAAAACTATCTGCTGCTCTTTCTGCTTCTACAATATGATTTTCTGAAAACAAATATTTGAGTCCAAACCAAATTAAATTAAATCTACTTCTGTCTTGATAATCCATAATATGTCCTAATTCATGACCAATCCAACCAATAAAAATATCATCAGGAATATCTAAAGTAGAAAATTCTTTATCAGAAATTTTAAATTTTTTACTAATTAAAATTAAATATTTTCTATTTTTTTTACTTCTAAAAAAACTATCAAACGTGGGTCTAGCTTGCATTGTAGATTTTTTGATGTTTTTCTTTAATTTAAATTCAATCTTAATATCGGCTAATTGTGGAAAATATTTTAATGCTACTTCTACTCTTTCTTGAATTTTATTAGGAATTATGTGAGTTTTATTCATTTTTTTAGTTCTTTTTAACAATTAAATATACTTATATCAAAAAGGTTATTTGTGCTTTTATGCTTAAATTTGTTGCTCTTTTAAAAGCACATATTTTAAGATGAAAAACTTTTTTAATTTTCTATACTCAACTCGTTTAATGGCTGTTCTATTTTTCTTATTTGCAACAGCAATGGGTATTGCCACTTTTATAGAAAATGATTTTGGCACTCAAACTTCTAAAGCGCTAGTTTATAATACTTGGTGGTTTGAAGTAATTATGATTTTCTTTGTCATCAACTTTTTTGGTAACATTTTTAGATACAAATTGTTAAGAAAAGAAAAATGGCCAGTTTTAATGTTTCACATAGCATTTTTATTTATTTTAATTGGCGCTGGTGTTACTAGATATGTTGGTTTTGAAGGAATTATGTTAATTGACGAAGGTGAAACTACTAATAAATTTTTATCAGAAACTACCTATGTAAATCTTATTGTTGATAATAATGAGGTGCAAAAAACTAAACACGAACCTATTTTATTAAGTGCTTGGGGTTCTAATTCTTGGTCTTTTTCTGATAATTTTAAAGGCAAAGATTATGAGGTTAATTTAGTAGATTATATACCTTGGGCAGAAAGAAAATTAGTTGAAGATAAAAATGGGGTTGAACATTTATTTATAGTAGAATCTTCGAGCGGAAATAGACACGAACATTATATAAAATCGGGTACAGTTGCTAATATTCATAATGTTTTAGTGGGTTTTAATGCTAAAGATAACAATGCGAATATCAACATATTTAAAAGAAATGATAGTTTAAAAATTCTTTCTAAAGCTGATGGTAATTATCAAGTAATGGCTACACAACAACAAGGTGGTTTATTAAAAGATAGTATTCAAGATTTTAAATTACGTTCTTTATATAATGTTGCTGGCTTGCCTTTTGTTGTACCTCAATACCCAAGTAAAGGTACAATGACAACAATTAGTGGTCCAAAAGATGATAAAGTTTTAGACGTAATTGTTTTAGATGTAAAAACAGGTACAGAAACACAAAGAGTAGAACTTACTGGTGGTAAATTTA
Source organism: Polaribacter sp. Asnod6-C07 (assembly GCF_045063625.1). NCBI lineage: Bacteria > Pseudomonadati > Bacteroidota > Flavobacteriia > Flavobacteriales > Flavobacteriaceae > Polaribacter > Polaribacter sp. Asnod6-C07. Next base: position 2,251,962 of record NZ_JBEFOF010000005.1, on the reverse strand, counting down.
ACAACGATAATGCACAAGATTTTACTATAAATGGTTTAAATTTTAGATTATGGTATGGTGCTAAAATTTTAGAAACACCTTTTAGTGTAAAACTAAACGATTTTCAATTAGAAAAATATCCAGGATCAGAAAGTGCAGCTTCTTATGCAAGTGAAGTTACTGTAATTGATACTGATGAAACTTTTGATTTTAGAATTTTCATGAATCATATTTTAGATCACAAAGGCTACAAATTTTTTCAATCTAGTTACGATTTATCTGGCGAAAGAGAACAAACACACTTATCTGTAAATCATGATTGGTGGGGAACTTTTATCACTTACTTAGGATATTCACTTTTATATACAGGTTTAATTTGCATCTTTTTTGCAAAAAACACACGTTTTGATTCGCTTAAAAATTCATTAAAGAAAATCAGAAATAAAAAAACTTTAGTGTCTTTAACTACAGCTTTATTTATTTCTTCTTTTAGTTTTGGGCAAGAAGCAGATCACGATCATTCAGATCCAAATCATGTACATACAACAACTACTCAAACGAAGCAACAACATACTACTCCTCATAAAGTAAATAGAATTACAGACCAACAAGTAGATTCTATTTTAAAAGCAAATTTAGTATCCTTAGAGCATGCAGAAGATTTTAATAAATTAATAATTCAAGATGCAGGAGGTAGAATGAAACCTGCGCATACTTTTGCTTCTGAATTGGTTAGAAAAGTAAGCCAAACCGAAACTTTACATGATATGGAACCTAGTCAGGTTTTATTATCAATATTAGAAAACTCTAGGCTTTGGTATGAAGTACCAGCTATATATCTAGAAAAAAATAATTTTAAAATTAGAGAACAATTAGGCCTAGAAAAAACTGCTAAATATGCTCGTTTGTCAGACTTTTTCTCTAACAGAGGTGAGTATATTATTAAAGGTCAAGTAGAAGAAGCTCAAAAAACAAAATTTCAAAATAAATTTGATAAAGATTTAATTAAAATCGATAGAAGAGTTGGTTTATTATACAGCGCTATTGGTGGTGGAATTTTAAGAGTTTATCCAATTCCTAATGATGAAAATAACAAATGGGTTTCGCATCCAGAAATAGCAAATAGCAAAATTTTAAAGACCAAAGATTCACTTTACGTTCCTAAATTGTTGCCTTTATACATGCAACTTTTACAAACTGCTAAAAGAAATGGAGATTATAGTAAAGCTAATAAAATTTTAGACGGAATTAAAACTTATCAAAAGAAATATGGTGCTGAAGTTTATCCTAAAGAAAGAAAAATTGACTTAGAAATTGCTTATAATAAATTAGGTATTTTTATAAAAAGTTCTATTTTTTACATGATACTTGGTTTACTTTTAATATTTGTAGAAATTCTTAAAATCTTTTACTATAAATCTAAAGTTTTAAATTACATTGTTAAAGGCTTAATTACATTAATTATTTTAAGTTTCTTATTCCACACTTTTGGATTAATTTCTAGATGGTACATTAGCGGAAACGCACCTTGGAGTAATGCTTACGAATCTATTATTTATGTAGCTTGGGCTACAATGGCATTTGGTTTGTATCTGGGTAAAAAATCTGCACTAACCATTGGAGCAACAACATTTTTAGCTGCTATTATTTTAGCATTTGCACATCAAAACTGGTTAGATCCAGAAATTGCTAACTTACAACCTGTTTTAAATTCTTGGTGGTTATTAGTGCATGTATCTATAATTGTAGCTAGTTATGGCCCTTTTTCTCTAGGGATGATTCTTGGAGTTGTATCATTAATTTTGATTGCTTTTACCAATGATAAGAATAAAAAAAGAATGGATGTAAACATTAAAGAATTGACCATTATTAATGAAATGGCTATTACTGTTGGTTTAGTTATGCTTACCATTGGTAACTTTTTAGGTGGTATGTGGGCCAATGAAAGTTGGGGTCGTTACTGGGGTTGGGATCCTAAAGAGACTTGGGCTTTAATTTCTATTATGGTCTATGCTTTTGTTTTACATATGCGTTTAATACCTGGTTTAAGAGGTCGTTTATCTTTTAACTTTGCATCTGCTTTTGCATATTTATCTATAATGATGACCTATTTTGGAGTTAACTTCTACTTATCTGGTTTGCATTCTTATGCAAGTGGAGACCAAGCTGTAACTCCTAAAGAAGCTTATATATATATTATAGCTTTAGTTGGCTTAACAGTATTAGCATCATTTAAATACAAGAAATACTTTAAGAAGTAATTCTGAAAATGTATTTTTGCTTTTCGAAATTTTTAATCATCAAAAACAAACAATGTTTAATAAAAATATAAAATTAGTTTTAGCAGGTTTAATTACAGTTTGGTCTGTGTATGAATTTACGCAAGGAAATATTATGAACGGAATTTCTATCTTATTATTAGCTGGAATTTTTGTCTTATTCTATTTTAAAAACGAGTTTATTCTTTTGGCTTTTTTACAATTGCGTAAGCAAAATTTTCCTGCTGCACAAAAATGGTTAGGTTATATAAAAAACCCAGAAACTGCTTTAATAACGAAACAACAAGGTTATTATAACTATTTACATGGTATTATGTTAAGCCAAACCAACATTACACAAGCTGAAAAATTCTTAAGAAAAGCAGTAAAATTAGGTTTGTCTATGGATCATGATTTGGCAATGGCAAAACTACAATTAGCAGGAATTGCAATGACCAAAAGACGTAAACGTGAAGCGACTAATTTAATGGCTGAGGCTAAGAAATTAGACAAACACGGAATGCTAAAAGAACAAATGCAAATGATGAAACAACAGATGAAGAAAATCTAAGTTGTTATTTCCATTCAAAAACAAAAAAATCCGCTTATAGCGGATTTTTTGTTTTATATATTACACAAATTTCTACTTTCTTCTTACCATATAAGAATTAAAACCTTTTGTTGAGCTCATTTGTTGTTGCAAAAATATTAAAGGAATAATAATACTTACTGTACCTATTGCTCCATAAATTGTCCACAAAAATAGTGTTGCAAAAAACCCTAACAGAAGCCCAATTAGAATAACTAATTTATTAGGTTCAGCTTTAATATCATTTACATGCTTCTTTTCCTTTTTACCACAATTAAAACAATTCACGTTAAATTCATCTCCTTTTTCCATTTGTAGATCTGGTCTAGTTGAAGCGTTAGATTTTATTGTAATTTCTTTTTTGCAAGATTTACAATTCGTGTATAATTTCATTTTACTTCAATCTAGTTAAAGACAAATCTTTATTGTATTGTACAATAAATAAACCTTGATTTTCTGCAAGATAAGTACTATTTCTATAATCGAACTTACTCTCTATTCTTACAGACATTCCTTCGTTTAATGTAGATTTTAAATCATAACCAGAAGCCAAACGAATTAATATATCATACGTAATATCAAAACCTTTTGTAGCGTAAAAAGATGGCAATGCTTTGTTCTTTTTTTGATATTGTTGGTTGAATATTCTTGTGTTTAAAGAGTTTTCATCAACAAACTCATCACTTACATAGGTAAAACCAATTTTAGCTAATTTTCTATTGTCAATTTTATCATATACTCTCCCTTTATCAAAAGTAAAAACTTTTACAGTAGTTTCTTCTGGCAAACTGATTAAACTATTAATTGCGTCAGAAACTGCAACATTTTTATCAGTAGCAATAATTACCCAATTTTTAGCATTTGGTTTTAACAATTCTAAGAAACGTTCTTTTGCGATATAACCCTTTTGTGGAGACAATATATTTACAACTGCATCTAAACCAAAATTTAAGTTATTCTGAATAGTTCTACTGCTTTGTTTAGAGGCAGAACTTTCATCAGTCACAATAATAATATTTCCTTTTTCAATAATTGGAGTTTCTATTATAGTTTGTTCATCTACCAAAGTATTGTTGTCTTCTATAGTTTCTACTTTGTTAAAATTCTCGATGATATATTTTTCCAATTCTTCTCTAAATACCTTTTTTTCTGGTGATGTTTTTACAATATTACTAGAACTAAATCCTGATTGATCATCAGAATAAACAGGGTAAATTACAGGAATATTTACATTAGAAGCTACTGTACGAACCTCTTCAGAATACAAAGGACCAATAACAACATCATTACTATTTAAGTTATTTCTAGAAATAATATTCGTTATTTGATTAGATCTACGATCGCCTGTATCATACACATTAAATTCGACATCTACTCCTTTTCTTCTTAAAGAGTCAATCGCAATTTCTGCTCCTAAATAAAAGTCTGTGGTAATGTTTAATAAAGTTGAATTTCTATCAAAAATTTCTTTTAAAGTAAGTGAATCGTTTCTGTATTTATGCGTTCTAAAAGGCAATAATAAAGCAACTTTTAAGTCTTTATTTCTATCAATATAATCGTTATAAAAAATTTCTTCGGATACAATTTCTAAAGGAATTTCTTTTATTTTTAACAACATTCCTACTTTTAAACCTTCTTTTAATTCTGGATTTAATTGCAATAATTCTCCTCTAGAAACATCAAAAGTTTTATTTAAGCTATAAAAAGTATCACCTTTTTTAACTTCATAAACCACAAATTGTTCTTTTATTTCTTCTAAAAGCTTTTCTTCTTCATCTAAATCAGAAGTATTTACAATTGAATCTGAAACAACCTCAGCACTTTCTTTTACTTGATTATTAAAATTATTTAGTTTTTTTTCTGGTACTACTAAAAAAGTGTTTGCTCTGGGCTCACCTTCCACATCTGGATTTAATCGCTTTAAATCTGGCGTTTTCATAGCCAGTTTTTCAGCAATTTTACTCATGGTTTCTCCTTGCTTTACCTTATACTGAATGTATCTTTTTTGCTGGCCACAAGAAACTGTGAATGTTAAAATACACAGAAAAATAAAAAATTTTAAATGCTTCATATACTTTATTCCCATTCTATAGTTGCAGGTGGTTTAGAGCTAATATCATACACAACTCTATTTACACCTTTTACTTGATTTATTATTTTGTTTGATGTTTTCTGTAAAAATTTATAAGGTAAATCTACCCAATCAGCAGTCATACCATCTGTACTTTCTACAGCTCTTAAGGCTACTACTTTTTCGTAGGTTCTTTCATCACCCATAACTCCAACAGAATTTACGGGTAACAACATAGCACCAGCTTGCCAAACACTATCATACAAACCATCTTCTTTTAAACCGTTGATAAAAATTGCATCTACTTCTTGTAAGATTCTAACCTTTTCAGCAGTAATATCACCTAAAATTCGAATTCCTAAACCAGGTCCAGGAAAAGGATGACGACCTAATAATTCTTTATCTATGCCTAAAGAAGCACCTACTCTTCTAACTTCATCTTTAAAAATCATACGCAAAGGCTCTACAATTTTTAGTTTCATAAAATCTGGCAAACCACCTACATTATGATGACTTTTAATGGTTGCAGAAGGCCCTCCATTTACAGAGACAGACTCAATAACATCAGGATAAATTGTACCTTGTGCCAACCATTTTACATCTTTAATTTGATGTGCTTCATCATCAAAAACATCAATAAATGTATTACCTATGGCTTTTCTTTTTCCTTCAGGATCTGTGATACCTTCTAACTTTTTCAAAAAACGTTCAGAAGCATCTACTCCTTTAACGTTTAAACCCATTCCTTCGTATTGATTTAATACGCTTTCGAATTCATTTTTACGTAAAAGTCCGTTATTTACAAAAATACAATACAAGTTTTTACCTATTGCTTTGTGTAATAAAACTGCAGCAACTGTAGAATCTACACCACCAGAAAGTCCTAAAACAACTTTGTCTTCACCAACTTTTTCTTTAATTGCATCTACTGTACTTTCTACAAAAGAATTGGGTGTCCAAGTTTGTGCTACACCTGCAATATCTACCAAAAAGTTTGCCAATAATTGTTTACCATCTTTAGAATGATATACCTCTGGATGAAACTGAATGGCAAAAGTAGTTTCGCCTTCAATTTTATAAGCGGCATTTTGTACATCTTTAGTACTTGCTAATAAAACAGCATTTGTTGGTAATTCTTTTATGGTATCTGAATGACTCATCCAAACTTGACTGCCTTCTGTGATATTTCTAAAGAACGTTTCATCATTTTTTATAAATGATAAATTTGCTCTACCATATTCTCTTGTATTTGATTCTGCTACTTTTCCACCAGAAAAATGTGCTAAATATTGTGCACCATAACAAACTGCTAGTAAAGGTTTTTTGCCTCTAATTTCTGCTAAATCTGGATGAAGTACATTTTCTCCTCTTACAGAATTAGGGCTCCCTGATAAGATTACAGCTTTAAAACTATCTAAACTTTCTGGTAATTTGTTATACGGATGAATTTCGCAGTAAATGTTTAATTCTCTTACTCTTCTTGCAATTAATTGCGTGTATTGAGAACCAAAATCTAAAATAAGTACGTTGTGTTGTTGCATACGCAAAAATACTATTTCAGTTTAAATTTTTACCCTGAAATATATATTTTTTTACGCGAATTAGAATTCGTGAAAATGAGTTAGAATTCGTTAAATTTATTAATATTAAATTTAAAACTTATATACAATTGCATTAATATTCATACCTGCACCAACAGAAGCAAACATAATAACATCTCCTTTATTTACTTCTTGGTTGTTTATTTTACCTTTTAAAACTAAATCTAATAAAGTAGGTACTGTTGCAACAGAAGTATTACCTAATTCATGAATACTCATAGGCATAATATCTTTTGGTACTCGTTTTTTAAATAGTCTATAAAAGCGTTTTATAATTGCTTCGTCCATTTTTTCATTAGCTTGATGTATAAATATCTTTTTAACATCATCTATTTCTACACCACTTTTATCTAGTGCAGATTTCATTGCTGCTGGTACATTTGTTATGGCAAATTCATAAATTTTGCGTCCTAACATTTTAATATATCTTACATTTTGGTCTTCTTCTTTTTTATAAGAGCCTTCAAAATTTAAAAAATAAGCCTCGTCATTCGCAAAAGTTTGTGAAGCATGACTTAAAATACCAGATTCTTTTTCTTCTGTTTTTTCTACAATACAAGCTCCTGCTCCATCACTAAAAATCATAGAATCTCTATCATATTTATCTATTACTCTAGATAGTGTTTCTGCACCTATAACCAAGCATTTCTTAGCAATACCTGCTTTTATAAAAGCCTGTGCTTGTATTACACCTTCAATCCAACCTGGGCAACCAAACAAAACATCGTAAGCAACACAGTTAGGGTTTTTAATACCTAGTTTATTTTTTACTCTAGATGCTAAACTTGGTAACGTATCACCCTGAATAGCTCCTTTTTTTAAATCTCCAAAATTATGAGCAACAATAATATAATCTAATTCTTCTGAATTAATATTAGCATCTTCTATTGCTTTTTGAGAAGCAAAAAAAGCAATGTCTGAAGTTTTATATTCTTCTGGTGCATAACGTCTTTCTGCAATACCTGTTATTGCTTTAAATTTTTCGACAATAACATCATTACTCGCTGCAAAAGTAGAACCATCTGCATTTAAAAATTCTTCGTTTAAAAAATCTGAATTTTTTATTATTAAAGATGGTATATAGGTTCCTGTTCCTGTAATCTTTGATGAAATCATATTGTACTTATTTTCGAGTATAAATTTATGAAATTCAGATTTTCAAAATTACTATGCATGCATAGTAATGGAAAACTCAAATTGAAATTTTACTACTTATTTTGAATAAGAAAATTATATTATTTCTTATAAACATTCATCTTAAGCTTCATTACTGTTGCAATTGAGCTTGCTCTGCTTTTCATTATATGTGCTTTTTCTCCTTCAAAATTAGCATCAATAGTATCAAAAAAATACGATACCCAAATGCCAAAATGTACTTCTTTAAACTTTAGAAATGCATTTATTTTCACATGTTTTTGCATTACATTATTCTGATAAGTTAGGGTATCAAACAAAATATCATTCCAAAAATCTGTAATGGTTTCTAGATGATGTTCAAGTTGATTTTTGGCAACAATTTCCTCAAAAAAAGGGATCATCATTTTATCGACCAATAATTTATCATAAAAATGGGTAATGATAAATTTGATGTCTTTTCTTGAGCTAATATCTGGTTTCACCTATTATCATTTTAAAATGTCTAGAAGGTTTTAAAAACCTTGCAGAAAAAAGAATTTTATAAATACGAACTATCAAAAGAAAAAGGCAATAGAGAACGTAATGATTCTGTTTTTACAATTTCGCCTACTTCACCCATAAATAAAATTGGAAAGGATTGTTTTTGCTTTATTTCATATTCTGATAAAGATTGTCTACAGGCGCCACAAGGCCCAACAGGTTTATCTACCTTAGTTATAGATGAACTTGCTGTAATTGCTAATTTTAAAATCTTTACTCCAGGAAACTCAGAACCTGCTTTCCAAATAGCAACTCTTTCTGCACACATACCAGAAGGATATGCTGCATTTTCTTGATTGTTACCTAATACAATTTTATTATTTTCTAATAATAAAGCTGCACCAACATTAAATTTAGAATAAGGTGCATACGCTTTATGCCTTGCTTCAATAGCTTTATCCATCAACATTTTGTCTTCTGAAGTGAGTTCTGACACATCATTATAAAGTGTGGCAGTTGTAGCTATTTCAATTTTTTTCATAAATAAATTGGTCAAAAAAAGCAGCCTTATTTGACTGCTTATTATATTGTTATAAATTTACTAAAAAAAAATCAATTTTAGTAATTATCATAAATTTCTCCTAAATCAAAAGATAAAGAAAAACGTAATGAGTTTTCTAATGGATTATTTACATCTGATGAATTAATTAAATATGATAAGTCTACATTTAGTGCATTTGTTTTAAAACCACCACCTAAAGTAAAATATTGTCTGTTCCCTTTATCTGGACTTTCATGAAAATATCCTGCTCTTAAAGCAAAAGCATTATTGTATAAGTATTCTGCACCTAAAGCATACGTAAATTCGCTTAATTCTTCGCTAAAACCACCTGGAGCATCACCAAAAGAACCAAATATACCTTGTATCCATCCTTTTTCTTCATCAGAACCATCTTCTTGTGGTGTTGGTACTAGTAATTTTGTGAATTCAATATTTGTAGATATAATATTGTAATCATCTAAAATAAAGTCAAAACCACCACCAAATTTTAAATTTGTTGGTATAAAATCTTCTTCACCTGGTGTATACGAAACTTTAGGTCCAATGTTTGCAATATTAAAACCTATTCTATAACGACCATTAAAGTTACCATAGTTTTCTTCATAAGATTGGTAGTAACCAGAAACATCTACAGCAAAAGAATTAATAGGTTGTAAAGAATTACCAGAAGTACCATTAAACGCTAAGTTAGAACGAATGTATTTTAACGAAACTCCCATAGAAAAAGTTTCACTTAATTTTAAAGCATAAGAACCTGTTGCTACAAATTCATTTGGGTTTATAGAACCATTATCACTACCATCATCATTAGTTAAATCGATTTGCCCTAAAGAAAAATATTTAAAATCTGCACCCCAAGCTGCATTTTCACTAAATCTGTTAATGTAAGCACCACTACCAACAAAAATATCGTCGGTTAAATTTCGTAACCAAGGTGAGTATGTAATACCTGTTTTTATTTGTCGATCACTAAATGTAATTTTTGCTGGGTTGTGAAATAAAGACCAAGCATCTGCAGTAGTTGCAACTCCCATATCTCCCATACCTCCTGCTCTAGCATCTGGTACAATTAATAAAAAAGGTGTTGCAGTTGTTATACCACCTGTTTGTTGAGTATCTGTTTGTGCATTAATTTTTAAACTTACTAAAGCACAAAGTGCCATACAAAATACTATTTTTTTCATTCTTAATTTTCTTGTTATTTATTACAAATATCTTCTTTTTATTGAAGTATTACTAATTTTTCGTATTTCTCTGAAACTAAATTACTTGTTGTAGATGTTACTTTTAATTTATAAACATAAACACCTTTACCTATTTTATTACCAAAATCGTCTAAACCATTCCAAGTAATATTTCTAGATAAATTACCTGTTGTTTGCACATTTTGATTAATCGTTTTTATCAATTTACCAGAAACTGTAAAAACTTGAACTTGCACTTCTAATGGCTCATTAGGCTTATTATGATTAAACCAAAACTCTGTATAATTTACAAAAGGATTTGGATAATTCAATACATTTTCTAGATTTAGAATAGCATCACTTACAACCACAAAGTTTAACGTAGTTTCTGATGAGTTATTGTAAGTATCCCAAGCTTTAATTTTTAAAGTATGTGAGCCAACTTCTAAATCTCTTAGTGTATAATTTACTTTTCCATTCGAATAATCGTCTAATTCTGTTTGATAAAAATCATTTAAAATAATTGGGTTAGATGTATCTCCATCTAAAATCCCAACAATATCATGATCTACTGCAGTTATGGAAGTATTAATACCATTTGTGTCTGATAAAACTGCAATTAAATTAGGTGATGAATTTGTGTTACCACCATCAATAAAAGATTCGTCGTTCATAAACAAACTTATTTCTGGCCCTATATTATCTTCGGGTGCGTTTTCGTTAATTCCACCTACAACAACATCAAAATTTGCACCTGCTTTATCTGTTTCGCCATTTTCTGCATAAAAACTTAGTTTCCCTTTTCCGTAGGCAATTTTAATATCTTTTGGCACAATAAAATCGAAAGTAAAAGTACCATTTGTAACTGTAGATTTACCTCTAAACAACTTACTATCTTGTGTATCAAAGATTAATTCTATTCCAAAACCATCATTATCTAAAGTAGTTTTATCTATAGATTTATCGAAAATTGTTGTAGATAAGGTACCATTAAAATTGTTTAAAACTGCATTAACATCATCTGTAATAACGCCTTCAAATTTTACTTTTGATAAAGCTTTTATCGTATCTAGAGATTGAGTTACATCAACATCATTCATTTTTGTAATACGTATATTAGGCTCTGGAATTGCTAATTTCATTGCAGGATCTCCAAAGTGAAAAATAAAGAATTTTTGTGTACTTGTAAAATTGTTTTTTGTTGCTGCTAGGGCTTCTGCAATGGTATAATCTTGATCATTAAAAGCTAATAACTCTCTTACTAATTGCTCATTAAAACGTTGGCCTGTAGATATAAAAACTTCTCTTGTTGTGGTAATCATACTTGCAGCTCCACCAGTATCACTTTTAAAAGTTAACTCACCTGCTGTAATTCTATTGGGGTTATCGAATCTAGAAAAATCACAGGTTACTGTTATTAAAAGCGGCAATGTATTTGGGTTATTAAAAGATTGAATTTGTGGTACATCTAAAATTCTTTCTGAGGCAAAACCATCTTCTCCTCCATGACCAAAATAATCGAAAATTAAAGTCCCTTTTTCTATAGCATTTGTAATGGCTTCATTTACTTCTGGGTAACGTTCACCTCCTGAAGAGTTTTCTTGCACAAAAGCATCAACATAAATTTTATTTACATTAAAAATGGGTTTATTATTTTTAATTTCATCTGCAATAGATTCTACACCTTGTTCAATTACTTCTTCTCCAGAAGCATCAATATCATCCGCTAAAAGTGTAATTGTATTTCGCCAATCTCCAATTGCTTCTTTACTATAATAATTTAAAATCTTGTCTACAACAATAGTAGCTTCGCTAATTGTAGAAACTGGAATTCTACTGGACACAACATCAACTGTGTGATTGCTAGACATTGTACCTTCATTATCTTCTAGCATCACAAAAAAATCGTCTGTAACCCAAGAATTTGCCAAATTAAAACTGATATCCGATAATTTTACAGGAATTATATTATTATTACTCGCAATTCTATCTTTATAATCGTAAGAAGAATCACCAAAAAAACAAACATATTTAAGCTTTGTATCTTCGGATGAATTTGTGGTATACACATGTTTTATAAAATCTCGAATTCCTGTAATGTCTTTAGAGCCTGAAGAAAATTCATTATAAATTTCATCTAAAAGCACAACTTTTGTAGTTAAACCTGAATTAGTTTGATGATAATCTGCTAATCTTTGTGCTTGACCCGAAAGTTCAGAATTTGTGATTACCATATAATTTACATCTTTAATAGCGTGTAAATTTTGGTTGGTTATTCTAGAATTATCAATAGTTTCTGGCGTATAAAAATCATTTTCATTTAAAATGATGTATTCTCTTAACTCACCTCCATTATCTTTAAAAGAAAAATTTGTAGCTGTACTTTCATTTAAAATGGTTTGTGGTTCTATATAATTGGTAACATCCCAAACTTGAAAAGCCGAACTTCCGTTTTCTATTTGATACTCAACAACACCAGCTGCATTTGCTTGATCAAAACTTCTGAATGAAAATTGAAAATCACTAAATATTAATTGCTTTTCACCTACAACTTCTATATAATCTAAAAAAGCATTTGCAGACGGATTTCCGTTATTATTATAGGTAATAGCAACCTCTATATTTTCTGATGAATTTACAATTTTTGCACTTCTTTGTATGGCATAAGCCTTAGTTAAAGAACCCGAATTTACTGCTGGGTAACTAATTGAATAAATCGCTTCTCCATTTACATTGACATCCATAGTAGAAGAAACCACAGAATTAGAAACGCCTCCAATTTCTACAGAAATCTCCCCATTTGTAACTGCATCAGGAAAAGGAATATTAAAAGTTTGGGTCTTTTCTATATTAAAATCAGTATTAAAAAACCATTGAGTACCTACAGCCAAAATACTATTCTCTTCTTTTTCGTAAAAAGTATAGTCATTAAATTTATTTAATTGTGTTGTTGAACTAGTTGTTACTTCAGGTTTTTGTTGAACTCTTTTTCCATCTTCATCATTAACCATAATAAAATAATACGACTTATCTGTATATATATTCTGGTTATGAGTTGCTGTATTTAAGGTGGTATTTACTGTCCAATTATGAGGGCCTTTTGCGTAAAATAAAATATAATCGTCAGCATCAAAAGAACCATCATTTTCACCTTGAACAAAAATGGAGTTTTCTTGTAAATCATCATATCTAAATTCGCTATTTAAATCTGGCAAAAGCTGACCACCATTACCATAAATGTGAATTTTCTTCGGATTTAACCCATTTGTAGAAACACCAATTTGTTGTAGTAAATTTCTATCAATTTTAAAGACTCCTGTTGTATCTACAGAAAATTTAAACCAATCTCCAGAAGCAAGTACAGAGTTGCTAACTTGAGCATAGTTTTGTTGTATTAAGAAGACGCAAAAAAGAAGTAAAAGCTGTTTTTTCATTTAATTATTCAAATAACGTAAATAAAATTTAGATATTTTATGGCAAACAAAGATAAATTATACTAAAGTAAAAAAGCAATCGTTTATTAAAATATGTACAAAAATGATGCGTTAAAACTTGGTGATTTGCTTGTAAGAAAGTATATTTATCGTAAATTCGCTATGTAAAACCCTATCAATTTTAAATTAGGAAATGAAAAACATATTTAAAATCTCTTTAGTTCTCGTAACAATTTTATTGTTATCAAACTGTAAAAGTTCAAATTCAAATAAATCTAGACTTACAGGTTTAAATTTTAATGATGAAAAAAACGGTGGCTTTATTAGAAATAATTCTTTTAGTGGTCAAGAAACACCTCCAGGAATGATAGGTGTAGAAGGTGGTTCTTTTACAATGGGTCAAGTACAAGATGATGTAATGTTCGATTGGAATACAACTCCTAAAAAGATACACGTTCGTTCTTTTTTTATGGATGAAGCCGAAGTTACTAACTCAGAATATTTTTTATATGTACAATATATAAAAGATGTTTTTCCTCCATCAGATGAAAATTACAAACACATTTATAATTCTGTTTTACCAGATACTTTAGTTTGGCGAAAAAGTTTAGGAAACACAGATATTTTATCAGAAAACTATTTTCGTCATCCTGCATACGCAGATTACCCTGTTGTGGGTGTAAGTTGGTTACAAGCAAACGAGTATTGTAAATGGCGTACAAATGCTGTAAACCTTAAAACATTAATAGACAAAGGGCACATCAAAAATATTTTTGAAATAGATTCTATTAAAATACCTTTTGATACTGATGCTTTTTTAACAAGTCCAGATCAAGTATTAGACAGTACATTAAACGTTAGAGGTATTGGAAGAACACCTAGAAAAAAAGGAGAACCAAAACCAAGTAGAGATGCTTACCAAGGAAGACCAATTACCAAAGCTGATGGTATTTTTGTACAACCTTTTAGATTACCTACAGAAGCTGAATGGGAATTTGCTGCAAAAGCAAATATCGAAAACAGAGAATACAATAATATTAGAGGTAGAAAAAAATATGCTTGGGATGGTAAATATACCAGATCTAAAAATAAAAGAACAAGGGGAGATCAATTAGCCAACTTTAAACAAGGTAAAGGAGATTATAGTGGTTTACCTGGTTGGAGTTCTGATGGAGCAGATATACCTAACAAAATTAAATCTTACCCACCAAATGGCTTTGGTTTGTATGATATGTCTGGTAATGTTGCTGAGTGGGTTTCTGATGTTTACAGACCAATAATTGATAATGAAGCTAATGATTTCAACTATTTTAGAGGTAATATTTTTACTAAAAAAATGATTGATGAAGAAGGTAATGTGGTTATTGCTGCAAATGATCAAGCTCCAGAAGTAGCATATGACACTTTACCAAATGGTAAAATCTTTACAAGACAATTACCAGGTTCTATTAAATACATTCCTATTACTAAAGATGATGCAACAATGAGAAGAAACTTTATGGTTGCTGATAATACAGACATTAATGATGGTGATGCAAATTCTAGTAGATTTTTTGATGAAGAAGAAGATCAAATAGCATCTAAACCTAGCATGTATAATTCACCTAAATCACCTACAAGAGAAATTGACCCAGAAACTGGTGAAGAGATTCTAGTAAACGACGAAGAAAGAAGAACAACTTTAATTAGTAATAAAACAAGAGTTTATAAAGGGGGTTCTTGGTCTGATAGAGAATATTGGTTAGATCCTGCTCAAAGAAGATATTTACCAGAGTACATGGCTACAAACTATATTGGTTTTAGATGTGTTTCTGATAGAGTTGGACCAATGTCAACTGGTAAAAGATCTGCTAGAAATCCTAGTAGATAATATAAAACATATAACAAACTTAAACCTCATTGTTTTATAATAATGAGGTTTTTTTTATATTTATAAAATGCAGATTTCAACATTATATCAAATTTATTCCGAACATTTTCTTGTTGATACAGACACTCGAAATATTAGAGAAAACACCATCTTTTTTGCCTTAAAAGGGGATAATTTTAATGGTAATGAATTTGCTGAAAAAGCTTTAACACTTGGGGCAAACTATGCTATTGTTGATGAAATAGAATATAAAACTCAAGAAAATATAATTTTAGTTGATGATGTTTTAAAAACACTTCAAAAATTAGCAAATTATCACAGAGTTCAGTTAAATATCCCTGTTATTGGTTTAACAGGTAGTAATGGAAAAACTACCACAAAAGAACTAATAAATACAGTTTTAAACAGAAAATACAACACAATTGCAACCAAAGGAAACCTCAACAATCATATAGGTGTTCCTTTAACTTTATTATCTATTACACCAGAACATGAATTAGCCATCGTAGAAATGGGTGCAAATCATCAAAAAGAAATAGAATTTTTATGTACTATTTGTGAACCAGACTTGGGCTATATTACAAATTTTGGAAAAGCACATTTAGAAGGTTTTGGAAGTATAGAAGGAGTTATTAAAGGTAAAAGTGAATTGTATACCTATTTACAAGAAAATAATAAAATGGCTCTTGTAAATCCTGAGGATGAAATTCAAGTTCAAAAAACGAAAAATATAGAATCTCTATTTTTTCCTAAAAATGATTTAAAATTTATTGATGCTAATCCTTTTGTAAAATTATCATACAACAATACAATTATAGAAAGTAATTTAATTGGAAAATATAATTATGCAAATATTGCAGCTGCAATAACTCTAGCTGAATATTTTAAAGTTTATAAGAGCGAAATTAAAGAAGCCATAGAAAGCTATACACCTACTAACAATCGCTCACAAATTATTGAAATCAAAACCAATAAAATAATTCTTGATGCTTATAATGCAAACCCTTCTAGCATGAAGGTAGCATTAGAAAATTTCGCTTCTTTAAAAGACGAAAATAAAGTAATTATTTTAGGTGATATGTTTGAATTAGGAAGTGACAGTTTAAAAGAACACCAAAATATTGTTGATCTATCTAGTGCTCTAGATATTAATAATCAGTTTTTTATTGGTGAAAATTTCCTACAAACGTCTACTACACATCAACAATTTAAAACTTTTGAAGATTTTAAAGTTTATCTCAAAAATAATCCTCTAGAAAAACAATCTATTTTAATAAAAGGTTCTAGAGGAATGCGTTTAGAAAGAGTTTTAGATTTAATGTAATGGGTTCGTTACTGCCTACTACCAACACCATAAAGCATAAAGCATAAAGCCAACTAAACCATCTTATTTCTATGATGTTCTAGTAAATTATCAATTGGTCTCTGAATAACATCTGTAACTTTAAGCTTGTAATTTTCTGCGACTTCTTCTAAAATATCTCTAAAATAAAATGCTATTGAACCTATAAAATACAAAGGGGTTTCTGATGTTTTATTAAAAGGCAACACTCTGTATTCAAAAAACTCTTTAAAACCATTTCTAATGATTTTATGAATGTAAGCTTCTTCTTTAAAATCGAACATAAATTTAGCAAATGAAGCCAAATACATATTAGGGTTAGGTTTTCTATATAAGTTTTGTTTGATGTAATCTGCATCCAAATTAAATTCTTCGTCAAATTTAAGCATCATTTTAGCCGGCATTTTTTTATAGTAATATTCTCTTAACAAAACCTTACCAAAGTAATTCCCACTGGCTTCATCCATTAAAATGTAACCTAATGAAGGTGTATTCATTAACACATTTTCTCCATCAAAATAGCAACTATTAGAACCTGTACCTAATATACAAACCAAAGCTGGTGCTGCACCTGTAGCAGCGTAAACAGCAGCTAACATATCTTCAGCCACATTAATTTCAGCATTTATAAAAATAGCTTGTAAAATATCTTCTAAGATTTTAGCAGGTTTAAGTGTTCCACATCCAGCTCCATAAAAATGAATTTCAGTTACATCTTCTTTAACGTTAATTAACTGAAACATATTTATAATTCTATTGTTCAACTCTTCCTCTGCTACAACAGCAGGATTTAAGCCCAATGTTCTTACTCTAAATGCTTCACTTTTATCACTATTTATAGCAATCCAATCTGCTTTTGTAGAACCTCCGTCTGCGATTAAAATCATAATATATCTGTTTTATTCCAAAGATATTATAACAAAAAATGCTGTACAAGTATCTGAGAAACTTCAATCGTTTTCGTGTCAAAATATTATTATAAATTTTTAAAATTGTAAATTTGTATCAAATACAAAACAATGTTTTTTTTTAAAAGTAAAGAAATCCCTTTAAACGAATTTTTTCCTGAAGGGTTTATAGATATACATTCACATTTATTACCTGGTATAGACGATGGTGCCAGAGATATAAATAATTCTATGGAATTGATTCAAAAAATGGCTTCCTATGGAATTAAAAATTTTATTACAACTCCACATATTTTAGGTGATGTCTATCCAAACACACCAGAAATTATTCGAGGTCAATTAAAATTAGTGAAAGAAGAGCTAAAAAAAAGAAACCTAGATGAAATACAAATTGAAGCTGCTGCAGAATACATGATGGACGAGCATTTTTTAACCCTGCTGCAAGAAGATAAAGAAATATTAACCTTAAAAGACAATTTGGTATTGGTAGAAATGTCCTATTTCAGTCCACCAAACAACTTGTTCGACATTTTATTTCAACTGGGTTTAAAAGGTTATAAACCAGTTTTGGCACATCCTGAACGTTATGTAAGTTACCACAATAATTTTCGTATTTTTCAAAAACTTAAAAACGCGGGCTGCTTGTTTCAATTGAATTTATTATCTCTTACCGAAAACTATGGCAAAGGCGTTCAAAAAACAGCAGAAAAATTATTAAAAGAAAACCTCTATGATTTTGTAGGCACAGATACCCATCACTTTGAGCATTTAAAATTGTTGCAAAAAATTAGTACTAAAAAGAATTTAAAAACTTTACAATCTCTTTTGCTTAATAATGCACAGTTTTTAAGCAATACCAATTAAAATATATAAAAATTTTAAATATATTCGCATAAAAAAATTATATGATTTTTAATTCTATAGAGTTTTTAATATTTTTCTTGATTATTTTTATAACATATTGGTGTTTAAATA
This sequence comes from Polaribacter sp. Asnod6-C07, assembly GCF_045063625.1. Lineage (NCBI taxonomy): Bacteria > Pseudomonadati > Bacteroidota > Flavobacteriia > Flavobacteriales > Flavobacteriaceae > Polaribacter > Polaribacter sp. Asnod6-C07. The sequence goes on along the minus strand of NZ_JBEFOF010000005.1, from coordinate 2,233,572 downwards.
AAAAACCATTAGTATTTCAAAATATTTTACTATTAGTTGCTAGTTACTTTTTTTATGGTTGGTGGGACTGGAGATTTCTCGGACTAATAGCTTTTAGTACAATAATTGACTTTTATATAGGAAAAATATTATCTAAAACAAAACAATCAAAAAAAAGAAAGATTTTATTATTTTCAAGCCTAGCAATTAATTTGGGATTTTTAGGTTTTTTTAAATATTTTAACTTTTTCATAAACTCTTTTGAAGAATTATTACAAAATTTAGGAATAAATTTTGACACTTGGACTCTAAAAATCATTCTTCCTGTTGGAATTTCTTTCTATACATTTCAAACTATGTCATATACCATTGACGTTTACAAAGAAAAAATAAAACATACTGATAACTTTATTAGCTTTGCAGTTTTTGTTTCTTTTTTCCCTCAATTAGTAGCAGGTCCTATAGAAAGAGCTTCAAATCTATTACCCCAATTTCAAAAAAAAAGAAAGTTTAACTTAAAACAATCTATTAACGGGTGCAGTCTAATTGTATACGGTTTCTTTAAAAAAATAGTAATCGCAGATCGTTTAGCAATTTATGTGAATTCAGTTTTTAATAATGTTGAGACAGCAAATACAATTTCATTAATAATAGCAGCAGTATTCTTTGCGTTTCAAATTTATGCTGATTTTTCTGGTTACTCCTTAATAGCTAGAGGAATTTCTAAATTAATAGGTTTCGAATTAATGATTAACTTTAATAAGCCATATCTTGCTACAAATATTTCAGATTTTTGGAGAAGATGGCATATATCATTATCAACATGGTTTAAAGACTACCTATATATTCCTCTTGGAGGTAATAGAGTGTCTAAGAAAAGAAATTATTATAATTTAATGATTGTATTTGTAACAAGTGGTTTATGGCATGGAGCAAATTGGACATTTGTAATTTGGGGATTTTTACATGGATTATTTCAAATTATTTATCTCAATTTTATTAGAAAAAGTAGAACTAAATCTTCAGAAAACAAATTTCGTAATTTTATAAAAGTTGTATTTGTATTTACAATAGTAACGTTAGCTTGGATATTTTTTAGAGCAGAAAACCTTAATCATGCTATAGTATATTTTGAAAAATTAATTCAATTTGATTTATCATTTAATCTTAATCAAATTACAGCACAAAAAGGTCCTTTAAATTTATTATTAAGTTTTTTAGCCATTATATTACTTTATTTAACATATTTATTTCCTAAAGATTTAAAATTTAAAAAGGAAGGTCAGAATATTACTTTTATTATTATTTTTATATTATTAATTTTTATTATTGGTGTTAATGGAAAAGAAGAATTCATATATTTTCAGTTTTAGTATTTTTATTTTTAAAATATTTTTGTTTTTAATTATTTTTGGTTATTTTTTTAATTATTTTTTTGAGAATCAAATAATATTTAAAAGTGAAATAAGTGGTGCTAGTAAGGTTAATAAAATATTAAAAGTTAATAATAGTTCTGAAATACCCATATTTGGTTCTTCACGAGCACAAGGAAATATTGTACCTTCAATACTAGGTAATAACTATTTTAATTATGGTATTGATGGTACTCAAAGTAATATTTGGTTGTATTTTTTAGAGCATGAATTAAAAAAAGAGAAAAACACACCTATTATTATAAACTTTGATTTAAAAGGTTTAATATATTCTGATGGTGATTTAGGTAATTTTATACCTAATTGGAGAGAATCAAAGCAATATCTTAATGATAAAGGTGAATTTTACTATACTATACCGTTTATAAAATATTTTGGACGTTTTGAAAAATATTTTAAATATTTCATAAACAATAAGGTGAATTTAACAAAAATTACTGATAAAGGAGGGAGTTTTGAAAAATTTCAGGTTACAAAAGAGATTTTTAATAAAGATATTGAAAAAAGAATGAACACTGAAACTAAATTCAAAATAGAACCTGAATTAAATAGACAATTCAATAATTTAATAAAATCAACTAACAGAAAAATAATCTTAATAGTTACACCTTACCACGAGTCTTGCTTTAATAAATTCGATAATATTAATATGGCAACAAACTATTTAAATAAGATTGATTCATTATATAATAATGTAGAGGTAATTGATTTTAAAAACGGAATTAAAGAAGATAATTTATTTAAAAATACAACACACTTAAATTATAATGGAGCAGTTAAGATAACTCAAAAATTAAAAAATCACTTCAAAAATTAACAAATAACAAAACATAGAAGATTAAGTCTTCTTTCTAAATATTTAATAAAAAGTTAAATAAACTTCAAAAAAATCAACTTAATATAAAAGTAAAGAAAACAATTAGCCAAAATATTTTAATTTACATCAAAAACCTTCTAATAAATATAAATAACACCAAAATATATAGTTATTTTTTATTTGATTTCAGATCTTATTATTGATAAAATTCGCATACCTAATAATTAAAATTTTAACTATACAATCGTTATTTTAAAAAAATAGTTCAGATTTAATTAAAAACAATGAAAAACATTATAAATTAAAAAAATAAATTGTTATTTATTTATAAAGTAAAAATGATTAAATAATAATATTATAACACAAATACGATATCATTAAATTATTTTTTAATTTATGTAAAAGAATTACTTCTCTCTATTTTTTTTAGTCCAAAGAATAATGGAATTTAGATTTGAAATAAATAGATAATTAATAAATTCAACTTTTAATTTGAACTTAAAAAAGTTATCAATTCTAAATCAAAGAGAACTGAATCCTAAATTCAACTTTCTTTAAGGTTCAAGTTACATCAAACATAATAGATTTATTTTCAAAAAAGTTAAAATTCAATAGAGTTAGATATTTACTAATAAAAGATTTACTTAAATTGAAACTCTTTTAAAGAAAAGTTACAAAAAAAAGTGGAGTTTTGCACTCACTCCACTTTTTTTAACACCATTTATGATTTAAACATTCGTTTATACCATGGTACTTTTTGTGCTTCTTCTAAATAACCCACTCCATAACCATAACCATAACCATAACCATAACCATAACCATAACCTCTAGTCATGTCTGTATCGTTTAATACAATGGCCATATTATTTAATTTTTGTTCGGTATATAAGTTTTGTGCTACTTTTAGCATGCGTTTATCTAAATAATTTGCTCTAGATACATATAAAGTAATGTCTGCATATTTCGAAATTAAAAAAGTATCCGTTACCAAATTAACAGGTGCTGTATCCACAATGATAAAATCATAATCTTGTTTCACCTCTGCAAATAATTGTTTAATTCGATCTCCTAACAATAACTCAGCTGGGTTAGGTGGAATAACACCAGAAGCAATAATATCTAAGTCTTTAATTTCTGAGATGGTAAACTTAATGTCCTCTAAAGTCAAGGATTCATTCGTTATAAAGTTTGTAATCCCTTTACGTTCTGGAATTCCTAAATATTCCGTCACTTTAGGCGCTCTTAAGTCTACCCCTAATAATAATACCTTTTTATTCGATAAAGATAAGGCTGCTGCCAAATTGATAGAGATAAACGATTTCCCTTCTCCACTGGTGGTTGAGGTTACAAAAATCGTTTTCCCTTTTTCATTGGCTTTGGAAGCCAACATAAAATCTAAGTTAGTACGGATCAATCGAAAAGCTTCTGCAGTACTAGTTCTCGAATCACTTTTAATCACTACCTTTTCATCAGTTTCCGAGTGAGGAACATCGCCTAAAAATGGAATGGTGGTAAGGTCTTCAATATCTTTACGAGAATGAATTTTAGTATCCAATACATTTTTAATGTAAATGACAACTAATGGTAATAGAAAACCAATGAATAAAGCGACTAGATAATTAATTTTCTTTTTTGGAGCAACAGCTAAACCATTAGAATAGGCATAATCAATAATTTTAGCATTAGGCACAGTGACCGCCAAAGAAATATCCGTTTCTTCTTTTTTCTTTAGCAGATAGGAATACAATTCTGAATAAATTTCTTTTTGACGTTCTATATCAATCATCCCACGTTCAATCAAAGGAATATTAGAGATTTTAGCAGATACCTTTTGAGCTTCTTGCTTCAATTGTTCCAATTGTATTTCTAAAGATTTTTGCAAATTCGATATACTCGCCAATAGACTTTTTTTCAAGACCTCAATTTGTCTGTTCAATTCAATCAATTGCGGATTCAACTTCCCTGCAATCACGACTAATTTATTTTTTTGTAAAACCAATTCATTGTATTGCGCTATAGAAGATGTTATCGCTGCGTCTGTAAAGCCCAAGTTGGTAGGTATAATTTCATTAGTTTCCGATTCTTTCCCCAATTTTTTTAAAATCCAATTTGCCAAACTCAATTGACTTTGAATATCTACAATTTTAGTATTATTTAAAGAAACTTGTTCCAAAGCCAATTCTCCTTCTAATGAAAGTCCAGTAATTCCGTATTTGGTTTTATAATCTTTTACATCATCTTGAGCCAAGGCCAAATAGCCGCCCACCGTTTTTAAGCGTTCATTAATAAAATTCTTGGTTTTTTCAGAAACCAAATTTTTATCATTGATGGCATCCATATTGTATTGTTTCACCAATTCGTCTAAGATAGCGGTAGCCTTAGTTTTTACGGCATCAATTAAATTTAACTTTAGCACACTTGAATTTTTATCGATAGTGCTGATATTAATTCTTCCTCTATAATTGTCAATCACTTTGTCTCTTGATGATATTGCAACAACAATTGGTTTATTAAAATGAATTGGTTTTAAATCTTCAGTTTTAAGAATTTGAAAGGAATGCTTTGTATTCCCCAAATTTATATTAAACCCTGTTGTAAGAGATTGCTCTTTTTCAATATCATTGATTAATAATGTTTCAGCATCTTGAATCGTTACGACAAAAGTAGTATCAATTTTATTCTTTGAATATGATTTGCCTAAAAATTGGATTTTGAATGGAAGGGAACCAAACATTTCTATTGTTTTGACTCTTCCCTGATAAAAGTACTGTATTTGTAAATCTAAAGAATCTACCACATGTCCGATAATCTTGCGAGACTTTAAAATTTCAATTTCATTTTCCGGATTGTTGGCAGAACCTCCCCCGATGATGCCCAAATCCTCAAAGGCAGCCAATTCCGTAGAAATCCCCGATTTTTGATTGTCCTTAATCATAATTGAACCAGTTGCACTATAAGTAGGAGTAGTATAACGCAAATACACAAAAGCCAACCCTAAAGCTAATATGAGAGATAATACAAACCATTTCCAATAAATTAAATATTTGTCAATTTCCTCCCTAAGATTCATCGAATCATTTTCTTCCAATTGATTAGTCATCATAAAATTACTATTGTTTTCTTGCATAATTTATCGAATTAGCAAAGTGATTAAAGAAACCAATAAACCGGTTACAGAAATAAAAAGTGAGGTATTAGAATTGGCAGAAGCAGACTGAATTTTAGCATAATTGGGTGCCACATACACCACATCATTCTGTTGCAAATAGTACACTGGTGAAGTAAAAATTTCTTTAGACAATAGATCCACTTGATACTGTATCTTCTTACCATTCTCTTCACGATTGACCACCACATTGTGTCTTTGACCGGAAATGTTTAAATCTCCTGCCAAACCTATGGCTTCCAAAATCGTAATTCGCTCATTAGGCACTGTATAACTTCCAGGTATACGCACATCACCCAATACGGTTACTTTATAATTAGTGATACGTATATTTATGTTCGGGTTTAAAATATAATCCGGTTCAAGTTTTCCTTTTAAAAAGTCTATTAACTCATCTCTAGTCAATCCCCCTATTTTTAATTTACCTAAAACCGGAAAATCAATTTCCCCATTGGTATCTACCAAATAACTTTGCTGTTGTGCCACCCCAATGGCAGAATTGGAAGAAGTAGAATAGGTTACGGCTGACAAGTTAAAAGGACGTACCGCTTCTGTATCTAAAGCAGTAATGGTGATTTGTAATACATCGTCGGGTTTGATGATGGTTTTGTAACTGTTGGACACTTTAGACTGATCTATTTCGTCATTTTGAAAATAAATAATGTCTTTTTTGGAGACACAGGAAGACATCAACACAAAAACAAAGATTCCTAGAAAATACGTACTCTTTTTAATCATAAATTAATTTTTTGCTAAAATAACATAAATTTTAAAATACTATCTAATTTTATCTTTTTAAACATTAAAATAAGGTTTGTACAGGTGCTTTCAATTTTTAAAGCGTTGGTCTCTGCATCTAGATAGGTCAGTTCGAGTGATTTTATTATTTTATCAACATTCTTTCGGCATCTCGATACAAATTGCTTCCTTTCGTCATCAATTCACTCGATGTGACACTCCCTTTACTTTTATCCAATAACAACCAAAGCTGTCAGTTCGAGTGATTTTGATTTTTCATCAAAATTGTATCGAGAACTCAGTACAAATTGACTCCTTTGATCATCAATTCACTCGATTTGACAACCATCCTATTTTTATCTAATCACCATTAAAAAGCATTTTCATCCTTCTTAAAAAACATGGACCAGGCCGTAATTACTACAATTTTTACATCTAAAAAAAAGCTCCAGTTTTCTACATACCAAATGTCAGCATTGGCTCTGTTCTCCATATCCTTGACTTGCTTGGTTTCACCCCTGTAGCCATTGATCTGTGCCCAACCCGTTACACCAGGTTTGGCAAAATGGCGCACCATAAACTTATCGACCAATACCCGGTATTCTTCGGTATGCTTGAGCATGTGGGGTCTAGGCCCCACCAAAGACATGTTGTTGAGTAATACATTAAAGATTTGTGGTAATTCGTCAATACTGGTTTTACGCATAAAAGCCCCAAACTTAGTAACTCTCGAATCATTCTTGGTAGCTTGTACTGAATCGGATTCTTTGTTTACGGTCATACTTCTAAATTTAAAGCAATCAAAGGCGTTGCCATCTTGTCCTGTTCTTTTTTGTACAAAAAAAACAGGACCTTTACTTGTCAACTTGATAATAATTGCAATGACTGGGAATAACCACGAAAATACGAGCAATACCACTATAGAAGAAAAAGTAACATCAAAAGCCCTTTTAATAAAACGATTGGTAAAACTCTTTAAAGGCTCACTTCTCAATTTCATAATCGGAATTTGCTGAATGTAATTGATGGAAAAGCGTTGGGACAAATACTCCGAAAATTCAGGAATCACCCGTACCCGAATCATATGATTATCCGCATAACGAAACAAATCATTGATCAATTTGCTTTGATGGTAAGGCAAAGAAATGATAATTTCATGCACATGGTTTTTTTCTAAAAAATCAAAGATCTGGGATAATTTCCCCTTAAAATGGGCTTGTAAATCATCGGTGATGTTTGCATCCGTAAACAAACCCGAGATTTTAAACCCGTAATTGGCATTGAAATAGACGTTATCAATCAATTTCAGGATGTTTTCATTCATTCCTACCAACACAATCTTGCTATAATTATAACCTTTTCTTCGATACACCTTCACCAAAGTATAGGAAACAAGGCGCCAGCATAAAACCAAAACAGAAAAAATCAATAACAAATACAAAAAGAAGACCCGAGAAAATTTATAATCGGTAATAAAAAAAATAAGCCCCCCACATAAAAAACCGAAAGTGACTAGTGTATATAAATTCTTCCCCAATAATTTGTGCATGTATATAATTCTGGGTGCTTCGTAGATATCAAACTTTAAATTAAGCCCCACCCATAAGAAACAACCAACTACAATAAAGCTATTGTAAAAGATCAAACTCGGTATCTGTCCTTGAAACACCCAATAATTCGCCACAAAAAAGGCAATCACGAATAGCAATACATCTACAATCGAGAAGATTAAGGGAATAAATTTGGATTTATTTTTTTTCATACTTTTTTTTATTAGTCATAAAGATACATTTTAACATAACTCGTTGCATGCTAAGAGGCATAACCCTTTATTTTTGGTAAGGCATATTGCTTTACTTTACGTGAAATTTTAAAAATTAAAGTCAAAACGCCACATAATTGATATTTTTGAATGATCTGCAAATCTTCTGTAGACTTTTTCTTTTGCAATTTTAAGGTGGTGCTCTTACCTCCCAAACGCATTTTTACAATAAAGTCATCTAAAAAATATTTTTTGATCTTATCATTAAAGAACCATCGCAAAGAAATTTCGTAATCACTGGCGATGCGATACGATTCATCATAAAGTCCATAGCTTTCAAATACGTCTCTTTTTACATAAATGGTGGTATGCAAAGGGATCCATCCATACTTCAAATACTTTTTTTGATAGGGTTTCCCTGGATAGACCCGTTTAATATGATCAATCGCATCCCGTTCTACATACAATCCATGGGCATACAACAAATCGACATTTGATTGTTGAAAACCTTGAACTACCTTTTCTATGGTGGTGGATTCATAAAACAAATCATCCGAATGTAAAATACCAATCACATCCCCTGTGGCTACTTGAATCCCTTTGTTTAACGCATTGTACAAGCCTTTGTCTTTTTCAGATTTATAATAGCCCAATTGAGGAATAAATGGTTCTATTACCTTTTGTGTACCATCCGTTGACCCCCCATCGATGATGATGTGTTCGATGTTGGGATAGCTTTGCGCTAACACCGATTGTATACAGCTTTCGATACAAGCGGCATTGTTATAGACAATAGTAATGATGGATACTTTCATAATTATTTTATTTGATATTTTTCTTTGATATATGCAATCAATTTTGTCTCATCATTCTTAAAATTAAGTTTTAACTCATAAATCTTGGCATCTACTAAAAAACGATACCAAAAACCTTGTAAAATATGCCATACAAAACCCGATTTACCATCTAAAAAACCTAATTTCAAAAAATAACGGTATGAAAAATAGATAAAAGGACGTACAAATAATGGAAATTTTAAATAAGCCAATTTTAAAAACCGCTTACGTTGTTCTCCAGTGCCAAAAAATTTAGGTTCTACACTGCTTTTAGAAAATATCTGATATTGGGTATCTAATAAATCAACAACTTCTCTTGTAGCGTAATGGTTGTGTTTCTCTGTCCACCAGGTGAGATCATTCAAATTTTCATCAACTTGAACTATGTTAATTTCGGTAGTTATACCTTCAGTTAATTTTATGTGCTCATCCATCCATCGATTTTCGCAAAAACCTTTACCAAATTTCCATATTTTTAAGTGCCATACTGGAAACCAACCTCCATGTAACAGAGGCTTATCCATAAAAATAATTTTTCGTTTGATGTAGACACCTGAAATCTCACTACTTAAGTTTGCTAATTCTTGTTTTAAGTCTATATTCGAATTGGATTCATAATATTCATCAGCATCAATACGCCAAACCCATTCCGATTGAATGTTGCAATTTTGTAATGCCCAATTGAATTGGGTTGCATAGTTAACCCAAGGGTTTTGATAAACTTTAGCCCCTAAACGTTCTGCAATAGCAACTGTATAGTCTTTGCTAAAAGAGTCTATAATGAAAATTTCATCTACCGAATTTTTTATCGAATTGATACAGCGCTCTATATGTTGTTCTTCATTATACGTTAGTATGATTGCGGCTATGGTCTTTGTTTGATTCATTCTTTTAAAACTCTTTTTTTGATGTATTTTGCAGGGTTACCTCCTACTATAGAGAGCGGCTCAATACTTTTAACAACTAAGGATTTTGCTCCAATTACAGAATATTTTCCTAAAGTAACTCCTGGCAATATATAAACTCCTGTGGTTACCCAACATCCGTCATTGATAACTATAGGACTTGTCACCATTTCAAAACCGACACTATTAACATTGTGACTACCCGTTATTAAAAAAGAATATTCTCCAATACAACACTTTTCTCCAATTGTTATTTTATCTAAACAATAAGCCCAAGATTTGTGACCTAAACTTGATAGATGCCCCATTTCTAAATTCCATGGATGGTCAATTTTTGCCGTTCTATTAATATTTACTGTACTACTTAATTTAGCCCCAAACAATCGCAATAAGTAGATTCTAGGTTTTTTAATTTGATTAGGAAAAAGCTTAAAAATAGTCATATTTACTATTTTCCATATATGACTTTTTACCTTTTCTTTAAAACTAAAAGGTGTTGTCTGTACTGGGTTGTATTCAAAATCACTATCCATTTCGTAACTTTCTATTTTTTAAAAATTTAGCAGGATTACCGCCTACTACTGTCCATGTTTCCACATTTTTAAATACGGATGATGTAGCACCTACCACAGCTCCTGTTTCAATAGTTACCCCTGGACCTATAAATGCATCTGCTGCTACCCAAACTTGATCTTTTATGGCAATTGGTTTTAAAATTAAATTATTTTGAGGGTCTGTAATATCATGTGTAGACGCACACAAATAACTTTTTTGAGAAATTGTAGTATTAGAACCTATGCTAATTTTTCCTTGATTATAACAATCTACATTTTGCCCTAGACAGGTAAATGTACCCACTTCCAAATTCCAAGGTGCCCAAATTTTTACATTGGCATGAATAATAGTCCCTTTACCAATTTTTGCTCCGAAACATTTTAAAACAAAATTTCTCCATGAATTAAATATATTCCCTTTAAAAGGTTGAAACAAAAAAAATCTAGTAATATACCATATCACCCTACTTACTTTATTTTTTAAACTAAAGCTATGATTATATTGAGATAAGTCAACTTTTTTTAATAATTTATCATACTCTTCCACCAACAATAATTTTATAAAAGTTAAAAAAATATTTTTTAAAAAATAGCGAAATAATAGTAACACAGCCAACAAATAACCAAGGGGAAAGGATGTAAGATATCAAAAATCCAATACTATTTTTACCTAAAAAATAAACAATTAATTTCCTTACTATATTCAATGTAGGCATATGAAATAAATAGATAAAAAATGTACAAGAAGTGATATAAAAAAGATAACGATAATTTTTTATTCTAAAATGTTTAGAAAAAACAAAATCATATGCAAACCAAATTGCTAATAAACCTAAAAAAATTATCGGTACTTTCAAAAAATACCAACCATGCCATTTAAATGTAAATAATTCTAATAAGCATAATAAGATAAATAAAAATATAGTTACTTTTTTGTTTAAAGAAGTTGTTGTTTCTTCAATATTAAATTTTATTAAATGTATAGCACCTCCTAAAGAAAACCAAAATAATGAATAGGCAAAAGAACCTTCCGATAAATATATTGCTAAAAGACCAATTAAACCAACCCAAAACCAATTGAACCATTTATACAAAAAAAACCATAATGGGGCTAAAAACACTAACAATATTAAATCTCTTAAAAACCATAGATGAAAAGCTATTGGAGTACCACTACCAGAATTTACAAATGTATTATAAAGTAGAGTAAGCATATCTTTTTTAAATATTAAAGAAATATTACCGTTTATAAAGTGTGAAATTCCTTGAATTTGAAGCAAAATATATAGAAATAAAACAACAAAAACACAACCTATTATATAAGGAATAACCAAACTTTTAAATCTCTTTTGCATTTTTATAAAAATTGACTCAATATTTATAGTGGTAGATAAAAAGAACAGAAATCCTGAAATTACATAAAACATAGGGACAGCACATCTTCCAATCATGTCTCCTAAAATCATTTGAACATAAAAATTCACCTTCATACCTTGTATTTCTTCTGTATGAAAACCAGAATGTATATATAGAACTAAAAGTATTAAAAAAAAAGAAATCATTCTAATTTTATCACTTACATATTTTTCCATTATATTTAGAATTAAATTAACTCTTTTACAAACCTTTTACCTACTTGATGAATTTCAAAATATTTTAGAAAAACACCTTTGGCATTCTGTTCATAATATTTTTTTAATTCATTTGAATAATTAAACCAAGTTTTTAATGATTTAAAAATTGATCCAGTATCATCATTTTGTACAATACCTGCTTTATTTTTTTCAATTTCTCTCCAAATGTTTACTTTGTTAGAAATCAAAACAGGAGTTCCACAAGCTAAGGCTTCCACTACTGCAATTCCAAAATTTTCCTGATGACTTGGTAAAATAAAACATTCTGCTGCATAAAAAGCTCCCCATCGAGCATCGCCTGTTAACATACCTGGAAAATAAATATTTTTAGAACTTTTAGATTTTTCTAATACCTTTTTACCGTATTCTGTAATTAATCCAGGTCCTGCAATAATCAATTGTGGTAAATCAATATTTTCTTGCTCTAACTTTGTGTAAGCTTCAATCAATAAATCTACTCCTTTTTTTGGGTGTATTCTACTTAAAAATAACCAAAAAGGTTTTCCATTCCATTCAGGTACTATTAATTGTAATTCTTCCCTCATTTTATTTGTTTCAATAGGAGGTAATTCAACCCCTAGACCAACAACTTTTTCAGATTTTGGATTATACATAGGAAAAGTCGTATTTGCCAATTTCTTTTCTTCTTCGCAAGTAAACAACAAACCCTTTGCATTGTTTATTAATTTTTTTTCTATAAACTGCCAAAAAATTCTATTTCTAATCGCCTTTAGCTTTCTTTCTTTAGCTATTTGAAAATATGGATCTAACATTCCATGAGGCATTACATAATAAGGTATATCTTTAGATTTTGCTATTTGTGCAACTACAAAACTTTGATATTGCCATAAACCGTGTACAATTAATAAATCATAATTTTTTATATGTTTTTTCATCCAAGGTAACAATTCTTTACTATAACTCCATCCTGTTTTATTACTTCCTAAAGAAATTGTTAAAAAAGTATCTGCAACCAAATAATCTGCAGTTTGAGGATCTAAACATAAAACTTCATTTATAATTTCTGGTTTTATAATACGCATACCTTCAATAATATCTCGTACTGCTTTACAAACCCCTCCTGTTTTTGGATCCATCGTACTAATTACATGTAATATTTTCATTACTTAGATTCTTTTTTTAACAGATTCTTCTAACTTATTTCTAGTAAACATATCCAATAATCCTCCTTCTGTTAAGTTTATTATTTCGATACCTTTTTGCTTTGATGCTTCTGCTAGTTTTTGTAATTCTCTTAAATGCCTGCTATGCATATATAAATCTATTACATAATTTTTACTAGTTTTGATATTATTTTCTTCATTTACACCATAAAAATGACTTTGATGATTTATCAACTCATAAGCCAGACCGTTAGCATCAAACCCTGTAAAACAGATCTTCTTATATCCACAAAACATGGATGCTTCAAAACAATACCCAGAAACTCCTATACATTTAAAAGGTGTATCTAAAGACATCCATAGAAATTTCACTCCTTTTTCTTTATAAGGTTTTAACATTTCTAAATGATACCAATCTACCGGCATTATAAAAGTAATATCGGGTACCATTGTTAATATTTCATCCAACCAAGTAATCGGCCATTCTCCTGTCTTTAGCTTAGCATCTACAAATACATGAAACTTTGGTTGCAACAGATGGTACAATTCATGTTTAAACCCTCTATTTACAAACATTATATCTTGCCCTTGTAATACAGACAAATCTTGTTTTTTAAGTGAAGGTCCATTTAAAATAATGTAAACTTGATTTACATTGGTGCTGTTTTTATACTGCTTTTTCATTCTCAATAATACTTTTTGCTTCCCAAATGACAAACGATTTTTTAAAGTGACTATGCTGTTCATAGTTTTAATGATAAAATCGTCTTTTCTGATCATTAATTGCCAAAACCCCATATTATAATTTTTCTAATTCTTTATTTAATTTTTTGTATAAACTTACGTATTTTTCTGTAACTGTTTTTACTGAAAATCGTTCTAAATTATAACTCCCATTCTTTATTAATTCATTTCTAAACACTGTTTCAGTTTTCAACTTCTGTAAAGCTTTCTTAATTTCATTAACATTAGTAGGGTCTACCAATAGAGCTCCATCACCAGCGACATCGTTCATTGGTGCAATATTGCTAGTTATAATTGGCTTTCCTATTTGTTGTGCTTCTAAAATTGGAACACCAAATCCTTCATGAAGAGAAGCAAAAAAGACTATATCACAGTCGCAATAGCATTTATATACCTCTTCTCTTGTTAAATTATATCTAAACTCATATACAATATTTGCTTCATCTAAATCTTTCTTTAAATCTGCAGTAGGCTTTCTTAATAGTAACAACTTAAAACTAGTCCCTTTTACAGCCTCTATCAATCTAAGTAAGTTTTTAACAGAGCTACCTCCAATTTGTAAAACAAGAGGCTGTTTATTATTAAACTCCTTATAAAAAGGCTTAAAATCAGAACTTGCAGGATTCGGTATTACTAAAACCTTCTTAGCATCTATTTTACAAGTAGTAATTAATTTTTGTTTAGTAAATTCTGAAATTGTGGTAATATAAGCCACTTTTTTAAGAGGCCATTGCAGCCATAAATATTTTATAATTATTTTACGTATTCCTGATAAATTTCTTTCATAACGACCAATATCATGTACTGTTAATATTGTACGTTTCCCTTTTAAAAATAATGCAATGGTATGAATGTCTCCAGTAATGTGATTGATTTCTCCCTGAAATTTACGTGCTTTTACAAAACTATCATAACGTTTCCATTTATGTGAACACAAGTACTCTTTCTTTTCAATTTCTTTGGGTAAAAATTGAAATAATTGTTGAAAAACAGTTTCAATACTAAATACACCATCCATTTTTGGGCGAAAAAAATAAGTTATTTTCATTAGCTTAAAATTGTTTTTTTTAATTTTAATTGATTAAATAAGGTTAGTTATTTACCTATAATTTATCCTCAAATAATTTTTTTTATTAATTTAACTATTCTATAAATTATTATGTAAGTTATTACACTTTGCCAATAATAGCGAACACAATACCCAAAATCTATTAATATACCATTTGCATTTCTAAACATTCCTAAAAAAACAAATGCATTCATTAAACCAAATAAAGAATAATGTACTTTATAAGCTTTAATATAAACAAAGGTATTGAGTAAATAAAAAACAAGTATATTTAGAATGAATTGTATTGGAAAATAAAAATAACTAAAAGTTGCTAAACCATCACCAACATGACTAGTTACTACAAAATTACCAAGAGAGCCACCAGATAGTAAATCACCTCTGCTGTATTTATTACTTTCTTTATTAAATTTTACACCAAAAAAATTTAAAAAAGGACTAGGAAAAACTAATATTAATTGATTCCAAAAATCGGTCTGTAACTTTTCACTACCATAGCCTAATCTATTTGCATGATATAATGTTTCATCAGATATCCTCATATTAGCATATCGATTTAACATAAAATTATCAATGTATTTTTCTGTCCAGCCTAAACTATAAGAACTAACTTCATTAGACCTTTCTTTTCTATCAAATTTAATTTGCTCTAATAATTTTTTATTGTTATATGTTTTTAAAGTTTTCTGTAGTAATTCTGTTTTAGAAACGTCAGACCTTATTGATCTATTATATAACATAGCATAGGACATATCAGACAACATATCCAAACCAAAAACAACTAAAAAAACTAAAACTAACAAAAGGCGGGGTGAAATAATTTCTTTAATTTTTAAATTATTTTTTACTAAAAATAAAAAAAACAAAAGAAAACATACGCCTATAGGTGCAATCATTGCTGCTCTGCTATTTGAGGCTAAATTAACTATAAAAATAATTACAAAATAAATCCAAACTAATTTCTTATATCCATATCCCTCTTGACCTATTAACTTTGGAAAAAATAATATTAATGGTGCATAATATAAATAAAGAATACCATCTAAAAATTTACCTCCCACATTACCATACTCTGATTGTCCAGCACTAAATATATAAAGCCTTACTAAAAAACCTATACCCCCTAACAACCAAATAATTTTTGGATTGGTATCAAAAAAATTATTTTTATTTAAGATTTTTTGAAGTGCATTATTTTTATATTTCAAATTTGCAGATAAATAAAAGGCAAATGAACTGATAGAAAAGAGCAATAACTCGAAAATAAAAGTTTCAATAGGTCTTTCAAAACCGAGAGATATTGGGTTACCTTCTATTAATGTTGCAATTAAAGGAAGGTATCTGTACATAAACATTGAAAGATAAAAAAAGAAAGCAAAAGGTGTGTAAACTACATATTTAACTCTTAAAAAATTACGAAATATTAAAAAACTAAAGAATGTCATTAAGCAACCTAATAAGTTTGCTAAAGACGGGAAAAGTAATAACTCTAAAGTAATGGATATAATTAAAATTATACCAAGCCATTTCCGTAATTGTTTAAGAATAAATATTTTATTTTTATTTTTCATTCTTTCCTAATACTATTTTCATCATTTTAGCAATAGTTTTCTCGTTAGAATAGCCAGATTTTTCACATCTCTTAATACCTGAATTAATAATAGCTAACCTGATTTCTTTATTTTCTTTCTTTAAATAATAATTACATTTATTCAGCAATTCCTCATTTGTACTAAAATACTCAGCTTCTTTACCTTCTTTAAATAAAATCTGATGTTCCTTTGTTCTTTCTGCCATCATAAAACCACCACAAGCAGGTATCTCCATTGTTCTTGCCGTTTGCTGATCATTATTCATCTTTCTTAAAAAACATAAAGAAATTTTAAAAGCTCTTAGGGCTTTTGGGTAATTGTCTGAAAACAAACCCTCTCTAATTTCTAAATTTGGATGATAGTCGATGTATTCTTTCCATTTTTTATTTCCAAAAACTTTTACCTTAATACCGTTATCAACCAAATATAAAATACTATGACAACGCTCTTCTTCCCAAGCACCTATAAAACCAACATCTCCTCCTAATTCCTTTTCTTCAATTAAAGTAAGTTCTCTAGGATAATGAAATTCTTCATGATAAGTTTTATTGATAAAAAAAACATTCTTAAAACCTAGATCTTTCAAATCCTGGACTATAAATGATTTTGTTGTAAATGTATAATCATATAGAAATCTGCAATTTAAAAAATTTTGGCTTTGATTAAATCGCATCATCATATTGTCTGGAGAAAAACTAACAATTTTACAATTTGGTTGCAATTGTTTAATAAGCTTTAATGTTTTTTTTTTAATAGTTAAACCTTTATCAATCCATACAATATCATATTTATTTTCTTGAATTAATCGAGATATTTTCTTATTAGATTTTTTAGAGTCCGGTAAATTGATAGGAAAACCTAAATTAAATAGCTTATTTGTTATTTTATAAAGTAATGACACTTTTGTATTTGCAGTATCTACTTCATGCACAGTATTTGCATTCTTTTTTATTGCATTATGCCTATGCAAACAGGTGTTACTTTTTCCATATGCACTTAAACCACCAATAGATAAAACTCTCAAATTACTATTTTTTATTAATCCCATTTAGTAACCTAGTTGAGTTTATTATAATTGTCTATTACTAGTTTCCAACTATCACCATAAGAATCCCATCCTCCTATTCCTTTAGCTTTTTTTTCAGCATTACTACTCATACGTTTTTGTATTTCTGGATTATCAGCTAAAAATTGCATTTTTTCTAGTATGTCGTCAGAAGAACGTATAGGTACAATAAAACCTTCTTTACTATCATCAAACAAATCTACACCTCCACTATTTGTTGTGGTAATAATTGGACAGCCACACGCTAAGGATTCTCCTAACACCATTCCAAAACCATCTTCTATACTTGGCATAACAAATACATGCGAAACACTATAATAGTCTTTTAGTACTGCATTACTAACATTTCCTTTAAAAATTATCTTATCTAAATTTTCATTAGTTAATAAAAATTTTATTTCTTTGGAGACACTTCCAATAATTAAAAATTCTTTGTTTGGATGTTCTAATCTTTGAAATGCTTTTAACGCATACATAAACCCCTTTCTTAAAGATACGCCACCAACCCAAATTACTCTAAACACATCTATTGGTGTTATTTTAGTCTTTTGGAATCTTGATAAATTTATACCATAAGGAATTTTAGTTATTTTATTTTCATTAATACCTTTATCTATATAAGAGTTCTTTGCAAATGTAGAGGGTATAGTTATCTTGTCTGCAAAATTATATTCTTCCAACTCTTTGTCAATTATACGAGGATCGATCCCTTTATAAACAAAACCCCATTTCTCATATTCTTCTCTCAGAATTTCATCTTGAAATTGAATATGTGTTGATCCTCTATCACAAATATATATACCACCTTTCTTTTTTGCAACTTTACCTGCTTTTAATCCTGTTCCGGAAAGTGCAATTAATATAGTAGGCTTATCTATTTTAGAAGCGGCATAACTATCTACTAGAAGCTTATCATACCAAACCCAAGCTTTATTCAACCAATCGTACTTATCCAAGCCTATCACGTTTCTTTTCATATACGGTGCATGTAGATAAGGAAAAGTTTTAATTTTATTTATATCTATTCCTTTCTCATCTTTTAATTTAAATTTAGGATACCCTGTAAAAACTTTATCTAATAGTCCAAATCTTTCCATTTGCCTTGCTAGATGAAAATGATGAAATCTACCAATTGATATTTGAGTTACTTTCATGACAATTACGTTATTGATATTTTAAAATGAGAAATATTTTATTTTTTACTTACAATTTTTTTTATGGCCATATTTAAATTTAATCCTTGAAAAATCTCTATAAATTTCATCTCCATCATACTTATACTTTTAGGAATAATTATAAATGCCATAATTATATCTAAAATAATAGCTCCTATTGCTGCACCTAATAAACCAAAACCTGAAGATAATAGATAAGTAAATATTACAGATACAATTGCGCTAATTACACCTGCAATAGCAAAAACATATGGTTCATTTTTTGCTCTGAATATAGGTTCTGAAGACCACCAAAGGGAATTAAACAATATACCTATTAAAAAAACATACCATACAGACGGTTCTACATACAATTGTTTTTGTGTCCATATTCCATAAAACCACAGACCAAACACTGCTAAAAATATTACTCCTAAAACAGAAAGTATAAAAGAAGAAAGTACACCTATTTTAAAAATTTTATTAGCTTTAGATGTATTTCCAGCACCAATTTCGTATTGCAATTCAGGAAAAATACTAGAACTGATTATATTTAAAACTTGATTTACAGACCTACTTAATGTGCGTACTGTATTAAATACAGCTACTGACTCAGGTCCCAAGACAATTCTAACCACAAAAGTAGTACCTTGAAAATAAATAGCTTGCCAACCTGGAAACAACATGTATCCAATACCTTTGGATGTTATATTTTTTATTTCTAATTTATCTTTAATTCCTTTGTATTTATGAAATCCTTCCAACATTTTACTCCCTCTATACCAATAAAAAAAATTAAAGAATACGATTACAATTAACTGAGAAATAGCAAAAGCAACTATACCATATCCAAATAAAAGTACTAACATCCCTGCACCCAAATTTAACAAAGATTTTAAAGTTTGTAAGTTAATACTTAAAGATGCTTTTCTTGCTGATCTATAATAGGATTCTATAAGCTGCGTGTAAAAATTTAAAAATCTGGCTAATATCAAAACAGAAACAGCAATTATAGCATCGTATTTTTCAATAATCGATTTTTCGAAAACATCAAAATGATTAAGTATCAATAATACTACTACGCTTACAAACATTGCTATAACTAACATAGTAGAAATTATCCTAATAGCTGCTTTGTTTATATTAGCGGCCTTTTGTTTTTGACCCGATGCATATGCTAAAACAAAACTATTGGCAGCTGCAGAACCAAAACCTAAATCAGAAAATGCAAATACACTAGGTATTATTGTAAGTGTTAACCATTCACCATAGTAAGCAGCACCCCAGCTAGTGATAAAAAAAGGCACTAAAAATAGCTGTTCTAACATTCTTACACCTCTTGTAAGTATAGAAGCAAAACCATTTTTTAAAATATTTTTTTTTACTGTTGACATAAAATTATTAAAAATTAGTGTTTAAAACATTTAAACTAGGAATATATCCTCCATCTAATTTATTTAATTCTTTATTATTATACCCATAGAAATGAATATTATTGGCCTTAGCAGCTTCATAATCATTGATTGAATCTCCAATTAAACATGTTTCTCTTAAAATATAATTATGCTTTTTTAATAAATTTTTAACCAATACTTTTTTGGGAGTAGGTGAACCTTCAATAGATAAAAAATAGGGTGTCAAACCTAATTCTTTACATAAAAACCGTAATTCTTCTCCGTCAGAACCTGAAACAATATGAAAATGATACTTTTGATAATTTGATTTGATAAATGATACAGCATCTAATATTAGATTTTTAGGGTTTGTTAATTCCTTTTTCATTAACACAGAAAAATTTTCTGCATAAAGCATTACTTTTTCTTCTGTAATACTTTCACCCAAAATATTTTCATAAAAATATCTGATTTTCACATATCTAGACAGTCCTCCATTAGCACGATGATATTTTAATAGTTCTGAAACTTGTTGAGCATCAAAATTTTTAAAAATCTCTTCGAAACCCCAATCTCTAACAACCATCGAATCTAAAATGACACCATCAAAATCCCACAATATGTTTTTTTTATTGAACATCAACACTGTATTTTAATTTGTACACCATTTCTGCTAATAAAAAATCATCGGGCCAATCTACATCTATTTTTTCATAGCCTTCTGATTGTAACAAATAAGGTTTATGACCAATTCTATCTTTTAAATTTATGTAATTATCTCTTTTATTAATAAAATAACCACTATTAATTTCATATAAAGGAGCTAAAGTTTGTGTTCTAGGCCACTTTTCTTTTTCTCTGTCATAATTGTTGGGTTTACCATCTTCATTCCATAAAAAAGTTTGAATTTTATTCACCGTCATTAAGCTATCGTAACCTTCATCTAAATTTTCATAATATTTTTTAATTCCTCTGTTCAATGAATCGGAAGTAATAAAAGGAGAAGTTACGTGAGTCCATAAAATGTGCTCATCTTCAATTATAGTCGGTACATAATCTACCAAATCATCTGTACTGGTAGATGATAATGCTAAATGTTCTGGTCGAATATCAATTGAAATTTTCTTGTGAGGAATAGCTTCTGCAATATCGATAACTTTTTGGTCATTGGTAGAAAGAACGATTTTATCAACCAAAGTAGCATTAATTAAACTACGTAACTTTACTTCTAATAACCCCCCTTCGATACCAGCAAATTCTTTGGTATTCTTGTTGGGTATCCTTTGGCTACCTGCTCTACATGGTAAAAATACGGTCATAGTAATGTGATATTTGTTTACTTATAACAAAAAAAAATGGCCTTAGATTTTCTTATTATTGATTATATATTCTATTTTTTATTTAACTGAGTTACCACCTTTTTAAATGCATCTAAAACAATACCCACATCTACTGCATAAGAAATATATTGCACCCCTATTTCTTTCCACATTTTAGCATCTTCAAATGATTCTGTAAAAGTACCCATCATTTTTCCATTTTCCTGTGCAATATTTATTGCTTTTTTCATTGTTTCTATAACTTTGTTGTGTTTTATTTCACCGGGAACACCACATGATTGCGACAAATCATAACATCCTATAAAAATAATATCGATTCCTTCTACTTGAACAATCTCCTTTAAGTTTTCTATACCTTTTAAACCTTCAATATGAATAATGGTAGCTATAGAATTGTTTGAGTTTTTAAAATAATCTGCACTACTTACATTCGTATATTCAGCAGCACGAACATATCTACACATACCTCTATTTCCTATCGGATAAAATTTGGTACACTCAACTACTTTTTGAGCATCTTTTACCGTTGATACTTGTGGCACTTGAATGCATTTTACACCTATATCTAACAGTCGTAAAATAAGTGTTTCGTTATTTTCCGTTACACGAACTACCGGTACAATTCCTTTAGCTTCAGCTGCTCTTATCATATTTTGTACGGAAGTAACATCATGCGGCCCATGTTCCATATCAATAATAATAAAATCAAAACCGCTTAAAGCCGCAAGTTCTATAATTGTAGGATCTTGCATTTTACAAAAAGGTCCATAAAGAAATTTTTGATTAGTTATTTTATCGATAAGTATGTTCTTTTTCATATATATTTAAAAAGTAGTCAATAGGCAAGGTCTTCTTTATTTTTCTATCTCCCTTTCTATATCAAACTATAAATAGAAGATACGTTTACATTTTTATACTTCGTTGGTGTCAAAAATTCTATTTGCACACCTCCTGTATTCATAACATCTTCCAAGATAATTTGATTTTCTCTTGCCATTACAAACTGATTTTGATTTAAACTTAAATCGTATCCATCAAAACCAATATAGTACAAGTGATTCACCCCTAAATCAATGGCTATTTGAGTTGCTATAGCCATAGGTGATTCTGTATCTAAATCAGTAAAAGTAATTCTTTCCAACTCTTTTGATACTTTTATTATGCTATCAGGGATAGTTGTTCCCATTTTACGAGGGAAAGGAGGATACACACATACTTGTGTTACTTTAGAAAAATCACCAATTTGTTTTAATAACTTTTCACTTTCAAAACCTACCAAACCATAGTACTGGTCACAGTCAATGTCTAAATATTCTGTTACTTGGCGTGTACCCGCATGAATTAAACACGCATCTTGTCCTGCACCTTCAAAAAATTTCTTTACAGCTGTTTTGTGTTCTTTGGCAGTTTTACCTCCTCCTAAAATTATAGCTTTACTATATTTAGACTCTTTTTTTAATGTAGCTAACTTTAAATTATCTGCGACTTCTTGTTTTTTATTATTTAATGCATTGATAATACTACCCAAAGGATAACGATTCATCCCCACCCATTCCATCACTTGTTTTTGTGGCAAAGATTTGGCTCCAGA
This sequence comes from Polaribacter sp. Asnod6-C07, assembly GCF_045063625.1. Taxonomy (NCBI): domain Bacteria; kingdom Pseudomonadati; phylum Bacteroidota; class Flavobacteriia; order Flavobacteriales; family Flavobacteriaceae; genus Polaribacter; species Polaribacter sp. Asnod6-C07. The sequence continues at coordinate 2,210,674 of NZ_JBEFOF010000005.1, read as the reverse complement.
AAACATATAAGGCAAACTTGTACCCCATTGATAATGCTTACGCATCTCTTCAAACTCACTAACTACACTACTTAACTCATTATACGCAATCGGTAAGTTTTCTGCACTTTCTAAATAAGTAAGTAATAATTCTGTTTTTAAATTTCCTGCTCCACGTCCCATACCCGTAATTGTGGCATCTAAAATCTCACAACCAGCCTCTTTTGCTGTAATAGTATTGATAAGTGCCATTTCTAGATTATCATGTCCATGAAAACCAATGGGTACACTTGTTTTACTACGGACCATAGTAATGGTATCTTTTACATCTTGTGGCATTACTCCACCATAAGAATCTACCATATAAAAATAATCAATCACATCATCTACCCCAACTAAAGCATCTAAAAAAGAAGGATCATTTTTCCAATTAGACATGTACATTACATTAAATGCCACCTCAAAACCGGCCGCCTTTACTGTTTTTGCCAATTCAATTGCACGCACCATATTTTTAGGATCAATCGCCATACGAACCATAGCTACATATGGTTTACAAGGATCTAACAATCCCTCATCTATATGCGAAGACCTTATATCTTTTTCATTTAAGATAATGACCAACTTTTTATTAGGCATTAAACTTTTTAGTCGTTTCAAAACATATTCTGGACAGTAAAAGTACTCGCCTAAATATCCTTTCATCGCCATACTTCGATATCCTACTTCCACATAATCAATGGGTAAAGCCTCCATTGCTGCAGCATACTCTGCCACCAAAGCTTCATCAAAATCCCAGTTCGTATAATAACCTCCATCTCTTAGTGTGCAATCTAATAATTTCATGTTTTTTTATTTGTAGTTTAATACTAACTTATATTTTGATTAAACAAAATTCTACTCAACCTGTTTTAAAATTTCATGCCCTGCTTTTAACAGATCTACATCCTTTTTCATAAGTGCTACATCACCTTCCATCATATCTTTTACCAAACCTGCTAAATCATATTCTGGCACCCAACCTAATTGTTCTTTAGCTTTTGTTGGGTCTCCTAGTAATAAATCTACTTCTGTTGGACGGAAATAAGATGGATCTACAGACAATACTTCTTTACCTATTGCTACTTGAAATTCTTCTTTATTACAAGTAACTACATAGGCTTTTTCATCTACACCTTCTCCTTTAAACTCTACTTCGATACCCACTTCACTAAAAGCCATACGAACAAAATCCCTTACTGTAGTCGTTACTCCTGTGGCAATTACCCAATCTTCTGCTTTGTCGGCTTGTAAAATCATCCACATCATGCGTACATAATCTTTGGCATGTCCCCAGTCACGTTTGGCTTCTAAATTCCCTAAAAAGACTTTGTCTTGCAAGCCTAAGGCAATTTTTGCTACAGCACGTGTAATCTTTCTAGTTACAAAAGTTTCACCTCTTCTTGGCGATTCGTGGTTGAATAACAACCCATTACAAGCAAACATGTCATAGGCTTCTCGATAGTTCTTGGTAATCCAAAAACCGTAAATTTTAGCTACTCCATAAGGAGAACGAGGATATAATGGGGAGTTTTCATCGTAAAAACCGCGTTCATTTTTATTTTCTGGCAAACCGCCAAACAATTCAGACGTAGATGCCTGATATATTCTGGTTTTTTTAGTTAAGCCTAACAAACGTACCGCTTCTAAAACTCGTAAAGTACCTAATGCATCTACATTACCAACATATTCTGGCATGTCAAAAGAAACCTTTACATGTGACATCGCCCCTAAGTTGTAAATTTCATCCGGCTTGCATTCTTGAATAATACGTGTTAGATTCATAGAATCTGTTAAATCTCCATAATGTAACTTTAATCTTTGGTTTGGATCATGAGGGTCTTGGTATAAATGGTCAATTCTATCTGTATTAAACAGAGAAGATCTTCTTTTAATACCATGTACTTCATAGCCTTTCTCTAATAATAACTCTGCTAAGTACGATCCATCTTGACCTGTAATTCCTGTGATTAATGCAACTTTCATATTTTTTTTATTTCGTTGTTCGTTGTTCGTTGTTCGTTTTACGATGGTCGAGAAACGAAAATCGATAATCTATCTCAATGATTTTATCAATTTATGCAACATCATTTTTATTCTTGTAAAGACTTCATACAATTGTATATATTCATTTTCTAAAATATAGTTCAGGTCTTTTGCTAAAAACAACTGGTAGTTGGCTTCTTCTAAAGATCCTTTCGCAATGTACAAGAATTGTATGAATTCCTATTTATATTGTCTACCCTGCCCTTAAATAATATTTGTAGGCACACTGCTTATACTTCTTCTTATTTGAGAAGTTAAGCCATAATTTTCGGAGGATGGAAACTTGGCAGAAATTTTATAAACAGCCAAAGTAAGCTGATGTGATAATTTCCAAACTTCAAGTTTACATTCCATAATTTTGTTGTTGTTGTTGTTGTTGTTCGTTGTTCGTTGTTCGTTGTTCGTTGTTCGTTGTTCGTTGTTCGTTGTTCGTTGTTCGTGTTTCGATTCTCGCTGTTCGTGTTTCGTTGCTCGATGGACGAGGAACGACTTCTACATTTTCACTTCCTTAAAACGATCTATATGTTCCAAAAACCAATCGTAGGTTTTTTCTATACCTTCTTGCAAATCTGTGGAATACTTCCAACCTATGGCTTTCATTTTAGAAACATCCATTAATTTTCTTGGTGTTCCGTCTGGTTTTTCAGAATCCCAAACAATGGTTCCTTGATGACCTGTTACTTTTTGAATCGTTTCTGCCAATTCTATAATGGTAATGTCTGTACCTGAACCTACATTGTACAAATGTTCTGGCAATTGATTTTCTAATGCATACACCACGGCTTCTGCCATATCATCTACAAACAAAAACTCACGCATTGGCGTTCCGCTTCCCCATAATACAACATCAGCATTATTATTAGCTTTTGCCTCGTGAAACTTACGGATCATCGCTGGTAATACATGGGAAGTCTTTAAATCGAAATTATCAAAATAACCATACAAATTGGTCGGCATTAAACTTACATAATCCTTACCAAATTGTTTTCTGATTGCTTCACAAGCTTTTACCCCAGTAATTTTGGCAATGGCATACCATTCATTGGTCGGTTCTAAAGAATCTGTTAATAAATATTCTTCTTTTAAAGGCTGTGGTGCAAACTTTGGGTAGATACACGAGCTTCCTAAAAAAATAAATTTATCAATTCCTGATTTTAAAGAACCATCTATCAAGCTGTTCTGTATTTGCATGTTCTCCATGATAAACTGATATGGAAAATCATTATTGGCTAAAATACCACCTACTCTTGCAGCAGCATCAATAATAGCATCAGGTTTCTCTTCTTGAAGAAACTGAAAAACGGCTTCTTGATTTTTTAAATCTAGCTCCTTACTAGTTCTCCCAATTAAATTAGTATATCCTTTTTTTTCTAAAGCTCTCCAAACTGCAGATCCCACCATCCCTCGATGACCTGCAATGTATATTTTCGAATTCTTTTCCATATATGTAATATACTTCTACTTTTTACCTATTTGATAATATTCAAAACCTTCTTTGTCTAAATTAAAAGCATTGTATTGATTTCTACCATCAAAAATGATAGGTGATTTTAATTGTTGTTTGATTTCGTGGAAATCTGGAGAACGAAACTCTTTCCATTCTGTTAAGAGTATCAAAGCATCTGCCCCAAATAAAACTTCATATTTGGAATTACAATATTCTAAATTAGCAACTCCTTTTAAATAAAAATGTTCTGCTTCTTCTCTAGCCTTAGGGTCATAGGCTTTAACTTTTGCTCCTCTTTTCACCAATTCTTTAATGGTATAAATAGAAGGAGCTTCTCGCATATCATCGGTACCGGGTTTAAAAGCTAAACCCCACAAACCAAAGGTAAATCCAGACAAATCTTCTCCAAACCTCGCTACAATTTTCTTAGCAATAGATAACTTTTGAGCGTCATTTACATTTTCAACAGACTCAATTAAATTCGCTTTATAGCCGTTTTCTTCGGCAATCTTTTTTAAAGCTTTTACATCTTTCGGAAAACAAGAACCTCCATAACCTGCACCAGGATAAATAAAACTATACCCAATTCTTTTATCAGAACCAATTCCTATTCTTACTTTATTTGCATCTGCACCCACGCGCTCACAAATATTTGCAATCTCGTTCATAAATGAAATTTTGGTCGCCAACATGGTATTAGCAGCATATTTTGTCATTTCAGCAGAACGAATATCCATGGTTATAAAACGATCATGAGTTCTAAAAAACGGCGAATACAATTGCTTCATTTTATCAAAAGCATACTCAGAATCCGCACCAATTACCACACGATCGGGCTTCATAAAATCATCAATCGCTGCGCCTTCTTTTAAAAATTCTGGATTTGAAACCACATCAAATTCCAAGGCCACCTCTCTTTTATCCAATTCAGCTTGTATAGTAGCCTTTACTTTATCTGCTGTTCCAATTGGCACTGTAGATTTATCAACCACGATCAAACGTTTTTGCATGGTTTCTCCTATCGATTTGGCAACTGCTAATACATATTGCAAATCCGCAGAACCATCATCTCCCATAGGCGTACCCACAGCAATAAAAACAATAACAGCAGCATCAATGGCTTCAGCTAAATTGGTAGTAAAAAACAAATTTTTATTTTTAACGTTTTTCAATACCATGCTTTCTAAACCTGGTTCAAAAATTGGAATAATGCCTTCTTCAAGTTTATCAATTTTTTTTTGATCAATATCTACACAAGTAACTTTGTTTCCCATTTCTGCAAAACAAGTCCCTGACACTAAACCTACATATCCAGAACCAATAACAGCTATATTCATGCTTTATGCTTTTTTAGACTTTACTTCCTCTTTTAAATTTTCTTTTTCTTGTACTTCTCTACGTAAACCACTGCTCGAAAAACGGTGTTCTCTTTTATTGTAAAAAAGTTCTATCCCAGATTCTTCGCAATATTTGCGACCTGTGTATTGTTTATTCATATATTCATCCCCAACAATACGCACATCTATTTTAAAAGAGCGTAATACATCTTCTAAATCTTGCTCTGTAGCATAAGGTACAATCTCATCCACAAACTTACAGCCTTTTAATTGGATGTAGCGTTCTACTACAGATTGAATCGGTCTATTTTTTTCTGGACGATCTAAGGTTGGGTCGGTTTGCAAACCACAGATTAAATAATCACATTCTTGTTTTGCGTCTTCTAACATTTTTACATGCCCTGCATGAAACAAATCGAAAGCACTGAAAGTAATACCAATTTTCATGTTAATTTATTTTTATTCTTTTTGGTTGATAATTTTTGATTTCTACTTGTTACTCCTTACCTTTAAGCAACCAGGAAGAAGATTGTATTTTGTCACCTAAACCATCGATTAAGGCTACACCCAATTCTTTACAAGTAGGCACTTCTGGAATAGAGTTGTTGTTTTGGTCTCCACCATTGGCAAAAGCAAAATCATAGGCATCCCCATATTCTTTGACCAAATGCGCAATACTTGCACAAACAGTACGATCTTGATCTACAGAAATAATCGCATTGTCTACTGCTTTGATATTACTAACTATAATTAAACGTTCGTCTTCTTTTTGAAATGCTTTAGAACCTTTTAACTCCCTTTGTAAATCACTGTTTACAATTACAAATAGCTCATCAGCTAAGGATTTGGCATTATTAAAGTACTCTAAATGCCCTTTATGAATAGGATTAAAATAACCAGAAACGATAATTGCTTTCTTTTTCATTGTTACATTTTTAATTAATACTGAGACAAATATATGTTTATTTATTTAACTACAAAATGGATGTTTTTCCCCTTTTTTAAGAATTGTTAAATTCCTAATGTCATGTACTATTTTTATAGATTCTTCAGAATCAACCAATCCGAAACCGTTTCCTTTTATGATTTCTTCATAACTACGATTATGCAATTCTGTAAATCCTGAACTGAACTCAATTTCTTCTTCATTCACGGTGATCGATCTATAAGTTCTTTGCCCTTTTTGCTTAACCGCTTCTGGTAAAGAATTTTCATCGATAGACAAAAACCAGCGTACTCTGGCTTTTTCAAATTCTAAATAACCAGAAGCCTTATTTTGCGTCCTTAAATGTACAATATTTTCTTGAACTGCTCCAAAAATCCAAGAAAGCATGTCGTAAAAATGCACACCTATATTAGTCGCAATCCCTCCTGACTTGCTTTCATCACCTTTCCAAGAAATATCATACCAACGTCCTCGAGAAGTAATATAGGTTAGGTTTACTTCGTATTTTTGATTGGAATTAGCAGCTTCTACTTTATTTTTTAAAGCAATGATACTCGGATGCAATCGTAATTGTAAAATAGTATTTATCTTCTTCCCCGACTCTTTTTCAATATCTTTTAAAGCATCTATATTCCACGGATTTAAGACCAAAGGTTTTTCGCAAATGGCATCTGCTCCTCTTCTTAATGCCATGCGAATATGTGAATCGTGCAGATAATTAGGTGTACAGATTGATACATAATCCAAATGTGTTCCATTTCTTTTTAACTTTTCGATATGACGATCAAAACGCTCAAATTCTACAAAGAAATCTGCTTTTGGGAAATAACGATCCATAATCCCTACGCTATCAAACTTATCTAAAGCCGCAATTAAGTTATTATTAGTTTCTTTAATGGCTTGTAAATGCCTTGGAGCGATATAACCAGCTGCTCCTATTAATGCAAAATTCTTCATTTATATTTTCCGCTTTTTTGCTGTACTTATTCGTGATTCGTTTATCTATGTTCGTTGTTGAGTTCTAATTCCAAACCATTTACTTCCAACACTCAACTTTTTTTTTATTTCAAGACTATCTTCTCTTCCTCCTATTTGTCATAATTCGTAATTTATAATTCCCCTTATTTTTAACCAAAAACTAAGACTGAGAACTGTGAACCTACAAACTCTTATCCTTAACCTTTAAAAAATTCTTAATATCATAAATTACAGATTTACTTCTTTGTAATTCACTTATATCAATTTCTTTGAAATCATTGTGTGCTACTGCCAAAACAATAGCTCCGTATTTATGTTCAGTTAAACCTTCTAATAAACTGATTTGATACTCCTCAAAAACCTCTTCTTTTTGTGCCCATGGATCGTATATATCAATATCTACTCCGTAACTTTTTAAAGCATGATATAAATCGACCACCTTTGTATTTCGAATATCTGGACAGTTCTCTTTAAAAGTAATCCCTAAAATTAAAACCTTAGCACCTTTTATTTTTACCTCTTTATTAATCATCAACTTGATGACTTCTGAAGCAATATGACTACCCATACTATCATTTAATCGTCTACCTGATAGTATAATTTCTGGATAATAACCAAATTGCTGTGCTTTTTGCGCCAAATAAAATGGATCTACACCTATGCAATGACCACCTACTAAACCCGGTTTAAAAGGAAGAAAATTCCATTTTGTTGCGGCTGCCTCTAAAACATCACTGGTATTAATGTTCATTAAACTAAAAATCTTAGCCAATTCATTTACAAAGGCAATATTAATATCTCTTTGGCAATTTTCTATAATTTTAGCAGCCTCTGCCACCTTTATTGAAGGTGCTAAATGTGTTCCGTTTTTTAATACAGATTTATATAAATCATTCACTTTTTTTGCAGTTGCAGGAGTAGAACCAGAAGTTACTTTTAGTATACTTTCTACCGTTCTTACTTTATCTCCAGGGCTAATTCTTTCTGGCGAATACCCTACAAAAAAATCTTCATTAAAACTTAAATTAGAATGTTTTTCTAAAACAGGAATACAATCTTCTTCAGTTGCCCCTGGATAGACTGTAGATTCATAGATAACAATATCTTCTTTCTTTAAATATTTTGCGATGGTTTTACTAGCTGATAACAATGGCTTTAAAACAGGCTGATTATTTTTATCCACAGAGGTAGGTACTGTTACAATAAAGTAATTGCAAGTTTGCAAACTATTCGAATCTGTAGTAATATACAAACCCTTTGCAGCACGTTCTTCATTTACAATAACTTGCTTTAAAAGCGTATCATCTACCTCTTGGGTTTCATCGATTCCTTCTTGCAGTTTTGCAACTCTTTGCGTGTTAATATCAAAACCAACCACAGGATATTTTGTAGCAAATAATCGCGCTAGCGGCAAACCTACATACCCTAAACCAATGATTGCTATTTTTATTTTTTGCATTAACTAACGTAAATAATTATAAGTCTACGAATGTACAAAAAAGGTTTTTTATGTATGAATGAAAAGCAAAAAATTCGAAATAAAAAGACACAGTTATTTTAAACAACTCTTAAAAAAAAGAATAAAGTTCATGTTTTTTTACTAACCATGCTATATATGAAATTCACACATTACTATCTAAAAAACAAGACAATTTTAATTCCCCTCATTACATTATTCAATAACACAAATAACATTCATTTCTCAATATCTAAAAAAATTGATAAAAAAAAGAACAAATTTAAAACTTAAATTTACAAATTGCTCAACACAAAAAATTACTATAATTATTTTTAGCGAACAATAAATGTAGCAATAAACTTTTACCTTATTGAAGAAATTGAGAGCTCCTTAAGTTTTTAAAGCGCCTATAAATTTTTGAATGGCTTTTTTACTTTTCCAATTATTACTTGTCGTTCTCAGTTCAATGCCTTTAATCATGCCTCAAACTTTTTACGACACACCATAACTAAAACTTCAATACTCAAAAGAACACCTTTTATAATTAGAATTGTGCTTTCAAACTACATATTCAACATCTTTAGCTCCCCTATACATATCTATCAAGATTTTTAAGTATTAAAACATCAGAAGCAATTCATAGCTAAATAAAAAAATCCTTTACTATAATAGTAAAGGATTTTTGAAGTGGGCAATAAGGGATTCGAACCCCTGACCCCTTGGGTGTAAACCAAGTGCTCTGAACCAACTGAGCTAATTGCCCTTTTATATTTTAATTCCTAAGGTAGGAATTTAATCACTTTTATAATTTTAATTTTTCAAAACCAAAATTGATAATTTCTAAAACAACTAAGACAATTACCTTAAGCGGTTGCAAATATAACACTGTTTTTGAATCTGACAAACAAAAAATGAAATTTATTTTAAATTATTTCTGCAACCACAAAAGTACTACCACCAACATAAACTATATCTTGCTGATTTGCATTTATTAAGGCGTCTGTATACGCATTTTTTACAGATGAATATTTTTTTCCATTTAAATCGAAATTTCTTGCTTTTAATTGTAATTCATCTTCAGAAAGCCCTCTTGGGATATCAGGTTTACAAAAATAATAGGTAGCCGTTTTTGGGAAAAGAGGTAAAACCTCATCTAATTTCTTATCAGAAACAACACCTAACACAATATGCAACTTTGTAAACTTTTCTTTTTTTAATTGATTCAGCACTATTTCTAAACCTTCTTTGTTGTGAGCAGTATCACAAATAACTTTTGGATTATCTTGTAAAATCTGCCACCTTCCTTTTAAATTGGTATTTCTTACCACATTTAATAACCCTTTTTTAATATTTTCTTCTGAAACTATAAATCCATATAGTTTTTGTATTGTTAACACTGCTGTTTTCGTATTTTTTTGCTGATAATCACCCAATAAATCACTTGTATAATTTTGTATAATATCCGAAGCAAAAAAGAGTGCTGAATTTGTTTCTTTTACTTTTTCTAAAAAAACGTCTCTAACCTCTGTTTGCTCTTCACCAATAATTACAGGAATCATATCTTTAATAATCCCTGCTTTTTCAAAAGCAATTTCTGGCAAGGTTTCTCCTAAGAATTGTGTATGATCTAGTCCTATATTTGTAATTACTGAAATTTCTGGCATTATAATATTAGTAGAATCTAACCTACCACCTAAACCGACTTCAACAATAGCTATATCTACTTTTTCTTTTGCAAAATAATCGAAAGCTAAGCCTACTGTCATTTCAAAAAAAGACAGTTTTTGCTTTTCTAAAAATCCCTTATGGCTATTGATAAATGATATAACTTTACTTTGCGGAATTTCATTACCATTAATACGAATTCGCTCTGTAAAGTTTTTTAGATGTGGTGATGTATATAAACCCACCTTATAACCTGCTTCTTGTAAAATTGAAGCCAACATATGAGAAGTTGATCCTTTACCATTTGTACCCCCAACATGAATAGATTTAAACTTTTTTTCTGGGTGCTCTAATTCTTTAGAAAATGCTAAAATATTAGTTAAGTCTTTTTTGAATGCAGTTTTACCTTCTTTTTGATACATGGGTAATTGAGCAAACATCCATTGTAAAGTTTCTTGATAGTTCATAATTCTGATTTTAGATTCCTGCTTTTACAGGAATGACAGAATCAACAAAAATAAGCATTATTTAGAGAGAGAAAACTTATAAATAATAGTTCCTGTTTGATTTGATGGAGCTTTATCATCTGCATTCCAAGTGGTTTTTAACGCAGCTTCTTTAGCTGGTTTTAGTAAACAAGCAGCCGTATTTGTAGAACCTTTTACTCCTGGAACAGCGCTAATTACTTTTCCATTTTTATTTACTGTAATTCTTACCACAACAATACCTTCTTCTTGGCAATTTGGTTGCTCTTTGGGTTTAGACAGTGCTTTTCTACCAGCTAAATTATAATTACCACCAGAACCACTACCCGTATTTCCATAATATTTATTGGATTCTGGATCGCCATTTAATTTTCCTTTTACACCTTCTTCATTATCATCTCCTTCACCTTTAGGAGCACCATCAGAAGCATTACCATTTAACAAACTATTTAATGCATCTGTAGTTTCTTTTGATGGTTTTGGTTTAGGTTTTGGTTTTTCTTTAGGCTTCTCTTCTTTTTTTACAACCTCTTTAATAGGTTCTTTTTTTACTTCTTTTACTTTTTCCACTACAGGAACATCCTCTACAGTTTCTTCAGTAATAATTTCTTCTTCTATAATTTCATCAGGAGTTTCTTCTACAACCTCTTCTTCTATAATTTCTTCTTGTTCTTCAACCTTTGGAGTTGGTGCTTTTTTGGTATTTAAAACTGCTTCTCCACTACCATAATCTGTATCTCCAAAATTAATAGCAACCCCATATTCTTCTGGCGGATCTAAATATTGCATACCATAATTAAGTATACCAAATAGCAATAACATTAAAATTATTAATGTTATTATTGCTGATTTTCGTTTATGTTTTGTGTCTAATATTGGCATTGTTTATAAAGTTCTCGATACAATTTTCTTTATTTCAATCAGAAAATCACTCGAACTGACAATTGTATTTACTTCCCTTTTACAGCTAAAATCATTTTTAACTTATTCTTATTTGCAATATCTATCACCTTCATTACATTTTTATAAGGCACATCTTTATCACCTCTAATTACAATGGTTTTCTGTTTATCTGTACCAACACTTCTTAAAATTTCACTTTCTAGACTTGATGAACTTACCTCAGTTTTATCAATATAAAAAATAGATTTATTGGTAATTGTTACAGCAACTGATTTACTGTTTTCTGTTTTTCCACCAGCTTTGGGCAATAAAACATCTATAGCACTTACAGTAACCAAAGTAGAAGTTAGCATAAAAAATATCAGTAATAAAAAAACAATATCTGTCATTGAAGACATGTTGAATGACGGATCTACTTTATTTCTTCCTCTTAAATTCATACTTTGCTTTCAGGGTTATTAATCTTGAATCTTAAATCTTGAATTTCAAACTCCTCTAAACTGGCTCGTTTAATAAATCTAAAAACTCAACTGATTTTGCTTCCATTTGATAGACAACTTTATTGGTTCTTACCACTAAATGATTGTAGGTTATATAAGCGATAATACCCACAATTAATCCTGCAACTGTTGTTGTCATAGCTGTATATAATCCGTCAGAAAGCATTTTTATATCTATTTGTCCACCAGCATTTGCAATTTCATGAATGGCAATGATCATACCAATAACAGTTCCTAAAAAACCAATCATTGGTGCTGCTCCTGCAATTGTAGCTAAAACAGATACATTTTTTTCTAGTTGATACACTTCTAATTTACCTGCAGTTTCTATAGCTGTATTGATATCATCTAAAGGTTTACCAATTCTAGAAATACCTTTACCAATTAATCTTGCTGTAGGCGTATTTTTACTTTTACATAATGCATTTGCAGATTCTAAATTACCATTAGAAATAAAATCTTTAATTTGATTCATAAAGTTCTTATCTACTTTAGAGGCAGATTTTATTGCAAAAAAGCGTTCAAAATAAATATATAGGGCAACAGCTAACAACACAAATAGCAAAGCAATAATTATTTGTCCTCCTAAACCACCATCCATAATTAACTTATAGATAGAGAGTGTTTTTTCTTCTTGTACAGCTTCTTCTAGTAAGTCTTTATTTTCTTGAAAAAATGAAATCATTCAACTAAGTTTTTTGGTTTTATATATTAACGACTGTTCTTTTTTAAAATTGTTTCAAGGTAACAATTCAGTTTTAATTATAGCAAAAAAAATGCCATTTTGTAAATTAACAAAATGGCATTTTGAATTTTATTAAAATTATGTTTAAATAAATGCTCTTAGTAAAACAAATGATAAAGATCCTACTAAAAATCCTATTAAAGCTAACCAAGATATTTTTTTCAAATACCAAAAGAAATCTATTTTTTCCATACCCATTGCAACAACTCCAGCAGCAGAACCTATAATCAACATAGAACCTCCTGTACCTGCAGAAAATGCAATAAAGTGCCATAAAGGATTATCTAAACCTTCAGAAAACATTCCTAAACTTGCGGCTACTAATGGTACATTATCGATTACTGCAGAACCAATACCTAATAATATTACCACTAAATCAGAAACTACTGTACCTTCTAACTCAGAACCCATTAAAGGAATACCTTGTTTTAAACTATCAGCAAAATTAAATAGAATACCTAAAGATTCTAAAGCTGCAACTGCCATTAAAATACCTAAGAAAAATAAGATACTAGGCATTTCTATTTTAGATAAAGATGCATGTACAGGACTGTGATGTGCTTCTGCTTCGTGTTCTTGAGCTTGCTCTCCTTCTACTTTTGACAACGCAAATTTAGAATTACTATAAATTTCAGCAAAGGTTGCTACAATACCTAAAGACAACATCATACCAACATAAGGTGGTAAATGTGTAACTGTTTTAAAAACTGGCACAAATAAAATTGCTCCTAACCCTAAATATAACATAGTTGCACTGTGCTGACTTTTAGGCTTCTCTACTTCGTTTTCATCAAAATCAATTTCTCCTTTAAAAGCAGGTAAAAAAGTTGCAATAAAAGTAGGCACAACCATACATAATAATGATGGTAAAAATAAATAGGTAAATAACATACCTGTACTTACTTTATCCCCAATCCAAAGCATTGTTGTTGTTACGTCTCCAATAGGTGAAAAAGCACCACCTGCATTTGCAGCAATAATAATTAAACCAGCAAACCAAATTCTATCATCTCTAGTTTTTACAATTTTCTGTAAAATAGAAATCAAAACAATTGTAGCTGTTAAATTATCTATAATTGCTGATAAAATAAAAGCTAGAATTGCAAACATCCATAAAAGCTTTTTCTTACCTTTAAAATTCACGTAACTTTTAATAGTAGAAAAACCATCAAAATAATCGATAATTTCTACAATTGTCATTGCACCTAAAAGGAAAACTAGAATTTCTGCTGTTTTACCTAAATGATGTAATAACGTTTCTTCTACCAAATGTAATTTATCATCATGCCCCATTGTTGCAAAACCGTCTACTAAACCATGATTTGCAGAATCGAACCAATTTGTAAAGTTGTCTACACCAAGTGCAACTAGAGCCCAACAAACTGCCATCATAACCAAGGCAGGTATTAACTTATCTAGTTTTAAATTATGCTCTAAAGTAATGGCTAAATACCCCATTACAAATACAATAATAATTACTGATTCCATTTTTATTTATTATTTAAATTAATTGTTTTAACGCTATTTCGAATGCAGTTGAACAGATTTTTGTTTTAGACGCACTCTTTTTAAATGTTTTTTGTAATGCTTTTTTTATGATGTTAGATGTGTCATTAAATATAGCCTTATCTTGCATTGGTAAATCAACTTTTGCCTCCATTAAATAAGCAAAAACTCTTGCTATACCACAATTGGAAATAAAATCTGGCAACAAACTTAAATGATTATCTGTATACTCCATAATTGGGCCAAAGAAAATTTCTTTATCTGCAAAAGGAACATTAGCTCCTGGAGATATTACTTCTAAACCAGTATCTATCATTTGTTGTACTTGATCTTGAGAAACCAATCTAGAAGCTGCTGCTGGAACAAATATTTCTGCAGGTAAGCCCCAAATTTTCTCATTTATTTCATCAAAAGAAATCATATTTTTTGATGTCAATTTATTTCCATCTTTAGACAAAAATAAATCAGTCATTTCTTGTTGTGAAAATCCTTTTTCGTTTATTAAACCACCATCTCTATCAATAATACCAACAACTTTTGCTCCTAATTTTGTTAAATAATAAGCTGCAGCTGCACCTACATTTCCAAAACCTTGTACTATGGCTCTTTTGTCTTTAACTTCTCCTCCGTAAATATTGTAATAATGTTTTACAGCTTCTGCAACTCCATACCCCGTTAACATGTCTGCAATTGTATATTTTCTAGACAAATCTGGTGAAAACGTTTCATCTTCAATCACCTTGATTACGCCCATACGTAATTGGCCAATTCTATTTATCTTATCTGCTTCAGAGGGTTTAAAATGCCCATTAAAAATACCTTCTTGAGGATGCCAAACACCACAACTTTCGGTAATCGGAATTACATCTTTATCAGCATCTACATTCAAATCGCCTCCTGTACCATAATAATGTTTTAAAAGCGGAGTAACTGCTTTATACCAACGTTCTAAAACACCTCTTTTTCTAATATCATTTGGATCGAAATTTATACCTGATTTTGCACCTCCAATTGCTGGGCCAGATACTGTAAACTTAACTTCCATAGTTTTTGCCAAAGACAAAACCTCATTCATATTTAAGCCTTTACGCATTCTTGTTCCACCACCTGCTGCACCTCCCCTTAAAGAGTTTATAACTGTCCAACCTTCTGCTTCAGTTTCTTGATCTTTCCAATGAAAAACAATTTCTGGTTGTTTATTTTCGTATATTTTTAATAATTCTTTCATTTTAAAATTTTAATGACTACTCAACTTCGATTTGCTATTTTCTTTTCCCTTTTTTAATTAAAAACTATATGGAAAAAGTTAAAGTTGATTCATTTTTAAAATTGATTTTAAATTATTATAAAATATTGTGATATCCCTACAAACTTACAGTAAAAAAATGATTGTTCAAATTAATTTTATAACGAACTAACCGTTAAAAAATAACGCCAGAAGAGTGGTCTTTTTGTGCACCAGTTACACTTGCTAAGCAATTTACCTGATTATCAATCTTTAACAAACCTAACAATGCAAATATCAATGCCTCTTTAAAATGGATTAATTTAAAATCTGGTAAACCAATTTTAACATTTGAGTAACAAGCAACCTGCTCCATTAAAAAAGTATTAAAAACTCCACCTCCTGTAAACAAAAGTGATGTATTATCTTTTATAACTACACTAATTTGTATGGCAACATGCTCTACAACAGTTCTTAAAACATCTGGCACATTCGCCTCTAACTGATCTATCATTGAAAAAACATTCTGCTGCACCCACTCTAATCCTAAAGATTTTGGTGGATTTTTCTGATAAAATTCTAAAGCGTTTAACTTGGCTAGTAGTTGATGATTAATTTTACCTGATTTTGCAATTTCTCCTGATGCATCATACTCAAATCCCAATTTATTGGCATAAAAATTTAAAACAATATTTACAGGACAAATATCATATGCAATTCTTTGACCATCCTTTTTAAAGGAAATATTTGAAAACCCACCTAAATTGATACAATAATCATAATTTGAAAACAATAATTCATCTCCAATAGGCACCAAAGGCGCTCCTTGCCCACCCAATTTTACATCTTGAGTTCTAAAATCACAAACAACTTTTTGCTTGGTAATTTCGGCAATTTCTTTTCCATTCCCTATCTGAAGTGTAATTCCTTTTTCTGGTTGATGTAAAACTGTATGTCCATGAGAAGCTACAAAATCAATATTTATCAGTTTAAATTTTTGAATAAAACCATTTATTATACCTCCTAAAAGTTTACCATAATTATTATCTAATTCTTGTATTTCTTTATCAGATAAATCTATTGCAAACTGTAATCTTTGCTTCCATTCTTTAGGGTAACTTACTGTTTCTGAGTTTAGAATTACAAAATTTTTATAATCATTTTTATCAAACTTAACATATACTAAATCTACACCATCTAAAGATGTTCCAGACATTACACCAATAACAAAAACTTCATTTTTAATCATATATGTAAAAATAATAAAAGTATATTCAAAATATATTACGAAATCGATATATTTGTAGTCTTAAATTACGAATATAATAAAAATACAATATGGATTTTAGCTTAACAGAAGAACACATAATGATACGTGACGCAGCAAGAGACTTTGCTAAAACTGAATTATTACCTGGTGTTATAGAAAGAGACAACAAACAAGAATTCCCAGATGAATTAGTAAAAAAAATGGGAGCACTTGGTTTTATGGGTGTTATGGTTGATCCAAAATATGGTGGTAGTGGAATGGATGCCATTTCTTACGTATTAATTATGGAAGAATTATCTAAAATAGACGCTTCTGCTTCTGTAATGGTTTCTGTAAATAATTCTTTAGTTTGTTATGGTTTAGAAGCATATGGAACTGAAGAACAGAAGAAAAAATACCTAACAAAATTAGCATCTGGAGAGCAAATAGGTGCCTTTTGTTTATCTGAACCAGAAGCAGGATCTGATGCAACCTCTCAAGCAACAACTGCTATTGATAAAGGCGACCATTACTTAATAAACGGAACAAAAAACTGGATTACAAATGGAGGACGCTCTGACGTATATTTAGTAATTGCACAAACAGATAGAGAAAAAGGACATAGAGGAATTAACGCTTTTATCGTTGAAAAAAACACAGAAGGTTTTCATATTGGCCCAAAAGAAGATAAATTAGGAATTCGTGGTTCAGACACGCATACGTTACAATTTAACGACCTTAAAGTACCCAAAGAAAATAGAATTGGCGAAGATGGCTTTGGTTTTAAGTTTGCAATGAAAACACTTTCTGGAGGTAGAATTGGTATTGCTGCACAGGCTTTGGGTATTGCTTCTGGCGCTTATGAATTGGCTTTAAAATACTCAAAAGAACGTAAGGCATTTGGTACAGAAATCTGCAATCATCAAGCCATTGCTTTTAAATTAGCAGACATGTACACCGAAATTGAAGCTGCAAGAATGTTGGTTATGAAAGCTGCTTGGGACAAAGATCAAGGAAATAATTACGACATGTCTTCTGCAATGGCAAAATTATACGCATCTAAAGTTGCTATGGAACAAACAGTAGAAGCCGTACAAATTCATGGAGGAAATGGTTTTGTAAAAGAATATCATGTAGAACGTTTAATGCGAGATGCAAAAATTACTCAGATTTACGAAGGTACTTCAGAAATTCAAAAAATTGTTATTTCTAGAGGAGTTATCAAGGGTTAAAAGCACTTATATATAATGTATAAAAATCCATCTTTTTTATGGTGGATTTTTATTTTGGCATGTTTTTGTGAAAAACAAAAATCGCGCTATCCATTATATCTTTTTTTCATACTTCAAAAAAGGATGCCATTTCTATCGCTCATGCAAATACTTGTAAACAAAATCAAAACCCCTTAAATCAACTTTTTTTTAAGATCAATAGAATTCAATTATAATAAATAGGTAATCATATTTACAATTGCAAATCTATAGTATACAGTTGCAAACCAGAAGCAGGCGCAATATTTCTTAAAGACTTTCTATCATTATCCTCTTTTAAAGAAGCTTCAATAAATTCTAAGCTTAAATCACCTTTACCTAACTCAAACAAAGTAGCTATCATTAATCTTATTTGATATCTTAAAAACCCCTTTCCCTTTACTTTTAATATATAAGACTTTTCAGGAAAAAAGTTAGCTAATAAAACATCATTCTCTACAATTTCACAAGAATGTATTACCCTCTTAAAAACTGTATTCTCTGATGGCTTAGTACAATATTTATGAAAATAATGCTCGCCTTCAAACAGTTTAGCCCCTTTTTTCATTAAATCAATATTTAAATCAGTATTAACATTTACAATAAAAGGAGCAGCAAAAGGATGGTTTTCTTCTCCAAAAGAAAAATAGTAATGATACTCTTTTATCTTATCAGCATTAATAATATTAAACTTTCTATCTACGTTTTGCATAGAAATAGCCCTAAAATCCGCAGGAAAATTAGAATTTAAAGACTTCAAAAACAATTCTGGTTCCAAAATCGAATTTGTAAAAAGCTGAAAATAATAACCATTAGCAGAAACTTTTGCATCTGTTCTACCAACACCAATTGTTTTATAATCACCTTCTAAAAGTATAAAAGACAAGGTTTTATCAATAATTTCATGCAATGTTTTTGCATTTTTCTGTTTTTGCCAACCAGAAAACCGAAAACCAAGGAATTGTAAGTAAATTAAGTAAGAAACTGAATATTTCATAAGTGCAAATGTACAATAATTGCATTTTTTTTTACAAAAAGTGCATTTTTATGAATATCTCAAAATTATAGGCAACTTTTTTATGAACCTAACATTTTTTACCTTAAATAAACGTTAAAATAAAGTTATCTCAAATTAACCCCTATTTTTTTAAGGGGTAAACCCTCAAAAAGTATGTTTTGAAAATTCACCCCCCTTGTTAGATTAAATTAAATATTTACATTTGGAGCGTTCAAATAATAAAAATCAATAAAAACTAAAAAGAACATCATTATGAAAAAAATTATTTTTACTTTGTTATTAGCAAGCGGATTGTTAGTAAATGCACAAGAAGAAGAAAAAAAATTAACGATTAGCGGTTCTGTTGATGCGTATTACCAAACGTATTTAAGTTCTCCTGATAATTCGGGTCCTTCTTTTGGAACTGCATTTGCAGGTAAATCTGGATTTGCTTTAGGTATGGCAAATGTTATTGCTAGTTATGAAGGAGAAAAAGCTGGAGCTGTTTTAGATTTAGTTACTGGACCTAAAGGTGCTGGAGCAACATTTAATTCTGATATTGTTGACGGTATTGTAAACCAAGCTTATGTTTACTGGAATGTTTCTGAAAACACTACGTTAACTTTTGGTAGATGGAATACATTTTTAGGTTATGAAGTTATTGCACCTGCAGCAAACTTTAACTACAGTACATCTTACTTATTTTCAAGCGGACCATTTTCTCATATGGGTTTAAAAGCAGATTTTACTTTATCTGAAGATTTTAGCTTAATGTTAGCAATTACGAATCCTTGGGATACAAATGACACTTCTATGACTGGAGAATATGCATTTGGTACTCAATTAGGATATAAAGGACAGTTCCTTAACTTATACTATGATAGTGGAAACAATGATGGTTTAGGATTCGAAATTGATTATACTGGTGGTTTTGATGTATCAGAAAGTTTTTTCTTAGGAATAAACGCTGCATATAATGACAACGACGGTTCTGGTTTCTATGGTGTAGCTTTATACCCACAATTAGCAACTTCAGAAAGCTTTTCTTTAGGATTAAGAAGTGAAATTTACGCTTTACATGGTGATGCAAATAATGACGAGAGTGTTTTAGGTTTAACTTTAACAGGTAGTTATACAGTAGACAACTTAATCATTAAACCTGAATTTAGATTAGATGGATGGGATAACACTGACCCTTATTTTGACAATGATGGTATGGCTACAAATAGCTTATCTGCTTTCACTATTGCTGCTATCTACTCTTTCTAAGAAGAAATTCAACTATTAATTACTAACTAATAAATATATAATATGAGTTTATTTTTAACATTATTTCAAGATACTCCATCTGAAGCTGCTCAAGTTTTAGAACAAGTTAATGGAGATATGGGAATGCTTTGGATGCTAATTGCAGGTATCTTAGTTTTCTTAATGCAAGCAGGATTTACATTAGTAGAATCTGGTATGACAAGATCTAAAAATGCAGTAAACATAGCAATGAAAAACTTGCTAGACATCTGTGTTGGTTCTATAACTTTCTGGTTAGTAGGTTATTCTTTAATGTATGGAGACACTTCTAACGGATGGTTCTTTTGGAGTGGTTTATTCCAAGGAGAAGGAGCTGATTTATTCTTCCAAACAATGTTTGCTGCAACAACTGCAACAATCGTATCTGGAGCAATAGCTGGTAGAACAAAATATACAACTTATATTATATTTTCTTTAATCATGACTGCAATCATCTATCCAATTTCTGGTGGATGGGAATGGAATGGTGGATGGTTAAACGATACAGATGGTATTATGCCAGCTGAGTTTATCGATTTTGCTGGTTCATCAATTGTACACTCTGTAGGTGGTTGGGCTGCTTTAGTAGCTGCATTTATGGTAGGCCCTAGAATAGGTAAATACGTAGATGGTAAAGTTTTACCAATTCCTGGTCATAACCAAATATTAGCAACTTTAGGTGTTTTTATCCTTTGGTTTGGTTGGTTTGGTTTTAATGGTGGATCTCAATTAGCTTGGGGTGGTGCTGATGCAACTGGTGCTTCTAACGTAGTATTAATTACAAACTTAGCTGCTGCAGCTGGTGGTTTAGGTGCATTAGTTACAACTTGGATCTGGTATGGTAAACCTAACTTAGGACAAACATTAAATGGTTGTTTAGCAGGTTTAGTAAGTATTACTGCTGGTTGTGGTAACATGACTGCTGGTGGTGCTGTATTAGCAGGTTTAATTGGTGGTATAATTGTTGTATTCTCAATTGAATTTATTGAAAAGAAATTAAAAATTGACGATGCAATTGGTGCTGCTTCTGTACATGGTGTAGCTGGTGCATGGGGTACTTTAGTAATTGGTCTTTGGGGTGTAGATGGTGATACTGCAATTGGTTTATTCAATGGTGGTGGTGCAGCTCAATTAGGTGCTCAAGCAATTGGAGTTTTAGCTTATGCTGTTTGGGCAGTAGCTTTATCTTTTATTATCTTAGGAATCTTAAAAGCAACAATGGGATTACGTGTAACTAAAGAAGTTGAAATCGAAGGATTAGATATTTCAGAACACGGATCAATCGCTTATCCTGGAAAAAGAGTAAGAGAATTTGATACTGATAAATAGAGTATTGCTCTAATAATTAAGATTATAATTTATAAATCACGCAACTTTAAAAGTTGCGTGATTTTTTTGTTATAATATTTTTTTACTATTTTTCACAAAATTATAAAATTAATCAATCATAATTAGCATGAAGAAAATCGAAGCAATTATTAGAAAATCAAAATTTAGTGCCGTAAAAGAAGCACTTCATGAAGTTGACGTAAACTTTTTCTCTTATTGGGATGTAACTGGTTTGGGCAACGAAAAGGAAGGACATGTATACAGAGGTGTAAGTTATAGCACTAGTGACATACAACGTAGATATTTATCTATAGTTGTTAATGATGATTTTGAAGAAGTAACCATAAAAGCACTACTTAATTCTGCTGCAACAGGAGAAGTTGGTGATGGCAAAATTTTCGTATCAGACATTACAGAAGCTTACAGAATAAGAACAGGAGAAAAAGGAGGCGAAACTTTAAAAAAAATATCAAAATAATAAAAAATGGAAGGAATTTTTACAGCAAATAATGTATGGATGATGATCTGTACAGCATTAGTTTTCTTTATGCACACAGGTTTCGCATTTTTAGAAATCGGATTAACTAGACAAAAAAACACAATTAACATACTATTTAAAAATATATTTATAATAACTGTAGGTTTACTGCTATATTACATTGGTGGCTTTAACCTTATGTATCCTGGTTTTGAAGAAGGTTCTGTTGGTTTTATTGATTTTGCAGGTTTTGGTATTTCTGCACCAGAAAACGGAATGACAACAGAATACGCAGATGGTGGGTACACATGGTGGACAGATTTCTTATTTCAAGGAATGTTTGCTGCAACTGCTGCAACTATAGTTTCTGGTGCAGTAGCTGAACGTATGAAAATTGGTCCGTTTATGATTTTTACAATTATCTATGTTGGTTTAGTTTACCCAATTACTGGTTCTTGGAAATGGGGTGGTGGTTTTTTAGACCAAATGGGGTTCTATGATTTTGCAGGTTCTACACTAGTACATTCTGTTGGTGGTTGGGCTGCATTAGTTGCTGTTTGGTTACTTGGGCCGAGAATAGGCAAATTCAAAAACGGAAAACCACAAGCAATACCTGGACACAATATACCTCTTGCAACAGCTGGTGTTTTAATTCTTTGGTTAGGTTGGTTTGGTTTTAATGGTGGTTCAGTACTATCAGCAGATCCAGAATTAACATCTTTAACACTAGTAACAACTTGCTTATCTGCTGCAGCTGGTGGAGTTGTAGCTGCATTAGTATCTTTCTTAAAATACAAAAACCTTGATTTAACAATGTTTCTAAATGGTATTTTAGGTGGTTTAGTTGGTATTACTGCTGGTGCTGATGTAATGACGCCAGAGAGCGCAATAATTATTGGCGCTATTGCAGGTACCTTAATTGTTTTTGCTGTAGCTTTTGTTGACGCTATAAAACTAGATGATCCTGTAGGTGCTATTGCAGTACATTTAATTTGTGGTATTTGGGGGACATTGGCTGTAGGAATTTTCTCTACAAACCCAGAACACACCTTCTTAATACAATTAAAAGGGGTAGCTTGTTATGCAGCTTTTTGCCTAGTATCTTCTTTTTTAATTATCTATACTCTTAAAAAAATAGTAGGAATTAGAGTAAGTGAAAAAGAAGAATTAGAAGGCTTAGATGTCCATGAACATGGAATGGATGCTTATCCAGACTTTAGACTAAACGAACATTAAAAGTTTACATTTAAAACAAAATCTGCCTTTAAACTTAACATTTTAAAGGCAGATTTCTTGTTTTTATGAATTTGACAAATATAAAACATTAAAATTATCATAAATATGTTTTTTATACCTTATTTTTAATTTCATCATAAAAATTACATCAAAGATCTCTTAAAACTGAATTATATTCAACAAAATACATAGCTTTGTAAATATAATTGAATATAATATGGAGAAACAAGGACTGTATTTACCAGAGTTTGAACATGAAAATTGTGGAGCTGGTTTTATATGTAATTTGAATGGAGAAAAGACAAATCAAATTATACACGATGCTTTAGAAATCCTAGTAAAACTAGAACATAGAGGTGGTGTTAGTGCAGATGGAAAAACTGGTGATGGAGCTGGTTTATTAATAGATATACCTCACGATTATTTTACTCGTGTTTGTAATTTCTCTCTGCCAGATCAAAGAGAATATGCTGTTGGTATGGTATTTCTCCCAAAAGTTTCAAATCAATATAAATTTTGTAAAACTACTTTCGAATCCGAAGTAAAAAAACAAGGCCTTTCTGTTTTAGGATGGAGAGAAGTACCTGTAGATTCTACTCAACTGGGTGAAATTGCTTTAAACTCTGAACCAAATATAGAACAACTTTTTGTTGGTAAAACAGAAGACATTGATGAAGCCACTTTTAAAGCAAAATTATATGCTGCTCGTAAAATAGCTGAACACGAAATTAGAAATTCAAAAATTTCTGAAGCTGATTATTTTTACATTCCTAGTTTATCTATAACTACAATTATCTATAAGGGTATTATAATGCCAGAAGATATTGGCCCATATTATAAAGACCTTCAAGAAATAGATTTAGTTACTCGTTTAGCATTAGTACACCAACGTTTCTCAACGAATACAATGCCAACTTGGGAGCTTGCTCAACCATTTAGACATATGTGTCAAAATGGAGAAATAAATACTTTACGTGGTAATGTAAGTAGAATGCGTGTACGTGAAGAAATCATGAAAAGTGATGTTTTTGGAGATCAAATAGACAAACTTTTTCCAATAATATTACCAGGGAAATCTGATTCAGCTTCTATGGATATGGTTGTTGAATTATTAACACATACAGGTCGTTCATTACCAGAAATTATGATGATGATGATACCTGAAGCTTGGGAAAAACATAAAACAATGCCAGATGCTCGTAAAGCTTTTTACGAATATAATGGTTGTATTATGGAACCTTGGGATGGACCTGCTTCTGTACCATTTACTGATGGAGATTATATTGGAGCATTATTAGACAGAAATGGTTTAAGACCATCTAGATATACGCTTACCAAAAGCGGTAAATTAATTATGTCTTCTGAGGTTGGTGTAGTAGATATTGATCCTTCAGATATAAAAAAACATGGTAGATTAGAGCCAGGAAGAATGTTTTTGGTAGACATGAATGAAGGTAGAATTATTGATGATGAAGAAATCAAAAATAAGGTGGTTTCTGAGAGACCTTATCAAGAATGGTTAGATAATACTCGTTTACATTTAAAAGACGTTCCTTATACTAGCGAAACTTGCCCAATTGAAACGATAGATATAAAAACACGTCAACGTTTATTTAATTATACTTTCGAAGACATTCAAGAAGTAATTACACCTATGGCACAAGGTGGTAAAGAAGCTTTAGGCTCTATGGGTATAGATACACCTTTAGCAGTTTTATCAGATAGGCCACAATTAATCTCTAATTATTTTAAGCAATTATTTGCACAAGTTACAAACCCACCTTTAGATGGTATTAGAGAAAATATTGTAACTGATATTAGTTTAAACTTAGGAAAAGACAGAAATATTTTCAGCATAACAGACAGACAATGTCGTAAATTAAGAATACAGAATCCTGTAATTTCTAATGCTGATTTAGAAAAAATTAGAAATATAGATATTGAAAGTTTCAAAGCAGAAACTATTCATATGTTATATCCGAAATCAAAAGGTTTAAACGGTTTAGAAGATGCTTTAGATAATATTATCATTCAAATAGAAAAAGCATTAGAAAGAAAATCTAACATTATAATTCTTTCAGATAGAGGTGTAAATCAAGAAAATGCACCAATACCAGCTTTATTGGCTTGTTCTTACGTAAATCATCAATTAAATAGACTACGTAAACGTTCTCACTTTGATATTATTATTGAATCTGCAGAACCACGTGAACCACATCATTTTGCAACTTTATTTGGTTATGGAGCAAGTGCTATTAACCCATATATGGTAAACGAAATTATCAGAATGCAAGTTAAAGAAGGCTTCATTACTGATATGGATGAGCAAAAAGCAGTAGACAACTTTAACAAAGCTATTGGTAAAGGTGTTTTAAAAGTGATGAACAAAATTGGAATCTCTACTTTAAAATCTTACAGAGGTTCTCAAATTTTCGAAATTGTAGGTTTTAATTCTCAATTTGTAGAAAAATATTTCCCATATACAGCATCAAGAATAGAAGGTATTGGTTTATATGAAGTTGAAAAAGAAATAGATCAACGTTATAAACAAGCATATCCAGATAATCAAATCGATAAAAATTTAAGTTTAAATATTGGTGGTGATTATAGATGGAGAAGAAATGGTGAACGTCATTTATTTAACCCAACAACTGTTTCTAAATTACAGCAGGCTGTTCGTTTAAGTGATCAAAAAAGTTACGATGTTTATGCAAAAACAATAAATGAACAAGCAGAAAGTTTAATGACAATTCGTGGTTTATTCGAATTTGATAACTTAGACCCAATTCCTTTAGATGAAGTAGAACCTTGGACAGATATTGTAAAGCGTTTTAAAACAGGTGCAATGTCTTATGGATCTATCTCAAGAGAAGCACATGAAAATTTAGCCATTGCAATGAACAGAATTGGTGGTAAATCAAATTCTGGTGAAGGTGGTGAAGACAGAAGACGTTTTCAAAAAGATATAAATGGTGATAGTAGAAACTCTGCCATTAAACAAGTAGCATCTGGTAGATTTGGGGTAACTTCTCATTATTTATCAAACGCAAAAGAGATTCAAATTAAAATGGCACAAGGTGCTAAACCTGGTGAAGGTGGACAATTACCTGGTTATAAAGTTTTACCTTGGATTGCAAATGCGAGAAATTCGACACCATTCGTAGGTTTAATTTCTCCTCCTCCACATCACGATATTTATTCAATTGAAGATTTAGCACAACTAATTTTCGATTTAAAAAATGCAAATCGTGAAGCTAGAATTAATGTGAAGTTAGTTTCAGAAGTTGGTGTAGGTACAATTGCAGCAGGTGTTGCTAAAGCAAAAGCAGATGTTGTTTTAATTTCTGGTTACGATGGTGGTACAGGAGCTTCTCCTCTTACCTCTTTAAAACATGCAGGTTTACCTTGGGAACTTGGTTTGTCTGAAGCACAACAGACTTTAGTACTTAATAATCTAAGAAGTAGAATTGTTGTTGAGTGTGATGGTCAATTAAAAACAGGACGTGATGTAGCTATTGCTGCTTTATTAGGTGCAGAAGAATTTGGTTTTGCAACAGCTCCTTTAGTCGCTTCAGGTTGTATTATGATGCGTAAATGTCATTTAAATACTTGTCCTGTTGGTATAGCAACTCAAGATAAGGATTTAAGAAAAAACTTTAAAGGTACACCTGAACACGTAATAAACTTTTTCTATTACGTTGCAGAAGAATTAAGAAAAATTATGGCTCAACTTGGTTTCAGAACTTTAGCTGAAATGGTTGGACAAACTCATAAAATTAATGCAAATAAGGCAATTAAGCACTATAAAGCAAAAGGATTAGATTTATCAAGTATATTACACAGACCTTCTGTTTATAGAAGTTTAACTGTTAAAAATACTGAAAAACAAGATCATAATTTAGAAAACGTATTAGATTTTACAATATTAAAAGATTCTCATAGAGCTTTATATCGTAAAGAAAAAATGAACCTAGCTTATCCTATTAATAATATAAATCGTACAGTAGGAGCTATAGTTAGTAACGAAATTTCTAAAATATATGGTCACTTAGGTTTACCTGAAGATACTTTAAATATCAATTTTACAGGTTCAGCAGGTCAAAGTTTTGGGGCATTTGGTGCTTACGGGTTAACTTTTACTTTAGAAGGTAATACAAACGATTATTTAGGTAAAGGTTTATCTGGTGCAAAATTAATCGTTAAAAAACCAAAAGAAGCAGATTTTATTGCTGATGAAAATATAATTATTGGTAACGTTTGTTTATTTGGTGCTGTTAATGGTCAAGCATATATCAACGGAATTGCGGGTGAACGTTTTGCTGTACGTAATTCAGGAGCAACAGCAGTTGTAGAAGGTGTAGGTGATCATTGCTGTGAATATATGACTGGTGGTAAAGTAATTGTTTTAGGTAAAACTGGTAGAAACTTTGCTGCAGGTATGAGTGGTGGAATTGCGTATGTTTATGATCCAGAAAACAAATTTGTAAACGGATTATGTAATACTGAAACAATAGAATTTGAAGAAATTTCGAATGAAGATGCTACTGATTTAAAAGCAACAATAGAAAAACACGTTTTATTTACTGATAGCGATAAAGGAGCAAATTTATTAGCAGATTGGGATACTAGTTTAACAAATTTTGTAAAAGTTATGCCAACAGAATACAAACGTGCTTTAGAACGTTTAAGAACAGAAGAACCAATGGTAGAAGAATTAACAATAGCATAATGTCATGGGAAAAGTAACAGGATTTAAAGAATTTGAAAGACAGGATGAAAAATATACTTCTGTAAAAGATCGTATAAAAGATTATAAAGAATTTACAGTTCCGCTTTCTGATAAAGAAATAACAAAACAAGGTTCACGTTGTATGGACTGTGGAATTCCTTTTTGTCATAGTGGATGTCCACTTGGTAACTTAATTCCAGATTTTAATCATATGGTACATCAAGGTGAATGGCAAAAAGCATCTTGGTTATTACATTCAACAAATAATTTTCCAGAATTTACAGGTCGATTATGCCCTGCTCCATGTGAAAAATCATGTGTTTTAGGTATTATTGAAGACCCAGTATCTATTGAAAATATTGAAAAAAACATTGTAGAACGTGCTTTTAAAGAAGGATGGATAAAACCACAACCCCCAAAATCTAGAACAGGAAAAACTATTGCTGTTGTAGGTTCAGGACCTGCTGGTTTAGCAACTGCACAACAATTAAACAGAGCTGGTCATATAGTTACTGTTTTTGAAAGAGATGATGCTATTGGTGGTTTGTTACGATATGGAATTCCTAATTTTAAAATGGAAAAAGGAATTATTGACAGAAGAGTTGCAATTTTAGAAGCAGAAGGAATAATCTTTAAAACCAACGTAAATGTTGGTGTTAATTATGATGTAAAAGATTTAAAAGCTTTTGATGCCATTGTTTTATGTGGTGGAGCAACAGAAAGACGTAGTTTACCTACTCCAGGTATTGATGCTGATGGTGTTGTACAAGCTATGGATTTCTTAACACAACAAACTAAAGTAGTTTTTGGTGCTGAAATCAAAGACCAAGTTAAGGCTACTGATAAAGATGTAATTGTTATTGGTGGTGGAGATACTGGTTCAGATTGTATAGGTACATCTAATAGACATGGAGCAAAATCAGTAGTAAATTTCGAGATCATGCCTAAACCTCCAGGCCATCGTTCTCCTTCAACTCCATGGCCATTTTGGCCTCTACAATTAAAGACTTCTTCTTCTCATCAAGAGGGTGTAGAACGTAATTGGTTAATCAATACAAAAGAATTTGTAAAAGATGATAATGGAAAATTAACTGCTCTTAAAACTGTTAATGTAGAATGGAAAATGATACCAGGTCAAAGGCCTCAATTAATGGAAATTTCAGGCACAGAAAAAACTTGGCCTTGTGATCTAGCTTTATTAGCACTTGGATTCACAGGGCCAGAAAGTACATTATCTGACAAATTAGGAATAGATAAAGATGCTCGATCTAATTATAAAGCAGAGTATGGAAAATATCAAACTAACGTTCCTTACATTTTTACTGCAGGTGATATGCGTCGTGGACAATCATTAATCGTTTGGGCAATTTCAGAAGGTAGAGAAGCAGCAAGACAAGTAGATTTATATTTAATGGGAAAATCTGAATTACCCTCAAAAGATGTTACAGGTGACTTGGTTGCAATGTAATGTCGATTTAAACTAATATTTAAAACTCATCAAAAGTTATTTGATGAGTTTTTTTATACTTAATATATATAAAATAAATAAAATTCTCATTTAGGCTATTAGTTTACTAATTTTTAAACGAAAATACACTAGAATATTTCATAAAAAAAGCAAATTTCGACAAATTTCTATAACTTATATAAATAAAAANAATATCTCTCCCAACACTAATAAATTAAAACTTTTTTTAATCTTTATTTTTTAAACGAAAAAATTAAAACAGTTAAACTTCATCTAACAAAAACAATCTCTCAATGAACTCTGATAAACTAATAAACTAACATAAAAATGTATTTCGTTTTTCGCTTAGCGGGTGCAAATATACAACCCATTTCTAATCCCACAAGGAATTATTTTAAAAATATTTAATTTATTTTTTGCAATTTATATAAGTACATTAAAACAAGATGTTTAACTCAAAAATAATTTTAAAAATTTAATCTTTTTTTTTTAAGATAGTCTTTTCCTTTAACACAAGCATAGCTCAAACGACTAACCTTGTGTTAAGGATTGTAGGAGTTGTCTGAGCTCTTTTTTTGTTATCTAAGGAAATTTTAGTTCGTTTTATGTAAATTAATCTATAATAAGATAACTCAATACTCCAAAAAGAAACAAAAAAAAGCGAGTGCGGAAAGCCTGACCCGACTAAAAGAAGGGGAACACCATAAAAAAATTAAAAATCACAAGTAAGTACATATATATATTGTAGGAAAAATAGTTTTCTAATATCTTTGCAGCCTTAAAATAAGACACATTAAATGATAAAGATTACTTTACCTGACGGAAGTATTAAAGAGTTCACTGCAAACAGCACTCCTATTGATGTTGCTAAAAGCATAAGTGAAGGATTGGCAAGAAACGTAATTTCTGCAAGTTTTAACGGAGAAACAGTTGAAACAACCACACCTTTAACCACAGATGGAACTCTAGTTTTATTTACATTTAACGATGCTGAGGGTAAAAAAGCTTTTTGGCATTCTTCTGCTCACGTTTTGGCAGAGGCTATATTAAGTTTTCATCCGAATGCAAAATTAACTATTGGACCTGCTATTGATAATGGTTTTTATTATGATTTGGATTTAGGTGATGAAATCATTTCTGAAAAAGACTTTGCTGCAATTGAAAAGAAGTTTCTTGAAATTGCTCGTGGTAAACACGAATTTAAAATGCGTGAAGTATCTAAAGCTGATGCTTTAGATAAATATAAAAAAGAAAACAATCAATATAAAGTTGAGTTAATAGAAAACTTAACTGATGGAGATATTACTTTTTGTGACCATAGCACTTTTACTGATTTATGTAGAGGAGGCCACATACCTAATACTGGTATTATAAAGGCTATTAAAATAATGAATGTTGCTGGAGCTTACTGGAGAGGTGATGAAAAGAATAATCAGTTAACAAGAATTTATGGAATAAGTTTTCCGAAACAAAAAATGTTGACTGAATATTTAGCTTTATTAGAAGAAGCTAAAAAACGTGACCATAGAAAGCTTGGTAAGGAATTAGAATTGTTTACTTTTTCTCAGAAAGTTGGTGCTGGCTTACCTTTATGGTTACCAAAAGGAGCTGCTTTAAGACAACGTTTAGAAGATTTCTTAAAGAAAGCTTTAAAAAAGGGTGGATACGAAATGGTAGCAACCCCACATATTGGTCAGAAAGAACTATATGTAACTTCTGGACATTACGAAAAATATGGAGAAGACAGCTTTCAACCTATTAAAACTCCTAAAATGGATGAGGAGTTTTTATTGAAACCTATGAACTGTCCACATCATTGTGAAATATACAACTTTAAACCTTTTTCTTATAAAGACTTACCTAAACGTTATGCTGAATTTGGAACAGTGTACAGGTATGAACAATCAGGTGAATTACATGGTATGACTCGTGTACGTTCTTTTACACAAGATGATGCTCATATATTTTGCACACCAGATCAATTAAAAGAAGAGTTTAAAGCTACTATTGATTTAGTACTGTATGTATTTAATTCTTTAGGTTTTGATGATTTTAAGGCTCAGATTTCTTTAAGAGATCCTGAAAAACCTGAAAAATATATTGGTAAGGATGAAAATTGGGTAAAAGCAGAAGCTGCGATTATTGAAGCTTCTGAAGAAAAAGGTCTATCTACAGTTATTGAAACTGGTGAAGCTGCATTTTATGGTCCTAAGTTAGACTTTATGGTTAAGGATGCTTTAGGCAGAAGTTGGCAATTAGGAACAATTCAAGTAGACTATAATTTACCAGAACGTTTTGATTTGACATATACAGGTGCAGATAACCAACAACACAGACCAGTAATGATTCATAGAGCTCCATTTGGTTCTATGGAGCGTTTTATAGCTGTTTTATTGGAGCATACAGGGGGTAATTTCCCACTTTGGCTTACTCCTGATCAAGTTATCTTATTGCCAATCAGTGATAAATATCAAAAATATACAGAAAAAGTTTTAGAATCGTTAGAAAATTCCGAAATTCGCGCCCTCGTAGACAGTCGAAGTGAAAAAACTGGACGTAAAATACGTGATGCAGAAGTGAGCAAAATACCATTTATGTTGATTGTAGGTGAAAAGGAAGAACAAGATGGCACAGTTTCTGTTAGAAAACATGGTGAAGGAGATATAGGTACTTTTACAATTGAAGAATTTATTACCTTAATAAAAGAAGAAGAAGACAAAACATTAAAGAAATTTTAATATATTAGGGTTTCATCAAAAAAGTACATACTGAGTAACATCAGTAAAAAAAATAAATAAGTTAAATTTAAATTTATAAGTCATAGCAATACGTAGAAGCAGGTCGAGAAGACCACTAAGAGTAATCAAAGAAGATCAACATAGAATTAATGAAAAAATAAGATATGTTGAGGAAGTTCGTCTGGTAGGCGACAATGTTGAAGTTGGTGTATATCCTTTAGCTAAAGCTAGAGAATTAGCTAAAGAACAGGAATTGGATTTGGTAGAGATTTCACCAAAAGCAAAACCACCTGTTTGTAAAATTATTGATTACAAGAAGTTCTTGTATGAGCAGAAGAAACGTGAAAAAGCTTTAAAGTCTAAAGCAACAAAAGTGACTATTAAAGAAATACGTTTCGGTCCTCAAACAGATGAACACGATTATGAATTTAAAAAGAAGCACGCCATTAAGTTTTTACAAGATGGAGCTAAATTAAAAGCATTCGTATTCTTTAAAGGACGTTCTATTATCTTTAAGGAACAAGGGCAAATTTTATTATTAAAATTAGCGCAAGAATTAGAAGATTATGGTAAGGTGGAGCAGTTACCAAAATTAGAAGGTAAACGTATGATTATGTTTATTGCTCCCAAAAAAGTAAAATAAAATAGAGTTCTTAAAGTATAAAAGTTCTTAAAGTATCAAAGTTTTGTGCATACTTAACATTGATGCTTTATAAACCTTCAACTTTAAAACTAAAAATATTAAGCAAGTTAAAACGAAGGAGAAATGCCTAAAATGAAAACAAAGTCTAGCGCCAAAAAACGATTTAAAGTTACTGGTACTGGAAAATTAAAAAGAAAGCACGCGTTTAAAAGTCACATCTTAACAAAGAAGTCTAAAAAACGTAAATTAAAGCTAACTCATGATACTTTAGTACATAAAGCAGATGAGCCTAGCATTAAACAAATGTTAAACTTAAAATAATAAGTTTAACCAGGGAATTTTATTATTAACCATGGAGTTAGGCAAAAAACAAAGTATTCTTAATTGAATCGCCTACTACAAAACACATTGAAATTATGCCAAGATCAGTAAATTCAGTAGCCTCAAGAAATAGAAGAAAAAAAATCTTGAAGGCAGCAAAAGGTTACTTTGGACGTAGAAAAAACGTTTATACAGTAGCAAAAAATGCGGTTGAAAAAGGTATGCTTTATGCATATAGAGACCGTAAAAACAACAAGAGAAACTTTCGTTCATTATGGATTACGCGTATTAACGCAGCAGCTCGTTTAAACGGAATGTCTTACTCTCAGTTTATGGGAAAAGTAAAAGCTAACAATATCGAATTAAATCGTAAGGTTTTAGCAGATTTAGCAGTTAACAACCCAGAAGCTTTTAAGGCAGTTGTAGATAAAATTAAATAAATAATAATACTTGCTTATATTAAAAACCCAAACATTTTGTTTGGGTTTTTTTCATAAATTTACACTTTTAATAACAACATTATGAGATTTAAAACACTGTTCTTTTCTGTACTTTTTATAAGTACTGCTATATTCTCTCAACAATCTGAACAACAAACTAAGCCAGAAGACACTTCTTTAAAAGGTCAGTTTGATAAAATTTATAGAATTTCTACCACTTACCAGGTATACAAAGTTATAGATAAAGAAAAATTTTTAAAGCTTAAAAGCAATGTTTTAGATTCTTTACAAGATGCTAAAAACTT
Source organism: Polaribacter sp. Asnod6-C07 (assembly GCF_045063625.1). NCBI lineage: Bacteria > Pseudomonadati > Bacteroidota > Flavobacteriia > Flavobacteriales > Flavobacteriaceae > Polaribacter > Polaribacter sp. Asnod6-C07. The sequence continues at coordinate 2,176,944 of NZ_JBEFOF010000005.1, read as the reverse complement.
AATCTTAGAAAAAGAAAACTTACTAAAAACCGAAAGAGAAAACATAAAAAAGACAAAAGAAACTCTCGCTAAAACAAAAACAGATTTAGAAGTATCTAATTTAAAAGAAAACTCTATTTCATTATTTGGTATACAACTTAGCAAAGTAACATATAACCTTGTACTATGGAGTATTATCGTTATTTCACTATTAGCGTTATTTTACTTTATTTTTAAATTTTCTAGAAGTAATGTTTTAACAAAACAAGCTCAAAATAATTTAATTGATGTTGAACAAGAATTTGAAAATCATAGAAAAAAATCTATAGAAAGAGAACAAAAATTACGAAGAGAGTTACAAGACGAAATTAATAAGCACAGAAATAGCTAATTCTAGTTAGAGATTATAACTTTAACAAAACAAAAATACAGTATAAATTATAGTGAAAACTATAAAATTATTAGCTTGAAACATTCATGTAATTTCTTAAAATAAATACAACTATTTAATAAAACATCATAATAGTCAAATAATGATATGTATCATATTATAAACCAATTTTCATTAATATGATAATAAATTTAACTCATAATTAAATTTATATAAATAATTTAAAACTTTACCATTAATAAATATAATTTTTGTAATTTTAAATCAGAAATTAAAAATTATATTTTGAATATATTACATGTAAGTGCAGAATGTTATCCTATTGCAAAAGTTGGTGGTTTAGCAGATGTTGTAGGAGCTTTACCTAAATACCAAAGAGAACTTAATGTAAATAGTAATGTTGTAATGCCTTTTTACAACAACAAGTTTACCCAAAACAATAGCTTTGATATAGTTCATGATAGTAAAATAGTTTTGGGTTACGATACCTTAAATTTTAAAATACTAAAACTTACTAATAACGATTTAGATTTTGATTTATATTGTGTAGATATACCTGAATTAATATATAAAGAGTATGTTTATTCTTCAGATGATACAGAGCGTTTTTTAGCTTTTCAAATTGCTGTTTTAGATTGGATTTTATCTTGGGAAAAAAACCCAGATATTATTCACGTTCATGATCATCACACAGGTTTAATCCCTTTTATGATTAAACAATCATACAAGTATAAACCTTTACAATTTATACCTACTATTTTAACTATTCACAATGCACAATATCAAGGATGGTTTTCTCATAGAAAAGTGTATTTAATACCTGAATTTAATTTTCAAAACGTTGGTTTATTAGACTGGAATAGTATAATAAATCCCTTAGCAGCAGCAATTAAATGCGCTTGGGCTGTAACTACAGTTTCTCCTTCTTACATGAACGAGTTAAAACAAAACGCAAACGGATTAGAAACACTCCTAAATCATGAAAGTGATAAATGTTTAGGGGTTTTAAATGGTATTGATTGGAATGTTTGGAATACAGAAACTGATAGTTATCTCATAAAAAACTACACAAAATCTACAGTAATTTCTGGTAAAAAGACAAATAAAGAATGGCTTTGTAACGAGTTTAATTTAGATATAAACAAACCTCTTTTTGCTTTTATAGGAAGATTAGTTGGCGAAAAAGGTAGTGATTTATTCCCAGAAATATTTAAAAAATCTTTGGCAGAAAATGATATTTCTATACTCTTATTAGGTTCAGGTAATAAAGAAACAGAAAAACAACTTAAAGCTTTATTAAACACAGATAATTATAACGCCTATATTGGTTACGATGAAAAACTCTCTCATATTATTTATGCAGGTGCAGATTTTATACTTATGCCATCTAGAGTAGAACCTTGTGGTTTAAATCAAATGTATTCTTTAAGATATGGTACAATGCCAATTGTAAATGCAATTGGAGGTTTAAAAGACACAATAATAGATTTAGAAGAAACCAATGGCTTTGGTATTACCCATAATGGTGTTTCTGTAAATAATGTTACTAATGCAATACGTAGAGCAAATACCTTTTATCAAAATAAAAAAGAATTTGTAAAAAATTCAAAAAAAATAATGTCAATCGATCATTCTTGGAATAATTCTGCACAAGAATATATAAACTTATATAAATCTTTAAAAAAGTAAACTATGATTAACAACAGTGTATTATCAATAATTTTAGGTGGTGGTCAAGGTTCTAGACTATATCCGTTAACAGCAGACAGGTCCAAACCTGCTGTACCTATTGCTGGTAAATACAGATTAGTAGATATACCAATTTCTAATTGTATTAATTCTAACATTAAAAGAATGTATGTATTAACACAATTTAATTCTGCTTCTTTAAATAAACACATAAAAAATACATATCACTTTAGTTTTTTTAGTCAAGCTTTTGTTGATGTTTTAGCTGCAGAACAAACCATGCAAAGTGATAAATGGTTTCAAGGTACTGCAGATGCTGTAAGGCAAAGTATGCACCACTTTTTAGAAAATGATTTTGAATACGCTTTAATACTTTCTGGAGACCAATTATATAACATGGATCTGCAAGATATGGTTAAAAAACACAAAGAAAGTGGAGCAGAAATTACAATTGCAACTTATCCTGTTACAGCAAAAGAAGCAACTGGTTTTGGACTTTTAAAAACAGATAACGAAAATACAATTACATCATTTATAGAAAAACCAGACGAATCATTATTACCAGATTGGACTTCTGATGTAAGTGATGAAATGAAAAGTGAAGGTAGAAATTACCTAGCCTCTATGGGTATTTATATATTTAATAGAGACCTTTTAGTTGAATTAATGAAAAACCCAGATACTATAGATTTTGGAAAAGAAATAATTCCGAATGCTATACATAATCATAAAACAACAAGTTATCAATACGAAGGATATTGGACAGACATTGGTACAATAGAATCTTTCTTTGAAGCAAATTTAGGATTAACAGATGAAATTCCTAAATTTAATTTATACGATGACAATAGAATTTATACAAGAGCCAGAATTTTACCTACATCTAAAATTTCTGGAACATTATTAAATAAATCTGTAATTTCTGATGGATGTATTATACATGCAGATAAAATTGAAAGAAGCGTAATTGGAGTAAGATCAAGAATTGGTAAAGGTTCTGTTGTTACCAATACTTATATGATGGGTAATGACTCTTATGAAACTTTAGAAGACATAGAAAATAATAAAATAGAAAACCTTTTAGGTATTGGAGATAGATGTACAATTAATAATTGTATCGTAGATAAAAACTGTAGAATTGGAGATGATGTTACTATAAATGGTGGCGCTCATTTAAAAGATGATGAAACCGATAATTATTTAATTAAAGACGGTATTGTTGTTGTAAAAAAAGGTGCTACAATACCAAAAGGAACATCTATTTAATAATACCTACTTATAAAAAAATACATGCCAAAAGTTAAAGTACACAGTTTATTTACAGAGTTTGATATAAATTTATTTAAAGCAGGTAATCATTATCGTTTATACGAAAAATTTGGATCGCACATAACCACACTTGATAATGAAAACGGAACTTATTTCGCTGTTTGGGCACCAAGTGCTAAATCAGTTTCTGTAATAGGAGATTTTAATTTTTGGCAAGAGTCAGATCATCAATTAAATGTTAGATGGGATGGAAGTGGAATTTGGGAAGGCTTTATACCAAGTATTGGTAAAGGAACTAAATACAAATACAAAATACAAAGTTCACATAATAATGTAACCACAGAAAAGGCAGATCCGTTTGCAAGAAGATGTGAGCATCCTCCAAGAACAGCATCAGAAGTTTGGTCAGATGATTACAAATGGCAAGACAAAAAATGGATGAAAAACAGAAAGAAAAACAATGCACTAGATGCACCTTTTTCTGTTTATGAAGTTCATTTAGGCTCTTGGAAAAAACAAATAGAAGAAAATAGATTTTTAAGTTATAGAGAACTTGCAGAAGAATTAGTAAACTATGTTGCAGACATGAATTTTACTCACGTAGAATTTATGCCAATTATGGAGTATCCTTATGACCCAAGTTGGGGATATCAATTAACAGGATACTTTGCACCTACAGCACGTTTTGGTTATCCAGATGATTTTAAATATTTAGTAGATAAATTTCACGAAAAAGGAATTGGAGTTCTTTTAGACTGGGTTCCTTCTCACTTTCCTTCAGACGATCATGGTCTAGGTTATTTTGATGGCTCTCATTTATACGAACACCCAGATAGAAGAAAAGGATATCACCAAGACTGGAAAAGTCTAATTTTTAATTATGGGAGAAACGAAATAAAAGCATTTTTAATTAGTAATGCCATATTTTGGTTAGATCAATTTCATGCAGATGGCTTAAGAGTAGATGCTGTAGCTTCTATGTTATTTTTAGATTATTCTAGAGAAGAAGGTCAATGGGAAGCTAATAAATATGGAGGAAGAGAATACTTAGAAGCCATAGATTTTATCAAGGAAATGAATACAGAAGTTTATGCATCTTTTCCTGATGTACAAACTATTGCAGAAGAATCCACGTCATTCTCTAAAGTCTCTAGACCAATTTATGATGGTGGTTTAGGTTTTGGTATGAAATGGATGATGGGTTGGATGCATGATACTTTAGATTATTTTAAAAAAGAACCAATTTACAGACAACACCATCAAAACGAGTTAACCTTTAGTTTAAACTATGCATTTACGGAAAACTTTATGTTACCTCTTTCTCATGATGAAGTAGTATATGGTAAAAAATCTTTAGTTAGTAAAATGCCTGGTGATGAATGGCAACGTTTTGGAAATTTAAGAGTGCTGTATTCATTTATGTATACTCATCCAGGTACAAAATTATTATTTCAAGGTGGTGAATTTGGGCAAACGAGCGAATGGAATTTTCAAGGAAGTTTAGACTGGCATTTATTAGAGTATGATGTTCATAAAGGTGCACAACAACTTGTAAAAGATCTAAATACTTTTTACAGAAAAGAACCAGCTTTACATCAAAAACAATTTTCTTATTTAGGTTTTGAATGGATAGATCTTGGCGATCATAAGAATTCAGTTTTATCTTATATTAGAAAAGGCGAAGATGAAAAAGATAATATAATTATCGTTTTAAACCTTACACCAGTTCCTAGAGAGAATTATAGAATTGGTTTACCTAAATCAGGTAACTTAAAAACAGTTTTTAATAGTGATCAAAAGAAATATTTTGGTACTGGTAATTATAAAAACACAAAATTACAATCAAATACTTTAGAATGGAATAATCGTGAGAATTCTATAGAATTGAACCTACCTCCTCTCAGTATGTTAGCTTTTAAATACAAATAGAAAAAAAACCACTCTTTTTTCATCAAAAATCACAGTGAAAAAAGAGTGTTTTTTATATACTTCTTAAAAAAACTAACCAATATTATCACAATATAAATTATACAGCAAAAAACTTAAAAGATATTGTATTCGGTTTATTTTTAAATAAATAAGCAATATTTTTGTTTTTAACATACCTTATATATTAAGGTAAACTTATCTTATAAAGATACCTTAATACATAACTAAAAAAATCAATTATGATTGTAAATACTGAATTAGAACAAAAAGGAAATTTATTTCCTTCTAAAATAATAGGTTATAAAAAAGATGTAGATACACTCTACTTTACAACTAAAAACAACGTTGTTTTACAAGTTACAGTTGTAAGAGATAGTGTAATTAGATTTAGATATGCAACAACAGGAAAATTCGAAAATGATTTTTCTTATGGTATTACTATACACGCATCTAGAGGATATAATTTTTTAGAAATTACAGAAGATGAAACTCATTATATTATTACAACATCTAAATTAGTTTGTAAAGTAGAAAAGTTAAGTTTACAAGTAAGCATTTATGATGCTATAGATATGGTTTTAATCAATGAAGATGAAATAGGTTTTCATTGGGAAGAAAGCTATGAATATGGTGGAGATATCGTGAAAATGAGTAAAATATCTCAAAAAGCTGAAAGTTATTATGGTTTAGGAGATAAACCTGTAGATGTAAATTTAAAAGGAAAACGTTTCGAAAACTGGGTAACTGATTCTTACGCATTTGGTAAAGACACAGATCCAATATATAAAGCAATACCATTTTATACATCTATCTGCAATAATAAAGCTTATGGTATTTTCTTTGATAATACTTTTAGAACTTATTTCGATTTTGCACAAGAAAGAAGAAATGTAACAAGTTTTTGGGCACAAGGTGGCGAAATGGATTATTATTTTATCTATGGACCAAAAATGCAAGATGTAGTTGCCAATTATACAGATTTAACTGGTAAACCTCATGCATTACCACCTTTATGGGCTTTAGGTTTCCATCAATGTAAATGGAGTTATTATCCAGAAAGTAATGTAAAAGAAATTACAAAAACTTTTAGAGATTTACAGATTCCTTGTGATGCTATTTATTTAGACATCGATTATATGGATGGTTTCCGTTGTTTTACTTGGGATAAAAATTATTTCCCAGATCCAAAAAGAATGGTAACTGAGCTAGAAGAAGACGGTTTTAAAACTGTTGTTATTATAGATCCAGGAATAAAAATAGATTTAGAATATGATGTTTTTAAAGAAGCTTTAGACAAAGATTATTTCTGTAAACGTGCAGATGGGCCATATATGAAGGGTAAAGTATGGCCAGGAGAATGTTATTTTCCTGATTATACAAAACCAGAAGTAAGAGAATGGTGGTCTGGTTTATTTCAAGAATTAATAGAAGAAATTGGTGTAAAAGGTGTTTGGAATGATATGAATGAGCCAGCTGTAATGGATGTGCCAAATAAATCTTTCCCAAATGATGTACGTCATGATTATGATGGTAACCATTGTTCGCATAGAAAAGCACATAATATTTATGGTATGCAAATGGCACGTGCCACTTACCATGGATTAAAAAAATATGCATATCCAAAAAGACCTTTTGTAATTACAAGAGCAGCATATTCTGGTACTCAAAGATATACATCAACTTGGATGGGTGATAATGTTGCCACTTGGGAACATTTAGCAATTGCAAATAATCAAGCTCAAAGAATGGCAATGTCTGGTTTTTCTTTTGCAGGATCTGATATTGGTGGGTTTGCAGAACAACCTCAAGGAGAACTTTTTGCAAGATGGATTCAATTAGGGATATTTCACGCATTCTGTAGAGTACATTCTTCTGGTGATCATGGAGATCAAGAACCATGGGTTTTCGGACATGAAATTACAGATATCGTAAGAAAGTTTGTAGAATTAAGATACCAATTATTACCTTATTTATATACAGCTTTTTGGAAACACATAAATCATGGAACTCCAATACTTAAATCTCTTGTTTTATTCGATCAAGAAGATGCACAAACACATTATAGAAGTGATGAGTTTGTTTATGGAGAACAAATTTTAGTTTGCCCAATACAAGAACCAAATGCTAAAGGAAGAAGAATGTATATACCAAGAGGAAAATGGTATAATTTCTGGACAAATGAAGTAGTTGAAGGAGGTAAAGAAATTTGGGTAGATGCTGATCTAGACAGTATGCCAATTTTTATAAAAGAAGGTGCTGTTATACCAAAATATCCTGTACAACAATATGTAGGTGAAAAGAACTTCGATGAAATTACATTAGATGTTTATTACAAAGCTGGTAAAGAAAAGTCTCAATTATATGATGATGCGCATGATGGTTATGACTATAAGAAAGGACGATATAGTTTACGTACTTTTAAATTAACTGGTAAAAAGAAAGAATTTATTTTACAGCAACACAAAGAAGGTACTTTTGATGCTAGTTATACTAAGTTTAATGTAAACTTACACAATTTACCTTTTAAGATTACATCTGTACAAATAGACAATGTAGAAATTGAAATAAATCAATCAGAATCAATTGAATCACAAACAATTACTGTTCACAAAGAATTTACTGAATTACATTTATTCGGACAATAATTTACATTTTTAAAATCATTTCTTTTGAGAGTCCTCCCTATAAATGGGGAGGACTCTCCCCATTTATAGGGAGAAAAAAATTTCACCATTTATGGGGATTGTATAGTTTATAAATCTAATGTAAATTTGAACCAGTATTATAAATCTAACCCCCAAGATTATAATAAATCCAAAACTAGTTTTCTAGTTAATTGTTTGTAAAAAAGAGAGCGATGAAAGATAAATCTTATCATCGCTTCTTTTTTTTATTCCTTTTTGTGACTCCAGCAGGATTCAAACCTGCAACCCTCAGAGCCGAAATCTGATATTCTATTCAGTTGAACTATGGAGCCATTTAAATATTACAATGCAGTTGTTAACTCATTAAATGCTTTTTAACTAAAGTAGAAATTGTTTTTCCATCTGCTTGCCCAGCCAATTCTTTAGAAACTACACCCATAACTTTACCCATATCTTGCATTCCAGAAGCTCCTAAATTAGTAATAGTAGCTTTAACAATTTCCTCTACTTTTTCTTCGGATAAAGCTTCTGGTAAAAATTGTTCTAAAACAGTAATTTCTATCAATTCTGGTTCTGCTAAATCTTCTCTACCTTGTTTTAAAAAAACAGCTGCACTATCTTTTCTTTGTTTTACTTGTTTCTGTATAATTTTAACTTCTTGCTCTTCAGTTAACTCTTTTTGAACACCAGTTTCAGTTTTTGCTAATAAAAAAGCAGATTTAACAGCCCTTAAAGCTTGTAAAGCAACAGTATCTTTTGCTTTCATAGCTTCTTTCATTTTATCCATTACTTGTTTTTGCAAACTCATTTTATTTAATTTTAAATTAATTATTTCTTTGTCTTTTTTAGATATAAAATATTCTTATTATAATCTATAAATGCTTTTCCTTTTTGTAAAATATCAGCACCTATAATACCATGTACTTTTTTAGCTTTATGCTGTACTAACGCAGTATTAACATGCGACAAATCAAACAAAACCAAATGACATTTTTTTGTATTCCAATCACCTATTTTTAAAGTATTGTTTTCTGATAGCTGGGTTTCCATATCTGTAGCACCTGCTCCTGCTGCTTTGGTTTCACTTTCTTTTGCATCAAGATTAAAATATTCAATTAAATCTAATCCTACACAAGAATTTGAAGCTCCAGTATCTAAAATAAATCTACCTTTTATACCATTCAAAGTTGCTTTTAATTCCAAATGGTTGGTTTCAATACGCTTTAATTTAATTTTGATGTATTTATTCTTCTTTAATATTTTTTGAATATTTTTCATTTTTTGAAAATAAGATCATCAAAAATACAATATAAAAGGATGAAAAAAAACCAGCATAAGTCTTATTTAATTTAATTCTATAAACTATACTAACATTTGATTTAGTAACAAAAATTTAGTATTTTTAGATTGATAAAAAGCAATAGTATATGAAAACTACAAAAAGACTTGAACAAGCTCTTCTTAAGCTATACAATGCATATCATAATAATAGATTAAATCCTGAGGATTGTACTGCTTGTGCAGTGGGTAATATATTAGACAATCATGATAGTTGGAAACATTTATCAAACAATCATGGTTCTTTAGAGCTTAGTTATGTTGGCAGAGTACATCAAAATTTAGGAAGAAAATTTAATGGCTATTCACCAAAAGAAATATTACAAATAGAAAAAGTATTTTTAGATGCCTGCGGATTTAAAACTCCTTTATGTCATTATAACACTAAACCCGAAAACCCTAGTTCTAATGAAGTATTATTTAATGGTCTTTCTAACGTAGTTGAACTATTATGCAAACTTGATAACATTCCTAATGTTATGGATTATTCAAAGATTTTTGAACAAGAAGATGGTGAGCCAATTTATCATCTACAAACATTTTTAGCATAAGTAAAACAATAATTATATTAAATAACGAACAACAAAAAACCGATTCATAATAATTGAATCGGTTTTTTGTTGATTAATGATAACAGTTTGGTTTATCCTCCAAAGTCATCAAAACGAATATTTTCATCTGCAAGACCAAAATCTTCACCCATTTTCTGAACAGCTTTGTTCATTAATGGTGGTCCACAGAAATATAATTCTAAATCTTCAGGTGCATCATGAAGACTTAAATAGTTATCAATTACACAATTATGAATAAAACCTGTAAATCCATCACCAGTTTCATCATGAATATCTTTTTTAACTTTCCAGTTATCAGCTTCTAAAGGATCTGATAACGCTATATAGAATTTGAAATTAGGAAAATCTTTTTCCAAAGCTCTAAAGTGTTCAATATAGAATAACTCTGCTTTAGAACGACCTCCATACCAATAAGTTACTTTTCTACCGGTTTTTAAAGTTCTGAATAAATGATATAAATGAGAACGCATTGGAGCCATACCTGCACCACCACCAACATATAACATTTCTGCATCTGACTCGTTAATGAAGAACTCTCCATAAGGACCAGAAATTACACATTTATCACCCTTCTTTAAATTGAAAATGTAAGAAGATGCAACTCCAGGATTTACATCCATCCAGCCACCTTTTGCTCTATCAAATGGTGGAGTTGCAATACGAACATTTAACATAATTTCTCTACCTTCAGCTGGGTAAGAAGCCATAGAATATGCTCTTTCTACAGTTTCAGTATTTTTCATTACTAATGGACGTAATTTAAACTTATCCCATTCAGCTTCAAATTTATCTGGTGTTTCATGTTCTTCTGGGTGAGCTGTAATATCCATTTCTGAATACTTTACTTCACATGGAGGAATTTCAATTTGAATATATCCACCAGCTTTATAACCCATATCTTCAGGAATCTCAACTACAAACTCTTTAATAAAAGAAGCTACATTGTAATTTCTAACAACAACTGCATCCCATTTTTTTATTCCGAAAACTTCTTCTGGAATAGTAATGTTCATGTCTTGTTTAACTTTAACTTGACAAGCTAAACGTATACCTGATTTTAATTCTTTTTTTGTAAAATGTGGCACTTCTGTAGGTAAAGCTTCTCCTCCACCTTCTAAAACGTGACACTCACATTGAACACAAGAACCACCACCACCACAAGCTGATGGTAAAAATATTTTCTCGTTTCCTAATGTTGTTAAAAGTGTGCTACCAGAACCAACTTCTATTTTCTTTTCTCCATTAATGGTAATTGTTACTGGACCAGAAGGAGATAATTTTTGTTTTACAAATAGTAACAATGTTACCAATAACAATGTTATTAATAAAAAGGCTGCTACTGTTGCAATAATGGTTCCTGTTGTACCTGCTGCTAATATCATTCTTTTACTAGTTTATATTTGTGTTTTCAGCTACAATTTCTTTAGCCTTTTCTTCTTTTACTTTAACCTCTTTCACCTTTGCTTCTACAGCTGGTTTTTCTTCTTTCTTTTCATCTCCACCAGTTAACATACCTCCAAAGCTCATAAAACCAATAGCCATTAAACCTGTAATAATAAAAGTAATTCCTAAACCTCTTAATGCTGGAGGAACTGAAGAATATCTAATCTTTTCACGAATAGCTGCAATGGCTAAAATTGCTAAAAACCAACCAATTCCAGAGCCTACACCATAAGTTAAAGCTAAGCCTAAAGAAGGGATTTCTCTAGATTGCATAAATAAACTACCACCTAAAATAGCACAGTTTACTGCAATTAATGGTAAGAAAATACCTAATGAATTGTATAATGATGGTGAAAATTTTTCAACAATAATTTCTACCAATTGTACCATGGTTGCAATAGTTGCAATAAACATAATAAATGATAAGAAGCTTAAATCGTACTCTGCATACTCTTCTCCTAACCAAACTAAAGCTCCGTCTTTTAATATATATTGATCTAATAACCAGTTTAAAGGTACAGTAACTGCTAGTACAAAAATTACAGCAGCCCCTAAACCAACAGCAGTAGATACTTTTTTAGATACAGCAAGGTAAGAACACATACCTAAAAAGGTAGCAAAAACCATGTTATCTATAAATATCGATTTGAAAAATAATTCTATATGTTCCATATATTTTTTAGTTTTCAGTTTTCAGTTTCAGTATTTAGTTAGCATTTGACTGCAAACTGTGACTGCTTACTGCAAACTAATTTTAATGTTCTTCTATTAATGATTTGTTCTTAGTTCTCTGTACCCAAATAATGATACCTACAACAATTAATGCCATTGGTGATAATAACATAAATCCGTTATTTTCATATCCTATAGCATATAAACCTGTTTTTTCAATTGGGTCTCCCAAAACTTTAAAACCTAATAAAGTTCCTGAACCTAATAATTCTCTAAAGAAACCAACTGCAATTAAAATTACACCATAACCTACTGCATTACCAATTCCGTCTAAGAAAGATCTCCAAGGTCCATTACCTAAAGCAAAAGCTTCAAAACGTCCCATAATAATACAGTTTGTAATAATTAAACCAACAAAAACGGATAATGTTTTACTTAACTCATAAGCAAAGGCTTTCAAAACTAAATCAACAATAATTACCAATGTTGCAACAACAATAAGTTGCACAATAATTCTAATTTTTGATGGAATAATGTTTCTCATTAAAGAGATAACCACGTTACCAACTCCTAATACGAATAATACAGAAATTGACATTACAATAGAAGCTTTTAGCTCTGCAGTAATTGCTAATGCAGAACAAATACCCAATACTTGAATTGTAATTGGATTATTATCTAATAACGGATCTTTAATTAATGCTGCGTCTTTTTTTGATAAAAGTCCCATAAATTATTTTTTTAATGATTTAAAATAAGGTACATACAATGCTAAATCTTTCTTTATCATTGCAGAAACACCATCACCAGTAATTGTAGCACCAGCAATTGCATCTACCTCATAATCTGTTTTTTCTTCGTTTTTAGGATCGTTATTTCCTTTAGCTACTGTAATTCCTTTAAAAACTCCAGCTTTTGTTAATAAATGCTCTCCGTAAAAATCATCCATAAAATAACGTTGTTTAATGTTAGCCCCTAATCCTGGTGTTTCTCCTTTATGATCAAAATAAGCTCCTTGTACAACCATATTTTCATCCATAGAAACATAACCCCAAATAGCGTCCCATAAACCTTTACCTCTAATTGGAGCTACGTAAAATGTTTTACCTTCTTTTTCTCCAATAAATAAAGGCAATTTTCTAATTTTACCTTCTTTAGCATTTGCTTGTTGCTTTTTTACATCTATTAAATACGCTTCGTCATCTTCAGAAATTTTATCTCCTTCTATAACAATTTGCTTTTTAATGTATTTTGCAAACTCTTCTCCTGCAACTGATGTTGATACGAATGTAGCACTAGACTCGTCATTTTCGTTTACACCCATAGCATACAGAATATTCTGTTGCTTTTCTATTCTTTCATTTTCTTTAATGGCTGGTTTTAAAGACGAAGCTAAAAAAGCCAATAAAGAACCAACAATTAACACCATTACAACAGCGAAAATCATTGTATAACTATTACTATCTGTTCTCTTACTCATAATTAGGCAGTTTTAACTTTAGTACGTTTTAATCTCTTTTTTATGTTTCCTTGAACCACATAATGGTCTATAGTTGGTGCAAATACATTCATTAACAAGATTGCTAAAAACACACCTTCTGGGTAAGCAGGATTAAATACACGAATCATAATTGATATAAAACCAATTAAGAAACCGTAAATCCATTTTCCTTTATTTGTTTGTGATGCTGTTACAGGATCTGTTGCCATAAACACAGCCCCAAATGCTAAACCTCCAATTATTAAGTGTTGCCACCAATCAGTGCTCATTAATCCGTAGAATTTACTAGATTCTGTAATGATATCTGCATTTACAATTCCGTTAAAAATTAATCCCATTACAGCTGCACCAATAAAAGTTGATACTATAATTCTCCAACTTCCTATTTTTGTGAAAATTAAAAAAGCTGCACCTAATAAGATTAATAAAGTTGATGTTTCACCAACAGAACCAGGAATGAATCCCATAAACATATCCCAAGTAGAGTAAACTACATCATTATTTTGTGCGTAACTTCCTAAAATAGTTTCTCCAGAAATTGCATCTTCTGTACCAGTTCTTTTTACTGCATCGTAAACCCAAACTTTATCTCCAGACATCCAAGTTGGATATGCAAAGAATAAGAATGCTCTAATTGTTAATGCAGGGTTTAAGATATTCATACCTGTACCTCCAAAAACTTCTTTACCAATAACAACTCCAAAAACAACTGCAACAGCTAACATCCAAAGTGGAGTATCAATTGGTACAATTAAAGGTACTAACATACCTGTTACTAAATATCCTTCTTCTACTTCATGACCTTTAATAACTGCGAATATAAATTCTACAATAAGACCAACTCCATAAGAAACAATTACTAATGGTAGTACTTTTATAATTCCAATCCAAAGGTTATCCCAAGTAAAAAAGTTAGCTATAACATCAGTTCTTAAAGAACCATCTATTGCAGCATAATGCTGATAACCTGCATTAAACATACCAAATAACAAACAAGGTACTAAAGCCATAATTACAATGTTCATTGTACGCTTTAAATCGTCTGCTGCTTTTATATGAGTTCCTCCATGAGTAACTTCATTTGGTAAATATAAAAAGGTATGGATTGCATTAAATGCAGGAGCCATTTTTGTCCCTTTATATTTTTCTTTTAAATTATGTAAATTTTGTTTTAAGCCCATAATCTTATCCTAATTCTTGTCTCATTAAATCTAAACCTTCACGAATTATTTTTTGGTGTGGTTGTTTAGACACACAAATAAATTCGGTTAATGCAAAATCTTCTGGAGCTACTTCATAACCACCTAACGCTTCCATTTCATCTAAATCTTGTATCATAAATGCTTTTAACAATTGCATTGGATAAATATCTAAAGGAAAAACTTGTTCATAAGCACCAGTTACAACAAAAGCTCTATGCTCTCCATTTGTATTGGTATCTAAATCGTACTTTTTCTTAGGATTTAACCAAGAAAAAGTTAATGCTCTTGAAGTAGAGATTTTATTAAAGATTGGCTTATTCCATCCAAAGAATTCATAATCATCTCCTTCTGGAATTGCAGTTATTTGGTTATCATAAAAACCGATAAAACCATCTGCTGCAACTTGCTTACCAGATAAAACGTTACCACTAATAACTCTTGTATTATCAGCAATTAAATTATCTTTTGTAATATCTTCTATTGCTGCTCCTGCAATTGCAGTTACATATTGTGGTTTACTAAATTTAGAACCTGTTAATGCAATTGTTCTTTCTGCATTAAACTTACCTGTTAACAATAACTCACCAATTACAACCAAATCTTGAGGCGTTACAACCCAAACTACTTCTCCTTTATTAATAGGATCTATGTTTGCAATTTGAGTACCTACGTTACCTGATGGATGTGGACCAGAAACTTTATGCAATTCTACACCTGTTAATTTTGATAAAACAGAGTTTGAATTTGCACCAACTGATAAATGAACTTTACCTTCTGTTAATTTAGACACAGCATTAATTGCTGTTTGTAATTCAGCTTCTTTACCAGCTAAAGTATAGTCTAAATCTGCAGCTAAAGGTGCACTTGCATACCCAGAAATAAATATTGCTTTTGGTGCTTGATTTGGATTCGCAACAACATCATAAGGACGTTGTTTTATAAATGGCCAACAACCTGAAGTAAACAAGTGATTTTTCACTTCTTGCTCAGACATTTTATTAACATCTACTACCCCAAAGTCTGTATAAACTTGAGAAGCATCAGCAGCAATTTTTATGGTTAAAACTTTTCTTCTTGCTCCACGAATTACCTCTACAACTTTACCAGAAACAGGGCTAGGAAATAAAATGCGTTCGTCACTTTTTGAATAAAAAAGTGTTTCTCCTGCTTTTACTTCTGCTCCTTCTTTGGCAACAAGTTTAGGTATAATTCCGTGAAAATCTTCTGGCTTAACTGCATAAACACTACTTAAAGTACTTTTTGTAGTGTTTTTTTCTGCAATACCAACAAGCTTAATATCTAAGCCTTTTTTAATACGAATGTCTTTTGACATAGTAAATTTGGAATTTTAATTATCTAAAAAAATCAAGCAAATTTACGGATTTTACATCTTCTTTTTGATACTTTTTAAAGCTTAAATTCACTATTTATATTTATTCTAAATAAATATATTTAATGAAAACGTTATCGTCATAATTTTTGGCTTAAAATTTGATATTTCTGAAAAGTGAATTCTTATTTTTGTATAATGTTAAAGAAATTTTTACCTTTATTATTAAGCTTTTGTTGCTATTTATCTTACTCTCAAAGTATAAAATCTATTCAACTAAGAACTTTACAAGAAAATAATTATTCTTCAATTGTACCTTTAGGCACTCTTTTAGAATTGTCTTTTGATGATTTAGATGCTGATGCTAAAGACTATAGATATAGAATTGAGCACATGACTCACGATTGGAAAAAAAGTAGATTGTTATCTAGTCAGTTTATAGATGGGTTTGATGAAAACTCGATTATAGATGTAACGAATTCGTTTAATACTTTTCAGAGTTACTCTCATTATTCAGTAAAAATTCCGAATATAAATACAGTGATTACTAAAAGTGGCAATTACCTTTTATCAGTTTTAAATGATGATGACGAAGTTGTTTTTACTAGAAAATTTGTACTTTACGAAAGTACAGCAATTGTTGCTGCAAATGTTACTAGAAGTAGAAATGCAAAAACTACAAACACACAACAAACTGTTCAGTTTTCTATAAATCATCCTAATTTACGCATCAATAATCCATCACAAGAAATAAATGTTGTTGTTCTAAAAAATGATAACTGGAATGAAAAAATTACAGATTTACAGCCAACCTTTTTTAAACAAAATCAATTACTATACACTTATACTAATAAAACCAATTTTGACGGTGGCAATGAATATTTAAATTTTGATAGCAAGCTCATCAGAAATAGAAGTGTAAATACAGTTAGAATTGAGATGAAAGATATTTTTCATCATTATTTATATCCTTATACATATAATGAGTATTTATCTTATAGATACAACCCCGATATTAATGGGCAATTTGTAATTAGAACCATAGAAGGTACTGATACAAATACAGAAGCAGATTATGCTATGATGCATTTTACCTTATTTGCAGATACTCCTTTTTTAGATAAAGACGTATATATTTATGGTGCTTTTAATAATTTTAAAATTGATGAAAATGCAAAAATGGAATATGATTTTAAAAATCTTAGCTACAAAGGAAACATACTTTTTAAACAAGGTTTTTACAATTATACTTTTGTAACTGTAGATAAATATAACAAGGTTGATACGAATGCTATAAATGGTAATTTTTATCAAACAGAAAACCAATATACAGTTATTGCCTACTACAAAACTTTTGGAGGTTTATATGATAGAGTTATTGGAGTTGGAACTACTTATTTTGATCAAAATAGATAATTACAAAAACTAAACTAGCAATTTTATTCTTTTAGATTTAAAATTTAGATAATTATTCTAATTTATGAAATCATTAAAACAGAAATTTACTTTTAAGGTAATAATAGGTTATATAACACTTAGCCTTTTAGCTGTTGTTTCTGGTTTTTTAGTGCTTTCTGAAATAAAAACTTTTACGCAATTACAAAAACAAGATGTTACTGATAGAAATGTAATTGTAAAAACTGGTACTTTAATTGCTAATATTTATAAAAATGAGAGTTTAGCTAGGGCCGCTCTTCAATTTAATTCTAGAGAAAAATTTAACGAGTACCTTACTGAAAACAAAAAATTAATATCAAGATTAGACTCGTTAAATCTTAGTATTTCTAATAATTCGCAAGAGTTTATTTTAGATAGCATTAAATTAATTATTGATAAAAAATTAAAAAATGTTATCGATTTACATAATTTAAATCGTAAAAATGATACTGATGAATCTATAAATAATGCAATTAACAAACTAACATCTATAGACTCACTTCTAGTACAAATTAACACAAACGATTTTGTAAACAGCCAATTAAATTTAGATAATGAAGCAAAATTAAAGTTAGAAGATTATGCAGCTTCACTAAATAAAAATACACCAAAAGATTCTATTACAAAACTTGGTGAAACAGAAATTGACACTTTAGTTTCTATCTCTAAAAGGATGTTAAAAGAAGCTAAAAACAAAAATGATAGTAGACGTTTTTATCTACAAAGAAAACAAAAAGAACTTATTAAAAATGATTTAACCATTTCTAGAAAACTCTATGAACTTCTAGACAATCTTGAAAAAGATATTATTCTTTACACAACTGATATGAATAATCAGCGAGAAGAAACAATTAATGGAAGTAGAAAAATTATTTTGCTTGCTGCAGCTATCAGTTTTATAATCATCATATTTTTTTCTATAATTATTTTAAATGATTATTGGAAAACACAACGTTATCGTAATCAATTAGAAAAAGCAAACTCAAAAACAACATCACTTTTAAAAAATAGAGAACAACTAATTTCTATGGTAAGTCATGATTTAAGAACTCCTATAAACACCATTTCTGGTTTTAGTGAATTACTTCAAAAAACAACACAAAATACAAAAGACAAGAATTATATAGACCACATTCGCAGTGCATCTGGTTACATGGGGCAATTAGTAAACGATCTTTTAGAGTTTTCTACATTAGAAAATGGAAATATAACCATAGAATCTATTCCTTTTAACTTAGAAAATTCTATTGATGAAATTAGTGAAAATGCTAAAGCTTATATCAAAAATAAACCTGTAACTATTATTGTTAAACACGATAAATCCATCAATAATCTTATAATTAGTGATCCTTTTAGAATTAAACAAATTCTATCTAACCTCATCATTAATGCGTGTAAATTTACCCAAGAAGGAACAATAACCATTGAAAGTTTTTTAAAAAATAATATTTTAGAAATTAAAGTAAAAGATACAGGAATTGGCATTAGTAAAGATCAAAAAGAAAATATTTTTAAAGCTTTTAATCAAGCAGAAAACAAAAACAATACTATTAAAGGCTTTGGATTAGGTTTAACCATTTCTAAAAAACTTACAGAATTATTAAATGGTTCGTTAACTCTAGAAAGTAAAATAAATGTTGGAAGTACTTTTACTTTAAAACTACCTGTTACACTATCAGAAAAAAGAATTACAACTACTAATGAAGCTAAAAACAGTATTTTTACTTTTAATTTAACTGCTATTATTGTAGAAGATGATGCCTCTTTAAGACAACTTTTAGAAGACTTTTTAAAGCAACTTAAAATAAAACCAATACTTTTTAAAAACGCTCAAGATGCCATTAAAGGCATTGATAAAATAGCTTACAATTTTGTTTTAACTGATATTCAATTACCCAAAATGAATGGTATCCATTTTATGGAAACACTTAAAAATAGCACATCTTACAAACAGCAACCAGTTTTTGCAATGACAGGTCGTGAAAACATTACTAAAGAAGATTTAATAAAAAGCGGTTTTTCTGATGTTTTAATAAAACCCTTTGATTCTAAAAAATTGCAAAATACTTTACTTCGCTTTTTTGATGCAAATATTGTAGACCTTAATAGTAACATCAACAATAATGAAGAGAAAACAACTGAAGGTTTTAATCTAAAAACACTAAATTCTTTTTTAAATAATGATGCTGATGCTTTAAACAACACATTACAGACTTTCTTAAAAGACACTGAAAATAATTCTATTTTATTAAAAAATGCACAAGAAAACAAAGACATATATACCTTAAATGAGGTAAGCCATAAAATGTTGAGTATGTTTAAACAATTAGAAATTAAAACTGTAATTCCGCATTTAGAATTATTTGAAACTGCCAATTCTTTTGATGATGAAGTTTTTACTGATTTTATATATAAATTAAATACAATTGTAACATCAATAAAAAAATACCTTAATTAAGATTGTATTCTTTCATTTTATTATACAATGTTTTTCTGGTGATGTTCAATAGTTTTGCAGCTTGAGTTTTATTATCCCCCACTTCTTCTAAGGCATTTATAA
Organism: Polaribacter sp. Asnod6-C07; assembly: GCF_045063625.1. NCBI lineage: Bacteria > Pseudomonadati > Bacteroidota > Flavobacteriia > Flavobacteriales > Flavobacteriaceae > Polaribacter > Polaribacter sp. Asnod6-C07. The sequence continues at coordinate 2,156,987 of NZ_JBEFOF010000005.1, read as the reverse complement.
TTAGCTTTTTCTCATTTTCTTTTGTTGAAAATTTTTTAGAAGAAGACAAAACTGATTCGTTTTCTTTAACCAGCGTTAACTCACTTGGTAAAGTATTTACATCGATTATTTCTGATTTAGTTAATAATGTAGCTCGTTTAATTACATTAGATAATTCTCTTAAATTACCTGGCCATTGATAATTTTGAAAAATAGTTAATACATTTTTAGAAAAACCAACAACTGATTTATTCAATTGTTTGTTTGCCTTATTTAAAAAGAAATCTACATACAAAATTAAATCGTCGCTTCTATCTTTTAAGTTGGGCACTTTAATAGAAAACTCATTTAAACGATGATACAAATCTTCTCTAAAATCACCTTTATCTACAGCCAAAAGTAAATCTTCATTGGTTGCAGTTATTAAACGAATATCAACATTAATTTCTTTGCTACTACCAATTGGTTTAATTTTCCTTTCTTGTAAAGCACGTAATAGTTGTATTTGATTTTCGTAAGTTAAATTACCTACTTCATCTAAGAAAAGCGTACCTCCATTTGCGGACTCAAAATGCCCAATTTTATCTTCGTTAGCACCTGTAAAAGAACCTTTTTTATGACCAAAAAACTCACTAGAAGCTATTTCTCTAGGAATTGCACCACAATCTACAGGAATAAAAGGCTGATCTTTTCTTGAACTTTTTAAATGAATTGTTTTTGCGACCACTTCTTTACCAGTACCACTTTCTCCTGTTATAAGTACAGACATATCTGTTGGTGCAACTAAATCTATGTATTCATATAAAATTTTAGAAGAATTACTAATACCTTTTATAAATTCTGTTGCAACTTTGTTTGTTCTTTTTTCTTGCTTCTTTTCAGAAACCACTGTATTAACTTCCGGTTTTTCTACTAATGCATTACTTATAACCTCTAAAACTTCATCAGGATTAAAAGGTTTTGAAATATAATCGAAAGCACCTTGTTTCATTGCTTGTACTGCAGTAGAAACCTCTGCATAACTTGTCATTAAAACTACAGGAATTGGCTTTTTACTGAGTTTTATTTGTTTTAACAAAGTAATTCCATCTCCATCAGGCAAACGTAAATCTGTAAAAACTAAATCGTAGTTGTGATTTTTTAACTGTAATAAAGCACTTTTTATAGTATAGCTTGCATCAACAACATATTTATGTCGTACTAAAAAACGCTTTAACATTTCTGAAAAAGTTACATCATCTTCAATTAATAAAATCCTTTTCATAAAGCTTATAGATTTATTACAAAAATATCAAGATAAATTGATTGATATAAAAAAAAGGCATTTTAATTAAAAAATGCCTTCCCCCCTATTTGATTAAAAAAATGAAATTTTAGATAATTACATCTTTAATTTACTACCTTTTTCTGTAATAATATCTTCTTCTTTTAACCAACTACCTTCTTTATCTGCATAAACAACAGTTTCTTTTTCATCAACTTTAATTTCAATTTTATATTGCTCACTAGCATTTACATATACTTTTGTTACAGTTGCTGATTCAAAATCTTTTGTAATTGCTTCAGAAACTGCTGCTGGTAAATCTGCAATGGCAATTTCTTTAAATTCGTCATTTACAACTGTCTTAATAATTTCGTTTGGATTATTGTTATTGTTGCTTTCTAAAGCATAAATTGATACTCCACTTGTTAATACTGCTAATGTTACTGTTAAAACTAATTTTTTCATAATATTGGATTTATAAATGTTTATGTATTCTTAAAAATTCTTTTACTTACGTACTAATCTATTTCTTAGTCATAATTTCTTTTTCCTCTAACCAGTTTCCTTCTTTATCTGCATATACAACACTTTCAGCACCATCCATTGTAATTTCAATTTTATACTGCTCACTTTCGTTTACAAAAACTTTTGTTACAGTTGCAGATGCAAAATCTTTTGTAATTGCTTCAGAAACTGCTACTGGTAAATCTGCAATGGCAATTTCTTTAAATTCGTCATTTACAACTGTCTTAATAATTTCGTTTGGATTGTTGTTATTGTTGCTTTCTAAAGCATAAACTGATACTCCACTTGTTAATACTGCTAATGTTACTGTTAAAACTAATTTTTTCATAATGATAAGTTTTTAAATTAATAATTATTTTCGATTAGGTATATTGAAATAAATATGCCGTAAAAAACCTATTACAGATAAATATTCATAAAACACTAATTAACAGCGCACTAAAAAACAACCACGTCAAAATACCGTAAAAACAAATGTGTAAAACATGTGTAATTCTCAATATAATTGGGTAAATTTTACCCAAAAACCGACAATTACTACTTTTATAAACATTGATTCTTAAACAAACTTTTTAAATTAAGTTTTGACTTGTATTTTTTATCCAAAAAAACTACATTTACCCTGAATGGTAGAACAAATAACAAAAGGCATTAAAATTTCTGTCAAAACAAAATACAATGGTACAAGCTATAGGAATAACAGTTTGTATTATGTATTTGCATATTTTATTACTATAGAAAATTTCTCTACTGAAACTGTAAAATTAACAGATCGTTTTTGGCAAATTTTTGATTCTTTAAATAAATCTGAAATCGTTGAAGGCGAAGGTGTTGTTGGGCAAACTCCGGTTTTAAAACCAAATGACACATATTCATATAGTTCTGGTTGCTTTTTAGAATCTAATATTGGAGCTATGAAAGGTTTTTATGCTATGGAAAACATAGAAACTTTAGAAAAATTTAATGTAATTATACCCACATTTCAACTAATAACAAAAGTCTTATCAAACTAAAAAAAAGAAAAAATAAAGTTGCTAAAATTAAAGATCCAGAATGTCTGAATTGCGGCTTTCCTTTTTCTGGCTACGAAAAATTCTGTCCAGAATGTGGCCAAACTAATAAAGGAAATAAAATTACTTTTAAAAGTTTTATTCACGAAGTTTTTAATGGTTTATTCAATTTTGATGCTAAGTTTTGGAAAACTATTGTTCCTCTTTTAATAAAACCAGGTAAAGTTTCTAGAGATTATATTGATGGTAAAAGACAACGTTATTCAAATCCTTTTCGTTTTTACTTAACTGTTTCCATTCTTTTCTTTCTAATTGTAGGTTTATCTAAATCTATAGATAAATACGAAGAATTAGCTAAAGAAAGTGTAGCAGAAATTACTGAAGTAGTTAAAAAAGATTCTATACAAAAGAAAAAAGAAACACCAACTGATGCAGAAATAGATTCAATTAAACAAAAATTAGATAGCCAATTAAAAAAATCTTTTGTTCCTATACCAGCATCTGCAAGAAAAAAAATATTAGAAGAAGTAGAAAAAGAAGCTAGAGACACTACTACAACCAATAAAAAAGATGATATCAGTTTTAATTTTGGTGGAATTACAAGGTTAGATAAATTTACTGATTATATAAAAGAATATCCAAATTCTAAAATGGATGTAGCTTTAGACTCTTTGGGTTTTGAGAAAAATTTTACAAATCGATTTTTATTTACAAGAGCAAAAACTTTATATTCTTTTACTGAAGATGAAGATAGTAGAGATCAATTTTTTAGTCAAATTTTATCTTCGGGCTCTATTTCTCTATTTATACTTTTACCCTTTTTTACATTGTTTCTAAAGTTCTTTTACATCCGAAGAAAATTTGGCTACATAGATCACTTAATCTTTGTTTTTCATATACAAACTGTATTTTTTATGCTGTTTGCTATTTTCTTTTTATTAAAAATTTGCGGACTAAAACCAGAACTCTGGATTTTTACTATTCTCTTTTTACTGTATTTAATTATTGCAATGAAAAAGTTTTATCAGCAAGGCTATATTAAAACTTTTATGAAGTTTATGTTATTGAATTTTAGTTATTCTATTGTAGCTACAATTGGTATTATTTTTGTTTTTGTGATATCTTTTGCGCTGTTTTAAACAAAAACTATACTTCTATTTTAGCTAAATCAAAATAATCAAACGTAACATTATTGGCAGTTTTTAAGATTGATGTAACACTTACAGTTTCTACAAATTCGCGTTTCATTTTAATTGATGTCCCTACACTTCCTAAAGTAGAATTATTATGAAATTGTAATATTTTTTCTTGAGAAAACAATTTGTTTTGAGTTAACCAATCTGCAAACCAAACTTGTCTTAATCGTCTCATATCAGAAGTATATAATGTAGACGAAGACCAAATTTTTGGTTCTTGTGGCAATTTATTAAAATATTTTTTTAATCCGTCCCAAACTAACTCATAAGTATCTAAAGAGCTATTCCAATCAGCGAGAATTAAAGTAAATGGTTCTATGTTGTTAAAATCAAAATTATTTATATACGCTACTGCATCATCCGCAGAAAGTATGTTTTTAACAATAATACCTCTACTCATTTTATAAGGCAATTCCCTTTTATGATTTTCAAAACCTCCATTTAACAAGCAAACTAATCTATTCATATTGCTTGTACCAATCCAAGTTCCACCTGCTAATTCATCTTTTGGGTAGGTAATTTCCACACCATTTTCTAAATAAGTTTTTGGCGGAATTGTTTTTCTTAATGGAGTTTCATCTCTATTAGAAGTTAAAATAAAATTATTTCCTCCTAAAGGAAGATAGGTAACTGTACACATAAAAATCTTTTAAAAAATTATGATAAATCTTAAATATTGATATAGTTTTTAAATTTCCCTTAACAAAAGACACCTAAAAACCATTAAATTTATTGAAACAAAAACTGTAACTTTGCATAGACAAAATTAGTCGATTCAAATTTAAAAAACATACAAAATGGCAAGAGGATTTTTTAATGTTCCAGTTGCAGTAAACGAGCCTGTAAAAGGCTATGCACCTGGCTCTCCAGAAAGAGAAGAATTATTAGCAACTTACAAAGAAATGTTTAATGGTTCTATAGATATACCTATGCATATTAATGGTGCAGAAGTAAGAACAGGAAACACAAAAAATGTTACACCTCCTCATGATCACAAGCATATTGTTGGCCAATATCATACAGCAGAAAAAAAACATATAGATGAAGCTATTGAAACTGCATTAGCAGCAAGACAAGCTTGGTCTTCTGTTTCTTGGATGGAAAGAGCATCTATATTTTTAAAAGCTGCTGAGTTATTAGCAGGACCATATAGAGCAAAAATGAATGCTGCAACAATGATTGCACAATCTAAAAATGTACACCAAGCAGAAATTGATGCTGCTTGTGAAATGATCGATTTCTTTAGATTTAATGTACAATACATGACTGATATTTTTAAAGATCAGCCAGCATCTGCACCAGGAATTTGGAACAGAGTTGAGTACAGACCTTTAGAAGGCTTTGTGTATGCAATTTCTCCTTTTAACTTTACTTCTATTGCAGCAAATTTACCTGCAGCAGCAGCTTTAATGGGTAATGTTGTGGTTTGGAAACCTTCTGATCATCAAGCATATTCTGCACAAGTAATTGTAGATTTATTTAAAGAAGCTGGTTTACCTGATGGCGTAATTAACGTTGTTTATGGAGACCCTGTAATGATTTCTGATACTTGTTTATCTTCTCCAGATTTCTCTGGATTACATTTTACAGGTTCTACTTTTGTTTTTAAAGAATTATGGAAACAAATTGGTACAAACATCCATACTTATAAAACATACCCAAGAATTGTTGGTGAAACAGGTGGTAAAGATTTTATTTGGGCACACAATTCTGCAAATCCTTTACAAGTTGCAACAGGAATTACAAGGGGTGCTTTTGAATATCAAGGTCAAAAATGTTCTGCAGCTTCACGTGCTTACATACCTGCTTCTATTTGGGATGACGTTAAAGCACATTTAATTGCACAGACATCAGAATTAAAAATGGGATCACCAGAAAACCCAGAAAACTTTGTAAATGCTGTTATTCACGAAGGTTCTTTTGATAAAATTGCAAAGTATATTGACTTAGCTAAAGCTGATGAAAATGCTGAAGTAATTATTGGTGGTAATTATGATAAATCTGTTGGGTATTTTATTGAACCTACAGTTATTCTTGCAAAATCGCCAACATTCTCTACAATGACAACTGAACTTTTTGGCCCAGTAATGACAGTTTATGTTTACGAAGATGCTGAATGGGAGGCTTCTTTAAAATTAGTAGACGAATCTACAGAATATGCATTAACAGGTGCAATTTTTTCTACTGATAGATATATTGTAGAGCAAGCATCAAAAGCATTAGAAAATGCTGCTGGTAACTTTTATATAAATGATAAACCAACAGGAGCTGTTGTAGGTCAGCAACCATTTGGAGGAGCTAGAGCTTCTGGAACCAATGATAAAGCTGGTTCTGCACAAAACTTATTACGTTGGACATCTGTAAGATTAATAAAAGAAACTTTTGTTACGCCTACAGATTATAAATACCCTTTCTTAGGATAAATAAAACAAAATATTATTTAAAAACCGTATAAAATTTTATACGGTTTTTTTATTTGTTATTTTTAGACAAAAACTTTATAATACTATGGATTATAAATATTTAATGTACGCTCATTTGTCAACTGTGGTTCCTTGTTTTTTTATTGGTGCTTATCTTTTATCTGTAAAAAAAGGAACTCCATTTCATAAGTCATTAGGTAAAATTTATATGGCTTTAATGATGATAACTGCAATAATCACTTTATTTATGCCTGCTTATGTTGGCCCACAATTTTTAAATCATTTTGGCTATATACATTTATTTAGTTTTTTAACTCTATACTCTGTACCTACAGCAATTATCGCTGTAAAAAAAGGACAAATCAAAAAGCATAAGTTTAAAATGATTTTTCTTTATTTAGGTGCTATCATTATTGCTGGCGGATTTACTTTTACTCCTGGTAGATATTTACACACATTCTTTTTTGGGAGTTAAAAAAACCACATCATGTATTATGGTGTGGTTCTTTAAAATTATTATTTATTTAAATGATTATTCAATCATTAATTTTTTAGTGGTTTGTAGGTTTCCATTTATTATTTTCAATAAATATAATCCGCTAGCAACATCATAAAACTGAATTTTTCTAGAAAAATAAGAACTTGTATTTTCATATCTTTTTTCACCTACAAGCATACCTCTAATATCATATAATTTTAGATTAACCTCTTCTTCATTGTGCATATCAAAATTCAAAGTAAATGCTCCTTTAGTAGGGTTTGGGTATAAATTAAAATTAGAAAAAGAGGTGTCTTCTATAGATGCTGTGTTGTCTACAATTACACTATAATCTTCTGTTTCTCCCCATTCCCAAATATGATCTGCTAAACAAGCACCTAAACCATAACCTTCATTAGGATCATCGTATTCTATAATTACTCTCATTCTTGTACTTCCAAATCTTGCATCATCAGGCACTGTTATAGATGCTGTTACAGTTCCAATATCTTGTGTAACACTTCCTAAATCATATCTTTCTGTATCATTATCAAACACATAATCTTGATTCCAATCAATAAAAACAAAACAATGATCTTGATAACCTGCTGTATCCATAGTTACAGAAATTTGATGTGTATCTCCTCTTTTAACATTTGTTGATATTTTTGTGTAATTTATATAACCATCTGCAGTGTCATTACCAGAATCATTCTCAATGGTATTAAAAGTAACATTTTGTATATGTTCTGAACCACCAGTTTCATCTGTAAATATAGACTCGCAGTAACTTGGTGATAATGTTGTAAAACTATACACAGTAGAATAAGAACCTTCTCCACAATCATTTTTAGGTTTTACTCTCCAAAAATACTCTGTTAATCCAGATAAATTATCTGTTGTGTAAGAATTGGTAGTTACATTACCAGAAGAAACAATGTTTGTAAAACCTGTTTCTGTTGCTACTTCAACATCATAAGAGGTAGCATTTGTATTGGCTCCCCAAACTAAATCTCCTGTTAAAGCAATGTTTGTGTCACCATTTGTTGGTGAAGTAAGTTTTAAAGTACCAAATTCAGGTGATGTTAATTTTAAATCTAAATCTAAACTCTGAACTATACTTGATGAAGATCCTAAAACTGATAATACATAATCTTGTGCAGTTTCATCATCTAAATTAGAAACTGACATTGTTACATTACCATCACTATTTATAGTTGTCGGATTAAAAGTTACTACAGATCCATTAGGTTGACCAGTAGCAGAAAGAGTAACTGTTTCTGAAAAACCATTAACAAAATCGAAATTTAAAGTATAACTAACAGTTTCATTACCAGAATTACAAGCAATTTGAGTACCACTATTATTATTCATTACAAAAGTTGGTGCTGTAGAATTTATTGTAAAATTTGTACTATTTACATTGTAAAAAACATTGTCTGCAGCTTCTACCATAATTCTTGCGTTAGATGTTGCATTATCTGGAATTATAATATTTTCTGAACCGTCATTTGCAGTATTTGTTTTTAATAAAATAGGAAAAGTAATTCCACCATCTGTAGACAATTTGATATTTACCAAAGTAGAATTAATTGGTGCTACATCTGTTGTACCTTTATTCCAGGTAATGGTTTGTGTAGAACCTACATCCCAAATAACAGCAGAATTAGGAGTATTTACTGTAAATGCAATAGCATCTGTAACTGTAATTTTAACATCATCTCTTGCTGTGCTTCCACCACCAATATTATTATCTCTAACTAAAAAAGAAAAGTTTAAATCTCTTGCAACAGAAGGCAATACCTCCCAAGTTGTAGAAGAATTCCCTGCAACTATAGTTGCCAATTCTGGCATATATCTAATTGGTGTAGTTTTCGATGGCAAAGATCTAAACATTGGGCCAACATCGTTTGTTGCAGAAGGTGGCATTGTACTTACTTCGTTGTCTATCTGTTCCCAATTATAAGTTAATGAGCTTAAACCATCTGTATCTGTTGCTATACCTTCTAATTTAAAAGGTGTAGATTTTGGTATAGAATAATCTAAACCTGCATATGCTGTAGGTGCAGTATTATTTGTATTTGAAGTAACTGCACAACTACCAGAAGATTGTATGTGGCTCCACATTTGAGCTATACTTACTGTATGAAAATAATCATCGCTATTACCAGTTGCAGAACCTGTACCAATAACATTAGGTGAACAAATACCTGCATACCCCATAATTGTAGAACCACTACCAGGCTCTACTGCTGTAGAACTTGTTCTATTACAATCGTTATTTTGTGTATGTGTTGCACCAAATTGATGTCCCATTTCATGAGCAACATAATCAATATCATAGGGATCTCCAACAGGAGAACCAATACCAGTTACACCTCTTGCTTTTTGACCAGAAATACAAACAACTCCTAAACCAGCTAAACCATCTCCACCAACACTAAAAATGTGTCCAATATCATAATTTGCAGTACCAATTTGAGTATCGCAAATAGATTGTACTTCATCTATCATAGTATCAGCATTACCATCAGTGATGTTGTCTGTGTCTTCATCTAAAAAAATAACATCATCGTTATTACCAACAATTACCATTTTTACAGCTAAATCATTTTCAAAAACACCATTAATCCTTGTCATAGATGTATTCATTGCTGATAAAACAGCCGCCTTTTTAACAGCATCTGTAGCAGAAGTTGATACATTTTGTCTAGTTAAATGGAATTGCGCATACTCTCCACTACAAACTAATGCCAATCTAAAAGTTCTTAATTTACCATCGTCTGCATTTTTTGCTGCATCAGAAAAAACAAGCTCTTTATTTGCAGTTTCTTCTACCATACATTGAAAATCATCTTCGTCTTTAGCTATACTATTTTTACTATAAACAATATAATCTTGTTTGTCTTTTGAGTATGGATCTATATACATTGTTTCTTGATTACCAGAAAAAACAATTCCATGTAAACCATCTGTACCCATACTTATTTTTGCAATTGCTGTAGGATCATCAATTCCTTGTGCTGAATATGATTTTATCTCAGGAAATTTCTCTTGTAATTCAACTTCAAAATTTGAAGATTCTTCTAAACGAAATTTCTGCAATTTTCCATTTGCATCTGGTAACTTTATAATATTGTTAGCTTTTTTTGATTTTGATTTAAGATTAGAAGCAAAACTCTCTAAGTTTAAAGAAACCAAATTATATTCCTTTGGAAAATGTTTTTTACTAAAAACAGCTGTTTCATTCTTATCATATTTTGTTTTTGAAACCTTTTGCCAATTGTCTTGAGCATTGATTTGAAAACCTATCAAAAAGAACAATGTTAATAATAAAAAAAGAGGGCTTATATTTTTCATAATATCGTTTTAATATTAGCTCTCCAAATATAATGAAATATTTACCTTTGTACTTTAGATTATGAATAGAAACATCGAATTAAAAGACTTATTAGTTAAGGATTACAAGGAAACTTGGGATTATCAAACTGAATTACTACAAGAAACTGTAGACGTTAAGATTTCTAATCGTAGAAATGACTTACAAGAAACTACAAAAAATCACTTTTTGTTTGTAGAGCATCCTCATGTGTATACTTTAGGAAAAAGTGGTGATATGAGTAATTTGTTATTGAATGAAAATCAACTTAAAGAAAAGGGTGCTACTTTTTACAAAATAAACAGAGGTGGAGATATTACCTATCATGGCCCAGGACAAATTGTAGGTTACCCAATTTTAGATTTGGAAAATTTCTTTACAGATATTCATAAATACTTACGTTTATTAGAAGAAACCATAATTTTAACCATTGCAGAATATGGTATAAAAGGTACAAGAAGTGAAGGAGAAACTGGAGTTTGGCTTGATGTTGGAACACCTTTTGCTCGTAAAATTTGTGCAATGGGTATTCGTTCTTCTAGATGGGTAACCATGCATGGTTTTGCCTTAAATGCTAATGTGAATTTAGGTTATTTTGATAATATTATTCCTTGTGGAATTAAAGGTAAAGCAGTTACTTCTATGGAAGCTGAGTTAAATAGGAAGGTTGATTTAGAAGAAGTAAAAACTAAAATTTTAAAGCATTTTAAAACACTTTTTGAGGTTGAAGCTTTTGTTGCTTCATAAAATACGTTAATGCGAATTTGCGAAGTAATATGCAAAATTTATTAAACAGATTACTTCACTATCTTTTGTAATTACAAATAATTATTTCTCTTCGTTAAAATACACTTTGTAATATTTCATTTTTTTCTCTTCATCATAACCTCTTTCCAAATATTCTGAGGCTGCATCTGGTGCATCTACATCTAATTTTATGTTGATGTTTGTATCTAACTTAATTTCTGTTTTTAACTTGCTTTTTTCTTTCTTTAAAACAACTCCTGAAACATCAAAATTATTACGAATTAAAACATCATTTAAATCTTCGTAATGTTTTTTATAATCTTCGAACAAATCTTTGTGTTTATCTTCTTCAAAAATTTCGTCTTTAAAATCGTGATAATCTACAGCTTCGTGTTCTTTAAAATAATCTACGGTATTTGCCAAAAAATTACCTTGTTCATGTTTCCCAAATTCTGGTTTTATTACTTCTTCAGAAAACTCTTTACACAGTTCTAAATAGTTTTGAGTGTGCGCATTATAATCATCAGCTAGCTTTACAGAAAGGAAATTTTTAATCCAATATTGGGCATCGTAGTTGTTGTTATCTACAGAAAAAACAACAGTACCTTCTACATCTGATGTATTTAAAATTAAACAACCTTTATCTATTCTTTTTGTTGATATTCCTTTTTGCACTACAACATCAAAACTTTCATTATCATCTAAATACGTTTGAAAAAAGTCAACTTTATTTTCGATTTTAAAAACTCCTATTGCCTCTGTTAAAACATCTTTATATTCTATACCTTCTATAAAAACAACAATTACATCTCCTGTTTTAATTTGTGCAGAATTCGATTGTTCGTACAAATGATTTACGATGTTTTTAGAGTATTCTATAAACGTATTTTCGTCTTTAAAAACTTCTGATGCATAGTTATTCAACTCATTTAAACGTACATCTGCATGATGAGAAAAGCGATAACTTTGTGTTAAACTACCAAATGGTTTTAATAAAAACCCTTTCATTAAATCGTAACCTTCTTGATCGAAACGAATTAAATCTTCTGAAAGCACATTTTGACCACTATTGAATTTATTAGCGACTTTGTGTAAAATGCATTTGGTGATTTCGGCTCTTGTTTTTTTAATCATCATCTAGAAATTTGGAGCGTAAAAATAGTTGAACTTTTTTAAATAATTTGAAGTTATTTACTAAAGTTTACAAACAAGTTTAGCCCTGATTGAACGACTTGTTTGAGCTCTTTTTTGCTTTTTGGAGCAAAAAAAGCGAGTAGTGAAAGCAGGAAATAACTTCTAAAAAAATTACAATTTCATTTTTAATTGTTCTGGTAAGAGTTTAAATGTTTTTCTGTGATATTTTGTGGCACCAAATTCGCGAATGGCATTTCTGTGTTCTTTAGTTGGGTAACCTTTGTTTTTTTGCCAATTGTACATGGGTAATTCTTGATGAATTTTAGCCATATACTCATCTCTATACGTTTTTGCTAACACAGATGCTGCTGCAATACTCAAAAATTTGGCATCGCCTTTTACAATGGTTTTATGTGGTATGTCTTTATAATTACGAAACTTATTACCATCTATAATTATAAATTCTGGTGTAATTTTTAGTTCATCTAAAGACCTGTGCATTCCTGTAATTGAGGCTTGTAGTACGTTTATTTCATCAACTTCTTCTTGCCAAATAAAAGAAACCCCAAAAGCCAAGGCATTTTGTTCTATAAAAGGTCTTAATTCGTCTCTCTTTTTTTCTGATAATTGCTTGGAATCATTTAAAAAAGGATGCGTAAAATCTTTAGGCAAAATTACGGCTGCTGCCACAACAGGACCACACAAACAGCCTCTACCAGCTTCGTCTGTACCTGCTTCTAAAGTAAAACCACTATAATTTGATTGTAACATTTTACAAATTAACAGATTTCAGCATAATTATTAACTATTCTTTTCGTTTAATTATTTTACATTTGCTCTTGTATTTATCTACTATGAATAAAACGTTTTTTTACATTTTTTTACTGCTTATCTGCTCTAATAATTTATTTGGACAGCGACTAAAAGAACAAATTGAAGGAGGATCTTTTGGAAACTCTAGAAATGATACCATAAATAATTCTAACGAAACTAAAGTAATTTTATCTGGTAAAACAAAGTATACAGATTACAAAATATTTTCTCATAAAAGAGACACTTCTTACATAGACACTACTTTAACTTTACAAAAAGAATACAAATTCAATTATCTTAGAAAAGATAATTTTGAGTTACTTGAGTTCCATAACCAAGGGCAAACTTTTAATAATTTAGGGTATAGTTTTGATAATATTAGTCAATTTCCTGATATTGGTTTTAGCGCAAAACAATTTAGTTATTTAGATGTTGAAGACATTAAATATTACGAAGTACCTACACCAACAACCGAAATTTTATACAGAACAGGCTTACAACAAGGGCAAGTTGTTGATGCCCTTTTTACTCTAAATTTTTCTAAAAGATTAAACGTTTCACTTTCTTACAAAGGTTTACGTTCTTTGGGAGAATACAGACAATCTTTGGTAAGTAATGGTAATTTTAGAGGTGCTTTTCATTACAGAACTAAAGAAAACCAATATGAAATTAGAGGGCATTTAACATCCCAAGATTTTTTTCACGAAGAAAGTGGTGGCTTAACTGCTGATGCTTTAGATTATTTTGTTACTGAAGATCCTGATTTTACACAACGTTCTAGATTAGATGTTAATCTTGAGGATGCAGAAAGTCAGTTTGATGGTACTAGAGTTTATGTAGAGCATAGTTATAAAATACTATCTAGCAAAGACACTATTAACGATAAAGATTTTACTAATTTAAAAGTTGGTCACGTTTTTACTAGCGAGAACAAGTTTTATAGCTTTAATCAAACCTCAACTACAACAGATATTTTTGGTAGTGCAAATGCTTCTGATACTACAAATAACGAAGCCAAAAGTTCTATAACCAATAATGAGTTAAATCTTGAATTTAATTCGAAATATGTTTTAGGTAAATTTAAAGCAAAAGCAAACCTTATTAACTATTCTTATGGTTATGATACCATTTTAAATACAAGTAGTTCTATTAACAAGTTAAAATTAGAGGGTAGCGCAATTTCTGTTGGTGCAGACTGGAATGCAAGAATTAAAAACTTTCAATTAAATGCTGATGCAGCTTTAACTCCTGGTTCTGGAAGATTATCTGGAAGCCATTTACAAGGTGAAGCTGTGTATTTAAAAGACAGCCTTTTTGGCTTAAAAGGAAGTTTATTATTAAGTTCTAAATCACCTAATTTTAATACATTATTACATCAAAGTAAATATGATGATTATAATTGGCAAAACGATTTTAGTAACGTAAATACAAGAGATTTAGGTTTTGCTTTTACTTCTAAATTGATAAATGCCAATCTAAACTTTACAAATATTGATAACTACACTTATTTTGATGAAAACAATTTACCTCAGCAATATGGAAGTCAAATAACCTATTTAAAGGTTAAAGCAAACAGAGAGTTTAAATTCTGGAAATTAGGATTAGACAACACTGTTATGTATCAAAATGTTACAAGTGGTGCAGAAGTTTTTAGAGTACCCGAATTTGTTACTAGAAATACTTTATATTATACTGATGAGTGGTTTAAGGGAAAACCAATGTTGGTAAATATTGGAGTTACGTTTAAGTATTTTACAAAGTATAATGCCAATGCTTATAACCCTTTATTGGCAGAATTTACGCTACAAAATACGGATGAAATTGGCTACCCTACTTTTGATGTGTTCTTTAATGCTAGAGTACGTAGAACTCGAATTTACTTTAAGATAGATAATGTAACTTCTAGCTTTTCTGAAAAAAATTATTTTTCTGCTCCTAATTATCCTTATAGAGATTTTACTATTCGTTTTGGTTTGGTTTGGAATTGGTTTATATAAAAACCTTAAGCTAAATTCTTTTTATTTAGACTGAATTCAAAACAAGTACTAATAGCGATTTTTAGCAGATTTTTTGAATAAAATGTTATGTATATACTTTTATTTATTTTCTTTATCATAGCAATGTGGTTGTTTAGTATTTACCTTTTATCATATTGGAAATATGTATATTGGTATGCTTTTTTAAACCTAATATTAATTGCAATTTATTTTAGTATAATAATTTACGGAGGCAAATATTTATGGGGCCATGATGAATATGGTTTAGTTGCTTTTTTAAGATTAATATTTACACTAATTCTACATACAACAACAGGCTTTATTTTTGCTATTTATAAAAGTTATAAACTTAGAAAAGATGAAAGATCAACTTAAAAATAATTGGAAACTCTTTTTAATTGCGAGTTTAACCTTGGGTTTAGCTCCTTTTAATCCGCCACATATTTGGGGAAAAATTCAATGGATTTTAGGAGGAAATGCCTTTGATGCTCAAAAAGGATTACAACCACAAGATTGGTTCGATGTTCTTTTACACGGTTTGCCTTGGTTGTTATTATTAATTTCTGGAGTTTTAAATTTAAAGAAATAACATCTTTTATTCTTTCAACAAAATTCTTATTGGTAATTGATATTTTGTAGTTACAGGAATTCCTCTTTTAACAGCAGGCAGAACAGTTGGTAAATTATTAATAGAATTACGAATTATACCTTGTAATTCTGGTAATTGCATTTCTATATTTTCAGATTGTAATCCATCAAAAACTATTTCGCCTTTGGCATTGATAATTAAATCAACCAAAACAGTTGTATCAATAGAATCTTTAATAGAATAGATGTGTTTTTGTAACTCCTCTCCTATTTTTTGATGTATTGTGTTTCTAAAACAATCTTGCTTTTTAATTTTATCAATAAAAGAATCGCAAACTTTAAAAGACGGAAAAGTATCTACAGAAGTATAATCTACAATAGTATCTACAACTTGTACATTCTTATTTTTTGAGAAAGAGAATTTATCACACGAAGTGCAAAAAATCATTAAAATTAAAAAAGAAAAAACGCGCATTTATAGTTTTCTTATTAAGCGTAAACTTACTAAATTTTAATGACTTTTATTTTAAAGTTTCTCCTCTTAAAAAATACTCTTTTTTTATCTCTTTTATTCTGTTTCTTACAAAAGCAGACATCCCTTCATCAATTTCATAAAAGGTTTCGATATATTTTATATAATGCTTGTAGGCTATCTTTTTATCTTTATAATAATCATCAGAAAGTTTGGCTAATTGATATAATGCTCTGTAATTTCTATGGTTTTCTTCAAAAGCATTTTGATATGCATTTATAGCTTGTTTTGGCTTTTTAAATTCGTAAAACACTCTTGCCATTCCATAATATTCTTCGTCTCTACTTTCTTTACCAATAAAAGTAGCCATCATATAATTCATTCTTGCTGAATTATATTTCTCTTGCTTAAAATCGATATGCCCTAAATATGTATGTGCTTTAAAGTTTGCTCTATCTTTAAATTTTAATTTGGTAAAATATTTTTTGGCTTTTTCTAAACTATCTATATTGTAATAGGCTTTGCCCAAAAGTGATGTGCTATAAGTTTCTTTTTTATATAAAGAATCGATATTTAATAAATAGGGAATACTTTCTTTGTACTTTTTATCTCTAAAAAATTGATTAATCTTTATTTTATTTAAATCTAAATCGTTTGGCGAAATTGCTAAACCTTTATTTACAAACAATTGGGTTGAATCTAAATCTTTTAATTTAAGGAAACTTTTAGCCAATCTAGAAATTGCTCTAATATGTGTAGAATCTTTTTGATATGTATCTATAAAACTATTTATCATAGGATCTCTTTGCCCATTTAAAGCATAAGATAAACCTAAATGATAAGAATAATTTGGATTTTCTGTATCATTTTTAATTAAGTAGGTAAAGGTTTCAATAGCTTTTTTCGGTTTTTTATTGATGATGTAAAGTTTACCTAATTGATATTTTAAAACTAAATTTAAAGAGTCTATGGCTAGAATTTCTTCGTAAATAGGAATGGCTTTTTTTGATAATTTAGAAGCTCTATAAATTTTAGCTAATTTTAATTTTGCCTTTTCATCATCTTTAAAAGTGATGGCTTTTTCTAAAAAATAAGCTGCTTTTTTATAATTATCTATAGATTCATAAATAACTGCTTTTTTGTAGTTGGACAAAAATGAGGCTTCTTTGGTGTCTAATTCTTTTAAAGCAAGTTTATATCTTCCTTTAGCAAACAAACTGTCAGCAACAGAAAAAGTTGAGGTTTGTGCCTCAACTTTAACAATTGCAAATATTAATATAAATAAAATCTTCTTTTTCATAAATCGTTTATTCTATAAATAAGGTAAAAGGTATTGAATATTTTACTGTTATATTTTTTCCTTGGTGTTCACCTGGAATCATTTTTGGTAAAGAATTCATTACTTTTAATACTTCTTCTTTAATATCATTATGAGGAGCTCTAGCTTGTACATCAACAACATCTCCTTCTTTATCAATTTTAAAAGCGATAAAAACTCTTTTTCTACCTGGTTCTAAACCTAATGTTTTAGGCATATCTGCATCAAAGTTTCTTGAAAAATGCTTTTGAACCATTTTAGAAAAACACTTTCTATCTCCCTCATCACAACCAGGAAAAGTTGGTACTTTGTCAATATTTATAAAAGAAATTTCTTCTTTTTCTACTATTTCTGTTGATGAATTCGAATCGCTAAAAGAACTTGGGCTAAAAACTATTACCTTTCTATCATTCTTATATTCAAACACTTTAACTCCTAATTTAAAATCATTACCAATCTCTGACGATTCTTTAAATTCTAAATATTCTATTTTTTCTCCTTCACTTAAATCTTCTATAGATAGTTCTTTCGTTTTAGGAAGTTCATAACCTTCTCCCATACCAAGGTAAACATCTAAGTAGCTTTCAACTGTTCCAACAGTTTCTGTAACCTTACCATTTCTATTTAAATACATAGTTTGAGGTGCTTTTTTGCTTTCTGTTATTTCTTGAGAAACATTATCAGCACAAGAACTATAAAACAACATACTTATTAAAACAGGAACTAATACTAAATACTTTAACTGATTCATTTTTTTAGATTGATTCTTTTTCATCATAATTATTCTTTTTTTAATTAAACTCTTTTTATAAAATTGATTTACAAACTCAATATTCTCTACCTGAAAATAACCAGATAACAAATTGTTGATATAACTTTCTTTGGTTTCTGATTTGGCTACAACTGCATCAGAAATGTATTCGTGTACTAACGTGATTCTCTTTTGATAGAAATAAATCATTGGGTTGAACCACATCAGAATTTTTAGAACTTCAAAAAATAATAAATCTAAAGAATGCTTTTGTTGGCTATGTACCAATTCGTGTTTAATTATTTTATCTCTGTTGGTTTCTTTAATGGCAGATCCTAAAAAAATATAATTGAAAAATGAAAAGGCTTTGGTTTCATTAGGAATCATTATCAAACTAAATTCGGATAGTTTTTGAACTCCATATTTTTTGATAAAATTGATAATCTTAATCAATTTTATCAAAAATAAAACCGAGAAAAAAACGGCTCCAATCCAAAATAAAATTTTAATATAATTGATAGAATCTGTAAAACTTAT
This sequence comes from Polaribacter sp. Asnod6-C07, assembly GCF_045063625.1. Lineage (NCBI taxonomy): Bacteria > Pseudomonadati > Bacteroidota > Flavobacteriia > Flavobacteriales > Flavobacteriaceae > Polaribacter > Polaribacter sp. Asnod6-C07. The sequence goes on along the minus strand of NZ_JBEFOF010000005.1, from coordinate 2,138,376 downwards.
TGTTGTAATGCTTTCTTTAATTATTCTATCTGGATTTAAAACAATTTCTGGTAATTGAATAAAAAACTCTTGTGGAACTGCATTTTTAAAGGTTGGTATTTTTATCAACGGAATTAAAAAAGACAAAACTGGTGTACTTAATAAATACCATCTATTCTTTGTGAAAAAGGTTTCTTTGCTTAAAAAGAAGTCATAAATAGCCAAGAATAACACTTGGAATAAGATAACTTGTAGGATGTAATTAATCATAGATTTTTTTTTTAAAGTATAATTGTAAAAGGCAATATGTATTTTGCCTTTATTGGTTTTCCATATTTTTCTCCACCAGTCATTTTTGGTAAAGAAGCTATAACTTTTTTAGCTTCATTTTTAATCATTTCATTTGGTGCTTCTACTGAAATATCTCCTACATAACCATTTGGATTAATATTAAAATCAACCAAAACTTTTACTTTTTTTGTATTTAATTTTAAACCAGTTAAAGTTTTTCTATCAAAATTATCTAAGAAATGTTGTTCTAGTTTTTCTAAAAAACAATCAGAATCTCTTTCTGAACAACCAGGGAAAATGGGTGACTTAGTTAATTTTATGAATAACAATTCATCTCCAACTTTATCTGGATGAATGCTAGTCAAATTATCTCCAACCATACCATGAGCAATTCTTCCATCAGGTGTTTTAAAATATTTATTGAATTTATAAAAAGATAAAAACAATTGATTTCTTTCTCCTTTGTTTCTGAATTTTTTAAACCTATTATACTCTCGTTCTTTAATTTCTTCTGGCAATTCTTCTAAAGGTATTTCTTCTAAAAGCCCTTTTGGATTAGGACCATAGTAAGTGTCTAAACTTGATTCTTTTTCTCCTTTGTAACTAAATAACTCTCCATCAGCAACACTATAATGCGTTACAATTCTTTTCTTTAACCTACTGTCAAAAGATGCGCAAGAACTGTAAAAAAGCATACTAATTAATATTGGTACTAAAACCAAATATTTTAATTGCTTTACCGCTTTTGATTGATTCTGATTCATCATCAGTATTCTTTGTTTTATAAAAGTTTTTTTACAAAATTGATTTACAAACGATATATTTTCTACTTGAAAAAAGCTAGATAACAAATTATTGATATAACTTTCTTTGGTTTCTGATTTGGCTACAATTGCATCAGAAATGTATTCGTGTACCAAAGTGATTCGCTTTTGATAGAAATAAATCATTGGGTTAAACCACATCACAATTTTTAATACTTCAAAAAAAAGTAAATCTAAAGAATGCTTTTGCTGGCTATGTACCAACTCGTGCTGAATTACGTTTTCTTGTTGATGTTTGGGCACTTCTTTCCCTAAAAAAATATAGTTAAAAAATGAAAAGGCTTTGGTTTGATTTGGAATTAAAATTAAAGTAAAATCAGATTTATTAATCGTTTCATTATTTCTAATAAATGAAATAATCTTTATCAATTTTATCAAAAACAAAACCGAGAAAAAAGCGACTCCAATCCAAAATAAAATATTGATATAGTTAATAGATTGTTCAATATTTGTTTCTTGAATTGTTTGCTGGATTACTTGATCAGGATTTAAAACAATTTCTGGCAATTGTATTACAAATTCTTGTGGAACTGCTTTTTGAAACGTTGGTATTTTTATCAATGGTAACACAAAAGATAAAATTGGTGTACTTAACAAATACCATCTATTTTTGGTGAAAAAGGTCTCTTTGCTAAGAAAAAAATCATAAACAGTCAAGAATAACACTTGGAATAAGATAACCTGAAGGATGTAATTGATCATAGCTTATATTTTATAAATTAGGTAAGGATGCTTTTCCACATTGCGCAAAATCAATATCTCTCTTTACATTAATTTTAGCATTATTTGCAAACTCATTAACGAGCTTTTCGTACTCAATAATCTTATCTTCACTTATATCTTCTAATATTTTAAAAGCGTATACTTTTATTTTTCCTTTTTTAGTAAAATATATTTTGTTAAAGATCTTAATGTTTTCTTTTTTAGAATTCCATTTAAAGTTATGGTCTTTTAAAAAATGATATAAATCTGAATGCAATTTTGTCCAAGACTCCACTACTATTTCAAAATCCAGATTACTAATATCAGGATTTAATAAATTTGGATGATTTTTATCTAAATTCATTTTTAAAAAATCCTTTTGTTCTATTTCTGAAATAGTATTTAAATTAAATACTAAAACATTTTCCTCTTTCGAGTCTAACTTACATCCATAGCAAAAACAGAAAATTATTAAAAGTGTGAACGATAAATTTTTCATCACTTTATTTTTTATTCACTTCTTTTAAAATAGATTCCAATTCAGCAACATCCATATTATTTTCTTTTACAAAAAAGGAAACCATACTTTTAAATGAACCATTAAAATAACCATTCATTAATTTATGTAAACTTTGGTTGCTATACGTTTCTTTTTCAATTAATGGGTAATACACATAACCTCTACCTTTTGCTTTATGTGCCACAAATTCTTTAGTTTCTAAAATTCTAATAATTGTAGAAACTGTATTATAAGCTGGTTTAGGTTCAGGTAATTTTTCTATGATTTCTTTTACAGAAGATTCTTCCAAATTCCATAAAACTTGCATAATCTGCTCTTCTGCTTTTGTTAATTGTTTCTTCATAATTTTCAACTAAACTTTTAGTTTAACGATACAAATATAACTAAAAAACTAGTTTAAACTAATTTTTTAGTTATAAATATTATTGTTTTATATCTCATCTCTCTTTAAACCATAAAAAAAAGGCCTGTAATTCAATAAATTACAAGCCTTTTTAAGTTTTTATCAAAAAAAATTATTCCTTTTCTGCCATTTTCTTTACATAATCTGTAATAATAACAATTTGAGTTGGACCAACTTTACCCTCAATATATTTTGCATTTTCGTGATCTAAAGATATTCTACGAACTGCAGTTCCTTGTTTTGCAACCATACTAGAACCTTTTACTTTTAAGTCTTTTATCAACACAACAGAATCCCCTGCTTGTAAAATTGCCCCATTTGCATCTCTATGAATAATCTTTTCACTTTCTGATAAATGATCTCCTGTTTCTTTTGCAAAACGGATTTCTTCATCTTCTAAATACATCATTCCTAATAAATCTTGTGGCCAACCTTCGTTCTTTAAACGATGTAACATTCGCCAAACTGTAACCTTTACAGGCGTAAATTCGCTCCACATAGAATCATTTAAACAACGCCAATGATTTGCATCTACTTCCTCAGGATTTTCAATTTGATTTATACAAGTTTCACAAGCTAAAATACTACCATCAAAACCACCTGTAGATACTGGTTTAACTTCGTAAATAGCTAAATTATTTGTTGCTGAACACAATTCGCATTGATTGCCACTTCTCTTTTCTAAATCTTGTAATAAACTCATTTCTATGTTTTGATTGTACAAAAATAATCAAACCCTTTTATTTTATGATGATTGATAGTATTAAAAAAATTATTTAAATAATGCATATAAATATACTGCCCTAAAATTACTTCTTAAATTTGCAGTATAAAATAAGTTATGATTACATCTTTTTTAAGATATATAAAAAGTATTCAATTTTTAAAAGCGGTTTTAGTTGCTTTAGCCATGACAATTCCTGTATTTATATCTATCTATTTTTTTGATAGTATGGATATTGGTTTTAGTATTGCTCTTGGTGCAATTTTAAGTTTGCCTGCAGATATTAATGGTAGTTTAAAACATAAATTCTATGGTATTTTAGCCTCTATAATTCTAGCTTTTACAATAACTCTAATGGTTGGTTATTTTAGTAGTTACTTGTTATTAATAATTCCGATTTTAATAATTTTAGTTTTTTCAGTTTCGTATATTTCTGTATTTGGTTTTAGAGCTTCTTTAATTTCTTTGGCAGGTTTATTGGCTTTGGTTTTGGCTTTTGCCTACGATAGTAATGAAGTTTCCTTGTTACAACATGCTTTATTTATTGCTCTTGGTGGCTTTTGGTATTTATTTTTAACGCTTTCTACTCAGTTGATTTTCCCTAAAGTTCAAACCGACTTTTTATTTTTTACATTAATAGAAAAAACAGCAGGTTTTATAAAATTAAGAGGTGAATTATTAGTAGAAAAAGAAGATAGAACTTTACTATTAGAGAAAAGTTTTAAACTACAGATTGATATTAATGAGCTACATGAAACCTTAAGAGAAGTAATTTTAGAAAGAAGAACTAATGCTGGTTTTAGCAACAGAATTAGACGTCAGCAATTAATATTTTCTAAACTGATGGAAGTTTATGAGTTAGCCATTTCTAACCCTATTAATTATAAAAAGTTTGATGTATTATATAAAGATCATCCAGAAAAAATTGATGAATTTAAAGTTTTAATTTTTGAAATTTCAGAAAGACTTTTACATATTTCTAAAGTTATTTTAAAAGAAGAAAAACTTTCGTTTGCAAACAATTTTAAAATATTATTAAAAAAAATAGAGAATCAGATTGATCTTTTTGAGCTACAAGTAGGTTTACCAGAATCTAGAGAAGATGTAATTCTGTTATTAAATTACAAAACTTATCAAGAAAAGCAAATTCAGAACTTAAATGATATTGTTAGAATTTTAAGCAAATACTCTAAAAATGATAAAATTAGAGGTATAAAAAATGCAGAACAGTTTATTACTCCTCAAGATTATGATTTAAAAAAGCTAAGGGCTAATTTTAGTATTAAATCGCCAATCTTTAGGCATTCTTTAAGATTAACTTTAACCACTTTAATTGGGTTTATTGTTGGTCATATTATTGAATTACAACAATCTTATTGGATTCTTTTAACCATAATCGTAATCATGAGACCAAGTTATAGTTTAACAAAAGAAAGAACTAAAAACAGGGTTATTGGTACAATTATAGGTGCTTTGGTTGGTGTTGCTATTGTACTTATTACACAAAACACAATCATTTATGCAATTATTGCAGTAATTTCTTTAATTATAGGCTTTTCTTTAGTAAAACAGAACTATAGAAATGGAGCCGCTTTTATTACACTTTATGTAATTTTTATGTATGCTATAATTTATCCAAATGTATTAGAAGTTATTCAATTTAGAGTTTTTGATACATTAATAGGAGCATTATTAGCGTATGCAGCCAACCATTTATTTTGGCCTGCTTGGGAGGCTAGAAACATGAAAGATTTCTTAAAAGAATCTACCAATAGTTTTTCTAATCTTTTGAACGAAATAAATATCTATTATCATAAAAAAGGGGAAACATCAATCAATTATAGGCTAGCCAGAAAAGAAGCTTTTTTAAAGGTTGGTAATTTAAATGCTGCTTATCAAAGATTTGTACAAGAACCAAAATCTAAACAAGAAAATAGTGCAATAATTTATGACTTGGTATCTATTAGTAATACATTTTTATCTTCTTTAACTTCTTTAGGGATGTTTATTAGAAGTAACGAAACAGGTATTGCACCAGAACAATTTGAGATTTATGTAACCAATATTCAAACCAATTTAAAAAGTGTAATTGACACCACAAACGATAAAGAAAATAATAATTCTTTAAACACCAAAGAATTAAAAATTGCTGAAAAAAATTACAAAAAACATTACAAAAACCTTTCATCTACAAGAGATGAAGAAATTGTAAAAGGGATTCCTATTTCTAATGAAATGAAAGTTGCTTTACACGAAACTCAATTGGTTTTTGAACAGGTAAAATGGTTATTTAATTTATCAGAAAGTTTAGTGAAAAAGATTAATAAGATTTAAGATTTAATCGATTTCTAATGATGTAAACTGAAAACTTGTTCCATCAAACAAACCTTTATCAGATAGTTTTAAAGACGGAATAACAAGCAAAGCCATAAAAGACAAACTCATATAAGGTGCTCTTAATTGGCTCCCCATTTCTTTTGCCATTTTATCTAATTCAGCATAAGCTTCACCAGTTTCTTTGGCTGGTTTATCAGACATGATACCAGCAACTGGCAATGAAACTATTTTTTCTTTGGATGATGTTACAGCACAAACTCCCCCTCTATTTTCGATGATTAAATTTACGGCTTTACAAATCATTTCATCAGAAACTCCAATTGCAATTATGTTATGAGAATCATGCCCAACAGAACTTGCAATAGCACCTTGTTTTAATCCAAAATTTTTGATAAATGCTATTGATGGTTCAGCATTTTTATAACGATTTACGACTGTCATTTTTAAAACATCAGTCTCAATATTCGAAACTAAATTTCCGTTTTTTATTAAAGATGCTGCTTCTATTTTATTGGTTACTAACTCACCATCTAAAGCTTCAATTACTTTAATTTTTGCTGCTGATGAAGCAAATCTAAAATCTTCAATTTTCTTTATATCTGTATTAAAATTATTCAATACTTCAAAGGCAACATCTTTTACAAATGAGTTTCCATTTTTTGCAACCAATTCTCCATTTATGTAGGTTTCTAAAACATTAAATTTCTCTAAACTATCAACCACAACAAAATCTGCAAAATCATCTTTTTGTAATAAACCAACATCCAAATTATAATGCTTTACAGGATTTATACAAGCAGCTTGTAACACTTTAAAAACGTCAAACCCTTTAGCAACTGCTCTTTCACACAATTGATTTATATGGCCTAACAATAAATCATCTGGATGTTTATCATCTGAGCAAAACATCATATTTTCATAATTATCTGGCAAAAGGTCAATTAAAGCTTCAAAATTTTTGGCAGCAGAACCTTCTCTAATAATTACTTTCATTCCTTTTTCTAATTTCTCTTTGGCTTCATCAAAAGAAAAACATTCGTGATCTGTAGAAATACCTGCATCAATATATTTTGTAGCATCATCTCCTCTTAATCCTGGTGCATGACCATCTATGGGTTTGTTGTTATTTTTTGCGTGTTTAATCTTTGCTAAAACTTCTTTATCATCAAACAGAACACCTGGATAATTCATCATTTCTGCCAAATATTTAATGTCAGAATTTTCCATCATTTTTTTAATGTCATCTGCATTAATAATTGCTCCTGCACTTTCAAAAGAAGTTGCTGGCACACAACTTGGTGCTCCAAAATTGAATTTTAACGGCACTTTTTTTCCGTTTTCAATCATAAAATCCACACCTTTTACGCCCAAAACATTGGCAATTTCATGCGGATCTGAAACTGTAGCCACAGTTCCATATACAACTGCAATTTTAGCAAACTCAGAAGGCACTAACATCGAACTTTCTATGTGAATATGAGCATCTATAAAACCAGGTAAAATATAGTTTTCTTTATTATGATTTACTTCACGAATAGCAATAATTTTATCATTTTTAACCTCAACTTCTCCTTTAAAAATGGTTTTATTCTGAATATCGACAATGTTTCCTTGTACTATCATTTATTTGCTTTTACACAAAATTACAAATAATAAAAAAAGCATTTAGAATAAGCTTGATAAAAATAGTCAAGAATTATTTCATTTTAACTTACTTACTTTGTCAACTACTATCAAACAAAATAAAAAATATTTGTAAGTTCAATTCAAAGACTTATTTTTGATAATGGATGAAAAACAACGCTATCAAAATTTTATCAATTGGGTTAAAAACCGACAATTTTCACTTAAAGAATTATTCCCAACAATTCAGAAAACAGCACTTTATCCTATTGATTTAAGCATCAATAATTCAACCGTAAAAACAGAGGCAGAATTCAATAATCCTACTTTTTTTGAAGCTCAATTATTGGCTATTCAAAACAAAAATCCGGAGAAAATAATTGCTGGTGGTTATTTAGAAAAACGTGCTTTATACACTTCTGATATTTATAATGCTGAAAATTCATCAGAAAAAAGAAATATTCATTTGGGTGTTGATTTTTGGTTACCAGAAAACACTGCTGTTCACGCAATTTTAGATGGTGAAATTGTATGCGCTATTCATCAAAAAGATTTAAAAGGTTATGGCGGATTTATCATTCTAAAACATCAGTTTCAAAAACTTAAATTTTATACTTTGTATGGACATTTATCCGAAGAAAGTATTTTAAAATTTAATTTGAATGATGTAATAAAAGCAGGTGAAAAAATTGGTGATTTAGGAAATTATAACGAAAATGGTGAATGGGTACCTCACTTACATTTTCAAGTAATTCTCTCATTACTAAAATATAAAAATGATTTTCCTGGTGTTGTTTTAGAAAGTGAACTTGACTATTGGAAAAAGATTTGTCCTAATCCTAATTTATTATTTAGAAGTACTGACTTACAATAAATTAACCATTAATAAACGAATATTGAATTTCATTAAAATAATTAATTCTTGAATTCGTAGCAAGAATAAAAACCTTACATTTATAAAGTATAATTTTTAATCCAGATCAATTATGTCTAAAAATATATTACTACTGCTTTGCTTAGCGTTTTCGATACAAATCAATTCGCAAGAAAAACCTAAAAAATGGGATGTTAATAATCCGCATGAAGATTGGAGATACAATTCTTTTCAATTGAGCACAACAGAAGGTACTTGGATGAATTTAGACGTTTCTCCTGATGGAAAAACCATTGTTTTCGATTTGCTAGGTGATATTTACAAAATGCCAATTTCTGGAGGTACAACTACTCGTTTACGTTCTGGTTTAGCTTATGAAGTACAACCAAGATTTAGCCCAAATGGAAAATATATTTCGTTTACAAGTGATGCTGAAGGTGGAAATAATATTTGGGTGATGAAAGCAAATGGTAGTGATGCAAAATCGATTACCAAAGAAAAATATAGATTACTAAACAATGCTGTTTGGACACCAGATGGAAAATCTTTAGTGGCTAGAAAACACTACACCTCTCAACGTTCTGTAGGTGCAGGAGAAATGTGGCAATATCCACTTTCTGGAGCTGCTGGTTTGCAATTAACCAAAAGAAAAAACGATCAACAAGATGTAAATGATCCATCAATTTCACCAGATGGAAAGTATTTATATTATGCAGAAGACATGTATCCTGGAGGGTATTTTCAGTACAATAAAGATCCTAACAAACAGATTTATGTAATTAATCAATATAATTTTGAAACCGGAAAAACAGAAAGAATTACAGGTGGTCCTGGAGGTGCAGCAAGACCTGTTGTTTCTAAAAATGGTAAATTATTGGCGTTTGTAAAACGTGTAAGAACAAAATCTGTTTTATACATTCACGAATTAGAGACAGGTAAAGAATGGCCTATTTACGAGAACTTAAGCAAAGACCAAAGTGAGGCTTGGGCTGTGTTTGGAGTGTATCCACATTTTGCTTGGATGCCAGATAGCAAAGACATTATTATTTGGGCTCAAGGTAAAATTAACAGAATAAATATTGAAACAAAACAGATTCAGAATATTCCTTTTCAAGTTGATGAAGAAATTAAACTGGCCAAAACACACAGCGTAAAAAGAAAGGTTTTTGAAGAAAATTTCACATCAAAAATGATTAAAAATGTACAAACTTCTCCTGATGAAAAAACGATAGTTTTTACAGCTTTAGGTCATATTTACAAAAAAGTTTTACCAGAAGGAATACCTACTAGAATTACAACTTTATCTGATTTTGAGGCTGAACCTAGTTTTTCTTCGGATGGAAATTCGATATTATTTGTAACTTGGAATGATGAAGAATTAGGGAACATTTACCAAATAAATTTGGATGGAACCAACTTAGTAAAAATCACAAAAGAAAAAGGGATATACAGAACTCCTGCTTTTAATAGTGCTGATTCTAAAATTGTATACAGAAAAGAATCTGGAAATGGAGATCAAGGTTTTGATTACACAAAAAAAACAGGAATTTACTTAGCCAATGCAGATGGAACTGATGCTAAATTGATTTCTAAAAGTGGAGAATTTCCAAGTTTTTCTGCGGATGATAAACGTATTTTCTTTCAAACTGGAGGATCATTTTTTGGTGGTTTAACAAAGAAATTAAAAAGTGTCGATTTAAATGGAAAAGAAGAAAGAAGTCATTTTTCATCAAAATTAGCCAACAGATTAGTACCAAGTAACGATAATAAATTTATTGCTTTTATTCATTTGCATAAATTGTATGTTGCTCCTTTTGTTAAGAACGGAAGTGAAATTAATTTAGATAACAACACACAGTCTTTTAATGTAGAAAGCTTGTCTATAAACGCTGGTATTAATTTACATTGGGCAAAAAACGATTCTAAAGTATTCTGGACTTTGGGTGATGAATATTCATCGAAATCAGTGGTAAATAATACAACAGATCCTTTTGCAAAAACAAATTTAGCAGCAACAGATGTTACTAGTATTAAAATAAATCTAACTAAAAAATCGGATGTTCCTGAAGGTAGAATTGCGTTTAAAAATGCCAGAATTATTACTATGAATGGCAATCAAGTAATTGAAGATGGAACTATTATCATCCATAAAAATAAAATTGAAAAAATTGGTAAAACCAATGATATTGACATTCCTGCTGATGCAAAAGTGTATAAAATGTTAGGCAAAACCATTATGCCTGGTATTGTAGATGTACATGCACATGTTGGCGCTTTTAGAAACGGATTAAGCACTCAAAAACACTGGCAATTTTATGCGAATTTAGCTTTTGGAGTTACTACTTCACATGACCCTTCTGTGCATACAGCAGCTGCTTTTACCTTAGAAGAATTACAAAAAAGTGGTGATTTAGTTGGTCCTAGAATGTTTTCTACTGGTTTTATTTTATATGGAGCAGAAGGCGATTTTAAAGCAATTGTTAATAATTTAGATGATGCTCGTTTTGCAATTGCAAGAACTAAAGCTTTTGGTGCAAAATCAATTAAAAGTTACAATCAGCCAAGAAGAGAACAGCGTCAGCAAATTATGCAAGCAGCTAGAGAATTGGGTGTAAATGTGGTGCCTGAAGGTGGTTCTAATTTTTTCTCTAACATGTCTATGATTTTTGATGGCCATACAGGAATTGAACACAACATACCTGTTGCACCTGTTTATAAAGATGTAATATCGCTTTGGAAAAACAGTAAAACTGGTTACACACCTACTTTAATTGTAAATTATGGTGGTATGAGTGGTGAGTATGAATGGTATCAAAAAACAAATGTCTGGGAAAACAAAACCTTACAGAAATACACACCAAGATATGTAGTTGATTCACGTTCTAGACATAGAACTATGATACCTGAAGAAGAGTATAAAAACGGACATGTTTTAACTTCTGAAACGGTTACTGCTTTAGCAAAAGAAGGTGTAAAAGTTAATTTAGGTGCTCATGGGCAATTACAAGGTTTGGGCGCTCACTGGGAATTATGGATGTTACAACAAGGTGGTTTAAGTAATCACGAAGCTTTAAAAGCTGCCACCATAAATGGAGCAAATTACATTGGTGTTGCTGATGAAATTGGTTCTTTAGAAAAAGGGAAATTAGCAGATTTAATTATACTTGATAAAAATCCTTTAGAGGATATTAAAAATTCTAATTCAGTGATTTACACTATGGTTAATGGACGTTTATTTGATGTAGATACTATGAATGAAATTGGTAATTACGATAAAAAAAGAACCCAATTTTATTTTGAAATGGAAGGTTACAACCAAGGAGTTCCTTTAAATATGAATACGAATAGTTTTATGACACCTACTTGTAGTTGTCATGAGTAAAAAATGAGTTACAAATTATTTATTACTTTGGATAAATAACAAAATCCAAAGGAATATCAAACTCATTAACATTAGAAATATTCGAAATAGGTTTAAAGAAATTTAAACCTATTTTTTTTACATCTTTTCTGCAATTAGATAAAAAACGATCATAAAAACCTTTACCATAACCTACTCTGTAACCCATTTCATCAGAAATTAAAAGAGGTACAAAAACCAAATCTATTTCTGTTTCTAAAACTTGTTCTGCATTTTTAGGTTCAGGAATTCCGTATGTATTTACTTCAATTTCTGTATCTTTTTCTAAGTAAAAATGAGTTAAGGTATTGTTTGTAAAATCACTTTTAGAAACTACAATTTTTATCTTTTTATCTCTAAAATAATCAATAATTGGCTTTGTATCAATTTCTTTAAACTTTTCTAGCGAAAGAAAAATATGAATGGTATTAATGTTAGAAATATCCAAATCATAAATTTGATTGTAGATACTTTCTTGAAGCTGACGAATTTTATCCGAAGATAAATGTTGTCTTTTTTGTTTGTATATTTTTCTAAGTTCTGCTTTTTTCATTTTACAAATTAGCTAATTCAGCTTTTGCTTTTTTAGTTAAACCTTGTACAACTAAATCGTAAGAATGATTTATCAACTCAAAAACCAAAGTATCAGAAACATCAGCAGTGTTAATTTTTACGGTGTTCCAATGTTTTTTATTCATATGGAAACCTTGGTAAATGCCTTCGTATTCAGCACGTAGTTCCAAAGCCTTTTCAGGGTTACATTTTAGGTTAATTTTCTGTTCGCCTTTTTCCCAATGATTTAAGCCAACCAAAGCAAACATTTTGTTCATCACCTTAAAAACAAGCGTAACATCATCAAAAGGAAAATGTTCTGTTACTCCTTTTTTAGCGATACAAAAATCTCTTAATTGTTCTATATGCATTTTAGTTGTTGATTTTAAAAAAGTATCTTTATAAAACCAAATCTACAATTAATTTTATAATGGAGAAGGAGTTTTTAAAACAGACATCATTAATTAGTTATTCTGAAAATAATTATCAAAAAAATAAATATGATACTATTTCTGATATTATTTTATCGAACAAAATACCTTCTACAGAATGGATAAATACTTATGGAAACAAATATTCAGAAATTTTTAAAATAATCGTTAATCAGAATAAATTAGACGATTTTTTGATAAAATTATTTATGGATGATGAGCATTCTAATAAAGTTATTTTGTTAGATGATTTGGTATTTGTGTCTACTCGTGTATTAATTACCAAAAGCGAAACTTTAGAATCTGAACAAATGCTTTTTGTAGTTTCGTCTAGTTATTTGTGGAGTATTCAAGAAAAAGAAGGCGATTATTTTGATTGGATTCGTGAGCGTTTAGAAGCCAATAAAGGCATTGTTAGAAAGAAAAAAACAGATTATTTATTGTTTTTAATTTTAGAATCGATAGTAGATAATTATCAAGAAACTTATCAAAAAAATGCAGCTTTAAGTGCAGATAAATTAAACTCTACTCAAATAAAACCCACACCTGAATTTACATCCTTAGTAGAAAAAAGGAAACAAGAATTATTCAACTTTAAAAAAGCTACAATGAGTTTAAGAGATACTATTGTAAAGCTAGAAAAGATTGAAATTACAAATTTTGATGTAAAATATTTTAGTGAATTAAAAGAACAATCGAATAATTTAATTTCTAATATAGATTTTGAATTACAAGAGTTAGAAAGTAAAATAAACTTGATTTTTAGTATTCAAGGTCATAGATTAAATGAGGTGATGAAAACACTAACAATTTTATCTGTAATCTTTATTCCACTTACTTTTTTAGCAGGTATTTACGGAATGAATTTTGAGTATATTCCTGAATTAAAATATAAATATGGTTACTTTATTTTATTAGGAATAATGGTGTTAGTTACTATTGCTGCTGTTTGGTATTTTAAACGTAAAAAATGGTTTTAATTTTTCTTTTTTTCAACTATTAGTTTTATCAGAAAAATTAATGAAATTAAACTAAATAAAAAAGCCGCGAATTTGGCAATATTAATTGCTACATAAACTCCAATAGCTCTATTTGAACTACTTTCTGCTAACATTGTAATTGTATTATTTATTCTTACTGAAAACTCCATATATAGATAAATATATAGTGAAGTTATAAATACAAGCAAAAGTCTGGTATTTTCAAGAAGTGCTTTCATCAACAAAAAACCCTTTTTACAAAAGCTAAAATTACTTTATAATTTCATACAAAACTGGCTTACTTGGGGTAGCATCATTCTCAAAAGGTGCAATCATTAAGTTTAATAAATACTCACCATCTTCTACATCATTTGGTACATAAATAAATTCTGTAATTGTGGCATCCATTCTTATTTCTCCTGCTGTATTCCAAAAAGCATTATGAGACAATAGTTGACCATCATCTTTTTCTTTATCTACAGATGGTAAATCTATTAACAAATGTTTTACGCCTTTTTCTCTTAAATAAATTGCCGCTTTTTCTGACAAATAAGTAGGGTTTGTATTTGAGTATTTCATACTCTTTTTATCCTCTAGATTAGGTAAAGTTCTAATAACTATAGCATCTCGTTTCTTATTTCTCAAAGCAGTTTTTAATTGTTTTACTCCAATTAAAAAATCTCCATTATGAAACAAAGGTGCAATTGTAACCACCTCTGCCAGAAAGATAAAATACTTTAAATTTTGGTTTACAGAATGTACTTTTTCTGTAATATGACCAACACATTCTGTATGTGTAATATGTGAATGTGGATTGAATTGTATGCTATTAAAATTTACTACAGCACCATTGGCAACACTTATTTCATAACCTTCTTGTGTTTCTGCAGAAATTTTTGGACCATCTGTATACCAAGCATTTACACTCTCTTTTACAGGGTCTATTGGAATTGAAATATCTATAGGGTTAGAGATATCTACTACTATTTTTCTTGAGTTGTATTCTACTGTTGCTTTCAAATAATATTGTTTAATTTAAGTTTAACATAAAAAGGTCAGCTGCAATTCCATCTGACAAAAACTTTCCTTTTTTTGTGGTTTTTAAAGTTTGGTTTTCAAGATACAACAATTCTTGTTGAATGTATTTTTTTGATTGATTTTCTAAATAATCAACAAACTGAACACCAAAATCATTTTTAATTTTTGCTAAAGAAACCCCCCAAATTGTTCTTAATCCTGTCATAATATATTCATTATATCTGTCAGTTTTAGATAAAATTTCTCTTTCTATTGGTAATTGGTTTTGCTGAATTGTTTTTATATATTTTGAGTTATTTCTAACATTCCAACTACGTTGATTGCTACTAAAAGAATGTGCTGATGGACCAATACCTAAATAAGGTTTACCCAACCAATAAGCAGAATTGTTTTTACTAAAAAAGCTTTCTTTACCAAAATTTGATGTTTCATAATGTACAAAATTTGCTTTTTCTAATTCATCAATTAAAATATTAAATTGCTCCTGTGCTTTTTCATCATCAACATTTTTAATAATTCCTTTTTTAATAAAACTTGCTAACGGAGTTTTTTCTTCGACAGTTAAAGCATAGCTAGAAATATGTGGGATATTAAAACCCAAAACAGTTGCTATATTTTCTTGCCATTGTTCGTTTGTACAATCTGGAATTCCGTAAATTAAATCTACAGAAATATTGTTAAAATATTGATTTGCAGTTTGCAAACATTTTTTTGCTTCTGTTGCATTATGAGCTCTATTCATCAACTTTAAATCTTTTTCAAAAAAAGATTGCACACCAATACTCAATCTGTTTATTGGTGATTTAGAAAGTTCAATTATTTTTTCTTCGGATAAATCATCTGGATTTGCTTCGAGCGTAATTTCTGGATGTTCTACAACAGTATGATTTTGATAAACAGCATTTACCAACATTTCTATTTCTTTTGTTGATAACAAACTCGGAGTTCCACCACCAAAATAAATGGTTTCTATTTTTGATTGATTTAGCTCTTCTTTTCTAATTTCAATCTCTTTAACTAAACAAGAAATTAGCTCCTCTTTCTTTTTTAATGATGTAGAAAAATGGAAATCGCAATAATAACAAGCTTGTTTGCAAAATGGGATGTGTATGTAGATTCCTGAGGCCTCTCCTAACCTCTCCAAAGGAGAGGAACTCTCCTCTTTATGGAAATTTATATTTTTATCCATTAAATTGTTATTTCTTCTTCCTTAAGTTTATTGTGAGAGAGTTTTTAGAGCCCCCTTTGGGGATTTGGGAGCTATTCTGTTTCACAAAACTTGCCCAACCCGAATAATTTTTACCACCAACAACTTTTCCTGAATTATAATAATGGCAAACTGCTGCTGCCAAACCATCTGTAGCATCTAAGTTTTTAGGCAAAGTTTTTAAATTCAATAACGATTTTAGCATTAAAGCTACTTGTTCTTTACTTGCATTTCCATTTCCTGTAATTGCCATTTTAATTTTCTTTGGCAAATACTCTGTAATTGGCACTTCTCTAGATAAACCTGCAGCCATTGCAACACCTTGTGCTCTACCTAGCTTTAACATAGATTGTACATTTTTACCAAAAAAAGGTGCTTCAATAGCAATTTCATCTGGATGATAGGTATCTATTAATTCTACAGTTCTTTCAAAAATGAGTTTTAATTTTAGGTAATGGTCGTCGTATTTTTTTAATATCAATTCATTCATTTGAATAAATTCCATCTTTTTACCCACAACTTTTATGATACCAAAACCCATAATTGTTGTTCCAGGATCTATGCCTAAAATTATTTTTTCTATTGCCAATTATTTAGAATAAAGAATTTAAAAGTGATTCTGCATTAAACCATAAAAATAAAGCCAATGCTAATAATAAAATTAAAAAAAGCCCTTTTGTAGGTTTTGTTTTTTTTTGTCTTCCAAATTTTCTTTTGAACTCCATTTTTACTTGAATTATTTCTTATTAATTTTAAAAGTTCTTACTGCAACGTTTACAAACTAAAAATATTAGATTTTTCATTGAAATCTATTTTCAGAAAACTTTTAACTACTTTTTAGTTGCTCTTAGCATTTCTCTTTTTCCTGGTGGACCTGCTAATCTTTCTACTGTAAAACCAACAGTTTGCATTGCTCTTCTAACACTACCTTTTGCAGAATATGTTGTTAAGACTCCTTCTTTTTTTAATGCTTTATACATTTTTAAGAAAATAGCTTCTGTCCATAACTCTGGTTGATTAGTAGCCCCAAAAGCATCAAAATAAATAATATCAAATTTATTTACATCTTCTATTTGCTCAAAGAATTGTTTCCTTTTTGTGAGCTTAAAATCATCAGAAATCAACTGTTTTTCATCCCAAGAAACTGAATGTATTTTATCAAATTCTGGTTGATATTCTGTTGCTTTTAATTCTGAAACATAATTTAACTTCTGGATTTCATCATCTAAAATAGGATAAGCTTCTACACCCACATAATTAACTTTTAAACTCTTTTTTTTACCTTCTAAAAAAGTAATAAAAGCATTTAAACCAGTGCCAAAACCAATTTCTAAGATAGAAATTTCGCCTTCTGTTTTTTTATCAGAATTAGAAATAAAATCAGCATAAAAATGCTCTAAACCTGCTTTTATAAAAACGTGATATGCTTCTTGTATAGCTCCGTGTTTAGAATGGTATTGTTCATTCCAATCTGGTAAATGTATGGATGTTGATCCATCAGAAGTTATTATTATTTCTCTCTTCACTACTCTTTAATCAATAGTTTTTTTATTTTAGGAATAGGGCCAATACAAGTTGTTTTATGACAAGCTATACAACTGTTAATTGTGTTATTATAACTTATTTTTAAAGAATCTTTTGGCGACTCAAAAAGCATTTCGTAATTCTTTAAGTAAAATTGAGAAAACCCTTTAAAGACTGCATTTCTATCTGTAGAATCTGTAAGTTTTGCTGTATGAATATTTAAAAATTCTTGATTAAATTTTTCAGGAAACTTACCCTCTAAAATCAACTTTTTGTTTTCTAAATTTTCTGCATACATTTTAAGCATTAAAGCAGCCATTTCTGACTGCTTGTATTCTTTATTCTCTGTAACTACTACTTTGTCTTGTTTTTTTTGAGAACAAGATAAAGTGAATAAAAACAGTAAAAAACAAAGTGATTGCTTCATTATTTTTTCATTAAGACACCATTTGCTTCAAAAGCGAATTCTTTTTTAGGTGCTGTAATTTTAGCTATTTCTTCTTCAGATTTACCTGCATCTTCTGCATAGTGTTTTAACTCATCTACAGAAGTTTCTTTTAAAAATGCTTTACCTTCTACAATAACTTCTCTGTCTTTAGAATCTAAAGGCATAAAAAAACCATAGTCTTTAAAACGTACCATAGTTTCAGTTTCGCCAACAGGTAATTTCATCCAACATCCTTTTTTAGAACAAACATCATTAATTTTAGATGCAAATTTTACGTTTAAAGTATCACCAACACTTAATGTATTAAATTTTGCCAACATTTCATCTGAAGACATTGCTTTATCCGAAGTAATTTTATCACCAAAAGAATCGAAATTCATTGCCAATTTTTCTTCTTTAACCTCTGTAGTTTTTTCTTCTTTTCCTTTTTTACAAGCTGTAAATACTAAAAGGAATACTGCACAAAATTTTATTAAATTTTTCATCTTATATTTTTTTAATGGATTCATCACAAAAGTACTAAATTTAATAAGAAATGTGAATTTACTTATGAGTTTTGAATAAATAAATTGCGTACATTTGCTTTTACATAATCAACAAAAAATGACATCAAGCATAGAAATTCAACGTGTTAAAAATTCGAAGATAGCTTCTGTAGATTTTGATAATTTACCTTTTGGAAGTGTATATTCTGACCATATGTTAACTTGCGATTTTGTAAATGGCAAATGGCAAGAACCTAAAATTGTGCCTTTTGCACCTATAACCTTAGACCCTTCTGCAAAGATTTTTCATTATGGGCAGTCTATTTTTGAAGGTATGAAAGCCTATAAAGATGCAGATGAAAATGTGATGCTTTTTAGACCTTTAGATAACTGTAAACGTTTAAACAAATCTGCTGAGCGTTTGGTAATTCCGCAAATTCCTGAAGATATTTTTATGGACGGATTAAAGGCGTTATTAGAAGTTGATAGTGATTGGATACCAACAAACGATGGGAGTTCTTTATACATTAGACCTTTTATGTTTGCTTCTGGAAATGGTTTTCACGCTTCGCCTGCTGATGCTTATAAATTTATTATTTGTTCTGCACCTTCTGGACCTTACTTTGCAGGTAAAGTAAAAGTTTTAATCGAAGAAAAATATGCACGTGCTGCAAATGGTGGTGTTGGTTATGCTAAAGCTGGTGGTAATTACGCTGCGCAATTTTACCCAACACAATTGGCTATAGATAAAGGTTACAATCAAGTAATTTGGACAGATGATAACTCGCACCAATTTATTGAAGAAGCTGGTGCAATGAATATTTTTGTAAGAATTAATGATACTTTAATTACAAGCCCAACAAGCGATAGAATTCTTGATGGAATAACACGTAAAAGCATTTTACAAATTGCAGAAGATAATGGAATTGACACCGAAATTAGAAAAATTTCTGTTGGTGAAGTTGTAGAAGCTGCTAAAAATGGTAGTTTAAAGGAAATGTTTGGTGCAGGAACTGCTGCTGTAATATCTCCAATTTCTGGTTTTGGTTATAATGATAGTGATTTTGATTTACCAGAATTAGAAAACCCTTATGCTGCTCAATTAAAAAAATTAATTACTGACATACAAACTAATAAAACAGAAGATCCTTATGGTTGGAGAGTTTTTGTATAAAGTTATATTTAAATAAATTCTATAAGCATCAACTTAATGTTGATGCTTTTTTTGTAGCTTTAAAATCTAATTTTTCTTTATGAAATTATTCTTAACATTTTTAAGCATCTTCCTTTTTACTTCTTGTAAGCAACAAAACAAAGTAGCAAAAAACTTAAAAAATAAAGCAAGACACAACCAATACGTAACAATTCTAGGAGTTGCACAAGATGGAGGCTACCCACATATAGGCTGCCAAAAACAATGTTGTAAAAACTTTTACAATGATGTAAATGAAAGAAAAAGTGTAGTTTCTTTGGGTTTAGTAGATATAGAAAATGAACAAAAATATTTATTTGATGCTACACCAGATTTACACACACAATTAGCTAAATTAGAACAACATCATCTAAAAAAAGAAAAAATTATTGATGGTGTTTTTTTAACGCACGCACATATTGGTCATTATACAGGTTTAATGTATTTTGGTAGAGAAGCCTATGGTAAAACTAATATTCCTGTTTTTGCGATGCCTAAAATGACATCATTTTTAAAAAAAAATGGTCCTTGGAGTCAATTGGTGTCTTTAAAAAATATTAAACTTAAAAAATTACAAAACGATTCTACAATTGTACTAAGTAATAAATTAAAAGTAACTCCTTTTTTAGTACCACATAGAGATGAATTTTCTGAAACTGTAGGCTATAAAATTGAAGGGAATAATAAATCTATTTTATTTATACCAGATGTTGATAAATGGCATAAATGGAAACACTCTATAATTGAAGAAGTTAAAAAAGTAGATTACGCCTTTTTAGATGCCACTTTTCTAAATCAGCATGAAGTTAAAAGAGCAATGTCTGAAGTACCACATCCTTTTATAGAAGAAACTGTAAGGCTGTTTGTTAATGAGGCCTTAACAACTAAAAATAAAATATATTTTATACACTATAATCATACAAACCCAACTCTGCAAGAGAATAGCCCTGCAAGAAAAGAAATAGAAAAATCAGGCTTTCATTTTGCTGATGAAGGCATGCAGTTTCAGTTGTAACTGTTGCCTTTTATTTTAATTTAAACTCCATAAAAACTGGTAAATGATCTGAAGCTTGTTCAAACTCATTTAACACTTTTCCTGAAATATATTCTATTGAGTTTTTGGTATAAAAAATATAATCGATTCTTTTAGAAGGTTCTTTAGAATCGAAAGTATTTTCTATTCCTGATTTATTAAATGCAGAATTACCAATATCTTTTAACGCAAACATTTTTTGAATAATTGCATCTTTATCTCTGGCTTCAGAATTAAAATCACCTAATAAAATTGTAGGGTAATCTTTTTTATATTGATTGAATAATTTTAAAACCTCATCAAATTGTTTAACTCTGGTAACTTTATCAAAAGCTTCTAAATGAATATTTATTAAAACAACTTCTTGTTTGTTTAAAGTAACTTTTACTATTTGTGCCAAACGATCTAAATAAAAAGCATTTCTATGAAAAGGTGCATCTGCAACTCTTTGCAAAACAAATCTCTGTTGATCTTTTAAAGGATATTTACTAATAATAGATTGCCCAGAAACTACTTTACCAAAATGCATAGAAATGGGCCAATAAGGAAAGGGTAAATAACGTTTGTCCCAATTAACAGCTGTTGCTCTAAAACCATAACCTAAATTGGCTATTTCTTCTTCCTGATTTATGTTATAAGAACGAGAAGCATCATAATCGATTTCTTGAAAAGTAATGATATCTGGATTGATCTTTTTTGTTTCTGATAAAACTTTCTTCAAATTCGTATCAAACAAAGACTTTGGTTTTGCTATTGGCAAGTTATTTGTCATTCCACTTAAATAACCAATATTATAAGTAACAATGCTAAAAATAGAATCATTTTCTGTTTTTTGATCGGCATTTATAACATTTAAATCTTCATACTCACTTTCGTTTAAGGTAGATGATGAAGCCCAAAAAAAGAAAAGTACACAGGCTACTATCAACAGTAAAAAAAATCGAAAAATAATTTTAAAAAAACGATTCATTAGCTTTCTGGTGTATTTTCTGGTGGAGTATCATTTCTAAAATTCTCCAAAACTTTATCTAAAGAATTTTTTATTTTTTCTTTATCTGTATTGTATTTTGGTGACAAGTTACTTTTATCTGGAAATTGTTCTATAGTTACAGTAGTAGAAGGAAAAGCAAATTCTACTCCCAATTCTGCTGCTAATTTTAAAATAGCCATATGCAATCTGTGTTTAGAAGATTGTTCTGTGCTCCAAGCCAAACTTTTAAAATAAACATTCATCATTACCAACAAAGCAGAATCTCCAAAACCAGTAAACTCTACATTATAAGAATCAGATTTTGTTTCTGGATGTTCTTTAATAATAATACGAACTCCGTTTACAAAAGCCTCAATTAATTCTGGTGGTGTATCATAACGCAATCCTAAATTTGTGTTGTAACGTCTGTACAAACGCAAACCACTATTGTTAATTACCATTTCTGCTAATTTACTGTTTGGAATTTGATACACAGTTGTATCTGCAGCTCTAACTCTTGTAGATCTAAAACCAACTTCTTCTACTGTACCTGTAACTTCGCCTGCAGAGATCCAATCATCTATATGAAAAGGTTTGTCTAAAAATATGGCAACTGTACCAATAAAGTTTTTTACGGTATCTTGAGAGGCTAATGCAAAAGCTAAACCTCCAATTGTAGCACCTGCTAAAATAGTTGTTGTATCTACACCAAATAATTGCAAAACTTTAAAGAAACCAAAAATTAATACAACACCTGTTAATAAATTATTTAAAATTGGCACTAATTGGTCATCTAATCTATTATCTGTTTTTGAGGTAAATTCTTCATAAATCTTCATTATAACTTTAACCAGCTTTAAGAAAACATAAATCCAAAAAACAGTTTCTGCAATATTTATGGCTAAAAACACCCATTTATTTACAGTTAAAGAAAATTGTAAAGACGGAAAAATAGTATCTATAAATTTTATAGCAACTAACAAACTTATAGGGTGTGCTAACTTTTTTAGTACTGTATTTATGGCTAAACTAGAATTACTTTTAGTTATATAATGTTGTAGTTTTTGTAAAATAGAATAAGTAATTTTCTTAAAGATTAAGAAGATTACAAAAGCTAAAATAAATAAAATGATAACTGCTACAAATTGCCACAACTCAATGCCTAACACTTTTGTATAACCCGAATTCGGAATAAAATCCTGAAACTTATCTACATACCAAGGAAAAACTTCTTTGTAAATTCTATCTATACTTGCTACAGTTTCTGAAGAATAGTACCAACTATTTTCTACCTTTTCTACATAGATACTTGGCATTCTTTGAGGAAACAAAACATACTTTTCTTTTGAGTTATAATCTAGGGTATCTTTATAATTAGCATTTGTTGGCAACCTATTAAAATCTATAAATAAACCTTTACCATCTAAAACTTTTTTAATTTTTATTGCTTTTTCTATTGCTGTTTTTTCTGGTAACCCTAAGATAGTTTTTGCAGCTTTTTTAGGTTGATAAGAATCGTTTTGTAAAAAATAAATATGCGTATAAACCGCTGATTTCGGATTACTTAAGTCTACTTTAACAATCTCTTGCGCATTTACTAAAAAAGATAAAAAATAGATTAGAACAAGTAGTTTTTTCATAAGAGTAATTTGTTAAGCAGCTGTTAAATAATAAAACAAATTTAAACCTTTTAATTTTTTTGATGTCAAAGAAGCGTAACAAAAAAATAATTTAAAATCATGAAAAAAATAATAGGTATCGTAGTTTTAGTATTCGTTTTTACTTTAACAACACAAGCACAGAAAAAAAGAGGTAATAAAGGACCACAAATGACTGTTGAACAACATACAGATTTAGCAGTTAAGAAAATGACATTAGCTTTAGATTTATCTGACAAGCAACAAAATCAAATTAAACCTTTGATTAAAGCACAAGCAGAAGAAAGAAAAGCAGGAATGGAAAAAAGAAAAGAGGCTAGAAAAAGTGATACAAAGCCAACTGCTGATGAAATGTATGCGATGCAAAGCAAACGTTTAGACGATCAAATTGCATTTAAAAACAACATGAAAAAAATCTTAAATGATGAGCAATTTGAAAAATTTGAAAAAATGAACAAAGGCAGAAAAATGAAGGGGAAAAAGAAAGACACAAAAGAACGCAGAATGGCAAAAGAAAAAAGAGATTAATAGTAACTGATTTGGTTGATTGGTTTATATATGGCTCAATTCCCTTTAGAGGAAATTGGGCTTTTTTATGCTTTTAAAACAGCTTGCTAATCTAGCAAAGTCAGAAACTTTTTTTAATATCTTTTTCTTAATTTGATATTTTTTACGAGAATATTGGCGTTAAATTCTACTCCTTAAACCAACTCGAATATTTTAAATAATTATTAGCAATTCTATCAATTTCACCAGAAATTAATTCTTCTGAAATGTCTTTTACTTTTTTGGCTGGCACACCTGCATAAATACTACCACTTTCTACTTTTGTATTTTTAGTAACTACTGCACCAGCTGCAATTATAGAATTAGATTCTATAATACAATCATCCATAATAATTGACCCCATACCCACTAAAACATTATCGTGAATTGTACAACCATGTACAATTGCATTATGCCCAATAGAAACATTATTACCAATTGTTGTTGGCGATTTTTGATAAGTTGCGTGGATTACTGCTCCATCTTGAATGTTTACTTTATTGCCTATTTTGATGAAATGTACATCTCCTCTAATCACAGCATTAAACCATATAGAACAATCTGAACCTAAAGAAACTTCACCTAAAATAGTAGCATTTTCTGCGATATAACAATCTTCTGGTATTTGTGGATGATTTCCTCTTACTGATTTTATGATAGGCATATTCTTTTGTCTTTTAATTTAGCAGTAAATGTAAAAATTAAAAAAATATCTTAATAGAAATTTGATAAAAAATCAAATTAATTCCAATCTACATTCTCTTCCTTTTGGGAAGAATAAGATGTTTTTTTTATTTGAAATAAGATAATAAATTACTTTTTTGTGATGCAGAAACTAAAATTTCTTTTCCATTAGAAACAATTACACTTCCTCCTTTTCCTTTTTTGTATTTGGTAATTGCGTTTACATTTACCAAATACGATTTATGAATTCTTGCAAACGTATAGTCTGTTAAAGCTTCTTCAAAGTATTTTAAGGTTTTACTGACTAATTTCTTAGAGTTTGCCAAATGAATTTCTGTATAATTATCATCGGCTTTGCAAAAAACTATGTCATCAATATTTAAAACTTCAAAACCATCTTGTTGTGGAATGGTTATTTTACCTTCTGCAGATTTTGTTTTTGGAGCTAATATTTTATGCTGTAATTCATTTTCTTTTTCTTTAATTTCAGTAACAATATTTACGGCTTTAATCAACTCATCAATAGAAATCGGTTTTAGTAAATAATAACTTGCATGGTTGTTTAACGCCTCTATTGCATAATGATCGTAAGCAGTTACAAAAACAGTCTCGAAAGTTCTGTTTTCTACTTTTTCTAATAAATCGAAAGCATTACCAAAAGGCATTTCTACATCTAAAAAAACTAAATCTAATTCGTGTTTATTGATTAAAGAATAGGCTTCATCAATATTACTTGCTTCACCTAATAAAGAAACATTTGGGCAATATTTACCTAAATAATTACGCAGAATTTCTCTACTTATTTGTTCGTCTTCTACTATTATGGCTTTTAATTTCATTATTGTTTTTATTTACTTTTTAGAAGCTTTTTCCTGCTTTTCGCACTCGCTTTTTTTTAGTTTGTTCTCGATACAATTTTTCTTCCTTTGTCAGAAAAATCACTCGAACTGACACTAAAAAAAGAGCTCAAACAATTGCTTCAATCAGGGCTAAACCTGTTTGCCAACTTTTAAATCTTAAAATTAATATCACATATATAACAGTCTACTGTAACTGAAAACTGCAACTGAATACTGATTATTTTTTCTTTAGTAACAACTCCACTTTTGTTCCTTCTCCATTTTTTAAAGCATCAGAAACATTTACAGCAATTCGTTCTTTGTACATATCATTTAGAATAGCAATTCTATTTTTAATAGTGCTCATTCCTTTTGATTTCTGTTTCAGTTGATTTTTTGTTTTTAATTCCTGCGATTTTTTACGTCCAATTCCATCATCAATAATAGAAATTGAAACAGTTTTATCATCTTTTTTATGAATTGCTATTTCTAAACTCCCTTTCTCTTTTTTATAACGTAATCCGTGCCAAATTGCGTTTTCTATATAAGGTTGCAATAACATTGGCGGAATTGAAAATTGTTCTAAATCGATAGTTTCATCAACATGAATAGCATAATCGAACTTATCTTTAAAACGATTGTGTTCTAATTTCACATACAATTCTAGCAACTCAATTTCTTTGTTTAAGGGGATAAAATCTTCATCAGAATTTTCTAAAACCGAACGCATTAAAACTGAAAACTCACTTAAATATCGGTTTGCATTTCGTTCATCATTTACTGCAATAAAACTGTTTACAGAGTTTAGTGCGTTAAAAATAAAATGCGGATTCATTTGCGATCGCATTGATTTTAAAGCCAATAAATTGTTCGCTAATTTTTGTTGTTTGTTGTTTCTAAACATAAAATAAGCTAGCAAACTCATCAACAAAAAACCACCAATTAAAGAGTAAATAATTAAACGCTGTCTTTGATTACTTTCTTCTGATAATTTTTGATCTATATAAGCTAAACTAATTTTACTTTGTGCTAATTCTTTGTCTTTTTCTAAACTCGCTATTCTATTTTGATTGTCTGCAATTTTCTTAGAAAAACGTTTTATTTGCTGAATTTCTTGTTCTTTTCTTACATATAAAGAATCTACTAAAGCAACATATTCTTTGTAATTTTTTAATGCTTTTTCGTTGTCACCTAAACTAGCAAAAACTTCAGATATTTTTCTTGTAGCATCTTTAGCAACTACAATATCATTCTTTTCTTTGGCACCTTTTTTACTTTTTTCTAAAAACGGAATTGCACTTTTATAATCCTCTTTTAAAAGGTAAGCATTCCCAATTTTATAATTAATTTTTTGCGAGGTAATTGAATCTTTTTCTTTTGATAATTTTCTAGAAGAATTACTTTCTGCCTTCTGTAAACTCTTTTTACGAATGGCTATTTCTTCATCAAAACGTTGATTAGAATTGTAAAAATCTGCTACTTTTTCTTCTTCTTCTAAAGCTCTTTCAGGATTTTCTTTTTTCGCAAAATTTAAAGAATTTATAAATTGATTTTCAGCTTCATTTACCTTTCCTTGTGCAGCTAAAACATCAGCAATTTTAGAACTTATATCTGTAATTTTAGGAGTAACTATATTCTCTTTCGCAATTTCTAAGGCTTGTTGATAATTAGTTTTGGAAAAACTCCATTTTTTTTGAGCAAAATTCACATCACCTAAACCTTCATAAACCAGAATTCTTTCGTAATTACTCAGTTTTTCTGGTACTAATTCTAGATATGTTTTTTCGCTATCTGTATATTCTTTCTGTAAAAACTGTGCTTTTGCCAAAGCTATTTTAGTGGCTAAATCTTCTTTAATTTGATGCGATAATTTGTAGTTATAAACTGCTAAATCGTATTGTTTCCAATACAAATAAACATCAGCAAGTAATTTATAAGTAGCTGCATTTCTTTCTTTATTTTGTTTACTTTCTATTGCCTTTTCTATAAAAGACAAACTTTTTTCGATGTCTTTTTTCTTATAAAATTTTACTGAATCTAAATGCTGTAAATACAAATCTTGACTTCTAGTTTTACTTGAAAATTTTGAATCTCGGTTTCTAATATTTCCAGAATTTTCAACTAAAATCTTAATATCTTCACTCGATTTTAATCTATAATAAATCGTTTCAAAATCTGGGTGAGATACTCTAAGTTCATCTCCAACTCTGGCTTTTACAATATATCTACCACTAATATCAGGGTAATTATAATTAATTCCGTTTACAGAAACCTCAGCATTTTTTACTTTTTCGTTATTACTATCATCTACAATTGTAATTCTCACAGAAAACTCGACTCCTTTTTGAGTAATAATATTTTCTTGACTAAAAACAGTTGTAAAACTGAATAAGATAAAGGTGAATAATATGTGTATATGTTTTGACATTTAATATCTTCTGTTTTCTTTTTTTCTAAAAAGATTACCAATTCTTTTAAAAATATTTGGTCTTTTTACAGTAACCATTCCAACAGTTACAACTTCTCCTAAAAGTGCTTTACTCTCTTTCATTTCAATTATTAAAGGTTTTTTAATTGATAAAACATCAATTTCTTGCGTTTCATAACCTAAATAAGAGATAACTAATATAGTTGACTTTGTCTTTTTATTTGGTATTTTAATAGAGAAATTTCCATCGAAATCAGTTTCTATACCTAAAGTCGATTCTTTTAACACAATACTGACTCCAGGTAAAACATCAAAACTATCTTTCACTTTACCTGTAATGATAATGTCTTTTTGGATAGAATCATTCTCAACAAAAACTTTACCCAATCTAATACTTAACACTTCTACATTATCTTTTATTGATTGCGTAAAAACAGGTTCTGAAGCCGAAATTGCAGAAATTAAAGCCAACCCAGCAGCAACTTTCGATAAATTATTTTTCTTTATTACTTCTAACTCTGTGTTTAATTGGTTGTCTTTAAAACGACCACAAAGATTATTATCCTTTCTTACTTTTTTAGCAATTTCTGAATTTGATAAACTTGTAAAATCGACAACTTCTTTACTACAACTTTCACAAAATTTTCCTTTTTCTGTTGATGTCATTTTGTTCCAATCTTCATGACAAGGTTTTGGTATTGTAATTTGATATTTCATAGTAAATCTATTTAAATTCTTTGTAAACATAGAAATAAATTAGCATCCAAAAAAATCATTAAAGTGTGTTATAGCCTATAAAAACAGTCAAAAAATAGAGTTTACTCATTTTGCAATCTTGTTTACTCATTCAATGAACCACTTTACTCATTCTGGTTTTATTTAGAAAAAAGTTGGTAGTAATATTGGATAACATTTAACATCAAACTTTTAATCAAATTATAAATCTTAAAAAACATTAATTATGAAATCTCTAGTATTAAAAGTAACCTCAATTTTATTTGTTTTAGCAACTACTTTTAGTTTTGCTAATCATCAAACAGAAAAAGAAAACCTAAAAAAACAAACCATAAAAGTGGCGTTGTTGTTAGATACTAGTAATAGTATGGATGGTTTAATAAACCAAGCAAAAGCACAACTTTGGGAAATTGTAAACGAACTTTCTTATGCCAAATACGGAATGCAAAAACCAGATTTAGAAATTGCTTTGTATGAATATGGAAATTCAAATTTACCTTCTAGAGAAGGGTTCATTAGACAAGTTTTACAGTTTAGTAACGATTTAGATGAAATTTCTGAAAAACTATTTTCACTTACCACAAATGGTGGAAATGAGTTTTGCGGACAAGTAATACAAACTTCTTTAAAAGAACTAGATTGGGGCAACAACAAAAACGATTTAAAATTATTGTTCATTGCTGGTAACGAACCTTTTACTCAAGGAAAAATTAATTATAAAGATGCAATTACAGATGCTAAAGAAAAGGATGTTGTTATAAATACTATTTTCTGTGGTAATTATTCTAATGGAATTTCTGGAATGTGGAAAAATGGTGCAGATTTAGGTGGTGGAGATTATATGACAATTAATCAAGATAAAAAAGTAGTACATATAATTACTCCTTATGATGATGATATTATCATTCTAAACAAAAAACTAAATGCCACTTATATTTATTATGGAAATGCAGGTTATTCTAAATTTTCGAATCAAAAAACACAAGATGAGAATGCTTTAGAAATGGATGAAGCTGTTGTGGTAAAAAGAGCTGTTAGTAAAAGTTCTAGATTGTATGAAAATTCGAATTGGGATTTAGTAGATGCTGATAAAAAAGAAAAAGTAGATTATAAATCTATAGAAAAGAAGAAATTACCAAAAATTTTACAAAACAAATCTGCGACTGAAATAAAAAATTATGTAAAACAAAAAGCAAATGAAAGAGCTGAAATACAGAAAAAAATTAAAGAATTAGATATAAAAAGAAGGAGTTTTATCGCAAAAAAACAAAAAGAAGGAACTCAAAAAGATGTTTTGAATAACGTAATGATTAAAGCAATAAAAAGACAAGCAAAATTGAAAAACTATACTTGGTAGAAACAGGTAAATTTAATGTATAAGTATTATCTATTTTAAGTTGATGATACTTATACATTACTAATTAATGTTTAGTTAATCATCAATATAAATTTATTGTATTAGGGTCTTCTCTAAATACTTTAAATAGATTAAGAACTAAAATACAGAATACTACCCAAATAAAGCCGGCTACAAAACCACCAACAATATCCGAAGGAAAATGTACACCTAAATAAATTCTACTAATTCCTATACTTAAAATTAGAATTGTAAAAACCGTAATTAAACCAAATTTTAAGAATTTATTGATTTTAAAGGTAACAATCAAATAGATTAAAAAACCATAAAAAGCCATTGCTGTCATTGCATGACCACTTGGATAACTCAATGTTTTTACAGTTACCAAATGCTCTAAAGTTGGTCTTTGTCTGTTTATTAATTGCTTTAAAATTAAGTTAGAACTTAGCGCTAATATTAAAATTGATAACAATTGTAATACATATTTCCAGTTCTTAAAAAACAGATAAAACAACAAACTACAAAGAGAAACAACAACAAAATAGCCTAAAGCATCACCAACATCTGTAACAAATTTAAAATAGCTTGTTAAAAGGTCTGATCTAAAACTTGTAATATAATTGCTTACTGAAGTATCGAATTCTGATAGAACATCTGTGTGTAAATTTTTAGTGAGTTTTACAAAAAATTTAATACCATAAACAACTATTATTGATGTAATTAATACGGTTACCAAATAAGGAATTTTACCATCGTATTTTTGGAATTTTTTAGATAAAAACTCTTTAAATTTAGAAATAAAAATCTTTAGTTGTTTGTACATAAAATATTGTTTTTTTGTAAAATTTTATTGATTGTTTGATAAATCTAGTTTCATAATAGGCAAAAAACGTCCAGCTATTGAACTTATTTTTTTATCTATAATTACAAAACCTTTAGATTTATAAAAAGAAACTGCATTTGGGTCTGATAATAAAGTTATAGATTCAACCTCAAGAAATTTTGCTTTTTCTACTGCATGAACTAACAATTGTTTTCCTATTCCTTTCCTAATAAAATCAGGAAGTACAAAAAGCATTTCTAATTCAATTGTTTTTTCTTTTGGCAGATTTAAAATATAAAAACCAACAGCTGTATCATCAAATATAAATTGATAGACAAACAGTTCATTAATCATTTTTTCTGACACTGCTAAATCTGGTTTCCAAATTTCTAAATCATCAGCAGAATAACCCCAAAAAGCTTTAGAATTTAATGCAATTTCTGTGAGTATTTTTGCATCAGAAATTGTTGCAACAACAATCATTATTTACCTTTAATCATTCTAATTTTTAGATTAAAAGCAGCAAAAAGTAATGTCATAAAAGGACTTAACCAGTTAAAAATGGCATATAAAAAGTATTCTCCTACTCCAACACCTAAAACACTAGATTGATAAGCTCCACAGGTATTCCAAGGAATTAAAACCGATGTTACAGTACCAGAATCTTCTAATGTTCTACTTAAATTTTCTGGCGCTAAACCTTTATCTTCAAAAGCTTTTTTAAACATTTTACCCGGAATTACAAGAGCCAAATATTGGTCTGATGCCACAATATTTAATCCTAAACAACTTACAACTGTACTTGCAAATAACCCGAAGATTGAAGAAGCAATAGACAACAAACTTTTGGTAATTTTAGCTAAAGCACCTATTGCATCCATAACCCCACCAAAAACCATTGCACAGATTATTAAAAAAATAGTCCAAAGCATTCCATTCATTCCACCTGAAGAGAATAATTTTTTTAACCTTTTTATTGTAATTAATTTATCTAAATTATAAACTTTTTCAGCAATTATTGATTCATTATAACTTTTTTCAGGAAAATAATCTGATAATAATTCAATTGTAAATACTCCTTTCAAATCATTTCCATCAATAAATAAATTTTTTATTTTTTCATCTTTTTTAAGTAAATTCAATTCATTTTCTGAAAACGATGAAATAAATTTCGAGTTATCTATTTCAATTTCTGTATCTGATAACACAGAATTAATAATTACTTTTGATTTATTATCTGAAATATTTTGAATTAAACTTGATTGAAAAATAAAAGCAAAAATTCCGGCCATTATGACACCTGTGCCTAAAGCTATTAAGGGTTTGGTTTTAAAAAGTATTAATACAATTACAGTAATTGGAACTAAAAACAACCAAGGTGTTATATTGAAATACTTATCAATTGTTCCTAATATAAAAGTAGTATCTACATCTCCAGACGCTTCCAAGTTCGCACTCAAAATTCCGAAAACGATTAATGTAATTACAATTGTAGGCACTGTTGTAAATGCCATATATTTAATATGTGTAAACAAATCTGTACCAGCCATTGCTGGCGCTAAATTTGTAGTATCAGAAAGTGGAGACATTTTATCCCCAAAATAAGCCCCAGAAATTACGGCTCCTGCAATCATACCTGTTGGGATTCCTAACGCACTACCAATACCAATTAATGCAATACCAACTGTTGCAGAAGTTGTCCAAGAACTACCAGTTGCAATCGAAATTATAGCTGCAATGATTACTGATGCTGGTAAAAATATTGCAGGACTCAAAACTTGCAATCCATAATAAACCATTGCTGGTATTATACCACTTACCAACCAAGTACCTGCTAATGCACCTACTAAAAAAAGAATCATTATAGGCACAAAAACACTTTTCCAGTTTTCCCAAACTTCAGAAATCATTCTTTTAAAAGAAACTTTATTATAAAAACCAACAGCTGCTGCAACTACACCACCCATTAATAATATATATTGATTTGTGTAACCACCTAACCATTCTTGATCTTCAACCAAAAAAATGTTGTA
This sequence comes from Polaribacter sp. Asnod6-C07, assembly GCF_045063625.1. Taxonomy (NCBI): domain Bacteria; kingdom Pseudomonadati; phylum Bacteroidota; class Flavobacteriia; order Flavobacteriales; family Flavobacteriaceae; genus Polaribacter; species Polaribacter sp. Asnod6-C07. Next base: position 2,105,736 of record NZ_JBEFOF010000005.1, on the reverse strand, counting down.
TGCTAATAAACACATTAAAATAATTACCGGAATTAGAGATTCTAAAAGATTCAATTCTTTATTCTCTATAATTTTTTGATCTTCTATTTCTATTTCAGATAAGTTTTTATTGTTCTGCATTTTCTAATTTTTCTAGTGTAATGTTACGATTTTAGTAGATGTTATGCAAATTGAATTGATAGTACTATCTATTTCGTTGAATTTGTTTGATAAATATTTAAAATTGTAATGATTTCATAAATTTATAATTATCATATTCAACAGAAAGTATTATTCATAATTTTTAATTTATTTTGATGAAATATAATGACTGTAATTTCTGCCTTATGTAGAAACCTATAATTAAAAATAACAGCAAATAAAGCTTAATGTTTTTCAAAAACTTTTATACCTGCTTTTACCTCTATATCTAAATGATTTTTTCTTGGTGTTAATGGGCAAGAATATTTATCATTATAAGCACAGTAAGGATTATAAGTATTATTAAAGTTTAAAATTACTGTTCCATCTGCGTTAATATCGTAAAGCATTACATCCATATAACGTCCACCTCCATAAGATTCATCTCCAGAAGTATCATCAGTAAAAGGTACAAACAAGTAATCTTTGTATTTTTCATCTTCTAAATCATCTTGACTTTGATAAATAGTTAATTCTAAACCTTTACCTTGTATTGTAAAATTTAGCTTGCCATATTCTTTATACAAAGGAGTTCTGTCTGTAGTCGTTGCCATTTTAAAAATAGGTGCATCTACAGTTATATTTAGTTTTGCAATTACGATAAATGAAGAATCTACAGGAAAAAAATCTAACCCTTTAAAGTTTTTTAAATCCTTCTTTTTTAAGGGTGATGTTGTTGCGTCTTTGTAACTCGAATTTAATTTTTGTTGATATTCAGTTTTACCAACCAAAGGTCTTTTACCTTGTGAATTACAAGAAATCATAGTTAACAAAACTAATAATAAAAGTATTTTTTTCATTTTTTAATTAGGATTAAAACCTGGCGTTAAAGGTGTTTTTTGATAATTTTGAATTAATTTAGATGACAAGTTTTCAAACTGATTTGTTTCTGATAATTCTTTAATTCTATTTGGATTGAAACGTCCTTTTAAATAAAAAACAGATGTTTTATCAAGTGTTGAATTGAAAACAATAGCTTGAGTAACTACATTACCATCTTCTTTTACAGAAACAATTTTTGTTTTTTCTACTGTATTTTTTCTTAATACATCTGTAAAATTATTGTTGGTTACTAAATTCATTTCAGAAATTAATAAATTTTGTTTTTCTCTGGAAATGGCATCAAAAGTGATAAATTTAAAATCACTAACATTACCAAATAAATTATTTAATTCTGGTGAAATATTTTGTACTAATGACATCATAAAATTAGGAACCTGAAAAGCTGTAACTCCTAAATCTCTTTTATGATCATTAAAAAAACTTTGAAAAGATTTACCACTACCACAAGAAATTGCAAGCACTAAAAAACTAAAAGTCAGAATTATTTTTTTCATTTCATTAAAAATTTCACTTTTCAAAAATACAACATTCATATATTTTATGTAGTTTTGGAACATCAATAAAAACAAAAATGAAAACTGTCATTATTTTATGTACTCAAATTTCGTGGAAAAACCACAAAGTTCGGTCTGTAAATCTATTTTGATAGTTTCTCTATAAAATATAATAATTACTAAAAGTCCGACTTAAAAAAGTCGGACTTTTTTTTATGAATTAATCAACGGAAATTGAAATTGTAGATTTTTCATCAACATATAACATCAACAAAAATGAAAAAATTATTTACAAACTATATAAACACCTTTAAAGGGCTTTCTACTGAAGTTTGGTGGTTATCTTTAATTACACTTATAAACAGAGCAGGTACAATGGTTATTCCTTTTCTGTCTTTATATTTAAATAAAAGTCTAGGTTTTTCTTTAGAAAACGTTGGTTGGATTTTATCTTTCTGGGGATTAGGTTCTGTTGTTGGTACTTGGTTAGGTGGCAAATTAACTGATAAAGTAGGGTATTATAAAGTAATGTTTGTTAGTTTACTTTTTACTGGTATTTTCTTTTTTCTACTACAATACATTACCACTTTTACAGGTTTTTGTTTTGGAATTTTTACTGTAATGTTAGTGGCAGATATTTTTAGACCTGCAATGTTTGTGGCTTTAAGTGCATATAGTAAACCCGAAAATAAAACACGTTCTGTAACTTTAATTCGTTTGGCAATAAATTTAGGTTTTTCTGCAGGACCTGCTCTTGGTGGTTTAATTATTACAAATATTGGCTATAAAGGTTTGTTTTGGGTTGATGGAATTACTTGTGTTTTAGCAGCAATTTTGTTATTAAAAGTATTACATCCTAAAAAAGCAAAAGTGTTAGATGTTGTTAAAGTAGAGAAACCTGTTTCTGTTTATTCTGATAAAATATTTTGGTTGTTTTTTATAGCGATGTTTATCTTCGGGTTTACATTTATGCAATACTTTTCTACAATGCCTTTGTATTATAAAGACATTCGATTTTTATCTGAATTCGAAATAGGTATGTTAATGGCTTTTAATGGTTTCTTTATTTTTGTTTTTGAAATGCCATTAATAAATTGGTTGGTAAACTCTAAACGTTCTAAAGTTAAACTAATAGCACTAGGTTTATTTTTGGTTGCCATAAGTTTTGTTGTACTTAATTTTACAAATTGGTTGGGCATTTTATTAATTGGAATGTTATTTATGACAATTGGTGAAATGATAGCTTTTCCGTTTTCTAATTCTTTTGCTTTAGAAAGAGGTAAAAAAGGAAATCAAGGGGAATATATGGCTATGTATGCTATGTCTTTTTCTTTAGCTAGTATATTTAGCCATAATACAGGTATGCAAATGATTGATAAGTTTGGCTATGAATTTACTTGGTATTTTATGACTGCTTTTGCAGTTTTAGGAGTTGGTATTTTAGTTATTCTACTTAAAATACTTCAAAAAAAAGCAACTAAAGCTAAAGTAAGTTTACAAAGTTAAATAAATAAAAACACAATAAGCAATTAACAAAACACTACCATTTTTCCAATTTAGAGAATATTTTTTAGGAAGTAAAACCATTGGTAAAACAATAAATGAGATACCTAGCATCCAATAAATATCGCTAGTTAATAATCTTTGATCAGACAAAGAAATAGGTGTAATTATAGAAGTTATACCAATTACAGCTAAAATATTAAAAATATTAGAGCCAATTAAATTACCCAAAGAAATAGCTTTTTCTTTTTTTATAACAGCTATAATAGATGCTGCTAATTCTGGTATACTTGTACCTATAGAAACCACAGTTACACCAATTACACGTTCTGTTACTCCAAAATCTAAAGCTAAAGAAGTTGCTCCTTTTATTAATAATTCTGAACCAGCCCAAAGACCTAAACCTCCAATAACTAGATAAATTGTAGTTTTAAAAACTGTTAAAGGTGTTTCTTCTTCTAATTCATCTAAATCAATATTTTTTTGTGTACGTAAAAGGTAAATTAAAAAAACTACTAATAGCGTAAATAATATAATTCCTTCATATTGCACAATAATATTGTCATTAGCTAAAAAGACAAAGAGTAATGCAGAAGCAATAATCATTACAGGCCAATCTAATTTATAAAAGTTTTTTGCTACTTCCATTTTACCTAAAAGTAATGTTATACCTAAAACCAAACCTAAATTTGCAATATTAGAACCAATAACGTTACCTAATGCTAAATCTGATGAACCATTTAAAGCAGCATTAATACTAACTATTAGCTCTGGTGCAGAAGTTGCAAAAGAAACAACTGTCATACCCACAACAACTTTAGAGATATTTAATTTTAATGATAAAGCAACTGCCGATTTTAGCAACCAGTTTCCACCTAAAATTAATAAAATTAAACCTCCAATAATTAGTAAAAAATTCATTTATTTTCTTTTTTGCGAAGATACATTTTTATCACTTTCTAGCGAGAACAAAAAATCAAAAAGCAAAATTACCCCTATTAATTAATGGGTTTTACTTTACTTTTAAAAAAACATTCAAAAACACCCTTTACTTTATTACAGTATTTCCTTATTATACAAAATAAAACAACAAACAGAAACCTTTTTGTAGTTATAAACATTACACATTATAACTATATGTGTTTTTTTAGTTTTATATATAAAATCAATTTAAATAATTTAAATATTAAACTTTGGTTATGTGATTTCAATCATTGTATATTCAAAAAACATTTATACAAACAACCAAATTTACTAACTTTAAAACTCTGTTATCATGATTGTTCTTGCTCTAAAATTTATCAAATTTATTTCTACTCTTATATTTCTTTTATTTTTTTAAAAAGACTTAAAAACTAACTAGAAAACCTACAACTGCCATAATAAAATCAACTAAATAAAAATAAGAATATGAAAGAGTTATTTTACAAGAACAACACTTTACTAAAATACTGAGTTGTTATTTTTCATTAAATTTGACGACTAATCAAACCAGAATGAAAAAACAAGTTTTTAAAACTTTAGCAAAAATTAATAAAGCTATTTTACCTTCTTTTACAAAAAAGAAGTTGGATATCTCTAAAGCTACTAAACTGCAATTGGCTATAATTGGTTATAGAGCTTTTGTAACAATAAATTCTCTTAACTAAAAACTAAAATTATGAATGCAACATATGTTAAATTATTTACAGATACTAATATAATTGTACGTGGTTTACAGAATATATTAGAGAATAATAATATAAAATATATTATTAAAGACAGATTTGAATCTGCTAGATTAGGAGGTTTTGGAGAGTCTTTAGGAGCAGTAGAAATACATGTTTTAAATAATAAACTTGAGAAAGCTAATGAGATACTTACTAAATATAAAGAAAAAATTAATTCATAAAAATATAATATAGATTTTCTAATTCGAAAAAATGATATTATATTTGCAGCCGCTTAAAGGCCATGTGGCGCAACTGAATAGCGCACTTGATTACGGCTCAAGAGGTTCTAGGTTTGAATCCTAGCATGGTCACCACTAAAACCAGTACTTTCCAACGATTTGGAAATTACTGGTTTTTTCATTTTCACACTTTTTTCACACTTTTTAGTAATTAAGGCTACTAACACTAAAATATTTTTGTTTGTTTTAGAGGTGCATTTACTACACTTGCTACATTATTTCTTTAAATTGAACTATAAAAATGGTTGTTTTAAATTTTAATAAAGAAAAATAGCATTTACAAATCTATAAGAACCTTTTCTATCAAGAATTACTTTAATAATATGTGAATTCTAATTTATCAAAAAAAGCACGTAAACTTAAAATCGTAACTGATTATTTAATTAAGGGTAAGGTAAAAAATATTGGATTTTTATAAAAAGTATTCGTGTAAGTCTGAAAAGAAGAATGTTGTATCCCTAACGCAACTAAATAAAATTATAAAGGCTGTGACTTTAGCATTAAAAATCTACTGAAATATTTACTTTAATCCCCCCTTGTTTATTTTATTGCCATACATTGTTTTAAAAGTAAATTTTAAAATCTTACTAAAAACAATATTATTAGATTTTACTCAATTTCTTATTTATAACATAAACTCCAACCATACAAAAAGGAAGATGCTTTCCATCATTTAAATTAAGTAGCTTTGTTTTTTCTGCTTTTAAAAACTTTTTCTTTAATGCTGTACTTCCTTGTTTTTTGCCTTCTAATCTAATTCTATTTTGAACTTCTTCATAGATTACTCGTCTATCATCTATTAAGTGTTTTACGTTAAGGTTTAATACTTCTTCTAATTCAGTATTAAAAATTTGGTCAGTAGAGTAAATTTCTCCATTAGGTTTATACTTGATTAAATCCTCTATATTTCTTGGTGGATTATAAGGCGAATGGGTTAAGTTTTGATTTCTTTTTTTTGTGTCACAAGTTTGCAATCGTTTTGGAGAACCTTCATTTCCTAAACAAGCTAAAAGCATATTTCCGTAATTTAATTCTTCTTGTGAATGATTATCCTGACATAAAAAATGTTCAATTTTGGAACCTGGAGCTTTTCTTGATTCAGGAATCCGTCTCATACAATAACAACAAATATGACCTTGTTCAGTTAACAATGAATTTCTAGTATCATCTTTAGGTAGATTTTCATAAAAAGAAGGCTTATTAGCTCTATGTTGAGTTAAAGATATAGGTTCATTGTTTTTGATTATAGCTTTCATTCGTCTTCTTTTAAATAGGCAATTTGAATTTTGGCTCTTTTTAGTTCAGAGTCATCTTTCCCTATTAGTTCTTGCAATTCTTTTAAAGAGCTTTCGGCATCTTTTATTTCTTCTTCTGCAATGAGAGTGTATAAATCACTAATTTTATCTCTAATAAGCTTATTACGTTCTTTAACACCCATTAGTTCATACAAAATAGAATTTATCTCTCGTCCATAATATTTTGGTGTATTTTCTATCAAGCCTCCATCTTCAATAATTTTAACAAAATTGACTTCTGATTGTGCATTGCTTAGTAATTGTGGCGAATGAGTTGCAATTACAAATGAGTTTTCAGAATTAAAACTCGAATCAATTGTACCTTCTATATCTGCAATAAACTGACGTTGCCATTTCGGATGTAAATATGTATCAGGTTCATCAAATAGAAAAAGAGAATTTTTTTCTGAAAGTAATTCAGTTAAACCTTTAATAATTATTGCTTGTTGTTCTCCTTCGCTTAAAACGCCAAAGTTTTGGTATTCTTCTCCTGATTTTTTTAATGAAAACGAAATATCATTTAACATACCGTCTGCAAGTAGGATATTTAGTATTTCAAATAGCTTTCTTTCTTCGATTAAGTGATTACGTATTTCAAATAATTTCTCTTGCGAAACAATTGTAATATTAATAGTTTCATCTTGCCAAGTTTCAATAACAATATTTCCAACCCCATTGAAATTATTAGGATTAATCAAATCATCAATAGTAGCTGAATTTTCATTTAAGTAGTCTAAAAAAAATTTCACCTCTCCTTTTGCTCCCCAAAAATTTTGAATTGTATCGCTCGCCCATTCAGGCTTTTGCAATCGTATTTGAATACTTTGAACTCCTTCAATTTTGGCTTTCGTACTTAGGAAATCAGGAATATCTCCATATTCAAATGAAAGTAAGCTAGTTAAAATAATTCCAAAATGTTCTGGCTGAAAATAGAAAAAATCTCTATCTACAGAAGTATTATTTTTTCTATAGGCAGTTGAAATGATCTCGTTATGTGGTTCAACTAATTCTTTCATTATTTCTGATAAGCCTGAATAATAAATAACAATATTGTCAGGCAAATACGAATAGGCTGTTGTCCCAAGAACAAATGCCATCTTATGTTTTTCTATAATGTTCGTTACACCAGAAATTTTTCCAAACCTGTCGTAAGTTTCAATTTGGATAGTATCTCCTTTTTTATTTGCAAATAATTTTACATTTAGATTAGCTGTGTCGAATTCAGAAGTAGTGCTTGTTTCTTCTATTAGTTTTTCGTGACGAATAGAGTACTCTAGTGTGAAACCAAATTTTGCTTTTTCATTAAGATAAACGTTACTAAATATTTGTGCAATAGCTTCCAGTATTGTAGATTTTCCAGAACCATTTGTTCCAATTAAAATTGAAATGTATTTTTTGAAATCATAAGGAAATTCAATTGTGAAATCCTTTAATATTTTATAGTTGTTTATGTATAATTTTTTCAGTTGCATAATTATACTTGTTTAAATTTATCTTTCAAACTTTCATCATTTTCATTTTTCCAAGCTATCCATCCATTTCTGTTTCCGCCATTAACAAATTTAGCAGCTCCACTAGGTGAATTGAATTTATATTCTGAATTTATAGTAATTTCAGTTCCATCAACAGTATGATTAAGAGTTTGAATCAATTCGTCTCTCTTGTTTTTATATTCTTGTTTTGTAGCAGGTGTATATTCTTTATTTATTTTACTTCCACTAAGTAAGGTTAATGATTCATCTTCTGTATTAAACGCTCCTTTTGCATTTTTAAATAAAAAGATATTTCTTTCCTGTTCCTGTTCCTGTTCCTCTTTCTCTTCTTCTTTTGTTTCAATGATAGAATTATCAGAAACTATTTTTTCAAGTAGCGAAAAAAGTGGTTTGAAATATTTAAAATCTTCTTTGTCAAAACTTTTCGAGTTTTCAGCCAGAATGTTTTTGGAGGTTTCTTTAATGCCTTTATTTAAATCATCAATCGATTTATTTGTAAAGTTGCCAAGAGTTTTAGTCAAAGATTCTTTGTAAGCTTCCTCATATTTGTCAGAGTCATACATATTTTCAATAGTACAATCAGCCGTAAAATTTTCCGGTTTAATTAATGGGAATGCAAAAAAATGATTGTGTTTAATTTTATCTTCTTTGAGTTTTCTAAAACCGCAATTGTCTACTTCCTTTTCAAACCCTGCTTTGTGTAAGGTGCCTCTACCAGCTCCATCATTGTCATATATTCCAATATAGGTAACATTGTTTTTCAAGTCTGTTTCATATAATCCATTCATAAATGGATGAATTTTGCTTTCGCCACCCAAAGAATAAATATCAAAATCAATACTCTTATATTCTTCTTTTAGAAAGCTATAAGCATTTTTAATATGTATTTTATCGTGCTTTCCTTCAACTAGTAAAACAAGTTTTTTTGTGCTAGAAAGAAAAGAACTTTGCTGATGTTTATTCCAGAATTTACCAGTTAAATCATTTACGATTTCCTGTTTTTTCTTGTCAATGATTTTTCCTTTATCTACCATAAAGAGTTCTTCTTCATTTATGGCTTGTGTTATCGTAGGAGAATGTGTTGTTAAAACAATTTGTCTATTTGATTTATATGGCTCAAAAGTTTTAACAATTAATTCTTTATTATTTAAATGGATGTGTGCATCTGGTTCATCTAAAATAAATAGACTGTCCTCTTGTTCTGCAAATTCAAAAGCAGCTTTCATTAAAAGCAATTTTTTCTCACCCTCGCTTAAATCTTCAATTGTTAAATGCTGATTGAATTTTATGGTAATATCATTGATTATTTTTGAACCTTTTGGAGTGAAAGCCAAATAAAGATGCTTGTAAACATCATCAGGTATATAACCTTCTTTATCAAATATTTTTTGAAGTTGCGATATAGTGTATTCTGATTTAGAATCTATTTTTTTAATAAATTCAAGTGTTGGGCTATTGCTGTAATCTGTATAACTCCCTTTATTGAAGTCAAATTTCACTTTATCAATTTTATCTATGTCTAATGCCTTTTTAATAAAGTCTTTATTATCATCTAAATTTGAAAGAGCTAAACTTAAAAGTGAAATGTGCCAATAGAATTTATTCAAATACAGCATTTGTGGTGTTTGAGAATAAAGAATTCCTTCGAGCTTAGTTTTATTTATATCTTTAATGAAATCATCATAAAATGGTTTAAAACATTTTCTCCAAAGTCTATCTTCCTCACCACTATATATAGCTACTACCTTTTTTGGTAAATAATCCTTAATAGACACCAAGACTTCATCATCTTTATGAAAAGTAAGTTTAGATTTAGATTTATTTATTTTTATTGTTTCGTTTTTGCTATTAAGATATTCAATGTCATAATCAAATGAAAGATTATAATTTTCAGTATAAAGGCTCTTAAAAATTAAGCTTAGTGATTCTAGTAAATTACTTTTACCACTCCCATTGTTTCCTATGATTGCAATAATATCAGAGCTGTGCACTAGTTCAAGGTCAAGGTTTTTGTACCCATCTATTTTAAGCTTTTTTATTTTCATATTGTACTGAATATTTCTTCCTCAAATTCAGAAATTGCTAATTCATTATTTTGTATAGCTTTACTCTTAAAACCTTGGATCTTTCTTTTTAAATTTGAAATGTAATCTGCTATTTCTTTTTGTATCTCAATAGGAGGTAATGGAATAGGAATGTTTAATATTTTATTTTGATTGACAATAGGTATTGTTGCTTGTGTTTTCTCTTTTGTTGTGATATTTATAAAATTGTTGAAATAATAATAAACAAATTCAATATTTGCAATTGTAGAATCTAGTTTTAGGCCTGTAATCTGCTGATTACTTGTAGCATATTCGTTTTTTATTATTCCAACTTTACCAACAGTAGAGCCTATTCCGACAAATAGTAATGTGTCTTGTTTAAATTTCCTAGCTTTCCGATCATTGATAGCTAGTTGAGTGACTTTTCTTTTAGACTCTACTAAATACATTTTGCCCGTTAAATCTGCAGGAGTATAAAAGTTTATTTTTCCATCATCAAAATATTCTTTCCTTGCAGTTGGCGGCGTTGTACCAGTCGAAATATCGAAAAGAACTTCCTTAACTCTTTTTATAGGGTAAGTCGATTTTAATGTAAATGCTTTGGAATTATCCCATCTATCCAAAGTGGAATAACAAATTATTTGTAATAGTTGTTTTTGCGTTTCTTCTAACTTCTCAAATCCAAGTATTTGAAAAAGATAATTTTTAATATCTGTTTCAAGCTGTTTTGCTTTTTCTCCTTGTTGTATTGCTAATTGTGTTTTGGTATTGTAGTTTTCTACTATCCTGTTTTGTTCCTCAAGAGAAGGAAGTGGTATTAAGTATTCCAATACGTGATATGGTCTAATTGCAGCATAGTTTGTGCTTCCAGTTGCTTTTACTTGTTTTGAAAAACCCTCGCACTTTGTGAGAATAGACAAATATTCAGGGTTTAATTCGCCCTTATTAATTTCGAATAGAAAATAATGGCTACTAACTATCGCATTAATTAATTCTTTCGGTACTATTCCATAACCACCAACTTTTGCATCTATTTCAGCAACTAGAAAATCATCTTCTTTACAGAGATATTGTTTTTTCGTTTTTATATCTTTCCCTAATACTTCATCACGGAGTACAATACCTTGTCCTCTCACTTTAACTCTACACCTTTTATAAAGCTTGGTGTCGTCTATTTTGATATAATCTTTTCTCTGTACTAAAACATCATGCAGCTTTATTAAAGGATAGTTAGAATATATCTCTGATTTATTACTAAGGGAGTAGTAATCCCAAAACCTTAAGGTTTTTAAATTTGAAAACTTCAAATATTTATGATTTTCTAGATTACTTACCATAAGATATTTCCTTTTCTGTATTCTGTAAACTCTTTTGCTAATGGTTTTAGCTCATTCTCAATTTCAGCTCCAGTTGTGCTTATCCCTGCTTTTTCAACTTCTGCAATAGGAATTTGATAATCAAAGTCATTTTTAATTTTGGCTTTTATCTCAGATTCTATTTTTAATTCTATTTGTTTCACAAATGATTTAAATGCCTTTTTCTCTTCATTTACCTTTGCTTTTGCTTTTTGTACGGAATCTTGTAGTTTTAAATATTCAGTAGTATTTATTTTTATATTTCCTTTTTTTTGACCTTTTAGAGTATTAATATCCTTTAAGTCTTTAAACAATTTTTTGTAACTCCCGTCAGCTAAAATCGATTTTTCTTTTTCTTTTTTAATTAAAGTGTTATATTTTTTATTGATTTCGTTAGTAGCCTTTTCTTCAATCTCTTTATATTCTTTAACTTCTTCTTCTGTGAATTTTTTAAAGAATAATAAACTTGGCTTTACAGTAGCTCCACTTGCAATAAAAACATCTTGAGGAATAGAAGTTATTAAAATAATTTTGGCTTTTCCTTCTACAAATTCTCTTGTTTTTTGAAGGTTAGTATTATTTAAAACACCTTCAGGTAAAACGATTCCCATTCGTCCACCTGGTTTTAATAAATTCAAGCACCTTTCAATGAAAAGTACTTCTGTTAATGTACTCCATTTACCAACCTCAAATAAATCAAGAATTGGCTTCCCTTTACTTTTATCTTTTTTGTTAATATAATTTGCCCATTCTTTTAGAGGTTCAACTACTTTTTCTTCATAATTGTGATATCTAGTTTTGTATTTTTCTAATTTATCTACTGAGGGTAGGTCTAATTCAGTTACTTTTAGAGATTTTTCTACTCTAGCACCAAAAGGTGGATTTGTAAGGATTACATCAAAACGTTCATCAAAAATCCCATTTACATTTAACAACCCATCGTTATGGTGAACACCTCCGTGTCCATCTCCGTGCATAATCATATTCATTTTAGCTGTTCTTGCCATTCTTGGATTTGCATCAGTTCCATAGATGCTGTAATGAGAAAGCTTATGATATCTGCTTTTTTCATTACTAATAACAAGTTCTTGGTTTATCTTGTCAATTTTAACTTGTACTAATTTGATAATCTTTTCTTGCTCTCTCACTGAGAGTTTATCAAAATTCTCATTATAATATTCTTGCTTTAGTGATTTAATTTGATTGTTTATTTCAGAATCTATTTTATCTCTTACATGTTCAAAAGCACTAATTAAGAATCCGCCACTACCACAGCAAGGGTCGCAAATAGTCTCGCCTTCTTGAGGGTCGAGAATATCAATCATAAAATCAACAATAGTTCGTGGTGTGAAAAACTGTCCTAATTCCCCTCTAAAAGTTTTTCCCAAGAATTGTTCAAAAGCTATTCCTTTTACATCATCAGAAGTATCGGAAAGGTTAAACATTTCAAGTTCTTCAACTATCATTTCAAAGCTATTTCTCTTTATTTTAATTATGTCTTTAAGCTCAAAAAGACCATCAGTTTCAAATTCTTTTTTTGTCTTATTGAAAAGGAATTGCATATAATCTTGGTCAGAGTTAGGGTACTCCTTCTTTATGCTAGGACGAATAATTTTCTCATAATTTATTTCGTCAGCTTTAAACCTGTCTTTTGAAAAAATCATTTCTTCTGTAGAACTTCGTTCATACATTATTTTCATAAACAAGATTTTACTGATTTCATCAAACGCCGCCTCAGGAGATAATTTATCGTTGTTTCTTATTATGTTATGACTTCTTGTTAATAATTTAGTAAACTCTTCTCTTGTAAATCGTTTGTTTTCATTTACATATTTTACAATTTTACTATTATTAGAAAGAATATCTGCTTTAGGTATTTCTGTTAATTTCTCAATCTTTTTAGTAGAAATTTCATTTTTAATATGAAAAATTTTAGTTTCCTTTAGATTTACTGCAATAAAAAAATTAGCATTAATTGTTGATGCAAAATTATAGCCGATTGAATAGTCAGACTCTTTAATCTTGATGTGCTCAGCTTTGCATTCAACTGTAATTATTATTGAGGGAATGGTATTTTTTTCCTTGTCTAATTTATTTCGCCAAATTGCAATATCAGCTTCATATCGTTTTTTTATTTTTACATCTTGACCAAGTTGATTTAAGGAGTATCCATATGTATTAATAAGACGACAGATAAATTTTTGCTTCAATTCTTCTTCAGTTGAATAAGAAACCCATTTGTCTAACAAAGGAGCATATATTTTATTCTTGTCTCTGTCTATTTGTAGTTCTAGTTTCATTTTTCGTCCAGAGTTGAATTGATTAATTCCTTCACATCAATACCAAACAAATTGGCAATTTCTAAAAGTGTATCTAACGAAGGCTGTACTTCATTAGTACACCATCTAGACACTGTTGTTCCGTTTTTATTCAGTTTTTCGGCTAACCATTTGTTAGTTTTTCCATGTTCAGCTAAAACAACTTTTAGTCTGTTAATTGCTTTTTTATTCATAATTATTAGCATCTAATGCAAATATATCAACTTTCAACGAGAAAGTGTTGCTATATTTTTAATATATTCAACAATGAAATTAGTGAAGTAGAAGGTCTTATTTGTAATAACAATTTTAATATGTTATATAAAAAAGGTAGAAAATTAGTTTTAACTGTTATGTAAGTATAGTTATCCTGAAATTTCCTTAGAGCAATCTTAACATTGAGACTGTAAATTCATCTCTGTCTGAATAAAAAAAGTATTAACTTTATTCAAACAGGAAAAATTACGCATAAACACAAGTAATCAATATTCTTGACACTATCACATTAAGTGTGTAAATTAAATTTTTATTATTTCTATATTTTAATAATCCAAAATATTGTTTTCAACTTTTTCTAAAATATTTATCTTCAGTTTAAATTCAACTTAACATATCCATAAGGTAATTAGTTTCTTCATATTTTTCTATAATATTACTTACTAAAATTAACTTATCATCAACATCTTTACCTAAATCTAACTGTTTTATTAATTTTTCTAATTCAAGATTTGCTATTATATACTCATTTCTTTTTACCATAACCTCTTAATATTTTTGTCTTTCAAAGTAATAAATTAAGTTGAAATATATTTATATAAACAAATAATTACTTAACTATATTCCGTTTTTAAAACAATTTGATTTTTCTCTTCATAGCAATGGTTAAAAAATCAGATTGTTTTAAAAATGATCCCTAGCGGAAGGCGAAACATAAAAGTGATTTTGTTATTTATTTTTTATCACAAAGTTTCCATCCGTCTGTTGTTTTTCTAATCATAACGGTTTCAAATTTTTCTTTTGGTGTTGATTTACTTTCCTCAAAAAAAGGTGTTTCATTAAAACGGATGATTCTAATTTTTACTTTTGCAATATTCTTTTCTGGAATTTCGTGAATTTCCGCTATATTTTCAAATTTGTATCCACAAGTTATAAACTTTCCAGTAATTTCTCCTTTATAATCCGTTTCAGATTTCAAAAGATGTTTCTTTCCTTTTGGAGTTAAAGTAATTTCGTAGCTATCTTTAAATCCCATATCTCCTTTAATGCGTTGTAATTTTCCAATTTTTAAAAGTCCTAGTTTCTCGAATTCTCTTTTTGTTTTTAAAAAATTTGGAAACTTCTTTTTAAATATATCCCATTGTTGAACAGTTCCGTATGAAACTCTTCTAGTTTTAGAATAGCTTTCCCTTTTTTGACAATCTATAACCATCGATTTAGCCATATCTTTAGTTAGCTTGTCTTGACTACAAGATATTAGTGTTGTAAAAAATACAATTGTTAGGATTGATGTTTTAATTTTCATAATTATTTTATTAAGTTATTTATATTTCTAGTGATTTAGTATTTGAGTTTTCTATGGAAGTTTGAAAATGTCCGCATACACGACAACATTTATTTTTAGATTGCAAATAAGATTTTACGTGAGTTCTATCGTTTAAGACCATAGTAAAAGGTTTAAGACAAACACTACATTCTTCTATTTGGTAGATTGCGAAAGTTTCTAAACTTCTTAATTTTTTAAAAAAGCTTGTACTTGCATATTTTTTTAAAAATTCATTTTCTGAAAAAACAAATGTTTCAGTACCGTTTTCTCTTTCTACTAACCAATAGTCAGTAAGCATTTGATTTTCATTTTTGCTAATACTTCTATTAGACATTTTTCCTAGTTGTTTCATAAATTTTGGGCACAAAAAAACGTGAGCATGAATCATATTAGTTTTAGAGGTTCCGGCAAGAAACCTAATCCACCATAATATGAACAGCCCACGCAGAACGTGGGCGTTTCATCTTTTGATAGTGGTGGATATTAAATCTTGCCGGATTTCTAAAACCAATTCAAAAGCATTTTAACGCTTTGTATGTTTATGTTACTTTGTTTTTTCTCTTATATTACTTTGTTTATTAATTACAAATTTAAGGTTTTTTTTATTACTGCTCTCGTTAGAAAACGCTAAAGAAAACCTTTTTTACAATATTTATACACTTATACATAGACATACTTATATATTCAATTAAAGATGTAGATATGTATGTTATTAATTAACTACTTATCTAACCATTTTTTATATTTTAAGGATTCTTTTTGGTTTTCTAAAAAGTACTGATTCAAATAATTATTTTCTTTTTGTAAAGTATTGAATTCTGTTTTTTGAATTTTGTTTTCAATGGCAAAGTATATAGAAATTCCTGCAATTGAAAAAAGAAAAACATTTAGAAACAGAATATAAAATAACCTTTTGGAACTTATTTTTTTATGAATACTCAAAAGTTCTTTATTGTTTTTTACAGTCTGACAATGAAAATTATTGAAATCTTCATTTAGAATTTTCCTATTAGATTTTTTCATCTCTTCAAGTTCTTCTACATTAAAATTTACTCTAATATTCTTCAATTTAGAAATTGATTCTGTAAGAATTTTATTTCGTTCATCAATTTTTTTTTCAAATTGAGAAACTTGTTGAATTAATATCTCAACTAATTCAGATACTTTAGGTTGTAGTTGTTTTGCCATATTTAATAATTTATTGAATCTCTTTTTCTATGTTGTTTTTGTTTTTTACTAGTATCGTCTCCATCTTCAAAAGAAAGTAGAGAAATAATTGAGTTAAAATCAGCTGTATTTAGGTTATACTCTTTTAAATCAATAGTTTTATTTATTCTGCAGACATTATTTGAAATTGTTGATTTTTCTACAAGAAATAATTGGTTAAGTTTCAAATTACGGTCAACTTCACTAGCTTTTAAATCAGTACTAGAAGCTTCGTGAACAAATCTAAATCCTTGAATGTTTCCTTGCTTATTAATAGTAGGGTTTACTTTAATCCCAAATTTCGCCATTTTAATTTGATAGGCTTGTAAATTTTTAGGCTTCATTCTTAAAACTAAATAGTGTGCTTTTTTAATAATTTTTCTAACCTTTTTGTAGAGTAGTATGCGTTCTTGTTCTTTTTTTATTTTTAACTCTTTAGCAGAAGTCCAACCGTGTCTTATTGCAACTTCATGTGCTACAAATTGAGCTCTCTTACTGATAAAACTATCTTTAATGAGAGTTCCATTATTTTTAACTCTATTTAAAATAATATGAACGTGCTTGTGTTCTTTCTCTGTATGAACAAATGCAATAAATTGATTAGTTTTAGGGTCTAAATCCATTTCTTTTAAAAAATCTTCTGCAAGTAATTTTAGTTGTTCATTAGTCATTTTAATACTATCATTTATCGTTGGAGATAAAACGATACTAATAGTATTATTTTTACATCTTAAATTTTGTTGCTGTAAAATTGAAAAATCCGAATACATTTCTTTTGGGGTTACACCTGAAATATTGTTACGTAAAAGTTCATACCCTTTATTTTCATTAATAACATAATTAAAAAGTGCAGTTCCCCCAGGACAAGATTTAGCTTTGCTTATCATTTTAATTTATTTAAATGGCTTCTAATTAATTTTGCAGTTTCAATAGAAATTTCCTTAACCCCTGTAACGTCTCCTAATTTGTAGAGATTACTGATTCTTCTAAAGTTATCGCTAAACTTATTTAGCTGTTTATAAACTTCAATTTCATCGGCAGTTAGCTTGTAAGTTAAATCATACCCCAATGCTATACTTCTTAAATATTCAGACGTTGAACCGCCTGTTTTTTTTGCTTTATTTTTAATAATTAAATGTTCCGTAAGTGTAACTCTAAACTCTATTTTCTTTGTTTTTTTCATTTTTTTTCTTTTGCGACCTTCGGGAGAAAAACAAGATGTTAATGGAGTGAAAAATTTTTTAATTTGTCAGTACATTGGCACCTCTTGATATATTTTTACCTTATCAAGACAACGACTCTCAACACCAATTAAGGCTGTTTTAATGTTTAATTTTAATCAGAAAGTCAGCTAAATCTAATCCCATATTTTTTTCCTTTTCAGAAGCATTATCTCTCAATAAAGTAGATGTTCTAAAAGTTGCTAAATTTGTAAGTTTAGGAATCTTATTGTTCCAAATATCAAAACATTTCAAGTCTGGAAATAAAACCACGCTCCTACCTTTCAAACATCTTGTTTTTGATTCATTTAAATTATTTACACTACCACAGGCAATCCAAATAAATTCAGGTAAATAAATACTAGATATTATTGCAGTTTTTTCACTTTCAACTATTGCAACAGGTTTGTTTTTGTCCTCCTTTAATAAATGCTCTCCGAAATAACATTGTTCAAGATTAAAGTTTTCAAGTTTCAAAACCTTATGAGCCCAATTAATATGATTAAAAGGTTCTTTCACTCTTTTGCCATTAATAGCATTGTAAAGCATAATCTTTCCACTTCTTATTTTATCTACTTTATCCCTTTGCCAAAAGACCGTAGCACCATTCCAATATTTTGAAGTTCCAATATTATATTTTTCTAATAATAAGGATGCAGTTTCTAAATCCCAAAGACTAACTAAATAATCAATAAAAAAATTATTTTTTTTTGTTGCTATACTTTTTCGCATTATTTCAACATCTATATAACTAATTTCTGTTTTAGATTTATTGTCATTTGAAACATTTTTCTTAATCGTAATATTTGGTGAAGTTTTATTGTCATGAAAATATTCTTTGGGTTTATAATGATAACCGCATTTTATAACCCTATTACAACAACCTACAGAATCGTTTAAATAATCATTATTTTCAGTATCTATATACTTTGTAAAAACTCTGTTTTTACCACATTTAGGACAAGAAAAACGAGTTTTCATCCCACTATAAGGTTCTAATCTATATCTAAAGTTTCTCATCATTAATTAGATATATTTTTTTTCTATAAAAAGAGGAAATCCATAACTTTTTCTCCTTCCCAATTTATACCCCATTGCTTTTAACCTTTTCGAAAAATTCTGATTAGAGAAAACCGTATAATGATTCATTTTACAATAATTCCCATATTCAAAATAAATACTCTTAAGTGGACTAGTTTTATCAAAAGAGATACAATATCCTTCATCTTCCAAAAACATTAAAACACTATCACTTTCTTTCTGATATTGTAATACTTCTTCTTCCACTATTTTACTTTGAGTAAAATCTTTATTTTTCAATAATCGAGTTAAACCATTCAAAACCCAATTAAAAACACCTGATAACTCTGTCTTTATTATTCTTTTTGAAAGTTCTTTATCTTGATTTTTGGAAGGAATAGTAACTCTAAAAGGTAAAATTATAAATCTTCGAAAAAAAGCATTCGTATTCTCCGCTTCTCTTGGCAACTCATTACAGTTAAACATAAATCGGGCATAATCTGTCATAATTTGAATGTCCTTATAAAGTAGCCTAGCCTCTACAGGTTCACCTGATACTAATTGTTTGAAAATACTGCTTTCAAGTTTCCCGTTAATTTCACTTGAGTAATTAAGTAATTTATCACCTAATTGCGCTCTTGAATTACCTTGATCGTCTGTTAATCTATTTAGTGAAAAATTTGTAACATTTTGACTACCCAATAAAGCCATCAATATCTCAAATAAAACACTTTTCCCATTTGCTCCTGTTCCAAACAAAAGCAATACCTTTTCTAATTTTAAAACACTGTTTTTTACAAAAATGTAACCTAAATATTCTGCTAAAATATCTTGAAGTTCTTGCTCTGGTAATACTTCATTTAAAAACTTTTGAAACTGTGGTGCATTTGCTTTACTGCTATAATCAAACGGCAACTGATAAGTAAGAAAGTCTGACTTTTTAAATGGTCTTAAAAATTGCTTTTTAGAGTTAATCTCAAAAGTTCCATTATTCAAATTTACAAGCGTAGTAGTACTATTACTTTCAACCTCTTTTAAACGTGCATCTGATAAAAATTGTTTATACAAATCATCTTTAAAAAGATGGTGCTTAGCATCAAACTTATTGACCCCCATTTTTAAAGCAACATCTCCTAAAAAATCTTTAAAATCGACTTCACTTATAACTTCCCAGTATTCGGAATTAAACAAATAAATAAACTTGTTTTTCCTACAAAGACTATAATCATCTTTATTTACCAATTCCAATAATATCTCTATACAAGAAACTAAAAAATGCTTTTTATGAAGTTTATTTTCACCACAATACGTACTAAAACCAACAGGCCCTATATTTTTAAGTATCTCTTTTAGAATATTATCTACTTGATTTCTCTTCAATATTTGAGCATCACTATCAGCATAATTTAAAAGAGTTTCTGCTTCTTTAAGTATCTCTTCAATACCAATACCTAGCATATCTTCTTTCATACAGAAAATCTGTAATTAAAAAAACAATTAAACGATTTTTGTAATTGTAGGTTATACACCCTACATTGTGCTTCTATTTTATCAAGGTTGTTGTAATGCTTTCTCATTACTTCGACCTTTTATTTTTACTAGCAAAAAATTCATCATTCTCAGCTTCTATCTCTTTGATCGTTTTTTGTTTTCCTGACTGAATCCAGTCTATGATTTCTGCTTTAAAGAAGAAAAGCCTACCATTTTTTTTATAATGTGGTATTGTCTTATTTTGGCAATATAAATAAATAGTCTTTTTTTTATATCCAGTAATCCGAACTACTTCATCTATATCTTTAGGGTCTTTATCCTCAAGAATAGGTGTTTCCCTTTGCTGCAGTCTAGCTAAAATTTTTTCATTACTTCTTTTAATCTCTGCAACATCTAGTTGCGTTTGTGTAAACGTTGGTACTTCCATAACAGTTTATATATTTATGTTTACTGCAATGGTATAAGTTTGTTGCTATTCTATAAACTGAATAGCCTTTACACCCTATATTTTAACCTTTAGAACTTATAATTTACCTTTGGGCTTATTTTTCGTTGGTATCACACTATTGGTTTCATGCCATTTTGATAAATCTTTATCGACCGAAAAACCTTTAAAAGCTTTATTCATTATGTCAAAATACTTTCTACTTAAATTTTTCTTGTCGTATTCTAAATCAAAACAATTTTCATAAAACCTTCTAAATACACTTTTAACATCTTTCTTATCTTTGTTAAAGGATACGTTAAAAGACTGTAGTGTTGGATCTTCATTGATAAAAGTAGATTCAATAAAAATTAATAGCTTCTGTTCATTTAAATAAAATGTCCCTTTTTTGTTAGGCTCAATTAATACGCTAAAAAAATCATACACATATTGTAAACTAACTCTAGGAATAAGATTGTTTTGCTTTTTAAGAATATCACCTTTTTTCAATTCTTTATTCTCAATTTTAACCTTATCACTTCCATTTAAATAATTTTGAAATAATGGTAAAAACAATTCGCTTTGAGAAAAAACAATAGTCCAAGCTCTATAAAGACAGCCCTCATTTAAACCATCTAAAAAGTCGTTGCATATATCGTAATTTCCATTTTCAACCCTAAATTTAAATCCTTTATTTGAAGTCACTACAGGGTCATTAGACTGAGCATTGGTTAAATATCTAAATATTATCTGAGAGGCTTCTTCTTTACTATTATCAAATAATGAATGAGGCTTTACAATAATATTTATAAATTGATTGTAACCTGATTTAAAACCACAAGCATAAGTTTCGAAATAAGGTTTTAAATCTGAAAAATACTTATATTTATTATTTAGTTTAAATTGGACACTACACTTTAGAAGTATTTCTATTTTCGCCCACAAATTTAATCTATTGTGTAATGCTCCTTCTATTAAAAAAGAACAATTGTTTGTTATATCGCTTTTATTATTTTTATCAAGACTCATAAACTCTTGCCACTCGTCAACTGTATACATTTCTTTAAATGATTTTTTATAAAATTCTTTTATAACATCATCAACTGTACGATTCGCTAATAAATATTCATGTGTATAACCAATGTCTACAATTCTATCAACCTTTTTATCTTGCCATTTCCAAGTGTTTCTACTTAATCTAACTTCCTCTAAAAGGTCATCATTAATTAGTATTTCTTTCATTTTTTTTATAAAATTAATGTAGTAAGTGTATTAAATGTAGCTCTAAAAACAAACATTATTTTTTAAAATGATGTAGTAGGTTTACTAAATGTACCTCTAAAAACAAATATTATTTCTTAAATGATGTAGTAGATGTACTAAATGCAGTTCTAAAAACAAACTTTATTTTAAAAGTCAAGTAAAGAATTTGCAAATTCCTCTTTTGCTTCATCTTCAAAACCCGCAAAATAATTCTTTGTAACATTAAGATCACTATGATTTAAAGCTTCACTAACAAATTCCATCGACGCTCCTTTTCTTATAGAATTCGTTGCAAATGAATGTCTTGCCCAATAAAAGCTACAGTCTGATGGTAAGTCATTTGCTTTGGCTATTCTTTTTATATGGTCGTTAATATAGCGATTGAAGTTTTTGATTTTCTTATATTGAGTCTCACTATCTTCTTTATGAGAAACAATATTAAAAACTAAGCCTTTTTTGTTTTTATTACCATATTTCTTAAGTATGCTTTTTGTGAAATCTGTTAAATAAATAGTGATTTTGATTTTTTCAGCAGATTTATCAAAAGTCTTTGCTCTATAATAAGTAAATTTATTATTCTGAATGTCTGAATATTCAAGTAAAGCCATATCTTTTAAATTCATCCCATTACAAGCGTAACTAAAAAACCAAAAATCTTTTGCTTCTTCTTCTTTTTCATTAGATACTTTTGAGTTAAATAAAACTTTAAGCTGAATACTGCTTAAAGCTTTTTTTACTTTTTTTGTTCTTGGTATTTTATACTTATTCTTACCAAAAGGATAAATATCTGCAACAATATCATTATTCTCAATAGCATTATTAAATACTACTCTTAATGTTCTTGTATAAATTCCAACAGTAGTGTAGCTTTTACTCTTACTAATCATATACTTTTCATACTCTTTTAACCAATCTACTGTAATTTCACTAAATGATAATTTATCAATACTTCGTTTCTTTTTATTCTTACTAAAATCACCTAAAGAATTAAGTGTGTATTTGTAACTTTCTGCTGTACCTATTTTATCATCCTTATTTTTCTTATCAATCACTAAATTAAAATGATACTTAACATTATTTTTATCAGAAGATTTACGAAATAGTTTTGACTCAAAAGTAGAGAAATTAAAAACAGACATTGACTTTGCTTCATCGTTTGCTCTTTTTTCAATCGCTTTTAATTTTAACTCAATTTCCTTATTCGAACCTCTTAATTTCTTGTTTTCTGGATTTATCCAAATAGCATCAAATTCTTCAATCGTTAAGTCGATATCAGTAGTAAAGAATCTTACTTTTTTAATATTACCCTGTTTATTATACACCCTTATTTTAACTGAAAACTTATCATTTTCTTTTTTTCGCCTTGTTTCGTGATAAATTGAGATGTTATAAGCCATAGTATTTATTTGAAACAAAGATAAATATATTCACACTATTTTCACACTTTTAATAGTATTAAATAGTAACAAACAGATAATTGAATTTTAAAAAACCTACAAAAACCCTATAAACAAAGGATTTAAAGAAAAACACAGCAAAATAAGGATAGTCAACAAATACACTAACTCTTGATTACGGCTCAAGAGGTTCTAGGTTTGAATCCTAGCATGGTCACAACAAAACCAGCAGTTTACTATAACATTAGTAATTGCTGGTTTTTTATTTGCCTATAATTTTCAGAAAAACTCAATTTTAAATATTTTAAGAAAGAAAAATAGGGTAAAATTACATTTAAATACTGTTCTATTGTTTTTATATAATTGTCCTATTATTTATTATTGAATTTTAATCAAAACCATCAAATCACTAACAATCGTAAATCTTTACTTCCATTTCACTGAACAATCAATAATTTAATGTCATTTAACGAATTAATAACATTAAAAAACTTGTACAAACTATTATTATTATATATATTTGAAACGTACATTTATCTGTAATAATTATAGATAATTAGTTATTAAAAGAATCCAATCCCCCCAATTATGGATATTATAAAAACTAATTTTACTGAAAACTTGTTTCAAGTGGTTGAAAATCAAATTTTTAACCAAAAATTCTTTTTTGAAACAAAAACATCAAACACAAAATTTTTTATTTTTATTTTTTTGGGGGCAGTTAAAACTGTGCTATTTATGTTTTTAGAAACATTTTCTAATTTTATTGCTTTTGATATTAAAAACAATATTCAGAATAAAAATAGCGTAGTAAAATCATTGGATTTTAAATTTATTTTTGCAAAAAATAGATTTTTTAATTGTTTAACTTTTTTATTATCCCCTAAATTAAAAGCGAATGAAAAAGTTAGCCATAAGATCTAAAAAGGTATTATTTAAGTTTTCTAGCCTAGAAAAAAAGCATAAAATAATTACTTATATTTCTTTGCTATTTTTAACGGTTTCTACTTATTTTTTGAGAACTGAAAACCAAAATGTAAAAGTTAATTACGCTATTTTAAAAGAAGAAAGTAGTAATTTAAAATACAATATGGTTCTGTTTAATAGAAATTACGAAGGTTTTCCTTTACCTGTTTGGCAGAAAATAAAAAAAGGCAATGAATTTATTATACAATATATAAACCCAGAATATGTAAAAGAATTTGGTCATATTTTTAATAATGATAAATATGAATTATTAGGTAAAAATAATTTTGAACTTTTTCCTGATAAAATTGCTCAAGAATATTTTGTTCATGATATAACAGTTTCTAAAACAGGAAAAAAAATAGAAGGCTTAGAGAAAGTGGTAGACAAACATGGTAATATTATTACTCTAAAAGTTATAAAATGGCGAAAAATTAAAAGTAATAAAGACACATTAGTTTATGGGATGGTAAAAGAGATTCTACCTTACACAGAAACTAATAAATAATAAATGTATTTAACAATCCAAATCCCCCTTAATATGGATACAAAAACTTATAGTACTCAATTTTTGCTTTCTAATGAGAATGACAAAATAAAATGCAGCAATTTTATTTTGAATTCTAAAACAGCAACATTATGAGTAAACTAGCCATAAAATCTAAAAAAATTATATTTAATGTTTCTAATTTAGAAAAGAAACATAAAATAATAACTTATGCATCATTATTATTTTTAACTGTTTCTACCTATTTTTTAAGATCAGAAAACCAAACAGTAAAAATTGAATATGCGACTTTACAAGAAAAAAGCCATAATTTAAAACAAAATATGATTATCTTTAATGGTGATTATGAGGATTTCCCTTTACCTGTTTGGCAAAAAGTAAAAAGAGGAGACAAATTTATTTTACAATATGTTAATAAAGCTTTTATAGAATGTTTTGGTCACTCTTTTGATTATAATCGTTATAACATAATTGGTAAAACCAATTTTGAATCTTTCAATAAAAATATGGCACAACAATATTACGAAGCTGATATTGCAGTTTCAGTTACTGGCGAAAAATTACATAGCAAACCAGAATACATTGATAAAGAAAATAAAATTCATAGAATGAAAGTTTTAAAATGGAGAGAAGTTGTAAATAATAAAGACACTTTAATCTATGGTATAGTTAAAGAAATAACAAAATAGTTTTATACCCTTAGTATAAAATAGAAAAGGCTCTTAACATATGTTAAGAGCCTTTTCGTCTAACCAAACTTAGTATAAAAACTAACTACTATCTTTATTTACTTTTTCTTTTATTGTTCTCTATTTATAAGACACAACAAAATTTAATAAGTCACATTTAATTTTATAAAAACAAAAAAACCTGAGAAATTCTCAGGTTTTAGTTTAAATATTGCTTTATCGCTATTCTGTGTTCTGGTATACTTTTGTCGTAATTCTCTATCAATAACTCTAGTATTTCTGGGGGTTTAACTCCAATATCTTTTCTTTGTTGATATTTAGAAACATATAAATTATAGGCTTCATTATTTTTTTCGAAAATTAAAAAATGTGTTGCATTTAATTCAGTATATGCTATTTCATTGCCAGAAAAAGCTGAAGAATTATCTTTTAAAAACTCAGAAAACTCGTAATATTTTAAAACGTTCTCCATAAACCTATACCAATTCTGCAGACAAACCCAATTGTAATAATTTAGAACATCTAGGTTCTAAATCTTTATACTCGCCAGATTTTACTGTACATTTACCTTTATAATGTACTAAAATAGTACACTGTTCTGCTTGCTCTAAAGTGTGGTCGCAAATATCTATCAAAGATTCTATTACAAAATCAAAAGTATTAACCTCATCATTATGCAATACAATTTCATGTTGATTTGTTCTTTGTTCTAAAACGTCTACTTCTTCTTTAATTTTTTCTTTTGTACTCATATAAACAAAATTACAATTTATTGTATTTCAATGCAACCCAATTATTTCTTTCAATAAATGTCTCTAACTTTAAATTATATTTAGAAACTTCATTGTCTATAATTGGTATATCTTCTTTGTAAAAACCACTCAGTAATAAGACTCCTTTATCATCTAAACAATTGGTATAAATTTTCATATCCATCAACAAAATATTTCTATTAATATTGGCAATAATAACATCGTACTTTTTATCATTTAAAAGTGATGCATCACCTTCATAAACGGAAATATTAGTACAATTATTACGTTGTACGTTTTCTAAAGAATTTTCGTAACACCAATTATCAATATCAATAGCATCAATAGGTTTAGCATTTTTCATTTCTGCAAAAATTGCTAAAATTCCTGTTCCACAACCCATATCTAAAACAGATTTATTTTCTAAATCTAATTGTAATAAATGCTGAATCATCATATGTGTAGTTTCATGATGACCAGTACCAAAACTCATTTTTGGTTCAATTACAATATCATATTTAAGGTTTGGATTCTCGTGAAAAGGAGCTCTTACACTCACTAATTCATCCACCTGAATAGGTGTAAAATTCTTTTCCCATTCTGCATTCCAGTTGGTTTGTGCAACTTCTTTCTTTTGATATTCTATCTGGAATTCATCTGAATTTAAAACAAAAATATCGTTTAAAATATCGTCAGAATATTCATCTTTTTGAATGTAAGCTGTTACTCCGTTTTCATTTTCAACAAAACTCTCAAAACCCACATTACCTAATTCAGCAATTAAAATTTCGGTAGCTGGTTCTTTAGGCATTACTGTAAAATTGTATTCTATATATATATTATCCATCATAAAAAAAGCGTCAAGAATTAAATCTTGACGCAAATTTATTAGTTTTAAATTTAAGTTCTTTTAAATCGCTTTTATAATTGCAGAAAAATCTGATGCTTTTAAAGCTGCACCACCAATTAAACCACCATCTACATCTGGTTTAGAGAATATTTCTACTGCATTTGCAGGTTTTACACTACCACCATATAAAATAGAAACATTTTCTGCAACTTCTTTATTATATTGTTTTTCTACAATACTTCTAATAAAAGCATGCATTTCTTGTGCTTGTTCTGGGCTTGCAGTTTCTCCTGTACCAATTGCCCAAACAGGTTCGTAAGCTAAAACAATACTTGCCCAATCTTTAGCTTCTAAGTGAAATAAAGCATTTTTTAACTGACTTTCTACTACATTAAAGTGATTATCAGATTTTCTATCTTCTAACAATTCACCAAAACAAAATATAGTTTCTAAATCATTCTCTAAAACTGTATTTACTTTTTCAGCAAGTAATTCATCAGTTTCACCAAAATAAGTTCTTCTTTCTGAATGCCCTAAAATAACAGATTTAATACTGATTGATTTTAACATATCTGCAGAAACCTCACCTGTGTAAGCTCCACTTTTTGCCTGATGCATATTTTGTGCAACAACTTCTATTTTAGAATCTTCAGTATTTTTAACAGCAGATTCTAAATTTATAAAAGAAGGAGAAATGATAACTCTTGTATTCTCTAATGCTAAATCTTTAATCTCTTCTTTAATACCATTAATAAGTACTTGAGTTTGATTTTTATCATTATTCATTTTCCAATTTCCAGCTACTATTTTTTGTCTCATAATTATATACTTTTATTACTTTGTAAATTTAAGAAATGAAACCTAAATATTGAGTAGAATTAGAAATAGTTACTAAAACGATTTTTTACTATTTTTTAAGAGCCTCTTTTATTTTTTTATCTGATGCAATTGTAGCTTTAAATAAAGAAATTTCTCCCTTTTCATCTATAACCATATACCTAGGAATCCAACCAAGGTTTATAAAATCGACGAAATCACCTTCATTTTGTCCTTTTGGTAAATTATAATGAACACCTTTTAAATTATATTTTTTAATGGCTCTTTTCCAAGAAGGATTACTTCTATCAACAGATAAAAATAAATAAACAACATCAGGAAATTCTTTTTGCAAAGCTTTTACTTTCGGGAAACCAACAATACAATCCTTACACCAAGAAGCCCACACATCTATTAAAACTTTTTTTTCTTTATGTTGATATAAAATTTCTCTTAAAGTAATTTTAGAATTATCTAAACCAATTAACATTTCTAAGTTTGCTTCTTCAGAAAATTGTTTTGGATCTTCTGAGCAACTCAACAACATTAAAACAGCAAATAGAATAAAGATTTTTTTCATATTTAATTTGTCCATTAAAAAATTACTTTCTTACAAACCTTAAAAGTTTAAAATAGTATTTTTGTAAACTGATAAACAAAAATAATGACAACAGCACAACTTGTATCACAAATAAATCTAAAAAAATCATTTTTATGTATTGGGTTAGATGTAGATTTAGACAAAATTCCAACTCATTTATTAGATTTAGAAGATCCTATTTTTGAGTTTAATAAAGCAATTATTGATGCTACACATCATTTGTGTGTTGCCTACAAACCAAATACAGCTTTTTATGAGGCTTACGGAATAAAAGGTTGGTTAGCTTTAGAAAAAACGATAGCCTACATTAATAATAACTATCCAGAAATTTTTACAATTGCTGATGCAAAACGTGGTGATATTGGCAATACCTCAACTATGTATGCCAAAGCTTTTTTTAACGATTTAGCTTTTGATTCTGTAACTGTTGCTCCTTATATGGGTAAAGATTCTGTTGAGCCTTTTTTAGCTTTTAAAGACAAGCATACTATTATGTTAGCTTTAACGTCTAACGAAGGTGCTTTTGATTTTCAGACCAAAAAAGTTGATGATAATGAATTATACAAACAAGTTTTAGAAACTTCTAAAAACTGGAAAAATTCTGAAAACTTAATGTATGTTGTTGGTGCTACAAAAGCCGAATATTTTAAAGAAATAAGAAAAATTGTACCCAATTCGTTTTTATTAGTTCCTGGAGTTGGTGCACAAGGTGGTAATTTACAAGATGTTTGTAAATATGGTTTAAATGATACTATTGGTTTATTAATTAATTCTTCTCGCGGAATTATTTATGCATCAAAAGATAAAAATTTTGCAGAAGCAGCTGCTAAAAAAGCTAAAGAATTACAATCTGAGATGAGCTTATTACTAGCCTAATATATTAATAAAAACAAAAAAGCCTCGCATTTGCGAGGCCCTTTTGTTAAACTCTTAAAGTACGATTAATAATAGGAAACCAAGTATAATAAGTATTACACTTATCACACCCATAACTTCTTGTACCTGGAATCATCTTTACTACTGCTTTTCTTTTTAATCTGTGCCTAGACTCAGATTTACATCTTGGGCAAGCTTTCATAGGTTAGTTTTTATTTGTTTAGACTTAACGAATATACTTAAAATCAAACAATTAAATAGAACCTTTTTAATTATTAAAGATTCTTTAATAAAGGCTGCTTATTTTTCCATTCTATCCACTTTTCACCTCTAAGCCTACGCATAACATTATCTATTGAGCGCATTATAAAGACATTACAGATAGCTTTTCCTAAATTTTTCGGATTTCTTGCAATTGCTCTTAAACTCAACGAAAAACCAGGTGTAATGTATCTCATGTAATGCCAATAACCTTCTGGCATGTATAAAACATTACCATGATTTAATTTAGTAACATAACCTTTAGCATTTTTTAATTTAGGCCATTTATCGAAATCAGGGTTATTAAAATCGATATCTTCTCTAGTGATTAAAGAATAAGGAATTTTATATAAATGTTTATTTTGTTTTTGATCGAATAAAATAACTTTCTTTTCACCTTCAAAATGAAAATGAAAAATATTAGCTAAATCAATATCATAATGCATAAAAGTATAGGAATCTCTTCCTCCAAAAAACAACATTGGTAATCCTTTCATTAAGCGCAAGCCAAAATCTGGGTAAGAAAAATCTTTTTGTAAAACTGGTACTTCTTTTAAGATATTCCAAAGGAAAATTCTATATTTAGTAGGTTCACGTTTTAATAAATCTACATAATCTGCCATTTTCATTTTAGCATGTGGCTCATTAAAACCCTCTTTATAATCTACAGGTCTATCATCATACAAAGGCACAGTTTTATTGCCTGCAACTTCTTTTATATAGTCTAAATTCCATTTTTTATACGCAGGCCAATCTTCTATAAATTGTTCTATAACCACAGGTTTTTGTGGTTTAAAATATTTTTTTATAAAGTCTTCTTTTGTAATTGTTTTTACTCTATCTATTTGAGATAAGTTTAAACTCATGCTTAAAAAATTTTAAAAAGCAAAGTTAAGAAAACGTTATGAAAAGTAATAATCTAAAAAAGTCACGCAATTTAAATTGCATGACTTTTAAAGATATTCATTAAGATTGAATTAATTTTTAAGAGATTACATCATCTGTAGATTCTTTAATTTCTTTTGTATCTATCTCTTTTCCTTTTAAATATTCTGGCAATTGCATACCTGCCATATCAAACATTTCTTGTAAAGGTGGCACTGCTTTATACATACCAGAAATAAAGTTAGAAGTTGATGTTTTTCCATCTTTTCCTCCTCCATTTTCCCAAACAGTTACTTTATCAATTTTAATATTTTTAATTGCTTCTGCTTGTGTTTTAACTAATTCTGGCAATTTATCTGCAATTAATAATAAAGCTGCGTTTTTAGAATCGTTACCTGCAGCTTTTACAATTTCATCTAAACCTGCAGCTTGCTTTGTTAATACTTCATATACACCTTTTGCCTCTGCTTCTGCTTTTAAGAAAATAGCATCTGCCTCTCCTTTAGCAATTCTTCTTATGTTTTCTGCTTCTGCTTCTGCATCAATCTCTACTTTAGATTTTGCTATTTCTGCAGGAATAACGATATCTGCATATTTTGTAGCTTTATCTCTAGACGCACGTGCATTTTCTGCTTCTTGTTCTGCTGCATATGCTTCTTCTAAAGCTTTTGCTGCTTGCACTTTTTCTGATGCAATTGCTCGTTTTTCTGCCTCTGCTTCTCTTTCTCTTCTTAAAGCATCTGATTCTGCAATAGAAATTTTAGCTGTATTTTCTCCAGTAATGGCACGTGCATTGGCTTCTGATGTTTTAATTCTTTCTGATTTTAGAGCTTCTGCTTCTCCAATTTTAGCTAGTGCTATTGCATTTGCGGTTTGTACTCTTTCATTCTGATTTGCATTAGCTTCTCCAATTTTTGCTTCTGCCATAGAAGCTGCTACTTGAGTCCTTTCATTTTGAGCTGCTTTTGCTTCCCCAATTTTTGCTTTTGCCTGTAACTCAGAAACTTTAATCCTTTCATCTTGTACAGCATCTGCCTCTCCAATAGAACCATCTCTATTTTTCTCTGCTACAGATTTTCTTGCAGCATTAATTGCATGCGCTGCAGCTTCTTTTCCTAAAGCTTCTATATAACCAGATTCATCTACAATATCTGTAATATTTACGTTGATTAATTTTAAACCTACTTTCTTTAACTCAGTTTCTACACTTTGAGAAATATTGGTTAAAAACTTATCTCTATCATTGTTAATTTCTTCTATATCCATAGATGCAACCACCAAACGCAACTGCCCAAATATAATTTCTTGTGCTAAGTCTTGAATGTTATCTTGATTTAAACCTAACAATCTTTCTGCTGCATTTTGCATAATTCCTGGTTCTGTAGAAACCCCAATAGTAAATCTAGAAGGTACATTTACACGAATATTTTGCTTAGAAAGTGCATTTACCAAATTTACTTCTATAGAAATTGGTGTTAAGTCTAAAAACTCATAATCTTGTATTACAGGAAAAATAAATGCAGCTCCACCATGAATACATTTGGCAGATTCGCCTCCCCCAACTTTACCATATACTACCAAAATTCTGTCTGAAGGACATCTTTTGTAGCGTTTTATCATGGCAACTATCAATATAAAAATAAAGAGAATTGCAATTCCTATTCCTACTAAACCCGCAAATGGGCTACTTTGTAAAATCATTAAATTTAGCATCGTTTTTTTAGTTTATTTTTGAGGTTCTATAATTAATATTCCATTGTTTGTTACTTCAATCACTTTTATAACATTTCCTTGCTTTAAGTCTTCTTTATAATCTGTTAAAGCTTCTAATTCTCTTAAAGCTCCCTGTACTTTTACCTGTACTTTCCCTATTCTAGATCTGTTTGCGCCTACTGTTAAATAAACTTCACCAATAGAATTTAAAGCATTTTGCATTTTTAAGGTGCCACTAGAAGTTAGTTTACTGATGTAATAAAACATTGCTGCCATTACAAACATCATTGCCAAACCACAAATTAAGGAAACAATTATTGTGGTAGATCTTGAGTAACCTGCATCTATACACGCTATTCCACTCCATCCAAAAATAGCAAAAAAGGCCACTACATTTTTAAAGGTAAAAAACTGAAAACTTGCTCCTGTGTCTGCATCTACCTCCATATCTACATCACCAATATCATCTGCATCTGCACCAATAAAAGTGGTGATTAAAACGAATAGAAAAATAAGTGTAGAGATTCCTGTAATAATCCAATACGTTTTAGGAAAAGACGCTAATTCTTGAAACCATTCCATCATAGAAAATTAATTTTTAAAGTGAATAAATATACTGCTTTTTGCGTTTATAAATTGACTTTATCTTCGGCAAAAAAGATCAATTTATATTCTTGAAAAAATAAAAAAGTGATTGTATTATATTAGTAGATAAAAAATATATTTTGTTACAATAATAGATCAAAAAAAAGCCCTGATAAAAAATTTTATCAAGGCTTAAAGTAAAAAAACGGGAATTTTAGATTCCTTAAAAATTGTATCTCAATCCAAATAAAACGTTGCTTGGTGGCATTGGTACAAAACCAGATTCTATATAATCTACATTAAAAATATTATTAGCTGTAATTGTAAAATTAATCTTATTTACATCAACAATAATAGATGCATCCCAAACATTATAAGAAGTACCAACTGTACGTTCTGCATGTTTGTAAATAATATTCTGACGCAAATTTTTAAACAATTTACTTGTAAAACGTGTTGTAAATTGATGTCTTAATGTGTTTAAAGAATAACGAGATAAATCTTTATTTTGATCTAAAATATCATCCTCTAAAAAAGTATAGTTTGTAGAAATAGTTTGAGTATAACTACCTATTTTAAAATTATAACCTGCATCTAATTCAAAACCTTTGGTATTTACTTCTGCAATGTTTGTTGCTGTAAATGCACTATTATCTGTATTTTCTCTTACATAATCTATCAAATTATCAGAATCTCTATTAAAGAAAGCAACTGAAGCAGAGAATTTAGCATCATTAAATTTAAAACCAATTTCTTGCGCAAAGGCTTCTTCTGGCTCCAAATTTTCGTTACCCACAGTTACAGGATCACTATAAAATAAATCTGTGTAAGTTGGTATTCTATACGTATAACCAATATTTCCGTAAGCTTTTACTTTATCTGATATTTGAAACCCTAAATCTAATCCTGGAAAAGCATGGAATTTAAAATCAGAAAAATACGTAACTGCAATACCTGGAGTAATGTCTAATTTATCATCAGCCAAACTAAAACGATGTTCTAAAAACAAATTAGCCATTGTTCTATTTCTATCACCTAAATTATTACTGCTAATAGAAACTCTAGAAACATCGATTCCAAAACCAGTAACACCTGCATTAGATGTGTAAGCTGCATTTGTTTCTACACCTACTTTATTCGTGATGTGCAAGTTTCTGTAAAAACTAGGATCGTCTCTTCTTAACAAGAAAATATCTTGACCTCTTCTCCAATACACTCTTGGTGTAATTTTTAATTTTTCTGATTTAAAAGTAGTAGAAACACCAATTACACTATTCTGAGTTTCTTCGTATTCGTGAAACGTTTCGTTAGTGGTATAAAAGTTTTCTGCTCCGAATTTTTTATCGAAAAAAGTAGCCAAAACCTCTATTGGTTGGCGCTTTTTATTAAAAACTCCTTTTAAGAAATAATTGTAATTGTTATAATCTGAATTTTCTCTATAACCATCTGATGTTAATGCACCAACGTGTGCTATTATTGATGAGTTTTCAAATTCTTTACCCACAGTTACAGAACCATTTAATTGCCCAAAAGAACCTGTTTCTACATTTACAGAAGCAACATTATTCAATTTCTTTTTAGTAACAATATTTATAGCACCCGTAAATGCATTCTGACCAAAAACTCTTGCTGCAGGTCCTTTTATTACTTCTATTCTTTCAATAACTTCTATTGGTAAAGCCGCATTTAATGTATGATGCCCTGTTTGAGAATCATCCATTTTAATACCATCAATTAATAGTAAAGTTTGATCGAAACCACCACCTCTAATGTATAAATCTGCTTGGCTACCAGCAGTACCTCTTCTTCTAATATCTACACCTGCAACTTGTTGTAATACATCTGCAACATTGGTAGCTGCACTATTTTTAATGTCTTGAGATGAAATAACATTTATAGTTCTAGAATTTGCTTTAAAAGGTAAATCTATTCTTGTTGATGTAATAACAACCTCTTTTAAAGTATCTCTTTTTATAACTTTTTCTTGTGATTTTACTTGTAAAACGGATAACAATCCAAGAATTACTAACGTAATTTTAATTTTCATAAATAGTGATTTAAATAGACTGCAAAAAACGTAACTTTATAACCGCTTAAAATAGTCCGGTTTTTAAATGAGAGATAGTCCACTTTTAACAATAATTCAGAAAAACGTCAATTTTGATAAATCTAAAACACAAGCTGTTTACATACAAGTTGCGCAAGCATTTGTACACTTGTTTCAGAGGAACATCATCCTAAAAAAAACAAAATTACCAGGCACTAGAGCTCTTGCAAAAACATTACAAATTCATAGAAATACTGCTGTCGCTATTTATGATGAGTTAGCCTCTCAAGGTTGGGTAGATATTAAACCTAATAAAGGCACTTTTGTATCTACTAAAAAAGTGAGATTCACTGATAAAAACAGAAAAACTGAATTTATCAATCATCAAAATTTAGCCAAAACTACTGGTTTCGAATTTCAAAAATCGTTTCATTTGGCATCTACTGTGCAATTAACAGAAGCTAAATATTCTATAAATGATGGTAAACCAGATTTGCGTTTACATCCTGTAAATCAATTTACAAGATGGTATAGTGCAGCTATGAAACGTAAAACTTTAATTCAAAAATGGAACAGACCTCAAGAAGCGTCACTTTCTATGTTCCAAACACAACTGTGTAATTATTTAAATGCCACAAGAGGATTACATGTAGGCCCTAAAAATATAATTAGTACCAGAAGTACAGAAATGAGTTTGTACATTGTTTCTCAACTTTTAATTCAAAAAAATGATGTTGTTTTGGTTGGCGATTTAAGCAATTATGCTTCTAATATGATATTTCAGCAAGTAGGAGCTCAACTAATTACAATTCCTACTGATGATGATGGTTTAGATGTTGAATTTATCAGAAAAAACTTTATAAAAAACAGTATTAGATGTGTTTATCTTTGTGCGCACAGAGATTACCCAACCACAGTTACCTTAAGCGCAACACGTAGAACTGCATTACTAAAATTGGCCAAAGAATTTGGTTTTGCCATTATTGAAGATGATTTTGATTTTGATTTTCAATTTGATAATTCTCCTGTTTTACCAATGACAAATTCTGATGAAAATGGGATGGTTATTTACTTAGGTAAATTAGGGCAATCTTTGTTTCCTAGTTTTCAAACCGGATTTGTAATTGCACCAGAAAATTTAATATCAGAAGCTAAAAATTACTTGTATTTATTAGACGAACAAGGAGATTTAATTCAGCAACAAATGCTATCAGAATTAATTAATGAAGGAGAAATTTACAGATTAATGCAAAAAAATATTGTTATCTATAAAAAAAGAAGAGATTATTTAAATCAATTATTATTGAAACATTTTGATAAAATTGCAGCTTGGAAAATTCCTGAAGGTGGTTTAGCAATTTGGTTAACGTTTAACCCAACCATACCTTTAGTTAAATTGGCAGAAGAAGCCGAAAAAAACAATTTATTTTTACCCAAAACTATATTATATCAGAATAAAACCACTTGTGCAATTCGCTTTGGATTTGGGCATTTAAATGAAAATGAAATCGAAATTGTTATTCAGAAATTAAAAAGTGCTTATAAAAATCTGTCTTTAAGTTAGATTGATAATATTCTGCTTCTTTTACAAATTAAGATATTAACAACGTAATTTTGTCTGCTATTTTTAGGTATTTTTATACCATGTTTGCACTTGTAGATTGTAATAATTTTTATGCTTCTTGCGAGCGAGTTTTTAACCCAAACTTGCAAAACAAACCTGTTGCTATTTTAAGTAATAATGATGGTTGTGTAATTTCTATGAGTGATGAAGCTAAGAAATTAGAACTCCCATTTGGCGCTCCAATTTTTAAATGGGAACAGTTTTGCAAAGAAAAAAACATTACAGTTTTGTCTTCTAATTATCCTTTGTATGGAGATATGAGTGCAAGAGTAATGAATATTCTGGGCGATTTTTCTCCAGATATAGAAGTGTATTCTATTGATGAATCTTTTTTACAATTACAAGGTTTTGATAATTATGATCTACAAGAATATGCAACAAAAATTAGAAGTAGAGTTTTAAAATGGACAGGCATACCAACTTGTGTAGGAATTGCGCCAACCAAAGCATTGAGTAAAGTTGCCAATAAAATTGCACGTTCTAACTTAAAACAATCTAAAGGAATTTGCGTTATTGATTGCGAAGAAAACAGAATTAAAGCCTTAAAATGGACAAAAATTGGCAATGTTTGGGGAATTGGAAGACGCTTAAAAAACAGATTGCAAGCAAAAGGTTGTACAACTGCGTATGATTTTACACAATTACCAAGCGATTGGGTTTTAAAGAATTTTTCTATTGTAGAATGGCGTTTGCAAAAAGATTTACAAGGCATTTCTAAAATTCCGTTAGAAGAAGTTTCATCAAAAAAAATGATTGCCACAACTCGTAGTTTCGAATACACGTATTCTGATATCAATAATCTTAAAGAACGTATTTCTACGTTTGCTGCAAGTTGTGCAGAAAAATTGCGTAATCAAGAATCGAGCTGTCATATGTTAATTGTGCAGCTTTCTAGCAACCGTCATCAAAAAAATGAACCACAACACAGAGAGAGTAAAACCGTGTTTTTTTCGTATCCAACAGACTCTACATTAACCATTTCTAAAGCTGCTGTTGAGGCTGTAAAAAGTATTTTTAAACCCGGAATTAAATACAAAAGAGCAGGTGTAATTGTTACTGGTTTAGTGCCCAATGATAATTTTCAGTTGAACTTATTTTCAGAAGAAAATCCTAAACACAAACCTTTAATGTCTGCTATTGATCATTTAAATCGTAAATTTAAAGCAGACAAAATTAAATTAGGAAATCAAGATTTAAAACGCACTTGGAAAATGCGTCAAGAAAGATTATCACCTAAATTTACAACAAATATTAATGATATTTTAATTGTAAAAGCCACTAAATAAGTTTTTTATGAATGATAATTATAAAATTTTAGCCGTTTTTGATTATTCTACAGAAGCACATGTTACCAAATCTAAATTAGATTCAGAAGGTTTAAAAACCTTACTAATGGACGAAAAAACGATAGATACTGATCCTTTGGTTAGCAATGCAATTGGTGGCGTAAAATTGTTGGTTCATAAAAACGATTTTGATAAAGCAGCTACTATTTACAATGAAATTAGAACGTATCAAAAAGATAAAAATGGAAATGATATTTTTTGCCCTAACTGTGATTCTACTCGAATTTTAGTTGCACCTGCACAAAGAAAAAATGTGTTTTATATGTTGTTTCCCTTTTTTGAAAAAACAAGACACATTTGTAATAATTGTAAAACAGTATTTTAATTACCTATTTTATTTTTACCTTTCTTAATTCTAATATGTCAGTTCGAGTGATTTTGAGGCACGAAAAATTGTATCGAGAACAATTTAATAACTTAAAATTCACAACTTTTTTTAATTCTAAAATAATATCTAAAACATTTCAAGAAAAGTTATAATTTGCAACTACTTATGATGGGAACTAAAAATCTTACTTTTTTTACACCAAAAGCTTCATCTGGTAATGGAGCTGTTTTGGTTGATGTTGGCATTTCTGCTGGATTTCCTTCGCCTGCAGACGATTTTAGAGAAACTCGAATTTCTTTAGATGATGAATTAATTCAAAACAAAGACGCTACTTTTTTTGCCAAAGTAAAAGGTCAATCTATGATTGATGCTGGTTTAGACGATAACGATTTATTAGTTATTGATAGAAGTTTAGAACCTGCCAACAATAAAATTGCGGTTTGTTTTTTAGATGGCGAGTTTACCGTAAAAAGACTTCGTGTAGAAAAAAATGAAGTTTGGTTGCAACCAGAAAACCCTAATTACCCAATTATAAACATTACAGAAGAGAATGATTTTATGATCTGGGGAATTGTAACAAGTGTCATTAAAAAAGTGTAAATTACCTTTATTTAGTATTTTATTATTGTTTTTCGATAATTTTTATATATTTGTGATATCAAATACTATAAAATGTTATGAAAAAAATTGCCTATTTAATTTCTAAAATAACTTTCTGGGGTTTTCTTTTATTTACTTTAATTCTGATACCTCTTTCATTATCCTCTTTTTTAGAATATTATTTTAATTGGGATATTCCTTTTGTAGAAATTGTTAAAAGAGAAGGTTTAGATTTTGCTAAAATTAAAAATATTGGTGTTGAATTCTGGATCAACTATACCATTATTTTAATGTGGGGAACAATGATTTTTTATGCTATTTATTTTTATACATTACAAAAATTTTTCAAAATATTTATTTCTGAAAATACATTTGATAAACATGCTGTAAAGCAGCTTAATCTTTTTTTCAAATTAAACTTTATCCCTGTAATTATTGGCTTTGTTGGCATTTTGTATCGTTACTTTTCTTTAGGATATTTAAAATTTGATGAGCCTCATTTTTTTGTATTTATTCATTTAGTTGTTGCATTCTTTTTATACTTCTATCAAGATTTGATAAAAAAAGGAAACACTATTCAACAAGAAAACGATTTAACAATTTAAAAAACAATGAAAACACAATCGAACATTTTAAAATGGCTATCGCTTATATTTTTAATAAGACTTATCTATCTTACTTTTAAACAAATACAGAATCTATATTTAATTAGTAATAACGATAAAAAACTAAATAAAATATTTGGAATAGAGTATCCTGAAGATATTAACCAATCTTTACTCTGGATAGTAAGTATTTTTATTTTAGCCAGCTTAATTTATTTAATATATCAGTTGTTTAATTTGATAAGAATAGCTCAAAACCTCATTGATAACAAGGTTTTCACTAACAAAAACGCAAATCAATTACATGCTATAGGAAAAGGTATTATAGTTTTCACATCAATTCTTATCATTGTACAAACAACTATAGACCATTCGTTTTTAGATAGTACTGTTAGCTCTAAAGAATCCAATTCTTATAACTTGGGTTACGCTCTTGGAACTAACATTGCAAAAAGAATGTACTTATACATGATCTCTCTTTTTGTATTAATAATTTCTTCATTAATTAAAAACGGAAATATTATAAAACAAGAAAACGATTTAACAATTTAAAACTATGAGAAAAATTAATATTTTAAAAGCAATTGTAGATTTATTTTGGATATTTTCTATGCCAATTATACTAATGATTTTTGGTTTTTCTATTGCGATTTTCTTTGTTGATTTAAGTGAGGTAAATATCAAAATAAATTCAGTAAATTTTAATAATGATAGTTTATTATCAAAAACATTATTGGTTATTTCAGCACTAAATTATTTACTAATTATTACAGCTTTATATTTTTTTAGAAAAGTATTAAACTACTTTATAAGAATAAAAATATTTGAAGAAACAGTTATAAAATCATTCAAAAAAACAGGAAATTTATTATCTGTTTCCGGAATTATTTCTCTCTCAGTTTCGATGATTAGTAAAATTTATTTTGAGCAAAAAACAACTTTAGAATTCGGTTTGAATCAACATTTAGTAATTATATGTTTAGGCTTATTCTTTTTAGTTTTAAGTGAAATATTTAAAATTGCAAAACATCAAAAACAAGAAAACGATTTAACAATATAATATGGCAATCATTGTAAACTTAGACGTAATGCTTGCCAAACGCAAAATGCGCAGTAAAGAATTGGCAGAAATAATTGGCATTACTACCGCAAATTTATCCGTTTTAAAATCTGGTAAAGCAAAAGCGATTCGGTTTTCTACTTTAGAGGCAATTTGTAAAGCTTTAGAATGCCAGCCTGCAGATATTTTAGAGTATCAACAAGATTAAAAACAGCTCGATACAATTTTGCAAAAAAGCAAAATCATTCGATATTACAGACTAAAAACTTTAAAGAAATCTAATTGTTAGTTCGAGTGGTTTTTCTGACAAAGGAAGAGAAATTGTATCGAGAACTTTTAAATTCAACCAAAAAAAACTCCGAATTTTCATTCGGAGTTTTTGGTTAATTTTAATTCTATTAATTAGTTCTCGACTTCGCTCGAACAGACATTCTAAAAAATTATCTATTCATTGGTTTGTCTAAATTCATAAACATAAAGTCTGCACTTGTGTTTTCTTCTCCCAGTAAATATTTACTAAAATGATCTGCTCTTAACCAGAAAGAATATTCTGTCATATTACCAAAACCATGTCTTTGTCCTGGCATAATCATATATTTAAAACGTTTATTTGCTTTAATTAATTCGTTTGCCATTCTTATGGTTCCTGCAGGATTTACGTTATTATCCATATCTCCATGAATCAACATTAAATGTCCTTTTAAATTTTTTGCTAAAGATTGATTTACATCAATTTTATATTTATAAGAACTTTTTCCTTTCTCATCAATCTCTTCTTTTACACCATGATGCGTTTCACTCCACCAAGAATTGTACACATTATTATCATGATTTCCTGCTGATGAAACTGCTGCTTTAAAAAAATCTGGATATACTAACATTGCAGCTGTAGACATAAATCCACCTCCAGAATGACCGTAAATTCCTACTTTTTCAATGTCGATAAACTTATGTTTATTTGCCAATTGTTGCGCAACATATTTTTTATCAGCCAAACCATAATCACGCAAATTACCATAACCATAATTATGATACCATTTAGATCTGTCTGGATGTCCACCTCTGTTTCCTAACGTAATTACAATAAAACCAACTTGCGCCATTCTATCAACTCTATCCATTCTAAAAGAAAAAGATTTATTTACTGCTTCTGTTTGTGGGCCAGGATACACATATTCTAAAAGCGGATAAACTTTGGTAGAATCCATATCAAAAGGTTTGTACATTACTCCGTAAATATCTGTAATTCCATCATCTGCTTTTACTTTAAAAGGTTCTGGAAATTTATATCCTGATGCAAATAATTGCGATAAATCTGCTGTTTCTAAATCCATAACTTTACTTCCATTAGCATCTCTAACTTCCGATTTTGGCACTGTATTAACTCTAGAAAAATTACTTACAAAGTATTGATTAGAATCAGACATACTTGTTCTTGCAGTAAAATCACCAGGATTTAAAGTCTTTAATCCTGTACCATTTAAATTGATACTATAAGTATGAGCATAATAAGGATCTTGTTCTTTATTTACTCCATTTGCGGAAAAATATAAAGTTCTAGTTTTTTCGTTTAAACCCTCAAAATTAGACACATGATAATCGCCATTTGTAACTTGGTTTTTTAAATTACCATTGGCATCATACAAATAAAAATGTGCCCAACCATCACGTTCTGCCCAATGCAACATTTCTGTTTCATTATTAAATAAAACCAAAGGTTTAGATTCTATATATGTATTAAAACGCTCTTCGATTAAGGTTTTA
The DNA here is from genome assembly GCF_045063625.1 of Polaribacter sp. Asnod6-C07. Taxonomy (NCBI): domain Bacteria; kingdom Pseudomonadati; phylum Bacteroidota; class Flavobacteriia; order Flavobacteriales; family Flavobacteriaceae; genus Polaribacter; species Polaribacter sp. Asnod6-C07. The sequence goes on along the minus strand of NZ_JBEFOF010000005.1, from coordinate 2,063,819 downwards.
TATTCTCCAGTATTAATATCAGCAACATTAATATCGTATTTTTTACGATCTCTAGATATTACACTAAAATATACTTTCCCTTTTTTAGATAAAAGTAAAGAAGGTCTAAAATCGTCATCTCTTTCAGATTGTTTTCTTGGCGCTCTAAAAACAGAAATACTTTGTTGTTTAATAGTATCTAATGGAACTCTTACATGTGTTTTTGTAGGAATATCAAAAATTAATAATTCTGATTTGTAATATTCTTGTTCTCCTGGCATGTGATATTTGTACGTTTCTAACGTTGGTCTTTTTTTACCTGTAGAGTTAATTACCCATAAATCTTTAATATGTCTAGAGTCTGATTTTTGAAAAACGAACTTTTTAGAATCGTGAGACCACATACCTCCAACTCCATTTCTTTTATCTTTATTTTTTTCTATATCTTCATTATCTCGTCCTCTACCACCTCTACCATAACCATAGTTTTTTTCACCATCTTTTGTCCATTGATTTTCTACAACAGTACTGTCTTTTTCATCTTTAATAAACTTTTTAAAGTTTACTTTATCCATCCAATACAAATTGTAATTTTTAGAGTACAAAACGATAGAACTATCTGGAGCAATATTTGCCCAACGTTTCCAAGGTTCTTTTTCTTTCTTTTTATTATCTAAAATGGTTAAACTATTACTACCTAATTTGTATTCTAAATGGTAAACTTTCTTTTCCATTTTAGGTTTTTTAGGCTTTGCTTTTTTACCTTTTTTGGTTGATGTAGAATCTTTTTTAACCTCTTTTTTTTCTTCTATAACCTCTACTTCTTCTGTAGAAGTTACATAAAAACGGATGGCATTTTCTGCTTCGTTAAATTTAAAACTGAAACGTGGTAAATGTTTTGCATCGTAAGGATCTTTGGTAATTTCTGTTAACCATTTTGCCATTTTTATGTTATCAAAAAGTGTTTTTTTAGTTTTTCTGTCTAAATCAACTAAATAATAATTAGAACCTTCTGATGTTTTGTAAGAATACCAAAAACGGTTTCCTTTTTTTAACCAATGAGGATTTACACTGGTTGAATGTACCATTTTTGCTAAATTTTTAGGCGAATATTTAGCTGCAGCTCTGTAATTGGGTTTTGGAGTTTCTTGTGCAAAACTTATTGAAACAGTCAATAAAAACACAAAAAACAAGATGAAATTTTTCATTTGTAATGTTTGATTAAATTTGAATTAACCCTAAAGTTGATTAAAACAAATTACACTACAAATTTTTTAAGAAGAGTTTGTTAAATATTTAACAGTTTGCTTTTAATTTAGATTACGTTTTTCTATAAAAAATCGTTTTAAAATTTGAGAACATTCGTTTTCTAAAATTCCTGATACAACTTTTGTCTTCGGATGTAAAGTAGTTTTTAAATTTACAAAACCTCTTTCAGGTTCAGAAGCGCCATAGACAATTTTACTTATTTGTGCCCAATAACTTGCACCTGCACACATTTGGCAAGGCTCTAAAGTTACATACAAAATACAATCTTTTAAATATTTACCACCTAAAAAATCTGCAGCTGCAGTAAATGCTTGCATTTCTGCGTGTGCTGTTACATCATTTAAAGTCTCTGTTAAATTATGTGCTCTTGCAATTATTTTATTCTTTAAAACAATAACTGCACCAACAGGAACCTCGCCTTTATCAAAAGCAATTTCTGCTTCTTGATAGGCTTTTCTCATAAAAAAAGTATCATCAAAAGGTTGTATCATAATTTTAAGAAAATAAAAATCAATATTACAAAAAAGGATTATTGTATTTTTGTAGAATGTCAAAAAATTTGTTGGACAACATATCAAATCCTTCTGATTTAAGAAAATTAAATCCTAATCAATTACCTGAATTAGCTAAAAATTTAAGGGAATTTATTATTGATATTGTATCAACTAAAGAAGGCCATTTGGGTGCAAGTTTAGGTGTTGTAGAATTAACAATTGCTTTGCATTATTTGTTTGATACACCTAATGATTTATTAGTTTGGGATGTTGGTCATCAAGCGTATGGACATAAAATTTTAACTGGAAGAAAAGACGTTTTTCATACCAACAGACAATTTGGTGGTATTTCTGGTTTTCCGTCAAGAAAAGAAAGTAAATTTGATGCATTTGGTGTTGGTCATTCTTCTACTTCTATTTCTGCAGCTTTAGGAATGGCAATTGCATCGAACTTAAAAGGAGAAAAAGAAAAACAACATATTGCTGTAATTGGTGATGCTTCTATTGCAAGCGGAATGGCTTTTGAAGCGTTGAATCATGCAGGAGTTTCTAAAGCAAATTTACTCATCATTTTAAATGATAATGCTATTGGGATTGATCCTGCTGTTGGTGCTTTAAAAGAGTATTTAACTAAGGTAAAATCCGATAGAAAATTAGCTGCTCAAAATAATATTATAAAAGCATTAAATTTTAATTATTCTGGACCTATTGATGGTCATAATTTACCAAAACTATTAACTGAATTAGAACGATTAAAATCTGTAAAAGGCCCAAAATTTTTACACATTATCACTACCAAAGGTAAAGGTTTACAAAAGGCTGAAGAAGATCAAATAACCTATCATGCACCTGGTAAATTTGATAAAATTTCTGGGGAGCGTTTAAAGAAAGAAGCTAGTTTATATACAAAGTATCAAGATGTATTTGGTAAAACCATTGTTGAACTCGCAGAAAAAAATGATAAAATTGTAGCAATTACACCAGCAATGTTAACTGGTAGTTCTTTAAACTTAATGTTAAAAAAGTTTCCTAACCGAACTTTTGATGTTGGTATTGCAGAACAACATGCTGTTACTTTAGCTGCAGGAATGGCTACACAAGGTTTAGTGCCTTTTTGTAATATTTATTCCACTTTTTTACAACGTGCTTACGATCAAGTTATTCATGATGTGGCTTTGCAAAATTTACCCGTAATTTTTTGTTTAGATAGAGCTGGTTTAGTTGGCGAAGATGGTGCTACACATCATGGTGTTTTTGATTTGGCATATTTAAGATGTATACCAAACCTAATTATTTTTGCTCCAAGAAACGAAATTGAATTGCGCAATATTTTATATACGGCTCAATTAGGTTTAAAAAATCCGATAGCTATTCGTTATCCTAGAGGTTTAGGTAATATTATTGATTGGCAAAAACCTTTTCAAAGAATTGATATTGGTAAAGGTATTTGTTTAAAAAATGGTAAAACTATTGCTATTTTGAGTGTTGGTACAATTGCAGAAAATGTTTCTAAAGCCATTGTTTTATCAGAAAAAAAAATAAATAATGAAAACTCAATTTCTTTAATTGCTCATTATGATCTGCGTTTCATAAAACCTTTGGATGAAAATTTATTGCATACCATTTTAAAAAAACATCAAACCATAGTTACTATTGAAGATGGAGTTTTAAAAGGTGGTTTTGGTTCTTCTATTTTAGAATTTGCTGCTGAAAATTATTATCAAAATAAAATTAAAATTTTAGGTATACCTGATAATTTTATTGAGCAAGGTTCTAAAGAAAGATTACTATTAAAAAACGGACTAGATTCAAGAACTTTATCAGAAGTGTTTTCTAGATTGATATAAAACAAAAAAAGACGCATTTCTGCGTCTTTTTAATTTATATATTATTGTGGTATACCAATATCTTTTTTTTCTAAAAGAACTTTAAAATATTTCTTTTTTTCTTTTATCATATAAACCAAAACTGCTTCATTTGATTTTAATTGAAAAGGAAAATCATCTTTTAAAACCTCTTTAGTTTTATCATCTTTTATAGAACTATTAATAGCGTCTAAATTTGTATCTTCTGGCTTTTTTGTTCTTATAAAAGCTGTATAAATATTAGGTTCATTAAACTTTAAATTGGCATATTTTTCTTTAAAATAAATACCTGAAAGTTTTTTATCCTGTTCTAATTTATCACTTATAGAAATATGAACATTAAAACCAGCTCCACCTCCTTTTATTCCTGATGAATATTTAGAAAAGTAGGCTTCTTTAATTTCTACTAAAGGTTTATCTTCTAATTTCATATTACTACTAGCGCATCCAAAAAGGAAAATAAACATTAAAAGAAAGCTGTAGAACTTCTTTATCATATTTTTATTCTTTAATAAATTTAACAGACTGCTTTAAATCTTTTGATTTTATATTCAAAATATAAGCACCTACAGTTAAATTTTCTACATTAATTTGAGCATCTTTAAGTTGTCCTTTTTTTACAGATTTACCAATTAAATTATAAATTTCATAGGTAACATCATCATTTGAATCTATTAAACTACTCTTTAAGAAAACATTAATTGCAACAGGGTTAGGATATATTGATAATTTTAAATCATCATTAAAAGAACTAACAGAAAGTGTTTCTTCTATAGTAGTTTCGTACATACCATTTCCATGAGTACCAATTAATAATTTATTATCTGAAGGACGATAAACTAATGAACTAATAATAGCTAAACCTAAATCGTTAGCTCCTTCAATAGCCCAATCTATACTTGTTGGATCTGTAGAACTATATAATCCTTTTGCTGTACCTACAAAGTATGTTATTTCTGAACCTACTTGTGTAATTGCTGCAGATCTTATTGAATGAACATCTAAATTTCTTTCTACCAAATCCCAAGTTGGAGATGCAGCAGTTGCGTTTGTTGTTAGGTATATATTATTAATTCCGTAGTTTGAATAAACTGCTAATACAATATCTGGATTTGTAGGGTGAATAGCAATATCACTCACAATTGACCCACTTGCCTTACTTGCTGAAGCTGGAGTTATATTTACAGCTGAAGTAGAAATAGATGTTACATTTTGAGGATCTGACACTCTAAAAATTCCACCACTTTGACCACCAATATAAATGTGACTTGTTGCAGCATTATATGTACCTCTTGTAGTTGCTATAGTTCTAATAAACTCGTTAGTACTTGGTAAAGTTCCTAAATTAGTCCAAGTTTCACTAGTTATATTTTCTGCATCATTGGTTACAAATAAACTAGATTGACCTGCATAATATAATGTTTCATTATTATCTGGATCTAAATAAAAATAAGTAACAAACTGACTAGAAGAATCATCTGGAGTTATTTCTAAAAATCCATTTTTCCTTTGATAAATTGTTCCGTTTTGAAAACCTAAATAATATCTAAGTGCATTACTATTTCTACCAATTCCAACAGCAACTCCATCTCCACCAGCCATACTAACCATTGTTGATTTATCAGTAATTGCTGAACTAGCATAATCTAAACCACCAACAGTAGTTCCATTATCTTGTGCACCACCTAAAACAATATCTTTCCCAGATTGTGGATCCATAGCAACATGATAATATTGATATGTTTGATAGTTATTATTTAAGCTTGTCCAAGCTATACTTGGTACTGTAACTAATGCTTTATGAATTCCACCATCTGTACCACTGTAAAGAGTTGTTGGATCTTGAGGGTCGAAAACTAATTGGTGTATATCTGGATGATGATTTGTACCACCAACACTATATGTACCATAACTTAAATTATTTACATAACCTCCAATTCTTGAAAACATAACATCTGTAGTAATATTTTCAATTTTATATGGATTTGTACCACCAACAACAACAAAATTCTCATTATCTGGTTTAACAGAAACTACTAAATCATATCCTCCTTGAATAGCAAAAGGGTCATTACCTTCTGAGTTCCCTCCAGATTCATCTGGTAATTTATCTGAGTAATTTGTCCAAGTAGAAGTTGATAAATCGTATTTCCATAAATCTGCTTCTATTTCATAAGTATCTGAAGAAGCATCAGATGTTTTTCCATTATTATATAATGCATAAAAAACATCATTATTACTAGGTGCAACAGCTAAAGTTATTCTGCCTGCAGCAGACCAACCTGTTGGATTACCATTTCTTGCTAAAAGAGTCCAAGAACCATTTCCTGTTGGAGAAGTTGTAACACCTGCTGTTTTAGATGTACCTTCTATAGCTGCAAAAACTCTACCATTACTTGCAATTTTAACATCTGTCCAACCTGTAGCATCATCTGCCATCTCTAGTTCAACATTCATAGTTGTACCATCATATCTATAAATTTTACCTGTAGCTGCAATAAATAATTCTCCATTAATAGGACTTACTTCTAAAGCATTTACATAATCGAAATAAGAATCAAAAGCTTCATGAACTGAATTTGTTAAAGAAATTTGAGACCAATTAAGACCACTATCAATAGATTTCCAAACACCTTGACCTCTATATGCAGAACCTAATGACGCACTATTTCCAGACCATTCTCCTGTTGCATAGTACCATATATTTTGAGAATCTACTCTTGTATCTTGCGCAATTGCTGTAACATTATGTATTTCATCGTTATTTGAAACTTTGGTCCAGTTTGCACCACCATCAGTAGTTCTAAAAACACCACTACTTACTCCACCAGCAATAATTGTATTTCCTGTAGGATCTGAAACATCTATTCTTAAAGCTCTTGTTCTTCCTCCTAAATTAGAAGGACCTCTAGAGATAAAACTTCTACCTGTAGCACTACTTTTAGATTTTGTATTTAATAATTTATAAGCAGTATTGTATTCTTGCTCTTTCTCTTCTAAAGGAATTTTACCAGTTGTTGGATTGATTTGAAACCCTAACTCATACAACTCTCTTTCTTTTGCATAAAGCATTTTCTCTTCTATGGTTTTCTTTTTCTTTTTTATCTTTTTTAAAGATGCTACTTCATTATTAGCTTCATTTTTATCAGATAATAAAACTATACCAACAAAAGCAACCAAAACTAAAGCTAGTAAACCAAGTACTTTTTTTCTCATAAGTGTTAAAATTTTAAATATAGAACCACTAATTTAACTATAATTGATTAATAATTATGTTAAATTTTAACGTTTCGTTAATAAACTATAATAATTAAATAATATTACCTGTTAATTTTTTGTGCATTCTAATTGCATAACTGTCTGACATTCTTGAAACATAGCTACAAACCTGCATTATTCTACCATATAAACACTCACTTTCTAATTGATATTCTTTAGGCATTAAATTAAGTACCAATTTGTCAAAATTAGATTGATTACCATCAAACTTATTATTTAAGGCATTAACAAAAACATTTAATAAATCTGCAATTATTTTATAACCTGCAACTTCTTTTTCTACAACCTCATTGCTTTTATAAATTTTATCGATACTAATTTTAATAATATCGTTTATTTGTGCTTCGTATTTGCATTTATCAAGTAAAGATTTTTCAAAAGACCCACTTAAAATAGCTTCTTCATTTGCTAAAAATATGGCTACAGCTTCATTAATTAAAACACCAATTGCCAATGCTCTTAAATAACTTACCCTATCTTTTTTGTGTTGTAAAGAATGGTATTTTTTACTATCAATAGTATCTTTTACTAGCTTAATCATATACTCTAAAGCATAATCTTCATCAATTAAACCAAGGTTTATACCATCTTCAAAATCGATAATAGTGTAACAAATATCGTCTGCGGCTTCTACTAAATATGCTAAAGGATGTCTGTAAAAAGAGTTATTTTCTAACGATTTAGGTTTCATTCCTAATTCTTGCACCACATCTAAAAACTCATTTTTTTCTGATTGAAAAAAACCATACTTTTTATCAACTATATGACTTGTTGGTTTTTTAGGTAAACTTTCTTTTGGATATTTTAAAAACGCGCCCAATGTTGCATAACTTAAACGTAAACCACCAGAAATACCTTCTCTAGATTCTGTAAGAATTTTAAATCCGTTTGCATTGCCCTCAAAATCTATTAAATCTTGATACTCTTTTGCTGATAATTGGTCTTTGTATTTAGCACCATTTCCTGTTTTAAAATACTCGCCAATAGCTTTTTCTCCTGAATGCCCAAAAGGTGGATTTCCAATATCATGAGTTACTGATGCAGCTGCTACAATTGCTCCAAAATCATTAAAAGTATAACCTAAATTCACCAAATTTGGATGACGTTCTAACAACACTTTACCAACTCTTCTACCCAAAGTTCTACCAACAACAGAAACTTCTAAACTATGTGTTAAACGTGTGTGTACAAAATCGGTTTCTGATAATGGTATTACCTGTGTTTTATCTTGTAAACTTCTAAATGCTGATGAAAATATGATTCTATCAAAATCTACATCAAACCCTAAGCGTGTTTCATCTTGTGCTATTCTTGGTCGTTTTTGTGTATCACCAAAACGTTTTAAAGAAAGGAGTTGTTCCCAATTCATTTATTTCTTGATTTACTAATGCAGAACTCATAATTTAAGTTCAACATTTTATTTTATTTATTTTCACTTACTAATTCTAATGAAGTAATTAATTCTTGAAAAGAATTTAACTTCTTTAAGATTACTCCTTCATCATTTATATATAAATAAGTTGGAAAAAGTTTGATTTTATAATCCGTTTTAATTTCATTTTCTTGAGAATATTGATTATAATTTTTCCAATTATATTGATGTTTATTGATATAACTTATCCAATTTTCAAGGTTCCTATCAATAGAAACACCAATAACTTCTATGTTATTTTTAGCAAGTAAATTTTGATGCTCTTTAATTTCTTGATGTTGTTTTACACAAGGTGGACATTCTAAATACCAAAAATCTAAAATATATTTTTTACCTTTTTCTAATTCAATTTTTTCTTGCTGATTGTTAAGAGTATTAAACAAATAGTTATCAAAATTTATTTGATTTAAATTAATACTATTTTCTTTTTCGATGATGATATCGTTTTGTTTTTCATCATTTTTTTTACAAGAATAAAAAGACAAAAAAACAATTAAATATATTATTTTTTTCATTTTTCGAAAATACAAAAAAAGAGAAGTATTTCTACTTCTCTTTTTATTCTAAATAATTATGCTGTTTTCCAAAAGGATTTAATTTCCCTCGCAGTTTCCTTAATATTTTCTATATAGAATAATTTATTTTTTGGAGCATCAATCATTCTTCCATCAAAAACATCTAAAGAAAAACATAATTCTGGTAAAACTTTTGCTTGATATTTATCCTCAATAACTTTTAAATATTTTTCTATTAAAAAAGAAACTTTTTTCGAATCTTCTAATTCAAATATATTTCTTTTAGATATATGAATTTTTATACCTCCAATATATTTTTCATTATTGTAAACCATAGTAAAAATCACATCTGGAGAAATCAAAATTTCAACACCCTCCACGAATATTGATTTTATTTCTGGTTTTTTTATAATATCAAGTTTATGACTTTTTAATATTTTAGGTATTTTTATTTTCATATACCTCTGAATAGCTTCAATTGAAATAGTTTTATTTAAAACTTGTCTAGGCTTTACAGGTACTTTATCCTTAAGTCTTTTAAGACCTTCAATAATAGGCTTGTTATCCCCATTATTAGAAAGTGATTTTTTAATGCTTGCTCTAGGTGTTTGATATAAAGATATCATGAACTTATTAGGTTCTTTTTGCTGCCTAATTATTCTTTTCTTTTTTGAGTCAGTCCCTTTTGAGAAATCCACAAATTGATTTATTGATATAAAATATTCCATTATATTCTTAATTTTAAATTATTAATTATTAATTATTATTGTTAATAAGTCTGTTATCAAGCATAAAATAAGGCCATAACCCTTATTTTGACTTTTTATAAAATTTAGAAAAATAACTTGGCAAAAAGAATCCTAATTTGTAGTTTTGAAAAACAAATGGGAGATTGAGCAGTCTCAATATTCTATTTTAATTAACTAAATTTAAGCCCTCGAAAGCAAAAAATTTAAAAATTACACCAAGAAGCGATATTTCCAGTATCGCTTTTTCTATGCTTATTATTTTTTTCTCAAATAAAATGTTTTAATAATTCATAATAAAGAGAAGCCTTTTTAGACTTCTCTTTTCCTTTATTTTCTAATTTTAAGAACCACACATTTCGCAATCATCTGGCTCTGCATTTCTAGAAGCGTCTACCATTGCTTTAAATTCTGCAGCACTCATTGGTTTTTCTATTTCTTCTTTTTTCTTTTCTTTAGAAACTGTAAACTGTATTGCATTTACTGCAGATTTTGTTCTTAAATAATACATTCCTGTTTTTAAGCCAGATTTCCAAGCATAGAAATGCATTGATGTTAATTTACCATAATCTGGATCTTTCATAAACAAGTTTAAAGACTGAGATTGATCAATGAAATAACCTCTATGACGTGCCATATCAATAATATCTTTCATACTCATTTCCCAAACAGTTTTGTACAATTCTCTTAATTCTGCAGGAATCTCTTCTATATGCTGTATAGAACCATTTGCACGCATAATGCTTTCTTTCATATCATTATCCCACAAACCTAATTCAACTAAATCTTCTAGTAAATGTTTGTTTACTACAATAAACTCACCAGATAAAACTCTTCTTGTATAAATATTAGAAGTATAAGGCTCAAAAGCTTCATTGTTTCCTAATATTTGAGATGTAGATGCTGTTGGCATTGGTGCAACTAATAACGAGTTTCTAACTCCATGTTTCATTACGTTTTTACGTAATTTATCCCAATCCCAATTTCCACTTAATTCATCATCTTTAACTCCCCACATATTAAACTGGAATTCTCCTTCTGACATTGGAGATCCTTTAAATGTAGAATATGGTTCTTTTGCTTTTGCAATTTCCATAGATGATGTTACAGCTGCAAAATACATTGTTTCAAAAATATCTTGATTCAGTTTTTTTGCTTCTTCACTTGTAAAAGGCAAACGTAAATTGATAAATGTATCTGCTAAACCTTGTATACCTAAACCTACTGGTCTGTGCCTAAAGTTAGAATTTTCTGCTTCTTTTACAGGATAAAAGTTTGCATCAATAACAGTATCTAAATTACGAGTTACTTTTTTGGTAACATCGTATAATTTTTTATGATTAAAGTATTTTTCGCCATTTTCTCTTTCAGAAACAAACATTGGCAATGCAATTGAAGCCAAGTTACATACAGCAACTTCATCTTTTGCAGTGTACTCCATAATTTCTGTACATAAGTTTGATGAACGAATTGTACCTAAATTTTTCTGATTAGATTTTCTGTTTGCTGCATCTTTATACAACATATATGGTGTACCTGTCTCAATTTGAGATTCTAAGATTTTCTCCCATAATTCACGAGCTTTAATGGTTTTTCTTCCTTTACCTGCAGCCTCGTAACTTGTGTACAAACGTTCAAATTCTTCACCATAAGTATCAAATAAATGCGGACATTCATGAGGACACATTAAGGTCCAGTCTGCATCATTTTGCACACGCTCCATAAATAAATCTGAAATCCACATGGCATAGAATAAATCTCTTGCACGCATTTCTTCTTTACCATGGTTTTTCTTTAAATCTAAAAAATCGAAAATATCTGCATGCCAAGGTTCTAAATACATTGCAAAAGACCCTTTACGCTTACCTCCTCCTTGATCTACGTAACGTGCAGTATCGTTAAAAACACGTAACATTGGTACAATACCATTAGAAGTACCATTTGTACCAGCAATATAACTACCTGTAGCTCTAATATTATGTAAAGACAAACCTATACCACCTGCAGATTGAGAAATTTTAGCGGTTTGTTTTAATGTATCGTAAATACCTTCTATACTATCATCTTGCATTTGTAATAAAAAACAAGAAGACATTTGTGGTTTTGGAGTACCAGAATTAAAAAGAGTTGGTGTAGCGTGTGTAAAATATTTTTTACTCATTAACTCGTAAGTAGCAATTGCTTCATCAATATCATTTTTATGAATACCTATAGAAACACGCATTAACATATGTTGTGGACGTTCTGCAATCTGGCCATTTAACTTTAATAAGTAAGAACGCTCTAATGTTTTAAAACCAAAATAATCGTAATTAAAATCTCTGTTGTAGATAATCGTAGAATCTAATTTTTCTTTATTGTCTTGAATAATTTTATAGACATCATCTGCCAATAAAGGTGCTTTTTTTTCTGTACGTGGATTTACATAGAAATATAAATCATCCATAGTATCAGAAAAAGATTTCTTTGTATTTTTATGTAAGTTAGAAACAGCAATTCTTGCAGCTAATCTTGCATAATCTGGGTGAGCAGTTGTCATTGTTGCAGCAGTTTCTGCAGCTAAGTTATCTAATTCTGAAGTTGTTACTCCATCATAAAGACCTTCTATAACACGCATTGCTACTTTAACTGGGTCAACAATTTTGTTTAAGCCATAACACATCTTTTTAACTCTAGCTGTGATCTTGTCAAACATAACTGGCTCTCTCTTGCCATCTCTTTTTAATACAAACATAATTTAGATTTACGATTTAATTATTTACGATTATTCACTAGTTATTACAGCCAACAAAAACTCCAAATTTTGGAAGGCTCTTTTTTATGATATACTTATTTAAGTATTTATTATTTACTGATAGAAAAGATTCTTTAAATCTTAAAAATCTGAATCGAAACTGATACTTCCAGTTCCACCAGATTTTACACCAGCTTTTTGATATTCTGACACTCTTTTTTCGAAGAAATTTGTTTTTCCTTCTAAAGAAATCATTTCCATAAAATCGAAAGGATTTGTAGCATCATACACTTTTTCACATCCGAATTCTAACAACAATCTATCCGTTACAAATTCTAAGTATTGTGTCATTAAACGCGCATTCATACCAATTAAACTTACTGGTAATGACTCTGTCACAAATTCTCTTTCAATATTTAAAGCATCTACAATAATTTCTTTTATACGTTCTGGTGCTACTCTGTTAACCATATGGTTATTATGTAAATGCACTGCAAAATCACAATGCATACCTTCATCTCTAGAAATTAACTCGTTAGAAAACGTTAAACCTGGCAATAAACCTCTTTTCTTTAACCAAAAAATTGAACAAAATGCACCTGAAAAGAAAATACCTTCTACTGCTGCAAACGCAATTAAACGCTCTGCAAAAGAATCTGATTCGATCCATTTTAAAGCCCAATCTGCTTTTTTCTTAATGGCAGGAAAAACTTCGATAGCTCTAAATAATTGATCTTTTTCTACTTCGTCTTTTACATAAGTATCAATTAATAAAGAATAGGTTTCTGAGTGTATATTTTCCATCATTATTTGAAATCCGTAGAAAAACTTAGCTTCAGAATATTGTACTTCATTTACAAAGTTTTCTGCTAAATTTTCATTTACAATTCCATCTGATGCTGCAAAAAATGCTAAGATGTGTTTAATAAAATAACGCTCATCATCAGTTAACTTTGTAGTCCAATCTACAATATCTGAATGTAGATCGATTTCTTCAGCTGTCCAAAAACAAGCTTGTTGTTTTTTATACCATTCCCATAAATCGTTATGTTGAATAGGAAAAATAACAAATCGATTGTTATTTGGTTGTAAAATTGGCTCTTGTTTAGACATTATTGTGAAAAATTTGAGTGTTTATGAATGTTATTTAATCGTTAAGAACGACCTCTACAAAGATTGGATTTTTTACTAAAAAAAGAAAGCCCTACTTATTCACAAAACCCTTGAAGTTTTTAACAAAAAGAAACTTTTAACATATTTTATGTGATTTTTTTAAAAATACTAAACACTGATTTACAGATACTTAAAATACAAAAAGCTTTCTAAAGCCTACTATTGCTGACATTCTTAAAATGATTTTTTATTTGAACTTTTTACATCAAAAAAGAATCATCAAAATAAAAATATATTCTAAATAATCTTATTGATAATTATTTAAAGCAAAGAATTGTAAAACTTACTACATATAATCTTATATTTGTAGTATTATTAACATTTATTATATATCAAAGTGAAAAACGGAACAGTAAAATTCTTCAACGAATCTAAAGGATTTGGATTTGTAATTGAAGACGGTTCAAAAACAGAGTATTTTGTACACGTATCAGGATTAATTGACGAAATTAGAGAAGGTGATGCAGTAGAATTTGACCTGAAAGAAGGTAGAAAAGGTTTAAACGCAGTAGACGTTAGAGTTATCTAATTATATTATTTAGAATTTTTTTACATAAGACACAAGTCGCTTAATTTATTTTAAGCGACTTTTTTTTGCCTTATTTTTGCAAAAACTTTTTATTTTGATGAAAACAAGATTTCCTAAAATTGTTCAAATTTCTATAATATCTCTTTATCTTATTTTTTTAGCTGGTTCTGTAGTTAGAATGACAGGCTCTGGAATGGGTTGCCCTGATTGGCCAAAATGTTTTGGTTATTACATACCACCAACTTCTGAAGAACAAATTACTTGGAAACCAAATACTGAATTTAAAAAAGGATTTATCATTATTAAAGATGAGGTTTTATTTGTTGCTGAAAATGATTTAAAAACATCTTCTGAATTTAACGCAAATAATTGGGCTAAATACACCAAACACGATTATAATAAGTTTAATAAATATCACTCTTGGACAGAATACATCAATAGATTAACCTCTGTTTTAGCTGGTTTTGTATTTCTATTTTTAATTTATGGAGCCACAAAATTCTGGAAAGAAAACAAAACAATTACTTACCTATCTTTTGCAGCTTTCTTTTTAATGCTTTTTGAGGCTTGGTTAGGAAAAACAGTGGTAGACACTAATTTAACTCCCGCAATTATTACAATTCACATGGTAATTGGCTTAATTATCATTGCCATTTTACTAAAGTTAAAATTTATTCTTTCTGACAAAAAAACTTATAATTACAACTCAACTTTTAATAAACTATTAATTGTTTCTGTAATTTTCTCTTTGATACAAATTGCAATGGGCACACAAGTTAGGCAGTTTATTGATGAGCAAGTAAAACTTTTTGGTTTCGAGAACAAGAATTATAGTTTAATGGAGCCAAGTTTTAAATTTTACTTTCATAGATCTTTTACTATTGCTATTTTGCTAGTAAACTTTGGGATGTTTTACATCAATCAAATAAAAAAGTTAGGCTATAAATTAGTTAATTGGATTATCTTTTTACTATTCTTAGAAACCTTAACTGGTATTTTAATGTATTATGCTGAATTCCCTTTAGGCACACAAGCTACACATTTATTAGCAGGCGCCATTTTATTTGGATTACAATTTTATTTATGGCTGCAAAGCAGGAGAACTGTTAAGGGTTAGCAGTTAGCAGTTAGCAGTTAGCAGTTAGCAGTTAGCAGTTAGCAGTTAGCAGTTAGCAGTTAGCAGTTAGCAGTTAGCAGTTAGCAGTTAGCAGTTAGCAGTTAGCAGTTAGCAAAAATAAATTTAAAGTCGAAAATCAAAGAAAAAAACAACTCTTTTTACCACACCAAAACACTGAACACTGAACACTGAATACTGAATACTGAATACTGAATACTGAATACTGAATACTGAATACTAAGGATGCGCATTTACCCAAACTTCGCCATCAGAAAAATATTCTTTTTTCCAGATTGGCACAGTTTCTTTTAAAGTATCTATTGCAAATTCACAAGCTAAAAATGCAGCTTTTCTATGTTTTGATGAAACTGTAATAATAACAGGAATTGCACCAATTTGTAACATACCTTCTGCATGATGAATGGCTATTTTTTTAATTTCGAATTTCTCTAAAGCTAAATCTGCAATTTTTTGCATTTCTTTAATCGCCATTGGTTTGTAAGTAGAAAAATCGAGTTGTTTTACTTCTTTACCTTGCGTATCATTTCTTACAGTACCTACGAATGCTGATATTCCTCCACAAGAATCATCTTCTACAAAATGGTAACATTCTTGTAAATCTAATTTTTCTGATGTAATTTTTATCGAAGTTCTCTGCATAGTTTAACAAAAGTAATCATTCATAATGTATCTTTGTACTTTATTATTTTTAGAACATCAAAATGAAAAGTATATTTAGAATTATTAGTTTTTTAGAAGGAATATCTTACCTACTTTTATTATTTATTGCAACACCTATTAAATATCTTCAAGGTGATGATACTTATGTAAAAATGTTAGGCATGCCTCATGGATTACTTTTTATGCTTTATATAGTTTTAGCTATTGTAATTAAAAAAGAAATGAACTGGAACAGCAAAACGTTAGGTATTGTTTTACTTTGCTCAGTTATCCCTTTTGGTACTTTTTATGTTGATAAAAAGTATTTAAGATAAAAAATCTATTACAAGATTTTAACCTCCACTTACTGGCGGAATTACAGCAACAACATCACCTACTTTTAAAAGAGTTTCATTTTCTGCATATTCTTCATTTACAGCAATTGCATAAGAATTAATATTTATTAAAGCAGAAAACTCATCCTTTAAAACAGATTTAAATTTTTCTACGGATGAATTTTCATCAACCTCAATTTGTAATTCTGATGCACTCACCAAATCTGATGTAATTCCGAAAAAAAGTGTTTTTATTTTCATAATCAACAAAGATAAATGATTAGAAAGACATATTTAAACCAAACAACCATCCACTTTTTCGATTACCACCATTTACAGATTTCACATAATCAACTCGTAACAAACGCCATTTACCAAAACCAATATTATCTAATCCAACAGCATATTCTGAGTAAGGTTTAGCATCAGACATAAACATTGTTTTTGCACTACCTATTAAATGAAAGTTCAATTTATTTATCAACGGAATTCTACCTAAAATAGCGCCTTTAAAATTATGCTCTATATGCGCTTCTGCATATTTATCATTTGTGTAATATTGATAATAATCTAACAAACCAAAATTATTTTTTCTGTTAACATCCGTTACAAAAAACATTTCATTCCCTACAACTTGTAAATTATCCATAAACGGAATATCCTTCTTTTTTAAGAAAGCACCTGCTCTAATTTTATAAAACAACTCACCATAATTACCTGTATTTACATCTTGTCTTAAAGTAGCAATTAAAACATCTGAATTAAATTCAGTATTATCAGCTGCAAATGTTTTTCTATAATTTAAACTTAGTGTAGGATATTTTTCATTTCCAATATTAAACTTACTATCTGGATAGGTTAAATATTTTTGACCAAATACAAATCTTAACCCCATATTTAATGTTGCAATTTTATGTGCTGTAAAAACAGAACTTGTGAAATTACCTGGTTCTAAAGGATTATTAGAAGTATAAGGTTGGTATTTTTCTTCGGATACAAACGAATAATTGGTAGTATTAAAAAGTGGTTTTCTATTCGCATATTCTAAAGAAGACGAGAAAAACACACCGTTTTTAATTTCTTCGGAAAAACCAATTCTTGCAAATTCTTTTTCATAAATCTTAAGTACATTTTGTCTTCTAAATAAAGATAACACAAAATTATCTAATGGTTTAACTGCATTTCTTCTATTAAATTGAGCTGTTATAACACCTCCTGTAATGTACATTCTAGGTCTAGAAAAATTATTCCATTTTTTACTAAAATAAAAAGTAGGTCTAGCTCTTTTATCAGAAAAACCATAATCTACATCAAAACCTACACTCCACCATTTTCCTTCATCATTTAACCTTTTATAATAACTTGCTCCTAAAGAAGTCTTAAATCCCTGAACCGTGTTAAAACCAAAATCGTTTATTAAACCACTAAAAGACAAAGACCATTTTTCGTAAGTATCTCTATAACTATAACCAGTTATTGGAGATAATAATTTAAATTTATTAGATCTATTATCTAAAGAATCTAAAAACTTCTCTGATTTACGAACTACTTTTATACTATCTTTTAAAGCATAATCTTGAGACTCTTCTTTGGTCAAAGGCACAGGTCTTAAAGTGTTCCAAAAAACAGAATCTTTTTTTGTGGCATTTTCTTTAAATGACAAAACTTCGTTTGTAAATGTATTCTCATTAAAACTAGGATTAAAGTTATAATCAGAATACACATAAGAAAATTTTCCTTGAGGCTTAAACCCTAAAAACTTAATATCAAAAGCTATAGTCTGCGTTACTAGAACCCAAGCATCAACTTTATCAGAATAATTATAGCTTTGTTTTACACCTAAAGAATTTACAAAAGGCAAATTTACTTGAACTCCTGTAGTTGTTAAATCTGAACCATACAAGGCCCAATCATCTTCTACAACATAAATAGAACCTTCAAAAACACGATCGTTTTTACGTTTTGGTATTAATTTTATTTTGTTGATGAGTTTGCCATTTTTATCGTAAAAAGTACCTTCTAACTTATAACGATAATAACTAAAAGCATTCGTAGAAATAGGCGAAATTAAATTGTTAAAAACCTCTATGCTATTATCATATAAATTAATATCAGATTCTTCTGCTCTATTAAAACTTACTCCATTATCCTCTCCAGAAACCTTAGAAGCCGTTATTATTTCTTTAAACTTCTTTGGTTTTTTCTGAAACGATATATTAGAAAAAGTTTCTGATAAATAAACAATTCCACTTCTTGTAGAGTCTAATCCTCCACCTAAATCTCCCATTTCTTGCCCAAGAAATTTCTTCGGTAAATCTTTAATTCTGGTTAATCCTCTAGAATAAAATTTAGCAGTATAATTTGCATATTTATCTGTATTTTTATCTTTATTAGCTATTACATTTCTAATAATTCTATCTGCAGGATTTTCTTTGGTAGAGATAGAAATTTCATCTAATTGAATATTTTCTTGTTCGAGTTTTACATTTAACTCAAAAGGAAAAGAAGTAATATTTACTTCTTTTTTTAATGTTTTATATCCTAAAAACTGAAAAACGACAACTTGTTTTCCTAACTTATTGGTTTCTAAAAAATAGTCTCCATTATCATTAGAAGTTGTACCTTTTGTAGTTTTATCTAAATAAATACTAACAAAAGAAAGTGGTTCGTTTTTAGCATCTGTAATTTTTCCTTTTACTTGAGCTACTGCTATTAATGAAATCAATAACAGAAATGGTAGTAATGTTTTTTTCATAGTTTAGTTTTGGTTGATTTTCACAAACTTAAAGTTTCTTGCCTAAGCAAATCTTTAAAATTTGTTAAACAACTTACAATAATTTCTTAAAAATAAGACACAATAACAATACCAAAAGTTGCCTGTACTTTTAAATTGATAAAATTTGATGTTTAGTTACGTATCAAATGGAATAATTTACAACAAAATTAGATCGTCTAAAAAGTTAAAAATACTTTGCTCTTTATATGAAAAGCCTATATTTGTGAACTACTTAGAAATATAAAAAATTCATGAGCGATTCTAGAAAACGACACGAAGCTTTACTGTACCACGCAAAACCAAAACCAGGTAAAATAGCAGTGGTACCTACTAAAAAATATGCAACTCAACACGATTTAACATTAGCATATTCGCCTGGTGTTGCAGAACCTTGTTTAGAAATTGAAAAAGATAAAAATAACGTATATAAATATACTTCTAAAGGGAATTTAGTTGCTGTAATTTCTAACGGAACTGCAGTTTTAGGTTTAGGTAATATTGGCCCTGAAGCTTCTAAACCTGTAATGGAAGGTAAAGGTTTACTGTTTAAAATCTTTGCAGATATTGATGTTTTTGATATTGAAGTAGACGCTACTGATGTAGATAAATTTGTAGAAACTGTAAAAGCAATTGCACCAACTTTTGGTGGAATTAATTTAGAAGATATAAAAGCACCAGAAGCTTTTGAGATAGAAAGAAGATTAAAAGAGGAATTAGACATTCCTGTAATGCATGATGACCAACATGGAACTGCAATTATCTCTGCTGCTGCACTAAAAAATGCCATAGAAATAACAAAAAAAGATATTTCTAAAATTAAAATGGTAGTAAATGGTGCTGGAGCTGCTGCAATTTCTTGTACTCGTTTGTACCTAAAACTTGGTGCAAAAAGAGAAAACATTATCATGTGCGATAGCAAAGGTGTTATCAGGCAAGATAGAGACAATTTAACATCACAAAAAGCAGAATTTGCAACCTCACAAGATTTGAATACTTTAGAAGAAGCCATGCAAAATGCAGATGTTTTTATTGGTTTATCTATGGGGAATGTTGTGACCCCAGAAATGCTTTTATCTATGGCAAAAAAACCAATTGTTTTTGCAATGGCAAACCCTACTCCAGAAATTGAGTACGAATTAGCAATTGCTACTAGAGATGATATTATTATGGCAACTGGTAGATCAGACCATCCTAACCAAGTAAATAATGTACTTGGCTTTCCATTTATTTTTAGAGGTGCTTTAGATGTTAGAGCAACTAAAATTAATGAAGAAATGAAAATGGCTGCTGTACATGCATTAGCTGATTTGGCTAAAAAAACAGTTCCTGAACAAGTAAATATTGTTTATGATGAGGTTAGTTTAGCTTTTGGTGAAGAATATATTATACCTAAACCTTTTGACCCTAGATTAATTTACGAAATTCCACCAGCAATTGCAAAAGCTGCTATGGATTCTGGAGTTGCTTTAGAACCTATTACAGATTGGGATAGATACAGAGAAGAATTAATGGAACGTTCTGGTTCTGGTAGTAAAGAAATACGTTTAATACACAATAGAGCAAAAAGCAATCGTAAACGTATTGTGTTTGCAGAAGCAGACCATTTAGATGTTCTTAAAGCTGCACAAAGAGTACATGAAGAAAAATTAGGAGACCCTATTTTATTAGGTAGAAAAGATGTAATTCTTGCTTTAAAAGAAGAAATTGGTTTTACTGGTGATGTGCCAATCTTAGACCCAAAAACAGACCAAGAAAAAGAAAGAATAAATCGTTTTGCAGAAGCTTACTGGAAAACAAGACAACGTAAAGGAAGAACATTAAATGAAGCAAAAAAATTAATGCGAGAGCGTAATTATTTTGCAGCAATGATGGTTAATGAAAACGAAGCAGATGCCTTAATTACGGGTTATTCTAGACCTTATCCAACTGTTGTTAAGCCAATTTTAGAACTTATTGAAAAAGATAAAGGTATCTCTAAAGTAGCTGCATGTAACTTAATGTTAACTAAGCAAGGCCCAATCTTTTTGGCAGATACTACCATAAATATTAATCCAAGTGCTAAAGATTTGGTGAAAATATCGCAAATGACATCTAATCTAGCAAAGATGTTTGGTATGAAACCTAATGTTGCAATGTTGTCTTTCTCTAACTTTGGATCTTCGAACACAGAAACTTCTAAAAAAATTAGAGAAGCTGTTTCTTATATTCATCGTCATTTCCCAAACGCTGTTGTAGATGGAGAAATTCAGGCAGATTTTGCATTAAATCCAGAAATGTTAGCCAAAGAGTTTCCTTTTTCTAAATTAAATGGTAAAAAAGTTAATATTTTAATTTTTCCTAATTTAGAGTCTGCGAACATAACATATAAATTATTAAAACAAGTAGAAGGTGCTGAATCTATTGGACCAGTAATCTTAGGTTTAAATAAAGCAGTACACATTTTACAACTAGGTTCTAGTGTAGATGAAATGGTAAATATGGCTGCTTTAGCTTGTGTTGATGCACAGCAGAGAGAAAAGAATAAAAAATAGTACTTTAGAGCCAAGAAAAAAACTATGATTACACAAGTAAGAGGAAGATTAGTAGAAAAAAACCCAACAGAAGTTGTTGTAGATTGTAATGGAGTTGGGTATTTATTACATATTTCTTTAAATACTTTTTCTAGTTTACCAGCAGATGAAAATGTGGTTTTATACACTCATTTGTCTATTAGAGAAGATGCTCACACGCTTTTCGGATTCATCAACAAAACTGAGAGAGAAGTTTTTAAACTATTAATTTCAGTTTCTGGTGTTGGGCCAAGTATTGCAAGAACAATGTGTTCTTCTATGACATCCGAAGAAATACAAAATGCAATTGCATCAGAAAATGTAGCTCTAATACAATCTGTAAAAGGTATTGGTGCAAAAACAGCACAAAGAGTTATTGTAGACTTAAAAGATAAAATTTTAAAAACGTTTGATATTGATGAAGTTTCTGTTAACACAAGCAATACGAACAAAGGTGAAGCGTTATCTGCTTTAGAAGTTTTAGGTTTTCATAAAAAACAATCTGATAAAGTTGTAAACGCTGTTTTAAAAGAAAACCCTGATGCATCAGTAGAAAAAATCATAAAACTAGCTTTAAAAAACTTATAGTCAATTGGTTAATTTATTAAAAAAAATAATTGCAATAGTTCTTTTTACTTTTTCGGTAAATTTATCAGTATACGCACAAACTACACAAAGTAAAGATTCATCAGAAGTAAAAAAAGACACTTTAAACCTTAGATACGATTTTAACAACACCCAAAAAGGAGGTCTTTTCTTAGATGATTTAGCAGAAAAGGAAGTCATTTTTGATAAAGCATTAAATAAATACGTAATTATTGAGAAAATTGGTGATTATTATACCAAAACTCCTATTTTTTTAACACAAAGAGAATACGCACAATATCGTTTAAAAAGAGATATGTTGCAGTACTTTAAAGACAAAGTAAGTGCTACCAATAGTAAGAAAAAAGGTGCTGCAGCTGCACAAAAAGATTTACTGCCAGAATATTACGTAAATTCTAAGTTTTTCGAATCTATTTTTGGTGGTAACACTGTAAAAGTAACACCAACTGGTAATCTGAATTTAAAACTAGGTGCTATATATCAAAATACAGAAAACCCACAAATATCCGAAGAAAACAGAAGTAGTTTTACTTTCGATTTTGATCAACAAATAAATGCAAGTATTCGTGCAAAAGTTGGTGAACGTTTAGAGTTTACTGCAAATTATGACACACAATCTACTTTCGATTTTCAGAACTTAGTGAAAATTGATTATTCACCTACTGAAGATGATATAATTCAGGGGATTGAAGCTGGTAACATTGCAATGCCAATAAAAAACTCTTTAATAAACGGAGCACAAAGTCTATTTGGTGTAAAAGCACAATTGCAATTTGGTAAAACAAGTGTTACTGCAGTTTTTTCTCAACAAAACTCAGAAAGTAAAACTGTTGTTTCAGAAGCTGGTGCTTCTATAGAAGAATTTGAATTATTGGCCACAGATTATGATAATGACAGACACTTTTTCTTATCGCAATTTTTTATTGATAATTATGCCAATTCTCTTAAACAATATCCATTAATTAGTAGCCAAGTTAATATTACAAGAATAGAAGTTTGGATTACTAATAGAACTGCTACAACAGAAGATTTTAGAAGTATTGTTGCTCTTGCTGATCTTGGTGAAACAGACAACCCAAATGCAAATAATGATTTTTATAGTAATTTGGTAGCAGATTCTGGTAATGTCACAAACTCTACTAGCCCTATTAGTATTAATGCAAGTGGTCAACAATTATATTTACCTCAAAATAATGCCAATAATATTTATACTGATGCTGTTTTAGCAGGTATAAGAGATGTTTCTGATGTAGAAAACACCTTAAGTAGTAATTTTAACATGACTTCTGGTACAGATTATTCAATGCTAGAAAATGCTAGAAAATTAAGTACTAGCGAGTACACTTTAAATTCTCAATTAGGTTATATCTCTTTAAATAGAAGATTAAATGATGGTGAAGTTTTAGCAGTTGCTTACGAATATACTGTTGCTGGTTCTGTAAACGGAACTACTGAAAAATCGTTTAAAGTTGGTGAATTTTCTAATGATGGTATACAATCTCCAGATAATTTAGCTGTTAAATTATTACGCTCAGAAATTTTAAAAACCAATCGTGAAAATACAACTACAGGAGAAACAGAATCTTTTCCTACTTGGCGTTTAATGATGAAAAACGTTTATGCTTTAGGTGCATATCCTTTAGAGCAAGATGGTTTTCGTTTCGAGATTCAATATAGAGATGATGATACAGGTATAGCATCCAATGTTTTACAAAATGCAAATACGGCTAACATAGCTACTCTACCATTAATTCAAGTTTTTCAATTAGATCAATTAGATCAAAGTCAATATAGAACTGCAGATGGTTATTTTGATTATCTAGAAGGTATAACAGTAATCTCTGAAAACGGTTATGTTATTTTTCCAGAACCTGAACCTTTTGGTAATGATTTGGTTTTAGATACCAGTAATTCTAGTGATATTGGTTTAGATGAAACTGTAGACAGTGAATACCTTTTTAAAGAGTTATATTTAAATACCAAAACAAACATTAAAAACAACTTTCAAACCAAAGACAAGTATTATTTAAAAGGTTACTTTAAATCAGAAAGTTCAGGAGGTATATCAATTGGTGCATTTAATGTGCCTAGAGGTTCTGTAACAGTAACTGCTAATGGAAGACAATTAGTAGAAGGTATAGATTATGTGGTTGATTATTCTTTGGGTAAAGTACAAATTCTAGATCCAGGATTACAAGCTTCTGATACACCTATAAATGTATCTACAGAAAATAATGCTGTATTTAATCAACAAAGAAAAACCTTTATGGGTGTTGATATAGAACATAAATTTTCTGATGAGTTAATTGTTGGTGCAACTGTATTAAATGTAAACGAAAGACCTTTAACTGCTAAAATTAATTTTGGGTCAGAACCTATAAACAATACTATGTTTGGGTTTAATATTGATTATTCTACAGAAGTACCTTATTTTACAAAACTAGCAAACAAACTACCTTTTGTAGATACAGATGTGCCTTCTAATTTATCTGTTAGAGCAGATATGGCTTACTTATTACCAGGCACACCAAGTGGAATAGATGTTACAGGTGCTGCAACTTCTTATATTGATGATTTTGAAGCTTCTCAAATACCCATTAGTTTATTATCTGCCTTAGATTGGTATGAAGCAAGTACACCAAGAAACGAAACAGATGATAAATTTAATGGTAATAGTAGCGATTTAGATTACAATAATAAAAGAGGAAAATTAGCTTGGTATAGTATAGATCAAATTTTTTATGGTTTAGGTGATACTCCATCAAGCATAAATGCAGACGAACAATCTAGAGCAGAAACAAGACAGATTAATTACAGCGAACTTTTTCCTAATCAAGAATTTGACATCACACAAAATACTCTTATAAGAACTTTAGATTTAGCATATTTTCCACAAGAAAGAGGTTCTTATAACTTTAACCAAAACACAACTGAAGCAACTGTTGATATTGCCAATAATAAAGTTACCTTACTTAAACCAGAAGAAAATTGGGGTGGAATTATGCGTCCTTTAAACACCAATAATTTTGACCAAGCTAATGTTGAGTATATTCAGTTTTGGGTAATGGATCCTTATCAAAATTATTCTATAACAGAAGCAGAAGGATTACCACAAGGTGTAAACCCTGATGATGTTTCAAATCAAGTTGGTGATTTATACATCAATTTAGGTAACATTTCAGAAGACATTGTAAAAGATAATCGTAAAATGTTCGAGAATGGTTTACCAGAAGATGGAGCTAAAACAAATACGGTTAATGTAAACAGAACAATTTGGGGAGATGTACCTAAAAACCCTTCAATTATTTATGCTTTTAGCGAAGATGATACAGCAAGAACAAATCAAGATGTTGGTTTTGATGGTTTAAATGATCTTGAAGAAAGCACATTAGCAAACATTGGGGTTTATGGTAGTTTAGTAGATCCTGCAGCAGATAACTTTCAATTTTTTAGAGGTGGTAATTTAGATGCTTTAAATGCATCTATAATTAGTAGGTATAAAGATTATAACAACACTCAAGGTAATTCACCTACTTTAAATCAATCACCAGAAACCTACCCTACTTCATCTACAACTTATCCAGATGTAGAAGACATCAACAAAGATCAGACAATGAACACTGTTGAGAGTTATTACGAGTATAAAATTTCTATGAATAGAAATGAATTACAAGAAGGTAGAAATTATATTGTTGATGAAAAAACAACTTCTGTAACTCTAGAAAACGGAAATACACAAGAAACAAAATGGTATCAATTTAGAGTACCTATTAGAAACGGAACTTCTGTAAACGGAATTTCTGACTTTAATAGTATTCGTTTTGTTAGAATGTATTTAACCAACTTTAAAATGCCAGTTGTTATTCGTTTTGGAGAATTAGATTTGGTACGTGGAGATTGGAGACGTTATACAAAAACTATAGACCCAGCAATTGATCCAGATATAGATTTAGACCAAACCCAATTAGAAAATTTTGAAGTTGGTGTGGTAAGTATAGAACAAAATAATGGTAGCTACATACAACCACCAGGTATTGAACGTGAACGCTTACAAGGTTCTACATCTGTACAATTACAAAACGAGCAATCTGTAACCTTAAGCGTTACAAACTTAGAGCCAAATAAAACTAGAGCCATTTACAAAAATATAAGTGTAGATTTAAGGCGTTTTAAAAACCTTAAAATGTTTATGCATTTAGAGGGTGATGAAGGTTTTGCTGGTATTATTAGATTAGGAACAGATTTAACAGAAAACTATTACGAATTAGAACTCCCTTTAACTGTAAGTTCTGGTGGTAATAGTCAATTAGATATTTGGCCAGAAGAAAACAATTTAGATGTAATCTTAGAAGCATTAGGTAAAGTTAAATTAGAAAGAGATGCTATAGGAGCTGCAATTAGTGAACCTTATACTTCTGTAGAACAAACTGATTTATCTTATACAATTACAGTAAAAGGAAACCCAACTTTAGCACAATTAAAAACAATTGTTTTAGGTTTAAAAAACACTAGCCTTATTAATAAATCTGGAGAAATTTGGTTTAATGAATTACGTTCTGCTGGTTTTGACAACGAAGGTGGTTGGGCTGCAGTTGTTAATGCTGATGCCAATTTTGCTGATATTGCAAACGTATCTTTAGCTGGTAGTATGGAAACTGTTGGTTTTGGTAATGTAGAAGATAGAGTTAGCCAACGTACTTTAGACGAAACAAAACAATATGATGTTTCTACAAGTATTAGCTTAGGTAAAGTTTTAACTCCAAAAAAATGGGGAATTCAAATACCAATGAGTTATAGTGTAGGAGAAACTTTTATAGATCCTAAATACGATCCTCAATACCAAGATGTAGAATTAGTAGATGCTATTGAACAAAACCCAAATAGTGAGTTTTCTAGAGATTACACTAAAAGAACTAGCATAAGTTTTATCAATGTAAAAAAGAACAGAAACCCTAATTCTAGTAAAAAACCTAAGTTTTATGATGTAGAAAATTTAGCGGTTTCTTATTCTCATAACAAAGAATTTCATAGAGACTATAATATAGAAAAATACATTAACGAAAATGTAATGGCTTCTGCTGCTTACAATTTTAACTTTAACTCAAAACCTATAGAACTCTTTAAAAATTCAGAGAAATTTAAGAGTAAATATTGGAAATTTATTAAAGATTTAAACATAAATCCAATACCTTCTACATTAGCCATAAACTCTAGAATTAATAGAAGTTATAATGAGCAACAATCTAGAAATTTGGTAGAAGGTTTATCTGCACAACCAGAATTAAAACAACGTCGATTTTTATTCGATTGGGATTATACAGTTGGTTTCGATTTAACAAAATCGTTACAAATGAATTTTAACGCTAGTAATAGCTACATTTATGATGCTTTTGGTAGTGATGAAGAATTACAAATTTTTGATAATTTCTTTAACACAGGAAGACCAAACCAATATCATCAAAAATTAAATGGTACTTACCAATTACCTTTAGAGAAGTTTCCTTTCTTAAGTTTTATGAAAGCAGATTATGCTTATACAGCAGATTTTGACTGGCAAGTATCATCACAAGACGAAACTATAGCCGAACAAATAGGTAACGTAATTCAGAATGCAAATACACATAATATAAATACTACTTTCTCTTTCGAGAAATTATACAAAAACATTGGTTTCGAAAAATTATTATTAACAAAATCGCAACGTAAAAATGCTAAAGGAAAAAATATTGCAAGAATAAAACCCAAGAAAAATTTACCTATTGGTAAAAAGATTTTAAAAACAACTTGGGGTATTATAACATCAGTAAAACAAGGTAAAATAAGTTACACCGAAAATAACGGACAATATTTACAAGGTTATGATGAAGGTATTGGCTTTTTAGGAGGCTCACCTACTGCATTTGCTTTTGGTAGCCAAGTAGATATTAGAAATAAAGCGCTTACAAACGGGTGGTTAGTAAATCCAAGAGCACTTACTGATGACCCAAGTACATCAGATATTGATGAAAGCGCTTATTACAACAAAACTTATAGCAGAACTCACTATAATAAATTAGATTATTCTTTTACAGTACAACCTATAAAAGATCTAAATATTGATATAAGAGGTAATAAAATACAAACCAAAAATCTTTCTCAGCAATTAGATGTAATTGAAAACGGAACTGCAACTGGAACAATAGATTATGATATTGATACTTTCGAAACAGGTAATTTTAGTACAAGTCATTCTATGTTTTCTACAGCATTTACAAATGGTGATGCTCTATTTCAAACAATGAAAGACTATAGAAGTGTAATTGCAAACAGATTCGCCACAGAAAACCCAACAGTAAATCCAGATGGTTTTGGAGAAAATAGTCAGCAAGTTTTATTACCTGCTTTTATTGCTGCTTATTCAGGTAAAAGTCCAAATAAAGTAAGTACAGGTTTGTTTAGAAATATACCAATTCCTAATTGGACATTACGTTACAATGGTTTTATGAAGGTGAAATGGTTTAAAAAGAACTTTTCTTCCTTTGTTGTTTCACATGGATATAGATCATCTTACACTATTTCTAGTTTTACAAATAATTTACAATACCAAGAAGATACTGCTTTTACAGAAACAAATGCTGCTGGTAATTACGAAGCACAAAAACTAATAGCCAGTGCAACTTTGGTTGATGAATTTTCGCCATTAATAAAAGTAGACATGAAAATGAAAAACTCTTTTTCTTTTAGAGGAGAAATTAAAAGAGATAGAACTTTAACAATGAACTTTAACAATAGTACTTTAACAGATATTGCTGGTAAAGAATACATAGTTGGTTTAGGATATGTTTTTAAAGATGTTAAAATGAATACTCGTTTTACAGGTAAAAAAACAACCTTAAAAGGTGATATTAATTTAAGAACAGATGTTTCTCTTAGAGACAATTTAACACAAATAAGATATATAGATGAAGATAATGACCAAATTAGTGGTGGCCAAAGATTATTTTCTATTAAATTTACAGCAGATTATACATTGAGTAGTAATTTAACAGCATCGTTTTATTATAATCATCAAACATCTAGATATGCAATATCAACCACTTTTCCTAGACAGGCAATTAATGGTGGTATAAATATTGTTTATAATCTAGGAGGAAATTAAAAGTAAATTCAAATTATAAAATAAAATTAAAAAATGAACATTCCATCAGAATTAAAATACACAAAAGACCACGAGTGGATTAAAATTGAGGGTAACATTGCAACTGTAGGAATTACAGATTTTGCACAAGGTGAATTAGGAGATATTGTTTATGTAGATGTAGATACACTAGATGATACTGTAGATGAAGGAGAAGTTTTTGGTTCTGTAGAAGCTGTAAAAACAGTTTCTGATTTATTTATGCCTTTAACTGGAGAAGTTGTTGAGTTTAACGAAACTTTAGAAGACGAGCCAGAATTAGTAAACACAGACCCTTATAACAAAGGTTGGATGATAAAAATTGATATTTCTGATAGCTCACAAATAGAAAACTTACTAGATGCTGAAGCGTATAAAGAAATTATTGCTGGATAACTTTATTATAATTGCTATTGGTACAACTCTAGCAATTATATGTTTAAGTTTAATTAAACTTTCAGGTACTGGAGTAGAAATAAAAAATATTGATAAAGTATATCATAGTATTGCTTATTTTACGCTAGCATCTACTTGGTTATTTAGTTTTTACAAAAAACCAGAAAAAAAATATTTAATTGTTGCTAGTTGTATAATATTTGGCATAATAATTGAACTGTTACAGAGTAATTTAACGATTTATAGAACAGGAGATATTATTGATGTTCTTGCAAATTCGTTAGGGGCAATACTCGCTTTAATTATATTTAACCTTTTTTTGAAAAAAAAATGGATTAATTAACGTTTACACTTGTATTTAAAGCAATAATTTAATTAAATTAGCAACCTATTATAAACTCTTTAAGAATGGAAATTAAGAAAAATCCTAAATCGAATTTAGAAAATTTCAGTAAAATATTTATGCAAATTGGGCTTGTATTGGCTTTATTTGTAACATATGCTGCAATAGAACAAAAAACGTATGACAAAGTCTATGGTGATTTAGAAGTTGTTAGCATGAACGCAGAAATGGAAGAAGAAATTCCTATTACTGAAAGAGTTGAGCCAGTTAAACCTAAGACTCCACCACCACCAACTCCAGAAAAAATAGAAATTGTTGAAGATGAAAAAGAGATTGAAGAGACTGTAATAGAATCTACTGAAACTGATGAAACTGAAGCTGTAGAAGTAGAAGAAATTGAAGAAGTAGAAGAAGTAGAAGAAGTAATCGAAGACGTTAGTTTTATGATTATTGAAGATGTACCAGTATTTCCTGGTTGTAAAGGAAGTAAAGCTGAATTAAAAAAATGTTTCAGTCAAAAAGTACAAAAACACTTCTCTAGAAAATTTGATGCAGATTTACCTAACGAATTAGGTCTTTCTCCAGGAAGAAAAAGAGTATTTATTGCTTTTAAAATTGATAAAAGTGGAAACATTGTTAATATTCAAGCAAGAGCACCACACCCAAAAATTAAAAGCGAAGTTGTTAGTGTAATGAATCAATTACCTAAAATGACTCCAGGAAGACAAAGAGGAAAACCAGTAGGTGTAAAATATAGTATTCCTTTTACTTTAATTGTAGAGTAATAAAGGACTTCACATATAATTTAAAAACGTCTAGAATAATTAATTCTAGACGTTTTTTTTTGCTCTATATCAAGTGCTGAATAATAGCTTGTATTATATTTAAACCTAATAATAACAATCGAATTATTTATTGAAATGCGAAACATCATGTTTCACTTTTATCTTCTTTCTAAACTTCTAGCAATTATATTTAATGAAAAAACCTTTATATAGATTGTTAACTATAATAAAAATGGACTCCTAAACCATATCGTTCTATGAAAGAATTAATTGACTTAATATTCAAAAAAACATCAGAAAGAAGGAATTGAAATGAATAAACCTGCTAGTTATTCTGAAATTATTGACTTTGAAAATGAAATTAGATTTAAACTACCAAACTATTTGACAGAATTCTATTTAATCTGTAACGGATTTGGTTATACTGAGGATATATTTAATATTACTCCCCTTTCTGAAATAACAGAATATCAAAAGAATTATGGAAAAAATTGTTTTTCCTTTTCGGAATATATGATTTACTCAGATATGTGAGGAATTAGAATTTCCGAAATTGGAGAATATGAAATATTTAAAGTAAGTTATCCAGAAAAAAATATGACATAATCTCTTGTGGAATTTTTAAAAGGGGATGTATTTGAAAGCGGAGGACTTTATGAATGGCAAGCAGAACTCGAAATAAAATGAACTACAATTGACACCTTGTAAAATTTATTGCTTTTTCGGGTTTTTCACGTGAAAACCTCACAAACGCAAAAGTCTGTAATTATTAGCTAAATTTAAACACATATACGTTATTTAGAACATTGAATCCAAGAAAAAAAGCTTTAGTATATACTCAAAACCTTGATAAATAAAGAAATAAAAAAACTCATTAGAAAACAATTTTCTAATGAGTTATAAAGAACTAAACATAAGTAAACTTATTTATTATTAAGAGCAACTTCAGAATCAGTTTTCCATGTTTTAACATAAGCTACTGAGTTATTCTCATAAGTAATTTCTTTAAGGTTTTCATTATTCCAAATAAACCATTTCCCAACTTTTTTGCCTTCATTATAATAAGCCAATTGAATCTTTTTACCTTCATTGTTATAGCTGGTCCATTCTCCACTTAATTTTTTATCTTTAAAAAAGCCTTGAGTTTTAATAGCTCCATCTTCAAAATAATAAGTAACTTTTATTAAATCACCTACAGTTTCATAAGTTGGTTTATTTTCTTGAGAGAAACCTATTGTTGCCATAAAAAGCAAACATATTGTTATTATTTTTTTCATGATATATATATTTAAGTTAACATTACTTTTACAAATATACATTATTTTTACCTTTCAGAAACGTTTTGGTAACATTAATTTAACATTGAGGGTTGAAATCTCATATTTTTACTGTTGATTAACAACAAAATAAAGACTAATATTAAATAATTAGATATATTTAGTATATTATGAACTCACAATAAACACAAAAAAGTGAAGTATTATCAAATTACATTAATATTACTTGTTGCATTAATACATTGTTATATAGTTTATATAGAAATGGTTTTATGGACAACTAAAAAAGGAATTAAAACATTTGGTCTTAAAGACAAGCAATTTGCAGAAGAAACAAAAGTTATGGCTGCTAACCAAGGCTTGTACAATGGCTTTTTAGTTGCAGGATTAATTTGGTCAATTATAACATTTAAAATAGATGTTGCAATATTCTTTTTAACCTGTGTTTTTATTGCAGGCTTGTATGGTGCATATTCAACAAAGAACCGTAAAATTCTATATGTACAATCTATACCAGCTATTTTAGGTATAATTTCTTTATTGGTATTTTAAATAACTTTATTTTTGCACTTCAAAATCTATCAATAAAACAAAAAAAATGGAAGAATACATTGAAAAATTTCAAGACATATTTGTAGAATATGCACCTAAAGTAGTAACAGCATTATTAATTTTAATTGTTGGTTTATTTGCAATTAAAATTGTAGTTAACTCTGCGAAAAAATTAATGAACAAAGGTGGTGTAGATATTACACTTCAAAAATTTTTAGGAAACTTAGCTGGCTGGGCTTTAAAAATTTTACTCTTTATTGTAGTTATCTCTAAATTAGGTGTAGAAACTACATCTTTTGCTGCTATACTTGCTGCTGCTGGTTTAGCTGTAGGTTTAGCTTTACAAGGTTCTTTAGCAAATTTTGCTGGTGGAGTTTTAATAATGATTTTTAAACCTTTTAAAATTGGAGACTTAGTAGAAACTCAAGGAGAAATTGGTGTAGTTAAAGAAATAGAAATCTTTACTACAAAATTTACTGGACTTTCTAATAAAGAAATTATTATACCAAATGGTGCATTATCTAATGGTAATATTATAAACTATACAACAGAAGGTACAAGACGTGTAGATTTAGTTATTGGAGTTTCTTATGATGCTGATATTAAAAAAACAAAAGAAGTATTGATGAATGTTTTAACTTCACATCCTAAAGTATTAAAAGATCCTGCACCAACAGTTAACGTATCTGAATTAGCAGATAGTTCTGTTAATTTTGCTGTTAGACCTTGGTGTGATTCTGCAGATTATTGGGATGTATATTTTGGTATTACAGAAGATGTTAAAATAGCATTAGATGAAGCAGGTATCGAAATTCCTTACCCACATAGAGTGAACATTAACAAATCAGAAGAATAAAACTAAAAAGTAGGTTTCTTTTTCTTTTCTGGTATTACAACAAAATCTTTTAAATAAAAAGGTTCAAAATAAGCGACATCTTCTATGTCGCTTTTTTTGTATTTAATAAAAGACAACTTTGCCATTTCCTTTGCTGATGGAAATTTATCATCAATAAAAACAGCATTTTTATGATTGATAATTGTTTTACATTTCTGAGACCCATCACCTAAAAAATAAACTTTATGCTTTTCTAAATAATCAGAAAAAGAGTTTTCATCTATAACCTCTGCTTTTATTTCTCGTATTTGTTGATGATCTTGATTATAAACTGCTGCATAAACCTCCATCCTTCTTGCATCTATCATTGGTATAATAATACCTTTATCAATAGAAATAGCATAAGATAACCCAGTTAAAGTATCAATAGAAATTAAAGGTTTATCAAAAGCAAAACATAGACCTTTTGCTGCAGAAACACCTATTCTTAAACCTGTATAAGAGCCAGGGCCTTTACTTACAGCTACAGCATCTATTTCTTTAGTCGTTAAATTTACTTCTTTTAAAACATCTACAATAAAAGGATGCAACACTTCTGCATGAGAATAATTACCATTATTTAACTCTTTTAGTGCTAAAATTTCTCCGTTTTTGGCAATACTAACAGAACAGTTTTTTGTTGCAGTTTCTATGTTAAGGATAATACTCAAAATCTATTTTTATTTGCAAATATAAATCAAAAAGAAAACCTCACTAAAAATAGTGAGGTTCTAAAACTTATTTTTTTTTATTTATTCTAAAACTAAGTCTCCAGCATAAAACTGTAAAACTTTTGTTTTAAAAACATAATCGTATTTAGAACGAATTAAAGTTGATTGTGCATTTACCAAACCATTTCTAACTTGATCAAAATCGAACTGTGTCATTGCTCCAAAATTATAACGCTCTTGGGCATTTTTAAAAGACTCCTCTTGAGCTTCTAAAGAAATTTTAGCTGCTTCATAACTTTTTAAAGCAGTTTTAACATCTAAAAAAGACTGCTCAATAGTTTGTTTTAAATTTAATTTTTCGCTTTCTAATTGGGTTTCTGAAAGTTGTTTATTAATAACTGTTTTTGCCACATTGTTTTTTGTTTGAAAACGATTAAAAATAGGTACACTTAATGATACACCAATATTATAACCTAAATTATCATTTAATTGTTTAAAGAAATAATCATTAGTAAAGATTTCATTAAATCTATGACTGTAACCAGTACCCATACCACCAAATAAAGATGCTGAAGGTAAAAAAGCACCTTTAGCTATCTCAATGTTAATATCTGCATTTTCTATTGCTAATTTAGCTCTTTCAATCTCTGGCATTCTATCTAAAGATTTAGAATAAATTACATTAGAATTTTTATAGAATAAATTTGCAGAAGGTGTACCAACATCAATTGGCATAACATCAAAGCCTTCTGTTGGCTCTTGTAATAATTGTGCTAAATTAAGTAAAGCTAAGTCTAATGCATTTTCTTGACTTATTACTGCTTGTAAGTTTGTTGCTGCTGTAGATTGCGTATTTAATAAATCTCCTTTTGGTATAACACCAGATTTAAAACGAGCATCTGCGGCTTCTATTTGAGTTTTGCTAATTTCGTATTGTACTTTTGCTGCTGCTAAATTTTCTTTTGCAAATAAAATATTTAAGTAACCATTTACTACAAATAAAGAAATATCATTTTCTATTTTCTTTAAATCTAAAACACTACTTTCTACACCTAGCTGTGCTTGTTTGTATGTATTTGTATTTCTAAAACCATTAAAAACAGTAACGCTAGAACTTAAATCGAAAGAGGCATTAAAGTTATCTGTAGATATTCTTGAATTACTAATATTATCGATAATAGAACCAAAACCAAATCTACCAGAAGAACTTCCATTTAAATTTGGTAAAAAATTTCCTTTAGCAATTTCTACATCTTTTTTAGCAAGTTCTAAACTTAGTTTATTTTGCTGTATAGATATATTCTTTTCTAGAGCTTGATCTACACATTCTTTAAGAGTCCATTTTTTTTGAGAAAATGTAGCAATAGAAGTAAAAAAAGCTACAAATAGAATAAATTTAGTTTTCAAAACGAGTTAGTTTATGGTTGATTTATTTGTGTTATTGTCTACAAAAGAAGATTTTATTCTTTTGATAGTGCTTATAAGACGACTAAAAGTAAAATTTGTTACAAGAATTTACTCTTATTGAAATGTTAATTTTTCGTTTGCTTTCTATATCTGTATAATGCATAAAATAAAGCACCAATTAACAAGTACGGAAAAACCATTAAATAAGAAATTCCGTTATTAACACCTTCAGCCATAGCAACATCTCCATTCTCTACAACTGCCTTACACATAGCACATTGAGCAGAAGAATATTTTACTGAAGAAAATATCAGTAATAAAAAAATTACTATTTTTTTATTAAACATAATAAGGAGATATCATTAAATATACTATAACACCTGTAACTGCAACATATAACCATAAAGGAAAAGTTTTTTTTGCAATTTTTTTATGATCTATAAAACTACCTAGTTTAGCCTTCATATAAGTAATTAAAACAAAAGGAATTACAATTACTGATAAAACAATATGTGTTATTAAAATAAAATAGTATACATATTTAATTACACCTTCTCCACCAAAAGAGGTAGAATCAGATGTCATATGATAAGCTATATACATCAATAAAAAAGCCAAAGAACAAGCAATTGCAAACGTGTTTAATTGCTCATGTAATTTTCTATTACCTTTTTTAATAGCAACAACAGCTGCTATTAAAAGTATTGCTGTTAAACCATTAATCGTAGCATAAATTGGTGGTAAAAAAGTTAAAGGTTCTACATCAAAACCTAATTGTCTTAAGTTAACACCAAATAAAGCAGCAACAGCGATAGGAATTATTATAGATAAAGCTGTTATAATTTTTTTATATTTTTTTTCTTCTGCTAGATTACTCATTTAATAATAGTTTAATATCTTCTTTTAATTCTATAATTTGATCTGGAAAAGTTTGCTCTTGTAAAGCTCTATAGTACATAATTGGGTTACCAAATTCATCTTTTCTAGATCGTATATAACCGTTTTTATCTACCAAAGCAAATAAACCTGAATGTTCAAAACCAGCATGTGATTCATCCCCTTTACCTGCATACAATTTAAAACCTTTGTTTGATAACGCATACACAACATCTTCTGATTTACCTGTTAGCAAATGCCAGTTCTTATGGCTAATACCATTGTCTTTTGCATAATCTTTCAAAATTTTGGGAGTATCTATTTCTGGAGTTATTGAAATTGAAGCAATACCGAATTCTGGATTTCCAAAAAAAGCGTCTTGTAAGATTAGCATTTTTTTGTTCATTAAAGGACAAATAGTTGGGCATGTAGAAAAGAAAAATTCTACAACATATACTTTACCTTTATAGGTTTCATTAGTAATTGTTTTACCTTCTTGGTTTGTAAATTCGAAATCTGGTACTTTATCGAACTTTACTAAATCAGAATCTTTAAAACGATCTACTACTTTTGGCACAGTATAAATACCAAACAATAATACAATAAATGCAATACCTACGTAAGAATACTTTTTTCTCATAACCCTACTTCTTTTCTATCTGCTTTATTCTTATTTTTTTCTTTAAAAGCTGCATAATATTCGTAATACAAAACTTTTACATCGTCTTTTAATTTTCCGTTTAATTCTGCAACAGAATTCATATTGTAACCATAAAGTCTATTACCTGAAGCTTCATCATTTAACCTACCTCTTAAATTCACATCTTTATCTATTAAAAATGCTTTGGCAGAAGCTAGGTTTACTAAAGGTTCATTAAACTCAAAACTAGAATAAAAAGCTTCTATTTCTGCTTTAGAACTTGCAATAAATCTCCATTTTTGCATATCTGTAAAAGCACCAATATCTTTCTTTAACTTTTGTACATCTTGTTCTTTTCCTTTAGGATAAATACCAATAATTTGAAACTGTTTATAATCTGTAAACTTCTTATAAACCTTTTCATTTAAATTAAAAAGACCAGATTTTATAGCGTTGATATCATCACCTAAAAAGCAAATAATAGTAACATTATTTTTTAGTTGAACTGATTTAGAAGCGTCTATTTCAGAAACATCTATTACGTTTTGAGTAAGTACAGGTAACTTTTTAAAATTATTTTCTCCTGTAGATAAAAACAAGAAGCAAATTAACGGAAAAATAAAAAGTAAAAATAAAACAACTCTTTTTTTTGTAAAAAACTTCATATACCAGAAATAATTTTAAAACTGAATTAACACATTTTTAAAGTAAAAAAAAAGGTGGTTAAAACCACCTTTATATTTTAATTACCATTTTACTAGTGGTCCTAATGTTTCGTATAAATAATCTCCTTCAATTAAGAGTAAAGTTACTAAGTAACAGATTAAGAAAACTGCTGTCCAAACTACAGAACGTCTAAACCATTTCTTTTCACCTTCCATGTGCATAAATGTCCAAGTAATATAGTATGCTTTAAACAAAGTTAATATAATAAATATCCAGTTTAAAGGGCTTGTACCTAAAAAACTAGTTAAGTGTAAAAAACCTGGTTTAACAATACCTAAACCTACTTCTACAATTGTAACTAAAGACAGTAAACCAAATACCATCCATATTCTTTTTACATTAGATTCGTGTGCGTGTGCCATTTTAATGCTATTTTTTTATTAAACTAAATAGAAGAATGTGAATACAAATACCCAAACTAAATCTACAAAGTGCCAATATAATCCTACTTTTTCTACCATTTCATAGTGTCCTCTTTTCTCGTAAGTACCAAGAACTACATTCATAAATATGATAATGTTTAGTACAATACCAGATAATACGTGAAAACCATGAAAACCAGTAATAAAGAAGAAGAAATCTGCAAAAATAGTATTACCATACTCATTTGCTTTAAGATTTGCACCTTCTAAAACCATTTTTCCTTTAGTTAATTCTGATAGACCTTTTTCTCTTGATAAAATAATCTTTTGTTTTTTATCTAAGTCTATCTGTTCACTTCTAATTTGTATTGAAGGGTCTGCTTTATAAGAAGCAATAATTTGAGCAACAGAGTACTGAGAAACAGCTTCTCCACTCTCAAACCATAATCCGTTCTTTTTGGTATCAGATTCTCTATGATCCATTCTTTCACCAACAACAAAATCAGACAATGCTATTTGGTGCCCATCTTTTACAAATTGTAAAACCTTACCATCTGTAGTTTTTACAGCTCCATAAGAACCTTTAATAAAGGTATTCCATTCCCAAGCTTGTGAGCCAACAAATATTAAACCACCAATAATAGTAGCAAACATATACCAAGCTACTTTACTTTTTTGCATTTTATGACCTGCATCTACAGCCAAAACCATTGTTACTGAAGAAAAGATAAGTACAAATGTCATAAAAGCCACATAATACATAGGGAATTCTCCATGTATAAAAGGTATGTGGGTAAAAACTTCATCTGCAATTGGCCAAGAGTCAATGAATTTAAAACGAGTTAAACCATAGGCTGCCAAAAATCCTGAAAAGGTTAATGCATCAGAAACGATAAAAAACCACATCATCATTTTACCATAACTTGCGCCAAATGGTCTTACAGCACCACCATCCCAAGTGTTTTTTCCGTCTGAAGGTATAGCAATATTTGCTTCCATAAATAATATTTAATTAAAATCTTAAACGTTTTGCCAAAAATAGCTAATTTTCATCACTTAATAAAAGAGAAAAAGAAAAATAGATAAATCCATAATATATCTACAAAATGCCAGAAAATCGCACCTAGTTCAAAACCAAGCATATCTTCTGATTTATATTTGTATTTAAAATGATTATAAATTACAACAAACAGTACAATTACACCTGCAAGCAAGTGTAAAACATGCATAAAAGTAATACCTATTATAAATGATGTTGATACTGTGCTCTCTGGTCCTGTAAAAAATAATCCTATACTTTTTAATTGATTAAAACCAACATATTGTTGCCAAATAAAACCAAGACCTAAAATTAAGGTTATTACAACCATTATTAAAGATAATTGTCTTTTATTTTGTTTTAAAAATCTTTGCGATAAAAATAATGTTATACTACTTGCTACAATTAAAAAAGTACTTATGTAAAATGCCTGAGGTAAATCAAAAGAAACCCAATCATCACGTTTCATACTAATAACGTAAGCACTTGTTAAACCTGCAAAAAACATAACCATACTTATCATAGAAACCCATAACATTGGTTTTGCAGATTTCTTTTTTGCAACTACATATTCTTGTTTTAAAGCTTGCTCTCCTATCATCTTTTAATGTAAAAATTTATCAACTACATAAACAACTTGTACCACTGTAATATATAAAACGCTAGCCAACATTAATTTTCTAGCATCAGTATTTTCTTCTGATTTATGCAATTTTACTCCATAATACAACATAATACAACCTAATAATGCTACTAAAATTGCTGTTGCAGGATAAATATAAAAATTACCTGATACTTTTAAAACTGGTGCTATAGATACTAAAATCATTATAGCAGTATAAAAAATAATTTGTTTAACAGCTCCTTTATCTTTAGTATTCATTGGTAACATATTATAACCTGCTTTTTTATATTCTTCAAATTGTAACCAACCAATTGCCCAAAAATGTGGAAACTGCCAGAAAAATTGAATCATAAATAAAAAACCTGCTTCTATACCAAACTCATTTGTTGCTGCTACCCAACCTAACATAAAAGGTATTGCACCTGGTATTGCACCCACAAAAACAGTTAAAGGTGTTACCGCTTTTAATGGTGTATAAACACATGTATATATAAAAATAGATATTGCACCAAATAATGCTGTTTTAGGATTTATACTATATAAAATTGATAAACCTAAAATAGTAAAAGCAACAGCTATTGTTAATGCAAAATTAACAGACATTCTACCTGTTGGTAAAGGCCTGTTTTTTGTACGTTGCATAACTGCATCTGTATCTTTTTCTATAATTTGATTAAACGCATTAGATGCACCTACCATAAAAAAACCACCAATTGCTAAAAGTAAAAGTGTTGTATAATTAATAACATCTACAGCCAACAAATAACCTGCAACAGAAGAAAAAACCACACTAAAAGACAGACCAACTTTTGTTAGCTGTTTTAAATCTGATAGAATTGTTTGCATTGAAGAATTTGTCTCTGAAATTGCTGTTGAATTCATATTACCAATAATCGTTTGCAAAGATATTTGATAATTATGAATTTACAATGTTTTTTAAAGCCTTTTGTTATTTAAAAGCATAAAAAAAACCCACTCAAAACTGAGTGGGAAAATTGCTATGAAAAAGAAAAAGTGTGGTTTTAAAAAAACCACACGCAAATATAAAGATTATTTTCTATATTTTTTTAATAAAAAAATGATTTTCTTTTAAAATCTTCTTAGAATTAACAACCTCTTAATTTAAGGCGCTAAAAATTAATTCTTTAATGTAAAATTTGG
The DNA here is from genome assembly GCF_045063625.1 of Polaribacter sp. Asnod6-C07. Taxonomy (NCBI): domain Bacteria; kingdom Pseudomonadati; phylum Bacteroidota; class Flavobacteriia; order Flavobacteriales; family Flavobacteriaceae; genus Polaribacter; species Polaribacter sp. Asnod6-C07. The sequence goes on along the minus strand of NZ_JBEFOF010000005.1, from coordinate 2,022,871 downwards.
TAAACCAGTATATATAGGATTTAATCTTTGATTTACTTTATTATAAATATATACATCTCCAAAAACAATATTACCATCTATTTTATTTGTTTTATAAAAAAATAGAGAGTCCATTTTATATTCGTAAGTTCCTTTTTCTACACAATAAGAATTTTCGTAAATTGTTTTAAACTCAAAAGTAGCATCATCAAATAAAATAATTTCTAGCAAAGCTTTTTCTTTAGAAAAACTATTAAATATTTGAACTTTATCTTTAAAAATAGCTTTATCATGATATTCTAAAGCTCTGTTAAATACTACCGCAAAAACAGCTGTGATTATTAAAGGTGTAAAATTAAATAATTCTTTCTTTATGGTTATTTTGTATAGGTTGTAAAAAAATATTGCTAAAAAAGTAATAATAAAAATAAGCGTAAGTCCACCAATAATTACCAAATCTACATCACCAAAACAATAATCTTCTTTATGATATAATTTATAAAAAGGTAATAAAGCTAGTAAAATGAGTAAAATATATCTTTTTCTTAGTTTCATTAAATCCCTTTTTCTTTTTTCTTTTTAATTAATATGTCTGCTATAGTAAGGTTTTCTGGACAGCTTTTAATTTTTTCAAATTCATCTCCCACTTTAACATACCCTGTTTGAATAACTTTGAAATATACACCACAAAAAGTTGTATTCCAAAATTGTTTTATAATTTTCATGTTATTAAAACGAATTCCTAATTTATAGCAAGGGCTTCTTTGCACTGTTGCTTCTAAAATTGCATCACCAACTTTAAAAGTATCACCCGAATTAATTTTAGTTTCATCTAAATCATCAATCGTTAAGTTTTCACCAAACATACCTAAACTCCATTCTAATTCTGGGTATTTAGGTTTCCAGAAATCATAATGTTTTAAAGAATAACCATAAACTGCCTGTTTTATACCCCCATGATGTTCTCTATCTGAAATCTCATCTCCTTTTACTTCTTCTATATCTAAAAAAACAGGTTTATCAACAGGATATTTAAAAATACCTGTAATCACTTTTTTGTTTTTATATGTGATTTCTTTTCGTTCTCCTATATTTGTTGATACAATTCTCATTTATTTTGTTTTAACACTGAATCTAAATCAGCATAAACTTTTATTATTTACTTTTTAGAAAATTTAGCCAAAGTATTTTTAGTAAATTCAGACAAAACTAATTCTCCAGAAATTTTAGCTCTTTCTATTAAAAGATCATCCCAGTGATTCGTATTTTGCCACAATACTTTTTTCATTTTAGCTAAAGCTGATGGATTATAACTTGCCAGTTTTTGAGCAAACAAATCCACCTCAATATCTAACTCTTTTATATTTTCAAAAACTTTTGCATACAAACCTTTCTCTTTTGCCCAATAAGCATTTTTCCAGCTTGTGGCATCTAAAGTTAATTCTGATGTTGCTGCTAAACCAATTTTTCGGGTTACAGCAGGCTCTATTACAAAAGGCCCAATACCAATAGTTAATTCTGATAATTTTATTGATGCTGCTTCAGTTGCTAAAACGTAATCGCAAGCGGATGCTAAACCTACTCCACCACCTACAATTTTACCTTGTACACGACCAATAATTAATTTACTACAAGTTCTCATAGCATTAATTACATTCGCAAAACCTGTAAAGAATTTTTCGCCATCTTCTAGATTAGCAATTGCAAATAATTCATTAAAAGAAGCACCAGCACAAAAGGCTTTTTCTCCTTCAGATTTTAGAATGATAAGAGCAACTTCATCATTCAAAGAAAGTTTTTTTAATTCTTTGGTTAACCTCTCTAACAGTTCACTTGGAAAAGAATTACTTGCAGGATGACCAAATTCTATGGTAGCAATATTGTTTTGAATATTAGTAAATAAACTTCCATTTTGCCTAGTAGTAATCATAGAATTCAAATAAGTTTTACCAAAAGTAACTTTTTATAGATTAAAAATCAATCTTTGTAATAAAAGTTAACCTTTAATTTTTTTACGCCATTTTCTAAGTGTTGGCGAGCTTATAAAAAACAAGTAAAAGCCAGATAAAATAGTTAACAAACCTAAAACAGAAAAAGCTCTTAACACCCAATTGGTTATATGATCTCTAGTTTCGAAATCCATCACATGTAGCATCCATAAAAAATCGAATTTACGCCAATTATCATTTCTTACTTTAGTGATTTTTGCTGTGTTAGGATGCACATAAACTGTTGTGTTTGTTTCGTGTTCTAAAGTAATTGCAAAGACTGGTAAAGGATTCCCTCTATATTCGTGTTTATTGGTAATTTCTTTTTCTGTTAAGTATTCTGTTTGTTTTACTGGCAATGCATTATACAATCTGCTCTTTACAAAGGCAATACTTTCTTCTTTAGTTAATGCTTTTCGAACTTTGTATTGGTTTTTATTTAAATTTAAAAAGAGAATATCATTACTTCTTGTTACACGTAATAAACTATCTTTATTTACAACAATGGCTTCTATATATTTAATAGGTTTAGCATCTGTTTCTTCTAAGAAATTTAAAAGCTTTCTAATAGGCTCGTTGTAAGAAAAAGCAAAGGTATGTTCGGTTTTATCTAATAACGTTTCTCCATGCACGTCATCCATATCATTCCAACTGAAGTATAAACCACCAATTGTCCAAAAAAGAAATTGTATACCTATAAATAAACCCAAATAACGATGTATTTTTCTTGTAAACCTGTGTGTTTTTCTTCCCATATCTAAATAAAAAAAAGCCATTATAGATTAGTATAATGACTTTTAGAAATGTTATTTTTTATATTTTAAAATTAAAATTCCCAAATAAAGCGTTGATAAAGCTGTTATAGCATTTGCTAAAATTATGGATAAACTCTTTAAATATATGCCATAAATTAACCACATTACACTACCTATAAAAAGCGCAACATACATAGTTAAAGATAATGATTTTGTATCTTTAGTTTTATATGCTTTAAAAACTTGTGGCAAAAAAGACGAAGTTGTAATAAAAGCAGCAACCAAGCCTATAATTTCAAAATTGTTAATCAACTTTTCATTTATTTAATTATTTACTAAACCTGCTTTTATATTTACAAATATGTAGAATTAACCTACAATGTTTACAATTTTACCAGGTACAACAATTACTTTTTTAGGAGTTCTACCTTCTAATTGAGCAATTGTTTTTTCGTGAGCCATTACTGTTTTTTCAATTTCTTCTTTGCTTAAATCTAAAGACAACTCTAGAGTAAAACGCATTTTACCATTAAAAGAAATTGGGTAATTCTTTGCACTTTCTACCAAATGTTTTGGTTCAAAAATTGGAAAAGACACAGTTGATATACTTTCTGTATGCCCTAACAATCTCCATAATTCTTCTGTAATATGTGGAGCATAAGGTGATAATAAAACCAATAATGGTTCTAAAATTTCTCGTTTATTAGATTTTAATGCAGTTAACTCATTTACAGCAATCATAAATGTAGATACTGATGTATTAAAAGAGAAATTCTCTATATCTTCTTCTACTTTTTTGATTGTTTTGTGCAACGTTTTCAACTCATCTTTGGTTGCATTTTCTTCTGAAACCTCAAATTGGTCTCCATTAAAATACAATTTCCAAAGTTTTTTTAAGAATGATGAAACACCAGAAATACCAGAGGTTTTCCAAGGTTTTGTTTGCTCTAAAGGACCTAAAAACATTTCGAATAAACGTAAAGAATCTGCACCATATTCTGCAACAATATCATCAGGATTTACAACATTGTATTTTGATTTAGACATTTTTTCTACTTCACGACCTACTTTGTAAACATCGTTTTCTAAAATGAATTTAGCATCTTTATAATCCGCATTTAAAGGATGACTTTTAAAACCTTCTACATCTAGTTCATCAGAAGCATTCACTAAAGAAACATCAGAATGTATATTACTTTTTATAATAGTTAATAATTCTGACTCTTGCTGATTAACAATTTTCTGATTTAATAAATATTCTATTACTACATTTTCAAATTCATCATCATTCGAAAACAAATCTTTAGAAACAAATATTGTAGGAATTTTGGCTTTAATGTCATCAAAAGAACTACTTAAAGAACAACCTGATTTTACAAATGCATCAGCTTTATAAACAAAAGCACTCGTTCCCAAAATCATTCCTTGGTTAATTAGCTTTTTTGCAAACTCATCCACAGGAACAATTCCTTTATCAAACAAGAATTTTTGCCAAAAACGTGCATATAATAAATGACCTGTTGCGTGCTCTGAACCACCAATATATAAATCTACTTCTTTCCAATAGTCTAAAGATTCTTTACTTGCAAATTCGTTAGAATTTGTAGCATCCATATATCTATTAAAATACCAAGAAGAACCAGCCCAACCAGGCATTGTGTTTAATTCTAAAGGATAAACCGTTTTGTTTTTTAACTTATCGTTTGAAACAACTTTCTTTCCACGAGAATCCCAAGCCCATTCAGTTGCGTTTCCTAAAGGTGGTTTTCCATCTTCAGTTGGCAAATATTTTTCTACCTCTGGCAAAACAATTGGCAAGTGTTTTTCATCAATCATTTGCGGCATTCCATCTTTGTAATATACAGGAAATGGTTCTCCCCAATAACGTTGTCTGCTAAACACAGCATCACGTAATCTGTAGTTTATTTTGCCATAACCAAAACCTCTTTTTTCCATTTCATAAATGGCAAGTTTTAGTGCTTTTTTATATTTTAATCCTGATAAAAAGTCTGAATTTGCAATTACAGTTCCTTCTTTATCTGTATGAGCAGCTTCAGAAATATCTACGCCTTCAAAAATATTAGGAATAGGAATATTAAAATGCTTTGCAAAATCATAATCACGCTGATCTCCACAAGGAACAGCCATTACAGCTCCTGTTCCATAAGATGCTAACACATAATCCCCAATCCAAATCTGCACTTTTTCACCAGAAAAAGGATGAATTGCATAAGCCCCAGTAAATGCACCAGAAATGGTTTTTACATCTGCCATTCTATCACGTTCAGAACGTTTTGCAGTTGCTTTTATATAAGCTTCAACTTCTGCTTTTTGAGCATCTGTTGTAATTTTAGAAACCAATTCATGTTCTGGAGCTAAAGTCATAAAACTTACTCCGTAAATTGTATCTGGTCTTGTTGTAAAAACATCAATTTTATATTTATTTTCATCTTTTACTTCAGTTTCTTCTGCAGACTCACCAATTACTTGTGGAAACTGAATTGCAAAATTAATTTCAGAAACAACTTTTACTACATTTTGTAAAACCTCTTCATTTGTAAAACGGATAACATTAAAGCCATTTTTATGAAAAGATTCAGTTCTTGCCTCTTCATCTTCTTTACCTGAAAATTCAACAATTAAGTTTTTTGCAATACAAACATAATCTACTAGAAAAGTAGCAATTGTATATTTTTTTCTAAATTTTGATGCTCCTTTTTTATTTTTTAATTCATTCCAAAGCGTAGTTTCAGCTTTAGATAAATTTTGACGCAATTCTTTTAAAGCTTCTAACTCTTTGTAAGATAATTTTACTTCTGAAGTTGATTTTTCAGATGCTACATCAACTTGAAAAGAAACCATTGCTCCTTGGCTTCTACCAATCCAATTGGTTTGAGAATCTTTTAAAGGTTGTGGCCAATCAATAGTATTTAAACCATCTAACAAACGTTGTGCATAAGCAGAAATTCGCATAGACCATTGTGTCATTTTTTTACGCAAAACAGGATGCCCTCCTCTTTCTGAAACTCCGTTTACAATTTCGTCATTTGCCAAAACAGTTCCTAATGCTGGGCACCAGTTTACTTCTGTATCAGACAAAAATGTTAATCTGTATTGTAATAATATTTCTTCTTGTTCCTTTTTTGAAAGTGCTTTCCATTCATCCGCAGAAAAAACAGTAATATCTTCATCACAAACTGCATTTACAGTTGCATTCCCTTCTTTTCTAAAGACTTTTTCTAAAGTTGAAATATCTTCTGCTTTATCTGAATCTTTGTTATACCAAGAATTAAATAGTTGGATAAAAATCCATTGTGTCCATTTATAATATTCTGGATTAGAAGTCCTTACTTCACGAGACCAATCAAAAGAAAAACCAATTTGATCTAATTGTCTTCTGTAAGTTTTTATATTTTCTTCAGTAGTTTTTGCAGGATGTTGACCAGTTTGAATGGCATATTGTTCTGCTGGCAAACCAAAAGAATCATAACCTTGTGGATGCAAGACATTAAAGCCTTTATGCCGCTTGTAACGTGCATAAATATCACTTGCAATATACCCTAAAGGATGCCCAACATGCAAACCTGCTCCTGAAGGATAAGGAAACATATCTAACACATAATATTTAGGTTTTTCACTTTCATTGCTGGCTTTAAAAGTTTGGTTATCAGCCCAAAATTTTTGCCAATTCTTTTCTATCTCTTTATGATTATATTGCATTATTTCTACTTTTGAGGGTGCAAATTTACGTTTATTCTTTAGAAGATTAAAGTAAAAAAGAACTTGCTTAAATTGATGTACTTATAAAAAGTAAAATTAATTGAAACCAAAAAAGAAAGGCTCTTCATTTTAAATGAAGAGCCTTTCTTTTTATTGATGTTTTATTTAAAATTGAAATCCTAAAGTTATTTGAAAAGCACCATTTTTAATATCTGGATTTTCGCTAATTGCAACCAATCCAAAGTTATATCTTGTTTGAAAAAAGATTCCATTTTTAAGTTGATAACCAAAACCTAGATTTGCAGCAAGGTCAAAATTTGCTGCATCCGTATTTTGCGCAACGCCTCCATTTTGGTTAATAGGTACAATTTGATCTTTAATTAAAAAAGAAAATTGTGGTCCAGCTTCTACAGAAAATCCATCTGCAATATAATATTTAGCCATTACTGGTAGCGCAATATAATTTAAATCAAATTTAAAACTATCTCTTTGTTGAGCTCCTTGCGCAGAATATAATAATTCTGGCTGCATAGAAAACTTATCTGCTAAAGGTATTTCTGCTGTTGCTCCAATAACAAAACCTGTTCTAGAATCTAAATTATTAACATTGTTTCCGTTAATCGAAGAAATATTCATTCCTGTTTTAACACCAAACTTTACTTCTTGCGCTTTTATTGTACCTATAAAAGCAAACGATACTAAAGCAATACATAGTTTTTTAATCATAATTTATTAATTTTATTTACTGCTCTAACCCAATTGTTATGCCAATTCTAATTACTGAATGTTAAAGAATTTCATTCAAGTCGTAATAAGTTGATAAAGTAATATTTACAAAAAAAACTATTTTATAAAAATTTTATTTTAACAAAAGAGAGTCCATTTTCAATCTATTATTTGATTACTTTTAAACCCGTAAATTCAAATCAAATGAAAAAAATAGTACTTACACTTTTAGTGGCAACTCTTTTTTATAGTTGCAAAAAATCATCCGAAGAAAAAACTCCAGAACTGAGTATCAACTACAAAAAAATTGAACTCGATAATGGTTTAGATGTGGTTTTTCATGTGGATAAATCTGATCCTGTTGTTGCAGTAGAATTAATGGTACATGTGGGTTCTGCCAGAGAAATTGAAGGAAGAACAGGTTTTGCACATCTTTTTGAGCATTTATTATTCTTAGAATCCGAAAATTTAGGCAAAGGTGGTTTAGATAAAATGAGTGCAAGAATTGGTGGTTCTGGCGCAAATGGATCTACGTCTAGAGACAGAACAAATTATTTACAAACGGTACCAAAAGATGGTTTAGAAAAAATGATTTGGGCAGAAGCCGACAAATTAGGTTGGTTTATAAACACAGTTACAGACCCTGTTTTAGCAAAAGAAAAAGAAGTTGTTAAAAACGAAAAAAGGCAACGAGTAGACAATTCTCCTTATGGCCATAATAGATATGTAATTGGTAAAAATTTATATCCAAAAGATCATCCTTATAATTGGCAAGTAATTGGTTCTTTAGAAGATTTACAAAATGCAACTTTAGATGATGTAAAAACATTTTTTAGAAAATGGTATGTTCCTAACAATGCAACTTTAGTGTTGTCTGGTGATATTGATATTGAACAAGCTACAAAATGGGTGCATAAATATTTTGATGAAATACCTAAAGGAACAGAAGAGATACCTACAATTGAAAAAAGACCAGGAAAAATAGATGAAATTAAGTCTTTATATTTTGAAGATAACTTTGCAAGAGTACCTCAATTAACCATGGCTTGGCCAAGTGTAGAACAGTTTCATGCAGATTCTTATGCTTTAGAAGTTTTAACTCAGTACTTATCTGATGGAAAATCTGCACCCTTAAATCAGGTTTTGGTTGATGATTTAAAACTAACATCAAATACCACAATGTATAATTATGCTTCTGAATTGGCAGGAGAAACTCATTTGATTATTAGAGCTTTTAACAACGTAAAATTAGATAATGTAAAAGCAGGAATTGAAAAAGCCTTTGCAAAATTTGAAGCAGAAGGAATTTCTGAAAAAGATTTAAGCAGAATAAAAGCAGGACAAGAAACTCGTTTTTACTCAAGTTTATCTAGTGTTTTGGGTAAAGGAACTCGTTTAGCATCTTACAATACTTATACAGGAAATCCGGGATTTGTAACCGAAGATATTAAAAACACATTGGCTGTTACTACAGAAGATGTAATGCGAGTTTACAATCAATATATTAAAAACAAAAATTATGTAGCTACAAGTTTTGTACCTAAAAACTCAGCTAAACTTGCTTTAGAAGGAGCTGTTTTGGCTGATGTAGTTGAAGAGCAAATTGTAATTGGTGCAGAAGAAAAATTCGATCCTAAAATTGCTGCAACTTATGAAAAAACTCCTTCCACTTTTGATAGAAGCATTGAACCTCCTTATGGAGAAACTCCATCTTTGGCTGTGCCAGAAGTTTATGAAAGCAGTTTAGACAATGGTTTAAAAGTATTTGGAATTGAAAATGACGAAGTGCCTTTGGTTCGTTTTAATATTACTATTGATGGTGGCCAATTATTAGAATCTATGGATAAATTAGGTGTTGCTAATTTAACTGCTGATTTATTAAACAAGGGTACAAAGCAAAAAACTGTAAAAGAATTAGAAGAAGCAATTCAAGAATTAGGTGCTTCTATTTATGTGTATTCTGATGTTGAAAACATTACTTTAAGTGGTACAACATTAGCTAAAAACTATGATAAAACTTTAGCTTTAGCTCAAGAGATTTTATTAGAACCAAGGTTTGATGAAAATGAATTCGATTTGCTAAAGAAAGCAACTATAGCAAGATTACGTCAGCAAGAAGCGAGCCCTAATTCTGTTGCAAGAAATGCTTATAATGAGTTGATTTACGGAAAAGACAACATCCGTTCTAAAAATATTTTAGGTAGTTTGGCATCCGTAGAAAAAATTACCATTGAAGATTTAAAAGCATATTATAGCAATTATATTTCTCCATCAGTGACAAAAATATTGGTTGTAGGTGATATTTCTAAAGATAAAGTAACTGCTTCTTTAGCATCTTTAAATAATAATTGGGCAGCCAAAGAAGTTACAATTCCTGAATATAAAACACCTGATACACCAACAAAACCAGCTGTTTATTTTTATGATATTCCTAATGCAAAACAATCTGTTTTACAATTTGGGGCACCAGCTTTAGCTGCAACTGACAAAGATTTTTATGCTGCTTCTGTTATGAATTACATTTTAGGTGGTGGTGGTTTTGCATCTCGTTTAACACAAGAGTTAAGAGAAGGCAAAGGCTATACTTACGGAATTCGATCAGGTTTTTCAGGTACAAAAGCAAAAGGTGCTTTTACCATTTCTAGTGGTGTAAGAAGTAATGTAACTTTAGAATCTGCACAATTGGTAAAGAAAATTTTAGAAGAATACCCAACTACATTTTCTGATAAAGATTTAGAAACCACAAAAAGTTTTCTAATAAAAAGTAACGCAAGAGCTTTTGAAACTTCTAGAGCAAAATTAAATATGTTATCTAATATTAGTGATTATGGTTGGAGTGCAGATTATGTAACAGACAGAGAAAACACTGTTAATAATATGTCTAAAGCACAAATAAAAGCATTAGCTAATAAATATGTAAACCCTAATAAAATGATTTGGTTAGTTGTTGGTGATGCAGAAACACAATTAGACAGAATGAAAGAATTAGGTTATGGAGAACCAATTTTATTAAACAAAAGACAAGAAAAAGTAAAGAATTAAATTCAATAAAAAACCATAAAAAAAGTCCCAATTTCAAAATTGAAATTGGGACTTTTTTATTTAAAATATTTTTGTATTATTCTGCTAAAGCAGCTCCACTAGCAGTAACAGATCTATCGATTTTACGCATTAAACCTTGTAAAACTTTACCTGGTCCAACTTCTATAAATTCTTTTCCACCATCTGTAATCATTGCTTGTACACACTGTGTCCATTTTACTGGTGCAGTTAATTGAGCAATTAGATTTTCTTTAATTTCCTCTGGATTTGTAACTGCTTTTGCAACCACATTTTGATACACAGCACAAGTTGGCTTGCTAAAAGTTGTTGCTTCTATTGCAGCAGCTAATTCTTCTCTTGCAGGCTCCATCATTGGCGAGTGAAATGCACCACCAACTGGTAATAACAATGCTCTTCTTGCTCCTTTTTCTGTTAAAACTTCACAAGCTTTTTCTACTGCTTCAATTTCTCCAGAAATTACTAATTGACCTGGGCAATTGTAATTTGCTGCTACTACTACTCCATCAATTTCTGCGCAAGTATCTTCTACCACTTTATCTTCTAAACCTAAAACTGCTGCCATTGTTGATGGTGCAATTTCACAAGCTTTTTGCATTGCTAAAGCACGTTTAGAAACTAATTTTAATCCATCTTCGAAAGATAAAACTCCGTTTGCAACTAAAGCCGATAATTCTCCTAAAGAATGACCTGCAACCATTTCTGGCTGAAAAGAATCACCTAAAACCTTTGCTAAAATTACAGAATGTAAAAATATTGCAGGTTGTGTAACTTTGGTTTCTTTTAATTGTTCAGCTGTACCTTCGAACATAATATCTGTAATTGAAAAGCCTAAAATATCGTTTGCTTTTTCAAAATATTCTTGTGCTAAAGGTGATTTTTCGTATAAATCTAATCCCATTCCTGTGAATTGAGCTCCTTGACCTGGAAAAATATATGCTTTCATTTATTTTTTGTTTAATTTTTTAACTTGTAATCGCCTGCGAAAATAATCAATTTATAAGTTAGATTAGGCATCTATAGAAATACTTCCTTTTGCATCTAACTCAATTGCATTTGTTAACGCTTCTAAATGGGGTTTTCTAACTTTTAATTTTGTAGCTGCGTGTGCTTTTTTGTTTAATTTAGAAAACATATTTGCTACCTTAATTGCTGTTGGTGATAAAGCTTCTTCTGGAACAATCATATCTAAAAATCCAGCTTTTACAGCATCCTTTGAATTAAATATTTCTGAATTATTTACGGCTCTGTTTAAATATACTTCTGACAAACGAGAATTTGCAATAGCAATACCTGCATTGTGCATTGTCATACCAATCATAACTTCGTTTAAACCGATTTTAAAATCACCTTCAACCCCAATTCTATAATCTGCAGACAATAATAAAAAAGCACCTTTAGCAATTGCATGCCCATTACAAGCTACAATAATTGGTTTAGAAAAAGACAACATTCTTAATGATAATTGCGAACCTTTTGTAACCAACTCTAATGCAGATTCAGGTGATTTTGTCATCACTTTTAAATCAAATCCTCCTGAAAAAATTCCTTGTGTACCTGTGAGAATTACAATTTTATTTTCTTGTTCTGCTTTGTCTAAACTTGTGTTTAAACCTTCAATAACTTCATGAGAAATGGCATTTGCTTTTCCGTTATTAATGGTAATTATTATGTAATTTTCTTTAGGTTGATAGGTTACGAATTCGTTCATTTATTAGGATTTTAATTGTTCTCGATACAAATTTATTCATTCTTCATAAATTCACTCGAACTGACATTTATATAAATTTTACCAAATACATTCCTGCAAAAACAGCCAAAAAGCCAACCACAAAACTTACTATTGTGTAAAAGGCAAAAGAAGTAAAATCTCCTGATTTTAGAAAGACATGATTTTCATACGCAAAAGTAGAAAATGTAGTAAAACCACCACAAAAACCAGTTGCTAATAATAAAGTATGATTTTGGCTAAGTGCATTATTTTTGGCAGCGTAACCTAAAATAAATCCTATTAAAAGACTACCTAAAATATTGGCTACAAATGTACCATAAGGTATTCCGTTTTCTGAATTATTTAGCCATTTACCAATTAAAAATCGCAAAACACTACCAAAACCACCACCAATAAAAACGAATAATAAACTTTTCATTATAGTTCTATATCATCAATATCTGACCAGTTTTTCTTTTCTGTAACTGTTCCGTTTTTTAAAATCATTATTCCAGGATTTGCTCTAATCATTGTTTTTAGAGTGGTTTCATCACAGAATAAAACCTCGAAAGGTAAATTGTATTTCTTAATTGTTAAATCAATAATATCAGAAAAAGAAGCAGAAGCACCATAAACTTTGTAACCTTTTTGCATGGCTTCTTCTGAAATCTTTTTTACCTCTGGAAAAGCATTATAATCCGATTTTTCGAAACTAGACATAATAATTATCATTACTTTATCCATTTTTAGAATTTGAGGCGCTAAATCATTTTGTGCATTTTCTAACATAAAATCATGAACAGGAGGTATTTCTCCATCATCTTTATACTCCATTCCTTCTGGTAAGTTTTTACCAATTGCATACGCTCTAAAATCGATTATTGGTAAATGTGCTAAAACATAATAAGTGATAAATGAAGAAATAATTAGCGAAACAAATACAATCTGAAAAGGTATAAACTTTTTTGCTATCGGTTTTATGTACTTAATTTTAAAGCCAATAAAGAAGATTAAAATTGTAAGAGCTACGTCTTTATAAAATGTTTCCCAAGGTTTTAATTTTATAGCATCACCAAAACAACCACAGTCTGTAACTTTATCATAATAAGCAGAATACCAAGTTAAAAACAAGAATATTAAAATAATTATTTTTAAACTTATTACTGTAAATTTCGGTTTCCAGCCCACTAATAAAGCTACCCCTAAAACAATTTCTGCAATGATTAGAATAATAGAAAATGTTAATGCATAAGGAATTAGAAATTCCATATTTAAAACACCTTCAGAAAAATATTCTTCGAATTTATATTGAGAACCAATTGGATCTACCAATTTTACAAATCCTGAAAAAATAAATAAGACACCTACTATAATTCTTGCTAATTGTACGAGTATTTTCATAGTGTAATAAAATCTTGATGATTAGAAATTTAATTAAATGAATGATATTACAAAGATTGCAAAAATTCTTGTTTTAAATGTTTAATAAAACTTAAAATATTAGTTTAACGTATTTATAAAACATTTACATCTTCCATACATTTTTTCATCATTTTATAAGTACGTTCAATATTATTATCTAAGCCAATAGAAAAACGAATTAAACCATCTGATAAACCCATTTCTTTTTGTTCTTTTTCTGGTATTTCTGAAGATGTAGAACTACCAGGTGCAGAAAATAATGTTTTATAAAAACCTAAACTTACTGCTAAATAACCTAAATTTCTTTGTTGCATTAGCTCCATTAATTCATTTGCTTTTTGTAACGAACCAACATCTACAGTTAACATTCCTCCAAAACCATATTCTACATTCATCATTTGTTTATATAAGGAATTTGAAGGATGGCTTTTTAACCCTGGATATACTGTTTTTAATCCATCAGCCTCAAACTTATCAGCTAAAAATATAGCATTTTTACTATGCTGTTTTATTCTAATATGTAAAGTTCTCATATTTTTTAATATTGAAGCTGCTCTTGAACTATCCATAGTAACACCTAACAACATACTTGCACCATCATTTACATTTCTTAGAGCATTTATAAATTCTTTTGTACCACAAACTACACCACCTACAGTATCTGAAGAACCATTTATAAACTTCGTTAAACTATGGCAAACTACATCTGCACCTAATTTTGCAGGAGATATTGACAATGGCGAAAACGAATTATCTACCACCAATTTTAAATTATATTTTTTAGCTAAAGCTGATAAACCTTTTATATCTGCTACTTCTAATAACGGATTACTAACAGCTTCGCAATACAAAACTTTCGTATTTTCTGTTATTGAAGCCTCTACAACATCTAAATTAGTAATGTCTATAAAACTAGTTGCTATGCCAAATTTTGGTGTAAAGTTTTTTAAGAATGCGTAAGTACCTCCATAAATGGTTCTGCTAGAAACAACATGATCTCCTGAACTACAAAGTTGCAATAAAACCGAAGTTATTGCACCCATACCAGATGCTGTTACATTTGCAGTTTCTGTACCTTCCATTGCTGCAAGCGCTTCTCCTAAATATAAATTTGATGGTGTTGAATGACGTGAGTATAAATAACAGCCATCTGCATTCCCTTCAAAAGTATCGAACATTGTTTTTGCTGATAAAAAGGTGTATGTTGATGAATCTGAAATTGATGGATTAACGCCTCCAAATTCTCCAAAATATTGTAAATCTTGAATATTTTCTGCTGGGTTGAATTTCATAATTAGTAGTTTTATTTACATCAAAAAAACAACTAAAAAGAAATATTATCAACTTAACATATTAAATATAGATTATTTATCTAAATTTGAATCATTATACAGTTATAAAAACTACAAAAGTTAATTGTATTTCTACTTTTTAGAAAATTTGTTATTATGGATTCTACTGATAAAAAACTTATTAATTTACTACAAAATGATGGTAAACAAACTACAAAGCAACTTTCTTTACAATTAAACCTATCTGTTACTGCTGTTTATGAACGTATTAAAAAACTAGAAAAGGAAAAGGTAATTGAAAAATATGTGGCTATCATCAATAGGAATAAAATTGAAAAGTCTTTTTTAGTTTTTTGCCATGTAAAATTAATTCAGCATTCTAGAGAGTATGTAACCACTTTTGAACGTGAAATATCTAAACTAGAAGAAGTTTCAGAATGTTTTCACGTAAGTGGAGATTATGATTATATTTTAAAAATATATGTTAAGGATATGGATACTTATAGAAATTTTATGGTTAGTAAATTAACAGCCATAAAATATATTGGAAGTACCCATAGCACTTTTACTATTAAGGAAGTTAAAAACACAACCTCAATTAATTTATAAAATTAGAATTTTACTGCTTTACTAAAACTATTTTTTCTGTTTCTTTTTGCACCATTTTACCATAGAAATCTTTTAAATAAACATAATATTGAGCAGGAATAATAGCTTTGTTGAATTCTAAAACCGAAAATGTTTTTAATTTATTACCTACTTGAGTTATTTTATATTTAAACGTACCTAAGTTGTCTGGTAAAACCATAGCCATTGGTTCTGGTATTTTTTCTACTATATATCCTTCAGGAACATCCATAGAAACTCTATTTAGCACTTTCCAAGCAGTAAAAAAATCTATAGGAAATTTACGTTCTTCTAATTTAAAAGGATTTGTACGTGTTGTTAAAAATAAAGAAGGTTCTATATAGATTTTATTACCAATTTCTTCAATTAAATCTTCGCTAACAAATTTTATAGTTCTTAAAACAGGTTTATTTAATTCTTGTTTATTATTTAAACTAAAGTCATCAATCTCAATATTATTTTCTTCTTCATATTTAGTTCTTAAACTTTCCTCTTTAATATGGTTATAATCAGATCTAAAATTTAAGGCATTTATATTTTCAAACTTTGTTCTAATCATACCTTCAACCATTAAATCATCCGTTATTTTTAACATCATAATATTTTCTTTTGATGCTGGTTTGCCAGAACTTAATTTTACCCAAGAAGAACTACCATCTTTTCTAACCATTCTACCATTCCAATTTAAGGCTCTTAAAGGTAATATGTTTGGTAAGCTATAAAGTTCTGTAGCATCTAACAACAAGTATGTACCATCACTAAAAGTTACTGCAGAAACTACATAATTAAAACCATCTAAAGTAGGAAAAATGGGAATTCCATTATTTCTAGAGCTTACTAAAACCGGGTTTGCATCTAAGCCAGCAAAACGTAACATAGAGGTAAGCATTAAATTAATTTCTGCTACATTACCTGTCTTTTCTTTATATGCTTTTTTTACACCTTTTTGGGTAAATTTACCATAATCTCCATTCCATTTAATTTTTGTTTTTACAAATTGAAATATAGACGCAATCTTATCTAAATCTGTGGCTGCATTTGCTAAAATAGTATTTACATCGTTTTTGTAATAACTCGTTTTTTCTAATTCACCACCAAAAGCATCTGATTTAAAAATAGCTTTACTAACATCTGTCCAATCAATAGAATAAGATTTACTGGTACCACCCAATTTAAAGAAATCTAATTCTTTTAACTCGAACTTTAAACCTCCTCTATAATTATCTATATAAGAAACAAAAGGTTCATCATCTTTTAATGCAGGAATATCTGTTGCTGAGAAATCTAGAATATTACTTAAAAAATCAATTTTAGTATTATCAAAAACAGTACCTCCATTAGTATTTAACCCTCCACTTGACCTATATTTAGTAGTGTAAGAAAATGAACTACTTTTCTGCGATATTTTTGGAGTAACACTAAAATAACCTTTAGACATTGACTTAAATTTATAAAACTCAGGTATTACTATATTATAGTCTAATTTTTTAACAGGAATATTAAATTGAAACTCTAAATCATCTAATTTACTGTAATATGGTGATGATATTCTATATTGTATATCTAAAACAGAACCAACTTTTATATTAGGTAAAGTAATTTTTCTTACTGTCCATCTTTCATTTTTACGTTCATTAAAAATGCTCTTTTTAGACAATTTGTCTTTGGTTATTTTACCATCTTCTAAATTAAAAGTATATGCCTTTAAATAAGAGAACTTTTCATTTTCTCCACTTTCAGGTGTATAGTAATAAAACATTTCTGTAGCTTTTTCAAAACCTTCTTCAGAATAAATTTTAATTCTATTATGTACTTCTTTTACTACATTAAATCTATCATTCGACTCATCATACTCGTAATGTGTATATTGTTTTCTGTATAAATACGCTGCATCTGCTGTAGAATCTAAAGGATAAAATTCTTCTTCTAATTCTTCTTTTGATACTTTACCAAACTTATAATCTTGGGCTACTAATGATAATTGTAAAAAAATTACTAATACTACTAAAATGCTCTTTTTCATGGTTACTTTTTAATAAGTGCTATTCTTAAATTTTCTGATTTTGCAATACTTCTTCTAAAACTTCTATAAGCTTTGTAATCTTCTTTTGGATGCACACCTTCTTTCATCAAAATTTCTTTTTTGTAAGAAAAAGTAGATTCATCTATTTTATGAAAGCTTATTTTATAAGTACCAAACTTGGTAGATAATTCTTTGTTTTCTGGTATATATTCTAATTTATAAGAATCAGGAATTTTAATAGTATATTCATCTACATCTTTATAACCTCTGCTAATTTTTAAGGGTAAATTTCTTTTTCTATACCTTTTTGGGATGTAACTTTCTTTGTTAAATATATTTACTCGAAAAAGATATTCTGTTTCGTTTACTGATGCAAAACTTTTTATAGAAAGCCCCAAGTTTTCTGTAAAAACCACATTTTCTTTATCGTTATTTAATTGAAAAGAGTCTACCTCTAAATTGTTATTATAACTCCAAACATTCGCTTTGTAATTTTTAATTAATTCTTCATCAGTAAAGTTTTCAAAGTAAAATTTATCATCATATTGAATCCCTTTGGATGTTCTTTTTAAAGTAGCTTTTACATCTCCTTGAGCTGTTAATTCTATTTCTCCTTTAATTGTTTGTAGGTTTACTTCGTCTGTATAAGAAGCCGTTCTTTTAATAATTCCGCCTTCTGGAGTAACCACTAATACATCTCTATCATCTGTAAAATCGCCTAAAAAGCCAAAAGGCATGGTCTGGCTTGTACATTCTAACCAAATATCATTACCATTATTAGGTACATTTAAGATAACGTGATTTCCTTGAATGGATGAAAAATCTTTGTCTAAATTTCTTCTTTCTTTTGCATAAACTACAGTATAATAAGAAGTAACACCAACAACATCTAGCAAAGCTTTTGTGTAGTTAGATAACCCTTTACAATCTCCATAACCAACTTGATCTACTTGATTTGCAGCAATAGGTTCCCAACCACCAATACCAACTTGTACACTGATATATCTGGTTTTATTTTGCATAAATTCATATACAATTTTTGTTTTTTCTACATCTGTTTTGGCATCTTTTACTAAACCTAATAATTTATATTTAGTAGCATCATCAATAACATCTCTACCTACTAAAAGCGATTCGTGCATCCATTTACCAAACTCTTTCCAATTTGTAGCCTCACCATAAACTCCTTTTAAACTAAACTTGTTTAAAGCAACTTTAACTATTGGTAAAATATCTCTGTAAGCAGGACTTTGATTTTCGTATTCTAAAGCAGTTTTCTTTGCTAAGGAATAATTTAATTCAGTATCAGATTCATTTTTTTCAATATTATAATCTGTAAAGTTGGTTTCTTTAATTCGCCAAGGAATAGCTTTCGGATTTTTTAAAGTATAACTACTTTTTTCTACTGATACATAATAACCATTTACTGGACTCCACCAAGGAATAAAACCAGTTGTAGACGTTCTGTATTCTGATTCAAAAACTAATGTATAAGGATAAGAAATTGGAGTATAATCTATATATTTAACTCTAGCATCAGAATACAAAGTACCACCATCAACTGCACTTACATCTATAAAATCTCTTTCTTTAAACTTTTTAATTTCGTTGCCAAAAGCGTCGTAAATAATAGCTGTGAGGTTGGTTATTTTGGTATCATTATCATAACTCTCGTAAATACCAGCGTCTGAATTACCAAGTTTATTTAGTACAGTTACTACCATTTTTTGGGAAACAACCATTCTATTTACATCTTCTATAGTAATCTCTGTAATGTTGTTTCTAACAACAGCATTTGCATCTTCTTTTAATTCTATAGGAATTGTAAATGCAGTTAACTCACTAATCTGTGAGAACGTATTTAAAGTAAGTAAAAATAATACTGCTAGTAGTGAGTTGGGGTATTTATCTTTTATCATAAATTTTTTAAATAGCAATGCAATTTAAAAAAGAAAACCCAAAACTAAAAGTTTTGGGTTTAAATAATTTTAATGATAATAAAATTTATGCCTTTGTTTTTACTTCAAAAGATAATTCCATCATATCATCTATAAACTTATCTTTTAAATTATCGAAGAAAGATTTAGAACCATATTTTACATTAAAATCTGCTCTGTTTATATTAAATGTTTCGCTTTTAAAAGTAGTAACACCATCTTCTGTAGAAACAGTTGCAGGTATTGTTATACTTTTAGTTACATCTTTAATTTGTAAATTACCTGTTACATGTAATTTACCCTCTTTAGGCTCTACATTAGTAATTACAAATGTTGATGTTGGGTAAGTTTCTACATCAAAAAAGTCTGCATTTTTTAAGTGACCTTCTAACTTTGCAGCACCTCCACTACCTTTCATATCTGAGTTTGTAATTGTAGTTAAATCTACTACAAATTCACCACCTTTTAAAGTACCTTCTTCTAATAACAAACCTCCACTTTTTAAAGCTACAGTTCCATCATGTGCTCCACCTGGTTTTGTTCCTTTCCAAGTTAATACTGATATAGCAGTATCTACATTATTTAATTCAGAAACATTTACTTCTACTTTTACAGCTTCGTTAGTAGCTACTTTTTCTTTTTTTTCGCTTTTACAAGCTGTTAAAACTGATGCTACAACTGCTAATGATAAAACTAATTTTTTCATTTTTTATAAATTTTAATATTGGTTATTTATTTTCCATGGCAAATATATGTTATTTTATTTTCCTTGGAATATATTTTACTGTTTTTTAATACAAAATTAACAAACGTTAAGTTACTCTTTATTTTTAGAATCGATGATTATGGTTACTGGCCCATCATTTAATAACTCAACTTTCATATCTGCGCCAAACTTACCTGTTTGTACTTCCGTTTTAATTTCTTTTTGTAATGATGTTACAAAACCTTCATACAAAGGAATAGCTACCTCTGGTTTTGCTGCTTTAATATAACTGGGTCTGTTTCCTTTTTTTGTGGATGCTTGTAATGTAAACTGACTGACAACAATTACTTCCCCATCAATATCTAAAAGAGAGTTATTCATTACACCATTTTCATCATTAAAAATGCGAAGATTTGCAATTTTACGCACTAACCAATTGATATCTTCTTGTGTATCTTCATTTACAATACCTAAAAGAATTAACAATCCTTTTTTAATATCTGCAACTTTAACTTGATTAATGGTTACACTTGCTTCAGAAACTCTTTGAATAACAATTTTCATAGTCTATTCATTATCTTCTTCGTCCCAAACATCTGTTCTGTAGTGTTCTGTTTCTTCTTCACCTTCTAAAATTTGAAGATAACTTCTGTATCTAGACCAAGAAATTTCTTCGTCTTCTAAAGCTGCTTTTACTGCACATTGTGGTTCTTTTAAATGCAAACAATCATTGAATTTACAATATTGTTTTAGCTCGAAAAATTCTGGAAAATAATCGCCTAATTCGTATTTATCCATATCTACAACTCCAAAACCTTTAATACCTGGGGTGTCTATAATTCTAGCATCGAAACTTAAATCGAACATTTCTGCAAAGGTGGTTGTATGTTGTCCTTGCTTATGCTGATCAGAAATTTCTTTGGTTTTTAAATCTAAAGTAGTTTCTATAGTATTTACCAAAGTAGTTTTACCAACGCCAGAATGACCAACAAACATAGATGTTTTGCCAATCATCATTTCTTTAATTTTATCTACATTTTTATTCTTGGTTGCAGAAACCTCAACACATCTGTAACCAATAGCTTCGTAAATATCTTTTAAGTATAAAATTTCTGCTCGTTCTTCTATTGCATAAGAATCTATTTTGTTAAACACCAAAACTGTATCTATTCTATAAGCTCTTGTGGTTACTAAAAAACGATCTATAAATGCGGTAAATGTTGGTGGATTATCTATAGTAATTAATAGAAAAACCAAATCTAAATTTGCTGCAATAATATGTGTTTGCTTAGATAGATTTACAGATTTACGTACTATAAAATTTTCACGTTCTAAGATTTTTTTGATGACACCTGTTTCTTCATCTCCTTTTTTTTCTAAATCGAAAACTACTTTGTCTCCAACAGCAATTGGATTGGTACTTTTGATACCTTTTATTCTGAATTTTCCTTTTATTCTGCATTGATAAAAGATACCTTCTTCAGATTTTACTTGATACCAACTTCCTGTGGATTTGTATACGATTCCTGTCATTAATACAAAGATGCAGAATTTTATGCAAACATTAGAATGTAGGTTCGAGTGATTTTTGATTTATGAGAAAATTGTATTGAGAATATTTCGTTTTAATCATAAACTTCTTGATATAAAATTTCTGAAAAAGAAATTTTAATCTAAGTGTCGATGTTTTTCTATATACGTGTAAAAAAGATATTTCTGACAACATAGAAACATAGAAATTAGAGTTATGAGTATAAAAAAGACCCTTCAGATTTTGAAAACCTGAAGAGTCTTTTAATATCTATAAGATAATTTTTAAAGAACTTACTTTTGGAGTTAGCTCTTTGCGTTAAGGATTGAGTGGCCTGTTTGAGCTCTTTTTGTTTTTTACAAAAAAGCGAGTAACGAAAGCCTGACCCTTGGGTAACGCTCAAAAATTATCCGTTAATAATCTTTTCTTGATGATTGATAGATTCTTGGTGAATTGCTTTAAACATTTTTAAAACAAATTCTTCACTTAAACCTTTGCTAGTTCCTTCTAAAACCATGTTTCCAAGAATCTCGTTCCAACGTCTAGATTGTAAAACAGCTACATTTTGGTCTTTCTTTAAAGCACCAATTTGATCTGCAACATTCATTCTTTTACCTAACAACTCAATTAATTGATCATCTACTACATTAATTTGAGCTCTTAAACTTTCTAAAGGTTCTCTGTAACTTGTTGCAGTTTCTGTAGTTTTCTTAATTTTTAACTCTTCCATAATTGATTTCAATTTTGTTGGAGTTACTTGTTGTGCTGCATCAGACCAAGCATTATCAGGATCGAAATGAGTTTCGATCATTAAACCGTCGAAATTTAAATCTAAAGCAACTTGAGAAACATCTTGAATCATTTCTCTGTTACCTGTAATATGTGAAGGATCACAAATTAATGGTAAATCTGGAAATTTGTTTTGGAATTCTATAGCTAATTGCCAATTTGGATTGTTTCTGTATTTAGACTTGTCGTAAGTTGAAAACCCTCTGTGAATTGCTCCTAAATTTTTGATTCCTGCAGTATATAATCTTTCTATACCACCTAACCATAAAGCTAAATCTGGATTTACTGGGTTTTTTACTAATACAATTTTATCTGTACCTTGTAAAGCGTCTGCAATTTCTTGCATAATAAAAGGAGATACTGTAGAACGAGCTCCTATCCAAAGTAAATCTACATCGTTCTCGATTGCTAATTTACAATGTGCTGCATTTGCAACTTCTGTACAGGTTTTCATACCTGTTTCTTCTTTTACTTTCTTTAACCATCCTAAACCTAATGCACCAACACCTTCAAAATTTCCTGGTCTTGTTCTTGGTTTCCAAATACCTGCTCTATAATAATTTACATCAGAATCTTTTAATTCGTGTGCAATTTTTAAAACCTGTTCTTCGGTTTCTGCACTACAAGGCCCTGCTATTACTAGTGGATGATCTAATTTCATATCGTCCAACCATGTTCTTAATTCTTTTGTATTCTTCATCTTTCTACTTGTTTTGGCTTTTATTTTATGCCGTTTAAAATTTGTTTTATATAATTTGTATTCTCCATTTCGTTAAAAATTTCGGAGAAATTATCTTGTTGCATCAACTCTTTAAAATTTTGCAAATTGCTGATGTACTCTTCTAATGTTTCTATTACGTTTTCTTTATTCTGTTCAAAAATTGGAGTCCACATTGCTGGCGAACTTTTTGCCAAACGTACTGTTGATGCAAAACCTGAACCTGCCATATCAAAAATATCGCGTTCGTTTTTTTCTTTATTGATTACTGTTTTACCTAACATAAATGCGCTGATGTGAGATAAGTGCGAAACATACGCAATATGCTTGTCATGCGAAACAGGATCCATATAACGAATACGCATTCCAATGGCTCTAAAAAGATCTAGAGCTTTTTCTTGAAGCTTAAAAGTTGTTTTTTCTACTTCGCAAATAATGTTCGTTTTCCCTTTATATAAGCCAGAAATGGCTGCTGATGGCCCAGAGTTTTCTGTACCAGCAATTGGATGTGCTGCTAAAAAATTACGTCTTTTTGGATGATGTTCAACCACTTTACAAATTGCTTCTTTTGTTGAACCTGCATCTACAACCAAACCATTATCTGATATTTTATCTAAAATTGTTGGCAGTAATTTTACAGTAGCATCTACAGGAATTGATACAATTACCAAGTCTGCATTTTCTAAATCATCTAAGGTTGCTTTTTTTTCAATTAAATTTAATTCTAATGCTTTATTTAGGGTTTCGTCTTTTCTACTAATTCCGTGAATGACAGCTTCTGGATTGTGGTTTTTAATATCGATAGCAAAACTACCACCAATTAAACCAATACCAATCATGTATATATTTTTCATAACTTATAATCTTGATATTGCTTCTTTAATTACATCTGTGGTTACACATAATGAAAATCGAATATAACCTTCTCCTTGAGAACCAAAAATAGTACCTGGAGTTATGAAAATATCATTATCATATAATACTGAATCTGTAACTTCTTCTGATTTTTTACCTTCTGGTATTTTTGCCCAAACAAATAAACCTGTTGCATTTTTACTGTAAGTTGCATTTAATTTATCTGCTAATTGCCAAATTAACTTTCTGCGTTCTTCATAAATTTTGTTTTGCTCTTCAAACCAACTATCAGATAAATGAAGTGCTTCTATAGCTCCTTTTTGAATTCCGTAAAACATACCAGAATCCATATTAGATTTTACTTTTAAAACTTCGTTTATTAAAGCTGAATTACCTAATAACATACCCACTCTCCAGCCAGCCATATTAAAAGTTTTACTTAAAGAGTTTAATTCTAAAGCAATGTCTTTTGCACCTTCTACTTGTAAAATACTGATAGGATTATCGTTTAAAATAAAACTATAAGGATTGTCATTAATAATTAAAATATTATGCTTTTTACCAAAAGCCACTAATTTTTCAAACGTTTCTAATGTTGCGTCTGTACCTGTTGGCATGTGTGGGTAATTTATCCACATAATTTTTACATCTGATAAATCTTCATTTTCTAATGCATCAAAATTTGGCTGCCAATTTGTAGCATCACTTAAATTATAAAAAAGAGGTTCTGCACCTACTAATTTTGTTACTGATGTATACGTTGGATAACCAGGATTAGGAATTAATACTTTATCTCCTTCATTTAAGAAGGCCATAGAAATATGCATAATTCCTTCTTTGCTTCCCATTAAAGGTAAAATCTCATTCTCTGGATTTGTATCTACAGAAAACTTGTTTCTATAAAAACTTGAAATTGCATTTCTTAATTCTGGTAAACCTTGATAAGATTGATATTTATGTGCGTTTGCATCTCCTAAACTATTAGAAATTGCTTCTAAAACTTTTGTTGGTGGTTGCAAATCTGGAGATCCAATTCCCATATTGATAATTGGTTTTCCTGCAGCAACTAAGCCTCTAACTTCTCTTAATTTTTTAGAGAAATAGTATTCTTGAACTGTGTCTAATCTTTTGGCAGCTTTAATCATTTTCTACCGTTTTTATAGGTTCCTAATATTTTAAATTCTTCAGCCATTATTTCTATAATTGCTTCTGCTTTTTTGTAATCTTTATATTCATCAAAAGTTATATCAACAAAAAACGAATATTTCCAAGGAGTTTCAATAACAGGTAAAGATTGGATTTTAGTTAAATTCATTTTACAATCACTCAACACATTTAATATTGCTGCTAAACTCCCTCTTTTATGATTTAATTGAAATTTTAATGACGCTTTATTTATTTGATCAACTCCGTTTTCTGGTTTTTCAGTTTGTACAATTACAAATCTTGTTGAATTGTCTTTTATAGTCTGTATTTCATCTTCTAAAACATCTAAATCAAAAATTTCTGCGGCTATTTTTGGTGCAATTGCAGCAATACCAACTAAATTTTCTTTGGATATTCTTTTGGCAACTTCTGCAGTATCTACATCTTCTACCAACTTAATATGTGGATGCTTTTTAAAGAAATCTTTACATTGCAATAATGCCATTGGATGAGACCAAACTTCTTTAATATCTGCTATATTTTGCCCTTTTAATGCCATTAAATGATGATGAATACTTAAATATTCTTCATTTGTAATGTGTAAATTATGCTTATCTATTAAAGCGTAATTAGGTATTATAGAACCTGCAATAGTATTCTCTAGAGCCATTACACCTAAATCTGCAGATTTATCTAACAAACTGTCTACCAAAACATCAAAAGACATACATTCTTTTAATTTAATTTCGGTTCCGTAAAAGTCGCGAGCAACTTTATGGTGGTTTGAGCCTTCTGCTCCTTGTATTGCGATTGTTTTGTTCAACTTATTTGGTAAAATTATATCAAAAAAAAAGTCTCGAATTAAATTCGAGACTTTATATATTATATATGTTTCTTAACAACATACAAAGTCTCTGCTCTTATTGTAAAAATAAAAGTAAAAGAAGAAACGAGTATAGTTGTTATTTAACATTGGTTCTCTTTGTTTTGAATAGCAAATCTAAAGATTAAATTCAGATACACAAATATTATTAGTAAAGTTTCAAAATTTTTATGAAATAAAATGAAATTGCAAATTTATTTTAAATATTTTACAAGGTATTCTTTAAATAACCTAAAATTCTATAAATTTTAATGCTTTATCATTTTATATTTTTTAAAAAATTACAAGTTAAAAATCATAGCTTTACACTGCATTTAAAATATAACTTACATTATTTAATTTATTTGTACCAACTAATTCTTCTGCAAAAGCAATTGTTTTTTTATTGGTAAAATTAGATTTAGCAACATAAATAGTTAGATCTGCCATTTCTGAAATTAAAAGCGTATCTGTAACTACAGAAGTTGGTGTGGTGTCTAAAATGATATAATCGTATTTATCTTTTACAGAATTTATTAATTCTTCTAGTTTTTCATTGGCTAACAATTCTGCTGGTGCATTAGGAATTTCTCCTGTAGTTAGAATATCTAAAACTGTTTTTCCTATTCTAAATGATGATATTAAATCTTTAAAGTTTTTAAAATCTCCTTGTAAATAATCTGATAAACCTTTATTAGAATTTCTTTCACTTTTTAAATAGTTCTGAATTTCTGGTTTTCTAAAATTAGTATCTAATAACAATACTTTTTTATTTAAAACAGCGTATGAAATAGCTAGGTTAATGGCACAAAAAGTTTTTCCTTCTCCTTCTTTTGTAGAAGTTACCATAATTACGTTTGCAAGCTCTTTTTCTGGTTGATTTTTAAGAACATAACCAATATTAGTTCTTAACATTCTAAAACCTTCTGCTAAAATAGAATTATCATCTTTACCACTAAAGAGCTTTTTATCTTCGGAAAATGGTATTGCACCAATTACTTGACTTGTTGTAATATTTGCAATTAAATCTTCTCTGGTTTGTATTCTTGTATCTAAAAAGAAAATAAGGTAAAATATTATAAAAGGGATAACCAAACCTGCAATAAATGCTTTTAGATAAACCATTTTTGGGCTTTCTGAAACCGGAATTAAATTAGTTATTGCATAATCTACTACTTTTAATGTTGGTGCAGTGATTACCAAATTTATAGCTGCTTCTTCTCTTCTTTGTAATAAAAAAATGAATAAATTTTCTTTAATAGACTGCTCTCTTTCTATTTCTCTTAATATTTTTTCTTTAGTTGGTAAAGCAGTAAAAAAGCCTTTATTTTTTCTATCAACTATTTTAATATTCTTAAGCGCTGTTTCTGACTTTTTTTGATAAGCTACAACAGATGTAAAAATATTATTCTTTAGTTGATTAATATCTTTATTTAAATTTTTAACTAAAGGATTATTTTCTCCTCCACTTATTTTTAGCTTATTATATTCTAACAATTTTTTGTTAAATAAAGTAATTTGATCATTTACACCAGCAATACCTAAACCAATATCTACAGGTAATAATTCTGAATTGTTTTTATTTGTAAGTGTTTTTCTTAAAATTCTTGCTATCTCTAACTGAGTTTCTAAATTTACTTTTTCTGTGTTAGAATTTGATTTGTCTGATAAGTTATGTTCAGTATCCATAACTATATCTGTTAATTTATTCTTTTGTTTAAACTGTTTTTTCTTATTTTCTATAGAATCTAATTCTTTGGTTAAAAATTCAAATCTTTCATCAACAAAATCAATTGTTCTTTGAAAAATAAGTTTTCTATCTGTTAAACCATCTTGATTAAATTGTGCAATAATTTCATTTAAAATTGCTTCTGATTTTGCACTACTTTCATTTCTTAAAGCAATTTTAAGTATTTCACTACTCTTACCTATATGCTCTATATTTAAACCAGAAAACAAACGCAAAGTAGCTTCTCTTGTTGTAAAAAACCGAATTTTTATTTTCTTATTTATTAATTCTGATGTATTTCTAAGAGCATCTATTTTTAGTAAAAAAGGCAAGTCTTTTAATGCTGCATTCATTGTATGCCCAGATACTTTCCATTCTTTACTATTAGAATCTTTAATTATATATCCGTTTTCTAAAACTTGAACTATATACTCTCCACTTGTTGGTAAAGGTGTAAAATTATTTATTGGATAAGCTTTTAAGGGTATATCCCAAACCTGAATAAGTCTGGATGCTGTTATATGATAATACCTAACATTCAAATCTAAACTTGCAGAAACTTTTTCTAAAATTCGATAAGATTTAATGATCTCAATTTCGTTTTCTAAATTTACTTTAGCCTCTTCAAATAGTGAGTTTAAATTACCAGGCAATTCAATATTATTTACCTGTTGATTTAAAATTTTAATTCTTGCTGATGTTTCATAAACTACCGGACTTTTCTTAATTGAGAAAAAGGCAAAAAACAATAGAATTACAACAGAAATTAAAAACCATTTCCAATGTTTTGTATAACGTAAAACCTCTTGTTTTAAATTAAAGGTTTCTTTCTTTTTGGGCTGAAAAAAAGGCATCTCTTTTTTCATAGTAATTTTGCTAATTAATTACTATTAAAATAGAGGTTAAAACTAAAGATATAGCAGACATTAAAGCACCTGCACTACCTAAAAACCCAGAACTTTTAATTTTATTAGAATTTGGGTTTATAACAATTACATCGTTTTGTTTAATAAAATAAAACTCGCTATTAAACCAATCTGTTTTTGTTAAATCTATTTTTTTTGTTTTTTGAAGACCATCTATACTTCTAATAATTAAAACATCTTTTCTAGAGCCATTTATTGTTAAATCTCCTGCATAACCTATGGCTTGTAATAATGTAATATTATTTTCTGTAATAGTATAAGTACCTGCTTTATTAACTTCTCCTAAAATAGTAAATTTAGAATTTAACAACCTTACACTTACTGTAGGATCAATAACATGGTTACCATCAATTAAAATAGTTTTTATATAATTTTCTAATTCTGATGTGGTTTTATCTACTACATTAATTTTACCAATAATAGGAAAAACAATATCTCCTTCTTTTGATACTAAATAACCTTGTAATTTTAAAATTTCTATAAAACTAGTACTTGGAGATAAGCCATTTTCTATATTATAAGGTGCTACAGACTCTTCATTTAAAGCTGTAACTTTTATATTAATGATATCGTCTGTTTGAATTTTAGAATTTGAATAATTTAGTTTTCTTAAATTAATATTTTCTGCATCCTGAAAATATAATACACTTTTTTTAGTAGCACAAGAAGTAATACTTAGAACAGTTGTAAAAAATATCAGAAAATAAAAAATCTTTTTATAAGAGAATAATTTCATGATTTTTAGTTTTTAAGCCAAATCTCTTAGAGCTATAGTTTTACCTTTATGTACTTGAGCATCCTCAGAATCAGCACCTTCAGTGACATCTTGATTAGAAATATTTTTTAATTTACTAATTAAACTATAATTATTTACAACAAGAACTGTTAAACCCCACATAGCTAATAAGAAAGTTGTTTGCTTATTAATGGTTAAGTCATTAAAAAGAAATACAATTAAAACCAATGTTGAAGTAAAAAAAGTAGATAAAACTGAAATTTGCCAATGTTTTAATCCGTAATTTAAAAAAACATGATGTATGTGACTTTTATCTGCAGAAAACGGACTTTTCTTTTTCATTATTCTCAATAAAAACACACGACTTGTATCTAAAATAGGAAAACTAAATAATGCTAAAATAAAAACTGGAGACTTTGTATTTTGAATTAAAAAATTAGGGTTAAAATCTACTGTTAAAAAATTTACTGCTTGGTATGCCAATAGAAAACCAATAACCAAAGAACCTGTATCACCCATAAAAACTTTTTCTTTTTTTGAAAAATTAAAAATTAAAAAAGATATTAATGAACCAACAATACAAATACTTAAAAAGAACATAGAATTATTACCATTCACATAATAGAAAAAACCAAAAAATACAGTTACTGTTATTGCAAACATACCTGCTAAACCATCTACACCATCTATTAAATTGTAAGCATTAATAAGTAATACAAAAAAGAAAATTGTTAATAAAGTAGAAACAACATATGACAACTCACCTATACCCATAAGCCCTTGTAAATCAGTGATTCTTAAATCTGAAATTAAAATCACTGCTGTAGCTGCTATTACTTGTAATAATAATTTACTTTTTGGTTTAACACCTACTAAATCGTCTATTAAACCTGTAAAAAATAAAATGGTAATAGAACCTAAAAGACTTAACAGTGTGCTATCTTCAAAATAATTACCTAATAAAGTAATAATTAAATTTATGGCTAAAAAAATACCAATACCTCCTAAATTTGGAGTTTTAAAACGATGAACACTTCTGTGATTGGGTTTTGCCATTAACCTTTTAGCTTTAGAGACCCTAATAATTATAGGATAACATAGGTATGACAAAAAAATTGATAAGAAAAAAACAATTGCTGGCCAGAAAAAACCAAAATCTAAACTTACACTTACTGTGTGGAATGATAAACTCATAATAATGGGGGAATTATTAATACTATTTCTATAAAAAAACTACTAAAGCTTCTTTACTACATTATAAATATACAATAATTTTTAACATAGTTTAATTTTTTTTTCAAAAACTTATATACTTTGATCTAAATAAGTACCATAAAAACATAGGTGTAGACACAAAATTTCTTCTCCATAACCTTTTTGGCTCTCTTAAAAGTCTTGGTAACCACTCTAAACCTAAATTTACCCAAAAAGAACTTGACCTTTTTACAGTACCTGCATAAAAATCAAAAACTGCACCTATAGATACTGTAATAGTAGCATTTAAATTGTCTTTGTTTGTTGTTACCCATTTTTCTTGTTTAGGAGCTGTCATCCCTACAAATAAAACATCTGGATTAAAGCGATTTACTTCTTCAATCATTTTATTTGTATCTGATTTAGAAAACTCTGGTTTGTAAGGTGGTGAGTAGCTATTTACTTTTATATTGGGGTATTCTTTTGCTATTCTTGCTTGTATTAATTGTAATGTTTTAGGTGCAGCACCTAAATAAAAAACACTTTTTTTATACTTGTTTGCATCTTCTAATAAATATTGATGAATATCTGCGCCCGCAATTTTTTTTATATTTTTTTTTCTCAAAAACTTGGCTGCTAAAACAATTCCAGAACCATCAGGTAATAAAATATCGCTATTTAATAGTGCTTTCTGAAAATACAAATCTGTTTTAGAAACACAATAAGAATGCGGGTTTATAGTATTGATTATGGTTTTTTTATTTAAATTTATAGTACTTAAATCATCAGAAAAAATGTGATTATCAATAATTTTTAATAGGTTCATAATTTTTATAATTGGGGGTTATTATATTTTTTTGATATGCTTCTAATAATATATCAAAATAAAATTGTTTACTATAATTTTTATTAACTTTTTGAAATCCGTTTTTACCAAAAACTTCTAATTTTTCTTTATCAGTCCAAATAGATACTATCTTATCTGCTAAATCATTACTATTTTGTGGTTTAAATAGCAATCCATTGTAATTGTGTTCTACAATTTCTGGATAGCCAGCTAAATCTGGTGCTATAATTGGCAATTTATAAGCCATTGCTTCTGGAAAAACCATAGGAAAACCTTCGTAACAAATACTTGTATGTACTAATATTTTCGCTTTTTCATAAAAAGTTTTCATTTCATCTGCATTTAACATACCTCTTAAAACTACATTTTTAGGTATTTCTAATTCTTGTCTATAACCAGGTCTCATTAAACCTGCTAAATGAAATGATATTTTGGGTAATTTTTTAGCTGCTGCTAATAAAATTGGCAACCCTTTTTCTGGGCTAATTCTACCAGCAAATGCTATATAGTTTTTATCAGAAATATCGTAATTTTTATCTTCTAATTTCTTATTAAAAAAATTAGGAATCACTAAACATTTACTTTCTTCAAAACCATTTTGCACCAACTTTTCTTTTTGAAAAGAAGTTAAACACAAATAACTATCTATATAATTCTCGTATTTTTTTGTAATTCTAGACCATAAATTACGCAAAGCGTAACCTGAACTTTTTAATATAGATCCTTCACAATTATTTATAATACTATTCAATTCTCTTTTAGAGCCTGTACATTTTTCGCAAACTGCTCCTTTTGTAAAGAATAATCCATTTGGGCAAAGCAATCTATAATTATGAATTGTCATTACAATTGGCACTCCCATTTTTTTTATTACTGGTAAAATAGCAGGAGAAATAATTGGATATAAATTATGAACATGAGCTAAATCTGGCTTTTCATCTTTAATTATTTGCTTAATATCTGCTATGGCTTTGCTATTTTTTAATCCTAAGAAAAAAGCTTTTGCTTTACCTAAAGGCATGGTTTCTAATTCTTCGCTACTTCTAAAATAAGTTACAACTTTATGCCCATTTTCTTCTAATAATTTTATTTGAGCATAAACCACAGATTCTTCTCCACTGTGTTTACCATATTTGTTATGTATCATTAAAATTTTCATACTACCAATTTTTGATAAACTTCATTTAACTGATCAATTTTACTATCCCAAGAAAAATCTTTTGCTCTTTTTAAAGCTCCTTCTGAAAGTGATACTCTATAACTCTCATTTTTATATAAGTTTTCTAATGCATTTTTAAAGTTGATGTAAATGTTATTTGGATTATCTACAGGAATTTTAATTCCACAAGTATCATCAACCACAAAAGAAAAACCACAATGGTCTAAAGTAACCACAGGTAAACCTAAAGAAATACCTTCTATAATTACAGATGATGTTAAATCTTTTAAACTTGTTATTGCTAAACAATGCCCGTTTTTCATTATTTGTAGGGCTTCACTTTTATCTAGCCAACCATACCAAAAACAATTTTTATTTATATCTAATTTCTTAGATAATTGTTGCCATGTTTTGGTTTCCTTTCCAACTCCTAAAATGTGTAATTCCCAAGAAATTTCTTTATTTAATAGCACTAAACTTTTTAATAAAAGATGTAAAGCTTTGCCAGATGTGTGTTGCCCAGACCAAACAATTTTTAATGGTTTGTTATGATCTCTTTTCGTAATATTATTTTCTGATAATTGTACTGCACCAACTTCTGGAATTACAACAGCATCACTATTCCATAATTTCTTAATCGATTTTTTAATATCTGGTGTAGCTGCAATTAAACTAGATTTTTTATGATTTGCTGCCAACTTTGGTCTTATAAAAAAACTTCTTTGATAACTGTTAATGATATTTCTACCACCATAAAATATTTTACCATAAAAACTGAATAAAGAAAACAATTTCCATGGTATATTTTCTGTACCTCCTATTGGCCCCCAAACAAATGGTTTATCCATTTTCCATAAAAACCCAGGCTCTCTATAACCCACCATATTTAATTGATGAACTGCATTAAAATTATGTTTATTTTCTAATTTCTTTGCTAAATTATAAGCCTCTTTTTGCCAAATTTTATAAAACCAATAATAAGAAGGTGGCCATATTTTACGTAATAAACGATTCCTTTTTTTATGAATAAAATAGAAGTTTAAATTCTCATTTTTATACTGTTCTAAATAAACATCTATGTCTTTTTGCCATTTTTCTTTTTCAACAATTACATGCACTTCATGCTGCTTACTTAATCCTAAAACAAAACTCCAACCCATACCTGGCTCTGACCCTCTTTTAGGGCTACAAGCATAACAAGAAATTAATATTTTTAATTTTTTAGGCATTGATAAAGTTTAACATTTGTTTTTCAAAATCTGCTGATTTCTTTTGTTGAGAAGCGCTCATAATCTCTTTTAAAAGAAACAAAGACACTATTTCTTTTATTTCTTTAATATTTATTTTCTCTGATATGTGTTGATATAATTCTTCTTCATTTTTACCCTTTAACAATCTACCAACTTGAAAATGGTATTTTATTATATCTAAATATTCTAAACCTTTTTCTGCAAAATATTCAAAATCGAAAGCAGCTAAACCTTCTTTTGTTTTTACAATATTCCAAGGAGCAAAATCGCCATGCTCATAAACTTCATAATAATATTCTGTAGATGATTTAACAACACTCTCTAAAATTTGTAATTCTAAAATTAAATTTTGTTCATTAAGATAGTTTCTAATTTCTAAAACTCTAGGTTGTTCTTTTAATTTTAAACGCACTTCTTTTTTAAAAGATTCTACTAATTTTAAAACTTCATTGTCAGGAATATTTGCAATATTACCTTGTAATTCTGGCAATATAAAAAACGGAGTTCCTTTAAACTCAAAGCTTTTCATTTGTAAATTAAGTACTCCTTTTTCTGATAAAATTTCTATAGCTTTAATTTCGTTTTTAATGTTTTTTAAACCTAATTTATCTATAGGGTATTTTACATAACCAAAAATTAAACCTTCTGATTGTAGCTGAATTACAACTTTATCTTTTAAAGTAGCATTGTAAATTGAGGCTGTAAATTTAATCTGAAACTTATCATTTAAAAACTTAATAAATTCAGAGTTTTCGTTTTTATCTAAATCAAAAATTGTTGTTAGAATTGTATTAAAATTGATTAAAGAAAAACGAACTAATTTTTTAAATAACTTTGCTTTTAATGAAAATGGATTGTAAATTTTAAATGAATTTTTAGCCATAGTTTTATTACCAACTGCTAAAATTACCTTCGGATTTTTGCGGTTAGGAATACTCAAATAAGTATCATCAGAAAAAAAACTAATACCTCTCATTCATCTTTGTCATTAAAATTCTTGAAACATTTTTAACAATTAAACTTGGTGATTCATTTACATCTATTTCAAAATATCTTTGATTATCAACTAAACTTCTGTACTTAAAAATCTGACTTTCTAACTCTGTAAAAGTTACTTCTTGTTTTCGTTGATAAATGGTTTTTGCATCTGTTACTAAAACAAAATATAAAGAAGGTTTTTTTATAAAAAGACGAAAAAATTTCGCCATATAATTTTTACCTCCATATCTATATCTTTTATTATCGGCTATTAAATCATCAAAATATCTATCAAAAATAATTAATGATGATTTTATTTTTAACGGGATAATATTTTTAAGCCAACCAGAATTATATTGATATAAAAAATAAAGTAATTTACTATACGATTTTAATTTATTATATGGCTTAAATTTA
Organism: Polaribacter sp. Asnod6-C07; assembly: GCF_045063625.1. Lineage (NCBI taxonomy): Bacteria > Pseudomonadati > Bacteroidota > Flavobacteriia > Flavobacteriales > Flavobacteriaceae > Polaribacter > Polaribacter sp. Asnod6-C07. The sequence goes on along the minus strand of NZ_JBEFOF010000005.1, from coordinate 1,987,788 downwards.
TGTGGATCTGTTGTAACTCCACCAACTTTATTCTTTGTATATACTGGTTTTAAATGAAAATAATCTGTTTTTCTAAATGGCAGAAAAGAACTTGTTAAACCATTAATAACTGTAGTTTTACCAGAACCATCTGGCCCTAAAAAAGCAATAGAAATACCTGTTGGATAACAAATTCTTTTTAAAATTCTTAGTTTATCTTTTAACCTATAACCAACAGTTACACTTCCTTTTTTTACATCATTAAGAATTTGATTTCTATGGGCTATTATTATTTTTAAATCATTATTTAAAAAAGCATCTTCTACTTTTTTACTGGTATTTTTAAGTTGATATTCTAATGTTTTAGTACAGTTAATTTTATCTTGAAGATATAATTCTCTTAAATATTCGAAAACGGTATTTGATAAATCTTTCTTAGTTAACTTCTTTAAGAAATAATGAAAAAACTCTTGATGTTTTGCTAAAATTGAAATTTCTTTATAAAAACTTCTATTTTTAAATATTTCATTTTCTGTAAAGTATTCGTAGTTATTTTTATGCAGTTTTCCGTAAATATCTAGATTAAGAATTTTTTGTGTTTTGTTACTATATAAAAAGATGTTTTTGGCATACACTTCTTGATGATAAATTTGAACAATCTTAAAGTCTTCTTTATCACAAAAGTCTTTAATAATAGTTTCTATCTTTAAAAAATTACTCTTGGTAAATAGAATATCTACATCACTTTCTGATGACAAATTTGTAAACAAATCTTTATAGCCATTTGTAATTACATAGCTTAAATTTCTGTTTGTTAAATATTTTAAAAATGTGTGTATCATTTATTTTATAATTTTTGATAAAACAAATTATAATTATTCACAAAGTTTTTTACTGAAAAATCTTGCTCTGCTTTTATTCTTGCATTTTTTGCTATTTTATTTGCTAAATCTTTATTCTTTTTCAACTCTAAAATAGCTTTTTGCCAATCTTCAGCTTTAAAAGGGTTTACTAAAAAACCTGTTTTTTTATGTTCTACAATTTCTGGTAGAGCTCCAGAATTAGAAACGATTACTGGTTTTTCTGCCATCATTGCCTCTACTACAGATAAACCAAAACCTTCTATATAACATGGGTGTACTAAAACATCAGCTTTTGCTAATAAGTTGCCAATTGCTTTTTGTCTTCCTAAAAAATGAACTCTATTTTCAATTTTATGAGCTTTTACTTTTGCTTCTAATTCTTTTTTATGAACACCATCACCTGCAATAAAAAGATGAATATCTTGTTGCTTATTAATTGATAAAAGCTGCATCATATCAATTAAAACATCAATATTTTTTATATTGATTAAACTAGAAACGCTTAATAATGAAAAGTTGTTTTCTTTATTAATTGCCAAAGTTTCATCTACTTTTAATTTGTCTGTACCATTATAAATTATAAGTGTTTCTGATTGTTTTAATTGCGAAAAAACTTTTTCTTTTTCTGTTTTTACATATTTAGAAATGTATATAAAAGCATCTACTTTTTTATAGATTAGTTTTTGAATATTTCTTTTTATAAAACCTGCAGACATTGCACCTTCAAAAGTTACAATTAGTTTAATATTCGGCTTTAAGGCTTTTAAAATTCCGCCTAAAAGTTCACCAAAAAAGAATTGAGTTTGTATAATTTCTATATTATTTTCATCAATAATATTAATTAACTTTTTTATGTGATTTAGTAAATTTCTACCATAATTACCTTCAAAAATCTTTTCTGTTATGTTTTTAAAACCATCTTTAAATTCATTACTATAGGCTGTAGACCAAACATATAAGAAACTTTTATTATTAGAATGCTCTATTAAATCGAAGGTTTTTTTGGGAGTGCCAGAAAACCTGTTGTAAGATGACAATATGTAGAGGATATTTTTTCTCATACCAATTCTAATTTATCATCTTCTAACTTTAAATCTTGATACATAATTATAATGTACATAGCAATTGCACCAGGAATTATACCATGTGAAAACGTATAAACAGACCACGTATAATTTACAAATAGGTATTGAATTAAATAGAAAGACATTGCTAAAGTGATGTGATTTCTGAACTTTCTGAAAAAGCCAAACAGAAAAAATCGGTTTAAAACTGCCAACATTATTCCTGTACCTAAATAGCCAAACTTTATTAATAAATCTACATAACCAGAATCTATTACTGTAAAACGTTCCATAAATGCACTTGTACCACTCAGTTTAAATTGATTCATTAAACTTGAGGATTGGTGTATAAAACCATAGCCAAATGTTTTCTGATCATTTATAGCATCCCATCTAAATTTGTTATATAAATCTCTTGTACTTAATGCTAAATCTTCACTAAAAACTACTGCTCTTACTTTATCTACAATACCATCATACAAACCATTAATAAAAATTAATGCCAATGAAATGCAAAAAACACCAATGCTTAATAGTTTTGCAATTTTTGTTCTTTTAAATCTTAAATCTTCACCAAATGCAAACAAGTATAAAATTGCACCTAACAAAGTCATTACAGTTAATGCTGAATGTTCTGCTAAAATTAAACCTAAAAAAAGAAAAGCAGTAAAACCATATTTTTTATATGATTTCTCTTCTTCAATTTTAATTTCAATTAAATAGAGAAAAATAGCTAAACTTATATACGTAGGAAAAAAAGTTCTAACATGAAAACCACCATCATAAAAAGGAGGAATAATAGCAGGAAACACAAATAACAACAAGTAGTTCACTGTAAAATAAACACTTACACCTTTTATAAATTTTATTAAAAGTTTTAAATCTATATTATCATAATAGACAAATAAGTAAATAAAAATAGCGTAAAACCAAGTATCTTTACTTGCAATAACTGCTTGTTTTACAGAGGAATAATCATTAATAATTGGCCTTGCAATTCCATAAATTAATAAGGCAGCTATTAGAATAATAATTGTGATGCTATTTTTAGGAAGTTCTACCCAATTTTTCTTAAAAAATATACCAAATATTGCCATCAAATTCAAACCAAAATAACCAACTTCAATTCCGCCAACAATAAAAGTTGCAGGATCTATGTAGCCTAAAAACTTAGTAGATGCCAAAATATAAAACAACACAAAAGACATTGGTCTGTTTGCGGCTAACAGAAAAGCAAAACCATAAAAACCAAGTAGTAAAACTATCATACACTTATTTGTTTTTGTTTTGAATTCTCTATTATAAATGCACAAAAAATAACCAAAGCATTTATAATTAAACTGATACCATAAGCATAAATAAATCTATAAATAATTTCTACATCACTTAAAATAAAAAAGAAAATAACAGAGGTTATTGGTACTGTTAGCTTCATTAAAAATGCTTTTTGTAATTGATTATCGCCTAAGAAATATCTGTAAAAAACCTCTACTACAGCTACACTACCTAAAGATATTAATAATACATATATAAGATCGTAAAGCACATCTAAATTACTTACAGACAAGCGTAAATAAGATAAAATTATTTCTCCAAAGAAATGATAACCTGCTAAAACAACTAAGTAAACTACTAAAGAAATATAAAAAATATTAAATGCTATTTTAGACATTTCTTTAGCTTTTTCTTTTATCATTTTAGAAAAAACAGCAAACATTGGCACTGATAATGATACAATTAAACTATTTGCCAACATTGCAACTTTAAAAGAAAGATCAAAAATTGCATATAAACCAACATCTGCAACCATTAAAATAAATAAATACCTCATTACTGGCATTATTACACTGTTAATTATACCTAGGTTTAAAAAACGAAATGAGCATTTTAAAACAAATTTTATATGTGATTTATCTACTTTTACCAATTTAACATTGGTTTTTGTTTTTATAAAAAACACATAAAACACAAAAAGACAAACAGTTATAAATAAAGGCGTTATAATATAAACAGAAACATTATCAGTAAAAAAACTTAACGAATAAATAGTTATATATAATACTGGCGTAAATAAAGCTAAACTAAAGTTTACTATATGCATAAAATAATTTGCTTCTAAAATAGATTTACAAATATTATTTAAAAGCATAAAAACTAGAATTAGAAAACTGGTTACTAACAGCCAATATTTTTCTGAATCGTTAAGATTTATATTTTTCCCTAAGAAATCTACACCTAAATAATTTAAAAACACAAAACCAATACTAACAATAGTTATAATTGTTATATTTATATAAATTGCTGATGTAACTACCTGATTTGAAGTTATTTTATCATTACCACTTAACAAAACTATTGCTTGAGACAAACCTAGATCCATTAAACTAGAAACACCACTAAATAAAAGTGTAAGACTTATAATACCATATAAATCTAACCCAACTTTTTGGATAATTATTGGTAATAAAAGCAACGTAACAGATGATACTGTTAAGATTTTTCCAACAGACGCAAATACGTTCTTTTTTAAGTAATGTTTTATGTTCATAAAATTACCTGACTTTACAACTAAAAATGCCTCCATTTTCAGTTATAATAGGTAATTTTTCAAATTGCAACTTTGTTGATGTTCTAAAGAAATCATCCATCAAAAATTCTAAATTATTTGTAAAAAAGTTAGTATCATTATAAAATGACATCTTTTTTAATAATAAAATAAAATTAGATTGCGTTTGTAAAAAAAAGCTTTTACAAATTGTTATTGAAAGAATATTACTAAATATAAAATTCATTTGGGGGAATTAGTAATTAAAGAGTAAATATATAAATTTTTCTTAAACTTTTACTAATTCCCTTAAATAATTTGCAATGCTGAGAGTTTTATATTAATTATCTTAACTACAATGTCTGCTATTATGATAATAATCTTACAAACTTGTATCTTGCATTATTTTATTTTCTTAATGTTTTTTTAGAAGTTTAGTTTAACAAATACGTTACTTCATCTCTTGCAATTAAATTAATTGTACAACGTACATAAAACCACAATTCATCCTTCTTTTTCTTAAAATATTTTTTGTTTTTAGTTAATCATTTTTAAGCTCCAGTTAATAGAGTGTGTTCTACCTGATTCTAAAACTTGTAAACCTATTTTATTATTAAAAGAGTTAGAAATGCCTGTAGTTGGTTCTATTGCAATTACTGGTATATCTTTTGGCTTATACAATTGTAAAAAATTATTTGCAGACCTTTGAGACATTTCTACTTTATAATCTGGTGTTGTAAATTGAATAATGTTATCATTTAAAACAAAACAATCATCTATTTGTTTAGTATCTATTTTAAAGGTTTCTGGTGTTTTTTCATCAAACACTTCTTTAGTTATTAAGTTTTCATCGAACTTAACTTTTTTATCACTTTTAAACGATAAATAACTAGTTTCAAAATCGCTACAATTAAAATATGGATGCCAACCTAAAGTAAAAGGAAAGGCTTTATCATCAGTATTCTTAACTGTTACATTTATTTTTAAATAATCTTCGAAAAGTGTGTATGTGACTGAAAAAATGTAAGTAAAAGGAAACCCTTTATTTAACTCCTTTTCATAATAATTAAAAGTTGCAAAACAAGTTTTTTTGTGTTCTTCTGGCTCAAAAAGATTAAATTTTTTATTATAAACTAAACCATGTAAAGCACTTTTACCTGCATCATTACAGTCTAACTCTAGTTCTTGTCCTAGAAACTTATACTTACCCTCTTTAACCCTACTTGCAAAAGGAAATAAAATTGAGGAAGCATAAGAAGAAGCATAATCAAAATCTGGTTGTTCTTTTATTAAATAAACATCGTTAAATTTTAATTCTTGCAGTCTTGCTCCTTGGTCTAAGCAAATTTTTGCTGTTGTGGTTCTTGTTGAGTTTTGTAATTCTATAAAACTCATTCCGTTTTCTGTAATGGTATTGATTTTAAACACTTTTAAATAGATTTTATTAAGATTAAACTAATAGGGTTTTCAATTTTTACTTATTCTTTATTCAATATCATTTCTGCTAATCTATTACCCATTAAAGTTCATAGTAATTGTGATTATACCATATTTTACTATTAGTTTTAATAAATTATTATTCACAGAAATAACACCAATATCATTTGCTAAAGTTATTTTTTTTTCTTGATTTTTTTCATGATTATTATCATCTAAAACAATATAAACCTCACCTTCTTCTGGCATTCTATTTTTAAAAGACACTATTACTACTGATGTTATATCACACTGACTACAAGTTAATTGAAATCTTTTTAAAATACCTTTAGTTGTTTTTCTTGAGAACATAGTAAAGTTACTTTTTTCGTAATTCACAATATTGATTAACATTAAAGGAAAATCTTTAAAAATATCTTTATTAAAGTGATGAAAAAAATCTACTTGTATATTGTCTCTTAATCTTTGAGAAAAAGAATTAAGTTCATCTAAAAGTAAAAATATTTTCTGGAAAAACATAATAAACTTTATCAACTACAGAATGTATAATTCCTCTCTATTTTTTATCTGATTAAAGGCAGACAGAATAGTATCTCTAGAAAGCGACTGTTGATTATTAATTTTATCTAAAGATGGTAATCACAATCTTTAAAACACCAACATTAAAAGCCTTTCTATAAAGGTTATTATTTGTTTGTATTCAGGGTATCTGAACTATTCTTTAGAAGAACAATAACCTAAACAAAATACTGCTCTGAACTAGTAGGTTCTTAAAAAAAATCATTAATTATCTATAAAACAAATGTTCTCTTAACCTTTTTTAACTAAAATAAGAGCTTGTATTTAAGAGTTAAAGCCAGATTAATTATTACTTTTATCAGCCAAAATAACATCAAAAAAATACGTAAATGATTCAATACTCTAAAAAAAGCTTTTTCTATATAACTACTATTTTTATTTCATTGACCTTATTAGTTTCTAGTTGCAAAAATGAAGCTAAAAAATCTTCAAAAAACAAGGTTGAATCAGAAATAAAAACCCCAGAAAATATGATTTGGGTAGAGAGCAAAACTTTTTTAAGAGGCGCAAAAGCTTCTGATAAATATGCTATGCCAAGAGAAAAGCCTGCTCATAAAGTTACTGTAGATGGTTTTTATATTGATGTAAATGAAGTAACCAATAAACAATATACTGCTTTTGTAAAAGCAACAGATTATATAACAGTTGCTGAGCGTAAAATTGATTGGGAAGAAATGAAAGTTCAATTACCACCAGGAACCCCAAAACCTCATGATTCTATTTTACAGCCTGGTAGTTTAATTTTTAATAAAAACATAAACGCAGTTGCAAACATGAACAACTATCAACAATGGTGGACTTGGAAAATTGGCGCTAACTGGAAACATCCTTCAGGACCAAATTCTACTATTGAAGGTAAAGACAATTACCCTGTTGTACATATTGCTTTAGAAGATGCTTTAGCTTATTGTAAATGGGCAAACAGACGTTTACCTACAGAAGCTGAGTGGGAATCTGCTGCACAAGGAAACAACGAAAACACTATTTATACTTGGGGTAATGATTCATCAATCTTAAATTCAAATGCAAATACTTGGCAAGGTGTTTTTCCTACAAAAAATGAATCTAAAGATGGTTTTGAATTTATTTCTGCTACCAAATCTTACTCACCAAATAGTATTGGTTTGTATGATATGTTAGGTAATGTTTGGGAATTAACAAGCGATTTATTTAATGTAAATCATTATAAAGAGTTAGATATTTCTCAACCGCTTTTAAACCCAACAGGAGCTAAAAAATCTTACAGCCCCAGTAATCCTTATCAAGTAGAACATGTTATGAAAGGTGGTTCATTTTTATGTCACGAATCGTATTGTGCAAGTTTTAGAATATCAGCAAAAATGGGGGTTTCTACAGATTCTGGTTCAGACCATATGGGTTTTAGAACTGTTGCAACCCCAGAAATGTTAACATCAAAATAAATTATAATTAAGAAAGCCTAACTTCTTTTTTCTTTAGGCTTTCTTTTTCCATTATTTAACCTGTGGGTATAACTTAAAACTACATATCTCCCTAAACTCTGACCTATTGTTTCTTCAAAAAAATTATCTGTACTTCTTCTAAAAACATCTACGTTTTTATTTAACAAATCTATTAGTACCAGTTTTACAATATTGTTTTTTGGAGATAATGAGTAAGACATTGCTGCATTCCAAATAGGTAGTTCTTGATGAATATCAAATTTATCATCATTATAAATTATATAATCTAATTGAGTGTTTAAATTAAGTCTTTGGGTAACATCAACATCTATCATTCCAAAATATTTTTGGGTTGTAAATTTTCTATCTAAATCTTTTTCTATGGAAAAACTTGTATTATTTACGCCGAAAAAAACACCTGCTTTTAAATCTACTTTTCTCTTTCTTGTATTCTGAATTACGAAATTTGTAGAAATATCTTGAGATTCATTTTTATTTAAATTAAAATTGACAATCGAGTTTGTAGAATTGTAAAAAAATTGATTATTTAAATTAAAACGTATTCCTAATTTATTCAGTTTTTTAGAAAAACGAACTTGAGCATTTAAACGATGTCTTTCTCCATTATTTTGATAGCTACTTGTTCTAATATAATCATCGTCTATAGCATAACTTCTAATAATTGCATCCGTAGAATAATTGTATTGTAATTTTGTATTAAAATTCATTGTTAAATTTGCACTGTTTACATTGTAAAAAGAAACAAATGAATGTACTTTTTCTGGCTGTAAATCTACATTACCTGTTCTAATAAAATACGGGCTTAAATCGTTTATAAACGGATTGGTTTCACGTAGTCTTGGAGCTCTAATTATATTCTTATAAGTAAATCTTAACTTTTCTCCTCTTTTGGGTTTGTATTGAAAGAGAAAAGAAGGGGTTATATACAATTTCTCTTTTATATAAATTTGATCAATTTCTTGCCCAAACTCTCTTCTTAAATTATACAACTCCATTGTTGTAGAAATATTTATTTTAGACGTATTGTAACTATGAAACAATTTAGAACGCATTATATTCTGAAAAAATGTATAATCGAACTTTATAAAATCTTCTTCTGTTGTAGTTTTAATAGTTGTTCTAGATTGATCTGTACTTTCATCAGCTTTATAAAAACTAGCATTAACCTCTGCATTTAAATAATGATTACCACCTAATGGCTCTGTGTATTTAAACCTTAAATTAAAATTATTAGAGTTACTTATCTCATCTCTTAACGCAATTATTTCTTGATAAGTAGGTGTGTTTGTATTAATATTTCTGGTGATAAAAGTGTGCTGATCCTTTTCTTTATCGTAATTATTTACACCCCAATTAAAACCTGTATTAAAACTTCTTCCTTTTTTTAGCAAACGCCTGTAAAAGTTAAAATTTAAATTTCCGAACTTTTTAAAAGTGGTATTTTTAGATAGTTGATTGTTTTCTGTTACAATCTCTTGATTTTCATTTTCATAAATTCCTTTTCTATCTAAATTATTCGTTCTATTATCAGTATAAAATCGACCACGTAGTTTTATCGTATAAGTTTTGTTGGATTTGTTTTCGTAATTAAAATTAAAATTATGATTGTTTGTTGTGTTTAAATAATCGTTAGTAGAATTAAAATCAAAGTTGTTGGTATTCGTAAAATTAATTCTGTTGGTTTCTGAAATACCTCTATTTTCGGATGCATTATAAAAATAATCTGCATTTAAAGACTCTTTCTTTTTTAACTCTCTACCATAATGCACACCAGTAACTTTGGTTTCTAAAAAACCACTTAAACTCTTCTGTTTTAAATTAAAACTACCATTAGTATCATCTTCTGATTCATCTGCAACTCCATCTGCATTCTCTAAAAAACCTTTAATATTAGAGCCTGTAATATTAATATTATTAAATTTACCAATTACAGAAAGTTGCGTTTTAGAATTAAATTGATTGTAATTTAGATTACCAAAATAACGATTATCTAAACCTAAACCTGCTGATACTTTTCCAAAACCACGATTTTTTTTCGTCTTCTTTAAAGTAAAATTAATTACTATTTGTTTGTTACCATCACTAACACCTGTAAGTTCTGCTTCATCACTTTTTTTGTCAATTACCTCTACTTTTGCAATTGCATCTGCAGAAATATTTTTTAATACGATGGATGGGTCACCACCAAAGAATTCTTTACCATCAATCATAATTTTAGTAACAGCATTTCCTTGCGATATTATTTTACCATCCTCAATTTCTATACCTGGTAGTTTCCCTAATAAACCTTCAATATTATCATCATGATTTACTTTAAAAGAATTGGCATTATAACTAACTGTATCTTTTTTTATTTGAATAGGAACAACTGCTGCAATTACAATTTCATCTAAACTACTTACATCATCTTCTAAGATTATGGTTTTTAAATCAATTAAACTATTGTTATAAACCAACTTTTTTGAATACTGGATAAAGCCTAATAAATTAAGCTGAATTATAACCGTATCTTTTGGCACATCTTGTAAATGAAAGAACCCTTTTAGATCTGTTGTAGTATAACTTAAAAAAGTAGAATCTTTAGAGCTTAAAACAGCTACAGAAACCATTTCTAAAGGTGTTTTCTCATTATCTACAACAACACCTTTAATTCCGCTATTTTGCGCTTTAAAAGCTATTGAAAAACTTACAAAACTTATTAAAAGTAAATGTTTAATTATATATCGATTTAAAAATAATTTCTTGCATTTCATATTGAAACAAAGTTTCTCAAAAAATAAAGAATTTTAAATAAACATTTAACTTATTTCTGCATCATTTTACCTAAAATTTAAAATAAATGATTCTAAACTTAGAACTTTACGAACTTAATATAAAAACAAAAAAAAGCTCTTCAAAAAATGAAGAGCTTTTTGCGGTCTGGACGGGACTCGAACCCGCGACCCCCTGCGTGACAGGCAGGTATTCTAACCAGCTGAACTACCAGACCGTTGCTTTTAGCGGTTGCAAATATAACACAGTTTTTTAGATCTGCAAACATAAAATGAAAAAATTATTTATTTTTTTTTCTTTGTAGTAAATAAGTTATTAAAACATCATTGTAACCTTTGTTAATATCTAAAGGAACATAATCAATTTCATATTGTAAACACTTATTTTTCAAATCTTTGAAATACAATTGAGCTAATTCTTTATATTTTCCTTGTACATTCTCTGCAAAAACATTTATTTCTGCTCCAGTTTCTACATCTACAAATTTCTTTGGTGAATTATCAAAATTAAATCCAATTTCTGTTTTTTCATCGTAAGTATGAAACAAAACTACTTCGTGTTTATTATATTTTAAATGCCTTAATGCATCAAAAAGTGCTTCATCGTCTTTAGAAGTCTGAAACATATCAGTAAAAAGAAAAATCAAAGATCTTCTGTGAATTTTTTCTGCAATCTCGTGTAAATATTTATAGGTTTCTGTATTTGATTTAGAACTTGAAACTAACAATTGCTCTAATTGATTCAATAACATTTTTCTATGACGCTCACTTCCTTTTTCTGGTGCGTAATATTCGTATTTATCAGAATAAATACTTAAACCCACTGCATCTCTTTGTCTTTTTAGAATTTCCATTAAAGAAGCTGCAGCAATTGCTGAAAAACCTACTTTATTTAGTTGATTAACTGTCTGCTTTTTTATAATTGGATAATGCATAGAAGCAGAATTATCAATAATAATATGGCATCTTAAATTGGTTTCCTCTTCGTATTTTTTGGTGTAGAGCTTTTCTGTTTTCGCAAATAATTTCCAATCTATATGTCGTGTACTCTCACCTTTATTGTATAATTTATGCTCAGAAAACTCTACAGAAAATCCGTGGAAAGGACTTTTATGAATCCCTGTAATAAAACCTTCTACAACTTGTTTTGCTAACAAGTCTAGATTTTTAATTTCTGATGATTTTACTTCAGAGAGCTTCATTCTACTTTTCTAATTTTTTCTGCTTTAAAACTATCATCTGTACTTTGTAATAATTTATTGATTAAAACAGGATTATAATTAGGGTTTTCTCTTCTAAATTCTTCTACAATATCATTTGCTTCTATGGATGAATAATGGCCAAATGACGATGTTAACCATCTTTTAGGAAAGAAAATATCACCTGTAAGCTGTACTTCTTCTAGTTTTGCCAACATTGGTCTTAAATGTTTAGATGCTGCAGTTTGTCTTAAAGGATGATGAATATTGTTTAAAGCAGCTAATACCCAAGATTCATTTTGTCGGTTTTCTTTTAATAGCAAAGATTCCATAAAAAGATCTCTATCTATAGATTTTGGCGCTAAAGATGGTAAAAGCCAACTAAATCGTTTTGCTCTATCAGGATTTGAGATTCTTGTTAATTGTTGCTCTAATATTTCTTTTGATTTTGGATGCTCGTAAATTGCCAACTTCATTGCTAAAGCAGTGTAATCATTTTCATTTAAAAAGAGGTTTTTAACCTCGCCTTCTTTGCTCCAAAGTGCATACAATGTTTTCTGAGAAGAAGTGTTGTAACCTACTTTAGCCAATAAATTATAAACTATTTTCTTAATATTTTTAGGCTTGTTTTTAGACAAAGCTTCTTTTAGAACTTTTTCTGTAATAGGTAACCAATCTTCTCTTTGTTTATCATTCAAAAACTTCCAGAAAATTGTATTTAAACCATTGGTAATGTAACTTAATATTAATTCATTTTCCTCTACCCTAACATCCTCTAAATAAAACTTATATACTTCAATTGGATCGATTTCTCCAATTAACATATTCTCATATAAATTTATGAACTGATATCCTCTAGAAACCTCATCTTTAACATCTTTATACGTATAAACTTCATCTTTGTAGATAGGGAAAACTCCATAACCAAATCCGTTTGTATTGTACAAAATTTGCCCTGGTTTAAAACCTTTTGCAGCCTCTGTAATATCAAAAGATTTGCCCATATTTTTTATGTTGATGTTCTTTATAAAACCTCTTGCATCTCTTAATTGTATTTTAAAAGATTGTGTCCAAATTTTATCTGAACCATCTTCTGCATTTTGATGAAGGATAAATTTTGTAACATTACCTCTAGAATTGTATTCGATTTCTTCTGTAAAAATGGGTCTACCTGAAGAATTTACCCAAACATCTGACCAAGTTTTAATATCATCTGTAGATTTTTTATCTAAAATAGCAACCAATTCCTCCCAATCTGCATTAGAATTTTTATAGGTTTTTATATAATCTTGAATACCTTCTTGAAAAGCTTCTTTACCCAACAAACTCTCTAACTGACGCATCATAATTGGTGCTTTATTGTAGATAATTCTACCATATAAAGAACCTGCATTTTTTAGGTTGTCTAAGTTTTGACGAATTGGGTTTGTCCCTTTTGTTCTATCCTCTGAATAGGCACTTGGATAATGAGACATCATAAAACTTAATGTGTGATTTATCTCTGGATAAACAGGATTTACAATTTTATCTGCCATAAAATTAGCAAAAACTTCTTTCATCCAAACATCATTAAACCAACGCATTGTAACCAAATCTCCAAACCACATGTGTGATGTTTCGTGAGCAATTAATTTTGCTCTACTTAACTTTTGATTTTGAGTTGCATTTTTATCTAAAAACAATGAAGATTGTCTGTACTGAATTGCACCTACATGCTCCATTCCTCCATATTGAAAAGGCGGAATTGCAGCAAAATCCATTTTTTGATATGGGAATTTTACATCAGTATATTTTTCTAAAAAATCTATTGAGTTTTGATGTATTTTGTAAACTTTATCTACACTTTCATCAATCTTTTCTTTATTGTTTTCTCTGTATAAAAAACGCATATCAAAAGCACCAGGGTTCTTTGTTTCTTCTGTAAACTTACCTGCTACAAAAGAAAATAAATAAGTACTCATTAAATCTGAAGTTGCAAAAGTATGTTCTATAAAATTATCAACTTCAATAGCACTTTCTTCGAAAGCTCCAGCCAAAACTTTCCAGTCTTTTGGTGCTGTAATTCTTAAATTATATTTTGCTTTAATGTCTGGTTGATCTAAACAAGGAAATAGTGTACTTGCTCTATCAGGCACTAAAAGTGTATATAAAAACTCATCATTTCTATTCAAAGATTGTTCACCTGCATCAAAAGATATTTCAAGTGTATTATTACCTAAAATTAGATTTGTTTTATCAATAATAATATGCTCATTAAATGCATCTAACTCAACCGTTTTTCCGTTTACATTTAGCGATTTAAGTTTTGTAGCTTCTTCGTTAAAATCTAAAAGAAAATTTTGTTTTAAATCGTTTACCTTAAAAAGCATTTCTAATCTAGATGCTATTTCAGCTTGCTTTTCTTCTGGTATCTTGAAATGTAAATTATAAACAACATCAGAAACTTGCTGTTTTCTGTACTTTGCTAATTCAAGAGAAATTCCTGTTTCTATATTATCTTTTGTGTTATCCTGAATTTTATCACAAGAAATAAAAAAAAGTAAGCACAAAAAAAAGATGTATTTATTCATTCAAATAATTTTATTTAACCACAAAATAACATCGTATTTTGCGCTTATTATATAAAAGTTCTAAAATAAAAAAAGGTTTGACGTTAGCCAAACCTTTATGCTATTATAAAACATAAACTACTAAATAGCAGCATCAATTTTACCTGTGTAAACATTTTTTGGTGCTACACCTACTTGCTTATCTACAACTTCTCCGTTTTTAAAGATTAAAACAGTTGGTATATTTCTTACACCATATTTTGCAGCAAATTCTTGGTTTGCATCAACATCAACTTTACCAACTACAGCTTTACCTTCGTATTCTGCGTGAATTTCATCTACAATAGGTCCAACCATTCTACAAGGTCCACACCAAGCAGCCCAAAAATCTACTAATACTGGTTTGTCTGATTTTAATACTACTTCATCAAAATTTGCGTCTGTAATTTCTAATGCCATTTTTATATTTTTTTATATTGTTATTTCTTTTTTAAACCACAAAAGTAAACATTTTATTTACTTTACCATTTTTTAAAAAATTGCTTTTTACTATTTGTCTATCAATTGTGCTTATGCTTACAAAAAGGAATAACTTAGCTTTTTTATTTTTTTGCTGTTAAAAATGGAAGTAAAGTCTGAAACTTATCTAATAAAAACAAATGCAAATTTATCTGAAGTTAGGAGTAAGATGAATGCACTTTTTAAAGAAAAACATACTTTCTTTAGAGGTAAATTTGTTGGCTCATTAAAAGACGACACTTTTTACGGAACCACAAATTACAGTACGCATATTAGTGTTAAAGGTAAAATTTATGAGAAGAATTCAGAATCATTTATAGATTTAAGAATTGTGGATTCTAGCCCAAATTATTCATTGATATTTAAAACTCTTCTCTTTGTTTTTTTTATAGTAGCATTAGTTATAGTTATTGCTAATAAATCTACAGACATAACAATCTATTTAATTCTCATCGCTGTTTTTGGATTCACTTTTTTAATTCTTAAATTCAAAACTATTATTTACAAGCTATTAAAACCTAAATTAATAAGTTCTGCAAAAATTATAGCTAAAGAAGTAAATGGTTTTATTATAAAAAACTAAGCTTAAAACAACTCAGAAGCAATTGCTTGAATATTATCGCTTTTACCCATAGAATAATAATGTAAAACAGGCACACCAGCTGCTAACAATTCTTTAGATTGTTGTATGGCAAACTCTACACCTACTTGTCTTACAGCCTTATTATCTTTACAATTATCTACAGCATCTATTAAATCTTGAGGCAAATCAATTTTAAAAACTTGAGGTAAAATTTGTAAATGTCTTTTTACGGCTAAAGGTTTAATTCCTGGTATAATTGGCACGTTAATTCCTATTTCTTTTGCTGCTTTTACAAATTCAAAATACTTATTGTTATCAAAAAACATTTGAGTAACCACATAATCTGCACCAGCATCTACTTTTGCTTTTAAACGTCTTAAATCAGAGACTAAAGAAGGTGCTTCCATATGTTTTTCTGGATAACCTGCAACACCTACACAAAAATCTGAATAATGCTCTACAACAACATCATCATGTAAATATTTACCATTATTTAAGTCTGATATCTGTGAAACCAAATCACTTGCAAAAGCATTACCACCTTTAACTGGCACAAAATAAGGTTCGTCTTTCATAGAATCTCCACGTAAAGCCATAACATTATCTAACCCTAAATAATGGCAGTCTACCAAAACATATTCTGTTTCTTCTTTTGTAAAACCTCCACATAATAAATGCGGAATTGCATCTACCTTATATTTATGCATTATAGATGCGCAAATACCTACAGTACCTGGACGCATTCTGGTTTTTCTTTTATCTAACAAACCATTTCCTTTCTCTAAATAAACATATTCTTCTCTAGAGGTTGTTACGTCTATAAAAGGCGGATTAAACTCCATTAAAGGATCTATATTGTTGTATAAATCTTGAATGTTTTTTCCTTTTTTTGGCGGAATTACTTCAAAAGAAAATAAAGTTTTTCCGTTTGCATTTTTAATATGATCTGTTACTTTCATTTTATATTTCTTGGGCGTTTCCTTTTAGGTCGCGCTTTACATTATATCTTTTTTCTAAAAAAGAAAAAAGGATGTCATTTCAATCACTAACGCAACTTGTTTGCCAGCTTATTTTCTCTTTTTTCTAATTTCGTTTAATATGTCTACAGTTTTTTTTTATAAACTTTAAAGCAATTTATTGACTAGCCAAATTAGGATGCAACCATTTTCTAGCTTTCTCTTTCGTTATTCCTTTTCTAGTTGAATAATCTTCAACTTGATCATCAGTAATTTTACCTAAACCAAAATATTTTGCTTCTTTATTGGCAAAATAATAACCAGAAACTGCAGCTGCTGGCCACATTGCTAAACTTTCGGTTAACGAAACTCCTATTTGATTTTCTACATCTAATAAATCCCAAATTGTTTCCTTTTCTAAATGATCTGGACACGCAGGATAACCAGGTGCAGGACGAATACCTTTATAACTTTCTTTAATTAAATCGTCATTAGTTAATTCTTCATCAGCAGAATAACCCCAATGTTTTGTTCTAATTTGTTTGTGCAAATATTCTGCAAAAGCTTCTGCAAAACGATCTGCAATGGCTTGTGCCATAATTGCATTATAATCATCTTCTTTGGCTTTATAACTTTCAGCCAATTCTTGTGCACCAAAAATACCCACACAAAATGCGCCCATATAATCTGTTGTACCTGTTTCTTTTGGGGCTATAAAATCAGACAATGCAATATTAGGTATTCCATCACGCTTTTTTAATTGTTGACGTAAAGTTCTAAAAACAGCAACTTCTTTCCCTTTTTTCTGAATAGAAATATCATCTTCATTAATTGTGTTTGCCTCGAACAAACCAAAAATTGCTTTTGGTTTTAAGAGTTGTTTTGCTATAATTTCATCAATCATAACTTTAGCTTCATCAAACATAATTGTTGCTTGTTCACCAACTACTTTATCCGTTAAAATATCTGGAAATTTCCCATGTAAATCCCAACTTCTAAAAAATGGGCTCCAATCTATAAAAGGCACTAGTTCCTTTAAACTTAATTGCTCTAAAGTCTGAATTCCTAATTCTCTAGGTTTTATAACATCAGATGACTGCCAATCAATTTTATATTTACGCTTTCGAGCTTCATCAATAGAAATATAAGATTTTTCTTTACCTCGTTTTAAAAACTTAGTTCTAAATTCGTCATAGTCTTTTTTAAGTTTGGCAACATATTCATTTGATGTTTTTTTGTTCAATAAATCACCAACAACAGTTACTGCTCGAGATGCATCGTTTACGTGAACCACTGCATTTTTGTATTGCGTATCTATCTTCACAGCTGTATGCGCTTTAGATGTTGTTGCACCACCAATTAACAGCGGCAAATCAAAATTTTGACGTTCCATTTCTTTGGCCAAATACACCATTTCATCTAAAGAAGGTGTAATTAATCCACTTAAACCAATAGCGTCTACATTCTCTCTTTTAGCAGCTTCTATAATTTTTTCAGGTGGTACCATTACACCTAAATCTACTATTTCATAATTATTACAACCCAAAACAACACTTACAATATTTTTACCAATATCATGAACATCACCTTTAACAGTTGCCATTAAAATTTTTCCAAGCGCTTTTTGTTCTTCTCCTTTTTCTGCCTCAATAAACGGATTTAAATAACCAACCGCTTTTTTCATTACACGAGCCGATTTTACTACTTGTGGCAAAAACATTTTTCCTGCTCCAAATAAATCTCCAACTACATTCATACCAATCATTAAATTACCTTCAATAACTTCAATTGGTTTTTCAGCTTCTTGTCTTGCTTGCTCTACATCTTCTATAATAAAAGCATCAATTCCTTTTACTAAGGCATGTGTAATTCTGTCTTGTAAAGGATTTTCTCTCCAAGATAAATCTACTGTTTTTTCTTTTGTTGTTCCTTTTACAGTCTCTGCAAAATCTAACAAACGTTCAGTAGCATCATCTCTTCTATCTAAAATTACATCTTCTATATGTTCTAATAAATCTTTAGGAATATCATCATAAACCTCTAACATTGCAGGATTTACAATACCCATATTCATACCTGCTTGTATTGCATAATACAAGAAAACAGAATGCATTGCTTCTCTTACTCCATTATTTCCTCTAAACGAAAATGAAACATTACTTACACCTCCACTTACAGAAACGTTTTCTAAATTTTGACGCACCCATCTTGTAGCTTCTATAAAATCGATTGCATTTTTTCTGTGCTCATCCATTCCTGTTGCTACAGGAAAAATGTTTAAATCGAAAATAATATCTTCTGATGGAAAACCTACTTTATTTACTAAAACATCATAAGAACGTTGTGCAATTTCTATTCTACGTTCGTAATTATCTGCTTGACCAACTTCATCAAAAGCCATAACAATTACAGCAGCTCCATACTTTTTTATTAGTTTGGCTTCTTTTATAAATTTGTCTTCACCTTCTTTTAAAGAGATTGAGTTTACAACACATTTACCTTGTACAACTTGCAAACCAGCTTCAATGATTTCCCATTTAGAACTATCAATCATCATTGGTACACGACAAATATCTGGTTCTGCAGCAATTAAATTTAAAAAACGAACCATAGCTTCTTTACCATCAAGAAGTCCATCATCCATATTAATGTCTACAATTTGTGCACCACCATCTACTTGATGTCTTGCAATATCTAGAGCTTCATCAAATTTTTCTTCTTTAATTAAACGCAAAAACTTACGTGAACCTGCCACATTTGTTCGTTCACCAACATTGATAAAATTACTGTTTTCGTTTAGAATTAAAGGTTCTAAACCAGACAATTTCATATATTTTGTTTGTTTTATCTTCATTACTTATAATGTTCTACTGTTGGAAAAGGTTCGTAAAAATGATGTAATAACGCTTTCCATTTTTGATATTCTTCAGATTTTCTAAATCCAATTTCGTGATCTTCTAAGGTTTCCCAATTCACTACTAAAATGTATTTATCTTCTTCTTTAACAGATTTTTTTAGTTGATGAGAAATGTATCCTTTCATTGATGAAATGATACTTTCTGCTTTTAGAAAATTAATTTCAAAAGCTGAAGATTGACCTTTTTTTATATTTAAGATAGCTACTTCTAAAATCATAGTCTAAAATACAGACCTTTCTGGTTTAAAAATCCTAAAAGGTCTTTTTAATTTAATTCTGAAACAAATTCAGAATGATGTCTTGGTTTATATTTTGCAGCAATATCTGCAATTACACGAATATGATCTGGTGATGTACCACAACAACCGCCAATAATATTAATTAAATTCTTTTTTAAATATTCTTCAATCTGTTCTCCCATTTCTTCTGGAGTTTCATCATACTCACCAAAAGCATTTGGTAAACCTGCATTAGGATGTGCTGAAATAGCAAAATCAGTTTTATTGGCAATTGCTTCTAAATGGGGCTGTAATAAACTGGCTCCTAAAGCACAATTAAATCCCACTGAAAGTAGAGGGATATGAGAAACAGAAATTAGAAAAGCTTCTGCTGTTTGCCCAGACAAAGTTCTACCAGAAGCATCTGTTATTGTACCAGAAAGCATTACAGGTATCTCTACTTTTCTTTCTTCTTTTACTTGCTCTATTGCAAATAAAGCTGCTTTTGCATTTAAGGTATCAAAAACAGTTTCTACTAATAAAATATCAGCTCCACCATCCATTAAAGCTTCTGTTTGTTGTTTATAAGCTATTCTTAATTCATCGAAAGTTACAGCTCTATAACCAGGATCGTTTACATCTGGAGACATACTTGCAGTCCTGTTTGTTGGCCCTATTGAACCTGCTACAAAACGTGGTTTATGTGGTTCTTTGGCTGTAAATTCATCAGCAACTTCTTTAGCAATTTTTGCAGATTGATAATTTAGTTCGTATACTAAATCTTCCATTTGATAATCTGCCATTGCAATTGTAGTTCCAGAAAAAGTGTTAGTTTCTATAATATCTGCACCAGCTGCAAAGTATTTTCCATGAATAGTTTTTATAGCTTCTGGCTGTGTAATAGACAACAAATCGTTATTACCTTGTAATGGTGTTGGATAGTCTTTAAAACGTTCTCCTCTAAAATCTTCTTCTGTAAATTTATAAGCTTGTAGCATAGTACCCATAGCACCATCTAAAACTAAAATTCTTTCTTGTAAAGCTTTGTATATGTTTGACATATTTTATTATTCTATCATATGTCATCAGGAAAGTGGTAATTTTCGCTGTTATCTGTCAATTACTGTTTTGAAAAATCATCAAAATAGATTGTAGAATGTAGCACCTTTCTCATTTCTAAGAGGTTGCCAAAGCTTCATTGGGTCTAATCCCTCTGCCTTTCGTGATAACGTATTAATAAGTTTATGAACTAAATTCGCTACAAAGTAACGAACTTTTTTTTTGATTTTATAGCAAATACTTGTTTTACTTTTAAATTACTGATAGATATCTGATGATAAGTATCTATCCCCTCTATCACAAATGATTGCTACAACAACTCCTTTATCTATTGAGTTTGCTACTTTTAATGCTGTTGCAACAGAACCTCCACTACTCATTCCTGCAAAGATACCTTCTTCTTTTGCTAAACGTATGGTCATTTCTCTTGCTTCATCTTCACCAACTTCTAATACTTGATCTATTTTATTTAAATTAAAAATAGCTGGCAAATATTCTTCTGGCCACTTTCTTATACCTGGTATTTTAGCACCGTCTTTAGGTTGCGCTCCAATAATTGTAATATTTTCGTTTTTTTCTTTTAAAAAATCTGAAACACCAGTAATTGTACCTGTTGTTCCCATTGCAGAAACAAAATGTGTTACTTCTCCTTCAGTATCTCTCCAAATTTCTGGACCAGTAGTTTTATAATGTGCTTTTGGATTATCGAAATTATCAAATTGATTTAATCTAAAATATCCTTTCTTATATTTTAGTTTTAATGCATGGTCAATTGCACCTTCCATACCTTTTTCTGCAGGAGTTAAAATTACTTTTGCACCATAAGCACGCATTGTTTTAACTCTTTCTATAGTTGAGTTTTCTGGCATTGTAATTACCATATTTACCCCCAATACTTTTGCCATTAAAGCTAAAGCAATACCTGTATTACCACTTGTAGCTTCTACTAAAGTATCTCCTTTTTTTATATTTTTTCTCTTAATAGCTTCAGAAATCATGTAATAAGCAGCTCTATCTTTTACACTTCCTCCAGGGTTGTTACCTTCTAACTTTAATAATAAAGTAACGCCTTCTTTTTTAAAAATATGTTGCGCTTCCACCAAAGGTGTATTTCCTACAAAATCTATGATACTTTTTGTCTGCATTGTTTAATTTCTTTTTTGAAAAATATTATTTTCTGATTGTACAGTTACTACAGAATTTTCTAAAATTGTTTCTGTAACACAAACATTTGCGCCAATTACAGAATTTGCACCAATAACTACATCACCACCTAAAATAGTAGCATTTGCATAAATTACAACTCCGCTTTCTATGGTTGGATGTCTTTTTGTTGATGCCAAACTCTTTTTAACTTGGATGCCTCCTAAAGTTACTCCTTGATAAATAGAAACATCATTTTTAATAATGGTTGTTTCTCCTATTACAATACCTGTTGCATGATCTATAAAAAACGAATCGCCTATTTCTGCTCCTGGATGAATGTCTGTACCTGTTGTACTATGTGCAAATTCGCTCATCATTCTTGGTAAAACAGGAACTGCTAATTTTAATAATTGATTACTTAAACGATGTACAGCAATTGCATAAAAACCAGGATAAGCCAAATATACTTCTTCTAAACTTTTACAAGCAGGATCGTTTCTTTCTGCAGCAATTGCGTCTAAATCTAATTTTCTTCTAATTTCTACAAAGAAACTTTGATACTCGCTCCATAGATTCTCTCCATTTTCTACTGATAATCTTTTTAGTATTTGTAAAAACTTATTCCTTGTATCTGCGCCACTTTCTGCTAAATCATTTACATCGAACAAATTATTAATTAATTGTTTGGTAAAAACCTCAACTGCGTCTCTTAAACACATGCTGTAATTTTTAGCTCCAATTAATTGGGTTGTTTCTTTTATTTGTTCTGATTGTTTCATTTAAACTCTAGCTTTCTGGTGCTAATTCTACTTCTAAACCTTCTAATTCTGGTGTCATTTGTATTTGACAACCTAACCTACTATTATCTTCTACATCAAATGCTTCTGCTAACATTGCGTCTTCATCGTCTGTCATTTCTGGTAATTGATGATCTGATATTACATAACATTGGCAAGAGGCACACATAGCCATTCCTCCACAAATACCAATTGTACCTTCTTCTTCAAGCTCGTAAGAACGAACAACTTCCATAAGGTTCATTGCCATATCTGTTGGTGCAACAATTTCATGTGTTTCACCATTTCTATCAGTTATTTTTATGTTGATATCTACACTCATTTTTATTTATTTACCAAAGACCAAAATTAATGAATTTGGATGATTTTAAACCTTACAAATTTTAAAAACTTGTTTAGTTTTACACTTTTAAATTTGCCTTTTATTGCAAGAAAACAATTGATTTTTAAACAAGTTTAGCCCAGATTGAAGCATTTGTTTGAGCTCTTTTTGCCTTTTTAGGCAAAAAAGCGAGTGCTGAAAGCTGGAAATAGCTTCTTAAAAACATTATTTTTTTTGAGTTTAAAAGCTATTTAACGAATATTTACAAGGTTTTTATACCCCTGCAAAAAGTTTATTCTATTGCTTTTACTACTGCTTTTGGTGCTTCTTTCTTTGTACCATCAAAACCTTCTACACCACCAACTGTTGTGTATTTCATTACGTATTTTTTGTCTGGAAAAATTCTTTTATATGCACTTTGACACATTAAAGTTGCTTCGTGAAAACCACAAAGAATTAATTTTAATTTTCCTGGGTAGGTGTTTACATCTCCAATAGCGTAAATTCCTGGAATATTTGTTTGATAATCTAATGCGTTGTTTACTTTAATGGCATTTTTTTCTATTTCTAAGCCCCAATTTGCAATTGGCCCTAATTTTGGTGACAAACCAAATAAAGGGATAAAGTGGTCTGTATCTATAATTACAGCATCTTCGCCTTTTTTCTCTACAACAACACCTGTAACTTTATCATCACCAATAATTCCTTTTACTTCTGCAGGTGTTATAATGTTAATTTTACCCAAGTTTTTTAATTCTTGTGCTTTTTCTACTGAATCTAATGCGCCTCTGAATTCGTTTCTTCTATGAATTAAAGTTACTTCTGATGCAACATCTGACAAGAAAATTGCCCAATCTAAAGCAGAATCTCCACCACCAGAAATCACTACTTTTTTGTCTCTATATAATTCTGGTTCTTTAATAATGTATTCAACTCCATTATCTTCGAACTTTTCTAAGTTTTCTATTTTTGGTTTTCTAGGCTCAAAAGATCCTAAACCACCTGCAATTGCAACAATTTTTGCGTGATGCTTTGTTCCTTTATTTGTAGTTACAATAAAAGTACCATCATCTTGTTTGTCTATTGTTTCTGCTCTTTCTCCTAGAGTAAAACCTGGCTCAAACTGCTTTGTTTGTTCCATTAATTTATGGGTTAAATCGCCTGCTAAAATTTCTGGATAAGCAGGAATATCATAAATTGGTTTCTTTGGATAAATTTCTGAACATTGACCACCTGGTTGTGGTAATGCATCTATTAAATGACATTTTAATTTTAATAAACCTGCTTCAAAAATTGTAAATAACCCTGTTGGTCCTGCCCCAATAATTAATATATCTGTTGTAATCATTTTATTTTGCTTTTGGCTTTTCTTTGGTTTTTTACTAATTGCAAAAAACTAAAGATTATTCGCCTTTTTACTTTTATTTTTCTACTAAACTTTTTGTAAATTCATTTAGCTTTTCTACTTTTTCCTCAAAGTCTCCTTTAATGGTTTTTCTATACTCGTTTAAATTCTTTACTAAATCATCAATATTTTCTGGAATAACTTCTTCGAAAAACTGACGTAATCTTTTAGCTGTTGTTGGCGATTTTCCGTTTGTAGAAATTGCCACTTTTACGTTTCCTTTGGTTACAATTCCGCCCATATAAAAATCGCAATATGGTGGATTATCTGCAACATTAACTAAAATGCTTCTCTTTCTGCAATGGCTGTAAACTTTTTCGTTAATTTTAGGAATATCTGTTGTTGCTACAACAATGTGTTTCCCTTTTAAATACTTTTTACTATATTTTTTTTGAATAAGTTTTACATTCCCTTTTTTTGACAAAGTTACTGTACCTTCTCTAAACATTGGTGATACCATTGTTACATTAGCATCTGGGCTCGATTTTAACAAAAAAGTTAATTTTTCTTCTGCCACAAAACCTCCACCAACAATTAATACTTGTAGGTTTTTGGTTTTTAAAAAAATAGGATATAAATTATTTCTTTCCATTAAACTACTACTTTATATCGCTTGCATATTCTTGTTGAATATCTAAAATGGCTTGACGATGTTTTACAACATTACCCAAAACAATAATTGCAGGGTTTCTTAATTCGTTTTCTGCAACTACATTTTCTATAGTATCTACAGTACCAATTCCTATTTTTTCATTAACAGTTGTACCTTCTTGAATAATAGCTACTGGTAAATTATTTTTACCTTCTGCCTGAAATAATTTTACAATTTGAGGTAACTTACTCATACCCATTAACACTACAACTGTTGCATTAGACTTTGCTGCCAACTCAACATCTGATGATATTTTATGCTCTTTAGTTGTACCTGTAATAACCCAAAAACTTTCTGAACTTCCTCTTTTAGTTAAAGGTATATTTTGATAAGCAGGTACTGCTAATGATGATGAAATACCTGGAACAATTGCAGTCTCTAAACCATTATTTGCAGCATATTCCATTTCTTCTGCACCTCTACCAAAAATAAATGAGTCTCCACCTTTTAAACGAACTACGTGTCCAGAAGTTTTAGCTCTTTCTACAATTAATTCGTTAATCTGCTCTTGTTGATAACGATAACATCCTCTTCGTTTACCCACGAAAATTTGCTCTGCTTCTGGGTTGATATAATCTAGTAATTCTTCATTTACTAAAGCATCATATAAAACTACATCTGCAGTTTTTAAAACTTTAATAGCTTTTACTGTTATTAAATCTATATCTCCAGGACCAGCGCCTACAACCGTTAATTTTGGTGTTTTTAAACTCATGCTTTTTCTTTTAAGCTTTTTACTGCGTAATTGCAGTTTCTGCTGCCCTATATGCTCTAACTTTTTCTAAAAAAGTATTGGCATCATTAATATACTTTTGTGCAAATTCTGCTGTTGGTGCAAATTTATTAATTTGATAAATTAATTCTGAAAAAGATGTACCTAATTCTATTTTACCACTTTTCACAAATAAATCATCGAATTGAGAAATAATACTTGCGTGTGTATTTGTTTTCTTATTTTCTGCTAATAAAGATGCTTTTGCCGAATTTACAATTGATTGATATGTATAGTAAATTGAACCAGAATATATTCCATTTTCTAAAGCTTCTTTTGCGTTATCAATTTTCTCTTCACTTTCTAAAAACAAGGTAGCAATTAAATCGATAACAACACCTGCACATTCTCCAATTCCGATTTCTTTAACATACTTTTCAGATTCTCCCCAATCAATAAAATCTTCTTGAGTTAAATTAGTTGCGTCTTGTAAATCATTTAAGAAATTATAGAAATATTTTTCTCCTTTTTCTTTATAGTACTCTACAAATTGTTTTCCGTTTGCATTTGCTTCAAAATCGTTTAAAATTCTTCTTAATGCTTCTGGACCTCTTCTACTTGGTACTTTTACAACTTTGTCTGCAAAAGCTCCATTTCCATTTCCTAAATTACCTCCACCTAATAAAACTTGCAATGCTGGTGCAACTAATTTATCTGGCGTTCTTACTGTCATCCCTTGAAAACCGATGTTTGCCATATTGTGTTGACCACAAGCATTCATACACCCACTAATTTTAATTACTAGATCTTCATTTTTTAAATATTGAGGATATTCTGCAGCAATTACTTTTTCTAATTCTTCTGCAATACCTGTACTACTTGCAATACCTAAATTACATGTATCTGTACCTGGACAAGCTGTAATATCTACTGCTTTGTTATAACCAGCTTCTACAAAACCTAACTTTTCTAATTCTTGATAAAAATAAGGTACTAAATCTTCTTTGACAAACGGAATTACAATATTTTGACGTAAAGTTAATCTGATTTCTCCTGCTGCATATTCATCTACTAAATCTGCTAATAATCTTGCTTTATCTGTATAAAAATCTCCTAACAACACTTTTATTCCGATTGCAACAAATCCTTCTTGTTTTTGCGGAATTAAATTTGTCGATTTCCATAATTCAAATGCTTCTTGGTTTTTAATTGCAACCTGAGGAACATCAACAGAAACTGGAGTTGAAGCAACATAAGCATCTGCATCTATAACAACTGTTTTTAATTCAATTGCTTTTTGTTCTTGAGCAATTAAATCTTTAAAAGCTTCTAAACCTATATCTTTTAATAAGAATTTCATTCTTGCTTTGGCTCTACTTTTACGTTCACCATATCTATCAAAAACTCTTAAAACACCTTCCATTACTGGAATTATTTTATCTGATGGTAAAAAGTTATATAAAACTTCTGCATGTCTTGGCTGTGAACCTAAACCTCCTGCTGCCATTACTTTAAAACCTCTTACACCGTTTTCAATTTTAGCAATAAAACCTAAATCGTGTAAATAAGACAAACCTGTATCTTCATCTGTAGAAGAAAAAGAAACCTTGAATTTACGACCCATTTCTTGACAAATTGGGTTACGTAAAAAGAATTTATATAATGCATCTGCATAAGGTGAAACATCAAAAGGTTCGTTTACATCTATACCTGCAGTTTCAGAAGCAGTTACATTTCTAACCACATTACCACAAGCTTCTCGTAAAGTAACATCATCTCTTTCTAATTCTGCCCATAATTCTGGAGTTCTATTTAGATCTACATAATGAATTTGAATATCTTGACGCGTTGTAATATGCAATCTTCCTCTAGAATATTCATCAGAAACTTCAGAAATTCTACGTAATTGATTGCTTTTTACTTTACCATAAGGCAACTTAATACGAATCATTTGCACGCCTTCTTGACGTTGACCGTAAACACCTCTTGCTAAACGAAGACTTCTAAATTTTTCTTCATCAATTTGTAGGTTATTGAATGCAGCAATTTTATCTGCTAATTCAATAATATCTTTTTCTACAACCGGATTTTCAATTTCTGTTCTAAAACTTTGCATGCTAATAGCCCATCCTAACCTTCTAAAATGAGAAGGGATTTTTACTTGGGCAGTAAAAATATTGTTAATTATTTTTTTTATTCTTTATTCATCAGCTTAATTATTTTCCTTTTTAAAGGATTAAATAAGCTTTTATTTTATAAAACCAACACCAACTGTGTTATTCGTTTTTGGGTTGATTAAAATAAATGAACCATTTGATTTGTTATTTTTATAAGCATCAAACGCTAAAGGTTTACTCAATTTTAATTGTACATCACCAATTTGATTTAATTCTAATTCTGATGGATTTTCTTCAATACCAGAAAAATCGGTTTTAATGATGCTTGATAGTTGCGTAATTTTTGCTTGTGCATCATTTACACCATGTTTGATATAGTATTTTTGTGATGCCTGTAAAGGTTCTTTATCCATCCAACAAATAGTTGCGTCTAATTGCTTTGCAATTTTTGGTTCCTCATTTGTTTTTACTAACATATCTCCTCTACTTACATTTACATTATCTTCTAAAGTTATGGTAACTGAGCTTCCTCTTTTTGCTATTTGATATTCTTTATCAAAGAAATTAATTGTTTTAATTTTCGATTTTGTTAAAGAAGGTAAAACTGCTACTTCATCTCCTACTTCAAAATCTCCTCCGTAAATCTTACCTGCATAACCTCTAAAATCATGGTATTCTTCTGTTTTTGGTCTGATAACAGTTTGTACAGGAAAACGTGTTTGAGATTCGTCATTAATATCTTCTGTATCTAAAGCTTCTAAGTGATGCATTAGTGTTTCTCCTTGATACCAACTCATATTATCAGATTTTGCAACTACATTATCTCCTTTTAGTGCTGATAAAGGAATGAAAGTTAAATTCTGACCTTTATATTCGCTTTTGCTTGCTAAATACTCAATTTCTCCTTTTATTACGTTGTATTTTTCTTCTGAATAATCAACTAAGTCCATTTTGTTTACAGCAATTACAACATCTTTAATCCTTAATAGATTATTGATAAAAAAGTGTCTGTAAGTTTGCTCTACAACTCCATTTCTAGCGTCTATTAAAACAATAGAAGCTTGTGCTGTAGAAGCACCTGTAACCATATTTCTTGTATATTCTATATGACCTGGTGTATCTGCAATAATGAAACTTTTGCTTGGTGTAGAAAAATAAATGTGTGCTACATCTATTGTAATACCTTGCTCACGTTCTGCAACTAAACCATCTGTTGCTAAAGAAAAATCTAAATAATCAAAACCTCTTTGCTGACTTTTTTCTTCTATGGCTTCTAACTTATCATCTGTTAATGATTTGGTATCGTATAAAATACGACCAATTAAGGTACTTTTACCATCATCTACACTTCCTGCTGTTGCTATTTTTAGTACTTTCATTTTTTTTGAGCTGTTGGCTTTTCGCTAAATAGCTATTCGCCTAATTTTATATTCTTTTATTTATACTGATGGCTAATTGCCAAAAGCGAAATGCGAAAAATTTGTAAAACAAATTTTTAAAAATATCCTTGTTGTTTTCTTTTTTCCATTGCTGCTTCTGAACGTTTATCATCGATTCTTGCACCTCTTTCTGATATAGATGAATCTCTAATTTCTTCTACAACTTTATTGATGTCTATTGCATCTGATAAAACTGCTGCTGTACAACTCATATCACCTACTGTTCTAAAACGAACCATTCTTTCTACAACTTCTTCTTCTTCATCTCTGTAAACAACTTCATCGTCTGCAGACCAAATCATACCATCTCTTACAAATGTTTTTCTTTTGTGTGCAAAATAAATAGATGGAATTTCGATTTCTTCTTGTTCTATATAAGACCAAACGTCTAATTCTGTCCAGTTTGATATTGGGAAAACACGTACATTCTGACCTAAATCTATCTTACCATTTAGCATATCAAAAACTTCTGGACGTTGATTTTTTTCATCCCACTGACCAAAATCGTCTCTTACAGAAAAGATTCTTTCTTTTGCTCTTGCTTTCTCTTCATCTCTTCTGGCTCCTCCAATACAAGCATCGAAACCAAATTCTTCTATAGCATCTAAAAGTGTTTCTGTTTGCAACATATTTCTACTTGCATACCTACCTGTTTCTTCTTTTACTCTACCAGAATCGATATTATCTTGTACGTTTCTAACAATAAGCTCTACACCTAATTCTTTTGTTAACCTATCTCTAAATTCTATAGTTTCTGGGAAGTTATGACCAGTATCTATATGCATTAAAGGAAATGGAATTTTTGCAGGATAAAATGCTTTTTGTGCCAAACGCACTAAAGTAATACTGTCTTTTCCTCCAGAAAATAATAACACTGGTTTTTCGAACTGCGCAACTACTTCTCTAAAAATATAAATTGCTTCGCTTTCTAAAGCATCTACTTGTATTGTTGTATGACTCATGTCTTATTTTTTATATATGTAAACCACATTCGCGGTTACTTTCTACTTTTGTTGGATCGAAATAAGTGAATTCATTTGGTAAATTCTTTTCTTCTAAATACGCATCTAATTGTTCATCTGACCAGTTGTAAAATGGACTTACTTTTACAATTCCGTCTTTACTTTGAGATACTATATCTATACTATTTCTGAATGCAGTTTGCCCTTTTCTTAAATTTGTAAACCAAACATCTGGTTGATGTTCTTTCATTGCTCTTGAAAATGGCTCTAATTTTACTTGCTCTGTAAAAGTTGCATGTTTAGAATCTTCTATTGATGGCACTCCTAAAACTACATTTCTATGAGAAGCTGTTTGCTTTGGCACATATAATTGAATGTTTAAACTTAATTTTTCAATTATATCTTCTGCGTGTTTATAGGTTTGTACAGTATTATAACCTGTATCGCACCAAATTACTTTTATATCTTTTTTCACTTCTGTTACTGCATTTAAAATTGCAACTTCATAAGGTCTAAAATTAGTAGTAATTACTGCATTTTTTGCTAAAGAAATAGCCCACGAAATAATTTCTGCAGGGCTTTTATCTTTTAATTCTTTGTTTATTTTATCTAAATCTAGGCTCATTATTTTCCCCATTTTATTTTATTCCAAATTCTTTCGTGAAAAAAGTATAAAACTAATTTCGTTAAAAAATCTACGGATGCTATTGATGCTGCTAAGGCTATTTTACCTGTTAAAAAATAAGATACTATTAAGGTATCTAAAGTACCAACAACTCTCCAACTTAATGCTTTTACAATACTTCTTACAGGTTTTTCTGAAGTTACATCTTCTTCGAAACTTTGTTTTGCTATCTTTTTGCTAAAAATCATTTGATCTGCAATCATAAGAATTCATTAATATTAATACCCTATTTGTTTAGTAGGGTATGCAAACATACATCATTTACAAACAAAAAGTCGAGATAAAAACATAAAAATTACTTAAAGCCTACTGAATTAGTAGATTAATAATAAATGAAGCTAATAATTGTGAATATATTATTACTAAAAGGTTGTAGTTGAAAATATTTTACCCTAATTTTTATGAAATATATAGTGTAGGTATCAATGTTCTAAAAAGTTTTACCAAAAGTTAATTGAAGAGGTATTGCTACTCCATCATTTTTAGTGAAAATATTTCCATTAGAATAATGCATAATACGCAACTCTAAATTGTATTTTCTTTCTTTACCAAAAAACACACCAAAACCCATTGTATCTTGATAAGTGCTTTTGGGACCAGTTTCTGTATTATCAATATTACTTTTAGAAATATAAGTTGGTCCAATTATTGAATAATTTGTATAAAAATCATAATCTTTTTTTCTTAACAAATAGAAGCGCAAAACAGGAAAAATTGAAAATGCAAATACATCTGTTTTCCCTCTTGTAGATTGAAAATAAGTAGCACTCACACCCCAATCTAAAGAAAATATTTTTTCTGACCTATAAATTAATCTCTGGTAAGTTAAAGATAAAGCATGCTTTGCTTTTATTTCTCCAACCCAAAAAACAGGAATCCCAAAACTATCAAAATTACCAACTTTCATACTCATGCCAAAAAATTCATTTACACCAAAACCAATGTCTCCAGTACCATAACTCACTTGAAAAATGTTGTTCGGAAAAAAATAATCGTTATTTGAATACTCTTTTGCAATTTTATCATCAACCTGTTGTAAATGATATTCAAAACCTAAAGAAAACTGAGAAATTAATGGTTGATTTTGTTTTTCTGATTTTGGTAAAAAGGTTCCGTTTACAGATAATCGCCATTTGTTGGTTAACTTATATTGTAAGCCAAGACCGTAAATTAAACTTGCATAATGTGCATCATTATAAATAACTTTATCATCTATAGAAAAACCAAATCTGGTTAAATTAGCAATACCAGCTTCTGCATAAAAAGAGGTTTTGTTTGATAAATAAAAATCTTTTTTTAGTGATAGAAACCAAGCATTAATCCATACACTTCTATCATAACCAATATTATTTACATTATCGTATTTAAACCAAGAAGCAGGTCTCATTGTACCAAATTGTGCAGATAAATTGTCAGTTATTTTATCACCTAACATAAACCTACCAGAAAACCAGTTTTTACTAAAGCTATCTGTTTTATAACCATCAATTAAATTATCATTTGAAAAAGGATAAAAAATACCACCTAAATTGACACTATAATAGGAGTTGGCTAAAAAATTAGTGAATTTTGTTCTTTGTTTTTCTTGACTAAAAAGAGAAACTGAAATAAAGAAAATTAGAACTAGAAATCGATTTTTATTTTTCATTTAATTTGTAGCAATTTCATCAAAAATAAAAAAACTAATATTAATTATTGGTTAAATCTGCTAATGTTGTATTTCTAAAAATTTGCAGAGTATTGTCTCTTACTTGAGTCATTAATTTATGAACTGTACAGGTATTTTCATCTGGACAATCGTCACATTTTTCATAAAAATTAAGACTCACACAAGGCACCATTGCAATTGGCCCTTCTAAAATTCTCATAACATCTGTCATTTGAATTTCTGATGACTCTTTAATTAAATAATAACCACCACCTTTTCCTTTTTTAGAACCTAAAAAACCATTTTTACGAAGTGTTAAAAGGATACTTTCTAAAAATTTAAGGGAAATATTTTCACTTTGAGAAATTGTAGCTATAGATACAGGTATTTTATCTTCCTGTTTTGCTAAATAAGTAAGCGCTTTTAACCCGTATTTTGTTTTTTTAGATAGCATATTACAAAACTACATAATTTAATGCAATTACTATACTAAAACACTAGGATAAACTTTAAACCTAAAGTTATAACTAAATACTAATAAGAAAAATTGGTGTTTAGAAAATTTCTTAATTTGTGGTATGAGATTTTTCTAATGCGTAAAAAGTAGCTTGCACATAGTCATCAGCATCACCAGAATTATTTTGGTTATAAACACCTGCCTTAAAATACATATATTGCCCACTTACATTAAACCCACTATCTTTCATATCAACAGTTTTAACAACATCTTCTTTACCTTCTCTAATAATTGTTACAGTTAAACTATCTCCAATAACATTAATTGTGTAACTAAATTTTTCATTAAGTGCAATTCCATCTGAAGGATTAGAAGCACTACTACTTCTAGAACCGATCATTTCGTACCATTGTTCATTTCCATTACCTTCTGTTGGTTCGTGAGCAAAGTAAATTGAGCCCAAAGTATTATTAGCTAATTTTCTATAATAAAGACGAATAGGCTCATCATCATTTGCATGTATTTGCCCTACAATAACACGCCCTTGCTGACTAGAATCTCCTGTAGTAGTTACATAATTTACAGAAAGAGTTGCAGACATTTCTCCATCATAAGCAGCTGCAGCATTTATATCTGCTTGCGGTGCAGAACCAAAAACCCAATTATTTTTATTTACACCTTGTGTACTAATACTTGTATCTGTCCCTCTTAACATTTCTCTCAATTCAACTCTGGTATAACTAGTATTTTCTGATGTTTTAAATCCATCTACTGGACATTTAAAAACCATACCTCCATCTTCTGCTGTATAAAAATAGTTGCTATTTACATACGCACTATTAATTTCACTTACGGTAATTGTTGTTGCTATACCATTACCTTTATCTTCAGGAATACTTAAATTCCAAGTGGATAAATCAAAATTTTCTGATGGTGCTTTATTTGCATCCAACTCACCTGTATTTTCTTCTCTGGCAGCCTGAGTTACTGTTATCGTTTTTGTAAGATTACCACCTTTAACAGTAATGGTTCCTGTTCTTTTTTCGTAGATTGTATTTGATGATACAGTTACTTCTACTATAGCGTTATTGGTTCCATACCTTGGTTCTATTGATATCCAATTCACATCAATCTCTGTAAACCAATACATATTTGCAGTTATGTTTATTGTTTGAGTTTCTTGATACGCAGAAAATTCATTAACTGTAGTTACCTCTAAAATTTCTGTTACCTCTTCTTCTGTTTCGCTAGAACCACAAGCAGAAAAAGACATTAATAAAAAACTAAGAAAAAGTAATCTGTAGGCATTTTTCATAAGACAAATAATAACTTTATAATTGATTTTTTAAAAATACAAAATTGGTTAACCAATTTGTGTTATTTTTAAATAAAATTATTATTTAGCTATATAAAAACCTTATCATAGATGCTTTACTTTGAGAAAAGTAATGTTGTAAATTACTAATTTTCTAAAGCCTGACTTAAATCTCCTATAATATCACTTGCATTTTCTAGACCAACAGAAACTCTTACCAAACCGTTTGTAATACCAACTTCTAATCGATCTTCTTCTGACAAACGCCCATGAGTTGTAGAAGATGGATGTGTAACTATAGTTCTTGTATCGCCTAAATTTGCTGATAATGAACACATTTTTATCTTGTCTAAGAATTTTCTACCGGCTTCAATTCCGCCTTTAATTTCGAAAGCAACAATATTGCCCCCTAATTTCATTTGTTTTTTAGCAGTTTTGTACTGAGGATGAGATTCTAAAAAAGGATATTTCACCAATTCTACATTATTATTTTCTTCTAAAAAAGAGGCAACTTTTAAAGCATTTTCTGAATGTTTTTCTACACGTAAAGACAACGTTTCTAAACTTTTTGATAATACCCAAGCATTAAAAGGAGACATTGCTGGCCCAGTATTTCTAGCAAATAAATAGATTTCACGAATCAAGTCTTCTTTACCTACTGTAACTCCACCTAAAACTCTTCCTTGGCCATCCATTAATTTAGTTGCTGAATGGATTACCAAATCTGCACCAAATTTTATGGGTTGTTGTATATAAGGTGTTGCAAAGCAATTATCAACAATAAAAATTAGATTGTGTTTTTTGGCGATGTTACCTATCAATTCTAAATCTAAAATATCAACAGCAGGATTAGTTGGAGTTTCTATATATAAAATCTTTGTGTTTTCCTTGATTAAACTTTCAACCAAATCTACTTCATCAACCTTAAAATAAGAGGTTTCTATATTCCATTTTGGCAAATATTTGGTAAACATACTGTGTGTAGAACCAAAAACAGATCTACAAGAAACAATATGATCGCCTGCATTTAACAGCGCTGCAAATGACGAAAAAATTGCAGACATACCAGTTGCAAATGCATAACCACTTTCTGCGCCTTCCATAGCCACAACTTTATTTACAAATTCTGTTGTATTCGGATTTGTAAATCTGCTGTATAAATTACGTTGTTTTTCTTCTGCGAAAGAAGCACGCATGTCTTCTGCATCATCAAAAACAAAACTTGATGTTAAATATAAAGGTGTAGAATGTTCAGAAAATTGACTTCTTTCTGTTTGATTTCTAATTGCTTCTGTTTCGAAATGTTTCATTTAGTTGTTAGTTGTTGGTTATTGGTTGTTGGATTTTGGTGCTAACTAACAACCAAAAACCGTCAACCAAAAACTAATTATTATGTTTTGCTAATCTTAATATGTCTCCAAAAACACCTCTTGCTGTTACACTTGCTCCTGCTCCTGCTCCTTGAATTACAATAGGTTGCTCTCCATAAGATTCTGTATAAATTTCAAAAATTGCATCAGAACCTTTTAAAGAACCTAAAGGTGTACTTTTGTCTGTGGAAACTAACTTTACCTCTAAAGTACCTTTATTTTGTGATAAATCTCCACTTAATTCGCCAATATAACGTAAAACGTGATTTGGTTTTTGATTTTCTTTTATAGTTTGATATTCATCATTCAATAAGGCTAATTTCCCTAAGAAATCTTCTGCAGCACCTTCTCTTAAATTTTCGGGAATTAGGTTTTTAATTTTTACTTCATCAAACTCATTTTCTAGCTCTAACTCTCTTGCTAAAATTAATAATTTTCTAGCAACGTCATTTCCTCCTAAATCTTCTCTTGGATCTGGTTCTGTAAATCCTTTATCAATGGCTTCTTGCAAAGTTTCTGAAAAAGAAACATCTTCAGCAGAAAAAGTATTAAAAAGATAACTTAAACTACCTGAAAAAACACCTCTAATTTTAGTGATATTCTCACCAGATTCGTGTAATAAACGAATGGTATCTATTAAAGGTAAACCTGCACCAACATTGGTTTCGTATAAATATTGTTTTTTATATTCTTTTAATTTGGTTCTTACTTCTTTGTAAAAATCAAAAGATAACGTATTGGCAATTTTATTGCAAGAAACCAAATCGAAACCTGATTCTATTAACGGAATATAATTGCTTACAAAATTAACACTTGCTGTATTATCAACCGCAATTAAATTTTCGAAATGATTAGCTTTTGCAAAAGCAATAATATCGCTAACTTTTACATTTTCTTCACCATTTTCTAAAAGATTTTCTTTCCAGTTTTTAGAAACTCCATTTTTATTTAACAACACTTTTTTAGAGTTTGCAACTGCAAAAACATTCAATTGTAATTTACGTCTTTCTAAAACAGATTGTGTATTTTCTATAATTTGATCGATTAATGTTCCACCTACCAAACCTTTACCAAAAATGGCAATGTTTATCTTTTTGGTTACGCCAAAAACCTGACCATGAATTACATTAACAGCTTTATACAATTGCTCTTTTTTAACCACCAAACTCACATTTTTACCTGTAACTGTGTTGTTAAATAAAAGCGGTACAATTTGATTTTTAATTAATGCATTGTATGGATGATGAAATTGACTTAAATCTTGCCCAATAATAGAAATTACAGAAACTTGATCAAAAACTGTTATTTGATTTACATCTTGTGCCTGAAAATCACTTTCAAACTCATCTTTTAATGCATTTACTGCTCGTAAAGTCTTTTCGGCATTTATCACCAAACCAACACCTCTTTCAGATGAACCTTGTGCAATAATATTAACACTAATATCTTCTTTACTTAATGCATTAAAAATACGAGCATCTACACCCACTTTACCTAATAAGCCTCTACCTTCAAAATTAATCATCGCCATATTTTCTATAGTAGAAATGGTTTTAATTCCTTGTGATGCAGAAGTAGATGAAATTAAAGTTCCTTTATCTTTAAGATTAAAAGTATTTAAAATTCTAAGGTTGATATTTTTTTCTATTAACGGAATAATTGTTTTAGCATGTAACAAATTTGTACCAAAAGTAGCTAGCTCATTAGCTTCATTAAAAGACAATTGATCTATTTTTTTAGCATCTGCAACTAATTTTGGATCAGCAGTATAAATACCACTTACGTGCGTATAATTTTGAAGTTCATCTGCATCTAAATAATTTGCTAATAAAGCTGCAGTATAATTACTTCCATTTCTACCTAAAGTCGTTGTTTCTCCTTTTTTGTTTGATGAAATAAAACCTGTAACAATGTTAATTGTAGATTTATTTTCTTTAAAATATTGAATTACATTTTCTTTTGAAACTGCTTGAATTGGTTGTGCATTACCAAAATTTTCATCAGTAATTATTAACGATCTTGCATCAACAGGATTTACAGAAATAGATTCTTTTTCTAATAAACTAGCCACTAATTTTACTGATAATAATTCACCTTGTGCTAAAACTTCATCTTTAATTTTCTGGCTATAATCACCCAACAAAGAAACACCTTCAAAAATGGTTTCTAACTTAGAAAATTCTTGAGAAAAATCAACTGCCTTATTAGGTTCTTGTTGATATTCTTTAAATGCTAAAAATTTAGGTTTATATTCCTTTTTTGCAGCTGCATTTTGTAAAATAGCTTCTAAATCGTTTGTTGAATTTCCTCTAGCAGAAGCAACAATCGTAATTTTATCTCCGCTTTTATATTTATTAACTATAATTTCTATAGCATTTTGTAAGCCTTTTCCATTCCCTAAAGATTTACCTCCAAACTTTAAAACTTTCATCTTCTTTTCTCTATAATCTTTATTAAAAATTGGTTCTATAATTTTTTGTAGTTGATCATATTCCATTAAAAATGCATCATGACCATGAACTGAATTTATCTCATTATAAGTAACATTGTCTTTTGTTAACGCTATTTTTTTATGCGTTTCTCTATTTTCTTCTGCTGTAAAAAACAAATCAGAATCTACACCTATAATGTGAATATTAGCATCTATCTTATCTAAAATTTCATCAGATTTTACACCGCCTTTTGTTACATCTATCGTTTTTAATAATTGATTCATTAATTTATAAGACGATAATTGATAACGTTCTTGTAAAGATTTACCATGATGTAATAACCAACTTTCTACATCAAAAATATCTGAATCTTCTTTTTTAGATCGATGAAAACGTTCTTTAAAAGACTCTGGAGTTCTATAACACAACATAGCATGCATACGTGCATCATGCACAGGATTACTAGAATTTACCAAAAATTGCTCTTGAATTTGACAGTTTGCAATTAACCAATCTGTAGATTTCCAATCTGTAGCAATTGGTAAAAAATGTTGCGTTAATTTATTACTTAACACCATCATTTCCCAAGCAATTCCACCACCTAAAGAACCACCAATTAAAGCAAATAATTGCTTAATTTTTAAAACGGATAATCCTTGTAAAAAAAGTTTTGCAATATCTCTAGCAATAAAATCTTTGTAATTATCTATCAGAAACTCATCAAAACCATTACCAGGAATATTAAAAGATAATACTGTATAAACAGTTGTATCAATGGCTTTTTCTTTACCTACAATGTCTTTCCACCAACCATTTTTACCACCAACTTCGCTATTACCTGTTAATGCATGATTGATTAAAACCACAGGAGCTGTACCCAATTCTTTACCAAAAACTTGATAACTTAAATTTAATTCAGGAATAAGTACACCAGCTTCTGTGGTAAAATCTTTTATTTTAATATGTTCTAATGGATGTGTCAAATCTTTTATAATTAATACCTACAAGATTTTAGAAACCTTGCAGGTTATACAAGTTATATTTCTGAAAAAGCCGCTTTTAAATCTGCTTTTAAATCTTCTAAATCTTCAATACCAACAGACAAACGAATTAAATCTTGAGAAACACCAGCACTTTCTTGCTGAGCTTCATCTAACTGTTGATGTGTTGTACTTGCTGGATGAATAATCAAGGATTTAGTATCTCCAATATTTGCTAATAAAGAGAAAACTTTTGTTTTATCTGCAATTGTTTTTGCAGCTTCAAAACCCCCTTTATGACCAAAAGTTACAATTCCACTTTGTCCTTTTGGTAAATATTTTTTAGCCAAACCATTGTATTTGCTACTTTCTAAACCAGGATAATTAACCCAAGCCACTTCTTCTTGTGCTTCTAACCAAGTTGCTAAAGCCAATGCATTTTCTGAATGTTGTTTAATTCTAACTGATAAAGTTTCTAAACCTTGAATAATATTAAATGCATTTGTAGGACTTAAAGCACCACCAAAATCGCGTAATCCTTCTAAAATTAATTTAAATGTATAAGAGGCAGCACCTAAAACTTCGTGATATTTTAACCCATGATAACCTGCAGAAGGTTCTGTAAATTCTGGGAATTTTCCATTGGCCCAGTTAAAAGTTCCTGCATCAATTATTGCACCACCTAATGATGTTCCTTGACCACCAATATATTTTGTTAAAGAGTGAATTACAATATTTGCTCCGTGTTTAATAGGATTTAATAACGCTGGTGTAGCCACAGTGTTATCAACAATAAAAGGAACTTCTGCAGTTTTAGAATGTTCAGCAATTGCTTCTAAATCTAAAACATCTAACTTCGGATTTCCTAAAGACTCTACAAAAAATGCTCTTGTATTTTCTTGAACAGCATTCTTAAAATTATCAGGATTAGAAGCATCAACAAAAGTAGTTGTAATTCCGAATCTTGGTAAAGTAACACTTAATAAATTATAAGTTCCACCATACAAACTACTAGAAGCCACAATATGATCTCCAGCTTTTAATAAAGTTAACAAACCTGTTGAAATCGCTGCTGTTCCTGATGCAAAAACCACTGCTCCAATTCCGCCTTCTACAGCTGCTAAACGATCTTGTAAAATTTGATTTGTTGGGTTGTTTAATCGCGTGTAAATAAAACCTAATTCTTTTAATGAAAAAAGATTAGCTGCATGTTCTGAATTATTAAAAACATAAGATGATGTTTGATAAATAGGCACAGCTCTTGTGCCTCCATTTGCTTTTACATCATGACCTGCGTGCAACGCATTTGTTGCTAATTTTTGAGTACTCATTTTTCTATTTTTTTTGAGTTAATAAATGATTAAAACAAAAGTTGAATGCATCAAAATTTTTTGATGTACTTACTAGAAAAATGTTATTAAGAATTTTACAAATACACAGATGTGTAATTGTTTTTGGGTTATCTATCCAATTTCTGATAAATGAATCTGAAATTAAGTAGAATTTAGCACCTTCTTTTCCTCACGAAAAGGGTTGCTAAGGCTTCAACGGGTCTAATCCCTTCACCTTTCTTGATAACATTTCAATAAGTTATTGAACTTTGTGAGTACAAATATTGCAATAGAAAAATTTAATATCCAAGTAAAATGCAAATTATTTTATATTATTTAACAAATTGATAGTATTTTACGAATTAACCCTAAAAAAGAATATTTTTTTTATATAAATGCAATTATTTATAAGAATGATGTAAATTTGCATTTCAATACAGAGGAAAAATTTGAACTGATTGCAACCTCTTAAAAAAAATGCTAAAGCAGTAATTACCTACTTCTTTTAGCGACAAAGCAATCATTTATTATTATAATTTATTTAAAATACATATAAATTTATGTCGTATTTATTTACATCAGAAAGTGTTTCAGAAGGGCATCCAGACAAAGTTGCAGATCAAATATCTGACGCTTTAATAGATAACTTTTTAGCTTTTGACAAAGAAAGTAAAGTGGCTTGCGAAACTTTAGTAACAACAGGTCAAGTAGTTTTAGCTGGTGAAGTTAAATCTAAAACCTATTTAGATGTTCAAAAAATTGCAAGAGATGTAATCAACAAAATTGGTTACACAAAAGGCGAATATATGTTTGATGGAAATTCTTGTGGAGTTTTATCTGCAATTCACGAACAATCACCAGATATAAACCAAGGTGTAGACAGGTCTAGCCCAGAAGAACAAGGTGCAGGAGATCAAGGAATGATGTTTGGTTACGCTACAGACGAAACCGAAAACTATATGCCTTTGGCTTTAGAATTGTCTCACAGGTTATTAAAAGAATTGGCTGAAATACGAAGAGAAAATTCAGACATTACTTATTTAAGACCAGATGCAAAAAGTCAGGTAACTATAGAGTATTCTGATGATAACGTTCCACAAAGAATTGATGCCATTGTAATTTCTACTCAACATGATGATTTTGATCCTTCAGAAGAAATAATGTTATCAAAAATCAAAAAAGACATTGTTGAAATTTTAATACCAAGAGTTATTGCAAAATTACCTGCTCATATTCAAAAATTATTTACTGATGATATTACGTATCACATAAATCCTACTGGAGTATTTGTTATTGGTGGGCCACATGGAGATACTGGCTTAACAGGTCGTAAAATTATTGTAGATACTTATGGTGGAAAAGGCGCTCATGGAGGAGGGGCATTTTCTGGAAAAGACCCAAGTAAAGTAGATAGATCTGGAGCTTATGCAACAAGGCATATTGCTAAAAACTTAGTTGCTGCTGGCGTTTGTAAAGAAGTTTTGGTTCAGGTTTCTTATGCTATTGGTGTAGCAAAACCAACAAGTATAAATGTAGAAACTTACGGTACTTCTAATATTAATTTAACAGATGGAGAAATCAGTAAAAAAGTAGCTTCTATTTTTGACATGCGTCCTTATTTTATTGAGCAACGTTTAAAATTAAGAACACCTATTTATTCAGAAACTGCTGCTTATGGACATATGGGAAGAACATCAGAAGTAAAAACAGTTACTTTTTCAAATCCTATGGGAGAAACTGTTTCTGAAGAAGTAGAAACTTTTACTTGGGAAAAACTAGATTATGTTGACACAATAAAAGAAGCTTTTAATTTATAAGTTTTACTACTATTTAGAACAATTATAAAGACCCTTTAAAACAAAGTTTTAGAGGGTTTTCTCTTTTATTCCTTTAACAAAAATTTAAGGTTTAGGTTTTTATAGTTTGCGTAATTTCGAAAACAATTCAAATCACACATTATGACAAAAAAAATATTTTCGAGAGTACTTCTTTTTGCTCTTGTTTTAGGGTTCTCTGCAAATGCTGAAGCTCAAATTTTTAAGAAGAAAAAAAAGAAAGAAGAGCCTAAAAAAGTTGCTCCGAAACCAAAACCTAAAAAAGGTGCAATTCAGCCTTATGCTAAAGTTGTTACCAAAGAACACAAAACAGACGAAGGTTTATTTAAAGTTCATCAAAAAGACAACACTTACTTATTCGAAATTCCTGATTCTCTTTTAAAAAGAGAAATGTTAATGGTAACAAGAATAGCTAAAACTGCAACCGGAATTGGTTTTGGTGGTGGAAAAACAAATACCCAAGTTTTACGTTGGGAAAAGAAACAAAAACAAATTTTATTAAGAGTTGTTTCTCATAATATTGTTGCAGACACTATTTTACCTGTGCATGAAGCTGTTGTAAACTCTAACTTAGAACCTATTCTATTTGCTTTTCCTATTAAAGCATTTAGCAAAGATTCTACAGCAACTGTAATCGATGCAACTTCTTTATTTTCTACAGATGTAAAACCTCTTGGTTTCCCAGGGTTTTACAGAAAATTTTACCAAGCTACAAGATTAGACAACACTCGTTCTTATATTGATAGAGTAAGTAGTTATCCTCAAAATATAGAAGTAAGACACGTAAAAACTTATTTTGCTAACAAAGCTCCTTCTAACAGTTCTTTAGGGTCTATAACTTTAGAAATGAGTAACTCTATGGTATTATTACCAAAAGTACCTATGAAACGTCGTTA
This sequence comes from Polaribacter sp. Asnod6-C07, assembly GCF_045063625.1. Lineage (NCBI taxonomy): Bacteria > Pseudomonadati > Bacteroidota > Flavobacteriia > Flavobacteriales > Flavobacteriaceae > Polaribacter > Polaribacter sp. Asnod6-C07. The sequence continues at coordinate 1,944,607 of NZ_JBEFOF010000005.1, read as the reverse complement.
TTTTGATGAAAGAGTTGGTTGGTTTGCACGTGGACAAACAGATTATGGTTTAGATGCACAAAAAAGTAAAACTGTTGCTTATTTAGATAGATATCGTTTAGAAGTTAAAGATGAAGATATTGAGAAATTTAAAAGAGGTGAATTAGTTGAACCTAAAAAACAAATTATTTATTATGTAGATAGAGCTACACCAGAAGAATGGGTTCCATATATTATACAAGGTGTAAATGATTGGCAAGTTGCTTTTGAAGCTGCAGGTTTTAAAAATGCAATTATTGCAAAAAGAGCACCTACTAAAGAAGAAGACCCAGAATATAGCCCAGAAGATGTTCGTTATTCTGTAATTAGATATTTAGCTTCACCTATACCAAATGCAAATGGACCTCACGTAAGTGATCCACGTTCTGGAGAAATTTTAGAATCTGATATTAACTGGTATCATAATGTAATGACTTTATTACACGACTGGTTTTTTATTCAAACTGCAGCAATCAATCCTGATGCAAGAAGTAATAATTTTAAGACAGAAACAATGGGTGAGTTAATTAAATTTGTTTCATCACATGAATTAGGGCATACTTTAGGTTTACCACATAATATGGGTAGTTCATCTGCTTTCCCTGTAGATTCTTTACGTTCTGCATCATTTACAAAAAAATATGGAACTGCACCATCAATTATGGATTATGCTCGTTTTAACTATGTTGCACAACCAGAAGATAAAGATGTTGCATTAATGCCAAACATTGGTGTGTATGATAAATATGCCATTTCTTGGGGTTATAGACCAATTTTAGATAAAACTGCAAAAGAAGAAAAACCAATTTTAGATTCTTGGATATTAAAACATGCTGGAGACCCAATGTATAGATTTGGGCATCAGCAAGCAGGTGGTGTTGTAGATCCTAGTTCTCAAACAGAAGACTTAGGTGATGATGCAATGAAAGCTTCTATGTACGGAATTAAGAATTTACAGAGAATTTTACCAAGATTAGAAGAGTGGACATCTGAAAAAGGTGAAAACTACGAAAATCTATCTACTATGTATGGCCAAGTTTTAAGTCAGTTTAATAGATATATGGGACACGTTTCTGCTAATATTGGTGGTGTTTACGAACATTACAAAACTACAGACCAAGAAGGTGCAGTGTATACTCATGTAGATAAAGCGATTCAAAAAGAAGCTTTAAAATTTGTAGTTGATGAATTGTTTAAAACTCCTACTTGGATGTTAGACGAAAATATTTTTAGCAAAACTGAATTTTCTGGTTCTGTAGAAAGAGTTCGTGGATTACAAGCTAGAACTTTAAACAATATTTTAGACGCTGGTAGAATGGCTAGAATGATAGAAAACGAAACCTTAAACGGTTCTTCTAAAGCTTATACACTTGTAAATATGATGAGTGATGTAAGAAAAGGCGTTTGGTCTGAAATTTATTCTGGAGCATCTATAGATACTTACAGAAGAAATTTACAAAGAGCACATTTAGATAGATTAGATTATTTATTGAATAAAGCACAAGATCAAAGAGGTACTAACAGTGGTTACAGAAAAAGATCTGGAATTACTATAAACCAATCTGATGTAAAATCTGTAGCAAGAGGTGAGTTAAAACGTATTCAGAGAGATGCTAAAAAAGCAGCTTATTCTGGTAATACTTTAAGACGTTACCACTTACAAGATGTGATTGATAGAATTGATATGATTTTAGAACCTAAATAATCATGTTCAAAATATAATTTAAAGACCTCGCAAATTGCGAGGTTTTTTTGTTTAAAAACAATTAATATTATTAAAATAATGATGAATAGGTTTCTAATAAAATGCAATTAACAAATGTATTTTTATCTTTGATAAGTAAAAACAAGAAATTTTATATAAAACTCTTTAAATTTAATCAACTTACATAAATCACAATTTGAACGAATTCCCTAAGAACATTAAGTTTAAATACAACTGGAGAAAATATCAAAAACGGGTACTTAATGAATTACAAGAACATTTAACTGACCAACATTTACACGTAATTGCACCTCCTGGTTCTGGTAAAACAATTTTAGGTTTAGAAGTAGCATTAAGACTTAATAAACCTGTTTTAATTCTTGTACCAACAATTGCTATTCAAAATCAATGGATACAACGTTTTTGCGAGCTTTTTTTACAAACAAATTCAACGCCAAACTGGATTTCTAGAAATATTAGAAATCCTGAATTTATGACTGTAGTTACCTACCAAGGCTTACATTCTGCTTGTAATGACTTTAACTCTAAAGAAAAACAAATTGAAGAAGAGGAAGAGTTTGTAGCAAATAATGAAGTTATTAATGCCTTAAAAACTAAAAATATAAAAACTATTATTGTTGATGAAGCTCATCATTTAAAAAACGAATGGTGGAAAACATTAACAAAAGTAAAGGAACAGTTAAAACCTGTAATTGTTGGCTTAACTGCAACACCTCCTTATGATGTAACTTATAATGAATGGAATAGATATATTGAATTAAATGGCCCTGTTGACTCTGAAATTTCAGTACCTGAATTGATAATTGAAGGTAATTTATGCCCACATCAAGATTATGTTCATTTTACTTTACCTACAGACGAAGAGCACAAAATTATTATAGAATTTAGAGAAAATATAAAAAAAGTATTCAACGAAATAAAACAAGATGTAATAATTATAAAAGCTATTGAACAACACCCAATTTGGATAGAGCCTACCAAACATTTAAATTGGATTTATAAAAATCTTTCTTTCTATTCTGCTTGCTTAATTTTTCTTTATGCTAACAAAAAAGAGATTCCTAAAATACATCTTGAAATTATTGGTGATTCTAAAATTAAAATCCCAGAACTTGACTATAATTGGCTAGAAACACTTCTAGATTTCTATTTATTTCAAGATGAAAAACATTTTATACCATTTGAAGAACATCAAAAAATAATTTTAAATAAATTAAAGAGAAAAGGTGCTATCGAAAAAAAACGCATTAACCTATCTCATAATAATCTTATTACAAACTCTTTAAAATCTAGTATAAGTAAACTTAATGGAATTCAAAAAATTGTAGATTTTGAACACGAACAACTTGGTAAAAACTTACGTATGGTTATTCTTTCTGATTACATACGTAAGGAGTTTTTTGTTAATGCTGATGAAAACAATTTAGAGTTAACTAAAATTGGAATTATTCCGATTTTTGAAAAATTAAGAAGAGAAAACCGTAACAATAAAAGAATAGGAGTATTAACTGGTTCTATAATCATTATTCCTAAAACAGCTTTTAAGGCTTTTAAAACGTTGGCTTATCAATATGGAATTACCAAAATAAACTCTTCTCAAGTCCCTTATGATGATAATTATATTTCAATTCATCAATCATCACAAATAAAAAATGATATTATTAATATAGTAACTGAAATTTTTAAAAATGGGGAAATTGAAATTTTAATAGGCACAAAATCCTTATTAGGTGAAGGTTGGGATGCTCCTGCAATTAATACTTTAATTCTAGCAAGTTTTGTTGGTTCTTTTGTTTTATCAAACCAAATGCGTGGTAGAGCAATTAGAACGCAGAAAGATAATTTAAAGAAAACTAGCAATATTTGGCATTTAGCAACTATAGACCAAACATCAGAAAATGGTGGAGATGATTTAGACATACTTAAAAGACGTTTTAAAAGTTTTGTTGGTGTTTCTTTTAAAGAAGAACCAAGTATAGAAAATGGAATTGGACGTTTAAACTTACCAAATAACATTACTTTTAAAGAAGCAATAGAAAAAGAAAACTCAAAAATGTTTTTATTTTCTAAGGATAGAAAATCTCTTAAAAGAAGATGGGATACTGCTCTAGAATCTGGTATTACTCTTATAGAAGAAATAAAAATTCCTTTTTCTGAGAAAAAAGAATATCGAGCCGTAAAATCGATGTATTTAAATAAAACCATAGCAAATCTTATTGCGACCTTAAGTTCTAGTCTTATAGGTTTTACGCAAACAAGCTTAGATCTTTTGAATCGAATTTCTAGACATTTTAATTCTGTAGAACAGTATTACAATTTTCTTATTGCCTTGGGAATTGTTGGTGTAATAATTTACGGAAGGTTTTCATTTGTTACTCTTCATCTTTATATTAAATACAGAGATATCTCTAAAGACATTCAAAAAATTGGTGATGCTTTACTACATTCTTTAATTAAAGCTGAGTTATTGCATACAAATAATTCAGAACTAAAAGTAGAAACTACTATAGACAAATGGGGAGCTGTTTATTGTCATTTAGAAGGAGGTACTACATTTGAAAAATCAATTTTTATAAACGCTCTTCACGAAATTGTGGTTCCAATAGAAAATCCAAGATATGTTATTATCAGAAAAAACAAATTTATGTTATTCTTTAACCAAAAAGATTATCATTCAGTACCAGAAATATTAGGCAGAAATAAAAAATTAGCTCAGTATTTTGAAAATCAATGGAAAAAACTAGTTGGTAATTGTTCCCTAATTTTTACGAGAACAATAGAAGGTAGAAAATCTTTACTTGCATTTAGAATAAAAGCTTTATCCTCACAGTTTCAAGATAAAGTAGATCATGTAAATAAATGGAGATAGTATTTTCTTATTTCCCTAAAATTTTAGTAAAATTTGGTTTAAAGTAATTAGGCCCTTTTAAAACCTTACCATCTTCTCTGTAAATTGGCTGTCCATCTTCGCCTAATTTACTCATGTTAGAACGTTGAATTTCATTAAAAACTTCTTCGATTTTATCTTGCATACCATGTTCTATAATTGTGCCACATAAAATATACAGCATATCTCCTAAAGCGTCTGCAACTTCAACTAAATCATTGTTTTTTGCTGCTTCTAAATATTCTTCATTTTCTTCTTTCATCAACTCAAAACGTAGTTTTTTTCTATCATTAGAAATATCTACAGTTGGCTTATTCTGAATATTTAATTTAAACGCTGTGTGAAATTCGTGAACTGCTGCTATTTTGTTTTTCATTTAGTCTACTTTTATTTGTAATTTTGCAAACACAAGATATAGAAACTTTATAATAATTTAAAGAGTTTTATATTGGATTAATTTAAAACTTATTAAGAATAAAGATGATGTTTATAAATGCTTATTTTACTACTGGAAGAATAATTTTTATCGTCTTTTTTGTTTTAATTTTCGGTACCTTAATATTTATTAGCTACAAGAAAGATATTAAAAACCATGAGCGTTATTATAAAAATGCTGGTAAAAAAGTAGCAATTTACGGTGGATTGATTATTGCTGTTTTTATAGCTATTCGTATTATTTTTGGTAATTAATTCTAATTTCTATAAATACTTCTAGGATAATCAGACATTCTAATCTCTTCTTTTTTAAGTTCTGTTAAAGCATTTTTGGCAATCCAAATAGCAGATTTACTTTTCGTTTTTAAAAGTTCTTCAGCAATTTTTATGGCTTCTTTTTTTAAATCGATATTTCTTTTACCTATATTTCTTAAAGCCCAATTAACTGCCTTTTTAACATACAGTCTTTCATCTGTTGATGCTTTTTTTATCAACTTAAAAAACTGACTAAAAAGTTCATTTTCAGATTTTTTATCTGCCATACAGTATGCAGCCATAATTGCAAATGCAGCTCTTTTCTCGAACTCTTTTTCCCTATCTGACCATTCTAATATTTTGGTTAAAGCTAAATCACTTTTCGCAAAAACTCCCATAGAAAAGCTATCACAAACTTCCCAATTTTCGAAAGTTCTTACCCATTTTTCCATCAAGTTTTCTGTTAAACCTTTTGGATTAAATATTTTACTACACAATATTCTTGCTTCATAAATTTCGCTATCAAATAATTCAATAGCCAACTGATTATCTTTACCAATTTGTTTAGCAATTAATCTCAAATCTTTATGATAAATTCCTAAAGAATTGTTAGAAATAATACCAAATTTTTGTTCTTTAAAAAGCACTTTATCTTGATTCTCTAATTCGTAAAGCTTTTCTATTATTTCTTCGTAAGTCAAATTCAATTATTAATTTTTCTAATATTTTTAAGTCTATTCCATGCTGTTTTATAAAATGCCATATAAAACACAAAACAACCAATATATAAAATAGAATAAACTTATACCACTTAGTGTATTGTGGTTTGTTTAAAAAAACAAAAACTATTTCTGGCCATTTCCAACTCCCAAAAGCAGTACTTTCTATTTCTAAAATAACAACAAAAAAACAGTTGTAATCTGTTTTAATTCTGGTTTAAGGATTTGTAAAACCTTAATTAATTTGGATATTTAAAACAATCTGTTGTATGATCATTTACCATACCAACAGCTTGCATATAAGCATACATTATGGTTGAACCCGTAAATTTGAAACCACGTTTTTTTAGGTCTTTAGAAATTTTATCAGATATAGGAGTTGTAGCTGGTACATCTTCCTTTTTATGAAACTCATTTAGAATTGGTTTTCCATCAACATAACTCCAAATAAATTTAGAAAAAGAACCAAATTCATTTTGAATATCCATAAACAATTGTGCATTAGAAATAGCACTTCTTATTTTTAATTTGTTTCTAATAATACCTGCATCTTGCATTAATTCATTAAACTTACTTTCTGAATATATGGCTATTTTTTTATAATCGAAATTATCAAAAGCTTTTCTAAAATTTTCTCTTTTATTTAAAATCGTAATCCAACTTACACCTGCTTGAAAAGTTTCTAAAATTAAAAACTCAAACAAAGTTTCATCATCAAAAACAGGTTCTCCCCACTCAAAATCATGATAATCTTGATACAACTTACTGTCTATTACCCAAAAACATCTATGTTTCATCTAGTTGATTTTAACTTAAAAAAAAAAATTAAAGATTTAAAAATAATACAATTTGGAATAACTTTTGAGCATTTATTTCTGTTTACTCATTAAAAAGATGTTTTTACTCATTCTTGTTTTTCTTTACAAACAATCTAATCTACTTTTGAATAAGATTAAATGGATGTATTATCCGTTTTTAACAAAAAACCTATATAAATTTAATATATTTAGATATTATGAAAACTTTAAAACAAATACTAGTATTATTCGCTGTTGGTGTCTTTTTTTGGGCCTGTGGATCATCACCCATAAATAAAACACTAACAAAAAAAGAAGAACCAGTTGTTATTGCAAATGACAGCTTAGAGTACGAAATTACAATTATTGATATTGGTTTTAATAACTTTTTAAATTCTGTTGCAAAACCAGAAGGTTTTTATTCGCAACAATATTTAGAAGCTAGAAATAAAATATGGGTAGTTACCTGGAACCAAAGAGCAAATAATCCTAGACAATTTAATGCGAGCATCTACGAAAATATTATTGATTACCAGGCATTTGTAGATTATGGCTATGAAGTAAATTATAAACTATTCAATTACTTTTTATTTGCACAACAAAAATATAAAATGAATTTAGGTGGGGGTTTTAGACCCAATAGAATTAATTAAATTTTTTCGAAACGTAAGAAACTAAAATCATACTTGTGTTTTTCGTCTGCTTTAAAATCTTCTTGTTTTACTACTTGCCAAACATCAGCATCAATTTCAGGAAAAAAAGCATCTGCTTCAAATTCATGATGTACTTTAGTTATATCTAAAGCATCAACTAAATTATTTTTCATGGCATAATTATACACTTGTGCACCACCAATAATAAAAATTTCAGGTTTGTCTTGTACTAATTCTAAAGCTTCTTCTACACTATTAGCAATTAAACATCCGTCTTTTATATAATCTTTATTTCTGGTAATAATTACTGTAGTTCTGTTTGGTAAAGGTTTACCTATAGATTCAAAAGTATTTCTACCCATTAAAATGGGATGACCAGAAGTTACTTTTTTAAACCTTTTTAAATCTGCAGGTAAATGCCAAATTAAGTCATTATCTTTTCCTAAAGCATTATTTTCTGCAATTGCAGCTATTATTGTTACCATATAATCCTCTTCATTTTACACAAAAATAACAGAAATGTTCATTTAAATTGATGTTTTAGGTTAATTTTAAACTATCTTTTGCTTACACGAATACGTTTTAGTAGTAAAAACCCTGAAAATCAAGTAAAAAGAACACCCCTCATTTTTATATAAACAATAATTAAGATATATAATTATTTTGAATTATCAATATTTTGTATGCTGTTATTATTAAACTGATAAATCTTAAATCTTATTGCCAAATAGTGTTTGCTATAAACATCTTCTTGCATATTTTTACACCATAATTTAACCTAATAATTATGGCAATCAAAAAACAATTTTTAAAAAGTAAACCAGTTTGTAAAGTAACTTTTACTGTACCAGCTGAAGAAGCTAAAAGTGTTGCAGTTGTAGGAAGTTTTAATGAATGGAATGTTGAGGCAATGCCGCTTAAAAAATTAAAAAACGGATCTTTTAAAGGTACTGTTGATTTAGAATCTGGTAATTCTTACGAATTTAAATATCTAGTTGATGGTGAATATGTAAACGAAGAAGCTGCTGATAGTTTTGCTTGGAGCGATTTTGCAGGAGCAGATAACAGTGTTTTAAGTTTATAATTAACTTATTATGATAAAATAAAAAAGAGCTTTCAATTATAAATTTTGAAAGCTCTTTTTTGTTTCTTTTAAACTGCAACCACACCTTTTATATGTGGATGTGGATTATAATCTAACAGCTCAAAATCATCGAAAGTAAAGTCTTCGATATTTTTGATATTAGGATTAATTTTCATCTTTGGTAAAGGTCTTATATCTCTAGACAATTGTAAATCTAATTGTTCTTTATGATTATTATAGATATGTGCATCACCAAAAGTATGAATAAATTCGCCTGCTTCATAACCACAAACTTGTGCAATCATCATTGTAAATAAAGCGTAAGAAGCAATATTAAAAGGAACTCCTAAAAATATATCTGCGCTTCTCTGATATAGCTGACAGGATAGTTTACCATTAGAAACGTAAAATTGAAAAAATGCGTGGCAAGGTGGTAAAGCTGCTTTACCATTTGCTACATTTTCTGAAAATGATACTGAAGTATCTGGCAATACAGAAGGATTCCAAGCAGAAACCAACATTCTTCTCGAATTTGGGTTTTTCTTTAAAGTATCAATAACTTCTTTTAATTGATCTACTTCATCACTATTCCAGTTACGCCATTGATGACCATAAACTGGTCCTAAATCTCCATTTTCATCTGCCCATTCATTCCAGATTCTTACACCATTTTCTTGTAGATATTTAATATTTGTATCACCTTTTATAAACCACAAGAGTTCGTAAACAATACTTTTTAAATGTAACTTCTTAGTAGTTACCATTGGAAAACCTTCACTTAAATCGAAACGCATTTGATAACCAAAAACACTTTTTGTACCTGTTCCTGTTCTATCGCCTTTTTCATTTCCGTTTTCTAAAACGTGTTTTACTAAATCGTGATATTGTTTCATAAAAGTGCGTATGCGTTTAATTGAATATTATTGTAAGTTAAAAAAAACTGTTTGTAAAAATAGAAAAAGGTTGAAACCATTTAGGTAATTTTATTTTAAAAATATTTAAAAGTTATTAACGGTAAGAAACTCCTAAATTTTAATTTTAGCAATAATTTCTTCTTTATCTTGTTTTGTTAATCTAATTACTCTAACTGTCTTTTCTTCATTTTCTTTTCCTTGATTTTTGTAAATCGTTACTTTCATAAAAGTTGGTGTTTCTATTTTTTGTTTTCTATCTCCATAATATTTGATCTTTATATAGTAAAACCCTTTTTTAGCTTTCTCTAATACAAATTCTTCTGGTCCAAAACCTTGCGTCATATCACTAGACATTCTACCTCCTTGTTGGGTTTTTGAATGTTTGTAAAAACATTCCTCTAGATTAGGGTCTATAATATGTAAATCTATATCAGTATCATTTTGATTCCAATCTAACACAACTCTTAAGTCTAACTTTTTAACATTTGATAAATATTCTTTAGGTATTTTTTCTAAATCTAAATCATCTTTATATTTATCTATCAAAAAAATTATTTCTTGCTTTGCAATATCTTGTAAACCCTTAAAAACTCCTCTGTGTTTATTGTTGTCATAAATGGTTTTATTAACAATATTTAAAAACAAATCAAATGCTTTCTGACATAAACCAACACTTTGATATGCCAAAGCTAAATCTCTGTAAGATTGTGCATCTTCTGGTCTTAGTTCTAATATTTGCTGATAAATAAAAAGTACAGCTTCTTTTTTGTCCCTTTCTTCTAATTTATAAGCAAAAGCTCTTAAAAGCTCATAATTACCCGCATCAAATTCTGCCACATTAGATAAAATTCGATCAGAATATTCCCTATCATTAAATTTTCTATAAAAAAAATCAGATACATCAATATAGTAATGTGGAGTATCCTGATAACTTTGTCTCTGAGTAAGGTAAAATAAATACGCAGATTCTTTATCTTTAAAAAATGATAAAGAAGTTAAATAAGGTGTTTTTAGAATTCTATCTACAACTTTTAAATCTCCTTTATATAATTTAAAAGGTTTTCTTTGAATTGATGTTCTTTGATTTTGTGTATTTGAATAAAAAACAGGGCTTTGAATCTTTCCTGAATTATCGATTTGTATTGTTATAGGCATTGTATATTTTACATCTACAGGCATACCATTTTGTTTTCCTGGAATCATTCGAGGCAATAAATTAAGAACTCTTATTATTTCATTCTTAATGCTAAGATGTGGTGCTCTAACTCTAATGTCTTGAATTAGCCCTGTTTTAGAAATTTTAAAAAGAACATGAATTCTTTTTCTACCAGAAGTTAAATTTAATAAATTAATTAACTCTAAGTTCAAAGTATTTTGAATATGTCTTTGCAATTCTTCATTAAAGCAGTCTTTCTTTTCTTGGTTATTACCTGTACAGTTAGGAAATGTTGGTGCTTCTTCGATTATCATAAAAGGAACATCATATATAACCTCTTCTTCTACTACTTCAACAATATCTTCAATATTAATAGACTTACCTTCATCACTTTCTGTCGATTCTATAACGGTTTCTTCAATTTCCCTTTCATCTTCAACAACTTCTATTCTTTCTGAAAAGGAAAATGATAATTTATCATCAAGAGGTAAATTAGCTATATTTCTAAACTTTTTTTTAGTATTTTTTAGTCGATTATATTCAACTAGTAATTCTTTTGGCGGAATAATATTATACTTAATATAATCTTGTACGTTCTCTAAAACAATTAAGGATGTATAATCAGTTACTAAGCTATAACTAGTAGCTAAATCAATAATTTTTGTTTTATTTTCTTTCTTTTTATCAAGTAAAGTTGCTAATTTATTTTTTGCCCAAATTCTATTTATTATATTTTCATCTTTTACTTTTTCTGTTTTTAAAATAACTTTAACTTCTTCTGAAACAACATTTCCATACCCAAATAAAAAAGATATTTTTTCTCCATTAAGATAATTTTTACCAGCAACCGAAAAATCTAATACTCCTTTAGATGATAATGATGGATATACTTCAATATTTTTGTTATTTGAATTAAATCCCAAATATTGAAAAGCTAAATTATTTAATACTGATAAACCTTTTTTAATGCTAGTTATATTCAGGTTAACAATTCCTCCTTTAGACTTTTTTGCGATATAATTTAATGCATTATGTGCAACTTCTGTATTACTATTTATAAGAAAAACTGGTGTTTTTTTATTAAATGAAGGATTACTCAATGTGGTTAAGCCATCTGAACTCAATATGATTACATCAGATTTAGTATTTAGATTACTTATTTCTTTATAAGAGGTTGCTCCATCATAAATTGATTGCCCTAATTTATTTTTTAAAGTTGTCCAATTTCCATTTTTAATATGATATTTTTTATTACAGATAATTGTATTACTAAATAAAACTAATTGTACTTCAACATTTTCTAACTCTTTAAAATATGCTTCTAATAAATCAGTTTCTTTATCTAAATTTCTATTTTTCATAGATAAAGAAACATCCCAAAACAGGGAAACTGATTTTGGTTTATCACGCTTTTTAAGTTTTGGTTGTATCGTTTTATAGAAGTAAAAATAATTTGGTGTAGTAATTAATTTCTGTTTTTTTAAATCAACTGGTATTTTTATCAAAATACTTTTATTGGGTATATAATTTTCTTTTTTGAATGAAGTTTTAAATGAAGTTTGCCAAGTTGAAAAAGATATTGATTCTTCCCCTTCAACAACAATCGGTTTCTTTTTTTGATTTAACGCTACTATACTAAGATTAAAGGTATTTATAGCGTCTTTAAAATTAAAAGGTAAATGATAATAATATGCATTATCTTTAAATAACAATTCTTGCTCATAAGCAATAACAACTCTTTTGCTTCCTCTTGCAGGTATTGGATACACTCTCAAATTATAAGTATTGCCTTTCCCTTTTTCAAGCAAAGCAGGGTCTACTCTTCTTCTAACAATTTCTTCAAAAGCAATTCTACCTAACTCTTTTTCTACAACAACTGCTTCTCTTAATATACCATTCATCTCTAAAGCAAGCCTGGAAACTTCTTGATTTTCTCCTAAAGGGAATTTCAAGCTTCCTTCTAAAACTCTTGAACTAGCATTATAGAAAGACATATCAAAAGTTATTGTAGCAATATTTCCTACAATTTTAACACTTATATCTAAGTTAGAAAGTTCTAATTGTTTTTTACCAATGTATAAAGCTGGTGATTTTTGACTGTATCCTTTTATTACATAAATAAAAAGAAGTAATAAGGTTATCTTTTTCATTTTCTGGGCTGGTTTAGGCTTATCAACTAAACAAAACGTATGCCAAAAAAATGTTAAAATATTTTATGAGGTAATAAAATGTTACAAAACAAAAAATTAGTAAGAACTAATTATCCAATAATCATCCCAGCAATTGTTGCAGACATTAAAGAAGCAATTGTACCACCAATTAAAGCTTTTATACCAAATTCTGACAATGTTTTACGCTGACCAGGAGCTAAAGAACCAATACCTCCAATTTGAATACCTATTGATGCAAAGTTTGCAAAACCACAAAGCATATAAGTAGCCATAATTATAGATTTATTAAACGTTAAATGAGTAACACTAGTTACGTTTTTTAATTCAGCTAATTGTATGTAACCTACAAATTCACTTGCAGCTAATTTAATACCTAATAATTGCCCCATTAAAGCCATATCTTCTGATGCAACACCAATTAACCACATTAAAGGCGCAAAAATATAACCTAAAATAAATTCTAAAGAAAACTTGTCATAACCTGTATTTGCTGCAATAATTTCATTTAAAGGTGTTATTTCTCCTGCCCAACCTAGAATTCCATTAATCATTGCAATTACAGCTACAAAAACCAATAACATTGCACCAACATTTACTGCCAAACGTAAACCTTCTGTAGTACCGTTTGCAATTGCATCTAAAATATTAGAACCTATTTTTTCTTGAGAAACAGTTACATCTGTATTTACTTCTTCTGTTTGTGGATACAAGATTTTCGAAATTACAATTGCTCCAGGAGCTGCCATTACAGAAGCTGCTAATAAGTGTTTTGCAAAAATTAATTCTAAAGTTTTATCTCCACCTCCTAAAAAGCCTATGTAAGCTGCTAAAACTGCACCTGCAACTGTAGCCATACCTCCTATCATCACCAAAAGCATTTCTGACTTATTCATTTTTTCTAAATACGCCTTAATTAAAAGTGGTGCTTCTGTTTGACCTAAAAAGATATTACCAGCCACAGACAAACTCTCCATACCAGAAATACCTAAAAACTTAGACAAACCAATTGCTAATATTTTTACTACTTTTTGAATGATACCTAAATAAAACAATAGAGAAGTTAATGCTGAAAAGAAAATAATAGTTGGTAAAACCTGAAATGCAAATATGTACCCAAATGTATTTGTATCTGCAACAATACCAGCAAATAAGAACTCGCTACCTGCTTTTGTATATTCTAAAATTTCGATAAAAATACTACCAATAAATTCGAATATTTTCTGAATAAAGCTAACTTTTAAAACACCAATAGCAATTAATAATTGTAAAGCTAAACCAACACCTACTTTTTTCCAATCTATGGCTTTTTTGTTACTGCTAAATAAAAAAGCGATAAGAATAAGTACAAACATACCAAGAATTCCTCTCCATAAACTTGTAAATGAAAAACCTTGACTAGGTATTATTTCTGCGGTTGCTACTAAAGTTTCAATCTCTTGAGCAAAGATTGAAGCTGAGAAAAAACAAAGAAAAACAATGAGTGTTTTTTTCATAATGAAGATATTTTTTTTTTAAGAACGTTTACTAATTTCGTCTCTTATTTTGGCTGCCAATTCATAATTTTCATTATCAACTGCATTGTTTAATTGATTATTTAATTCACTTAAAGACAAGGTAGAAAAATCGCTCTTATCATCAGAAGATTCTAATTCAAAATCTATAGGAATTTCTTGTGACTCTTGTTTGTTTTCAATGGCCATTTCTTCCTCAACTTTTAAATAAATACCAGCTTTATCTAAAATGTTTTCATAAGTAAAAATAGGTGCATTAAAACGAACAGCTATTGCAATTGCATCCGAAGTTCTAGTATCAATCACCTCTTCTACACCTTCTCTTTCACAAATTAAGCTAGAAAAGAAAACTCCATCTACTAATTTATGAATGATAACTTCTTTTACTACAATAGTAAAAGTATCTGCAAAGGTTTTAAATAAATCGTGTGTTAATGGTCTTGGTGGTCTAATTTCAGTTTCTAAAGCTATTGCAATAGATTGCGCTTCAAAAGCACCAATAATTATAGGTAAAGTTCTTGTTCCTTCCATTTCACTCAAAACTAATGCATACGCACCACTTTGTGTTTGACTGTAAGAAATTCCTTTGATGGTTAGTTGTATTAAACTCATATATCTTCTACAAATCTAAAAAGTAATATCAAAAAAAAACAGATAATATTTTACACTTTTTAGAGGGCACAATTTAATAAAAATAATAGATTACTCCTTTATTTTTAATAGTTTTTACTAAAAAAAGAAAAAACCTATTAGCTATTAAACTAATAGGTTTTCATTAAAAAACTGTGTTTGAATATTTGAATTAAGCTTGCTTAAAAGCTTTGAGCTTCTCTATTAATTTAGGAACAACCTCAAAAGCATCACCAACAATACCATAATCTGCAGCTTTAAAGAAAGGTGCTTCTGGATCTGTGTTAATAACAACTTTTACTTTTGATGCGTTAATACCTGCTAAATGCTGGATTGCTCCAGAAATACCTATTGCAATATATAAATTAGATGCAACTGGCTTACCTGTTTGACCAACGTGTTCTCCATGAGGTCTCCATCCCAAATCTGAAACTGGCTTAGAACAAGCTGTTGCAGCACCTAAAACGTCTGCTAACTCCTCTACCATTCCCCAATTTTCTGGTCCTTTTAAACCTCTACCTGCAGAAACAACTATATCTGCATCTGCAATAGTTACTTTACCTGTAACTCTTTCTACTTTTGTTGATGTTACTCCTGAATCTGCAATTGTTGCCTCAAAAGTTTCTGTTGTACCATCTACAGGGTTTTCAAAAACTCCATAAGAATTTTTAGCAACACCTATTACTTTATTTTCTGTTGATATTACTGTATTACTAAATCCTTTGTTAGAAAAAGTTTTTCTTTTTACCGTAAAAGGACTAGTAGAACTTGGCAAAGCCACCACATTTGATACATAACCTGCATCTAAAGCTACAGCCAAAATTGGTGCTGCATATAAAGTATCTATACTTGAGTCTAAAATAACTACTGATGAACCTTCTGCTTCTGCAACTTGCTTTATTACAGATGCATAACTTTTTGCATTAAAGGTTGCCAAACTATCATTAGAAACAGTAACAACTTTTTCTGCACCATAGGTATATAATTCTTCGTTATTACTACTATTTATGGTTAAAGCAACTAAATTACTACCCAATTCTTCAGCAACTTTTTTTCCGTAAGAAACTACTTCAAAAGCACTTTTCTTAAATTTTCCTTCTGCTGAATCTGCAAAAACTAAAACTGACATATTATTTAAATTTTAGATTTTTAGACATTAGATTTTTAATTAGACTTAAAAACTATCCTAAAAAATTTTTATTAATTTATTAAATTCTGAAACAAGTTCAGAACGATATAATTTATGATTATATCACCTTTGCTTCATTATGTAATAAGCTAATTAACTCATCTACATTATCTGCATCTACTAATTTTACAGCTCCTTTTGGTGCTGGTTTTTCAAATGACTCTATAGATGTTGCACTTTCTATTGCAACAGGCTCAACAACATTTAAAGGCTTTTTACGAGCCATCATAATACCACGCATATTAGGTATACGTAAATCTTTTTCTTCTACAATACCTTTTTGGCCTCCAATTACTAAAGGAAAAGAAGTACTTAAAGTTTCATTACCTCCATCAATTTCTCTTATTGCTGTAACAGAAGTTCCATCAACTTCCATACCTACACAACCATTAACAAAATTAAAATCTACTAAAGCAGCTAACATACCAGGAACCATTCCTCCATTATAATCAATAGATTCTCTACCTGCTAAAACTAAATCGTAACTACCACTTTTAACTACTTCTGCAAGTTGTTTTGCAACAGACAAACCATCTGTAGCATCCATATTTACACGAATTGCATCGTCTGCACCAATAGCCAAAGCTTTACGTAAAGTTGGTTCTGTAGATGCACTACCTACATTAACAACAGTTACACTTGCACCTTGCTTTTCTTTAAACCACATTGCTCTTGTTAAACTAAACTCATCATAAGGATTGATTACAAACTGCACTCCATTTGTATCAAACTTTGTATCATTTTCAGTAAAATTAATTTTTGAAGTTGTATCTGGAACGTGACTAATACATACCAATATTTTCATAAATTCTATTTTTAGTTTAAATTATCTGTTACAAAACTACGTCTTTTTTTTAAAAAATACTATGCATGCATAATAAATTTTTTGAAATAAAAATAAATCACTTTAAAATTGAGAATTATTTTAAAGGATGTTTTAAGTATAAACCTTTACTCATAAATAAACTGAAATTTACTATAACTCACTTTAGTTTTTGGCCCTGAAACCTGAGTATATGCACCTGCTTTAAAATAAAAATCACCATCCATCTCTTTCCAAAGATCACTTACATTATACGTTTTTGATTCTGCTTTATTTTGAGTTATATTTTTTACATAAACAGTAACTTTATCATCAGATTCATTGATTTCTATTTTACATTCTACCTCATCTTTATTCTTAAATGATGTAAAAAAGTCATTCTCAACATTCCCTTCATTTTTAATATAACTATCTGTAACAATTACTTTAATGGCATTTCCACCAGCAATTTCTACTCTTAAAAGTGGTCTTTTAACACCTTTTGTATCATTATGAATTTGCCCAATAGTAACTCCTTTTCTTTCATTAGAGTCTGGTGCATTTTCGAATTTTCCTTTAAAATACATTGCACTATAATCATTTAAACTCAAGTTTTTATCTTGTCTAATTTCTGTTCTATCATTTTTATGTCCTGTAGAAATTAATACCATTAGATTATTACAGGTATAAAAATAATTTGCATCACAAACTTCTTCTGCTTTTTTTAAGTCTAATTTGGTTTTACCATTGTTTGTATAATAATGGAGTTTAGAATCTGTTAATGCAGCTTCAAATTCTGCAATTTCACCTGGGAAAGTTTCACATAAATTACACTTAGATTTTTCTGATTGATTTTGACCAAAACTTGAAAAAATCATTAATAGAAAAAAAGTAATTGACAAGTAAAATCTTGATTTATTCATTGGATATAAATATTTAAATTATTTTAATTTATCAGTAAATATAATTAATTGTAAAGTTATATCAACACCAAAATGCATACCAAAATTTTAAAATAGATTTTTAATCTAAGTAAATTTAAGGTCCCTTTTTTTTAGGAATCTAGTTCTTGAGTTACAATAAGTAGAAAACATATTAAAATCTAAAGATTTATAGCACAAAGAAGTGTTTTGTTTACATCAAAATTTCTTACTTTTGTTTCTGAACAATAAACTACTAATTAAAACAAATGAAAACAGTTCAATTTAGAGAAGCTATTTGCGAAGCAATGAGTGAAGAAATGCGCAGAGATGAAAGCATTTATTTAATGGGTGAGGAAGTAGCAGAATATAATGGTGCTTACAAAGCTAGTAAAGGAATGTTAGATGAGTTTGGTGAAAAAAGAGTCATTGACACTCCTATTGCTGAACTTGGTTTTGCAGGTATTGCAATTGGTTCTGCTATGAATGGTAACAGACCTATTGTAGAATATATGACCTTTAACTTCTCTTTAGTTGGAATTGATCAAATTATAAATAACGCCGCTAAAATTAGACAAATGTCTGGTGGGCAGTTCAATTGCCCAATTGTATTTAGAGGACCTACAGCTTCTGCTGGTCAGTTAGGTGCAACTCACTCTCAAGCTTTTGAAAACTGGTTTGCAAACACACCTGGTTTAAAAGTAATAGTACCTTCTAATCCTTATGATGCAAAAGGTTTATTAAAAGCTGCTATTAGAGATGATGATCCAGTAATTTTTATGGAGTCTGAACAAATGTATGGTGATAAAATGGAAATCCCAGAAGGGGAATACATTATACCAATTGGTGTTGCAGATATAAAAAGAGAAGGTACAGATGTAACTATTGTTTCTTTTGGTAAAATTATTAAAGAAGCTTACAAGGCTGCAGATGAATTAGCAAAAGAAAATATTTCTGTAGAAATTATTGATTTAAGAACTGTAAGACCTATGGATCATGCAGCAATTTTAACATCAGTAAAAAAGACAAATAGATTAGTAGTTTTAGAAGAAGCTTGGCCATTTGCAAGTGTAGCATCAGAAATTACATACAGAATTCAAGACGAAGCATTCGATTATTTAGATGCACCTATTAAAAGAATAACTACTGCAGATACTCCTGCACCTTATTCACCAGTTTTATTAGAAAAATGGATACCAAATTCTAATGATGTAGTTAAGGCTGTAAAAGAAGTTTTATACCTATAAGAGTTTAGTTTGAACAATATTAAAAAGACCTTTTTATTTAATAAAAAGGTCTTTTTTTATGGTTAAAAAATAATATATTTTTTAACTTTTTATAAAGAAAAAACTGTTTCTTTATTTGTTCTTTTAACCTTTTAAAAGTACATGAAAATTAAACTATTTTTAATCTTTACAATTCTACTAAGCACCTCATTACTAGCACAAACTAAAGTAAAAGGAATTGTATTAGACACTAACAAAGAACCAATTCCTTATTGTAATATACAATTTAAAGGTTCTGCAGAAGGTACTACTAGTAATGACAATGGTTCTTTTTATTTAGAGTCAGATAAAACTTGGCAAGAAATAAGTATATCGTTTATTGGTTATAAAACTTTAGATTATAGATTAACTAGCAACATTCAGTTTAATTTAGTTCTTACTTTAGAAGAAGAACAAGAATCTTTAAACGAAATTACTATTGTTACTGGTAAACAACCCAAAGAAAACAATCCTGCAATTGATATTCTAAGAAAAATCTGGGCTCAAAAGCGTAAAAACGGATTAAAACATTTTAATCAATATCAATATAAAAAATATCAAAAAGTAGAATTTGATTTAAATACAATAGATGATAAATTAAAAGACAAAAGAATCTTTAAAAATTTAGAATTTATTTTTGATGATGTAGATACTTCTAACATTACAGGTAAAAGTTATCTACCAGTTTTCTTAAACGAATCTCTATCTAATGTTTATGGAGACAATACTTTAAATAAAGAAAAAGATATTTTAATAGCAAACCAAAACTCAGGTTTCAGCAACAATCAAGAACTAATTGCTTACATAGATGATTTATATGCAGATTATAACATCTATGATAATTATATTAAAATTTTCGATAAAAGCTTTGTGAGTCCATTATCTAAAACAGGAATAAGCAACTATAATTATTACTTAGCAGATAGTGCTTTTATAGACAAAAAATGGAGTTATAACCTAGTTTACTATCCAAGAAGAAAAAATGAATTAACCTTTAAAGGAGACTTTTGGGTAAGTGATACTACATTCGCAATAAAGAAAATTAATTTACAAGTTGTAAAAAATGCAAATATCAACTGGGTAAAAGATGTTTATATAGAACAAGAATATGACTTATTAAACGATTCTATTTTTGTACTAAAAAAAGATTATTTTTTATCTGATTTTTCACTTTCAAAAAAAGAAAATTCAAGAGGAGTTTATGGTAAAAAAACAACAATTTACAAAGATTATGTTTTTAATAAACCTATCAAAGACAAAGAATATTACGACAAAAAAGTGTACAATATAGGTAGTGATTCTCTCTACAATAAACCCAGAAGTTTTTGGGATGAAAACAGATTTGAAGATTTAAACAAAAATGAACAAGGAATTTATCAGTTAATAGACACTTTAAAAACAGTTAAAAAATTTCAAACCATAAATAAAGTTGGGCAATCTATCTATTCTAGATATTTTTTAATAGAATCTTTAAACTTCGATTACGGACCTATTTTTTCTACTTTTGGTTATAATGATGTAGAAGGTTTACGTATTAGAGCTGGTGGTAGAACTTTTAAAACTTCTAACGATTTATTCAGAGTAGAAGGTTATGGTGCTTATGGTTTAAGAGATCAAAAATTTAAATATGGAGTACAAGCTAAATGGCTTTTAAATAAAAAAAATAGATTCACAATTTCTTTAGGTAAAAGAGATGATGTAGAACAGATTGGTACTTCTTTAACAGCTACATCAAATGTTTTAGGGCAAAGTGATGGATCATCTTCTTTAGTAGGTACTGGCACAAATGACAAGCTTACTAAATTAAACTTAACTAATTTTACATTAGGTTTAGAGCCAATACCAAATATAGAATTTAAATTATCTGCAAATTACAAAACACTTAGTTCTGCATCTAGTACATTTAGTTTAGATTATAACGATTCTGATGCATCAACAGGCATCTCATCTCAAACCAATCAATTTGAAACTATTTTTTCTGCAGGTTTTTATCCAGGGAGAAAAATGTCTGGTTATGGAGTTCATAGAGAATTTGCTAATCCATATTTCACAAAGTTTTATACACAAATTACCAAAGGATCCAAAAACCTATTTAATAGCGATTTCGATTATACCAAGGTTCAGTTTTCATTTTTTAGACTTTGGAAAATTGGTGGTTTTGGTAGATTAACCACTTCTTTAGAAACTGGTAAAACTTATGGTGCAGTTCCATTATCTTTATTAAGTGTAGCTCCAGGAAATCAAACTTATTTTATGTATCAAAACACATTTAATTTGCTAGATTTCTATGAATTTGTATCAGACACTTATGCTTCTTTTCATTTAGAACACAATTTTAATGGTCGAATATTTTCGAGAATTCCTTTATTAAAAAAAGCCAACTTAAGAACAATTATTGGCCTTAAAACATTTTGGGGAAGTTTATCAGACCAAAATATAGCACTAAATACTACTGGTAATAATTTTGAAATTCCATTAATTGCACCAGATTCTGAACCATATTACGAATACAGTGTTGGTGTATCTAATATTTTTAAAATATTACGTGTAGATTTTAATTTTAGAGGTAATTATTTAGAAAAACCAGATGCTAGAAACTTTGGTATTACAGCAGGTTTAAGGTTTAAATTTTAAGTATTTTTACCTATTAAAAAAAATACACTAAAACCATTGCGTAATTTATAACGTAAAATAATTGGATAAACTTCTTTATTCGTTATTTTTGTAATCTGATCAGTTAAATTTAAAAAGATATAATGACTAAAGAACAAAAACAAGCAGTAACATTTGATGTGTTAATAGAAATCCCTAAGGGAAGTAGAAATAAGTATGAATACGATTTTACCTTACATAAAATTCGTTTTGATAGAATGTTATTTTCTTCTATGATGTATCCTGGTGATTACGGATTTATTCCAGAAACTTTAGCTTTAGATTCAGATCCATTAGATGTTTTAGTACTAGGTCATCAACCAACTTACCCAATGGTTGTAATGGAAGTAAGACCAATTGGTGTTTTTTATATGACTGATGAAAAAGGACCAGATGAAAAAGTAATTTGTGTACCTGTTTCTGACCCTATTTGGAGTAAAAAAACAGATATTGCTGATATTAATCCTCATAGATTAAAAGAAATCGAACATTTTTTCCAAGTTTATAAAGATTTAGAAAAGAAAAAAGTTGATACTGGTGGTTGGGGAAATGCAAAAGCTGCAATTAACATTTATCATGAATGTGTTAAACGTTATGATGAAAGTGAACACAAGAAAAAAAGAACGTTTACAATCTAAAATAAACGAAAATTAATAAAAAAACATCTTATTCATTAAGATGTTTTTTTTTGCAATAAACTTTTCTAAAGAATCTATATAGATAATAATTATCTAAACATTTATTTACCATATTTAAATTCAATATAACATATAAAAAAAACTGACTTTAATCATAGTTTTATTAATATAATAATTTAAGTAGCTTATAAATAAATAATCTTTAAATTAAGTAAGCTTTTTTTATCAATTTAATTTTATTACTTTTAACATCGTTTTAAAATTTTTAATTAAAATCAACTAACTAATATGGAAACAGTAGTTAAATTTTTACCGCTTTTTGGTGTTCTAGCCTTGGCGTTTGTGTTCATTAAAAGCGCTTGGGTATCCAAGCAAGATGAAGGTGGAGACCGAATGAAAAGAATAGCCAAAAATATTGCAGAAGGTGCAATGTCTTTTTTAAAAGCTGAATATAAAGTTTTGGCAATTTTTGTGGTAGCTGTAGCTATCTTATTATACTTTAAAGGATCTTCTGAAGAAGGTTCTAGTGGTATTGTTGCAGTATCATTTATTATTGGTGCAATTTGTTCTGCGCTAGCAGGTTTTATAGGAATGAAGGTTGCTACAAAAGCAAATGTTAGAACCACACAAGCTGCAAGAACATCATTAGGAAGAGCTTTAGAAGTAGCTTTTGCAGGTGGTGCTGTTATGGGGTTAGGTGTTGTAGGTTTAGGTGTTTTAGGCTTGAGTGGTCTATTTATTATCTATCAAAATATATGGCCAGGAGCAGAAAACCTAACACTAGTATTAAACGTACTTTCCGGTTTTTCTTTAGGTGCATCATCAATTGCATTATTTGCTAGAGTTGGTGGTGGTATTTACACAAAAGCAGCAGATGTTGGTGCAGATTTAGTTGGTAAAGTAGAAGCTGGTATTCCAGAAGATCATCCTCTAAACCCTGCAACAATTGCAGACAATGTTGGTGATAATGTAGGTGATGTTGCTGGTATGGGTGCAGATTTATTTGAATCTTATGTAGGTTCTATTATTGGTACAATGGTTTTAGGAGCTTTTATCATAACTCCAAATTTAAATGGAATGGGAGCTGTTTATTTACCTTTAGTTTTAGCTGCAACAGGAATTATAATGTCTATTTTAGGATCATTTTTTGTTCGAGTAAAAGATGGTGGAAACCCACAAACTGCTTTAAATATTGGTGAGTTTGGTTCTGCTGGTTTAATGGTTGTTGCTTCTTATTTTATAATTAACGCTTTAATTCCAGAAGCTGTAGCAGGTTTACCTTTTGGTTCTATGGGTGTTTTCTGGGCAACAATTGCTGGTTTAGTAGCTGGTTTGGCTGTTGGTAAAGTAACTGAATATTACACTGCTACAGGTAAAAAACCTGTGCTTTCTATTGTTGAACAATCTAAAACTGGAGCTGCTACTAATATAATTGCTGGTTTAGGAGTAGGTATGATGTCTACAGCTATTCCTATCATTTTAATTGCAGCTGCAATTATTGTATCTCACCATTTTGCAGGTTTATATGGTATTGCAATTGCTGCTGTTGGTATGCTTGCAAATACAGGTATTCAATTAGCTGTAGATGCTTACGGACCAATTTGTGATAATGCTGGTGGAATTGCAGAAATGGCAGAATTACCAAGCGAAGTTAGAGAACGTACTGATAAATTAGACGCTGTTGGTAATACAACTGCTGCTGTTGGTAAAGGTTTTGCAATTGCTTCTGCTGCTTTAACTGCTTTGGCTTTATTTGCTGCTTTTATGAAAACTGCAAATGTTACTGCAATTGATGTTTCTCAGCCTAAAATTATGGCGGGTTTATTAGTAGGTGGAATGCTACCATTTGTATTTTCTGCATTATCTATGAATGCTGTTGGTAGAGCTGCAATGGCTATGATTGAAGAAGTTCGTCGTCAGTTTAGAGATATTCCTCAGTTAAAAGCAGCTTTAGAAGTAATGAGAGCTGTAGATTCTGATATGACAAAAGCAACCAAAGAACAAAGAGCAATTTTTGATGCTGCAGATGGTGTTGCTGAATATGATAAATGTGTAGACATTTCTACAAAAGCATCTATTAAAGAAATGGTTTTACCAGGTTTATTAGCAATTGCTGTACCTGTTGCCATAGGCTTTATAGGTGGTGCAGAAATGTTAGGTGGTGCTTTAGCAGGAGTTACAACTTGTGGTGTATTAATGGCCATCTTTCAATCGAATGCAGGTGGTGCTTGGGATAATGCTAAGAAAACGATAGAAGAACAAGGCAGAAAAGGGACAGATGCTCACAAAGCTGCTGTTGTTGGTGATACTGTTGGTGACCCTTTTAAAGACACATCTGGCCCTTCTTTAAATATACTTCTTAAATTAATGTCTGTTGTAGCTTTAGTAATTGCACCAAGTATTGCAATGAATTCTGCTGATGTTTCTAATTACAATACAAAAGAAGAAGTAAAAGTAGAAATCAACAAAACTTCTGGAGATTTAGCTATGGCAACTATTACTACAACAAAAACTGTAAATGGAGAAGTTACTGAAGATGTACAAAAAATAGAAGGCACTGTTGAAGAAATTGAACAAAAAGCAAAAGAAGCTGGTAAAATAATTTCTGTAAACGTTTCTAAAAATAAAAAAGAAACTAAAGAAACAGTAGAAGTAATAATTGAAAAAGAAGAGTAAAAAGAACTCTATTAGAAAGAACAAAAACACCTCTTTTAGAGGTGTTTTTTGTTTTACATTATAGTAACCTAGAGTTAATAAAGTTCTTTTTATAAGGTAGTAATTTTAAGCTTCTAAAAAATTAAACCATAATGAAAAAAACTACTTTATTTATTGCTTTATTAACAAGCATTATCTCTTACTCTCAAATTAACCTTAAAATAACAGAAATCTTTGCTGGTCAAGAAGGAACTGACTTAACTGAAGATTGGTTTGAAATTCAAAATACAGGAACAACAGCTTGGGTATCTGGCATAGACCCAGATTTATATTATGATGATGACTCAGCAGATGCTGATAAAGCAGTTCTAATTAACGGAATTACAGACTTACAACCAGGTGAAAGAGCAATTGTTCTAATAACTGGTAATACTGGCAATGAAATTGATACTTTCAGTTCAATTTGGAGTCCTGTAATTAACTTGTCTAATATAGAAATCGGTTATACTGATGGTTCTGGTTTAGGTGCAGGTGGTGATGCTGTTACACTATGGCTAGGAAACCCCAATAATAGCACATTTATACTTGCAGATTTTGGTACTTACCCAGACACAGCCGCTAATGATGGCCAATCTTACGATTTAGAATTAGCCGCTTTTAGTACTATAGGCAATATAAGTTACGCTGTTGAAACTTCTGCTTTAGGAGGTGATGCCAATAACGTACCTAACATTGCTTCTCCAGGAAATGTTGTTAGCCTTGTAAACTTAGTAATTACAGAAATTTTTCCAGGTCAAGAAGGCACAGATTTAACTGCAGACTGGTTCGAAATTCATAATACAGGAAACAAAGCTTGGGTTTCTGGTACAGATGATGTTTTATATTATGATGACGATTCTGCAGATCCTACAAAAGCAGTTGTTATACAAGGTATCACAGATATTCAACCAGGAGAAAGAGCAATTGTTTTAGTTACAGATAATACTGGCAATGAAGTAAATACATTCAATACAGTTTGGTCTTCTGTAGTAGATTTAACAGGAATTAAAGTAGGGTATACAGATGGTTCTGGCTTAGGTGCTGGTGGAGATGCTGTTGCTCTTTGGATGGGAGATCCTTCTACAACATCTACAATAGCAATAGGTGTTTACCCAGATACAGCTGCCAATGATGGGCAATCTTACGATTTAGAACTAGCATCTTTTAGTACAATTAACAATACTAGTAATGCAATTGCTACACAAACTTTAGGTGGTGACAATAGTGATGTTCCTAATATAGCATCCCCAGGAAATATTGCACCTCCAATACAACCAATAATTGAATTTAATGCAAGTTATATTTCAGTTTCTGAAGCTGATGCTAATGTAAACCTTACCTTAAAAATTTCATCTGCTCCTGCAACAACAGCAACTGTAAATGTTTCTCTTTTACCTGTTGGTTCTGCAACAGAGGGTTCTAATTTTACATTTTCTACTTCGCAAACTGTAACTTTTTCTGCAGGTAACACAGATTCACAAACACTTACAATTCCTATTCTAAACAATAATACAGATGATTCTGATTTATATTTTATGGTAAAATTAGAAAATCAAACAAATAGTATTATTGGTAATGCAGATACATTTTCTGTCTATATTTTAGATGATGATACTGATGTACCTACAAGTGATGATTCTATTTTAAACGCAAATTATTTAGATAGTTATGTAGTTGATGCATCAGGAACTGCAGAAATTACTGCTTATGATGCAGTTTCACAACGCTTATTTGTTACAAATTCAACTAGTATAGAAATTTTAGACTTTTCAAATCCAAGTGATATAAAACCTATTTCTACAATAACATTACCAGCAAACACTTCTGGCGTGCAAAGTGTAGCTGTTTATAATGGCCTTTTAGCTGCTGCAATTGCTGCAAACCCAGCAACAGATAATGGTATGGTTTTATTTTCTGATATTGATGGTAATAACCAAATATCTGTAACAGTTGGTTCTTTACCAGACATGTTAACTTTTACACCTGATGGTACAAAATTACTTGTAGCAAACGAAGGACAACCAAATGATGATTACTCTTTTGATCCTGAAGGAAGTATTTCTATCATTGATGTTACTGGTGGTTTAAATGGCATTACACAAACAAATGTAAATACACTAGACTTTAAAGCTTTTAATAGTCAAGAAGCTGCCTTAAAAACTGCTGGAGTTAGAATTTTTGGACCAGGATCTACAGTGGCTGAAGATTTAGAACCAGAATATATTACTGTTTCTGATGATAATTTAATGGCTTATGTTTCTTTACAAGAAAACAATGCATACGCAGTAATTGATTTATCAACAAATACAATTACCAAAATTTTGCCTTTAGGTTTAAAAGACCATAGTTTAGCAAAAAACTCTTTAGATACAAGTGATGAAACTGACTTTATCTTTAATGCTTCTTGGCCAATTTACGGAATGTATATGCCAGATGCTATTTCTTATTTTAATATAAATGGAACATCATACATAGCAACTGCAAACGAAGGTGATGCAAGAGAGTATGGAGGATTAGTAGAAGAACGTAAATTAAACGATTCTGATTACATTTTAGACCCAGCAGTTTTTGGTGATGCAGATATTTTAGCTTTATCTACAAATCTTGGAGATATTAATGTCACTAATGCTTCTGGTAATACAGATGATGATGCTGAGTTCGAAGAAATTCACGTATTTGGTGGGCGTTCTTTTAGTATTTTTGAAGCAAATACTGGTAATATTGTTTACGATAGTGGAAACGATTTTGAAGTAATTACAGCTGCAGACAATACTTATGGTAGTATTTTTAACGCAAGTAACACCAACAATAGCTTTAAAAATAGAAGTGATAACAAAGGCCCAGAACCAGAAGGTATTTTGGTAAAAGAAATTGAAGGTTCTTATTATGCTTTTATTTTATTAGAAAGAATTGGTGGAATAATGATTTACGATGTAACCAACCCAACATCGCCTAAATTTTTACAATATCTAAATAGCAGAGAAACCACAACTGATAGTGGTGATTTAGGCCCAGAAGGTATTGTTTTTGTTGATAAAAACGAAAGCCCTAATGGAACAGCTTTAATAATAGTTTCTAACGAAGTCAGTGGAACTTTGAGTATATATTCTTTAGACAACGTTTTAAGTACAGAAGACTATATTACTGGTAATAAAACCTTTAGCATGTTTCCAAACCCTACAAATGGTTATGTAAGTTTTAGTAAAGAAGACGATTACAAAATTTATGATTTATCTGGTAGATTGGTAAAAGTATCTAAAAACACAAAATCTATAGAAGTTAATAATTTAACATCTGGTATATATGTAGTAACAAATACAAAAGGTTTTAGTCAGAAACTTTTAGTAAAATAACACTACTTCTTTAAAATAATTAAAGCACTTTTTATATGAATTTAATATTCACATAAAAAGTGCTTTTCTTTTATAGCTTTACTATTATTTGGATAGTTGATAACTATATATAAATAAGCTTGTAATTTATCTTACTGTTCTACCTCTAATTAATGATATAACAAATAATACTAAAAATACAAAGAATAAAATTTTTGCGATTCCTGCTGCAGCTCCTGCAATTCCTCCAAAACCTAAAACTCCTGCAATTAAAGCGATTACTACAAATGTGATTGTCCAACGTAACATAATATATATTTTTTAAGTGAGCATTTAATTCTTTAAAAAGATGCTAAACGCTTTACATCTTAAAAGTTTTTTAACTTTTTCTTACACTTCAAAGATACAGACACTGTAAGGCTCTGCTTAGTGCTGTAGATTTAGATTTTAACTCATATCAAATAAATTATAAATTTATTTAGACCCTTAAAACTATTTTTAACCTATTTTTACCAAACTTAATAGATGCTAATAATTAGCATATGTTTATATAGTCTTTTATTATGATACATATTGAAATTATTGCAGATAGCCCTAAAGACTTTTTAGAACAACTACAAGATGCAATTGGTGGAGAAATTACAGAACGCTGGAGCGAGTTTGTACTAAGAATAAATAATGAAAACGCTATTGGTAGCATTAGGTATATCCCTTTTGATTGGGGTGTAAACTTTATAGATTTTGATATAAAATTTCATAAAGAAATTTTTATGCATACAAAATCTCATGATGAATTTAATCCTATTCGTTTTATTTATCCTTCTTTAGGCAGTATAAAACATAAATTTGGTATTCATAATAATATTAAAGAAGTCAATCAATTTCAATCTTTAATTTACACTAATAAAGATGGTGGTTATAATGATATTATTTTTCCAAAAAACGAAAAATTAAATATAAATGTAATTCAGATTGTTCGTAAACATTTCTTAAAAAAGAGAACTACAAACGTTTCTACTCTAAATAAAAAATTATATGAAGTTTTTGTAGATACAGATCATGATAACAGGTTTTCAAGTTATGGAACTTTAGACCTTAAAATGGCAGACCTAATTAAAAAACTGCATAAAATTAAGGCAAAAGGAATGCTAAGAATTTTAAAAATTGAAGCAAAAATTTATGAAATTCTTTCTATGCACATCCAACAACACAACAGACTTTTAGAAGGTGATTCTTTGCCAGAAAGTATAAGTAAAAGCGATTTAAAATTGGTTCGTAAAATTGGTAACGATATTTTAAGAAACCCTGCAAAACAATACTCATTAAGTCAGCTTTCTTTTAAATCTGGTTTAACACAAGCTAAATTACAAGAAGGCTTTAAATTTCTGTACAATAGAACAGTAACAGAATATATAAGGCATATTCGTTTAGAATCTGCAAGAGATATGCTAAAAAATAGCGATTTAAATATTTCTCAAATTGTATACAGTATTGGTTTTAGTAGTAGAAGTTATTTCTCTAAAATTTTTAAAGAAAAATACAACATTACACCAAATCAATTTAAAAAGAAATTAAAAGTAGTTGTATAATAAAAGCCCTGTTATTTTACAATAACAAGGCTTAAAATCAACTAACCACTATTTAAAAAATTAAATAATTTATTTTAATATTTTTTTAATCATTAACAAAACACCATACTTGCTTATCATTTTAAACGCTGAATTTATCCAATTCATTGGTTCTAAAATATCTTCAAAATTGTGTTTTACAATCTTTAATTCTTCATTAGCAATTTCTCTTTCAAGTTCTAACTTTTTCAAATCTTTTTCAATTTCAATAAAAGAGGTGTATGTTTTCATAATGGTATTATTTATTTTGAATCAAAAAATTGATTAGACATTTCACTAATAATTTTTTTATCAATAAATCTTTTTCTTAGCAAGTAAATTATAAATCCTAAGAATGCTAAAAAAAGACCAACTATTAAGTGCCCTAAAGCTATATTACCTAAATAATTACCTAAAGCAATTGCACCTGCTACAGACATAAAAATAAGTCCCATACAAAGTAAACTACCTATTAAAAGAAGTTTAGCAAATGCACTTAAAGAATACGTTAGTATCTGAAATATTTTAAGTTTTCCGTATTCAAAAGAAGCATTTACATAATCTTTACTTGCATCAACTCCTTCTTCAGAATTACTTTTTAAAGCATCAAAAATATTCATATTCTTAGGCTGTCTTTTGTAATTTTTTATTTTTCTCTTTCAAATCTTTTAATTTAGCTTCTAAAGTGGTAATTACATCTTCTGTTTTATGACTTACATTAGAGACTACATTTTCAATTTGAGTATCTAAACTTTCTTTTTGTACTTCTAAAGTACTTGCTGCTCTTTCTTTTAAATCGATTGCAGTATCAGCAATTATATCTTTTACATGTACAGCCTCATCTGCAATTTTCTTTCTTGTTTTTGTTCCTTTATCTGGTGCAAACAAAATCCCTAAAGTTGCTCCTATTGCTGTTCCTGCTAATATTCCTATTAATGTGTTACTACTATTACTCATCTTATATTTTTTTAATGGTTAAACTTAATTTCTTTGCATTATTACCAGTTATGTAATAAGTACACTACAAAAGTATAGCATAAGCACAACTGAACTTAACTCAAACAAATTGAATGTTAACTCAAATACAAGAAAGTGAAAATTTTAAAGTAGCACTTGTTGTTTTTTGTGCCAATTGATTAATTGCTGTTTCTGTAAGCTGTAAAACTCTTGGATAACCACCTGTAACTTGGCAATCTCTTATTAAAACAATTAATTTTCCAGAAGGTGTTAATTGAACAGTTCCTGGCAAAACTGCAGAAGTTAAAATTTGCGATAAACTATTTTCTATAACTTCATTTAATTTATATCCCATTCTACTGTTATCTTTAGAAATAGTAAAAGTGGTGTTGAAGATTTCTTTTTGTTGATGGTTATTTAGCAAATCAAATTCAGGACCTTTATAACATTCGATTACCTTAGTCATAAAGTGATTTCTATTTATTTTAATGGATGCTTTTGATGTTTCAATTCCATTATCTACCTCTTTATAAGGAATGGAATCACCTTTTCTAAGTAAAAAATCTTTGGTAATATTTGGATAAAAACTTCTACTATTTAATTTCTCTTCTGATAAAAACCCATCTTTAACAGCCAAATAACAACGAATTCCGTAGTTTATTTTACTAAAGGATAAAATATCATTTGGATGAATTAAAATTCTTTTATTTAGAGAAATTGCTACGTTATTAATCGTAGGTGAAAAATCGCCGCCAGAAATACAGATTGTAGTGGTTTTAGTAAACTCGAATTTACAAGCACCTAATGTAATTTCTATTACAGCACAATTAACAGAATTATTTAAAATATTATTTGCTAAATCTGAAGAATAACTATCCATTGAACCAGAAATTGGTATACCAACTGAAGCAAAACCAACTCTACCTTTATCTTGAATTGTGGTAAAAAAACCTGACTTTAAAACCTTAAGCATTGTGTAAAGTTTTAATAAGTTGATATTTATTTGCCTGTATTTCTTTTTCTAGTTGATAAAATTCATCCAAAGAAATGGATTTGAATTTGATAAAATCACCAGCTTTTGCAAAACAAGGGTTTTCTTTTTCTACATCAAAAAAATTAACAGGAGTTTTACCAATAATATTCCAACCACCAGCAGAATTATTGGGGTAAACACCAGTTTGCTTACCTCCTATTCCTACAGCTCCTTTTGGTACATTTAATCTCGGATTTGGTTTTCTATCAAAATAAATTTTAGAATCTAAACCACCTAAATATAGGAACCCTGGTAAAAAACCGATAAAATAAATTTTATACAAAGCAGATGAATGCAGTTGAATAATTTCATCAATTGCTAAGCTTGATTTTTGAGATATTTCTTGTAAATCAATGCCAAACTCAACATCATAACAAACAGGAATTTCCCATTGAAAATAGTTTTGTTTACTTTCTTTTAAAGTTGATGCATAAACCAATTTTAATTGATGAACCTCATCATTAAGATTAGAAATAAAGTTTTCATAAACAATAGTTAAAGAATTATAACCTTGAATAATATCGACAATTTCAGTTTTATTTATTGATATTATTTTCTCTTTAAAAAGAAAAATATCATCTAAGATTTCATTATCAATGATAGATTGCCATTCAATAAGAATTGCTTTTACACCAAAAGGTTTATATGTAATATTATTAATCAATTTTAAACCCTTCTTTTTGAATTTCTTGATGAATAAATTTTACGATTTCAATAGCATTTTCAGTATCTCCATGCACACAAAAAGTATCTGATTTTATTGGTATTTCTAAGCCAGAAATTGTTTTTACTTTCTGATGTTTTATCATCTGTAAAACATGGCTCAAAACCGCTCTTTTATCAACTAATAAAGCATTTTTTTGTTTTCTAGAAACCAAACTTAAATCGTTATTATAATTTCTATCAGCAAATGCTTCATACATAATCTTGATGTTATTTTTCAAAGCAACTCTCTCTATTACAGAATTATATGGCACATATAAATAAGTTTCTTTTAAATATGGTTTAATAACATCAGCAAAGAAAATAGCCAACTTTTCATTTACAGCAATTGCATTATACAAAGCTCCATGTGGTTTTATGTGATGTAATTTTGCATCAAACAAAGACAATCTTTCTAAAAATAAATTCATTTGATTTTGAATACTCTTCTTTAAGTCTTCATCAGAAATTTGCATTAACAATCTGCCAAAATTTTCTTTATCAGGAAAGGAAGGATGTGCACCAATTTTCACCTTATTTTCTTTCGCTAATTTAATAGTCTTATCAATGCTTTTAACATTACCAAAATGACCTCCACAAGCAATGTTACAAGATGAAATATAAGGCATTAGTAAATGCTCATTTTCTATACCTTCACCAACGTCACAATTAATATCAACAATCATTTTAGAATACATTAAACACTTTTAGAATACCTTTTACACCAAGAAAAACAGCAATTAACAAAATTAAGAATCCAAAAATATTCTGAGTTTTAGAATTTACAAAACCACCTAAAACACTCCTTTTATTCATAATCCATAATAGAATTCCAGCTATAATTGGCAATAACATACCATTTGCAACTTGCGCAAATTTTATAATTTCTATAGGTTTAATGCCAATTGAAGAAAACAAAACACCTAAAAACAGTACAACAATCCAAACAAATCGAAATGATTTAGATTGTAAACCACCTTTTAAACCCATACATCCTTTTGCTACATAAGCTGCTGCTAAAGGTGCAGTTATTGCAGAAGTTATACCTGCAGCAAATAAGCCTAAAGCCAGAAAGTATTTGGCAAATTCGCCATATAAAGGTGCTAAACCTTCTGCTAAATCTGCAGCATTTAAAATATCTTTAGATGGTATTGAAGCTGCAGAAATAATGATTGCCATAGAAACCATTCCTCCTAAAATTATAGAAACTATTGTATCTTTTTTCGCGAATTTTAAATCCTCTTTTTTGTTCCATCTTTCTTTAACTAAAGAAGCATGTAAAAACAAATTGTAAGGCACAACAGTTGTACCAATTAAACCAATTATTGTTAATAAACTTTTCTCTGGAAACTTAGGAATAAACAATCCTCTTAAAATTTCTAATACATTGGGTTTGGTTACAATTGCTGTAATTACAAAAGAAAAACTCATTAATAAAACTAAAGCCACCAAAGCTTTTTCAAGAAATTTATAATTACCAATATATAAAAGCACAAAGGCAATTACACCAATTATTAAACTCATTAAATTAATGGTTAACTCACCAAAAATGAGTTTAAACTCTCCAAAAACAGTTTCTAAACCTAAAATTCCTCCACTAATATTACCTGCTTCATAAGAAGCATTACCAATAACAATTGCAGCTAAAATTAAAATGGTAACAAAGTATTTTAAAAACGGAATTTTAATTTCTTCACGAATAACTTCTGATAATCCTTTTTGAGAAATAATACCCAATCTTGCAGCCATTTCTTGCAAAACAATGGTTGCAATAATAGACAATAACATTGCCCATAGTAAATTAAAACCAAAATTTACACCAGCCAAAGTGCAAAGTGTTACTGTTCCTGGACCAATAAAAGCAGCAGCTACTAAAGTACCTGGCCCAATATTCTGAAACCATTTTTTAATCATTCAAAAATAATTTTTTAGTTCTTTGACTAAAGATACTTTTTTAAATAGAAAAACACCTCAAAAGAGGTGTTTTTTGTCTAAACAAACATCACTAAAAATTAATGCGCATATCTTTGAGGTCCTCCTCTGCGAATTTCTTCATTAGCAAAATCTTCAAATTGTTTAAAATTGTTTCTAAATGCGTTAGATAATTTAAACGCAGTTTCATAATAAGCTTCATCATTATTCCAAGTTGCTCTTGGGCTCAGTAATTCTGTTGGCACACCAGGACAAGATCTTGGTTGTGCAACACCAAATACAGAATGAATATGGTAATCTTCGTATCTATAATCACCTAAATCTCCATTTAAAACGGCAGTAATCATTGCTCTTGTGTATTTTAATGGCATTCTTCTACCTACACCATATTTACCTCCAGACCAACCTGTGTTTATCAACCAAACATTTACACCTGCATCTGTCATTTTTTTGCTTAACATTTCTGCATATCTTGTTGGGTGTAAAGGCATAAAAGGCGCTCCAAAACATGCTGAAAAACTTGGCACTGGTTCAGTTACACCTGCTTCTGTACCTGCAACTTTTGCTGTGTAACCAGAAATAAAATGATATGCAGCTTGTGCAGGAGTTAATTTAGAGATTGGAGGCAAAACACCAAAAGCATCTGCAGTTAAAAAGAAAATATTTTTCGGATTTTCGCCAATAGAAGGCTCTTTTATATTATCTATATGATAAATAGGATAGCTAACTCTTGTATTTTGAGTAATAGAAGTGTCTGAAAAATCGACAACTCCATTATCATCCATTACAACATTTTCTAAAATGGCTCCTTTTTTAATGGCTGCAAAAATTTCTGGTTCTTGTTCTTGAGATAAGTTAATTACTTTTGCATAACAACCACCTTCAAAATTAAAAACGGTGTTTTCAGCTGTCCAACCATGTTCATCATCACCAATTAAACTTCTGTTTGGATCTGTAGATAACGTTGTTTTTCCTGTACCAGATAAACCAAAGAAAATAGCAGTATCTCCAGCTGCACCAACATTTGCAGAACAATGCATAGGCAAAGTGTTTTTATACATTGGTAAAATGAAATTTAAAGCAGAAAAAATTCCTTTTTTAATTTCGCCTGTATAACCTGTACCACCAATTAAAGCAATTTTTTTCGTAAAATTTAAAATTGCAAAATTGTGCTGACGAGTTCCATCAACCTCAGCATCAGCCATAAAACCTGGTGCATTAATTACGGTCCATTCTGGAGTAAAGTTTTCTAACTCTTCTTCTGTTGGTCGTAAAAACATATTGTAAGCAAACATATTACTCCAAGGATGTTCGTTTACAACTCTTATATTTAATTTGTAATTTTCATATGCACAAGCATAACTATCTCTTACAAAAACTTCTTTTTCAGATAAATAATCTACAACTTTGTCATATAATTTATCGAATTTATCTTGTTCAAAGGGTAAATTTATCTTGCTCCACCAAACTTCATTTTCTGTAATTGCATCTTTTACAATAAAACGATCCATAGGAGAACGACCTGTAAATTCACCCGTATTTATAGCAATTGCGCCTAAAGATGATTCTACTCCTAAATCTTTTTCTAAAATTTCTTTGTGTAATTCGCTAGAAGTTAATTGATAACGAATTGTTGCATTTTTAATTCCTAGACTATTTAACGAAATCGATTTCGTATTTGTATCTACCATATCAATATTTTTTGGTTTTTATAAGTAACAAAACTAATGAATATTTTAAAACAACCCATTTATTATATAACTTTTACGAATTATTTAATTCTTCCTATTTTTTATTAAGAATATTATAATCATTGAAATCCAAGCGATTATAAAGAATAATCCTCCTAAAGGAGTTATAAACCAAATTGATTTAGCTGTAATTTTTGTTAATTGAATTAAATAAATAGAGCCTGAGAAAAAAAGAATTCCTAAGAAAAAAAAGTAACTAATTGTATTTTTTTGTTTGATAGAAAAACCTTTATAAATATTTACAAATAATAAAACAATGGTATGATACATTTGATAACGAACTGCTGTTTCAAAACTTTGTAACTCAGCTACTGTTAAAGTTTCTTTTAAAGCATGAGCACCAAAAGCACCTAAAACAACTGCTGATAAACCTAAAAAACAAGTAATTACTAAATTTTTAAACATTTTTTAATGATTTTGTTAATTTTTAAACAATTATATTATCTTCGTTTAAGACAAAAATACAGCTTTCTTTTATGAAAAATATATTAATAATTGGCGCAGGAAAATCGAGCTCAGCTTTAATAAAGTATTTATTAGATAAATCTGATGAAGAAAACTTAAGATTAACTATTGGAGATTTATCCACAGAAAATGTACAAAAATTAATCAACAATCATAAAAATGCTAAGGCAATTATCTTGGATGTTTTTGATACGCATCAAAGAGAAAAAGAAATCGAAAAAGCAGATCTTGTAATTTCGATGTTGCCTGCAAGATTTCATTTAGATGTTGCCAAAGATTGTATCAAACTTAAAAAACATATGGTTACAGCTTCTTATGTATCCAAAGAAATGAAAGCACTAGATAATGCCGCCAAAGAAAATGGTTTGGTTTTTATGAATGAAATTGGTTTAGACCCAGGAATAGATCACATGAGTGCTATGCAAGTTATAGATAGAATTAGAGAAAGTGGTGCTAAAATGTTGTTGTTTGAGTCTTTTTGTGGTGGTTTGGTTGCCCCTGAAAGTGATACAAATTTATGGAATTATAAGTTTACATGGAATCCTAGAAATGTAGTTTTGGCTGGTCAAGGAGGAGCTGCCATGTTTATACAAGAAGGCACTTATAAATACATTCCATATCATAAATTGTTTCGAAGAACAGAATTTTTAAAAATTGATAACGAAAAATTTGAAGCTTATGCCAATAGAGATTCTTTAAAATATAGAAGTGTTTATGGTTTAGATGATATACCAACTATGTACAGAGGAACCATTAGACGAGTTGGTTTTTCTAGGGCTTGGAACATTTTTGTTCAGTTGGGTATGACTGATGATTCTTATACCATAGAAGATTCTGAGTATATGAGTTATCGCGATTTCACAAACTTATTTTTGGCTTATTCTCCATCAGATTCTGTAGAATTAAAATTGCGTTCTTATTTAAAAATTGATCAAGATGATATTATGTGGGAAAAATTAGTTGAACTTGATCTTTTTAATCCGAAGAAAAAAATAGCACTTAAAAACGCTACACCCGCTCAAATTTTACAGAAAATCTTAGAAGATTCTTGGACTTTACAAGAAAAGGATAAAGATATGATTGTAATGCAGCACCTTTTTGGTTATGAAATTCATGGTAAAAAACTTCAAATAGAAAGCAGTTTGGTTGTTGAAGGCGAAAATCAGACCTATACAGCCATGTCAAAAACTGTGGGATTACCTGTTGCAATTGCTGCTTTAAAAATTTTAAAAGGAGAAATAAAAACTCCTGGAGTTCAAATACCCATAACCAAAGAAGTTTATAAGCCTATTTTAAAGGAACTCGAAAATTATGGCATTAAATTTAAAGAAAGAAATATAGAATATTTGGGTTATAATCCTAATCATGTAATGGGTTAAAAAATCAACAATAAAGTTTTTAAAATAAAAATCAAACTTTTTTATTTTACTGGTGTCTAATTAAAAACAACAAACTTTATTAGACAACTTATGAAATTTCTAAAACACTTTACTACAATAGTTTTAATAACATTATATACTTCTTGCACCACAAATACAACCATTGAAGAAATAGATGATGAAATAGAAGTTACAGCAAAAACTATAGAAATAGTACTAACCACTTCTCAATTAGAATTCGATGAAATAATGGTATCTTATTATGATTTTGATTTGTCTGAATGGGTTTATGGTCCAATGCAATTTACTTATGATGATGAAGGAAACCCAGAACCTATAGTTATTACATTAAATGATTACACATATAACACAATTGAAGGTGAAGCTTACAGAAAAAATAATTTAGAATTTTCTTTAAAAGTTCAAGTTTATATTGATGAAGTTTTGCACTTTGAAACCGAAAGTATTGGTACAGAGTTAGAATGGGCACATGTAGATTTTAATTATACAATTAATGAATAATTTACATTTTAAGATAAAAATCTTTGGTTAAATTAATATACTCTTTGGTGTATTGATGACGTTCGGTTTCTATAATTAAATGTTCTTCATTTAGTGCGGTTTCAATAAAAGAAAACTCTAACAAACTTCTTTTTATTTCTGATGCAGGATTGCCTTGAACTTTACAAATTCTATTTAGAAACAAACCTTTAATATTGGCTAGTTTAATAAAACTCTCTTCCTCTTTATAAGGTATTATTGTTGTAAATTTTCCGTTTTTAGATAAGATTTTTATAACTCCAGATAGTAAATCTTCAAAAGATAGCGCACTTGTAAATCTTGCTTTATTCCTTGCTTTATCTTGGGTTTCAAAATCATCTGTATAAAAAGGCGGATTCGAAATAATTAAATCGTAAGTTTCTTCCTCTTCAGCAATTTCATCAGCAAATTCTTGAAAAGTGGCATTGTAACAATACAAACGATCTCCCCAATCAGATTGCTCAAAATTTTCTACAGATTGTTCGTATGCATTTTCTTCTATTTCTACAGCATCTATAGTCATTGCATCAGAACGTTGTGCCAACATTAATGCCACAACTCCTGTACCAGAACCAATATCTAGAATTGAATCTGGATAAAAATCTACAGTGCACCAAGCACCTAATAAAACACCATCTGTGCCAATTTTCATAGCTGTTTTATCTTGATTTACTGAAAACTCTTTAAATTTAAATATTGAACCCATAGTGCAAAATTAATAATATTTATTTCTAATAATTCTTATTTTTACACTGTTTGCATTATTTTTGCAACTCACCCTAAAATCATTCATTATGAAGAAATTATTTCTTTTATTACTTGTTGTTTATAGTTGTACAACTGCTACTACAGAAACTGAAGAAGAAACTACAGAAATTTTAGATAAAACAGTTAGAATCGAAATAGATACAACTTTAGAAAATGATGCGGTTCAAATTGCTTATTATGATTATTTAACTGATGCTCACATTCTAGAACAACATATTTTTGAATATGACTCTTCTGGTAATGCAATTACTAAAGTCATTACTTTAGATGATTACGATTTT
This sequence comes from Polaribacter sp. Asnod6-C07, assembly GCF_045063625.1. Lineage (NCBI taxonomy): Bacteria > Pseudomonadati > Bacteroidota > Flavobacteriia > Flavobacteriales > Flavobacteriaceae > Polaribacter > Polaribacter sp. Asnod6-C07. The sequence continues at coordinate 1,904,744 of NZ_JBEFOF010000005.1, read as the reverse complement.
AGATATATTGAAGGAGAAGTTTATAGAAACAATCCGATTTCTGATCAACTTTCATTAAAAATTTATGTCGATGATGAATTAGTTGTTGATGAAAGCAAAACTGGTGATGGTAGTGAGTATATAAATATTAGTTTTAACTACGATATTTTAATAGGAGAAAGCATCTAAAAGCTACAGATTAAGAAACTTTTGATCTTTCTATTTAGATGTTATTGATAATATTTCTGAAATTTATTTGCAGAGAGGAAGGGATTCGAACCCTCGATACAGTTACCCATATACTACCTTTCCAGGGTAGCTCTTTCGACCACTCAGACACCTCTCTAATTTAGTAGTAACTTTATTTTTTTTTAATCCGAAGAAAGATTTACAAATACAATTCGATTAATCCTTCAGGTGTTTCTACTTGTATTTGTTTGTTTTCTCTATCTACTTTTTTGATAAAATCATCAATCATAGGTATGAAGATTTCTTTACCATCTCTATCAATTTCAAAAAGTGGTTGTGCTGCTTTATCATTGATATGAACAATATTGCCAACTTCGCCAAAATTAACATCAACAACATTAAAACCAATCACTTCGTGAAAATAAAATTTGTCTCCAGATAATTTTGGTAATAAATCTAAAGGTAAATACACTCCGCATTTTAAAATCGAATCTGCCTCTTCTTCAGAATACACATCTTCGAACTGAACACGTAATTGATTGCCTTTGTGTAAAGAACTTTTATCAATAAAAAATGGAACCAGATTTGTGCCAAATTCGACATAAACTGATTCCATATTTTTATACAACTCAGGTTCGTCTGTATCTAATTTGATAACAACTTCACCTTTAAAACTATATTTAGTTACGATTTTGCCTAAATAAAAACATTCTTCTTTACGCATTATCGCATCTCTTTATAATTTACTCTGCTGCTTTTTCTGCTGCTTCATCAATAGTTTCAGCTGCTGCTTCAACTTCTTCAGATGCTTCTTCTGCAACTTCTTCTACAGCTGGTTTTGCTGCTTCGATTCTTGCTTCGTTAACCGCTTTTTCAGCTGCTAAAGCTTTCGCTTTTGCATCAGCTTCTACTGCGCTTAAACCTTCTTCTTTTGCAGAAATTTTAGCTGCTTTTTCTTCTACCCAAGCAGTAAATTTAGCTTCTGCTTGCTCTTCTGTTAAAGCACCTTTTCTTACACCACCAACTAAATGATTTTTTAACATAGCACCTTTATAAGATAAAATTGCTTTTGCAGTATCAGTTGGTTGTGCACCATTTTGTAACCATTTTACAGCACCATCAACATCTAAGTTAATTTCTGCTGGGTTTACGTTAGGATTGTAAGTACCAATTTTTTCTAAGTATTTACCATCTCTTTTTGCACGGGCATCTGCAGCAACAATCCAATAGAATGGTTTACCTTTTTTTCCGTGTCTTTGTAATCTGATTTTTACAGACATAATTTGTTAATTTTTTAAGGTTCTCGACCTTGATTATTAAAAATCTTACCATCTCGTGATAAGTGGGCGCAAAAATACTAACTTTTTTTGATACTAAATCACTAATAACCTATAAATTAATGATATTTTTTAACATAAAATTATTTTATAAATTCTTCGAAAGACTTTAAATTTAACTCATCTAAGAATTTTACTTTCTTTTTTATTTTTTGATAATCTACTTTTGCAGTATCAAATCGTTCTTCAATTATAGATAAACTCTCTAATTCAGAGTTTGAAGGTTTATCATAACTAGTAGCAATTTTACTGTATAAATCAGACATTTTTTCTCTTAATTGAGGTTCTGCTGAGCCTACATAATTGTCTCCAGTTGTAATTACCAAAGTTTTCTTTAATGCTGTTAACTTTTCTACGATTTTTTTCTTATTAAGCGTTTCTGCTTTTTCCAATATTGCATCTAACTCATATACCATATATGCCAATTCTTCTGTCATATTATACATTTTCATTGTGGTATTGTGTTTCATTTCTCTATCTGATGCTGATAAATTTGATTTAGGATCGTAGATTAACTCTATCTTCTGCGTAAAAGTATCTTTACCTTTCTTTAAAACCACATTATAAGTACCTGCTTCTACTAAAGGCGAAGTAAATCCACCAAAACTAAACGTTTTACCTTTTGCTACTTTTGGGTTTTTTAATCTATAATTCCAGTTTACAATGTTTATTCCTTTAGATTTTCCAGGACCTAATTTGCTAATTACTTTTCCATTATCATCTTGAATTTCTAAAGTCATTTTACCAAAAGTATGACGTCTGCTTAAATGATATTTTATTTGTGCAGCTCTGCTTGGGTTTGCACCTACAAACTGAGTTTCTGCTCCAAAACTTCCTGCAAAACTGCCTTCTTCGAAAATTACAGTTGGTTTTGATGTAAAGAAATGTACTTTCTCTTTTAAAACCTCTTCATTAATTTCTCTTAATGGAGATATATCATCAATAATAATAATTCCTCTACCATGCGTTCCCATTACTAAATCGTTAGTTTGTTTCTGTAACTCAATAAAATGCACAGCTACTGCAGGCATATTATTTGTAAATTTTATCCAGTTTTTACCTCCATTAATCGTAATGTATAAACCGAATTCTGTACCTAAAAATAATAAATCAGGGTTTACATAATCTTCTTGAATATTTCTAACAGAACCAACAACATCACTAGTAATAATACTTGTCCAAGTTTTTCCAAAATCTGTTGTTTTGTAGGTATATGGCTTCATATCATTCATAGTATGTCCATCAAAAACAACATAAGCTGTACCTTTATTAAAAACACTTGCTTCTATATGATATGTCCACGTATTTTTAGGTAAATCTGGCACATTTGCAATAGTATTTGTCCAAGTTTCCCCTCCATCTTGTGTTACTTGTACATTACCATCATCTGTACCTACCCAAATTATATTTTCATCTAAAGTAGATTCTGCTATTGTAAAAATTGTAGTATGATTTTCTGCTCCTGAGTTATCCATAGATAATCCTCCAGAATTACTTTGGTCTTGTTTTAAAGGATCATTCGTCGTTAAATCTGGTGAAATAATTGTCCAAGTATCTCCCATATCTTCAGATTTGTGAACATACTGACTTCCCATATAAAAACGATTGGGTTGATGTGCACTTATAGCCATAGGTGCATTCCAATTAAAACGGAATTTTTCAAAACCTTTTTGTGGTAAAGGCTGAATGGTTTTTACTCTTTTTGCATCTACATCATATCTCCAAACATTTTCTGCTCCTTGCATTTCTGAGTAAATGATATTTTTTGTTGGATGTTTTAACACTCTAAAACCATCTCCTGCACCAATAGAGTTCCAGTCTCTTGCTTCTATTCCTCCAGGTGAAGAAGAAGGTCCATACCAAGAACCATTATCTTGTAAACCACCATAAATATTATAAGGTTCTGCATCGTCTACACTAACTTGATAGAATTGAGAAATAGGTAAATTCTCTACAATTTCCATAGTTGTACCTCCATTTAAAGAACGATAAACCCCGCCATCTGTACCTGCGTACATTCTATCAGAATTATGAATATCAAAAGTAATATCATGAATATCACTGTGCATATTACCTAAGTTTTTAAACGTTTTTCCTCCATCTCTAGAAATAGAACCACTTAAACCTCCTTTTACAACTACATCAGGATTTTTAGGATCTACCACAATTCTAGAAAAGTAAAAAGGACGCACTGTAATACCAAAATCATTATTTAATTGTTTCCAGTTTGCTCCAGCATCATCGCTTCTATACAATCCTTTTCTTTCGTTTTTTTCTGCTTCAATAACTGTGTAAAGAATATTTGAATCAGAAGGTGCAACTGCAATTGCTAATCTACCTAAACTACCTTCTGGAAATCCGTTATGAATTTTATTCCAAGTTGTACCTCCATCAATAGATTTGTAGAGTGCACTATCTTTACCTCCAGATTCAAAAGACCAACCAGTTCTTCTAAACTCCCACATAGAAGCGTATAAAATATTTGGATTATTAGGATCCATAGTTAAATCTGCACAACCCGTTTTTTGATTGGTATATAAAATTTTATCCCAAGTTTTACCTGCATCAGAAGATTTATAAACACCTCTTTCTTCACTATCTCCCCATAAAGCACCTAAAACACCTACATAAATTTCATTAGAATTCTTTGGATTAACGATTATGTTTGCAATACGATCTGAGTTTTCGAAACCTATTTTATCCCAAGTAACACCACCATCAACAGTTTTATACAAACCATCTCCATAAGAAACACTATTTCTTGTCCATGTTTCTCCTGTACCTACATAAATTGTATTATCAGGATCGTTAGGATCTACTTCTACTGCACCAATAGATTGACAATAATCATCAAAAATAGGATTAAAAGTTACACCTCCATCATTCGATTTCCATACACCTCCACCTGCAGTTCCTGCGTAAATAATTCTATTATTTGTTGGGTGATTTTCTAAATCATTAATTCTACCACTCATTAGAGCTGGCCCAATATGCCTTGCAGTTAAATCTCCAAATAATTGCTTTCCTTTTGTGTTTTTACTTTGCGCATCAACCTTTATAGAAAAAGATAAAAGTAGAACAGCCACTAATAAAAGTTGTTTTTTCATTTTGTTTGGTTTTAGTGATTAAAAAAAATCCCCAAATTTAATTTGAGGATTTTTGTAGTATTTTATGATGATTACTTTTCTTCAGGAAAAGCGAATAAAGCTGCATCAACTGTTGGATTTAGCTCGATTTTAGTAATAGTTAATGGAGCACCTGGCTGACCTTTTACACCTTGTGTCATAGAAAAAGGAAAATATAAACCTTCTACTTCTTGGTAATCACTCATCGTAATTTCTGACATCATACCTTTACCTGGTCCAGATTTTATTTCTGATTGTATTGCAATTGGTACAAAATTTTCGGTATCAAAAAAGTAATACGTAATGCTATCTTCTTTTTTACCATCAATAGTAACAGGTTCTTTTGTTAATTTGATTTTAAAAGTTTCTGCACCATCAATCGTTTCTTTACCTAATAATTCTACTTTATAACCTTTTTCTTTATAATCAATAAATGCATCAGGAAAATCATTCATATCTAACTTCATATTTGCTGTAGCTTCTGCATCGCTTTTTTCAGCTTTCATTGTCATAAAGTTATGACCCCATAATGTTTCACCATCAAAAACACCTTGTTTAATTTCTTTTCCTTGAAAATTAATAACAGACATTTGTTTACCATCAGCCATTTGATAAATTTCTAAAGGAATCTCCATTCCTTGTTGATTAACAGAAGCTGTCATTTTAAGACCTTTAATTTTCTTAAGGTTTTCAATTCCGCCAATGTTTTCATAGTAAGTAGCTAAAATTTCATCTGCTGTTTGCGCGTTAGCAACAAGTCCTAAAAACATAACAGCTACTAATAGTAATTTTTTCATTTTTAAATATTTTAATTAAAAGTTCTTTTATATGTATGCCAATTTACGAAAATGTTACAAATATTTTAATTCAATTTAAAAAACAACAGCATAATTCTTAAATAAAAACTAAAAATCAAATGAGTTAAAATCGAAACCTTATGCATCAATAACAGTCTTAAAGCTTATTTAAATTTGTATCAGCAATAAGATGTGAAACAATACGCATCTCAAAATAATTTATTGGAATTTAAAATGAAAATGACACAATGAAGTACACAGAAAAAATTTCGAACAAATTAAACGAATTATTAGAAAAGAATTATGATGCTGAAAAAGGGTATTTAAATGCCGCCGAAAATGTAGATAGTTCTCGATTGAAAATTTTCTTTAAAAATAGAGCCTCAGAACGAAGTGATTTTGCTAAAAACTTAAGAACAGAAATATTATCTTATGGGCAAATACCAGAAGAAACTGGTACATTTCAAGGTACAATGCACAGAAACTGGATGTCTTTAAAATCTTTATTTAGTTCTAATGATGAAGAAGCAATTTTAGAAGAAGCTATTAGAGGTGAGCAAGTTAGTTATAATGAATACACTGAGATTTTAGAAGAAGATGCATTTGCACCATCAACTAGAAAATTATTAGAAGCTCAAAAACAGCAAATTCAATCAGCAATTAACAGCTTAATGGTAGAAGAAGAATTAGCATAAAAATAAATTATTTGAATTAATTTTAGAAAGTCAATCCTTAATTGGGTTGACTTTTTTTGTTGATAAGTCTCTTTACTTTTTAACCTTAAAACTTCCTTTATTTCGTACATTTAACCCTCCAAAATAATGAGCAAAAAAAAATCATTTATGTACTTAATTTTTGATACTGAAACCACTGGTTTACCCAAAAGTTGGAATGCACCAATTACAGACACAGACAACTGGCCAAGGTGTATTCAAATTGCATGGCAATTGCATGACGAAATGGGTAATGTATTAGAACATAACGATTTTTTAATTCAGCCAGAAGGTTTTAATATTCCTTATGATGCAGAGAGAATTCACGGAATTTCTACTGAATTAGCAGATGAACAAGGTATTAAACTAGACAAAGGTTTAGCTCTTTTTAACGAAGCTCTTAAAAAAACAAAGTTTATAGTTGGGCAAAATGTTGGTTTCGATATTAATATTATGGGATGTGAATTTCATAGATTAGGTGTAGAAAACAATTTAACAAAACTACCACTTTTAGATACTTGTACAGAAAAAACAGCTACAATGTGTCAAATTCCTGGTGGTAGAGGAGGTAAATTTAAATTACCAACTTTAACAGAATTACACAATCATTTGTTTGGTGTTGGCTTTGGAGAAGCACACAATGCCACTGCAGATGTTGAGGCTACAACACGTTGTTTCTTAGAATTAATTCGATTAAGAGAATTTACCAAAGAACAATTAGATGTTAATGCTGATTATTTTAAAAACTTTTCTGAAGCGAATCCTAAGCCAATACAAGTAATTGGTTTAAAACACATCAACCTAAAAAAAGAGAGTGATAAGATTCGTAAACGTTTAGAGAAATTAAAAGACGTTAAAGAAACCAAATCTACATCAGAAGGTTTAGCAGAATTAAAAGATGTACAATTTGCACATTTACACAACCACACACAATATTCTGTTTTACAATCTACTATGCAAATTGGTAACATTGTAAAAGCGGCTGCAAAAGATAATATGCCAGCCATTGCAATGACAGATACTGCAAATATGATGGCTTCCTTTCATTTTGTAAGCGCCATTTTAAACCATAATAAAAACGCAGAAAACCCAATAAAACCAATTATTGGTTGTGAGTTTAATGTGTGTGAAGATCATAAAAACAAATCTCAGAAAGACAATGGCTACCAAGTTGTTTTGTTGGCAAAAAACAAAAAAGGGTATCATAATTTGGCAAAAATGTCTTCCATTGCTTTTGTTGATGGATTTTATTATGTACCAAGAATTGATAGAGAAATCATCAAAAAATATAAAGATGATATCATTGTTTTAACTGGTAATTTATATGGAGAAGTACCAAGTAAAATTCTAAATCTTGGTGAAAAACAAGCTGAAGAAGCTTTGCTTTGGTGGAAAGAAGAATTCAAAGATGATTTTTACATTGAGTTGATGCGCCATAATCAACAAGATGAGAATATTGTAAATGAAACCTTATTAAAATTCTCTAAAAATCATGATATTAAAATTGTTGCAACAAACAACACTTTCTATTTAGAGAAAAAAGATGCAAACGCCCACGATATTTTATTGTGTGTAAAAGATGGCGAAAAACAAGCTACACCAAAAGGAAAAGGTCGTGGTTACAGATATGGTTTGCCAAACGAAGAATATTATTTTAAGTCTTCAGATGAAATGAAAACGCTTTTTGCAGACTTGCCAGAAGCGATTATCAACATTCAAGAAATTGTAGATAAAATTGAAATTTTCACTTTAGCAAGAGACGTTTTATTACCTGCTTTTGATATTCCAGAAAAGTTTAAAGATGCAAAAGATGATGAAGATGGAGGAAAACGTGGTGAAAATAACTTCTTAAAACACCTAACCTTTGAAGGTGCAAAAATAAGATATGGAGAAATTACAGCATCCATAAAAGAGCGTTTAGATTTTGAATTAGAAGTAATCGAAAAAACGGGTTATCCTGGTTACTTTTTAATTGTGGAAGATTTTATTCGCGAGGCTAGAAAAATGGATGTTGCTGTTGGTCCTGGACGTGGTTCTGCAGCTGGTTCTGTAGTTGCATATTGTCTTTGGATTACAAATATTGACCCTATTAAATACGATTTACTTTTTGAGCGTTTCTTAAATCCTGAGCGTGTTTCTATGCCAGATATCGATATTGATTTTGATGATGAAGGTCGTGGAAGAGTTATGGATTATGTAATTGATAAATATGGAGCAAATCAAGTTGCACAAATTATTACTTACGGAACAATGGCTGCAAAATCTTCGATTAGAGATACAGCCCGAGTTTTAGATTTACCTCTTTTTGAAGCAGATAGAATTGCTAAATTAATTCCTGGAATTAAACTAAAAAATATTTTTGGTGATGACCCAAAAAGTAAAGGTAAAGTTGATGGTTTACGTGCAGAAGAAAAGCAATTAGTAGAAGAACTTAAAAATATGTCTTTTGGTTCAGATCTTATTTCTGAAACCATTAATAAAGCCACAATTTTAGAAGGTTCAGTTAGAAACACAGGTATACATGCTTGTGGTGTGATTATTACTCCAGGTGATATTACCAACTACGTTCCTGTTGCTTTGGCAAAGGATTCTGACATGTATGTTACCCAATTTGACAACTCTGTAGTAGAATCTGCAGGTTTGTTAAAAATGGATTTCTTAGGATTAAAAACATTGACTTTAATAAAAGACACCGTAAAAATTGTTAAAGCAAAACACGATGTTGATTTAGATCCTGAAAATTTTCCTTTAGATGATGAAAAAACTTATGAATTATTCCAAAGAGGAGAAACTGTAGGTATTTTTCAATATGAATCTCCAGGAATGCAAAAACACATGCGCTCTTTAAAGCCAACCGTTTTTGCAGATTTAATTGCCATGAATGCATTGTACAGACCTGGACCAATGGAATATATTCCGAGTTTTATCAACAGAAAACACGGAACAGAAGATATTGAGTACGATTTACCAGCAATGGAAGAGTATTTGGCAGAAACTTACGGAATTACGGTTTACCAAGAGCAGGTAATGTTACTCTCGCAAAAACTAGCAGATTTTACCAAAGGTGAAGCTGATGTTTTACGTAAAGCCATGGGTAAAAAGCAGATTGCTGTACTTGATAAAATGAAACCTAAGTTTATTGAGCAAGCAGGTAAAAATGGTCATGATGAAGAAAAACTAGAAAAAATATGGAAAGACTGGGAAGCCTTTGCAAGTTATGCCTTCAATAAATCTCACTCTACTTGTTATGCTTGGATTGCTTATCAAACTGCGTATTTAAAGGCTCATTATCCTGCAGAATATATGGCTTCTGTACTTTCTAATAATATGAAAGATATTAAAGCTGTTTCTTTCTTTATGGAAGAATGTAAACGAATGGGGTTAGAAGTTTTAGGACCAGATTTAAATGAATCTTATTTAAAATTCTCAGTAAATAAAGATGGAGCTGTTCGTTTTGGAATGGCTGCTGTTAAAGGTGTTGGTGCTGCTGCTGTAAGAGCCATAATTAAAGAGCGTACAGAAAACGGAAATTATACTTCTATCTTTGATTTAGCAAAACGTGTAGATTTAAGAGCCGCTAACAAAAAATCTTTTGATAGTTTAATTAAAGCTGGCGCATTCGATTCTTTTACAGATACACACAGAGCGCAATATTTTGCAACTGATGAAAAAGGATTAACTTTCTTAGAACGTGCCATGAAATTTGGTAGTAAATATCAAGAAAACAAAAATTCTGCTCAGGTTTCTATGTTTGGAGAAGCGTCTACAGTTCAGTTTCCTGAACCAGATATTCCTGAGTGTGAAACTTGGGGAACCATGGAACTTTTATCACAAGAAAAAGAAGTAATTGGTATTTATATTTCTGCACATCCTCTAGATGATTTTAAAAATGAAATGATTTTCTGTAATGCTTCATTAAAATATTTTAAAGAAGATTTAGCCAAATATGTGGGTATGAATTTATCTTTTGCAGGTATAATTACAGATGTGCAACACAGAGTTTCTAAAGCTGGTAAAGGATGGGCAATGTTTACTATAGAAGATTATGGAGATAGCAATGAGTTTAGAATTTTTGGTGAAGATTACTTAAAAATGAAACACTTTTTAGTACCAAATTCTTTCTTATTTGTGCGTGCAACAATTCAACCTGGCTGGACAAACAAAGAAGGTGTAACTGGCGAACCAAGGTTAAAATTTACAGAAATGAAATTATTACACGATATTATGGATGAGTTGTGTAAAAAATTAACTATTAAAATTTCTGTGGATGATATAACTGAAGAAACCATTACTAACCTACAGAGAATTCTTAGAACAAATGGTGGTAAGCAGTCTTTAAAGTTTACTATTTGGGATGCTAAAGAAAAAATTGAAGTAAACTTACCAAGTAGAAACACAAAAGTTAATGTTTCTAATGAATTGTTAGCTACACTTCAAAACCAACAAATTAACTATAAGTTGAATTAAAATAACATATTCTTGTATTATGATTGCTATTTTTATCAATATGATGAAATAGTTCTTTTTATTTATCAAAAATTCATTTTATTATTTTTATCATTTTAAAAGCTGTTATAAATCGTTTATTTTGTAGTTTTGTTTAACGAAAGTAATATTTTATGAAACAAAAAAATAACGGTACCTGGGTTAGCTGGAATGGAAATTTAAAGTATAACTACACAACAAAGTTTGATATTACTACTGAAGATGAACTGAAAGAAGTAATAGCAAACAACGAAAAGATACGTTTTTTTGGAAGCAAACAATCTTCTGCAGATATTGCTGCTGGTACAGATGTTTTGATTGATATGACAAACTATAACAAAATTGTTTCATATGATTACAACAAAAAAACAATAACAGTTCAGTCTGGTTTAATACTAAGTGAGTTGTTAGAAGCTATAGAATCTGTAGGCTGGTGTATACCTTGTTTACCAGATATTAATACCATTACCATTGGTGGAGCTTTAGCAACAGGAACACATGGTACAAGTGGAAAATTATTATGCGAATACATGACTGAATGTAATTTGGTTCTTGCAGATGGTAGCATAAAAAAAATTACTGAACAAGACAGTTTAATAGATGCAGTTCGTGTTTCTTTAGGTATGTTAGGTGTAATGTCTACCATTACTTTTCAATGTGAGCCTGCTTATACACTTCATGTAAAAGAAAGGCCAGAAAGCGATAGTGAATGGTTACCAAAAATAAAAAGCAGATTAAAAGAGCATGACTTTTTAAGAATACTATGGCTACCTCATACAGATAAAGGCTATGTAATTACTGGTGATAAAATTGATCCTAAAAAAGAAATTACTGAAAATAAAGGACCAAATTATTTAAAACATAGAAGAAACACTTCTAAATTTTTATATAAATATTCTCACAAATTTCCTTGGATTACTTCAATCGCAAACAAAATATTAGCAAAAGCTTTTTTCAGCGCTAAGAAAGAGCACAAAGGCACATTATACCAAGCTACAGTTACTAAGTCTAGAGGATCTACTTTAGAATTGGCAGAATGGACAATTGCTTTAGACAAATTTCCAGAAGTTTTTAATGAATTAAAAACAGAAATCAACAAATGGAGCAACAAATCTTTTATCCACATACCTATGGATGTACGTTTTGTATATCAAGATAAATCTTGGTTAAGTTATGCTTATGGGCATGATACAGTAACTATGGGATGTGTTTCTAGAAATGCTGCAACTGCAGATACTTATGAAGCGTTTAAAAGTATAGAAAAAATTTTTTTAAAACACGGAGGCAGACCTCATTGGGGTAAACGTTTTTCTGCTAAAAATGCTCAATTATCTAAAATTTACCCAAAATGGGATGCTTTTAAAGAAATTCGAGAAAAATTAGACCCAACTAACAAGTTTTTAAATCCATATTTAACTAAATTAGTAGCCGCTAAAACACTTGTAAATGAAACTGCAGCCTAAAGGATTTTTATTCGATTTTGATGGAGTTATTGTAAATAGTTTTAACAGCCATTATTCTGCTTGGACTTCTGCTTTTAAAGAATTATTTAATAAAGAAATTGCTCCTTTTCCTAAAATTCATACAGGTAAAACACCTTTAATTATTGCTGAATATTTTTGTAGTGTAATTGGTAAAGAACATCAAACTGAAGAACTATATCATTTAAAAGATGAACATTTAGACAAGTATTTTACAATTCCTGAATTATTACCTGGTGTTCATGAATTTACAGATTTGTTATCCGAAGAAAACATTCCTTATGGAATTGCAAGTAACGCAACTAAACAGTTTTTAAAGAACAGCATTCATCATTTAAACTTAAATTTTAAAACTGTTTTTGGTGTACAAGATTATGAAAAACCAAAACCAGACCCTGAAGCATATAAAACGCTAGCAAAAGCCTTAGGGTTTAAAAAAGAAGAGTTTAAAGATCTTTGGGTTTTTGAAGATAGTTTAACAGGTACAAAGGCAGCAAAGGCAGCAGGTATGAATCCTATAGGAATTTTAACTCAATACTCTGAAGCTGAATTAAAAGAAGCTGGTAGCATTTTGGTTTTTCCTACTTTGTTAGAAGCTTATCAATATTTAGTAAAATAATTATTGAGTTACTTCTCTGAACAAGGTTTCTAAATTCTTATTTTCGGTATTTAAACCTAATATTTTCAATCCATTTTCTTGAGCAAAATCAAAGATTTTTGGCCTCATATCTTCATCACTTTCAAAAGTTATATACCAAGTATTGTCGTAGTTATTTTTATAAGAAACTACATTTGGCAATCGATTTATAAATTGCTCTTCTATCTTGTAATCGAAAGTTACAATAATAGTTTGTTGATTATTTTCTTTTAAATCTGCGAGGTTTTTATCTACTAATATTTCTCCTTTTTTTATGATGATAACTCTATCGCAAACAGCTTCTACCTCTTGCATAATATGTGTAGAAAATAGCACTGTTTTTTCTTTACCTAATTCAGAAATTAAAGCTCTAATTTCTACTAATTGATTAGGATCTAAACCTGTTGTTGGTTCATCTAAAATTAAAACAGAAGGATTGTGTAAAATGGCTGCAGCCAAACCTACTCTTTGCTGATATCCTTTAGATAATTGATGTATTTTTTTATGTGCTTCTGCTGTTAAACCAACTTTTTCGATACAAGTTTCTATTTGATTTTTATCAACCTTAAAAATTGCTGCTTGAAATTGTAAATATTCACGCACATACATATCAGCATACAAAGGGTTATGTTCTGGCAAATAACCAATAGTTTTTTGTGCTGCTAATGGATTTTTTAAAACATCTATTTCATCAACCAAAACTTCACCAGAATTCGGTTTTATAAAGCCCGTTAAAATTTTCATCATTGTTGATTTTCCTGCCCCATTTGGACCTAAAAAACCAATAATTTGACCTTTATCCGCAGAAAAAGAAATATTATTTAAAGCTTTTTGAGTTTTATATGTTTTTGTTACTGATGCTACTTTTATCGACATTAGTTTATTTAAATTAATTCTCGAAAGAAATTTAAAGTTCTTAAAAATTTACTCGAACTTACATTATTGATAACGAATTTAGTTCAAAATTAGTTTGTAACAACAGTTTTATTCTCACGTATTTTTCTGATGTTTTTCATTCTTAACCAAGTTATTTTATAACGTTTTTTATACACCCACAAACAACCTAAATCTAATAAAAAATAGAATAAACTAATTCCACTTGGTGGATTATGGCTTGGTAAAAACGGAATAACATCCCAAGCAATTGGTGGCCATTCCCAACATAAAAGGCTTGTACCTATAATCTCTAAATAGGCAACAGAAACGTACATTGTTAAATAAAACAAACGTTCTCTTGGCTTGTTCCTTAAAATATATAAGGTTGCCATTGTCATTACAAAACCGAAAACATCAAACCTAAAAATTAGAAAAACGATTGCATAAATAAAGATAAAAATAGCTAAAAATGTTTCAATCTTTTTTCTGTGTTTAATGATTGAGGCTGCCTTAGAAAAATACAAAACCGCTAAATACACTAAAGCGTGCCCAAAAGGAATATAATGTGGCACATTTTCTAGTCTGTAAGTATACATCCCCAGTAAAACAGAGAAAAGATACTCACCAAAAAAACCGATTAAAACTCCAGCAATTAGGTGTTCTCTAGATCTTTTATTTACCTTAAAATACACAATTGGAAAAACCAAAAGCATACTGATATTTGCATATAATTGTGCATTATCTGTTTTGCTAAAAATGTAAAATCCGTCTAAAAAAAGACCATAAGCAATAAATAAATACAGTAATCCTAAACTTTTAAAAGTAGCGTATAAAGATGATTTTGTTGCTAATAAACTCATACTGTAAAAGTAAATAAACTAAATAAAAAATGGCTCTAAAAAAGAGCCATTTAAAAATAAATAAAATATTTTGTTATAGTTGGTAACGCAATCTTAAGCTGATAAATCTTGGCATAATAAATCTTTCATTTACATTAAATGAAATAATACTTTGCCCAACAGAAGTTTCTGAACCAGTACCTAATAAGTTACTACCTACTAATTCATATTCCATTTTAGCATCTTTATCTTTTCTGTAGGCTAACTTAGCATTCCAGATATTAAAAGAACTTTGTTTACTACCTTCTTGCCTAACTTCATTAAAAGTAAAATCTGATGTTAGCGTTAAAGAGTTCCAGATATACGCATCAAAATTAATTGCTGGTGCATGTGTTACAGTATTAATATCTTCTGTTCTTGCACTGTTTACTTGATCGTTATAAGTTAAATTATAAGACAAACTAACGTTTGGTGCTTTTCTAAAATTAGTACCAATTCTTGTATTAAATCCTCTTGATACGTTTTCGTTTGTATTCTCTAAAGAGTTGATGAATTGATAGCTTTTGTTAAAAGAAAAGTTACCACCAATTCTTGCTGTAATTTTTCTGATTGTTTTGCTTAATCTTGCAAATGCAGTAAAGCTCTCATTATCGAAAGGTGAGTTAATACTTGTACTACTAGAAACTACAGAATTGTCTTCGAAAATTGTATTTGAGTTTACTTGATCTATTGTTTTTCTATAGTTAACTCTTGCAAATACACTACTGTTATTAAATAAATTAAAGCTTCTATAAAATAAGCTAACATTATGAAAACTAGCATTTATTAAATCTGCATTACCTGCAAAATAAGAACTATAACTATTTGCAACAATACCTCTTGCAATTTGATTTACATCTGTAAAGTTTACTTCTTGTTTATAAGTAAAAGTTAAACTCTCACTGCTTTTAAACTGAGCAATCGTTTCGAATTCTGGTAAAACTTTAAAGAAAGTATCTTTAAAAGTTTCTGAACCATATTGTGTATTGTTAGAGTTGTAAGAGTGTACTGTAAACCCAGGAGTTATTGTAAAAATCCCTGTTTTTAAACGGTATCTTAAACCTGCATAAATATCTGTAAAATTGTACTCAGTATCATTTGTAGTTTCAGAACTATCAATTCCTGCAATAGCTGGAGTTGGGTCTACTTCTGAACCATCATCTAAAATCTGGAAAAAACGAGAGTCATAATTCTGAGAACTTAATATAGTACCAGTTACAAAGTTTAAATTACTCTTATCATTTAAAATATAGTAATAATCTAATTTAGCATCTACTTGATTTGTTTTTACACGTCTGTCTTGTTCTAAATTGTAGTACAAATTAGATCTGTCTAAACCTAAGGTAAATGCAGTATCATCAAAACCATCTTCTGAGTCTTCTAAATCTTCGTCGTTAGTTGGGTTATTATTAAAAGGATCATTTTCTAAAGAAGCCAAATAAAACGGATCTTCGTCTTGTAATAAATGTTGCACTTCTAAAGCAAAAATGTTTTTTTCATTTGCTGTATAAAAGTAGCTAAAATCTTGATTAATAGTATAAGGTGTTGCTTTTTCTGTTTCAACAATATCACTTAAAACTACAGAATTTACATTATCTGTTCTAAACTCATTAGAAAAACGACCAGAAACATTGTAGTTTAATTGATTATTGATGTTCTTTTTATAGATAGTACTAAATCTAAACAAGCCATTATTACTAGTTTGGTTTGTACTATTATCTACAACATCGTCTGGAGTATCTGGATCTATATAGTCTATAGTATTAATATTTCTTTGTCCATTAGAATTACCAGACCAAATTAAAAATCCGCTTAAATCTAATTTAGGATTAGGAGAGTATGAAAAGTTTAAAGCAGCTAACTTAGTTTCTATTCTGTTTGCATTTCTAGTGCTTGCATTTAAAAAACCAATACCTGCATCTGCAATGTTAATGTTTGTACCATTAGATGGACTTTGGCTCTGAAAACTACCACCAAAGCTTCTTGCATCTCTTCTGCTTAGTACAACTTCTCCCATATTATTTACATCACCAATAATATTGATGGTATATTTAGGAGTGTAATAAAATAATTTTGGCTGAAATAAATACAAACCTGTATCTGGTGAGTCTCCTGCACCTGCTAAAACATCTCCAAACCAAAAGTTCTTTTTACCCTCTTTTAATTTTATATTGATGGCAACTCTATCTTGGTTGTTTTGTACACCACTTAATTGACTAACATCACCATAATTTCTTAAAACCTGAATTTTATCTACTGCATTAGATGGTATATTTTCTGTAGCTAATTTAGTATCTCCACTAAAAAACTCTTTACCATCTATCATTATTTTTTCTACAGCTTTACCTTCTACTTCTATTTGTCCATCATCATTAATTTCTACTCCAGGTAACTTATCTAGAACATCTTTTAACTTACGTTCAGAACCATTTTTAAAAGAATCTGCATTATAAACTATGGTATCTCCTTTAATAGTTACTGGCATTTTAGCAACAATATTAATACCATCTAGCATATTATCTTCGAACATTGTGTAGTTTTTTACAATACTTTCTTCTTTTGTTTGTACAGTTTCGCTAATTTCTTTAAAACCTACATAACTAATTTTTACATTATAAGTAGTATTACGTTTTAAATCTAATTTAAAACTTCCACTTGAATCTGTAAAGCCAAAAGAGCTAATTGTTTTTGCAACATTATCTATAGCAATAACATTTGCCATTTCTAAAGGTTCACCAATAGAATCTTTGACAACACCTCTTAGGGTAATTTGGGCTGTAGAAACCCATGACACCATTAAAATGGTGAATAATAATATTTTTTTCATGTTTGATTTGTTTGAATTTGATTAAAAAAAGTTACTAAAAGAAGATTAGAATCTTCTTCCTCCTCTACCACCTCCATTTTGAAAGCGCTCTTTTAATTCGTCTGTTTTAACTTTAACAATTTTGTTGTATTCTTCTCTATCTACTTTTTTACCTTTTTTAGGTTTATCAATTTCTAATGCTTCAGAAGGGTTTAATACAATTTCTGTACATAACATTGTAGTTCTACCCGTATTTAATTCTAAAATTAAACCTGGTAAACCATAATAAGAATCTGGACCAGAGCTAATAGGTATTTGTGGAGAATACCAAGCTGTAACTTCTAAAGTTCTAACTTCTGGTTCTTTTTCTTCTTCCTTTTTATCTGCATTATCTGCACCTCTTCTACCTCTTCTACCAAAAATACTAGCAAAATCTACACTTGTATCTACTTTTACTAAAGTTGCTTTGTAACAAGTATATTGACCAATTTTTTTAGTTTCTGAACTTAACTCCCATTTTGGTTGTTCCATATCCTCAACAATTAAAAAACGTTTACTAAACATTTCAACATCTTCAATCATTTCTTTTTCTTTAAGGTTTTTGTAAATAGCACCTTTTCCATTACTTGCTCCAAATCTTCTACCAGAAGTTCCTCCAGGAGCATCTAATTTTACATTCTCTTTAAATTCAGATTCTGTTTTGTTAAAACTTAAGGTGTATGTTTTTTCTAAAAAATTTTTCATACGAGCCATAATTTGCTTTTTCTCTTGCTCACTTCTTCCTTCAAACCTACTCATATCCATAGTAGTTTTAGACATGTAGGTTGCTTTACCTTGAAAGTCGTTTTGAGAAAATAAAATATTAGTTGCTAAAACTAATAAGAAAGTAAATACTGATTTCATCATTTTTATTTTTTTGTAAAAATATCGGTTATATGTTCAGTATGACTTAAAAAAGGTTTAAAAGTTTAAAGCTGTTGGGAAAACTTTAACACCTCTAGCCTCCTATTTTTACTTGAACTCCATTTCCCATATCAAAACCATTTCTACTTTTAAATTTCTCCATCATTTCTTTAGATTTTTGTTCCTGAATTTCATCAAACTTGTTTTGGTTAACAACCTTACCTTTTGCTGGTTCTTGAATGGTTATTTTTTCTGACGGATTTAAAACGATCTCAGTACAAACAATCATTCTTTTACCATCGTTAATTTCTAAAATTAAACCAGGCAAACCTTGGTAATTATCTGGTCCATTATTAATTGGCACTTGCAAGGTATACCAAGCAGTAGTTACTTTAGTTTCTTTTTTTACATCTTCTTTTGTTTCTCCGTTAACAATGCTTATTTTTTTACTTTCTACTTCTTCTGTATAAGTAGCTTTATAACATGTATACTGACCAATGTTTTTTGTTTCTGTAGTCATTTGCCAATCGTATTTTGGTAAAGAGTCTTTTACCAAAAACACTTTACCCATTATTTCTGTTTGATTTGCAAATCTTTTTTCTTGAATGTTTTTATAATACACACTTGCTGCTCCAGAACCTCCAAAAGACATTACAACAACATTATTACCCCCAACTTGTGGCTTTGGTTCTTCTAATTTTATATCTTCTTTGTAGGTAGAAGTTGTTTTATCGAATTCTAAAATAAAGGTCTTTTGATACATTTTCTGAATTCTTTTTCTTAACTCTTCTTGCATTTTATCATCTACACCTTTTTCATTATTCATTTTAAAGTTCGATTTCTGACTCGTTTTATAAATCGCTTTTCCTGTAAAATTTTGTGCTTGTAATGTACAAACTAACAAAAGTGTAAATGCTGTGATAAAAGTTTTCATAATATTTAGTTTTTATAAGGTGTTGATAATTTTATTATAGATTGTATTCCTTTTTTTGATTTTAAGATTAAAGAGTCAATATTTCTAGATTCTCCTCCTACCTTTATAGAGCTTTTAATTTTGTATTTAGATTCTGGATAACTTAAAGTAAAGCTCATTTCTATTTTTTCATTTTCAGTATTTTTACTAAATACTTTTTTTACATCCTCCCAATCTTTAGATTCTAATTCTTCTGGAGAATTTACCTCAAAAGCTACTTTACTCACCTTTACATTTATTTCTTTATTATCATTCTCTTGCGAAAAACTAAATAATGATGATAAGATTGCTACCAATAAAAGGACTTTTTTCATAATAAATTATTTTGAATTATTGTTCACTACAAAGATGATAATGATCTCTTGTTATTTAGGTTAACAAGTGTTAACGAGTGTTAACCAACTAGATTTATAGCAATTACAACTTATATTTGTAATATGAATACCAAAAAATACAAATGGATTTTTTATTTAATAGCCACCACAATTATTACTACAATTGGGGTTCAGTTTTATTGGAATTTAAAAAATTACCAAGAAAACAAGCAAAGAGTTGCTAATGAAATTCAATTAAGTTTAGACAATGCTATAGAAGAGTATTATTCTACTCTGGCAAAAAGCAACTTTTTAACTATTATTAATAACGATACTGATAATAAGCAAACTGTAAAAATTAAGAGCAATAAATCTTTCGATTCTATAATTTCAAAAATAAAAAAAAGCTCAAATTCTAAAGAGAACGAAAAACCAAAATTTACCATTAATAGCATTCAAATTTCTTCGGATGAAAATTTTTCTCAAGAAAAAATAGATTCTATGATGTTAGACACCAAAGAATTGATAAATAATTTAAACAACAAACAAGATTCTATTTTATATGATGTTGTTAGCAAAAAAACAGGCAAACTCAACAAAGTAGACTCTATTAAATTAAAAAAATATAACATTGATAAAATCAAATCATTTACCCAATTTACAGATGATAAAAATGGAATTCATTTTGATGAAAATGGCAACAAAACTTCAGTAAAATATTTTAAAGGAAAAGCAGCTGCAGATAGTTTAAAACTAAAAACTAATTTAAAACCCATCTTTATTTCGTTTTTAGATCAATCTTTAGATTATAATAAAATTGATTCTTTAATAGAAAATCAATTAAATACTAAAGGCATTTACTTAAAAACAAGTTTTCATCATTTAAAAAAAGACACCATTTTTAAAAAAACCAAAGACACCACTTTAGTCGATAAAAATTTTTCAGCAAACTCAAAATCTACCTATTTAAAAAACAACCAATCTTATAAATTATATTATAGCAACCCAAATTACGAAGCTCTAAAAAGAAGTTTTGGAGGCATTTTTCTATCGTTAATTTTGTCTTTATTAATTATTTCTTGTTTGTTCTATTTACTAAAAATCATTAATCAACAAAAAGAATTAGCTGCAATAAAAAACGATTTAATTAGCAATATTACTCATGAATTTAAAACACCAATAGCTACAGTATCTACAGCCATAGAAGCTATAGAAAGTTTTAATGTTTTAGATGATAAAGAAAAAACTCAAAGATATTTGGCAATGTCTTCTGTACAATTAAAAAAACTACATCAAATGGTAGAAAAATTATTAGAAACAGCTACTTTAGATAGCGAACAATTAATACTAAAAAAAGAAACTGTTGATGTAGTTGAAATGACAGAAAAACTAGTAAAAAAACACCAATTATTAGCCAATAAAAAAGAGCTACATTTTTCGTGGAACTTACAACCTAATTATGTAAATGTAGATGTTTTTCATTTTGAAAATGTAATTTCTAACCTTATTGATAATGCTATAAAATATGGTGGAAACACAATAGACATCAATATAAATTCAATTCTCAACTCAACAGAAATAACAATTGCTGATGATGGTAATGGAATTGAAAAAAATCAACAAGAAAAGATTTTTGATAAATTCTACAGAGTGCCAAAAGGAAATACGCACGATGTAAAAGGCTTTGGAATTGGACTGTATTATTGTAAAAAAATCATCGAAAAACATACAGGAAGTATTACGCTTTCTTCTGATAAAAAACAAACCATTTTTAAAATCACCATACCCAATGTCTAAAATAAAAGTGCTTTTAGCTGAAGATGAAGCTAGTTTAGGAATGATTGTAAAAGAAAGTTTAGAAACTAGAAATTTTGTAGTTTATCATGCAGAAAATGGCGAAGAAGCTTATCAAATTTATCAAAAAGAAGAGCCAGATATTTTAGTATTAGATGTTATGATGCCCAAAAAAGATGGATTTACTTTAGCTCAAGAAATTAGGCAAGAAAACAAAAGTATTCCTATTATATTTTTAACAGCAAAATCGCAAACTAGCGATGTTTTAGAGGGTTTTACGATTGGTGGTAACGATTATTTAAAAAAACCCTTTTCTATGGAAGAGCTTATTGTTAGAATTAAGGCATTACTAAATAGAATTGAATTAAAAACAAATGTAGAAACCATTAAAATTGGCGAATATATTTTTAATTTCACCAAACAAACATTAACAAATTCTAATACTGTAGAAACCTTAACACACAGAGAAGCCGAATTACTTTTTTATTTATTTGAAAAGAAAAACGAAGTTTTAGATAGAACTTTTATTCTGAACAAATTATGGGGTAATGACGATTTTTTTAATGCCAGAAGTATGGATGTGTTTATAAGCAAACTCAGAAAAAAGTTAAAACAAGATCTTAACATTCAAATTTTAAATGTTAGAGGTTTTGGATATAAATTGATTTGTTAACAAATTTAAAGTTATATTTTTTTACTTTTGTAGCTCTTTTTAATATTTTAGAACACAATATATGCACGTTGCAATTGCAGGAAATATAGGCGCAGGTAAAACCACGCTAACCAAACTTTTAGCCAAACATTTTAATTGGAAACCTCATTTTGAGTCTGTAGATGAAAATCCTTACTTAGATGATTTTTACGGAGAAATGGAACGTTGGTCGTTTAATTTACAAGTTTACTTTTTAAATAGTCGTTTTCGCCAAATCTTAGAATTAAGAGAAACAGGTAAAAACATTATTCAAGATAGAACTATTTACGAAGATGCTCATATTTTTGCACCGAATTTACATGCAATGGGTTTAATGACTAATAGAGATTATAGCAATTATAGTTCTTTATTTGAGTTGATGGAAAACTTAGTACAGCCACCAGATTTATTAATTTATTTACGTGCAGACATATCAACTTTAGTAGGGCAGATTCACAAACGTGGTAGAGATTACGAAAACTCTATAAGTATCGATTATTTAAGCAGACTTAATGAACGTTATGAAGCTTGGATTTCTACTTATACAAAAGGTAAACTTTTAGTAATAGATGTAGATAATTTAGATTTTGTTACTAACCAAGAAGATTTAGGTTATATAATAGACAGAATAGATGCTCAAATAAATGGCCTTTTTTAAGAAAACAGAATAAATATTAGATTTATATAAAAGTAAAGAGACCGTTAAAAACGGTCTCTTTTTTTGTGATTAACTCACGCATGATAGATAGTCCCCCAACTTTCTATCAGATTTTAAGTGATGCTAATGCAACACTTCAATCTTGTTATCTACTATTTCCTTAACAGGAATAATTATCGTTTTATTTTCGACCTTTAAAATTACTGAAATATTATCAATTGACTCAATAATTCCTTCAAAATTTTCAGTTTTTATTTTACTACCTATTTTTAAGTTCTTTCTAGAGTAATAACCGAATAAAAGTCTTTTTATTATATCTCTAGAGCCTAAACCAAAAGAGATTGTAAAAGCTGCCAAAATCGATGCAAATATAATAGATAAATTGTTAGTAATCAAATCTGTGTTTATACCAGCTTGGTTTAACGCTGTAACACTTACTATTACTGCAATTATGTAAAAAATAATATTTCCAACTAAGCTGCCTCCAGTAAGTTCTAAAGAAGTAAACATACTCGAAACTGCCTTTTTTACCATGTTTGCAATATAAATACCAACAGCAAAAATTAGTAAAGCACTTATTAGTTTTGGTAAATAAGCAATTAAATTACCTAACTGCTCAGAAACCATTTTTAAACCTAACAACTCAGAAGCTACAATTATAAAAATAAAGATTAGTATCCATTTTATAGTTGTAATGATAATTTTTGTAGGTTGAATTTTAATAGAAGTATTGCCAAAAATTTCATCTACATTTAATTTTTCTGGTAAAGCATCTATATTTGTAAGCCCTAATGCCTTTTTTATGATGTATAAAATAAATTTAATAAAAAGCCATCCAATAATTAAAAAAGCAAGCCCTTTTAATAATTGAGGTAAAAAGTTCACAAAATTGTACCAAAGGTTTTGTAAAAAACTAAAATCGAAATCAGATTGTAGGGCTATTTGTAAAGCGTTCATTTTGTTGTATAATTAGTTATTTATCTTCTTTTTTTTGATGTATAGCACCCAAAATATTGCCAATTGTATTTGGGTATTTCACCAAAAACAAATCAGCAACATCAATTGTTAGCTTAATCATATTAATGTCATTCAGTACTTTTTCTTTAAGTACATCTGGCACTTCATGATGATGTAATATTTTTTTAAAAGGATTCCCCATATTTATAGTTCTCCGTAAATACTTACCACTTTTTGTTTTGCTCTTTTAATTCTCATTTTTACTGCACTTTCTCCAATACCTAAAGCCTCTTTAATTTCTTTAATGCTCATATCATCTTGATATTTCATTAAAAGAATCATTTTATCTTTGGGGTCCATTAAATCTAGAGCCTTAGCTAATTTATCTGACTTTAATTCAAATAATGCAGCATCATCAATTTCTTCAGATACATTATCATCTTTAATTACATCTGTAACCACAGTAACTTTTTCTTTTTTCTTATGAGTATTTCTTTGTACATAATTCACACAAAAATTATATGTAAAAGAATACAACCAAGTAGAAAACTTAGAATTGCCTTTAAACGTTTTCAACTTTACAAACAATCTAATAAAAACATCATGTGTTAAATCTTCTGCTTCTTCTTTACTTTTGGCAAAGCCATAACACTTGTTATAAACAACTTTAGAGAATCTATCATATAAAATAGCAAACAACTGAGAGTTGTTTGTTTCTACTATTTTAAAGACCAATTCTTCGTCTGTTAATTTGTTAACTATACTTGTTTTCAATACTAATTACCTTTTAGACACAAAAAAAAACAATAAGTCACAACTATTTTTTAAAAAAAGTTAGTCCGCAATTTTAACACGTTGAACGTGTCTTTTTACACTTTTAAAAAAAAATGAAACATTTTGTAACATTTACAATAATTGTTACGTATAATAAGTTGTAGCAATACATTAATCCTTTAAAAAGTCAGAGAGAATTAGATGAGACAACTTAAAATTACCAAGCAGGTTACTAATAGAGAAACTGCATCCCTAGACAAATATTTACAAGAAATAGGTAAAGTAGATTTAATTACTGCAGATGAAGAAGTAGAATTGGCACAGCTAATTAAAGCTGGTGATCAAAGAGCATTAGAAAAACTAACAAAAGCCAATTTAAGATTTGTTGTATCTGTTGCAAAACAATATCAAAATCAAGGATTAACGTTACCAGATTTAATTAACGAAGGTAATCTAGGTTTAATTAAAGCTGCAAAACGTTTCGATGAAACACGTGGTTTTAAATTTATCTCTTATGCTGTTTGGTGGATTCGTCAATCAATCTTACAAGCTTTAGCAGAACAATCTAGAATTGTACGTTTACCATTAAACAAAATTGGTTCTATTAATAAAATTAATAAAATGTACGCTTTCTTAGAACAAGAAAACGAGCGTCCTCCTTCTGCAGAAGAAATTGCTAAGAAATTAGACATGACAGTTAATGACGTTAAAGAATCTATGAAAAATTCTGGACGTCACGTATCTATGGATGCACCTTTAATAGAAGGTGAAGATTCTAATTTATACGACGTTTTAAACTCTGGTGAGTCTCCAAACCCAGATAGAGTCTTATTACATGAATCTTTAAGAATAGAAATTAACAGAGCATTAGAAACGCTTACTCCTAGAGAAGCAGATGTTGTAAAACTATACTTTGGTTTAGGTGAGCACCAACCAATGACTTTAGAAGAAATTGGTGAAACTTTCGATTTAACAAGAGAACGTGTTCGTCAAATTAAAGAAAAAGCAATCAGAAGATTAAAACACACTTCTAGATCTAAAATTTTAATGACTTATTTAGGCTAGATTTCAAATGTACTAAAAAAGTAAAAATAAAACTCTCAGAAAAAATCTGAGAGTTTTATTTTTTAATTAAAATTCTAAATAATATAAGCACAAGTTTTTAAGAGATATATCATCTAAATATTTTATAAACTAAATTATTATACCATGAAACAAAAAAAAAATATTATTAAGTTACCCATACTTGTTTTGATTTTGTTGTCTACTTTTTCTTTTCTAAATTGTAATAATGACAGCTATGATGAGGAGGAAGATGAAACCACAACTAGTGAATCATCAATTATAGCAGAATCATATTTTAATACCAGTAGCCTTATTTCTATTGAATTAGTTGAAGCTAGATTAGAAGATGGTACAACTGCAGATTGCTATCAAATAACTTTTTCTGGAGATGCTATTGATGGAGAATTAGGTCCGTTTTGTCCAGAAACCATTGATGACATTGGAGGGATTGCTGTATATGATGGAGAAACAAACCCAGGATTAAGAAACATTTCTAGAGATTTACTTGAAGATATGGAAGCTGATGGATGGAATATTGTTGAAGATGATACTGGCCTTGTTTATAGTAATAATAATAGTGGTACTTCTAATTGTTTAGCTTTAGCATATGATGCCGATTTAAACTTTGTTTTTACTGTACCTGTTGTACCTAAATTAGCTAGTTCTAGTACGGATATAGATGAAGTTGAAAATTTAGGCTTTTCTATTGATGGTACTCCCTTAACTGGAGACCCACCATCTGCTGTTTTTGGTCCAGCAATGTTTGGTACTCAAGATATAAGTGAAATTGAGGAAATTAATTTTCCTTCAATTGATCCTTGTGGAGGGCATCCAGACCCAGCAGGTTACTATCACGCTCACTTTATACCACAAGTTATAAATCAGGTTTTAGCTGCCAACAACATAGATGAAGTAGAATGTACAATGTTTGAACAAACATCTGGTACAGTTTTAGCAGGTTTTGCAAAAGATGGATTTCCTATTTATGCATATGCAGAAATGCCAGACGACCTTGATGAATGTAATGGAAGAACGGCAGCAACAACAGAATACCCAGATGGTGTTTATCATTATGTTGCTAGTACAACTGCTGTTACAAATATGCCTCCATGTTTAAAAGGTGTGGCAGTGCAAGATAGTTTTGAAATTCAGTAATTAATTATGAAAAAATTCATTCTAATTTTACTATTATATTCTAGCTACTTTTCATTAGAAGCTCACAATCCTTTAACATCTAGAGTTGAATTAGTATCATCAAGTAATAACAAAGCTGTTTTAAATATATACATGACTCAATCTGGGTTACAAAAAGCATTACTTAATGAACATAACGCTATTGATTTTAAAGAATTATCAAGAGATCAATATGAAAAATTAATTATAGACTATTTAAAATCTAGAATTAAATTGAGTGTTAACAACAACCTTTTAGAACTAGGATTAAGCGCCGTAAAATTAGGGTCTCATGAGACTGATGCATTTTTTTATATAAAAAATTATCCTATAAACACTGAATCTTTAAAAGTTGATATTGATGCTTTTAAAGAAAATGGTAATCAACAAACTGTATTTTGGTGGAGATCACCTAAAAAAAATGAAAAAGTTGTTTTATCAAAAAAAAATGATTTTAAAAAAGACTTTGGTATAAAAAATAATAGCCCTTTTTTAAAAAATCAATATTTATTAATATTTGGAATATTAGTAATATCTACAATAGGTTTTATTCTTTTTATTAAAAGAAAACAGCTATTAACAAACGGTATCTAATTATACTTTTATATAAAATATTTCACTTAATTTTTCTTTAAAATCACTCTTAAAAAAGAGTGATTTTTTGTTTCATATAAAAAATCAAAAACTTTTAACTTATCAAAATATTAGCAGATGAATACCTCATTTCATTATATTTGCAAAAAGCACAAAAATAATAATGAGTAATTTAATTGCACCTTCAATTTTAGCGGCAGATTTTGCCAACTTACAAAGAGACATAGAAATGGTAAACAATAGTGAAGCAGATTGGTTTCATATTGATATTATGGATGGTGTTTTTGTACCCAACATTTCTTTTGGAATGCCAGTTTTAAAAGCCATAAATAAGCACGCTACAAAAACAATTGATGTACATTTAATGATTGTAAATCCTGATCAATACATACAAACTTTTGCAGATTTAGGTGCAGATATTTTAACAGTGCATTATGAAGCTTGTACGCATTTACACAGAACTATACAAGCAATAAAAGCTGCAGGAATGAAAGCCGGAGTTGCATTAAATCCGCACACACCAATTGCAGTTTTAGAAGACATTATTGTAAATTTAGATTTGGTTTGTATTATGAGTGTAAATCCAGGTTTTGGAGGGCAATCATTTATAGAAAATACTTACAAAAAAGTAAGCCAATTAAGACATTTAATTGAGTTTACAGAATCTAATTGTCAAATAGAAATAGATGGTGGAGTTACCAACAAAAACGCAAATAAATTAATTGAAGCTGGAGCCAATGTTTTAGTGGCAGGTAGTTTTGTTTTTGGAGCCGAAAATCCGACAGAAACTATTGCAGATTTAAAAAACATTATTGCATAATCATTTCAGATTTTGTGCATCTTTATATATAAGCCACGAATTCACTAATTTCTATTTTTGATTGCGTGGCTTTTTTAGTAAAACACAACAATAAATTGGTGACAATTTAAATTAAGTAAAAAAACATTTAATAACTCAATTTAAAAAAAGTATTGTACACAGTAGTAGACATAGAAACAACAGGAAATGGATATAAAGGTCAGAAAATAACTGAAATATCTATTTTTGTTTTTGATGGAAAAGTTGTGGTAGATGAGTTTACATCCTTAGTAAATCCTGAGCAAAATATACCATCCTTTATTACCAATTTAACAGGTATTACAAATGCCATGGTTAGAAATGCACCTAAGTTTTATGAAATAGCAAAAAAGGTAGCAGAAATTACAGAAGACACCATTTTTGTGGCACATAATGTAAACTTCGATTACAATATTATTCAGGCAGAATTTAAAAGTTTAGGATTCGATTTTAAACGTAAAAAACTTTGTACAGTTCGTTTATCAAGAAAAATAATTCCAGGATTAAACTCATATAGTTTAGGTAATATTTGTACTGATGAAAATATACCTATTAATGGTAGGCACAGAGCAAAAGGTGATGCTGAAGCCACTACAGAATTGTTTAGAAGATTAATTGAAAGAGATGATAAATTCATCATCAATTCTTTTTTAAATCCAAGATCTAGACAAGCTACTTTACCTCCGCTTTTAGATAAAAAAGTAGTCGATAATTTACCTGAAACTTTTGGCGTTTATTATTTTAAAAATTTAGCCAAAGAAGTTATTTATGTGGGTAAAGCCAATAATATAAAGCAAAGAGTTATCAGTCATTTTTACGATAAAAAAAAGAAAGAGCAGAACATGTGTTTAGAAACTGCTGATATTTCTTACGTAAAAACTGGCAGTGAATTATTAGCGCTTTTGTACGAATCATCAGAAATAAAACATATTTACCCAAAATACAATAGAGCCCAAAGAAAATCTGGAGAAGCAATTGGCTTATTTTCTTACGAAGACCAAATAGGAATTTTGCATTTGGCTTATAATCGCTTAAAATTAGTACCAAATCCGTTAACCAAATATTACAATGTTTCTGAGGTTAGAAATCATCTAGAAAATTTGTGTAAAGAGTTTGAATTGTGCCCAAAATACTGTCATTTACAAACTAATGTGAGTACTTGTTTCCATTATCAAATAAAAGAATGTAAAGGTATTTGTTGCAATAAAGAGTCTGTAGAAGATTACAATTTACGCGTAAAAGAGGCAATAAAATCAATAGGAATTGGCGCAGAAAATTTAGTTATTAAAGAAACTGGAAGAACTAATAACGAAATTGGTTTTGCCTTAATTTTAGATGGAATATATAAGGGTTTTGGTTATGTAGATAAACATCAATCAGAACAATTAACAAATCCAGAAGACTATTTATTTTTTGTTCAACCTCAAAAAGATAATAGAGACATTCATAGGATTATTGGTTCTTATTTAAAAAAGAAAGAAAATGAAAAAATCAGCGTATAAAATTAATATAATTGGTGCAGGAATTAGTGGTTTAATTGCAGCTCAGATTTTAGAAAATAACGGATATCATCCTACAATTTTAGAAGCTTCAGATTCAGTTGGTGGCCGTGTAAAATCAGAAATAATTAAAGGTCATCATTTAGATTTAGGATTTCAAGTATTGTTAACTTCTTATCCAGCTGCAAAAAAATATTTAAATTACGATGCTTTAGATTTACAAAAATTTTTACCTGGTGCTGCCATTTTTAAAGAAGGTAAATCGCAGATAATTGGAGATCCTTTAAGAAGTTTTTCTTTGTTAATTCCGACGCTTTTTTCATCTATTGGTAATTTTTCTGATAAAACAAAAATCTTAAAATTAAACACAATTTTAAAAAAGAAAACCATTCCTGAAATATTCAATACTGATGAAACATCAACTTTAAAATATTTGCTAAATTTTGGTTTTTCTAAAGAAATTATCAATGATTTTTTTAAGCCCTTTTTTAGCGGAATCTTCTTAGAATCAGATTTAGCGACTTCTAGCAGAATGTTTGAATTTGTTTATAAAATGTTTGGTGACGGATTTGCAGCTGTACCTAAAACCGGAATTCAAGCAATTCCCAATCAGTTAAAAGTCAAATTAAAAAACACAATATTTAAGTTCAATACACTTGTAAAAGAAGTAAAAGACAAAGAAATTATCTTAGATAATGATGACAAAATTGAAAGTCATATCACCATTATTGCTACTGATGCTAGTTCATTAGTTAGCAACTTAAAAAACCAAGAAACTACTTGGAAAAGTTGTGATACCTTATATTTTGAAACTAATGAAAGAGTTATAAAAAAACCTTTAATTGGTTTAATTACTGATAAAAATGCTCTTATTAATAATATTTTTTATCATACAAGTTTCCCTTCATCAAACAAAAATGACAAAGATTTACTTTCTGTAACCGTTGTAAAAAATCATTCATTAAATGACTTAGATTTAATTTTAAAAGTAACCGAAGATTTAAAAATACTTTGTGGCATAGATGTAAAAAAGTTTATCAAACACTATAAAATTAAGAAAGCATTACCAGTATTATCTAATTTACAATACGAAATTTCGAGTACAGAAACCAAATTAAAATCTACTTTTTTTTTAGCTGGAGATCAACTTTTAAATGGCTCTTTAAATGCCGCAATGATTTCTGGAGAAAGAGCTGCTTTAGGCGTAATACAAACCTTAGAAGATGGTTTTATAACAGATGAGTTAACTTCTGAATACTCTTAAAAAACAAAGCCTCAAAACATTTTTAAAATGTTTTGAAGCTCATATTTATAAAAGTTAATAATTTACATTTTACTTAATTAACCCCGTAATAAAATAAGATATATAAATCATTAAGCTTTAATCTCTTAAAGCAATTTACTCTTTTTCAAGCATTTTTTTATCTATATCTTTATCTTTTCTAAGAGCTAAGGCAAATAATGCTACTTCAGCTAATAATAAAGCAATTTTTAGTTTTTTACTTTTACTCACTGCAGCAGTTAACCCTAGTATTTTTGTAGCAATCATAATTTTTATTTTTTTGTTACTTCAAAAGTACAAGGAAGATACATTCTTTATTGATTCATATCAATTAAAAAATAACTCAAATAAAAAATCCCAAAATTATTCATTTTGAGATTTTAGATATTTTGAAAAGAAAAAGAAGGTTAAATACCGTCTCCTAATTCTTTTAATTTTTCTGTGTTTTCTGCTAACATTAATTCATCAATAATTTTCTGAATATCGCCATTCATAATATTAGGCAAATCGTATAAAGACAAACCAATTCTGTGATCTGTAACACGACCTTGGGCATAATTGTACGTTCTAATTTTTGCGCTTCTGTCTCCAGAAGAAACCATAGAACCACGTTTTAAAGCATCTTCTGCTTGTTTTTTAGCCAGTTCTAAATCGTATAAACGAGAACGTAAAACCTTAAAAGCTTTCTCTTTATTTTTATGCTGACTTTTTTGATCTTGACATTGAGCTACTAAACCTGTAGGAATATGCGTTAAACGAACAGCAGAATATGTAGTATTTACAGATTGACCTCCAGGACCAGAAGAACAGAAAAAATCGATTCTTACTTCTTTTGGATTAATCTCTACATCAAATTCTTCTGCCTCTGGAAAAACCATACAAGTTGCTGCAGAAGTATGCACACGACCTTGTGTTTCTGTTTGCGGAACTCTTTGTACACGATGCACACCAGCTTCGAATTTTAAAATTCCATAAACGTCATCTCCATTTACTTCAAATTGAATTTCTTTAAAACCACCATTTGTACCTTCAGAATAATCTACAGTAGAAACTTTCCAACCTCTACCTTCGCAATATTTTGTGTACATTCTAAATAAATCTCCTGCAAAAATACTAGCTTCATCACCACCTGTACCTGCACGTAATTCTACAACTGCATTTTTAGAATCTTCTGGATCTTTTGGTATTAACAAGAATTTAATTTCCTCTTCTAATTGCGGAATTCGAGTATTAGCTTCATCAATTTCCATTTTTGCCATTTCTGACATTTCAGCATCAGAACCATCAGCAATAATTTCTTTTGCTTCTTCTATATTGTTCATTAGAGTATTGTATTCAGCACCTTTCTTAACAACATCACCTAAATCTTTATACTCTTTCATTAATTGTGCATAACGTTTTTGATCCATAATGATTTCTGGCTGAATAATTAAATCAGAAACCTCATCATAACGTTGTTTTACAATTCTTAATTTATCTAACATCTTGTCCTCTTTTCTTGGATTGCGAATTTACAATTTTTATGGGTATCTTTGAAAAAACCTATCTATTTTTATGAAAAAGCTACTTATTTTATGTTCATTTTTATTGATATTTTCTTGCAACAATAATATCAAAAAAACACAAAAACCTACTTTTTTAATTGGTGAATGGAAACGTTTAAATGATAAACCTGGTAGCCAAACTTACGAAATGTGGAACACAAATTTAGTAGGAATGGGTTATACAATGAAAGGTAAAACTAGGTCTTTTCAAGAAATTTTGAGTATTATTACTATTAAAGACACTTTGTATTTAGAGGTTAAAGGTGTTAATGAAAAACCAACTTTATTTAAATTTATAGAACAAACTGATACTTCTTTTGTAAGCGAAAACCCCAAGAACGAATTCCCTAAGAGAATAAAATACATTTTAGACAACAAACAGTTAAAAGCGTCTGTTTCTTCTGATGATTTTAGAATTGATTTTATTTTTGATAAGGTTAATTAAACCATTAATAAATTTAATAATAGTCAAAATATTATCACTTTAAAAAACAGACATCATAATTTATCTTTTTCAAATATTCTCTTTTTTTGGATCAAAGGGTATTAAATTTTAACTAAATACCATCTTTATGATTAAAATATAATTGTTTTTTGCTACAATATTCGTTATTTTTAACAAAAAAAGCTAAAACATTTATGGTTAAAAGTTATTTAAAAACTAATCTTAAATTACTCTTAAGCCTGTTATGTTTATTAATTAGTTTTTTGGTAATTATTGGCTGGTTTTTTAACTCTGAAATCATTTTACAATATTTAGCAGATAGAGCAGGAATGAAATTTAATACTGCCCTATTTTTTCTTATCATTTCATTAATATTAATATTAGATCAGCATTTACTTTCTTATTCTACATTAAAAAAAGCGTTGTTATTTTTCGTTTTTTTATTAAGTGCCTATACAATTCTTATATATACTGTAGAGCTACCAATAAGTATTGATAATTTAGTTATTAAAGATAATTACAATAGTATTTATCCTGGAAGAATGTCTGTAGGTACTGCAGTATGCTTTATGCTTCTATCATCTGGTTTATTATTACTCAAGTCTAAAAAGCAAAAAGTAATAATTTGCGCTCAACATCTTTTTGCACTCATAATATCAATAGCAATTATATCTTTTATCACTCACATTTTAAATATACCTAATGAAAATAAATCGATGTTTTTAGACACGATGTCTGCTGTAACATCTATACTTTTTTTAATTCTTGGCGCTGTTAGTAGTCTAAAAAATAAATCTGTAGGTATATTTTCTATATTTTTTACTAATCTGGCTGGTTCTAATATATTAAAATCCATATTTCCTATAATTTTCCTTATACCAATTTGCCTTAGTTATCTGCTTATTTTCGCCATTTCTGAATCTATAGTGAAAAGTGATTTTGGTATAGTTTTACATACAGTTTTATTGGTAATAATAACTTTTATTTGCATAGCTTATATTTCTAGTAACTTAAACAAAACTGATCTAAAAAGAAAAAAGTTAGAAAATTTACTACAACAATCTAATAAAGAACTTTTACGACTCAATAACCAATTAACTGAAAAAAATAAGGACTTAGAACAGTTCGTTTATATTGCATCTCATGACCTACAAGAACCTTTACGTACAGTAACTAGTATTAGTGAATTGTTAAAAGATGAATATAAAGACTCTATGGATGAAAATGCAAAAACCTATATAAATTTTATTACAGAAGGTATTGCAAGAATGCATTGCTTAGTTAGAGATCTAATGGATTATTCTAGGCTAGGAAATGAAGTGAAATTTAGTGAGGTAAATGTTAATGCTGTTTTAGAAGACATTAAAAAAGATCTTTCCTTAAAACTCAAGGAATCTAAAACAGAAATAAAACACAATACTTTGCCAAATATAATTGCAAATGAAAGTGGTATTAGACAATTGTTTCAAAATTTGATATCTAATGCTATAAAGTTTAGAAAAAAAGAAACTGTGCCAAATATTATTATTACGACTAATGATAAAGGTGATTTTTGGCAGTTTAACATTCAAGATAATGGTATAGGAATAGAAAAAAAACATTCTGAAAAAATATTTAAAATATTTAAAAGACTACATAGAGAAACTGAATACACAGGTACTGGAATAGGGCTTGCCAATTGTAAAAAAATTGTTGAGTTACATAATGGTAAAATTTGGTTAACCTCTATTTTAAATGAAGGAAGTACCTTTCATTTTACTTTAAAAAAATAAATTTATTATGGAAAAACCTAAAAAAGTAATGCTTATTGATGATAATCATCCTACAAATTTTATACATACAAAAATTATCACAAAAGTTAAACCAACTACAGAAATACTAGTTCATGATAAAGCAGAAGAAGCTTTAAATCATTTAAAAAGTACAGAGGTGCTACCAGAAATTATATTTTTAGACATTAACATGCCAGGCATGGATGGATGGGAATTTTTAGAAGAATATGAAAAAATGACTGATTTTAAAGAAAAATGTATCATAATAGTAATGCTTACTACTTCTTTAAACCCAGAAGATGTAAAAAAATCAGAAAAATATATTTCTATTAATGGTTTTGAACATAAACCATTAACTCCAGAAAAACTTCAGAAAATGTTTGCTAAGTACTTTAATCAATC
Source organism: Polaribacter sp. Asnod6-C07 (assembly GCF_045063625.1). Classification (NCBI taxonomy): domain Bacteria; kingdom Pseudomonadati; phylum Bacteroidota; class Flavobacteriia; order Flavobacteriales; family Flavobacteriaceae; genus Polaribacter; species Polaribacter sp. Asnod6-C07. The sequence continues at coordinate 1,869,763 of NZ_JBEFOF010000005.1, read as the reverse complement.
AGATTCTTTGAGAAAAAACACTTAAAAAACAGGTTTATGCTATTTTAAAATGGTAAAGTAAAATGTAGTTCCTTTACCTTCTTGGCTTTCTAACCAAATATCACCTTTATAATAATTAATTATTTTTTTAACAATAGATAATCCTATTCCAGAAGAAGAACTAACACTCTCTAATTTGGTAAAAACTTTAAAAATTCTATCAAAATAATCTGGATTAATACCTATACCATTGTCTTTAACAAAAAATTCGTAATATTCATTTTTATCAGTTACACCTACCTCAATTTGGCCTTCTTCTTTATCACTATATTTAATTGCATTTTCTATTAAATTGATAAATATTTGTTCAAACCTCCATATATTTCCATGTATGGTTGGTAAATCTTTCTGAATTGTAAGTTTTACATAGTCTGGTTTTGATATACTATTTACAACATCAGAAACCATTACATTAAAGTCTATATTTCTATCATCTGTATCTAACCTATCTATGGTAGAATAATCTAAAATACCTTTAATTAAGAAGTTCATTTTTTCTACATTAAAAGATGTTTCTTTTAAAAGCTCTAAAAAATCATTAGGAACATTATCTTTATTATCTTCTAAAAACCAATCTATTAACGTTTGAATATTTATTAAAGGAGCCTTTAAGTCATGAGAAACAGCATGAGCATATTTACTTAACTCTTCGTTTTGCGCTGATAAGTTTTGTAATAGTTCTTCCTTTTTTTGTTCTTGTTTTTTTATAAGCTCTTCTTGTTCTTTTCTTTGAATTACATTGACTAACATATTTGCAAAAACAAATAGTATATTCTGTTCATTTTCTGCATATTTATTTATTTTTCTAACAGAATCAAAACCGATAAAACCAATTAATTCATTGTTTTTAATTTTTGGTATTACTATTAAACTTTGTATGCCTTGTGGCTCTAAAATAGCACGTAAACCAAACTCTCCATCTTTTGGTAACTGGCTAACATCTTCTATATAAAAAGCCTCTCCTTTTCTGTGCGCTTCTAACCAATGTGTTATATAATCTATGGGAATATTTTGTAAATTTTCTATTTCTGGCTCAATTCCGTTTGCACACCATTCATAAGTATTACTTGTAGTATTGTTTACAAAATCATAAGAAAAAATATAACTTCTATCTGCTTCTACAAACTCTCCTATTTGTTTTAAAGATTTACCAACCAACTCATCTATATTCGATAAATCTGAATTGATATATTTGGTTGAAATACTAATTAATAAATCTTGAAAACGTAATTGACGCTCAATAATAGAATTGGTTTCTTCTTTTCTAGAAACGTCATTTTCTTTTTCATTTAACTCTTTCTTAGTCATATAAATTTCTTTTTCTGATAGTTTGATATGCCTAAATTACGGTTTTTATAAAATAAAATTCATCTATTTATTGAACTTTAACAATCTTCTAAACCCCATTTATCTAAACTTCTTAAAATTTGCTCTAAAGATTTACCTCTATTTGTTAAACCATATTCAACTTTTGGAGGCACAACAGGATAAATCTTTTAAAATGTGTTATGTAAAAGATCCTTTTGGAATTTTTTTGAAATCTATACTCACAGTTATGAGTTAACGTATTCTTCTGGCGCTTATCAAAAGAATTAATTAGGAATTATTTCTATAATAAAAAACCTCTAAATCTTATCAATTTAGAGGTTTTTAAATATTTTAAAATTTGGGATTATTCGTAAATGAATTCACCAAACTCGCTTTTAATAGTTAACTTTTTTGTTTCTGATACTTCTACTCTACCTACAATTTTAGCATCAACATTAAAAGATTTAGAAATAGAAATAATGTCTTCTGCAATTTCTGGAGTAACATAAATTTCCATCCTATGTCCGCAATTAAAAACTTGATACATTTCTTTCCAATCTGTTTTAGATTGTTCTTGTATTAATTTAAATAATGGCGGAATTGGAAACATATTGTCTTTTACAATGTGTAACTCATCAACAAAATGTAATATTTTGGTTTGTGCACCTCCAGAACAATGAATCATTCCATGCACTTTATCCGAAGAAAAATTATTTAAAATTTCTTTGATAATTGGCGCATACGTTCTTGTTGGCGATAAAACTAATTTACCTGCATCAATAGGAGAATTCTCAACTTCATCTGTTAACTTTGTATTCCCTGAATACACTAAATCTTCAGGAACTGCAGCATCAAAACTTTCTGGATATTTATCTGCTAAATATTTATGAAAAACATCGTGTCTTGCAGAAGTTAAGCCATTAGAACCCATTCCTCCATTATATTCGGTTTCGTAAGTTGCTTGTCCAAAAGATTCTAAACCAACAATTACATCACCAGCTTTTATGTTGGCGTTATCAATTACATCAGAACGTTTCATTCTTGCAGTTACTGTAGAATCTACAATAATTGTACGCACTAAATCTCCAACATCTGCAGTTTCTCCTCCAGTTGAATGGATTGTTACTCCAAAACCTTTAAGATCTTCAATTAACTCTTCTGTTCCGTTAATAATTGCTGATAAAACTTCGCCAGGAATTTTACTTTTATTACGACCAATGGTTGATGATAACATGATATTATTTGTTGCACCAACACATAATAAATCGTCTATATTCATTATTAAAGCATCTTGTGCAATGCCTTTCCAAACAGAAATAACTCCTGTTTCTTTCCAATACATATAAGCTAAAGAAGATTTTGTGCCTGCTCCATCTGCGTGCATTATTAAACAATAATCTTCATCATTTGTTAAATAATCTGGTACTATTTTACAAAATGCTTTCGGAAACAAACCTTTGTCTATATTCTTAATTGCATTGTGCACATCTTCTTTTGATGCAGAAACACCTCTTTGTGCGTATCTTTTAGAAACTTCTTGACTCATATTGTTGTGTTGTGAATTGCAAATTTAGGTTTTTGATTGAAAATAATATGAGTTTGTCTCTAAAAGTTTTAAGTACCCGAAAACATTAAAACACATTACAAATTATTAACAAACCTCACAGTTTTTAATTCTGTGAGGTTTCTTATTTCTAAGAATTCATTTAAAGAACTGTCTTTTTGAGTTCGTAATTTGCGTTAGGGATTGAATGGTTTGTTTGAGCTCTTTTTTGCTTTTTCAGCAAAAAAAGCGAGTAATGAAAGCCCGTTAAAACGCCCATATTTCTAAAAGTTTAGTTTTTAAAAGTATATTATCTTGTAAATAATAATTCTCTGTATTTTGTTAGTGGCCATAAGTTATCATCTACCATAGTTTCTAACTTGTCACAATGGTATCTAATATCATCGAAAAATGGTTTTACTTTATTACAATAGGCTTGAGCAGATTTTAATCCTTGTAGTTTATTTGCTTTTCTGCGTTCATCAATCATTTTATTGGTTAAAGCATTTATTTCTGTAATATGATTAGAGATAATCATTATCAATTCGATTTGTTCTTTAGCAATCTTCTTAAATTCATCTCCAAAAATTTCTTTTAAATTTTTGGTATTTTCTAATAACGTATTTTGATAATTAATAGCTGTTGGTACAATATGATTTCTTGCTATATCTCCTAAAACCCTGCTCTCTATTTGCAAACGTTTCGTGTATTCTTCTAATTCAATCTCATATCTTGCTTCTAACTCTACATTGTTCATTACATTCATTTCTTCAAATAAAGCAATTGTTTTTTTAGAAACTTTAACTTGTAATGCTTCTGGCGTAGTTTTATTATTACTTAGTTTTCGTTTTTTTGCTTCTTTTTCCCAAGCATCTCCATAACCATCGCCTTCAAAACGAATATTTTTTGAAGCTTTAATGTATTCTCTTAATACATTAAATACAGCTTCGTCCTTTTTTAAATTCTTGTTTTCTATAAGGTTATCTACCTCAATTTTAAATTCTTTTAATTGTTTTGCAACAATAGTGTTTAAAACCGTCATTGGTATTGCACAATTGGCTGATGAACCTACTGCTCTAAACTCGAATTTATTACCTGTAAAAGCAAAAGCCGATGTTCTATTTCTATCTGTATTGTCTAATAAAATTACTGGTATTTTACCAATAATATTTAGTTTTAAATCTGTTTTTTCTTGTGGAGATAATTTACCTATTGTTACATTTTCTAGCTCGTCTAAAACTCTAGACAACTGACTACCAATAAAAACAGATATAATTGCGGGTGGTGCTTCATTGGCTCCTAACCTATGGTCATTACTTGCAGAGGCTATAGAAGCTCTTAATAATTCTTCATTTTCGTAAACTGCTTTTATTGTATTTACAAAAAAAGTTAAGAATTGTAAATTTTTCATTGGTGTTTTACCAGGACTTAACAGATTTGTACCATATGAAGTTGATAAAGACCAATTATTATGTTTACCAGAACCATTTATACCTACAAATGGTTTTTCGTGAAAAAGCACTTTAAAGTGATGTCGTCTAGATACTTTATGCATCACATCCATTAATAGAGAGTTATGATCTACTGCTAAATTTGCTTCTTCAAAAATGGGTGCCAATTCAAATTGATTTGGTGCAACTTCATTATGTCTTGTTTTTACAGGAATACCCAACAACATACATTCTTGCTCTAAATCTTGCATAAAACTCATAGCTCTTGCAGGTATACTACCAAAATAATGATCATCTAATTGCTGACCTTTTGCTGGTATATGACCTAGTAAAGTTCTACCAGTCATTAAAATATCTTGTCTAGAATATGCAAGTGCATCATCTATTAAAAAATACTCTTGTTCCCACCCCAAAGTTGCATTTACTTTGGTTGCATTTTTATCAAAATATTTGCAAACAGCAGTTGCGTGTATATCTATAGCTTGTAAAGCTCTTAATAAAGGTGTTTTATTGTCTAAAGCTTCACCTGTGTAAGACACAAAAATAGTAGGTATGCACAAAGTTGTTTCGTAAATAAATGCTGGTGATGTAGGATCCCAAGCTGTGTAACCTCTAGCTTCGAAAGTATTTCGAATTCCACCATTAGGAAAACTAGAAGCATCTGGTTCTTGCTGCACCAATTGTTCACCATCAAACTTTTCTATAGCTAAACTTCCGTTTATAGATTCGAAAAAAGCATCGTGTTTTTCTGCTGTTGCACCTGTTAAAGGTTGAAACCAATGAGTATAATGTGTAGCACCTTTAGAGATAGCCCAATCTTTCATACTCACAGCAACTTGATCTGCTATTTTTCGGTCAATTCTTGTTCCTTTTTCAATCGCATTCATAACACTTTCGTATGCAGCTCTTGTAAGATACTGTTGCATTGCGTGTTTATTAAATACATTTTTGCCAAACAAAACCGATCTTTTTTCATTTTCTTGCACTTTTTTAGCACTTCTATTCAATATTTCTTGCAACGCAGAAAATCTAATTGTTGACATAATATGATTTTTAAAGGGTAATTTTTATTTTTTAAACAAATATACCCCATAAAAAATAGGGATAAAATTATTTTTTATTCATTTTCAATTTTTACCCCCCTTTTTTTTTGATATCAATACAAAAAAAGCCATTTTTGTAACATTAACATCACACACAATAAATAATTATGGCAAAAATTAAATTAGAATACATTTGGTTAGATGGATACTATCCAACTCAGAACATGAGAAGTAAAACCAAAGTTGAAGAACATGAAGACTTTAAAGGAACAGTTGAAGAATTAGGTAATTGGTCTTTTGATGGATCATCTACAAAGCAAGCTTCTGGAGGAGCGTCTGACTGTATTTTAAAGCCTGTTGCAATTTATCCAGATCCTGCTCGTATTAATGGATACTTAGTAATGACTGAGGTTTTAAGTGCTGATGGAACTCCACACGAATCTAATGGTCGTGCTACTATTGAAGATGATGATAATGATTTTTGGTTTGGTTTTGAGCAAGAATACTTTATTATGGATTCTAAAACACAATTACCTTTAGGTTTCCCTGTAGGTGGTTACCCAGGACCTCAAGGAATGTACTACTGTTCTGTAGGTGGTAAAAATACTTTTGGTAGAGATTTCGTAGAAGAGCATGCTGATTTATGTATTGATGCTGGATTAAACTTTGAAGGTATTAATCAAGAAGTTGCTTCTGGACAATGGGAATTTCAATTGTTTGCAAAAGGTGCTAAAAAAGCAGGTGATGAAATTTGGATTGCTAGATACCTACTAGATCGTTTAACAGAAAAGTATGGATGGTACATTGAATACCACCCAAAACCGATTAAAGGAGACTGGAATGGTTCTGGAATGCACGCAAACTTCTCTAACTCTATTTTAAGAGAGTGTGGTTCTGCAGAAAAATATGCAGAAATCTGTGAAGCTTTTCGTCCTGTAACAAAAGAACATATTGAAGTTTATGGTGAGCACAATGAACAACGTTTAACTGGTTTACACGAAACTGCATCTATTAGTGATTTCTCTTGGGGAGTTTCAGATAGAGGAGCATCTATCCGTATTCCAATTATCGCTGTAGAAAAAGGATACCATGGTTGGTTAGAAGATCGTCGTCCATCTTCAAACGGAGACCCATACAAAATTGCTGCTAGAATTATTAAAACGGTTAAACCGATTAAATAATAATCTTAAGTATAAATCAAAAAAAACGCTAACATTTATTTGTTAGCGTTTTTTATTATAACTTCTTTTGAACTATTTATTTTTCTCTGGAGGAAATCTTGAAATAATTTCTTTTACAAATAACTTAATTCGTTCTTCTTTTTTCTCTACATTATCTAGTTTTAGAGCACCAGTTCCAATACCTTGCCAAACTAATTCTTTCTTTTGTTTATCAATAAAATCGATAAACAACGTACCTTCTGTATATTCATTTATATTTAGATTGTTGTTCATACCATTCCACCTGTAAGGATTCCATCCCCAACCAAAACCGTAACCAAAAGTATTATTCAGATTGACGTTTACCTTACGTCTCGATTTTGTAAAAATACTCACTAACATATCCGGATTTTCAGATTTTGTAAACCCTTGTGCTAACAATTCAGATTCAATTGCTCTTAAAACTCTTTTTTTATCTAAACTAGAAATTTCAGCTTTATCAATTCCTGTTTTATAAAATGCAAAAGTTTTATATTGATTAAAATCTACCTTTGTATCATAATCTGTAACCACCTTTACAGTATTACAAGAATACAACCCAACTAATAGAAATAATGATAATAATTTTACAGTTTTCATAAGATTAAATTTAACAATAATTTATCAAAAAATGTGCCAAACTAATGATAAACAGCAACAAAATGCAATAATTTAATTAAATATTCATAAAATTAAACTTTATTTTGAAAATTCCTTAAATTGCAAGACAAAAATTAAACATTTATTACGAATGAAACAAACAATTCCTTATAAACCTAAACATAAAGTACGTATTGTAACTGCTGCTTCTCTTTTTGATGGTCATGATGCTGCTATAAACATTATGCGTAGAATTATTCAATCTACAGGAGTTGAAGTTATTCATTTAGGGCATGATAGATCAGTAGAAGAAGTAGTTAATTGTGCTATTCAAGAAGACGTGAACGCTATTGCAATGACTTCTTATCAAGGAGGTCATAATGAGTATTTTAAATATATGTACGATTTATTGCAAGAAAAGGGTGCTGGTCACATCAAAATTTTTGGTGGTGGAGGTGGAGTAATTCTTCCTGAAGAAATTAAGGATTTAATGGATTATGGAATTACAAGAATTTATTCTCCTGATGATGGAAGAGCTCTTGGTTTACAAGGTATGATTAATGATTTGGTACAAAAAAGCGAACAAGCCCATCCTAACCTTCCCAAAGGGAAGGAACTACAATCTGACTCAAAAAATGAGGGGAAAGTTTGTAATGAAGATGGTAGTTGGTTGCTAGAATTAGGAAGTGAAAAAATTTTAGAAAATCTAAAAAATAAAGATGTCAACACTATTGCTAGAATAATATCTCTCGCAGAAAATAACCATATAGATTTCGAACAGGTTTTTTCTTCTTTGGGGAAATTAAAAGGGGCTTCTTCTCCTGTTTTAGGAATTACAGGAACTGGTGGTGCAGGAAAATCTTCTTTGGTAGACGAATTAGTACGCAGATTCTTAATTGATTTTCCTAAAAAAACAATTGGTATTATTTCTGTTGATCCATCAAAAAGAAAAACTGGTGGTGCTCTTTTAGGGGATAGAATTAGAATGAACGCAATTAACAATTCTCGTGTTTATATGCGTTCTTTGGCCACTCGTCAATCTAATTTAGCATTATCTAAACATGTAAATGAAGCTATTGAAGTTTTAAAAAGTGCTGAATTTGATTTAATTATTTTAGAAACTTCAGGAATTGGACAATCTGATACAGAAATCATTGAACATTCTGACACTTCATTATATGTAATGACTCCTGAGTTTGGAGCTGCAACACAATTAGAAAAAATTGATATGCTAGATTTTGCAGATTTAGTTGCCATCAATAAATTTGATAAAAGAGGTGCTTTAGATGCAGTGAGAGATGTAAAAAAGCAATATATGCGCAACAATAATTTGTGGCATATCAATCAAGAGGATTTACCAGTTTATGGTACAATTGCATCGCAATTTAATGACCCTGGAATGAATACTTTGTACAAAAGTATTATGGATAAATTAGTCGAAAAAACTGGAGCTGATTTAAAATCAACTATGGAAATTACCTCAGCAATGTCTGAAAAAATATTTGTAATTCCGCCAAAAAGAGTTCGTTATTTATCAGAAATTGCTGATGATAATAGAGATTATGACAAAAAAGTTGATGAGCAAGTAAAGGTTGCTCAAAAATTATATGGAATTTATCAAACAATTTTATCTTTAACAGTTGTCATTTCGACTGAAATGGAGAAATCTCTTTTAAGTAAAACTGGACTTGATAATGACTTGACCCTGAAACAAGTTCAGGATGACGATCAGCAATTTGTTAAATTACTAATCTCACAATTCGAAAAAGTTAAAATGAATTTAAATCCCCATAATTGGGAAATCATTTTAAACTGGCAAGAAAAGGTAAACAAGTATAAAAATCCTATTTATACGTTTAAAGTTCGTGATAAAGAAATAAAAATAGAAACACACAGCGAGTCGCTGTCACACTCAAAAATACCAAAGGTTAGTTTGCCTAAGTACCAAGCTTGGGGAGATTTATTACGCTGGAATTTACAAGAAAATGTACCAGGAGAATTCCCATATACAGCAGGTTTATATCCTTTTAAAAGAACAGGAGAAGACCCTACAAGAATGTTTGCAGGCGAAGGTGGCCCAGAAAGAACCAACAGACGTTTTCATTATGTAAGTTTAGGAATGGATGCTAAAAGGCTTTCAACAGCTTTTGATTCTGTTACTTTGTATGGAAATGACCCTGATGTAAGACCCGATATTTATGGTAAAATAGGAAATGCTGGTGTATCTATTTGTTGTTTAGATGATGCTAAAAAACTGTATTCTGGTTTTGATTTAACACATCATATGACTTCTGTTTCTATGACTATTAATGGCCCAGCACCAATGTTGTTAGGTTTTTTTATGAATGCTGCAATTGATCAGAATTGTGAAAAATACATTAAGGAACATCAACTAGAAAAAGAAGTTGAAGCAAAATTTGTCTCAATTTATGATGATAATGGTTTAGAAAGACCAAAATATCAAGGAGAATTACCAGAAGGAAATAATGGTTTAGGTTTACTTCTTTTAGGTTTAACTGGCGATTTGGTTCTGCCATCAGAAGTTTATCAACAGATAAAAAAAGACACTTTAGCACAAGTTAGAGGAACTGTACAAGCTGATATTTTAAAAGAAGATCAGGCACAAAATACCTGTATTTTTTCTACGGAATTCGCTTTGCGATTAATGGGCGATGTTCAAGAATATTTCATCGAAAAACAAGTCCGTAATTTTTATTCGGTTTCTATTTCTGGATATCATATTGCAGAAGCTGGTGCAAATCCGATTACGCAATTGGCATTAACTTTGTCTAACGGATTTACTTATGTGGAGTACTATTTAAGTCGTGGAATGGACATCAATAAATTTGGCCCGAATTTATCGTTTTTCTTTTCTAACGGAATTGATCCTGAATATGCTGTAATTGGTAGAGTTGCTCGTAAAATTTGGGCAAAAGCGATGAAAAATAAATACGGAGCCAATCCAAGAGCGCAAATGCTAAAGTATCATATTCAGACTTCTGGACGTTCTTTACACGCGCAAGAAATCGATTTTAATGATATTAGAACAACCTTGCAAGCCTTGTATGCCATTTATGACAATTGTAATTCTCTACACACAAATGCTTATGATGAAGCCATTACAACTCCGACTGAAGAATCTGTAAGAAGAGCTATGGCTATTCAATTAATCATTAATAAAGAACTTGGTTTAGCGAAAAACGAAAACCCAATTCAAGGGGCTTTTATTATAGAAGAATTAACAGATTTAGTGGAAGCTGCAGTTTTAGAAGAGTTTGATAGAATTACAGAAAGAGGTGGTGTTTTAGGTGCTATGGAAACGATGTATCAGCGTTCTAAAATTCAGGAAGAAAGTTTGTATTACGAAACTTTAAAACACAATGGAGATTTTCCTATTATTGGCGTAAACACGTTTTTAAGTTCTAAAGGTTCGCCTACAGTTTTACCTGCTGAAGTGATTCGTGCTACTGAAACAGAAAAGCAATATCAAATTAAAACGAAAGAGAATCTTAATGCGATTCATAAAACAGAAGTTGAGCATCAATTAAGAATTTTACAAGAAGCTGCCATTCAGAACGAAAATTTGTTTGATAAATTAATGGAAGCTACTAAAGTTTGTTCTTTAGGACAAATTACTGATGCTTTGTTTAAAGTTGGTGGGCAATATAGAAGGAATATGTAAAAGGTAATACCTTTAAATATTTATTTTAAAAATCACTAAACTTTTAAAGTCTTTGTAAAAAGAAATTTACAAATTAACCCCTTCAGGTTTTAAAAACCTGAAGGGGTTTAAAACTAAACCATTTCTTTTTTCATCTTCATATTATTCTCTTTGCTTGCTTTTCTACCTTTTAAAAAGAAAAGTATAAAAGCAATCATAACTATACCTAAGTAAATAGAGAATCCACCTATTTTACCACTTAAAGTTTCAACTAAATCTTTATAATCTATTAAACTAGAAATTTTTATTATTCTCAATGCAAACCCGATATTTAATAGATAAAAACCTATTTTAAATAATTTATTAGTTGCCATTGCAATTTCTATTTTCTGACCAAAAATATCTAACATAAAAATCTTACTATTTTTAAACAAATGCTCTGATACCATTGTTGTTAAACCTATTGCTATTGGTAAATAAATGATGTACGCGATTAATTCTAATGAAGTGCTCATAATTATTGAATTTAATATTAATTTTAAAGTTCTTTAGTCATTTTTCCTAAGTTAATTTTCTCTCCTTTTGTAAATTTAATTTCCCTAACTACATTCATATCCTTCCATAAATATCTACTGCCTTTTAACATTTTTGTTTGCTTAATTCTTTTTTGGAAAGCATTATATTCATTTTTTGTAGCTGGTCTTTTCTTCCCTAATTCACCATATAATTTTACAGCAGGATATTCAGAGAAATTCATTTTAAAAAGAGATTTAAACCAAAACCATTTACTACTATTCACTGCCAAAACACAAATCTTTTTATTTACTTTTGAATTTATATTTAGTTTCGCAGCAAACTTTTCAAAATAAAAACCTGTTTGATTATCATTCAAAAACAAAGATCCTATTGGAGTAATTGTAGGTTGATTATCTTTATTTACAGATGCAATAGAAATATGCATATTTTGTCCAATCGATTTACTAAAGTGCACTCTTATTCTTTTCCAGTTTTCTTGTAAATTAATTTTCATTTTGTTACTTTTTATAATGTTTATGAATTAAATACACTGAGTATATGTTGATAAAATGCAAACTTGCTATAATGAGTAAAATGTAACTTAATCTTGCTGAAATTTCTAAAATCATTTCTTTTGTGGTTTCAATTTCAGACATTGAATGTAAACTCCAAATAGCCAAACCTAGGTTTAATAAATAGTAAGCAATTCTTAATAGTTTATTGATTCCATTTCCAAAATTTATATCATTAGGAAAATAACTTAAAATGTATATTTTGCCATTTCTGTAGCAGAAATCTCCAACAAAAATTACAATTAAACTAGATATTAAAATATAGAATATGTAAGTGAATTGGCTCATATTTCTTTTTTTATGGATTCCAGAATATATGTCCAAAATACTGATAAAGGAATTGGAGAAATCCAAAAGATTATAATAACTACATTTTTAATTGGAATGTGCTTTTCTAACTCAAAGAATAAAAAAACACCAAAAAAATATAATACAACAGATAATAAATATATAAGTATAAGCTTAAAATTATTTAATTTCTTACGGTAAAACAATGTTATTAATGACGAAAAAACCTGAAAGCAACCTAATGCAAAAGCAATATATAATGAATAGAATAGGTAGCTTGAATCTAGAATTGAAATTAAAAGAGAGATTAAAAAAGGAACCATTAAAACCCTATTAATCCAAATCATTATTGAGATATTTATTTTCATAATATAATTTATTTTTAAAACTTTCAGAAATTATTGAAAGTTTATAATCAAATTTTTTTACTTTTTTACAATTTTGGTAAAGTTTGATAAAAGCCAGTGTTCATCAGCTTTAATCGTTTTGTCTAAAATATTATTTACAGTTGTGGTTACTTTAGATAAATCGTTTAAAACCTTTTTAAATTCTAGAGCTTCTTCAGAATCGTCTTCGATTTCTTGCAAATCAGCTAAAACTTTTAAAACAGGCTCTACTTCTCTTCTTTTACGTTCTTTGGTGATTTGTTTAAACAATTCCCAAATATCTTTGGTGGCAATAAAAAATTCTTTTCGTTCACCAATTACCAATTCTTTTTGTACAATTCCCCAATCAATTAAAGCTCTAACATTCATATTTACATTACCTCTAGAAATCTGTAAAGTTTCCATAATATCTTCTGCAGACAAAGGCTTTGTAGAAACTAATAATAACGCATGTACTTGAGCCATTGTTTTATTAACTCCCCAAGAAGTAGCTAAACTTCCCCAAGTATGAATATATTTTAATTTTGCATCTTCTAATTCCATACATCAAATATACAACTTATTTCTAAACTTTCAATAATTATTGAAAATAAAATAATTTTATAGAATTGATAAGTTATTTATCTTTCCTTAAAAATTAAATACATAATGAAATTATTAGGAATAGGTTCAAGAATAGAACACGCAACATATGGAACAGGAGTTGTTACAAACGTTACCAGCAAACATTATTGGGTAACTTTTATAAAAGACGGATTAGAAACCATAGCTATTGACAGCGATTTTGAAGTAATTGAAGCTGTAGAAGATGAAGTTGATACGATTAGTTTTTACGAAGTTGAAAAATCACTCAAAAGTTTATTACAAAAATGGAGCGATGTTACAGAAATAGCACCAATTGCAGACAGATGGAAAAAAGGAACTTTAATTTTTAGATCAGCAGATTCTAATTTAGCAGATAAAGAAATACCTATTGATACGTTTTTTCATAAGATTGTAATGGTTAGAGATCGAATTCGTGTTATGGAGCAAAAAATTAACTCAAGCAAGACCTTAGACGATCAAGATAAAATTGATTTGCAACAATATATCACCAGAATTTATGGAAGTTTAACCACTTTTAATGTATTATTTAAAGTAAAATCTGATCAATTTGTAGGTTCAAGATCTAAATAATGCATCTTTTTTGATGATAACTCGTCTATTTTTAAAACAAAATGGATAATCAAAATTTAAAAACGGCATATTATCATCAACTAAAATTAGGTAAACAGGCTTTAAAACTACAAAATTTTGAAGCTTCTTTTTATCATTTAGAAAATGCACATATTTTAGGGCAGAAACATTTAATTAGACATACAATTAGTCATTATTGGATGTTGATTTTTGGCATAAAGACTAAAAACATCAAAGAAAGTATTGGTCAAATTATTAGATTAATAGCTTCTCTCCTATTTACATTAATTTGGGTTCCTAAAGGAAATACAGGAGGTGCAGATGTTTCACCTATCAAAATAATGACGATTAGAAAAGAACTAAAAAAATATTTTTAATTTAATGCATCTTTTTTAAAGTTTTACTGTCTATTAGATGAACATTAAAACAAAAATTATGAAATATAAAAACGAATGTACTTGTAATTGCAAAGGCTGTGTAACTGGAGATTGTAAGAATTGCACTTGTACAAGCTGTACTTGTACAAATTGTAACTGTTAGTTTTACACTGTTATTTCGACTTTATAAAGAACCTTCTACATTAGATTTCTTTATAAAGTTGAAATGACTTTTTTAAAATAAAAACAATGACTACCAAACAAGTTTGGACAAATTATTCTCAGGATTTAAAACGATTTATCATCAGCAAGGTAAAAGATACCACTATTGCTGAAGATATTTTGCAGGATACTTTTATAAAAATCCACACCAAACTTCATACTTTAAAAGACATCACTAAATTAAAATCTTGGTGTTTTACTGTGGCTAGAAATTCGATTTTAGATTATTGGAAAAGCACTAATCAAACCTTTGAAGTTGCCAATTTTGAAGCCGAAACTGAAATCTTAGAAAACACACATACAGAACAAGATTGCTTGCGAGGTATATTAAAACACTTGCCTAAAAAATATAGAGATCCTTTATTTTTATCTGATATAAAAGGATTAAAACAGCAAGAAGTTGCACATCAATTAAAACAAAGTTTACCTACAACAAAATCGCAAATTCAACGAGCAAGAAAATTAATTGCACAAGGTTTTATGGATTGTTGTGGTTTTGTAATGAATGAAAAAGGTAATTTAGTTGGTGAAATTCAAGAAAAAGAAGACTGCAAAGTTTGCAATTAATTTAACAAAATAAATCATCAATTTTTAATTATCTTGGGGATAAATTTCTAATAAACTATTCTCTATTATGATTGAACTAAAAAAAGAAGATATAAGTCAAGAAGTATTTGATTTGTATGATGATTACGCACACAATAAACTTACAAGAAAACAATTTTTAGAAAAACTTTCTTTATATGCAGTTGGCGCTATTACTTTGCCTGCTTTGCTGAGTTTTGTTTCTCCAAATTATATCGATTCTATTATAGTTCAAGATGATGATCCAAGAATAGATTCTAAAATGATAACTTATGATTCGCCTAAAGGCGGATTAAAAATTGATGGTTTACTTTCTATGCCAGCAGAAACTAAAGGTAAACTTCCAGGAGTTATTGTTGTTCATGAAAATCGAGGTTTAAATCCGTATATAAAAGATGTAGGCAAAAGAACAGCTTTAGAAGGATATATTTCTTTAGCTCCAGATGCTTTAACACCTTTAGGTGGTTACCCAGGTAATGATGATGAAGGTAGAGCAATGCAAAGAAAAAGAGATCGTTTAGAAATGCTAGAAGACTTTATTGCTGCTTATAATTATGTAAAAAATCATAAAAATTGTACTGGTAAAGTAGGTGTTGTTGGTTTTTGTTTTGGAGGTTGGATTTCTAATATGATGGCTGTGCAAGTATCAGAATTAGGTGCTGCAGTACCTTATTATGGTAGACAACCTGATGATGAAATGGCTGCACAAATAAAAGCACCATTATTATTACAATATGGTGAATTAGACAAAAGAGTAAATGCGGGTTGGCCAGCTTTTGAGAAAGTTTTAAAAGCCAATAACATACCACATACAGCTCATTTTTATCCGAATGCAAACCACGGATTTCACAACAATACAACTCCAAGATTTGATAAAGAAGCTGCAGATTTATCTTGGAAAAGAACTATTGATTTCTTTAATAAATATTTAAAAGCATAAAGCTAAATATTCTAAAATAAAAAAGAGCGTTCGTATTACGAACGCTCTTTTTTTATACAAATAATACCACTTATTATTACCTAGGCACTCTAATTTCAGCACCAAAAAACAAAGCATTTAAAAACAGTTTGTTTGTTCCATACCAAGCACCTCTAAAATTAGGATTATCAGCAAATAATATTGCTCTACCTCTACCTAAAGGACTTACTAATAAAGAAGCAGAAGGTTTAATAAAATTATCTAAGTTATTTTTAGATACAAAGCCATCTATATGTGGATTTTTAGAATATTTAGCAACTGTTGCATAAGCACTTTTGCTTGGGGCCAAAAACACCATATTGTTTTTATAAACTGGCAATTTAGTTGATCTATAGCCAAATCCTAAAGGATGAGTTACATCTAAATCTACCTCAAAAATAGCACCTCCTACTCTTTCTTTTCCAGCATTTTCAGAAGCATCCACATAAGGCATTCTTTTAACTTCTTTTTTGTCTTTATCTTTAGACTTTGGTTTTTTGGTTAAACTTTCTTTCACCATTTTTTTATCAATCAACCATTTAGAGCCACCTGCAATTGTAATTAAAGTATTTCCTTTAGCTGCCCAATCTTTTAATTTATTTCTTTGGATGGAATCTAACTCATTATAACTTCCAGAAACCATCACCAAAGTATTGTATTTGTCTAAATTGGCTCTTCTGTAATTGCTCATTCTAATTTTAGTAATTGGCATATGAATTCTAGTATCTAATAAATGCCAAACCTCACCAGCTTCGTAAGAATTAGTTCCTTCTCCAATTAATAAAGCTACTTTAGGTTTTTCTAAAACTCTAAAATTATTACTCCCTAAGTCAATTCCTTTTAAACTAAATCCGCTGTTTGTTCCAAAAACAGGAATTTCAAATTTTTCTTGTGCTTCAGCTATAATCTTAAAAACTTCTTCAGTAGATTTTTTTTGTTTACTTACAGGAATCAATAAACTACCATAATTAAAACTTTTATCACCTTCTGATGTAGCAATCGAAAATGGTTTAAAAGCAGAAGCAACAGTTAATCCTTTGGTTTGCAAATAATATAATGCTGCTGGTGTATTGTAATCATCCCAATCAATCATATAAGCATAATTTGCTTTTATTATTTTTGGGTTTTGAATTAAATTTTCTGTATTTGTAATTTCTTCTCCTAAACTTACCGATTTTTTACCTTGGTATTTTATATTGTAAAAATTGGCTAAACTCCAAGCTGAAGCATCATAAAAAACACTATCTCTATACTTGCTATAAGTCTCAAACATGGTTTGCACCATTCTATGTTGTGGCTGTTTTAAAGGCACAGTGTAAGTATCTCCGCTTTTGTACACTTTAATTTTATGCGTTAACAATTGTTCTATAAAATCTTTGGCTCTGTTTTTATCATATTTTTCTTGAAACTCGTAGCCAGCCAAACCAGATTTTGCTTTTTTAGTAACTGCAGATTTAAAAAAGTCTTGTTGATATTTTCTTAAAAAAGCTTTGTTTTCTACAGCTGCTTTTATGGTTGCAAACGTAGATATGTATTGATTTCTGATGGTAAACGAAAACGTAATTTTTCCATAATCTGTATCTTGAACATGACCTCTAGAACTAGCTTGCTCAAACAATAAAGCCAAACCTCCTTGTAAATCTGGATAAGAAGAACCATAACCAGGATATGTACCATCAAAAGATTCTTTGGTATAATATAAAGAACCCACATCATCTAAAGCCTTAACAAAATACTTTGCAAATAAGTTGTTTAAATCTTCGTAATTTTCTTTAGGCATAATAGGATCCCAAGAACCAATAGGTTTCATTGGCTCAAAAAAGTGATGACTATTTGTACCCATTTCATGAAAATCGGTCACTACATTTGGATACCAAGAATGCATCCATTTTAATTTTGATTTACTCTCTGGATGTACAGCCAATAACCAATCTCTATTTAAATCGAACCAATAATGATTTGTTCTTCCTCTTGGCCAACCTTCTGTATGCTCTGCATCTACATTATCTGAAACCAAATTTTTAGCTTGATATTGATTCGCCCATTGTGTGTGTCTATCTCTTCCATCAGGATTAATTGTTGGATCTATAAAAATAACTGACTTTTCTAAATAATTTAATACTTCTGGATTGTTAGATGCCACCAAAGTATATGCTGCAAGTAAAGCTGCTTCAGAACTCGAAGGCTCATTTCCATGTACATTATACCCTAATTGAATAATTACAGGTACATCATCATAATTTTTAACATTGGTCTCTGTATCAACAAATTTTAAATGTTCAGATTTTATTGTTGCTAAATTTTGTAAGTTTTTTGGTAAAGAAACCGCAAACATTACTAATTTTCTTTTTTCATGGGTTTTACCGTAAATTTCTATGGATGCTCTGTCAGAAACCTCTGCCAACTTTGTTAAATAAGCCACAATTAAATCGTGCCTTGTATGGTGTTCTCCTATTCCATATCCTAAAAATTCTTCTGGAGTAGGAATTTCGGAATTAAAAGGGGCTTTATCTTTAAAATAATAATCTTGGGCCACTAAATTTTGGAATAAAACAAAAGTAAATAGAAAAGCAAAAAGGTGTTTGATAGATTTCATAAGACTGCAATAGGTTAGTTGCACTAAAATAATAATTAATTGCGAACGGTTGTTTTATTTAACATTCAAAATATTAGTTTACATTTGATTTTTATTTTTTTTGATGAAAAACAAATCACTTATCAATAAAGAGCTCGAAGATTTTTACAACAAAGCTTCAGAAGAAACTCGCCTAGAAAAAGGAATGGGTATTTTTGAGTTTGAACGTATTAAAGAACTTATAAAACAGCACATTTCTAAACCAAATATTACTATAATTGATGTTGGTGGTGGAACAGGAAAATACTCAGAATGGTTAGCGCAACAAAATCATAAAGTACACTTAATAGAACCTGTTGCAAAACATATAAAATTAGCCGAAAAAAGAGCAAAAAAACTAAAAAATCCATTTTCGGTTACCAAAGGAATTGCTCAGAAATTACCTTATAAAAATGATACTGCAGATTTGGTTATTTTACATGGGCCTTTGTATCATTTGCAAAAAAGAGAAGATAGAATAGCAACCATACTTGAAGCAAAACGTGTATTAAAAAAAGGCGGAATTGTTTTAGGTTTTGCCATAAACGCAACTGCCTCTACTGTTGTGGGTTTAATGAATGGAATGATTCACGCCAATTCATTTTTTGAAATGTGCAAAGAAGAATTAACCTCAGGAATTCATAATACTCCAAAAGATTTTCCTTTTTTATTAGCAGATGCATTTTATCATAAACCACAAGATTTAAAAGCTGAGTTTTTAGAACAAGAATTAAAGTTCATTAACTTATTTGCTGTAGAAGGCATGATTTGGCTAGACAATGAATACTTTGCAAATATGCTCGATAAAAAGAAATCTAAAACTTTAAAAGCTTTACAACATCTTACACAGAATGATGAATATTTGTTACCTTTTAGTCCTCATATGATGATTGCTGTAGAAAAATAAAAGCCTTTTTGTATATTTGTTTTAACTGATTATTTTTCTTAAAAATTCAATTTTATTACATGACTATACAATATGAAAATACGTTAAGGCAATTAATTATTGATGTTCTTGGTGATGAAGATAAAAGCGATTATAATATTTCTAAAGAAATATCAGAAAAATGGTTTGCAAAAAGAACCAATGCAAAAAACAAAAATGATGGCTTTTTGTTTGAAAAAAGAATTATTTTCTATGCCGATTTCGAAGACTTAGCTTTAGTTATTGAAGAAAACTGGAAAGAATTCTTACCTGTTTTGTTTGATAAAAAAAGGTTTCAAGTATTTTTTAAAGAAGTTGGGCAATTTAGAAAAACCATCAATAGTGGCAATAACTTGATACAAAGCCAAGAGAATTTGCTTTCTGGTATTGTAATGGATTTAAAAAATGCCATTACTATCTATAACAATAAAGAAAATTTAGTAGATGATTATTTTATCTCTATCAAAAAAATTTCTGATAATTTAGGTACTTCCTGGTCTAAATCTGATACTACAAATAAGAAAAAACCAGTTCTAAAAGTTGGTGATGATTACGAATTATTAGTAGAAGCAAATGATCCTAAAGACAGAAAAATTGAATATCAAATAGCACATTTTGCAGGTAAATTAAAGATAAAACAAGATTCTAATAGATTTAACTTTAAAATAGATAAAGAATTTATTGGTCAAAACACCATGCTAATTGTAAAAGCTTTTACTGCTGATGCTGATTATGTAAACGAAAGTATTTTAAAAATTCATCTAACGGTTTTACCTGAGTAATTTTTAACTTTTACCGCAAGTTTTTTCCTGATTAAGAATCTAAAGTTATAAATTCTAAAAGTTATTTTTATAAAAATTAACGATAACTCATCATTCTAAAATAAGAAACTGATTATGAAAAATATTGCATATATAATTTTATCTGTTTTACTTTTTATTGCTTGTAAATCTTCAAATAAAAACGAAAACCAACAAGAAGAACAAAGAGAAGGAAGACCAAGTGTTATTCAACTAATTACTGAAATGGACAGTAATAAAGATGGTAAGTTATCTGAAAATGAAACAAGAGGTCCATTAGCTGATGATTTTTCAAAAATTGATACTAATTCTGATGGTTTTTTATCTACTGATGAACTTTCATCTGCACTAAAAAATCAAGAAAATAGACCACCAAGAAGAGAAAACACACCAACTGATTTATCAGCAGAAATTAATACAACAGTAAAAGTAATACCTGTAAATACAAATTATTTTATTTCAGAAAACATTATTGGTGATATTGAGAAAAAGACCATCAATTTAAACGGAATTGAAACTCTTTGTTATGTTTTTAAAACCAATTCTATAGCAACAGAACATCAAATGGGGCCTTGGTGTCCAAGACATATAGATGATGGAATGGAAAAAGCTGGTATTTGGTTTAAAGATGATAAAGTTTATGATGTTTCTGGGCATTTTATAGCAAATCTAGATGAATTTTATAGTGATGATAAATGGAAAGTGTATAGAGAAGATGGTACTATTAGGGTTACAGATACAGAAGAAGGTTGTTTAGCAGCAGCAAAACCAGATGTTGATGAAGCATACAATAATTATTGTGTAGAATGTTTACCAGAATATTTTAAAGACCAAGTAACTACCTATACTATACCTGTAACTCCTAAATATTTAAACACCACACAAAGTTTTGGAGGAGGTGGAATTGGAGTTGCCTTTAATGGTGTAAAATACGATCCACCTGCACCAACTCACGCAATTTTAGCAGCACATACAATTGCACCTTTAGACGATCATGGAGGCCATGTAAATCCTCATGGAGGTTATCATTATCATGCAGTTACTGGTTCTACTAAAAAGATTGAACAAACCAATACACATTCAGAACTGATTGGTTATGCTATAGATGGTTTTGGAATTTACGCTTTGTTAGATAAAAACGGAAATAAACCTACAAATTTAGACGAATGTGGAGGGCATTTTGATGATGAAAGAGGTTATCATTATCACGCAGGTGAACCAGGAGGAAACCAAATTATAAAATGTTTACATGGTTTACCTGGATACACAGAGGTAAAAGAATAAAAATTCATTTTCTTTCATTTATTTTTGATAAAGAACTAATTTTAAGTTGAGTAACTTTAATTTGATTTTACTCATTTAAGGCAAATCAAAACCTTTTTGTATATTTGATAAATTCGGTTTTATGAAAAGAATTCAATTAAATATCAAAGATGAAGCTTACGCTAAATTTCTCCTTTTATTAAGTAAATTTAATAAAGATGAAATAAAAATTATTGAGCAAATTGAACACACTCCTCTAAGTACAGAATATATTATTGATAACAAAAAAACAGCTATGGTTTCAGAAACAATTACAGAGAAATTATCTTATCCAAATAATGCTTCAGAAGAAACACAAGATTGGTGGACAGAATTATCAAAAGAAGAAAAAGAAGACATTAAAATAGGTATAGACCAAGCTAACAAAGGCAATCTTATAGAAAACGATAAAGTAATGAATCGTTTTAAAAAATGGCACTAAAAATTCTTTGGACTCCAAAAGCTGATGAAGGCTTAGAAAAAGTTATAAATTATTTAGAAGAAGAATGGACAATTTTAGAAATTCTAAAGCTCGAAAATAATTTAAAAGACCTTTTAGTTAAAATTAGTGTTTATCCTAAAATCTGTCCAAAAACTTCAAAACATAATAACTTACACAAAGGTTTTGTCGATAAAAATAATTATATCATTTATCGAGTTGATTTACAAAACCAATTAATTATAATTATTAATTTTAGAGGCACTAAACAAATTTCGATTTATTGAATTTAATGTAATTTCTACCTCCTTCTCTTTTTAGAAGAACTTCTAGTTACTTTTTTCTTTCTTCTGTTAAAAGGCACAGCATCATCAAAAGTGTTTTTAGCAGCTTTTGCTTTTTTGTTTTTTTGCCAAGAATTGGTTTCTGGTAAAAGTACTTTTAGCAAATCTTGTCTACCCACTTTATTTAAAGTGTTTTTAATCCAATCTTTATTTTCTTTTTTATACCAAAAGAAAAATTTATGTTGGTCTTCTTTCTCCTTTTTTGTCTTGGGAGTTTTTGTAGGCTTTAAAGTATAAGGATGATAGCCTGAATAATAAATAACAGTAGCAACCGTCATTGGAGTTGGTGTAAAACCTTGTACTTGCTCTAACTGAAAGCCCATATTTTTGGTTTCAGCAGCCAAGTTTGCCATATCTTCCACTTCACTTGCTGGGTGACTAGAAATAAAATAAGGAATCAATTGTAGGTTTAATTTCTTCTTGATATTTATTCTGTCAAAACGCTCTTTAAACTTATGAAAATACGTAAAAGAAGGTTTACGCATCAACTTTAAAACTGGGTCAGAAGTATGTTCTGGTGCTACTTTTAATCTTCCAGAAACGTGCTTAGTCATTACCTCTTCTGTATACGCATCCAACTCTTTTGGGTCTGCATTTTTGTTGAACTCTGGCACTAACATATCATGACGAATTCCACTACCAATAAAAGACTTTTTAATCTTCGGATGTTTATCAACTGCTTGATATAACTCTGTTAATGGCTTGTGAGAAGTATCTAAATTAGAACAAATTACAGGCGAAATACAACTTGGCGCAACACATTTATCGCAAATAGATTGCACTTTACCTTTCATCTGATACATATTTGCAGAAGGTCCACCAATATCAGACAAATACCCTTTAAAATCGGGCATATTTGCAACCTTATCTACTTCTTTTAAAACAGATTCTTGGCTTCTACTTGCAATAAATTTTCCTTGATGTGCAGAAATGGTACAAAAACTACATCCACCAAAACATCCTCTATGAATATTGATAGAAAATTTTATCATTTCAAAAGCAGGTATTGGTCCTCTTTTGTTATATTTCGGATGTGGTAAACGTGTAAAAGGCAAATCAAAAGAACCATCAATTTCTTTTTCTGTCATTGTAGGAAAAGGTGGATTAATCACCAACATTTTTCCTTCAACCTCTTGTAGAATTCTTCTCGCTTTAAGTTTATTCGATTCTTGTTCAATCGTTTTAAAGTTAGAAGCAAAAGTCTTTTTATCAGCTAAACAAGCTTTATGAGAATTAATAGTAACATCTTCCCAATCATTAATTACAGGAATTTTCTCTTGTTTCTCATCAATTAAAACAGCTGTTTGTTTAATGTTTTTTAAACTCGAAAAGGGCACACCTTTTTGCAATAATTGAACAATTTCACGCAAAGGTTGTTCACCCATACCATATACCAACATATCTGCTTTAGAAGTTTCTAAAATAGTTGGCAACAGCTTATCAGACCAATAATCGTAATGCGTTACACGTCTTAAAGAAGCTTCAATACCGCCAATTAAAACAGGTACATCTGGAAATTTTTCTTTTAATATTTTAGAATATACAGAAGTTGCATAATCTGGTCTAAAACCCTTATCTCCATTGGGTGTATAAGCATCTTTATCTCTTCTTTTTTTACTAGCTGTGTAATTTGAAACCATAGGATCCATACAACCACCAGTTGCTGCAAAAAACAATCTTGGTTTGCCTAGTTTCTCAAAATCTTGCAGATTATCATTTACACTTGGTTGTGGTACAATTGCCACTTTTAAGCCATAACTTTCTAAAATTCGTCCAATTACGGCTGGCCCAAATGATGGATGATCTACATAAGCATCTCCACTAAATAAAATAACGTCCAATTGTTCCCAACCACGGATTTTTACTTCCTTGTTTGTAGTTGGTAACCAGTCTGTTAATTGATGTCTATTCGTTTCTTGCATATTTTGCAAAAATACGGGTTTTAAAATGGATTACGATATGCTTTCTTTTATAAATTACAAGTTGCCAAAATTTTTGTTAAATAAGTGACTAAATACATAAGAAATCTAATACTTTTGCAAGAATCAATAAACTTTATAAATGAAAAAAATACTATTTTTTGCAATTACTATTGCATTTTTAGGCAGTTGTGCAACTTCTAACATCAACAAAAAAGACAACACGATTCAGGTTTCTATGGACTTGAACAATATTTTTGATGATAAAATAAAAGTGGAAGTAAACCCAAGTAAAATCAACCAAAGATCTATCGTATACCAAATTCCTGCAATTGTACCAGGTACTTATGCAATGAGTGATTATGGCCAATTTGTTTCTGATTTAAAAGCCTTTGATTATGATGGAAACGAACTTACTGTAAGCAAATTAGACCCAAATTCTTGGCAAATAAATGAAGCTCAAAAACTTGACAAAATTTCTTATTGGGTAGATGATACTTTCGATTCTGAAAAAAAACACGGCATTTATGTAATGGCAGGAACCAATATTGAAGCTGACAAAAATTTCTTTTTAAACTTACCAGGTTTTGTGGGTTATTTTAAAGGCAATAAAGAAATGCCTTATAATTTAACCATAAATCATCCAGAGAATTTGTATGAAACTTCTTCTTTAATCAATAAAAACATTACTAAAGAAAACAACACAAAAGATGTATTTTATGCTTCTAGATATGATGAAATATCAGACAACCCAATTATGTATGCACCTTTAAACACGGTAAACTTTACAGTAAATGGTGTTGCTGTTTCTTTAGCTGTGTATTCGCCAAATAATATACATAATGCTAAAGATATGGAAGCAGATTTAAAGAAAATGGTTGAAGCACAAACCAATTTCTTAGAAGGTTTTTCTACAACCAATGAATACAATATTCTAGTGTATTTATTCGACCCAAAAGTGTACAACTGGCAAAGTTTTGGTGCTTTAGAACATTTATCATCTACAACAGTAGTTTTCCCAGAAACGTATAGCAAAGAACAATTGACAAATGGAATGATTAACGGAACTGTTTCTCACGAGTTTTTTCATATTGTTACTCCATTGTCTGTACATTCTGAAGAAATACATTCTTTTGATTTTAATACACCAAATATGTCTCAACATTTATGGATGTACGAAGGAATTACTGAATATTTTGCCAACTTATTTCAAGTAAACCAAGGCTTAATTTCTGAGCAAGAATTTATTGATGAAATGAAAGGCAAAATTGCGAGCTCTATGCGTTATAATGATACCATGTCTTTTACCAAAATGAGTAAAAACATCTTAGAAGATAAGTATGCCAAAAACTATGGAAACGTTTATCAAAAAGGAGCTTTAATTGGGATGTCTTTAGATATTTTATTGCGCGAAGAAAGTGAAGGTAAATATGGGGTTCGTGATTTAATGAAAGATTTATCGAATAAATTCGGACAGAATAAACCTTTTAAAGATGATGAAATTTTAGATGAAATTGTAGCCATGACCTATCCTTCTATTGGCACTTTTTTCGATAAGCATTTAACAGGAAATGTTGCTATTGATTACGATGCTTTGTTAGCCAAAGTTGGTATTGTTAAGAAAAAAGAAAACATTGATGCTGGTTACTTTTTAGACAGTAACAGACAAATTTTTATCTCAGCTAATCAAAAACAAGAAATCTTTTTTACCAATAGAAAAAACACGGCTTTAGCAGCTTTGGGTGTAAAATCTGGTGATGTTTTAAAATCGGTAAATGGTACTGATATTAACTTGCAAAACATTAGAACTTTTATAGGACAATCTTTACAATGGAAAGAAGGAGATAAAATTACTTTTGAAGTGATTAGAAATGGAGAAAATGTAAAACTAGAAAGTGATTTTGTAAAAGGTACTACTGAAATTGAAAATTTAGTAATTGAAGAATTACCAGAATCAAATCCGAAGAAAAAATTAAGAGATGCTTGGTTAAAAGCTTTGTAATTTTATTTCTTTATTAAAAACTTAAAGACTCTCATTTTGGGAGTCTTTTTTTTATTTTACTGTAATTTTAACCTTGTGGAGAAATCACTAGAAAGAAGTTTTTTTTTTAAAAGTCATCATCATCAAACGGATTATCGAATGGTAAATCGTCTTCAATATCATAATCATCAATATTTACGCCTGGAGGATTAAATAAACCCCATCCATCAATTTTATAATTCTGCTTATTAAATGTCTTGACCCACTCTGCAAATAGTATTCTAAATTCTTCAATTTCATCTCTAATAAGTTTTAAATAATCAACATCTTTAAAACTTAACTCTTTTAAACTAGTTGTATATGCTAAAATGTAACGAGCTTCTCTTCGAATAATAGTAGCAGTTTCCATTTTAATATCATACAATATTTCTTCATCATAAACACCAGCTATTTTTGCGGGTATCAACCTTGAACTATTTGTTAAGTATTCTTTAAAGTACTGCATCATTTTTTTTTCTGCATCAGCATCTTCATCACATTCTTCAATTAAATCAGCTACCTTGCTAACCAATTCGTTAATTTGTTCAGCCTTAATATAAAGTGGTAAATTTTCTAAGCTTTCATTCATTTTAAAACAATTTTTGTAAAAAATTAAAATTATAGTTTACTATTTAACTTATTTTAGTTGTTCAACAATTTTTACAGCTTCTACAGCTTCTTTTACATCGTGCACACGTAAAATATTTGCCCCATTTAATAAAGCAATTGTATTTGCAGAAGTGGTTGCATTTAAAGCTTCTTGTGCAGAAATATCTAGGGTTTTATACAACATCGATTTTCTAGAAATTCCTGCTAAAATTGGTGCATCTAAACTTTTAAAAAGTTCTAAATTACTTAAAATTTTAAAATTATGAGCAATGGTTTTTCCAAATCCGAAGCCAACATCAATAATAACATCATTTAATTTTAGTTGATGCAATTCGAATATTTGTTTTGCAAAAAACGAAATAATTTCTTTAGTTACATCTTCATAAACAGGATTTTGCTGCATATTTTGTGGTGTACCTAACATGTGCATTAAAATATAAGGAACTTGCAAATTGGCAACTGTACCAAACATTTTATCATCCATAATTCCACCAGAAATATCATTAATTATTGCAGCTCCAGAATTTACAGTAGCTTCAGCAACTTTACTTCTAAATGTATCCACAGAAATTATAATTTCTGGGTAATTTTTTATCAGCAAATCAATAACAGGAATTATTCTTTGCAACTCTTCTGTTTCAGAAATATGAGCAGCTCCTGGTCTAGAAGAATAAGCACCAACATCAATAAAAATAGCACCTTCTGCTAACATTTTATCAACCTGATTTAAAATTGCTGTTTCGTCTTTATATTTTCCTCCGTCAAAAAAAGAATCTGGAGTTATATTTAAAATCCCCATTACTTTTGGCGATGATAAATCCACTAAATTTCCTTTGCAGTTTATGGTCATTTTATTTGACTACTTTATTTATAATAGCACTAAGTTTTGGTGCTTTATATGCATTTATCTTTTGCATTAAATCATCTACAGAATCACCAATAATTAACATTTTTCTATTTGCCTCTTTTAAATAACCTTCTTCTACCATTTTATCTAATTGCAAAATAAGTGCATCAAAAAAACCATTAATATTTAAAAGACCTACAGGTTTTTGTTCTATTTGTAATTGGCCTAAAGTTAAGGCTTCAAACAACTCATCTAAAGTGCCAAAACCTCCTGGAAGCGTAATATAAGCATCAATTAATTTACTCATAATAACTTTGCGTTCGCTCATATTTTTACAAACTATCATTTCTTCTACTTCTGGATGAATTACTTCTTCTTTTTCTAAAATCTTAGGAATTACACCAATAACTTCTCCTTTTTTAGCCAGAATTTCATCAGCAATAACACCCATCAACCCTAATTTACCTCCACCATAAACCAAGCCAATGTTATGATTTACAAAATAGTTACCCAATTCTTTGGCTGCATTTTTATAAATAAGATTAAAACCTAAACTTGAGCCACAAAACACAACAATTTTTTTCATTACTAACCTTTGATAATTTCATTGTAAAAATAAATGAAAAGGCTATAAGATTTACTACTTTTGAAAAAATACTTTTTTACAAAAATGCAAGACACCTCAAAACAATATGATGCAGTAATTGAAAATTGCAGAAGTTTATTCATTAAAAAAATGTCTGATTATGGTTCTGCTTGGCGTATTTTACGTTTGCCATCTTTAACAGACCAAATCTTTATTAAAGCGCAAAGAATTCGTCAACTACAAGAAAATGAGGTAAGAAAAGTAGATGAAGGTGAGAAATCTGAATTTATTGGCATTATCAATTACTCGATTATGGCTTTAATTCAACTAGAAAAAGGCGTGGTAGATAACCCAGATTTAAACACAGAAGAGGCTACAATTTTATATGATAAGCATGTTAAAATCACCAAAGAACTGATGCTAAATAAAAATCACGATTATGGTGAAGCTTGGAGAGATATGCGTGT
Source organism: Polaribacter sp. Asnod6-C07 (assembly GCF_045063625.1). NCBI lineage: Bacteria > Pseudomonadati > Bacteroidota > Flavobacteriia > Flavobacteriales > Flavobacteriaceae > Polaribacter > Polaribacter sp. Asnod6-C07. The sequence continues at coordinate 1,840,967 of NZ_JBEFOF010000005.1, read as the reverse complement.
TTCTAGCTTAACAGATTTAATTTTACAAAAGCTTTTACGTGTAAAACAAATTGAAGATAATAAAGGAAAAACTTTAGTTTCTGAAGGTATAGATGCCAATTACCAAGATATGATTAATTATGCCGTTTTTGCAATGATTCATTTGGGTTAATATTTGTTACAAAGTTTGAAAGTAACAAAGTTTCAAAGCCAAAAAGTTATCATACAAAGTTTACTCTTTTTTACCTAAAGGATACATTTCTTGCTGAATAAATCCTTTAGGAAAATTCTCATCTCCCTCAAAACCCAACTCAATATCTCTACCCGAATGTGGTATGTAATTTGTTTTAAAAATATAATCCCAAATACTTAGTGTAATTCCGAAATTTACACCAAACTTACGTTCTTCTGGCAATTCTCTAGAATGATGCCAAATGTGCATTTTTGGGTTGTTCAAAATATACTTTAACCAACCATAATCCCAATTGATATTTGCATGATTTAAATGCCCAATAGTGATGTTAAAAAAATGTACAAAAGCTACATCTTGTGCAGAAAACCCACCAATAATTGCTAAAGGAATATATTTTAAAGAATTGTAAACCACAGGTTCCATCCAATGATATCGCAAATGTGCTGCAAAACCCATTTGTTTTACAGAATGATGTACTTTGTGAAAATTCCATAGAAATTCTACGCTATGCAGCAACCTGTGTGTCCACCATTGTACAAAATCTACCACAATAAAAAAGATAAATATTCTAGATAGAAATGGCAATTCATTCAATTCTAAAAGTTGAAAATTAGCTATTGATAAACCTACAACCCCCAAAACATCATTAAACAATTCTGATGCTGAATTAGACAAGGCAATAAGCACAATTAAGTTTAACAGAAAGAAATTAAAGAACATATAAAACGTATCTAACCAAAAATCTTTTCTGAATAGTGATTGATTTTTTCGCCAAGGAAAAATGGCTTCTAAACCCCAAACTATTAATGAAATTATAATTAATCCGTAGAAATAATTCTCCCAATTCAGTTCCATTAAAACTGAATTTTTAAGGTAATTCCAATAACTGGAATACGAGTTTTTTATAATTTCTATGTATTTGTTCATTTCTTACAATTATAAAATGTAGCCATTTCAGATTTTAAAAACCTGAAAAGTCTAATTTATTATAAAACCTTAATAACTCCCTTAAACAAAGTAATCATTTTTGGTTCAGCTTCACCAGCAATGGCAATAATTTCTGCAATATTAACAGGCTGTAAGTTTTTAGGATCACATTCGTCTGTTAACACAGAAATTGCAGCACAAGGTAAATTTAGTTGTTTGGCAACAATTACTTCTGGAACTGTACTCATACCAACAGCGTCAGCTTCTAAAATTTGTAACATTCTATATTCTGCCCTAGTTTCTAATTGAGGACCTAATACACTTGCATAAGTTCCTTGATGTAAAAGAATATTTTCTGTTTTTGCTACTTCAATAATTTTTGAGTTGATTTCTTTTGAATATGGTGCTAACATATCTGCAAAAATATTACCAAAAGTATTTGCCCCTTTAAATGCTAATGGAGATTGACCTTGTAAGTTTATATGATCTTCTATCAACATTAAATCGCCTTTTTTGTAAGATAAATTAATTGCACCTGCAGCATTAGAAATTAGCAAATTTTTGATTCCTAAACCGTGCATAGTTCTAATTCCATAAGTAACTTCCCAAGGAGTATAACCTTCATATAAATGAAAACGACCAGACATTACAAGTACTTTTTTGCCTGATAATTCTCCGTAAATTAATTTACCAGAATGAAACTCTACAGTTGCCACTGGAAAATTCGGAATATCTTTATACGCAATTTCTATTTCTATAGAAATTTCATCAACTAATTTACCTAATCCTGTTCCTAAAACAATCCCTATTTCTGGATTTGCTAATCCTTTTTGAGTTAAAAAATGGATGGTTTCTTTTAATTGATTTTGTTTGGTCATATTATATTAATTTATCATTGCAAGTTTACGAAGCAATCTCTTTTTAAATAACAGATTACTTCATTCGTTCTTCTTTAACAATGACGTTTTTATTGTATCACTAATTTTTGTGTTTTCGTTTTACCATCAACATTAATTTTAGCCAAATAAATCCCTTTGTTAAAAGAAGAAATATCTATGCTATTATTTGTGATTTTAGATTGATGAAAAACTTGTTTTCCTAAAACATTAAAAATACGTATTTCAACAGAAACAGCATCAATATTTGAGAGTTGAATCTTGGTTTTTGCTGGATTTGGGTAAAAAGATATTTTATCAATTTTTACCTCATCAATATTTAAAACTGAGCAATTATTTGATGAAAAAGAGGTAAAAGTTCCTAAATCCCAAAAATGATCGAAATCTAAACAATAGAAAAATACTTTATCAAAATCAGCTATATTTTTACCATTAGGTATAGCAACTGTAAAACTCTGTCTGCCTGAAGATTGTGTTAAACCAATTTCGAAATGGTTTAAATTTGCTATTAAGGTTGTAGCTAAAACATCATCAGAAATACCATTAGAATCTACCAAAAAAGCTCTAACATCTGGCCCAGGAGCTGTTCTAAAATTACTTCCTAAATTTAATGTAATTGTATTATTTGTATTTAAAATAAGAGTCACATCACCAACAACATTATAAGAATCTTGGTCTGGATTGTTACCAAAACCCATTAAAGTTTCTGCACATTGTGCATTAATTTGTAGGTAAGAAAGACTTAAAAAAGTAATAAGTAATAGTTTTTTCATAAGAGATTATTTAACATTTATAAACTTTGACATAATTTCTGGGATATCAATAATATCCTCATATACATCTATGTCGTTTTTAAATGCTAATAATTTCACTTTTTTATTTTTTAAATCTAATAATGTATCTTTTCTTACAGTTTCTGTTCCCCAACTTTTATTTTTGAATACTTTTTCTTGTAATGCATTCATTCCTAAAAGATAATAACCACCATCTTCTGCAGGCCCAATAACTACATCATTATTATCTAATTGAAGAAAAGCATTATCAATATTTTCTGATGATAAATTGTACAAATCACTACCAATAATCATTACTTTTTCGTAACCTAAATCAAACCCATTTTTAAAAGCGTTTAACATTCTAATTCCTAAATTTTCACCAAATTGTTGATGCTTTTGATAAATTTTAGCATCCCAAATGTCATTTTCTCTAACTTTAACAGAATAATAAACAGCTTTATCTGCATTTACTTGCAATGAAACATCTCTGGTTTTTTGGAGTAAGAATTTATAGATTTCTAAGGCAGTTTCATCTCCAACCGTTTTTGCTAAACGTGTTTTTGCTTTACCTAATTCTGGGTTTCTTGTAAATATTAATAGCAAGTTTTTACTCATAAACTTTCTTTCCTTTTTTTAGCCACTTGCTCCAATTTTTATTAAAAGTATGTACTTTTTCTGTGTTATTTCCTAAAGTATCTATTACTTGAAAATCGGCATTTTTCCATTCGAAAATTCCACCATACAAATTATAAACATTGGTATAACCTGCCTGAATTAATTTGTGCGCTACTGTTTCTGAACGAATACCTAAAGAGCAATAAACGACAATTTTAGCATTCTTATCTTCTGGTAATTTTGCAATTGTTTCTTTTAGTTTAAAATTATCGTAACCAACACAAATTGCATTTTCTAAATGACTTACTTTATACTCTTTTTCTTCTCTAGCATCCAATAAAATTGCATCCGTTTTTGGTAAAGCCAAAGTTTCTACAGACATATATGGTACATTTCTAGTATTCCATTTTTCAAGTAATTTATCTAATTTTTTCTGCCCAAAAGTTGCTGAGCTTATTACTAAGAAAAGTAAAACTATTTTTTTCATATAAGATTATAATTGAATTCCAAAACCTTGCAAACCGCTTTCTATGGCTGGTAAAATTTCTGTATTATCCCAAATTCCTGTAACAATTGTTCTAGAATATTCTTCTGGCAACACCCCATTTTGCATTAATTTACTTGTTAATTTATAGTTATAAGTTAACGTTTTGTGCGTAAAATTAAACTGATTATTTGCATCATCTAAAATTGCATACCAAACAGAAGAATTACCATCATTTGCAGGCATACCTATAACACCAGGGTTTAACCAAATTTTATTTTCTTGCTGATGATTAAAAGGCAAACCACAATGCCCAGAAATTATTACATTACTGTTTGTAGCTTTAAAATTCGGTATTTTAACATCCCAATCTGTAGATTTATAAATAAATTCTGACACGTTAAAAAATGATCCGTGAACAACACTCACTTTTTTATTTGCGTAAGTAAAGTTAATATAATTTGGCAGCTTTTTTATAAAACTTAATGAATTTTCTGACAATTTACTTTGTGCATAAGGATACCAAAGTTGCGAAAAACTATCACATCTAGAACCTTCTCTAAAATCGCAACCACAATCTTCTGCATTTTCTCTAAGTTGTATTTCTACATTACCTAAAATACTTTTTGCTCCCCAAATTTTAAAAAGCTGAACTGCTTCTTCTGGTTGTGCACAATACCCAACAATATCTCCAGTACAAATACAGTTTTCTGGTGCAATGTTTTCTTTTTCAGAAATTTGTTTTAAAGCCTCTAAAGCTTGTAAATTACTGTAAACACCTCCAAAAACCAGCATTTTTCCTGATAGCTTGCCTAAGCTATGTGTTATTTGATCCATTTAGGAATAAAATATAAAATGATACAACTTAAAATTCCCCATAAATTTACCCAAAGTAAACTTGCATATTTACCTTCTGTAAAAATTAAAGCCTGAGGAAAAGCATTAAAAACCAATAAGATTCCAAAAACCAAACCACAACCAATAGACAAGTAAAAGCTAATTTTTGGCACTTTATATTTCCAGAAAATAAACATTGGTGTAAGCCCAATAACCATAGTTCCAGAAATAGTAGTTGCAGATAGAATTTCTGCATTTAAAAAAACGGGTATTGTACCTAAAACAGCAACTGCAACCATTGCAATTCTACCAAAAGAAACAGATTTTCCTAAATTTAAATCTACTGCTAACAATTTAGAAAACGACGAAAATGTAGAATCTAAGGTAGATGCTGCAGAAGTAATCATTATAAAATTAATAACCAATAAAATAACTACGCCAAATGCTTTACCCACTTCTACAGCAGCTTGCCCTTTTAAGCCTTGTGATTGTGCATAAATACCAATAAAACTAAAAAAGATAATACAAAAAGCACCTAAAAGACCTGCCCACAAAAAACTTCTTCTGGTAACTTTAGGACTAGAAATAAAACCTCTATCTGTTAAAACAGGATCGTGAAAAGGATAACTAAATGATTGTAAAAGTGCTGCGAAAAAGAGGTTTAAACCAAGCTCAAAACTCCAAGTTCCTGAATTTATTATTTCTTTGGATGAAAAATCATCTGTAGCAAAAATAGTTCCTAAAATAACGATGAGTAAAACAGAAAATAAAACCATTTGAATTACATCTGTAAATATAGAGCTACTTAAACCACCTTTTAATGCATAACTTAAGGTTAATAAGGTAAAAACAACAATTGACCAATAATAAGGTGTACTGCCTTGCGCACCAAAATAATTACCAATAACCATAGTATTACTCCAAACCTCATTAAATAAACGAAAAGCAATTAAAATAGAAAAAATAGCTACTGCTTTTTTACCGAATTTTGTGGTTAAAAACTCGTGAATGCTTTTATAGTTTCCTTTTGTCCTTAATTGATAAATAACAACACCAGCAACTGCAAAAGACAAATAATAACCTGCATAGGCTACACCACCAACCAAACCATAATCTAAACCTAGGTTTGCTGCATTTGTTATGCTTTTTGCAAAAATCCAGGAGATGATTAAACTACCTGTTAATACTAAAGTATTTGGCGCCTTCTTTTTATGAACAGCTTTAAAAAACTCATCTGTTGTTTTTGCTAGTGGCGATAAAAAGAACATGATTAAACTTGAACATATTACTAAAAGCCATTGCCAATTTATTACATCCATATTATTCATTCCACCAAACTTTTACATCTAAACTATTACCATTTGTAGCTGCTTCTGCAACACTATAATTCTCTTGATTTAAAGTTGCTGCTTCTGCAGGATAAGGCATTCTTGCAGGAATTAAACCGTTATTTAAACTTGCAGCAACATCTTTTAATGCAGGAAAACCTGTTCTTCTATACTCAACCCAACCTTCATAACCATTAATTACAGCAGCAATCCATTTTTGAGTAATAATTTGCGATAAAGGTGATGTACCAGCATTATAATTAGCATTACCATTTAAATAATTTGTTGGTAATTCTGTATTCCAATATTCAAAAGCTTGTGCAACTCCTAAATTATACAAAGTTTCTGCATCTGTAGAAATATATCCTTTTAATGCTGCTTCTGCTAATAAAAAGCTGGTTTCCCAAGCTGTCATAAAATTAGCATCTAAAGTAGATGTATCTTCTCTAAAAATAGTACCCGCAAGCGAATAATCTGCTATTGCTATAGAAGTTGTAGATGAGTTTATTCCGTTAATTAACCCATTAAACTCATTTGCTGTAGAATTAGCAAAAGTTCTAAAAAATGTTGACATTCTATTGTCATTTAAATCAAACAAAATTTCTTCCATAGTTTCAGACATTACAAAGTTATTGAAATCTCCAACTCTTAATTGCGCTAATCTAAAACTGTTAGGTTCTGAATTTGTAAAATCGAATACTGCATTCTCTGTATTTGTGCTGATGTAATTGCCATTATTAAATAAAGTTTGTAATTCTGCAGAAACATCAACCTTATCAGAAATACGAATTAAATATTTTATTTTTAAAGAATTAGCAAACTGAATCCAAGATTGTAAATCGCCATTAAATAGAATATCACCTTCTAAAGCAATAGAACTTGTATAAGCGTTAATAGCTGCAATACCTTTGTCTAGATTATCTAAAATTCCGTTTTCGTTTTGATAAATGTCTTCTTGTAAATCGTATTTTGGTGTAACAGCACCATCAACTCCATTAAAAGCATCAAAATAAGGTACATCACCAAATAAATCTGTTAAACCAGCAGCCATATATGCTTTTAAAATTAAAGCAGGCCCTTCGTAAACAGCATAAGCAGCTGTTTCTCTACTCTGATTTAAAATGATTTCATTATCACGTAAATTAACGTAAAAAATAGACCAAGGATTACCCCCTAATTGTGGACTTTTTAAATCGTGTCTATCAAATAAATTAAAATCTAAAGCTGTTCTATGTTGTGCTAATAAATCTCCTGCAACAAAACCTTCGTAACTCATTTGTTCACCAAAATCGTAAATAACTTGTCTTAATAACAAACTTGGTTGTACAGCAACTGGAGCATTTGGGTTGGTATTTATCTCTTCAAAATCTTTGGTGCAACTTGTAGTTATAAATGCTAAAATTGCGAATATGTATATAATTTTTTTCATTGTATTATTTTTTATTGCGATTTTCACCTTAGTGAAAACTAGAAGTTAAAACCTACTTTAAAACCTAAACTTCTGCTAGTTGCATAACTCATATCTTCAACTCCGCTTACAAAACCATTACCTTGTACAGCAACTTGCTCTGGATCGAAATGCGGGTTTTCTGTAATTACAAATAAGTTATTACCTATAAAAGAAAAGTTCATTGTAGACGGGTTTTTTAACCCTAAAAAACCTTCGTTTAACTCTAAAACGTAACCAATTGAAAATTGACGTAATTTTAAAAAAGAAGCATCATACACATTATTTTCTTCGTGATTTCTATCATAAAACTGTCTATAATAACTTTCTGCAGTTACTGCAACAGTATTTGGTAAACCTGTATTTACATTAACCCCTTGTGCAATAATACCTGCATCTGGTCTGTAGGCTGTTTCTGCTAATTGACCACCAACATTACCTAAAGCTCTTGTTCTAGATACAATTTCTCCTCCTTGTCTCCAATCAAACAAAAAGCTTGCATTCCAGTTTTTGTAGGTAAAGGAATTGTTCCATCCTAAAGTAAAATCTGGATTGTAATTCCCAATTTTTATCAACTCATTATTGGCAATATATCTTCCATCATCATCTAATAAAAATTCTCCATCAGCATTTTTTTCATAACCTGTTCCATACATATCTCCTATTTGACCTCCTTCTTCTACTTGAAACCAAACTGTTTGATTAGCACTATCGTATATTCTGCTATAAGCTAAAGTTAAACGACCATCATTTTGAGGTAAATCTTTAATTACAGATTTGTTACTTGCAAAATTAATAGTGGTATTCCATTTAAAGTTTTCATTTCTAATAGGTGTACCACCTAAAATAATTTCTACACCACTTGTATTTACTTTTCCGCCATTAATTACTTGCTGATTATAACCTGAAGAAATTGGAATTGGTAAAGAAATAATTTGGTCTTTTGTTGTAGCATTATAATATGTAAAATCGATATTTAATCGATCTTTAAAGAAACGCAAATCTGCACCCAACTCATAAGAAGTTATAATTTCTGGTTTTAAATCTGAATTTGGTATAAAATCTTGATTGCTAAAAGTGGCTTGACCATTAAAAGTTGTTTGAGAAACAAACGCGCCTGAAGTTTGATAAGGATCTGTATCATTACCCACTTGCGCAACACTTGCTCTTAATTTTGCAAACGAAATATTTTCTGGCAATTCTGTGTAGTTTGATAAAATAAAACTAGTAGATACTGAAGGATAAAAGAATGATGTGCCATCTACAGAAAAAGGTGTAGCCAAAGCACTAGACCAATCATTACGTCCTGTAATATCTAAAAACAGATAATCTTTATACCCTAATTTTGCAATTCCGTAAAGCGAGTTGATTCGTTTTTTAGATTCGAACTCAAAAACCTCTATAGGCGAAGCTGCATTATTTAAACTAAAAATACCTGGCTGAGCCAAATTTGTAGTTTGTGTTTGTTTGGTTGATGCATTTTGGTCTAAACGATTTCCTCCAAATGAAACATCAAAAGAAACATCACCAAAATTATTATTGTAATTAATTAAAAAATCTGTATTAATTTCTCTGTAAAAAACATCGTGCTCTGCATAAGCTCCGTTTTTAAAACGATTGCTACTAAAATTACGTTTAAACTCTCTATTTTCTGATGAAAAATCCATCCCTGAACGTAAAGAAATACTTAAATTATCTGTAAAATAATGTTGTAAGGCAATGTTACCAAAAACGCGATCTCTATTAAATGAGTTTGTGTTTTCGTTTAAAATAAAAAACGGATTATCGAAATAAGTATAGTTAAATGAATATTGTTGTACACCCTCTAAACCTGGTTGCCAATAATTGCGCAAGTTATCTATATTCAACGATCTTGGTCCCCAAGCTACTAAAGAATAATTGGCGTTTTCACTACCATAACCATTTGCTGGTCTATTATCTGAACTTGAGTTTACATAATTTATTGAACTTGTAATTTTTGTTTTTTCTGATGGATTAAAATTTAGTTTTAAAGCAGCTGTTTTACGTTCTAAATTTACACCAGGAATTATAGACTCACTATCTAAATCTGTAATAGACAATCTGTAAGAGCCTCTTTCAAAACTATCGTTAATAGCTATATTATTAATGGTTGTAACCCCTGTTTGATAAAAATCTTTTAAATTATCTGGGTTAGATTCAAATAAAGTTGGTGTAATCGACAAACCATTATACAAAGAAGTATCTCCACCTCTAACTACTGTTCCATCTGCTAAAGTTACAGGAGAATCAAATTGAGGAATTAAATTACCTGCATCTAATTTTGGCCCCCAAGAATAGGTAATTACATCATTTACTCCACTACCTAAACCATCTACATATTCAAAATTTCCTGAATTTCCTTGGCCATATTCGTTTTGAAAATCAGGTAAACGAAAAGCAGAATCAAAAGTTATGGATGAATTTATACTTACTCCTAATCCTTTTTTCTTACTACCATCTTTAGTATTAATAACAATAACTCCATTAGATGCACGTGTACCATATAAAGCTGCAGCACTTGGCCCTTTTAAAACAGTTATAGATTCTATATCATCTGGATTTACATCCATAGCACCATTCCCAAAATCAATTTCTTGAAAACCAGCAGCAGCTTCGTTTGTAAAATTAAATACTGAATTATTGTTTATTGGTGTACCATCTACAACAAAAAGCGGATTATTATTAGAGAAAGAAGCCTCACCTCGAATTGTAATTTTTGAAGATGAACCCACACCTGTTGCTCCTTGAGATATAGTTACACCTGCTAATTTACCAGATAAATTATCTAAAAAATTTACTGTTTTTACATTAGCAACATCTTTTGCTTTTATTTCTTGTACAACATAACCTAACTCTTTGGTTTTTCTATTTAAACCCAAAGCTGTTACAACAATTTCATCTAAACCAGTTTCATCTTCTTCTAATTGAATATTGATGTTTGTTAGATTGTTAATTGCTATTTTTTGAGTTTTATAACCCAAGTAAGAGAAAGTAAGAAACTTGTTTTCTTTAAGAACAGTTAAGGAGTAGAATCCGTTAATATCTGAAACTGTTCCGTTTTTTGGTGATGAGGTAATACTTACGTAAGGGAGTTTTTCTTTGGTTTTTTTATCGGTAATTGTACCCGTAATTTTAGTTTGTGAAATGCTAATACTTGTAAAGAGTAAAAACATCCACAGATAAAGGTGCTTCATTTAAAATGATTTTTTTTGTTTTGGTTAATTTTTTGTGATAAAATCGAGATATGCACAAAATACAAAAACATAGATTAAAAAACGCATTATGTTATTGAAAAAATGCGTTTTTTAGAAATACAATAAGTTATTCACAATAATTACACTTATTTTTTACTAATACAATAATTAAACAACAAGGATTGTTTCTTTAAATTTTAAGCTACAACCCCTTGACAACTACTACCTGAACCTGCAGTACAACCATAACAATGTTGATTAATGATGATATTTCTATTTTGCAATAACTCTTCATTATATTCTGAAATGTGCTTTACCTTAGAGTTTACTTTTAAATTTAGCATCTGATTAAAATCGCAATCATACAACCAACCATCCCAACTGATAGATAGTGTATTTGTACACATTACATTTTCTACAGCTGCAGGATTGTAAGCATCAACCAAAGCAAACATATAATCTTCATAATTTTCTGATGCAATTAAATAATCTAAAAAACGACTGATAGGTAAGTTTGTAATAGCAAATAAACTATGAAAATCAATATTAAAATCAGCTTTTAAAGCCTTTTTAAAATCGTTTTCTAAAGCCATTTGATCTCCAGGTAAAAATGCACCTGAAGGATTGTACACTAAATCTAATTTTAAATCAGAATCTGGCATACCATAACCTACTGCATTTAACTCTTGTAAAGCTTTTATAGATTTATCAAAAACCCCACTTCCTCTTTGTTTATCTGTTTTTCCACGAGTCCAATGAGGCATAGAAGAAACCACGTGTACATTATGCTTTTTAAAGAATTCTGGTAAATCGTAATATTTTTTATTAGCTCTAATAATTGTTAAATTAGAACGTACAATAAAATCTTTAATTCCTGCTTTTGATGCTTCTTCTACAAACCATCTAAAATTAGGATTCATTTCTGGAGCACCACCAGTTAAATCTAAAGTATGTGCACCAGTATTTTTTATAACCTCTAAACACTGTTTCATGGTATCTATAGTCATAATTTCTTTACGATCTGGACCAGCATCTACATGACAGTGTTCGCAAACTTGGTTGCACATATAACCTAAATTGATTTGTAAAATCTCTAGTTTTTTAGGACGCAAAGGAAACTGATTTGTTTCTTTTATTTTAGCAGCAAAGGTTGGTAATTCTCCATTAGCAAAAATTCCGTTCGAAAGAATTTCCATTTGACGAGAAGTGTTTGCAATATCGTTATTTCTTGCTTTTAATGATTTTGTAGCCATATTTATGCTTAGCTTTTTTCAGTATCTTTTTGGGTTCTTTAATCTATTTACGTAGTAAAGTTTGGCTTGGTTTGGTTTGTTATAATTAAGTTTACTAAAATAAGTTAAAACCTTATTTTTTTTAACGGAATATTATCGAGTATTAATTTATATATTTCACTAAAAAGCGGAATAAGCTTTCTCTAAAATTTTACTTTAAAAAATAAAACTAAAGTCTACTTACATTTCTAATTTATTCACTTTATTCATCATTTGTACTCCATGTACTAAAGTTGCACCACTTTTAATTGCAGCACCAACATGAATGGCTTCCATCATTTCTGGTTTTGTAATTCCTCTTTGCAAACCATCTTTTGTGTAAGCATCTATACAATATGGACATTGTTCTGTATGAGCCACAGCCAAAGCAATTAAAGATTTTTCACGAGCAGTAAGTGCTCCTTCTTCAAAAACTTTACCATAATAATCAAAAAACTTGTTACCAAGTTCTTCATTCCATTCTGTTATTTTTCCGAATTTTCTTAAATCGGCTGCATCATAATAAGACTTTGACATATGTTGGTTTTATAATTAAAAGATGAAAGATACAAATTGTTTTCAAAAATTTATGCCAAAAAATGGCTTGTCTATTTTCCGTTTAAAGACCAATCGTATTTTAAATAACTAATTTTAGCTTTAGAATTTATTTCTATATCAGAATAAGTATTTAAATAATCTATTACAGAACCACTCTTAGTAAAATCTTCTTTAAACCAATCGAAAATAGATGAAATTTGAACTTTCTTTTTAGACAGCTTATTTCTGGTTGAATCATTCACAAAATCTTTCATTAATTGTGTTAATTCTTCATCCACATTTTGTTCTGTAAACGCTTTATTACCTAATTTAGGACAAGAACCAGATGCGCAATTTACACCAACATGTATTTTAGGGTCAAATAATTTTTTACGTAAAATTTCGTGCTCTATATAATCTAAAGTATAAACCTCACCTCCTACTTTTACAAAAGGAATTTTCCAAGCAGTTTTTCCTTTTTGTTTAATGTCTGTTATTGATTTTAAAGGATAGTTTTCTAAAATTAATTTGATTGTATAAGCATTGTAGGCATTAATCCAAAAGGCTTTTTGTTTGTTTTCTGACCAAGAATTATCTGGAGATGTTTTTTCTAAATACCCAATATAAGCATCTAGTTTTAATGCATCTGCTTTAAAAGATTTATAATCTACTGTTCCAGTATCAGAAACGTGTTTTTGCAATAAATTATTAAAAATTGATGTTTGAGCGTTTACTTGTAAAAAAGTAAAAATTGCTATCAGTAAAAAAAGTGTTTTCTTCATTTATATAATTTCTGATTTTTTAGACGAACACTTTTATCAAAAATTACAGAATTTTATCAATTTTATTCTTTACCTATTTTATCTACCTCACTATCAACACTCAATAAAACAGCATCATCAATTTCTTCATTTACTTTAAGCTTAAATCGATACCTAAAAGCATAAACTATAAGGTAAAGAATTGGTGTGTCTAGAAAAGCAATTATCACCTTAAAAATTACACCACTTATTAAAAGACCTAAAAAATTGCCCCAATCTATAATACCAAAAGAACACAACAGTAACAAAACTGTTAATGTATCTATAATTTGTGATGAAAATGTAGAAAAATTATTACGCAACCAAAGATGTTTCCCTTTTGTATATTGTTTCCAGAAATGATACACTCTAATATCTATAAATTGGGCAAATAAGTACGCCATCATTGATGCTAAAACTGCTAATGGTGCTGCACCAAAAACTTCTACAAATATTCCATTATTAACTGGCGACCAATTTGTAGCTGGTACTTCTTTGGAAATATAAATGATTAACAAAGAGAAAAATGAAGCGAAAATACCTGCAATAACAACATCATTCGCTTTTCTTTTGCCATAAATTTCTGATAAAATATCAGTAATTAAAAAAGTGATTGGATAAGGTAATAAGCCTACAGAAACCTCAAATAATTTTGTACCAAAAATAGTAACATCAAAAGGATACCAATAAAAAAATTTTTGAAAAATTAAATTAGATGTTACTAAAGACGCTATAAACAAGGCAGCAAGAATTAAGTAAATTTTATTTGCAAGTAACTTGTCTTTAGATGTCATTTAGCGAATTTACAAATTTTTAAGAATAAGGTTTATAAACATCCTTTATTTTAAACGATGCAAATACATACTTACTACATTTTCTAAACCTAAATACAAACTCTCTGCAATTAAAGCATGCCCAATAGAAACCTCAGCTAAATTAGGAATGTTCTCTTTAAAAAATTGGATATTGTCTAAACTTAAATCATGACCAGCATTTATACCTAAACCTAATTGATGTGCCAAAACAGCTGCATCTGTATACGATTTTACAGCTCCTTTATTTCCTTTTTCGAACTCGCTAGCAAAATGTTCTGTGTATAATTCAATTCTATCTGTACCTGTTTGTGCTGCAGCTTCTATCAATTTTAAATCTGTGTCTATAAAAATTGAAGTTCTAATTCCGTTTTTCTGAAATTCTGCAATAACTTCTTTTAAAAAAGCTTGATGATTAATGGTATCCCAACCAGCATTAGAGGTAATTGCATTTACAGCATCTGGCACTAAAGTAACTTGAGTTGGTTTTACTTCTAAAACCAAATCCATAAAAGATTTTATTGGGTTACCTTCTATATTATATTCTGTGGTAACTGTCTTTTTTAAATCTCTAGCATCTTGATAACGAATATGTCTTTCATCTGGTCTTGGATGAATTGTTATACCTTCTGCACCAAAATTCTCAATATCTGTAGCCACTTTTAATAAATTCGGCACATTACCTCCTCTAGAATTACGTAATGTTGCTATTTTATTAATATTTACACTTAACTTTGTCATTGTCTAAAATTAGGCGTCAAAGATAATTTATTAAATCATTTTATCCTATATTCGTAAAGAATGAATATTAACGATTACATATTAAAAGAAATAAAGGCTCTCAGTTTAAAATCGACTGTAAAGAATGCCAAAAAGCTATTCAAAAACTACCCAATTACACATTTTCCTGTTATTGAAAATGGTAAATTATTGGGATCTTTTGCAGAAGACGACATACAAACTATAGAACATAAAGAAAAAGAGTTAGTAGAATATTCTTATTTAATGACTTCTTTTTTTGCTGATGAAAAAGCAACTATTTTAGAATTGTTAAAAATTTTTGCTGATAACAATAGCACTATAATTCCGGTTTTAAATAAAGACAAAAACTACATTGGTTATTATGATTTATGCGATGTTTTAGATGTTTTTTCTACTAGCCCTTTTATGATTGAAGAAAGTGAAACGTTAATTATTGAAAAATTAGAAGTAGATTATTCAATGGGAGAAATTTCGCAAATTGTTGAAGCAAATGGAGGTAAGTTATTAGGTTTATACATATCAGAAAAACAAAATGATTTTGTGCAAATAACTTTAAAAATAGTTTCTGATGAAATTAATGAAATTATACAAACCTTTAGACGTTATGATTATAAAATTATTTCTACTCACGAAAATGATATTTATTTAGAAGATTTAAAAAATAGATCAGAATATTTACAGAAATATTTAGAAATGTAGCTATATCAGATCTCTTTTAAAAAAAATAAGTTGATTATTTTAATAAGCTATCAAATAAAAAAATGAAAAAAGTTGCAATTTACGGTCAATCTTATTCAATTTCAGCCGAAAAAGAAATTCAAATTTTATTAGAAGTACTTCAAGAAAATAACATTGAGAGTTATATAGAAAAAAAATTCTATGATTTATTAATAGAAGGCAATATTTTAGATAAAAAATACCCAACTTTTTCTCACTTTAACGATTTAAACTCAACATTCGAAACCCTATTTACTTTGGGTGGAGATGGTACTATATTAAGAGCAGTTACCTATATAAGAGATTTAGGAATACCAATTTTAGGCATAAATACTGGTAGATTAGGTTTCTTAGCAACCATCAATAAAAAATCAATTAAAGAGAGCATTAACCTTATATTAAAAGGAGAATACTCAATTTTAGAGAGAACATTATTAGAAGTTAAAACATCACCCAAAACAGAGGAATTAAACGAACTTAATTTTGCTTTAAACGAAGTTACAATCGCTAGAAAAAACACCACTTCTATGATTGGAGTTAAAACAAGTTTAAACAACGAATATTTAACCAATTATTGGGCAGATGGGTTAATAATAGCTACACCAACTGGCTCTACAGGTTACTCTTTAAGTTGCAATGGCCCAGTAATTTCTCCAGATTCTAAAAATTTAATTATCACACCAATTGCGCCACATAATTTAAATTCGAGGCCAATGGTTATTTCAGATAACACAAGCATTCAACTAAACATAGATTCTAGAGAAAAAGATTTTTTAATTTCTTTAGATTCTAGAATTACAACAATACCTAAGAATACAGAAGTTTCAATAAACAAAGCTACATTTACAGTAAAAAGTATTATACCAAACAATCAATCATTTTTAAGAACTTTACGTAGTAAATTATTATGGGGAGAAGATACTAGAAATGAGACCAATCTTTAACCAACACTTTACAATAAAAAGTCAAAATAACAGTTATTCAAAAAAGACTGAATATTAACTTTATAAAGCAAATTGAAATACCTATATTTGCTCGCTATTTTTTAGGATGAAAAAAAGTATATTATTAATAATTTTTGTTAGCTTTTCTAATATTTTATTAGGACAGGTATATGAGGCAGGAATCTTTGTTGGTGGATCTAATTACGTTGGTGATATTGGTAGAACCAATTACATTTACCCTAACAACATTGCTGGTTCAGTATTTTTTAAATACAACTGGAATCCTAGAATTGCTTTAAGAGCAACTTACAGTTATTTACCTATATCTGCAAGTGATCTTGAAGCAGATACAGATTACAAAATAAGTAGAGGCTTAACATTCTCTAATACAATTAATGAATTGGCAGTAGGTTTTGAATACAATTTTTATGAATATGATGTATCTACACCAGGTAAAACATGGACACCTTACATTACCATAGATTTGGCAGTTTTTAATTATAAATACATTGTTGAAGAAACCCAACCAGAAGAATTTGTATATAACTCTAAAAATGGAGTTACAGTACCTTTTGGTGTTGGTTTTAAATCTAAATTAATAGGTTCTTTAGCATTTGCTGTAGAAACAAAATTTAGATATTCTTTTGCAGACGATTTAGATTTTAATACAGAAACTGTAGAAAGATTAAATTTTGGTGGCACAGGTAAAGATTGGTACATGTTTACAGGTGTTTCAATAATTTATACTTTTGGTAGACCACCTTGTTACACCACAGGATTTTAATATATGGACAAAAAACTACTCATCGATTTGCAAAAAACACCAAGACACGTTGCCATTATTATGGATGGTAATGGACGTTGGGCAAAAGGTAAAGGTATGAATAGGATTTTTGGTCACAGAAATGCCTTAACTGCTGTTAGAGAATCTGTAAAAGCAGCCTCTCAAGTAAATGTAGAAGCAATAACTTTATATGCTTTTTCTACAGAAAACTGGAACAGACCAAAATTAGAAGTCGATGCTTTAATGAGTTTATTGATAAATTCATTAAAAAAAGAGTTGCCAGAGTTTATGAAGCAAGGAGTAAAAGTAAACTCAATTGGCTCTATAGAAACACTACCAACAAAAGCTCAAAAAGTTTTAAATGAAGTAATTTCTGAAACAAAAAATAACACAGATATTGTATTAACCTTCGCTTTAAGCTATGGCTCAAGGGAAGAAATTGTTAACGCAATCAAAAACATATCTAAAAAAGTTGTTAATAAAGAACTTGATTTAGAAAAAATAAATGAAAATACTATAAATAACCATTTATATACATTTAATTTGCCCGACGTTGATTTAATGATAAGGACTAGTGGAGAACAACGCATTAGTAATTTCTTATTATGGCAGTTAGCGTATGCTGAACTATATTTCACAGATGTACTTTGGCCAGATTTTAGACAAGAACATTTCTATGATGCCATCATAGATTATCAGAATAGAGAAAGACGATTTGGAAAAACAAGCGAACAAATTACAGAATAAGGTTACTATCAATTTAAATTCTGTTGCATTAGTGCTATTTGCACTATTTTTTACTTTTAGTGCCAACGCACAAACAAAAAAAGACACAATTTCTAATAACCTTTCTTTCGAAAAAGGTAAAGAATATATTTTAGGTGGCATTTCTGTTACAGGTTTAAAAAAGTTTAGTGAAGAAACCGTAAAAGTATTTACAGGTTTAAGAAACGGACAAGCCATAAAATTACCTGGTGATAAACTAACAAGTGCTATTAAAAAATTATACGAAAGTAAACAGTTTAGTAACGTAGATGTTTATTTAGCAAAGTTAGATGGCAACACTGTATATCTTCAATTTGATGTACAAGAATTACCACAATTAAATGAAATTCAGATTACTGGTATAAAAAAATCTAAAGCCAAAGAACTTAAAAAAGAAGCTGAGTTAAAAACTGGAGCTATGGTTACAGACAACTTAATTGTAACTACAAAAAACTACTTCACTAAAAAATATACAGACAAAGGTTTCTTAAAAACCAAAGTTAATTTAGACATTAAAAAAGACACTTCAGATATGAATGCTGTTAACATGAATGTTTTTATTGATAAAGGTTCTAAAATTAAAATAAAATACATCTTTTTTAATGGTAACGAAGCACTTTCTAACAAGAGTCTTCGTAAAGCAATGAAAAACACCAAAGAAAAAATGATTGGTCGTTTTTGGAAATCATCAAAATATATTGAAGAAGATTACCAAGCAGATTTAGAAAGTATTTTAGATAAATATAGCAGAATTGGTTATAGAGATGCACGTATTTTAAGTGAAGGAATTTCTTGGAACGATGATAACACCATCAATATAAATATAGATATTGAAGAAGGTAGACAATATAGATTTGCAGATATTTTATTTGTTGGTAACAAAGAATATACAGATGAACAATTACACCAAGTTTTAAGGATTGAAAAAGGTGATGTTTATAATGGAGCAGTACTTAAAGAAAGAGTAAAAGGTGATGACTCACCAACTTCTGATGATTTATCTACCCTTTATCAAGATAATGGATTCTTATTCTCTCAAGTAAATGCAGTAGAAACAAAAGTAGAAAACGATTCGATTACTGTAGAAATTAGAATTCGTGAAGACGAAAAAGCAAGAATTAAAAAAGTAACAGTTTCTGGTAATGACAAAACAAACGACCACGTTATTTTTAGAGAATTACGTGTTAAACCAGGCGATTTATTTAGTAGAACAAACATTATAAGATCTATTAGAGAAATTGGGCAATTAGGTTTCTTTGATCAAAATGTAACTCCAGACGTAAATCCTGATTATCAAAATAAAACTACAGACATCAATTTTAATGTTGTAGAAAAAGGAGGAAGCCAAATAGAACTACAAGGTGGTTATGGTGGTGGCTCTTTTATAGGTACTTTAGGTTTATCTTTTAACAACTTTTCTATTAAAAACATCTTTAATAAAGAAGCCTACAAACCTTTACCTATGGGAGATGGGCAATCTTTAGCATTAAGATTACAAACTAGTAGAACTTATAATACGTATAGTTTTTCTTTTACAGAACCATGGTTAGGTGGTAAAAAACCACAATCATTATCTTTTTCTATTTATTCATCAAATCAATATCAATATGATTTTACAACAGGTGTTGTAGATAAAAGTCAAAGTTTAGGTATAGTTGGTGCATCTTTAGGTTTAGGACAACGTTTAAAATGGCCAGATGATTATTTTCAACTATCACAAACTATTAGCTACCAAAGCTTTAATTTAAATAATTATGGTTTTAGAGTTGGTACAGATGTTTTAAGTAATGGTACTTTAAATAATTTAGCATATAATGCAACACTTAGTAGAAATTCTGCAGGACCAAGTTTAATTTTCCCTACTTACGGATCTGAATTCTCTTTAGGAGTTAAAGCAACAATACCTTATTCTTTAATTAATGGTAAGGATTATTCAGAATTAGAACCAGCAGAAAAATACAAATGGTTAGAATATTATAAAATTACTGCAAAAGGTAAATGGTATACTTCTTTTACTGATAAATTAGTATTAATGACCAATGCAGAAATGGGTTATTTAGGTTATTATAATTCTGAATTAGGTCAAAACCCATTTGAAAGATACTTTGTAGGTGGAGATGGTATTGCACAATTTCAATTAGATGGTAGAGAAACAATTGGATTAAGAGGTTATGAAAACAACCAATTATCTTCTGCTGAAGGTGGTACAATTTATAATAAATTTCAAATGGAATTAAGGTATTCTATTACAGATTCGCCTTCTGCATCTATTTATACCTTAGGATTTTTAGAAGCAGGTAATTCTTATGACAATTTTGAGACATTTAATCCGTTTGAATTAAAACGTTCAGCAGGAGTTGGAGTTAGAATCTTTATGCCAGCATTTGGTTTATTAGGTATTGACTTTGCTCATGGATTTGATCCTTTACCAGGGCAAATTGAAAAATCTGGTTGGCAAACACATTTTATTATCGGAAGACAATTCTAGGAAAACTGTACATTTGTAATGTCCAAAGTTTTTTTGGCACGGTTTTTTCTAAATACAATATACAAATGAAAAAAATATTTTTATTAGTCGTTCTTTTATTTAGTGTTACAAGTTTCTGGTCGCAAAGAAATCAAATGATTGCTTATATAGACATGGAATACATTCTAGAAAATGTTCCAGAATATATACAAGCTCAAAATACATTAGATGCTAAAATTTCTAAATGGAGAAAAAAGTTAGATACACAAGCACGCCATATAGAAGTGTTAAAAACTGATTTAGCAAATGAGAAAGCCATCTTAACAAAAGATTTAATTGAAGAAAAAGAAGAAGAAATTACAATTAAACAAGAAGAGTTAAGAAGATTAGAATCTTTATATTTTGGGCCTAAAGGCGATATGTTTTTGGTAAGAAAACAATTGGTAAAACCAATACAAGACCAAGTTTACAATGCCATACAAAGTATTGCTAAAAGAAAAAAATATGATTTTGTTTTCGAAAAATCTACTGATTTGGTTATGCTATATTCAAATAAAAAATACGATATTAGCGACCTTGTTTTATCTACCATAGACAGAACAAGATTATCTGACCAAAAAAAGGAAGAAAGAAGAAAAAAATCGGCTCCGAAAAGTAAAGAATTAACAAATTCACAAAAAGAAATTCTTGCAAAAAAGGAACAAGCACAAACCGATAAAGAAGCTGCTTTAGCTAAGAAAAATGCAGAAAAAGAAGCTAAAAAATTAGAGATAGCAGAAAAAAGAAAAGCTTTACAAGAACAAAGAGAAGCAAAAAGAAAATTATTAAGAGAGAAAAAAGAAGCTGCTAGAAAAAAGAAAGAAGAAGAGCAAAAAGCGAAAGAAGAAGAAGAAAATAATAATTAAACAAAAAGACAAGAATAATAATTAAATTAAAACAAGAATGAAAAATTTAAAATCGTTACTATTAATTGCTGTATTTACGTTAGGATTAGGTGGTGTTGCAAATGCACAAAAGATGGGGCACATTGACTTTGAAAAGTTAGTTGCAGATATGCCTGAAACTAAACAACTTGGAGTAGATATGGAAAAGCTAGGTAAAACTTATCAAGATGAAGTTGAAAGTATGGCTAAGAAGTTAGATGCTAAGATGAAAAAATATACTGCAGAACAAAACACGCAAACTAAAGAAATTAACGAAATTAGAGCGAAAGAAGTTCAAGATGATAATGCAAGATATGAGCAGTTAAGACAAACAGCTTATCAAGAAATGCAGAAGAAAAAAGCTGAAGGTTTAAATCCAATTATCGAAAAAGCGCAAAAAGCAATTAGTGATGTTGCTGCAAGTAAAGGCATTGTTTATGTCTTAGATGCTACTATGGGTAAAGGTTTATTAGTAAAAAAAGGAGAAGATCTTTATGCAGCTGTAAAAGCTAAGTTAGGATTCTAATTAAGACCTTAAAACATATTTAAAAACCTACTTTTTATAAAGTAGGTTTTTTTATTTTTACAGTAATATGAAATCAAATAATTACCCAATTGGAGTTTTCGATTCTGGTATAGGTGGCACCTCTATCTGGAAAGAGATAACAACACTCTTACCAAAAGAAAATACTATTTATCTTTCTGATAGTAAAAACGCACCTTATGGTCAAAAAAGTAAACAAGAAATTATAGATCTATCAATTAAAAATACACAGTTCTTAATTGATGCCAATTGCAAGATAATAGTTGTTGCCTGTAACACTGCAACTACTAATGCTATTAAAGTTTTAAGAGGTTATTTTAACATCCCATTTATTGGTATAGAACCTGCAATTAAACCAGCTTCATTAAAAACCAAAACAAATACCATTGGTATTTTAGCTACAAAAGGCACCTTAAATAGTAAGTTATTCGAAAATACTTCACGTAACATCAATAAAGAAATAAACATAAAAGAAACTATTGGAAAAGGTTTAGTTGAATTGATAGAAGAAGGTAAAATAAATTCTTCTGAAATGACTAAATTACTTTCTGTGTATTTAAAACCGATGTTATTAGAAAATGTAGATTGCTTAGTTTTAGGTTGTACACATTACCCATATTTAATTCCTAAAATTAAAGAAATTATTGGTAATGAAATAGAAATAATAGATTCTGGCCAAGCTGTAGCTAAACAAACAAAGGCAATTTTAGAAAAACATCAACTTTTAAATACAGATGATAAAACAGGTGATTATCAATTTTACATTAATAAAAATAAAAAAGTTTTAGAAATGATTTTATCTAAAAAAGAAAATATTAAGATTGATAAAAAAGATTTTTAAAACCCTCCGAAAACTGAATTAATATTAGGACATGCAGCAGCTCTTGGCTCTTGTGTCCATAAATTTATCCCTAAAGAAATTTGATGAAATCCTGATGTAGTTAAAACTGTATCATTCATCTGATTTGTATAAGTATAAGAAAACATTAAATTTTGATAGTTAACACCAACAATTGGTGATATAAATTGAGCATTTTCTATTGCATTAGCATCAAAGCTTCTTCTATAAGATAATGCAGCCCAAAATTGAGTTTTAGAAAATGTTTTATAAGCCTTAAGGTTAAAGTCGGCTATTCGTTCTCCAGTACTTTCTCTAAACTGTAACATTACAGAAGGCTCAAAGTGCACAAAAAGATCTTCGCCAAAATAATAACCTGCAGATAAAATGTAATTTCTTAAATCTAAAGGCTCTTGAATATTTAAATTGTTTTTTGCTGTTAGCAATAAGTTTTTAACGGTAAAATAAGATGAAAAACCACCTAAATGATAAGCAACTCCAAAATCTGCATTATAATAACTGGTACTTTCTACTACTCTAGAAATTGTTGGATCTCCTGTAAAACTAGTTTGGTCTGATTGGTTTTGAACAAAACTAAAAGCTAAACCAAAAGAAAGCTGATTAAACACTTTTCCATTACTCATAGGTAAATGATAAGAATAAGCTCCTTGAATTCCTTTTTGTGAATGAAATCCGTTTTTATCATTAAACAACACAAAACCATAACCTGCATTAGAATACTCGTTAAATTTAGAGTGAAAACTCATAGTTTGTAGAGCTGGTGCATTAGGTATACCTGCCCATTGTTGTCTTGCTGTAAATCTTAATTTACTAGAGTTACCAATACCTGCTGCAGAAGGATGCACTAAATAAACATTATCTGAAAGATAATCTTGATAAATAGGTAATGTCTCTTGAGAATTACTTTTTAATGATAAAAGAAATAGAAATAAGAAAGGGAAAACATTATTTAGCAACTTCATTAAAAAATTTATTTATTTAAAGCTACCAAATATATTCAATTTAAAAGAAATAATAGTTTTAAACTTATAGTTTTAACACATATAAAAACCATAATAAATTATAATTTATTAATATCTTAAGTTTTTGGTTCATAATTATAAGAATCCTAAAAAATCAATTAAACCTAAACCCTATTTTAAAAGTATTATTTAGCACAAAAAAAGCCGAGCAATTTGCTCGGCTATTATATTATATGATTATTAATTTATTTCTTAATGAATTTTGCTGTACCAATTGCATCATTAATATTATATTTTATTAAATAAATACCAGAAGCTAAATTAGACACATCTATTGAATCACTAGTTTTATTAATGATAACCTTCATCATTTTTTTACCTAAAACATTATAAATCTCAACATTTTTAATATTGTTTGCTGCAGAAATGTTTAAGTTTCTAGAAGTAGGGTTAGGATAAAAACTCAATTCTTCTAAAGTAATCGAACTAGTACTTAAAACACTTGTATTAGAAAAGTAAATATTATCAATATAAACAGGATTTACAGCATCAGTAGCACTTAAAACAAACTGGCCAATATCATTAAAACTAATACCCAAAAATTCTGTAAAAGGTATGCTTAAAGTAACCCAAGCACCAGTTGTTGCAGTTTTTGTAACTTCAGATTCAGAATTATCAGCTCCCCAAGCTCCATCTCCATTATAATCTACTAATTTAAATTTGATTTCAGTGGCATCACTTGTCCAATAGTCTAAATTTATGTGTGTCATTGCAGTTGCATCAACAGTACCTGCTGTTGGTTCAATTCCTGTAAAATTTAAACTTGAATACTTTTTTACAGCATTTGAGGCAATAGTTTCATCTGCTAAAACTGTTGATTGACCCCAACCTGGATTCCAAGTTGATACTAAATCTGTATATGCATCACTAAAAATTGAAATTACATCAGCTTCTGCTAAAGTTGGCACAGCTGGTGCATCTGTTGGTGCTATTGCAACACTACCACCTCCTGAAGTAGCTTCTCCATTAGAAAAGTAGATATTATCAATATAAACAGGGTTTGTAGCTCCTGTAGCACTTAATACTAATTGACCAATATCATTAAAACTAATTCCAGTATATTCTGTAAGTGGAATACTTAAAGTAACCCAATCACCAGTTGTTGTTGTTTTTGTAACTTCAAATTCAGAGTTATCAGCTCCCCAAGCTCCATCACCTTTATAATCTACTAATTTAAATTTGATTTCTGCAGCATCACTTGTCCAATAATCTAAATTTATATGTGTCATAGAAGTAGCATCAATAGTACCCGCAGTTGGTTCAATTCCTGTAAAATTTAAACTTGAGTATTTTTTTACAGGATTTGAGGCAATAGTTTCATCTGCTAAAACTGTTGATTGGCCCCAACCAGGATTCCAAGTTGCTGCTAAATCTGTATAAGCATCACTAAATATTGAAATTACATCAGCTTCTGCTAAAGTAGGTGTTCCTGGAGCATCAGTTGGTGCTGTACTTGAACCTGAACCACCAGAAACAGCAGGATCTGTTAATTTTTCTGCACCAAATTTCACATTATCAATATAAATAGTACTTCCTTCTGCTCTATCTGGCATATCTTGTGTCCAATCTACAAAAATTACCAATTGACTAATGTTTGATAAATCTCCATTTGGATTGATGCCAGAAAGGTCGAAAGTTATAGTTTGCCATTCATCTACTACTGTATTTCCTACATTTTGATCTGTAATTTGAAATGTAGTTCCTCCCGTATTTGTTGCCATTTTTATACCAACAGTACCCACATAGTTTTTATTAACATCCATAGTTAATGTTAAATTTGATGGAACTGCCATATCTATTTTCCAAGTACCAAAAGCTGATTGTTCCCAACCATTATTAACACCTGCATAAAAAGCGTTGCCTGGCCCCATAACTACTTTTAAAACTTTAGAAGCTGTTGCATTAACTCCGTCTAAATCTGGATTATCTACAATTTCTGCAGCAGCTGGCTCATTATCAAAAGTAAGCCAATTAGAAGCAGTACCATCTGGACCATCATCTTCAAAATCGAAAATATATTCTTGTTGTTGAGAAAACCCTAAAGATGTAATCAATAAGGCAATTAATAAAGTAATTTTTTTCATTGTATATAGTTTAAATTAATATCATTCAATATTACCATCTATTATTTACGAATAAAATAATTTTACCCCTACAAAAAACATACATTTTTAAAAAAACAGTTAATATTATATCAAATACGCACTATCAGTACATTTAGCTTTTATAAAAAGCTAATATAAAATATGTAGAAAAAACAATAAGTAATCTTTTGTATGGGTAATGTATAGCTCTTTTATCACTTATAATCAGTAGTTTAAAAAAATACGTATGAATTTTGAAATAACTACAAAAAAAATCAGTGTAAAATTTTTTACACTGATTATTAACTTGATTTTATATTTTTATTATTTAAAACTTGAGATTTTCATATTTATCCCATAATCCCCAAAAAGCACCAACATCTCCTTCATCTCCAACTTTCCAAGATTCATCAAAAGAAGAAAAGTAAAACATTTCTAATTCATCTACCTCTGCCCAAACCTGTGAGTTTATAAAATATTTCATTGCATTAACGGCACCAGAATGCGCACCTCCTAAACTGCTTCCTTTACTTGGCCATCCTGTTTCTGTAATTATTACTTTCTTTCCATTTGCAGCTTCTTTAGCCAAACTATACATTTCATGCATATGATTTAAAGAATATTCTATACTACAACCTTCCCAATATGGGTAGCAATTGGCTAAAATAACATCGCAAGCCTCTGTAATTGCTGGTCTTTTAGAAAACTCATAATAGGCATCTACGTAACCAACTTTAATATTTGGAATTGCTTTTTTAACATTGTTAATATAAACTAGCAATTCTTGCTCTGTTAATTCTTTTCTATATAAAACTTCGTTACCAACAGCAGCAATATCAACACATCCTTCTTTTGCAAGACTAATTAATCCTTCTATTTCTTCTTTATTTTTATCTAAATCTTCACCTAGCCAAGCACCAACTAAGGTTTTTAATCCGTACTTTTTTGCAATTCTAGGAATGTGCTCACTACCTTCTATGCAAGAAAAAGAACGAATCCATTTAACATGAGGTTTTAATATTTTTATTCTTCTTTCTACTTGTTCTTCTGTAATTGTATCTCCTGGTTCTTGACCATCTTCATACATGCTAAAACAAATACCATGTATTCCATTATCTAATGTTTCTTTCCAAAGTGTTTTTAACTCAATCTCTGAATAATCATTAAACTCTATACCAATATTCTCTTTATATAAGCTCTTAGCTTTTTGAATTGAGATATGTTGTTCTTTTCTATAAGACATTTGTTGATAAACTAATTAATTATGTTTTTGCTTTCTTTTTTCTAATTCTAATCTTATTTCGCTAGCACGTTTTTCATCAATATCATAATCTTTCATAATATACATAGCTATAAGTGTACCTACAATTGGGAAAAAACAGAAAAATGTGTGTAAACCATCTACTGCAGATTGTTGGTCTATAGTTGGTAAATCTGGATTAAAACCAACTATACCAATAATTACTCCACTTAACGCGCCTGCAATAGCAAAACCAACTTTTACCATCCACCAATAAATTGCACCAAATATACCTTCTCTTCTTTTTCCTGTATTTAGTTCATCTATATCTATAATATCTGCTGTCATAGACATCATAATTGTAAATAAACTTCCAATTCCGAAAGAGAAAAATGGCAAAGCAATTATATACATCCATGGTTTACCAGGCACAAATAAAAACCATAACATTACATAACCAATTATTGATATTCCTTGAGCTACTAAAAACGCTTTTTTCTTGCCCCAGATTTTAGACATTTTGGTAATTATTGGTATTACTAAAAAAGTTGTTCCTAGTGCACCTAGACATCCAAATAATGAAACCCAAATTCCACTTTTACCTGCATCACCATTAAATAATTTGTAAACAATTACAAAAAAAGTTAATGCAGCGACTGTGTTAAATGCATTGTAAATTAAAAAAGTAGCTCCACATAATTTTCTGAATACTTTAATTTTAAAGGCTTCTTTAAAGCTATCTTTAATTTTTATTAAACTCTGACCAATGTTTGAGGTGTTTAAAGGTTCGTAATTTTTATCTAAAGTAGATTCGCTTTTAATAAATATTGCAGGTACAATAGCACAAATTGCACAAGGTATTGCTACCCAAATAGACAATTCTCTTACTGCTATTTCTGCTGATGGAAACCATTCTGGATCGTACATAATAACCCAAAACCAAGGTGCAATTACCCAAGCCCATTGCCCAATCCATTGTGCAATAGCCATAATACTTGTACGTTCATGAAAATCATCACTCATTTCATAGCCCATAGCTACATAAGGCACACTAAAAAATGTTAAGCCTAAATAAAAAACTATAGACCATAAGAAAAAATACCAAAAATTGAACTGTAATGAGTTTTCTTTAAAAAGTTGCCACATAAATATGTAAGCAATTCCCATAATAATTCCGCCAATTAAAACATATTGTCTTCTTCTACCCCATTTAGATTTTGTGTTATCAGAAATAAAACCCATAATTGGGTCTGTTATAGAATCAAAAATTCTTGGAAAGAAGTAAATTAAAGACCACATCCAGCCTGGAAAACCCAAATCTTGTACCAAAACAACCATAAAAATACCCAAAATAGCAGGAAACATTTGGTTTGCAAACATCCCTATTCCAAAAGCAATTTTTTGACCCATTGCCACTTTCCCTTTTTTTAATATTTTATCTGACATCGTTTTATCTTGGATTTAGTTTGGTTTAGTTTTTAACAACAATCGTTTGAATAGCTTGACCTTTTATAGCTATATTGATGTTTTTTTCTCCTAAAGAAAGTTGTATTGTTTTAGGAGTTTCTTTTTCATTAAAAACAACTACAGCTATTGTTCCATCAAGGTTTTCTGCAGCTGTAATCATTAAATCTTTATCCCCATTTTCAACTTCAATAACTTTTGCTTCTGGTCTTATAAATTTGCTAAAATGTGCAAGTGTATAATACAAAGGCGTAAAATAAACCTCATCTGTTTGTGGATTTACAATAACTGGTGCAATACACCAATTTTTAAACCAATTTGGCCCACCTTTGGTATCTAAAACCATATTCCAATCTACCCAACCATCAACATAATTATTTAAACAACCAATAATATCTCTGGCGTATCTATTTACAGGAGCGTATTTAGGATGTAAATATTTGTCTTTTTCAGGAGCCCAATCCCAACCCCAATCTGTAGCTTCTTTTTTCCAATACCATGCATCATCTTGCCAAACAGGAACCTGAGAATCTACACAAGCTTCTGTTTGAATTAAATATTTATTTGGCGCTTTTTGGTGTGCATACTGCAACTCTTCAGGAAAAATTTCATAAGTACTTGCATACCAATGAATGGCTGTACCATCAAAATATTTAGAAGTTGCTTCGTTTTTGTATTGAGAGTCTATCCATTCTTTTAAATGCTCTCTATTTTGATCGTATCCTAAAATTTTAACTTGATGACCATCTGCTTCTAATTTTGGCCCTAAATGATTTTGTACAAAATTGGTCATTTCATCAGGTGAATAATGCATACTTTCCCAATTATTACCATTTCCTAAAGGTTCATTTTCTACAGTAAACCCCCAAATATCTATACCTTCTTCTTTGTAAGCATCTACATATTTAGAGAAAAACAATGCCCAAGTATCATAATATTTTGGCAGTAATTTACCACCTACCCATTTGTTATTATCTTTCATCCAAGGAACTGCTGTCCAAGGAGATCCAAAAATTTTAAATCCGTCTGTAGAAGCTTTCATTGCATCTTTTATCATCGGAATTAAATCGTCTTTATCTTCTTTAATAGAAAAATGTTCTAGATTTACATCATCAGCCACAGGCGAATACGAGTATTGAGAAATTGAAAAATCGCAAGAATTCATGTGTGTTCTTGTCAATGAATAATTTGCACCTTCTGTAGAAAAATAAGCCTGAATTATCGTGTCTCTTTTTTCTTTGCTTAAACGATTTAACAAATACGCAGAAGATTCTGTAAAAGCACCCCCAAAACCAGTAATTGTTTGTCTTTTTTGTGCTGGGAATAATTTAACTTGAATGAATTCCTCTTGATTTTCATCCGAAGAAAAATCATCTAATTTTGTTAAACTATTTCCGCTTGCAGAAGTTTCGTAAACATCTACAGTTAATTGTTCTGGTTTAGGTTGACAGCTTAAAATCATAAATGATAGTAGTGTATATAAAAAATAGGTTGTCTTTTTCATAATTATTTATCTTTGATATTCTGTATTTGGAACTAAAACCGTTTTCATTAATTCTTCTTTATTTCCATTAAACGTTTTGGTAATTGGGTTACCTCCTCTTTTTAAATCTTTAAAAACTCCATCATCTACTAAATTCCAAATTGGATATTTAGCTTCACCCTTTAAAGTGAATAAACCAAAATGATTTTCTGATCCTGAAGGATTTTGTGCATCTTTCCATTGCTCATCAAAAGCTTCGAAATAAAAACAAGAAATACCTGCTTTGTTGGTCCAATTTCTTAAATGTTTGTAATACAAACCTTGTTTATATTCGTCTGTTGCTCTAGAACCATTAACTCCATAATGACCACTAGAAACTGTTGCCCAACCAGTTTCGCCAATATGAATAGTTTTGGTTGCATCTATACTTTTTACATAATCTGAAACATTTTTGTATTGCATTTTTGCAAATTCTAAAGCACGCAACATGGCATTATCAATTTTTTCTAAATCTGATAAATGCTGTTCATTTTCTGGCACTTTCCAAAATTGTGGATTGTAATGTGAGTTATGATACGCGTAAGTATGCATAGAAACATAATCTACTGCCTTTATTAAATCTTCTAAATCTTTTACTCTGTAAGTTGGGTCTCCACCACCCCAAGAAGCAAAATCATCTGAACTTGTAATCCATAAATCTTTATCTAATTTCCCTTGCTTTTTTAGGTTTTGTAAATAATTTACATGTTTTAAAATTACACTTGGTTGCACATAATAACTAGTTGCCCAACGAATCATAGCTTCATTACCAACTGCAATAATTTTTACGATATCTGGATACTTATTAGCCAAAGCTACTGCTCTATCTATTTCCTCTTTATTTTGTTCGCTTTCTATATCGTGATTAGGATCTAATTCTGTCCAAGCATTTAAACAATCTATCCAAGCACCCAACATCACATACATTTCGAAAGATGAATCTTCTTGTTTTAATTGATGAATTGCTTCTAAAATATTCGCTGCATGAGGCAATTTAGGTTGTACATTATAGGTTCTTATAATTCGAATGCCCATAGCATGCACCAACTTTAAATCTTCCTTTAATTCTGATATTGTAGGTTGATTGTCTTCTCTGGATTTTTCTCTATACCCACCATAAGATATTGCTAAATAATCTGGGTTGCCTAATATGTCTTTTGCAGTCATTTTATTCTTAATTTCTTGCTTAACTTCTTTTTTATCTTGATTTTTAGAATTACACCCAAAACCAATTATACAGCCAAAAAGGAGTATTATTATTTTTAATTTTGATTTCATTTATTGTGTGTTTCGTAGGTTAACCCAAATCCGAAAGGAAATAAAGGTTCAATTGTTTTATCCCAAAAATTGGGACCATATTTATGTTTAAAATCTTCTTCGGATTTTGGCCAAGAATGTGGTAGTTTTCCAGAAAAATTATAATCTCCAAAAAGTACTTCTGCTATTCCATCTCCTTCAGAACCTGGCAACCAAGCTGCAACAAAAGCTTCTGATTTTTGTATTTGATTAGTAACTACCAAAGGTCTACCAGACACTAAAACCACAACCGTTTTTACACCTTGTTCTTGGTAAGTTTTTATGTATTGTTGATGTGCTTCTGTTAACGTTAATTCTAACTGATTAGACTCATGACCAATATCTCCAAAAAATTCTGCATAAGGTGTTTCTCCAACAACGATGATGGCAACATCTGCATCAAAATAATTTTTTGTAGCTAGAGAATCGTACACAACTTCGGCTTTAGTTTGATTTTTAATTCCGTCTAAAATGGTAGTAGCACCTTTATAATTTTCTTTAGTTCCTTGCCAATTGATGGTCCAACCTCCAGATTGTAAACCAGCAGAATTTGCATGCTCACCAACCACCACAATTTTCTTAGCAGTTTTTGATATTGGCAGCACTTTGTCTTTATTTTTTAGTAATACTAAAGATTCTCTTACAGCCTGTTTTGCAATTTCTCTGTGTTCTTTTTTTCCGACAACATTTGCTAAAGTTGTATATGGAAAAGGATTTTTAAATAAACCCAATCTAAACTTTTGTCGTAAAATTCTTTTAACAGCATCGTCTATTCTTTGTAGAGAAACCGTTTTGTTTTCTACACCTTCTTTTAATCCTTTTTGATATCCTTCTAGATTACCATTTACAGCCATAACCATGTCTACACCTGCATTTATGATATCATTTTTACCAAACCTAGAATAGCCTTGCCAATCAGAAACTACAATCCCTTTAAAATTCATTCCGATTTTTAAAGTATCTATAATTAATGCTTTGTGTGCATGCATAGAAATATCAGAAACTCTATTAAAAGAAGCCATCACAGCACCAACATTTTGTTTGACAGCTGTTTTGTAAGGTGGTAATAAAAAACTTTCTATTTGTTGGGCGGTTAAAGATGTATTACCTCCTTCAACACCAAAATCGGTTGCGCCATCACCAATAAAATGTTTGGCAGTTGCTAAAACCGTTTCTGCATCTTTTAAATTAGCTTGTAACCCTTTTATAGCTGCTTTTGTTAACTTTTCTGTTAAGGCAGTACTTTCGGAAAAGGCTTCATAAACTCTTCCCCATTTTTCGTTAAAAGGAATAGCAACACAAGGCGAAAACACCCAATTAAAGCCTGTAGCTTGACTTTCTAAAGCCGTTATTTTTGCTATTTGTTCTATTAATTGCTCATTTTGTGTAGCTCCTAAACCAATATTATGAGGAAAAACTGTAGCTCCATTAAAAGTGTTTTGCCCATGAACAGCATCTACACCTATTAATAAAGGAATGCCTAATCTTGTATCTAAAGCTTTCTTTTGAAGTTCTATAAATCGGTTTTGCCACTCTAAAGCAGTTTTACCAGGAGTTGAACCTTCTGTATGAATAATTGAACCAATATAATTAGAAGTTATAAGCGAATCAGCAGCTTCATCAAAATGTCTTATTTGCGACATTTGGCCGATTTTCTCTCCTAAAGTCATTAACTTTAGAAGAGAATCTACCTTTTGCTCTATAATTTCTTCATCACTAACTTTTACTTCTTTATTACAGGAAAACCCTATAAATAAAAAGCAATAAATTAGATATGTATATGGCCTGATTTTCATCAAAATTATTTAACTATCGAAACTTTTATATGATTGATTTCATTTGTTCTATCGAACATTTTTGTACTTATTTCTTTGTCTAAAACCAAACTATTAAAGCCGACTTTTTTATCATCATTTAAAACTACTTCAATTTCATTTTTATCAGATAAACTGTAAATAATTGGTACTTGGCAATACGTAAATGCCAACTGATTTTCAGCAATCTTTAGTGAGGCTTTTTCGCTATTTACATTTATGTAGTTAAATGCTTTAGCCTCTTTTAAAAATTCTGAATCTTTTAATAATCTTGGATTAAAACCAACATTACCTTCTTGCACAAACACACCCAATTCGCCAAATCTACTTAGTAAATCTTCTTTTACTTGACCTGTCATTCCTGGTTGTTGTGCTCCTTTAGTTGCTGGTGTATGAGAATAGGCATCTGTTGGAAAAGCACCATACAATTCTGGTGATTTGTGCACACCAATACCTGCATTTATTTCGTAATAATGATCTAATAATCTACCAATTACTTTTTCGCTTTCGCCAAGTTTTACAGCCAACAGACAATTTTCTTGAACTGCTAATAACAGCTTAGAAACCATATGCCAATAAATAGAACCTAGTCCTTCGTAACCAAAGAAAGTTCCTGAACGACCTGTAAATGATTTATGATCGAAAATGGCTTCGAATATTGATAAAACCGTTTCTGAATCTTCAGAAGTTAAAGTTGCATAAGCTTCAGGTAAATTTGATAAAGCCTCTTTTACACTATTTGCATTGTTGAAATTTCCGTTAAAATGATAGTTTCCTAAAACATCTTTTTCTACAACTGTGGTGTTACCATCAGCAATTAATTGCTGTAATAATTTAGAGCTTGCAACTTGTTCTACTTCAATATTATTTTTTTGTGTAAACCTTGGTAAATCTTTATTCGGATATAAAATATAACTGTATTGATCTGGTCTAAACAACGCAGATGCTTTTAAACCATCTAATAAAGCCAATGCTTCTTCTGGTGATAAATAACCCGAACTTAAGGCTGCAACTTGCCCTTCTAACATTTCTGACAAGTAAGAAATAGAAACCTCATCGTCATTTTCTATTGTCATTAAATTGTAAGCATGATACATATTATCTGAACGTTTGTTTGCTCTAATACTATGCTCTAAATAACTTTTGGTAATTTCTAAAAAGTGTGCTAATGCGCTTTTTGAAATTGTGGTTTTGTTTGATGAAAATCCATTTTTATAAATCGTAGTTCTATACTCGCTTGCAGGATTTCCTAATCCATCTAAAACCGTTTTTCTTTCTTTATCTGTAACTTTTCTAGATAAAATAGCTTCATTATTTTCTAAAGTTTCTACAATTTCTGCAAATAAAGTAGCGACTTCATCAGAAATTTGTACTTCGTTTACATCCGCATTTGCGACAATTCCTTCAAAGAAATTAATGAATCTTCTTAGGTAATTTAAGGTAACCATAGATACTCCATTACCTACTAAAGCATTATTGGCGTCATTCCATTCTGGTCTTTGTGTATTTAACCAAATACCACCTTCTGGAATAAAGTTTGATACTTTAGCCAAAACTGTAACCAAAAGTTTTTCTATTAAATTAACTTTATGAACGTTGTTATTTTTATCTGTAATTAAAGAACCATCAGCACCAATTTCTGCTCTTTTTTCGTCAATTTTTGCATTTAATTGATAATCAAAATCAATAGTATCTTTTGGATTTTTTAAAATATCTGCATACGGTTTTATAATGTAAGGCACATTTGCGTACACAAAAATGTCATCATTAAACAATTCTGCTAGTTTAGAAGGATAATGTTTCTCTATAAACTCTAAGAATTTTAGCAAGTAAATTATCTGATGATCTCCCCAATAACCAATGTAAGACCAAGGATCGTGTTCTTCTATTACTTCCCAATCAAAACCACCTTTTGTAACTCTGTAAGGATTGTAACCCTCAAAAGTAGTGGCGTTTAAAAACTTGTGAATCATACTCTCAATAAATTGAGGATATGAATGTGCAAGAGTTTCCCAGTTTTGGAAAATGTCTCTCCAATTCCCTTCGTAATCTAAAATTTTAGAGCCGTCAATTTCGCTTTTTGTATTGATAGAAAACTTGTTCCAAGGTCTACTTGGATCTCCATGCCTTCTACTAAATTTTAATGGTAAATACTCTAAACACAAACGTTTAAAATCTTTATCAGCATCGTTTTCTGCCAAATTTTTAATAAAAGTTAGCGTAAATTTTTCTGGTAAATTTGCTAAAGATTCTTTTTTAACTGCAAATAATTGCTTGTTTGCTTTTGATAAATATGTTGTAAAATCATCTTTTTCTATGGTATAATTATCGTCAAAAATACCACCTCTCATAATATTAAAAAGTGTGTTAGAAAAATGTCTTGTATTAATTAATGGATCATTAGAAAGTTGTAAACCATCAGAAGCTGCAACTAAATTGATTAAATTTTTTGTACCCTCTTCAATATTGGTTTGCAATAGTTCTTCTAAACTATCATTGGTTTTAATCAACTCAGAAATACGAGTAACATCTGCAACTGTTTGATTTACATTAGCAACTTGTAACCATTTTTTTTCTGAATTACCAGCTAAATGAATATCAGCATTTATAAGATATGCGCCTTTTTCTGCTTTCATATCCACTTCTTGCTGAAGTTGTACACCTCTTCTAAAGTTATTTACTTGTAAAGATGATAATAAATAGGTTGGATTTTTTAAGCCTAAAGACCAAACTAAATTAGCTTTTAAGGCTTCACTTGGTTCTGCTTTATCAACAATAATAGCACTTAAAGCATAAATACCTAAACCTGCATCTGCTTCTAATTCGCATTTTTTATAAGCATCAACCAAATTACTTCGAATACCTTGTATGTCTGAACCTACACCATAAGGAATGATGTCTTGAAATCCGTCTAAAATAGAAATATCCAGATTTTCATCAGCATTATTGATTAAACTTGCTTTTCTAACAAAACCAAATTCATCAGAAGAACTCCATTGATATTTAAAAGTTAGGTTTAAATCTTCGTTAATTTCTTCGAAAATCACCTTGTTTCCATATTCGTTTTTGTAAACATTTCTGGTGATGTTATACAAACCTGCTTGTCTTTCAGAAAAAGGTTCCCATAAAACAGTTTTATCATTTTTGGCAATTCTAAAAATTGTTTTACAACCTGTAGTTTCTGCAAGTTCTGTAATTTTATCGTCTGTGTAATATGGAAAAATTGCGTATTCTGCATTTTTTCTTCCGGCTGTTAAACCTCCATTACTAGAAATAAACATCCAGTGATTTGAGTCTGAAACAATCGTCATAAAAAAAGGACGCATTGTATGACTATTAGATATTTTATAGTAAGATTCGTTTTCTAAAGTTACCAACTCTCCTGTTATAGCTGTATTAGGATTCGAGTTTACATTGTCTTTGTAAGAAACAGTTTTGCTCATTTTTTTCTTTATTATATTGATTTTTTCTTTTGATAATTTTTAGGCTATCGATATTTGTTTTACTCTTTTATTAAACCAGTATGTTTTGCCTGAATATTTTTAAAATAGTTTGATATAAACTCTTTTGTAAGTCCTTTTTTATAAGGATTTAGTTGATGTATTTCTTGAATTGCATAATAAGCCACTCTTGGCTTTAACACATAAAAACCTTCTTGATCTGGAGTTTCTTTTGCACAGATTCCAAACCATTCTTCGTTCATGTTTTGGCTACCTTCTGTAAAATCGAAATGATAACCTGCACTAGACCATGATGCATTATTGTCGTGAATTTCTAAGTTTTTGGTTTGCCCGTATTTCCACCAACCATCACTAAATTGAAATGTAAATCCGCCAATTGAATTATTTGCATTACCTAAGTTTGCTGCATTTAAATAAATTTCTTTCCAGTTTTCGATCATAAAATAAGCTTGCATTTTCTGATCTTCTGCATTGGTTTTTGCATTAAATGCATCTGCACCAAATTCTGTAAAAAGAATAGGTTTATTAATTTCTTTTTTTACTCTTACAAAAGCATCACCAAAAGATTTACCTCTATACATATTTGTACCAAAAATGTCTACATCTTTGCATTCGTCTGCAAACATGTCTGCAAATAATAAATCGCCATTACAAACTGCAACAGGATGATTTTTATCAATTTCTTTTATCAATTTTGCAGCTTCATTAAAGAGCTTGTACATTGGTCTTCCTCTTTTTTCGCCCATTTCTCTTTTTTGATTTTCATCATCAGGAAAGTCTTCTGTTTCTGAGCCTGCCCAAAAAAGTCCATAATTATTCTCATTCCCTAAAAGAAATAAAAGTAATCCTGGAGTATCTTTATAAGCCTTAGCCATATTAGTAACTTCTGATAATAAACCTTTTTGAGTTTCTGGGTTTCTGTAATCTGTAACAGGAATCCATTGGTTATTTATTGTATTGCCATATCTACCAAAAGAGTGATTTAACATTGTGTAAATTCCGTAGTTTTTATAGATATGAGTAATCCATTTTGATGGAATACCTGAATACACACGAATTGTATTTACGCCCATTTTTTGCAATAAACTCATTTCTGATTCTAATGCTTTTTCTATAAAATCTTCTGATTGATTCCAAAGGCTGTATTCGAAATTTGCGCCTATTGGAAAGTAATCCCAATTCATACCATTTATAAAAAAATCTTTTCCATTTACCTTTAATTTCACTCCTTGTTCATTGCTTACAACAGTAACATTATCTTTTTGTGCGCAAGAGTTTAAGGTTAGTAAAATGCTAAATAAAGCTATAAAAAGAGTTTTCATAAATTTTGAATTTTAAAAAATCTAAAACTGAATTAAGAATAAAAAAATAAGGCCAGCCAATCTAAACTGACCTTATTTAAACCAATTAAAATAAAAATATTATTGATAAACTTTTACGTAATCTATTTCCATTGTATCTTCTGTAAACCCAGCATCTACAGTACCACCAAGAGTACCACCCATTGCTATGTTAAGAATTAAAAAGAAATCTGCATTAAAAGGTAAATCTGCACTATTTGTTAATTCATAGAAAGAAACACCATCTACATAAATTTTTATTGATGCATCTGTCCACTCTAACGTATACAAATGAAACTCAGAATCTGCATTTGCAACTGAAGTTGTTGTACCATA
Source organism: Polaribacter sp. Asnod6-C07 (assembly GCF_045063625.1). Lineage (NCBI taxonomy): Bacteria > Pseudomonadati > Bacteroidota > Flavobacteriia > Flavobacteriales > Flavobacteriaceae > Polaribacter > Polaribacter sp. Asnod6-C07. Next base: position 1,802,506 of record NZ_JBEFOF010000005.1, on the reverse strand, counting down.
ATCTGCTTTAGATTGACTTGCTTCATCAAACCAATGACAAGTCCCTAAAGTGGTATTTTTATCACTCCCTGTTTGTTCCATAATATCAATTTCTCCACATTTTGGCCAGCCAACATCAGGAAAATTAGAACCCAACATCCAAATTGCAGGCCAAGTACCTTGAGATGCAGGTAATTTTGCATTAACTTCTATTCTACCATAGGTAAATTTACGTAATCCTTGAGATTTTAATCTTGCAGATGTATAACCTCCACTACCATCAGCTTTAGCAGTAATAATTAAAGAACCACCTTCTACTTTTGCATTTTCTGCATTATCTGTATAAGTTTGTAATTCATCATTACCCCAACCACCTGCACCTAAATCGTAGGTCCAATTAGCAGCATCTGGTGCACCATCTGTATTAAAATCGTCTTCCCAAACTAAGTTATTGTAGGTATAACTTACAGCACCTTCTACAGGTTTTGTTGATGTAAATTTATGATACCAAGCAAAACCATCTCCATCTTGAATAATTCTAACAATTAACTCATCATTCGTAACAGAAATAATATCATAAGTGCTAGAACCAACTAACCACCCCATAAAACCTCCTTCAGAGATTTCGAAACTTGTACCTCTATAAGGCTCATTATTATAAGAACCTTCTGTTGCTGCTTTTGATGTTGATGGCCCAAATGATACATTTTTAACACCAAACATAGAAGTTGCAACTGTTTCATCTTGACAAGTGTCACCAGCAACACCTAAAACATCTGCATAAGTACCAGGTACAAATGCTGGCCCAACAGTTTGCTCAAATGTAAGTCCGTTTGCAGTTCTTGTAAACACAAACTCATTATCGTACATACAGCTTTTTTCATCATCCCAAGCTTTAATTCCATTCCACCAAGCTTCATATGCAAATTCTCCATTTCCATAATCATCAGTAACAGGACCTAAACCAACGTGCACATCTTTATCTGCTTGCCAATACCATTTTTTGCTATCGCCAATGTTTGCACCACTTAAAAAGTTTTCTGCTTCTTCATCTGTAAATGAACTAAAAACCTCAACTTCTAAAGTTTCTGTTGATGATAAACCACCTGTACCATTTGCTTTTACAACAACTGTATATGTATTTACACCTACTTTAGAAAACCTTTTTGTTAACTGACCAGATGGAGATTTATCTGCAACTCCATCAAAATAAAACACATAAGATGATGCGTTCTCTGAAACAGCTGTAAAATTTACTGTTCCACTACCATCTCCATATTCTAAATCTGGATTACTCGTATCTTGACCAACAATTTCTGCAGTAATTACAATATTTGTTGGTGTTACAATTTCACCGAAATTATAGTTATCTTCTTGACAGCCAAAAAAGACCATCAACATAGAAAATAGAACTATATAAATATTTTTAAGTTTTTTCATATTTAATATTTTAAAATTGTGATATATCATCTAGATAAATAGTGTAGTTAGCAGAACCATCGCCTTCTGTACCATTATCCATAATTAAAACTAAGTTTGTAAAATCTATTGACGTACTTATTCCAGAAAAATCGAACGTTAACTCTTCCCAAGCATTTGCTGTGGTTGTAGTTGCAGTAATTTCTGCTGATGCAATTGTATTTGGCCAAGCTGTAGCATCTTCAAATTTTAGTAGTAAATTTAAACCTGCTCTTGGAGACCAAACCTTTACTTTAACACTTGTACCATTTGTAAAAGTAAATGGAGAAGGCACTGTTATTTTAGAACCTGCCCAAGGTTGACCTGCATTTTTTACCAATTCTGCAACCATAGCAGAAGTGTTACCATTAGTATCTGGATTTGCTATTACAGAAATTGCACCACCATCAAAAGAACTTAATTCAAAATCTGGTTCAAAATCTAAAATAGGTGTAGAAGAAATATCATCTAAATAAATAGTATAATTAGCTGAACCATCTCCTTCTGTACCATTATCCATAATTAAAACTAAATTATTAAAGTCTACAGTAGTACTTATTCCTGAAAAATCGAATGTTAATTCTTCCCAAGCGTTTGCGCCTGTTGTTGTTGCTGTAATTTCTGCTGAAGCAACTGTATTTGGCCAAGGTGTAGCATCTTCAAATTTTAATAATAAATTTAAACCTGCTCTTGGAGACCATACTTTTGCTGTTACTGTTGTATTAGAAACATCGAAAGTAGTAGGAATTGTAATTTTAGATCCTGCCCATGGCTGACCCGCATTTTTTACCAATTCTAAAACTGAAGATGATGTATTACCATTTGTATCTGGGTTTGCTATTACAGAAGCTGCACCACCATCAAAAGAACTTAATTCATAATCTGTCTCAAAAGTAATTGGTGTTACTCCAGAAACTGGTGTTGTACTTTCTTTATAGAAATAAAAGTTATCTACATAAACAACTCCTTCTGTATCTACTGCATCAATTAAAATCTGAGTAATTTTAGTCTTGTTAGCAAGATTTCCACCATCAAAACCAGTCATATCTAAATCTATACTTTGCCAAGAACCACCAACTGTTGCTCCTAAAGATTCTTCATCTTCTCCACCATCTACAGTGTTTACAATTTTTACAATTAACTCGTTTTCTACTCCATCTGGCACCCAATAATCAATATGTAATTTTTCCATAGATGAAACATCTATACCTGCATCATAATTGGTTACCATACCTAAAAAATCTAAGTTTGTTAACAACCAAACATTATTACCATTTATAGTTGTTGCTTCAAAACTTGATAAAGACCAATCTGTAGGTAATTCGTTTAAAGTAACATTTGTATATGCATCACTAAAAATTGAGACTACATCTGCAGCATCTCTACTAGGAGGTGTAATTGCAGCATTTGTTGGTGCTAAGATTTCTGTTACTTCGAAATCTGTTGTAAATTCTGCTGTTTCTGCTGCAGCACCTTTTGCTACTACTTTTACAGCATAAGTACCTGCAGTTGCATATTGATAAGCAATAGCTTCGCCAATATTTGCAGTTGCTACTGGCTGATCTACTCCAGTTTCTCCAGAATAAAACTCGAAAGTAGTTGCAAATTCTGCTGTTGCTGTTACATTTACTTGTTTTGATTTAGAGCTATCATTTTCTAAAGTTACCTCTAAATTTTGTGGAGCTTGAAATGATACTACCAATTCTTGAGTTGCTACTGTTGAATCTCCATTTGTATTATATGCTTCAATTGTAACCTGATAAGTACCTTCTTCATAAGTGTGTTGAACACTTTGCCCAGCTTCCATGCTTTCTGACTCTGCTGTTCCATCTCCAAAAGTAATATCAAAAGAAATTGCTCCATCTGCAGTTGGTGTAATTGTTACTAAACCAGAATTATCTTGTGTTACACTATATGCTGCAGCCACGTTAGCTGGCGCTGCAATATTATCTAAGAAGTCTAAACTTCTATCATCTTCTGTACATGCATTAATCATTAATAATATAATTAATGCTTTGTATATTGTTTTCAGTTTTTTCATACTTCTAAAAATTAATAATTATCATTTTGCGACCAATTTCCTTGAGAAAACTGTATTTCTTCTAAAGGAATAGGAAACACTTCATTTTTACCTGTTGTAAAACCAGGTATCTGAATTCCTCTTCCTGTTCTTACCAAGTCGAAAAATTGATGTCCTTCACCAACTAATTCTACTCTTCTTTCTTTATAGATTGCAGCTGTTAAGTTAGTACCAGTTGTTGTAATGTTATTATCTGAATTACCAAAAGCTCTTTCTCTTACCATATTTAGGTAGATTTTTGCTTTAACATCATCTGAACTCGATTTTCTATTATAAGCTTCTGCAGCCATTAATAAAACATCTGCATAACGAATTGCTCTGTAATTATTAGGATTTGTAAGGTTTAAATCTCCTGCTGCATCTCCACTTCTTTTTCTAGGTAAATACTTTCTATTAAAATAACCTGTATGCTCATAACCTGTTGTAAAAGCAGCTCCTGTTGATGCAGACCAAGCTTCGATATCTAAAATAGCAACCTCTTTACGATTATCTCCAGCTTCAAACTCATCTACAACTTCTTGTGTTGGTACATTGAAACTAAAACCTGATGTAAACAAATCTCCATCATAACCTCTTACTCCTTGAAAACCTACTGCTACATTACCTTCACTACATTGTAAACACTCGAAACCCGCACCTTCTATATCAGTATATTGTACTTCAAAAACTGCTCCTGATCCGTTTTCACCAGCAAATTCGAAAATTGTACTATAATCAGACTCTAAGACATAGCCTCCATTTTGAATTAAGTTTTCTAAAACAGCAGCTGACTCATCAAACTTATCTTGAAATAAATATACTTTACCCAATAAAGCTTGTGCAGAACCTTTTGTTGCTCTACCAGTTTGTGGTGCTGTGTAGTTTAAATTTGCTACTGCATATTCTAAATCTTCTTCTATTAGTGCGTAAACATCCGAAGTTGAAGATCTAGGAATTGTTTTTTCATCACCCAAAACAAAACGTCCTTCTGCTTTAATTGGAATATCTCCAAACCATTTTACCAACTCAAAGTTGTAATAAGCTCTTAAAAAACGCGCTTCTGCAATGATAACTTCTTTGCCTGTAAAATCTGTTTTATCTTGAAATTCTATGATATATGCTGCTCTATTTACACCACCAAACATCCAGCTCCAAAGATTTTGAAGTTGTGCATTAACAGGTGTATGCGTCATATCATCAATTTGTTGATAACCAGGAACGTCTGTTGCACTCTCTCCACCACAAAGTGTGTTGTTAGATGCAATTTCGCCCATTAACACATTGATAAACGTGTACTGTAAAGGATCGTAAGCAGCTACTAATGCATTGTAGTAATCTGTTTCTGAATTGAAAAAAGATTCAGAATCTTCTGCGTAAATTTTAGAATTGTCTAAGTACTCATCTGCACATGCGCTTAAAATGAATAAGCTGGCTATAAAGATGATTCCTAATTTTATTTTATTGTTGTAATTTCTCATCTTTTATTTTTTAAAATGTAACATTTAAACCTATTAAGAACTGTCTTGCTGATGGGTAATTCCCTGAATCAATACCAGCACCTATTGCTCCACCATTTATAGATGGATCGAAACCTGTATACTCTGTTATTGTGAATAAATTATTAATAGAAGTATATAATCTAACTTTAGATAAACCTACTTTTTCTAATAACTCTGGAGCAAAATTGTATCCTAATTGGATGTTTTGCAAACGTAAAAAAGAAGCATCTTCTACAAAGAAATCTGAGAACAACTTATTGTTAGTTGCATCGTTTGTAAGTCTTGGTACAGAATTGCTTGTTCCAGGGCCTGTCCATCTATCTAAGTAGTAAGCAGGTTTGTTAACATTTGGTAAAAAACGTTCGAAATTTCTAACCATATCTTTACCAAGTTCTGCATATAAATAGGTAGTAAAATCCCAATTTTTATAGGTTGCTGAGATGTTAAAGCCCATATAAAAATCGGCTTGTGGATTACCAATATTTACTCTATCATCAAAATCTACAACTCCATCATTATTGGTATCTTTATACCTGATATCTCCAGGAGATGTACTAGAAGCACCTAAACCAGATTGAGAAGGATGAGCATCTACTTCTGCTTGTGTTTGAAAAATACCATCTGTTACTAATCCGTAGAAATAACCTATTGGTTGCCCAACTTCCATTCTTGATGGTGCTAAATTACCAATAGCAAATCCTCCACCCTCTACAAAAGCATCATCTAAAACATCAGTTACATTGTTTTTTACATACGTAACATTATAACCAAAGTTTAAAGTAAGATCGTCTGATGAAATTGCTTTATAGTTAATAGCCAATTCTGCTCCTGTATTTTTAGAAGTACCTGCATTAACTGTTGGATTTGCACCACCTGCTGCACCTGCACCTAATAAACCAGAAACTGGGAAATTTTGAATTAATAAATCTTTTCTTGTTTCCTCGAAATAATCTGCAACAAAAGATAATTTATCATCAAATAAATTAATATCTAAACCAATGTCTAATTTTTCTGCTGTTTCCCAAGTTGCTAGTGGATTTGGCAAACCTCCTTGAGCTGTACCATCTACCAAAGAACCATCAAAAACATAAGTACCTTCTCCATTTAATAAAGATCTGTATAAGTTATCTCCAACTAAATTACCTAGTGTACCATAACTTGCTCTTAATTTTAAGAAAGAAATTGTTTTATTGTCTTTTAAGAAATTTTCATCAGACATTTTCCAACCAGTTGTAACAGACCAAAAGTTATCTACTCTTTGATCTTCTGCAAAAACAGATGCTCCATCTCGTCTAATTAAACCAGAGAATAAGTATTTACCTTTATAATCGTATTGAACTCTACCAAAGTATGATGTTAATCTAACATCGCCATTACCAGTATTGATACTTCTTTGTTCGCTTTGAGAATTGGTTAAACTGATATCAGCAAATTCGTAAGAATTATTAGGAACATCGAATCCTGTTGCATAAATACCATCAAACAAATCGTTTTGAACACTTGTACCTAAAGTAATACTTGTGTTGTGTGTTTCATCAAATGATTTTGTGTACGTTGCAAAAGTTTCCCAAAGCACTCTTGTAGAAGTTGCTTTAAACTGATAAACAGAACTTTGTGTTTGATTATAAACTTTACTAGAACCATAATTTTGAATTGGCGTAAAAGATCTTTGCTTTTCGTTATATATTTTATAACCAACTCTAGAAACTACATTTAAACCTTCTATTGGCTTATATTGTAATTTAAAGTTACCTTCAATTCCATTTCCATTATTTTCGCCATAAGTATTACTTAATAATGATAAAGGATTTACAACCTCTATACCTAAAAAGTTATTGGTATCATCTTCATCTACCCCAAAAGTAGGCGCATAATTTAATCCGTTAAATAATAAAGAACCATCAAACCCTTGAGAAGCACTTGTATAATAGTTTGCTATTAAAGAGAAATTTAATTTTTTACTTATATCTACACCTAAGTTTAGTTTGATATTATTTCTAACAAAATTTGATTTTTCTTTAGCAATAATACCATCTTGTTCTGTACGTGAAGCACTAACAAAATACTTTACATTTTCTCCACCACCAGATAAACTGATGTTATGATTCATTAATAAAGCATTATTAAATAATTGGTCTTGCCAATCTGTACCTGTACCTAATTGACTAACATTACTAAATGGTAATGATTGACCACTAGCAGCATAAGCTTCGTTTAAAACTAAAGCATATTCTGTTGCATTTAAGTAATCTAATCTTTTTGTTGTTTGCTGAATGGCTGCATAAGTATCGTACTTTACAGTAGCTTTTTTGTTTTTACTACCAATTTTAGTAGTTACTAAAACAACACCATTTGCACCTTTTATACCATAAATAGCTGCTTGTGCATCTTTTAATACAGTAATTGATTCGATATCATTTGGGTTTATACTATTTAAATCACCTTCATAACCATCTACAATTGTTAATGGCTGATTATTTGTGTTTGAACTTACACCTCTAATTAAAATATTAACTTTTGCACCTGGAGCACCAGAAGATAAGTTAACAGCAACACCAGAAGTTGTACCTTGTAAAGCTGTTGTGGCATCTATAGGTTTTAAAACCTCTAAAGTTTCTTCACCAACAATAGAAACAGAACCAGTAACATCTTTTCTCTTTTGTCTTCCATAACCAACAACTACAATTTCATCTAAAGCTTCTGCTGACTCTTCTAATGAAATATTAATAACTTGTTGATTTACGATCACTTCTTTTTGGGAGAACCCCAAATAATTAAAGACTAAAGTTGCACCTTCTTTTACATTAGACAGACTAAATTGCCCATCAAAATCAGTTTCAGTTCCAATAGTTGTGCCTTTAATTATTATACTAACTCCTGGCAATAAATCACCAGACTTAGCATCTTTTACAACACCCTTTACATTTATTGTTTGTGCTTTTACACAAAAAGCTACCAGTAAAAGGAGTAACAGTATGACTTTTTTTCTCATCAATTAATATGTTTATAGTTTGTCATAAAATTAAAGTTAAATTTTAGTTAATTCACAAATACAACCACAACAAAAAACATACATCACAAAAAACACAAGTAAATAATACAGAAAACCCAATAAACAGTAGGATTCTATTATGTAATTAATTAACCCAAAACAATACAAAATTATCAATGTTGTGGTATTGTTTGGGTGAAAAACAAAAGTGTTTGGGTATTAAATTTCTAAAATGTAGTTTGTTAAGTTAGAATCATGAGGTAATTCCATCTTTTTTCTTAATCTATATCTTTTAACCTCTACACTTCTAGGAGATATATTTAATAAAGGTGCAATTTCTTTAGAAGATAAATTAAGTCTTAAATATGCACAAAGTCTTAAATCGTTTGGAGTTAAATTAGGGTGCTTATCTTTTACTTTTTTTAAGAATTTTTTATCAGCATTATTAAATGCTTCTTGAAACATTTTCCAATCATCTGTATTATTTAAATTCTTATTAATAATATTTACAACTTTAGTAATACTCTTCTGCCCACCATTAACAAGTTCGGTTTTTATTGTATTTAAAAACTCATTCTTTTTTATGATATTCATTGTAGATGTTGCTAATTCTCTATTTTTACTTTCAATATCACTTCTTAACTTATCGTTATTTAATTTAATAATTTCTTTAGAACTTTCTAATTCTTTTAATTCTGATTCCTTTTTATTTTTTTCTATTAACTCTTCTCTTTGCTTTCTATAGTATCTTTTAGAAAAAACATGCACTAAATACAAAGCAAATAAACAAATAGATACATAAAGCCCAACAAAAGTATTAGAAACATACCAAGGTTTATTAATCTTAAAACTATAACTACTATTATTACTAATTCTACCCCCAATAATTGCCCTAACATTAAATGTATAATCACCAAAAGAAATGTTTTTAAAAGCTATTGAATTAGATGTTGATGGCTGACTCCAATCTTTATTAAAACCCACTAATTTATATTGGTATTTTATATTTTGTGTTTTATTATAATAAGGTACGTTATAGAAAAACTCTAAATTATTATTTACAAAATCGAACTCTTTATTTTTGGTTAAACTTATATTATTCTTAGGTTCATCTGTTTTAAATGAATTAATTTTATTTATATATACATCAAAATCTTTTTCAATGTCTATTTTACTTATATCTACTACAATATAGCCATTGGATGTACCTATTAAGTAATTTTCATTACCTAACTGAATAATATTTTCATATCCAGAAACTGCTTTAGGCATAGTTTCAGAAATATAAATCTTATTGATTATTGGTTTATCATTAAATTTACCTGGACTTAAATACTTTATCTTATCCTCTGAAAAAGTCCACAATTTATTATCACCTGAATTATGAATTAATTTACCTGATATATAAGCATCATTAGACAGAAGTTTACTATAAATACTATCTTTACTAAAAGAGTCAGAAGATTTATCATATTTATATACACCTTTTTTATTAGCGTATAAAACATCACCAAAATAATTAACAATATTTGAATGATTTCCTTTTTCTACTGTAGGTTCTACTTCGAAATTTTCTACTCTATATAAACGATCATCTAAAGTAATTTTAAAAACTCCTTTATACTCGTGATTTACAAATAACCTGTTTTTATCTACTAAAATTAGGCTTTTACTAGAATTATCGAAACCTACAATTTTATTTCTTACTTTCCATAAACCAAATTGTTTCTTTAACACATACAAGCCTTTATAACCACCTTGTAAAATGGTACTTTCATCAATTTTAATTAATTGCCATGTACCTGTATCATTAAATATATTTTTAGCTTTATTTCTATCAACTATGAACGTACCTATATCATGTCCACAAAAGAGTTTATCATCAATTGTATTTAAACTCCAAACTTGTCCTTGGGTATTTTCTATAAATTTAAAAGGTTGATTAGAATTTACATTCCTGTAAAACAAACCTTGATTTGTACCTAAATAAATATATCCTTTATAAATAATCGAAGTATAAATAGTTCCTAAAAAGTCGTTTTTTTCGTTATATATTTTAATTGGAGATGTGTTATTAATACAATTAACACCTTTATCTAAACCCAACCAAAGATTGTTATCATGATCTTCAAAGACATCAAGTACAGTGTTATTTAGTAAACCTACACTTTGATTAATTTGATAATTTAATTCTCCAAATTCATTTATATTGATAATTCCATCAGAAATTGTACCTAATGCAAAACTATTGTCGTGTAATTTCTTGGCACTATAAATCTTCTTTCCTTTAAAAATGAAATCCGAAGGAATTTTCCATTTTTCTACTGCGTTATCATTTAAAAAATAAAAACCATTTTCTTGAGTTAAAAGTAAAATCCTATTATCTCTTTTAAAAATATCAACAATAAAATTTTCTTTTATAAATTTATGATCTGAAACCAGTTTTGGTAATCCATTTTCAATTTTAAATAGACCATTACCACTTTCATGAAAATAAATTACGCCTTCAACTTTAGATAAACTATTTACTCTATTTTTTATATTAATAATTTTAACTACTTTGCTAGATAAGTTATACAAATAAATTCTTTGTAAAGACTTAAACACCATCCATCCATCTAACTCAACTATACTCCAAATTTGCTCATCCTCTATCATTTTAACATTTTGAGCATCAACAATGGATTTGTATTCTAAAACTCCAAAATCATTTTTCTTCCAAAAACCAAACCCCATATAAAAACCCGTAAAAATTTGATTTTTATAAGCTTTTACAGATCTCATTATGGTTTCATTAGGCGTTTCATACAACTGCCAAGTTGCACCATTAAACTCTAATAAACCTTTGTTATTTGCAACATATATAAAGTTATTTTCTGCCTGAGAAATAGACCAATTTTGGTTTTCACCTCCATAATCTTCAGTTTTAAAAGAATTTATTGGCGGTAATTCTTGCGAAAAAACACTACCAATAAAAAACAAAAACGTAAGAAGAATAAGCATTTTGGATTTAAACATAATAACAATAATATAATTTTGTTTGGGCACTAAATTAGAAATAAATAAGTAAAATAGGCAAAAATCAACAAGTATTACATAGTTTGTATAGTTAATTTTTAAAAATAAAAAAACACAAAAAAACCTAAACAACTTAAATGAATGCTATACTACTTAAAAAACGAGTGTTCTCAAACTCAAAAAAAAGGATATAGAAAATTATTTTTTATCTACTTGAAAAAAATCTACCTGAAAATAATTATTAATCATCAACATCAATCTAAGAAGATAAAATAAAAGTAGAATCTTGTTCTCTAGTGATAAAATTTAATTCTAAAAAACATTAAAATCAATGAGTACTGAATTACAAAATCAAAGCTATCAAATAAGTCCGTTTTCTTTTAAAGACTCTTTTAATTGGTTGTGGTTATCCCAAAATCTGTCTCTTATTTTTTGAATTACCTCATCATATTCAGGATGTGTTTGTAGAGACTTTATTAACGGGTCTTTTTCTAGAAATAATAAAACCCAATATTGGTAATTATTTTTGGTTGCAAATAATTTAAATTGTTCAATAGCTAAATCATTTTTACCTTCATGAATGTATTTTGTAGCTAAACTGGCTGATTTATATATAGATAGATCATTCTTACAATAATCATCATAAGTTTTATAAAATTCTAAAGCTTGTTGATGCAGCCCCATTTTATCAAACACCAAACCTATTTTTAAGTTTTCTTGAGGATACATATTAAGTCCATTTTTTTTCCTAATTTTTTGAAATTTATCATAGTAATAAAATGCACTATCATAATTCTCTTGAAAATAGTAAAACTTTGCAACCTCTTGCATCAAATCTAAACGTGTTGTGTCTTTTTTAAACTCTTTCTTTAAAGAATTTGTGGCTTTGTTTAAATCTTGATGCTGTGCATAATCAATAAATACTTTTAAAAACGGAGCGTAATAATTGTTTGGATCTGCTGCTAAAGATAAGTTTATATATTTCTGTGCTTCATTTATAAATCCGTTTTGAATAAGCGCATTACTCAGTGCTAAATACATAAAACCTTTAGCTGTAGCATCATTAGAATCTACATCTAACTGTAAGCCCATTAAAGCATATTTAAGATATTTGCCTGTGTTTGGAATTGCTCTCGAATACAAATCTGCAAGTATTTGCACAACAGAAGATGAATTAGGGTTGTATTCTAACGCCTTTTCTAAATGTGGTATTGCCAATCGAAACTCATTAATATTAATATAATACAATGCTTTTGCGATTAAACTTTTAGAAGATTTGTTATCATAAAGCAATGCTTTATCAGCATAATTATTAATAATTTCTGTGTATTGTTTTTTTCTCTGGTTTATGTCTAAATAATAGTAGGCAATTGCAAGATCTGAGTAAGCCAAAGCAAATTTAGGATCTAGTTCAATCGCTTTTTCAAACAAAGCAATGGCTTCTTTTAAACCTTCTTTGGTTTCTTTTTTTAACGGAACTAAACCTTTTAAATAAAATTCGTAAGCCTCAAGATTTTCAGTTGGTTTTTTATTAATTTGCTGAAATTCTGCAGGAGTAACTTTTGCATGAATTGCATCTACAATTTTTTTGGCAACTGTATTTTGTAGTGAAAATACATCAACAACTTTGTTATTATATTGTTGCGCCCAAATTGGGGTATCTTTAGAAGCATCAATTAATTGAATGTTTAGTAAAACTTGATCGTTAATTCGCTGGCCACTACCTTCTAGTAAATACGCCACATTCAATTCTTCTGCAATCTCTTTTACGGTTTTGTTGGTATTTCTATATTTTTCTACGGATGTTCTACTGATAACTCGTAAATCTTCTATTTTCTGTAAATTATTAAGTGCAGATTCCATAAGTCCATTTACAAAATATAAGTTTGTAGAATCACTGCTCATATTTTTAAAGGGCAAAACAGCAATCGATTTCTTACTCTCGTTGACTTTTATTTCTGAATTTGGAGTTTTATTCTTAAAAAACAGCAAGGTTGCAACAACAATCGTAAAGAAAGCTGCTACAAAAATTGTTGTACGATATTTTTTAAAAAAGGATTCAGTAATATCATCTATAACAATTTCTGACTGATTATCTTCAAACTCAATTTCTGTTTCTTGAACTGGTTTTACTCTATATTCTCCAGGAGATAATCCATATTGTTCTCTAAAACATTTAATAAAATAAGAGTTATTGCTAAAACCAACTTGATAAGAAATTTCTGAAACAGTAAGTTCAGTTTCATCTAACAATTCCTTTCCTTTTTCAAGACGAACTTGACGAATAAATTGACTTGCACTTAACTCAGTTTCCTTTTTTATTTTTCTAAGCAAATTAGATCGACTCATGTGCATAAGCGTAGCTAATTCTGATACTCCAAATTGTTCATTAGAGATATGCTCTAAAACAAACACTTCTGCTTGTTCTATAAATTTTCCTTTTTTTGAGATCTGAGACATGTTGTTTTGTGCTATTCCAAATGTATCAATTTTTATTTTAAACGAAACTGTTTACAATTCTAAATTCTTTAACAAAAACTGTTGTTTGCGTCATAATTTATATAGTTGCGTCATAATTTTCAATCTATCATCAAACTTTACACATTAGGCTTCATAAGGGTTTAAAGGAATTTTGATTCTTGTTGGATATTTGTATCAACAAAAACAAAGTTATTAATCTTTAAAATATTTATTATGAAATTACTTACAATTACATCAATGAGAATAACAATTCAAATCGTATTCTTTATTCTTTTATTAACAAGTTCGTGTGTTCAATCTAACAAAAAGACAGAGACCAACAATTCAGAAGAAACTACAAAAACAGCAACTAAACCAAACATGGATATTCATGCAGCTGTACTAACTGGAAATTTAGAAACAGTGAAACAACATATTGAAGCAGGTACTGATATTAACCAAAAAGAAGCAATGTCTGGTTCTACTCCATTAATGTCTGCAGCTACGTTTAATAAAACAGAAATTGCAAAAGTATTGATTAATGCAAACGCAGATTTAACTATAAAAAATAATGACGGAGGTACAGCTTTGCATACTGCAGCATTTTTTGGACGAATTGAAATTGTACAACTATTGATTGATGCCAAAACTGATAAAACTGTACGTAATAGTTTTGGTGCTACACCTAGAGAAATTGTGATGACTGACTTTACTCAAATGAAACCTATTTACGAAATGCTAATACTGCAATTAAAACCAATGGGCTTTACATTAGATTTAGATGAATTGCAAAAAGCACGTCCTGTTGTAGCAATGATGTTACAATAAACACAAAGTAAGATGACAACAGAAAGAAGATACGATATTGATTGGCTAAGAGTAATTGCAATTGGGTTATTATTGATTTATCATATTGCCATAATATTTCAACCTTGGGCAATGTTTATAGGATTTATACGAAGTGAAGAGACCTTAGAAGGACTTTGGAAACCAATGACAATGCTTAATGTATGGAGAATACCTCTATTGTTTTTTGTTTCTGGAATGGGGTTGTATTTTGCAATGAAAAAAAGAAATTGGAAACAATTACTCTTAGAGAGAGGTAAAAGAATTCTATTACCTTTTGTTTTTGGCTATTTTGCGATAACTCCTTTACACATGTATATTTTTCAGGAGTACTATAATATGCCTTTAAGTTACTTTCCTGATAGTGGTCATTTATGGTTCTTGGGTAACATTTTTGTATATGTACTGTTGTTATCGCCTGTGTTTTTCTATTTAAAAAACAATGAAAACAGAAAATTTAAGAAAGCTATTCAAAAAATGATGAGTTATGCTTTAGGACCATTAGCAATATCTGTTTTTTTTATGTTAGAAGTGAGTTTAGTAAAACCACAATTATTTGAAATGTATGCACAAAACTGGCATGGTTTTTTTATCGGTCTTCTTGCTTTCTTTTTTGGTTATCTCTTTGTCTATGCTGGAACTTTCTTTTGGCAAACAGTTTCTAAATGGAAATGGCTATATATTGGTTTGGCAACGATCCTCTTTTTAATTCGTTTTACAGGATTTGAAACAATTTCAAACATGTATTTAACATCCATAGAATCTAACTCTTGGATATTGGGTGTCTTTGGATTAGGGTATAGCTACCTTAATAAACCAAGTTCTTTATTAAACTACTTGAGTGCAGCTGTTTACCCTGTTTACATTATTCACATGTTTGTTTTATATGCTGGAGCATTATTGATTTTGCACTTAAACCTTAATCCTATGCTACAATTTATTGGAATTACAATCTTCACTTTTATAGTTTGTTTTCTCATCTATGAATTCATTCTAAAAAGAATTGCAGTATTAAGGCCTTTATTTGGGTTAAAATGGAAAGTGGATACGAAAAAAATTCATAACTAAAAAAGGGATAAATATCACTTTCAACCTTCTACTTGCTTAGAAAACTTGTTCCATTTTTAAAAGTAGAACTTTAGAAAAACGAAATCTAATTAATTTTAAAAAGAGAAAATCATCATAGAAGTAATAAATAAAATAACAAAAAATGAAAAACAAAAAAATCGATTCAGATGTTAAGAAATTAAAAAATAAATCTCATCCATTTTGGAGTTTCTTTTGGTTGACATTTCTTGTAGTTTCTCTATGGTATGCATGGTATTCATTCTATGTTCCTTCTAATGATAAGGTTTGGAGTAGTGATATAGAATTATCAAAAGAGATTGCAATCAATTCTAACAAAAATATCCTGATATTCTTTACAGGGAAATGGTGCTCACCTTGTAAAATTATGAAACGTGAAGTTTTTGCAGATAATAAAGTTATGAAAGCTATTGATTCACATGTGGTTCCAGTTGAGATTAATATTGATGACTCGAGTTCTGAAAATATAGTAAAGCATTATAATATTGGTGCAACACCAACAACAATTTTTATTAATCCAGAGGGAAAAGTAATTGATTATGCTGTAGGAAAGGTTGGGAAAACAAAATTCATTGAAATGCTTGAAAAGCAAAAAGGGTTTACAGAGAAGTAAAAAAGAAATAACACAATTTAATTAAAAACATAAATCAATAATAAAAACAATTAAAATGAAAACAATCAAAAAACAAATTTTAGTAAAAATGGCTTGTGTTGCCTTTGCATTATTGTCTAGTATAACATACGCACAAAACACAAATTCAGAAAAAACAACTCAAAGAGAAGGATTTATCTTCGAATTCGTATTAGGTGGAGGTAGTATAAGTTTAGAAGATAGTGCAGGCATTCAAACTTTTGACACATCTCAAGGAACGTTCGTTTTTCCAGATCTAAAGTTAGGTTATATGCTAAATGAAAAATTAGCGATTACCATATCTATGCCTGGAAACATTTATGAATTTCAAGATAATGACAGAAATTTTGGAGGTTTAATTCCATCTTTACAATATTGGGTAAAAGACAAATGGTGGATTCATGGTGGGTTTGGTTTAGCTATAGATTCACCAGCACTTTATGATATCAAGGATGATGTAAATGACGATTGGAACTTTGGTCATGCAGTAATGTTGAGTACAGGTTATGAAATTTACAAAAAGAAAAACTTTGCACTTAATGTTCAGTCTAAATTAGTTTTGGGTCGTGCAAATTTAGATGGTGATGCACATAGAGATGCAGCAATCTTTAATGTAGGTATAGGGTTTAGTTGGTTATAAAAATTTATCTATTTCCATATATTCTATTGTTGTGTGGCATTAGGGCAAAACTGTAACAATTACTCTTTTACAGAGTCATAATTAGTATAAAAAAATAAATAATCTATGATTGCAAATACAAAACAGAAAAATTTAATTAAGACAGCTAGAATAACTGGCTTATGGTATTTAATGATGGCTATTACCGGAATTCTAGGGTTCATGGTCTTTCATTCTCAAATATTTGTGTCTGGTAATCCTGAACAAACGCTAACAAATTTAGTAGAATTAGAATCTACAGCAAGAATTCGATTGCTATTAGAATTTGGTATCGTAATTTCTCAAGCACTTACCGCAGTTTGGTTTTTCAAATTATTTAAAGATAATTATGAATGGGAAGCTTGGACTCTAGGTATATGGGGAATGGTAAATGCTTTAGCCATTATGATAAGTGCAATTTCAATCGCGTCAGCAATAGGTATTGCAAATTCTGATATAAGTGCTATGGAGGACAAAGTTTTATTAATTCAGGTCTTTCAAAATATAATTTCAAATGCTTGGGGCATTGGAGGCCTATTTTTCGGGTTATGGCTATTTCCAATGGGATATATAGTTATCAAATCTAAAAGGTTGCCTGTCTGGTTGGGAAGAATAATTATTTTAGGTGGTATAGGTTATCTAATTTCTACAGTTATACACTACGCAGGAATTGATTTTAGCTACAATAATTTCCTTACTCTACCTGCAACCATTGGAGAATTTTGGATGATTGGTTATTTATTAATTTTTGGCATAAGACCTAGCTATAAGTAAAATTAAATTAAAACGGAACACAACAGTGGCTATAAGTAATTGCTTTTCTCTCCTACTTCTGAAAATCCATAAGGATTTTCAGTTTGGTTTATACTTGCAACGTTAAGTGCTTATCCACGAAACTACTCAAAGCCGAGATCGTTGGCATTAATCAGTAACAAAATTAAAAAAATTATTAACGAATGAAAAATATTTTATTAATCAGTCTACTATTAACCATGGGTTGCTCTAGTAAAACCCAATCAAAAAGAATCTCGACAACATTGGAGAATCAAGAAAATTTGATTGCAGTTCTCGATACAATTTGGAAAACTGAACAGCGACCAATCACCTTAAGAGATTCACTTATGAAAATATATGGAGCTGAATCAGATATAGTTAAGGAACAACAAGCAATCTATAAGAAGAATCATATTTTCAATGAAAGAAAAGTTAAAAATATTCTAGATAAATATGGATGGCCTACGAAAGAAATAGCAGGTGAACAAGGAAATTGGACGATATGCAATGTCATTCAACATGCAGATAATAAAGTTAGAATACAATACCTTCCCATGATGAGACAAGCTGTAAAAGACAAAAAGTTAGAACCACGTTTTTTGGTGAGAGCAGAAGATAGAATTGCAACTGAAAAAGGAGATTTACAAATTTATGGAGGGCAAATGAAATACTACCCAGAAACTAAAAGTTTTAATCTGTGGCCAGTATTTGAACCAGAAAATATAGATAAAAGACGAACTGCAATTGGATTGGATTCAATAGCCATATTTCTGAAAAATCGATTTGATTTTGATTGGAATTTGGAAGAACAAATCAAACGAACTGAAGCATTTAAAAAAAACAAAATAATAAAAATTAAAAACGATAAGCTGTAATTATAATTATCAAAAAAAAACATAATCATGAAAAAAAATTTAATCACATTGACTTTGTGCGCATTAACTTTAATCGCCAAATCTCAAAATACAAGTGTAGAAAAATCTACATTCGGGTTACAAACTGGAGTTTTAGGAATCTGGGCATACAATGAAACAAAACTATCAAACACCATAGCTCTAAGAACAGAAATTGGTTTTGATTTTGGTATATGGGAAACTACTTATTATGATGATTATGATTCTCCTTTTCTACAAACACCTGTTATCGTTTTAGAACCAAGATTCTATTACAACCTCAAAAAACGCTCAGAGAACTTAAAAAGAATTGATGGAAATAGTGGCAATTTTATTGCCTTAAAAATGGGGTATCATCCAGATTGGTTTGTCTTATTCAATAAAGACAATGCACCTGTAGTAAGTGATTTTTCCATTATACCCACTTGGGGAATTAGAAGAAATTTAGGCAAACATTTTAATTATGAAGCTGGTCTTGGAGCAGGATTTAGTTACACATTTGCTAAACGCGCTGGTTATGTAAATAACAAAAGTGAAATGGAATTAAATATGCACTTACGAATAGGATATAGGTTTTAGTATAAATAAAAATCTAGCATAATCATTCATTATAATTTTCAGTTATATGTTTTTCAAATCTAAAGTGGAAAAGGAAAACTATTTATATTCTATAACAATCAGTTAAACTATTCGTTAAAAAGTTCTAATCGTCAATCAAAAAAAAACAAAACAACAACTTATTTCTAAATGAAAATATTAAAACGTCTTTTAAAAATTATTTTCGCTCTCATTGGTGTACTTGTGTTAATTGGAATCATTACACTTTGGGTTGATTCATCAAGAACAAATTATCTTGATATTGATAAGGATGAAGCAACATTCAATAACTCTTACGTAATTACAAATATCAATATAATTCCAATGAACAAAGACACTGTTTTAGTTGATAAAATGGTGTATATAAAAGAAGGGATTATTGAAAAGATTGCTGACAATATTCAGGTTAATGGAATTCAAATTTTTGATGGAGAAAATAGATTTCTAACCCCAGGACTTATAGATATGCATGTACATGTTTGGGATAGATATGAATTGGGATTATACTTATCTAATGGTGTAACTGCAATTAGAAATCTTTGGGGAATGCCTATGCATTTAAGAATTAAAGAAGATGTAATTGAAGAAAATATTTTTTCTCCAACGTTTTTTACGACTGGACCAAAATTAACAGGATCAGAATTTATAGGTGATGACAATTTAAATCTAATGAATGCGAGTGAAGCAAAAGTTAAGGTAATTTCACATAAAGAAAGAGGTTATAATTTCATTAAGACATATTATGGATTGGATAAAGAAATATTTGACGCTGTGATTGAACAAGCCAAAATTTCTGAAATTGACATTGTTGCTCACCCTTCTCAAAAAGTACCATTTTCATATCATTTGAATCCACAAATCAAATCTATTGAACATGCTGAAGAAATTGTACAGCAACCTTTACATTTTGATTTAGATACCATTAAACTACAATCTGTTATTGACTCTATTTCAGGGTCTAAACACACAAGCTATAGTCCTACACTTACTGTATTCAACAATATCTACCAAATGATGATGAATGATGGTATTTTAGATTCAGAATCACTAGAGTATATGAATCCGCTCATTAAAAAAACGGACAGTAAAAAACAGTTTGAACGTTGGTTTAATTCCAAGCAAGAAAATCCATCTACAGTTGAGCGAATAAAAAAACAACATGATTTTCATATGACCATTGTTAAAAAGCTACACGAAGCAGGTGTGCCTATTATTTGTGGAACTGATGGTGGTATTGGAGTTACGCTTCCAGGTTTTTCAATTCATCAAGAATTGGCTTTTTACAAAGATGCAGGACTTTCTAATTATGAAGTATTAAAAACAGCTACTGTAAATGCATCCAAGACACATTCAATAATGAATCAACTTGGAACTATTGAAGAGGGTAAGATTGCTAATTTATTATTGGTGGATGATAATCCACTTGTTAATTTGTCTTCACTTAAAAATCCAACCTATGTTTTTGTTAAGGGCCGAAAATTAGACAGAGAAACTTTGGATTCTTTTAATGAAAAAGCAAAAAATCGAAAGAATCTAATAGCAACTGCTCTTAGGTATTTGGAAAACTTAATCATAGAAAAATAAAACATTTCCTAAAAAATATAAAATCAGAAATATTAATTAATAGAATAGTTTTAATATGAATCGTCTGTTGCAAAACAATAATCTTTCATCATAAAACTCTAGTAGACATTAATAGAAATCATCAATCAAAAAAAAAAAAAAAAGAACACTATATGTTTTTCAAATCAAAAGAAGGAAAAGAAAAAATATTAAATCTATACAATCAAAAATTACAAGAACTGAATATTGAGTATTCTGAAAAAATTGTAGAAACAAAGTTTGGTGTTACAAATGTTATTATTTCTGGTGATAAAAATAACCCACCTTTATTACTGATACATGGCACAGGAGGTTGTGCACCTTTAATTTTAGAATCATTCCCAAATTTAGCGTCAAAATATTGTGTGTATGCTATTGATGTTTTAGCACAACCTAATAAAAGTGCAGGAAATAGATTAGAAATGAAAACGCTAGATTATGGTAAATGGTTGATAGAAATAACGGAGTTACTTCAGTTAAAAGAAGTTACATTGGTTGGTTTTTCTTTTGGCGGTTTTATCTCTTTAAAAGCTTTAGAGTTTAACCAATTACCAATAAAAAAGGCATACTTAATTGCACCTGTATATATTGTAAATGGAAATCCGTTTTTAGGTTTATTTAAAATGTTTATTCCATTAAAGAAGTTTATAAAAACAAATAATGAAACTTATTTAAAAAAAGTAATAAAAGTTCTTTTTAGTGAAGCTGATGATTTTGCTCTTCAGTTTATGGGGATTACTTTTCAAAATTGTAATATGGATTTCTCTCCTTTACCAGTAATTTCAAGTAATTCTGCAAAAAATATAGAAACTCCAATTACAATAATTGCAGCAGATAAAGACATTATGTTTCCAGGTAAAAAAATGATAAAAAGAGCAAAACGTATTTTTACATCATTAGATGAAGTTGTTTTATTAGAAGATTCTAAACATGTACCAAGTACTAGAAATTTTAAAATAATTGAAGACTTAATTTTATAATTAAAATGTTTCGAAAATTTCTATATCAGCATAACAAGAATTAAATACTGATTACAATTAAAATTCAGATAATTTATACATTTTCAAAATCAAATTAAAATAATCAAATGACTGGACTTGATAAAAACATAAAATTTCCGCTTACCAATTATGCTAAACTTTGTTTCTTAAAAAATAGTGTTCAAAATCCAAATAATGTAATAATAGTAGCACTCATTTTCACAATATTTCTAAGTGCCTGTTACACAAAAACAAGTAAAGATTCATTAAATAAAGAAGCAGCTTATTTAGGACAAAAGCCACCAGGTTTAACACCAATTCCATTTGCTCCAGGTCTTGTATCTACAGATTTGTATGAAGTCAATAGTGCATTTACCCCAGATATGAAGGCGTTTTATTTTATTAGAAGAGGAGAAGAGAATAAAAAATCAGCTTTTTATGAATACAAATACAATGAAGTAAATAAAAAATGGGAAAAATCTCAAATAGCATCTCCATGGATAGGAAGGCCAGTAATAGCTCCAGATGGACAAACTATGCATTTAGGAGATGGTTATCTAAAAAGAACTGAATCTGGATGGTCAGAATTACAAAAACTAGCACCTCCTACTGTAAGTAATGATTCTATGTATATTATGAGACTTTCATCTTCTGCAAATGGCACCTATTATTTTGACACCTATAAAGAGAATGATCCAACGTTTCCAATTCGCTTTTCACGTTTGATAGATGGAAAGCATGAAGAACCTATAGCTTTGCCCAAAGCAATAAACACAGGAACTTTTTTAAGCCATCCATTTATAGCTCCAGATGAATCGTACTTATTATTTGATGCTAAAAAGGAAGATGGTTTTGGTGAATCTGATATTTACATCAGTTTTAAACAAAATGATGGTACTTGGGGTAATGCAATTAATCTGGGTGATAAAATAAACACCAAAGCCTGGGAAGCCTCTGCAAGTATAACACCTGATGGTAAATACCTTTTCTTTAGTAGAAATGTAGGTTCAGACGATTTTGAAAATGTAGATGTTTTTTGGGTAGATGCTCAAATCATTGAATCATTAAGGCCTAAGAATTAAATCATTAATGCAATTCTAAATTATAAATGAAATAAATTTATTTACTCAGTTTTCTAATTATGATGAGTTGCTCTAATAAGACCAATTCAAAAAAATTATCTCTACTAAACAGCATCAAAAAAATCTAATTGCTATTCTGTATACCATTTGGGCAACTGAGCAGAATCCTATTAGAACAAGAGACTCATTAATTGCTATTTATGGAGTTGATCATAAGTTAGTAAAACAGAAACAATTAATTATTGAAAAGAATCACGTAATTAATGAGAAAAAAGTAAAAACTTTAAAAATCGTTTTCCTAATTCAATATTTTAAAATGAAATTAATTACGTTTAACACAAAATAGTAGCGTTCATGTACTTCTTTTTTCTATATTAATGGAATATACGTTCCTTTGCTATTCATATGGGTTCACATCTAAAGAATAAAATATCAAAATATCGTTTGTATTGGCTATGTCAATTGATAGGCTGGTGTTTAGTTTCCATTTATTGGGCGTATACAGTGTATACTAGAGATAATTATAGTGTTTTTTACACATTTGTAAATTATACTTTAGATGTTGCAATCGGAATTTTCTTGACTCATATATATAGACTGTATGCTATAAAAGCGAATTGGAGTCTATTACCAATTAAAAAATTGGTAATTCGTGTAATTCCTAGCATACTTTTATTAGCGTTTCTATATGTGCTTTTAAACAATTTAAAATGGTACACTTACTGGACTTTAATAGCAAGTGAGGATAAGAATTTATTTGAAGCTATTATTTATTGGGATCCGATATTGCTTGCTGGATTACGATTAATGTCAATCTGGATTTTAGCGTATCATTTGTATCATTATTATCAAAAAGAAGTAGTCACAGCAAGAGAGAATGCTCAACTTTCTCTAATTGCAAAGCAAGCACAGTTAGATAATTTATCAGCACAATTAAATCCACATTTTTTATTCAATTCCTTAAATTCTATTAAATCTTTAGTGATTGAAAATCCTGATACAGCAAGAAGAGCAATTGATTTATTATCAGATTTATTACGCTCATCACTATATGAAAAAGATAAAGATTTAATTACAATTAAAGAGGAGTTGTCTTTAGTAAAAGATTATATTGAATTAGAAAAGATGCGTTTTGAAGAACGTTTAAAATTAAAAACCAATATTGATGAAGGATTAATTAATTATAAAATCCCGACGTTAAGTATTCAGTTATTGATAGAAAACGCCATTAAACATGGCATCGACTTAAAAGTTGGTGGTGGCGTTGTATTCTTAAAAATCAAAAAGAATAATCGCAATATTCATATTTTAATTGAAAATCCAGGAGTAATTAATCAAAATAAAAGTGTTGGTTTAGGGTTAAAAAACTTAAAAAAACGTCTAGAAATTCAATATAAAAATAAGGCCAGTTTTAGTTTAACCGAGAATGAAAATAACAATGTCTGCGCTGAAATAATAATTCCTATGCATATAGACGATGAAAAGATTTAAAACCATAATTATTGATGATGAACGTTTAGCTAGAGAAGAAGTAAAACGCGCATTACAAAAACACCCTGAATTTGAAATTATAGGGGAAGCAAGTCACGTAGATGAGGCAATAGCTGTAATTGAAGAATTAAAACCAGATCTACTCTTTTTAGATATTCATATGCCTGAAAAATCTGGATTTGATTTATTAGAAGAATTAACCAACGTACCAGACGTGGTTTTTACAACCGCATACGATCAATATGCAGTAAAAGCTTTTGAGATGAATGCATTAGATTATTTAGTAAAACCTTTAAGAGACGAACGTTTTTCTAAAACCATTGAGAAGGTAAAAATAGAATTGTCTAAAAGGGTAAAATTAGAGCCTACAACCTTACCAATGCATCAAAAGATTTTTATAAAAGATGGTGAAAAATGTCATTTTATTCCGTTAACAGATATTCATTTTATTGAATCTTTAGAAAATTACGCACGTCTGTATTTTGGTTCAGATAAAGCGATGATTAAGCGTTCTTTAAATTTATTAGCAGAGAAGTTAGATCCTAAAGTCTTTTTTCGTGTGAATAGAAGTCAAATGATTAACATAAACTACATTAAAGAGATTCACCCTTACTTCAATAATAAATTGCAAATTATATTAACTACAGGAAAAAAAGTAGAAGTATCAAGTAGACAGTCTGTTAGGTTTAAAAATTGGAATAGTTTATAACAGAAAAATCGTTTAGTATTTAACGTTCATTTGCATTTATTTACGTTCCTGTACTTTCCCTTTTAGGATGGAGTTAAACACCTTTACTTTGTGGTATAATTAATTAAAAATCATATTATGAATTATTTTAAAGTAACAACACAAATATCCAAAATCATATATTTAATTATGATTTCAATGATATTGTCTTGTAATCAAGACAAGTCTTTAGAAGCAAAACAACCAACCCTAAAAGATTATTCCCTTGGAGAAAAATGGGTTTGGAAATATAAAGGAGTAACAGATAAAGGAGAAGTGAGATCAGAGGGAGAAGACACAAGAAAAATAGTAAAAATGGACTATGGTTTAGGTATGACAGTCGGAAAAGATACTGTTCCTGTTTCAGAAATTGTGAAGCCAGAAGTAAGTAAAACACCAAGATATAAGTGGCCTTTAAAAGTTGGTGAAAAATGGAAATATGAAAAAAACTGGACAAGTCAAGATGGTACTACAGGAAAACAAAGTCAAGATGTAGAAGTTCTCTCTTTTAAAGAAGAAACTGTAGCAGCTGGCACATTTATGGCGTACACCATACAATACAAAGGAACCGTTTCAAATTCTAGAGGCTACAATGCACAAACGGATGAAGTTTGGTTATATGCTCCAAAAATAAAAAATTTTATAAAAATGTCTCAAACTCAAGATGACTTTTTGTACAATGAAGAATTAATTCATTACTCAAATCCAAAATAGAAAGTAACATCGTTTTTATCAATTTTTCAAATCAAAAAAAATGAAAAAATCATTCCTTTTATTACTTCTATTAGTAATTAGTATTTCTTCTTATACACAAGAGTTGCCTTTTAAGAAGGTAGAAATTTCAGATTCAATAGCGCTTGCAGGTCAAATGCAGCATCTTGCCAAATTATGTGATGTAAAAAATATGTCTGAACTAGATTTATTTAAGTTTCAATTAATTAGAGGTAATTATAAAGAGGCCTTAGTTACTTTCCAAAAAAGAATTAAAAAAACACCAATAAATCAAAGACAATATTTAGATATATACTTGCATTATGTAGAAGCAAAGTTTTCTAAGGACTTTAAAGGTGCGTTTAAAAAATCTTACAGAAAATACGTAAAGAATTCGGATGATATACAAGTGATTAATTTAGACAAAGCATTGATTATTAGAGATCCTACAGATTATTATGTTAGTAATTTTAAGAATACCTATCAAAATATTAAATCTGAAAAGATATCACAATCAACTGCTAAGGATTTAGTCAAAAAATATTTTTTAAGCACCGTATTTTCATCAACAAGAGAACTTTATTTTGATGAAATAAAACAAGATCATAAACATAGGTATACCATAAATGATAGTATAGTAATTCCTATGAAAGATGGTGCAGAAGTTTCAATTGTAGTTGTAAAACGAAAAGTAAAATCGTCAAATAAAAAATCAGCAATATTAGTTTCATCCATATATGCAGGAACCAATGAGGTTAGTGCTATGTTATCAGCATCTAAAGGATATATTGGAGTTATTGCCAATACCAGAGGAAAAAGATTGAGTAAAAGCGAAATAAAACCACTGGAATATGAACATACAGATGTTTATGAAGTAATTGATTGGATTAGTAAACAGTCTTGGTCTAATCAAAAAGTAGCTATGTTTGGTGGTAGTTACAATGGCTTTGCACAATGGGCATCTATGAAACATAAAGTGCATCCAGCATTAAAAACAATTGTTCCAATGGTGGCTATTGCTCCAGGAATTGATTATCCAATGGAAAATAATGTATTACACAATTACTCCTATTCTTGGAATTTTTATGTAACCAACAACAAGTTTTTAGATTTTGGAGCTTCGAATGATTTTAATCGTTGGAATTCCTTAAAAAACAAGTGGTATAAAACCGGAGTTGCATTTAATAAGCTAGATAGTCTAGATGGGCAAGTAAATACATTATGGAATAGATATATGGCACACCCAAGTTATGATGATTTTTGGAAAAAAATGATTCCGTACAAACAAGAATTTGCAAAAATTGACATTCCTATTTTAACCATTACTGGTTATTATGATGACTCTCAAAGAGGAGCAATGTATTATTATAATGAGCATTTCAAATACGCTAAAAACCCCAATCATTATTTATTAGTTGGCCCTTATGACCATTGGACTGCACAATCCAAGCCAGAAGAAAATTTAAGAAATTATAAACTAGATAAAGCTGCTTTAATTAATATTGAAGAAGACCTTCTTTATCAATGGTTTGATTATATTTTAAAAGGAAAAACAAAACCTAGTATTTTAAAAGATAAAGTCAACTTTCAAGTAATGAATACAAATACTTGGATGCACAAACCAACTTTAAGTGCCATGACAAACGATACATTACAGTTTTATTTAAGTTCAGATAAGCAGGGTGATTTTTATGCTTTAAAAACGAAAGCAACTAACTCAGAGGTTTCTATGTCTGTAGATTTTAAAGACCGAAAAAGTATGACTAATACAGACTATTATCCTTGGCCTTTAGAACGTGAACAAATCAACGTAAAAGATGGTTTAACTTTTAAATCCGAAACCTTAACAGAAGATGTTATTATTAATGGTTCATTTCTAGGAAGCTTAGAATTGATAATCAATAAAAAAGATGTTGATTATTCTGTGATCGTATATCAATTAACTCCAGACAATAAATATTTTCATTTAAGTTATTACATTGGTAGAGCAAGTTATGCGAAAGATAGAGAACATAGAAATTTACTTACACCGAATCAAAAGGGACAAATTTCATTCAATAATTCCAAATTAATCAGTAAAAAAATTGAAAAAGGCAGTAAAATAGTTGTTGTAGTTAACGTTAATAAAAACAATAATGCGCAAATTAATTATGGTACTGGAAAAGATGTAAATACAGAAAGTATTAAAGATGCAAAAAGACCTTTACAAATTACCTTTACAGGGAATAGTTGTATCTCTTTCCCTATTTGGAATTCCAAGATGAATTAAAAAGAATCCACTCTAATATAAACAGAAGTTAAAGCTAAGAATAAATAGTATTAGGTGTAACAATTTTCAAATTTAAACTACTAATATTATAAATAACTTATTTTATGACTGACTTAAATTTGATAGATAAATTTCTGCTACTTGCATTAGATGATGAAAAAGGAAGCTTTAATTCAGGCCCTTTTGCATTAACGTATGGATTTGCTGGTGCCATTTTTTTAGAACTTTCGTTAAAAGAATGTATAACTATTATTGACAAAAAAGTAGTTGTAAATAACTTTAAAAGAATTGATGATACTTTTCTTAATAAGTATTTAGACATATTAAAAAACTCAAACAAAGAACGTTCCCTAAAATATTGGATACAAAAATTTGGAAACAAAGAACGCGATATTAAAAAAAAAACACTAGATAAGTTAATTAGAAAAGGAGTTTTAGCAAAAAGAGAGCAAAAATTTTTATGGGTATTTAATAATGACAAATTCCCAACCGTAAATGCAAAACCAGAAAACACCTTGCGAAAAAGATTATATGAAATAGTAGAACTTCATAAAAAACCTATTCTAGAGGAACTAATGTTGGTGAGTCTTATAAATACTTGTAATATGGATAGAATTGTTTACGGAAAAGAACGCTACAAAAAGAGCAAAAAGAATATTAAAGCTATTATTTCTGATGCTGAAAACAATATGTTAAGTACTACCATTAAAGAAATTCATACACAAATAACAGCAATGATTGTTGTTATTATGTCAGCTTCGATAGCAGCAACAGCAGCTGCTAGCTAATATTAAAATAAACATACAGAAAAGCGAAAACTAAAGTTTATTAATTTCTTTTAAAGAGATTACCCCTATAAATAATTGAGGCACTTAATTCATTAACCTATAATTTAAGCTAATTTATTGTGAATTCAAGATAATTGATCCGTTTAAAGTAGGCGTAAAAAAAACGGTTTAGAAAAACTAAACCGTTTTTTTTTAAAGCTTTATATTTTGTAGCGGGAACTGGACTCGAACCAGTGACCTTCGGGTTATGAGTTCGACGAAATAGCAGAATTTGACCCTTTTTTGCTCTATTTTTAATTAAATCGTTTACGAAAGCGTGTACTCTGATTTATATTATTTAAAAGTAAATCTAATAAAGATTTTTCACAAATTACTATTACATTTAAAAAAATAAAATTATAGAAAATAGCCGTCTCTTAATTATATAAAAAGTAAACTTCTCAGAATAACCTTTAATTAGTAAAAAAGTATTTATTTGAAGGTCAAAATAGTGAAATATACAGTAACGCAAGCGCTCAAAAAGTATTGGAAATTGAAGTATCCAAAGCAGGAATAAAAAAAATGTAACACTTCATGTTTTAAAACATTAAAAATCCGTTTGATGATTTCTAATAAAACACTATCTTTAATTAGAAAATTGAAATAAAAATAAAAATAACAAAAACTCAGCATAGCCCACCAATTTGGTTTTAAAGGCTTATAAAAGTTGAGTGTATATACAAGTTATGCCCAATTAGACCAAAATGCTCAATCCAACACGAAGAAATAGAAATATAGGAACAGCCAAACAAGGTTATGGACAAGACAATAAACTTGTCGTTCCTTATCCAGCTGTTGAAATGAAATACTCGAGATCTAGGTCTCACAGAACTGAACGTGTTTTTTAGTAGAAAAGAGAGAGGATTATCAGTGTTGTCGAAGTCAAAGCTTCACCGTATATACTAACCTTAATTCTCTCTTTTATTCTTTCTGATTTATAAGGCCTTAATTTAACCTTTTTATTAAAATGCTAACTTAAGCCGTATATAATTTATTGCTGGCTTCTTGCCTACTTGCGAAAGTCCTCGTGGACTTTCTTTGTCCGTAATTATTTACTAAATTAGGTGCTTAAAACACGCAACAAACCATATACAACAACGTTGGCAGTAATATAACGAAACACGAAAATGGATTGGAGATTTAACACAATATGGTTTGAACAAATAAATTCCGAATTATTTACGAAATGGGATTTTAAAGAAAAAACTACAGACAATCTAAATCTTGAAAGTATTGAATATGCAATTCTTTGGTATTTTAAGTATAAAGGAATCTCATTTGACTTACTTCCAGAATCTGATAAGTTGTTGTATTTAGAAATGAATTGGGCGAATTTTAAAGACCTAAATGGAATTGAAAAATACAGAAACTTAAAAAGGTTGGAATTGCATTATTGCACAAAATTAGAAAATGTCAGCGGAATTTCCTCTTTAAAAAATTCTCTTGAGATTTTACATATAAATCAGTCAAAAAAGTTTAAACCTACGTCTGAACTGAATGAATTAAAAAAGTTAAAAGTATTGCGACTAAACTCTTGTGGAGAATTGGAAAACTTGAATTTTCTGAAAAATTTCCCTGATTTAATTGACTTTAGATTTACAAATACAACAATACTAAATGGAGATTTGACACCAATTTTGGAACATCCTTCAATACGTTCAGTTGGATTTATGAATAAACGTCATTACAATTATAAAGACACGCAAATAGGAAAAGAACTGAATTTGAAATCATCGATTGAATACAAAGATTTTGTCTATAAAGGAGAATTTTCAACTTTTAAATATAAAAATACTACTGCCAACACCGTGTATAATTAATTGCTAGTACTCGCCTACTTACGAAAATCCTCGCGGATTTTCTATTCGGTTTGTATTTACTAAATTAGTTGCTGGAACACGCAACGAAATCATACACAAAAACGTTGTACTTAATGCGGGACAAAAAGTCACATATTGAATTTAATTGAACTATTTTTCGTATTTTTGGTACATATATAATTCACAAAAGATAAAATGTCCCAAATCAATAAACTTGCAAAACTTCCACCAAAAAGAGAAAAAGTAGAAACTATTGAAATTCTTCGTCAATTGAGTAAATCCTCAAATTCATTAGGAGAATTAAAAGGAATTGCCAAAACTATTCCTAATCAAGAAATGTTGATAAATGCTGTTGTCTTACAAGAAGCTAAAGATAGTTCGGAAATAGAAAATATTATTACAACACAAGATGAATTATATAAAGCTTTAGCAACAAACACAAAGCAACCAACTCAAGTTAAAGAAGTTATAAACTATAGAAGTGCTATTTTTTCTGGTTTTGAATTAATTCAGAAACAAGGATTTTTAAAGTTAAAAGATATTGAAACTATTCAAAAAACCATTATCGAAAATAATGCAGGAATTCGCTCAATGGCAGGAACTGTGCTAAAAAACGATAAAACTGGAGAAATTGTCTATACACCGCCACAAGAAAAAGATGAAATTTTAGATTTATTAGGAAACTTCTTAGAACATTTTAATGTTAAACAAAACGATTTAAATCCGTTAATTAATTTAGCTATTTTACACTATCAATTTGAAAGTATTCATCCTTTTTATGACGGAAATGGAAGAGCAGGAAGAATACTAAATATTTTATACCTAATCATAAACGACCTTTTAGATATTCCTATTTTATATTTAAGCTCATATATCAACGAAAATAAAGCAGATTATTATCGTTTACTAAATACAGTTAACAATAAAGACGAATGGTCTGAATATATAATTTATATGTTAAAAGCTGTTGAAGTAACATCAAATAGAACTATTGAAAAAATAAATTCAATTAAAGTATTATTGGATAAAACTATAATATTTGCTCAAGAAAAAGAACCTAAAATTTATAGAAAAGAATTAATTGAATTACTCTTTGAACAACCTTATTCTAAAATAGAATTTGTTGTAGAAAAATTAAACGTAGAAAGAAAAGCGGCTTCACGATATTTAAAAAAATTGGAAGATATTGGGATATTAACTTCTCAAAAAATTGGAAGAGAAAGCGTTTACGTAAATACAAAATTAATAGAAATATTAAAAAAGCACTAAATACAACAAAGAACTGAGTTAAAAAACAAACTTTTTTAACTTAAGAAGTATATTCTTTAAATTAATCTATAAATAAACTACACTTTTTAAAAGACTATCATAAAAAGGTTTTTGATTGTTTATATTTCTTGGCAAATTATTTATTTCTAGATATCTTTTAAATCTCTCTTCTAACTTCTGAATATCCAATTTTGTGGCTGGTTTATTTTCTTCTTTTATAAATAGTGCTTTTAATCCTTCAACAGCTATGGTACCTGCCACAGAATTACCTACTCCAGCCAAACTCATTTTTTCTACTTTTAGTTTCTCTAAATTTGATTTATAATTTGTTCTGTTTGTGGTTAATTCGTCATTAGATTTCTTTTTTAATTGATGAGAACTAACTCTACAACTAGCATTGCAAAATTTTTGAACCTTTCTTCTTTTTGGAAGATATTCCTTTTTACAGTGTTGACATACATACATTCTTGATTCCATTATTAGTTAATTTTACGTACGATTAACGTTTAATCGTAGTTTATTTTCTATTTTAATCCCTTTTTGTTAAAAATACGTGTAAATAAATAATCAATAGCATCTTCTTTTTTGAATTGCTTACCCATTGTTTTATAACTCGTTTTCGTTGGTATGAAATCTTTTTTTAATTTCTCAAACAACAACAGTTGCTCTTCTTTTGAAAGTGCTTTTGCTACTTGATAAACCGTTTTTGAATTCATTTATGAATCCAAATTTAAATAAGTTAAAATACTCTTTTTAGGATTTAGGAGGTTATGAGAGGTTTTGGCAGGTTTTGTGAATTACAAATTCTAACTTTCTTATACTTATATGCTCTGAATTACATAATCGATTGATTTACTTTTTATCGATAGCATTTTTTTAATATAATTTTCATTATAAACTGTAATAAAATTTATTTCAATTTCAAACACAAAACTTATTCTAATCTAAGAATTGATAAACTGGTTTTGAATTTATATTTAGATGATCTATAAAAAACATTTTAGATTGGCATTGTTCAACATCAAATAAAAACGTAAAAATTGGATCGTTTAGCTTAAAATTAAAGATAGAATATCAAAATTAGACTAAATGATTGGAGTAATCCTCTGGAAGTTCTGCATCGATATCTCTTAAGTATTTCTCTAAACCTTTCATTGTGGAATGTCCACTTATGGGCATAATCTTGCTTTTTGCTTCATGCTGAGACATTGTTTCTCTAAATGATTTGTAAAGCTTTGTAATAAAGGTGTGCTTAAAACTATACATACCATATTCAACACCTAATTTAAAATGGTCTTTAATCTTTTTAAAGCGCATTGAGAAATCATTTCGTCTATTCACCTCATCTGCATCCCAAGGCTCACCTATTTCATATCTACCAAATAAAAGAGCCTTGGAATCTCCTTTTGATAAGTCTGGTAAGCTTTCCAATAAAATCTCAGGAATAATCTTAATTTTTACAGGCTTATTTTTTTCTTTTAGGTATAACTTTTTATCCTTAACATCAACATCTGCCAATCTCAATGGGTCTTAAAATACTGTAAGAGATGAATTTTACAAAAAGCAGTTAATGAGGATCTACTTCTTCTAAATACTTGTAAATCTCTTTTTCTTGTTTGGATGTGTAAGTCTTATTTCTCTTCGGCACCGATTTTAAAACAGCGATTTTTTTAACAAAATTATCTTTAATAATTTCGTTATCTTCTAAAAGCTGAAACATTGAGGCAATATCTGTTCTAGAATTGTTTCTATTTCTTGCGCTTGTCCGTTTTAAAACTTCATTCAAATATTCGATAACTATTTTCTTGGTAATAAAATTAATTGTATTCTTATAATACTCTTTTTCTTTTAACCACTTTTCAAATAGACCTATTCTACTCTTATATTGAACAAATGAGTTTTTGTTCATCATATTCACTTTTAAATCTAAAGTAAATTCAAAGGCTTCTGAAATAGTTGTGTTAATTTGTTCAACCTCTATAACAATAGGTTCTTTTTTTATTATTTCAACTGTAGGTTTTTCTATTGCTAGATGTTGATTTTTTGTTGACTTTTTGTTTGAGTTCGTTAAATTATCACTAGAAAACATGGCTTCCTCTAATGAACTATTGTCCTGATAAGGATTAAATCCATACTCTAACAACTCTAAAAGCGCCTGTTGCATTGTTCTTAAAAACGCATAACGTTCGCCCTTAGTTTTTAATTTATTGGCGCCTGCTTTAATATTGGGCTGACGCTCTAGTTTGTTCGTTTTAGAGTTTCTAAACGAAAAATAAACATACCAAGGCTTTTCTAATGATGCTTTTTTCTCTTTGATACTTAATTTTGACCACAAGGAAATATCCACACCTCCTGTGTAAATTTTTGGCTCTGAATAATTCAATTTCATAGGTAAAACGTGTACGTTTTTGTGTACTCTTTGTAAAAGTAAGGAAATTGAAGACATAAAAAAACGAATTGTTAGACACAATTCGTTGATTTAATTAACGTTAAGCTTGTAGCGGGAACTGGACTCGAACCAGTGACCTTCGGGTTATGAGCCCGACGAGCTACCTACTGCTCTATCCCGCGATTTGGACTGCAAATATACAACACAAAGAAACTATTTTCCAAACTTTATTTCATTTATTTTTTTTTAAGACAAAATTTATAGACAAAACATAAAACAAGTTATCTTTGTTTTATGATACATAAAGCTGGTTTTGTAAATATTATTGGAAATCCTAATGTGGGTAAATCCACATTAATGAATGCATTGGTTGGAGAAAAGCTCTCAATTATAACACCTAAAGCCCAAACAACTAGACATCGAATATTAGGTATTGTAAATCACGAAGAATATCAAATTGTGTTTTCAGATACTCCTGGAATCATAAAACCTGCATACGAACTGCAAGCTTCTATGATGGATTTTGTGAAATCTGCTTTAGATGATGCCGATGTTTTAATTTATATGGTTGAAGTTGGAGAAACTGCATTAAAAAATGAAGCTTTTTTTAATAAAATCATCAACAGCAAGATTCCTGTTATACTTTTATTGAATAAAATTGATAAATCTAATAAAGAAGAAGTTGACGAGAAAATTAAATATTGGAGAGAAAAAGTTCCTAATTCTTTTGTTTATGTAATTTCTGCTTTAGAAAAATTTAATGTTGAGGCTGTTTTCTACAAAATAATTGAATTATTACCAGAAGGACCTCCTTTTTACCCAAAAGACCAATTAACAGACAAACCCGAACGCTTTTTTGTAAACGAAAAAATTAGAGAAAAGATTCTAATGCATTACAAAAAAGAAATTCCTTATTCTGTAGAAGTAGAAACTGAGGAATTTATTGAACAAGAAAACATTGTTAGAATTCGCTCTATAATTATGGTAGAACGCGATACTCAAAAAGGAATTATTATAGGTCATAAAGGAAGTGCAATAAAAAGAATTGGTGCTGAAGCCAGAAAAGATCTAGAACGCTTTTTTCAGAAAAAAGTTTTTATTGAACTTTATGTAAAAGTGAACAAAAACTGGAGAAGTGATAAGAACCAATTAAAACGTTTTGGTTATAATCAGAATTAATCATCTAAAACTTGTAACATAAAGTCGTGTAAATTTCTCATTTGGTATTTACCTGTATTTTTCCCAATTTTACCTAAAAAATATAAAAGCGCCCAAATTAATGGTAAAACAATCATCATTAATAAAGGAAAAAAAAGTGATTCACTTAAAGAGAATCGAGTATATAGCATCATACAAAAAGCTAGAAAAGAAAGCCCAATTATAAAGTGTATAAACATAAAAAGTGTCCAAACTGCTGGCTTTGGACCAAACAAACCTTTTAATAATGATGTGTCTACTGTTTTTTCAATAATCTCTAAATGTAGTTGTGGCGACCAAAAATGTTCGTCTTTTTCACAAACTTTTATAAAAACATGCCCATCAACAATATTTCCAGTAATTTTTGAATTCCCTTTTTTAAACTCATCAGAAAAACGCTCAAGTATATCTTTATAATTTTTATCTAAATCAATCGTAAATCTTGGCCTAAGAAAAACTTCGCTATTTCTTTTTTCTATTAATACATTTAATTTTCTATCCATAGAAATCTATTTTACAACCCTTTAAAATTACAATTAAAATCCTTTAGTAAATCGTATCTTTGCAAAAAATTACAAATCAAATGAATAGCATTGTTGCCATTGTAGGAAGACCAAATGTAGGGAAGTCAACACTTTTTAACAGATTGGTGCAAAAAAGAGAAGCAATTGTAGATTCTGTTAGCGGAGTTACAAGAGACAGACATTATGGAAAATCTGACTGGAATGGAAAAGAATTTTCTGTGATAGATACTGGTGGGTATATTAAAGGTTCTGATGATATTTTTGAAGGAGAAATTAGAAAGCAAGTAAATCTAGCTATTGATGAAGCAGATTTAATTGTTTTTGTAGTTAACGTTGAAGATGGTATTACACCTATGGATGCTGAAGTTGCTAAACTTTTACGTAAAGTTAAAAAGCCAATTTTTACAGTTGTAAACAAGGTAGATAACGCAATGAGAGAACCTGATGCAGTAGAATTTTACAATCTAGGTTTAGGAGAGTATTACACAATTGCCTCTATTAACGGTTCAGGTACTGGAGACTTATTAGATGCGCTTGCAGAAAAAATGCCAGAACCAGAAGCTGTAGATTTAGAAAAAGAAGAATTGCCAAGATTTGCTGTTGTTGGGCGTCCAAATGCAGGAAAATCATCATTTATAAATTCTTTAATTGGTGAAGACAGAAATATTGTAACCAATATTGCAGGTACCACAAGAGATTCTATTGATACAAAATACAACAGATTTGGTTTCGATTTTAATTTAGTTGATACTGCAGGTATCCGAAAAAAATCGAGAGTAAAAGAAGACTTAGAGTTTTACTCAGTTATGCGTGCTGTGCGTTCTATAGAATATTCTGACGTTATTATATTAGTTATTGATGCCACTCGTGGATTTGAAGGTCAAGATCAAAATATATTTTGGTTAGCAGAAAAAAACAGAAAAGGTGTTATCATCTTAATTAATAAATGGGATTTGGTTGAAAAAGAAACCAATACAATGCGAGATTATGAAGCAAAAGTAAAAGAACAAATTGCACCTTTTACAGATGTACCAATAATTTTTACATCAGCATTAACAAAACAACGTTTATTTAAAGCCATTGAAACTGCTGTAGAAGTTTTTGAAAATAGAAAAAACAGAATTTCTACAAGTAAATTTAATGAAACAATGTTAGAAATTGTTAAAAACAATCCACCACCTGCAATTAAAGGAAAATTTGTGAAGATTAAATATTGCATGCAGTTGCCAACACAAACACCTCAGTTTGCTTTTTTTTGTAATTTACCACAATATGTTAGAGATCCTTATAAACGATTTTTAGAAAATAAACTTAGAGAAATTTATAATTTTTCTGGTGTACCAATAACTATTTACTTTAGACAGAAATAGTTATATCAACATAAATTTAAATAAAATAAAAAACACTTTGAGATAACGAATATTTAAATACCTTTGTTATCAACCCCTTAAACAAAAAAAATGAGAAAATATTTTTACGCTCTCGCAATTATTTCCATTGCTTTTACATCATGTACAAGCCCAACTTCTGAAGAAGAAGAATTAAATGATACACCAAATGCTTTAAACGATTCTACCTCTACAGATGTAGGAATATCAATTAATATTGATGTTTTAAATAATGATAATTTTGGTGATGATGGTCCAAGCACAGGAGCAATTTCTGTAATTTCTAATACAACAGAAAATGGAGGAACAGTTTCTGTAAACACAGAAGGTACACCAAATGACCCAACAGACGATACTATCGATTATACTCCAGAAACAAACTTTGATGGTACTGATACTTTTGATTATACAATTACTGACAATGATGGAGATAGTGATACTGCATCAGTTACTGTGGTAGTTATACCTCCTACAGGGCCAGAAGCAGGAACAACTTTTACGGTTGATGATTATAAGTACACCATTACAAATGTAGACAACAAAGAGGTATCTATAGAAAAAACCACCGAAGATGGTCCTTCTGGTGCATTAGAGTTACCTGCAACCATAGATCAATTCGATTTAACGTATAGCGTTACTAGTATTGCAGACGAAGGTTTTGCTTATGCTTACGACATAACAAGTATAAATATTCCAAGTAGTTACACAAACATAGGTAGCCTCGCTTTTTACAACTCATACAGCATTACTAGCATTAATATACCTGATGAAGTTACAGAAATTGGTAACGATGCTTTTGGTATTTGTGTAAGTTTATCAGACATTAATATTCCTGCAGGCACATCTCATTTAGCTGATGGTGTTTTTGCAAGTTGTAGAAGTTTAACTTCTATTGATATACCAAACACAATCACAAGTATTGGTACTGGAGCTTTTTATGATTGTAGCAGTTTAAACAATATATCAATACCTAGCAGTGTAGAGAATGACAATATGGGTGCAGCTGTCTTTGGTTTATGTAACAGTTTAACAAACGTAACTTTTCCAGATACTTTTACAACAATACCTAATGAAACTTTTTATGCTTGTAACAGTTTAGAGAGTTTTACAATACCAAGTAATATTACTACAATTGGTTCTTCTGCGTTTTATGAGTGTAGTGTCTTAAAAGAAATAACAATACCTGCTACTGTAACAAGTATTGGTAACAGTGCATTTGGTGCTTGTATTAACTTAACAAAAGCAGTTTTACCAGAGAATATTACAACTATACCAGACAACTTATTTTATCAATGTTTTGATTTGGTTGATGTAAACATACCAAGCAACGCAACAACAATTGGTAGTAGTGTATTTTACGATTGTACTAGTTTAGAACAAATTAACATACCAAATAGTGTAACAAGCATTGGTGGTAGTGCATTTGGTAACTGCCCTAATTTAAAAAGCATCGCAATTCCTGATGGAATTACAACTATCGAAGAAACAACTTTCTTTAACTGTAGTAGTTTAACAGAAATAAACATACCTAGTAGCGTAACAAGTATTGGTAAAGGAGCTTTTGCTGGTTGTAATGCAATAAGCGAAATTACAATACCAGATGGTATTACTTCTTTACCAGAAATTGGTTTTTATAACTGTAGCAGCTTAACTAAAGTGAACATACCTACTAGTGTAACTTCATTTGGTGCAACCGTTTTTGGAAACTGTGTAAGCTTAACAAGCTTCGATGTTCCTAATACTGTTACAAGCATATCTACTCAAGCGTTTTTTCAATGTACTAGTTTAAAAGATGTAAGTATACCAAGTAGTGTAACAAGTATTGGTGATGGCGCTTTTTATAATTGCTCTCTTTTAACCAATGTAAATGTAGATATAGAAACACCTCTTACTATAGAAGCAAATGTTTTTGAATATGTTTCTTTAATCAATTTAACTTTAAAAGTACCAGCAAGTTCAGTTTCAACATATGAGTCTACTGCAGTTTGGCAAGAATTTGGAACAATAAGTTCTCTATAAAATTAGATAAATTAGTAAACCAGCTTATCACTTAAAAGTTAAGCTGGTTTAATCTTTTTTTATTCATCTCTATTTTATTTAAAAACTATATTTACTAAATTTTACATCTAAAATCCTTAAGAATTTTCTTAATTTTAATTAGATAAAACTCTAAAGAAATTAAAGAGTTATCATTAAAAAATTAATATATTTGGATTTTAGTTTCTAAAACCCCAACATATTTATAGTTTTTTCTAAATGAAATAAAAAACTTTAAAAAAAATGATAAACCTATTAAAGGTAAATACAATTTTTAAATTAATAAAAAATTGTAGCGTATACATTTTAATATTCTTAAACATATCTGTTTTTTCTCAAAATCAGTCTTTTAAATCGACTCCAAAAAACAATCTTGCTTCTCATACTATTGATAAAAAAGACGTAGTTACAACTACAAAAGCTTATCTATCAAAAAAAGAATACAAGCAAGCAGACATTTATTTATCAAAGTATTACAACCTTTTTTCAGAAGATTTAGAAATAAATTGGCTTTATGCTTATGTTTTAAATTTAAATAATAACAAAACAGAAGCTAAGAGTAAATTTAAAAAAGCCATTGCTATTGCTCCTAACAATAAAGAATTGAAAATGGATTACGTTAAGTTTCTTTATCAAATGGGTAAAATCAATGAAATAGAAAACATTTTATCCAATTTTACAATTGATAAAAATTCTAAAGATGTAGAGTTCTTGCTTATACATGCAAATATCAGTTTTTGGAATGGTAATTTTAAAACATCAAAAAAGAAAATTGATAGAATTCAAGAAATTTATCCAAATACAGACCTAACTAATAATTTATCAAATCAAATAGAAGAATTAACTGGCTTATATTTAAAGGCCAATTTTGAGTATCAAACAGAT
The DNA here is from genome assembly GCF_045063625.1 of Polaribacter sp. Asnod6-C07. Lineage (NCBI taxonomy): Bacteria > Pseudomonadati > Bacteroidota > Flavobacteriia > Flavobacteriales > Flavobacteriaceae > Polaribacter > Polaribacter sp. Asnod6-C07. The sequence goes on along the minus strand of NZ_JBEFOF010000005.1, from coordinate 1,762,358 downwards.
TCTCAACCAATGGATTATTTTGCTCAACACATCACTTTACAAAAATACGTTTCTAAACTTCTTAATCCTAGTTTAGAAATTTCAAATTATAATTTTTCTCCACAATCAGAACAAGCTATATTTGCTAAGCTAGGTAACAAAATGCATTTTAATGAACTCAGCTTAGAAGTAAATTTAAGTGCTGGTGCATACAAAAATTTCTCTGGAGATACAGATTGGATTGGAGGTATAGAATTTAAACAGTTTTTAGCAGAAAACACATCTATTAAGTTTGGCTACTCAAAAAATAGTGTTTTAGGTACAATTGCTAGTACTTCTATCAATTTAACTAAAGAAGATATATTTGGTGAGTTAGATTATAATAACAAATGGATAGTTTTACACAGTGCTTACAATCAACAATTTTATCAAGATGATAATAAAATAAAAGTGTTTGGTGCTTGGATTGTTTCTCAACCTATAAAAGTGAGCAAATTTGGCTTTCAGGCTGGTTATGGTTTTAACTACACAGATGCAGATGATATTTTATTTGTTTATGACAGTGAAGGTTTGGGAGTTTACGACCCGTATTTTACACCAAAAGAACAAAAAATTCATTCTGGTTTATTTATAACAAACTATAAGCCAACAGAAAAATTGACAATAAAAGGTAAGTTAAACTATGGTTTTTCTGCTACTGTAAGAAATCCATATCCTTTAGAAGTTACACCAAACAATTTTGAAATAGGGGGTTTTTATGATGAAGAATTTTCTTACTTGGATATTGAAGGGGCTGTAAACTATATGTTTTCTCATAAATTTGGTGTTAATTTAGTTTACACCTATCAAGAAACATTTTTTTACAAAAGAGATAATATTAATTTAGGTTTGAATTATAGATTTTAATGAATTCAAAATTACGTAACGATTTATGGGAATTTAAACAAGCTAAAAAAGTTACTAGCTTAGACAGAGCTATCTTTTTAGGATTAACATTTGCTGGTTTGTTAAGTATGTTCAATTTAATTGAATGGTGGTTTCGTGGCGAACACATAGAAAATCTTTTCTTGTTTGTAATTTTAAGTTTACTTTTTATATACGGAATTATAAGAATTGCTTTAGTTTGGATAAATTATTTACGCATTTCTAAACCAAAAGAAGTTCCTGTACCTGAAGAAAATTTAAGTGTTGCTGTATTTACAACCTCTGCTCCTGGTGAACCTTTATCTATGTTCGAAAACACATTTAAGGCTTTAAAAAACTTAAATTATCCTCACACAACTTATTTATTAGATAGCACAGAAGATGTTGCTTTTAAAGAATTAGCAGAAGAATATGGAGTAGTTTGGCTAAATCTTGCCAACATTCCTGGAGCAAAAGCGGGTAAAATTAACGAAACATTAAAAAGAACAAACGAAGATTATATTTTAATATTAGACCCAGACCATATTGTGTTTCCTAACTTTTTAGACCAAACTTTGGGCTTTTTTAAAGATGAAAAAATTGGTTTTGTTCAGGTTAGTCAGGGTTATTACAATATGTATCGTTCTTTTACAGCAAAAGGCGCTGCAGAACAAACCTATTCTTTTTATGGACCAACTCAAATGGGTTTACATGGTTATGGAGGTGCAGTTGCTATTGGTGCAAATTGTACTTTTAGAAGAAAGGCATTAGAAAGTATTGGAGGCCATGCACAAGGTTTAGCAGAAGATTTGCAAACATCCATAAGAATACATGCAAAAGGATGGGAATCTATTTACAATCCTGTAATTGTTAGTCGTGGTTTGGTTCCAGAAGATTTTACATCATTTTGCAAACAACAATTAAAATGGGCAAGAGGTGTCTTTGAATTACTTTTCGATGAAATGCCTGGTCATTTAAAACATCTAAAATTCTGGCAAAAAATATCCTATTTATCAATAGGAACTTATTATTTATTTGGCCCAATAACAGCCTTTTTTATATTTATTCCATTATTGTTTTTTACAACAAAAATAAGTCCTGCAAGTATGGATTTTACAGAATTTGTAATACTTGGTAGTCCAATATTAATTGTAGCATTATTAATTTACGGGTATGCACAAAGATTTTTATGTGATAGAAAAACAGAAAAAGGAATTCATTGGCGAGGAATGGTTTTAAAATATTCTTGTTGGCCAGTATTTACCTATGCTTTCTATTTAACATTAATAAATAAAAAAATACCCTATTTACCAACAGCAAAAATAGCCGTAAAAGGTTTTATGAATCCATTTGTTAAACCATTAATTATATATTGTGTACTATTTTTGTTGATGTTAGTTGGTATTTATATAGAAAGAAGGTACTTTATACCAGAAAGCGAATTAATACTAACTGCCAAAAAAACTTGGGCTATGATAGGCTTTGCTATGATAGCTTTTATCCAATTTATTGGTGGTATTGGTGCAGCATACAAATCTCTATTTATTAAAGCAGAAAATGCTTGGAGTAGAATTAAAGTAAAATCAAACAAAGAAATTGAAATAAAACAATAACTTAAAGTAACTAAAATATGAAAGTAGTAATTTTAGCAGGAGGGTTTGGAACTAGATTAAGTGAGGAAACCTCAACAATACCAAAACCTATGGTAAAAATTGGTGACAAACCAATTATTTGGCACATAATGAAACACTATTCTAGTTATGGTTTTAACGACTTTGTTATTTTAGGTGGATATAAATCTTACGTTATTAAAGAATATTTTGCAAATTATTATTTACATCAATCTGATGTAGAGTTTGACATGGAAAATAACACAATGACTACTTTAGAATCTAAAACTGAAAAGTGGAAAGTTACAATTCTAGATACAGGTTTACATACAATGACTGGTGGACGTATTAAAAGAGCTGCAAAATATTTAGACGAGCCTTTCTTTTTAACTTATGGTGATGGAGTTAGTGATGTAAATATTAAAGAACTTTTAGATTTTCATAACAATCACGACCAAAAGTTTACGATGACTTGTGTACAACCCGAAGGTAGATTTGGGGCTGTAGACATTAATACAGAAACCAACGAAATTAATAGCTTTATGGAAAAACCAAAAGGAGATGGAGCTTGGATTAATGGTGGTTTCTTTGTTTGTGACCCAATCGTTTTTAATTATTTAGATGATGATACAACTGTTTTTGAAAGAAGTCCTTTAGAAAATATTGCAAACGATAAATTACTAGCTGCCTACAAACACAGAGGTTTCTGGAAACCAATGGATACTTTAAGAGATAAAAATCAATTAGAGTCTAAATGGAATGATAACAAAGCACCTTGGAAAACATGGTAAATTTCGAATCACTTTTTGGAGGCATTTATAAGGATAAAAAGGTTTTATTAACAGGCCATACAGGTTTTAAAGGATCTTGGTTAGCACTTTGGCTAGAACAAATGGGGGCTAAAGTATATGGTTTTTCTTTAATAAATGAAGATGAAATTAATCATCTTAGCCTTTTAAAACTTGGTATTGAAGAAAAAATAGAAGACATTAGAAATACAGATGTTCTTCAAAAATATTTTGAAGAAGTACAGCCTGATATTGTTTTTCATTTAGCTGCTCAGGCTTTAGTAAGAGCTTCTTATGTTGATCCTGTAGAAACTTTTTCTACCAATGTTATGGGTACATTAAACATTTTTGAAGCTTGTAGAAAAACACCATCTGTAAAAGCAATTATTAATGTTACCACTGATAAATGTTACGAAAACAAAGAATGGGAATGGGGTTATAGAGAAAACGAACCAATGGGTGGTTACGATCCTTATAGTGCTTCTAAAGGGTGTTCAGAATTATTAACATCATCTTATAGAAATTCTTATTTCAATACTAAAGATTTTGATAAAAAACATCAAGTTTTATTAGCTAGTGGACGTGCAGGAAATGTAATTGGTGGTGGTGATTGGGCTGTAGATAGACTAATTCCTGATATTGTTAAAGCAACAGCAATTAACAAAGCTGTTTTAGTTAGAAACCCGTTAGCAACAAGACCTTGGCAACATGTTTTAGAACCATTAAGTGGTTACTTAACTTTAGGTTGGAAATTATTAAATAAAGAAACTTTTGCTGCAGAAGGTTGGAATTTTGGACCTGATAATAACAGCAATTTACAAGTAGGTGATATTGTAAAATTATCACACGAATATTGGAATAATATCAAAATTGAAATCAGTAAAAATACAGACGAACATCATGAAGCAAATTTATTGATGTTAGACTGTTCTAAAGCCAACAAAACCTTAAAATGGAAAGCTGTTTGGGGTATAGATAAAACGATTGACAAAACAATTAGTTGGTATAAGGCTTATTATGAAAACAATCAAGTTTTATCACTTTCAGATTTAACTGAATATGTAGGTGATGCAAATACTGCAAATATTTTATGGGCACAATAGAAATAAAAAATAAAAAAATATTAGTAATTGGTGGTAATGGCTATTTGGGTACTTTTCTTGTAAAAGCACTTAAAGAGATTAATGCTAATGTTTTTGTTATTTCTAGAGATTGTAAACCTTCGAAAACTGAATTTACAATTGATATTACAAATTTTGATGAAACCCAAAAAATAATTCAGAAAATACAACCAGATATCGTTTATCATTTAGCTGCTAATATCAGCAGAAATAGAGATTTTTCGATATATAAAGATATGACAGAAGTTAATGTTCAAGGAACATTAAATGTACTAAAATCCTTAGAAAATAGTAACGCTCATTTTATATTTACTTCTACTAGTGAAATTTACGGAAACAATACATCTCCATTTCATGAAAATCAAGTTCCTAAACCTGTTTCACCTTATTCTTTAAGTAAAATAAGTGCAGAAATGTTAATAGAGACCTATTGTAAAAATCAAAAAATACAATTTACTAACTTAAGAGTTTTCAATTTTTATGGCGAAAATATGCCAGTAGAATTCTTTATTCCTCAAATGATTTTAACATTAAAAAAAGGAGAAGATTTTTTGATGACAAAAGGAGAACAAGTTAGAGATTTTTTATATGTTGGTGATGTTGTAGAAGCTTTAATTTTAACAGCAAAAAGCACCAATTCTTACAACCAAACTATGAATATTTGTAGTGGTAAAGGAACAAAATTAAGCGAATTAGCAGAAGCAGTAAATAAAACTATTAATACTAAATCTAAAATTATTTTAGGTGCAATACCCTATAGAAATAATGAAGTTTGGGAAATGATAGGAGACAATTCTAAAATTAAAAAAATTACAGGTTTCGAGCCAAAAACATCTATAGATGAAGGTATCAAAATCGTTATAAATAAATCGTAAGCATGGCATCATCCAAAAAAACATTTAAAAGACTTTTTAACGTTCTTATAGCTTTAGCATTAGGTTATATTGTAATTTATGGTTTGGCAGCTGTAAGTAAAAGTTCTAAAGGGCCCTTAGGAGGTTTTCTAGAAAGCATGAGTAATATGGTTCAAGATTTTGAACGTGATAATATTCTAGAAAAAAGAGAAAAAAATAGAGAAAAGAAGTTAGCTTGGTTTAAAGATCAAAGAAAAAATAAGTTTGCTTTATTAAAAACAAAACATATTCTTTTTGGTGCTTCAGATGATAGCAAAGGTGCATCTTATGAAAACATTATTAATTTAGAAGATTCTTTAGCGATAACTTTCCCTATAATTCACATTTATAAAGCTTGGGGAGAAGGACAAGATTACGAATTTCCAAGAAATGAGATTGATGCCATTGTTAGAGTTGGTTCTATACCAATGGTTACTTGGGAGCCTTGGTTAGGTAAGTTTACACAAGAAAATTTCCCTGAAATTGCTGCTCCTGAAGTAAGAAACAATCATGGTTTGGCTTCAGTTGCAAAAGGTCATTATGATGCTTTTATAAAAGAATGGGCTTTAGAAGCTAAAAAAGTAGGTTACCCAATTTATTTAAGAGTTGGTCATGAAATGAACGATCCTTATCGTTATCCTTGGGGACCTCAAAACAATGATCCATCAGAATATGTAGCAGCATATCAACACATCAGAGAGGTTTTTGATGCTGTTGGCGCTACAAATATTATTTGGATTTGGAGTCCGCATTTAACGTATGGTAAGTTTCAAGAATATTATCCAGGTACAGATTATGTAGATGTAGTTGCTACTGGAGCTTTAAACTATGGTACAAGTACAAGTTGGAGTGATTGGTGGTCTTTTGAACAAATTTTTGGTAATTATTACAAACAATTAGAATCTTTTTACAAACCAATTATGATTGCAGAATTTGGTTCTTTAAAACCAGGTGGTAATAGAGCTGAATGGTTTGGAGATACCTTTAGAGACTTTTACACTAAATATCCATATGTAACTTCTATTGTCTTTTTTCACTACTCAAGTGATGGTTCTACAACTTATAAAAATGTAAGTTGGTATATTAAAGATGATAATGAGGTTACTACAGCAATTAAAGATGAATTAAAAAAATGGCCTGCGAGTATAAAACAACCAGGTATGGAGTAAAATATAATTAACGACTAAAATAAAAATTAGAAAACAGACCTAGGTCTGTTTTTTTTATGCTTATCACTCAACAACACTTATCTATTAAAAATCAACAACATAGACAAAAAAGACTTAATTATAATACAAAAATAAAAATATTCGTATTTTTGTAACTTCTTACCTCTTTAAACGTCTAAATAGACACAAGAATAATAACTTTTTCACTATGAGAATAATTGAATCAAATAACTTTGACAACGTAGAGCTACCTCTACAGCTTTTCGTGTCCTTTAAAAAGGTATTTGTGATGTTCGAAAAATATGCTCATGATGAGTATAAAACTCATCCTTTTTATAGTGCTGCTATAAATATGGTAGAATTGTTCCAAAAGCATCCTCAATTAATTGAAGGATTTTCAGATTATTCTTTATTAGAAAAAAACAAGGAAGAAATAGAGTTATTATTAAACCCTTTATTTCCTGAACCTTTGTTGATGAACGAAATAAAAGCAGCAAGTGTACCTTTTTCTTTTACGTCGTTTAAATTTACAGATCGTTTTAAAAATATTATAGATAATGCTGGTGATGATTACGAATTTAACGTTCGTAATTTTGAGGACGATAGCATGTACATTATGGCCTGTACATTCATTTTAGGCTTTGTATATGGTTATAATGTTGATGTAAAAAGACCTTTTTATTTTGATATTCCTGATAAAACAACAGGAACAATGAAATATTATAGAGCCGCATTTAATGCTGATTTTTCTGAAGTTACACCAACAGAAAAGGCACCTCAATTAACTCAAGAAGACTTTCAAGAATTATTAAACAACTTTGAAAACATAGACATTTGGAGAGAAAAATTTCCACCAAACAGTTATATTTTTAAAGGTTTTGGTTTAGTGAGTTTGTTTGATGTAACATCCGAAGAAATGTTATCTCAAATAAAAGCCAATTTACTTTCTGGTGGAGATGATTTAATCTATAAATTACAAAACAACCTAAGAGATTTTTATAGTATTAAAGACTTAAAATTAGGCTTTTCTATTTTCGATAATATCAATACTAAAGTTTGCGCAACTGTTGGAAAAAAATCGAACAGTATAATTCTAAATAAAAACGCAGAAATAAAATGTGATGAAAATTACTTTTGTGAAGGTATTATGCAAAAAGTTTTTGTAGATCATGAAACATTTATAATTTCTGATGTAGAACAATATGGTTTAAATACCCATAAAAATCCTTTTTATCAAAACTTACATGATTCTGGTATACAAAGTATAATATTAATACCAATTGTTGCTACAGGAAATGGAGATTTGGCCTTATTAGAAATTGCATCACAAAGAGCTTATGATTTAAACTCAGTAACAATAAATAAATTAAAAGATATAATTCCAGTATTTGAAGCCGCTGTTAAAAGAACATCCGAAGAACGTCAAAATGTTTTAGAAGCCACTATACAAGAGAATTATACTTCTATTCACCCAGCTGTAAAATGGCGTTTTTACGAAGCTGCAGAAAAATATCATCAAGAATCTTTAACAAGCGAAAATGCGAAGTTAGATCAAATCGTTTTTGATGAAGTTTACCCTTTATTTGGGCAAAGTGATATTAAAGGCTCTTCAAATGCTAGAAACGTAGCTATTCAAGAAGATTTAACAACTCAACTAACATTAGCAATTTCGGTTTTAGAAGATGCTTGTAAAACAGAACATTTACCAATTTACAACGAATTAATGTTTCGTGTATCTTCTTATTTAGAAGATGTTAAAGATGGTTTAAATGCTGGTGATGAAGTTAGTATTTTAGATTTTTTAAGTAGAGAAATTTATCCTGTTTTTAGTCATATAAAAGATATTAGTAAAGAGCTTTCTTTGAAAGTAAAAATTTATATGAATCGTTTAGACAAAGAACTGAATGTAGTCTACGAGAAAAGAAAAGAATACGAAGATAGTGTTACTCATTTAAATGATAAACTAGCAAGATTTATAGACACAAAGCAAAAAGATGTTCAAGAAATGTTTCCACATTATTTTGAGCGCTATAAAACAGATGGAGTTGAGTACAATATGTATATAGGGCAATCTATTACAAAGTCAAAAACTTATGACAATCTGTATTTATATAACTTACGTTTGTGGCAATTGCAAGTTACTTATGAAATGGAAAACTTAGCCTATTACGAACGTAATAATATGAAAAATGATTTACGTGTTGCTTCTTTAATTTTGGTACACAGTAATCCTATGGCTATAAAATTTAGAATGGATGAAAAGCAATTTGATGTAGATGGTGCATATAATATTAGATACGAAATCATAAAAAAACGTATAGACAAAGCAAATATTAAAGGCACTCAAGATCGTTTAACTATACCTGGTAAAATAGCAATTGTGTATTCGCAAGATAAAGACGCAGTAGAGTATTCTAAATACATTGCATACTTACAATCAAAAAATCAATTAGGTAAATTAGAATACCTAGAGTTAGAAGATTTACAAGGTGTTTCTGGGCTAAAAGCACTTAGAGTAGAAGTTATTTACCAAGAGTGTTTTAATGAAAAAGAAACTTTTTCTTTTAACGATTTAATGAAAGAAATAGAAGCATAATTTTAAAGATTTTATAAAGTATGTGGGCTGGTTCCTTGTAGTGCAAAAGCTATAGAAAATGCAATAACACTTACAATAATACCTATCATAAATACAGTATAAGTAGTTCTTAAAAGATTGTATTTTCTGTTTAAAACTAAACCTAAAAAGTATAAATCTTTGGTTAAAGAACCATATAAATAATCTTTATCATTCATCATTTCTTGAATTCCCCATTCAAACTCTTCTAATTTCATTTGATGAAAATTACCAAAAAACAACAAGTTTACTTTTTTGTTAGCAACATCTTCTTTTGTAAATTTTCCTTGGGTAACATTAGGTCTTGTTGCTAAGATGGATAAAACCATAGAAATAACAGTAAAAAGCACAAAAATTATAGAAGGCACTAATAAATAATCATTAGAAGGATTGTCTAATTTAGGAATTAAAGTAGACAAAGACATCGAAATTATAATAGCGTTTACCGAAAGTAAAATATTAGCTTTTGTATCTGCAATATCACTTAAAGTTATGTGGTTTCTCAAAGCCACTCTAAACATTGTTTCTACACCTCTTTCAGGTACATCACTCTTATTCTTTTTAATATCTAAAGCTTCTTGTTTCTGATTAAATTTCTTAGTATTATCAGCTATTTCTTTCTGACTTTTAATCAGTTTAGCTAAATTTTTAGCTTTTCTTTTACTCCAATTCTTTAAAGCGTAGTCTGTATAAAATTTCTGTGTAATGGTAAAAAACTCAATATTACCAGCAATCCAATCTATTTCAGACATTTTTCTTTTGTCTGTTAACTCCCACTCTTTTCTCAATAAAGAGGTATAATCTAAAAAGTTTTTCGAAGCCAAATGCGCGCAATCTGCATCAACAATAATTTCTTCTAATTTGTCTACAGGTTTAGCACCCATTTTTGTGGCTAAAATAATTCTAGAAATTGTTGCTATTCTTTTAGCATTTACTTCATTTTCTTGCAACCAATTAACGGCGATCTTAACACTTTCTTCTTCATGATTCGTTGAACCTTTTATAAAACCAGTATCATGAAACCAAGCAGCTAATAAAACATCATCTTTTTCTTCTTCACTAATTTCTATATTTTCACAAATCTCAGTTGTGTTTTCTACAACTCTTTGTGTATGAGAAATATTATGATACACATACTTCTCATCTAAATTTTTACTTAAAAAATTTAATACATAAAGTTCTGCTTTAGAAACTAATTCGCTCATAATTATTTTTTTTAATCAATCAAAAGTAAGTAATAAAATCAACTTTTTATTCTATTCATTTAGTCGTAAATTTATAGTAATTTTTACGACTATAAAAACAATACAAAACAATAAAGATGCTTACTTGGAAAAATATAATTAATTATACTGTAAAAGGAAATCCTATTCCAGATAAAAGAGTTGAAAAACCAGAAAAAGAATGGATAAAACAATTAACAGCAGAGCAATATAGAATTACACGTAAAAAAGGTACAGAAAGACCACATTCTGGTGCACTGTGCAGTATTTACGAAGAAGGGCAATACAACTGTGTTTGTTGCAACACGCCTTTGTTCGATTCTACAATTAAGTTCGAATCTAGCTCTGGCTGGCCTAGTTTTACACAACCTATAAAAGAAAACGCAATAAAATATTACAAAGACACTTCTTTTGGTATGGTTAGAGTTGAAGTAATGTGCAATACTTGCGATGCTCATTTGGGGCATATTTTTCCTGATGGACCAGAACCAAGTGGATTACGTTATTGCATAAACTCTGAATCTATGATTTTAGACAAAAAAGAAAATGAATAAAAATTTACAAATTGCCACAATTGGTGGTGGATGTTTTTGGTGTACAGAAGCTGTTTTTCAAGAAGTAAAAGGAATAGAAGAAGTAGTATCTGGTTATTCTGGTGGTAATGCTCCTGGCAAACCAACTTATAGAGAAATTTGTTCAGGTTTAACAGGTCATGCAGAAGTAATTCAAATAACTTTTAATGCTAATGTAATTTCTTACCAAGACATTTTGGTTATTTTTATGACCACTCACGACCCTACAACATTAAACAGACAAGGTGCAGATAGAGGCACACAATACAGATCTGTAATTTACTATCATAATGATAATCAACAAAAAATAGCCAAAGAAGTTTTAGAACAAATTCAGCCTTATTATAATGATAAAATTGTAACAGAAATTAGCGCTTTAGATATTTTTTACAATGCAGAACAAGAACATCAAAATTATTATAGAGATAACAAAAGACAAGGTTATTGTACTTTTGTAATTGAACCAAAATTATCTAAATTAAGAAAATTACACGCAGATAAATTAAAGTTACAAGGAGTTTAAAATCCGTTGCAAATCACTATATGAAACTGAACCTAAAAAATACATTTACATCAGAATTGCCTTCGGATAAAATTCTTGAAAACTCAAGAAGACAAGTTACTGAATCAGTATTTTCTTATGTACATCCTAAAAAAACAAAAGCACCCAAAGTAATTCACGTTTCGCAAGAAATGGCATCAGAATTAGGCATCACAAAAGAAGAAACTAAAACTGAATTCTTTAAAAAAATTCTTACTGGTAATGAAGTCTACCCAAATACAACACCTTTTGCAATGTGTTATGGAGGTCATCAATTTGGCAATTGGGCAGGACAATTAGGTGATGGTAGAGCCATAAATTTATTCGAGATTGAACATCAAAATAAAAACTGGAAAGTACAGTTAAAAGGTGCAGGCGAAACTCCTTATTCTAGAACTGCAGACGGTTTGGCTGTTTTACGTTCATCAATTAGAGAATATTTATGTGCAGAAGCCATGTTTCATTTAGGTGTTCCAACTACAAGATCATTATCTTTAAGTTTATCTGGAGACGAAGTTTTACGAGATGTATTATACAATGGAAATCCGGCTTATGAAAAAGGTGCAATTGTTTCTCGAATTTCTCCGTCTTTTTTAAGATTTGGGAATTTTGAAATTTTTACTGCCAGAAAAGATGTAAAAAACTTAAAAGTTTTAACAGATTACACTATCAAACATCATTTTTCGCATTTAGGAAAACCATTAAAAGAAACCTATATTAACTTTTTTAAAGAAGTTTCTGAACGTACTTTAAAGATGATTATTGATTGGCAAAGAGTGGGTTTTGTACACGGAGTTATGAATACTGATAACATGTCCATCTTAGGGTTAACCATAGATTATGGACCTTATGGATGGTTAGAAGGTTTCGATTTTGGATGGACACCAAACACTACAGACAGGCAAAATAAACGTTATAGATATGGAAATCAACCAAATATTGGGTTGTGGAATTTGTATCAACTCGCAAATGCTCTGTACCCAATAATTGAAGAAGTTGAACCTTTAGAAGCTATTTTAAATCAATATAAAATTGATTTTGAGAAACAATCTTTACAAATGATGAAAAGCAAATTGGGCTTATTTGTTTCTGATGAAGACGATGTTGAATTGATTCAAAATTTAGAAGATAATTTACAATTGATAGAAACAGACATGACCATTTTCTTTAGAAATTTAAGTAATTTTTCTGATGATAAAACTGGACTAAAATTAATAGAAAGTGCTTTTTATAATATAGAAAATCTTACAAATGATGTAAAAACTAGATGGAACTCTTGGTTTAAAAACTATGCTAAAAGATTGGCTATAGAACGAGTTTCATCCGAAGAAAAAAAGGAAAAAATGAATGCTGTAAATCCTAAATATGTATTGCGTAATTATATGGCACAATTGGCTATTGATGCTGCAGATAAAGGTGATTACACTTTAATTGATGAGCTTTTTAAACTCTTAAAAAAACCTTATACAGAACAACCAGAAAATGAAAAATGGTTTGCAAAAAGACCTGAATGGGCTAGAAATAAAGTGGGTTGTTCCATGTTATCTTGTAGTTCTTAAAAATTAGAAAAAAACTTTAAGTTTCAAAAAACTGAAGGGATTAAAAATTCGAAAAATTAAAAAAAAATATGAGTATAGGATTAGGAACAGCAGCTTTAGGAAGACCTCAATACATAAATATTCGTCAGAAAAATGTAGACAATTCAGATTTGGATGCCTTTAAAAAACAAAGTTTTTCTGTTTTAGAAAACGCATACAACTTAGGTATTAGATATTTTGATACAGCTCCTGGTTATGGTTTAGCAGAAGAATTATTGTTAGAATGGTTGCAAACCAAAAATGATGAAACTATTAAAGTTGCCACAAAATGGGGTTATACATATACTGCAAATTTTAATGCAAATGCAAAAGTGCATGAAGTTAAAGAGCATAGTTTGGTAAAGCTAAATGAACAATGGCAGTTTTCTGAACAACTTCTGCCCTATTTAAAAGTATATCAAATTCATTCTGCTACCTTAGAAACTGGAATTTTAGAAAACAAATCAGTTTTAGAGCAATTGGCAGTTTTAAAAAAAGAACACAATTTAAAAATAGGTTTAACTACAACAGGCACAAATCAGGTTGAAGTGATTAAGAATGCTTTAAATGTTTTGGTTGATGGTGAACAATTATTTGATGTTTATCAAGTTACTTACAATTTTTTAGACCAAAGTTTATCAGAAATTATTGATGAATTACAACTCCAAAATAAATCAATAGTAATAAAAGAAGCTTTAGCTAATGGTAGAGTTTTTAGAAATAAAAAATATCCACACTACAATAAAATGTATACAGTTTTAGAAAGCTTAGCTCACAAACACAATGTTGGTTTAGATGCTATTGCTTTAAAATATTGCAACCAAACAATTGGTAAAAGCACTGTTTTAAGTGGTGCAAGTAATTTAAATCAATTAAAAGAAAATTTAAAAACGAACTCATTTTTACTTTCTAATAATGATATTGAACAACTAAATTCTTTTAAAATTTCGCCAGAATTATATTGGCAAGAAAGAAAAGAATTACAATGGAATTAACATAAAAAGAAAACTTTATGAATACGATTAGATTAGAAATTAAGAATAGAAAAGGTTTAAAATTACAAGCATATTTAGAATTACCAGCAAATCAAAAACCGAATCATTTTGCAATTTTTGCACACTGCTTTTCTTGCAACAGTAATTTTAATGCAGTTAAAAACATTAGTCGTTCTTTATCTAATAACGGTTTTGGAGTTTTACGTTTCGATTTTACAGGTTTAGGTAGAAGTGAAGGCGAATTTGCAGAAAGTCATTTTTCTGCAAACGTAGAAGATCTCTTAGATGTTAATAATTATTTAGTAGAAAACTACCAAGCACCTGCTTTATTAGTTGGCCATTCTTTGGGTGGTGCTGCAGTTATTGTTGCTGCATCTCAATTAAATAATATAAAAGCAATTGCAACTATAGGTGCACCAGCAAACGTAAATCACGTAACACATTTATTTTCTCACTCTTTAAATGATATTGCAAAAAAAGGTGAAGTAGAAGTACAAATTGGTGGTAGGCCTTTTAAAATAAATCAAGATTTTGTAAAAGATTTTAGCAAAACAGATTTACCAAAAATTACCAAAGAACTAAGAAAACCAATTTTGGTAATGCACGCTCCTTTCGATAAAATTGTAGGTATAGAAAATGCAGAAAAAATTTATTTAAATGCTATGCACCCAAAGAGTTTTATGAGTTTAGATGACGCAGATCATTTACTATCAAATGCAAAAGACAGCATTTATGTGGGTAATATGATTGGTACTTGGGTTGATAAATATTTCCCTAAAGAAGAAAACAAAATGTTATCTACAGAAGGTGAACAATTGGTTGGTCATTTAAATTTAATTGAAGATAATTTCACAACATCTATCCAAACAAAAAAGCATACTTTAATTGCTGATGAACCTACAAGTGTAGGTGGAGACGATTTTGGACCATCTCCTTACGATTATTTAAGTGCTGGTTTAGCTGCTTGTACAGTGATGACTTTAAAATTATATGCTGAGCGTAAAAAATGGGATTTACAAGAGGTTTTTGTTTACATCACTTATTCTAAAAAACATAGCGAAGATTTAAAAATTGACTTAGAAAAGCCAACTCGTTTAGATCATTTGCAAAAAAAACTAAAATTTATTGGTAATTTAGATGATGCTCAAAAACAACGATTAAAAGAAATAGCCTCTAAATGTCCTGTACATAAAACATTAATTACACAAACTGTTATTGAAACAGAATTAATTTAAAAATTATATATTGGTGTTATATAAATAATTTTTTAATGATTCACGAACTCAAAGAAATTATCAATCAAGCTGTCATCAATCAACAAAAAGGATTGAAAAACGTGTTGGCTTCTGTTGTACATTTAGAAGGTTCATCTTACAGAAAACCAGGTGTTAGAATGCTTATTTCTGAAGATTTAAACTCTGTTGGTGCAGTTTCTGGTGGTTGTGTAGAAAAAGAAATTATTCAAAGAGCAAAATCTGTTTTTTCTGATAATAAGCCCAAAGTAATTACTTACGATGGCAGATATAAATTAGGTTGCGAAGGTATTTTATATATTTTAATTGAACCTTTTTATATTGATGATAACTTTCTAAAAACATTTACAACAACACTAGATAAACGTGAAGCCTTAAAAATTGACAGCTTTTTTCTTAAAAAGGATGAATCTTTTGGCAATTTTGGTTCTGTAGTTACTTTTTATAATCAAGAAAAATTTACATTTTCTGAATCATTCATACATCAAGAAAAAAATGAAATCGCACTTTTTTCGCAAATTTTGCAGCCAGCTTTTAAATTGATCATAATTGGTGGTGAACACGATGCTGTAAAACTGTGTAAAATTGCTGCAAATTTAGGTTGGGAAATTGATGTAATAACGTCTGCAAAAGACAGCAAATTATTGAGCGATTTTCCAGGCGCAAACTCTGTTGTTGGTAATACTCCAGAAACCATTCAGTTTTCTGATATATCAGATAACACAGCAATTGTAATTATGAATCATAGTTATGTGCAAGATTTAAAATATTTGGTAAAATTATCTGAATACAATCCCAAATACATAGGTATTTTAGGTGCACCAAAAAGAAGAGAACGTTTATTTAATGAGCTTATTGAATTTGCACCAGAAATTACTGATGAGTTTTTAGAGAACATATACACACCTGCAGGTTTACACATTGGCGCTAAAACTCCAGAAGAAATTGCGGTTTCTATTATTGCAGAAATATTATCTGTTATCAGACAAAAAGAACCTTTTTCTTTAAGGAATATCAATGGGAAAATTCATAGTTCTTAAATGAAAAATATTGCTGTTTTAGTATTAGCTGCTGGTAAATCTTCGAGAATGAAAAGTATTAAACAGCTCGAAAAAATTGGGAATCAAACCCTTTTAGAACTTACTTTAGAAAAAGCAAAACAACTACCAATAAAAAATATCTTTTGTGTTTTAGGTGCAAATGCTAATTTGATTAAATCGAAAATAAAAACAGAAAATATCAACTTTATTTTAAATAATAATTATAATGAAGGCTTAAGTTCTAGTATCGTTTCTGGCATTCATTATTTTAAAAAAAATCAATTACAATTTGATGGGGTTTTGGTTTTATTAGCAGATCAACCAGCAATAGAAATTAGTTATCTAAATACACTTATCTCTTTATTTTATGCTAATAGTTCTAAGATTATTGCTTCTAATTATGGCGATTTTTTTGGAGTACCAGCACTATTTTCATCAAAATATTATGATGATTTATTATTGATAAAAGGAGATAAAGGCGCTAAAAATTTCATCAATCAAAACACAAAAAATACACTTTCACCTAAAATAAAAGCAAATCTAGTAGATATTGATACCAAACAAGATTTAGATTCTTACAACAAGTCAATTTAAATATTTATTTTTACGCCATGAAAATATTGAAAATTTGTATTGCGCTTTTACTAATCTCATTTATACATTCTTGTGCCACTGTAAAAATGCAAGTTACAGAAGGTCAAAAATTTAACATAAAGAAAAAAGATGCAAAGCTACTTCATTCATTTTATCTTGTTGGTGATGCTGGTAATTCTGAATTCAATAAAAGAGATTCTGCTTTATCTTATTTAAATCAGGTAATTGAAGAGGCAAATAAAAATTCTACTTTAATTTTTTTAGGAGATAATGTTTATCCTAAAGGAATTCCATCTAAAGGAAAAAAACTACACGAACTTTCTAAATACAGACTAAAAGTACAAACAGATATTGGAAAAAAATTTCCTGGAAAAACTTTATTTATTCCTGGAAACCATGATTGGTACAGTGGCTTAAAAGGGTTAAAAAGACAAGAAAAACTAGTTGAAGATGCTTTAGGTAAAAATACTTTTTTACCAGAAAATGGATGTCCTTTAGAAAAAATCGAGGTAAATGACGACATAAATATTATAGTTATAGACTCTCATTGGTATGTTACAAACTGGGACAATCACCCAGGAATTAACGATGAATGCCAAATTAAAACTCGCGAAAAATTCTTTGAAGAGTTAGAAGGAATGATTAAAAAATCGCAAGGAAAAACGACACTTTTAGCCATACATCATCCTGTATTTACAAATGGTCCTCATGGAGGTTATTACTCTTTTAAAAGCCATATGAAACCTTTACCAATTTTTGGTAGTGCCTTAAATATTTTAAGAAAAACATCTGGAGTTACAAATACAGATCAACAAAATGATAAATACAATGAACTTAGAAAACGTATTATTAGTTTAGCACAGCAAAACGAAAAAATAATTCTTGTTTCTGGTCATGAGCATAACTTACAATATATTGTGCAAGACAACATACCGCAAATAGTTAGTGGTTCTGGCTCTAAAGTTACAGCTACAAAAAATGTAAACGGAGGTTTATTTTCTTATGGCACACAAGGTTTTGCAAGGTTAGATATATATACAGATGGTTCTTCTACAGTGCACTATTATACTGCAAAAGATCGTAAAATTGTTTATGAAGCTAATGTATTCGAAGCTGATAGTATTATTAAGTTTGATGCTTTCCCAAATGCAGAATTATCAGAAAAAGAAGCCTCTATTTATACAGATAAAGAAACTACAAAAAGTGGTGTTTATAATTTACTTTGGGGTAAGAGATACAGAAAGTTTTTTGGTCAAAAAATAAATGCGCCAACAGTAAGTTTAGATACTTTATATGGTGGTTTAAAACCTATTAGAAGAGGTGGAGGACATCAATCTAAATCTTTACGATTAGAAGATAAAGAAGGTAAAGAATATGTAATGCGAGCTTTAAGAAAAAATGCTGTACAGTATTTACAAGCGGTTGCTTTTAAAGATCAATATGTAGAGGGTCAGTTTAAAAAGACATATACAGAAAGCTTGTTGTTAGACGTTTTTACAGGCTCACATCCTTATGCTCCATTTACCATTGCTCAATTAGCAGATGCAATTAATATTTATCATACAAACCCTATATTATATTATGTGCCTAAGCAAGAAACTTTGGGAGAATTCAATACAGATTATGGTGATGAATTGTATATGATTGAAGCCAGAACTGCAGATGGTCATGGAGATAAAGAAAACTTTGGTTATTCTGATGAAATTATTAGTACAGATGATTTAAGAAAAAACCTTAAAAAGGATGAAAAATATACTTTAGATGAAGAAGCTTATATAAGAGCTCGATTATTTGATATGTTAATAGGAGATTGGGACAGACACCAAGACCAATGGAGATGGGCAGAATTTAAAGAAAATGATAAGATTATTTACAGACCTGTACCAAGAGATCGAGATCAGGCTTTTTCTGTTTTTGCAGACGGAATTCTTTTAAACGTATTCACCAAATTAATACCAACTTTAAGAGGTATGCGTTCTTACGAAGAGGATATAAAAAGTACAAAATGGTTTAATTTATCTGGTCATCCTTTAGATATGACTTTAATTTCTGCTTCTGATAAAAAAGTTTGGGATAAACAGGTTAGCTTCATTCAAAATCAAATAACAGATGAAATTATAGAGAGTGCTTTTTCTAATTTCCCTACAGAAGTTAGAGGTAAAACTATAAATGAAATTAAGAGAAAACTAAAAGGAAGAAGAGAAAATCTTCAAAAGATTTCTGATAATTATTTTTATTATTTAAATGAATTTCAAATAATTACAGGAACAAATAAAGATGATAGATTCGAGATAGAACGTTTTGTTAATGGTGATACAAAAATTACAGCCTACAGAATAAAAGATGGTAAAAAAGGAACTATTATTCATAATAGACGCTATAAATATGACATTACCAAAGAAATCTGGATTTATGGTTTAGATGATGATGATGAATTTTTATTAACAGGTGCCAATGGTAAAAAAAGTATTAAAATAAAAATTATTGGTGGTTTAAATAATGATGTTTACGACATTAGAAAACAACATGATGTTAAGGTATATGATTATAAATCCAAGAAAAATACATTTATAACAAAAAACATACATAAAAAAATTACAGACGATTATAAGACCAATACCTACGATTACAAAAAACTAAAACATAAACAGAGTAAAATCTCACCTGCAATTGGTTACAACCCAGATGATGGAGTAAAAGTTGGTTTAAAATATCTTTTTTTGGTAAATTCTTTTGAGAGAAACCCATTTACAAGACAACACGTAATTTCTGCGAACTATTATTTTGCCACTAATGGTTTTGAGTTAGGATACTCTTCAGAAATTGCAAATATTTTTGATAGATGGAACCTTGGTTTTGAAGCAAAGTTTAACAGCCCTAATTATTCATCTAACTTTTTTGGTTATGGTAACAATTCTTTAAATCCAGAAGCAAATAAAGATGATGAAGACAGAGATTATAATAGAGTTAAAATTGGTCAAATTCAATTAGGTACGTTTATAAAAATAAGAGGAGATTTAGGTGCTGCTTTAAAAATAGGATTAAACTACCAAAGCTTCGATATTGAAAGAACTGAAGGTAGATTTTTAGAAGCAAATTACGCTATAGATAATAGAATATTTAAAGAACAAAACTTTTTAAATACAGAAGCAAGTTATAACTACAAACACTCAGATAATCCTGCTTTTACGACATTAGGTATGGAATTCGACACTAAGTTTGGCTATACTAGAAATTTAGATGAAAAAAGAAGTTTTGCTTACAATAATACTTCTTTGGCAATTACACATAAACTGATACCTAATGGTCGATTAGTATTAGCTTCTAAAGTAAAAGGGCAATTTACTTTTGGTAATAATTTCGAGTTTTACCAAGCTGCAACAATTGGAGGTAATGATGGTTTACGTGCTTATAGAAATGAACGTTTTACAGGTAAAAATGCATTTTATCATACTACAGATGTACGTTTAAATTTAAGAAGTGTTAAAACAAGTTTATTACCAATGAATATTGGTGTTTTTGGTGGCTTTGATTATGGTAAAGTTTGGAACACACCAGATAATTTAACGATACTTATTACAGAAAATGGAACACCAAATACTTCTTATGGAGGTGGAATATTTTTTAACGCTGCTAACATATTTGTAGGTAATATAGGCGCTTTTAATGGAGATGATGGAATGCGTATTGCATTTAAAGTAGGTTTTGATTTTTAAAATATGAGTCAATTAGCATTAATTTCTGGTAGTATTTTTGGGTGTTTAGCAATCATTTTTGGTGCATTTGGCGCACATTTATTAAAGAAAACACTAAGTACAGAACAACTACAAAGTTTTGAAACTGGCGTAAAATACCAAATGTATCATGCAATAGTTTTACTTATGTTAGGCTTTAATTTAGATGATACTTTAATCATAGATAATTACATAGTTAATGCATTTATAATTGGTGTAATTCTGTTTTCTTTCTCTATTTACGGACTCGTTATTTCGTCAGCAAAAAATAAGAAACTAAAGTTTTTAGGACCAATTACGCCTTTAGGAGGCTTGTTTTTAGCAGCAGGTTGGGCTTTATTATTGTATAAATATGTAGTTTTATTCGAATTTTAATTGATATAAATTACCACCTTCTCCACCCGATTTTTCATCAGTAATCAATAAAGTAGTATTATCTTTAAAACAGATTCCTTCTTTTTGGGTTTCGTGGGTTAATTCAATTTCTTTTACATTACCAGACAAAAAATTATCGCCTTTAAAATCTGTAAAAATTAGAATATTTTTTTGTGATAACAGTACCACTTTTTTGCCATCGTCAGAAATATCTGCAGAGGTAATCCAAGAGTCTGTTTTTTTACCATTATCGAATTTGCCAATTAACGTTGCTTTATGTTTTCCTTTTTCTGCAGGAATTCTATACAAAGAAGTTTTTCCGTATTTTTTCTTTGTTCTACTTTTTGTAAAAATATAAAAGTGATTATTGTGGTAAAAAAAAGATTCTGAATCAAAGAATAAATTTTTCTTTTTCGGTGGAAATTTATTCTGATCTTCATACTCAAATTCAATCTTTTCTACCTCAGCATTTTTTTTATTTAAATACTTTTTATCAACTTTTAAAATTCTTAAATTCTTTCTTTTGCTGTTATTATTTCCGAAATCACCAATGTATAAGTTACCTTTTTTATCCGCAGTTAAATCTTCCCAATCGTGGTTTTTCGTTTTAACATAAATCTCTTTTAGAATTTTACCTTCTTCAGAAACAGCAAACAATTTGGGTTGATTTCCAGAATCATTCAGCATCCAAATTAAATCAGAACCTTTTATGGTCTCTGTTCCAGAAACTTCATCTAAAACTTTTGGTAAACCAGCAATCATTTCTAATTGTCCAAAATTCTGACAACTATAAAAAAATAACAAACAGAATGATATAATAAGCTTTTTCATTAACATAAAATTTTGGGTATTAATTTTCTTTACTTTAGAAAGTAAAAAATAGGTTTTTACCAGCCTCCAGAAGCACCTCCACCTCCAAAAGAGCCACCTCCAAATCCGCCACCAAAGCCACCTCCACCAAAAGAGCCTCCACCAGAAGAACCACCAAAACCACCTCCAAAGCTTCCTCCTCCTCTACCAGCGTTGCTTAAAATAATGGTATCTAAAATTGAGCCTGCTACAGAACCTCTTCTATAACCTCTTCCTCCACCTCTATTATTTTTATTTCCTCTAGAAATTAGAATAAAAAAGATGATTATAACAATTACAAAAATGATAACTCCAGGATCAAACCCTTCTGACTCTTGTTGTCGAGTTCCTTTAAATTCGCCATTTAAAGTTCTAAAAATATAATCAGATCCTTTATTTAAACCTGCATAAAAATCGCCTTTTCTAAACTCAGGAATTATAACTCTATCTATAATTCTTTTCGATTGAAAATCTGTCATTAAATGCTCTACTCCTCTACCATTTTGAATAGCAATTTTTTTATCGTCTTTGGCTAATAAAACAAGAATTCCATTATCTTTTTCCTCATCTCCAATTCCCCATTTTTCTCCCCAATTTGCAGCTAAATAGTTTATATTTTCTCCTTCTGTAGATGCTATTATGGCAATTACAATTTGGGTTGATGTTGTGTCTGAATAACGAACTAATTTATTTTCTAAGTTCTTTTTTTGGTTTGAAGAAAGTAGGTTAACATAATCGTAAACACTAGTTTGAAACTTAGGTGTTTCAGGGATTTCAAATCCTTGAGAAAAGGTATTTAATGAAAAAACAAAAGCGGTTACAAACAACAACTTTTTACACATATCTGCCCACTGAAAACTATCTTTAAAAAACTGTTTACGAATCATCATTATCCTTTAGAAATTTCATTAGAAAGTTCGTTTTCATCATCTATTTGCCAAGGAAAATGCGTTTTTAATTCTTCACCAGCTTTTAAAACACCATCAACAATACCTTGTTTAAAATTGGCGTTTTTAAAATGATTTTGCATTACATCTTTGGTAGAATTCCAGAAGTCTTTAGGCACAACTTTATTAATGCCTTTATCACCATAAACCACAAACTTTTTATCGTTTACAGCAACGTAAATCAGCACAGCATTTTCATCTTTTGTATTGTTCATTTTTAAAAGATGAAAAACTTCTAAAGAGCGTTCGTAATGATCTTTATCTGCTGTAGCTTCTATATGTACACGAATTTCACCAGAAGTATTTTTCTCTGCAATTCGAATAGCTTCAATAATTTCTTGCTCTTCTTCTTTGGTTAAAAAAGCTTCTACTTTAGACATTTATGTGATTTAAAAATTAAAATTCGAAATTTACATCAACTGCATTTTCAGAACCTGGGTTAGATTTATATCTAGCCATTTCATCAAAATTAAACCAACCAGCAAATATTGAATTTGGAAAAATTTTAATGTGTTTGTTGTATTTATTTACATCTTCGTTAAAACGATCTCTAGCAACATTTATTCTGTTTTCTGTACCTTCTAACTGACTTTGTAATTCTAAGAAATTTGCATTTGCTTTTAAATCTGGGTAACGTTCTACAGAAACTAATAATTTAGATAATGCACCTGTTAAACCAGATTGTGCTTGTTGAAATTGTGCTAATTTATCTGGTGTTAAATCTCCTGCATTAATGTTTACAGAAGTTGCTTTTGCTCTTGCATTAATTACTTCTGTCAGTGTACTTTTTTCAAAATCTGCAGCTCCTTGAACCGTTTTTACTAAGTTACCAATTAAATCGTTTCTACGTTGGTAAGCACTTTCTACATTAGACCATTCTGTTTTTGCATCTTCTTGTAAAACAACTGCATCATTATTAAATCCTTTTGCTCTGCTGTATCCATAAAAAGCTAAAACTGCTATAATTATTACTGGAATTAACCATTTTTTCATAATTTCTAAATTTTAATTGATTGATTTTTTGTGTTACAATATTATCGATTATTCTTTAGAATCTAAAAAATAACAGACGTTTTCCTACGGATTAGACACAACAAATAAACATTTGTTACAACTGATTTTTAATTTTAATCAATTCTGCTTTTACGCTTTCTAATCTGCTAATAATTTCGTGATTATTATAAATACCTTCCGGATTTTTTTTAAGCTTTTGCTTTGCGCCTTCTAGAGTAAAACCTCTTTCTTTTACTAAATTAAATATTAGCTTAAAATTTTTGATGTCCTCTTGAGTAAAAAGTCGATTGCCTTTGGCGTTTTTTTTAGGTTTAATAATAGCAAACTCTTTTTCCCAAAAACGAATTAAGGAAGCATTTACACCAAATGCTTTGGCAACTTCGCCGATTTTATAATAACGTTTTTCGGGTAAATCTATGTGCATTTTTCAATTTTCAGTTTTTCAAAGTTAAAAAAGACTTTTAGAAGCTTAGGTAAACAATAGATTCTTTTTTCAGGTTTTTTAATCCAAATCCAATCTATCATCTTTAGTTTTTTCTTGTTTCTTATCTCTAAAACTAAAAAACACTAATCATAAGATTGACTTTCTTCTGATGTTCTTTGTAAAGTAGCAAATTCTTCTAAAGACAAATCTCCGTAATAAAAATTTATAGGGTTTACAGCTCTATCATTTTTATGTACTTCGTAATGTAAATGTGGTGCCACAGATAAACCTGTATTACCAATATAACCTATTAAGTCTCCTCTTTTTACTTCTTGGCGTCTTTTAACTACCATTTTACTTAAATGAGCATAAATGGTTTTGTAACCATAACCATGGTCTATATAAATTACTTTACCAAACGTACTACTTCTTTGTGCTCTATGTATTTTACCATCTCCAGAAGCATAAACTGGTGTACCTTTTGGTGCTGTAAAATCCATCCCTTTATGAAACTTATTTATTTTTAAAATAGGATGCATTCTCATTTTATAACCAGAAGCCACATAAAAATCTCCTTTTTTTACAGGAATAATTGCAGGAATTGCAGCTAACATTTCTTTCTTTTCTTTGGCAAGTTCTACAATTTCGTCTAAAGATTTAGATTGCACCACCATTTGTTTCGATAAAATATCTACTTCTTTTGTTAGTTTGGTAATTAAATCAGAATTATCAAAACCTTCTAAGTTTTTATATCTATTTACACCACCAAAACCAGCTTTACGCTGTTCTTCTGGTATTGGGTTTGCCTCAAAATAACTTCTGTAAATATTATTATCTCTTTCTTGTAATTGAGATAATATAGAAGAACTCTCTTCTAATCTTTTTTCAATAAGTTCGTAATGCAATTTTAAATTTTCTAACTCTCTTTTTTGAGCTCGTTCAGAGGGCGACATTAAAATTTGACTAAAACCGATAAAACCAAAAAATGCAATTAAAACTACTCCTAAAAAACTAAATATTACTTTACGATACTTATCACTCTTTTTTACAGCAATTTTTCTGTAAGAAAGAGTATTCTCATCATAATAATATTTTACTTTTGCCATATTCTTAAATATACTATTTTTGTGTTTTTTGTAACGTTATATTTAAATAACCTTACTTAAAGAACAAACAAATTTACAAAATGTTTTACAACTGCTTATTTTATAGCAGTTTTTTAAAAATAAATTAACAAAATCCAACTTGTTGGAAACTTCTTTTTTATGAAATCTCAAGAAATTCGCGCTACTTTTTTAAACTTTTTTAAAGAAAAATCTCATTTAGTAGTTCCTTCTGCACCAATGGTTACAAAAGACGATCCAACATTAATGTTTGTTAATTCTGGAATGGCGCCTTTTAAAGAATACTTTTTAGGTAATGGAACTCCTAAAAAGAATAGAATTACAGATTCGCAAAAATGTTTGCGTGTTTCTGGTAAACACAATGACTTAGAAGAAGTTGGTTACGATACGTATCACCATACTTTATTTGAAATGTTAGGTAACTGGTCTTTTGGCGATTATTTTAAGAAAGAAGCTATTGCTTGGGCTTGGGAATTGTTAACTGAAGTTTACAAAATTGATAAAGACATTTTATATGTAACCGTTTTTGAAGGTTCTGATGATGCTGATGATTTAGGTATGGATACAGAGGCTTACGATTTATGGAAACAATTTATATCTGAAGATCGTATTTTAAAAGGAAACAAAAAGGATAATTTTTGGGAAATGGGAGAGCAAGGACCTTGTGGACCTTGTTCTGAAATTCACGTTGATATTCGCTCTGCAGAAGAAAAAGCAAAAGTAGATGGTAAAACTTTAGTAAACGAAGATCATCCACAAGTGGTAGAAATCTGGAACTTGGTTTTTATGCAATATAATAGAAAAGCCAATGGTTCTTTAGAAGATTTACCAAACAAACATATAGATACAGGAATGGGCTTTGAACGTTTGTGTATGGTTTTACAAGATGTTCAATCGAATTATGATACTGATGTTTTTACACCAATTATAAGAGAAATAGAAGCCATTACCAATACTAAATATGGCAAAAACGAACAACAAGATATTGCAACTCGCGTAATTTCTGATCATGTTAGAGCTGTAGCTTTTTCTATTGCTGATGGTCAACTACCAAGCAACACAGGTGCTGGCTATGTAATTCGTAGAATTTTAAGAAGAGCAGTTCGTTACGGATTTACATTTTTAGATAAAAAAGAACCTTTTATTTATAGGTTAGTTGATGTTTTAAGCAAAAAAATGGGAACAGCTTTCCCAGAAATTAAAGCTCAAAAACAGCTGATAGAAAACGTTATTAAAGAAGAAGAAACTTCGTTTTTAAGAACGTTAGATCAAGGTTTGGTTTTGTTAGATGGTATTATTGCATCAGCAAAAACAAAAGAAATTTCTGGCGATAAAGTTTTTGAATTATATGATACTTTTGGTTTCCCTATAGATTTAACTGCTTTAATTTTATCAGAAAAAGGATATACTTTAGATGAAAAAGGTTTTGAAGCAGAATTGCAAAAACAAAAAAACAGATCTCGTGCAGCAAGCGAAATGTCTACAGAAGATTGGACAGTTTTAGTTGATGATGCTGTACAAGAATTTATTGGTTATGATTTTTTAGAAGCCAATGTAAAAATTACACGATACAGAAAAGTTACTTCTAAAAAAGACGGAACAATGTATCAATTAGTTTTTAATTTAACTCCTTTTTATCCAGAAGGTGGAGGGCAAGTTGGTGATAAAGGGTATTTAGAAAATGCAAATGGCGATGTTATTTATATTCTTGATACCAAAAAAGAAAACAATGTAATTATTCATTTCACTAAAAATTTACCCGAAAATATAAATGCTCATTTTAAAGCAAATGTAGATAAAAAACAACGTTACAGAACTGAGTGTAACCATACAGCCACTCACCTTTTACATCAAGCTTTAAGAGAAGTTTTAGGTATACATGTAGAGCAAAAAGGCTCTGCTGTACATTCTAAATATTTACGTTTCGATTTTTCTCATTTTTCTAAATTAACTGTTGATGAATTACGTGATGTAGAAAACTTTGTAAATGCACGTATTTCTGGCAAACTACCTTTAGAAGAAAGCAGAAATATTACCATGGAAAAAGCAATTGCTGATGGAGCAATGGCATTATTTGGCGAAAAATATGGAGATACTGTTAGAGCAATTAAATTTGGTAAATCTATAGAACTTTGTGGTGGAACTCACGTAAAAAATACTGGTGATATTTGGCATTTTAAAATTAAATCTGAAAGTGCTGTTGCTGCAGGAATTCGTAGAATTGAAGCAATTACAAATGATGCTGTTAAAGACTTTTATTTTGATAATAACAGAACTTTATTCGAAGTAAAAGATTTATTAAACAATGCAAAAGACCCTGTAAAAGCAGTTCAAAAATTACAAGATGAAAATGCTGATTTACAAAAACAAGTTGAGCAACTGCTAAAAGAAAAAGCACAAAATTTATCAGGAGAAATTAAAAACCAATTACAAGAAATTAACGGAGTACAGTTTTTAGCTACTAAAGTAGATTTAGACGCAAACGGAATTAAAAACTTAGCTTTTGGTTTGGGTAAAGAACATCAGAATTTATTTTTATTATTTGCTACTGCACCTAAAAAAGACAAAGCAATGTTAACTTGTTATATTTCTAAAGAATTAGCCAACGAACGTGGTTATAATGCAGGAACTGTAGTTAGAGAATTGGGTAAATTAATTCACGGAGGTGGAGGAGGCCAACCTTTCTTTGCTACTGCTGGAGGTAAAAATCCTGGAGGAATACCTAAAGTTTTAGAAAAGGCAAAAGAATATATAGTTTGAAAAAAAAAAAGAGTAAATTTTCTTTTTTTATTATACTTTTTATCATCTTAATTGTCTTGATTCTTTCTGGTCTTGGAATTTGGTATGTAAGTTCGTTTTTATTTAATAAATAGTAAAATTCACTTTTATAGAAATGAAACTACAAACAAAAATTGCCATTAAAAAAGAAACTAGAGCCCAAATTAATTACAACTCTAAACTGTTGTTGTTTGGCTCTTGCTTTTCTGATAATATTGGTCATCAATTAAACTATTTTAAGTTTCAATCATCTCAAAATCCGTTTGGTATTTTGTTTCATCCTATTGCAATAGAAAACTTAATCACAAATGCTATCAACCAAAAAAAATATGTTGAAGAAGATTTAATTTATCAAAATGAAATTTGGCATTCTTTTGATGCACATTCAAGCTTAAGTTCTTTAGATAAAAGTGAGATATTAAATCATTTAAATTCAGCAATTACAGTAACAAATAAAAAATTAGAGGAAGCATCACATATTGTAATTACATTGGGTACTTCTTGGGTTTACAGACATATAGAAAGTGACAAAATTGTTACAAACTGTCATAAAATTCCACAAAAAAAATTCTTAAAAGAACTCTTATCTGTTAATGAAATTACAGAAAGTTTAGCTTCAACAATTGCATTGATAAAATCTGTAAATAAGAATTTAACAATTTTGTTTACAGTTTCGCCTGTAAGACATTTAAAGGATGGTTTTATAGAAAACACACAAAGTAAAAGCCACCTAATTACAGCTATACATCAAATAATTGATGAAAGAAAAAACACACATTATTTTCCTTCTTATGAAATTATGATGGATGAATTACGCGATTATCGTTTTTATAATGAAGATATGATTCATCCGAATAAAACTGCTATAAATTATATTTGGGAAAGGTTTGTAGCAACTTGGTTTTCTGAAGCATCTAAACCAACAATGGCTACAATTGATGCAATTCAAAAAGGAATTTTACACAGACCTTTTAATGAGAATTCTGAACAACATCAACAGTTTCTTAAAAATTTAGAAGAGAAAAAAGATAAAATTCAGAAAGCGTTTTCTTTTATCAAATTCTAAAAAATCATCTTCCTTATTTATTTAAAATATACGTCATTTGACGTATTGTCTTAACTTTCATTATTAAAGATTTTTGTAGGGTAACTTTTAAAATTCATAAAATGAAAAAATTACTATTTTCAATTAGTCTTATATGTTTAACACTTTCTTTAAGTGCTCAAAGTATTGGTAATTTAAAAACCACTAACAAAAAGTGGGCATTTAAAACGATGAAAAAAGCATCTAAAAGAATCTATATAAATTCTTTTAATGTAAATTTTGAAGTATATAAAGAAGCTATAGACTTTAAAGCTGGAGGAAATGGAGGTAGAATTGGTGGTAATACTAGTAGTGCAACAGCAAAAGCCGCAGTTGGTTTAAGTGGTATTGACGGAAAATTAATGCAAGAGAAAACAAATTTGCTGTATAAAAATTACATGAAAAAATTAGAAGATGCAGGTTATGAAATTATTACTACAGAAGAAGTTGCAAAAGTTGATGCTATTAAAGATTGGGACAAAACAACAGGGCCTAATTTAATAGAAAACCTTACAGGAATTATTACTTGTGTACCAGAAAATTATACTTTTTATCATAAGAAAAAAGGTTTTTTTGGTTTGGGATGGAACATTCAACCTAAACTTGCAAAACAACTAGGCAATGTAATTGTTGCTGATGTAAATTTATACGTAATTTTCTCTGAATCTGGTAATGATTGGATGAAAGGAAGAGCTGCAAAGGTAAAAATTAAAACAAATTTACGTTTGGCAGGAGAATACGCAATTACCATTCCTCAAAAATTTAAAGAGAAAAAATCTACTTTAGGTAAATTATTTGGTTCTGTGAAAATAAAAGGAGCATCTGATGTACATCGTGTAAATTCTAATATTGCTTTTTATGATCAAGTACAAGCTAATTATACTGGTAGTTTAAAAGAAGATTTAGAAATTAATGATATTGTAAAAAAACAAAAAATTGTTGCATATCAAAAACAAGGTTCTTTTGTACCAACTTCTTTTACCACGTTTTCTAACTACTTAGATGCTAAAGCTGATCGTTATTCTACAACCACAAAATGGATTGAAGTTGATGGAGATAAATATGCACAAGGCTTTTATAATGCTTGTAATGCGTTTTTAGAAAATCAATTAGACGAAATATTACCTAAATTAAAATAGCTATAAAAATTAAATGTTGTGAAAGGGAAAAAAATACGGCATTAGTCGTATTTTTTTTTGATGTAATTTCAATGATTTTTAGACAAAAAAATAACTAAAGAAAAATTTATGACTACTAAGCTAATTTTAACTCTAAATTTATTGAGTTTAACAACATTATTTTTAAGTGTTTGGTTTCGTATTACTTATAACAAGTTAAAAAAAATAGAACAAAAAAAAATTGAACTTTTCCACAAAGAAATTCAACAAGAAAATAAACAGTTTTATCTATTAAAAGATAAGTCTAAAAAAGTTGAACTTATTCAAGAATCAATTTTAAAAAAAATAAAAACCATTAAAGTTTCTTTAATAAACATTCATTTTTCTTTGGATGAAATTTTGAATTAAAATCTTTTCTTTAAATTGGTTACCTGATACTTATTGTTTTATGAAAAAAATTAAAACCATTATTCTTCAATTACTGCTAATCTATAGTTCTATCAATTTAGCTCAAACTACAAAAATTGATAGCTTGAAAAAAAGCTTAAAAACAACATCAGAAATTGACAAAAAAGCAAGCACAATGATGTTATTGATCGATAATTATTTTAATCAAAATAAAGATTCTTCAGAATATTATATTAAGGAAGTAGTACAGCTAACCAAAAATAAACCAAGTTTAGAAAAAACTTATATAAATGCAATTCTAAAATATGCACAATTTTATATTGTTAAAGGAGATTACAATAAATCTGAAGAAAACTACAATAAAGCTTGGGCAAAATTAAAAAACAACTACAACTACCAATTATACAGCAAATATTATGGAGATTTTGGAGTGTTACATTTTTACAAAGGTGATTTTAAAGGTGCTTTAAACAATTTCTCTAAAGCCTTAGAATTAGCAGAAAAAGAAAATATAAATGAAGATCAACTACGTTTTTTGAACAATAAAGCACTTGCAATGTCTTATTTAGGAAAAGCTGAAGCCTCTTTAGATGTGCATAAAAAAGCCATTTCTTTAGCAGAAAAACTAAATGATTCTACAGCTCTTGGTAAATCTTTTAACAATATTGGTTTGATTTACGAAGACATGAAAGAATATGAAAAAGCGCTGGAATTTTATCTAAATGCTTTAGAAATTAAAAAAAATGGAACTAGCCAAATTGATGTTGCCAACAGTTTGTATAATGTTGCAGGCATGTATAAAGAAATTGGAGAGCAAGAGAATGACACTACTTTTTATAGCAAAGCAGAAAATTATTATCAGAAATCTTTAAATATAGCCAATACTATAAATTATGGTAAAGTTATATTATTTAACAAAACAGGAATTGCCCAACTAGCAACTGTAAGAAATCAACCAAAAAAAGCTATTGAAATTTATAAATCTGTACTACCAGATGCTATAAAAGCAAACGATAATCAAACTTTAAGAATTACATATTTAAATTTAGGTGTAAATTATTTAAAACTTAAAAATCTAAATATTGCAGAAAATTATCTACTACAAGCTTTACCAATTATAGAAAAAGCTAATAATCCATCAGATAATGCAAGTGTTTACAAAAACTTATCTTCTTTGTATGCAGAAAAAAAACAGTTTACAAAAGCGTATCAATATTTAAAAAAACAATATGATATTGAAAAGGATTTAACTAAAAACACCCTCAAAGAAAAAATTTCTGATTTCGAAATAAAATACAAAACAGAAAAGAAAGAGAAAGAAATAATAGTTCAAAGAAAACAACTTTTAGCACAAGAATTAGCTCTTAAAAACAGAACTTTATATCTGATTATTTTAATATTTACAGTTATAATTTTGGGAATCATCTTTTTTGGAGTTTATAAAAAAAATCAATTTAAAAGAAAACAACTACAAAAAGAAATTAATTTAAAAGAAGCACTTTCTAAAATAAAAACTCAAAATAGGTTACAAGAACAGCGTTTAAGAATATCAAGAGATTTACACGATAATATCGGATCTCAACTCACCTTTATTATTTCATCTATAGACAATTTAAAGTATATTTCTAAAGATGCAAGTACTAAACTGAAAGACAAATTAACTAATATTAGCTCTTTTACAGGTGATACAATTCATCAACTAAGAGATACAATTTGGGCAATGAATAAAAGTCAAATTTCTGTAGAAGATTTACATACTAGAGTTTTATCATTTATAGAAAAAGCTAAAAATGCAGTTGATAAAACTGAATTTGAAATTGGCTTTAATATTGATAAAAACTCTAATTTTTCATCTCTAACTGGTATGAATGTTTTTAGAGTTATTCAAGAAGCCATTAATAATTCAATTAAGTATGCTGATGCTAAAAACATAAAAATTTCACTTTCTGAAACAAACAATTATTGTACAATTTCTATAATTGATGATGGTAAAGGTTTTGATTTAAACACAGTGCATTTAGGCAATGGCTTATCTAACATGGAAAAAAGGATGAGTGAAATTGATGGAAAAGTTGCCATTATCTCTAAACCAAAAATTGGCACAGAAATTAAGTTAACCGTAAAATTTTTAAAAAGTATTTAAAGTTTAAAAATAAATAAAGCTACCTATGAAACTGAAAATCTGTATTGCAGAAGACAATTATTTTTTAACTAAAGCAATCAAAGAAAAACTATCTTTTTTTGATGATATTACAGTAAAGTTTGATGCTAAAAATGGAGCTGAATTAATTGGTAAGCTTGAAGAAAACCACAATGTAGATGTTATTTTAATGGATATTCAAATGCCAGTAATGGATGGTATTAAAGCTACAGAATTGGTTAAAAACAAATACCCTCAAATAAAGATAATAATGCTAACTATTGTAGATGATGATGAATATGTTTTTAACGCTATAAAAGCTGGTGCAAATGGCTATTTATTAAAAGAAATAGACGCAGAAAAGCTTCATAAAAGTGTTTTAGAAGTTACCAAAGGTGGTGCACCAATGACGCCAAGTATTGCTCTAAAAACTTTAAATTTATTACGTAATCCAGAATTTACAGCAACAATAAACACTGCCGAAAGCGATATAAAATTAACCAAAAGAGAAACAGAAATACTAATTCAGTTAAGTAAAGGATTAAACTATAATTCTATATCAGATAATTTAAATATATCTCCTTCTACTGTAAGAAAACATATAGAAAACATCTATAAAAAACTACAAGTACATAGTAAAGTAGAGGCTGTAATGAAAGCTAAAAAAAGTAACCTAATTTAGATTACTTTTATAAAAGTACGTCTACATTTCCCCAAGGCCCACCATTAATAACATCTACTCCATGGTTTTGTAAAAACTGAGTTGCTTGGCCACTTCTTGCACCACTTCTACAAACAGCAATTACAGGTTTATTCCATGCTTTTATTTCATCTACATTATTAGGAATTGTTTGTAACACAATGTGTTTAGCACCTTCTGAGTGACCTTCATTCCACTCTTCTACTGTTCTTACATCTAAAACCACTGCTCCTTTTTCTAAATATTCTTTAATTTCTGCACTCATATTTTTTCTTTTAAACAAGTTAAATAAACCCATAATATCTCTTAATTTTGGCACAAAGCTAATCCATTTTCTATTAACCTTGTGTAGCTTTTGTTACACTTTAACTGATGTAATGTTGCTAAAATTTCAGATTTAATCTTGTAATTATTTTGCAAAGCTAATTCATAGAGCTCTAAAATCAATAACCAATCCTTAGAAAATTTAGTTTTTAACTGATTAAAAATTTCTGTTATTTTTAATTCTGACACTGTGTTACCTTCTCTCATTTCTTTTACTTGGTTGTATAAAAAGTACAATGCTTTCTCATTTTCTGAATAGATTATTTTGTGTGTTTTAACTTCAGAAACTTTACTTGTATCTTCAAAAGAGCCAATATCTGCAGGGCCAGCATAAGCAGAAATTACTTCTTTACCAACAGCCATATCATATAAACCCCATTCTGGCTGAAAGAGCGTTTTTTCTTTATAAGTTACTGTGCAATTCGCAAATGTGATTATTAAAATTTTACCTCTTAAATCTCTAGTACCTGTTATTGCTTTTCCTTTTACTACTACTCCACTTTCGAACTCTAACGTCATAAACTCACCTTCGTAAATTCCGTAAGCTTTTAAATCTCTAGGGCTCATGTCTTCTATTGGCAAATTAATTCCTTTTAATTTACCAATTGGGCTACCAAAACCATTAGCATGTTTTGTTGTTCCATGACCAATTAATTCTTTGTCTCTATTAGCCAAAGCTGTTTTACCAATAGTTTGAAAATAAGCCACTTTGTTATTTTTAAATTGAATAACGCTATCAAAATTTCCAGAAATCTGAACTCCTGTTGTTAACTCTATAGTACCAATATTTTTAGAATCTATTAATTTTACAATTCCATTTAAACCTCCATTTCTTAGGGCCATTGTGTTTGCAAACTCATCTAAAACCAAACTTAAATAAGCAAAATCTGGAGTTACAAATAATTGAGGTTGTGGTTTAGTAATATCGAAATTCTTAGTGGCAGCTTCTATAGAGTAAGGCAGTTTTTTTACTTCATTTTGCATACACCAAGCACTTTCTCCAATAGATGATAAAAGTCCTGCTCCATAAATTTTAGGGTCATTCAAAGAACCAATTAAACCATATTCTACAGACCACCAATGTAAATTTCTAATTTTAGCCATTTCTGATAATTCTTCCATATTATCTTGCAATTCTTCTACTTTTTCTTGCGCTTCTTTAACTTGCAACGCTGCAGAATTTGGGTCTTCTTTTAATATAGACAAAAGTCGGATGGCTTCGTACATTTCATAATCTTTAGCAGATGATATGGCTTTGCTACCAATTTCTCCAAAACGTCTTAAATACTCAGCATATTCTGGATTTGCAATAATTGGTGCATGACCTGCAGCTTCATGAATAATATCTGGTGCAGGTGTATATTCAATATGATTTATGGTTCTCATATCTGAAGCAATTACCAAAACATTATAGGCTTGGAATTCCATAAAAGCATTTGGTGGAATAAAACCATCTACAGAAACTGCTGCCCAACCAATTTCTTTTAAAATACGATTCATGCCCTCCATTCTTGGAATATTTTCTGTAGAAATTCCTGTTTTTTGCAAACCAGGCATGTATGATTTATGTGCAACCTTGCTTAAATAATCTATATTCATTCGCATTACATATCTCCAAACTGCTTGGTTTTGTGCTGTATATTCATCATAAGGTTGCTTTACAATAAATTTATGCAAATGTTTAGGCAGTTTTTGGGTTACTTCATTCATTACTACATTTAATTTTATTCTAGATACTTAAAAATATTATCTTATAAAATTACGGAATTTGTAATTAATGAACAGTTTTATCCTATTTAAAATTTATTTTAAACCAAAACAATCAATTATTTAATAATAACACAATTGTAACATTTAATCATTTTTCACTACCTATAATAAAAAGAGATACTATTATGGGTTTTGGAGGTTCTGCAGCAGCAATGATTACAAGTTTAAAAAATAACAAAAGAACGCGTGTTTCTACTTTTAAAAAAATGAAAGATTTTAAAGAAGGTAAAAACATTCAAGTTTCTTTTTCTAAAAAATCTACACCAGCACAACTCAAAAGAATAAGAGAAAAGCTACAATCAGAAAACAGAAAAAGATTAAGGAGATTTGCTATTATTTCTACTTGTCTTTTAATAATCGTCATTTACGTTATCGGCTTTGTAGAATTTTAAACAAAAAAAGACAGTGATAAAAAATCACTACCTTTAATTTATTAATTTTGTAACGCTATTTTAAGACGTCACAACTAATTTCTATTTCCTGTAAGCAGCTTTAATCACCTTTACTACATCTATTGCTTTAGACTGTTTTGCAATTTGTAAAGCTGTCATTTTTAAAGCCTTGTCAGATTTTGTATCTAATTTTGCTCCATTATCAATTAATAATTTTGCAATTTTAGATTTATTATATCTAGCAGCAAACATTAACGGAGTTAAACCTGTAGATTTTTTATTAACATTATGACCAGCTTTAATAAGTGCTTTTACAGCATCGTAATTTCCCATTTGTATTAATTTACAAAATGAGTTTACTGCATAACCAAATTTTGCTGATGCAACAGTTTGCTTATTTAAATCTAAAGAAGTTGCGTTACTAGAACTTGAGAATACGAATAAGCAGATAAATGTGCTTAAGATTAATTTTTTCATAATAGATAAGTTTTTAGGTTATTATATAATTTATGGTTGTTTGTATATATTTAATAGACCAAACTAAACCAATTATGTTTCAGAACTTTAATTCATTTAACAAGCGTTTAACGCATTCCTATATTTTATCTAAAAAAAAACTAAATTTATGTTAATATCACTATTATCACACTTAAATATTAGTTTATTCTCAACTTTATCGGTTTCGTAGAATTTTAAAAATATCTCCAAAATCTTTCTTATTTTTACGTTATAAAACTATAAAATGAACAAGAAGGTTATCTTAATGATATTAGATGGTTGGGGAATTACACAAGACCCAAAAGTATCTGCCATATACAATGCAAAAACGCCATATATCAATTCTTTATATGACAAATATCCGAATGCACAATTAAGAACAGATGGTGAGCACGTTGGTTTACCTGAAGGACAAATGGGTAATTCAGAAGTTGGCCATATGAATTTAGGTGCTGGTAGAATTGTATACCAGAATTTAGCTAGAATTAACAAAGCTGTTAAAGAAAAAACCTTAGGTAAAGAAAAAGTATTATTAGATACTTTTAAATATGCCAAAGAAAACAACAAAAATGTTCATTTATTAGGCTTGGTTTCTAATGGAGGAATTCATGCACACATAGACCATTTAAAAGGTTTATTAGATGTTGCTAAAGAAAATGATGTTACCAATGTTTTCTTACACGCTTTTACTGACGGTAGAGATTGTGACCCAAAATCAGGAACATATTTCATTAATGATGTGCAAGAGTATATGACAAAAAGTGTTGGTGAATTAGCATCAATTACAGGTCGTTATTATGCAATGGATAGAGATAATAGATGGGAACGTATTAAAGAAACTTACGATGGTCTTGTAAATGGCGTTGGTACAAAAACTACAGATGCTATTGCAACTTTAAATGCGAATTATGAAGCTGGTTTAACTGATGAATTTCACAAACCAATCATTATTACAAATGAAGACGGGTCTCCAAAAGCACAAATAAAAGAAGGTGATGCTATTATTTTCTTTAACTACAGAACAGATAGAGGTAGAGAATTAACAAACGTTTTAAGTCAGAATGATTTCCCAGAATTCGGAATGAAAAAATTAGACTTATACTACACAACAATTACAATGTATGATTCTTCTTTTAAAGGGATTAATGTAATTTATAATAACGATAATATCAAAAATACTTTAGGAGAAGTATTATCTGCAGCTGGCAAAAAACAAATCAGAATTGCTGAAACTGAGAAATATCCACACGTTACATTTTTCTTTTCTGGAGGACAAGAAGAACCTTTTGAAGGTGAATCCCGAATATTAAGAAATTCGCCAAAAGTAGCTACTTACGATTTAAAACCAGAAATGTCTGCTTATGAATTAAAAGATGCTCTTTGCGAAGATTTAGAAAAAGGTGAAGCTGATTTTGTTTGTTTAAACTTTGCAAATGGAGATATGGTTGGGCATACAGGAATTATGGAAGCAGCCATTAAAGCTTGTGAAACTGTAGATATTTGTGCCAAAGAAGTTGTAGAAACTGGTTTAGCCAATGGTTATTCTACTTTACTTATTGCAGATCATGGAAACTGCGAAACAATGATGAACCCTGATGGATCTCCTCATACAGCACACACAACAAATCCTGTTCCTTTTATTTTAATTGATGATGAAATAAAATCAATTAAAAGCGGAATTTTAGGTGATATTGCTCCAACTATTTTAGATTTAATGGGTGTAGATCAACCAAAAGAAATGACACAAAAATCACTTTTATAATGCTTAAAAAAATCATATTTATATTTTTAACTACTATTGTTTTTGCTTGTAATTCAAGTAAATCTACTGTAGAAAACAAAGAAATAGAAGTAGCTGAAAAAATTGTAAAAGCTAAAGAATACATTAAAGTAAAAGCCAAAAATGCAAATGCCACTAAAAACGATAGAGGTTATTTAATTGGTTTTGCTGATAAGAATTCTTTTGCAGATGCTTCTTATAAATCTTGGTTTAACAGCAGATATAGTGAATATAATACCAATAAAGAAATTATAGAAAAACTAAAACCTATTATTAATGATTTTACCATTAAAGGTTTTATGGGTACTTGGTGTGGAGATAGCAAAAGAGAAACTCCACGTTTTTACAAAATTTTAGAAGAAACTGGTTTCGATTTAAATTATTTTGAATTAGTTACTGTAGGTAGAAACAAAAAAACACCAGATAATTTACAAGAAGGTTACAACATAATTAGAGTACCAACTTTTATTTTTTATAAAGAAGGTAAAGAAGTAGGACGTTATGTAGAATACCCTAGAGAAAATCTTGAAAAAGACATTTTAAAAATAGTTACAGGAGCACCTTATAAACACTCTTACGATAAGAGCGAATAACTGCTATTTTAGTAGATAAATTTCTAACACGAATTTCATAGATCAACAAAAATCTTTGAAATTCGTGTTTTCTTTTTTAACAATAAATTGCTTTTTTACTTGAGTTACATCAGTATATAATTATTAATAATTGTAGTAACTTTGCATTTCAATTATTAGAGAATGATTCATATTAAAACCAGAGAAGAAATAGAAATTATGCGCGAAAGTGCATTAATAGTTTCTAAAACTTTAGGAATGTTAGCCAAAGAAGTAAAACCTGGCGTAACTACTTTATATTTAGATAAACTTGCAGAAGATTTTATTAGAGAACAAGGAGCTATTCCTGGTTTTTTAGGTTTGTACGATTTTCCGAATACACTTTGTATGAGTCCTAATTCTCAAGTTGTTCATGGATTCCCAACAAACGAACCTCTACAAGAAGGCGATATTATTTCTATTGATTGTGGTGCTTTAAAAAATGGTTTTTATGGTGATCATGCTTATACTTTTGCTGTTGGTGAAATTGACGCTGAAACCAAAAAATTATTAGAAGTTACCAAAGAGAGTTTATACGTTGGTATTAGAGAATTTAAAGTAGGCAAAAGAGTTGGAGATGTTGGTTATGCTATTCAGAATTTTACTGAAAAACATGGTTATGGAGTTGTTAGAGAATTAGTTGGCCATGGCTTAGGTAGAAAAATGCACGAAGACCCAGAAATGCCAAATTATGGTAGAAGAGGAAGAGGAAAAAAGTTTGTAGAAGGTATGGTTGTAGCCATTGAACCAATGACAAATATGGGAACTCACAAAATAAGACAACATTCAGATGGTTGGACCATTACTACTTTAGACAACAAACCTTCTGCTCATTTTGAGCATGATGTTGCCATTGTTAACGGAAAACCAGAACTTCTTTCTACTTTTAAATATGTAAATGAAGCTTTAGGTATTGTTACTGATGAGGAAGACGAATTCCGACAAAATATTTAGACACGAATTTCGCAGATTTTCACGGATAAATTAATTTCAAGAAAATGAACAATTTACTTTACAGAGAAGAAACTTATAAAATTATAGGTATTTGTATGGAAGTTCATAATCAATTAGGAAAAGGATTTAATGAGATTGTTTATAGTGATGCTCTTGAAATTGAGTTGATTGATAACAATATTAAATATTCAAAAGAGAAAAAATTCAGTATCACTTATAAAGGAAATATACTGCCTCATAAATATAGAGCAGATTTTATTATTAATGATAAAATAATTTTAGAGATTAAAGCTGTGCAATGTTTAACCTCTTCTCATATTAAACAAACATTAAACTACTTAGCCGTTTCTAGTCTTAAATTGGGTTTACTAATTAATTTTGGTGAAGATAGTTTAAAATATAAAAGAGTAATTTTATAACGCTATTATCAGTGTAAATCTGTGAAATCCGTGTCAAACAAAATCTTTAAATCCATATTAAATACAATTCCAAGACCTTTACTAATAAAAGCAAGTTATTTAGTACGTCCAATAATTGCATTAACTTTAAAAGGAAATACATTTACAGATCCTATTGATGGTAAATCGTTTCGTAAATTTTTACCTTATGGTTATGGTAAACAACGCGAAAATGCACTTTCACCATCAACATTATCATTAGAAAGACATCGTTTAATGTGGTTATTTTTAAATGATGAAACCAACTTTTTAACATCAACCAAAAAATTAAAAACTTTACATATAGCACCAGAACAATGTTTTTTAGATATTTTTAGAAAACAAAAAAACTTAGAATATATTACCTCAGATTTAGAAAGCCCAATTGCAGATGTTAAAGCAGATATTTGCGATTTACCTTTTAAAGACAATGAATTTGATGTTGTTTTTTGCAATCACGTTTTAGAGCATATTCCTGATGATAAAAAAGCTATGCAAGAATTGTATAGAGTCTTAAAAAAAGGCGGATTTGGTATTTTTCAAATTCCGCAAGATTTATCTAGAGAAACAACTTTTGAAGATGATTCCATTACAGATAAAAAAGAACGTGCTAAAATTTTCGGACAATATGATCATGTAAGAGTTTACGGAAAAGATTACTTTAACAGACTACGTTCTGTAGGCTTTAAAGTTGATGAAATAGATTATACCAAAAAAATATCCGAAGAAAAAGTAACACGATTTTGCTTAATGAAAGGCGAAATATTACCAGTATGTTATAAAAAATAACAGAAATTAATTAGAAAAACTTCTTAAAAATTCTGACATTTTTACTAAGCTCTCTTTCCCTAAAATAATTATTCCTTCTTGAGTAATTTGATAATTACCATTATCTAATTTACTAACAATTGAATTACCAGAATACTTTTCAGCTTCATCTTTAGCTGCATTTACTTTTGTACCATTTTGGTTTATCCATATAACCTGATTACCTTTTAATGCCTGATATTTACTATTATGGAAAGCTCCTATGTATTGATAACCTGAATTTGCCTTAATAAAACTAGCATCTAAAGAACATAAAAAACCTTTTAAGTTATAGTCTTCTACACCATATAAGGGATGAATTCCTCCTCCTAAATGACCTCCAAAATTATACCAATCTTTATCAATTTTAACTTGATCGTCTTTGTTATATTTTCTAATAGCTTCAACCTTTTCTAATCTTTTAAAAAGGTTTTCTAGATTAGCTACTTTTACATTTTTTTTAACGTTAAGATCGTAAACAAAAGCACTGTGCGAATTATTTGGGTAGGTTACCAATCTTCCATTTCCTCTAGGTAACATTACTTTACCATAATGTGTAGATAGCGTATTAAAATCAGAGATACTAGGTATTTGAAAATTTACATTGTTATTAGTATTGTAACAATACAATTTTGTAGGGTTTATAGCTTGATTTTTAAATATCACAAAACCATCAAAAGAAATAGCATCTGCATATTCGTTTGCTTTTAAAAGTATTTCTCCCCTATCATTTATTAATCCGAAGTAAACATCACTTCTATATAGTGCAACTTTGTTTTTATTGAATTGGTATATACTATCTGCTTTAATAGATAAAGTTTCTGATTTATTTTTCCAAACCGTTTTTAAAGAATCTATTCTGCGTAATTCTTTCTCTTTTTTTAAACGATCTTGTTCTATTTTATCTAATTTATCATTTATACTTTCTATATTCTCTAATATAAACACATAATTATCGGAATTATTTATAAAAT
This sequence comes from Polaribacter sp. Asnod6-C07, assembly GCF_045063625.1. NCBI lineage: Bacteria > Pseudomonadati > Bacteroidota > Flavobacteriia > Flavobacteriales > Flavobacteriaceae > Polaribacter > Polaribacter sp. Asnod6-C07. Next base: position 1,720,244 of record NZ_JBEFOF010000005.1, on the reverse strand, counting down.
CTTCAGAGGTCTTATTTTTACCATCGTTTAAATTAAAATATTGTTTAGAGTAAAATTTTGCTTTTTCTAAAAAAGCTAATTGGTCTTTTAAAGTTGGTTGCTTTTGGTAAGTTTCGAAGTAAACAGAAGCTCCTAAAGAAGCTATTTTTTTATCTGAAATTGTATCTGTGTATTTCATTGCTTTTTGAAACATTGTAAGGGCTGTTTCAAAATCTATACTTTCTGCTAAAACTTCATTTGCTTTTCTAATATACACATTTGCAATATCTTTATTAGTTTGTGCTTCAGTTACAACAAACATTAATAAACATATAACAACAACAATTTTCTTCATAAATAAACCTTTTTCTTATTTTTTGCAATATATACAATTTAATAAAAAAAAGCTGAAATTCAGGAGTTAAAACTTACCCATACTCTTTCTTCTAAGGGCATATCTTAATTTTTTAAGATCGCTTTTTGCATGAGTGTACAATTCTAAGTTATCTTCATAATCATTAGAATTTTTATTTTTTGCGAGTGAAAAATATTGTTTAGAGTATTTATTAGAAATTTCTAAAAATCGAATTTGTCTTTGGATGGTACTTTGAGTATGATGAATTTCGTAATAAGATCTTGCACCTAAACTTGCCACATTTTTGTCTGTAATAACATCCATATACTCCATAGCTTTATTAAAATTGATAAGCGCTTCTGCATAATCTATACTTTTTTCTATAGCTGCATTTGCCTTTCTAATATATGAATAAGCTATTTTTTTGTTCGATTGAGCATTTATTTGCAAACTACTGCAAACACAAATAATTAAAATAAATAATAGTTGTTTAAAGTTTATATTTTTTAAAAGCATAAAAAGTTAACGATTTAAGTAATTAACGACCTGTATTATAATTTAGTATGTTGAAAATTCTAGTAAAGAACCATCTGTATCTGCATAAATTAAAATTACTTTAATTTCAGAATGTTTCTCTAAAAATTCTTTTGTTTTTTCTAAGCCCATAGCCATAAAAGCAGTTGCATAAGCATCTACATCTGCACAATCTGATGTAGCAATTACAGAAGCACTTAATAAATTACTTTCTGTAGCTAAACCAGTTTTAGGGTTTATGGTGTGTACATATTTTTTTCCATCATCTGTAATTCTAAACTTTCGATAATTGCCAGAAGTTGCCATAGATTTATTAGAGAGGTTTATTATTTTAAAACCATCATTATCATCAGCTTTAACAGGATTAACTAATTTTATTATCCAAGGTTCTTTATTATTTTTTAATCCTTTTGCTTTTATTTCTCCGCCAATTTCAATTAGGTAACTATCAATTTGCTTAGCATCAAAGAAACGAGATACAATATCTATTCCAAAACCTTTAGCAATTGAATTAAAATCTAAATATACCTGAGATTTTTCTTTTACAATTGTACCATTTTTTAAAACAACTTTATCTAAACCAACAAATTGCATACTACTATCTATTTCTTGACTTGTTAGATTTACCTTTTCTTTTTTAGGGCCAAAACCATATGCATTTACCAAATTACCCACTGTAGGATCAAAAAAACCATTAGTTTCTTTATGTATTCTTTTCGATTTTTTAAAAACTTCTGTAAAAACATCATCAATAATTACATTATTTTCCCCAGCATTTACTTTGGATATATCTGAAGTAGGAATATAAGTTGATACAGAATTATTAATCACCAAAAACAGACTATCTAAAGATTTTTGATAATTTTTAGATGCATTTAAATAAGTAATTTTATAAGTGGTTCCAAAAACACCACCTTTTAAAATATAGTCTTGGTTTTTAATCTCTTTTTTACAAGAGATAAAGAGTAATAGGGCTAAAAAAAATAATACACTCTGTATTGTTTTCATAAATCTGTTTCTTCTTTTTTGCAAAAATAGTATATAAAATTTTCACAAAATCGTATTTATACTACTAATTATCTACTGATTTTGTTAAATTTGTAGTCGAATTTAATTTTTTAAATGATGAAAAAAATAACAGCATTATTAATATTGTCTGTAATCTTAGTAAGTTCTTGTGTATCTAAAAAACAGTATGCACAATTAGAATCTACTCACGCAAAAACCAAAGATGAATTGTTAAAAGTTGAAACAACTTTACAAAAATGTTTGATAGACCAAGAGAAAAAAAACACGCAAGTATCTTCGCTTACAGAGCAAGTATCTTCTTTAAAAGAAGACAAAAAAAATGCTTTAAAACAAGTTGAAAACTTAACAGTTTTATCTAAATCATCTTCTGATGGTATAAACAAAGTAATTGCTCAATTAAGCGAAAAAGATAAATACATTAACGGTATTAGAAGAGCAATGACTCAAAAAGATTCTTTAAACCTTGCTATTAAATTTCACTTAACTAAGAATTTAACAGACGGTATACAAGATGAAGATATTACTGTAAATGTAGAAAAAACAGTAGTATTTATCTCTATTTCTGATAAACTTTTATTTAAAAGCGGTAGTTATAATGTAACTGATAACGCTTATACAGTTTTAGAGAAAATTGCCAAAGTAATTAAAGGACAACCAGAAATGGAAGTTATGATTGAAGGGCACACAGATTCTACACCAATTAAAAGAAACATAATACAAGATAACTGGGATTTATCTGCTTTAAGAGCTACTTCTATTACTCGTATTTTACAATATAAATACGGAGTACAACCACAACGTTTAATTGCAGCTGGTAGAAGTCAGTATATACCTTTAGTAGAAAATGATACTAAAGAAAACAAAGCAAAAAATAGAAGAACAAAAATTATTATTATGCCTAAATTAAATCAGTTTTTTGAATTATTAGAGCAAGATGCAGAGTAATTTTATTCTTTAATATTTTATTAAAAACCAACTTTTAAAGTTGGTTTTTTTTGTTTTTAAAAGTTAAACTTAAAAAAATTGAACTCTTTTAACTTTTAATTTGCATAAAATAATGCCCATAAATTATATTATTGCTGAACAGCTACTGATTTAGAATCGTAAGAAAAACAATGAGCATTAAAAATAAAAGGCAAAAGCAAGCAAAATTATTAAGGATTTTTAGAAAAGTTCACAGAAAGACAGGTGCTTTACTATTCATTTTTTTCTTTTTGATATCTGTAACCGGACTTTTATTAGGTTGGAAAAAGCATAGTAATGGCATTATTTTATCAAAATCTTACCAAGGAACATCAACAGATCTTAAAAATTGGCTACCAATAGATCGTTTACATAAAAATGCTTGTAAAATTCTACACGATTCAATATCACCTAAACTCTCATCAAAAATAGATCGAATTGATATCAGAAAAAATAAAGGTATGGTAAAATTTATTTTTGAAGACCATTACTGGAGCATTCAACTTGATGGTGCAACAGGTCAATTATTACATATTGGACAAAGACGTTCTGATTATATCGAAAACATCCATGATGGATCTATACTTGACAAGTATTTTGAAACAACAAATGGACAAATAAAACTAATATATACGTCTGTAATGGGGCTTGCACTAATAAGTTTTACCATTACTGGTTTTTGGCTTTGGTACGGTCCTAAACGAATGCGAAAAAAAAGAACCGTTAAAAGTATTGAATAACTACAATTAAACTAAGACCTACTCCAAAACTTTAACAAAGTCTTCAAAAGCTACATAATAAGGTTGGTCTTTAAAAACAGGGCTTTCAACACTTTCTGCATTTGCAATTCCTACACCTGCAAACCAAACTTTAGCATTTTGCTTTTTTGCATGATTGATAAAAGTTTCCATCCAAAAGGTATCGTATTCATTTGGGTTTTGTAGGTTATCTGTAGCTTTTACCAATACAAAAATGGTAGGTTCTCCTTTTTTAAATAACACAAACTGAGGGTGTCTTTTTAACTGACTATTAATGGCTTGGAACTCATACCCCATTTTTGTAAGCTTTTCACCTACAATATTCATCGCTAAATTATGCAATTCTTGTGCTGTTAAAATCTGCATTATTTCTTCTTATTTCGTCTATTATAATTTTTATCCCCTCGTGTTTTAGGTTTCTTATATTTCTTTGCAATTTCTCTACGATAAGAACCCCCTAAATTTACTTTACTGTTCTTTTCACTCTTTTCATGAAAAGCTGGGCCAGGCACATATTCTTGTCCTGTTCTGTTTTTAGATTGTTCTCTATCTTCACTTGGTCGTTCATCTTCCGTTAATAATTTCGAAATTTCTACTTCTTCTGGCAATTCTAAAACTGGAATTTTATAATCCATTAAAATTTCTATTTCGTCTTTAGGTTTTTGCTCTTTTTCTGTAGATAATAAAATTGTTTTTCCCGCTTTTTCTGCTCTACCAGTTCTACCTATTCTATGCATATAGTTTTCAGGAAAATCTGGCGTATCAAAATTAATAACGTGACTCACATTATCAAAATCTAAACCACGAGCCATAACATCTGTAGCTACTAAAATTCGGTTATTACCTTCATCAAACTGACGAATGGAACGTATTCTGTAATTCTGGGTTTTATTAGAATGTATTACACAAGTTTCACTACCAAAAACTTCTTCTAAATGTTTAAATAAATAATCTGCAGTTCTTTTAAAACCCACAAAAATTAAAACTTTGTTATAGGTTTGTTTATCACTTAAAAGATGATTCAACAAGTTTACTTTGGTAAAAAAATTGGGAATATTATAAGAAACTTGCTCTATATTATCTAAAGGTGTTCCACTAACTGCAATAGATATTTTCTGCGGATTTTTAAAAAAATCATAAATTAAAGCATCTACATCTTCTGTCATTGTTGCAGAAAACAGTACGTTTTGTCTTCTTTCTGGTAGAATATCAAAAATATTCATCAACTGAAAACGAAAACCTAAATCTAACATTACATCTACCTCATCAATTACCAATTTCTGAATTGATTTTAGCTTTAAAGCATTACTTAAACCTAAATCGTACAAACGTCCAGGAGTTGCCACAATAATATCTTGACCTTGTAAAATGGCTTGTTTTTGTGTGTTGATATTTGCACCACCATAAACACCCAAAACTCTTGTATTAATGTATTTTGATAATTTTTCAATTTCATCTACAACTTGCAAAACCAATTCACGAGTTGGTACTAACACCAAAACTCTTGGATGCAATTGTTTCGAAAATTTTAAATCGCGTAAAATTGGCATCATATACGCAAAAGTTTTTCCTGTACCTGTTTGCGCAATTCCTACAACATCTTTACCAGATCTTACCACAGAAAATGCTTGCTCTTGAATTGGAGTTGGGTTCTGAAAACCCAAATCGTCAATAGCATATTGTAACTGATTTGATAAGTCTAAATCTTGGAAAGTCATTTTGTATATTTTCTGCAAAGATACAGATTATAAAGATGATATCTTTTGAATTTATACGCTCTAATATTCTTAATTTTGCTGATGAAAATCGACCTAAATAATGATTACAGATACGCATACCCATTTATATTCAGAGCAATTTAACGAAGACAGAAAAGCAATGATAAAACGTGCAAAAGACGCAGGTATTACACGCTTTTTTATTCCTGCAATTGATTCTACGTACACAGAAAAAATGTTTACTTTAGAACAAGAAAACCCTGATGATGTGTTTTTAATGATGGGTTTACATCCAACTTCTGTAAAAGAAAATTACATAGAAGAATTAGCACACGTAAAAAAATGGATCGATAAAAAACAATTTTATGCTATTGGTGAAATTGGTATGGATTTATATTGGGATAAATCTTTTTTAACCCAACAACAAGAAGCTTTTAAAACACAAATTCAGTGGGCAAAAGAAAAGAAAATGCCTATAAATATACATTGTAGAGATGCTTTTAACGAAGTTTTTGAAGTGCTAGAATCAGAAAAAAGTGATGATTTAAGAGGAATTTTTCATTGCTTTACTGGTACAGTAGAACAAGCTAAACAAGCCATATCTTACAATATGAAATTAGGAATTGGTGGTGTTGCCACTTTTAAAAACGGTAAAATTGATAAGTTTTTAAACCAAATTGATATCAAACACATTGTACTAGAAACAGACGCTCCGTATTTAGCACCAACTCCTTTTAGAGGCAAAAGAAATGAAAGTGCATACCTAACAAATGTTGTTGATAAATTGGTAGATATTTATGACCTTTCTTACAATGAAATTGCAGAAATTACAACTCAAAATTCTAAAGACGTTTTTGGAATTTAGATTATGACAATAAACACAGTTGAAATAAAGTCTAACTTTTGGTCTTTTGATCATCCTATAACATATTTAACATTAAGCTTTGGGGTTCTTGTGCTTAGTATTTCTATGGTAAGTTTAAATAATGAATATTTATCCATAGAAATAATAGATATTATTTTCTCTTCATTAATTTTTATTTCTGGTTTAATATTATTTTTTTCATTTTTCATTTTGAAATTTTCTAAAGAGAATATTAAAATTATAAATACAGGTTTTTTAAAAATTACGGAAGACGAATTTATCATTAACAACTCAAAAAATATTCATTTCAACTCAGTTACATATTTAAATCTTAGTATTACAGAATATAGAGGAGAATTAAAACATCATAATGAATTCGGATCTGGATTAAAATCAGGAGCAGATAATTTTATTACTATAAAAACTGATACAGAAAAAATTAAAAAAAGAATTCTGATAAACTCTGAAAGAGAAATAACAACTTTAAATTATTTTCTTGCGAGTCAAATCATCAAAAATAAGTTTACGAAAATAAATATTAAAAAGTTAATTTCTATTTTTAGTGATGATTTTAAAAAGACCATAGAATCAAGAAATTTTATGGCCTCTAAAATAAAAGAAGGAGAAATTAACAGCACAGAAGGCTTATTAATGATGAATTATTCATCGGATAAAGAAGCCAAAGAATTAAGAAAAAAATATAATTTATAATTGAATTCACAAACCACATACTACAAAACACCAATTGGTATTGCTAAAATTATTGGCGACAAAAACGGAATTCAATCTATTAAAGTTTTAGATGATGATTCAATTTCTATAGAGCTTTTAAAAACAGAAATTCCTGAGGTTTTGCAAGATTGCGTCACACAATTAGAAGAATATTTTAAGGGCAAAAGAGCCAGTTTCAACTTAACCGTAAACCCTAAAGGAACTACATTTCAAAAAAAAGTTTGGAAAGCCTTGTTAGATATTCCTTATGGAAAAACAAGAACCTATTTACAACAAAGTAAGTTTTTAGGCGATGTAAAAGCCATAAGAGCAGTAGCTTCAGCAAATGGAAAAAACCCACTTTGGATCGTAATTCCTTGCCATAGAGTAATTGGTTCTGATGGTTCTTTAACTGGTTACGCAGGCGGAATTTGGCGTAAAAAATGGTTGTTAGCGCACGAAAATCCTGTAAAACAACAATCTCTTTTTTAATTTTATTTTCTTAAAACATAAAAACATATTTTTACGTTAGCTTCTTATAGTTTCTATGTTTAAAAAAATATTCTTTTATTTTATCCTTTTCTTTGGATTATCAATTCAGAGTCAAACTAAATCTACAGATTATAGAAAGAAAATTATTGAGGTAAAACAAGATACCATTCAATTAGATTCTGTGGCTTTAAATCCGCAAGAATTCAAAATTTTTGATGATAAACAACACCAAATTCCTTTTAAAAATTACAACATCAACTTTAGCAAAGCCATCTTAATTATCAACTCAAAAAAATACAAAAAAATTACAGTTGAATATTTTAGATTACCCGATTTTATCACCAAAATCTATACTCCTTTTGATGAAAAACTAATTTTACAAAGCAATACAAACCAAGGTAAATTATATAGCTTAACTACCAACAAAAAAAAGTCAGACATTCAACTTTTTGATGGTTTAAAAACCAGAGGATTTATAACCAGAGGTTTAACTTCGGGTAACAATCAAAATGCGGTAACTAATTCTGCTCTCGATTTAGAAATATCAGGAAAACTATCTAAAGATGTAACTTTAAGGGCTAATATATTTGATACTAATATTCCTGTTCAGAACAATGGAGTATCTCAAAACTTAACCGATTTTGATCGTATTTTTATAGAAATGTTTACTGATAATTGGCGAGTTAGAGCTGGAGATTTATCACTTAAAAACACAGAAACGTTCTTCTTTCCGTTTGCAAAACAAGTTTCTGGTTTAGAAGTAGAAGCCAATGTAAACGACAATTTAAAAGTGGCTGCATCTGGTGCTGTGGTTAGAGGTAAATTCAACACTTTTAATTTTACAGGTGTAGAAGGCAACCAAGGACCTTATAAAATTTACGGTGCAAATAATGAGTCTGTAATTTTAATGATAGAAGGTTCAGAACAGGTTTATGTAAATGGTTCTTTAATAAAAAGAGGCGAAAACGAAGATTACACCATTAATTATAATTTGGGTGAAATTACCTTTAACACCACCTATCCTATTACAAATGATATGCGTATTTGGATAGATTTTCAGTACGCAGAAAGGAATTACACACGTTTTATTACCTATGATAAAGCCGAATATAAAGGAGAACAATTTAGTATTGCTGGTTATTTTTATTCTGAAAATGATGCTAAAAATCAACCTTTACAACAAAGTTTATCTACAGAACAAAAAGAAATTTTAGCCAATGCTGGTAATAACGAAGAGGCTATGTTTTCTGAAAGTGCTTTTATTGATGTGTTTGATGAAAATAAAATTCTCTACAAAAAAGTAACAGACGGAATACAAGAATATTTTGAATATTCTACCAATGAAAATGACGAATTATACACGGTAACTTTTACAAATGTTGGCACTAATAATGGAGATTATGTTTTAGATGATACTATTGCAACAGGAAGTATTTTTAGTTTTGTAGGCACAAATCTGGGTGATTATAGCCCAATTACAAGACTTGTTGCCCCAACAAAATCGCAATTATTTATTGTAAAATCTGAATTAAACACCGATAAAAAAACTAGTTTAGATACCGAAATTGCCATTAGTAACAGAGATGCCAATTTGTATTCTACTATAGATGATGAAAACAATATTGCAGTGGCTGCAAAAATTAATTGGGAGCAAACTTTAATTGATAAAAGCTGGAAATTAACCAGTAAAATTAGCCACGAATATGCACAAGAAAATTTTTATTCTGAGCAAGGTTATGAACCTGTAGAATTTAACAGAGACTGGAACATTTTAAGCAATAATGCTACTAAGAATTATTTTCAATCGGCTTTAAATTTAATCAATAAAAAAGAAGATTACCTCACTTATCAGTTTTACAATTTAACTTACAACAATGGTTTTAAAGGAACGAAACATCAACTAAAATCGAAAATTAAAGCCAATAAAACTAGTTTTTTTGTTGATGGAAGCTTCTTATCTAACACATCTACTATAGAAGACAATTCATTTTTTAGAGCACAAGCAAAAGCAGAACATTCTCTTAAAAAAACTTGGCTGGGTACTTTTATCAATTTCGAAACCAATTCTAGAAAAGACGTAACAACCCATCAATTTATAAATACAAGTCATCGTTTTAAAGAGTACGAAGGTTATTTTGGTGTTGGTGATTCTACAAAAATATTTGCGAAAATTGGTTATAATTTTAGAAACAACGACAGTATAAAATCGAATCAGTTTGCAGAAATTAATAACAGAAAAACAATTTATATTAATAGTAAACTCATCAAAAATAAAAACACCAATTTAAGTGTGTATGCCAATTATAGAATTACAGAAAATAATTTTTCTGATGATGAAAAAGCACTAAACTCAAGAGTCGTTTTTAGTCAAAAATTATTCAAGAATTTTATCAATTTAAGTACAGTTTATGAAACTTCTTCTGGTAATGTAGCTCAACAAGATTATATTTATGTTCAGACAGAACCTGGTTTAGGTTTTTATGCTTGGATTGATTATAATAACGACGGAATTAAAGATTTTAATGAATTCGAAATTGCACAATTTCAAGACCAAGCAAATTATTTACGTTTGCCAAAACCCAATTTAAGTTTTATTGCTACTCAACGTGCAAAATGGAATCAAACTATTACCTTAAATCCAAGAAATTGGGCAACAAAAACAGGTTTTAAAAAACTAATTTCTCACTTTTATAATCAGAGTTATTTATCCGTAGAAAATGAACAAGAAAGAACTGCAAATTCGTTTCAATTAAATCCTTTTGATTTTAATGAGAATTCATTAATTGGTTTGAATTTAAATATCAGAAATAGTTTGTACTACAACAAAGATTTACAAAAACATAGTATGACTTTCACTTATGGGAATTCAAAATTAAAACAGCAATATTTTATTGGTAATCAAGAAAATAACATTAATTTACATCAGTTAGATTATGCACATAAATTTGCAGATTTCTGGTTGATAGACTTAATGACAAAAACATCAAAAAATAGTTTAGAAACAGAAAATTTTACAGACAGAAACTACGAAATTAATGCAAATGAAGTTCAGCCAAAAATTAGTTTTTTATACAATGAAAACAATCGATTTTCTGCATTTTATCACTTTAAAAACAAACAAAACAAATTAGAAGATTTCGAAACTTTACATCAACAAAAATTTGGAGTAGAGTATTTTTACATCAGCAAAAAGAAAAATCAAATATCTGCGAACATAAATGTCTTTTTAAATGATTTTACAGGAGACGCAAACACACCTGTTGCCTACCAAATGTTAGAAGGTTTGCAAGCTGGTAAAAACTATACTTGGAGCTTACTATTTAACCGAAAACTAAACGCTTTTTTAAACCTAAATTTAAATTATTTAGGTAGAAAAAGTGAGAACTCTAAAACCATACATACAGGTAGTGTGCAATTAAGAGCTAATTTTTAATAATCTTGGTAAGGTTTTTGATAAATTTGTTTACTTAAATCATAAAACTTAACTATGAAAAAAATTACTTTAATTATTTTAGTATTTGTAACTACAATTGCAATTGCACAAGAAAAAGAAGAAAATTATCCTCAAGACATCAATAAAAAAACAGAAATTAAAATTAATGCCTTAACTTTAATCGCTGCAAAATGGATTGATGTTTCTTATGAACGTTTAATTGATGAAGAGTCTTCTTATGGTATTGCAGCTACAATAAATACAGATAGAGATGAAAGTGATTTAAATTATTCGCTTACACCTTTTTACAGACGTTATTTTTCGGGCAATTTTGCAAGAGGTTTTTTTGTAGAAGGTTTTGGTATGTTGTACTCTGCAAGAGACTATTATTATGATTATTATGATTATGATCACTACGACTATTATAGTAATTCTGATAACTTTGAAACTGGCTTTGGTTTAGGTATTTCTATTGGAGGAAAATTTGTTTCTAAAAAAGGCTTTACTACAGAATTAGTTTTAGGTGTGGGGCGTAATTTTTCTGAAAATAGTTATGATGATGCTATTGGTAGAGTTGGAATTTCTGTTGGATACCGTTTTTAAAAGCATTCATCTATAAAATAAATTTAATAATTAAATCGTTAAAGGCTAAAAGACAATTTATGAAAAAATCAATTTTACTATTTACACTTTTCATTAGCTCAATTACTTTTTCTCAAAGAGAATTTAAATTAGATATTGCTGATGCTCTAATCATAAAAACTCTAGATTTTTCTTATGAAAACTATATAAATGAAGAATCTTCTTTTGGTATTTCTGTACAGTTTAATTTAGAAAAACAAGAAGCAGATTTTAGATACAATGAGAATATGATGATAACTCCTTATTACCGTCATTATTTTACAACTGAGTATAATTGGAACTTTTTTGGTGAAGGTTTCTTCGGAATTAATTCTGGAAAAAAAGAGTCTGTTGAAGATTCTGATATTTATGATATAGAATATACAGATGGTGCTTTAGGTGTTGCAGTAGGTACAAAATACATCTCTAATGGAGGCCTAGTAATTGATTTGTATGGTGGTTTGGGTCGTAATTTATTTGGTTCAGAATCACCTGTAATAGTTCCAAGAATTGGATTTAATGTTGGTTGGAGGTTTTAGTTAGACTTTAGACAAAACTAAAAAATGCTATAATCCCAAAGGAATTATAACATTTTTATTATTCACTGTAACATTCTTCGGGTTTTATCTTCTTATAATGAAAATATTATTATGGGGGAAGGTTTTGCTTCACAACAGGTTAAAGACTTAAAAAAAAATTCAAGAAAAAAAGAGCGAAAGAAATTTTTTGATAGAACTAGAAAGCTAGATATAACTGAAAGAAAGAAAATTAGTGTAAAAAAAGAAGTTGAATTATCTCATAAAGAAGCTCTAGAAATAAAAGCTAAAATTTCCAAACAAAGGAGAAAAGAAAAAATCAAGAACTATTTTATTCTTATAATTTCTATAATTATAACCTTTACTATTTTTAATTTACTCTATTCTATTTTTAGAGACGCTTTATAAAAAAATCCTCATCAAAATTGATGAGGATTCTATTTTAGAATGAAAATAGATGCTATACATCCATTTTCTTTAACCAAGTCTTTACATCAACCTCAGCTTTTATTATCTCTTTTAAATCAGAAATTTTAACACGCTTTTGCTCCATAGTATCTCTATGTCTTATGGTAACAGAATTGTCTTCTAAAGAATCGTGATCTACAGTAATACAAAAAGGTGTTCCTGCAGCATCTTGTCTTCTATAACGCTTACCTACTGCATCTTTTTCATCATAAAAAACATTAAAATCCCATTTTAAGTCTTCCATAATTTGTTTGGCAACTTCTGGCAAACCATCCTTTTTAATCAATGGTAAAACTGCTGCTTTAAATGGCGCTAAAACTGCTGGTAATTTTAATACAGTTCTTGTAGTTCCGTTTTCTAATGCTTCTTCCTGCAAAGAATTAGAAAAAACTGCTAAAAACATTCTATCTAAACCAATAGAAGTTTCTACAACATAAGGCACATAACTTTTGTTTTCTGTATGATCAAAATATTGTAATTTCTTACCAGAAAATTCTTCGTGTGCTTTTAAATCGAAATCAGTTCTAGAGTGTATCCCTTCTAATTCTTTAAAGCCAAAAGGAAAATTAAACTCAATATCTGCTGCTGCATCTGCATAATGAGCCAATTTATCATGGTCATGAAAACGATAATTTTCTGCTCCCATTCCTAAACTTAAATGCCATTTTAAACGTGTGTCTTTCCATTGTTCATACCATTCTTTTTGCGTACCTGGTTTTACAAAAAATTGCATTTCCATTTGTTCAAACTCACGCATTCTAAAAATAAATTGTCTTGCAACAATCTCATTTCTAAAAGCTTTACCAGTTTGCGCAATTCCGAAAGGAATTTTCATTCGTCCAGTTTTTTGCACATTTAAGAAGTTTACAAAAATCCCTTGTGCAGTTTCTGGACGTAAATATACTTGTGTAGAATTTTCTGCTGAAGCACCAATTTTAGTTCCAAACATTAAGTTAAATTGTTTAACTTCTGTCCAGTTTTTAGAACCAGAAACAGGACAAACAATACCTAAATCTAAAATTAAATTTCTAAAACCTTCTAAGTCACTTTCTTCTTGAACGCGAGTTAATTCTGCAGAAATTTCATCAATTTGTTTTTGACGACGAATTACATTTTGGTTTGTAGCTCTAAACTCATCCTCATTAAAAGCATCACCAAAACGTTTTTGAGCTTTAGCAATATCTTTTTGTATTTTTATATTTATTTTTTCTCTAAATTCTTCTACTAAAACATCTGCTCTGTAGCGTTTTTTAGAATCTTTATTATCGATTAAAGGATCATTAAAAGCATCTACGTGCCCAGAAGCTTTCCAAGTTGTTGGATGCATTAAAATTGCTGCATCTATACCCACAATGTTTTCGTGCATTTGCACCATTGCTTTCCACCAATAATCTCTAATATTTTTCTTTAGCTCTACTCCATTTTGAGCATAATCGTAAACCGCACTTAATCCATCATAAATTTCAGAAGACTGAAATACATAACCATACTCTTTTGCGTGCGATAAAACTTTTTTAAACTGATCTTCTTGTTTTGCCATAATGAGCGCAAAAATACACATTTACTGAAATTTATCAATAAAAAGCAGTGCATAAAAACCTATAAAAAACAATTTATGTATCTTTAAGAAGAATTGTTTTACGCTATGAGAATTCTAAAAGATTTATTCCATATTTTTTACCCCAAATTATGTGTTGTTTGTGATGAGCATTTGTTAGAAAATGAAAATGTAGTTTGTACACTTTGCAGACACGATTTACCACTCACAAATTTTAATGACTATAAAAACAATAAAGTTACACAGACTTTTTATGGGGCTATTGCTATAGATAAAGGTTATGCCTTGTTATTTTACAGAAAAGAAGGTAGCACATTAAAATTAATACATGAATTAAAATACAAGGACAATGAAGAAATTGGTGTTTTCTTTGGCAATTGGTTGGGTGAAATTCTCAAACAAAATAGTAAATTTAAAGATGTAGATTGCATAATACCTGTGCCTTTGCATCCGAAGAAATTAAGAGAAAGAGGTTATAATCAAGTAACTAAATTCGGAAAAAGATTGAGTTTTTATCTAAATATTCCGTTAGTAGAAAATGAATTAATCAGAATTTCATCAACCAAAACACAAACCTTTAAATCTCGTTTTGAGCGATTTAGGAATTTAGACACTAAGTTTTCTTTAAGTAACCCATCTCAATTTAACAATAAGCATATATTATTAATCGATGATGTAATTACAACAGGTGCTACATTAAAAGCTTGTGCTAAAGAGTTTCAGAAATCAGAAAATTGTAAAATAAGCGTTTTAACAATGGCATATACAGAATAATTTTTATGATTTTATATTCAAAAAATAATCGTTAATTTGTGTAAAATTTATTTGAGTGAAGACTTTTTACAAATTCCTTTTTTTTACATTAATTCTTATTATTGCAACAAGTTGTGCTAGAACTGGAAGACCAGAAGGTGGCCCTAAAGATGAAGATGCACCTTTATTTGTAACTGCAAATCCGCCTTACGAAAGTATCAACTTTAATAAAAAAGAAATTAAGATTGAGTTTGATGAATTTGTAGTCTTAAAAAATTTAAATGATCAGTTGGTAGTATCTCCACCAATGAAAAATCCGCCTTTAATTACTCCTCAAGGAACTGCAAGCAAAGAAATAAAAATCGAAATTTTAGACACATTAAAACAAAACACTACCTACATTTTTAATTTTGGTAATGCAGTAGAAGATAATAATGAAGGTAATAAGCTAGAAAATTTTAAATATGTATTTTCTACTGGCAGCTATATAGATTCTTTAACTACTTCTGGCTCTATTAAAGATTCAAAATTAAAAGAAACACCTAAAAGTGTAAATGTTTTGTTATATAGAATAGACACTGCTTTTAACGATTCTATTGTTTACAAAAAGAAACCAAATTATATTACAAACACATTAGATACAACCAATTTTAAATTCACCAATTTAAGAAAAGGCAAGTATTTAATGGTGGCTTTAAAAGAAGAAATTAACGATTATATATTTAATCCGGTTACAGATAAAATTGGTTTTTATACAGACACACTTCAATTACCAAAAGACAGTATTATAACCAAACCTATTATTTTATTTCAAGAAGATTTACCTTACGAGTTTAAAAGAGGTAAAGAAGTTACCAAAGGTAAAATAGAGTTTGGTTTTGTGGGTGATGCAAAAGACATGAAAGTTAACCTACTCTCTAAAGTACCAGATACTTTTAAAAGTGTTTCTAAATTTAGACTTGATAAAGACACACTAAATTACTGGTTTACCCCTATTGATGTAGACTCTTTAAATTTCACAATTTCTAATAATGAGTTTTTAGACACCTTAACAGTTAAGCTAAGAAAGAAAAAATTAGATTCTCTAGAAATAACAACTACTGTTAGAAATACACTACATTTTAGAGACACATTTTTTATAAGTAGTAACAACCCAATTGTTAAGATAGATACTACCAAAATCAGTCTTTTTGATAAAGATACAATTGCTGTAAATTACAAAGTATTAGCTTCTAAAAAAGAGAATAAAATTGCTTTTCTTTTTGATAAAAAACCTGAAGACAAATACAATTTTAAAGCACTACCAGAGGCTTTTAATGATGTTTTTGGAATAAAAAACGATACGTTAAATTATAATTTTTCTACTAAAGAAATTGAAGATTATGGTAGAATAACTTTAAACGTAAATAACGTAAATAACAAAAACATAATTATAGAAATTCTTTCAGGCTCTAAACAAGAACAACTTGTAGAGCGTAAATTTATTACTACTTCTACCAAAGTAGTTTTCGATTTATTAGAACCTAGTAAATATACTATTAGAGCAATTGTAGATACAAACAAAAATAACAAATGGGATACTGGAAATTATCTTAATAAACAATTAGCAGAAGAAATTATATATCACAAAGAAATAAATAATGCAGACTTAAGGGCCAACTTTTTCTTGGTTGAAAATTTTACAATTGATTAAAAAAAAATGAAAACACTTTTAATTATTGCGCTTATAGTTTTGAGCTTAACACTATGGTTTAAAGCTATATCAGACATTTCTAGAACAAGATTCAGCAGCGATAACAACAAAAAAATATGGTTTTTCATCATCTTTTTAATTCCATTTTTAGGAGCTTCTGCGTATTTTTTGATGAAAAAAAATTACATAAAAAAAAGACCTAAATTTTAGTTTAGGTCTTTTTTTTGTTCTTATAAATTTAAAGCTTGGTCTAAATCTGCCAATAAATCTTCTTCATCTTCAATACCCACACTTAAACGAATTAAAGAATCTGTAATACCAATTTTTAAACGTTCTGGTTCTGGAATAGAAGCGTGTGTCATTGTTGTTGGATGATTTACCAAACTCTCTACACCTCCTAAAGATTCTGCCAAAGTAAATACTTTAGTATTTTCTAAAAACTTAAATGCAGCTGCTTTACTTTCGTCTTTAAGCCTAAAAGAAACCATACCTCCAAAATCTTTCATTTGTTTTTTAGCAATTTCATGATTTGGATGATTTTCTAAACCTGGATAATATACCTCTCCTACTTTTGGGTGGTTTTCTAAAAATTTAGCTACAGCTCTACCATTTTCGCAATGTCTTTGCATTCTAATATGTAACGTTTTTACTCCTCTTAAAGCTAAAAAAGAATCCATAGGACCTGCAATTGCACCAGCTGCAAATTGTATAAAATGCAATTCTTCTGCTAATTTTAGGTCTTTTACCATTAATGCTCCCATAACAATATCTGAGTGCCCACCTAAATATTTTGTTGCAGAATGCATAACAATATCTGCACCTAAAGTTAAGGGTTGTTGTAAATATGGCGTTGCAAAAGTATTATCTACAGTTACTAAAATATCTGAATTTAGACCTTTTATTGCTGATGCTATTATTGCAATATCTGCAATTTTCATTAACGGATTTGTTGGTGTTTCTATCCAAACTAATTTTGTTTTTTCTGTTATGGCTTCTGTAACATTGTTTACTTTATTCATATCTACGAAAGAGAATTCTAATCCGTATTTTTTAAATAATCTTGTAAACATTCTGTAAGTACCACCATATAAATCGTCTCCAGCAATTACCTCATCTCCTGGACTTAATGTTCTTAAAACACAATCTATTGCAGCTAAACCAGACGAAAACGCAAAACCATGAGTACCATTTTCTATGGCTGCAAAACTGCTTTCTAATGCTGCTCTTGTTGGGTTTTTTCCTCTTGAATATTCATACCCTTTATTTACTCCTGGGCTAGATTGTGCGTAGGTAGATGTTAAAAAAACTGGTGGCATTACTGCTCCTGTTGCTTCTTCGTGCTTCTGACCTCCATGAATTGTTTTTGTATTGAACTTCATTTCTTACATTATTTAAAAGCTGGCAAACTAGTTTAGCCCAGATTAAAGCATTTGTTTGAGCTCTTTTTTGGCTTTTTTAGCCAAAAAAAGCGAGTGCTGAAAGCTGGAAATAGCTTCTATAAAAACTTTTTAATCGATCTTATAATTCCATAGTGAATTCCTTCATGAAAATTATTAAACGAAATTGAATTTTCTATGTTTTTTAAAACATAACCTGTACTTGTTGGATATTCTGTGTAATTCTCGAAAATACCTGCTTCAAAATCTTCTTGCAACGTATCTGGCAAACCTATTAACAAATCTTTTACTTCTTCAAATTCTTCTTCTGTAAAAGTTTTTGTTGGTACAGTTCCTTTTCTATGCGCTTCTATTAAATCGTCTGGACACAAAGGGTTTAAACCAGACAATTTATAATGCAACAATTGTTGAGTAACTACTAAATGAGCCACATTCCAAGCAATATTGTTTTTAAAACCTTCTGGAATTTTGTGAATTTGTTCTAAAGTTAAACCTTCTAATTCTTTTAAAACGAGTTCTCTAGATTTTCTTAAAACATCAAACTGTATATTCATTTTTTATGTATAATTTTGATGTTGTAAATATAATTTAATAAAAATGAAGAAAGTCTATTTTTTGCAAACTTGTGATACCTGTAGAAGAATTTTAAAAGAAGTAAATACAGATGGTTTTGAACGACAAGAAATTAAAGCGAATAATATTTCTGTTGAACAATTGGAGGAAATGTACGTGATTTCTGGTAGTTATGAGGCTTTATTTAACAAGCGTGCAAAGTTGTACAAAGCTATGGATTTGAAAAATCAGGATTTGACTGAAGCTGATTATAAACAATTTTTGCTAGATGAATATACGTTTTTAAAACGCCCAGTTTTTATTGTTGATGATAAAATATTTATTGGAAATAGTAAAAAAGTAATTGAAAGTTTAAAAGATATTCTTTAAAAGCAAATGTCATTTCTACCTTGTAGAGAAACCAAAAAATTGATTATGTATTAGGCGATTTTTTTACAAAAGGTTGAAATGACAAGCTAACTCTTTATTTTGATGAAAATTTAATATCTGAATTAGACATTATTTCTGCTAATTCATCCATAGTTAAATTGGTTTTTAATCCGAATAAAATAACTTTATCATTATCGCTATTGGCTTGTAAAACGATTTCTTTTACAATATCA
The DNA here is from genome assembly GCF_045063625.1 of Polaribacter sp. Asnod6-C07. Lineage (NCBI taxonomy): Bacteria > Pseudomonadati > Bacteroidota > Flavobacteriia > Flavobacteriales > Flavobacteriaceae > Polaribacter > Polaribacter sp. Asnod6-C07. Next base: position 1,701,206 of record NZ_JBEFOF010000005.1, on the reverse strand, counting down.
TTTTTTTCTAAAATATAAAAAGCGGCTTTTCCATCATCACCTTTTACACGTGCCATAGTTTTTAATTTATTTTTTTTGATATACTTTTTAAAGTCTTTAGATACTGAAGCGTCTTCGTTATTAAAAATCATTAATTTAAAATCGCCCGATTTTTTTAGTAGTTTTTGTAAATCGTCATTATCACCTTCATCTAAAAAAGAACCTGCAAAAGAGGCTGATAAATTAATAGAAAAAGCAGATTGTTCTTTATGCTTTTTATAAAAGTTTTTAAAGGTAGTTTCTTGTGCTACAGCACTTATCATAAAAAATGCACATAGAATGGTTGTAATTTGTTTCATAATACTTGGTTTTCTTTTCAGACGAATACCAAAGTATTTTGTTACAATAAAATTTTTAAAATAGATTTTTCTAAGTCTAAGATTTATAAACTTCCATTAAACCTTCTGCTTCTTTTTTTGCACTCCAGTTTTGTAGAATTTCTTGTCTTGCTTGTTTTCCTAAATGTGGAATTTCGCCTGTTATAGATTTTGATAAAAGGGTTTCTAGTTCAGTACTATTTCCTGCTTCAAATAAATATCCACTCTTTTCATTGGTGATTAATTCTGAATGTACACCTACATTTTTTGTAGCAATTACAGAACATTCGCAACTCATAGCTTCTGCTGTTACTAAAGAAAAACCTTCAGAAAAACTAGGAGCAACAACTATTTTTGCAGCTTGATAATATGAAATTATCTCTCTAGTTTCATTTATAAAATAAACTTGATTTTCTATTTTATGTTTTTCTATAATTTCTTTTAATGCCTGTGAAAATTCTGGCTTGTCAATTTTACCAACAATTACTAATGCCCAATTTTTATGGCTTTTTAAAACCTTAGCAGCTCCTAATAACACTAATTGTCCTTTTGCTTTTCTTACTCTACCAGCGTTTAAAATGATGTTTTCTTGAGAAATATTCTCTAATTTTTTATTAGCTTCTGGTTTAAAATCATTAACTCTAACTCCATGACCAACTATGGCGTTTTTAATACCTAAATTTTCGCTCATACTTTTTATAAGCGTAATCACTTTATCTGCTTTTTTTAATAAGTATAAAGTTAAACCAGATGGTTTTGTTTCTGCGTGTCTTGTTGCAACTAAAGTAAATTTTGCACCTAAAAAACGATAAAAAAGCATTCGCATAATTTCATTGTTTCTATGGCAATGCACTACTGTTTTAACATCAGAAAATAAAATTGATTTTAGTTTTTTAGCAGTAAGATGATTTCCTGAAATATTTGAACCATAAACATAAGTTTCAAATTCATCAGAAAAAAAAGGAAGCACATTTTCTATGCTTCTAGTAACGCCTGTTTTACGCTTGTGAAAATGAGTATGAATTAAAATAGGTTTCAGTTGATAAAGTCTAAAGTGTTTGCAATTATTTTGAGTATAAACTCAAAATCTCGAATTTTTAAGCAAATTTACGTTCTATTATCTCCATAAAACGAACTTCTAATTCCTCTTGATTATCCCAATTATAATCTGGTTTTACCATTGTATTTATAAAATGTTTCGCTTCACTTTCTGATCGAAAAGTATTTAATTGCGAAACTACTCTATTATAATCTTCTTGCTGATTATTAAACAAGTTTTTTACAAATGCAATTCTATCATTTAAACCAATCTGAATGTTCTTTGCCAATTTATCGTTTAGAGATATTGGCTGTGCATTTTCGAACAAATCTGCCATAACATCTACAGAAATAACATCTTGTAATTCCTCTTCTAAAGACATTGTTTTTCGTTCTTCTACTTTTATAACATCATTTATAATTTCTTCTTCAATCTTTACAACCTCATTTTCTTCTAACTTTTCTTCAACTTCATCTTTAGGAAAAAGTATTTCTTCTAACTCATCAAAAGGTTGTTCAATAATTTCTTCAACTTTATTGGTTTGTATGGGGTGCTCAACAACATCATTAAGTTCAACTTTTTCTTCTAGAACTACTTTAATTTTATCTTCTACTAACTCTTCAAAAATTTCTACTTTTTCAGTTACCTTAGGTTCATCAACTAAATTATAGACAATTTTTTCTTCAAGAATAATTTCTTTATTAGTGTTATGAACTGCTGTAATCGTATTTTCTTTTGTTTCTAAAGCTAGTTCAACTTTATCTAACAAATCTTCTTTAGTTGTTTCTAAATTCGGAGTTTCTTTCACATATTCTTCTACAAAAGCCAGTAAAGCAAGCTTTTCGTAAACTTCTTTAGATTTTTCTTTTAATGCAAAAACATCTTCTCTGTTTTTCATTTTTAAAATGTTGTGCGCTAAACTGATTAAATCAGCCTCCAATTTTTTGTGCATATCTTATCTTTGAGTTGCTGAAATCATTTCAGCATAAATTATTTTTTGCTATTAAATATTTATAGATTTGTAATTGCTTAAAAATAAATAAAATTATAACGCTTAAAATTACAAAATGTTTCTTGAAAATACAGTAAATCATACTGAACAATTTGGCTGGATAGAAGTAATTTGTGGTTCTATGTTTTCTGGCAAGACAGAAGAGTTAATTAGACGTTTAAAACGTGCGCAATTTGCTAAGCAAAAAGTAGAAATTTTTAAACCTGCTGTAGACACAAGATATGATGATGAGGAAGTAGTTTCTCATAACGATTCTAGAATTCGTTCTACACCTGTGCCAGTTTCATCAAACATAAGACTTTTAGCAAACAATGTTGATGTTGTTGGTATTGATGAAGCTCAATTTTTTGATGATGAAATAGTTGCTGTTTGTAACGATTTGGCAAATAGAGGAATTCGTGTAATTGTTGCTGGTTTAGATATGGATTTTAAAGGAAACCCTTTTGGACCAATGCCAGCCCTAATGGCTACTGCAGAATATGTAACTAAAGTACATGCTGTTTGTACACATACAGGAAATTTAGCACATTATAGCTTTAGAAAAGCGCAAAATGATAAATTAGTAATGCTTGGAGAAACCCAAGAATACGAACCTTTAAGTAGAGCTGCATATTATAAAGCTGTTAAGAAAAAGCAGGAAGAAACTTCACAAAACACAACAATTAAAACTGACAACCAACAACTTAATCGTGTTTCTGAAAATGAAGATTCTGAAATAAATGCTGATGACTCAAAAATTGATTAAAAGATGCTGATTCTAATTTAGCATATTAAGATTATGAACAATCACGTTACAGTTTTAGAAATTGATAGTAATGCCTTAGTGCATAACTTGAACTATTTTAAACAAAAAATAAAACCTGAAACCAAAATTTTAGCGGTTGTTAAAGCTTTTGGTTATGGTTCTGATGGTGTGCAAGTTGCTAAGTTTTTAGAAGATAAAGTAGATTATTTTGCTGTTGCATACACACAAGAAGGTGTTGCTTTGCGTGAAGCAGAAATTGAAACACCCATTTTAGTTTTACATCCACAGATACCAAATTTAAAAACGATTGTAGATTATAGATTAGAACCTAATTTATACAATTTTAAAATCTTTAATGCCTTTTTAAAATTAGCAGACGAAATGCCTTTAATGAATTATCCAATTCATTTAAAATTTAATACAGGCTTAAACAGGTTAGGTTTTTGGCATACAGATATCCCTAAAATCTTAACAGATTTAAAAGGTTTTAATCACGTAAAAGTACAATCTATATTCTCTCATTTAGCTGCTAGTGAAGATTTAGAAGAAAAGGAATTCTCTATAAATCAATTGAATAACTTTGCATACATAGCTCAACAATTCTATAAACACCTAGGTTACGAACCTTTATTACACATCTTAAATACCTCTGGAGTTATAAATTATGCTAAAGCACAATTTGATATGGTTAGAGTTGGTATTGGTTTGTATGGTTTTGGTAATGATGATAAAGAAACTGCTCAATTAAAAAACACACATAACTTAAAATCTATTATTTCTCAGATTCATTTAATTCAGCCAGGTGAAACTGTTGGATATAACAGAGATTTTGTAGCTAAAAGTCCAACAAAATCTGCAACAATCCCTATTGGGCATGCAGATGGATTATCTAGAAAATTAGGAAATAAAAAAGGTTTTGTACTAATAAATAATCAGAAAGCAAAAATTATTGGTAATGTTTGTATGGATATGATTATGGTTGATGTTACAAAAATTGATTGTAAAGAAGGTGATGAAGTTATCATTTTTAATCATCAGAAAATGCTAAATCATATAGCAACTATTTCTGAAACGATTGTTTATGAAACTTTAACTGCAATTTCTCAGCGCGTTAAAAAGGTTTTAAAATAATAATTATCTTAACTAGAATTTTTATTTTAAATAATATTCTATAAAACTTAACAATTTGGAGCTTAAAAGCCCAACTTACACCTCTTATCGAATAAAAAAATCACTAAAGTTTTTATTTCTCTACTTTTGCGTAAACTAAAATTATACACAAATGGGAATGCTTAAAGAATTTAAAGCTTTTGCAATGAAGGGAAACCTTGTAGATATTGCAGTAGGTTTTGTTATGGGTGCTGCTTTTAAACAAGTAGTTACTTCATTTACAGGAGGGATTGTTTCTCCGTTAATTGGCTTAATATTTAAAGCTGATTTTAAAGAATTAAAATACATTGCTAAAGAAGGTGTTGCAGATGCAACTGGTAAAGTTACTGGAGAAGTAGCCATTTTATATGGTGAGTTTATTACCAATATTATTGATTTTATAATTGTAGCTTTTGTTATGTTTATGATGATAAAAGGTATAAACGCAACTAAAAAGAAAGAAGAGCCAGCTCCAGAACCAGCTCCTGCAGGACCAAGTCAAGAAGATTTATTAGCTGAAATTAGAGATTTATTAGCAAAGCAAAAATAAATTTTTTTCTTTTAGAAAACGATACAAAACCCAAGCAATAGCTTGGGTTTTTTTTATGGATTATAGCCAAATCTGCATCCATACCATTTGTTCTTTTTAGAAAAAAATTATTAAAAATGTAACCTTTTTGTAAATTGATGGTTTTAACTATAGAAACCAACCAAAAACCAACCTTGAAACAATTAACTGACGAAGAAATTATGTTAGCAATTGCAACTGGCAAAATAGAATTATTATCGATTCTTTTTGATAGATATCATGTTCGTATGTATAATTATTTCAATAAGATGGTTTGTAATAAAATGGTTAGCGAAGATTTAACACAAGATGTGTTTATAAAAGTAATTAAGTACAGAACATCTTACAAAAACGGAAATTTTGCAGCTTGGTTATATACTATTGCACGCAATATATTTTCTAGTCATTATCAAAAAACAAAAAAAGAACGTTCTAATTTAATTGATGATGATAAGTTAGATGCTAACGAAACTTTGGTTTCTGAAAGTAACCAAGAAGAGTTAGAGCATTTACAAAAAGCGTTACTTAAACTTTCTAATTCTGATAGAGAATTAATAGTTATGCATCGTTTTCAAGAAATAAAATACGAGCAAATTGCACAAATTATTGGCAGCACAGAAAATGCTGTAAAAGTAAAAGTGCACAGAGCTTTAAAGAAATTAAAAGAAATCTATTTTCAAAACAATAACTAATGGAGTGTAGAGATATAGAAAATAAATTGAACGATTATTTAGAAGATAATTTATCTGCAATAGAAAAATCTGAGATAGAACATCATTTAAAAAGTTGTGCAAATTGTCAACAAGAATTAGCAGAACTAAAATCTTTTTTAGCTGTCTTAGATAATGAAACAATGGAAATTCCGTCTGCCAATTTAAAGTCGAATTTCGAGCAAATGTTAGCACAAGAAATAGAAGCACACAATCCTAAAGTAGTTAAGTTAAAACCAAAAACAGATTGGAAATCTTACTTAAGAGTAGCTGCCAGTATTTTAATTGTAATCAGTGCTTTTTTATTAGGCAAATATCAACCAAACAAAACATCATCAATAGAAAAAAATACAGCACAAGTTTTAACTTTATTAGAAGATAATTCTGCAAGCAAGCGAATTTTAGCCGTAAACAATGCAGAAGAATTTACAAGTAAAAACACAAAAATTATTGAAGCATTAATTAACAGATTATTTTTTGATAAAAACACAAACGTACGTTTAGCTGCAGCAGAAGCGTTGTCTAAGTTTTCGTCTGAAGAGTTGGTTAGAGATGCGTTAATAAAAAGTTTGGAAACAGATAAAAGTACTATAGTACAAATAGAAGTAATTACAATTTTATCTAAAATCCAAGAAAAAAGAGCAATTAAACCCATGGAAAAAATGCTCGAAAACGAGGAAACTCCTCAATATGTAAAACAACAATTAGAATTAAATTTATCAACATTATTATAGAAAGATGCTGCACTAAATTCAGCACAAAGAAAATCATGAAAAAAATATTCATCTTATTATTATTTGTTAGCACAATAATATCAGCACAAAAAAAGGATTTTAAATATGCATTAACTGGCATAAAAAAAGTAGTATTATCATCAGATACAGCAATTAGAGTAGAAGTTGGTACTACACAAGAACTCATTCTATCAGATAGTAATAATAATGACAAACATAATAATGATCATTTTTCTGAAGAAAAATCGAGTACAAAAGAAGATAAAAGAAAAGGCTTAACAGCAGTTTATCCTGGAGGAAAAGATGATACAAATGGTTATGGATTTTCAATTTCAAAAGAAGGAGATATACTGTATGTTACAGATTTAAAATCGCACTTTCAAAGACATGGGTTGTTTGTAAAATTACCAAAAAACATCAATATTTCTGTGGATGCAGAAAACCTAGGTTCTATTTATATAGAAGGTTTTACAGGCGAAGTTGAAGCTTCTGCAAACGTGGGTAAAATTGAAATGAAAAACGTTACAGGACCAATTACTGTAGATGCTAATGTTGGTAAAGTAGATATCGATTTTGTAAAAGTTAGCCAAAAATCTCCAATTACAATTTCTACTTCTGTTTCTGAAATTGATGTTGCAATACCTGCAAATACACAAGCAAATTTAGAGTTAAAAACACAAGGAACTGTTTATACAAATTTCGATTTTGATATGCCAAAGAAAAAAGGATTACCAAATGTTAGTGGCAGAAAAAGTATTGTTTCTAAACTAAATAATGGTGGCGTAAAAATCTACATAAAATCTTCTATGGGTAATATTTATTTGCGCAAAAAATAAGAATATCGTCTAAATTTTCTTAAAAAATTCGCTTTAGACTTTACTTCTAAAACACACTAAAATCATCTAATTTAAAAACATTAATAATGAAAAGTTTATACTTCTTCATAGGATTGTTATTGACTATTAACAACCTATCAGCTCAAAAAAAAGTTACAGAAAACGCATCTAGTAATAATATAAATGATGTTTATGTTCATTTAAAATTTGCTAATAACATCATTGTAAAAAACTGGAATAAAAACGAAATTTCTGTTGAAGCAACTGTAAATTTAGATAATAATGAACACAATGATTATTTTTCTTTAAATGCAGAAAACACAGGTAATACTTATAAAATAAGATCAGAATATGGAGATTATTTTAAAAAATATAGAAGTTATACTAAAAATGATGACAAAGAAATCTCAACTTATAGACATAAAAATATTGTGAATTACGTAATTTATGTACCGAAAAACATGAATTTAAAAGTAAAAAGTATTTCTGGTGATGTAGAAGCTGAAAACTTTGTAGGGGTTTTAAACTTAGATTTAATTAGCGGAAATATTACCGTAAAAAAACACTCTAAAGAAATGCAATTAAAAACCATAAGTGGCGATATTGATATTTATGTAGCAGATGCAAAATTAGAAGCAAAAACCTTAACAGGAGGTGTATATTCTAATTTAGAAATTAATTTTGACAAAAATAAAAAGACAGGTTTTGGTTCTAAAATTGTAACTACCATAAACAAAGGAACCGCTTTTTTAAAGCTAAATACAATTAGCGGAGATATTTATTTACGAAAGATTTAACTACTATTTTAAACTAATTTTACAGCCATTTCTTTAAGAAAATGGCTGTTTTTTATCAAAAAAATCTAGGCTTTTAAAATTTCTAAAAACAAACCTCTTTCTATTTCTTTTGCACCTAAACTTGCTAAATGTTCGTTATAAATTTGGCAATCTATCAAATTATAATTTTTGTTTTTTGCCAAGTGAATAAATGCCAATTTAGAAGCATTAGACACTTTACTAAACATGCTCTCTCCACAAAAAATATCGTTAATTTCTAAGCCATATAAGCCACCAACTAATTCTTTATCTTTCCAAATCTCAATAGATTTTGCAACTCCTCTTTTGTGCAAGTTAATGTAAGCTTGCTCCATATCATCTGTAATCCAAGTGCCAAAACCATCTTTTCTGTTGATGTTTTTACAGTTGTAAATAACCTCTTCAAATGCTTGATTTTCTGTAATTAAGAATTCATTTTTATTAATAATTTTTCGCATCGATTTTGACACTTTTATATCCTCAGGAAATAAAACCATTCTTTCTGGAGGGCAATACCAAACAATAGGATCATCTTCAGAAAACCAAGGGAAAATTCCGTTTTTGTAAGCGTAAATTAAACGATTTTCAGACAAATCGCCTCCCAAAGCCAAAACACCATCATATGTAGCGTATTTGTAATCAGGAAATTCTATTTTATCAGTGAGCCAAATCAAAGTTTCTATTTTTACTTAAACCGTTAAAATCAAAAAATAAATTATTTAAAATTTTACTCAAAATTATTAAAATTTTGTCAGTATTTTTGCAAATCGTTTTATTAATAAAACAACAAAATGCTTAAAAGAAAAAAACCTAAAAAATCTCAAGGTAAAAAATTCCAACTAGTACACAAGTATTATAAAATTACTGGTTTTTATTCTTTTGTAGGTAAAAACCTAAAAAGTGCTATTTTACCTATTCTAGGTATTATTATCGGTATTTTCTTATTTAATAAATACGTTTATAATATAAATGATGGTTTGCATCATTTTACAGAAACTTTTTCTAGGCTTTCTATTTTATCTGTATTTTTTCTTTCAGAAACTATTTTAGGATTAATTCCGCCAGAAATTTTTATTGCTTGGACAAAAAAAACTGACGAACCTATTTTAAATCTAGCTATTCTAGCAACATTATCTTATTCAGGTGGTTTAATTTCTTATTTTATAGGAAGAATGGCCTTAAAAATAAAGTCTATAAAAGAATATCTAGAAATTAAAATGGCAAAAAACCTAGCCAATACTCGTAAATGGGGAGGGATTTTAGTTTTAGTTGGTGCATTATTACCTTTGCCTTTTTCTATTGCTTGTATGACTGCTGGTATGATTAAATATCCTTTTAAAAATGTTTTTTTCTTCGGATTATTTCGTTTTGCAAGATTTGCAATTTATGCTTGGGCAATTTTTAAAGTAGTACATTAAAACAATTATCTTTGCAGTATGGGATTAACAAATAACGATATTTTCAAAAAATTAAGAGTAGCACACAAATTACGTGATACAGATATTATAGATATTTGTGCTTTGGTCGATTTTAAAGTTACAAAAGGCGAATTAGGTGCAATTTTCAGAAAAGAAGATCATCCTAAATATATTGAATGTGGAGATCAGTTTCTACGTAATTTCTTAAACGGATTAATTATTCATTTGCGTGGACCAATGCCTAAAAAATCGTAGATTTTTTTTTAGACTCTTAGTCAGTTAGATTTTTAGAACCAAGAATAAAATATATTAATTAAAAAAAAAGAGAGAATTCATTAAATGAATTCTCTCTTTTTTTATCTTGTCTCTTGATTCTAAAAATCTAACTGACTAAAAATCTAACAATCTAGAATGGTAAATCATCTGGCTCATCATCAGAAACTTTAGATGCTGGCTCAAACTGATCTACAGGAGGCAAATTACTAGGTGCTGCAGACTGACCTAAATTTTCTATTCTCCAACCAACAATTGAGTTAAAGTATTTTGCTTCTCCTTGTGGATTAATCCACTCTCTACCTCTTAAATTAATTGAAATTTTTACATCTTGACCAACTTTATAGTTGTTTAACAAATCTGTTTTGTCTTGATGAAATTCTACGCTAATCATTTGTGGGTATTGATCATCAGTAGTTACAACTACATCTCTTTTTCTAAATCCGTTAGCACCAAAAGTTTGTACTTCTCCAATAATTTTTACTTTACCAATAACTTCCATAATATTTATTTTAATAAAAGTACTTTCCAAGCACTTTCTACATCATTTTTACTTAAAAAATCCTGCGCAAATGTATGTTTTTTTGTAGTTTCTAACCCAATAAAATTTGGGTGTTCTTTACCAAAGTTATTAACAGTGTCAGTAGTTGGCAATTGTTCAACATTACCTAACATCCCCAAATTATTACCTGTTAAAACTGTACTATTTCTAATTTCTGATGGAATATTGTCAATACCAATTCCTAAAGTTGATATTGGTTTCGGAATTTCGAAAAAACCATCTCTGGATCTTGTATAATAACTACCTCCTGCTCTAGCCACTAAATCAATTTTATGTTGATCTATTGCTCCATTATCATCTAAAACATTTTCGTTTATGTGCATTTTAACAACTTCGCAAACTATTAAATTTCCTGCTCCACCTTCATCACCTGTAAAAATAACATCATTTACTTTGCACTCAAATTGCACAGGTGATTCTGCTACTCTAAAAGATTTAATTTCGTCTGATTTTAACATTGTAAAACCTGCTTTTTCAAACTCATTTACTCCTTCTGGATATTCTGTAGAACTCAAAGACATTTGTTGCACAATATCATAATTCACAACATTAATCACTACTTCTTTCGTTGCTAAAACATTATTTAAAGTATGCTTTGTAGTATTATCTCTTACTCTTCTTGCAGGAGAAAATATTAATATTGGCGGGTTTGACCCAAAAACATTAAAGAAAGAAAAAGGCGATAAATTAGGATTACCATCAGTATCTATGGTACTTGCAAATGCAATAGGTCTTGGTGCAATTGCGCCTAATAAATAGCCGTGAAATTTTCCTGTTGGAATTTCTTTTGGATTGATTGAAAGCATATTCAAAAATTTAAATAGATGTCACTTTGAGTGATTTTCGGTTTCAAGAGAAAATTTTATCAAGAAGTTCTCGACACTAATTTATTACGTTATCACTTTATAAATTCACTCGAACTAACAAATAAAATTCATTAGTAAAGATACTATCAAATACTTAAATGAGTTATATACAAGAAACCTTTATATTTGTTTTTAATGAAATTTTTCTCAAATACACTTTTATTAAAACGTATAACAATGCTAGTTTCTTTAGTAATTGTTACGCTAATTCTCTGGAACACTTACACTTTCTTTCAAAAATTTAAACAATCTGAAAGAGCAAAAATGGAAATTCATGGAGAAGCCATTAAAGAACTAAATACAGAAAGTTTAGAAGATTTAGAAAAAAATATTTCTGAACTTCCATTAAGTGTTATCAGCAGAACAAAAGATATTCCTTTTATTTTGGTTGATGCAAATGGTGAAATAAAAGGTTCTAATAACTTAGATCCTAAAAAAGAAAACGATCCTAAATATTTAAAAGAACAGCTCGAAATTATGAAGGATCAAAATCAGCCAATTCAGGTTGATTATCTTGGAAAAACTGACTTTATTTATTACCGAGATTCAGATTTATTAAACAAATTAACCTATTATCCTTTAGCATTAATTTTAATTTTAGTCTTATTTTTAGCGGTTATTTACTTGTTTTATAGTTCTAACAAAGCTGCAGAAACCAATAAACTATGGACTGGGATGGCTAAAGAAACTGCGCATCAAATTGGCACACCTTTGTCTTCTCTTTTAGGTTGGATTTCTATTTTAAAAATGGAAAAAGTTGATGAAACTTATATAGAAGAAATTGAAAAAGATGTACATCGTTTAAATACAATTGCCAATCGTTTTTCTAAAATTGGTTCTGTACCCGAATTAAAAAAAGAAAACATTGTAGACATTACAAAACAGGCTTTTGATTATTTAGAATCTAGAAGTTCTAAGCAAATCTCATTTTCGTTTTCATCCACAGAAGATGAAATTTTTACGGAATTAAATACAGAACTGTTTGGTTGGGTAATCGAAAACCTGATTAAAAATGCAATTGATGCGATGTTGGGTAAAGGTGAACTCAATCTAAAAATTGAAAGTAAACAAAAGAAAGTAAAAATTACGGTTTCTGATACTGGTAAAGGAATGCCTAAAAAGTTATTCAAACAAATATTTAAACCCGGTTTTACAACTAAAAAACGTGGTTGGGGTTTAGGTTTATCGCTCTCAAAACGAATTGTAGAAGATTACCACAATGGAAAAATATTTGTAAAAAAATCTGAAATCGATAAAGGAACTACTTTTCAGATTTTATTGAATAAATTATAATCAAGAAAAATTGCTAGAAATACTTTCTGCTAAAGCAACAAACTCTTCGTTTGTTAGTTTTTCTTTTTTGGTAAATTGCATATCAGCCATTGCATTTGTTGGTATTAAGTGTACATGAACATGAGGCACTTCTAAACCAATTACACTCATACCAATTCGTAAACAAGGCACTGATTTTTCTAATGCTTTTGCAACTCTATAAGAGAAATTCATTAAACTTGTATATTCTTCTTTTGATAAATCAAAAATCTTGTTTTCTTCTTTTTTAGGTACTACTAAAGTATGTCCCTTTGCATTTGGATTAATATCTAAAAAAGCAAAAAAATTATCATCTTCTGCTACTTTATAACTTGGTATTTCTCCTTCGATTATTTTGGTAAATATGCTCATATTAAAAAATAAATAGTTTTTAGTAAAAATAAAAAAAGAATTCGAGTTCTGACATTATCAAAATCCGAATTTAGAATAGTTTTTTAGTAATTATTTCCTAAAAAGTTATTTCAAAAAGTTTGCAAACAAGTTTAGCCCTGATTGAAACGACATCCTTTTTTATTTTTCATAAAAAAGATATAGTGGAAAGCAGGAAATAGCTTCAAATAAAATTATCTTGAAATCTCTACAATTTCAAATTTCATAATTCCATTAGGCACTTTAATTTCAGCAAGTTCACCTACTTTTTTCCCTAATAAACCTTTACCAATTGGGGAATTTACAGACAGTTTTCCATTTCTAACATCAGTTTCAGAATCTGCAACTAATCTGTAAGAAAACTCCATTCCATTACTTGTATTTTTAATCTTAACATTAGAATGAATCAATATTTTAGAAGTATCTAACTGACTTTCATCTAAAATACGCGCATTTGCCACTATATTTTTTAATTTGGCAATTTTAGTTTCTAAATGAGATTGTTCTTCTTTTGCTGCATGATATTCTGCATTTTCACTTAAATCACCTTTATCTCTAGCATCTGCAATTTCTTGAGTAACTCTAGGTCTTTCTACTTGTTCTAACTGATGCAATTCATCTTTTAACTTTTTTAATCCTTCTGGAGAATAATATGAAATTTCGCTCATTTTCTTTGTTTTTAAAACTTATCCTTTTCTTTGCAAAACATACAATTTATCAAAAAAGAGATAATACAATTATTTCTTAAAAACCCTTTATGGGTTAAATTTAAAAATCTCATTGCCTAAACAGGAATGAGATTGTTCTACAAATGTACAAAATATTTGTAAATTGCCAGCGTTTTTAATAAAACAGAAATACATAATGTTCAAAAAATTAGTAATTTTTACTTGTTTTATCTTTTTTATAAACTGCTCAGATACAACTAATTTAGAAGGTTGCATTAGATCTTTTAGCTTAAGTACAGCCACAGACTTAAACAATCCTGGACTTATAAACGCACAAACTCCTGGAGGTTATGCAGAGTTACCAAGTGTAGGTGGTTTAAGTAAAGGAATTCTTTTATTTAATAAAAACGGAAGTGATTTTGTTGCTTTTGATAGATTATGCCCTGCAAATAATTGTACAGCACCAATGATATTTGAAAACCGCCTTTTAAAATGCACTTGCGATGACAGTACTTACAGTGTAGATTTTGGAGGAGCACCACAAACTGAAGATTTTCAATGCCCTGCTATTGAGTACAATGTAACCAGAAATGGCTCTACAATTCGAATCAGTAATTTTTAATAGTTTCTTAGCTTTTAGATGCTTATTTTTGCTAAAATACAATTACAATTATCGTGAAAAATTATTTTTCTTCAAACTTTAAATTAGGCGTTTTAGGTGGTGGTCAACTAGGTAGAATGTTGTTAACAGAAACTCAAAAATTCGACATTCATACTTCAATTTTAGATGGCAGTGCATCTGCACCCTGTGCAGAAATTTGTAACACGTTTGTTGTTGGAGATTTATTAGATTTTGATGCAGTTTACAACTTTGGTAAAACTGTAGATTTACTAACCATAGAAATTGAAAACGTAAATCTAGATGCTTTAGATAAATTGGAAGACGAAGGTTTAACCATTTATCCAAAACCTAGAGATTTAAGAATTATTCAAAGTAAAGCAAGACAGAAAAATTTTTATGTAGATCATCAAATACCAACTGCAGAATTTTCTCATTATGCATATTTAGAAGAATTAAAGCATTCTTTTGAGAATAATATTATCGATTTTCCTTTTGTATGGAAAGCTGCACGTTTTGGTTATGATGGTAATGGAGTAAAAATTGTAAGAAATATTGATGATTTACAAAGTTTACCAAATGTAGAATGTATTACAGAAAAGTTAATTCCGTTTAAAAATGAATTGGCTGTAATTGTATCTAGAAATTCTGATGGTGAAATATCAACTTATCCTGTTGTAGAAATGGAATTTCATCCAGAAGCAAATCAAGTTGAATATGTAATTTGCCCAGCAAGAATCGATTTTAAGGTTGCAGAAAAAGCTAGAGAAGTTGCCTTAAATGTAGTTAGTAAACTAGATTTTGTTGGTTTATTGGCTGTAGAAATGTTTCAAACTGTAGATGATAAAATTTTGGTAAACGAAGTTGCTCCTAGACCACATAATTCTGGTCATTATTCTATAGAAGCAAGTTACACCAATCAATTTGAACAACATTTACGTTCAATTTTAAATCTTCCTTTAGGAAACACAGAAAGTAAAGTAGCAGGAATTATGGTAAACCTTGTTGGAGAAGAAGGTTTTTCTGGAGATGTAATTTACGAGAATTTAAATGATATTTTAAGGGTTGATGGAGTTACTCCTCATATTTATGGTAAAAAAGAAACACGTCCATTCAGAAAAATGGGACATGTAACGATTGTAAATGCTGATATTGATAAAGCAAGAGAGATAGCACAAAAAGTTAAAGAAACAATTAGAGTGATAAGCAAATAATTATGGTAGGTATAATAATGGGAAGCGATTCAGATCTTCCAATAATGCAAGAAGCAATAGACATTTTAGAAAGTTTTGACATACAAATAGAAGTAGATATTGTATCTGCTCATAGAACTCCAGAAAAATTATTCGACTATTCTAAAAATGCACACAAAAGAGGTATAAAAGCAATTATTGCTGGTGCTGGAGGTGCTGCTCATTTACCAGGAATGGTAGCAAGTATGAGTCCTTTACCTGTAATTGGAGTTCCTGTAAAAAGTAGAAATTCTATAGATGGTTGGGATTCTGTTTTATCAATTTTACAAATGCCAGGAGGTGTACCTGTTGCAACTGTAGCTTTAGATGGTGCAAAAAATGCAGGAATTTTGGCAGCTCAAATTATTGGAGCTTCAGATAAATGTGTTTTAGACAAAATTATCGCTTATAAAGAAGGTTTAAAACTTAAAGTTGAAAAAGCTTCTGAAAGAGTAAAAAAATAAAAGAGTACAAATTGTAATAGCCCTTCAGGTATTCGTATTTGAAGGGCTTATAAATTATAAAAACATGAACCCACTTTTACAAGATTTTAATACAGCTCCGTTTACGAAAATTTCTTCTGATGATTACAAACCAGCTATTAAAAAAGGGATAGAAATTGCAAAAGCAGAAATTGATACAATTGCAAATAGTACTGTTGTTCCTACTTTTGAAAACACTACTGTAGCTTTAGATTTTACAGGAGAAAAATTAAATAGAATAACTTCAATTTTTTTTAATTTAAACTCAGCTGAAACTAATGATGCTATTCAAAAAATTGCTCAAGAAGTTTCTCCTTGGTTAAGTGAATTTAGAAACGACATCACTTTAAATGAAGCTTTATTTACAAGAGTAAAATCTGTTTTTAATGATAAAGAAAATTTAGATTTAACACCAGAACAACAAATGCTATTAGAGAAGCAATACAAAGGTTTTGCAAGAAATGGTGCAAATTTAAGTGATGATAAAAAATCAAAATTAAGAGAAATAGATTCAAAACTATCTAAATTATCTTTACAATTTGGCGAAAATGTTTTGGCAGAAACAAATGCTTTTGAAATGCATTTAACTAATGAAGAAGATGTTTCTGGCTTACCAGAATCTGTTAAAGAAGCTGCAAGTCAATTAGCAAAAGAACAAGATAAAGATGGTTATATCTTTACGCTTCAATACCCAAGTTACATTCCGTTTTTAACCTATGCAGACAATAGAGAATTGCGTAAAAAAATGGCAATTGCTGCTGGTAAAAAAGCATTTCAAGACAATGAGTTTAACAATGAAAAAATTGTTTTAGAAATTGTAAACTTACGTCAGCAAAGAGCAAATTTATTGGGTTATAAAACCCACGCTCATTTTGTTTTAGAAGAACGAATGGCAGAATCTCCTGAAAAGGTAATCGAATTTTCGAACAATTTATTAGAAAAAGCAAAACCTGCTGCTCAAAAAGAGTTTGAAAATTTAGAAAAATACGCTCAAAAATTAGACGGAATTGATCAACTTCAAAAATGGGATGGCGCTTATTATTCAGAAAAATTAAAGAAAGAATTATTCGATTTAGATCAAGAAATATTAAAGCCTTATTTTAAATTAGAAAATGTAATTGATGGGGTTTTTGAAATCGCTAATCGTTTGTACGATTTAAATTTTGAAGAAGTTTCTAACATAGAAAAATATCATCCAGATGTAAAAACCTATAACGTAACTGATACTAAAGGCAACTTTATTGCTGTTTTTTATGCGGATTATCATCCTAGAAAAGGAAAAAGAAATGGTGCATGGATGACGAGTTACAAATCGCAACAAATTAAAAACGGAGTTAACGAAAGACCACAAGTTTCTATTGTTTGTAACTTCACAAAACCAACAGCTACAAAACCTTCTTTATTAACGTTTAATGAGGTTACAACTTTGTTTCACGAGTTTGGTCACGCATTACATGGAATGTTAGCAAACACCACTTACAACAGTTTATCAGGGACTTCTGTTTCTTGGGATTTTGTTGAATTACCAAGTCAGGTTTTAGAAAACTGGTGTTATGAAAAAGAAGCTTTAGAATTGTTTGCAAAACATTACGAAACTGGAGAAGTTATCCCTATGAAATATGTAGAAAAAATTAAAGAATCTGCTAGTTTTCACGAAGGAATGCAAACTTTACGTCAATTGAGTTTCGGACTTTTAGATATGAAATGGCACTCAGAAAATCCGTCAGAAATTACTTCTGTAAAAGAATTTGAAATTGATGCTTTTTCTGAAACTAGATTGTATCCTGATGTTGTAGAAAACTGTATGAGTACTGCATTTTCTCACATTTTTCAAGGAGGATATTCTGCAGGATATTATTCATACAAATGGGCAGAAGTTTTAGATGCTGATGCTTTTGAATATTTCTTAGAAAAAGGAATTTTTAACAAAGAAGTAGCAACAAAATTTAAAGAAAATGTGCTTTCTAAAGGAGGAACTGTAAAACCAATGGAATTATACAAACGCTTTAGAGGTCAAGAACCAAAACCAGAAGCTTTATTAAGAAGAGCTGGTTTGTTATAAGCTTAAAAATAAACCAAAAGAATTGTTATAAAATTGTTTCTTGTTCGTTATAAAAATAGAATGAGGAACAATTTTTTTATTTTATGGGCTTTCTTTACAATATCATCATTTTCGCAAATAGAAATTAAAGGTACTGTATATCATCAAAAAACACCTTTAGAAAATGTTGCCATTTACCTAAATAACACCATGCTTGGCACTACAACAAATGCCAATGGGCAATTTAACTTAACTGTTAAAGAAGGTAAATTCGAACTTATTGTATCTTATCTTGGATTTAAAAAAATTAATTATACTCTAAATACTGCTACATACTCTAAACCTTTGTTTTTTGTTCTTGAGGAAGATGAAAACGTTTTGGATGAAATTATTATTCAAAAAACAGTGTATGATGAAGAGTGGAAATATAATCTAGAACTTTTTAAAAAAGAGTTTATAGGCATAACAGAATTAGCTAAAGAATGTAAACTTTTAAATCCTGAAGTTTTGCATTTTAATTACAATGCTAGAGAGAATATTCTTACTGCTTTTACCAGAAAACCTCTGCAATTAAAACATAAAGCGCTGGGCTATTTGATTATTTATGAACTAGAAGAATTTGTAAGAAACAGAAACTATGTTCATTATTTAGGTTACTCTAGATACAAAGAATTAAAAGGCGGAAAAGCGAAACAAAAACGTTGGAAAAAAAACAGAATAAAAGCTTACAATGGTTCTACAGTTCACTTTTTTAAATCTGTTTTAAACAACACTTTTACTGAGCAAGGTTTTGTTGTTAACCAATTTAAAAGAGTACCAAACCCAGAAAGACCTTCTGAAAAAGAAATTAAAAAAGCCAGAGAACTCATAAAACTTAGTAAAGGTTTAGGCATCAACTTTAATAAAGAAATTGATACACCAAAAAACGCAACAGACTCTGCTTTAGTAGTACTTAAAAAATCTCGTTTGGTAAAATTTAAAGATTATTTGTACAAATCGAAACTATCTCAAAAAGAAATAATTACTAAAAAAAATGGTTTAGTTTATCTTACTTTTGATGATAATTTAAGTATCGTTTACACTAAAGAAAAAGAAGAATTAGCATACATTACAAGAAACACATTCAGCAAAAAAAGAGAACCTTTACCACAAACATCAAGTTTAATTCCTCAGAAAAAAGGAATTATTGTAAATAAAAACGGATTGTTAATTTATCCTTTAGATGTGTTTTATGAAGGCTATTGGTCTTTTTACGAAAAAATCGCAACCTATTTACCTTTAGATTATGAGCCAGTTGGCAGCTCTCAGTAAACAGTAATTCTGTGAGTTTTTACTGAAAATGGTGACTGCAAACTGAAGGCTAAAAAACTGCTTACTTATTTTTAGCCTCTATCCATTTACTCATAAACTTAGTAGCTTGTAAAGTTTGATGTTGTAACAAGCTTCCTAAAAAATTTTGAGTTCTATGACGCTCTAAATTTTGTTTAATTACATCAATTTTATTTAAAAAAGGTTTCCCTATTTTCTGTTTATTGTATGTAGCATTGATAATTTTAACCCCATTACTTTGCGCCATTTTCCAAGTATTTTTTTCTACATATAATATTACTGCCATTTTAGAAAATACAGTAAAATCATCTTCAACAAACCCACTCCAATGCAATTCATCAGTCATTCCTTCAACTCCAATTAAGGTTGTAACACTTGGTGTTCCGCAAATCATAGCTTCTGTTAATTTGCCTTTTATTCCAGCTCCAAAACGTAAAGGGGCCAAAACTACTCTTGCATTTTTCACAATTTCTTGGGCATTTTCTGCATACCCTTTTACAATAAACCCCTCTCTAGAATTATGTAACTCTTTTATTTGTTGATTTATATATGCGCCATAAATATGAATTTCTACTTCAGGGAGTCGTTTTCTAATTTTGCTCCAAATTTCATTTTTTAAAGTGAGTACAGCATCAATATTTGGTTTGTGAAAAAAGTTTCCAATAAACACAAAATGTTCTCTTTCCTCAAATGATTTCCATTTATTAGTGTGATGTTCATCAATCTTATCTAATAAAAAAGGTAAATAATAAAGTAGGTTTTCATCAATCTTAAAAACAGATTTAAGCAAATCCATTTCATAAGTAGATATAATTAAAGACAAATCACATCGTAAAATAGAAGCTATTTCTCTTTTGGTATCATCAGATCTTAACAAAGCTTCGTTTGTAAATTTCTCTCTTTTTTTTAGTTGTTGATGCCTTACTTTACGTAAAAAATGTAAATCTTCTGTATCTAAAATTCGTAGAGCATTTGGGCAATTTCCTGCAACTCGCCAACCAAATTGTTCTTCTGTCATAAATCGATCAAAAACAACAATATTTGGGTTTAATTTTTGAATAAAATCATCAAAAGAAGATGAATTCAGCTCA
Source organism: Polaribacter sp. Asnod6-C07 (assembly GCF_045063625.1). Taxonomy (NCBI): domain Bacteria; kingdom Pseudomonadati; phylum Bacteroidota; class Flavobacteriia; order Flavobacteriales; family Flavobacteriaceae; genus Polaribacter; species Polaribacter sp. Asnod6-C07. The sequence continues at coordinate 1,680,960 of NZ_JBEFOF010000005.1, read as the reverse complement.
ATAGCAACTGTTGTAATTCCTAAAGATTCTAGGTTAAAAGCGTTTTCACTTTTTTGAGCAGTAGAAGCAAAAGTGAGTATAAAGTTCTGTTTTAAAAACAAATCTATCAATTGCAACATTCTACTACCTGCAGCAGAAGAATTGGGCTCTACCCAAACTGCACCTATAATTAAAATAGATTGTTTTTTCAATTATTCTGCAGTCATTTGTTGCTTGTAATCTGCCTGTACTTTTTTACCCCAAGTTACAATTGCATTAATTTGTTCTTGAGTTAAATTCGCCTCTGAATGTGTCCAAGTATAAGAATTTAAAGGCATTTCGCCTTTCTCAACTTCTTCATACAATTCGTCCATTTTATGTTCTTTTTTCTTTAAAGAATAAGTATTCCATTTCGAAAAATCTAAATGTTTTTTACCATCTTTTACGTGATCTGCTAACCAATAGTTAACAGGTGTAATATTATTGTACCAAGGGTAACTTGTTTTTGCAGAATGGCAATCGAAACAACTTGTTTTTAAAATATCTAACACCTTTTCTGGTGGGTTTGTTTCTGCAATAAATGCATTTACAGTATCTATGTTTCCTTCATTTTTTTCTGGCCCAAAAAATTGAGCTACAATAAAAATTAACAAAAGCACTAACATTATTTTTTTTATGATTTTCATCTGAAATTACTTTAAATATATTACTCAGTAAAACTACTAAATTCTAACTTTATTCTGTAAAAATATCCGTATTTTTGTCTACTATTATTAAAAAACAACCTATTAGGTTATAGAATACATAAAAAAAATCAACAATGAAATACGATATTATCGTTATTGGTTCTGGTCCTGGAGGATATATATCTGCAGTTAGAGCATCACAATTAGGAAAAAAAGTAGCTATTATAGAAAAATATAGCACATTAGGAGGTACTTGTTTAAATGTTGGGTGTATTCCTTCTAAAGCGTTATTAGATTCTTCTCACCATTATTATGATGCTGTACATCATTTTGAAGAACATGGAATTTCTGTAGAAAAACCTTCTTTTGATTTTTCTAAAATGGTAGCAAGAAAAGAAAACGTTGTTACAACTACAACTGGTGGTATTAAATATCTTATGGATAAAAATAACATCGATGTTTACGAAGGTTTAGGTTCTTTCGAAGATGCTACTCATATAAAAATTACTAAAAGTGATGGTTCATCAGAAGTGATTGAAGGTACAAATACCATCATTGCAACTGGTTCTAAACCATCTACTTTACCATTTATCAGTTTAGATAAAGAAAGAGTAATTACTTCTACAGAAGCTTTAAAATTAAAAGAAGTACCAAAACATTTATTAGTAATTGGTGGTGGAGTTATTGGCTTAGAGTTAGGTTCTGTTTATAAAAGATTAGGTGCAAATGTTACTGTAATTGAATATGCTCCAAAAATTACACCTACTATGGATGCTGATGTTTCTAAAGAACTTACCAAAGTTTTAAAGAAACAAGGTATGAAATTTAACGTAAGTACAGGTGTAACTTCTGTTGAAAGAAATGGTGATGAAGTTATTGTAAAAGCAAATAACAAAAAAGGTGAAGAAGTAACTTTTACTGGTGACTATTGTTTAGTTGCTGTTGGTAGAAAAGCGTATACAGAAGGTTTAGGTTTAGAAAAAGCTGGCGTAAAAGTTAATGAAAGAGGGCAAGTTGATGTAAATGATCATTTACAAACTAATATTTCTAACATTTATGCAATTGGTGATGTTGTAAAAGGTGCAATGTTAGCTCACAAAGCAGAAGAAGAAGGTGTTGTTGTTGCAGAATATTTAGCTGGTGAAAAACCACATATTGATTATAATTTAATTCCTGGTATTGTGTACACTTGGCCAGAAGTTGCTGCAGTTGGTAAAACTGAACAAGAATTAAAAGATGCAAAAATCGATTATAAATCTGGTAAATTTTCTATGAGAGCCTTAGGTAGATCTAGAGCAAGTGGAGATATTGATGGTTTTGTAAAAGTTTTAGCAGATAAAAACACTGATGAAATTTTAGGAGTTCATATGGTAGGTGCAAGAGTTGCAGATTTAATTATGGAAGCTGCTGTTGCAATGGAATATAGAGCGTCTGCAGAAGATTTAGCTAGAATTTGTCATGGACACCCAACCTATTCAGAGGCTGTAAAAGAAGCTGCAAAAGCGGCTTGGGATGGTAAACCATTAAATGCTTAAAATTTAAATTTTATATAGAAACCTCACTATTTGGTGAGGTTTTTTTGTTTCCAAAACTTTCGAGTATTTTTGCAAAAATATGCAGAGAACCATACAATCTTTTACTGTTGATAATATTGAGAATTTTAAAGAACAAATTTTGTTGTGGGCACAACAATTTGAAACTGCAATTTGGTTAGATTCTAACAATTACAAACAACAATATTCTAGTTTTGATTGTGCTTTGGCTGTTGAAGAATTTACTTCAATTAAAACTGATTATTTTAATGCTTTTGATAAATTAGAAGAATATCAAACCACAACTAAAGACTATATTTTCGGTTATATTTCTTATGATGTTAAAAATGATGTAGAACAACTTTCTTCTAATAATTTTGATGGTTTAGATTTTGCTGATTTGTACTTTTTTCAGCCTCAAAAGTTGTTTTTTATCAAAGGAAATTCTGTTGAATTCCATTATTTAAGAATGGTTGATGATGAAATGGATAGTGATTTTGAAGCAATCCAAAAAATCAAAAATATAACAACTCAAAAATCTGAAAATGACATCAAAATAAAACTCAGAGTTCATAAAGACGAATACCATCAAAAAGTAAATAAACTTTTAGAGCATATTAAAATCGGAGATCTTTATGAAGCCAATTTTTGTCAAGAATTTTATGCTGAAAATTCGACCATAAATCCTATTGAAGTTTACAAAGATTTAAATAAAATTTCTGAGCCTCCTTTTGCTGTTTTTCTAAAAATGGAACATCAATATTTATTATCTGCATCACCAGAAAGATATATTAAAAAAGAAGGTAATAAAATAATTTCTCAGCCTATAAAAGGTACTGCAAAGCGTTTACGAAGTAAAATTGATGATGATAAAATTGCATCAGATTTATCTAGAGATATTAAAGAACGTTCAGAAAATGTAATGATTGTAGATTTGGTGAGAAACGATTTATCTAAATCCGCAAAAAAAGGAAGCGTAAAAGTAGAGGAATTATGCAAGGTGTATTCATTTAAGCAAGTACATCAAATGATTTCTACAGTAGTTGCTGAAGTAGAAGAAAACATACATCCTGTAACAGTTTTAAAAGATACTTTTCCTATGGGAAGTATGACTGGCGCTCCTAAATTTGCAGCAATGAAAATCATAGAAAAGCTAGAAGAAACAAAACGTGGTTTGTATTCTGGCGCTATTGGCTATATTACTCCTCATGGCGATTTCGATTTTAATGTAGTAATTAGAAGTATTTTGTATAACGAAGAAAAAAAGTATATTTCTTATTCTGTAGGTGGTGCAATTACAGCCAAATCTATTCCAGAAAAAGAGTATGAAGAATGTTTACTAAAAGCAAAAGCAATGCGTTATGTATTGTTGAATTCTAAATAATTATGATTCAAAATAAAGAAGAAAAATTCAAAGCAGTTTTAGAAACCATAACAGACAAACCTAATGAAATGAATATGTTTGCAGGTTTTTTAAAAATGTATCCTGAAGAATGGAAACAATTAAAAATAAATTTTAGTAAATTTAACAGAAGTAAACAATTTGGTAAAACCATTCCTTTGCCAAAACCAGAACAATCTTTAAAAAAGGAAATTCGTGTTTGGTTAAAAAACAGATAAATTGGCTGAATTAATTGCAGAAATATTAGAGTGGTATTTAGAGATTAAATATTTGATTAAGCATAAAAAAAGAAGAAAGTTCGAAAAAGAAAATAATCTTCCTAAAAGTATTGTTTGGCACCCTATGACCAAGCCATTTTTAATTGCCTTTCCAATATTTATAATAATTTTTGCTTTAATTTCTTATTTCAATTTAAACACCAAACCCTTAGAAAATACAAGTTCTAAAATTGCTAAAATTCAAACTTTACTTTCTTCTGAAAAGAAACAATTTGGCTTTTATCCTAAAGAATTAAAAAACATTATTAGAAATAATCCTTTGCATAAAAATATCACCAAAGATTATTGGGGAAATGATTTTATTTATAAAATATCAAAAGATTCCTTAAATTACCAACTCGTTTCAATGGGTAAAGACCAGAAACAAAATACTTCAGACGACATTAAAGCAACCAATTAATAGCACAATTATGACTCAAAAAGAATTCAATTTTACTATTTATAACACTGAATTTTACGGTCGATATTGGCAAGGAAAAGAAACCAAAGCTGTTGTAGTTTTAGCACATGGAATGGGCGAACATTCTAATCGTTACAAACATGTTGCAAAAAAATTAACTGAAAAGGATTTTGCTGTTGTTGCTTTTGATCATTTTGGTCATGGAAAAACAGAAGGTAAAAGAGGCCATAATCCCAATTTTGAAGCGGTTTTAGAAAGCATTTCAAAAACCATAGCTAAAGCAAAAGAATTATATCCAAACAAACCCATTTTTTTATACGGACATTCTATGGGCGGAAATGCAGTAATCAATTATACATTAAGAAAAAAGCATCAATTAAAAGGAGTTATTGCAACTAGTCCGTTTTTAAAACTAGCTTTTCAACCACCAAAAATCAAATTAGCAGCTGGTAAAATTTTACAAAAAATTGCACCCTCAATTACGTTGAGTAATGAATTAAATGTAAACCATGTTTCTAGAGATCAAACAGAAGTTGAAAAATACAAAAATGATGATTTAGTACACGATAAAATTAGTCCTAATTTTTCGCTAACCTTTATAGAAACTGGCAAATGGGCTATTGAAAATGCGAGTAAACTACAAACACAAATGTATTTATTACATGGAACAGATGATAAAATTATCGATTATAAAGGCACAGAAGAATTTGCAAATAATTCAGAATTTGCCTCTTTAAAATTATACGAAGGTGGTTATCATGAATTGCACAATGATCTTTGTAAAGAAGAAATGCTACAAGATGTTGTAAACTGGTTGAATTCTAAAATTTAAATGACAAGAATTGCGTATTTTTGATGCGCAAATGCTTCAGAACTTCAAAGAACATATCAATAATAATTTTCCTTTTTTAAAGGATAAAAAACTATTACTTGCCATTTCTGGAGGTGTAGATTCTGTTGTTCTTCATCATCTTTTTTATCAATTAAAAATAGACATTTCTTTAGCACATTGTAATTTTAAACTTAGAGAAAAAGAGAGCGATTTAGATGAAGAGTTTATAGCAAAACTTGCCAAAGCAAACAACAAACCAATCTTTACAATTAATTTTGATACTGTTGTTTTTGCCAAAAACAATAAGCTTTCTACTCAAATTGCAGCAAGAGAATTACGTTACACTTGGTTTCAAGAACTAGTAGAAAAACATAATTTCGATTATATTTTAACAGCACATCATGCAAATGATAATTTAGAAACTTTTCTCATCAACTTAACAAGAGGCTCTGGTTTAGATGGCTTTACTGGTATTCCCAAAAAGAACGGAAATATTGTTCGTCCTCTTTTACCTTTTACAAGGGATGAAATTCTGAATTATGCCAAAGACAACAATATTGATTGGAGAGAAGATGCAAGCAATGCATCAACCAAATATGTACGTAATAAAATTAGGCATCAAGTAGTACCTATTTTAAAGGAAATTAATCCAAGTTTGTTAGAAACTTTTGCGAAATCTTTACAAAACTTACAAGAATCGCAGCAAATAATTGAAGATAGAATTCAAGATGTTTCATCAAAAATTATCAAAAAAGATTCATCTTCAACTTTAGAAATAACAAAATATACAATTGCTGAAATTAATAAACTTTCTAATCCAAAAGCCTATTTATATCAACTTTTAAAGGATTATAATTTTACAGAATGGCATGATGTTTACGATTTATTATCTGCACAATCTGGTAAACAAGTTTTTTCTAAAACCCATAGATTATTAAAAGATAGAGAATTTTTAATTTTATCTAAAATAGATTTGTCAACTTCGCAAGAAATGACATTTAAAATACAGAAATATCAATCAGAAATAACAACTCCAATTCATTTAGTTTTAGAAGATATTGATGAAAAATCAAAAGAAAATAAACAGACTATTTACATTGATAAAAATTTGTTAAAATACCCTTTGCTTGTTAGAAAATGGGAAAATGGAGACTATCTTTATCCAACAGGAATGCTAGGAAAAAAGAAACTGAGCAAATACTTTAAAGACGAAAAATTTTCGCTCTTAGAAAAAGAACATACTTGGTTGCTTTGTAATGCAGATAACGAAATTATTTGGGTGATAAACCACAGACAAGATCGTCGTTTTTCATCAACCAAAAACACTGAAAATTATTTAAAAATCACCACCATATAATGAAGAAATTCATCACGCTATTTATCCTTTTCACTGCTTTTGTTTTAAAAGCACAAACAGAAAATGATCCCATAACCATTGCAACTTCTGTTCAGAAAATATCAGACACAGAATACGATATTATTTTTAATGCTAAATTATACAAAGGATGGTATTTGTACTCACAATACAATCCTGATGGGGCTTCTTTACCTTTAGAAATCACAATTCCTGATGGCGAAACTGGCTATAAATTAATTGGTAAAGCTGATGAAAAAGATACATTTAAAAAATATTCTGATGTTTGGGAAGTAGAAGAAGTTGTTTTTAAAGAGAAAGCAAAAATTACTCAAAGAATTCAATTAACCAACAAAAAAATCACGCAAGTAAAATTAAATTTCTTTGGTCAAGTTTGTGAAACTGCTTGTATAAATATCGATGAAAATTTTACAGTTTCACTTACTAATAATCAAATTAAAATTTCGAATACTGTTGATGAAAGAAGTGCAGTATTAACCAAACAATTAAAGTTAGATTTAAAAAGTACTGAACTTTTAATAAACACTTCTGATGCAGAATCAGAAAGTTCAAACGGATTATTTAGTATCTTTTTTCTTGGTTTTGCAGGTGGTTTATTAGCACTATTAACACCTTGTGTTTTTCCTATGATTCCGTTAACGGTTTCATTTTTCACAAAACAATCAGAAAATAAAAAGAAGGGAGTTTTTAATGCCATTTTATATGGTTTTTTTATCATCTTAATATACATATTACTAAGTTTACCTTTTCACTTTTTAGATAATTTAGATCCAGAAATTTTAAATACAATTTCTACTAATGTTTGGTTAAACATTTTCTTTTTTGTTGTTTTAGTGTTTTTTGCTTTTTCTTTCTTCGGCTTTTACGAAATAACTTTACCAAGTTCTTGGGGTAATAAAATGGATTCTGCTTCTTCTGTTGGCGGAATTATTGGAATCTTTTTTATGGCTTTAACTTTAGCTATCGTTTCCTTTTCTTGTACAGGCCCAATTTTAGGTTCTCTTTTAGCTGGTTCTTTAACTTCGGATGGTGGAGCAACACAGTTAACAGCAGGTATGTCTGGTTTTGGTTTGGCTTTGGCTTTGCCTTTTGCATTGTTTGCTTTGTTCCCAAATTGGTTAAATTCTTTACCAAAATCTGGTGGATGGTTAAATACAACCAAAGTAGTTTTAGGTTTTTTAGAGTTAGCTTTAGCTTTCAAATTTTTATCGAATGCAGATTTAGTTGCGCATTGGGATATTTTAAAACGCGAAATCTTTATCGGAATTTGGGTAATTATTTTTATAGGTTTAGCCTTGTATTTATTTGCTAAAATTAAATTCCCACACGATTCTCCTATCAAAAAACTGTCATTTTCAAGAATCTCTTTTGGGGTTTTAGTTATCTCTTTTATCATTTATATTACTCCTGGAGTTTTAAAAAATCCTACTTGGAATTTAAGTTTATTAAGTGGTTTTCCTCCTCCACAATTTTACAGTATTTATGAACAAGAAAGCGATTGCCCATTAGGTTTAGATTGCTATAAAGATTTTGATGAAGGTTTAGCAAAAGCAACAGAAGTTAACAAACCTATTTTGTTAGATTTTACAGGCTGGGCTTGCGTAAATTGTAGAAAAATGGAAGAAAATGTTTGGAGTGAACCAGACATTTATCAAACTTTAAAAGAAGATTATATTTTAATTTCTTTGTATGTAGATGATAATGAGAAAGCATTACCAGAAGCACAACAATTCGACTTTTTAAAACCAAATGGTAAAATTAAAAAAATAAAAACGGTTGGAGATAAATGGTCTACATTTCAAGTTATCAATTTTAAAAACGCATCACAACCTTATTATATTTTATTAAGTCCTGATTTAGAGATTTTAAATTCTGCACAACAATATACAGACAGAGATACTTATTATTCTTGGTTAAAAGAAGGAGTAGAAAACTTTAATAAAGAATAATAAAATCATTGTATTAACAAAAGGTTTCATCAAATAAAAACCTTAAAAAGGGTATAAAAAATAACAAAATCAGCACAGCTGAATAGAAATTAAACATTTCAGAAAAATAGGTGTAAATTTCTATCATTTTCGCAATTTTTTAAAGACATTATTCCTAAAAACCTAGGTTCTTTATTTTTGGTTTTTTGTAATTTCACATCACTAAATTTTAAGAAATATGTCTGCATTACCAGAATTAACAAGATTTAATGACAATGTGTTATCTAAATATCAAATTTATAGTAGCATATTCACAACACTACCTTTCGATACAATAAGCAATACAGGTGTTTTATTGCCTCTTTTTCAAAAGATTTGTGAAAAAGGTTTTAAGAACGGAAAAAATCCAACACAAATAATTGAAAAGTTTTTTAAGAAATATCAAGACTCACCAACTGATAACGAAAAAAACGATTTACTTTTTCAGTTTATACAATATATAGAACGTTTAGTTGTATTATTTGATGCTATTGAAGATGCCGCTTTTCCTATTGTAAATAATATGGATGGTTTTGGTACTTTACGTAACTCTAAGGAATCTGCAATTTTAAGCAACAAAAAAGAAGAGTTAAAAAAATACTTAGAAGATTTTAAAGTACGTATCGTTTTAACTGCTCACCCAACACAATTTTACCCAGGTTCTGTTTTAGGTATTATTACAGACTTAGATGAAGCTATACAAAACGACGATTTATTATTAATCAAAAAATTGTTGGCTCAATTAGGTAAAACTCCATTTTACAAAAAATCTAAACCTACACCTTTTGATGAAGCTGTAAGTTTAATTTGGTATTTAGAAAATGTATTCTACCACTCTGTAAGTAAAATTTACAATTACATTCAGAATAATATATATGATGGTCATCCTACTGATAATGAAATTATAGATCTTGGTTTTTGGCCTGGTGGAGACAGAGATGGTAACCCATTTGTAACTACACAAATTACTTTAGATGTTGCAGAAAGATTGCGTCAGTCTATATTAAGAAGCTATTATAGAGATGTAAGACGTTTAAAAAGACGTTTTACTTTTGATGGTGTTCAAGAAATTTTAGCAAGAATAGAAAAACGTTTGTATAAACATGTTGTTAGAAGTTATGCAAAAGTAAATTTTTCTCAAAAAATATTATTACAAGAATTAGAAGACGCAAGAAACATTATTAAAGAAAAACATGATTCTTTATTTATTGAAGAGTTAAATGACTTTATTAATAAAGTAAGAATTTTTGGTTTTCACTTTGCTACTTTAGATATTAGACAAGACAGTAGAGTACATCACAAAGCATTTACTCAAATAGTTGATGATTTATTAGCTGCTGGAGACACTACTTTTCCAGAAAATTACCAACGTTTATCAGAAAGCGAACAAATAGAAATTTTAGCTATAGTTAAAGGTAATATAGATCCTAAAATTTTATCTGATGAAATGTCTGTTAAAACCATAGAATCTATTTATGCTTTAAAAACCATTCAGCAAAGAAATGGAGAACGTGGTGCAAATAGATATATTATTAGTAATAACCAATCAGCATTAAACGTAATGCAAACTTTTGCAATGCTAAATTTATGTGGTTTTGAAAACGAATTACCAGTAGATGTAATTCCTCTTTTTGAAACTGTAGACGATTTAGAAAATGCAAGTGATGTAATGCGTACGTTATATACCAATAAAACATATAGATACCATTTATCTAAAAGAAAAAATCAACAAACTATAATGTTAGGTTTTTCTGATGGAACAAAAGATGGTGGTTATTTAATGGCAAATTGGGGTATTTTTAAAGCAAAAGAAGCTTTAACAAAAATATCTAGAGAATTTGATATTGAAGTTATTTTCTTTGATGGACGTGGAGGACCACCTGCAAGAGGAGGAGGAAAAACACATCAATTTTATGCTTCTTTAGGACCAACTATAGAAGACAAAGAAATACAATTAACTATTCAAGGGCAAACAATTAGTTCTAATTTCGGAACTTTAGACTCTTCTCAATACAACCTAGAACAATTAATAAGTTCTGGTATTAAAAATGAAGTTTTTACAAAAGATCAATTGAATGATAATCATAGAACTATTATCAATGATTTAGCTGAAACTAGTTATAAAACTTACGTAGATTTTAAAAATCATCCTCAGTTTTTATCGTATTTAGAAAAAATGAGTACTTTAAAATACTATGCAAAAACTAATATTGGTAGTAGACCAAGTAAACGTTCTAATTCTGATACTTTAGACTTTTCTGCATTAAGAGCAATACCTTTTGTAGGTAGTTGGAGTCAGTTAAAACAAAACGTTCCAGGATTTTTTGGTGTAGGTACTGCACTAAAAAAATACGAAGATGCAGGTAGATTTGATGAAATTGTAGATTTCTATAACTCATCAGATTTCTTTAAAACTTTACTAGAAAATAGTATGATGAGTTTAACAAAATCTTTCTTTGGTTTAACAGCTTATATGGCAGATGACCCTGTTTTTGGAGAATTTTGGAAATTAATTTTTGAAGAATATAAAACAACAAAACGTCTTTTACTAAAATTAACTGGTCATAAAGAGTTAATGGAAAACTTTCCTGTAGGAAAAGCCTCTATAGAAATAAGAGAAAATATTGTTTTACCATTGTTAACTATTCAACAATATGCTTTAAAGAAAATTCAAGACCTACAGAAAGAAGAAGGTAATGAAGCAGAAATAGAAGTTTATGAAAAAATGGTAATGCGTTCTTTATTTGGTAACATTAATGCAAGTAGAAATTCAGCTTAAAACATTCTTAAAAAAACAAACTAAAATGCAATCAAAAATATTGATTGCATTTTTTTTATGCCTTAATTTTATTTACTTTTAAAGAAAAAAAATGCTCGTTAAAGTTTTTGGATCTGCTGTTTTTGGAATTGAAGCTACAACAATTACTGTAGAAGTTAACATAAACAAAGGTATAGGCTATCATCTTATTGGCTTACCAGACAAAGCCGTTAGCGAAAGTTCTTACAGAATTTCTGCAGCCTTAAACAACGAATCTTAGAAACTACTTGGTAAAATAAAGACTATGAAAAAAACATACTTAATATTTTTATTTATTTTAAATCTTCAAATTTCATTTGGCCAATCTATCGAAGCTACTAAAATTGAATTAAATTTTCAAGAAGATAGTCATCCACAAAACTTAATTGCATCACAATCTGGATTTTATTTTACAGCTACAGATGGATATTTTGATAATTTTGGAAGAGAACTATGGTTTTCTGATGGAACTTTAGACGGAACCTATAAAATAAAAGATATTAATCAAGGGAGTAATTCTTCTAGTCCAAATTCATTTACTATTTTAAATAATATTCTTTTTTTTACGGCAAACGATGGAATTCATGGAACAGAATTATGGAAAAGTAATGGAACTGAAGAGGGTACTGTTTTAGTCAAAGATATCAGATCTAATAATTCTAGCACCTACAATCCACCACGTAATTTAGTAGCTTTTAATAATAAAGTTTATTTTAATGCAACAGATGGTGTAAATGGCTACGAATTATGGGTTAGTGATGGCACAGAAGAAGGGACTAATTTGGTAAAGGATATAAATACAAATGGTAATAGTTCTCCATTTAATTTATTTGTTTTTAATAATTTTCTTTATTTTTCAGCAGATGATGGAACTCATGGGAAAGAGTTATGGAAAAGTGATGGAACTGAAGCCGGTACTATTTTAGTTAAAGATATCAACAACAATGGTAATGGTAGTTTAAACGGAAACTTCATTGTCTCTAATGATTTTTTCTTTTTTTATGCAACATCAGATAATTATTACACTGGTACAACCTTTTACGGTTACGAACTTTGGAGAAGTGATGGAACAGAAACTGGAACAGTTATGGTTAAAGATATTAGAGACGGAACAGCTTCTAGTAATACAGAATTTAAAGGAATAGAATTAAATGGTAATTTATTTTTTGCAGCTAATGATGGCATTAATGGTGCTGAATTATGGAAAAGTGATGGAACTGAGGCTGGTACTACATTAGTAAAAAACATCGATAAATCTAATTTGAACGGGTTATCTTATAACAATATTTTTAAAAAATTAAATAATAAAATTTATTTTTTAGGTAATGATAATATTCATGGAACAGAAATATGGACAAGTGACGGTACTGAAGACGGAACAAAATTAGTAAAGGATATAAATGAAGGAGAGGCATCTGTTTGGATTGAAAAAATCCATGTTGATGAATCAAATGATAAGATTCTTTTTTATACAACAAGTACTAATTCTAACCAGAGAATACTCTGGGTTTCTGACGGAACTGAAAATGGCACAATACAAATACCCAATGTAGAAACCCCAAATACCTCATCTACTCAAGAATATTTCTGTACTTTCAATGATAAAACTTTTTTTTCAGGAAAAAACCAAAAAAACGGAAATGAATTATTTGTAACTGATGGTACTCTTCAAGGAACAAATTTCTTCAAAGATTTAAATTATTCAACAAGTAGTGCTCCATCTAAACTCACAGATGTAAATGGAAAAGTTTTCTTTAGAGGCTCTAATGAACAAGAATTTGGAAACCAACTATTCTCTAGTGATGGAACAATAAATGGAACTATCATGGTTAAAAGGATTGGTGAAAACTCCAACATCGATGATTTATCTGAAACAGTTGTTATAAATAATAAATTGTTTTTTAGTGCTCATGATAATTCTAATGGATACGAACCTTGGATTAGTGATGGTACTGAAGAAGGTACATTTATGATTAAAGATATAAGATCTGATGGTAGTAGTTTAAGAAATCATAACAATAAGCAATATTTCTATGCATCAGATAATAAAGTATATTTTTCTGCTAATGATGGCGTTCATGGCTTTGAACCTTGGGTAAGTAATGGTTTAGAAGAAGGTACATTTATGCTAAAAGATATAAATACAGTCGGAAATGGTACAGGGCATAATGCAGAAGGAGGCTCTAGTAATTCAATGTATTTTACTGAATTAAATGGTTACATATATTTTAATGCAAATATCCCATCTAATTCTTCGCTATGGAAAACAGATGGTACACAATCTGGTACAGAAATTATTTTCACTCCTTATTCTGGCATAGGTTATATAAATAAAATTAACAATAAACTTTTAATTAATAATTCTTCTGGAGGTTACTGGATCTCAGATGGAACAACAAACGGCACAACACTTTCAGATTTACCATCATATTTAAACATAAATACGAATATCACATTAAATAATGAATTATTTTTTATTTCTAGATTAAAAGATATTAGCAATAGGTATGGATTGTATAAAACAGATGGAACAGCAAATGGAACAAAATTACTTTATGAAGGCCTAAATCACCCAACAATATCTACTGTATCAATTGAAAATTTAATTAAATGTGGTAAATATATTTATTTTACAATAACAGATTATTGGTATACAAATGTACCTGAATTATGGAGAACGGATGGTAACATTACAGAAAAATTAGACATTGATAGCTCTTTAAACAGTTCACTATTTGAATGTCATAAAAACAACCTATTTTATACTACTGATAATAATGAAATAAAATACCTTAACGATAATTTAAATGAACCAAAATCGCTAAATATTGTAATTACAAATAATGATAGTTTAAGTGAATATTCTTATAAATACAATTTAACATCTAGTGGTGATAATCTTTATTTTTCTGGATATACAGATTTAAGTGGAGAAGAACTTTTTGTAATGACTCCTAATTTATCAGTATTAAATTTACATACTTTTCAAAATACTGATAAATTAAATAAAATAAACATCTACCCTAACCCTTCAAATAGTTTTATTAACATTAAGAGTGGTAAGTGGTTTAATAAATTAAATATTTACGATATAAGAGGTAATCTTATTATTAAAAAACATATTGAAAATACACTAGAAACAAAACTTAATGTAAATAACTTAACTAAAGGAATTTACTTTTTAGAAATTATTTCCGACAATAAAAAATTGACACAAAAACTTATAATTGAGTAAAAAAAAATTATTTATCTTTAAAGAAAAAAATGCTCGTTAAAGTTTTTGGATCTGCTGTTTTTGGAATTGAAGCTACAACAATTACTGTAGAAGTTAACATAGACAAAGGTATAGGCTATCATCTTGTTGGCTTACCAGACAAAGCCGTTAGCGAAAGTTCTTACAGAATTTCTGCAGCCTTAAACAACAATTCTTACAAACTTCCTGGTAAAAAAATTATCATAAACATGGCTCCTGCAGATATCAGAAAAGAAGGTGCTTCCTATGATTTAACTTTAGCTGTCGGAATTCTTGCAGCCTCAAATCAAATAAAATCAGAAAATATTGATGATTATATTATTATGGGCGAACTTTCTTTGGATGGAAGTTTACAACCCATAAGAGGGGTTTTACCAATGGCTATAAAAGCCAGAGAAGAAGGTTTTAAATATTTTATTTTACCCAAAGAAAACGCCAAAGAAGCTGCCATTGTTAACGATTTAGAAGTTTTAGGAGTTGATAATATTTTAGAGGTAATTAATCATTTTAATGGTGATGACAAAATTGAACCCACCATTGTTGATACAAGAGCTGAGTTTTATAAAAACATAGATTTTCCAGAATTCGATTTTTCTGATGTAAAAGGGCAAGAATCTATAAAACGTTGTATGGAAATTGCAGCAGCAGGTGGTCATAACATTATTTTAATAGGTCCTCCAGGATCTGGGAAAACAATGTTAGCAAAAAGATTACCAAGTATTTTACCACCAATGACTTTACACGAAGCTTTAGAAACCACTAAAATTCATTCTGTAGTTGGTAAAACAAAAAATAACGGGTTATTATATCAAAGACCATTTAGAAGTCCTCATCACACAATATCAAATGTAGCTTTAGTTGGTGGAGGCCAATACCCAAGACCTGGTGAAATTTCTTTGTCACACAATGGAGTTTTATTTTTAGATGAATTACCAGAATTTAAAAGAGAGGTATTAGAAGTTATGCGTCAGCCTTTAGAAGATAGAGATGTTACTATTTCTAGAGCTAAATTTACAGTTACTTATCCTTGTTCATTTATGTTGGTTGCAAGTATGAATCCTTCTCCTTCAGGGTTTTTTAATGATCCAAATTCGCCCATGACTTCTACTCCACAAGAAATGCAACGTTATTTGAGTAAAATTTCTGGACCACTTTTAGACAGAATTGATATTCATATAGAAGTTACTCCTGTTCCTTTCGAAAAATTATCCGAAGAAAGAAAAGGAGAATCATCCGTAGAAATTAGAAAACGAGTTACAGCAGCTAGAGAGATTCAATCAAATCGTTTTAAGGATTTTGAGAACATTCATTATAATGCACAAATGAGTGTGAAACAGATTCGCGAATATTGTAAATTATCACCAGAAAGTTTATCGCTTTTAAAAACAGCCATGGAAAAACTAAACCTTTCTGCAAGAGCTTATGACAGAATTCTAAAAGTATCTAGAACTATAGCAGATTTAGCTAATGTTAATGCTATTTCTCCAGATCATATTGCAGAAGCTATTCAGTATAGAAGTTTAGATAGAGATGGTTGGCTAGGTTAGAAACCTAACATTTTATATTATATTAGCAATAACTAACAAAAAACCATACACGCTTTTACTCAAAAGGTTTTAAGCGTTTCTATATACTATGTTTCATCTACTTAGAAGATTCACATTAATACTCTTTATTGCTGTTTCATTTCAAGCAACTGCACAAAGTAATCTTACAGATGCTAAAGTAGATTCTTTACTACAAGTTTTGCATTTACCTGCTTTAGACTCTATTATTCTTATTACTGAAAAGGCTCCGTTATCTAATATTTGGAGGACTATAAAAATAAATAGAGGAGAAATAAAAAAGGCTACGCTACTTAAACTGTTTCAAAAAATAGAAAAATTGGCTGCAACTCATCAAAACTCTGGTCTTGAAATGTATGCTGGAATTTGGCAATACTATACTAGAGGAAGCACTTATGTTTCAAATTATGAGTCTATTAAAATTTTAGAAAAAGTAGTTGAAAAAGCAACCAATTCTAAAATTTTATGGATTGAAACCACCGCGAAATTTCAGTATGCATACAAGCTTTTATATGCAAAAGAGGAATTTAAAAATATAGAAAAAGGAATTTGGATTTTAAGAGAAAATATAGAGAAAATCCATAAAGAAAATGATACAAATATTTCTCCAGCAACTCTTTTAGAACATTATAGAGTGCTTACTAGTTGCTATTATAATATGGAAGATCTACCTAATGCAATTATTTATTCCGTAAAAGCATTAAATATGGACTATCCTAAAGGTTCAAAATTAATTTCACCTAAAGATAAAACCTATAGGAGTATTAATAATAATTTAGGTGTCTATTATCGCGAAAATCAGCAACTAGACTCCTCTACTTTTTACTTTAAGAGAGTTTATGATTTACCTTTAACGAATAAGAGTTTCTCTAGCGACAGTCTTATGAAAGCAGTTTCTGGTGGTAATTTAGGCGAGAATTTGTATTTACAAGGCAATTATAACGATGCTTTGCCTTTGCTACAAAAGGATGCAGATTTTACTACCAAAGTAAAAGTTTGGGGAAATGCTAGTAATGCACTTATTTTAATAGCAGACATCTACTTAAGAAAAGGTGATTTTAAGAAAGCAAAAGAGGTTTTAGATAAAGCAACTTATGCAGCTCATACTTCAAAAGACATAAAAAGACTCAGCAAATTGTACCCTGTTTTATCTAAATTTTATAAAACAATTGGGCAACCCAATATTGCATTGACTTATGCAGATTCTACTTTTATTTCACTAGATAGTTTAAAAAGAAAAAACAATCAATTTAGAGGTGCTAATGTAGAGCAAGCTTATAATAAGCATCAACTAAAAAAAGAAGCAGAAACAGCATTACAAATTAAAAACGATAATATTAAACGTAGAAATATTGGTTTGTTCATTTTAGGCTTGCTACTTATTATAACCTATTTTAGCTATAGAAAATCTAAACAGAAAGCGAAACAACAAGAGAACACACTGTTAAATGAAGTTGATAAAGTTACCCAAGAATTAAATGCTTCTAAAAAGCAACTGAATGTGTTTATACAAGAAGCACAGCAAAAAGCACTTTCTAAAAAAGTAATACTAACTGATGAAGATTGGCGTGAGTTTCTTCAATATTATAATAAAGTGCATCCACGTTTTGTAATGAGTTTAAAAAAGCGATATCCAAAATTAACGGAGGCAGAAGTTCGTTTTTGTTGTCTTACTTATCTTTCGTTATCAGACAAAGAAATGGCTGCTATGTTAGGTGTTGGACGCCCAAGTATTCGAGTAACAAGACAAAGGTCTAGAGCCAAACTAAAAATCACCAAAGAAGAGTCTTTTGAAACACTTTTTCAAAGCCTTTAGAAAACAAAAATCGATTGTTTTAAGTCTTTTATTATCACTGATTTTTTATAGAATCCAATTTTTTTATTTATTTAAAGTCAATAAATCCATATAATTATACTTTTTAATATATTAACTTTCAGCTACTTATTAATTGTTACTTTTCGTTACAGCTAAAATTCTTCTAAAGATTAGGTTCTGGGTATTTTTATTCCACTTAAAAGAATATCTAAACCTAACATTATGAAAAAAGTCTACAGCACATTATTATTTTTATTTTTAACTTCAATCTCTTTTGCACAAGGTATAGCTGTTCAAGGAATTGCCAGAGATGCTACAGGTGCTGCACTTACAGATCAAAATTTAACCTTTACATTTATAATTTCTGAAGGCAGTGACGCACCACTTTTTGAGGAAACACAAGTGATTAAAACCGATCTTTTTGGAGTTTTTTCACACATTGTAGGTAACGGAAATGCGTCTGGTGCAACATTTAATAGTATTGACTTTTCGTTAGATAATTTAACATTAAAAATTTCTGTAGCTCCAAATGGTAATAATATTGAGATTTATAACAAGCCTTTTCAATATACACCTTACGCTCATTATGCTAAAAGAGCAGAAAATGGTGTTCCTACAGGTGCAATAATGCCCTTCTTAGGTGAAAATGCGCCAAAAGGTTGGGTGCTGTGTGATGGTCTTAATATCTCATCTATCCCAGATTCTCAAGCTTTAAGAACATTATTAGGTAGCGAAAATTCTCCTAATTTAAATGGAAGATTTTTAAAAGGTGTGGGTACTCCTGCAGAATCTAATGTTGATGCAATTGGTTTAAAAGCAACCCAAAATCAACAAACAAGGTTAAACCAGCACACACATGCTGCAGGTAGTAATTTAAACACTGATAGTAAAGGGGCTCATAGCCACACAACTAAAATATGGAAAGATAAAGCAACAACTTATGCAGGTGTAGGTTTAGTTGAATTAAGTACTGAAGGTGATGGAGGAACCGAGTATTATACTAGTGTTGCTAATGGTAATGATGGCTCCGATAATAAGTCTACTACTAGTGGGGGTGGTACTCATTCTCATACAGTTACAGGTACTACAGGTAATACTACTGCAACTACACTTGAAGTTAGACCAAGTAGTTATGGTGTAAACTACATTATAAAATTATAATCTTTTTTTTATAAAACTTAAATTATGAAAAAAATATTATACATTTTATATATGTGTTTGGTAACGTATGTTGCCAAGGCACAAGAACAAAGCGATCCCCAAGTTTTTCTGGGCACTGCAGCAGTAGATTATAAATCTGATGCAGCTAACAATAATTTGCAAATTCAAATGCAAGTAGGAAGTGGCGTTCTTTCTGGCTCTTATTATACAAGTAGTAATCTATCTATAAAACCTACCACCATTGGTTTTCCTTATAGTATACTTTATATAGCTTCAACCTTTCATCCAAAAGGTGGTTTAGAAGTTTCTAAAGGATATTATACCAATCGAATAAATATTAAATGGACCTTGAGTGCAAATCAAGAGAAAATAGAAAAAATTAATATTTATAGAAAAGAATTAGGGAGTGTAACATCAGTGCAATTAATTGGTAGCGTTAGTAAAGATGTTTTTGAGTATGATGATACCCAAATTGAAGGTGGAGTTTTATATGAATATAAAATTGAAGCTGTTGGTGTTTCACCTATTGAAGAGTTATATACTACTTTTATAGAAGGTATTGGGTTTAGAAACCCAACTGCCACAGTTTCTGGATCTATAAGTTATGATGGTGGTAGCCCAGTGCAAGATGTTATTGTTTTTGCAGAAGCAAATGGGGCAGAAAACAATTCTGGATCTAGTTTACAGTTTACAAAAGGTTTTCTAGAAATTAATGACATTGAATATGAAATACCTACCAACCAATTAACTTTGCAAACTTGGGTTACAAAATCGAACTATATTATGTCTCTGCGAAACACCAGAGATGGCAATCAAATACAATTAAATGGAGGTAAGTATGTAGAAAATGGCATTCATAAAATAGGTTTAAATCTGATAATAAATGATAAATGGCAAACAATTCATCTCAGCGGTTCTTACCCAACAGGAGAAATAGACAATGAAGGAAATGATGTTTTTGAAAATATTTCTTCTTTAACAGATACCACTTTTATTCATATTTCTGCGGTTTTTGAACAAGGAAGTACAACAAAACTTTATCTTAATGGAAGAGAAATTACCCAAACATATATAGATGGAGTTTCTGGTTCTGATAGCATACCTGCTACAGATACTGAAGCAGCAATTGCTGCCGTTTTAAAACCTACTGTATACATAAGTGAGCGTCAAAATTATGTTGTAGATACTACCATTGATAAAGTAACTTTAGGACAAGGTTTTCAAGGAGGAGGATATACAGGGCATTTAGATGAAGTTAGAATTTGGCAAAGAGCACTTTCTGCTAAAGAAATAAGAAGAGATTTTAGAAGGTATTTAAGTGGTGCTGAAACCGATTTAAGTATTTACTTAAGAATGGATGAAAAAGAAGGGAACAATGTATATGATTTCTCTAGAAAAGGATTTCGTCAAAACAAAAATGATGGTTTTTTTGGAAGTGGTGTTGTTTTTAGTTCAGTAACACCTACAAAAAATCAGTTAGGTGTTTTTGGAGTTACAGATGCAAATGGTAGTTATGCTATTGCTAGTATTGGGTATTCTGGTACTGGAGAGTCTTTTGTTGTTACACCTTCTTTTGGTGTACATGCATTTGAACCTGCCAGTCAAACTGTATTTTTAGGAGCGGAATCAAGTGTTGTAAATCAGTTAAATTTTAAAGATATTTCTTCTTTTAAATTTAATGGTAGAGCTGTGTATAATGTTCAAAATGTATTTAACGCTGTAGATGAAGATGCTTATGCAGGCGCACAAATTGAAGATTATGGGTATAACCAATATAGAATTAATGGAACTGAAATCATTAATAAAGGAGAATATTATTACGAAGGTGGTAGTATAAATTCAACAAATAACCTTTATGAAGGTGGTTCTTTAAAACAATACCCAGTGGTTGGTTTAGAAAAAGCCCTTGTATATATAGATGGAGTCGTTGTAATTAATGAAGATAATGTTCCAGTAGAAACCGATGCTGAAGGAAATTTTAGCGTAAGTGTTCCTATTGGTAAGCATAAAATTGAAGTTAGAAAAGATGGACATACTTTTTCTCATACAGGCTTTTTTCCAGCCTCTGGATCGTTTGATTTTTTTGAAGATCAAATAAGCCCAAGATGGTTTATAGATACTACCAGAATATCTTTAATTGGTAGAGTTGTTGGTGGTAAAATAGAATCGGATAAACCTATAGGTTTTGGTTTGGATGGTGCATTTGAATTTACCAATGAAGCAGGAACTGAAGACGAAGAAAAAGAAATGATTTCATCAACCAACAATATTGGTGTAGCAAATATTATCTTAAAAGGAAAAAGTGTTGATGTAAATACTTTTGAGGTTATAATTCCTACAAATCCTGTAACTGGTGAATATAGCGCTTCTTTAATTCCTTTTACTTATTTTATAAAAGCAGGAGACGTTAAAATCCCTTCAAATTCAGCAATTAATAACGCTATTGCTACCAGCACTGAATCCTTAAAATTATCAGCAACACCAGTTTTAGATTCTGTTAAATATACAACGAAAGATGGTACAGAACTTTATTCTAAGCCATTTCATTATAAAAAAAGTTTTAGATATAACTCTCCAGTAAGTTTAAAATTGATAACACAACAATTTGAAGAGGAATATAGTATTGGAGATACTGCTTTTGATGTTAGTACTTTGGAGGTGCCATTATATTTACAAAATAATGATTATTCTATGGTTTTTGAGGTAACTCAAAACTATATAAACAAAGATGATGTTGCAAATGAAGAAACTAAAGAATATTATAATGAAGGTAGGTTTAATATTAACAATAATTTAGCACCTGCTGGAGATCCGCGTATAAAATTTGCGATACAAGGTGACGTAGCACAATATCTATATACTTTTCAAGCAGCTAAACCAAATCCTTCTGCAGATGTTGGATTCGCAAACACTATTTCTATAGCATACATTCTTGCTGATGATACATCTGTAAATATCTCAAATATAGAAGATGTAAGAACTAAAGGTATCGTTGTTGGCGCAATAGAACCAGAAGGTACAACTTTTGTAACAGTAGCGCCAGAAGTACCAGACATTATTTTAAGAGATCCACCAGGCTCTAATAGTTTTGCAACTATAGAAAAAGGAACTACAATCTCTTTTCAAAAGTCAAATAGTTCATCAGAAGAAGGTTCTGTAGGAGGTGGATTATTCGTTAGCGTTGGTCCTACATTTGAAAGTAATGCTGGGACTCCTTTTTTCACTGTTGGTTTAGCAGTTAGCGCCATAGGTACTGCTGATACTAACTTTTCGAAAACACAACAATTAAATGAAGATGGTTCTTCTACAGAAACCTATGAATTTAATAAAACAATATCAACTAGTGATGATCCAAACGATGTAGGAGCAGATGCAGATATTTATATCGGGAATGCTAAAAATGAATATTATGGAATTTGTAATAAAACATTTATCACAACAACGATACCTACCTTAAAAGATAATACAGAAGTTCCTTATATTGTTGTTAAAGATGCAGATGAAAACAACCTTTATATTAGTTTTAAAGAAGATTACTTTGTTGCAGAGCAACCTACAAATACTTTCTTTATCTACACACAAAGGCATATTATAGAAACCTTAATACCTAATTTAATAACTAAAGGAAATACAGCACCAGAAACTGTAGCAACAACATCTACAGACCCAGAAGCACCAAAAACTAGACAATTCTATTTAGATCAGGTAGATTCATGGCAAAAAATAATTCAAAATAATGAAAGAGATAAATATTTAGCTTTAAAAGAAAGAGAAACTTTAGAAGCTAAATTAACTACAGACATTGAAATAAAAAATATAGAAAGACAAGCAAGATTAACTGAATTAAAAGACTTACCATTTATACTACAACAAGAATATGACTTAACGGAATTTGATTCTCATCAAGTTACTTTAAATAATTTATTTACTGATAATTTTCAATCAAATATAAGTATAGATGCTGGTGTTGGTGAGTTTACTTCTTCTGTTAGTACTTCTATAATCACATCAAAAAGCTACACAAAAACAATAGATATGTCTACTGAATTTATAGGGCAACTAGGTTTGCTTCTTAATGATGTAGGAGCCGTAGGTAGTATAACTGGTACTTCTTCTCTTGTAGATGAAACAGGTTTTTCTACAGATGAAGATTTAACAGCAACTATTTCCTATACTTTAAAAGATAATGATGAAGATAATTTTTTAGCCATAGATATTGTAAATTTATTTGACGGTTTTGGACCAATTTTTATAACAAAAGGTGGTGCAACTTCTTGCCCTAATGAAAAAGTAACTATTTCTAACTATTATAACAATATAGGTTTTGATGAAGCTTTGGTAGGTACTGGTGGCGAAGAATTGAATGCAGGTACAGTTGCTGTATATCAATCAGAAATAGGTGTAGAAGGCGTAACAAAATTAACAGACATTCCAGAAAATAGTGGTGCTTTGTTTAATTTGATATTAAAAAATACGAGTGTAACAAAATCAGATTTAGAATACATTATAGAAGTAGATGCCCTAACTTTAAACGGTGCAACCACAAATATAGAAACCAATGGTGTAAATGTATATATTCCTTTTAATGAAACCATAGAATTTCCTTTTGAAGTATATAAAACATCGGCATCAAGCACTTTTAAGTATGATAATATTAGAGTGTATTTAAAAAGTCCTTGTGATGGTCTTACTGATTCTGATACTTTTATAGATGTTTCTGTTGAGTTTAAACCTTCTTGTTCTGAAGTAACTGTTTCTGCACCACAAAATAATTTTATTTTTAATAGAACGGAAGCGTATTCTAAAGATGCAGTGGGTACCATAACTACAAATACATTACCAATTACATTTACAGATTTTAATACCAATTTTGCAAGTTTTAAAAAAATAGAATTGCAATATAGAAATGCTAGTTCTGCGAATTGGATAAAGTTTAAAACCTATTATGGAACAGAAGAATTCAAAATTACTGATGGTGGCAATGCTGATGATATAGTTATAGAGGATTCAGATGCAGAATTTACCTATAACTGGGATATTATTGGTGAAAAAATACCAGATGGCAACTACGAATTTAAAGCAGTTTCTTATTGTACTGCTGATGTAACCTTTGAATCTGATATTGTTACAGGGGTTATCAATTTAAATGCACCTATTCAGTTTGGTACACCACAACCTTCTGATGGTATTTTAGATGTTGGAGAAGATATTTCTTTGCAATACAATGAAGATATTTTTAAAGGTGGAGCTACAAATATTAAAGTAACAGGTTTCAGCAATCAACAAGAAATAGATCATAGTGTATCTGTGTTTTTAGATGGGGGTGCAAATCGAATTGAATTGCCAAATCAAATATTGCCAAATGGTTCTTTTACCTTACAGTTTTGGTTTAAAAATGGAACTACTGCTTCAGGTAATTTAATCAGTCAAGAAAACGGAATTAATGCTACTTTAAATGGCAGTGAACTTACATTTAGTTTAGGCGGAAAATCTGTAAAAGCATCTATAGATCCTTCTCAATATAATTTCTATTCTTTAGTCTATCAAACAGGAGCAAATCCTCAATTATTAATTTTTGAAAACGGAACTGAATTAGCACTAACTGGTGATACAAATTTAACAAGTGATTTAGACTTCAATTCTAACAGTTCAATTTTTATTGGTGGCAACAATGTGAAAGGAAACATTCATGATCTTCGTTTTTGGTCAAAAACTTTTACACCAGCGCAAGCAACAGTAGCAAAAGACAAAACGTTAACAGGTAGAGAATTAAATTTATTAGGCTACTGGATTTTAGATGAAGGAAATGGTAAAGTTGGTATTGATAAAGCTAAAAGTAGAAACGCAATTGTAAATTTAGATTGGGATATTAAACCAAAAGGAACTGGGTATGCTTTTGAAAACAATACTTATCTATCTTTAGAAAATGTAGGCTTTGTACAACCAACTGAAGTAGAAGACATAACACTTTCTTTCTGGATAAAAACTGCCACAGCAAGTGTGGGAACCATTTTTTCTAATGGTAGAGGAAATGATGATGAATCAGAACAATCCAATGGTTTTAGAAATAAATGGTCTATAAACATGAAAGCCGATGGTAATCTTGAATTATTGTCAGAAAACATTTCTTACAACTTAACAAGTGTATCTGTTGCAGATGATAGTTGGCATCATGTTGCTTTGGTTGTTAAAAGAGGAGGGTCTATAAATGCCTATGTAGATGCTTTAGAAACCAATTCTGTTTCTTCTGAAAATATTGGTGGTATTTCTGGAAGTAAAATTTTAATTGGTGCAAGATTATTAGAAGATGAACTTTTAAATAAAACGATTGACAATCATTTTACAGGAAATTTAGATGAAATTCGTTTGTGGAACACTGCAAGAAGTTTCGAGCAAATTAAAAGAGATCGTTATTATGAAATTGAACCAAATTCTGAAGGTTTACTATTATATACAGATTTTAATCAAGAAGATGGCAACACTACAAAAGGACCTAAATACAATCATTTGGTTGTTAATAATGCAGTTAGTAGTACATTTTCAATATTAAGTACAGGATCAACACAAAATTACACCCAAGATTCTCCACCATTAAAACCGAAATTAAATTTTACAAACATTCCTTTTTCTACTGTTATTAATGGTGATCAAATGATTATTACACCAAAATTATCATCAGAAGAATGGTCGCTTTTTGAAGGTCAAATTTTAGATTTCTCTGTTTCTAGAATGAATGACACCCATTTTAACGAGCAATTATCTCCAATAACTTGGTCTGCTTTAGTTAGTCAGCAAGAAGTGGAATGGTTTACAATAAACCAAACAAAAGAGATTATAACCGAAAAATATGTAAACGAAGTCTATTCTTTTACAATGGATATTGTAAATAAAGCAGGTAGTAATCATTCGTATACAATTAGTGGTTTACCAACTTGGATAACTGTTGACAGTATTGATGGAAATGTAGCTCCAAATGCAACAAAACAAGTTATTTTTAATGTTGATAAAGAGTTAGCAATGGGTATTTATAACGCAGATATTTATTTAGAAACAGGTTCTGGATATAATGACGCTCTTACCTTGTCTTTAAGAGTGATAACACCTGCTCCTGATTGGTCTGTGAATGTACCAGATTATTCTAATAGTATAAATGTAATTGGTAAAATTAAAATTAACGAAGTATTTTCTAGAGATCAATACACTAAAATTGGTGCTTTCGTTGACGACAAACCAAGAGGTGAAGCGTATTTAAAATATGATACTGCTTTTGATAGCTATTTTGTGTATTTAACTGCATACAGTAATGTTGCTAGTGGTGAAGAATTAACCTTTAAAATTTGGGATGCTTTAAACGGAAAAGTATTAATTGCAGCAATTGATGGTGCAGCAAATACACTCTTTTTACAGAACGAAGTACTAGGTTCAAAAACAACACCTGTTGTGTTTTCTGGAGCTCAATTTTCTGAACAAACCACTGATTTAAATAAAGGTTGGACTTGGACTTCTTTCTTTGTTGAACACGATACATTTATCAATATAAAAGCAACTTTTGATGGGCTAATTTTAGAAGATAATGACCAAATTAAATCTCAAAATGAATTTACACGTTATGAAAATAACGATTGGTTTGGTTCTTTAACAGCTTTAGAAAACACGAAAATGTATAAAGTAAAGTTAGCTAATGAAAACTTATTAAAATTAATAGGAAATGATGTAGATGAAACTGATATTCATTTGGCAATAAATGAAGGATGGAACTGGTTACCTTTTCCAATTCACAGAAATATAAGTCTTGCAGAAGCGCTTTCACTCTATAATCCTTCTGATGGAGATGTTATAAAAGATCAATACAATTTTGCAATTTACGATGCGAATTCTGGTTGGAGTGGAACTTTAAATTATATGCAATCTAATAGAGGTTATATGATGAAATCTGGAGTTGCTCAAACTTTAAATTATCCAAATTCTAATCATCAGCAGAAATCAAATAATACAGGTCAAGAGCATACATCAGAAACGATTGCTCAGTTTGCTAAATACAGTGCAAATATGAGTGTTGTTGCAGAAGTTATAGCCAATAGTAAGTTTAATACAGTTTTAGTATATGATGCTATAGGTGTTTTAAGAGGAATATCTCCAATTGTTACTTTGAATGAGAAAAGAATGAGTTTTATTGCTGTTTTCAGTAATACAAATGATGCTTTAAAGTTTGTAATTTCTGATGGAAATACTGAAGTCGATGTTACTACTAGTTTTGTTTTTGAAAACAATAAAGTATTTGGTAACCTTAAAAACCCAGTAGTATTAAATGCAAAGAGTTTATCAACTGAAGATGAATTTTTAAGTAATGTTGTTGTGTATCCAAATCCGGTTTCAAATAGTCTGATTATAAACGCTTCTTTACAAACAGACAAGGTTACTAAAATAGAAATATTTAATACAATTGGTATGCGTGTACATAAAATTACTACCAATAAAGATATTACTACTGTAGATACTTCTAATTTAGCAAAAGGAGTTTATTTAATGAAGTTAAGCGCTTCTAATGGAAAGAGTATTATTAAGAAAATAGTTAAAAAATAAGATGATTAAAAGCTATTTTATTTTTCTATTCTTATGTTTAATCACATTAAACACAAAAGCTCAAAATCCTAATTGGTCTGTAAATACTGCTAGTTATCAATATAGTATGACGTTTACATCCTTTTTAAATATTGACGGCAGAACTCTTACATCTTTAGATGATACAGTTGCTGCTATTGTAAATGATGAAATAAGAGGAGTTTCTAGTGTAGAATATGTAGCTAGTTTAAATAAGTATGTTACCTATTTATCTGTGTTTGCAAATACCGATAATGAGACCATTTCTTTTAAAATCTATGACAGTACAAATGATAATGTAATTGATGTTGTTAAAAATCAAGACTTTATTATTGATGGTAATATTGGTGGAATTTTACAATCTTTTAGTATTGCAAAACCCGCATTAAATGCTGGGGCTATTTTAAACTCGTTTGCTTTTTCTGGAGTTACAAGTACTTCTCAAACGATCACAAATAACAAGATTGATATTGTTTTACCTTTTGAAACAAATTTAACAAATTTAATTGTTGATTTTTCTTTAAGTGATGGCGCTTCATTTTTGGTTGATAATGAAAAACAAACCTCTGGAGTTTCAAAACAAGATTTTACAAATCCAGTAATCTATAAAGTTTTATCAGAAGACGAATCTAAACTTATAGCATATGAAGTTAATGTTACAATAGAAACAGAAAGTTCAAATCCTTCAGAAATTGTTTTAACAAGTGATTTTGGACTTTTTGTAAACAAAGCACCACTGCTTATAAATTTAGAGACTAGTACTCCACTTACCAATCTTTTAAAAGAAACTATTTCTGTAACAAATGCTATTGTATTATCCGTAGAAAAAAACAACGATTTAAATTATTCAATTCAAATTGTTCCTATTCAGCAAGGAGAATTTTCAATAGAACTTCCTAAAAATTCAGTACAAAGTACTGGTGATGTTGGAAATTTAGCCTCCAACAAATTAGTATTCAATTATGATATTGTAAATCCTTATGTATTATCCACCAAAAGAAATAATCCAATAGATGAAATAACTGATAACGATACTTTGGAGTTCATTGTAATTTTTAGTGAAGCTGTAGAAAATGTATCTGTAACCGATTTTGAAAGTGTTTCTGATTCTGAGATTGCGTTAACCAAAGAAACTGATTCAAAATATATAGTCACAATTACGAATATAGATGATATTAAAGGTGCAGTTTCACTAAACATAAAAGAGACTAATTCGATTAAAGATAAGGCTTCTAATGTATTACTAAACTCTGTTATTAACCCACATCAAAACTAAGATATGAAAACAATTATCTATAAAATCTTGTGCATAGCACTCACTAGTTTTTGGGTTCAGAATTTAAATGCTCAAGACCCAAATTGGACTGTAAATACATCCAATTATCAATATAGTATGACATTTACTACATTTTTAAATGTAGATGGTAAAACATTAACAGCTACAAACGACAAAGTTGCAGCTTTTGTAAATGGAGAAATAAGAGGAGTTGCTAATGTTATTTATGTAACTAGTGTAAATAAATATGTTGCCTATTTAACTGTGTATGCAAATACTAATAATGAAATTATCAACTTTAAAATATATGATAGCGCTAAAGATGTAGTTGTAAATATTGATAAAAATGAAACTTTTGCTATTGATGGTAATGTTGGTGGAATTTTTCAATCCTATAGTATTGCAAATCCAGCATTAAGTGATAAAGCTGTTTTTAGTTCTTTTAATTTTTTAGGAATAACTGCTCTAAGTAAAGATATTTCTTCTGATAAAATAAATATTGTGTTGCCAAAAGACACAAATTTGAGTACATTAATTCCTGTTTATAATTCAAGTATTCGTTCAAAAGTTTTTGTGGAGGATATTTTACAAGAGTCAGGCAATTCAACTCAAGATTTCACGAATCCAATTATTTACAAAGTTTTATCAGAAAACGAAGCAGTTTTAACAACGTATGAAGTTACAGTGACTTCTTCTATAAATGAAAACCCAACAACAGTTACTATTTCTAACGCTAGTAATTTAAATATAGTTCCAATTCCATTAAACATTTCTTTTTCTAATAACATAATAGGCTTTGATGCATCTGATTTTATTATAGAAAATGCAATTATTTCTTCTTTCACTAAAATAGATTCAAAAAACTTTAAAGTAGAAATTATTCCTCTTTCTCAAGGTCTTTTATCAGCGCAAGTTAAAGAGAGTTCAACTATAGATGAAGATAATAATCAAAATGAAATTTCAAATAAACTAGCGATAATTTACGATATTAATAAACCTTTAATACATACTGTTTCTGTAGATACAAATGCTAACTCCAGGTGGTTTATTGTTGATTTTAATGAAGATGTTTTAAACGTTGATAAAACTGATTTTAAACTAAAAGGAGTAGCCGCTAATTCTTTGGTAATTTCTTCTATTGAGGCAATTTCAAATAAACAATACAAAGTAAATATTACGAACTCTAATACAGAAATAGGTGTTATTTCTTTACAATTAAATAATGAAAGTGATATAGAAGATAACAGTGGTAATAAAGTAATTTTATCTCAATTTGAAGCCTATTTTTTAAACAATGAAGTGTTATCAACAGAAAATAATTTCTTTTTAGATACTATTTCAATTGCTCCTAATCCTGTTGTAAATCTATTAAAAGTGAGTTTAAAAGAAGGATTCTTAAAACAGGTTGTCATCTTTGATATAAATGGTAAAATCGTTTATTCAAAAAAAAGTAATCAAAATAAAATGACCATTAATTTTGAAAATAAAACTCAAGGAATTTATTTTTTAAGGATAATTTCTGATAAAGGAATTCAGACAAAAAAGATTATCAAAATTTAGATAATAACAGATACAAATTCCGTAATTATATTGCTGAAGCTATTCAATATAGAAGTTTGGATAGAGAGGGTTGGTTGGGATAATTTTTCATATTTTTGAAGTCTATGAAAAGACTTTTACCTCTAATTATTTTTTGCTTTCTATTTTATTTTAATTCCAATTCCCAGAACAATAAAGATTGTTGGACACTAATAAATAAAGGTATTGACATATATAATGGCCAATATAACAATAATGAATTCCCTGGTTACCACGACCCTGAAACAACTGACTTAGAAGAGGTAAATGGTGGCTTCTTAACTACTGGTCAATATAATAAACAAACCTTCGGCTCGAATAACAATAATATTTACAACAATCTAAAGGATAAAGATGGAAGTTATTTAACAAAGCACGATTATAATGGAAATCTTAAATGGATTGTATATACTGAAAAAAACAGTAATTCATATAGAGATGTAATGTTTGGATCTACTGAAGATAAACAAGGGAATATATATGTTATTGGGCATTCAATTGATGGTACTTTTTTTGATTCTCAGGGCACAGAGTTAAATTTTAAAAACTCAACCAATTCCTTATATGGTGGTTTCATCGTTAAGCTTAACAAAAATGGTGAAATGTTGTGGCATATTATTATTAATAATGTTTATAGCAAAAAAATCAATATAGATAATGAAGGTAATATTTTATTGAGTGGAGATGTTAATATTTACTTTAAAAATACTTTTAATTTTTATTTGAATGGAGCTATTACTGATAATTTGCAAAACTTTGAAGTAATGGGTAATAATTTTAATTATCCTAATAGAGGTATAATAAAAATTAATCCCAATGGTGAATTACTATGGTATACAACTATTAAAACTAGCGGGCCAAATAGTGAATTTTTAATAGATATTGGAAATGATAAAAATAACAATATTTACGTAACTGGATATTGTAGTTCTAATGCGGAAATATATTCTGCTGGAAAAATAAATAATCCAAATATTATTAATTGGAGCGGTAATCCAACTAAAACATTTTTAATTAAATTTGATAAAGAAGGACAATTTTTATGGAAAGTAAAAAGTCTTTTAAATGATTCTGAAATTAATGGAGTACAAGCTTGGTCTACAACTGTAGATGAACAAGGAAATTCTTATATAACAGGATCAAATGATCGTTGGAGAAAAAATGTAAATCAAATTTTTGAAAACGCAGATGGATCCACTACTTCCGAAAATGTTGGTACGTTTTTTATTGCAAAAGTTAATACTGATGGTATTTGTGAATGGATAAAAGGTGCAGCACATTCTTATTCTGGAACCGGTTACAAAGTCATAAAATCTAAAGATGAAATTATTTCAGTAGGATCAGTGGTAGCTTTTAGAAATTCAATTGAGGAAGTAGAATTTTTAAGTGCTGATGGAAATAATATTCAAGCTTCATTTTATGTAGGAGATTATTTTTTAGCTGTTTATGATCTAGATGGAAATATAAAACGAATTTTAACAAATGGTATTAATAAAGATGTTAATTTTGGTGGTAGAATAAGTGGTTTTTTTAAAGATTCTAATGATAACTACTATTTGAGTAGGAATTCATATTTTAACGAAAACAATCCTAAAGATTATATAAATTTTGGACACATAATTAAAACAAATGCAGGTATGGGTTCTGATGGAACTATAACTAAATTTAATGAAAGTTGTGGTTTAAGGTTAGGTAAAACTATAAATGATAATATCTCTAATTTATCTTTGTGTGATAATACTTCAGTAGGATCTGATTCTGATAGCCTTATTGAGTTCGACCTAACAGAAAGAGAAAATGAAATTTTGATTAATGAACCTTTATCAGATTACCAAATATCATACTACAGAGATTCAGCATTAACAGATATTATTACTAATCCAAAAAAATATAAAAATACTTCACAAAAAGAAATAATTTATATAAAGGCAGAGCATTTGTCAGATACTGATAAATCTGGGCAAACACTTTTTAACATAGAAGTAATTGAATTACCTAATGTAAATACATCTGTAGAACTTAAACAATGTGACAACAGTGACATTAACGGATTTAGTTTCTTCAACTTAAATGAAGTAAAAGAAGAAATTATTACAAATTCTGATGATTATATCATTACTTTTTATGAAGAAAAAATAGATGCTGAAAATAACGGAGTTTCAATAACTGATGTTACAACCTATAAAAACGAAATTGTAAGTGTAGATAAAGTTTGGGCTAGAGTAGAAAACTCAAACGGATGTTATAGAGTAAGTGAAGTAAATCTATTTGTTTCTACAACTCAAATTCCTGCAACATTATTAAATTCATTTTATCAATGTGATGATGGAACAAATACAACTGATGGCATTGCTACTTTTGATTTTAGTTCAGTAACTTCAGATATTGAAAATATTTTTCCAACTGGTCAACAATTAATTATCAATTATTATAGAAATGAAGATGATGCTTTAGCTGAAGAAAATGCAATAACTGATATCACAAATTATCAAAATATTGGCTACCCAAATCAGCAAAATATTTACATACGAGTTGATAGTAAATTTGATAATGATTGTTTGGGTTTAGGCGCTCATATTTCTTTAAACGTAGAAAACGTACCTATTGCAAATTCAGTAACTATAAATCCAGAATGTGATAATGATAGAGATGGATTTTATTCTTTTGATACATCTACAATTCAAAATGCAATTATAGGTAGTCAAACAGATGTTACTGTTACTTATTTTGATGAAAACGGCTCACAATTATCAAGTCCATTACCTAATCCGTTTATAACAAAAACTCAAAAGATTACTGTTAGAGTAGAAAACACAAACTCTAAAGATTTAGATGGACAATGTTATGACGAAACTACAATTAACTTTATAGTAAATTCAGTGCCAATTGCTAATAATATTGCTCCTCAAGAAGAATGCGATGATGATTTTGATGGTATTATTGGTTTTGATACTTCCAACATAGAAAGCACAATTATAGGCACCCAAACTAATTTAATCGTAAAATATTTTGATGAGAATAATAATGCATTACCTAGCCCTTTACCAAATCCTTTTTATACTGCTTCTCAAACAATTAAAGTTCGTTTAGAAAACCCTACTTATGATATTTGTTTTGAAGAAACTACTATCGACTTTGTGGTTAGAGCAAAACCAACTGTAAATTTAATTTCAGACGATATTATTTGTATCACAAATAACTCTCAGTTAGAAATTACAGTAGAAAACCCTAATTCTGATTATTCTTACACTTGGAGAGATGAAAATAATAATATTGTTGGCAATTCATTTTCCATAACTATTTATAAAGGAGGCACCTACAATGTTATAGCAACCTCTATCTATGGATGTGATTCTGACAAAGAAGAAATTGTAATCAAAGAATCTTCTGTTTCTACAATTACAATAAATGATATTGAAGTACAAGATGATTCAGAAAACAATTTTATTAAAATAAACACCTCTAATTTAGGTTTAGGTGATTATGAATTTAGACTTTTAGATGATAATTTAAATGTTTTATTTAATTATCAAAGTGATTCTAATTTTGAAAATTTAGAAGGAGGTAATTATATATTAGAAGTTAACGATTTAAATAATTGTGGTAGTGTGCTTTTTGAAATTTCCTTAATAAGTTTTCCTGATTACTTTACTCCAAATGCAGATGGAAACAATGATTACTGGCAAATTAAAGGAATTAATAAAAGTTATTATAAAGAAGGTACCATCAGTATATTTAACAGATATGGTAAACAAATTACAACCTTTACTATTAATGATTTGGGTTGGGATGGTACGTATAATGGAAACATTTTAAGTTCTAACAACTACTGGTTTAGAGCAATATTAGTCAACCAACAAGATCAAATAAAAAGTAGAACTGGAAATTTTAGTTTGATTAGAAAATAATTATAATTTTATCGTATATTTGGTAAACCAATTTGGTAAACCAATTAAATATATAGCTTTACTATATTTTGGCTCATTTATTGAATAAAAATAAAGCAAGTAAAACTTATAGATATATGAAAAAAATAGCACTAATTTTAATCATAATATTGTCTTTAACCAGTTTAAAAACAAATGCTCAAGAAACTTTAGTTTCTAACATTAGCGAATATAATACTGCTATTAAAAATGCAGTTCCAGGTACAACCATAATTCTTAAAAATGGAATTTGGAAAGATGTAAAAATAAACGCTTTTGGTAATGGTGTAGATGGAAACCCAATTGTTGTAAAGGCAGAAACTGCAGGAGAAGTTATCATTTCTGGTAACTCTACTCTAAATATTTATGGCGAATATGTAATTGTAAGCGGTTTGTGGTTTAAAGACGGTGATTCTAATTATAAATCTGTTGTTCAGTTTCGTAAAGATTCTAAAACCTTTGCAAACAACTGTCGTTTTGCAAATTCTACTATTTCTTATTATAAAGTTGCAGACGGAATTAAAGATCATTGGGTAGATATTTGGGGAAAAAATAACAGAGTAGATCATAATAATTTTACTGGTAAAACAAGCCCTGGAACTACTGTTGTAGTTTGGTTAAAAGGCGAAGAACATATTGAAAATAATCATAAAATCGATAATAATTTCTTCGGATCTAGACCTGAATTAGGTACAAATGGAGGAGAAACTATCAGAATTGGTACAAGTGCAAATTCAATGAAATCTTCTAAAACAATTGTAGAAAGAAATATTTTTGCCAATTGTGATGGCGAAATCGAAATTATATCAAACAAATCTGGTGATAATATTTTTAGAGATAATTTATTTGTGGGTAGTAAAGGTTGCTTAACCTTACGTCATGGAAATAATGCTTTAGTAGAAAGAAATGTTTTTTTAGGAAACGGAGTTTCTAAAACTGGTGGAATTAGAGTTATAAATGCAGGGCATATCATCAGAAATAATTTAATGGTTGGTTTGTTAGGAGATGGTTATAGAGGTTCTCTTGTATTGATGAACGGTGTTCCAAATTCGCCTTTAAACAGATACCATCAAGTAAATAATGTAGATATTCAAAACAATACAATTATAAATTCTGGACCAATTGCTTTTGGTGAAGGTAAAGATGATGAAAAATCTTTATCACCTAAAAATGTAAACTTTGCTAACAATATATTTTATCATAGTTCAGCATCAGAAAACGTATTATTTGTAGATGAAACTGCTAACATCAATTTTAATAATAATTATATTGATGCTAAAGGAGCTCCTGTAAAAGGGTTTAAAAACACAAAAATAGACTGGAAAGAAATTAAGAGTTTTCCAATTCCAACCAAACAAAATCCAGATTTATTGGTTGTTTCTAAAAATGATAAAAGTCCGGAAAGAGATATTACAAAAGCTGTTAGACAAATTTTTAATGCTGGTGCTTTTAATTTAGATGCTACAAAATTACCTAAAGCCTTAGGTTTAAGAGCTGGTCCAGGTTGGAAACCAGATATAGTAGCTCCAATTATTAAACCTGCTGATATTGCAGTAAAACCTGGTACAGAAACTTTAAGAAAAGCCATAGATAAAGCTGCACCTGGATCTACAATTCGTTTAAATGCTGGAGAGTATGTTGCTGAAAAAACAATAAAAATTAGCAAAGAAATTACGATTATTGGTGATAAAGAAGGCGCAACTATTTTAAAATCTAAAGATGGTTTAGAGAAACCTTTGAGTTATTTTTTTAGAGTTAACGAAGGCGCAAAATTAACGTTAAAAAATGTTACTATTGATGGTGAAGCCTCTAATGTAAAGTATGCAATTGTATCACCAGATAAAAAAGAAAAAGGTCTTTATAATTTATTTGTAAATAATGTTGTATTCAAAAACTTTACAAACAAAGATGGAGGATCTATTTTTAAGGCATATAATGGCACTAAAGCAGATACCTTAAGCTTTGTGAACTCTAAGTTTGAAAACAGTTATAGAGGCTTAAATTTATCTTACGATAAAGATGTTATGGGTTTTTATAATGCAAACTTTATAATCTTAGAAAACAGTGTTTTTAAAGATATTGAAGAAGCTGCAGTAAATTATGTTAGAACTACCCCTTTAGAAGATCTTCCAGGAGGTAAATTAATAGTTACAAACTGCATTTTTAGCAATGTATTTAATGAAGAAAAAGGGAAAATTTTAAAAACTAATGGAATTCAAATTGTAGAAATTAAAAATTCTGTGTTTGAAAACAGTTATAAAACTCAAACACCAATAGACTTAAAAGGTAAATTCAATTTTATAACCAATTCTTTAATCTACAATAGTGGTTTTGTAAAAATAAGCAAAGGAGCTAAAAAAGAGAATCTTTTATACAAGAACCCAAAATGGGAAAAGGACGATTTATTTATACCAAGTAAAAAATCTGTTTTGCTAAAAGAAAATAATGATATTGATACAATTGGTTTACTAAAAGAGTAAAACTATTATTTTTGATGTGTTTTTTTTCTTTTGATGTAAATATTGTAAACTAAACCAAATAGAATTAGAAAAACACCTAAAAGTGTTAATAAATTATAGATTTCTCCAAACCAAAAAGCACCTATAATTATAGCAAAAATCACTTCTAAATTCTTAAGAGGAGCAACAAGATTGGTTTCATTGGTCTGAAAAGCTTTGGTCATATATAACTGACCAATATAACCTAAAACACCTAAACTTAGTAATAAAAGCCATTCTGTTGGTTTTGGGTTTATCCAATTGTTGATAGACATTAATCCGCCAAATACAAAAGCGGTAACCATAAAATAATTGATAATTACCAAAGGATGTTCTTTGCTACCAATTTTACGAATTAAAACAAAAACTAATCCTTGAAAAACGGCAGATACTAATACAAATATCAAACCTAATGTATTTACGTCTGCACCAAAACCTTTTATCATTAAAACACCTACAAAAGCTAATAAAAACAAAAACCATTGAATGGTTTTAATTTTTTCTTTTAATAAAAAAAATGCAAGTATGGCTGCAAATATAGGTGATGTATACCTTAAAGAAACTGAAGTACCTACAGGTAAATAATTTAAAGACTGAAAAAAACAAGTTAACGAAATTACTCCAACAATTGCACGTGTTAATAATAACTTTTTATTGGTACCTAAAAGTGGAATTTTAGATTTTAAAATTAATGGTAACGTAAAAACCAAAGTACCTATAGATCTAAAAAAGACAATTTGATATACATTAAAAGCAGATAAGTATTTAACAACTGCATTCATAATTGCAAAAGCAATTACACTAAATATCATAAAAATAATTGCCTTGTTATTTTTCATAACTAATATTTTATATAAAAGGAAAAAGTCGTTTTGTAAAATTACAAAACGACTTTTAATATAAACAAATCAAATAAAATTAATATCCAGAATTTTGTGTAATTACACCACCAGTTGCTAATATTTCAGAAACCGGAATTGGAAATAAGTAATAATCACTATTTACAGTTGTTCCCATTTCAGCATTAACACTATTGGTTCTTACCAAATCATCCCATCTTTTACCTTCAAAAGCTAATTCTAATCTTCTTTCTTCTAAAATTGCAGTTCTAGCTTCAGCTTGAGTAGATGCTGTAGAGTTATTTAACCCTGCTCTATTTCTAATTTTGTCTAATTGAGTAACAGCAGCAGCAGTACTTCCGTTTTCATTTAATGCTTCTGCATATAATAAAATAACGTCTGCTAATCTAATTTCAATCCAATCATGCTCACTTCCAAGATCTCCTTCTTTAGGGAATTTAATTGCAGTAGTACCAGCATCACTTAAAGTAACAGCTCTTCTTAAATCAGTACCTCCACCATTTGCATCACTTGCATCAAAAGCAGCAACTAAATCTGGATCTACAGGAAAATCTGCTTTAGAATCATCACCTACAAACCAGTTCCAAAAGTCAGAACCAAAAGAATATTCATCTACAATAGAACTAGATACTTGAGTAGAAAAAATAATTTCTGAATTTTCTATTTCATTATCAGCTCCAAATATTTCGCTAAAGTCATCTTTTAAAGCAATTCCAGCTCCAGAAGCTCCGTTTACAACAGCTGCAAGTTGCGTTTCTGCACTAGCATAATTACCCATAGCTGCATATACTTTACCTAATAAAGCTTGTGCTGCGTATTTAGATGCTCTACCATTATCTATGGTAGCAGATAAATCTGCAATAGCATCATTTAAATCTGGAATAACAACATTGTTATAAACATCTGTAGCAGGTGTTCTAGCTAAAATTGATGTATCTGTTAAAC
The DNA here is from genome assembly GCF_045063625.1 of Polaribacter sp. Asnod6-C07. Classification (NCBI taxonomy): domain Bacteria; kingdom Pseudomonadati; phylum Bacteroidota; class Flavobacteriia; order Flavobacteriales; family Flavobacteriaceae; genus Polaribacter; species Polaribacter sp. Asnod6-C07. The sequence continues at coordinate 1,642,233 of NZ_JBEFOF010000005.1, read as the reverse complement.
TTGGTGCCGCAGATAAATTAACTGTAACAGCTCCAAAAGATTTTACTAATTTATAGTAAGATAAAGCTCTTAAAAACTTAGCTTCTGCAATATGTGTTGCATTTGTTGAGTTTTCAATAACATTGTTTGCACTTAAAATAGACTTATACATTGCAGTATATAATGGACCAAAAAACTGGTCTTCCATTGTTGTCAAATTATTTGTGTAAACATCAAACTCTGTATATGGAGCCTCGTCCATTACTGCGTTATCTGATCTAAATTCACCCATTACTGCTAATGGAGTAACACTACTTAATTGATAGTAATAAGCTGCATTCAAAACACCTTCAAAATCAGTTAAAGAGTCTGCACTTGCTAAATTTGGTGGAGCTTGATCTAAATCTGTTGAACATGCTGTTGCGATAAACAACGATGTTAATAATATATATATTTTTTTCATTTTATTTTATTTAAAAATTAACATTTAAACCTATAGTGAAACTTCTTACTACTGGACTAGCACCAACTTGAGCACCATACACTGTAGGATCTGTAGTATTTACACCTTCTGGGTTGTATGAAGTATAATCACTACCCATTAAATATAATAAGTTAGTAGCTGCTCCATAAAATCTAATAGAACTGAATCCTATTTTCTCTGTTACATCTGAATTAAGCGTATAACCTATAGTTAAGTTTCTTAATGCTACATAAGAAGCATCTTGAACCATAGCATCTGTTTGGTTTCTGTTTGCAGTATAGTGTTCTCCATTATGATCTGCAATACCATCGCTATTTGCATCAAATGTACTAGTTAATCTACCTCCCCATTGAGAACCATAATAAAGTGGATCTATATTATAAACTTCTGCACCATGAGAACCTTGTAATTGGAAAGACATATCGAAATCTTTATATCTAAAGTTTTGAGACATACCCCAGTAAAAATCAGGTGTATTCTGACCAATTTGAACTAAATCTCCACCATCAGCAACTGTTCTTGTTCTATCAATTACACCATCACCATTTTGGTCTACTACATACGATTCACCAGATGCATTATTAGGGTGTCTTGTACCATCAGCTAAGTATTTCATTTCTACATCTCCAATAGTTTCTAATCCCCACATTTCTCCAATTCCACCACCTACGTAGTTTCTAAATACAGGTCCTCTACCACTAATTCCAAAAATTTGTTGCGGTAATTCATCTAAACCACCTAAATAAGTAATCTCTGTATTAACTGTTGATAAGTTTGCACTCACATTCCATGAGAAATCTTCAGTATTCATTAAGCTACCAGCTATTTCTAATTCTAAACCTGAACTTTCAACATCTCCAACATTAAGAATAGAAGAAGGGTTACCTAAAACTTCTGATTGAGCTTGGTTAATTAAAATATCTTGAATATCAGATGTATAATAATCTACACCTAAAGTAAAACGGTTATTTAAAAATCCAAAATCTACACCAAAGTTAGTCTCAGTATTTGTTTGCCAAGTTAAATCTGGATTAGGAGAATTTGAAGGAATTAAAAATCCTGTACCATAAATTGTAGCAGAAGGGTCTAATAGACTTAAAGAATCGTAAGAACCTAAGAAAGACGTTGTACCTAAAGAACCTGTACTAAATCTTACTTTTAATCTACTTAATAATTCATTTTCTTTTAAGAAAGATTCATTATGTAAATTCCAACCTAAAGAAATTGCTGGGAAAGTTTCATATTTTTTATTAGCTCCAAAACGAGAATCACCATCTCTTCTTAAAGAAGCTGAAAGTAAAAAACGATCATCGTAAGAATAGTTAACTCTACCAAATACACTTTCTCTTACTCTTGTTTCATCTGTTTCTGTAACAACGATGTCTGCAGGATCGAATAAATTGTAGTTTAAAACTGCTTCATCTGGCACATTAGAACCATCTAATCTTGTACCAATAAATCTTGTGTTTTGAAATTCTACACCTGCTACTGCAGAGATATCATGTTTACCTATTTTAGTAGCATAACTTAAAGTAGTTTCACTTAATACAGAAGAAACTTTTAAGTCAGCTTGATCCATAAAAGTTTGAGCTATTCTTGCTCTAGAATCATAACCTAATAATCTGTGTGCATAGGTTTGAGTATCTTTCATATCTCCACCTAAAACAGTTTTAACATTTAAACCTTCTATAATATTGTATTGTAAATAACCACTTACATTTCCAAAAAATGTTTTTTGCCAGCTATCTACATTATCAAGTTTAGCAGCAGGACCTGCATCACCAGAACCACCAATACCATTGTTAGCTCTACCATAATGCCAATCTTGAGCAGCCATACCTGGCTCTAAACTATAAATACTATTTGCTTCATAACCAGAACCTCTATAACCACTATCAAAAGCAGCTAAACCTAAAGCTTGTGCTTGTTGGTCTAATTGTTGTACAAAAGCAATAGATTCTTCTGTATGATAAATAGAATGCACACCATAAGATCTTAATAAATCTCTCATATCATGAGCTAAAATATCTCTATCAGATACAAAACCATTAAAGCTTAATCCAGCTTTAAACTTATCTCCTAAATTTGCATCTACATTAAGACGTGCGTTCATTCTCTCAAAACCTTGTGTAATTACAACACCTTCAGCATTTTGGTAACCAACTGAAGCAAAATATTTTGTATCATCAGTACCACCACTTACGCTAAAGTCATGACTTTGAGTTATACCTGTTTGAAACAACCAGTCTTCTGGACTAATTGCACCAGGAGAATCTTCATAAGCACTTAATCTATATTCTAAGAAAGCTGGGTCTTGAGTTGCAACAGTTGCATCCCAATTACCTGCAGCAATTTGCTCTCTAGAATGAGCAGCCCATTCTGGACCAGACATAAGAATATTATCTCTATATTTATTAGATGTACTAAAGTAAGTGTTATAACTAAATTTAGCTTCACCAGATTTACCTTTTTTAGTTGTTACTAAAACAACACCATTTGCACCTCTAGATCCATAAATTGCAGCAGAAGCAGCATCTTTTAAAATCTCTAAACTTTCAATATCATTTGGATTAATTGTTTCTAAACCTCCTGAAATAGGATAACCATCAACAACAATCAATGGGTTTGAAGCTCCTGATATTGAAGAGGCAGCTCTAATTTGAATTTTTGGAGCAGCACCAGGTGAACCATCTTGATTCTGAATTAAAACCCCTGATAATTTACCAGCTAAAGCATCATCTACACGTGCAACTTGTACTGCAGCAACATCTGCACCACCAATTTTTGCAACTGCACCCGAAATTTGAGATCTTTTACGAGTACCATAACCTACAACAACTATTTCATCTAACTCACTAGCATCTTCTGCTAAACTTACAGTTATTGTTTTCTGATTAGTTATTGTTACTGTTTTTTGAGAATAACCTAAATAAGAAAAAGCTAGGATATCTCCAGTTTTAACTTCAATAGAAAAATTTCCATCAAAATCTGTTTCTGTTCCTTTTGTAGTTCCTTGTATAATAACAGTAACCCCAGGAAGAACTTCGTTATCTGCTTGTGATGTTACAGTACCTTTTACGGTATAACTGTCTTGTGCATAAGAGCAGATATTTACTAACATTATAAGCAATAATGTTATTTTTAATTTTAATTTCATAATATTATTTTATGTTTAAAAATGAACTTCATTCAGCATTTATGAATGAACTTTGGTTTACAGAATAAATCAAAAAAGAAAAAAACTAAAGTAAAATCTTATTTACTTTAATAATTTTTATCTTGATTATTTTGTGATTGAATCTGATAATTTAGATTTAGTTTTTTTTGGATAAGTAAATTCTTACCCTAATTGTTTATTGTTTTTTTGTTTATAATTAATTAAATAATTTTCATCATACGCAGGTATCTATTTTAAAGTTAATTGGCTGTCCATTTTGGTTTACCAGTTTGGTTTACCAAATATATATACATATTTTATAATAAAAAAGCTTTTTGTTAATTATTTCATAAAATATTAAGATTCGTTATAACAAGTTGGTAAAAACAAGCAATTAAAAAGAGAATTTGACAATTAAAAACATTAAAAAAGAAAAAATGAAAAATTCTTAAGATTTAATGTTAAGTAAAGAAAAAACAAGTAATTATATTTAAAGGATATAATTAAAATTAGAGGCTAATATGAAGTAATAATAAATTTAAATAGGGATAATAGAAAAAGCCATTTTGTTTAAAACAAAATGGCTTTAAAGTAATAAAAAATATAAAAACTTATTAGATTCCTAAGGCTTGACCACCACCAACTTGAATAGTTTCTGCTGTTAAGAAAGCTGCATCTGTACTTGCTAAAAATGAAACAACACCTGCAACATCTTCTGGCTGACCTAATCTACCTAACATAATGTTATTTTTCCAAGAAGCAAAAACTTCTGGTTTTGTAGATTTAATTTGTTTATGAAAAGGAGTATCTATTGTACCTGGAGATACTGCATTTACTCTAATTCCGTATTCTGCTAAATCTTTTGCTAATGCTCTAGTTATTGCATGAACTCCTGCTTTAGAAGTACCATAAACTCCTGCTCCTGGTCCACCTGCATTCCATCCTGCATTAGAAGTATAGTTTATAATAGTAGCATTCTCACCTTTCTTTAAATAAGGAATTGCTGCTCTAGATGCAAAGAAAACTGAATCTAAATTTAAAGCCATAACGAATCTATAAAATTCTGTAGTCATTTCTTCAAATCTAGATCTACCACCTAAACCACCTGCATTATTTACTAAAACATCAATTTTACCATATTTATCTCCAATAGTAGTAATATTTGCAGTTACTTCATCTTCTTTAGTTACGTCAAAACCGTAATATTCTGCTGTAATTCCTTCTGCAGTAAGTTCTTTAATTCTTGCAGCTCCAGCTTCATCTTCAATACCGTTTAAAACAACTGTATATCCATCTTTACCTAATCTTTTTGCTACTTCAAATCCTATTCCTCCAGTTGCACCTGTAATTACTGCTACTTTTCCTTGTACTGTACTCATTTTGTATTCTTTTTAATGTTTGTTATTGTTTTTTTACTAATATTTTTTGTTGATTATTCTGCTGTTTTTCTAACTGGCTCTATTTTTTTGATAAAGAAGAAAATAGATAACACACCTAATATTACTGATAGAGTAATTGCGATAAAGGCAGGTGTGTAAGAACCTCCTTTTGTTATTTGACCAATAAACCAGTTCATTATCATTGGTGAAACTGCTGCAATTGTACCAGCTAAACCTGCTAATGTACCTACTGAAGGACCTCTAAATAAATCACTTGAAATAGTTTGTACATTACCAATCGCAAACTGAAAACCAAACAATACTAAACCTGCTAAATAAATAAAGGTCATAAAGTTATCTTCACCTACAAACTGAATAATACCAACAAAACCTAAAAAGACAAGTAATCCTCCTACACTAATTGCTATTTTTCTTGATGCATCTACAGATTTAGTTTTCATTAAAATACCTGTAAACCAACCACCAATTATACTTCCTGCTGCTGCCATTAAATAAGAAATCCACATTGTTGCAGCAATCTCTTCTATACTTAAGCCAAAAGTTTTATTTAAATAAATTGGCATCCAAGCTGCAAAAAACCACCAAATTGGTTCAATGAAGAATCTACATAATAACACTCCCCAAGATTGTTTATAACTCAATATTTTTAATACTGATAAACTTTTTTGCTTAACTTCTGTTGTTTCAACCTTGTCTATTCTACTAGACATTATTAAATCTCTTTCTTCTTGTGTTACCCAAGGGTGTTTTTCTGGAGTTGATTTATTTAAAAATAACCAAGGAATTACCCATAACATACCTACTGAACCTAAAATAATATATGTAGTTTTCCAACCAAATTGAGTATATAAAAAAACAATAATAAAAGGAGCAATAACATTACCTATTGATGCACCTGCGTTAAAAATACCTTGAGCAGTTGCTCTTTCTTTTACAGGAAACCATTCACCATTACTTTTTACAGCTCCAGGCCAATTACCAGCTTCACCTAATCCTAACATTCCTCTAAAAATTGACAAAGTAATTACTCCACGTGCAAAAGCATGAAAAATAGAAGCTAAAGACCAAACTATAATAGATACTGTAAAACCAAGTCTTGTACCAATAGAATCGTATAATTTACCAGAAGCAAATTTACCTAAAGCATAACATCCTAAGAAGATATTGAACATAAAGGCATAGTCTTCTTGATTCATCCCTAAATCTTCACCCATTTGTGGCCATAGAAGGGCAAATGCAGTTCTATCTATATAATTAATAACTGTGGCAATAAAGATTAATCCAATTATCCACCAACGTAATCCTTTAATTTTCATTCTTTTATCATCTAAAATGTTATACTAATTTCTGGTTAACCAATTTGGTAAACCAAATTTACTGTTTTTAAATTAATTACTACTACCTAAAAAAAAGTTTTTTTTAGATTTTATTTAAAAAATTATAAATCGTTTTTTTATTTAATAAACACTATTCTATGTTATAACAATAACTATAAAGTTCTTTAAAATGATCTTTCATTTTTTGCTTTGCTAATTGTGGATTTTGTGTTTTAATTGCATCGAAAATAGCTTGATGATCTCCTATACCTCTTTGAGAAAGACCCGCATCACAAACATGATGTTTTTGAAAATTTGTAATAATTTCTGGAGTAATGATTAACATAAAAGTATTCATAGTACTATTACCACTTGCTTTTGCAATTGCTAAATGAAATAACAAATCTTCTTGCACAGCATCTTCTCCATTAATTACTTTATCTCTATAAGCATTTAACGCTTCTTCTAAGTTTACTAAATCTGCTTCTGATCTTCTTGTAGCAGCAAGTCTTACCGTTTTTAATTCTAATAAAATTCTTGTTTCCACTAAAGATTTAAAACCTGGTTCATTTAACCTTAAAATATCTTCAATCATTCCATTCATAGCAATTACACCAATATTTGCTACGAATGTTCCACTCTGAGGTATAGATTTTAATAAACCGTAAAATTCTAGTCTTTGTATAGCTTCTCTTACACTACTTCTACTTACTTCAAATTTTTCAGATAGCATTCTTTCAGAAGGAAGTTTATCTCCAGGTTCTAAATTTTTAAAATTTATTAAATCTTTTATTTTAGAAATAATTTCCTTCTGCACATCAGAGTTTTCTGATTTTGTAAGTATGTCTAACTTCATAATTATATTTTAATTAAAATCTGCAAAGATAAATAGAATTTTGATATGTAATATATTAAAACCCTGGTGTAATGATATCTATGTTATCATAAAATACTTCATTTGAACCATCAATAGCGTTTAAAGCTCTAACATAAATTACAACTTTTGTTGTTGAAGGTTTAAATGTAAAAGTATTCGTAGTAAAAGTATCATTAGAAGAAGAAGATTTAGATGAATTAAAATCATTATCAATTAATAAATATGCATCTGCATTCTTATCTCTTTGATCTTCTGTATTAATAGTATCTTCTGTTGTAATTTCATTATTTAAAATAAATACTTCTGTATTTACACCTTCAGCTTCAGAACGTGAATCGATAGTAAAGGTATACTCTACTCCTACTTCTACAGTAACTACTTGGTATAAACGACGACTTGCTTCATTTATTTTTACGCCTCTATCTCCTAATCCTGCAAATTTATTACCATCACTAGATGAACCTGGTTGTTCGCTATTATCACCAAAGGCAGTATCTAACCAACTATCTAAATCTGAATTATACCATAAAGCTCTATAAGGACTATCTGAAGTAGCCCCACCATCTGAATCGAGTTTTACTGTACTATTTGGAGTCATATCCCAAGCATCTGCATTGTCTCCTGTTTCATTTTGAAAATCATCTGCAGTTCCATTTAAAACAATTGCTTTAAATGTTGGTTCTACACCACCTACAGGTACAGATTTAGTAATACTTCTAGGAACATTAGCACTATTGGTAATTGTTAATGTTACATCATAAGTACCTCTAGTAGCAAAAGTATGTACTGGATTTTGATCTGTTGATGTGTTTCCATCTCCAAAATTCCAACTATAAGATATTGCTAAAAGAGAAGCGTCTGTAAAAGAAGCTGTTAAAGAACTTGTTGTAAAACTAAAATCTGGGATTGCTGCTAAAACTAAACCTTCTACTTTTTTAGTAACTGTTACTTCTTTACCTAAAAAAGTTGTTGCTGTAAGTGTTACATCAAAAGTTTCTGCTGTTGCATAGGTGTGAACAGGACTATAATTAGGGTCTGTTAAACCATCTGCAGCTTCCCAAGAAGCTGTAGAACCATCTCCAAAATCCCAAACTAATGAACTTACTCCAGTACTCATATTATCAAAAGTAACTTGAGAATCTATTATTGAAAAACTATAATCTGCATAAATAGGTGCAACTTGAGCAGAATCTATAGCTATTAAGCCATCTGAACTTGTTGTTGTTAAGTTTACTTTATATAAACCACCTGTTGTATATGTATAATCTGGGTTTGCTTCTGTTGATGATCCTCCATCACCAAAATCCCAAGCATAAGAAATAGCATCTGTAGAATAACTTCTAAACACTAATTCTAAATTAGAATCAGCACTAGTACTTGACGTAAAAAGTGTTGTTGGCTGAATATCGTTTATATTACCTGTTGGTGGCACAAACTCTTCATAACCATTATCAGTACATGAAAGAAAGCCTAACAACATCATAAATATTAGAGCGAAACTTGTATTGAATTTTTTATTTAATTTATAAAACATAATATAAAATTTTAAAAACTATTTATTGTTTAACAACGATATCAAATAAATCTAATCTTGTTTCTACACCTGTATTAGTTGCAAAAATTATAACAGATTCATTTTCTCCTGCTTCGAAAGTAATTGCGTGTTTTTTGAAAACATCTGCAACTCTACCCACATTATTATCTACTCTAGAACCTAATATATTTGCTTCTTGTTTAGCTTCTGTATATGAAGAGGTTTCTGGAGTTAATACAGAAACAGTCATTGTACCATAAACATCTACATTAAATCCTGTAAAATACGTTAACACGTATGTTGCTCCTGGTGTAACTTCAATTTCTTGATAAGCAACTCTACCACCATCAGATGGAAATTTAGCAGCTTGTGTACCTTCTGGTAAAACACCTTCTACTTTGGTATTGATTTGTATTCCTGAAAATGAATCTTGACCAAAAGGATTCCAATTTACTCTTGGACTTGGCACATCCCAAGAAGCTCTACCATCTCCTGTACCGTCAAATAAACTGTTATCTTCAAAACCAGGCTCAGCAATTTCTGGTACTGGTATTGTTGGTACTGCTTGATTAACCGTTATTATTTTTTCTGTATATTCTGATTTACCAAGCTCATCTGTTACTGTTAAACCAATTGTATAAACATCTGGACCAGGAAAAGAAAATATTAATTCTTGATCTTGTAAAGTTGCAGCTGGTAAACTAGCAATTTGCGCTTCTAAATCTGCAACATTTTGTTTAACTTCATCTGTAACAGCATCTTCAGCTTCTTGTAAAGCTATTTCTAAATCTGCTATTTGAGCTTCCATTACAGTTACTTTATCAGGATTAGATTCACAAGGAATCTTAAATTCTAATTTAGCAATTTCAGCTTCTAAAGCAACTACTGCAGATAATTGAGCATCTATTGATTGTTGTAATACTGGTAAATCTTTATTGATTAAAGTTAAACCTTCTGATGGTGTTACTGACCATAAATATTGTGTACCATTTACGGCTAAATTAGAACCAGCTTGAAAATTGAAATCATAATTTGCAATTAATTCTACATCATTACAATCGAACTCTGAAGAAGAGACATCTGCAACACTATAAAAAGGTGTTGGGCTTGTAAAATCCTCTAAATCACCAACATCTGGCAAAGTATCGTCTACACAAGAGGTTAGAGATATAAAAACCCCTAAAACTATATATTTTAAATTTATTAAATATTTTTTCATAATTAAGCGATTTTAATATCCATTATTCTGTGAATAAAAATTAGGTAAATTGTCCATTTCTCTTTGAGGAAAAGGTAGGTATTTTTTACCACTTGTATAATTTAAACTATTAGCTGTTGAAAAAGCACCAAGAACATTATCTGCTTCTCCAAATCTAACTAAATCATATAAACGTTGGTTTTCATAAACAAACTCAACTCTTCTCTCCTCTAATAATTCTGCTTTGGTTAAGTTAGCTACTTCTTCTAAACCAGCTCTTGCTTTTACTTGATTAAAAGCATCAATTGCTCTAATATCTGTAGTTGAGTCTGCACCTGCTAAAATTGCTTCTGCATATAATAATAATACATCTGCATATCTTAAAACAATCCAGTCATTATCACCAATTTCACCATCCGTAGGAAATTTAGCATTAAAAGTATCATTAGTAATATCTGCTGGGTTGTAAGAAATTGCATCAAAAGTTACAGGAAATCTTACAGGCTGTAATACTGGTGTCATTACATCTAAAAGTTCTAAAGTTGCAATATTAACACCATTTGATGGTCCTTGTAAAGTCATCGAAAAACTATGAGACTCAGAATCTGTTTCTACTTGATCATCTAAACCACTATCACTAGTTGCATAATTATCACTACTTACTAAATCATAAGCAATTGAAAAGATTATTTCATCATTTAACTCTAAACCTGAATTATTAGACCAATCTGCATCTAAAACTATTTCTCCTTCTTGATATCCGCCTGTATAATCATTTCCAAATACAGTTCCAAAATCAATTGCTAAAGTTGCATAATACTCACTATCTGAAACTATACCATCTCCATCAAAATCTTCTGCGTTTGCTCTATCAGTATATAACAAATCATAGTTATAATCAGAATTATTTTGCACTACTGATGCTAATAAAAGTTCTGCTTCTGTATAATTAGGGCTTGGTTGACTTAAATATGCTTTTGCTGCTAAACAAATTGCTGCACCTTTTGATGGGCGATATTTGTTTTGTGTTGCTCCATCTAAATAAGCAATAGAAGTTTTAAAATCTGCAATAATTTTTGCATAAACCTCTGCTTCTGGCAATTGAGGATAATCTAAAGCTTCTTCTGTAGTTACATCTAAAACTTTATCTATATAAGGTACATTTTGATAAGCTCTTACTAAATTAAAGTGACATAAAGCTCTCATAAAATAAGCTTCACCAACAGCATATTGTTGACTTTCTGATGCTAAAAAACGATTATCTATAATTGTATTTGCATGTTTAATTGTATGCATATTATTAGAATAATATGTTGCAACATCTCCATTATTAGGATCTACATTGTAAGAACTAATTAATGGGAAATTTCCATTTTCTGAATTTGCTCTTGAATTATCTGATCTTAATTCTGTTAAATAGAACTCATTAGCTGGTACTTTTTGATATGCATCTAAAACACCATTTGCTAAGGCAATAAAACCATCGTCTGTTTGTAACAACTCTTCTAAAGAAAGTGCAGTAGGGTTGCTTAAGTCTAGTTCTGTTTCACAACTTGTCAATAAAGTCATAAAAGAAAAACAAACTATTATATTTTTATATATATTTTTCATAATTAATTAAAATTGAAAGTTAATACCTGCTGAAACTGTTTTAACTACAGGTCCATCTCCTCTTTGATAACCAGCTGTTAAAGGCGTATTTGCATTGTTAGATGTTTGCCCTTGTGCTTCTGGATTAAAACCTTCATAACCTTTAGCTGTAAAGAATAATAAATTTTCTCCTGTTAAATACAATCTAAGTTTATTACAGTTTAACTTATCTGTAATAGCCTCTGGAAAAGTGTAACCTACCGTTAAATTTCTTAATGCTACAAAAGATGCATCTTGAATATGGTCGTCTGTAAACCTTCTGTGAACTGTTAAATCTCTATCTGGAAAATTAGACACTTCGTTTACTGCAGATTCACTTGCATAATATAATTGATCTAAATCCGCCACTCTAACTTCTGCTCCATGAGATCCTTGAAATTGGAAAGAAAGATCAAAATCATATATTGAGAAATCTGAGTTAAAACCCCATTCGAAATCTGGGTAAGGGCTACCTAATTCTGTTCTATCATCATCATCTATAATACCATCTCCATTTAAATCTTTTACATAAACATCTGCAAAATCATTATTAAATCTATTAAAAGGATTATCTACCCATTCTAATGGAATTTCTTTATCATAAACCCAACCATAAAAAGATGTTATTGGCTGACCTACTTTTGCTATAAATTCTGTTGGTCTTGTATCTTGATCTATTCTAGAAATAATTTGCTCATTGTTTCCTAAACTTTTTACAGTATTTCTATTTAATGAAAACTGACCAGAAGCACTCCATCTGAAATTATCTTTTCTCATAATTCTAGAACTTAATTCAAGCTCTACACCTTCGTTTTGAACCTCTCCAAGATTTTGCAACCAACTATCTGTACCATAAGTTGCAGAAACTGGTGCTAATAAAAGTAAATCTTCACTAGTTCTAATATAGTAATCTGCAGTTAAATTAACAAGACCTCTACCAAAAGTTACATCTATACCAGGGTTAAATTCAATTAACTTTTCCCAACCTAATATTTGATTTGCTAAAGTTGTTCCTTTTACACCTGTTTGCCCATTGTAACTAATTGTGCTATATGTTTCTTCGAATCTATATAATGATTCGAAAATGTTATTAGAAATATTATTAGATCCAGAAACACCGTAACTTGCTCTAACTTTAAAGAAAGAAATTAAATCATTAGATTCTAAGAATTTCTCGTTTGATAAAATCCAACCTAAAGATGCTGCAGGAAAAAATCCTGTTCTTGTATTAGGTCCAAATCTTGTACTAGAATCGCTACGTAATGATAATTGAAATAAATATTTATCATCATAACTATAATCTAATCTACCAAAATAAGAAACTAATTTTTCGCTTGCATTATCTGTATATGTTGTTCCACCATCTGCAAGTGCAATATTATCATTAAAATCGTTAGTATACCCAACTGCTTCTGATTCTTGTCTGTAATTATGAGACTCCATATACTCAAAACCAGCAACTGAATTTAAAGCATGCTTACCAAATTCTCTATTATATTTTAAAAGAGTTTCGAAAGTAAATTGGTTTAACTCGTCTCTTCTTTCTAAACGATAAGCTTCTTGATCTCTATTTTCTTGACCATATAAATAATCTGCTTCATTAGATTTATTGTGTCTAAAAACACCAGAAACAGTTTGTCTAAAATTAAGTCCTTTTGCTAATTTAAAATCTAAATAAGAAGATGCGTTTAAACTTAATTTTTTCTTAGTTCTAGATCTTTCTAAAAAGTGAACTAAAGGATGAACATTTTTAGTAGTAGACAATGTTAAACCTCCAGAGGTTAATGGACTAGCTACAGGTAATCCTGTAACAGGATCTCTTAATATTGATCTTGGGTTTGCTGGATCTTTAGTAAAAACATGATCGAAAGCTCTAGAAAAACCATAACTACCAACACCTAAATTTTCGAATAATTTACCTGCATCTGTTGATACACCTACATCTGTAGAAAATTGTGTTACATATTTTAAGTGTTCTTCATTTAAGTATAATGGAATATGTCCCATTTGTCTTAAAGGATCTGTAAATCTTGCTGGTAATTTTTCTTGATCGTTGTAATTTACACGAAGATTACCACCATATTTAATTTTCTTGTTTTTTGATTTACTATCAACTTTAATTCTTACATTATATTTAGTAAAGTTATCTTTAACAGCAATACCTTGATCATCTAAATACCCTAATGAAGCTGAATAACTTGTTAATTCTGTACCTCCTCTTACTGAGAAAGAATGATTTTTAATAAAACCACCTTCAAAGACTTCATCTTGTAAATTTCTTTCTCCACTTCCTAAAGAAGCAATAAAATCCATAGCTTCTAATTCTGCATAAGCAGTTTCGTAATCATTAATAATTCTATCATAATTTGCACTAGTTGTAGATATTGCATCAACAGTACTTTGCAAACCATTTAATCTAGATCTTTCTTGCGCAATAGATGTATTAAAATTATCATTATTATCTGCGTACTTATATCCTGTAAAAGTATTGTAAGAGAATGTTGTTTTACCTACAACTCCTTTTTTAAGTGTAATTAAAATTACACCATTTGCACCCCTAGAACCATAAATAGCAACTGAAGAAGCATCTTTTAAAACACTAATAGACTCTATATTATTATTATCTATAGAACCTAAAATATCTGAATCTGTACCTAAGATAACACCATCTACCACAATTAATGGTGAAGATGAACCTGTTACAGAACCTGGCCCTCTTAATGTAATTTTAGGATCACCACCAGCTTCTGAAGAAACTACTTGAATCCTTAAACCTGCAACTCTACCTTTTAGTGCATCTTCTACACGAGATACTGCTTGGTTTTGTAAATCATCTCCAGAAACTTTAGTTAAAGCACTAGTTACATTTTTCTGTTTTTGATCTCCATAACCAACTATTACAATTTCATCTAAAACATCTGCATCTTCTTCTAAAGCTACATCTAATGTTAATTGATTAGAGTATGTAATGGTTTTAGATTTGAAACCTAAATACGTAAATTGAATTATATCTCCTTTTTTTACTTTTAATGTATACTTTCCATCAAAATCTGTACTTGCTCCTTTTTTAGTACCAACTATAATAATGTTTGCACCTAAAACAGGTTCTCCATCAGACAGAGAAGTAACAGTTCCTTTTATCGTAACTTCATTTTGCGCATACAAAGATGTACAGAATAAAAGCACTACAAAAAACACTGATTTTATTTTTAAATTCATAGTTAACTGATTTAAATTGTTTTGTTTATAATCAAAACTTTAGTTATTAAATTTGTTTTTACACAAAAATTCTTTGAATCACTCAATTGGTTTACCAAATTGGTTTACCAAATATATATGTTTTTTTTATAAAAATTAATTTTTTTGTTAAAAAATTCATAAATTTTATAGCTTTAAAACAAAATATATCAAAAAAGAGACCCGTTTTTTAACAAATCATCTTATTTGTTACCTGAAGTTGAATAAAATTTATTGATTTCGAAACTTCAAGTATAAGTTCAAAAAAAAATTTATGATTCTTTATCTCCAAAATAAGATGGACCATCACCTGTTAAAAAATCTTCTCTAACAGGGCTAAATGTATCTATTAATTGCCCTTCTTCTAAACAAACTGCACTATGTAATAAGTTTGGCTCTATATAAACACCATCTCCAGCTTCTACAATTTGTTTTACACCATCAATTTCAAACTCAAATTTACCTGAAACACAATAAGTAGCTTGTGTATGAAAATGTTGATGTGGAGAACCTAATGCTCCTTCATCAAACTTTACACTTACCATCATGATTTGATTATCGTAACCCAAGAATTTTCTTGATACTCCTCCACCAAGGTTTTCCCATTCCATGTCTTTTGCGATGACGTACTTTTCACTAAATCGTTTCATTTTTTTTTATTTTTTTATTTAAATTTGTTTATAGTGGTAAGCTCCTACCCAAGAATAGTTCTTACCTTTTATGCTTAAAGTATGCTTTGCTTCTTTCGAAGCGTTTTTATTTGATGTAATAAATAATTTTGTATTGCCTTTTATGCTTGTTATTTCTATAGCTGTATAAGAATCAGAATCTAAAATTACTTGTAATTTAACAATACTACTTTTAGAATTTAAAGCAGATTCTGAAACTGCACTATAACTACCATGTGATTCAATTACTGAAACAAAGGTTGTATTTTTAACATTATTTCTTCTTAAAATTAGAGCAGGATCTCTTCGTAAATTAAACTGTGGATCGTTTGCACCAATTCTTGTAAAAAGTAATTCGTCTTTATTATTTGTAATAGAAGTTAACGTATAAAACTTATTATTGTTAAACCAAGAGAATTTACTGTTTTCGTTAGTAGCTTTTGCTTCACCTTCTAAAAACAAATGCTGATACCCATTTTTCTTACCTAAAGGCTTTAAAAATTTAGGTGTTTTATATTCGAAATTTGCATCTAAAACTTGCCCAAAATAGTAAAAAGGAAAATCGTATTGATTCTTACTCTCAGCTTCTACCTTCATAATATCTAACACAAATGGCTTTTCGAAATCTTGATCTTTGATTACAGCCATAGTTCTATGCATTTCTGTACCTGAATATGTATTACTAACTTTAGAGCTTACTATTTGCACGTTTTCATCATCTGAAGAAAAATAATGTAAGTCTGGATGATTTTGACTTCCAATTTCATATTTACCTTGATAATGAGAAGTTTCGTTTTGCGTAACAGTATTATGTGCAATGGTTTGTTTAGCCCAAGTTTTATTTTCTTTCAAATAATTTCCACCTCCTTTTTGCTCAATATTTACAAAACGTGCTAAACCATAATCTTGAATTACTTCTTCTCCATTTTCATATAATGAGTAAGATAATTTATCATAATGACCATGACTTGAACCTTGAGAAGCATATTTAAAAACAAGCTCCATGTCTTGATTTCTTAAAATACCTACTCCACCTTGTTTTCCTTTTGGCCCATCAGAAAGATTAATTGACTTTTTCTCAAAAGATTTTACTTTTCCTTCTCTAATACCTAATGCAACTGCTAAGCCAGAATCATCTAACAAAACACTATTCTGTTTTTCTGCAATACTTAATAAACCAGCATCTTGACTACCATATTTATAAGAAATATCTACAGCTGTAACTAAAGCACCTGTATAATAAGACATACCTTTTTGGCCATCATTTAAAGGAAAAAAATCACCATCTGCATCTGATAAATTTAAAAGTGCATTTATAGATTTTAAAAGTACACCTTCTTTATATTCAAAAATCTTTAACTCAGGCTTTACATTATGCAATCCTTCTGCAAAAATTAAGAAAGGATACATTGCATATCTTTGATAATAAGGACCTTCATTATAATAACCATCAGGAGAAAAGGGCTCTTCTATATTGGCTAAAAAACCTGCTTTACCAGACTTATTAATAAAACCACCATCATCATCTTTGGCAGTTTTATCCATTTCTTTACCTTTAATACCATATAAAGCACGTTGAATTAATTCTTCATCATCCATTACTAAACCAATCATACCAACAGCTGCATTACCCCAAGTACTGTGGTTGTGAACTCTTTGATAAAATTGCGGACTATCTACTGAAATATGATCTGCAAATGGTTTAAATAAATTTGTTTCTAGTTTATTACGTTCTTCTTCTGTTAGATAATTGTAAATACAGTCGTAGGCCTGACTTACATATACCAACCAGTTAGAATCGTTTAAACATTGCCAAAATAATTTACCTCTTGCATAAGATCTTGTTTTTGGATGTAAAGGCAATGTCTTATACATTTCCTCATATTGCATTAACATGTCTTTTACATACTTTGCATATTTTTCATCATCTAAAATTTGATATAATACACCTGCTTTTTGTAATATAAACCAATTACGTTTATGCCTAGAATGGGTATAACCCCCAGAATAATCTTTTGGTATAGGTGTTTCTATACCTAGAGCGATTTCTGCATCTACTTCTTCTTTTACTTT
This sequence comes from Polaribacter sp. Asnod6-C07, assembly GCF_045063625.1. Classification (NCBI taxonomy): domain Bacteria; kingdom Pseudomonadati; phylum Bacteroidota; class Flavobacteriia; order Flavobacteriales; family Flavobacteriaceae; genus Polaribacter; species Polaribacter sp. Asnod6-C07. Next base: position 1,624,681 of record NZ_JBEFOF010000005.1, on the reverse strand, counting down.
TTGTAAAGAATTATCAAAAATTGGAATAGTACCTAACTGTGCTCTAATATCTTTAACACCTTGTGCAGTAAGAATTAATTTTGGATGTTGACTATTAGAATCAGAAACCAATACTTTTTCTTGTTTGCCACAAGAAAAGGCAATTAATAGAACAAATAAAAGCGCTTTGTGGTAATTCATTTAATTTTTTTAAAAAAAATAAGAACTCAAATTAATGAGTCCTTATTTTCAGTTTTCAATATAATTGTTAGTTCTTAATTAACTTTCTTGTAGCTACAGAATCACCACTTGTAAGTTTTAATAAATACACTCCTTTTGATAAAGAAGATACATCTAAAATATTATTATTTAATTTAGAAGTTTTAATTACTTGTTTACCTAACAAGTTAAATACTTCTACGTGATCTATTTTTTCAAGTGTTGAGATAGTTACAAATTCTTTTGCTGGATTTGGGTAAACATTTAATTCAGAATTGAAAAAATCATCTACAGATGCAGTTGCTACAACAGAAATACTTACTTCATCAATTCTAATCTCTGAACTTCCATTAGACCAATTATAATCTTTACCATCACTTGGTGCTACATCACGTCCAATTCCTCTTAAGAAAATAGCTACACTTGTATTATCACCACTATTAAAAGTTAAAGTTCCTGTTCTAAAATCTGTATCAGCTGGAGCTGTTACAACATCTGATGCTAAATTATTATTACTATCTTCAGTAACAGTAATCTCTGTATATCCGTAACCAGTTGAACTAGCCGCAAAAGGGGTAGGATAAGATGGTGAATAACCTGAAGTATAATTAGCACCTGCTAAAATTCTTACATCTAAAGATGAAGCTGGGTCACCTGTTGCTTTATCTTCAAAATTATATAAGTAAGTAAACTCGTAATTGGTATTTGGAGAAACTGCTATTTCTTGATACATAATATCTGACTCTAATTCATCAAATTTAGCACCAAAAGAAGAGCTACTATTCCAACTTGAAGATTCTAATTGATCTCCTAAATCTTTATTTTGCCAACCAGCACAAGAACAATCAGATTGACCATCTCTTTCAACTAGATCTAAAGTAGCATTTTGAATAACCACATCATCTGAACCTCCATTATCTACATCACTTTCATTAGTTAATTTAATATAATCTAATCTTGTTTCTTGATCCCCTGAAGACCATTGCCATGGACGACTATCACTTGCGTCAGAAGGAGGAGTATTTGGTCTTCCTATTCCTCTACCTAAGATAGCAATACTTGTATTATCACCTGAATTAAAAGTAAATTCCGCAATATAATCATCATCATCTCCAGGATAAATAACCTCTTCTACCTTTAAATTATTTGCTGAATTTTCAACATCTGCAATAGTTTCGTAACCAAAACCAGAAGTAGGCTTTGTAGTTGCATCATCATAATATACTGGAGTATAATCTGCTTTATATCCAGAACCAGCTAAAATTCTAAATTCAATTTTACTCTCTACACTATTATCATCTGGATCACCTATTCTATACCTGTAGGTTAATTTATATTCTGTATTTGCTAATACAGCAACTTCTTGATAAATTAAATCAGATTCTGCATTGTCAAATTTAACCCCTTGAATTGTAGATGAATTCCAATTAGAAGTTTCAGCTTGATCTCCCAAATCTTTGTTAATCCAAAAAGAACAAGAGCAATCTGAAGTTCCTTCTGCTTTTGGTATCTCTGAAAAAGTATCATTATAAATCACAGGGTCTTGCGCAAATAATGAGATACTGATTAAAGTAACAAAAAAAAGTAATGTTTTTTTCATAATTAAGTGTTTAGTTTATAGTTAATAATTAATACACCAATCTGGTTTACCACATTGGTTTACCAAAAATACAATAAAATTTGAATTATCAAAATTTAATTAACACTTTATTAAAAACTTGAACACTAAACACTTAATAAAATATGAAATCAATAATATTATTGAGTTATTATTTATTGAATAGGTTGCGTACTTGCACCAACAGTAGCTTCTCTAAACCATACTTCTGAGTAACATCCGTTTGCGTATTGCTTTGCAATATCTCCATTATATGTTTCTGAACCTGTATACCAAACAATATTATCTTCTGGACTTTTACCATTAGTTTGGTTATATGCACCTTGTTTAAAATACTGAATCTCTCCTGCATAAGCAGTCTCTCTTTCAATACCATCTCTACCAATTGCAGCATATAAATCCCAAATTTGTTGTGGCACTTCTTCTTTTGTTGAGAAATCTGATTTTAATAAGTTTTTGGTGAATTTTACAGTTTTATGTCCTTCACTTGTAAAAGTTAAATACATAATCCCTTTGTACACATTTATCTCGTAACTAAATTCTTCACCTAACTCTATACCATCTTCTGGTTCTGCTGGATAAGAATCTGTTGTACTACCAACTACAGACATATCATTACCCCAAATTGCTGATGAAAAATCCCATCTACCAGAATTATCTCCTTTTGTATTAATTTCGTAGTTCCAAAAAACAGAACCTTTTGTATGACCTGGAAATTTTTTGTAAAAAATCTTTATTGGTTCATTTTCATGACCTTCATCACTATGAATTTGACCAACAACAACTGAGTAAGAAGCTGCAACTCGTGCATCACCAGAAATAGAAACGTGTTGCACTTTTAAAGTACCTGTTAATTTACCACCAACCTCAGGAATCCAATGTTCTTTTTGCCCTAATTCTGTTCTTGTGTTTTTAGATGTTCTAGAAGTTACACCAGAATTTGGTGTTTTATAAACCACCCAATCCGTTTTTCCATCATGTTCTACATAGAAAAAATCATCTTTTTTATAATTTATTAATGAATCTTGGTAAGTACCATCACCCAAAAGAATTTTCCATTCATCTAAAAAAGGTAAAATATCACTTGGGTATTTTGTTTCTTCTTTAGAATCAGTAATTTTATCTGCATTTGTTTTTGAATTGTTCTTACAAGCAAAAAATACAGTTACAGCAGCAAGTATTAAGATTGATTTTTTCATTTTACTATTTATTTAAAAGAATTAATTAATACATTAATTTTTGCTTCAAATTCTCTTCTGTTTTTATAATTCCAGAATTTGTAACAGTGTTATTTGATTGTGTATTGTTTTTTGCACCCCACAATAAAGCAACTAATTTTACTTTATTATTTTTAAATACATTATTGTTGATTTTTACATTTACAATTCCTCTGTGATTAATCAAAATTCTATTTTTTTCTGATGCTCCACAATCTGTGAATGTTGAGTTTGTTACCAATAAATTACCACCAATTGTAGACTCATCATAACCACCTCTATAATAATCGATCACATTTTCTTTTACATTATTAAATGTACAATTATCAATGGTTAAAAATTCGGTATTATAATCACCTCTATCATTTGTTTCTTCGGATAATTCTAATCCGTTTTTACAGTTTAAGATAGTTGTATTCTTAAAAGTAATTTCTTCAGAAAATGACTGTTTAAAAACTTTAAGTGCAAAATTAAAGTTACTGATTTCAGAATCGAGAACCTCTAAACCAAAATGGTTAGACATATTTTCTTTTAAACTAGCTAAAGCATATTGTGTATTTGTTCCTTTTAGTTTTATGTTTTTCAATACTAGTTTTCCATAAGGCTGTAATTGTATTGCAGGTGTATTTTCATCACCAGAATATAAAATTTCAGATTTATTACTAGATTGAATTGTAATTGATTTATCAATAATTAATGATTTTGAAATTGCATAAGTTCCATCATTTAAATTGATAATATCACCACCTTCTGCAGCCTTTAATTTAGTCACTAATTCATCAACATTTGCTACATTATGCGTTACTGGGTCTTTCTTTTCAATTTCATTAGAGTACCAGTCTGTACCGTATTTAGTTTTATCTAACAAATTTAAATTAACACTTTCAGCACTTAAAATAGCACCTACTTGATTAGAATTCCCTCTTGTTTTACCTAATAAATCATTAGTAATTTTATCGAAATCAAAACCAGAATAAGGTTCTACATCACCAAAACCAGAGGTTGGCACAGAAATATCAGACCCAACATCTTTTAACGTAAGTTCTTTTGTAACTAACCCTTTTCTCATTGAAAATTCTACTCCATTATTATCAATAATATTACTTGCAAATGTTACACCATCTGCTTTGTCATGTTCTATAATTGGGTTTGAATCACCTTTAGAATTATAAATTACATTATTTACAACTTCTGTTCTTAAAGGTCTTGCAGATCTAATTTCAGATTTTGGCAAAACAGCAGCTTGTGCAATATTTGTACCTACACCAAACTGAAAAGGTGAATCTGAATCTACAAACGTATTGTATGCTACAACTACATCTGTTACTTGGTTATATCTATTTAAAGGCGATTTTGGAATTCCATTCATAATTGCAATCGGACTTCTAAAATTCTTACCTTTTATTTTATAAAACAGGTTGTTAATTACCCAATGACCAGTGTTTATAATTCTAATTCCACCAAATTGATCGTTTACACCATCACCAATAAAATAATTACCATCTACAGTTACATAATTACCATGTCTTGTAACCACAGAACCTTCACTTTTATAGAAAACATTATTTTTAATGATATTAAAATTGGTTTTGCTTGATATAATTTCTACCTCTCCATTACATTCTTCAAACAAATTATTTGCAATAGTTGTATTACTTGGCGACATTGATGTAAAACTACTACCTAACTGAATGGTCTCTCCTCTTGCACCACCTTTTCTAGGTCTTGGGCCAAAATGATTGTTAACGATTTTATGATAATTTCTAATACTCTGATTTCCTTTTAAATCTACTCTAACTGTTGGCCCACCATTTGTTTTACCTGCCAAATAACAATTACTTAATTCGTTGTGTTTACCATAAAACTGCACCCAAAGATTATCTTGATCTCTTTGTAAATTATTAAAATCTAAAATTACACAATTAGAAACTGTACTATGATTAGCAACATCTTTTTTAGAAGTTCTAAAAGCAATTACATTAGTTTTTGGTGAATGCCCGTTTCTAAAAAACAAACCATTAACTTTTAAATAATCTCCACTAATCTCTAAACTAGACTCACCTTCTATAAAAACCTTTCCAGGAGTTTCTGCACTCAATGTAATAGGATTTTCTTCTGTACCTTCACCTATAAGTTTAATATTAACATCTTTATAAGTACCATTTTTAAGTACAATATCATCACCAGCTTTTACACTTTTTAAAGCTTCAGCTAATTCATTAACATTAGAAACAAAGATGTTATTTTCCACTTTATTACAAGATGTAAAAAGGGTAATAACAACAAAAACAGATAAGTAAAAATAGGATTTCATATACGGAATTAAAAATTGGTTGACCAAATTGGTTTACCAAATATATTGATTGATAAGTAAGTATACAAGAAATACCTCTTAAAGTTTCATTTTTGCTATAAAACTAGAAATTTAAATATCTAAAAACAATAAAACAGTAATTACAGTATACTTACAAATCTTAATTAATTAAAAAATTATTAATAGTAAATATTTAAAATATCAAGAAATTATTCAATAAAAATTAAATATTTATGATTTATATTAAAATATCTATACTTTAAAAAAATATGATTTTCATAAATTGTAAACCAGTAAATTCTTAAAACATCAACTAATGAAAACAACAAACTTTAGCAGACGCGATTGGTTAAAAAAAGGAACTTTAACTTTAGGCGCTTTAGCTCTTGTACCACACGAAATTTGGAGCAGCAATGTATTAACTGCTCAAAAAGAAAACCGAACTTTCTTATACAATTCTAACAATTATTTTAATGAGTTTACCCCTCCTTTAATTAAAGAAGAGGCTTCATTAACTATTTTAAGAGCTAACGAAAATCCTTATGGGCCACCACCAAAATCTGCAGAAGCTTTTCAAAAAGAAGTTTTTAACGGAAATCGATATTCTTGGAAAACACTAACCAATTTAAAAGCTAAAATTGCTAAAAACGAAGGTATTGACCCAAATCAAATTTTAATGGGACCTGGCTCTTCTGATTTATTAGAAAAAGTGGCTATGGTTTTATTTCAAAATGGAGGTAATGTAGTTAGTGCAGACCCAAGTTACATGTCTTTAATTGTAGTTGCTAAATCTGTAGGTGGTAAATGGAAATCTTATAAATTATTAGATGATGCTCAGCACGATTTAGATGCAATGGAAGCTGGTATTGATGAAGATACCAAACTAGTATATATCTGTAACCCAAATAACCCAACTGGTTCTATTACAGACGCAAAAAAATTAAAAGAATTTTGTAGCAGAGTTTCTGAAAAAGTGCCTGTATTTGTAGATGAAGCATATATTGAATTGTCTAAAAATGGAATTAAAGATTCTATGAATTCTTTAGTTGCAGAAGGCAAAAACGTAATTGTTGCCAGAACTTTTTCTAAAATTCATGGAATGGCTGGTTTAAGAATTGGCTATGCAATTGGTAAAAAAGAAACTTTAGATATTATTTCTGAAATTACTAGAGGTGGAATGGGTATAACTGGTCCATCAATAGCTGCAGCAACTACCAGTTTAGAAAATACCGATTTTTTAGATATGTGTAAAACTAAAATTGCAGATGCAAGAGATTACACAATGTCTTATTTAAAAGAAAATAATTATTCTTATTTACCATCTGAAACCAACTTTATTATTTTTGAAATACCAATAACAGGAAAAAAATTCTTAAAAGAAATTTATGGTAAAAATGTTGCTGTAAGAGCTTTTAAATTTTGGGACAAAGATTGGTGTAGAGTTAGTATTGGTACTATGGATGAAATGAAAACCTTTACCAAAGCAATCACAGAAATTTTTGCCTAATTTATGGATGGAGCTTTAGAAAAATCCATTTCATTTTTACTTTTTATCTTTATAGGTGTTCTTTTAAAAAAGAAGATTTCTGTTGGTAATGAAACAAACGGAATTAAAAGTTTAATTCTAACCATTGCTTTACCTGCAACCATTTTTATTGCACTTTTAAAAGTAAAAATTGATGGTAACCTAATCCTTTTTCCTGTATTGGCATTAGGTTTAAACATTATTCTGTTTGCAATTACGCCTATTTTACTCTCGCTAATTGGCATTAAAATGAATTCTGATAAAGGAAGAAGTGCAAGGTTATTAATATCATCTTTAGCACCAGGTTTGTCTTGTTTTCCATTTATTTTAGAGTTTTTAGGTGATGGATCTTTAGCAAAAGCTGCAATGGCTGATTTAGGAAACAAATTTTTTGTACTCTTTCTGCTGTATTTAGTAGCCTTAAAATGGCACTATAAAAATGCAGATTTTGAAGCTAACTCGCTTAAAACAAAACTAAAATCTCTAGCAAAAACATTGTTATACGAACCTGTAAATTTATTTATAATAGTCGCATTAATACTAGTTTCCTTTGGCATTACTTTAGATAAAATTCCGAACTTTTTATCAAGTACATTAACTAGATTAAGTTATATTATGACGCCTTTAGTGCTTCTTTTTATAGGTTTGGCTGTAAAATTTAAAAAGCAACAATTTTTTCAATTGTTTTCTTTATTACTTTTAAGAGCAGGTTTTACACTCTTTTTAATTGCTGGCATCATTTTCTTTGCTGATATTACAATACAAAAAGACATTTTGGTAATGATTGCTTTTTCCTTAAGTTCTGCTAGTTTTTGGCCTTTTGCTCATATTTCTGCAGTAAATAATAAAGAGGAAAAAGAAAACACACCAGAAAAAACATTCGATACTAATTTTGCTTTATCAATTTTAGCACTCTCTTTGCCCATTTCTGTAATTCTTATTTTAGGAATTTTAACAGCTGGCAATACGTTTACAAACATTAATAACATCTTATTTTTAGGCGGATGTTTATCTGCAATCGGATTATTTTATCCGATAATCATAAAAGTAAAATCTAATTTTTCTATTTCTAAAAATGATGTAAATACATCAAAAAAAAACTCAGTTGAGTTTTTAGCTGATAAATAATCCTTTATTAATCTGTGCTTGTTTAAATTTTAAACAGGCTCAGATTGATGATTTTAATGATACATCAACTTAAAATTATCAAAAGAAAAGAGGAATTACAAATTGATAATATAAAATCAATAAGCAAACTGCAATAACATTTAAAATTACTCCTGCCCTAACCATTTGATTTACTTTTACATAACCACTTGCAAAAACAATTGCATTTGGTGGAGTTGCCATTGGCAACATAAAGGCACAACTACTTGCCATAGTTACAGGAATTAACAAATTTAAAATAGGAATATTTAACCCAATTGCAATACCTGCAACAATGGGTGCTAAAACAGCTACCAAAGCCACATTACTCATTAATTCCGTCATAAAAAGCATTAAAACAATCAACAAAGAAACAGTAAATAAAACATTAAACTCGCCAGAAGCAATTGTATCTGTAATTAGAGCAACTAAACCACTAGAAGCCATTCCTTTTGCTAATGCCAAACCACCACCAAAAAGCAGTAAAATACCCCAAGCCAATTTGCTAGTATCTTTCCATTCTAATATGAAATTGTCTTTTTTAAAGCTTAAAGGAATTGCAAATAAAGCAACTGCACCAATTAAACTAATAATTGTATCAGACAACTTTAAACCTGGAAAAACACTATTAATTAAGGTTCTTGAAATCCATAAAAAAACGGTGATTGCAAAAATGACCAATACTCTTTTTTCTTCGGATGAAATTTTACCTAGTTTCTCTAATTCGTGATGAATTAAATTTGCTGATGATGTAAACACAATTCCTTTACAAGGAAACATCCATTTTACAAGAACAAAATAAACTGCAGTTATCATTAAGACAGAAAAAGGCAAACCAAAACTCATCCAGGTTAAAAATGAGATTTGAATGTTATATTGATTCTCTAATAAACCAATTAAAACCGAGTTTGGAGGTGTACCAATAACTGTTGCTATTCCACCTGCATTTGCAGCAAAAGCGATTCCTAACATAATACTTAATGCAAAGTTTTTATCGCCTTTAGTAAAACCATCTTTATCATCTATTAACAATTTTATTACTGATATTGCTATTGGTAACATAACTACTGTACTTGCTGTATTGCTAATCCACATGCTCATAAAAGCAGTTGCTAACATAAAACCTAACACTACTTTTTCTGGAGTTGTGCCTGTTAATTTTACGATGGTTAATGCAATTCTTCTATGTAGGTTTACTTTTTCTAAAGCCAAAGCCAAAATAAAACCACCAAAGAATAAAAAGATAATTGGACTTCCATAATTTGCGCCAACATCTGCAATTGGCATGACTTTTAAAAGTGGAAAAAGGATTAGTGGCAATAAAGCTGTAACTGCAATATTTACGGTTTCTGTAATCCACCAAACAACCATCCAAACAGCTACTCCAATAACTGCATCTCCTTTTTGGGACACCAAGGTTATTGGTAAAAAGTGAATGATGAAAAATAATAATGGTCCTAGAAGTAATCCTATTTTTTTGGTGGGTTGCATTTTTGTAATTTTGAACAAAAATAAATTTTAATTGTGAAAAATTTAAAAGTACTTCTATATATAACTATATTTTCTGTTGTTCTAAGTTGTGAAAATGAAAATATATTTAACGAATCTCCCACTAGTTTTGAAGTTGAAACAGAAAATTTAAACTTTTCTACAGCTAGAATTAAATGGACTGAGTCAATAGATCCAGAAAATGATAAAGTTTATTATAATGTTCTTCTTGAAAATAGATTGATAAAAGACTCTATTTATTACAGTAGAAACTACACAATCACTAACCTAAATGAGAATTCATTTTATTCAGGAGAAGTTGTTGCTAATGATTCATTAGGAAATCAGACAAAAGCTGTTTTTTCATTAAGAACCTTTACTTTTCCTTATCCGTCTGATTTTAATATCTCAATAAATTCTAAAAATCCTATTTATTCTGGTGTTAATTGGACAAAATCAACAGATACAATTAATAGAGAAATCCTTTACAATGTTTTTTTAAATGATTCTTTAGTTGCTGAAAAAACAAATCATCTCAATTTCACTTTTGGTGAACTAAAGGGGTTAACCAATTATAATGGAAAAATTATCGCTATAAATCCTGATGAAAAAACATTAACTAAGACTTTTTCTTTTACTACTGAAGAGAAAATTTTTGATGGTGATGTACATTTGCAATCACAAGATGAAGTTAATGAATTCGCTAAACGATGCTATAACGTAATTACTGGTGATTTAATAATTGGAAATTTCCCTAATAATGTTAGTGATAATGATATTACAGACATATCTAAATTATCTGATTTAATTCGAATTCAAGGTGATAGGTTAATAATTAATAAAACTAAACTCGACAATATAAACAGTTTACAAAAGTTAACAACTACCAACGAGAATTTAATTTTAACCATAACTAATAACCCTTTATTGAAAAACCTAGATGGGTTTATTAAAATAAAATCTTTATATGATGTTTTTGTAACTTCTAATAATTCTTTAGAAAGTGTTGAGGGACTTCAAAACCTTGAAACTGTAAAATTTAATGTTCATATAAACTTAAATCCAAACCTTAAGACATTAGAACTAAAAAGTTTATCTAATGTTAGATTTCTTAAGATTGAAAATAACGAAAAACTAAGACAACTCAAGGGGTTAGAGAATATAAAAACATTAAGTTCTTTATACATAATTGGACTTACTTTATTAGAAAATTACAGAGGCTTACATAATTTAAAAACTGTATCCGATTTTGTTATAGTAGAAAACAACCCTATAAATTTAATTGGTTTTGATAGTTTAGAAGAAGCTGGTTCAGTTAGTATTACTGATAATGAAAACATTACTTCGCTAGAAGGGCTAGAATCACTTACTAAATTAAATAACATATCAATTGCTCGAAATGACAACCTCGTCTATTTAACTGGAATTCAAAATGTCAATTTTAATGAAAATTATAATGTTAGGCATGATATAATAATAAGTACAAATCCTAAACTACTTGATTTAAATCCTCTAGAAAATTACAAGTTCAGATATGGTAAAATATCAATAAATTTTAATAGTAATCTTACGGATTTTTGTGGTTTAAATAATTTATTCTCAGTTGTTAGTTTAGAGAATGGTTTTGCTTGGGCAACTAACAATGGGTATAACCCATCTAGAAATGATATGTTAAATAGAAAATGTAGATTATAAATTAACTATTATACTTCAATTTTCAACTTGTCAACTTCTATATCAGAATTACTAATATTACTGATGCACTTCTTTGATTATTGTCATTAAATTTTCCCTAACAATTAACTCTTGATATTATATAATTAATTAAGTATGTTGATAAATAATTAACGTGATTTCGATGTAAGAGATTGCAACAATCGTTTCTAGTTGACTTGAAAAAAGAAAACCCTTTCAATGAAACTGAAATACATTCAGTTCAATTAAAAGGATTTTTGCAGTTATTTGGATTCCCAATCAAGTTGGGAATGACAGATTTCATTGAATTAGTCACTAATTACCAACGACTAAAAGCTAAAGTTTAGTAACGATAATGCTCAGGTTTATATGGCCCCTCTACAGTAACACCAATATATTCTGCTTGGTCATTACGTAATTCTGTTAGCTCTACTCCTATTTTTTCTAGGTGTAATTTTGCTACTTTTTCATCTAAATGTTTTGGTAACATATACACTTCGTTTCCGTAAGCATCTGCATTATTCCAAAGTTCCATTTGAGCCAAAGTTTGGTTTGTAAATGAGTTAGACATTACAAAACTTGGATGACCAGTTGCACATCCTAAATTTACCAAACGTCCTTCTGCTAAAATAATAATATCATTACCATCAATTGTATATTTATCTACTTGAGGTTTGATTTCTACTTTAGAATCACCATGATTTTCGTTTAACCAAGCAATATCTAATTCGTTATCAAAATGTCCTATATTACAAACAATTGTTTTGTCTTTTAAAGCAGAAAAATGTTTACCAGTTACAATATCTTTATTTCCTGTTGTTGTAATAATAATATCTGCATTACCCATCACAGTTTCTAAACGTTTTACCTCAAAACCATCCATAGCTGCTTGTAAAGCACAAATTGGGTCGATTTCTGTAACAGTTACAATAGAACCTGCACCTTTAAAAGAAGCAGCTGTACCTTTACCAACATCTCCATAACCACAAACTACAACTCTTTTACCTGCTAACATAATATCTGTTGCTCTACGAATTGCATCTACTGCAGATTCTTTACAACCATATTTATTATCAAATTTAGATTTTGTTACAGAATCATTAATATTGATTGCTGGCATTGGTAACGTTCCGTTTTTTACTCTTTCGTAAAGTCTGTGAACTCCTGTTGTTGTTTCTTCTGATAAACCATTAATACCTGCAGCTAATTCTGGATATTTATCTAAAACCATATTAGTTAAATCTCCACCATCATCTAAAATCATATTTAATGGCTTTTTATCTTCACCAAAAAATAAGGTTTGCTCTATACACCAATCGAATTCTACTTCGTTCATCCCTTTCCAAGCATAAACTGGTGTTCCTGTTGCAGCAATTGCAGCAGCAGCTTGGTCTTGAGTAGAGAAAATATTACAAGAACTCCAAGTAACTTCTGCCCCTAAAGCTTGTAAAGTTTCAATTAAAACAGCGGTTTGAATTGTCATGTGCAAACAACCTGCAATTCTAGCTCCCTTTAAAGGTTGAGAATCTCCATACTCTTCTCTTAAACTCATTAATCCTGGCATTTCTGCTTCTGCCAATTCAATTTCTTTTCTACCCCAATCTGCTAAAGAAATATCTTTAACTTTAAATGGTACGTAAGCTGTTTTTGTGCTCATATTATGTATATTTATTGTCTGTTTTTTGCGACTGCAAAGTTACGACATAGAATTTAAAATATATGGCTCTTTACAAAACATTAACTATCAGCCCAGAAACGAAAGTTTTTATCTGGAAAATCGAAGAATCTATTGATGAATTAAAAGCTGGAATTTCTTTAACCGAAAAGAATCTTATTAGATTTAATTCGATGAAATCTGATTTACATCAAAAAGGATTTTTATCTATAAGGCATTTGTTAAAAGAAATTAATTTAACTGATGCTGATTTAATTTATGATGAATTTGGAAAACCACATTTAGATAAAGGACGTTTTATTTCGATTACACACTCTTTTAATTTTACAGCTATTATTTATTCTACACAAACAGAAGTTGGAATTGATATTGAAAAACAACGTGATAAAATTTTAAAAATAGCTCATAAATTTACACCAATTGAAGAGTATAAAACCATTGCAAATGCTGATGCTTTAATTAGTAAACTAACCATTGTTTGGGGAGCCAAAGAAAGTTTGTACAAAATTTACGGAAAGAAAAAACTACTTTTTTTACGTGATATTTATGTTGCTGATTTTAAATTTGCTGATGAAAAAACCACTGGTGAAATCCGTTTTAATGGAGAAACCTATGCTTATACTGTAAAATTTTTAGAGTTTGAAGGCTTTACTTGTGTGTTTGCGTATTAAAATAAGTTGTAAAGTTTTGAGCCACAAAGTTCCTAAGATTGGTAAATCCAAAAAATAACTTCTTACTTTTGATTTACAAAAACCCAAAAACATAATGTCAGAAATTTTTGATTTCTTTTTAAATGCTTATAAAAATACACCTACATTTTCTATAGTTTTAGAAGCCCTTGTTTTTTTATTTGGTATTGCCAGTGTTTGGTTTGCTAAAAAAGAAAACATTTTAGTGTATCCTACAGGTTTAGTTGCCACTGTAATTTCTGTTTACTTGCTTTACAAAGCTGAGTATTTTGGAGATATGATGATGAATTTCTATTATTCTGTAATGAGTATTTATGGTTGGTGGAACTGGTCTAGAACTAAAAATGATAAAGTTATAGTACCTATAACTAGAACTACATCTAAAGAAAAAATAATAGGTCTTGTTTTAGTTATTTTAACGATGATAGTTACTTATGCTGTCTATGTCAATTTTGATTACGAAATAAAAACTGAAAATTATATAGATATTTTTACATCAGGTATTTTCTTTACTGCAATGTGGTTTATGGCAACCAAAAAAATAGAAAACTGGACGCTTTGGATTTTTGCTGATTTAATAACTGTACCACTTTACGCATACAGAGGTTTAGGAATGTTATCTTTGCAATATTTAATTTTCACAATACTTGCAATACAAGGTTATTTAGCATGGAAGAAAAGCTTAAACAACATCCAATTAACATCGTAAAAGTTGTTTTATTTGGCCCTGAATCTACAGGAAAAACAACACTTTCTAAACATTTAGCTCGTTATTACAATACGGTTTGGGCTCCTGAATTTGCAAGAGAATATTTACAAAACAAGTGGAATAATGAACGTAAAACTTGTAAAGCTGATGACTTATTACCCATAGCCATTGGACAAATGAAACTCGAAAACAAACTAGCAAAAAAAGCAGATAAAGTTTTAATTTGCGATACAGATTTGTTAGAAACCAAAGTATATTCTCAGGAGTTTTATGGTGGTTTTGTTGATGATAAACTTAATGAAGCAGCTAAAATAAATCAATATGATTTGTATCTCTTAACTTACATAGACACACCTTGGGAAGAAGATGATTTAAGAGATAGACCAGAACAACGTTTAGAAATGTTTAACGCCTTTGAAAAAGCATTAAAAGATCACAATTGTAACTACATTTTATTAAAAGGAAATAAAGAAAGTCGTCTTAAAAAAGCGACGAAAGCTATTGACGAAATTATTCGCAAAAAAGAAAACTTACATTCATTTTCTGATTTAATGACTGAATAATTGTACTTTTAAATCCTGAAAAAGAATCCTATAAAAAATCAAAAAATGAAATTCTTAGTAACTTGTTTCGTATTTTTCTTTTCAATTTCTGTAATTTCTCAAAATCAAACATCTGATAGAAATCACTTGCAAACAGCTGGTTATGTATTTAAAACAAGCTTTAACACAATACCAAGTGATTTTGTTTTTTTAGGAAAAGAATTTTCTGACGATTGGAAAAAAACAGGTTATTATACAGCAGGTATTTTAGGATTAATTGCTACTGATAAAATTACTACTAAGTTTTATCATAATAATATAGAACCAAATATAGATTATAGCTTACCCAATATTACTCCTAAATTTTTAAGAAGCTCTAAAAACGTATGGATTAATGGAGAAAACTCTTACTTAACCTATCCAATTATTGGGGTATATTTGGGTTCTTTAATTACCAATAATGAAAAAGGGCAATTTGCTGCTGCAAACTCACTTAAAGCAATTGCTTATTCTACAATTATAACACAATTGTCTTTAAAAACAATTTTAGGTAGAAATAGACCCAACAGACCAATTGATGGTGTAATTTCAGAACCATTTACCAATAATAATTGGGATTTTTTTAATAGCAGAGATGGTTATTTATATGGTAGCCCAAAAGGAACTAGTTTACCTTCTATGCATGCAACTGGTTATTTTGCTTTAGCTAAAGTAATTCAAATGGAATTTGATAATTATTGGATTCCTTATAGTATAATGGCTATTACTTTTTTATCAGATATAAAAAGTCACGAACATTGGGTTAGTGATATGGTTGCTGGTGGAATTATAGGAACCCTTATAGGAAGATCTATTGTAAAAAGTAGCTGGAAAGCGCGTGGAATTTTACCTCAAAAACAAAGAAGTATTTCTTTTAATTACATTCCTCAGTTTTCATCAGAATTTACAGGTATAAAAATTATTGCTAATATTGAATGATCTTAAACAACATCAATTAATAAACGAATTAAACTTCAAAGCCATCAGAAGTTCTGGTGCTGGTGGGCAACATGTAAATAAAACATCATCTAAAATAGAATTGACTTTCGATTTAGAAAACTCACTCTCTTTATCCGAAGATGAAAAAACACTTCTAAAAACCAAATTAGCATCTAAACTTACCAAAGAAAACCTCTTGATTCTTTTTTGCGAAGAAACACGATCGCAACATAAAAATAAAGAATTAGCTATAAAACGTTTTTTACAATTGATAAAAACCAACTTGGTGAAACCCAAAAAAAGAAGACCTACTAAACCTAGTAGATCTTCAATTTTAAAAAATGTTGAAAAGAATAAACGAAAATCGCTTAAAAAGGACTTGCGTAAAAAGCCAAAACTCGATTAAAATGCTTCTGCTATATTTACGTAAAAGTTTCCATCAGTATCACTACCTGAACCAAAATCGAACCTGATATTTAGTTTTTCTTTTTTATCTAACATAAAACGCAAACCTACTCCATAATTCAATTTTATATCATTTAAACTTAAATTTTTCGATTTGTTAAACACGTCTCCTGCTCCTAAAAAAGCAACCATTCCTAATCTGCTATCTTTAAACGTTTTTCTATACTCAACTTGTGCTGCTAATAAATTTTCCTCAATATACCTACCTTCAATATAACCACGCATAATTTCTTCGTTACCAAAAAGCGCCAATTCAGACAAAGGTGTATCTCCATTTGCAAAATGTCCAATAGCTTGAAAAGCCAAAACATCATCATTTTTTTGAGACACTTTTAAATAATGTCTTAAATCGAATCTTGTTAACTCAAATTGATGAGTACCTCCTAAAGCCGTTCCATAAAAACCTCTGGTTAATTCTAAATACCAACCTTTAGAGGCATTTAAAATATTATCTCTACTATCATACAAAGCTGCTAACTCAAAACCGACAGAAGTAGAACCATCAAAACCTGAAGGCTGATTAGTAGCTAATAATTTATTTGATTCTATTTTAGTTTTATAAATTTTATTATAACGCACACCACCACCTAAAAACAGATAACGTGTAAATGCCTGTTTTAATAAAATAGGTTCGAATAAAAATTGATAATTATCGTAATTTTCTTCGTCTGTTTCTGGTGAATTTTGACCAATTCCATAATATAATCTTGGGTAATTTTGAAAAATTATATTACCTGATATTACCCATTTTTCCTGATTTGTAAAAATTTCGAATCCAGAATACACAAAAAACTGATTTTTAAGCGTATATAACAAAGAAACTGGCATATTAGAAGTTCTAGTTTCTTCTCCACTTCCTTTAAACTTAAATAAATATTTTGCACCAACTCCAAAACCTAAACTCGTTTCTGGTGAGTAACTTAAAATAGGAGCTGTAATAATTTTTGATAAATACAAAGTAGAATCTTTTGCAACTTTATCTTTGTTTGGATAAAATGTAAAGTATTCTACAAACTTATCTAATCCGCTTTCTTTTTCTTGTGCATTTAAGGGTAAACTTAGAGTTAGAATACAAATTAATAACCCTATTTTCTGTGATATTCTCATTAGTTGATATGTATTAGAAAAAAGTGTTTTTCTTAAAAAAACAAAAGAACACTTTTATATTGAGTTACAAATTTATTGTTTTCTTATAGCAAGAATGTGCTCTATTGCAGTATATAATACACCATATGCGAAATGAAAGCTAATTTAATTTTTGTTTTTTTTAAAGAAATATACTTTGAAAAAAAATCAATTTTATATTTCATAAGAAACTTTTAGCACTTAATTTTGCAGCGTTCTCATAAAGGGGTGCTAAAACTGAATTAAGTTCCAAATTTGATAGATTTTGAAATAAATTCAGCTAAAGCTGAGATCATACCCAATGAACCTAGAACAGGTAATGCTGTTTAGGGATTATATTTTTAACGTCTTTGCAAGGCAATTTATAAAATTACTGTAGTAGTCTAAAAAAACAGATTACAGCAAAAAATTGCAACGACTTAAATAACTAATTATTCAATATTAAACACAAGAATAATTACCTCTTTTTATTCGTTTTAAATTTTTTAAAATGAAAAAAATTACCTTTTTTTTATTCTTGTTTGCAAGTATTATTGCAAACGCCCAATCGTTTACTGTAAAAGGAACTGTTTACGACGAAAACAAAAAACCTTTAGCTGGAGCATCTATTTTAGTTAAAGAAAAGAAACTAGGAACATCAACAGATTTTGATGGTAATTTTAGTTTAAAATTAGCAAAAGGAACGTATACTTTAGAAGTTTCTTTTTTAGGCTACAAAACGATTTCTGATAAAATTATCATCAACCAAAATGAAGCTTATGACATCATTTTAAAACAAGATGAAACTGTTTTGGAAGAAGTTTTAGTATCTGCAGTTCGTGCAAATACAGATGTGCCAGTAACCTTCTCTAATTTATCAAAAAAAGAAATTGCAAAACGTAATTTAGGGCAAGACATACCTATTCTATTAAACTATATGCCTTCTGTGGTTTCTTCTTCAGATGCTGGTGCAGGTGTGGGTTATACTTATATGAGCGTTCGTGGTTCTAATGGAGAAAGAATTAACGTTACTGTAAACGGAATTCCTTATAATGATGCAGAAAGTCATGGAACTTTTTGGGTTAATTTGGGTGATTTTGCTTCATCAACTCAAAACTTACAACTGCAAAGAGGTGTAGGTACATCAACCAATGGTTCTGGAGCTTTTGGTGCAAGTTTAAATATTTTAACAGATGCAGTTTCAGACGAAGCTTTTGGAGAAATCTCTAATTCTTTTGGTTCTTACAACACCAGAAAACATACTGTAAAATTTAGTACTGGAAAAATTAACGATCATATAGAAATTGCAGGACGTTTATCTAATATTTCTTCTGATGGTTATATTGATAGAGCTACATCAGATTTAAAATCTTACTATTTACAAGGTAGTTTTACAGATGAAAATACATTAATTAAAGCGATTACTTTTGGCGGAAAAGAAAAAACCTACCAAGCTTGGTATGGTTTAACTGCGGATGAATTAGCTGCAGACAGAAGACAAAATCCGTACACTTATGATAATGAAGTAGATGATTATGGTCAAAATCATTATCAATTACACTGGAATGAAAAATTAAACGACAGTTGGTCTACAAACTTAGGATTAAATTATACAAAAGGATCTGGTTTTTTTGAGCAGTTTGAAGACGATACAGATGAAATAGATTTATATGATGGTATTGTTGTTGCTACAGATTCTTATATTAATGATTGGGGTGAAGTTGTACCAATTACAGATGTAATTAGAAGACGCTGGCTAGAAAATGATTTTTATGTTGTAAATTTTAATACAAATTATAAAACTGATCACTTAAATTTAATTTCAGGAATTTCGTATTCTAATTATACTGGAGATCATTTTGGTGAAGTTATTTGGGCAAAAGAATTATCTGAAAATGCAAATATCAGAGATCGTTATTATTTTTCTGATGCTAAAAAAACAGATTTTTCTGTATTTACAAAAGCTACTTTTGATATTAGCGAAAACCTTGCTGGTTATGCAGATTTACAAGGTAGATTTGTAAATTACGAAACTGCAGGTTTAACTTCTGATAGAGATCCTATAGATGTAGATGCTAGTTTTAGTTTTTTTAATCCTAAATTCGGATTAACCTATAAAATTAACAATAGTAATAAACTATACACTTCTTTTGCTGTAGCAAACAGAGAGCCAAATAGAAACGATTTTGAAGGTGATGTTACAACTCCTGAAAGGTTAAACGATTTAGAATTTGGATGGCGTTTAAACAAACCAACTATTAAACTAAACACTAATATCTACTATATGGATTATAAAAATCAGTTAGTTTTAACTGGTGCTTTAGATGATGTTGGAGCGCCTATTAGAGCTACTTCTGGTAGTAGTTACAGATTAGGTTTAGAAATTGATGCAGATATTAAAATCTCTAATAAATTTTCTATAAAACCAAATGCTGCTTTTAGTTCTAATAAAAACAGAGATTTCTTTGTTACTAGAGATGGAAACGAAAATCCTACTGCATTAGGTAATACAGACATTTCATTTTCGCCTGATGTTGTTGTTGGTAATATGTTGAACTATAATCCTACAGAAAATTTACAAATCTCATTTTTATCAAAATTTGTAGGCAAACAGTTTATGAGCAACTTTAGTAGTGCTATTTCTGAAAATGATGTTTTAGACTCATTTTTTACAAGCGATTTAAACATTGTTTATCAAATAAAACCGAATAAAATCTTTAAATCAATTACGTTAACAGCTTTAGTAAATAATATTTTTGACACAGAATATGTAGATAGAGGTTATTATGGTATTTACGATGATGATTGGTCTGTTGCTGGTGTTACAACTACAGTTGATTATGCAGGTTACTTTCCACAAGCTACTAGAAACTTTTTAATTGGGGCTACTCTTCGTTTTTAGGTAAAAACTTTTTTAAAAATATAAAAGCCGTTTCAAAATTTTTTGAAACGGCTTTTTAATTTTCTTTTTCAGTTAAAAAAAATTAGCTATTTGTATAATCTTCTACTCTTTCATTAATATCTTTTCTTAAGTCTTTAAATTCTTTATTTAACTCTTTACAATTGGCTCTTATTTGTTGAGTAGATTCGTTTAACTCATCAATTAAAACAGTGAATTCTTTTTCTACATCATTTATTTCTTCTTGCACTTCATTGGTTTGCAACCAACTTGGTATAGTTTCTGAGAGATTATTCACAAACTTTTTTAAATAAATAATTCTATTTTTAGATATTTTAAACTCATCATTTTCCATACTTAATAACTGAGCATTTGCCATGTTATATGCGTTCCAATTCTCAAAAACAAAGCCATCTTCGTAATTTTTTCTGATAATTTCAGTATCACCATTATCTAATTCTATGTAAACAACATCAGAATTACTTTTTAAATCCGTTTTTTCTTCATTTTTAAAATTACAAGAACTAATAAGTAATACAGCTGCTAATAATATTTTAATTTTATATTTAGATTTCATTGTTGCTATCGTTTTTATTCTATACAAAATTAAAGCATAAACAAACTTAATTTTAGCGCAAATGATTTGATTGTTAACCCAATCAAAAAAAACTAAAATTCATCATTTTTCAATAAAAACTGATTAAAAACGAACAAAAAAACCTGTTTTCTTAGTAAAATCGGCTTATTTTATGTAATTTCGAGATCTATGAAAAAATTAAAATTACATCAGCAAAGCATCATTATAAATAATAGAAATGCTACTGATTTCTCTTCAAATTTTGTTTTCTAGTTTTTCTACATTCTACATCATTAGTTACAATTCATAAACTTTACTAACAAGTTTAATTGTTACAACCTATTTTAAAATTTCACCTTTCAAACATCAAAAAAAATCTTATTTATGAGACAACTTAAAATTGCAAAACAAGTAACCAATCGTGATGAAAAATCCTTAGAAAAATATTTTCAAGAAATTAGTAAAATAGGCTTAATTACGGCTGATGAAGAAGTTGAATTGGCTTTAAAAATAAAAAAAGGAGATGGCAGAGCTTTAGATAAATTGGTAAAAGCAAATTTACGTTTTGTAGTTTCTGTTGCAAAACAATACCAAGGACAAGGTTTAAAATTGTCTGATTTAATTAATGAAGGCAATTTAGGTCTTGTAAAAGCAGCCAAACGTTTTGATGAAACAAGAGGTTTTAAATTTATTTCTTATGCAGTTTGGTGGATTCGTCAATCGATTATGTCTGCTTTAGCAGAACAATCTAGAATTGTGCGTTTGCCTTTAAATAAAATTGGTAGCATTAGTAAAATTAAAAAAGTATACTCAAAATTAGAACAACAAAACGAAAGAATACCAACTTATGTAGAGATTGCAAATGAGTTAGATACTACTGTAAGTAGTGTTGCACAATCTATGAAAAATTCTGGCAAACACCTTTCTATGGATGCGCCTTTTAAAGATGGTGAAGATACAAATTTATATAATGTTTTAAAGACAAATGAGTTTCCAAGACCCGATAAAAAGTTAATGAAAGAGTCTTTAAATACAGATATTGAAAGGGCTTTAAATATACTTACTCAAAAAGAAGCTAAGGTAATTAAAATGTTTTTTGGTTTAGGCAACTACAAACCTACTAGTTTAAGTGAAATTGGAGAAACATTCGATTTAACTAGAGAACGTGTAAGACAAGTAAAACAAAGAGCTATTAAACGTTTGAAAAACAAATATAAAACAGAGGTTTTACGTTATTATTTAGGGTAGACAAAAAGTAAGCAACCAAAAAATATCTAAGTAAAATACAATATATTTGTTTATAGAAATTAAATTGTTAGAAATTTGAAAATATTAACTTTATGAAACCAAAATATCTTGTATTAGTTTTAATATTCCTGATTTTTAATTGTGAAAAGAAAAACGGAATCGATACTTTAAATTCAGAAAACTGGTCGAAGCGAAAAATAAATCATGTTTTAAACGATTCTTTAGAATATGGAAAATCTTACCTTTCTATTTATTCTGAAATTTATAGTTTTACTGATAGTAAAAAAATAAGTTTAACATCGATGATAAGCATAAGAAATACAAGCGATTTAGATACCATTTATCTCTTAAAAGCCGAGTATTTTGATACTGAAGGCAAATCGATTCGAAAATATTTTGATTATCCTATTTTTATTGCTCCATTAGAAACCACAGAAATCATAATTGGAGAAAAAGACGTAACTGGTGGTACTGGTTCTAATTTTATTTTTGAGTGGAAAAAGCAAAAAAACACACCAGAACCTATTTTTGAAGCAGTAATGACATCAACAATGAGTCAACAAGGGTTATCTTTTACAACACAAGCAAAACGAATTCAGTAATATGGCTGAAATTTTAACCACTATCTTTTTTGTATTTGCTGTTATAGATCCTATAGGTAGTGTACCTGTTTACCTAGAAGCTACCAAAGAATTTGATTTAAAATACAAGAAAAAAATTGCTATTCGTGCTTCTGTAATGGCGTTTTTAATTCTTTTATTTTTTATTGTAATTGGGCAACTGATTCTAGAAGGTATGTCTGTTTCTTTAGATGCTTTTCAGATTTCTGGTGGTGTAATTTTATTCTTATTTGCATTAACAATGATTTTTGGTGATGGCAAACCTGAACTAGAAAAAAATCGTATTACCGATTATAAACACGTTACTATTTTTCCTATTGCAATACCATCAATAGCTTCTCCTGGAGCAATTATGGCTGTTGTTTTAATGACGGATAATCATTTATATTCTATACAACAACAAATTATTACTACAGGAATTGTTCTATTAGTTATTGGCTTAACTTGTATTATTCTTTTGGGTGCAAATCTCTTGCAAAAAAGAATTGGTAGTTACGGAATTACAGTAATCAGTAAAATTATGGGTTTAATTTTAGCTTCTTATGCTGTACAAAGTATTTTAACTGGAATTACGAGCTACTTTTCGAATTTACAGTAGTATTTTAATGCGCTAATTCTTCTATAAATTGCGCTATAGAAACTGCATCATCAACTGAAAAATCACCAATTTTAGTTCTTCTTAAGGCTGATAAATGTCCGCCAGAATTTAGTGCTTTCCCAAAATCGTAAGCTAAAGAACGAATGTAAGTTCCTTTACTACAAACCACTCTAAAATCTACATTTGGTAAATCAATATTAGTAATTTCGAATTCTGAAATAGTTATTTCTCTAGATTTAATTTCTGTAGTTTCTCCTTTTCTAGCCAATTCGTATAAACGCTTTCCGTCTTTTTTAATTGCTGAAAAAATTGGTGGTTTCTGCTGAATATTACCAATAAATTGTTGAGTAGTTTCTTTTAATAAAGATTCTGTAATATGTTCTATTGCAAAAGTCTCGTTAACCTCAGTTTCTAAATCGTAACTTGGTGTTGTTGCACCTAAAGTAATTGTACCTGTATATTCTTTTATTTGACCTTGATACGTATTGATTTCTTTAGTTTGCTTACCAGTACAAATTATTAATAAACCAGTCGCAAGCGGATCTAAAGTACCTGCATGACCCACTTTTATTTTTTTGATATTAAAGCGTTGCTTAATATGCCAACGTAATTTATTTACAACTTGAAAAGAGGACCAAGTTAAAGGTTTATCAACCAATAAAACTTGACCGTTTTTAAAATCATCTTCTGTTCTTATCATTTAAAAAATAAAGCGTTTCTTACTTTGGATAATCAGTTTAGCACTAAATGAACATCAACCTAAATTAGTTAAAAAGTGCATAACCAATGGCAATTACACCAACTACTGCACAGTAAATTGAAAAGTAAGATAATTTACTTTTCTTAACCAAAGCAATCATCCATTTACATGCTAAAATACCTGCTAAAAATGCAGCTATAAAACCTGCTGAAATTGGTAACATTTCTGATGATTGGAAATTCAAATCGCCACTTAAAACATCTTTACCAATCTTTCCAAAAATTAAAGGAACAACCATTAAAAATGAAAATTTTGCTGCTCTAGTTCTGTCTATACCTAATAAAACTGAAGTAGAAATAGTTGCACCAGATCTAGAAATACCTGGCAACATTGCAATTGCTTGAGAAACACCTATTATAACAGAATTTACAAAAGACACTTCTTTATTGGTGTTTTTTGCCTTGTCTGCAAGTAATAAAAGTAAAGCTGTAACTAACAACATTACACCTACTAATAATATTTTACCACCAAAAAAAGACTCTAATTGCTCTTCAAAAAGTAAACCCACAATAACTGCAGGAATCATAGAAATTATGATTTTTAAAGAAAACTTTAACTCATCATTCCATTTAAATTGGAATAATCCTTTAAAAATTTCTGCCACTTCTTTTCTAAAGATAACCAAAGTACTTAATGCTGTAGCAAAATGCAAAACTACTGTAAAGGTTAAACTTTCTTCTGGTACTGATGTATCACCTAAAATAGCTTTTGCTAATTCTAAATGACCACTAGATGATACTGGTAAAAATTCTGTTAACCCTTGGATAACTCCAAGAATTATTGCTTCTAAAACATCCATAGCTTATTTTTTTGGGTCTACTAATATTGCATAAATTTCTATTCCAAGGCCTATAATTACTAAAGTTGGCGCTAAACGAATTCGTTGCCAATTGTATATTTCTTCATTGAAAACGTTAGGATCATCACTACCTCCACCAGACATAAAAATAAAACCTAAAGTAATAAAAACAATACCTATAAGCATAATGATATAGTTCTTTTTGCCGAATAAAAATTCTTGATCTTGATTGATTTCTTTTTTCATATTTTTAATAATAAAGTTCGTCTGTTTTTAGATTCAGAAAACGTTGTGTTGCAAAAAATGTACTAATCCAAGTTATTATAAATGCTGATAAAAGCACACCTACTGCAATATATCCTAAAGTAATATAATCTTCTAAAAACTGTAAACTTGGTATGTATTTATCTAAATAATAAACAACAACTCCTAAACCTGCTAAAGCTATAATTGCCCCAATCATACCTAATTTTATGCTTCTCCAAATAAATGGTCTGCGAATAAAACTTTTGGTTGCACCCACCATTTGCATGGTTTTAATATTAAATCGTTTCGAATAAATTGATAATCTAATTGAACTGTTAATTAATATCATTGCAATTAAGCTAAAAAATCCGCTTAAAACTAAAAGCCAAAAACTAATTCTATTGATGTTTTTAGTTAACAAATTAATTAAAGGTTTATCGTAAGAAACATCAGCAACAAAGGCATTTTTAGAAAATCTTTGTTCTAACTCTGTAATTTTTTCTGGAGTAACAAAATCTGCTTTTAAGTAAATATCTATTCCGTTTTTTAAAGGATTTTCTCCTAAAAACTCTAAAAAATCTTCACCAATTTCTTCGCTATATTTTTTTGCTGCTTGTGCTTTGCTTGTATAAATTGCCTTTTTTGTGAATTCTTCTGTTAATAGAGATTCTCTAAAGGTTTTTATTTGTTTTTGAGTTACGTTATCTTTTATAAAAAGTGTAATTGCTACTTTTTCTTTAACGTAGTTAGCAGCTTTTGTAGATTTTAGTAATATCAACCCTAGAACACCTACCATAAAAAGCACCAAGGCAATACTAATTACAACTGAAATGTAAGAAGATGTTAAGCGTCTTTTTTGATAAGAGTCAAATTTTGATGACATTAATTAACTGTTAAAAATCGTTGCAAGATAATAATTACGTTTCAGTTGATAGTAAGAGTTTGCAGTATTTTAACTAATTGATTTCTTGGCACAATTCTATAAGAACTCCATTTGTACTTTTTGGATGCAAAAAAGCAACTAATTTGTTGTCTGCACCTTTTTTGGGAGTTTCGTTTAAGATGATAAAACCTTCGTTTTTTAATCTTTTTATTTCTGAAACAATATCGTTTACTGCAAAAGCTATATGATGAATTCCTTCTCCTTTTTTATCGATAAATTTTGCAATAGGACTTTCTGCATTCGTTGCCTGTAACAACTCTATTTTATTAGGACCTGTTTTAAAGAAAGAGGTTTTTACGCCTTCTGATAAAACTTCTTCTGTTTTATAATGCTTTTCACCAAAAAGCGCTGCAAATAGCAGATTTGATTTCTCTAAATCTTTTACAGCAATCCCTATATGTTCTATTTTATCCATTTTGTAAAAATAAAAAAACCAGTAAACTTAATTACTGGTTCTTTATTATTTTAAAAAAACTAAAGGATTAGTTTCCTGAAATTTTTACATTATCTACTTGAAAAGTAGTTGTAACTCCATTATCTGCACCAACATATCTAAAGGCAACATGTAATTTACCAGTTAAACAAGATATGTTTATAGAACCTGAACTAGAAAAAGAATTATAACCAGAAGTTGGTCCTGAAGATAAATCTGCATCAACTTTTAACCAAGTTGCTGTTGTTACATCTCCTGTAAAATCTGAAGAAACAAATGCTGTAAGTGCAGCACCATTATCATAACCTGTATTTGTTTCAAATGTTAACTCTTCATCAGTTGTTGAATCTAAATCTACTTCTGGCGTAACTAACCAAACTTCTAAAGGAGACTCATCACTATTATATGCACTTATTTGCACATATCTGTTACCACTAAAACTTGTAGAAGAATAAAGAGTACTACCTCCATTTACGTTTACATTTGTCCATCCTGCAGCAGTTAAAGCAGTTGCAGAAGAAATGCTTTCAAAATCTTCTTCTAATAAAATTGTACTACCACCAACAGTACCTGTACATTCTAAAACTGGAGGATCACATCTAGCATCATCTGTAAAATCCATATCAGATGGTTTATTTACAACAGCTACTAAAAATTCAGATGCATAATCTTTAGATAAAACTCCTGTAAAAGAACCTTTACCTTGAGGTACTAAATTCGATTTAAAACTAGCAAAAGTACTTGTTTGTAGTTGAATTGTAGCTTCTGTATCGCACTCAAAAATAGTTCTAAAACCATCATACTCGTCACTAGATTCGCCAGCAAAAGTTTTAGCTACATCAGATTTTAAAAATTGAGCAGAAGGTAATTGAATCATTGTATTTATGTGTGCATCTGTAATATCTGCTAATTGAATTGAAGTTGGCACAATATCTACTGTTGTAGCAGATCTCCAAATATGGTTTTCAATTTCTGTTGATGGTATATCATCTACTTGATCACCTGCTAAAACACCTAAAACGTATTTACCCAAAACGTCGTTTGTTGGGTCTATCCAACTAGCGCTTTCTCCATCATCATAAGAAACAGATAAACCATCTAATTTAATATAAATTTTTCTACCTACTTCGTAAGTTTCACCTAATGAAGTTTGGTTTAATACAATTTCTATACCTGCTGTTGGGTTTTCTGGATTGTCTTGTACAATTAACTTTTTGTAAAAATTACCTGTTGCATCACTAGAAACAACATAAGCTTCTACATAAGTAGGGTTGTCTTCATTTTCATAAAAAGTATATGTAATATCTCCTGTAGAGTTGTACTCTTGTTGTAACGCTGTTTGAATGGCTAAAACTGAAGAATTAACTGTAATATCTGGTTCTACTACAGATACGTTTGGCACTGCAAAATCGCCATCTTCTACACAAGAAAATATTGTTAAGGCCACCATTATTAATGATAAAAAGCCGTAAATTTTATTTGTTTTCATAATTGTATTTATTAATTATTTTTTTATTTTTTATTTAAAATCTGTAGCTTAAGTTTAAGAAGTAATTTGTTCCTCTACCAAACCAATATTTGTTTCCAAAAACAGGTGTATCTAATTCTTTATCTGCTTTTAGTTCTCTATAATTTGCATTTCTACCTTGCTCAAAACCACCTGATTTGTACTCAGTGTTAAAAATATTACCAATACTAGCAAAAAGGCTAATGTATTGATTACCTATTTTCCAAGATTTACCACCAATCATATTTACTACCATATAATTATCAAACTTTTCTTGTTGTAACAATTCTCTAGCAATATCTTCATCATAATCGTTAAAAGGAACTCCTCCATCATCTGCAAAGTTAGATGTTCTTGTTAAAGGAGCTATATCTACATAAACATTATCGAAAAAGTTTGCAGTTGCACCTACAAACCAATAATCTGGATCTCTATATTCAAAACCAACTGAATAAGCTGTTTGTGGACCAGCTGCTAATTTGTAATTTTTAAGATTGGCTTCACCAAAATCTTTACGACCATCTACAAAACCTGCTTCTTGAGAACGAGTATTGTTTTCTGTAGTTAAGTATAAATTTGGATTATTATCATAAGTATACTGACCAATATTACCTGCTGCTTTTAATTTAATAGTTGGTGTAACTTGTGCTTCTATACCAAATTCTGCTCCAAAATTCTTCTTATCAATACCTGATAAAACTTCTTGTACAAAGGCTGTATTGTCTCCTCCAATTCCATCAGCAAAGAAAAAAGAAATTTCTGTTGCATCTTGGGATTTAATATAATAACCTGTTAATTTAGCTTGAATAATTGGCCCCCTAAAAATGTAACTAATATCTGTAGCAAGTACTTTTTCGCTTGTTAAATTATCTACAGTGCTATTATTTTCTCTTGAGTTAGAAAATGAGTTTCTTAAATTAGGTGCTTTTGTTAAATAACCTGCATTAAAATCAAGTAAATGACGCCCTGTAAATTTATAGGTAAAACCTCCTTTTGCTCCGTAATTAGAAAAAGATAATTCATCAGATTTACCTAAAGAATTGTCTGCAAAACCTCCATTTTGGAATAACCCTTCTCTTTGGTGTGTAGTTCTTGATACATTTGCAGCTAAATAAAAATCTACTTTATTATATTTAAATTGCCCTTGAACAAAACCATCAATTACACTTGAGTTTAAATCGAAGTTGTATTTAAATTTATCTCCTTCTCCTACAACATTTAAAGGGTTTAATAAATCATTCTGTTTCTCATCGAAAGTATCTGCAAAAGAATCTGCATCTAAATAACCTGTACCACCTAATAAATCGATTACTTCTGCAAAGTTTTCAGATTTTAATTGTGTGTATTGTAACCTTCCATTTATAGTAACGTTATCAGAAACTTCGTGTGCAAGAATACTATTAATTGTTAGTTGCTTATCATCATTTCTGTCTTCATATAATACATAAGAAGAATTCCCACCATTTGCAGGGTTTAAATTAGCATTATATAAACTATTCCAATCTAATTGACCATCATTTAAAAAGTTTTGTTGAATACCGTAAATATTAGAATAACCTTGTCTTAAACCGTAACTTGGTAATTTTTGGTAATATGTAGGATCTGGATTAGATGCACCAAGATTTACAATATATGGGTTTCCATTACCATCAACAGCAGTTCCATCTACTCTAGTTCCATTATTATCTATTCTACTATTACCAGTTCTACCAAATTGATAAGAAACATTTGTATTTATAGATGTTTTATCACTTAAAGTCCAATAATGATTCAACATTAAAATTGGTTCAAAAACCTCTTTTATACGAGAGTTTCTCATTTGTCCATTTTGATATCCCCAGTACGAATTGTATGCGATACCTTTTAAATCAAAAACTTCTTGTGTTTGCGGAGCTGATTTACCTCTTCTATTAAAAGCACTTATAGAAGTAAAATTGATACTATGTTTTTCATTGAATTTCTTTTCTACGGATGCAAACATAGAAATTGCATTATAACTTGTACCATCTACAAAACCTTCTAAAGCAGATCTTCTACTTGCTGCAACTGTATAAGCCCAGCCATCTTGAGACAAACCAGAAGAATGAGTAACCATAAGTCTGTGAGCATAACTTCTGTTAGATGAAGAATAAGAAACTCTTGTACCTGCTCTTTGTTCTGCTGCTCTAACATTTATATTTGTAGAACCTAACACACCACCAAATGTATATGCAGAAGGTGTTAAACCATTGCTAAATTCTTGATTTCTTAAAACATCGTTTAAACCACCCCAGTTACTCCATTGTGGTCTTCCACTATAGAGCTTATTCATATCTAAACCGTTTATAAGCACTTTACCATTTTCTGAATCTAAACCTTTAATTCTAAAAAATGAAGAACTAAATTCATAAGCTGCAGTTCTTAAATAAAGATCTCTAGAAGCTTGTAATAAACCAGAAATATTATCTGCAGCACTTGCATCATCATTTAATTCATCGTCTGTGATGGTAATTAAACTTAAATCTTGATCTACAGTAATATCTTTATATAGTAGAATACTCCCTAAATCTATTGTTTTGCCATTTAGTTCTATAGGAAAATTTTGAGTTTCATAACCTAATAATTTTACCTCTAAGATATAAGTTCCATTTGGTATGCTTTTTATTACAAATACACCATCAGAACCAGTTTCTTGATTATAATTAGTATTTATAACGCTTACCAAAACACTAGCTAGAGGATTTTCGGAATCGCTATCTGCAACAACTCCTTTTACAATATTCTGTGCATTTATTCCGCAAAGCAAGAATAATGACATAAATATTGATAAAATATTTTTTTTCATAAATGTTTGATTATATTTCGTTATTTTTTTTGTTAAAAACGGGTGTAAATTTAAGAAATTTTAAGAAATTCTAATGTTAACATAACATTATATAATTTTTGGCTTAAAATTTGTTTCATAAATTTGCAAATCTAAATATAACCATAATGAATAAATATTTATCTTTTATTGCAATTCTTTTTTTAACTGTTTCTATTTCTTTTTCTCAAAGTAAAGGGAAACAATACAATATTAGAACACTTGCTTTCTATAATTTAGAAAATCTTTTTGATACCATTAATGATACTACTATTAATGATGAAGCTAGCCCAATGATGGAATTAAAAGCAAACCGATCTAAAGTATATTGGGACAAGATTGACAAATTAGGTTCTGTTATAGTACAAATTGGTGCAGATAAAGCAAAAACTAGCCCTGCTATTATAGGTGTTTCTGAAGTAGAAAACCTAAGTGTTTTAGAAGATTTAGTAAAATCTGAACGTTTAAGAAAAAAAGGATATGGCATTATACATTACGATTCGCCAGACAAACGTGGAATTGATGTAGCTTTATTATATCAAAAAAGATATTTTAAACCTGTTTTTCACGAAGCTTTTAACCCTAAAATTTACAGAAATAATTTTCCTGTTTATACAAGAGATCAATTATTAGTTTCTGGTTATTTAGATGATGAACTTATTCATGTTATTGTAAACCATTGGCCTTCTAGAAGTGGTGGTGAAGCAAAAAGTAGACCTTTACGTGAAAAAGCAGCGTTTCAAAATACTAAAATTATTGCGCAAGTACGTGAAAAAGACCCAAATGCAAAAATTATAATTATGGGAGATTTTAATGACGACCCAATAAATTCTAGTTTTAAAAAAGTTTTAAAAACAAAAGCTAAAAAGAAAAATGTAGACTCTTTAGATATTTATAATCCTTATGAAGAATTACATAGAAGAGGTTTTAATACTTTAGCATATAGAGATAATTTAAATCTTTTTGATATGATTTTAATTTCTTCTCCTCTTTTAGATAAAGGCGAAAAAGATTTTTCTGATTACAAAATGTTTCAAGCAAAAATTTTTAATAAACGTTTTTTAAGTGGTAAAAAAGGTCAATATAAAGGTTACCCTTTCAGAAGTTTTTCTAACGGAAGTTATACTGGTGGTTATTCTGATCATTTTCCTGTATATATGTATTTGATTAAAGAGAAAAAGTAATAGAAAATTTACTCTTTATCTCTTTAAACAAAAAAACTTATTAAATGGCTGGAGAAACAAATTTATCTGAATTAATAAAAAGTATGTCTCCAAAATTAAATGATGGAGATTATATATTTTCTACTATTAAAGACATTACTAAAATTAATAGAAAAGATACCATTTGTGAGTTTAAAGAAGTAGAGGGAACAACTATAGTTATTGAGAAAGAAAAAGCTGACAAACTAAACCTAAACTATGAATATATTGCTTCTTGGATTACTTTAAATATTCATTCTTCTTTAGATGCTGTAGGTTTAACTGCAATATTTTCATCAGAATTAGCAAAAAACAATATTAGTTGTAATGTAATTGCTGGTTATTATCACGATCATATTTTTGTTGATAAGAAAGACTCTGAAAAAGCTATTAAAATTTTAAATACACTATCAAATAAAGAACAATAACATCTATCTTAGAAAAATAAAAAACCTCCTTTTAAAGTGCATAAAAGGAGGTTTTTGTTTGTGTAAATATTATCAACAATCTATTACAAAAGATAATCAGTACTAATAAAGTTAGACGCTTTTTTATCTAATAATTCTTCTAAAATTGCATTATTGTATTCTGTATCTTTAGAGGCTACAAAAGTTCTAATTGAAAAAGAACGTAAAGCATCATGAACACTTAAAGTACCTACAGCAGAATCTTTTCTACCTGTAAAAGGATATACATCTGGCCCTCTTTGTGCAGCACTATTTAAATTAACTCTACATACCAAGTTAACAAGTGTATCAATTAAAGGCGCTAAAGTTTTTACTTCGCTACCAAAAACACTTACTTGCTGTCCGTAATTCGATTCAGCCATATCATCTAAAGGTTCTTGAATGTTTTTAAAAGAAACTACAGGAATTACAGGTCCAAATTGCTCTTCTTGATATACTCTCATATCTTTAGAAACAGGATATAAAACTGCTGGAAAAATATAATTTTCAGTTGTTTTTCCTCCTTTTTTATTGATAACCTTTGCTCCCTTTTCAGTAGCATCATCTATCAATTCTTGAATATAAGCTGGTTTTCCTGGTTCTGGTAAAGGTGTTAACTTTACACCATCTTCCCAAGGATTTCCAAACTTTAAAGCATCTACTCTTTCTGCAAAACGCTTTTTAAATTTATCTACAATATGCTCATGTACATACAATACTTTTAAAGCTGTACATCTTTGGCCGTTAAAAGATGTAGAACCTGTAATACATTCATTTATTGCTAAATCTAAATCTGCATCTGGCAAAACAATTCCTGGATTTTTAGCCTCTAGACCTAAAACCAATCTCAATCTATTTTTATAAGGATGATTTGCCTGAATTGCATTTGCAGATTTACTATTACCAATTAAAGCTAAAACATCAACCTTACCAGTTTTCATTATAGGAGTTGCCAAAACACGGCCTCTACCATAAATAATATTTACAACACCTTCTGGAAAAGAGTTTTGAAATGCTTCCATTAATGGTGATAATAATAAAACCCCATGTTTTGCTGGTTTAAAAACAGTTGTATTACCCATAATTAAAGCAGGAATTAACAAAGCAAAAGTTTCGTTTAAAGGATAGTTATAAGGCCCTAAACACAAAACTACACCTAATGGTCCACGTCTTACATGTGCATAAACTCCACTATTTTTTTGAAATTTAGCAGAATCACGATCCATTTGTTTGTAATCTTCTATAGTATCGTAAATGTACTCTATTGTTCTATCGAATTCTTTTTCAGAATCTGGCAGTGCCTTACCAATTTCCCACATTAACAATTTTACAACCTCATCTCTTTTGGTTTTCATTTGCTCTGCAAACTCTTCCATACAAGCAATTCTGTCTGCAACACGCATTGTAGGCCATAAACCCTGCCCTTTATCATAAGCTCTATAAGCAGAATCTAATGCTTCTATAGCTTGATCTCCAGTTAAATTAGGCACAGTACCCAACAAAGTTGGTTTATATTTTTCTGTTGATGAAATAGAGGAATATACTTCAGAAAATTCTCCTTTCCATTCTTTTAATTCACCACTAACTAAATATGTTTTTTGGTGTTTTAATTCCGAAATTTTAAACTTTTCTGGAATTTCTTTGAAATTGTTTTTCATTTGAAATATTTAAATTTTATACAAAATTTGAAATAATTTTATATAACGAATTTAGCAAAAATTAGCGCCATCTGTTCTTTTTTGAATCTAAAATAGCGAAAAGCATTTCGTATTATAATGCATTTTAAAATAATTATACTAAAAATTGAAACAAGTCTGGTTTATCATTTAAATAATCTCCAAAGAAATTATTGTCTTTCATTCTTTTAATTAAAGGTTGCAAATCTTTAGATGACTGCAACTCTAAACCAACTACTGCTGCACCTTTTATTCTATTATTTTTTTTGGTGTATTCGAAATGTGTAATATCATCATCAGGTCCTAAAATATCAACTACAAATTCTTTTAAAGCACCTGCTCTTTGAGGAAATTTTATAATAAAATAATGTTTTAAATCTGCATACACTAAAGCTCTTTCTTTAATTTCTTCTGTTCTAGTGATGTCGTTATTACTACCACTTACTACACAAACTACATTTTTTCCTTTTATTTCATCAGCAAAAAAATCTAACGCAGCAATACTTAAAGCGCCAGCAGGCTCCACAACAATTGCATCTTTATTATACAAGTTTAAAATTGTTTGACAGACTTTACCTTCTGGAACTGTAATTACTTTATGCAAATTTTGCTGACAAATAGCAAAGTTTAAATCGCCAACTTTTTTAACAGCAGCACCATCTACAAAAGGATCTATAGTAGATAAAGCCGTGTTTTTATTATTATTGATTGATGTTAGCATTGCAGGTGCACCTTCTGGCTCTATACCAATAATTTTTGTTTCTGGAGATAATAATTTAAATACAGAAGACAATCCTGATGATAAACCTCCACCACCAATTGGCACAAAAACATAATCGATCTTTTTACTGGTTTGTTCTAAAATTTCTAAACCAACTGTTGCTTGCCCTTCAATAACTTTTTCATCATTAAAAGGGTGAATAAAGGTTTTATTTTTAGCATCGCATTCTACTTTTGCAGCATTAAAGGCATCATCAAAAGTATCGCCACCAATTACAATATCTATATACTCTTCACCAAACATTTTTACCTGTTCTATCTTTTGATTTGGTGTTGGTAATGGCATAAAAATTGTACCTTTTATCTGTAATAATTTACAAGATAAAGCTACACCTTGTGCATGATTACCTGCACTTGCACAAACAATTCCGTTTTGTTTTTCAACAACACTTAAAGCAAACATCTTATTATAAGCACCTCTAATTTTGTAAGAACGAACTACCTGTAAATCTTCTCTTTTAAAAAAAATAGTAGCAGCAAACTCTTTAGATAGATTAGAGTTTTTAGTTAAAGGTGTCTTAGAAGCTACACCTTCTAAATTTTTGGCAGCCGCTTTTATGTTAATTAAACTTGGAAAAAAAATTGATTCTGATTGCATAAATCAAATGTAAAAATAAAACCTGTCAAATTTTTAAATCTAACAGGTTTATTCAAAATATTGGGGAAATTCTTATCTTATTAAGCAGATTTAATTACTTTCATTGCAGTCATAGAAGCTCTTAATTGCTCTCCTACAATTTCTACAGGATGATTTCTTATAATCTTGTTAATTTTAATTAATTCTTGGTTATCAACTCCGTTTTCTGAGCTAAAAGATTTACCAATTACGTTTGTAGAAACTGTTTTCATAAAATCAGTTAATAAAGGTTTACAAGCGTGATCGAATAAATAACAACCATATTCTGCAGTATCAGAAATTACACGATTCATTTCTGCTAACTTCATTCTTGCAATTGTATTTGCAATTAACGGAGTTTCGTGTAAAGATTCGTAATATGCAGATGCATCAATAATACCTGATTCTGTCATTGCTTCAAAAGCTAATTCTACTCCAGATCTTACAAAAGCAACTAATAAAGTTCCGTGATCAAAATATTCTTGTTCTGGAATTTCTTGGTCTGTAATCGTTTGTTTTTCAAAAGCAGTTTCACCTGTTGCAGCTCTCCAAGTTAATAAGTTTACATCATCATTAGCCCAGTCTTCCATCATTGTTTTAGAGAAATGACCAGTCATAATATCATCCATATGTTTTTGGAATAATGGACGCATAATGTCTTTTAATTCTTCTGATAATCTAAATGCTTCTACTTTTGCAGGGTTAGACAATCTGTCCATCATATTAGTGATACCTCCATGCTTTAAAGCCTCAGTTACAGTTTCCCAACCATACTGAATTAATTTTGCTGCATAACCAGCATCAATACCTTCTGCAACCATTTTATCGAAAGATAAAATTGCACCAGTTTGTAACAAACCACATAAAATAGTTTGCTCTCCCATTAAATCTGATTTTACCTCAGCTACAAAAGAAGATTCTAAAACACCTGCTGTATGACCACCTGTTGCAACTGCATACGCTTTTGCTTGCGCCCAACCTTTACCTTCTGGATCATTTTCTGGGTGAACTGCCGTTAATGTTGGTACTCCAAAACCTCTTTTATATTCTTCACGAACTTCTGAACCAGGAGATTTTGGTGCAACCATAATTACAGTTAAATCTTTACGAATCTGCATACCTTCTTCTACAATATTAAAACCATGAGAATAAGATAAAGTAGCACCTTTTTTCATTAATGGCATTACTGCATTTACAACATTTGTATGTTGTTTATCTGGTGTTAAATTAATTACTAGATCTGCAGTTGGTAACATTTCTTCGTAAGTACCTACGTTAAAATTGTTAGAAGTTGCATTAATATATGATTGTCTTTTCTGTTCTATAGCAGCTGGTCTTAAAGTATAAGCGATATCTAAACCAGAATCTCTCATGTTTAAACCTTGGTTTAAACCTTGTGCTCCACAACCCACAATAACAATTTTTTTACCTTTTAGCGCTTCAACTCCGTCTTCAAATTCAGAAGCATTCATGAAACGACATTGACCTAATTGTTCTAATTTTTGTCTTAATGTTAATGTGTTAAAATAATTTGACATTTTTTTAGTTTTTGTTTTTGATGTAGAAAAAAGAAGTAAACCTTAAAAGTTGAATTCTTTTTTCTTTACTGTAATTTATTTTTAGTTATTATATGTTTCTAATAATGCAGAAATTTTCATTTCTTCTTTACTAACTGCAATTAAACCAGAACGAGTGTATTGCATAATTCCAAAAACACTTAATTCATTATAAAGTTCTACTATTTCTTCTTTTCTTCCTGATTTTTCAAGGACAAAAAAATCTTTATTTACAGTTACAATTCTAGCGTTACTTTCTTTAATGATATTTTGAATTTGGCGTTCTTCAAATAACAATTCTGATTTAATTTTAAATAACCCCGAAATTTGATAAATAATCTCATCAAGATTATGGTAATATGCTTTAATTACTTCTACTTGTTTTTCGATTTGACCAATAATTTTCTTTACATCTTCTTCAATCATATTGACCACAATAATAAATTTAGAAACATTCTCTATTTCTGAAGGTGAAATATTTAAACTTTCTATATTTATATGTCTTCTTTGGAAAATTGCTGAAATCCTATTCAACAATCCAATATTATTTTCAGTATAAATAGATACTGTATAAAGTTGTTTTTTTGTATTCATCTTATTCTAGTCTTATATCTGAAACACTTGCTCCTGTAGGAATCATAGGAAATACATTATCCTCTTTCTCTACACAAACCTCTAAGAAATACGCTTCTTTACTTGCCATCATTTCTGCAACAGCATCTGCTAATTCTTCTCGTTTTGTAACCTTTTTTGCCTTTATATAATACCCTTCTGCAATAGCAACAAAATTTGGGTTCACCATTTCTGTGGATGCATAACGTTTATCAAAAAATAATTGCTGCCACTGACGCACCATTCCTAAGAAATCGTTATTTAAAACCACTACTTTTACAGCTGCTTTTTGCTGAAAAATAGTACCTAGTTCCTGAATCGTCATTTGGTAACCTCCATCACCAGAAATAGAAACTATTTCACGATCTGGAGCTGCCATTTTTGCACCTATTGCCGCTGGCAAACCAAAGCCCATTGTACCTAAACCACCAGAAGTAATATTACTTTTTGATTTATTAAATTCTGCATATCTACAAGCAATCATTTGATGTTGACCAACATCACTTACAATTGCAGCATTTCCTTTACTTTGAATGTTGATTTCTTTTAAAACCTCACCCATTGTAATTCCTTCTTTTGTAGGATATAAATCGTTTTTAATTACTTTTTCATATTCAATAGCATATAAATCAGCAAATTTCTGACGCCATTCTGGATGTGTATTTTTATTTAATAATGGTAATAACAACTCTAAACTTGCTTTTGCATCACCCAAAACAGCAACATCTGTTTTTACATTTTTATCTACTTCTGCAGGATCAATTTCAAAATGAATTACTTTGGCCTGTTTTGCGTAAGTTGATAAACTACCTGTAACACGATCATCAAATCGCATACCGATTGCTATTAAAACATCACATTCATTTGTTAAAACATTTGGTGCATAATTACCATGCATACCAACCATACCTACATTTAAAGGATGAGAAGTAGGAATTGCAGATACGCCTAAAATAGTCCAAGCAGCAGGAATTCCTGCTTTCTCTACAACAGCTTTAAAAGCTTCTTCTGCTTCACTTAAAATAACTCCTTGCCCCCAAACAATTAAAGGTTTTTTGGCTGAATTAATTAGTCTAGCAGCCTCTTCTACTGAGGAAAATACAGTTTTAGGAACTGGATTATAACTTCTTACTTTAGTACATTTTTCGTATGAGAAATCAAACTCCTCTATTTGTGCGTCTTTTGTTATGTCAATCAAAACAGGGCCTGGTCTTCCACTTTTTGCAATATAAAATGCTTTTGCTATAGCTGTAGGAATATCTGAAGCTTTAGTAACTTGACAATTCCATTTTGTAACAGGTGTAGAAATACCCACAATATCAGTTTCTTGAAATGCATCACTTCCTAATAAGTGAGAAAATACCTGACCAGTAATACATACCATAGGTGTTGAATCTATTTGTGCATCTGCAATACCTGTAATTAAATTAGTTGCACCTGGACCTGAAGTTGCGATTGCTACACCTACTTTTCCAGAAATTCTTGCATAACCTTGGGCAGAGTGTGTTGCTCCTTGCTCATGACGTGTTAAAACATGATGAATTTTATCTTGATACTTGTATAATTCATCATAGACTGGCATAATTGCGCCTCCTGGATATCCATAAATTATTTTTGCATCCTCTTCAATTAAGCATCTTACAATTGCCTCGCTACCAGAAATACGTTCTGTTGTTTTTGTTGTTTTATCTTTTGTGTTTATGGTTTGTGTTTCCATATTTTTATATTTTTAGATTAGAGAAAAAAGACTAAAGATTTTACTATCTATCTCACCTTTCTTTTCTCTTATTCTTTTATCTATAATTATTTACAAATCAGTAACACATCCTTTAGATGCAGAGGCTACTGTTTTTGCATATTTATATAAAATTCCTTTTTTATGTTTTGGTTCTGGAGCAATCCATTTTGCTTTTCTTTCTGCTAATTCTTCATCAGAAATTAAAACATTAATCGAATTATCTTCTGCGCTAATTCTAATTTTATCTCCAGTTTCTAAAATCCCTATTGTTCCTCCTGATTGTGCTTCTGGTGTAATGTGCCCCACTACAAAACCGTGAGTACCTCCAGAAAAACGTCCATCAGTAATTAAAGCTACAGATTTACCTAAACCTGCTCCCATAATTAACGAAGTTGGCTTTAACATTTCTGGCATTCCTGGTCCTCCTTTAGGCCCAACATATCTAATGACGACTACATCACCTTTTTCTACTTCTCCATTAGAAATACCTGTATTTGCAGCTTGTTCTCCATCATAAACAACTGCTTTCCCTTCAAACAATAAACCTTCGTTTCCAGAAATTTTTGCAACTGCTCCTTCAGTTGCCAAGTTTCCATAAATAATTTGAATATTTCCTGATGATTTTAATGCTTTATCTTTTGGATAAATTACATCTTGATCTTCAAATTCCATTGCTTCAACATCCGCTAAATTTTCTGCTAATGTATTACCAGTTACAGTCATACAATCTCCATGCAAATAGCCATTATCTAATAAATATTTCATAATTGCTGGTGTACCACCAACTCCATGAACATCTTCCATTAAATATTTTCCTGATGGTTTTAAATCAGCAATTAATGGAGTTCTATCAGATACTTTTTGAAAATCTTCTAAAGTAAAATCAATATCAGCTGCATGAGCTATTGCTAAAAAGTGTAATACTGCATTTGTAGAACCTCCTAAAGCATTTACCAAAGCAATTGCATTTTCAATTGATTTTTTAGAAATAATATCTAAAGGTTTTAAATCTTTTTCTAATAAGTTTTTAATTGCTCTTGCGTGTCTTTCTGATTCTGATAATTTATTAGGATTTTCAGCAGGAATTGACGAATTGTAAGGTAATGCAAAGCCCATACACTCAATAGCAGAAGCCATCGTATTTGCAGTATACATTCCTCCACAAGCACCTGCTCCTGGAATTGCTCTTTTTATAATTTCTCTATACTCATCTTCCTCTATTTCACCTGCTACTTTTTGCCCTAATGCCTCAAATGCAGAAACTATATTTAATTTTTTTCCTTTATAATTCCCTGATGCAATTGTACCTCCATACATCATAATTGATGGGCGATTTAAACGCAACATAGACATTACAGCTCCTGGCATATTTTTGTCACAACCTACAATAGCAATTAAACCATCGTAACTTTGAGCGTTCATTACAGTTTCTATAGAATCTGCAATAATATCTCTAGAAACTAAAGAGTAGTTCATACCTGAAGTTCCCATAGAAATACCATCAGAAACACCAATAGTATTGAAACCTAAACCGACTAAATCTGCAATTTTACACTCGACCTTGACTTCATCTTTAAGTCTATTTAAATGCATATTACAAGGATTACCATCGTAACCAGTACTCGCAATTCCTATTTGCGCTTTTTGCATATCTTCGTCAGATAAACCAACTGCATACAACATTGCTTGAGATGCTGGTTGAGATTCGTCTTGTGTTAATCTGCTACTGTGTTTGTTTAGTTTCATTTAATGATTTCTTGATTTTGTTGACTAAATTATTCTATTTCTCTTTTTTCGTTACATTAAATTCAATTGAATACTTGAATTTCAGTTGTTTAAAATAACACTAATCTTACTGATTTACAGTTGTTTAACCTTACTTAATTATGATACTCAATTATTCAAATAAATGCAATAAAAAACCTTCCGTTTTTAAAGGAAGGCTAAATTATATTTTTATGTTATAAATACCACTTCCTGATCAATTCGCAATAATTACGATGACGTTTAAAATAGTAATAATATTTAAAATTTGTTTTTTCATTTGCGATTCAAATATTTAAAAATTTTATTTAAAAATCCTAATTTTAAATTGAATTTAATTAAATAATTGTACTCTGCCCCATATGAATGTTCTTAAAATTCATATTACTATCATCTTGATTTGTAATATAATCTGCAATAAAATCACCTACTTTAGATGTTGTTGTTGCATTTTGAATTTTACGCTTAATATCTTTAGTTGTAATACCTAAAGCCAACGATTTTTCTACTGCTCTTTCAATTGCATCTGCCTCTTCATTTAAACCTAAATGTTGTAATAACATACCTGCTGATAAAATTGATGCTAAAGGATTTGCTAAATCTTTACCTTTTGCCTCAAAATAAGAACCATGAATAGGCTCAAATAAAGCATTTTCTTCACCAATTGATGATGATGCTATTAAACCTTTAGAACCACTAATTACACTAGCTTCATCAGAAATAATATCTCCAAAAAGATTTTCTGTAAGAATAACATCAAACTTTTTTGGGTTTGTAATTAATTGCATTGTTGCATTAGCTACAAACAAGTATTCTAAAGTAATTTCTGGATATAATTTAGCAATTTCAGTAACTGTTTTTCGCCATAAACGCGATGTTTCTAACACATTAGATTCATCTACCAAGGTTACTTTTTTCTTTCTTTTTTGTGCAGCTTTAAATGCTAAATGCGTTATTCTTGTAATTTCATCAACAGTATAAACAGAAACATCAGAAGCTGTTTTACCATCTTCACTTAGTTCTTTTTTACCAAAATAAATTCCGCCAGTTAACTCTCTATACACTAAAAAATCTGTACCTTTTATTACCTCTCTTTTTAATGGTGAATTATGAATTAAATTATCATAAGCCTTTACAGGTCTTACATTACAATATAAATCCAATTCTTTTCTAAGTTGTAACAAACCTTGTTCTGGACGAATTCTTGCTGATGGATCATTATCATATTTAGGATCACCAATTGCACCATATAAAATAGCATCAGAATTTCTACAAATATCTATAGTTTCTTGAGGTAATGGAT
The DNA here is from genome assembly GCF_045063625.1 of Polaribacter sp. Asnod6-C07. Taxonomy (NCBI): domain Bacteria; kingdom Pseudomonadati; phylum Bacteroidota; class Flavobacteriia; order Flavobacteriales; family Flavobacteriaceae; genus Polaribacter; species Polaribacter sp. Asnod6-C07. Next base: position 1,582,153 of record NZ_JBEFOF010000005.1, on the reverse strand, counting down.
AACCCGTTTTTTCTATTGCACAAGCACCTAACAATGCTTCTTTATACAAAAAAATATGGTCGTAAGCTTCTGCTACTGCATCTAATGCTTTTTTAGCTTGATCTACTACTTCAGGACCAATACCATCTCCAGGAATTACAGCTATAGTATATTTCATAATTCTATTACATTTAAGCCATTGCTATTTTAGATATTTTATTCACCTCTTTCATTATAGAATGAATATCATCATCTTTTACTTCTTTTTGTTTATCAGCAGTTTCTAAAAATGAAGTGTAAGCAGTATCTAATTGAACTTTAGTTAATTCGTAACCAATTTTTTTAGCTCTATAAGCTAAAGCTGCTCTACCACTTCTTGCAGTTAAAACAATTGCACTTTCTGTAACCCCAACATCTTCAGGATCCATAATTTCGTATGTTTCTCTGTTTTTTATTACTCCATCTTGATGAATTCCAGAACTATGAGCAAATGCATTAGCACCAACAATAGCTTTGTTTGGTTGCACAGGCATTCCCATACTTTCACGAACCATTATACTTGTATCATACAATAATTTTGTATTGATAGAGGTTTCTAAATTTAAATATGGATGTTGTTTTAACACCATTACAACTTCTTCTAAAGCTGTATTTCCTGCTCTTTCTCCAATCCCATTTATGGTACATTCAATTTGACGAGCACCATTAATAACACCAGAAATTGAGTTTGCAGTTGCCAGACCTAAATCGTTATGACAGTGACAAGAAAGTGTAACTTTTTCTATTCCTTTTACGTTTTCACGTAAATATTTCATTTTTGCACCATATTCTTCTGGCAAACAATAACCAGTAGTATCTGGAATGTTTAAAACAGTTGCACCTGCTTTAATTACCTCTTCACATACTCTTGCTAAAAATTCATTATCAGTTCTACCTGCGTCTTCTGCATAAAACTCTACATCTTCTACAAAAGATTTTGCATAAGAAACTGCTTTAATAGCTCTTTCAATTACTTTTTCTCTAGTAGAATTAAACTTGAATTGTATATGAGAATCACTAGTACCAATACCAGTATGAATTCTTGGATGATTTGCAAATTTTAATGCTTCTGCTGCTACTTTTATATCGTTTTCTACAGCTCTAGTTAAACCACAAACTGTTGCATTTTTTACAATTTTAGCTATTTCTGACACTGAAGTAAAATCTCCAGGACTAGAAACAGGAAAACCAGCTTCAATTACATTTACACCTAGTAAATCTAATCTTTCTGCTATAACCAATTTTTGATTAGTATCTAGCTTACAGCCAGGCACTTGCTCTCCATCTCTTAAAGTTGTATCAAAAATTTGAACCTTATTATCTTGCATAATTTGTAAAGATTATCTTTATATTTAATCAAATGTATATTAATGAGATTAAAATAAATGGTTATTTTTACAGTTCAGTACGATTTCTAATATACTTAGCTAAAACACAAGTATTTTATAATCAGTAATTTATGAGTAAAACTACTACATCAGTCAATAATCAAAACGATGCTCTTTTTATATTAATCAAGTCTTTAACCAAGTCTGAAAAGAGGCAATTCAACTTATATGTTGGTAGATTAGGTGGTAATATTGACGCCAAGTTTTTTTCGCTTTTCAAGTTTTTAGAAAAGCTAAAAATCTATGATGAAAAAGTAATTATTAATAGCGGAATTGTTTCTAAACAACAATTATCAAATTTAAAAGCGCATTTATATAAGCAGATTTTAATTAGTTTACGTTTAAATCCTGCTCATAAAAATATTAGAATTCAGATAAGGGAGCAACTAGATTTTGCAACAGTTTTATATCAAAAAGGATTATACAAGCAGAGTTTAAAATTATTAGATAAAGCTAAAAATTTAGCTTTAGAGAATGAAGAAAAAAACATTGCCTACGAAATTGTTGAACTCGAAAAAGTAATTGAAACACAATACATTACAAGAAGTTTAAGTAACAGAGCAGATCAACTTTCTATACAAGCAAAAACGTTAAGTCAGCAAAATGTAATTGCAAGTAAATTATCTAATTTATCATTACAACTATATAGTCATTTATTACAAAATGGGTATGTGAAAAACAATAAAGAATTAGAATTCATTAACCTTTACTTCCATAAAAGATTACCAAAATACAACTTTGAAGATTTAGGTTTTAGAGAAAAATTATGGCTTTATAAATCTCATTTGTGGTATAGCTTTTTAACTCAAGATTTTTTGCAGAGTTACAAGTATGCCAGAAAATGGGTAGATTTATTTAAAGAGGATAAAAAGCATATTTTACAACACCCCGTTTTTTATTTAAAAGGGATAAATTACCTTTTAGAAGCATCGTTTTTTGTAAAGAAAAAATCTACCTTTAAAAGAGAATTAATTTCTTTTGAAGAGGAAATTGAGCAAAACACAATTCCATCTAATACAAATACGGAGCTTTTAATTTTTCAGTATTTGTATGCCAATAAATTACACTTACACTTTTTAGAAGCTACTTTTTCTGAAGGTGAGTATTTAGTGGAAATCATTAATCAAAAAATACAAGATTATAGAAACAGATTAGATAGCCATTATATTGTAATGCTATATTACAAAATTGCTTGTTTGTATTTTGGAATGGGTAAAAACGAATTATGTATTGCTTATTTGCAAAAAATAATAAAGTCTAAAAACTTAAGTTCTGCAGAAGATTTACAATGTTTTGCAAGAATTTTAAATTTAATTGCGCATTACGAATGTGGATTAGATTACGATTTAGAAAGACAGTTTTTAGATACCTATAAGTTTCTTCTAAAGATGGAAAACCTACAAGAAGTTCAAAAAATATTCTTGACATCTATTAGAGATTTGAGCGATGTTTTTCCTCATGAAATAAAAAATGAGTTCAAAAAAATACACGCAAAACTACAAAAGTTTGAAAATCATCCTTATGAAAAAAGAGCATTTTTGTATTTAGACATTCTATCTTGGTTAGAAAGTAAAATAAAAAACAAACCTATAGCTTTGATAATTAAAGAAAAATCAAAGAAATAAATTATACATTACATTATTATTAATTATTTTGATAATTATTACGAACATTATATTTTTTAATAATTTTCTTAAAATAATACGCATCTAAACCCATCAAAATAAATAATACTTCTATTTTTGTGGTGTGAATCTTTCTAAATTAAATACAAATTCTTCTAAAACTACTTCTGTAGTATGTATTTCTATGAACACCATTATTCGCACATCAACTACAACTATTACCCTTTAGGGGTTCTGCTATATACATATTACCTAGGTTATTTATTGTTTCGTACAAATCGAAATAAAAACTATAAAAAAATTACAAACTATTTATCAATTTAAGATGAAAGTATTAAAATTCGGAGGCTCTTCAGTAGCCAATTCAGAAAAAATCAAACAAGTTTTAAGCATTGTTGCTAAAACATCAGAAGAACAAAAAGTAGCAGTTATAGTATCTGCATTTGGCAAAACTACAGACAAACTTTTAGCTGGCGCAAACGAAGCTTTAGAAGACATTACTGCTGCAAAAGAAATTTTAGAATTAATTAAAGAATTACATTTTAGAGTAATTGATGACCTAATCATCAAAAACAAAAAAGAAGTTACTGAAGAAATCACCTATTTATTCGATCATTTAATTTCTATTTACGAGGGTATCTTTTTACTTCAAGAATTATCAAACAAAACATTAGCAAAAGTATCTAGTTTTGGTGAAAGATTATCTTCTTACATTATTGCAAATGCTGCCAAAGAAACTTTAGATGCTACTCACAAAGAAAGTAGAGATTTAATTGTTACCAATGATGAGTATTTAAATGCACAAGTAAATTTTGAGGTTACTAATAAAAATATTGCTGTATTTTTTCAGGACAACCAACATAAAGTTACAGTTTTAGGTGGATTTATTTCTTCGAATACAGGCGAAGAAACCACAACTTTAGGTAGAGGTGGTTCTGATTTTTCTGCTGCCATTTATGCTGCTGCTTTAAATGCTGATGAATTACAAATCTGGACAGACGTTAGTGGTATGTTTACTGCAAATCCTAGAATTGTAAAACAAGCTTATCCAATTTCCGAAATTTCTTACGAAGAAGCAATGGAGTTGTCTCATTTTGGTGCAAAAGTTTTGTATCCGCCAACAATTCAACCTGCTTTGCGTAAAGAAATCCCTATTAGAATTAAGAACACTTTCGATCCTGAAAATTTCGGAACGTTAATTTCTAACGATCCTGAAAATGGAAACGAAGTAAAAGGAATTTCGCATATAGAAGACATTAGCTTAATTACTTTAGAAGGTGGAGGAATGATTGGCATTCCTGGTTTTTCTAAACGTTTATTCGAAGCACTTTCTGTTGCTAAAATTAATGTAGTGTTTATTACTCAAGCTTCATCTGAACACTCTATTTGTGTTGGTGTTTATGATACTGATGCAGAAAAAGCAAAAACTATTTTAGACGAAACTTTTAGCATAGAAATTTACAGAAAAAAAATAAAACCAATTATTGTAGAAAATGATTTGGCAATTATTGCTGTAGTTGGTGAGAGCATGAAAAACTACCAAGGTTTAAGTGGACAAATGTTTAGTGCTTTGGGTAGAAATAATGTGAATGTTAGAGCAATAGCCCAAGGTTCATCAGAAAAAAATATCTCTGCAGTTATTAATAAATATGATGCAAAAAAGGCATTAAATACCTTACACGAACAATTTTTTGAAGAAAGAACTAAACAATTAAACTTGTTTGTAACTGGTGTTGGTAATGTTGGTGAGCGTTTTTTAGCACAATTAAATCAACAAAAAAAGTTCTTAAAAGAAAACTTAAAACTAAACATTAGAGTTATTGGTATTTCTAATTCTAGAAAAATGGTTTTTAATGATTCTGGAATCAATTTAGATAACTGGAAAGATTTATTAGAAAATGGAGAACCAACAAGCATAGATAATTTTTACATAAAAGTAAAAGAAGCAAATCATAGAAATAGTGTTTTTGTTGATAATACAGCAAATCAAACTGTTTCTGAGATTTACGAAAAGTATTTAAGAAATAGTATCTCTGTAGTTACTTGTAACAAAATTGCTTGTGCTTCTAGTTTTTATAATTACAAAAAATTAAAAGAAGTCTCTAAAAAATACAATGCTTCTTTCTTATTCGAAACAAATGTTGGTGCAGGTTTACCAATTATAGATACACTTAAAAACTTAGTAAATTCTGGTGATCAAATTCATAAAATTCAAGCAGTTTTATCTGGTAGTTTAAACTTTGTTTTTAATAATTTTAATGAAAGCTCAACATTTCACGATGTTGTTACTCAGGCACAAAAAGAAGGATATACAGAACCAGATCCAAAAATTGATTTAAGTGGTGTAGATGTTGCTAGAAAAATTTTAATTCTTGCTAGAGAAAGTGGTTTTAAAATGGAATTAGAAGACATTGAAAAGAATGCTTTTTTACCAGAAGAGGCTTTAAACACAAGTAATAATGATGATTTTTATGCAGCATTAACAAAACACGAAAATCATTTTCAAAATATTTTTAAACAAGCCAATGACAAAGATTGTCGTTTAAAATATGTAGCAGAATTTGTTGACGGAAAAGCAAATGTTGGCTTACAACATATACCCACAGATCATCCTTTTTACAATTTAGAAGGTAGTGACAATATTGTGTTATTTTTTACAGACAGATACCCAGTAAATCCATTAATTATTAAAGGTGCAGGTGCAGGTGCAGATGTTACTGCTTCTGGTATTTTTGCGGATGTTATAAGAATTGCTAATCAATAAAACAGTTTAAAAGTTGAAACTTTATAAACTCTAAGAACTTTCAAACTATTAAAAATGGACTATTTAAAAATATTTTCTCCTGCAACTGTTGCCAATGTTTCTTGTGGTTATGATTCTCTAGGTTTTGCTGTAGATGCTATTGGTGATGAAATGACATTTACAAAAACACCAAACTTAGAAGTAGAAATAACAAATATAACAGGTGCAGATTTAACTTACGATGTTGATAAAAACGCTGCAAGTGCTGTGGTTAAGAAAATGTTGTTAGAAGCAAAAGCAAATTTTGGTGTGCAGCTTACCATTCATAAAGGTTTTTCTCCAGGAAGTGGATTGGGTAGCTCTGCTGCAAGTGCTGCTGGTGCTGCTTTTGGTGCAAATCAATTATTAGGCAATATTTATTCTGAATTAGAACTAACAAAGTTTGCAATGTTTGGAGAAGAAGTTGCTTGTGGAAGTGCAATTGCAGATAATGTTGCAGCAGCAGTTTATGGTGGTTTTGTATTAATTAGAAGTTACGAACCCTTAGAAATCATAAAACTACCTGTACCAAATGAATTACGACTTGTAGCCATTCACCCACAGATTGAAGTAAAAACCAAAGATGCAAGAGCAGTTTTACCAAAAGAAATACTTTTAAAAGACGCAGTTACACAATGGGCTAATGTTGGTGGATTAATTTCTGGGTTACACTCTAATGACTATAATTTAATCAGTAATTCTTTAGTAGATATTATTGTAGAACCTCATCGTAAAAAGTTAATCCCTTATTTTGATAAAGTAAAGAACGCTGCCATAAAAGCAGGAGCTTTAGGTGCTGGGATTTCTGGTTCTGGGCCAACAATTTTTGCACTTTGTAAAGGTGATGAGGTTCAGAAAGAAGTTTATAATGCAATCGAAAAAAGCTACAGAGATAAAGGTATTGATTTTGAACTTTACACATCTAAAGTAAATCCAGAAGGAATAAAAATAATTGACTAATCGTCTTTTCAAAATAAGAGAATCAAGCAATCTCTATAAAATTATAAGATTGCTTTGTAAACTTAGAATGACCAAAAAAACTAAAAAATGAACTATTACAGTTTACATCATAAATCACCAAATACAACTTTTAAAAATGCTGTTGTAGAAGGTTTAGCAAAAGATAGAGGAATCTATTTTCCAGAAAATATTACACCTTTATCAAAAGATTTTATTGATAATATTTCTGATTACTCCAACCACGAAATTGCCTTTGAAGCCATAAAACAATTTGTGGGTGATGAAATCCCTACTGATGTTTTAAAAGAAATTATTGCAGAAACTGTTTCTTTTGATTTTCCTGTGGTTAAGGTTGATGATAATATTGCAACTTTAGAATTGTTTCACGGACCAACAATGGCTTTTAAAGATGTTGGTGCAAAATTTATGGCAAAATGCTTGGAGTATTTTAACAGAGATAATGACAATGAAGTTACTGTTTTAGTTGCTACTTCTGGTGATACAGGAGGTGCTGTTGCTAACGGATTTTTAAGTGCAAAAGGCGTAAATGTGGTTATTTTGTATCCTTCAGGTAAAGTGAGCGATATTCAAGAAAAACAATTAACTACTTTAGGTAAAAATATTACAGCTTTAGAAGTAGATGGTGTTTTTGATGATTGCCAAGATATGGTAAAAACTGCTTTTTTAGATGAAGACATAGAGCGAACTTTAACTTCTGCAAACTCTATAAATGTTGCACGTTGGCTACCACAAATGTTTTACTTTTTCTTCGCTTACAAAGAATTACACAAACAACATAAAGACCTTATTTTTTCTGTCCCAAGTGGTAATTTTGGTAATATTTGTGCAGGAATAATGGCACAAAAACTAGGTTTACCTATCAAACATTTTGTAGCATCAACAAACGTAAATGACACTGTACCTAATTATTTAGTGGATGGAGTTTACACTCCTAAACCATCAAAAGCAACCATTTCTAATGCTATGGATGTTGGTAACCCAAGTAACTTTATTAGAATTAGAGAATTGTTTAACAACGATTTAGAATTGTTAAAAAGTGCTTTTTCTTCTTATAGTTTTACTGATGATGAAACTCGAGCAACAATGAAAAAAATCTATGAAAATTCGGGTTATGTAGCAGACCCTCATGGAGCTGTTGGTTACTTAGGATTAAAAAAACATGGTTTAAAAGAAAACGAATTTGGTGTTTTCTTAGAAACTGCTCATCCAGTAAAATTCTTAGATGTTGTAGAAGAAACTTTGCCTGTAAAAGTTGAAATTCCTGAGCAGATTAAAAAAGTAATTAACAATACAAAAGTGGCTTTAAAAGCAGCTACTTACGAAGACTTGAAAGCGTATTTAATGAAATAAATATATTTCTCTTACTATATTAAAAGCTATTAGCTTCCAATTCTAATAAAATCATTTATTAAAATTGGAAGCTATTTTTATTAGTAGGATACAATATACCAACCAAACTATTAAAAACTAAGAATTTAAAATCAGAAAAACACCAATCATAATTCCTATTAGAGGCACAATCTTTTTACGCTTGTTTTTTTCATTAAAAATAAACCCTCCAATAACTACTGTGATTAATAATTGACTTCTTTTTATGGCTGACAACAACATAATTAAAGCTTCAGGATCTTGTAATGCTTTAAAATAAAAATAATCTGCAGTATATAACAACAACCCTACTAAAGGGATTAACCAACTCCATTTAAATCTTGCTCTTTTTTCTTTAAAAGGAAACCACATTACACTTAGTATAACCAATAAAATCAATAAAGTATAAAAGCAAAACCAGAACAGTAATGTTTGCGGATTTAAATGTAGGCTTTGCACCAAAAATTTATCGTACAAACCACTTGATGCCCCTAAAAAAGTAGCTGCTATTATTGCAAAAATCCATTTGTTGCTTTTAAAAATGATACCTTCTATTTTCCCTATTTTAGAATATAAAATCACTGAGAAGATTATCAGAAAAAAACCAATCCATTGATAAATGTTTGGCTCTTCTTTAAATATAAATATAGCTCCAATAAAAGTAAAAAACGGACCTGCAGAACGTATTGGAGCTACAATTGTAATTGGTAAATGTTTTAAAGCACTGTAAGCTAAAACCCAAGAAGCAGCCATAATCATAGATTTTATAAAAATAAAACCGTGTTTTTCTATTGGCAATTCTTCAATATAAAATCCTATTGATTTAAAATATTCAGGATTTACAATTGAACCGATAAAAAAAGGTAAGAAAACTAAAAATCCGGCAGATAAAGTAATTGTTAATACAGGTAAAACCTCATTATTTTTAACAACTTGTTTTTTTATGATGCTATGAAACCCTAAAAAAAGCGCGGCTAAAAGCCCCAAATACATCCACATAAACCAAAATTTTTTCTACTTAAATTTAAACTAAAAAAAAAGCAACTGATAATCATAAGATTAAAAGTTGCTTTTGTTGGCCTACAAGGACTCGAACCTTGAATGTCGGTACCAAAAACCGGTGTGTTACCAATTACACCATAGGCCAATGCTTCTTAGCGGATGCAAATTTAATGCAATCTTTTAAATTTGCAAACATTTTTTTATAAAATTTACTTTTAACAAAGATTTATGAGGATTTCTTTACTTAGAAAAACAATAAGAACAAGCTTTTATTCATAATTATTAGTAAATTCGCCCACATACAATTACCTGCTTTTATGACACCAGCACAATTTAATAAATGGAACATCATTCTTGGATGGATTACATTTGCTATTGCCTTAATTACTTACACTTTAACCTTAGAGCCCACAGTTAGTGCCTGGGATGTAGGTGAGTACATTTCTACAGCTGTAAAATTAGAAGTTGGGCATCCACCAGGAGCGCCACTTTTTCAAATGTTAGGTGCATTTTTTGCATTGTTTACATCAGATAATACAGAAATTGCTAAAATGGTAAACTTTATGTCTGCTTTAGCAAGTGCATTTACCATTTTATTTATGTTCTGGACAGTTAGTAATTTAGCTAAAAAGCTTGCAGCTAAAACAGGAAATATATCTAAAGGGAAACGAATTGCTATTTTAGGAAGTGCTTTAGTTGGTTCTTTAACTTATACTTTTTCTGATAGTTTTTGGTTTAGTGCTGTTGAAGGTGAAGTTTATGCAATGTCATCATTTTTAATGGCATTATTATTTTGGTTAGGTTTAAAATGGGAAAGCGAAATAGATACACCTAGAGGTAATAAATGGCTGGTTTTAATCAGTTTTGTTGTTGGTTTATCATTTGGTGTTCACATACTTTCTTTGTTGGTTATCCCTGCAATTGTAATGTTATATTTTTTTAAAACTTACAAGAGCATCAACTTAAAAACTACAGCTATAGCCACTATTTTTTCTGTATTTGTCTTAATGCTGGTTTTTAAATTTATATTCCCTTTTACATTAAAATTCTTTAGTGCATCAGAGTTATTTTTCATCAACTCAGTTGGTTTACCATATAATTCTGGTAGTATTATTGCTGCAATAATCTTAGTAGCTCTCTTTATCTTCGGATTAAAATACACCAGAAAAAAGCAAAAATTAACGGCAAACACTTTAATTTTATCGTTACTTTTTATAATGATTGGTTTCTCTTCTTGGATGATGTTACCCATAAGAGCCAATGCAAACACTACTATTAACGAGAATAATCCTTCTAGTGCACGTGAATTATTGGCTTATTACGAACGTGAACAATATGGGGATGCCAATGTTTTTTACGACACGTATTATTCAAATACATACAGCAGAGAGCAAGATGCTACAAACCCAACTAAAGATGACAAACCAAAATATGAGAAAAAAGACGGAAAATATGTAATTGTAAATGTTTACAAAGACGTTTTACCTAATTATTCTGATAAACATAAGGGGTTTATACCAAGAATGGTAAATCCTGCATCCGAAGAAATGTATAAAAAAATTGCAGGAATACCAGCAAATAGCAAACGTAGACCAACTTTTGCAGAGAACATTAAGTTTATGGTTAGCTATCAATTTGGGTATATGTATGGGCGTTATTTTATGTGGAATTTTGTTGGAAGACAAAATGATATTCAAGGACAATTAGATATACATAATGGAAATTGGATTAGCGGAATTGATGTAATAGACGAAGCAAGGTTAGGCTCTCAAGAAATGTTACCTTGGCAATCTTTACTAAATAAAGGACGCAATAAATACTATTTTTTACCTCTTATTTTAGGGTTAATAGGTTTGTTATATCAAATAAAATGGGATAAAAATAATTTCTTCACCCTATTTTTATTCTTTGCTTTTACAGGTTTTGCCATTATATTTTATACAAACCCAAAACCTTTTGAACCAAGAGAACGTGATTATGCAGTTGTGGGTAGTTTCTATATTTTCGCAATTTGGGTAGGTTTTGGTGTATTAGCCTTATATGAATACCTGAAAAATTTTGCAATGAGAAAAAAAGTTGCAATTGCTGTTACTGTAGTTACATTATTAGCTGTGCCTACTTTAATGGCCGTACAAAATTGGGACGATCATGATCGTTCTAACAGATACACAACACATTTAAATGCACAAGCTTATTTAGAAAGTTGCGACCCAAATGCAATTATGTTTACAATTGGCGATAATGATACTTTTCCTCTTTGGTATATGCAAGAAGTAGAAGGCATTAGAACCGATGTTAAACTGGTAAATACAAGTCTTTTTCAAACAGATTGGTACATAGACCAAATGAAAAAGAAAAGTTATAAAGCAGAACCAATTCCATCGCAATTAGAACATGATGAATACAAATACGGAACTTTAGATGTTGCTTATTACTTTCCTGAAATATTTCCTCAATTAAAAGATTCTGTCATAGAATTAGATTATTTTATGAAATGGATTCAGAGTGATAATAAACGTACTTTTTATGATTTAGATGATGATGGAAACCCAGAAAAAGTATTACTTGCTAACAAAATTCGTATTCCTGTAAACAAAGAAAATGTTTTAAAATACGGAATTGTGGCACAAAAAGACGCTGATAAGATTGTACCTTACATAGATATTACGATTGATAGAGCCATAGGTAAAAATGCAATCTTAATGTTAGATATTTTAAATAATTTCGAATGGAAAAGACCAATTTACTTTACAGGTGGTTCTAATGCAGATAATGAATATATATGGCTTAAAGATTACTTACAATTAGATGGTGTTGCTTTTAAATTTGTACCTATAAAAACACCTACCAAAATTTATAATGAAAACGGACAATTAATTCGTGAGTTGAGTTTGTTTGATATTGGTAGAATTGATACTGAAAAAATGTACAGTAACGTTAAAAAATGGAACTGGAGAAACATTAATGATGGTAAAATTTATTTAGACGAACAAACTAAAAGAAACGCAATCTCTCTAAGAAACAGCTTAATGCGTTTGTCTGCTGCATTTGCAAAAGAAGGTGATACTTTAAAAGCAATTGAAGTGTTAGACTTATCTTTAGACAAATTACCTATCGAAGATTTTGACCATTACAGTTTATCTATGGAATACCCAGAGATGTATTATAAATTAGGTGAAGCAAAAAAAGCTAGAAAAAATGCCGAAGATTTAATTAGATTATTTAAAGAAAAACTAGTTTGGTATAGTACTTTTTCTGTCGAAGATTTTGATATGGTTTTCGAAGATTTCGATTTAACTTTTAGATATCTTTATAGAGGAATCATAGATCAAGTTGTACAGTATGATACTGACCAAGAATTTATAAACGAAATACAAGATGACTTTAACAAAACACTGAGTTTATTTGAACACATTATGCCCAGTGACAGTGAAGAAGTAAAACAATAAAACAAAAAACCACAAACTTAAAAGTTTGTGGTTTTTTTATAGTTATTATTTAGTAAAACTTAAACGTATTGTTGTACCAAACTAATTAAAGTATTTGCATCTTGAAAACCTGTTTGGCGCCATTTCATTTCGCCATTTTTATAAATCATAAAAGTAGGGTTTCCTTTAACACGTAAAGCATCTGCTAAAGTTTCGTTCTTTTTAATATCGATCTTAATTACTTTAGCTTTATCACCTAAAGCAGCAGCAACATCTCTTAAAGTTTGTACACTATTTTCTACCTCATTCCAATCAGCATAAAAGTCGATTAAAACAGGCTTATCAACACTAATTAACTCTCCAAATTTTGTCATAACCTAAGGTTTTTAAAGGAAAAAATTGCGTAAAATTTCTATTTTATTAACACAAATATAATAAATCTAATTAAATAAGCTGATTATCAGGCTTTTTTAAGCTCTATAACAGTAATCTCTGGCCAAATACCTACTCTACCAGGAAAAGCGTGATAACCAAAACCTCTATTTACATTTATAAACCTACCAAATTCTTGATACAAACCAGCCCATTGTTTATACACATATTGAGAAGGACTCCATTTAAAAAAACCAGGAATCTCAATACCCATTTGCAAACCATGTGTATGACCACTTAAAGTTAAATGATAATTAAAATCATCTTTCTTTACTTTTTCTTGCCAATGACTTGGATCGTGACTCATTAATATTTTAAAATCATCTTTTTTAACATTTACTGATGCTTTTTCAAGATCTCCTGCTTGATTAAACCCTTTTCCCCAATTTTCAACACCAATTAAAGCTATTTTTTGTCCGTCTTTTTCTAAATATCTGTTTTCGTTACAAAGTAAATCAAAACCTATCTTTTGATGAATTTCTTTTACTTTTTTAAAGTTATTGGTTTTATCTTCTGGCGATTTCCAATCCATATAATCACCATAATCGTGATTTCCAAGAATAGCGTATTTACCTTCTTTGGCTTCTAGTTTTGCAAAAACATCAATCCAATTGTCCATTTCCTTTGCCTGATTATTTACAATGTCTCCTGTAAACAACATTAAATCAGATTTTTGTTCATTTATCAAATCTACACCATATTGTATTTTTTCTTTGTTGGTAAAACTTCCAGAATGTATATCCGAAATTTGAGTAATGGTATACCCATCAAAAGCCGCTGGTAAATCATCAAAAGCAAGTTGGTATTTTATCACTTTATAATTGTATTTACCTTGTATAATTCCGTAGATAAAAGACACAAAAGGAATGGCTGCCAACCCTAAAGCCAATTGAGAAATAAATTTTCTTCTACCAGCTAAAGGTTGTGTTTCTGTTTTAGAAACTGCTGATATTCCTTTTACAATCCATCTGTAAATATCTTCACCAAAAAGCAATAAAAAAAGCACCAACTTCGGAATTAAAAAAGTAAGCAACAAACCCATTGCCATTTGAAATTGTGGTGTTTGTCCATTGCTTCTATCATAAGAAAAAATGGTGATAAAAAAGTTGATATAAACAAGGCAACTTGCAATTAAAACAGCATATCTTAAAAACTTATTTTTAGAAACTATTTTTAAGGCATTAAATGTGTAAACCTCTAAAATTACTGCAAGAATCGTTACAATTATTAGTGGAATTAACCAACGTAGCATAAAATTTATTTTAAACAAACAAAGGTAACTGTTAAAAAACGAATGAATTTTAACAACTTGTTAAAGTTTAAATACTTAAAATAACAAATTCATTTATCGCATTACATCAACTAGTTGTTTAGCCATTTCATCAATATTTTTTGATGATGAATTATCTAAAATAACCATACAATTTCTTAGACTTTCATTTCTTATAATTAAAGTTCTAGCACCTAACCAAGAACCATTGTGCCACATTGCATCATTTTTTGTAATAAGCCAACCAAAACCATAATTAGATTCTTTTCCATTGTTTAAATTTGTTGTTTTTAAAGCTTCATTCATAGTTTCTTTAGCAATGAGGTTATTATAATGCCAAAAATTATTCCAAATTACAAAATCATTTATACTACAGAAAACACTTCCATCACCTGCAACACCATCTAAAACTGTAGGTTTCAATTCAAAAGGTTTTCCCAAAAAATAGTGAAAAGAATTTGTCTTATTATTAAAAGTTGAATCTTTAGAAGCCAAATTCCAAACTCTTGTGTCTTTCATTTTTAATTTATCAAACAACTCTTTTTTCATAAAATCTTCAAACGAAATTTTAGAGATCTTTTCTATGATTGCAGCTAACAAAACATAGCCAGTATTATTATAACGATAAACTTCATTAGGCATATTTATTAAAGGTCTATTTTCTTTAGCCAGTAATTCTACCATTTTAGAAACGCTTAAATATACCCCTATTTCTTTCTTGTATTTCTTAGGAAAATCCATATAAATATCAGGAATACCTGAAGTATGATTTAATAAATTTCGAATGGTAACGTTTTTGTAATTCAACTCAGGTAAAAATTTTGTTATGGCATCATTAAAATTCAATTTACCTTGCTCTTTTAAAAGCATAATTCCTGTTGCTGTAAATTGTTTAGATAAAGAGGCCAATCTAAATGAAGAAGAAACAGACAATTTTGTTTGCTGAGAAGCATCAGCAAAACCGTATGTGTTTTTCAATAAAATCTGGTCGTTTTTTATCAGAAGAACTGCTCCATTAAATTTTTTATCTTTTTGTAATTGTTGCAACCATTCATCAGCTAATTTAACTTTAGTTGCTATAGAATCATTTTTATCAAAAGTTAAATCTCCAATTTTAGATTTCTTTTTTTCTGATAAATTAATACCAAAAAACAGTAACAAGCCAACAAATACAAATCCTAAGGTTATTTTTAAAAACAAATTCATCTTTCCCATTTTTAAGTAGTTAGTAATACAAAAGTAGTTAATGTTACAATTCATAACCTTTAATATTAATTTTCAAGCTAATATTTTGTAGTTTTATCCTTTCAACTCTATACAAAATGGCAGATCAAAAAAGACTTTTTTTAGTAGATGCTTACGCATTAATTTTCAGAGGATATTACGCTTTTATAAAAAACCCAAGAATTAATTCTAAAGGGTTAGATACTTCTGCAATAATGGGTTTTATGAACTCTTTATTAGATGTTATAAAACGTGAAAGACCAGATAAATTAGCAGTTTGTTTTGATAAAGGTGGTAGCGTAGATCGTGTAGAAATGTTCGAAGCTTACAAAGCCAATAGAGACGAAACTCCTGAAGCCATAAAAGTTGCTGTACCTTATATTTACGAAATTCTTAAAGCTATGCACATACCAATTATGGTTAAAGAAGGTTTTGAGGCAGATGATGTAATTGGTACACTTTCTAAACAAGCAGAAAAAGAAGGTTTTAAAACTTATATGGTAACTCCAGATAAGGATTTTGCTCAACTAGTTTCAGAAAATATTTTTATGTATAAACCACGTTTTGGTGGTGGTTATGATGTTTGGGGAGTGTCAGAAGTACAAGAAAAATTCGGAGTTACAAACCCAGAACAAGTCATCGATTTTTTAGGAATGATGGGAGATTCTGCTGATAACATTCCAGGTTTACCTGGAGTTGGAGAAAAAACTGCCAAAAAATTCTTAGCACAATTTGGTTCTATGGAAGGTTTATTAGCCAACACAGATCAGCTAAAAGGAAAAATGAAAGAAAAGGTTGAAGCTAATGGAGAGTTAGGTTTACTATCTAAAAAATTGGCAACAATTATGTTAGACGTTCCTGTAACTTTTGATGCTAAAGATTTTAATTTAGATGAACCTGATAAAGAAAAAGTAACTGAACTTTTTAACGATTTAGAATTCAGAAATTTATTAACCAACTTTTTACGAACTTTTGCAACAGAAACTACTACAAAAACTGTAGAAACTAGCGTTGCTGAAAAATCAAAAAAGCCATCAGTAAAAGCAGATGGACAATTCGATTTATTTGCAGCTCCTGGTTCTGGAAGCGTTTCTGAAGAAGATGTGGCTTCTGGGTTTAAAACTATAAAAAACACGAGTCATTTTTATCAGCATATAGATACTACTTTTTCTAGAAAATTATTAATTCAGAAATTAATGCAACAAACTTCTGTTTGTTTCGATACTGAAACTACAGGTTTAAAAGCTTTAGAAGTTGAGTTGATAGGAATTGCTTTTTCTTACGAAACAGGTAAAGGTTATTACGTTTCATTTCCTGAAGACCAAACAGAAACTAAAACTATTTTAGAAGAATTTAGACCTTTTTTCGAATCTGAAAATATCGAGAAAATTGGTCATAATTTAAAATATGATATTAAAGTTTTATCAAATTATAAAATGCCTGTAAAAGGTAAATTGTTTGATACGATGATTGCTCATTATCTAATTAATCCTGATATGAGGCATAATATGGATATTTTGGCAGAAACGTATTTAAATTATCAACCTGTTTCTATTACAGAATTAATTGGTAAAAAAGGTAAAAATCAGCTTTCTATGCGAGTTGTGCCTATAGCAGATCAAACAGAATATGCAGTAGAAGATGCAGATATTACTTATCAATTAAAACAACTTTTTACCACAGAATTGGCTTCTGGTAATGTTACCAATTTGTTTAATGATGTAGAATTGCCTTTAGTTTCTGTACTAACAGCTATGGAAATTGAAGGAATAAACATCAATACTGAATTTTTAAAAGAACTATCTGTTGCTTTGTCTGATGATATTATTAGACTAGAAAAAAACATTTACGAACAAGCAGGAGAAGAATTTAACATTGCATCACCAAAACAATTGGGTATTGTTTTATTCGAAAAAATGCAATTGGTAGACAAACCTAAAAAGACCAAAACTGGGCAATACAAAACAGGTGAAGATATTTTATCTTACTTAGCAAAAGATCATAAAATTATTCAAGATGTTTTAGAATATCGTCAATATAAAAAATTACAAAGTACTTATGTTGATGCTTTGCCTAATGAAATCAACAAAAAAACAGGAAGAATTCATACTGTGTATGCACAAGCAGTTGCTGCAACTGGTAGATTGAGTTCTAACAATCCTAATTTACAAAACATACCTATTAGAACAGAAAGAGGTCGTGAAGTAAGAAAAGCGTTTATACCAAGAAGTCAGGAATATGTTTTATTAGCTGCAGATTATAGCCAAATAGAATTAAGAATTATTGCTGCTTTAAGCGAAGAAGATAATATGATAAATGCCTTTAAAAATGGCGAAGATATTCACGCTTCTACTGCTGCAAAAGTGTTTAATGTTCCTTTGGATGAAGTTACTCGTGAGCAAAGAAGTAATGCAAAAACAGTAAACTTCGGAATTGTTTATGGAGTTTCTGCTTTCGGTTTAAGCAATCAAACCAACTTATCTAGAGGCGAAGCCAAAGAATTGATTGATACGTATTATGAAACCTATCCGAAGTTAAAAGCCTATATGTCTGCACAAGTAGATTTTGCTAGGGAAAATGGTTATGTAGAAACCGTTTTAAACAGACGTAGGTATTTAAAAGACATCAATTCTAGAAATGCAATGGTTAGAAGTGGTGCAGAAAGAAATGCCGTAAATGCGCCAATACAAGGTTCTGCTGCAGATATTATAAAACTAGCAATGATTAATATTCACAACCGTTTTGAAAAAGAAGGTTTTAAATCTAAAATGTTACTGCAAGTGCATGATGAATTGGTTTTTGATGCACATAAAGACGAACTAAAAACCATAGAACCAATCATTAAACACGAAATGGAAAACGCTTTTAAAATGAGTGTTCCTTTAGATGTTGAAATAGGTTTGGGTTATAATTGGTTAGAGGCGCATTAGATATGATTCTCTTTTCTAAAAAATAAAAAGCTAGTGAAAAACGAAAAACTATGGATTAAAATTAAAAACTTTAATCTAGATGACGAAAGCTCTGATTTTCCTTTTTCTAAAAGGTTAGCCAGAGATAATAATTGGGAAATTAAATTTGCTTTAAAAAGCATTCTAGAATACAAAAAATTCATTTACCTATGTTGTGTATCTAACAAACAAATTACACCTTCAGATGCTGTAGATCAAGTTTGGCACCTTCACTTAACTTACACCAAATCTTATTGGAAAACATTCTGTAACGAAACACTTGGCAAAGAAATTCATCATAACCCAACAAAAGGAGGTACAAATGAAAGAGAAAAATTTTCTGATTGTTATGATTCTACATTTGAGATTTATAAATCTGAATTTAAAGAAACACCTCCTAACTCAATTTGGCTAAACAATAAAAAAAGGTTTAAAGAGGTTAATTTTAAAAGAATTAATATTGACTCTTTTTGGCTTATAAAAAAACCATCAAAACAATTTTTATTTGCATTTAAATTATTAACTATTCTACTTATAATTCCTCTATTATTTATAAGAGCTAAAGACAGTTTAACTGATTCAAGTTCAATAATTATAGTATTAGTTGTTGTAATAATTTTGATAACCTTAAAAAGTAAAAATAACAACAATAATAATGGATGCTCTTATGATGATTTTCATGATGATGGATGTGATAGTGGGTGCAGTGGCTGTTCTGGCTGTGGAGATTAAATAAAACAAAAAATGAAACTAGATTACTTAGAAAACTACAACGAACTTAATGAAAACTTGGTTCGTCTTTATAATTTTAATAAAGCAGAAGCCATAAAATTTAGAGACTTATTAATTGAAGTTGTTATTCTTAAAAAACAAAAGTTAGATTTAGCTCAAGTTGATTTTATTGAACCTAGAAATTGCAATTTAATTTTAGGTTTATTTAAAACGGATGAAGGTATTTTAACAAAAGACGACTATAATTTTTTCTGTATTTTAACCCTACAAGGTTTTGAAAATATGATAAGATTAATAGAACCATTTTGCAATAAAGAATCTAGAGCTCATCAATACTTGTATGATATTGACAACCCTACAGATTTGTTATTTTGCCCAAGTGCTAGTTAAAATAATTCTAACAGAATTAAATGAATAAAAAACTTAAAAATCTATTTTTTTTAGTTCTATCTATCATCACCTTTATAAATTGTGGTACTAATCGTTTGTTTATGAAACAAGATTCTTCCTTTACAGAAAACTTTAACAATCAAGAAACTTTTAAAAAAAACTGGAAAGATAACTCTTGGAAAAGTCCTGCATTGTATCAACTAGAAAACGAACATTTAAAAATTACAACAAGACCCAATACAAAAGATCGAGTAAAAATAAGAAGTAAACAAAAGTTTACCACTGGCACATATTCATGGCGTATTTTTGTACCAAAATTTAAAATGCACGAACAAGTTAGTATTGGCGCATTTTTATATCATAATCAAAAAGAAGAATTTGAGTTTGATTTTGAAATTGGCTCTGGTCAAAAAATAGATAGAGAACAAATAAATTTAAAAGACAATGAAGCCATTGTATTTTGTGTATCACAATTTTCGCCTTCAAACTCTAGCCACTTTGCAGTAAAAATGGAGGAATATGCTACTTTTAAAATGGAGCTAATAGATGTTAATGGCTTTTATTTAGTAAAGTGGTTCATCAACAATAATTTAGTTAAAACGCTACAAACTAACGTAAAAAGTAACACTAAATTTAAAGTACATTGTAGTTTAGAGAATTTACATTTTATGGGAGATTTGCCAACATCAACAGAAAATAATGTGCTTTTTGATGCTTTTCAATATCAAGAAAGACTAGAATAAAACGCATAAAAAAAGGTAGATTAAAAATCTACCTTAGTTTAAAAACTTTTTCTTTTAAAGAGTGTTATTTATTATTGATCTTCTTTTACAATTTTATCTAACTTTTTAATCTCTTCATTGTACTCCTCAATAGCAGCATCAAATTTTCCTTTTTTAATTTCTTCATTAAATTCTTCAATAGCTTCTTCGTGAATTTTTATATATTCATTTACAGTTTCATCTAACTCCTCTTTTAAGTCATCAAATTTTTCTGAAAGCTCTTCTAAATTCTCTTGCATTTCTTTTTCTGATGCATCTTGGTCTTCTATAAGTTCTAAATATTCATCTTGAATATCTTGTACATCTTCCATAACTTCCTCAGTTTTTAACCAAGCAGGAATTGTGTTTCCTAAGTTTGCAATTCTATAATTCATATTCTGAATTCTTTCTCTTGTTGTAACATAATCAACTTTTCTTAAATTAGTTAATTCGTAGTTTACAACTGTATAATCTGCCCAATCATTAAAACCAGATATTCCTCTAGCATCTAAGTCATATACAATTGGTGTTTCTTTTTCTTTCATTTTATAGGTACGTGTTTTTACCTCATCTTCTGCTAAATCACTTTCCATTTCCACGTCTAAATTATCTTTATCCATATCTACAAGCTCTGCAATTTCTTCTTTTGCTTCATCCATGTTGTTTTTCTTTGGAGTATCACATGAAACCAACATAAAGTTAGATAATGTTAAAACGATAGCTGCTACTCTTACTGAATTCATATTCATAATTTTCATAATATTTCTATTTTAAGTTCGATACAAAACTATAGGATAACAAAACAGTTCTTTAACGCAAATAATGTAATTCTTTGCTCTTTAGATATTTTAGATTCTATAAACTGTTTAAGTGGTATTTTATAACGAAACAACCTATCTTTGGCAATTATTCTTATAAAATTGAAACATTTTCATCATTTTAAAACTGATATTTCAGAAATTAAACTTCCAGAAAAGTTTACATTTCCATTCTATTATGAGCCTCATTTATTAGCAAAAACTGCTGTGGATGAAATTCAGGCTTATTTAGAAAATCAGACTGACTTTACACACAATTTTGGTTTAGATGATAAAAATTCTGAAACTGCCATTGGTAAAATGTTTGGAGTCTTAGTAGTTAAAGATGATAAAAACCAATTGGGTTATTTAGCCGCTTTTTCTGGTAAATTAGATGATAATAGTTTACCCAAAGCTTTTGTACCACCTGTTTTTAACATGAGAACAGAAGGTAGTTTTTACACCAAAGGAGAAAAAAAAATTGAAGAAATAAATGCTCAATTAGGTTCAATTTTAAAGGATGAAAACTACTTAACTATAAAAGCAAATCACAAAAAACTTGTTTTAAATATTGAAACTGATTTAGAACTGCAAAGAAAAAAAATGAAACTTTCTAAAGCTGATAGAAAAGCAAGAAAGCAACAAGCAATTTCAGTTTTAAGCGATGTTGAGTTTAAAAAACTAACACAAATACTACAGCAAGAAAGTTATAACGATCAATTTTTTTACAAAGAATTACAAGAATACTATCAATCTAAAATTGATAAAAGTGCTAAAAAACTAACTGCTTTTGAAAATAAAATTGATGCTCTAAAAATCCGAAGAAAAGAAAAATCGAATTATTTACAGCAAACTTTGTTTAGTAAATATGCTTTTTTTAATCAGAAAAAAGAACTAAAAAGTTTGTTAGATATTTTTAACGATCCAACAATAAAACCTCCTGCAGGTTCTGGAGAATGTGCTGCACCAAAATTATTACACTATGCGTTTGCCAACAACTTAAAACCCATTTGTATAGCAGAATTTTGGTGGGGAATTTCGCCAAACTCAGCCATTAGAAAACACAAAAATTATTATCCTGCTTGCCAAAGCAGATGTAAACCCATTTTAGGACACATGTTAAATGGCATTAAAATGGATGATAATTTGCTGTTAGAAAGCTTATCAAAAAAAGAACAGTTAAAAATTATTTTTGAAGATGATGTTTTAATAGTAGTTAATAAGCCCTCAGAATTTTTATCTGTACCTGGCAAAGAAATTAAAGATTCTGTGTACACCAGAATTAAAGAGCTATACCCAACAGCAACAGGCCCTTTAATTGTGCATCGTTTAGACATGTCTACTTCCGGAATTTTAGTGCTTACAAAAACTAAAGAAGCCAATAAAGTTTTACAAAGTCAGTTTATAAATAGAACTGTAAAAAAACGATATGTAGCTTTATTGGATGGTAATTTATCAGCAAAAAAAGGAACAATTAAACTTCCTTTACGTGTAGATTTAGATGATAGACCTAAACAATTGGTCGATTTTAAATATGGAAAAAATGCAGAAACGAATTGGGAAATTATCAACAAAGAAAATGGTAAAACTCGTGTTTATTTTTATCCTATAACTGGTAGAACTCATCAATTAAGAGTACATGCAGCTCATAAAAATGGTTTAAACACTCCTATTTTAGGTGATGATTTATATGGAAAAAAAACAAACAGGTTGCATTTACATGCTCAGTTTATTGAGTTTTTACACCCATCAACTCATAAAAAAATGAGTTTTAAGGTTGATGCTGATTTTTAAATCAAAAAAGCATTTTTATATGTAATTTTGTATCCGAAAATTATGAGTATTATTTCTAAAGACATACAAAAAGCAATTGCCATTTTAACCAATGAGGAATTGGTGGCAATACCAACTGAAACCGTTTATGGTTTAGCTGGTAATATCTTTAGCGAAAAAGCGATTAAAAGCATTTTCGAAACTAAAAAGCGTCCTTTTTTTAATCCTTTAATTGTTCATATTTCAGGAGTAGATCAACTAGAAAACATTGTTTCTGAAATCCCTGAAAAAGCAAAGATTTTAGCAGAAAAATTCTGGCCAGGTTCTCTAACTTTGGTTTTAAAAAAGCACGAATCCATTCCTGATTTAATTACAGCTGGTAAAGATACAGTTGCTGTTAGGGTTCCTAATCACCCAACAACAATAAGCCTTTTAGAGCAATTACCTTTTCCTTTGGCTGCACCAAGTGCCAATCCTTTTAACAATATTAGCCCAACAAAGCCAGAACACGTAGAACGCTATTTTAAAAATGATATTAAAATGGTTTTAGATGGTGATACTTGTAAAAACGGAATTGAATCTACCATTATTGGTTTCGAAAACAATGAACCCATTATTTACAGATTAGGAGCTTTGGCTATAGAAGAAATTGAAGCTGTTGTTGGTAAAGTAGCTATAATGAATAAAAAGGAGGAAAACCCTGATGCTCCAGGAATGTTAGACAAACATTATTCGCCAATTACAACAACCATTTTAACAACATCTATTGTTGATGAAATTGAGCAACATCCAAATAAAAAAATTGGTGTTTTGAGCTTAAATTCTTCTTTTAAAAGTGATAAAATTAGTGCTGAAATTATTTTATCTACTTCATCTAATTTAGAAGAAGCTGCATCAAAATTATACGATGCTTTACATCAATTAGATCATCAAAATTTAGACATTATTCTAGTAGAAAAAATGCCAGATTTTGGTTTAGGAAAATCGATGAACGATCGCTTGCAAAGAGCTTCTTTTAAAGGATAATTACTACTTCTTTTCGTCTTTCAATAAAGAGAATAATGCTGATCTAAATATTGAAAGTAAAATGCTAAAAAAGAGTGCTGCCCAAAAGCCAGAAACTTTAAAACCGTCTATTAAACTGTCTGCCAATAAAATAATACAAGCATTTATTACAAAAATAAATAGCCCAAAAGTTACAATGGTAGCTGGTAGTGTAAAGAATATTAAAAGTGGCCTAACAATCATATTTAAAATTGCAATTACAATAGCTACAATAATTGCTGAAAGATAACCAGTTACAGCAACTCCAGGTAAAATATTAGCTAAAACAATTACTGCTAAAGCCGTTAATAAAATTTTTAGAAATGTTTTCATAAGTATAAATTTAACTTACTGATTGCTAAAAGTGTACCAATTTTAAAATCGGAAGTTTTGGCAGGTTATATTTTTAAAAAACTAGTTTTAAATTAACTTTTTATAATTGTTTAAGTTTTCCTTTTAGCGGAAATAAATTTATTCTTAAAATTTTAATAAATCATTATTAACTGTAAAACAATTACTTATCAATTTCTTCTCCCCATTTATAGGGAGAAGCCTACCCATAAATGGGGATTGCCAGGTGTATTTTATGTCTTTAAATTTACTAGACAAATAATTGCTAAAATTTTCTATTCTAAATATTTATTACGATAACTAAAAAAATTGTGTTTACAAATAAATAGGGTAGGGATAATAAAAATAGTGTTTGAGATATAAGTAGTTATGCCACATAAACCTAAAACAACGGTCGAAAAAGGACTGACCATCCAAAATCGGAATTGTGAAAGTTGAAACCGAAATAAAATAAAAAGTAAACCTAGTTACGAAAATCGAACAAGTAGAAAATTGTTATTAACAAGGAAAAAATTAAAAATTAGAAAAAGATTTTTTCCTTAAAATTTAAAAAAATGAATATTTTAAAAGCTTTGAGAAAACCTTATTTATCTGTCATAATTGCAAGTATATTTTTATTTGTATCTTGTGATAATAGTGAATCTTTACCAGATGTTGATTCGAAAATACAAAAAGAATACAAAACAACTTCTATAAAAAACGCAAAACTATCAAATAATTTGAATAGCTCTTTTAATTCTAAATATGCTAAAAAAGGTGCTAATGATTTTGACTTTGATAATATTAATGAAGTTGAAAATGTAGAAACAGGTGAAATTTCTTATATGATAGATTCTAATGTTGATGAAAAAATAAAACTAGGTGTTTATCCGATAGAAAATGGAGAATTTAATTTCTTAATAGTAGAATATGGAGAAAATGGTAATAATAAGGAAATAGTATATAAAAAAACAAATGGAGAAATACTAGTTACAATTTCTGCTAACACAATAACGGAGGAAGTCTCTATTACTTACCCTAATAAAACTAATAATTATGCTGCTAAAGGTGAAAGTTGTGGTCAAAAAACTTCTGATTGTTTAGTTGACAGCTATTCAAATAGAGGTTGGACTTCAGTTGGTTTATGGATAGTAACTGCTTTCTATCCAGCTTTTGCAATTGGAGCAGCTGCAGGTTGTGCAGCTGCAGTATGTTAAAAACTTAAAATATGAAAAATTTATTTATTTATTACTTTGCAATTTTATTACCAATTCCTCTACTGATAATTGTATCAAATAATAGCTCTGTAATGTTTACAGTTTTACTATTATTTTATATTATTTTTAGAGGATTTATTGATGGTCAAAGATTAATTGAAAAGAATGTAATTGAAAAAAAGGATTTGTGGAAATCTGTTCTTATTCCTTTTTGGAGTTCACGTTTTTTTAGACAACTATACTTTGAAAAATAATAACGTGGCATAACAAAGTATATAAAAAATAGCAGTTAAGTACAAACTATAAAGTTTGTGCTTTTCTGCTATTTTAATATATAAACTGAAAGTAAAAGTATTTTTATTCTGCTATTTTTCATATACAAACACGTTAAAACCCTACTTCTTCTGCAACTCAGCAGCTTTACGTTCTAACTCTGCTTGAAATTCTTCCATAACAGGTTTTACAGTGCTTTGTGGTATGTCTGCCACTTTAATATACATTAAACCATCAACAGCATTGTTAAATTTTGGATCTACATTAAAAGCCACCAAACGTGCATTTTGTTTCACGTATTTTTTAATTAAAACCGGAATTCGAAGTGCACCAGGTTCTATTTCATCGATAATTTTATCAAACTTTTGCATATCTGCTTTTGTAGCATCAAACACAAAATCTTTATCACCATCTTTTAATTTTACCTTGTATTCTTTCTTCGGATAAATATATTGTGCAATATAAGGATCGTAATAATGAGATTTCATAAACTCAATCATTAACGATTTTGAGAAATCTGAAAACTGATTGCTAATAGAAACGCCACCCATTAAATATTTATGTTCTGGATAACGTAAAGTAACGTGTACAATACCTTTCCAAAGCAAAAATAAAGGCATAGGTTTTTGCTGATATTCGCCAATAATAAAAGCACGTCCCATTTCTATAGTATTTTCCATCATTTGATGCAATTCTGGCTCAATTCTAAACAATGTTTGTACATAAAAACCATTAATACCATACTTTTTATAGATTTCTTTACCTAAACCCATTCTGTATGCACCAGCCAAACAATTTGCAGCTCTATCCCACAGAAACATATGATAATAATACTTATCATACTTATCTAAATCTATGGCTTTGTTTGTGCCTTCACCAACATCTCTAAAGGTAATTTCACGCAACCTACCAATTTCATGTAACAAATTAGGGATGTCTTTTGCGTTTGCAAAAAAGACTTCATAATTTTTACTTTCTAACAATCTACCATTATTTTCTCTTAAAGTATCAACCTCTTCAATAAATGAATCTATATTTTTTTGTGGAGTAATTTTCTTAGCAGATTTTTTAATTTTTATTTTTTCTGTTGATAAAATCTTGCTCTTTTTATCATAAGGATTTGCTAACATATAAGTCTTCTTTCGAATAAATTCGTAAAAAGCGGGTATGTCTTTAAATTCGTTTTGATCTTTTACAGCAATCGGTTTCCCAATTCTAACTTTTACCAACTTATCATCTTGAGAAACAGCTTCTGATGGTAATTTGGCTGTTCTTAAAGTATCAGAAATTTTAGATAAAAAATAGAAAAAACGACTGTTTTTTGCATGAAAATAAATAGGTATTACTGGTACTTGTGCTTTTTTTATCAAACGTACAGCACCTTCTTCCCAAGGTTTATCTACTTTCAATTTTCCTTCTGTATAGGTAGAAACTTCTCCTGCAGGAAAAATACCTAAAGGTTTACCTTCTTTTAAATGTAATAAAGCACTTTTAATTCCTGCTACACTAGATTTTACATCCTTTCTGTTTTCAAAAGGATTTACAGGCATTACATAAGGTTTTAATGGCTCAATTCTATGAAGCAGAAAATTAGCGATTATTTTATAATCTTTTCTTTTTTCAGTTAAAAGTTTTAATAGCAAAATACCATCTACACCTCCTAAAGGATGATTAGAAATCGTAATAAAAGGACCATCTTTTGGTATTCTTTTTAAATCTTCTTCTGGTATTTCGAATTGAACATTACAATCTTCTAAAACAGCATTTAAAAACTCTAAATCAGATTTATTTTTATTCTTATCATAAATCTTATTTACTTTAGATATTCTTAACACCCTTATAAGCAACCAACCTACAAATGTACCAATAAAACCAAGTTTCTGTAAACCAATTACTTGCGCTATTTCTTTAGAAGTTACTAATGCCATAAAGTTCAGTTAAAACTAAATACAAACATAGTAAAAAAAACGAAGTTCTAATTTGTTTTAATTTGGATTAACAACTATTTGTGATGTTTCTTTATTTACCTGAGTTAGCAAAGATTTTCCTTTACTTTCTATCAATTCTATTGCATTATCATCAAAATGACGAACTGTATATAAATCCACTCCTTTTTGAACTTCAATTTTAAATTGATTTTTTAATTCCTCGTAAAAAGCATCAAATTTATTGAACTTATTATCAATACAAACAGAAAAACTAATAGCAGAGTTCTGAATTAAATTTACTTTCAGTTGATAATCGTGTAATTTTTGAAATATAAAACTGATGTTATTTTCTACCATAAAAGAGAAATCTAAAGCAGAAATAGACACTAAAACCTGATCTTTCTTAACAATAAAACAAGGTATATATGGCACTAATCTTGTACCTTTACTAACCTTTGTACCTGTTTCTTTAGGATTTACAAATGAACGAACCAATAACGGAATTTCTTTTCTTTCTAATGGTTGTAGCGTTTTTGGATGAATTACAGAAGCACCATAAAAGGCCATTTCTATAGCTTCTTCATAAGAAATTTGCTCTAACAAAGTAGTATCAGAAAAAACTCTTGGATCTGCATTTAAAACTCCAGGAACATCTTTCCAAATAGTTACGCTTTCTGCGCTTAAACAATAGGCAAAAATACCAGCTGTATAATCTGACCCTTCTCTACCTAAAGTGGTTGTATTTTCAGTATCATTAGCAGCAATAAAACCTTGAGTTATATTTATTTTAGAAGTATCTACTTTTTTAGTAATTAACTCTTCTGTTAGTTGCCAATCTACTTTTGCATCTCTATAATTGCTGTCAGTTTTTACGTAGTTTCTAACATCAAACCAAACATTTTCTTGACCTAATTTTGCCAAATACGCACTTACAATTTTGGTTGATAATAATTCACCAAAACAAATAATTTGATCGTAAACATAATTAAATCTTTGCGATGTATTTCTAGCCAGAAACCAACCTAGTTCACCAAACAAAACATCTATTTCTTTGTAAACATCATCACCTTTATCAAACAAAGAACCCATAATATTTTTATGATATTCTTCTATAAAATTAAGCTTGTTAGGTAAATCTTCTTTTTTATGATAATAAGATTCTATAACATCTTCAAAAGCATTTGTCATTTTTCCCATTGCAGAAATTACAACCAAGGTATCTTTTGCACCTTCATTTTTTATAATACTTGCAACGTTTTTTACACTTTCTGCATCTTTTACAGATGCTCCTCCAAACTTAAAAATCTTCATCTTAATTATTTTCTATAAATTTTGCTAAATTCTCTTTATTCATTTGCACCACAGACCAATCACTTAAATAAGTTGCGCCTGTACTTTTATAAAATTCTATAGCATTTGTATTCCAATCAATTACTTCCCAAGCAACTCTATTGTAATTATTATCGTAAGCATATTTTAAAACAGCTGTATACAGAGCCTTACCTGCTCCTATTTTTTGTTTTTCTTTAGTAACAATAAGATCTTCTAAATGTATAGTTCTACCTTTCCATGTAGAAAAACGTTCGTAAAAAAGTGCAATACCAATAATTTTACTTTCTTGTTCTGCTACAAAAACTTTAAATTTTGGATTTGCAGAAAAACCATCATTAATTAAATCTTCTACAGTAATTTCTACAGCATCTGGCTCTTTTTCAAAAACTGCTAATTCAGTAATTAAATCTAATACAGATTGCATGTCTTTTTGTTTTCCTAACCTTATGTTGAAACTCATACTATTAAAATTTTGGTCAAAGATACTTGATTTTATAATCGCTAAAAATTATTGAAGATTTTTGACAATAAAACTTATTTTGTTCAATTTTTTAAAGATTCTTGAAAACAGTCAATTATAAATAAAAATATAATTCGAAAACGTTGTAGTAACTCAAAAAAGTTCAGATATTTGTTAAATAATTAACTATTAATCATAATAATGGCAAAAAAAAATCAAACTTTAGGAGAATTTATTATTGAAAATCAGAGCGATTTTAAGTATTCATCAGGAGAATTATCTCGATTACTAAATTCATTAAGATTAGCTGGTAAAGTTGTAAATCACGAAGTAAATAAAGCCGGACTTGTAGATATTACTGGAGCTGCAGGAGACACTAATATTCAAGGAGAAGATCAACAAAAGTTGGATGTTTATGCCAATGAGATTTTTATTCAAACACTTACAGACAGAAATATTGTTTGTGGAATAGCGAGTGAAGAAGAAGACGATTTTATTGTTATTAATAGTAAAGATGAGAATCATCAAAATAAATATGTTGTTCTTATGGATCCTTTGGATGGTTCATCAAACATAGACGTTAACGTTTCTGTTGGTACCATTTTTTCTATTTTTAGAAGGGTTACTCCTGTTGGAACACCTGTTGAAATACAAGATTTTTTACAATCTGGAGACCAACAAGTAGCTGCAGGTTATATTGTTTATGGTACCTCTACTATGTTGGTATATACTACAGGAAATGGTGTAAATGGTTTTACTTTAAACCCAGCTTTAGGTAGTTGGTATTTATCACATCCTGATATGAAATTCCCAGAAGATGGAAGCATCTATTCTGTAAACGAAGGAAATTATTTAGATTTTCCTGCAGGAATTAAAATGTATATAAAATATTGCCAAGCAGAAGAAGGAGATAGACCTTATACAAGTAGATATATTGGTTCTTTAGTTTCTGATTTTCATAGAAATATGATAAAAGGTGGAATTTATATGTATCCTAAAGGATCAAAAAACCCAAAAGGAAAACTACGTTTGTTGTATGAATGTAGTCCTATGGCATTTTTAGCAGAACAAGCTGGTGGTTTAGCCTCAGATGGATATAATAGAATTATGGAAATAGAACCTAAAGAACTACATGAAAGAGTTCCTTTTGTTTGCGGAAGTAAAAATATGGTAAAAAAAGTTGAACAATTCATGAAAACTTTTGGCGAATAAATCTTTCTTATACAGCAATAAATTATCAAAACGTAAACTTCTTGTAAAACCATGTATTTATAGTTAAATTTGTGGAACAAAAATTTTATTTAATCAATTTAATATAAAGAATTATGGCTTTTGAATTACCAGAATTAGGATATGCTTACGATGCACTAGAACCAAATATTGATGCAAGAACTATGGAAATACACCATACAAAACATCATAATGGATATACAACAAAATTAAATGCAGCAATTGAAGGAACTGATTTAGAAGGAAAATCTATTGAAGATATTTTAACTAATTTAGATATGAGTAATGGTGCTGTTAGAAATAATGGTGGTGGTTTTTACAATCATTCTTTATTTTGGTCCGTTATGAATCCTGAAAATGGTGGTTATTTATCTGGTGAATTAAAAGATGCAATTGAAGAAGCTTTTGGTTCTAAAGAAGCGTTTATAGATGCTTTTTCTAAAGCTGCAGCTACTCAGTTTGGTTCTGGTTGGGCTTGGTTATGTGTTTTACCAGGTGGTAAAGTAGAAGTTTGTTCTACACCAAACCAAGACAATCCATTAATGCCAGGTGTTACTTGTGGTGGAACTCCAATCTTAGGTTTAGATGTTTGGGAACATGCATATTACTTAAATTACCAAAACAGAAGACCAGATTATATTAGTGCTTTCTTTAAAGTAATTAACTGGAACGAAGTTGAAAAAAGATATGCAGAAGCTAAGTAATTAGATTCTCTATGATATAAAAAAAGCATCCAATTCTGGATGCTTTTTTTATATCAATAATTTATAATATTCTAATAAGCTCTTTCATCATTACCTTCATAAAAATTAATGAAAGCTTGGTTTACAACTCTCATACCTCCAGGAGTTGGATAATTACCAGTAAAATACCAATCTCCTAAATTATCTGGACAAGCTTTATGTAACCCATCTATAGTTTGATAAATTACTTCTACATCTGCTTTAATGTCTTCTGTTTTTAACATCTCAGCAATTTTAGCAGAAATCTCTTCAGCGTTAAAAGGGCTATAAATTCCCTTTACATGGTTTATAATTTCTTCGTCTGTTTTAGATTGTTGCTCTTTACACAACTTATAAACATCACTTACAATGTGATATTGATTTGTGTCTTTTAACAACTCTAAAGCAGCTTTAAAGGCAATAAATGCTTCAATTCTTGCCATATCAATTCCGTAACAATCTGGATAACGAATTTGAGGTGCAGAAGACACTACCACAATTTTTTTAGGGCTTAGCCTATCTAAAATTTTAATAATACTTTTCTTTAAAGTTGTTCCACGTACAATACTATCATCAATAATTACCAAATTATCTGTAGGCTTTACAACCCCATAAGTAATATCGTAAACATGCTCTACCAAATCATCTCTAGAACTGTCATCAGCAATAAAAGTTCTTAACTTAGCATCTTTAATGGCAATTTTCTCAAAACGTGGTCTTTCTGATAAAATTTCTGTAACTTTTTCTGCAGATAAATTTTTACCTCCAGCCAAAATCTTTGCTGTTTTTTGTTGATTTAATAAATCTTCAGCAGCTTCTGTCATCCCATAAAAAGATGTTTCTGCAGTATTTGGTATAAAAGAAAATACTGTATTAGAAATATCGCTATCTATTGATTTTAATATTTCAGGAAAAACATATTTCCCTAAATTTTTACGTTCTTCATAAATAGCAGCATCACTACCTCTAGAAAAGTAAATACGCTCAAAAGAACAAGCTAAATTTTCTCTTGGCTCGTTTACTTTTTTAATCGAAGTTTTACCACTTTTTTTAATAATTAGCGCATGTCCTCTTTCTAACTCTTTAACTTCATCTATTTTTACATTAAAAACAGTTTGTATAACTGGTCTTTCTGATGCTACAACTACTACCTCATCATCTTCATAAAAATAAGTTGGTCTAATGCCATTTGGGTCTCTTAAAACAAAAGCATCTCCATGACCAACTAAACCAGCCATTGCGTAACCACCATCCCAATTTCTAGAAGATCTTTTTAAAACTTTTTTTAGTTTTAAATTTTCTTCTATATAAGGTGATGCGTTTCTTTTGTTAAATCCTTTTTTCTTAGCTTCCTGGTATAATTTTGCAACTTCATCCTCTAAAAAATGCCCAATTTTTTCCATTACAGTTACTGTGTCTGTAAATTCTTTTGGATGCTGACCTAACTCTACTAACTCTTCTAAAATCTGATTAGAATTAGTCATATTAAAATTACCAGCAACAATTAAGTTTTTATGTTTCCAGTTACTTTGCCTTAAAAAAGGATGTACACTTTCTATACTATTTTTACCAAAAGTTCCATAACGTACATGCCCTAAAAATAAATTTCCTACATAAGGCATGTTTTCTTCTTGCCAAGCAACATCGTCTTTTTTATCTGGGTTTTGCTCTAAAACACCATTTAAACGTTCGTTAATTTGTGCAAAAACATCTTGTATAGGTTGTGGTTTATTAGAACGTACTCTACTAATATACCTTGTACCTGGCTCTACATTAAATTTTACACTGGCAAAACCTGCACCATCTTGCCCTCTATTGTGCTGCTTTTCCATTAATAAATACATTTTATTAATTCCGTAAAAGGCAGAACCATATTTGTCTTTGTAAAACTGTAAAGGCTTCTTTAATCGAACAAGTGCAATTCCACATTCGTGTTTAATAGCATCACTCATTATAGTAATATTTTATGTTATTGAAATAAAAAATCCGCAGCAAAAACCGCGGATTAAATTATGAAATGTTTATATCAAATTGAGTTAATTCCCTAAAAGCTTGTAATCGAACTCTTACTTCATCTTGGGTTAACTCTTGCATACGTTCTGTACCAAATTTCTCTACACAAAAAGAGGCTAAATTAGAACCGTAAATAATGGCGTTTTTCATATTCTCAAAAGAGATGTTTTCTGTTTTTGCTAAATAACCACAAAAACCACCTGCAAAAGTATCTCCTGCACCTGTTGGATCAAAAACTTCTGCTAAAGGTAAAGCTGGTGCAAAAAACATTTTTCCTTCACTAAATAATAAAGCTCCATGTTCTCCTTTTTTAATTACTACATATTTAGGCCCCATTTCGTGAATTTTCTTTGCTGCATTTACCAAAGAATATTCTCCAGAAAGCTGACGTGCTTCCTCATCATTAATAGTAATTACATCTACTCTTTTTAAAACAGTATGCAAATCTGCTAATGCAATATCCATCCAAAAATTCATTGTATCTAAAACAACTAGTTTTGGTCTTTCCGTCATTTGGTCTAAAACAGAAGCTTGGATTAAGGGGTGTAAATTACCCAACATTACAATACCTGCATCTTTAAAACTTTCTGGCACAATTGGTTTAAAGTTTTCTAACACATTTAATTCTGTAACTAAAGTATCTCTAGAGTTCATATCATTATGATATTTACCACTCCAAAAAAACGTTTTTCCTTCTTTAATTACCTCTACACCATCAGTATTAATTCCTTTAGCATTCATCATTTTAAGATAATCATCAGGGAAATCTCCGCCAACAACAGAAACAACACCTGTTTCAATACCAAAAGTGCTTGCAGCTAAACCTACAAAAGTTCCTGAACCTCCTAAAATTTTATCAGTTTTACCAAAAGGTGTTTCAATTGCATCAAATGCTACAGTACCAACTGCCAATAATTTACTCATAAATTGCTCTAATCCTTCTAAAAAAGAAGGGATTTTTAAATTAAGAGAAATATTACTCTCTCTATAGTTTGTTAATAAAAAATCTTTCTTTTATATTATTAAGACATAAAATGCCTTTTTATGCCTAATTTTGCACGATTATTGTACAATAAATTACAAAAGGCAAAAATAAGTTTTAAAAATGACTATCAAAGAAATACAAGAAGAAATTATTGATGAGTTTTCTATGTTTGATGATTGGATGGAGCGTTATGAATACATTATAGAATTAGGTAAATCTTTACCAATTATTAATGCTCAATACAAATTAGATGAAAACTTAATAAAAGGATGCCAATCTAAAGTTTGGCTCTACTCTGAATTAGAAAACGATACCATAAAATATACAGCAGATAGTGATGCTATTTTAACAAAAGGAATTG
This sequence comes from Polaribacter sp. Asnod6-C07, assembly GCF_045063625.1. NCBI lineage: Bacteria > Pseudomonadati > Bacteroidota > Flavobacteriia > Flavobacteriales > Flavobacteriaceae > Polaribacter > Polaribacter sp. Asnod6-C07. The sequence goes on along the minus strand of NZ_JBEFOF010000005.1, from coordinate 1,547,339 downwards.
TGGCATTATTATTGCGCGTTTTTTCTGAACAAAAACCAACAGATATTTTAAATGCTGATACAAATTTTATTGATGAAATTGGCTTAAAAGAACATTTATCGCCAACAAGAGCAAACGGCTTAGTTTCTATGGTAAAACAGATAAAAATGTACGCAATTGCGCAACAAACTAAATTAGCTAATTAAGTTTCCTAATAATTTTAGGAATAACACAACAACAGAATGACAGACAAAGAACTAGAAGAAATAGGAGATAAAATTATAAGAGTTTTAAAAACCATTTTTGATCCAGAAATACCAGTTGACATTTACGAGTTAGGTTTAATTTATGATGTTTTTGTTTCTGATGAAAACAATGCAAAAATATTAATGACCTTAACATCTCCAAACTGCCCAGTTGCAGAAACTTTACCTGTAGAAGTTGAAGATAAAGTAAAAACATTAAAAGAGATAAACGAGTGTGAGGTAGAAATTACTTTCGACCCAACTTGGACTCAAGAAATGATGAGTGAAGAAGCAAAGCTAGAATTAGGTATGCTTTAGTATTCAGTATTCAGTATTCAGTATTCAGTATTCAGTATTCAGTATTCAGTATTCAGTATTCAGTATTCAGTATTCAGTATTCAAAACTAAAAAAACTTTGAAACTTTGAAACTTTGAAACTTTGAAACTTAAAGAAAAATGGAAGAAATTATAAATAGAGTTGCCAATAGCAAACTAAAAACTTTTGATTTAGAAGAAATTTATCCTGAAGGAAAAAGAGTTTTGTTTGATATTAAAGATTGGCTTTATGAAGAGTTAATTCTAAAAGAAAAAGACTTTAGAGATTCAGTAAAAAACCATAATTGGGAACAGTACAAAAATTCTTTTGTAGCTGTAAATTGTTCTGTAGATGCTATTGTGCCTTCTTGGGCTTTTATGCTAGTCGCTTCAGAATTAATACCTTTTGCAAATAAAGTAGTAATTGGCGATTTAGAATTATTAGAAACTGTAATATATCAAGAATTAATTGGTTTTTTAGATTTAAGAGATTTTGCTAATAAGCCTGTAATTATAAAAGGTTGTGCAGAAAAACCTATACCAGCATCAGCATTTGCTTTTTTAATTGAAAAACTACAACCTATTGCAAAGTCAATTATGTTTGGCGAAGCTTGCTCAACAGTACCTCTTTATAAGTCTAAAAATTAATTTTATTTTTGTGTAATTTAAAGTTTTATATCGTGAAAAATTTATTGCTATTGCTTTTCTTTTTAAGCTCTGTAAGCGTTTTATCTCAAAAAAAGAAAAAAGAAGAACCACAACCCAAATGGAAAATTAATGGCAAATTTACTTTTGTTTTTAATCAATCTTCATTTTCTAATTGGTCTTCAGGAGGAGAAAATACAATAGCTAGTAACTTTAACGTGAATTACGATTTTAATTACAAAAAAAATAACGTGAACTGGGATACTAGACTAATAACCAGTTACGGATTAAGTCATTTAAGCGAAAATGGTTGGAGAAAAACGGACGATCGTTTCGAATTAAATTCTGTACTTGGTATTAAAACAACCACATATTGGTTTTTTTCTTTTATCAGCAATTTTAAATCACAATACTCAGAGGGTTTTAATTACAATGTTGAGCCTAAAGTTGCTGTTTCTGACTTTTTATCGCCTGCATATTTAACTTTTGGACCTGGTATGTTATGGAAAAAATCGGACAATTTAAATGTTAATATTGCACCAGGAACTGCAAGATACACTTTTGTTAACGATGATTTTTCTGGTCAATTTGGTGTAGATGATGGTAGAAATACCGCCTTTAGTTTAGGTTTTAACTTATCTGGCTATTATAAATTTAAATTGATGGAAAATATTCAGATGGAAAATATCTTAACGCTTTATTCTGATTATTTAGCAAACATTGGCAATATAGATACTGATTATCAAACAAATATTCGTTTTACAGTAAACAAATCTATTAAAATGCTTATGACTTTTCATACTATTATTGATGATAATGCTTCTAGTAGAATTCAATTTAAACAATTATTTGGCTTAGGTGTTAATTATAATTTTCATGATAAAGTGACTTATTAATAAATTTATTGTCTAAAGAATAAAGTGTATTTTTGCACGCTTATTTTTTAAAAGTAAAAACAAAAAAATGAAAAAACTTTCTATTCTACTATTATTAGTATGCATTAGCTTTACTGCAAATGCACAAACTGCTGAAGAATTAAAAAAAGAACAAGCTCCTAAAAAAGCTCAAATTGCTAAATTACAAGGAGAAGTAAAAGCTTTACAAGCTAAAATTGATGCATTACCTGGCTGGAGAAAAGGTGCTTTTGGTACTATTGGTGCTAGTTTATCTGGTTTTAACAATTGGTATGCAAGAACTGCCCCAAATACGGCTGCAGGTAATATTGGTATTACTGTTAACGGATTTGCAAATCTAATTGAAGAAGATTTTTTCTGGAGAAACTCTGGTACAATTAATTTAGGTTGGGTTAAAATTGATGATAAAGACGACCCTACAGATTCTGATAAATTCGAAACAGCAACAGACGTTTTTACAATTTCTTCTTTGTATGGTAAAAGATTAAATAAAAAATGGGCAATTTCTGCTTTAGGTGAATACAGAACAACATTATTAGACAATTTTAATGACCCTGGTTATTTAGATTTAGGTGCTGGTGCAACTTGGACACCAACAAGCCATTTAGTAGTAGTTATACACCCTGGAAACTACAATTTTGTATTTAGTAGTGGAGATACTGTTTTTGAATCTTCTTTAGGTGCAAAGATTGTAGCAGATTATACGAATAAATATGGAGGTTTAAGCGTAAAATCTAACTTATCTATGTTTCAAAGCTATAAAGATGGTGATTTATCTAACTGGACATGGACCAACTCTTTTGGTTACACAATCTGGAAAGGCATTGGTTTAGGTTTCGAGCTTGGTTTAAGAAACAACAAACAAGAAGCAGCAAACTTTCAAGGAGTAGATTTAGGCGCAGAAGATAACAAATTACAATCTTACTGGTTATTTGGTTTAAGCTATGCTTTTTAATTAAATAAAAAAATAATATATATTAAACCTCAAGAAATTCTTGAGGTTTTTTATTTTAATTACTTTTGTAACTTAAATTTCTGTGGATGACCTTATTAATAATTTACGCAACAATATCTATTTTTTTCTCATTTCTGTGTTCTATTTTAGAAGCAGTCTTATTAAGTATTACTCCTACTTTTATCAACCTAAAAAAGAGCGAAGGTGAAAGTTACGCAAGTGAATTAGAAACTTTAAAGAAAGACGTAGACAAACCTTTAATTGCTATTTTAACAATTAACACAATTGCACATACTGTAGGTGCAATTTTAGTAGGTGTACAAGCAAAAGTTGCTTACGCAGAAATGTACGGAACTACCACAAGTAGTATTTTAGGCTTTGAGTTTACAGAAGATATAATGGTTGGTGTTGTTTCTACAATAATGACAATTCTAATATTAGTAGCTTCAGAAATTATACCAAAAACCATTGGTGCAACTTACTGGAAACAATTATCTAACTTTACTTCTAAAGCCTTAAACATTATGATATTTCCTTTAAAATGGACAGGTATTCTTTGGGTTTTACAGCTTACTACAAAATTAATTGGTGGTAAAGGCCATGGAAGTATTTTAAGTAGAGAAGGCTTTTTAGTAATGACAGAAATGGCTGAAAAAGATGGCGTTTTTCAAAAGAATGAAAGTAAAGTAATTCGAAATCTTTTAGGTTTTAAAGAGATAAAAGTAAATGATGTAATGACCCCAAGAACGGTTTTAGAAACTGCTGATGAAAGCCAAACTATACAAGCTTTTTACAACGATCATAAAAATTTACGTTTTTCTAGAATTCCTGTTTTTAAAGATAATCCAGATGAAATTACAGGTTTTTTCTTAAAAGATAATTTATTAGAAGCTATAATTAATGGTAAAGGTTCTGAAACTTTAGCAACAATTAGAAGAGATATTCTAATTACAAACAGAGATTTATCTATTGCAGATTTGTTTGATAAATTGATTAAAGAAAAAGAACATATTGCTTTAGTTGTAGATGAGTATGGTTCTGTAAGCGGATTAGTTTCTCAAGAAGATGTTATTGAAACTTTATTAGGTTTAGAAATTATGGACGAAACCGATAATATTGCAGACTTACAATCTTATGCAAGAAAATCTTGGGAAAACCGTGCCAAAAGAATGGGTATTATTGAAGAAGAGAAAAAAGGATAAAAATAATTATTTTTTGAATCCTGACATTTCATCAACCAAAATTTGGTAATTATTTTGAATTTTATCTTCTATTTGATTATAAGACAAATCTTTACCTTTTAATTTAGAATCTATTTGTTGATTTTCTTTAACATTATAAATTCTAAAATTTAAATCCCATTTTTTATTCTGTTTCAGAATATCTTTTAGGTCAATTTTCGACATTATTATAAAATCAACATTTATTTTTTCTGAAATTAATTTACAATATTTTTTATCGTATACATTTTGATATGGAACCTGTATAAGTTTCTTGAAAGGAAAATTTATCAGAATTATTTCAAAATTATTGCTAAAATTTGTTTCTAATATATCTTATATTTCAGGAGAAAAACCTCCATTGGCATTTAAATCATAGGGAGGTAAAACTAAAACAGAGGGTTTCTGTATTTTTCTAAAAACAGATTTTTTAGAAAAACCAGAAACCAAGAATATTATTAAAAATAAAATTACTAGCTGTTTAAAACAGCTAATATTAAAAAAACTATTCCTCCTCTTTATACTCATAGTACAAAAAGTCGTTATAAGGAAAACGTTGAATGTGTATTTTCTTTACTTCTTCGTAAGTTTTGTCTTTAAAATCGTCTAGATTTTCTTTATTTAAAGCAGAAATAAAAATAGATTCAACCTCATTTTTATTCATCCAGGTTTTTTTCCAGTCTTTTAAAGTGTAGTGTTCTTTTCCTTTTTCGGTTTCTAGATCATCTGCATCAATTATTTCATGTTGATAAGCATCAATCTTATTAAATACCATTAAAGTAGGTTTGTCATCACTTTTTATATCTCTTAAAATATCATTTACAGAAGCAATATGATCTTCAAAATTAGGATGAGAGATATCAACCACATGTAACAACAAATCTGCTTCACGAACTTCATCTAAGGTAGATTTAAAAGACTCTACCAATTGTGTTGGCAATTTTCTAATAAACCCAACAGTATCTGTCATTAAGAACGGAATATTCTTAATAACCACTTTACGAACTGTGGTATCTAAGGTTGCAAAAAGTTTATTTTCGGCAAAAACATCACTTTTACTAATTACGTTCATTAAGGTAGATTTACCAACATTGGTATACCCAACTAAAGCTACACGAACCATTTTACCACGATTCTTACGCTGAACCGCCATTTGTTTATCAATGACTTTTAATCGTTTTTTTAGTAAAGATATTTTATCACGAATAATACGTCTATCTGTTTCTATTTCTGTTTCTCCAGGTCCACGCATACCAATACCACCTTTCTGTTTATCAAGGTGTGTCCAAAGTCTCGTTAAACGAGGTAATAAATATTCGCTTTGTGCTAATTCTACCTGAGTTTTAGCAGAGCTTGTTTGTGCTCTTTGAGCAAAAATATCTAAAATTAAATTGGTTCTATCTAAAATTTTACAATCTAAAATTTTCTCTATATTACGTAATTGTGCTGGCGATAATTCATCATCAAAAATGGCAGTACCAATATGATTGGAATGAATATAAGCTCTAACATCTTCTAATTTACCAGCGCCTAAAAATGTTTTAGGGTTAGGTCTTTCCATTTTTTGCACAAAACGTTTTACAGCAACTCCACCTGCAGTTGATGTTAAAAACTCTAACTCATCTAAATATTCTGTAGACTTTGCTTCATCTTGCTGTTGTGTAATTACACCAATTAAAACAGCTTTTTCTGAAATGGCTTCTTTTTGATCTATCATATAATACAAAAATACAAACTATTCTTTATTTTAAAACCCAAAAAAGCCCCAACAATTGTTGAGGCTAAGCTAAAAGCTTTAATTAACCAATTCAAATTCAAATATTTTAAAAAAATATTACTCTTTCACAAACTTTACAGGTAGTGTATAGGTTCTTAAAAATTTTACATTTTTAATTGTAGCCACTTTATAGTTTAATTTTCTTTTTATAAACTTAGCTATGTTTTCTTTTTCTGTGTTAACTGATAACACAATAATTTCTCCTTGTCTATTAATGATAAATTTAATAGAAGCTTTTTCTTCTGTATTATCTAAAATATTTTGATAGTCTCCTAATAAGTTTTCAATCTTAATTCTTAATCGATTATTTACCTCTTTTTTTACTCTTTCATCATTATTAGAAAAAGTAGAAAACACAGTCATAAAAGTTAGTAAAATTACAATAGATAGCTTTTTCATTTTATTATATTTTGTTTTTAGGTATTATTATTTAACACTGTAAAATTAATAGAAGTATAATTTTAAAAGCTAAAGTAAATGTTATAAAAACATGTAGTTTCAGTTAGTTTGGGTACTTTTTTAAAAGGGTTAACATTGAAGATAAACTATCAAAAAAGTGTTAATAATTATTAAAATACAATTGTATTAATAATAGAAAATAAAGATTGTAAGAGTAATTTAAGCAATTACCTTATTCTTATAAAAACAATGCAATATCTTAGATTAATTTAACATTAAGAGTATAAAAATTATTTGTGAAAATTATTTTATTTGAATAAAAAATTAGGAAACCATCTTGTAGAATTACAAAGAACAAAAGCTATATAAATAGAAAAAACCTCAATTTACATTGAGGTTTTAACTAATTAATTCAAATTTTTTACACTTCTTTTTTTTTCTTATACTCTTTCTTTTTAATAGTTAATTTTTATTTATGCAAAAATAAAATGTTTTTATTTATTTGAGTTGATTTTAATGTTAATAAAACATTTACTTAAAGTTAAAAATTGCTTAAAAAGCAATTTTTAGTGTTTAATTTATAATTAAAATTAAAAATCCTCAATGAAATTGAGGATTTTATAGCTATTTTAAATTTCGTACTTATTCAGTTAATTCTTTCTATAGCCAAATTCAAATTTTAATCACTACAAATTTATAATAGTAATTATTATTTATAGTTATTTGAAAGTTAATAAAACTAGAGGTTTAAGTTATGAATGCCCTAAAATAATTGTCTATTTTTACAATAAAGTAAAAAATATGTTTCCAACACTATCATCATCTAAACAGAAAAAAAATATAACAACAATTGCATTTTATAATGTAGAAAATTTATTTGATACTATAGACAACCCTAAAACTGCGGATGATGATTTTACACCTAAAGGAAGAAACAAATGGAACTATAAACGCTATGATTCTAAAATAAAAAAACTGAGTTCTGTAATTTCTCAATTGGGTTTAAACAGATCTAAATATCCGCCTGCAATTGTAGGTTTGGTAGAAGTTGAAAATGCAAAAGTGGTTTCTGATTTGGCAAATTCATCTTATTTAAAAAAACATCATTATGGTTTTGTACATCATAATTCGCCTGATGAACGTGGAATTGATGTTGCTTTATTATACAATAAAATTGCTTTTGAGTTGATTGATTCTGAAACTTACCCTGTTTATTTAAAAGATGAAAGAGGCAAAAGAGATTACACCAGAGATATTTTAAAAGTTAGTGGAAATTTAAATGGTGAGTTAGTACATATATTAGTAAATCATTGGTCTTCTAGAAGAGAAGGTGCCCTAGAAACTGAACCTAAAAGAATTATTGCTGCAGAAACTGCAAGAGGTATTATCGAAGAAATAAAAAGTAAAGAAATGAGCCCAAAAATTATAATTATGGGCGATTTTAATGATGATCCTACAAGTACAAGTGTAAAAGATTTTTTGGTTAAAGATGATTTTTACAATCCTATGAAAAGTTTGTTAGCAAAAGGCAATGGTACTTTAACTTATAATGGTAATTGGAACTTATTTGATCAAATAATATTTTCTAAAAACTTCTTAGAAAAAAAAGAGGGTAAAAGCTACTTTAAACATGCAGAAGTTTTTAATAAAAAGTGGATGAAAATTTACAAAGGCAAATACAAAGGAAGCCCTTTTAGAACTTATATTGGCCCTTGGTATAAAGGTGGTTTTTCAGATCATTTCCCTGTATATGCTTTTTTAAAAAAGAAAGATTAATCTTTTTTAACACCTTTAAAAGCATTCAAAATTTTTTCATCATTTAGAATATACTTCTTGTATTTACCATCTCTATATCTATAATAAATAAACAAAGGCATAAATAAAAAAGACAAAAACAAAACGCCTAAACCCATAACAATTTGGGCTTTTTCATGTTCTGTGTTAATAAGATATATTCCTACTATCATCCAAAGTAAAAAGACAATAAACATTATTTTTAACGCTAACTTCATATCGCAAAACTACAAAAGTTATACTTTTAAAGAATGAAGAAAATAATACTTTTATTAATAATTATCTTTGGATGTAAAAAAACACATCAAAAATTAAAACCAATGAGCAAAAAAATAGTCATAGCACACAGAGGAGCTTCTGGATATTTACCTGAGCATACTTTGCAATCAAAAGCAATGGCTTATGCAATGAATGTAGATTTTATTGAGCAAGATTTGGTATTAAGTAAAGATAATGTACCTATTGTAATTCATGATATTTATTTGGATGATGTAACAGATGTTGCCAAAAAATTCCCAGAAAGAAAAAGAAGTGATAATCGTTATTATGTTATCGATTTTACTTTTGATGAATTAAAAATACTAAAAGTTTCAGAACGATTTAATCCTAAAACTGGCAAACAAGTATATTCGAATCGCTTTCCTATTTGGCAAGGCAATTTTAAGCTACATTCTTTACAAGAAGAAATAGAATTAATACAAGGTTTAAATACATCTACAGGTAAAAATATTGGAATTTATCCAGAGATAAAAGCGCCAGAATTTCATCAAAAAGAAAATAAAAATTTAACCGAAATTGTTTTAAAAGTTCTTTCTGATTATGGTTACAAAACCAAAAAAGACAACTGTATATTACAGTGTTTTAATGCCAAAGAATTAGAAAGAATTCGTAAAGAATTAAAATCTAAATTATTTTTGGTTCAATTAATGGAGTTTAAAGAAGAAACAAAACAATTAGCACATTTTGCAACTTATGCAGATGGTATTGGCCCTTGGTACAGACAAATTCTAAGTAAAAAAGAAGGTGATAAATTTACGTTTACTACACTTGTTGATGATGCCCATGAGTTAGGTTTAAAAGTGCATCCTTATACTTTTAGAGCAGATGATTTAGCAGAGTTTTCATCCTTTAAAGAAATGATGCAAACACTTTTAATTGATGCTAATGTAGATGGTGCTTTTACAGATTTCCCTGATAAAGTTATTGCATTTTTAAGAAAATAAAGGCGTTATTTTAATCATATAAATAATTCAATTTTACTTTAGTTATTCTATTTTTGTGAACTAATATTGCTCCCTATGAATTTACATTTATACACAATAAAACACAACAATAATACTTTAATTACTTATTTATCAACAGAAATAAAATATATTTCTAGTTGGTTTATGGATTTTGGTAAATTTGGTTGTGAGGTTTTTAATAAAGAGGAAAATATCATTTATAAAATTACAAAAAAGTTTCAATTTTGGAAATGGAAAATGGTATTTAGCATAGAGAATAACAATGCTGCAATTATAGAACTGATTTCTCAAAACAATAGAAAAACCATTTATTCTATTAATATTAATGGAGTTACTTATGCAGTTAACATTCATTATAAAAAGAGAATATCTATTTATAAAAACGAAATTAAGATTGCAGAATTTGATGAATCTTTTTCTGATGAAAACTTTAAAGAATCTATAAAACTCTTATTATTAGATAAAAAGGACTTAGAAATTAGTTTTTTATTATACTCTTGTTTAAAAATTGGAGAAACAGAACAAAATAAAAAAGCCTTGCTTACAAGCCAAAAACAGTTAGAAGTTAACAAAGAACCTTGGTCTTAAAATTAAGATTTATATAAAATAGAAAAACCCCACAATTAAAAATTGTGGGGTTTTTTGATAATAAATTATTGCCTTATTATATAGGTTACTCTTTTACAGTAGTAAATTTATAATATAAGTATGTGTAAGCATCTCTAGGTATAATTGTAATCCACTTTTTGTGTTTTAAATACCATTTAAAACGAATTGAATTTACTCCTTTTGTTAAATAAGCAGCAATAAAAGGATGAATATGTAATTGTATCTTTTTATTTGTTGATTTATTACTTTCTAGTTTAAAGATAAGTTTTTCTAAATCAGCCTCTATTTTGTCTAACAAAACAATAGGAGCTTCTACTTGTCCATTTATATTTGGGTTGTCTTCGGTAGTTTTTATACTTAACTCAGGCCTAACCCTTTGTCTTGTAATTTGAACTAACCCAAATTTACTTGGAGGTAAAATTTTGTGTTTTGTTCTATCTAAAGCCATTTGATCTTTTAAGTGCTGAAACAATTTATTTCTGTTTTCAGCTTTGTGCATATCAATAAAATCAACAACAATAATACCACCCATATCACGTAATTGTAATTGACGTGCAATTTCTGTGGCTGAAATTAAATTTACCTCTAATGCAGTATCTTCTTGAGAACCAGCTTTATTAGAACGATTTCCGCTATTTACATCAATAACGTGTAAAGCCTCTGTGTGCTCTATAACTAAATAAGCGCCTTTACTCATAGAAACAGTTTTTCCAAACGATGTTTTAATCTGTCTTTCAATTCCGTATTTTTCAAAAATAGGAGTTGTAGATCTATGTAGTTTTACAATGTTTTCCTTTTCAGGATAAATTTCTTGTAAATACTCCTTAATTTCTACTTTCAAAGTCTCATCATTTGTTACAATGTTTGTAAAGGTTTCATTCATAACATCTCTTAAAATAGAAGATGCTCTGTTTAACTCACTTAAAATTTTTGTTGGTGTGTTTGTGTTAGGTATTCTTTTACACATTGTTTTCCAACGTTCTAAAGAGTTTTGTAAGTCTTTATCTAATTCTGCAACCATTTTACCTTGAGCTACAGTTCTTAAAATTACTCCAAAACCTTTAGGTTTAATACTTTTTGCCAACCTTTTTAAACGTTCTTTTTCTTTAGGATCTGCTATTTTTTGAGATACAGAAACTCTATTAGAAAAAGGGACTAAAACTAAATATCTACCAGCTATAGAAAGCTCAGAGCTTAATCTTGGTCCTTTTGTAGAAATTGGTTCTTTTACTATTTGTACTAACAAGTTTTGCCCTGTTTTTAGTACATCTTTAATACTACCGTCTTTGTTAATGTCTACTTCCTTTCGAAAGTTTTTTAAAGTGAAATCTTTATACTTACCTGTGCTTACTTTCTTAATGAACGAATTTAATGAGTTTACTTGTGCACCCAAATCATGATAATGTAAAAAACCATCTTTTGGATAGCCAACATTTACAAATGATGCATTTAAACCTGTTAACACTTTTCCTATTTTGGCTAAAAAGATATCGCCAACAGAAAATTTGTTATCAGTTGTTTCATTATTTAATTCAATAAGTTTTCCATCTCTTAATAAGGCAAAATCAATATCAGATGAATTTGAACGAATTATTAATTCTGTTTTCATACTGAACTGGTTTTAACACTGCACTTTTTTGTGCAGATGGATTAATATTGTCAGGTATTTGTAATACCATTTGAGGTTTGTGTAACCTCGATGTCAATGAACTTGTAATTCTTTTCGCTAAACTATAAACGAAAAAGTAAGCTAACGCTTACTTTTTCTTGTGTCTATTTGCTCTAGCTCTTTTCTTTCTTTTGTGTGTAGAGATTTTTGCTCTCTTTCTTTTTTTACCACTTGGCATAATGTTCTGATGTTTTTAAACCTGTTAAGGTTTAGATTAGTATTTTGTTATTTAACAGCTACTTTATTTTTTACTCCTTCTGTAAAAGTTTTAGCTGGTTTAAAAGCTGGAATATTGTGAGCTGGAATCTTAATAGTTGTATTCTTAGAAATATTTCTACCTGTTTTTTCTGCTCTTGTTTTGATAATAAAACTACCAAAACCTCTTAAATAAACATTATCTCCATTTTCTAATGCGTCCTTAACTTCAGTCATAAACGCCTCAACAGTTGCTAAAACATCTGTCTTTTCGATCCCTGATTTATCTGAAATTTTTGATACGATATCTGCTTTCGTCATGTCTCTACTTTTATTATATTTTTATTAATTTACTTTCAAAAATGCGGATGCAAATATATGATAATTAATCAATTCCAAAAATTTAAACAACTAAAATTATGTGAATTTTAAAATGTAATATTGCATTTCTATTTTTAATCGATGATTTTTTCTAACACTTTAATTTACTGGTATTTACAAAACAGCAGAGAATTGCCTTGGCGCAAAACTAAAAATCCTTATTATATTTGGTTATCAGAAATTATGTTGCAACAAACAAGAGTTGCACAAGGTTTGTCTTATTACTTAAAATTTACCTCCACTTTTCCTACAGTTTTCGACCTTGCAAAAGCAGAAGAAAGCACTGTTTTAAAAATGTGGCAAGGTTTAGGGTATTACTCTAGAGCAAGAAATTTACATTTTACTGCAAAACAAATTGCGAGTGATTTTAATGGCGAGTTTCCATCAACATTTAAAGAGATTATAAAATTAAAAGGAATAGGCGATTATACAGCATCAGCAATTGCTTCTATTTGTTTTGATGAACCAACAGCAGTTGTAGATGGTAATGTGTATCGTGTTTTATCTAGATATTTTGGTATTGACACTCCTATTAATTCATCTGCAGGTATAAAAGAGTTCAAAAAATTAGCACAAACGTTAATAGACGAAACACAACCAGGTACATTTAATCAAGCTATTATGGATTTTGGTGCTATACAATGTAAACCTAAAAAACCATTGTGTATGTTTTGTCCTTTTGCTGATGGTTGTGTTGCACTTCAAAAAAACTTGATAGAAACTTTGCCTGTAAAAGAGAAAAAAGTAAAAGTTAGAAATCGTTATTTTAATTTTTTGGTGATAAAAACAAATGATAACAAAACGATTCTGTCAGAAAGAAAAGGAAAAGGTATTTGGCAGGGCTTGTATCAATTCCCATTAGTTGAAAGCGATAAAAACATCAACAAAAATGAATTGATTTCTTCTGATGAATTTGTAGCACTTTTTCCTAATGAAACAACAATTTCACTGTTCAATAAAAAGGAGATTGTTCATAAATTATCTCATCAACATTTACATACACAATTCTGGATTGTAGAAACAGCTACTTCATCCGAAGCAAAAATAAATTGGTCTGATATAGAAAAATATCCTGTACCTGTATTAATCGCTAATTTTTTAAAAGAGTATCAACCTAAAAAGTAATCGATGTTAACTTATTTTAAGATTTATTTTTTGAGTTTTTAGTATATTTACATAAATATTAGTCATGAATGTAGAAGCAAAAAGAGACGAGCTCGCTAAATGGATTAATAATCTAGATGAAAAGATGCTCAATAAAATTGATGAACTTAAAAAAAGTTCATTAAATGAATTTGTTATTTATACTGCTGATGGAAAAGGTTTAACAAAAAAACAATACAAAGCGCATTTAAACAAAATTAGCGAAAGCGTTGAGGCTGGAGAAAAAACATATACTTCTGAAGAAGTCAGAAATTATGTTTTAAATAGATAATGAAAGTTTTCTGGTCTTCTAAATCTATGCAATCTTTAGCTAAAATCTATGATTATATTTATGAAGATAGCCCAAAAAACGCAAAACACGTTTTTGATTCTTTACTAGAATTAGGAGATTCTTTAAAAGATGAACGTTTTGATTTTTCTAGAGAACTAATTATAGATGATGACAAGTATCGATTTATTCCTAAATGGAGTTATAAAATAATCTACGAAAGAAAAACTAATAAAGTAATCATTATTGATGTGTTTAACAGTAAACAAAATCCTGATAAACTATCTAAAATATTTTAAAATTAAGCTATGGCAGCAGGTACAATAAACAAAGTAATTTTAATTGGTAATTTAGGTGATGAAGTAAAAATGCATTATTTTGATGATCAAAATTGTGTAGGTCGTTTTCCTATTGCAACATCAGAAAGTTATACCAATAAACAAACTGGAGAAAAAATTACAAATACAGATTGGCATAATATTGTAGTTAGAAATGGCTTGGCTAAAGTTTGCGAAAAATACCTTAGTAAAGGTGATAAAGTTTATGTTGAGGGTAAATTAAAAAACCGTCAGTGGGAGCAAGATGGCATAAAACGCTATTCTACTGAAGTGCATGTAAACGAAATGACAATGTTATCTACCAAAAACAATAGTGCTAACGCTAATAATCCTCAGCAAAACCAACAACCTTCTGCTCCAGAAACTAAAACTGTTGCACCAGAAGAAAATGACGATTTACCTTTTTAATTAATCAAAATATTTAAATTTTGGACCCAGATCCTGAACCTTTATTACTCTTAATATTTACTTCTATAGATTTTATTGTAGGTCTAAATATTCTTGCATTAATTTTTCTTTTTATTAGTTCTGCATTAATTTCAGGCACAGAAGTTGCTTTTTTCTCTCTTTCACAAACAGATTTAGATTCGCTTTCTAACGAAGGCAAAGAACAAAACATAATTGTAGATTTATTAGATAAACCTAGAAAATTATTGGCAACAATTTTAATTACCAACAATTTTATAAATATTTTAATTGTACTCTTATTTGCCTCTTTAGCAGAAACAATATTTGCTGATTTTGATTATCAATTAAACCTAATTTTATTCGAAGTTCCTGTTCGTTTTTTAATAGAAATTGTTTTAGTAACTTTTTTAATTCTCTTGTTTGGTGAGGTTTTACCAAAAGTTTATGCGTCTAGAAATGCATTGAAATTTTCTAAATTAATGGCAAAATTCATTAATGGAGTAAATGTAATTTTAACACCTTTTAGCTTACCATTAATTACATTAACTAAGTTTATAGAAAAGAAATTAGGTAATAAAAATTCTAATTTTTCAGTAGAAACTTTATCGCAAGCTTTAGAACTTACTTCAGAAGGTGCAACTACAAAAGATGAACAGAAAATTTTAGAAGGAATCGTAAATTTTGGTAATACAGAAACTGTGCAAATTATGAAACCAAGAATAGATATTTTTGCACTTTCTGATGAAGAATCTTACGAAGTTGTCTTAAATAAAATTCTTGAAAACGGTTATTCTAGAAACCCTGTTTATAAAGAAAACATCGATAATATAGTTGGTGTTTTATATGCTAAAGATCTATTAGCACACTTAAATAAGAATACTTTTAAATGGCAAGATTTAGTTCGTGAAGCTTTTTTTGTGCCAGAAAATAAAAAACTAGACGATTTGTTAGATGATTTTAGAGACCGTAAAAATCATTTAGCAATTGTGGTTGATGAATATGGAGGTACAAGTGGTTTAGTTACCTTAGAAGATGTTATTGAAGAGATTGTAGGCGATATAAATGATGAGTTTGATGATGATGATTTACAATATTCTAAAATAGATGAAAACAATTATATCTTTGAAGGTAAAACTACAATTAAAGACTTTTGTAGAGTTTTAGATGATGAAGACGAAGAAATTTTTGAAGAAGAAAAAGGCGAAAGTGAAACATTAGCTGGCTTTATTTTAGAAATATCTGGTAAATTTCCAAGAAAAGGAGAGAAAATAAACTTCAAGAATTATACGTTTACCATAGAAGCGTTAGATAAAAAACGCATTAAACAAGTAAAAGCAACCAGAAATGCGTAAAATCTCTTTTCTCTTTTCTCTCATCTTTATTCTCTTTATTTCTTGTAATGATGATGTTTTACCAAAACCTAAAGCATATTTAAGTTTAGAATACCCTGCTAAAGATTATGAAAAGCTATCCGTTTCTAGACCTTATTCTTTTGATGTTTTAAAAAGTACAACCATATTTGATGATAAAAACAATTGGTTAAAAATAAAATATCCAGATTTAAAAGCCTCTATTGATATTACCTACAGACCTGTAAAAAACAACATAAAAGAATTACTTACAGAAGCTGAAAAATTAGTTTTTAAACACGCTGTAAAAGCAGAACAAATAATACCAAAAGATTTTATAAACCCAGAAAAAAGAACTTTTGGCAGCTTATACGAAATTACAGGAAATGCAGCTTCTCACCTACAGTTTCACGTAACAGATAGTACCAATCATTTTATAAAAGGATCTTTGTATTTCTACGCAAAACCAAATTACGATTCAATTTTACCAGCAGTTGCTTACATTAAAGAAGATATTTTAAAATTAGTAGAAAGTTTGGAGTGGGAATAAAGCCCTTCCTAACCTTATCAAAGGGAAAGGATTCCAATCTTTGTAAAAGTCTTAGTTTATATATTTATCTCTATTTTGGTTGATTTTCGAGAAATCTCAAGTCTATTCTCTTTTGTCTAAAATTTTAAACAATCTCCATTTTTTGCAACAAAAAAGAAGCATTCATGTTTTTACAAACACCGTTTTTTAAGGTGTAATCGAAATGCAATTCATCATTAATTATTTCTGCATCAAAATAGTAGTTTTTAATATCAGTAAACTCATTTTCTAATTCGCACAAACTAACATCGTGTGTTGCTATAATTCCTGTAGATTTCGATTTTGATAATTTTTCAACAAACTTTTTAGAGCCAATTGCCTTATCTTTACTATTGGTTCCTTTTAAAATTTCATCTAAAATAATAAAATATTTTTCTGTTTTAATTTGATCTACAATAAACTTTAAACGTTTCAATTCAGAATAAAAATACGATTCATCATCTGTTAAAGAATCAGAAGTTCGCATACTTGTAATTAATTTTATAGGATGATATTTAAAATGTTCTGCACAAACTGGCAAGCCACAATTTGCCATAACAATAGACAAAGAGACCGTTCTTAAAAAAGTACTTTTACCAGCCATATTTGCACCAGTTATAATAAAAAATTGCTCATCATCAATAAAAAAATCATTATCAACTCTTTTATTAGCATTTAATAATGGATGCCCTAAATTTGTAGATTTTATAATCTCTTTTTCTGATGAAATTTCTGGAAACACAAATTTTGGATGATTGAATTTAAAGTTTGCTAATGAATTTTGAGCATCAAAATAAGCAACAACCTCAAACCAATTTTCTACTGTGTGTTTGTAGTTCGCAATCCATTTTTCTACTTTACAAGCATTTAAAATATCCCAAAGAAAAAGTCCGTTTCCAAAAACAGCAATTACAATATTGTTTCGATTATCAAAAGCATCTAAAATTTTAGAAAATTCTTTAAATATTGTTGATGCTTTTTTGTTTTCTGATTGAATAATTGCTTGTTTCTCTACTAGGTTTTTAGCAGTAAAACTTTCGTTCTCAATTTCATTTAATAATTGATGATATTGCTTAAAAGTTTCTCTGGCTTTATCAGTTTCTACATATAAATTATTCGTTTTTTTTAGAAACATAGCAGTAATAAAAAGTCCGATAAAAAACCAAGCAGTTAAGTAAGAAAAAGATAAAAATCCGAAAGAAATTAAACCCAATAACAGTAAAGAAATTACAGAAAACCCAATTTGTATTTTAGCTAAATAATTAGGAAAAACTGAAGTGTAATTCCCTAACCAATTTACAATTGATTTCGAAGTGTTTTTTACAGTTACCAAACTTGCCAAAGCAGAAAAATGTTGTCTCCATTTTACTTTTTCAGAAAGCTCATTAATAGTATGTTGCTTGGCTATAATAGCATCAATATTATTATCTGTAAAAAGGTTTGCTAATGCTTTTTTACCATCAAAAGTAGCAGTTCTGTTTGCATACTGAAAAAAAGAACCTCTATCAAATAAATCGATATCATTACTATAAAAATGTGATGGATCTATAAATTCTTTACCTGTTTCTAATTGATAAAAATTGCCATTTAAAACATTAATTTCTGTTTTATTGATCTCTATTTTTTGATCAACAATTGCCTTTTCTCTTTTTAGGTTGATGTATTTTATCACCAAAAAAGAAAAGAGTGAAACACCTAAAAAAGCAATGATAAAAACATCTGGATATTTGCCAAAAGTAAGATAAACCAAAAAGGCTGTAACTAAAAAAACAACCAATCTAAAAACACCTAAATTAATAAGTTTTGTTTTAAGTTTAGAAGCTTCATGTTCTAGTTCTTCTTTTTGTTGATTATAAAATTCTAAAGGATTTTTCATTCTTAATTTCTTTCTAAAAATTTAATTTTTAAATTTCCGGCTAAATCTCTACCATAAATAACTGCATTATCAATTTTATCAAAAGCAGCAATTTTATACCTGTTATTTCTTTCATCCCAAATATTAACTTCGCATTCTTTTCTAGAATTTAAAAAAGTAGATACTCTATCTAATTTCCTAAGATTTTTCCAAGAGCCATAACCTATTGGTCCAACATAATAAAACTTTCTGTATTTCATCTCTTTAAAATTAAAATGATGAGAAACTGAAACAGAAAAAGGCAAAGCAAAGCCAATTATATAGATTTCTAACTCTAGTATATGCAAAAAAGAGATTACGTAACTTTCGGAAAAGGAAAATGGTTTTCTAATAAAAAAAAGAGCTAAAACATAAATTGCTGCAGCATAAAAAACAGAAGACAAAATCCGATTAAAAAGAGATCTTTTACCAAAAGAAATAATAACATTTTTATTCTCCATAAGATGAAATACCACCTGTTAAACTCAACACTTCTAATTTTGGATACTTCTTTTTTAACCTTTCTGTAGCTCTATAACTGTTAAAACCTCTTTGACAAACCATAACATAGGTTTTATTAAAATCTACTTCTATTTTATCTGCATCAAATTTATTAATATGAATGGTCTGATTAACAGTAAAAGGCAATTTTAAATTATTTAAAACCGCAATAATTTCCAGGTTTTCACTACCTAATTTTTCTTTTAAGGTTGATGGTGATATTTGCCAATCAGGATTTTGACCAGAACAAGCAGCATCTACATAAGTCTGAACTTTAAATAATTTGGCAATTTTATCCTTTATAGTTGATGCTTTTAGTTTCATTTTCAATTGTGTGTTTTGCAGCGAATTGTAAATTAACAACTCATTTGTTAGTGGTTTTCCAATTCCTGTTATCAATTTTAAAACTTCATTTACTTGCGTAGTCGCAATTATGCCAACAATAGCATTTAAAGTTCCTGCTTCTTCGCAATTTGGTATATCTGTTGCCATTTCAGGAAAAGCATCTCTTAAATTTGCAGAATAAGTTCCATCTTTTTGCAACACATTAAAAGTAGCTACATAACCATCAAACTTATACAAAGAACCATAGACTAAAGGTTTGTTTTTAATGACACAAGCATCATTTAACAAGTATTTTGTGGGTAAAGAATCTGTACCATCAACTATAATATCTGCGTTTTCTATCAACTCAAAAACATTATCTTTTGTTATAGGTTTGTTTGTAAAATTAACTTCTGTAAAAGGTGCTCTTTTTTTAATAAATTCTGATAAAACTTTTGCTTTTGGTTGATTTACATCTTCTAAAGAATAAAAAACTTGCCTGTGCAGATTTGTAATATCAACAGTATCAAAATCTACCAAATGTATTCTTCCTATTCCACTTGATGCCAAATAAACTGCAATCGGACTTCCTAAACCTCCACAACCCACTACCAAAACAGATGCGTTTTGTAGTTTTTGTTGCCCAATTTCACCAATTTCTGATAAAGTAATTTGACGTTTAAAAAGTTGATTTTTTAACATTCTAATTTAAGTATCTTACCAATTATAATTTTGTTCCTTTTATTAATAAACTAGAGCTAATAGACTCTTGTTTAAGATGTAAAAAGTCATTTCTTTTTTTATCTTTTGTAAAGTTTAAAAAATCATTTTCAGTATTAAAAGATAAAAAGTGAATTTCATAAGGTAGTTTTTCTTGAGCAGAAATAAAAGATTCTTTATTTGGTCTTAGTCTATAAATTAGTTTTCCATTATAATCTTCTAAAATTGGAAGTGACAACTTTTCAAATTGATGAAAAACTTCTTCTTTACCTTCTTTAACAAAAATCATTAGTGTAAAATACAACATGTTTACTTTTTTTGAATCTCACTTTTAGCAGCTTCAAACTCTTCTGGAGTATTTATATTTCTAATAAAATCGTCATCAATTTCTACAATTTTTACATCAGAATTGATTAACATTTTTCTAGGACAAGAATAACCTTGTGCTAAATATTGCAATAAAATTGGATATGCTTTTGGCTCATAAATAGTAATCAAAGGTTCTACAAATTGCTTCCCTTTTCCCTTTATTGCTGTAGCAGTTTTACTTGGGTTTCTATGTTTTAAAACTAATTGAATGATTTCTTCATTTACAAAAGGAACATCTGTTGCCAACACAAACCAAGCTGAATTCGGGTCTTTTTGAAAAGCAGAACAGATGCCTCCAAAAGGTCCTAGGTTTAAGAATTTATCTGATATTTCATTTTCATTGCTACCTTCTTGAACTGAATAAAAAGTTTCTAAATTATTATTCTCTAACAATTCTTTAGCTGTTTCTTTTTGAGGTTTTCCAAAATAATTGAGTTCAGCTTTATCTGTACCCATTCTTGTACTTTTTCCGCCAACCAAAATCAAACCTTTAACAGGTGCAATTTTTTCTTGAATTAAATTATTAATATGATTTGCAATTTCATCAACTTCATCAATTGTATAACAAGTAATATTCTTTATCTGCGGATATTTCTCTACTAAAAAGTCAAAATATTTAGTTTCTGATTTTAATTTTACCACAAACTGAATGCGATCTAACTGCTCTAATCTTTTTAACACAGAAGCTTCTTTAGCTTCATCTAAAATTAAAATTTGTTTTGCTCCTTGATAATGATTTCCGTTGATAAAAACATAATCAAACTGCGCAAAATCTAATCTCTGTTGAAATTTATTGATGTTACCAGAAGTTGTAATCTGCAAATTTCCTTGATGATGAAAAACATATTCAGATAATTTATTCTCCTCAACATTTTTTGCGTGTGAAGCATCAAAATACGCTAAATTATAATCAGATAATTTTTGAGAAACTTTTGTTACTAAATCAGAAATATTATTACAATTTGTACCTAGAATAGCAATTTCATTAGGAGCAAAATTATCGTTATTTCTTCTTTCTAAATTTGTGTGTTTACTGTGTTTTTTAACCATTTTTAATATCAGATTTTCCTCCTGTTTTTTCTAATAATTTCACTTCTTTAATCACCATTTTTTGACTGATACTTTTGCACATATCATAAATGGTTAAACAAGTAATATTTGCACCTGTTAACGCTTCCATTTCTACACCAGTTTTACCAGTTATCGTAACTTCACAAAGAACTTCAATATTTTCTAAATCGATAATTTCAATATCAACATCTACTCCATTAATTAATAAAGGATGACACATAGGTATCAATTCTGATGTTTTTTTAACACCTTGAATTCCGGCAATAATTGCCGTTTGAAAAACAGGTCCTTTTTTGGTAATTAACTCATCATTTGTAAAATGAGCAATCACTTCTTTGCCTAAAAACATTGTTGCTTTTGCAATGGCAGTTCTTTTGGTAATTTTCTTATCAGAAACATTTACCATTTTAGGATTTCCTTTTTGGTTGATGTGTGTAAAGTTGCTCATTAGTCACTAAATATAATTGTAAATAATATGATTAATAAAATTAAAACTATTTCTGCAATCCATATTTTCTTTAAGTTAAAAATGTTTTTTAATATCAATTGTTCAATTATCAATATAATTAAATTTACAATTAAAGCAAATAGGGATATTGCTCCTGCTAAAGCCATTCCTCCATTATTCTCAACTAATAAATAATAAAAAGCTCCACAAAAAAATAAAGGAACTAGGATGATTGATAAAAATAAGACTGGTGTTTTCTTTAGATTTAATTTCATCTATATCTAATTACAGAAAAACTCTCTCCTTTTTTAAACTCTATTTTATCATTTGGTAATTGAATAAAAGCATCCGTATTTACCAAACTTGCTAAATCTCCAGAACCATTTCCTTTAATTGGAGTTGCAACTAAATGTCCGAATTTATAATCTAATTGTACTTGTAAAAAGTAAGTTAAATTAGGTTTAAAAGTTACATCTGCATTTAAAATTGCAGTTTCTTCTTTGGTTTCTAATCCAACAGATTTATGATACCAAGTATAAAAATATGCTAGACAATTTACAAAAGTTGAAATCGGGTTTCCTGGAAAACCGAAGATATTACAATCACTCGTTTTTCCGTAGAAAAAAGGTTTTCCTGGTCTTTGAGTTACTTTATGAAACAATTTTTCTACTCCTAATTCCTCAAATACTTCTGGCAAAAAATCGTATTTACCTTTACTAACTGCTCCACTAAAAAGCAAAACATCATATTCTTGTAAATACGCTTCAATTTTAGATTTTAAAATTGGTTTATCATCTGTAATATGAGCAGTTTCTGAAGAAATATGTAATCTTTCTAACAATGAAACCAATGTAAAAACATTGCTTCTTCTAATTTGATGTTCTAACGGAATTTCATCTACGCCAACCAATTCATCACCTGTAGAAACAATCATCACTTTTGGTAGTTTTGCAACTTTTACAAACGATTTTCCAACGGTTGTTAAAACACCTATTTCTGCAGCTGAAATAATTTTATTTTCTTTAATTAAAACATCACCAACTTTACCATCTTTTCCTTTATCATGAACGTTTTGTTTATCTTTTATAACATCAACATTAATAGTTGCAACTCCATTTTTGATAGTTACATCTTCATAACGAATTACAGTATTACAATTATTTGGCAAAACAGCACCTGTCATTACTTCAATACAATTCTCAGCATTTTGCATAGATAATTGCTTACTTCCTGCAGCTTGAATTTCTTCTACTTTAAAATCTCTTTGTCCTTTTTTAAAAAACGAATAATTGATTGCAATTCCATCCATAGAAACTCTATTAAATGGCGGAAAATCTCTGTCAGCCCTAATTTCTTCTTTTAAAATTCTACCTACAGATTTTATAAACGGAATTTCTTCAACTCCAAAATTTTGGGTTGAGTTTAAAATAATATTTTTTGCTTCTTTAACTGAAATCATTGATTATAACGTGTAATCGTTTATATGTTGAATTGTGTAATTGTTATGTGTACTATCACAATTAAACAATTACACAGTTACACTTTTTTACCCTCCAATTGTACTCATACTTTCAGAAACATTTCCTTTTTTACGATTTGCTTCTGCTATAAAACCATTTTCTGGTTTTTCTTTTACTAAAGATAAAAAGAGTTCTTTTAAATCATCGTTAGAAGCTCCTTTTCTTATAAAATCTCGTAGATTAAAAACGCCATCATCAAACAAACAGTTTTTAAAAGTTCCTGTTGATGTTATTCTTATTCTATTACAATCGTTACAAATAGTTCTTGTGAATGCAGGTATAATTCCGAAAGTCCCTTTATGATTTTCTACTTTATAATTTCTAGAAGTTGATGATTTTTCAGACTGAATTTCATCCACAGAAAACTCGGTTTTTACTTCATTTAAAATCTTTTTAAACGTCCAATTTTCTTGCATATCTCTTTGTCCTTTTCCATTAAAAGGCATTTCTTCAATAAAACGAACTGCTACATTTTTGTCTTTTGTTAGTCTAACAAAATCTACAATTTCATCCGTATTAAAACCAGACTGCACAACTACATTCAGTTTTAAGTTTAAGTTGCTTTTTTCTAGGAGTTCAAACGTTTTATAAACTTCAGGAAAAACATCTCTTCGTGTAATTTTAGCAAACTTATCTCTATGTAAACTATCAATACTTAAATTAATGTTTTTAACTTTTTCTAGCTTTTCAATTTTATCTATATGATGAGAAATTAAAGCACCATTGGTTGTGATATTTATAGCATCTAATAAATCGTTGTAAGACAACATTTCTAAAAAACCAACAAAATCTTTACGCACAAAAGGTTCTCCACCTGTTAAACGAACTTTATTAACGCCCAATTCTGTTAACACTCGAATTAAACGATACATTTCTTTAAAAGTCAATAATTCTTGTCTAGGAACAATATCTATTCCGTGAGCAGGCATACAATATTGGCAACGCAAATTACAACGATCTGTAACTGCCAATCGTACATATTCCATTTGTCGTCCAAAATTGTCTACTAATTTACTCATTAAAAGGTTTTAAATCTGGTTGTAAAACTTGTTGTTTTGCTTCTTTTAAAGTAAAAACATCGCCAGAATAATAGGTTGAAATAATTTCTTTAAAATTACTTTTTAATTGTGAGAATTCATTGATAAAATCTTGAAAATCATAAGCATCAGAATTCTGAATAAAAGCATCCATAATTTGAATGGAAGCAAAAGTTACTGTAGCATTGTATTTACCTTCTGCGTTGTATTTATTTGCAAAGTCTTGCAATTGTTTACTGTACTTTTCTAAGGCAATTTCTTTTCTGTATTTGGTAATATAAATCCACGCTAAACGTAAATGTGCTTCGTGTGTAAACCACAAAGGTTTAAATGTATTTTCTGTGAATTGTGTTTCAAATTCAGCATCAGAAATTTTATAATGACGTTCCATTAATTAGGTAATTTCTTACTTACTAAACCATACAAAAATGTACCCAAAAGTGCACCCAATAAAATAATTAGTGCTGGTATTAATTTAAATCCAAAAATCACAAAAATAGGTGCTGCACAAGCTCCAGAAATCCCCCAACCTAAACCAAAAAGTGTTCCTCCAAAAACAGTACTGATAAATCCTTTTTTCTTTGGCTTTGGTACAATTTTATTGCCCTTAATATCTTTTATTTTTCCGCTTTTAAACAACTGCATAATAATAGCAGAAATTACAACTGCGCCTCCAATAATACCAAACATATGAAAAGATTGAAACTTAAACATTTCGTAAAATCGATACCAAGAAATGGCTTGAGATTTACTCAATACAATTGCAAAAAAGATTCCTAAAATTAAAAACTTAATATTTTTCATCATCTAAAAAAGTATTGGAATTATAAACCATGTTGCTATGATACCCCCTATAAAAAACCCAATTACGGCTAATAAAGATGGTAATTGTAGATTACTTAAACCTGTAATTGCGTGGCCAGAAGTACAACCACCTGCATAACGTGTTCCAAAACCTATTAGCACTCCAGAAATTATCAGAATTAAAAATCCTTTTAAAGATGTGTAAATATCATCCCCAAAAATTTCATCAGGAAAATATTGATTACCAACATTAGTAAAACCTAAGTCTGTGAGTTCTTTTACTGTAGTTGGGTTTAAATCTATTGTTTGATTTGGCACTAAATAAGTTGATGAAATAAAACCACCTATAATTAAACCAACTACAAACATTAGTGCAAAATCACGCTGTTTCCAATCTTTTTTAAAGTAATCAGAAACTTTGCCTGCACCAGCCACTGTACACAAGGTTTCAAAATTCGTTGATGCTCCAAAGTTTTGCCCAAAATAGAAATACAATAACAGCGATAATGCTATTAGTGGACCACCTATATACCAAGCCCAAGGTTGAAATATAAAATCCATTTTAAATTTTATCCTTTAAATAATTCATAATTTGTTTTGTTGCTCCTAAATTAGTCTCAATATATTTTTTATTGATTGCGCCTGTTAATTTTCTGAAATTTTCATCATTTTTAAAATTGATGAAATTCTGCGTAAATTCTTCTTGATTTTTAATTGAAATACAACCACCAATTTTCACCAAATCTACAGCCTCTTTAAATTTGTCGTAATTATTTCCAATCACTACAGGAATTCCGAAAGTTGCTGGTTCTAAAATATTATGCAACCCTGTTTTTAATCCTCCACCAACATAAGCTAAATCTGCTGCAGCATAAATTTTGGTTAAAATACCAATTGTATCAATAATAAAAACTTGATATTCTGCTAAGTTTTTATCCTCTTTATCTGAAAATAAAACTGTTTTTTTATTGATGGATTTTTGTAAAGCAACAATTGCATCAGCTTTAATATTATGAGGCGCAATAATAAATTTTTCGTCATTTGTTGCATTATTGTTGATATAATTGACCAACAATTGCTCATCTTCTGGCCAAGTACTACCAGCAACAACAGTGTATTTTCCATTTTTAAATTCGCTAATAAAATCGAGTGAATTGTCTTGTTCTAAGATTTTAGAAACTCTATCAAAACGTGTATCACCAGCAACTTTTACATTTTTAAAATTGATGGAATTCAATAATTCTTTAGAAGTTTTATTTTGCACAAAAAAGTAATGAAAAGCTTCTAAAGATTTGCGCATAAAACCTCCATAACTTTTAAAGAACAATTGTTTTTCTCTTAAAATGCCCGAAACTAAAATTGTAGGAATTTCTTTTCTTTTAAGTTCATTTAAAAGATTTGGCCAAAATTCATATTTAATAAAAATTGCCATTTTAGGATTTACAATTTCTACAAACTTTTTAGCATTCGATTTAGAATCTAAAGGCAAATAACAAACAACATCTGCTAAATTATAATTTTTTCTTATTTCATATCCTGAAGGAGAAAAAAAAGTAACCAGTATTTTAAACTGTTTGTAGTCTTTTTTTAACTCTTCTATAATTGGTCTTGCTTGTTCAAACTCGCCCAAAGATGCTACATGAAACCAAATTGTTTGCTCATTTTTTAAAGTAGAAATTTTAGAAAATGTTTCTTTTCTTCCATCAACAAAAAGCTTTAATTTTTTATTAAAAATAGCTAAAATTGAGAGCACAATAGAGGCTTTAAAAACAAGGAAGTTATAAAGGAAATTCATTGTGGTAAAAATACAAAATAGAAGTTTGTTAAATACCCAAAAAAGAAATTTGACCTTAAAAAAAAGTTACCCTAAAAAGGGTAACTTGATTAAAAGTTCTTATTATAAAATAACTTTTATAAAAATAGTTACATCCCCCAACGTAAATATTTTTAATAAAAATAAACAAACTCAACTGTTTTTGCTAACTAAATGTTCTAAACACAGTGTTTTTTGTTCTAAAAAGCAATTTAAATTGAATTAATTCTATCTATTAATTCTTCTTTATATTTTTTACCTATAGGTATTATCTCTTGATCAACTATAATAGAATCTATTTTAACCTCTTTAACATGATGAATATTTACAATAAAACTTCTTTGTACACGAACAAAATTTTTATTTAATGTTTCTTGAATGTTATTTAAACTTTTTCTTACCAAAAACTTTTTATTATCTACTAAAAAAAGCTCTACATAAACATGTGAACTTTTAAAATATAAGATATCATCGAACTTTACTTTTAACAAAGCTCCTTTATTTTTAATAAAAATTGATTTATCAGAAACACTTTTTTCTTCTTCTATTACTCTTTTAGAATAATTTGAAATTGCTATTTCTATAGAAGTAAAAAGTTCTTCTTTAGAAAATGGTTTTACTAAATATGCAGGTGGCATAACTTCTTTTGCCTTATTTAAAGTAATTGAATCTGAATTGGACGTTAAAAAAACAAAAGGAAAATGGTAATTATCTATAATTTGTTTTGCAATATCTATACCCGTTTTTTTACCTGATAAAATAATATCTAAAATTGCAATATCTGGTTTTTCTTTTTCTATAGTTATCATAGCTTCTGTATAACTAATAGCTGGCTCTAAAACATTATAGCCTAAATCTTCTAAGGTATTACAAATATTATCTGCAATTATCATTTCATTTTCAACTACTAAAACCTTTACACTTTCCATAAACAAAAATTTATAAAAATTTAATCGATTAATTGTCTTGCTTGTTCATCTTTAAAAGTAATTTCAAATCTCGCTCCATTTATATTTGTTACTTTTAAAGTACCATGTAATTGTTTTACCAATCTGTTTACCAAACGTAAACCTAAACTTTTTGTTTTTTTTACATCAAAATCATTAGACAATCCTGGGCCATTATCTTCTATTACAAGTTTAAAATCATCATTATCTTCTTTACCTATAGAAATAGACAAGATATTTTCTTTTTCACTACCAAACGCATATTTGTAAGAGTTTGTAATTATTTCATTAATTATTAAGCCAAGAGGAATTGCTGTATCTACATCAAATTCCATATTTTTTGATTCTATTGATGTTTCAATTTTGTTATTAGATTTAAATAAGGATGAAAGTTCTTTAACTAATAAGTGTATATATTCATCAAAATCTACTAAACCACTTTCATTTTGATATAGTTTTTGATGAATTAAAGCCATCGATTTCACTCTATTCTTACCTTCATTGACTAATTCTAATGCTTTTTCATCTTCTATGCCTTCGCTCTGTAGTTCTAATAAACTAGATACAATTTGAAAATTATTTTTTACCCTATGATGTACTTCTTTAACTAGTAATTCTTTTTCTTTTAATGATTGTTCTATTAGTGTATTTTTTTCGCTTAACTCTTTAGATTGCTTTCTTATTTTCCTTAAAACTAATAATGAAATTAATAGTAAAATAAAAGCTAAAGATGCAATAACTGCATATAAACTTGTTTTTTCTTTTTCGTGTTCTATAACTTTTTCTTGTTCTTTAACAGCTAAATCTGTTTTATAATTTGCTAATGTTTCTGATAAATCTTTAGAGTAAATATTTTTGATTAGGGTTATTTGGCTTTCTTTATACAAAATTGCTTTTTCGTAAAAACCATGAGCAACTAAAGCTCTTGCACTGCTACTTATTAAACTGGCATAATCATGATTATTTAAAACTTCTCCTAATTTTCTAAATTTTTCTATTAGTTCTAGTACATTTTTTACTTGAAATTTTTTTAGAATTTTTTTCTTTTCTATTGAGTTCTTGTTTAGTTTAGCTATAAATTTAGCATAGAATTCAAATGATTGTATTCTTGAAGTTTCATTTTCATAAATTTCCGCCAACAAACCTTCTACCCTGTCATTATTACCCCCTTTATAAATATAAGCATCTACTAAATGCTCTAATATAGCATGATGAAAACCTGTTTGTTTAGGCAACTTTTTTTCTAATTCTAAACTTTGCTCACAAACATCTATATATTCTTGTAATTTACCTTCTTGTACCAAAAAGTCTGTTAGATAGTATAAAAAAATAATTTCTAAATTTATGTCTTTTAGTTCTCTTGCAGATTCTATACTTTTTAAACACAACTCTTTTCCCTTTAAATCTTGTTTAATATTAAACATTATTATAGGATGACTTGTAATTTTTGTCTTCAACTTTAAAACATCAATATCAGAATCATCAAACTTATTTACATAAATTTCTAGTTTTTCATGCTCTTTATTAGCGGCTTCTAACGTAACCTCATCTCTTAAATTACCTATTTGATTCCACTTAATATTTACATAATCTATATCTATTTTTTTATCATTTACTGGCTCTTTTATAAAGTTTTTTATAAAATTATGTACAGATAAATAATTTACAACCTGTCTTGTACTTACAGATTTTAAAAATTGATTATACTCTGCATAAGAAACAAGTTCCTTATTTTTAATCTTATTTAAAATTGTTGTATAGCTGTTTTTATTAAGTTGATTTAAAAGAAGAGATGCAGAATCTAATTTCTTTTCTAAAATAAAAATCTCAACTTTTTGTGTTAGTTCAGTTTGTTGATTGTTTTGATCTTGAGCTACACTACTACTAAAAGAAAATAGGTATACAAATAAAGTAAAAAAATGGATTCTCGTCATGTTTTTTTTATATATCATAGAAATATACCATAAAATTTACTAAAAATAAAAATGCTCTAACAAATAAATGTTAGAGCATTTTTAATATTGTAAAAAACTTACGTCTTTTTAAGCTTCAAATGGAGTAATAGATACATAAGATCTATTATCTCTTTTCTTTTGAAATTCTACAATTCCATCAACTTTTGCATGTAAAGTATGATCTTTACCCATGTAAACGTTTTCTCCTGGATTGTGAGTAGTTCCTCTTTGACGAACAATAATATTACCTGCAATTGCAGCTTGTCCTCCAAATATTTTAACACCTAGTCGTTTCGATTCTGATTCTCTACCATTCTTCGAACTTCCTACACCTTTTTTATGTGCCATTTTGTTGAGTTTTTATAGGTTAAAGTAAATTATAAATGGTTATTTTTCAATACCACCATCTAATCTATCTTGTAATTCTTTTAATTCATCCCACTTACCTTCTGCAGCTAAACCAGCTTGCTTTGGCCATGTAGTTGTAACTAAATGAGACAATCTAGAACTTGCTTCAGTTAAGATTTCACTCAATTTAGCTGGATCTGCTTTTGCAACTTTAGCAAAAGTATCTAAACCTGCATTTACTAAAGCTTCAGCAGCTTTAGGTCCTGCACCTTCAATTTTCTTTAAATCATCAGCTTTAGCTTTTGTTGCTTTTTTTGGAGCAGCTTTTTTAACAGCTTTCTTTGCACCAGTTGCAGCAATAGATTCAATTTGAATCTCGCTTAAATACTGTCTATGACCATTTTTCTTTCTGTAACCTTTTCTTCTTTTCTTTTTAAAGACGATTACTTTATCACCTTTTAAGTGACTTAAAATTTGAGCTGTTACTGATGCTCCTTCTATAGCTGGGGCGCCTAAAGTTACGTTACCAGCATCATCAAGTAAAAGAACGTTATCAAAAGTTACTTTTGATCCTTCTTCTCCTTGTAAACGATGAACGTATACTTTTTGGTCTTTTGCTACTTTAAATTGCTGCCCTGCTATCTCTACGATTGCGTACATACTAATTGTTTTGCGTATTTATACTAATTTATTGCATTTAACTTACTGAAAATGCGGATGCAAATATACATCTTTTTTAATAGTTAACAACATCAATTATAATATTTTAAAATTAAATAATTATATAAGAAATCATTTATATTATATTGGTCTTTATTATTTTTGATTGTTGATATTTTTATGTTGTTACAAAACATAAAAAATTGCGTCAAATCTAAACACTTATTAATAAACTAAATTAAACCAATGAAGAAAAGTATTTTATCTTTTGCTGCTTTGGTGTTATTTGCTTTTACAACAAATGCACAAAAAGTAGAATTTGAAGAGTATGATTTAAGTAATGGGATGCATGTAATATTGCATCAAGACAATTCTGCACCTGTAGCATTTATTGCTACTTATTATCATGTAGGTGCCAAAGATGAACAACCAGATAGAACAGGGATGGCTCACTTTTTTGAGCACTTACTTTTTGAAGGAACCAAAAACATACCAAGAGGAGAATGGGATAAAATAGTTTCTTCTGCTGGTGGTAATGGAAATGCAACAACAGATGATGATAGAACTTATTATTATGAGCAATTTCCATCTAACGAAGTTGCTACTGGTTTGTGGTTAGAATCTGAAAGATTATTGCATCCTGTTATAGAACAAGTTGGTGTAGACACACAGAATGAAGTTGTTAAAGAAGAAAAAAGACTAAGAGTAGACAATCAGCCTTATGGAAAATTCTTAGAGAATGTTAAGAAAAATATCTTTAAAAAACATCCTTATAAAGGAACTACAATTGGAAAAATGGAGCATTTAGACGCTGCAACTTTAGAGGATTTTAAAGCATTTAATAAAAAGTTTTATATACCAAATAACGGAACTTTAGTAGTTGCTGGTGATATTGATAAAGCCGAAGTTAAAAAATTAATTCAAGATTATTTTGGCTCAATCCCAAGAGGTGCAGATATTGAAAGAAACTTCCCAAAAGAAGAACCAATTACAGAAACTATAAAAGCAAAAGCTTACGATGCTAATATTAGTATTCCTGCAATTATGGCTGCTTATAGAACTCCTGCAATGACAACAAAAGATTCTAGAGTTTTAGATATGATCTCTTCTTACTTTAGTACTGGTAGAAGCTCAGTTTTGTATAAAAAATTAGTTGATACTAAGAAAATGGCGTTACAAACAGGTGCTATCAACTTTAGTCAAGAAGATTATGGAACCTATATTTTGTTTGGTTTACCACAAGATGAAACTTCTTTGGATGCTTTATTAGAAGGTATAGACGAAGAAATTATAAAACTACAAACCAATTTAATTTCTGAAAACGATTATCAGAAATTACAAAATCAATTCGAAAATAGATTTGTAAATTCAAATGCTACAGTACAAGGAATTGCTGGTTCATTAGCAGAATACTATGTTATGTTTGGTGATACTAATTTAATTAATACAGAGATTGATATTTTTAGATCTATCAGCAGAGAAGATATTAGAGAAGTTGCAAAAAAATACTTAAATCCAAATCAAAGATTAGTTTTAGAGTATTTACCAGAATCACAAAAGAAATAATATAAGATATGAATATTATGAAAACAAAAATAGCATCACTTGTAGCCATATTAACCATCTGTTTTTCGTTAAATGCACAAGTAGACAGAACAAAAAAGCCTGCTTCAGGTCCTGCACCACAAGTAAAATTTGGTAAAGCAGATAAGTTTAAATTAAAAAATGGTTTAACTGTAATTGTAGTAGAAAACCATAAATTACCAAGAGCTTCTGCCAGTTTAAATATTGATAATAAACCTTATTTTGAAGGTGATAAAGCTGGTGTTTCTTCTATGATGGGTAGCCTTTTAGGAAGAGGAACACCAACAATGACAAAAGATACTTTTAATGAACGAGTAGACTTTTTAGGTGCAAATATTAGTTTTGGTAGCTCATCTGCTTATGCATCTTCTTTAAAAAGATATTTTGAAGAAGTTTTAGGTTTAATGGCAGATGGTGTAAAGAACTCACAATTTACGCAAGAAGAATTTGATAAAGAACAAAAGATAACTTTAGATGGTATAAAAAGTAACGAAAAAAGTGTTACTACAATTGCAAGAAGAGTAGAAGATTTATTGACTTATGGAGCAGAACATCCTTATGGAGAGTTCATATCTAAAGAAACTGTAAACAACATCACTCTAACAGATGTAAAGACTAATTACAATACATATTACAAGCCTAATAATGCTTATTTGGTTGTACAAGGTGATATAAACCCGAAAGAAATTAAAAAGTTAGTTACTAAATTATTTTCTGATTGGGAAGCAGGTACAATACCTACAACCAACATTCCAGAAACTAAAAATGTAGAAACTACTGAAATTAACTTTATTAATATGGATAATGCAGTTCAATCAGAAATTGCAATTATCAATAATATCAACCTAAAATTAGGAGATAAAGATTATTATGCTGCTCTTTTGGCCAATAGAATTTTAGGTGGTGGAGGTACTGCTCGTTTATACTCTAATCTAAGAGAAGATAAAGGCTATACTTATGGTTCTTACTCAAGGTTAAGACAAAGCAGAAACGCAGCTACATTTAGAGCAACTGCAAGTGTACGTAATATGGTTACAGACAGCTCTGTTGTAGAAATAATGAAAGAAATTAACAGAATTCGTTATGAAAAAATTACAGAAGCAGAACTTAAAAACGCTAAAGCACAATATGTAGGAAGCTTTGTAATTAATGTACAAAAGCCAGCAACTGTTGCAGGTTATGCTTTAAACAGAGAATTGTACAATTTACCAGATGATTTTTATGAAAATTACCTAAAAAATATAAATGCGGTTACTATTGATGAAGTTCAGAATGCAGCCATTAAATATTTTAAAGGTAATAAAGCTAGAATTGTAATTACAGGTAAAGGAATTGATGTACTTAAAAATCTTGAAAAAACAGATTATGTAATTAAGTATTTTGATGATAAAGGAAACCCAACAGTAAAACCACCAATGACAATGCCTATTCCTGCAGGAATGACTGCAGAAACTGTTGTTGACAAATACATAGAAGCTATTGGAGGTAAAGAAAAAGTAATGGCAATTAAAACCACAATAATGGTTGCAAATGCCACTGTACAAGGAATGGCTTTGACAATGACATCTAAAGCAGCTGCACCTAACAAAACTTCGCAAGAAATTGCTGTAGCTGGTAATGTTATGCAAAAAGCTGTTTTTAATGGTACAACAGGTTACCAAGAAGCTAGAGGACAAAAAATAGAGATGAAAGCTGAACAAATAGAAGAAGCAAAGTCTAATTTAGTTCCTTTTTCAGATTTGGCGTATAAAACTGGTAAACTAGAGAGAATTGAACCTATTGATGGTGTAAATTATTACGTTATAAAATTCAATGATACTGAAGCTTTTTACGACCTAAAAACAGGTTTAAAAGCAAAAGAAGTAAAAACGGTAAAAGGACCAACAGGTGAAATGAAAGTACCAACAACATTCAGCAATTATAAGGCTGTAGAAGGAGTTTTGTTTCCTTATTCTATTGGGGTAAAATCTGGACCTATGGATTTAAAATTTGAAGTAAAAGAAATAAAAGTAAATGAAGGTGTTACTGATGAAGATTTTAAGTAAACACTTTTAAAATAAATTTGATAAAAGAGTTAAAACTTAATGTTTTGGCTCTTTTTTTATTGTTTAAAGTTATATTTTGCAGTATAGGACTCATTTTCAGTTAAAATTGATGTAAAAAACCTCGACTTTTTCAAATACAAGTCATATTATTAATAAATTTGCAAAATAATTCAATACTATATTCAAATGAAAACTCAAAAAATATTTACTGCAATCGCAATTGCTTGTTTTATACTTACTTCATGTAAAACTGAAAAGAAAGAAGTGAAAAATGAAAACGTTTCTTTAGCGATTTCTGGAATGACCTGCGAAATAGGTTGTGCAAAAACCATTCAATCTAAATTATCTAAAAAAGAAGGTGTTATAGATGCTAAAGTTATTTTTACAGATAGTATTGCTAATATTCAATTTGATGCTAATACTACTTCTAAAAAAGACCTAATTGCTTTTGTTGATGGTATTGCTGGTGGAGAAATGTACTCAGCTTCTGAAACAACCAAGAAAGCACACGCTTGTTCTGAAGCTTGTAAAGAAAAATGTGAAACTTCTACTGATAAAAAAGAATGTAAAGAAGATTGCACAATGGATTGTTGTAATGATAAAAAAGCTTAACAATCATTTTAACTTATAAGATAAAAAGCAGGCTAAAAGCTAGTCATGGTCGGAAGATTTTTCTTCCGACTTTTTTGTTTTATAAAACACAATAAATTTTTAGTCAAGAAACTAAAAACCAACTATTTAGCTTGTTTATTTGATAATATTTTCGTATCTTTTTGTCTGATAATCAGCTATTTATGTCAGTTTTTAAAGATCGTAAAATTTCAGTAAATCAATTATTGAGAGTTATACCAGAAGCTCTTTTATCCAATTTATTAGTAACTACTAAAGTAGATTATTATGCCAAAGTACTTCATGGTAAAAAGATGTTCTATCTTTTATTATATGGTATTTTAGAAAATGAAAAACTGAGTCAACGTACATTAGAGGATACATTTAATGATGTAATTTTCAAAACTCTTTTTGATTTGGACAAATCAGAAAGTATACGTAGAAGTTCTATCTCAGAACGATTATCTAAAATTGATTCCGATTACTTTGCTCAGATATACCAATGTATTTACCAACAGTTTTATGATGCTTATCCTAATAAGAATAGCTCAAAATACAACTTAGTTCATGTTGATAGCTCTATGGTTAGTGAAGCTTCTACAAGATTAGTAAAAGGTATTGACCATAAAAATGGAAAGAAGTCTGTAAAGTACAGTGTTGCTTTCGATGGTTTACTACCTTGCCATTTTAATGTTTTTACAGATAAAAAATACTCTAGCGAGGATGTTGCTTTACCTGAAGCTATTTTGGGTCACGTAAAACAAGAATCAGGTCATCAAAATATTTATGTAATTGACAGAGGTTTGCAGTATACAAGAACGATGCACTCTTTTAGTAAAGACTCCATTGGTTTTATTATTAGAGCAAGAGAAAACAGAAAACATATTGAGATAGCCTGTTTAATGAATCAAAATAAAGAGATAGATTTAGGAGAGCTAATCCTTATAAAAGATAGTAAGGTACAACTGTATACTGGAAAACCTATCAAAAATAAAAAAGGAAATATTCATTATAGAGAAGAGTTAGTAGAAACGCCTTTTCGTTTAATTGTTGCAAAAAGTAAAACAGAAGAGTCTAAAGAGTTTTGGTTTATAACTAATGATTTTGAACTAACGGCTAAAGAAGTTGCACAAGCCTATAGAAGAAGATGGGATATTGAGGTATTCTTCCGTTTTATTAAACAAGAGCTTAATGTTAGTCACCTTGTATCGTTAAACAAAAATGAAATAGAAGTAATGCTTTACATGACATTGATTGTGGCTATGCTAATTTTAATATATAAAAAAACTAACAAAATAGGTTATAAAACCGCTAAAAGAAGATTTAAAATGGAACTCAGAAATTTAGCTATTGCTATGATAGTTCTAAAATGTGAAGGAAATTTAGACCATTTTGAAACCTAAAAAAAATGGTCGGAATTTCTTCCGACCATGTCTAAGCATTTGCTCGGTTTTTTTTTATGGATGTAAATCTCTACTTTAGATTATTTTTATGCTTTAAAAGCATTGAAATCATCAATTTAGTAGGGTTATATAGGTAAATAAACAACTCTAATATGATTTATAAGAAAAAGTAAATGTTACAACCTAGAATTTTTAATCAACATAAATTAAAACACGAATAATAGTCTAATTATAAAACCAAGAAAGCAGGCTTAAAGCCTGCTTTCTAATAATATGTTCTTTTAAAATCTTAATCGATTATAAACTAGCGTTAATCCAAGTCCAAGCAGAAATATCAACAGCTGTAGAAGTTTTACCTGAGTTTAAAGTATATTTAGTTGTTTCTCCACTAACTAAAGTTGCATCAGCAGCAACACCATCAATTATTACGTTAGATAAAGAACCTTCATCTTTCATATCTAAATCAAAATCGTACCCAATTAAGTTTAAACCTGTAATTGTACCACCAGAAGTTTTCTTAAACTGTAAAGCTGTACCACCTACTGTAGAAATAGCAGTAATATTTGTAAACGTAGGGTTTGCATTGTCTTTATCACCTTCAAAAACTGTAGAAAAACCAGGTACTGTATTTGTAATGTAAGCATTTGTAACAGAACCATTCCATTCTTCTGTCCAGTCTATAGAATCATCATCATTATCTTTTAAGTATAAATAGCTAGCTGCTGCTGTACCTCCAAAAAACTCTACACCATCATCTGCACCATTTATTACAGCAATGTATTCTAATTCAGTATTATTACCAACACCATATAAAGAAACACCATTGTATTGAGATTCTGAATTAATTTGTGCACCTGTACCTTTAATTACTAAATATTTTACGTGACCTGAATCATCATCTTCTGTAGTACCTCCATAAATGAAACCTCCAACTTCTGCAACTGCATCTACACCTGCTGATGTTGGTGCATCACCACAAATTGTTAAACCTCCCCAATCTCCAGGGTTAGCATCTGCAGAAGAAATTACAACTGGGTTAGCTGCTGTACCATCTATCTCTATTTGACCGCCTTTTAAAACAGCAATATAAACTCCTGTACCACCATCTCTAGCAGTAATTTTTGTACCTGCAGGAATCACTAATTTTGCACCACTAGGAACAATATAAGCTGAATTTAACATATAAGAAACTGAAGCATCTAAAGTAACTGTACCAGAAATTGTACCTTGTAATACTGAACTTTCAAAAGATAAATCTGAATCTACCCAAGGAAAATCTGTTTTAGAAACAACTGGTGCTACAT
Organism: Polaribacter sp. Asnod6-C07; assembly: GCF_045063625.1. NCBI lineage: Bacteria > Pseudomonadati > Bacteroidota > Flavobacteriia > Flavobacteriales > Flavobacteriaceae > Polaribacter > Polaribacter sp. Asnod6-C07. Next base: position 1,509,547 of record NZ_JBEFOF010000005.1, on the reverse strand, counting down.
TTGCCCCATTTATAGTATAAAAATATTCATCTATTGTCTCTGTAGCTGTAGGATCTGTTAAAGCAACAGCTTCTAAACCTGCTTCTAAAACAACATTACTAGTTGCTCCTCCATTTTTCATATCTAAATCTATATCATAACCAGACAAAGATAAACCAGTAATTGTACCTCCAGATTGTAATTTAAACTGTAAAGCTGTACCACCTACAGTAGAAACAGCTGTAATATTATTAAATTTTGGGTTTCCATTAACCTTATCTCCTTCAAAAACTGTAGAGAAACCTGCAATTGTATGAGAGATGTATGCATTTGTAACTGTACCATTCCATCCTTCTGTCCAATCTATAGAATCATCATCATTATTTTCTAAATATAAATTAGAAACAGATACTGTACCTCCAAAAAATTCTACACCATCATCTTTACCATTAATTACTGCTACATTATTTACAACTGTACCAGAACCAACTGCGTAAAAAGAAATACCATTATACTGAGATTCTGTAGTAATCTGAGCACCTGTACCAACAATCTGTAAATAGTTAATGTTACCAGAACTATCGTTATCTGTAGTACCTCCATAAACAAAGTCTCCAACTTCTGCAACTGCATCTACACCTGCTGATGTAGTAGCATTACCACAAAGTGTTAAACCACCCCAATCTCCAGGGTTTCCGCTAGCAGAAGACATTATTACTGGATTAGAAGTATTACCATTAATATAAATTTGAGCTCCTCTTAAAATTGCAATATAAACTTCTGAACCACCTGCATCAGCAATAATTCTTGTACCTGCTGGTATTGTTAAACTAGCTCCTTCTGCAACTGTAAATTGCCCTGTTAAACTATACTGTGTAGAAGAGTCTAAAGTTGCACTCTCTGTTAATGCTCCATTTAAGATTCCGTTTTGTAAGTTCTCAATTACATCACTCACTGGTGGAACAACTGCAATTGGGTCATCACTTCCACAACTTGATATAGAAGTAACAATAGTAATAATTGCCAATACTTTTACAACTAAATTTTTCATTTTTTTTGAATTATATTTTTTTATTTATTTCCACAAAGAAACTTCAGATTTATTTGATTTTTATTAACTAACTATTAACAATAAGTTACGAAAACTCATAAAAAACCTTGATTTGTTACGAAAATGTTAACTAGAATTTATACGTAAAATTAAAACTTAATTGACTTCCTCTTTTATAAGACTGAACCACCTCATTGGTTACTCCATTTATTTCACCAGAACCTGAATTATCAAAATCTGTAACTTTTTGAGTCTGTTGTATATCTGGGTTTAATAAGTTTCTGCCTACAATTTTAATTATTAAGTTTTCTGTAATTTCTTTGCTTAAAACTAAGTCTAAAGACACAAAACCTTTTTCTATAATTTCATCATTAAATAAAGTTGCACTATTTACCAAATCTTCTGGAGAACCTAATGCAAATATTTTATCTGATGCATAGTTACCAGATACAGTTGCAGTAAACTCTTTTTCTGTTCTACTATTAAAACTAAGAGATGCATTTGTAATAAAATCAGAAGCTCCTTGTAAACCTGACTCTTCTACATTTGAATATTGAAAGTTTGTGTATAAATCTTGATTAAACCACATTTTAGTAATATTGAAATTAGCACTCAATAAACTTTTTTCATCATCATTTTCTATGATATTTAATCTACTTTCTATTTCAATTCCAAAAACAGTTGCTCTCTCTCCTGTATTATTAAACTCAAAGTTACCAGAAGAACCTCTTGTTAAAGCTAAATTTATTGGGTCTTTAATGTTTTTGTAAAATACTGTTCCAGAAACTAACTCATCTCTACTTGGAAAAAACTCCCATTTAGCATCTATATTTATCACTTTAGATCTTTCTAAATCTGGATTACCTTGAATTACACGTCCTGTAGGCTCTTCATATTGAAAAGGAGCAAATTCTTTAAACTCTGGAAGTGTTTGCGTTAAACTAGATGCAAAACGAACAGAATTTTTTTCGTTTAATTGGTATTTAAGATTTAAACTAGGATAAATAGAATTGTATTCTCTGCTTAAAGAACCAACTCTTGCTTGTCCATCTGGGCCTTGATAATTTTTTACATTCCAAGCAATATTAACTTCGTTTCTTTCGAATCTTAATCCGAAATTTCCAGAAAACTTATTGTTTAAACCAAAATTTAAATTGGTAAACGCAGCCATATTTGTCATATCTGCTGAGTATGCATCTGGTAATTGCTCTATTACTCTTAACATTGGGTTAGCTGCTTCATTGTAGTTAGAAAGATCTGTAAAAGTATTTGATATATTATCTACTGTTTCAACTAAAAACCCTGAGTTAGGAAAACCTGGTGTATAACCTGGTGTAGAAACACCTACAAACTGAGAACTAAAAGCTCTTTCTTTATTTCTAAAGTTTAAACCAAAATTTAATTTCATTGGTTTATCATCATACTCACTTTCTGTTTTTCCAAAAGAATATTCATCAACTATGTAAGCATTAAACTCATTGTCCTCAATTCTTTGTGTAGATTTTCTTTGAGAAAAATCTGATACATCTGCATAAGTTACTTCGCTATCACTAAAAATAATACCTTCGTTTCTAATACGATTTGGCTCTTCTGCTAAAATAAAATTATAGCCACCTGCCCATGTTAATTTATTGTTTTCAGAAAGTTTATGTTCACCTGTTAATTGATTTACAAACATAATTGTTTGTTTGTAGTTTTGATCTCTAACAAAAGCTCCTCTCTCTTGTGGTTGTTGGTCAAAAACATAACCTAAACCATTTCTTCCTTGTTCGTATAAATTATCTTTACCAGTATTTACAAATAAAGTATTGTAACCAATCTTATGGTTATCGTTTAACTTTAAATCTCCTCTAATATAACCTGTTGTATTTATTTTTGTAATATATTGTTCTACTGATGGAGAATCATTTAACGCTGTTTCAGGGTCATAGGATAAATTAGGAAATGCGTTATCTAAAATATTAGCACGATATGTTCTAAATTCTCCTTCTTGGTACTCAAAAGATTTACTGTGAGATGCTGTAGCAAATATCCCTAATTCTTTACCAAAAATATCAAACTTATAAGACGCATTAAAAGACAATCCATAATTAGTTGAATTATCTGATGTAATAGGATCCCAACCTTGATACTTAATAGCATCATTAAGTAAAAAAGGTTTTTTATAATATCCGAAAGTAACATCATTCATATTTAATGTACTTCTAAAATCTGAATTTAACCCAATAACTGCTGTATTAAAACCTCCATTTACACTAACTGAAAAACCTTTTCTTGTGTATTTTTTTGAAGTGATATCTACTGTTCCTGATGCTTGATCAGAATATCCGCTTGTATTATAAGTTTTAGATATACCTATATTATTAATTATATTGGTAGAGAAAAGACCTAAATCTATGTTTTTATTTGCTACATCATCAGAGGGAATTGGCAAACCATTCATTGTAGTAGATAAATACCTATCTCCTAAACCTCTAATATAAATATCTCCAGAACCTTCACTTTTTGTTACTCCAGATATTTTAGTAGTTGCAGCTGCAGCATCAGAAACCCCAATTTTAGATAATCTTTCTGCTCCAATACTCTCTACAATTACAGTAGCATTTTTTTGCTTTAATAACAGGGCTGACTCTTTTTCTTTAGTTGTTGTAGTTTTTATTACAACATCATCTAAAGCTACACCTTCTTCTGCAGACATTAATTGGTTTATTGTAACTGTACCACCTGCTTTTATAGTAAATGATTTTTCGATTGTTTTGTAACCTAAAAAACTAAATTGTACTATATGTGTACCTGCAGGAACTTGAATGGTGTAATTACCATCAAAATCTGTTGTAGCACCAATATCAGTACCTTTAATGAGTACATTTGCAAATGGCAAAGGCTCATTATTAGACTCTTTATCTGTTAATAAACCTGTTAATTTACCTTTATCTTGAGCTACTATAAATTGACTCAATGCTAACAAGGTAATTAGTAAAAATTTTTTCATTTTGTGTGTTTAATTTGCTAATGCAAAAATCCACTCCTTTTGTAAACTCAGTGTTAGTATTAAATTATGCTTGAGTTAAAAACTGGTTAATTAATTGTTAATTATGTTAAATTAAAAAACAAGAATTTATAAGTACCTAATGGCAAAAATTATCAGTGTATACACATAAAATAGATTACTTTAGTTGCAAAAAATGAATGAGAATTTCATAACATTTAGATAACATTACCAAAATGTAGTGTAATTAACTTTGCTTTCTTAAATTTATAATATAAAATGGAAGATCCTTATATTTTAATGTTAATAGCTTTAGCTGTTTTAGCTATTGTTGATTTAGTTGTTGGTGTTAGTAACGACGCAGTAAATTTTTTAAATTCTGCAATTGGTTCTAAAGCAATATCTATTAGAAACATTATGATTATTGCTAGTGTGGGTGTTTTTTTTGGTGCAGTTTCCTCTAGTGGAATGATGGAGGTTGCTCGTAAAGGAATATTTAACCCTAACATGTTTGTGTTTCAAGATGTAATGTACATCTTTATGGCTGTTATGATTACTGACATCTTATTGTTAGATGTTTTTAACTCATTAGGTATGCCAACATCTACCACAGTTTCTATTGTTTTTGAGCTTTTAGGCTCTGCTGTTGTTATTGCAATGGTTAAAATTTCACAAAATGATGCAGAAAGTGTTTCTGCCATTTGGAACTATATAAATTACAATACAGCTACAGATATTATTTTAGGAATTTTACTTTCTGTTATTGTTGCTTTTACAGTTGGTGCCATTGTACAATACTTTTCTAGAATTATTTATTCTTTTAATTTTGAAAGTAGACCTACTTACATAAACTCTCTATTTGGTGGTTTTGCAATTACTGCAATTACTTATTTTATAATTATTAAAGGTTTAAAAGGAACACAGTTTTACGATAGTTTAAAAGAATATTTAGAAGGGAACACACTACAAATTGTTGCTGCAAGTTTTGTAATTTGGTCTGCTATATCTTATTTAATTATAAAAATATTTAAGCAAAATATTTTAGTTATTATTATTGGTGTTGGTACATTTTCTTTAGCTATGGCTTTTGCTGGTAATGATTTAGTTAATTTTATTGGAGTGCCAATTGCAGCTTTAAACTCTTATGAAGCTTGGAATATTTCTGGTGTAAGCCCAGAAGTTTTCTCTATGGGTAGTTTGGCTAAAAAAGTACCTTCTAACATTTGGCTTTTACTTTTAGCTGGTGGAATAATGGTGGTTACTTTATGGACATCTTCTAAAGCAAAATCAGTTATAGAAACTGGTATTAATTTATCTAGACAAGGAGAAGGTCATGAAAAATTTCAACCAAACAATTTATCTAGAGTTGTGGTACGTTTTGCAATGGTTTTAAATACAGGTATAAATTATTTATTTCCACAAAAAACGCAAGATTTTATTAATGCTAAGTTTGAAAAACCAGTTATAAAACTACCAAAAGATAAAACTTTTGAAATGCCAGCTTTTGATTTAGTTCGTGCTTCTGTAAACCTTATTATGGCTAGTGTTTTAATATCTATAGCAACATCTATGAAATTACCATTGTCTACCACCTACGTAACTTTTATGGTTGCAATGGGTACTTCTTTAGCAGATAGAGCTTGGGGACGTGAAAGTGCTGTATATAGAGTTGCTGGAGTTTTAAATGTTATTGGTGGTTGGTTTTTAACAGCTCTAATTGCCTTTATTGCTGCTGGTATTGTAGCATATTTTATTAATTTACATATTGCGTTTATTCCTGTTTTATTGCTTTTAGTTGCTTTTTTAATCACTAAAAACTCTATGGCACATAGAAAAAGAGCAAAAGAAGTAAAAAGAAAAAACCATATAGAAAGATCTGAATTAATTACTATTAATGGTGTTATAGAAGAAAGTTCTGATCATATTTCTGGTGTTGCAGACAGAATAAATAAATTGTACACAAATGTTGTAGATGATTTAGCTAATCACGATTTAAATAAACTTCGTAAAACAGATAAACACGTAGAAAAATTAAATGAAGAAATAGATGAACTAAAAGACAACGTTTTTTATTTTATTAAATCTTTAGATGAAACTTCTGTGCAAGCAAGTAGATTTTATATATCTGTTTTAGGCTATTTACAAGATGCTGCTCAGTCTATTAGTTATATTTCTAGAGCAAGTTTTAAACACGTAAATAACAATCATAAAAACTTAAAAAAGGGTCAATTAAAAGATTTAAAAGGTATTAACAACCAACTTACAGAAATTTTAGACAATGTAAGCGACGTTTTTAAATCTAGAGAATTTGATAGTTTAAATCCTATTTTAATAGAAAAACGTGAGTTGCTAAAGAACGTTTCATTATCTGTAGAAAAACAAGTTAGTAGAATTAGAACAGATGAAACTAGCCCTAAAAACTCTACACTTTACTTTAGTATTCTTCTAGAAACCAAAGATTTAATGAAAGCTTTAATGAATTTATTAGAAATTTACGAGGAGTTTTATTTGAGTACTAAATAAAAGTTTATCATTATTTAAAAATGATTAAAACCAGAATCCTAAATTAAACAACCAATAGCGATCTCTATGATCTGGAGACCAACTGTACTTTAATTCTATAGGACCTATTAGGCTATCAAAACTATAACCTAATGCATAACCAGATTTAATGTCTTTAAAAATATCTATATCTTTAAAGACATTATTATCTAAACGTGCATAATTAGCAATAAAACTTGCATAATGCTTATCTAAAAAAGCATATCTTAAATGGAACTCTGTTTTTAAGAACGAAACATCTGAAAGCTCACCAAAATCATAACCATAAAAAGGCACAAACGTGTTAATAAAGTTTTGGTTATAACCACCTAAATAAAATTCAAAAATACCAGTTTCATTAGTATTAAAAGTAAAACCAGCTTCATTAGTATTTTGAAAAGTTATTTTATCTGATAAAGGTGTTGCAAAACCTAAAGTACCTTGTGCTTGTGCAAAACTTTTAAAATTGTTATTAAAATCGGTTGAGTTTAAATACCATTTTAAATTTAAATCAGCAAAATATCCTTTTGTTACAAAATACTTTTTATCGTAAGTATCTAACTTTAAATAAGCAAAAGCGTTGTAATATTCGCTATTATCAATATTAGTTTCATTGTTATTATTAGTTATAGTTTCTGTACTAGCTTTTAAATATTTATGCTCAACACCTAGTCCTAAAGCAAATTTTCTATCGAAAGTTGTTTGTAAGTATAGCTGATTTGTAATATCTGTGTATTTAATATTTACACTGCTAATATTAGGAAATTGAGAAATAATAGGGCCGTATTTAGAATTTGCCCTAAAGTGATTATATCTAGATTTAAAACCCACACTCAAATAAAACCCATTATCTACAAAATAGTTTAAATCATATCTTAAATTATCGCCTAAAACTAAATCTAAAGAAAGTAAATCATTACTAAAAAAAGCGTGCTTGTGACTGTAATTTACTAAAACTCCAGATTTGTATAAATCATCATAATGTGCCCCTAAACTTAAAGTAGCATTCTCTATAGATTCTTTTATAATAAAGTTTAAATGATAAGAATTATCTCTCTGTTTTATTAAAGCATAATCTATTCTATCATAGTTTTTAGTGGCAGATAATAGACCTATTCTTTTGGTAATTTCTTGCCTAGAAATACTATCTCCTTCTCTAATATCTAACTTACCTAAAACATAGGCAATTGTATAGTTTTCTGATCTTTTTACATCAATCTTAGAAATATATTTTTTTTGAGTATCTATCTTTAAAAATGTTCTCTTTTTATTATTGATCTGTTTTGCTGCTAATTCTTTAAAAACTTCTCTAAACTTTTTAGCTTCAATTTCTCCTTTTTCAATAATTTCATCCTTTTTATCAAAATCTACAACAGTATAATTAAATATTTCTGGATGCAAATAGACATCTAACTTTTCTTTTTCTTCTTTACTTTGATCGTACATTTGATAACTAACAATCTGATTTAAAATAGCAATTGCAGAAGTTAACTTATCTCTATCAATTAACTTACCCTCTACGTCTACACCAATAACAATATCTATTCCTTTTGATTTCATAAAAGTTACAGGAAAATTATTTGCTATACCTCCATCAACTAATAATTTATCGTTTAAAACAACTGGATTTAATAAGGTTGGGAAAGAGCCACTTGCTCTTAAAGCTGCTGGTAATGAACCGCTTTCTATCATAACTCCCTTACCTGTTTCTACATCTGTAGCAATACAAAAAAATGGAATTGTTAATCTGGAGAAATCTTCTATTTCTTCTGATGAGCCAATAAGCTCGTACAATAAATTTAATACATTTTGCCCTTTAGAAATACCTTTAGGTAAACCCAATTTACCTTTAGAAACAGGTAAAGTTAACTTGGTTTTTTCGGCATTTTCTTTATCAAAAAAAGGAGAAGAACTTCGTGGTAATTTATCTCTTAATAAAGACATAAAATCGGTATTTTTTACAATTTTTTCTATTTCAATACCAGAATAACCTAAAGCATACAAACCACCTACAATAGCTCCCATACTTGTACCACCAATATAATCTAACTGTATACCTGCTGCATCTATTTCTTTTAAAACACCTATATGCGCAAAACCTTTAGCCCCACCACCACTTAAAACTAAACCAATTTTTGGCTGCTTTTGTTGCCCAAAAACAAACAAAGGAAACATTAAAATTAGAAGAAAAACTTTACTTTTCATTTTTTATTTGTTTATGAAAATATTGATGCACTTTTACAGCTCTTGCATTACCAATTGCTTCTTTTAAATCTGTCAAAGAAGCTTCTTTAACTCGTTTTGCCGACTTAAATTTACGTAATAAAGTTGTAATTGTTTGTTTACCAACATCAGGAATTTGCTCTAACTCACTTTGTATGGCACTTTTACTACGCTTGTTTCTGTGAAATGTAATACCAAATCTATGTGCTTCGTTTCTTAAATATTGTGTAATCTTTAAAGTTTCTGACTTTTTATCTAAATACAAAGGTATAGGATCATCTGGATAATAGATTTCTTCTAAACGTTTTGCAATACCAATTATTGCAATTTTACCTCGTAAACCTAAAACATCTAAACTTTTTAATGCTGATGATAATTGCCCTTTACCACCATCAATAATTATTAATTGAGGCAAAGATTGGCCTTCAGAAAGTAAGCGTTTGTATCTTCTATACACTACTTCTTCCATAGACGCAAAATCATCTGGACCTTCTACAGTTTTAATGTTATAATGTCTGTAATCTTTTTTACTTGGCTTACCATCTTTAAAAACAACACAAGCTGCAACTGGGTTTGTACCTTGAATGTTAGAGTTATCAAAACACTCTATATGCCTTGGTTCTTCTTTTAAACGCAAATCTTTTTTCATTTGCGCCATAATTCGTTTTACATGCCTGTCTGGATCAACAATTTTTATTTGCTTAAACTGCTCTTGTCTGTAATACTTTGCATTTCTTTCAGAGAGTTCTACAATTCGTTTTTTATCACCTAATTTAGGAATGGTTACTTTTATATTCTCGCCAATATCAACTTTAAAAGGCACATAAATTTCTGGCGATTGCGAATCGAAACGTTGCCTAATTTCTACTATAAAAAGTTCTAGTAATTCTTTGTCTGTTTCATCTAACTTTTTCTTTATTTCTGTAGTGTGTGATTGAATAATAGATCCGTTAGAAATTTTTAAGAAATTTGCATAACCATGTGTTTCATCAGAAATAATAGTAAACACGTCTACATTATTAATAGACGGATTTATAATGGTAGATTTTGCTTGATAATTACCTAATAAATCTAATTTTTCTTTAATTTTTTGCGCTTCTTCAAACTCCATTTTTGCTGCAAAATCCATCATCATTTTATTAAATTTCTCTAAACTTTCTTTAAAGTTTCCTTTAATAATATTTCTAATTTCTTTGATAGATTCGTTGTAATGTGCTTCAGTTTCTAAAGCTTCACAAGGCCCTTTACAGTTTTTTAAATGATATTCTAAACAGACTTTATATTTGCCTTCGCTAATATTTTGCGGACTTAAATCGTAATTGCAGGTTCTTAATTGGTAGAGTTCTTTAATTAAATCTAACAAAACCCTTACTGTTCTTACAGAAGTATAAGGTCCAAAATATTCTGAGCCATCTTTAATAACTCTTCTTGTCATAAAAATTCTCGGAAAACGTTCTTTTTTAATACACAACCAAGGATAACTTTTATCGTCTTTTAAAAGCACATTGTAACGTGGTTTGTATTTTTTAATAAGGTTATTTTCTAATAATAACGCGTCTGTTTCTGTATTTACAACAATGTGTTTTATACGAACTATTTTTTTTACTAAAACACGAGTTTTACCATTTTCATGTGTTTTTGTAAAATAAGAAGCAACTCTTTTTTTTAAGTTTTTAGCTTTACCAACATATATAATTACATCCTCTTTATCAAAATATTGATAAACTCCTGGTGAATTTGGTAAGGTTTTTATTTGAAGTTCTAAAGAAGTTGGCATTCTCAAAAATATTTTTTTTGTATGATTTTAGTTAATCTAATTGCTTGTCTAATTCCGATAAAAAATCAGATTTTGTATTATCTACAACTTGCCAACCATATATGGCTGATAACTGATAAATCTTAGAAATTTCTTCGAAAAAACGTGTTTTTGCTTCTTTTTTTAAGTCAGTTAAACCAATGGTTTCTTTAATTTTAAAGATACTTTTTTCGTTAATTTTATTCAACTCTTCTTTAGAAAATGTGTTAAACTGACTTTGTTTTAAATCGAAATATTTTACATCTGGTGCAATAGAAATAACTTCTTTGGGTATTTTATTAATGATGATTTTTTTACCTACAGAATCGATTTGTATTTCTAATTTAGATAAATCATACCCAACCTCAACATTAGCGTTTACGGTAACAATTGCTTCTTTATCAAAAGAAACATAATCATAAAAATATTTTTTTGAATCTTTAAAATTGTAGACTTCAGAGAAACTAGCACTTGAAACAACCAGTTTACTCATGTTTTTAATGGAGTTCAAAACAACTTTTATTTCTTCTTTTTGCTGATGTTTATTGTCTTTTTGATACCAAAATTTGGCAATAAAAAAACCAATAAAAAAAATGAGAATATATCTTGAAATCTTCATACTTATGCAAGTTAGAAATTTAACTCTAAACCCAACACAAGTTAGTAAAAAATACGATAGTTTATTTTAAGAAATTTTAAAGTTCTGAAGAAGTTTCTGTTATTTTCTTGTCAGATTTTTTGTCTTCTTTAGGAAAAGCTTGTTTGCTAAAAATAAAAAGAATTGCTACACCAATGGTTATGTAAGAGTCTGCAGGGTTAAATATATATTGAAAAAAAGTAAATAAATCTCCACCCACAAACGGAATCCATTCTGGTAAATTACCAGACCAAATAGGAAAATAAAACATATCTACTACTTTACCATAAAACAACTCTCCATAAGGTTTGTCTGCAAAAAGCGTGGCTACTTTATGCTCTGAAGAATCAAAAATAACTCCGTAAAAAATTGAATCTATAATATTACCTACTGCACCAGAAAAAATTAAAGAAATACCAATAATTACTGCATTGTGTACTTTACGTTTTATATTACCTGCCAACCAATAAATAATGGCGCCAACCGCAACAATTCTAAAAAGAGTTAAAAACAGCTTACCAGATTTACCACCAAATTCAAAACCCATTGCCATTCCGTTATTTTCTACAAAATGAATTTTAAACCAACTAAAAACCTCAAAACCATCACCTAAAATATAATTTGTTTTAATGTATATTTTTATAACTTGATCTAAAATAATTGCTATTAAAATAGTAAGAATTGCAATGTTCTTTTTTGACATTTTTTTAATTTTGAAGTCACAAAAATAAGAATATTATTGTGTTTAATTACTTGATAGATAAATATTAGCTTTTATAGAGTTTATTGAGAGTTTTTTATTTGAATTTTCTAACTCTCTTTTATGTTTTTCTTCATAAAAATCATCATCAATTTTAATTTTACCTTTTTTTGAAACTAAGTCTAAATTTGTGCCTTTTACAGATGCATATACATTACCAGAATACAGTTTTAAGATTGTATTTACCTGTATTTTATTTAGTTTTACAATTCCGTTTTCTATATAAATAGCCAATTCATTTTTAAGGTTTTTTGCTTCTAAATCTACATTTTCTCCAAAAACGAATACTTTTTTTCCTTTTGGTATTTTTACAATAACATTGGCTCTTTGTAGTCTTTTTGTTATAAATTTTCTAAACACAACTTCTCTTGTTTGTGTACCTTCGAACGCAAATTTTATGTTTACTTCTTTGCTTTTTTCATCAATAATAATCAATTGATCATCGTAACTTTCTGCATACAAATACACTTCTATAAAATCTGATGTTGAGTTTTCTAACACCAAATTATCTAAACCTGATGTAAAAATATTAACCTCATTTGCAAATGTTTGAAATTGCTTAAATACTTTTTTCTGAGCAAAAAGAATCACTGAATTCATTAAAAAAAATAAAACAAACTTATACTTCATTGCTCTTATTACTGAATAATTATTTTCTTTGTAAAAGTACTGTTATCTTGCTCAACAACAACCACATAAATTCCTTTAGAAAAATCATTTACAGCAACTTTATCTTGATTTTTGTTTAACTTTTTAAGTAATATTAATTTGCCATTTATATCATAAATCTTGATTAAACTTGGTTCAGAATTCAAATTTTGAATCTTAATTTCATCATCTAAAACATATAAACCAATTTTATTAAAAACAGGATTTAATACACTTAGTACTTCTGATGATGTATGTAAAAAAAATCGGCCAGAACCGTTTAAAGATTCAGTTGTTGTTAATTGATAAGTACTGTTTTCATCATTTAAAAGTGTAAAAGTGTCCAACTGTTTATCCTCTAAATAAACGTTTAAATCTGCAGGTATATTCTTGGTATTTACACTAATTTCTAAATCTGAATTTTTATCAGCAATAATACCTACAGGAATACTTATAGAAAAATCTGTTGGTATAGATTGTATAGCTAGTTTTTTATCATTATCGCCAGTGATAAGTTGTGTATAAACTTCAAAATTTGATGAGCTATCTACATATAAAGAACTGTCATAACCATTATCAAAATTAGTTGTAGCAGAAGCTATGTAAAAAATATCTGTGTATTTTTCTTGTGTTCCATTTTTACAAAAAAGTCTTATTTCTGGTCTCGATTGCTGCTTTAAAAAATTTTCTGATTGATGTTGTTGTAAATTTTCTGTAAAATTTGCAGAACCTCCATCTGAATTAGAAATCACAAAAAATGCTTGACCTGGAGCTAAATTTACAGCAGAAGAAGCTTGGTTTTTGGTTTCATAATCGCTTCCATTCCAAACATAAATGGTCTTTTCTTCTAAAACAGTTTCATTTTCATTTAAAAAGTTATTTGAAAAATCTGCAGTTTCATTTATTGCTAAATAAGATGGAAATGGATTTCCTAATAAATTGTAGGAAGTTGCTGTACCTTTATCAATAGTAACATTTACAGTTTCTGTTGCTACATCACCCAAAAAGATATAATTTCCTGCAGTGGTTCTTTTTATAGAAAAACCTTTACCCGCAGTAAAATTTTCTGAATCATTTACCTGCATATATTCCCAATAACCAGAATCATTATTATAAGTTCCAATAGCTCTAGAATTTGTATTCACTGAACTAGATTGAATGGAGTTTTCAGCAACCCAATCATTATCATATAAATCATTTAACATTGGCGCACTTGTTAAATGCCAATTATTAGAAGCATACCTATTATAAGTAATTTTTCCTGTGGATGTTCCTTTAACAATTAAACTTCCTGAGGTTGCTAAAGTTGAGTTTATGGTAAACGTCCCTTGATTTGTACAATTCTCTTCGATTGTTAAGGCTCCAGATTCTGTAATTAATAAAGTCGCATTTTCATCAATAGAAATATTTGCTACAGAAACAGTTGTGTTAATAATTGGATGATTTGAAGTTGTAGGTATTTTAACATCAACAGCATTTGTTGGTAAACCATTAGACCAATTATTTACATTTGTAAAGTCTGAATCTATAGTACCCAACCAAGTTGTTAAATCATTACCTTTAAATTGACCTGTATAAAAACCCCTACCAAAAGTACTTGCTAAAATGGTATTATCTGCAGTTCTTAAACTAAAAGAAGTAACCACAACATTAGACATGCCATTATAAGATTGTTGCCAATTTGGTGATGGATCTTTAAAGTTAGTTGTATTCCAAACTCCTAATTCTGAACCCACAATAACCTCATCATTATTTAAAGGATTCATTAAAATGCATCTCACATTTATATCAGGAAAATTACCTTCTTTATTTGCCCAAGTTGTTCCTCCATTATCTGTATACCAAATACTTTCTACTCCAAAATTGTAAAAAGTAACTATAATTTCATTTTCTGAAGCACCAAATTCGACTGATGAAATGTTCCCTAAAAAATCATTAGAAGAAATGTCTGTTATTGTTGGGCTTACTGTATTTGCATTTTCAACTTTTATCAATTTACCAGATCTAGTACCTAAAAACACTTTTGAGGATGTTGTTGTAAAAGGCGAAACTTTTAAAGCAGAAATATTAGTTATTAGAGGATCTGAAATATCTGTTCTTGTAGATGATGCAGTTGTTATATTTGTAAATCTTGTTAAATAACCAATTTCATTTTCAGCATCGTAACCATTTGTATATAAAACATCTAAATAATTGTCTAAAGCCATAGCATTTACGAAAGTACCAGAATCACTATCTGATGAAATTGAAACGCCAGAACCAGTATAAGGTAAATTATACCTAGTGATGTTATTGTACAAATTCGAAATAACCATATAAGAACCTTCTTTGTCTATAAAACAATGTGTACCATCTCCTCTATTAGTTTTTATTGCTGAATTTATTCCACTTGAAGCTTCATCAAAAAATAGATTTCCATTATCTTGAGTACCACCAATAATATATTCTGGATCTGTAGTTTGACTAATTGCAGCATTGTAAAACTGAATTGTATTATAATCTTTGTTTCTTTCTTCTATTGCTGATGAACTTGAGGAAGCTGCTGACAGTGAGTTGGCATAAAAGACACCTCCATCACAACCTAAAACTGCAATATTTGCATCTGTTGGATGAAAAGTCCAACTCTGTTGATCTGAATGCACATAAGAAACAGTTATGCCTGGCAAACTGCCTGTTGGTGAATTCTTTGAAATTTGCTGCCAAGAAACTCCACTATCTGTGGTTCTAAATAAATTTATACCTCCTACATAAGCAATTGCATCATTTGTTGGATCTACTTCTACTACTAAATCGTAAAATGCTTGACCTCTTGCAAAATCTTCTGCAGGAATACTACTTGTAGCATCATTTGGTAAAGAAAGTGCTGTTGGTGTAGATGCAAAAGCATCATCGGTTTTTAACAGTGATATAAAAGGTGCCACTAAATTAGACCCACTTAATGTGCCAATTTCTCCCAAAACATAAACTGTGTTTGCATTTGTTTTAGAAACTGCAATTTCTGTTCTTCTGCCATTTGTAATGGTATGTTTTAATGTAAACGATGTTCCATCTGAACTGCTATAAATTCTGCCTCCACCATCTGAATAAGCGTTTCTTGTTGTACTTAACCAAAGTGTATTGTCTGTACCTAATTCAAAATCATTTGGCGCTACTGAATTGCCATTAACATCTAAAGCTAATTTAGACCAGTTAGAACCTTCATCCGTAGATTTATAAATCCCATAATCATTTAAACCAATCGAAGTACTAATAGGATTAGAACTGTAAAAACTACCCCCAATTGCTGCAAAAACTTCAGAATCGTTTGTTGTAGCTGAATTTCCATCTTTATCTCTAACAATTATATCTGTCATAAAATAAGTTCCTGGCACATTAATATAACTTGTTACAGAAGTTGTACCTCTTATTTGATAAACATTATTCCAAGTTGCACCACCATCAGTAGATTTCCAGATTCCATTTCCTAAGGCTTGTTGTGGGCTATACAATTCTCCTGTACCCAAATACATTATTTGCGAATTGTTAGGATCTACTGCCATACAAGTTACAGCAAGATTATCTGATATGCCAACTTGAATCCAAGATGAATTTTCATCAGTAATATCATCATTTACCCAAAGACCTCCACTTACTCCACCTGCAAAAACACGTTTGTGAGTAACATCATTAGGATCGAACATTACCATACGAGTTCTACCACCAACATTATTGGGACCTCTTTCTACCCAATTATTATCAATTGCATCACCAGGAGTTCTTTGTAGGTTTGCTCTTTCTCTTTTTAATTTTCCTTGAAGATTGTATAAATTTTCAGGGTGTGTTCTTCCTGTATGTGGGTTTATATTTAATAAGTATTGATCTGCAAAATATTCATTTGGTGGCAAACCAACAGATATTCTTTCTTCTTTTGAAAGATGTTTTTTTGTATTAAATGGATGGTCTTTTACTAACTTAGAATGATGTTCTTGTATTTTCTCAATTTCAAGTTTCTTAAAAAAAGAATGGTAAATTAAAAAACCTAAAACAAAGAAAATAAACAAATAGTTAATCTTTTTCATAAAATCAAAAATAAGAAAATCATCTTGTTTAATAGAAGATAAGAAGTATAGAAAAAGAAAGTCCGAATTTTAATACTAAAAATATTAAAATTCGGACTCTTTATTTTGTTTAGGCAGAAGTTTATTGCTTACGCTTTGCTTCTATACTTAAAGTAGCATGAGGCACTAATTTTAAACGCTCTTTTTGAATTAACTTACCTGTAACTCTACAAACACCATACGTACCATTTTCTATACGCATTAAAGCATTTTTAAGATCTCTTATAAATTTTTCTTGTCTTATTGCTAATTGAACGTTTGCTTCTTTACTCATTACTTCAGAACCTTCATCAAAAGATTTAAAAGATGACAGAGTATCGTCTGTACCATTGTTTGCATCATTTTTATAAGATGCTTCCAATAAAGCTAAATCTTCTTTAGCTCTTCCTATTTTTTTTTCGATTATTGCTTTAAACTCTTGTAAATCTTCTTCTGTATATTTTACCTTAACTTCTGACATAGTACTACACTTTTTCTATAAATATTTTACTTTTAATGGTGTCGAATTCAATTTCTGTTCCATTGGTTAATTTATCAACAAAAACCAATTCTTTGGTTAATGTTTCACTCATTATGTAGTCTTTATTATCTGAGATAGATTGTTGTAAGTTCTCGAATTTTAAAACAGTTAACTTAATCTTGTCTGTTACTTCTAAACCTGTGTCTTTACGTGCGTTCTGAATTCTGTTTACCAATTCTCTAGCAACACCTTCTTTACGTAAATCTTCAGTAATAGTAACATCTAAAGCAACTGTTATAGAACCCTCATTAGCCACTAACCAACCTTCTATATCCTTAGATGATATCTCTACATCTTCGAGCCCCAAAATAATATTTTTTCCATTAATTTCAACAGAAATGTTTTTATCTTTTTCTATTTTGTTAATATCTTCTTGATTAAACCCTTTAACTGCTGCTGCAATAAAACGCATATCTTTACCAAACTTAGGCCCTAAAGTTTTAAAATTAGGCTTAATTTGTTTAATTAATATGTCTGAAGCATCTTCCATTAATTGGATTTCTTTAATATTTACTTCATGCTTAATTAAATCTGACACTGCTAAAATCTCTTCTTTTTGCTGAGGATTATCAACAGGAATCATAATTTTTTGTAATGGCTGACGCACTTTTATCTTTTCTTTAGCTCTTAATGATAATACTAAAGATGATATGGTTTGTGCATTTTCCATTTTGCGTTCTAGACTCTGGTCAACAAAACTTTTATCAAATTTTGGAAATTCTGATAAATGAATACTTTCTGATGTTTCTTTACCAGTTACAGCATTTAAATCTTGGTACAACCTGTCCATAAAAAATGGCGCAATTGGCGATGCTAATTTTGCAATGGTAAGCATACACGTATACAAAGTTTGATATGCAGAAATTTTATCTGTTTGATAATCTCCTTTCCAAAAACGTCTTCTACTTAAACGTACATACCAGTTACTTAAATATTCGCCAGTAAAATCTGAAATAGCTCTTGCTGCTCTTGTAGGTTCATACTCTTCATAGAATTTATCTACTTTGTTAATTAAAGTATGCAATTCTGATAAAATCCATCTGTCTAATTCTGGTCTTTCGTTTTGAGGAATATCTCCTTCAGCATAAGAAAAACCATCAATATTTGTATATAAACTAAAGAAAGAATAGGTATTGTATAAAGTTCCGAAAAACTTACGTTTTACTTCTTCTATACCCTCTAAATCGAATTTTAAATTATCCCAAGGATTGGCATTAGAAATCATATACCATCTTGTGGCATCTGCTCCGTATTTAGATAAAGTTGTAAAAGGATCTACAGCA
Source organism: Polaribacter sp. Asnod6-C07 (assembly GCF_045063625.1). NCBI lineage: Bacteria > Pseudomonadati > Bacteroidota > Flavobacteriia > Flavobacteriales > Flavobacteriaceae > Polaribacter > Polaribacter sp. Asnod6-C07. The sequence continues at coordinate 1,491,024 of NZ_JBEFOF010000005.1, read as the reverse complement.
TTACCTAAACGTTTAGACATTTTATGTCCGTTTTTATCTAAAACCAAACCATTAGAAACTACGTTTTTATAGGCAACAGAATCAAAAACCATAGTTGCAATTGCATGTAAAGTATAAAACCAACCACGAGTTTGGTCTACTCCTTCTGCAATAAAATCTGCTGGATAAGATTCGTTTCCATCAATTTTCTGCTTATTTTCGAACGGATAATGCCATTGTGCATAAGGCATAGAACCAGAATCGAACCAAACATCAATTAAATCTGATTCACGTTTCATTGGTTGTCCTGTAGATGAAACTAAAGTAATTTCATCAACAATATTTTTATGCAAATCTAATTTTGCATAATTTTCATCAGAATTGTTATCAACCTCAAAATCTTCGAAAATATCTTTTGCTAAAACACCAGCTTCTACAGCTTTTGCCATTTCTGATTTTAATTCTTTTACAGAGCCAATGCAAATTTCTTCTTTACCATCTTCTGTTCTCCAGATTGGTAATGGAATTCCCCAATAACGTGAACGAGATAAATTCCAGTCGTTTGCATTTGCTAACCAGTTTCCAAAACGTCCAGTACCTGTAGATTCTGGTTTCCAGTTTATGGTTTTGTTTAAAGAATGCATTTTATCTTTTACATCAGTTACTTTAATAAACCAAGAATCTAATGGATAATATAAAATTGGTTTATCTGTTCTCCAACAATTTGGGTAACTGTGTTTGTATTTTTCTACCTTAAAGGCTTTGTTTTCTGTTTTTAATTTAATGGCAATTTCTACATCAACCGATTTTTCTGGAGCTTCACCATCAGCATAATATTCGTTCTTTACATATTTACCTGCAAACTCAGTAACTTCTGGTCTAAATTTACCTTGTAAATCTACTAAAGGCACTAAATTATCATTGGCATCTTTTACCAACATTGGCGGAATTTCTGGACTTGCTTGTTTTGCAACCAAAGCATCATCTGCTCCAAAAGTTGGTGCTGTATGTACGATTCCTGTTCCATCTTCTGTAGTTACAAAATCTCCAGAAATTACTCTAAAAGCATCTTGAGGATTATCGTTAGGTAAAACATAATCTAACAATTGCTCGTATTTAATACCTACTAAATCTGTTCCTTTACATTCTGTACAGATTAAATATGGTATTTTTTTATCACCTTTATTATAGGCACTTAATTCATCTACAGATTCTGCTTGAACATTGTTTTTTCCACCAAATTGTTTACCAACTAAGTTTTTAGCTAAAATAACGTGAATAGGCTCAAAAGTATATTGATTATAAGTTGCTACAACAACATAATCTATTTTTGGTCCAACTGTTAAAGCTGTGTTACTTGGCAATGTCCAAGGAGTAGTTGTCCAAGCTATAAAGTTTAAATGATCAAATTTTTGTAAAAAATCTGGTAGTGTACTTTCAATTGCTTTAAACTGAGCAACAATTGTAGTGTCTGTTACGTCTTGATAAGTGCCTGGCTGATTAAGCTCGTGAGAACTTAAACCTGTACCTGCTTTTGGTGAATATGGCTGAATTGTATAGCCTTTGTAAATTAATTCTTTGTTATAAATCTGTTTTAAAAGCCACCAAACTGACTCCATATATTTTGGTTCATAGGTTATATATGGATCATCCATATCTACCCAATAACCCATTTTCTGAGTTAAATCGTTCCAAATATCTGTGTAACGCATTACTGCTTTTCTACAAGCAGCATTATAATCTTCTACAGAAATTGTTTTACCAATATCTTCTTTGGTTATACCTAATTCTTTTTCTACACCTAATTCTATTGGTAAACCATGAGTATCCCAACCAGCTTTACGTTTTACTTGGTATCCTTTCATCGTTTTATAACGAGGAAAAATATCTTTAATAGCTCTTGCTAAAACGTGGTGTACTCCTGGAAGTCCGTTTGCAGAAGGTGGACCTTCGAAAAACACAAATGGTTTAGCACCTTCTCTAGAAGTTACACTTTTTTCGAAAATGTTATTTTCTTGCCAATAATTTAGAATTTCTTCTGCTACTTTTGGTAAATCAAGTCCTTTATATTCAGGAAATTTCATCTGGATTTTTTTAATTTAAATTAATGGTCAGATGTAAACTTTAACTTTTAAAAGAGTTTTTATTTTGCAATATATAATCCTCTAAAAATTAAAGTTTTCGCTTACATTTTATCACTTTTCTGATAAGATTGCGAAATTAAGGATTTTCTTGATTTTAGCCATAAAAAAAGTAATTTCAATTCTTTAAAGGATTTTCTCTTGTAAATAAATAGAAACTACCTATATCTTGTTGTTGCTTTTATTTCATCAATATTCTGAATTACAAAAGATGTTCTTCTATTGGCTTGGTGCTGGTCTTCTGAACAATACACTCTGTTAAAATGAAAATCGTTGTCTACACATTTATTGGTTAATCTAGATTCTCCATAACCTTTACCAGTAATTCTATCTGGACTTATACCTCTATAAATTATATAATCTACAGTAGCATCTGCCCTTTTTTGCGACAATGATTTATTATAAAAAGAGGTACCTCTTGCATCTGTATGTGAAGTAGAAGTAACTTTTAAACTCGGATACTTATTCATAACAGCAATAATATGATCTAGTTCTCTTGCTGCATCTGGTCTTATATTCCATTTATTGTAATCGAAATAAATATCATTTATTTTAATAATAATTTCTTTATTTAGATTATACACAAAATCGTCTACAATTTCTAAATTTAAATCTATAATTAAAGCTTCTTTAGTTTTAAAGTTCTTAGTATCTGGTTTGTAATATTCTTTAGAACCTGTAATTACATAACTTTGATTGCAAGGTAACTCTAACGAAAATTTACCAAATTCATCTGCTTTTGTATTTTTTATGGTATTACCATTTACATCTTTTAAAACTAAATTAGCAAAAGAAATATATTTTTGAAATTTTAAATTTCTTACAGTTCCAGTAACGATTTCATTACATTTTTCTGGTACTTGTTCTGGCATATTTTCATAAACTCTTTCAAAACTATAAATATCATCATCTCCTTTACCTCCTACTCTATTAGATGATAAATACCCTCTTTGAGTGCTTTGATTGATAGAAAAAGCAAAATCGTCTGCCTTTGAATTTATTGGAGCTTCTAAATTTACTGGAGTTTGAAATTGTTGATACACCATTTTACTTTCAAAAACATCTAAATTTCCTGCTCCTTTGTGCCCATCAGAAGAAAAATATAAAGTATTATCATCTGCAATAAAAGGAAACATTTCTCTACCTTTTGTATTTATGGAATTTCCTAAATTTCTTGGCATACCAAAGCTACCATTTGCATTTATATTTACTACATAAAGGTCTGTTGCACCTATACTTCCTGGCATATCAGATACAAAATACAAAAGCTTACCATCTTTACTAACAGAGGGATGACCCACAGAATAATTATCACTACAAAAAGGTAATTCTACAATGTTTTGCCATCTGTTATTTATAAATTCTGCTTTGTAAATCTTTAGGTTAATATAACCTCTACCATCAACTTTATAATTACCGTAATTATAATTATTTCTAGTAAAATACATCACCTTATAATTTGGTGAAAAAGAAATAGAAGATTCATGAAACTTCTCATTTACCAAGTTAGAAAATCGTTGTTTTTTTCCTTCTGAAAAAATATCAGCTTCGTTAACTTGATAAATGTCTAAAAAATTGGCTTTGTTACTTTCGTCAACATCCGTAGAAATTGCTTTTAATTTTCTTGGTGATGAAAACAGTATTTTATTTTGATATTCTGTAACTCCAAAATCTGAAAAAGGTGTGTTTAAATAATATAAATTCTGTAAAGTAAATCTAGATGACCCACTAAAAACGCCAACATTTCTTGGGTTGTTTTGTGAAGCAATATTTTCTTTTGATGGTCTATTTTCACTTACAAATATTTCTTGAGCTGAATCTGTTAAGTTATTATCAGAATGGTTTGCTGGGTTAGCTTCTTTGTTTGTTTTCTGATATTTTTCCATCCAATACAAAGCATCTGCATACCTGCCAATACTTTTTAAAGATTGCGAATATTTAAAAATATATTCTTGGTCTTTAATGTTATATAGCGTAAAAAGCCTAGCATAAGTTACTGCTGCTTCTTTCATTCTTAAACTTGCATAATAACTATCTGCTAACCGTTTTAAAACATATTCATTTGGATTTCTGTCTGCTAAAATTTTATATTCTTGAATTGCATTTACGTAAGATAAGTTCTCAAAATAGCTATCTGCTAATCTTGTTTCATTAGATTGCCCCAAAAGAGTAATTGAGCTAAGCAAAAACAAAAAAGCTAATTGTTGTAATTTTTTCATAATCATCTTTTTTTATGCTAGAAAAATCTAGGAGATCTAATTCTATTTCTTTCTGAATTAATATTAAATAGCAAGAAAATTTCGTGGCTACCCGAATTAAAACCACCTAAACTGGTAAGTGTATGATCGTAAGCATACCCAATTCTTAAATTATCTCTAGCTTTAATGTTGATTAGGGCAGATAAAGATTCGCTTAATCTATAAGACAACCCAAATTCTACTTTTTCATTAACCAATGCATTTGCAGAAAAATCGACAGATAATGGGGCACCTTGTGTTCCTTTTACCATTATTGATGGTTTTAGTTTTACATTTCTAGAAACATCAAACACATAACCTGAGTTTAAAAAATAATGTGTTTTCTCTGAACCATTTGTTACTTGATTACCTGTTTTTTCGAAATGATACATTTCTAATAAATTAGGCATTGCAAAACCTAAATAAAATGAGTCTGTATAATAGAAAAGTCCTGCTCCAATATTTGGCAAAGTTTTATTTGCACTTCTATTTAAAAATTCTGAAGTTTCTTGGTCTGTAGAATTTAAACAAGACATACAAAGATTAAAAGCAGTAACACCACCTTTTAAACCAAATGCTAATTTTGAATTATTATTAAGATCTATTGTATAAGAAATATCTGCGTAAATATTTTGTTCTTGTACTGGGCCAATTTTATCTACTATAACAGACAAACCTAAACCTAGATTATTTCTTAAAGCTTTATGGGCACCTACTGTAATAGTTTGTGGTGCGCCATCTATACCCACCCATTGTGTTCTTGCTAAAAAATTTAAAGTTAAACCATCTAAAGAACCAGCATAAGCAGGGTTTATAACATTCATGTTATACACATATTGTGTGTATTGAGGATTTTGTTGCGATTTTGCAGAAACTGTACATAAAATAACTGCAATAATTAGTATAATATTTTTCATCTTTTATTGCATTATCTATTTAAATATACCCAACCTTGTATTGGTTCTTTTACACCATCATTAAAATATATGATATAATAATAGGTGGCAATTGGTAAAGGTTTATCACTATTTAAAGTAAGTCTTCCATCAGAATAACCATCCCACCAAAGTGGGTTTACATTACCATTATTACTATAATCATGTACTTTATTACCCCATCTATTAAATATTTCTATTTTAAAATTTGGATAATTTAATAAGGCAGGGATCTCAAAGACATCATTTGTACCATCTCCATTTGGTGTAAATGTATTTGGGATAAAATCTGAAACTGGTGGTTCTATAACACCACAATCTGAACTATCTTGATAATCTGGTATATTATCTGAGTCGCAATCTAAACTATTAGAACAATCTTGACCTTCTATATCTGAAATTAACTCTAAAGGAATTACTCCAAAAACTTCAGATGTTGTAGCATCAAAAGTATCTTTAACACCTTCTGAGTTTACTTCTATCTCAAAAGTTATATTATTAATAGCTATTTCTTTTATTGTTGATCCAGAAACTGGAATTTTATATTCTACTTCTATCCATTTACCAGCATCTAAATCTGTTGTTTGTGCTATTGATAATAATTGATCTACAGAAAAAGCACCTGCAGAAACCGTATTTATTGTAGCTCTAATGGGCAAATCATAATCACCAGAAAAATCTCTTCTATTATCAAATAAATAAGCTTTAAATGTTATAAATTCATATACATTTATAACATAAGGATCTCTAACATTAAACACCATTTTTGCTTGACCTCCTATAGGATCGAAACCTGTTAAAAACAATAAATTATCTGGTGATTCTTCTCCACCAATTCTATCTACATAATTAATGTTTGTAGAATATACTAAGTTTACATCTGTATCATCTGTAGTATCTATACTACCATCTGCAAAGTGTATTTTTTGATATGTATTAGAAACTTGTGCTGTACAGCCTTCGCTAACATCAGAAAAGCCATCATTATCATCATCATCATCACAACTATCAGGTATACCATCAGAATCGTTATCTAAAGTATCATCAAAATTATTACATAGGTCATCAGAATCTAAAACTCCATCCCCATCACTATCTCCATTTACTACTATAATAATTAGTGCTTCTTCGCAATTTGCTGGTTCTCCATTTTCACATATTTGATAGGTTACTGTAAAAACTCTAGAAGGTGTACCTGCAGGTACATTTACATTTCCATTAGCAGAAATAGTTACACCTGCTAAATTACCATCTAAAACTATTGATGGAATTACTAAAGTTGATGTTGCAGTAGCTCCATCTGAAGTATCATTTGCAAAAACGTTACCTGGTACACCACCAATTAAACCATTAATTACTGTAGATGAAAAATCGTCGTTATTTGCTACTAAATTTGCTGTTAATGAAGTGAATATACTTTCTTTTATAGAAGGCTTATTATGAACTGCAAAACTTGTAGTTGATATATTTATTAAAATTAAAAAAGTGAAAATTACTTTTCTAATTATATGTTTATTATAATTCTTATACATTTTTATTTTTTTTAATAAGTTTCACTTAATAGCTATTGCTAATTAAAAAATTAGCTTTTTAGATGAATACTATAAAATTACTTTAGAAAAATTTCCCAATATTATTTAGGCTTTTTTCTAAAACCTTTTAGAGTTACTATTGGAATTAATAATTAAGTGAATATTTTTTTTCATAGTCAGTTCTTGTTACAATAACAGATAGTGCAGTATTGTAAGAGCTAACTAGTTTAAAAAATTGTTTGTTTACTAAAAAAGAATGAAAATGTTTTCTTTCTTGGAAGAAATGCAGGTATAAATCGTATGCAATACATAGCAACGAATTATGATTTTTTTGGGGGGACATCATAATAAGATTTTTATATTATGCTATAAATATAGAAGAAGTTTTATAATAATAAAATTTTTTAACAAAAAAATTACCCTAAATACTTAATTTTTAAGAATCAGCAGTAAAAAAAATGTTAAAACCTTATTAAAACCTAAAGATCTCTTTCGCTTTTTATTTTTTCGTAAGCGTCTTGAATGCTTTGAAATTTTTCTTTTGCACCTTTTAAATGCTCTTCACCTAGATCTCTTAATTTATCTGGATGATATTTTTTTACCATTTTTCTATAAGCTGCTTTTACATCATCATTAGAAGCAGATTTATCTATTTCTAAGATTTTATATGCATTACCAGATGCATCATAAAACATGGCCTTTATAGATTCATAATCATTTTGATTAATGTATAAATAACCTGCTATTTTTTTAATTTCATCTACTTCACTTTGTGAAACAAATTCATCTGCTTTTGCTATGCCAAAAAGAAAATGTAGCAATTGTAAACGAGAAGCGTGAGACATATGTTCTCTAATCTGAATACATACTTGACGTGAAGAAACATCTTTTTTTACAATTCCTTTAAATAACTTAAAAGCATTATTAGCACGCTCTTTACCATACATACTTAAAAATTGAGAACGCACAAAGTTTAACTCACGTTGATCTATTTTACCATCTGATTTTATAACAACAGATGCCAAAACCAATAAACTCATTTCAAAATCGCCAGATTGTGTATTAGAATTCTCTGAATTATTATTTGTTCTATCTCTATTATAATCTATCTGTTCTTGTTTAAAAACATCTGCCTCAAATCCGTCTACAAAACTTCCAATGGCAAAACCAATTGCAGCACCTATTGGACCTCCGAATGTAAAACCCAAGCCTGCACCTAACCATTTGGTAAAATTCCCCATATAAAATATATAATTTAAGCTTCAAATATAAGAAATCATCGCGATTTTTAGCTGAATATAAAATATCAATTTTATTGATATATCTATCAATACTTGTATTTGTAATGAAATTGAAATTTGTATTATTATAGTTATATTTGCAACCTAAATAATAGATTATTATGTATCCAGAAGAATTAGTAAAACCAATGCGTAATCAGTTAATTGATGCTGGTTTTGAAGCATTATATACTGCAGAAGATGTAGAAAAAGCAATGGCTAAAGAAGGCACAACTTTAGTAATGGTAAATTCAGTTTGTGGTTGTGCTGCAGGTACTGCAAGACCAGGAGCAATTGCTTCTTTAGGTGCAGAGAAAACACCTACAAACTTAACCACTGTTTTTGCTGGTGTAGAAAAAGAATCTACACAAAAAGCAAGAGAGTATATGATTCCTTTTCCACCTTCATCACCAGCAATAGCTTTATTTAAAGATGGAAATTTAGTACATATGTTAGAGCGTCATCATATTGAAGGTCGTTCTGCACAGATGATTGCACAGAACTTGGCTGCTGCTTATGATGAGCACTGTTAAAAAATTATCGAAATCTTTTTAAAGTAAAAGACTTTTTAAAATCCACTTTTTAAGTGGATTTTTTTATATTTAATTTCTTTTGATTAAACGTAGAAATATTAAAAAGTGATAGAAATATTTATAAATCAGTAAACAAATATGGCATTTAAACCAACTCCTTATACAAAAGAAGAACTTATTAAAAAATTGAAAACACAACACAAACTATCTCTTTTTCATGGCTGTATAATTGTTTTACTATTTATAGTAACATTTTATAAAACCTACCAAGAAGGCTTTTCTTTTGGATCTTTATTACCTTTATTTTTTATTCCTATGCAAGTTTTTTTCTTTTTAGATATTAAAAAATTGAAAAAACAAATTGCTTCAAAAAAATAATTATGAATCCAGAAAAAATTATAGAGAATACAATTGCATTTGTAAAAGAAGAATTAAAAGGTGCAGAAGGTGGCCATGATTGGTTTCATATAGAACGTGTTTTTAAAAACACTTTATTAATAGCTAAAGAAGAGCAAGTAGATCTATTTGTAGTTTCTTTAGCTGCTTTATTACATGATATTGCAGATCCTAAATTTAATAATGGTAATGAAAAGTTAGGCCCTAAAAAGGCTAAAGATTTTTTGATTGCTCAAAAAGTATCTAAAGAAATAGGCATACATGTTGTAAATATTATTAAACATCTCTCTTTTAAAAACTCTTTGGAAGAAGAAAAAGACAAATTCACATCAAAAGAATTAGAAGTTGTACAAGATGCAGATCGTTTAGATGCTATTGGTGCCATTGGTATTGCTCGTTGTTTTAATTATGGTGGTTTTAAAAACAGGGCTTTGTATGATCCTGAAGTTTTACCCAATTTAAACATGACCAAAGAAGAATATAAAAATTCTAATGCGCCTACTATAAATCACTTTTACGAAAAACTATTTTTATTAAAAGATAAAATGAATACTGAAACTGGTAAAAAAATTGCAGAAAGTAGACATCAATTTATGGAACTTTATTTAAAACAATTTTATGATGAGTGGAATGGTAAACTTTAAAATTACCTTTTAAAAAGGTGATATAAACAAAAAACTCCTTAACAAATACAATAATTTGTTAAGGAGTTTTTTGTGTTTAAATTTTGAGGTATGTTATTTAATATTGAGTCTATTGTATTAAATCTTTTAACTCACTCCTATATACAGATGCACTTTTACCTGTAAACTCTTTAAATAATTTATTAAAATGAGAAAAATTATTAAAGCCACACTCAAAGCTAATTTCTGCAATATTCATATTGCTTTCTGCCAATAATTTTGTTGCATGTACAACTCTATATTCATTTACTAATTTAGTAAAAGTTTTTCCTGTAGATTTTTTAAAATATCTACAAAAAGCAGGCACAGTCATACTCACTAACTCAGAAACTTCATCTAAACTAATATGATCTTTAAAATTCTCGTTAATATGTTTATATATAACCTCTATCTTATTACTATCTTGATGCGCACTTTCAAAAGCAAATCCGTTTGCATTTAACAACGTATAATCGTCTGTTGTAGCTAAATCGTATAATATTTCTATAAAAGATGTTATTCTATGTGGGCCTTCTAATTCCACTAATCTTTCTATTTTAGCTCCAATTCTTTGCTTAATTTCTATATTAAAACGAATTCCTTTTTTAGCTCGCTCAAAAAGAGCATCTATAGCTGCCATTTCTGGAATTTTAAAAAATTGTTTTCCTAAAAAATCTGGTAAAAACTGAATTAATGTTTCTGAACCATTGGTTGTTAAACGATCTAAATAACCAATATGAGGTAAATTAGAACCTATTAATACCAATTGACTATTGTTAAAATAACTGATATGATTACCAATATGCCTTTTTCCCTTACCTTTATTAACGTACACCAATTCTATTTCTGGATGAAAATGCCAAAAAGGTCTGTTTGTTTTTAAAAACTCTACGTGCTTTTTTAATAAAAAAGAACTTCCAAAATTGGGGGTGATTTTTTCTAGAGTTGGTTTTTTCTGTATCATGGTGCAAAAATACGACATAGAAATAATACTATCTATATAAAATTATCATCTTTATGTTCTAAATTAACCCCACTAAAACACAAGCCCCCTCAAAGTGTTAATTTAGCACATAAATTAACCAATTCTGTTGTTTTTAAACCTTCTTTTCATGTATAACTTTGCAGTGTGCTAATAAAGTATTGATAAATAAAAAGCACACTTTATATTAAACAATTGATATAAAGTTTTTTACAAATAAATTTATCAATTTAGAAAAAAGTATATAAATAAAGAGTAATGAATATAATTAAAAAAACAGTATTAGTAGCAAGTTTAATGTTAGGTACATTTACAAACTATGCAAACAACACAACATCAGAAAACACATTAGATGCTAGCAAAGTAAAAGTAGTTTTTAATGAAGTAAAAAAAGGACAAAAACTAACTATTAAAAATATTAATGGTACTGTACTTTATTCTGAGAATGTTGCTCAAGCTGGTAAATTTATAAAAACTTTTGATTTTTCTTTACTTAAAGATGGTAACTATACTTTAGAATTAGAAAAAGATTTTCAAATTATAGTTAAGTCTTTAAAAATAGAAGATAATAAAGTAATTTTTGCTGAAGACACTAAAAAGGTGATATTAAAACCTGTAATAAGAAAAAAAGAAAACTTAATAATGATTACTAAAATTGCTTTTGATAACCAACCATTAGAAGTTGATCTTTATTACAATAATGAAATTATTTTATCTGAAACTGTAGAAGGAGAAGAAATTTTAAACAGAGTATATAAATTAGATATTAATGAAAAAGGTGACTATAAAGTTGTGGTAAAAAACAATGGTAGAAATTATAGTAACGAGTTTAAAATATAATAAAGTATTGTTTATAGTTAATTAATAGATTTTTATGTTTAAATCTATAAAACGAGTCTTAACAGACTCGTTTTTTTTTGCTCTAATTTTAAATATTGGTGAAAATTGATTTTTAGGAAGTATGTAAAATTGCTCTAAATATATACTAAATTAACACACTAAATATTACCTTAATACATAACAGTTAAAATAACACATAAAGTTGCCAATTGTGTTGTTTTCAGAACATAACTTCTAACATACCTTTGCAGCATAAATCTTAAAGAGATTATATTATGATAACGATTAAAAGACAAGTATTAGTAGTGGTTTTTATGTTAGCAACTTTATTAAATTATGCTAACAATACAGATAGTAAAAATGTATTAAACACTAAAAATGTAAAAGTTGTTTTTAACGAGGTTAAGAAAGGACAACAGTTAACTATAAAAGATATTGATGGAGTTATACTTTATACTGAAAATGTAGACAAAGAAGGTAAACTTATTAAAACATTCGATTTCTCTCAGCTTTTAGATGGTAGTTATACTTTAGAATTAGAAAAAGATTTTCAAATTGTTGTAAAATCAATAAAAATTGAAGCAGGAAAAGTATTTTTAAATGATGCTTCTGAAAAAGTAATTTTAAAACCAGTGGTTAGAAATGAAGATAATTTATTAATGATTACAAAAATTGCTTTCGATAATGAACCTTTAGATGTTGCTTTATATTATAACAATGAAATCATTTATTCTGATACTATAGAAGGAGATACTATTTTAAACAGAGTTTATAAATTAGACGAAGAACTTAAAGGTAATTACAAAGTTGTTATACAAAACAATGGTAGAAGTTACAGTAACGAATTTAAAATATAAAAGATAGTTTTTAGTTAATTATCAGATTTAGAAATAAATCTAGAAAACGAACCTTAATTGGTTCGTTTTTTTTTGCGTTAAAAACTAAATTTAGAATAAATCACACTTTTTGAAAAGTATATAAAATTAGTACAAATATATACTATATTAACCCTATGAAAATTTAGTGTATTTTAACTTGATAATATAGAATATAAATGTGCCAATTATGTTGTTTTATAAACTAAAGTTCTGCTATAACTTTGCAGTATAAATCTTAAAAAATTTATATTATGAAAACAATTAAAAAAACAGTATTAGTAGTAGTTTTTATGTTCGGAACATTAGTAAACTACGCCAACAATTCAGAATTGAAAAATGTATTAAATGCTAACAAAACAAAAGTAGTATTTAAAGGAGCAAAGAAAGGACAACAATTAACAATAAAAGATGAAAACGGAGTTGTTCTTCATTTCGAAAATATAAACAAAGCAGGTAATCTTGTAAAGTTTTTTAATTTCTCTAAATTAAATGATGGTAATTATACTTTAGAATTAGAAAAGGATTTTGAAATTGTAATTAAAACATTAACTGTAAAAGGTGATTCTGTAACCTTTAATGAAGATTCTAAGAAAGTAATTTTTAAGCCAGTTATTAGAAACGAAGAAAACAAGTTAATGATTTCTAAAATTGCTTTTGATAAAAAACCATCAGAAATTTATATCTATTTTAATGATGAGATTATTTTTTCAGAAACTGTAAAAGGTGACGACATTCTAAATAGAGTTTACAGTTTAGACCAAGATGTAAAAGGGAGTTATACTGTTGTTTTACACAACAATGGAAGAAGCTTTAGCAACGATTTTGAAATTTAAAAAAGTTTAACCCAATTAAGATTTAAATCTAAAAAGAAAACGAGCCTTAATAGGCTCGTTTTTTTATTTATTAATATTTTCAATTACCTGGAAAATCTGGTCTTCTTTTTTCTAAAAAAGCTGTTGTACCTTCAGCAAAATCATCTGTACCAAAACAATCTCCAAAACCTTTAACTTCTACATCAAAACCATTTACACCGTCTTTAAAACTAGCATTTACAGCTTTTATTGCAGTAGCAATAGCCACAGATGAATTACGCATAATTTTACCTGCCAATTTTTCTGCTAAAGGCAATAAATCTTCTTGTTCTGTTACATGGTTTACCAAACCAAAACTTTTAGCTTCATCTGCGGAAATCATTCCAGCAGTCATAATCATTTCCATTGCTTTACCTTTACCAACTAATTGTGGCAAACGTTGTGTGCCTCCATAACCAGGTATTACACCCAAAGAAACTTCTGGCAATCCCATTTTTGCATTGTTAGATGCTATTCTAAAATGGCAAGACATTGCTAATTCTAAACCACCACCTAAAGCAAAACCATTTACAGCAGCAATTACAGGTATAGATAAATTTTCTACTAAATCAAACAAAATTTCTTGGCCTTTTTTTGCTAAAGATTGGCCTTCATCAATAGAAAAATGAGCAAATTCAGAAATATCTGCACCAGCAACAAATGCTTTTTCTCCAGAACCTGTTAATATTATTACTTTAACAACTTCATCTTCTTCTAAAAGTTTAAAAGCATTACTTAATTCTGTAATAGTTTCTTTATTTAAAGCATTTAATTTTTTAGGTCTGTTGATCGTTATTTGTGCTAAAGCATCACTTTTTTCTACTAATATGTTATTAAATTTCATTTTTTATAATTTTAAATTCATGTTTTTTACTGATAAAAACAGCATAAAACAAAAAAGGTAATTTTCTATTCTTTTGGTAAAATTACAGTAAAAACAGTACCTATTCCTTCTTTAGAACTAAAAGAAATAATACCATCATAAGCCTCTATAATATTTTTTATCATTGGTAAACCTAAGCCCATTCCACTAGATTTTGTCGTAAATTTTGGTTCAAAGATTAAATCTTTTACTTCTTTAGATATTCCTTTACCATTATCAGAAACTGTAATTTTTATATTATTTTTTTCTGATACAACTTTAACATCAATTACAGGGTTTTCTTCTTTTTCTGTGGCTTGTAAAGCATTTTTTACCAGATTTGTTACAATTCTAATCAATTGTGTTTTATCTAAAGTTGCAAATAGCTCTGCAGACTCTGTTGTGTAAGAAATAAAATCTTCATTAAAAATATCTAATGCTAATTTTACTACACTAATTACATCTATTTTTTCTCTTTTTTGAGTTGGCATTTTTGCAAAATCTGAAAAAGCAGAAGCAATAGAACTCATAACATCTATTTGCTGAATTAAAGTTTGGCTATATTCTGCCAACTTTTCTTTAATTTTCTCATCTTCAGGATTAAATTTACGTTCAAAACTTTGTACTGTTAAACGCATTGGTGTTAACGGATTTTTAATTTCATGCGCCACTTGTTTTGCCATTTCTCGCCAAGCTTGTTCACGTTCGCTTTTCGCTAATTTAACAGCACTTTCTTCTAGCTGATCTATCATACTATTGTAGGCTTCTACTAGAATTTCGATTTCAGAACTTGCAGAATTTAGCATAATTTTTTCATTACGCTCGTTAATTCTTGTTTGTTGCATTTTATCAGAAATAGTTTTAATAGATCTTGTAATATAACTCGATAAAAAATACGCCATTGCAATTGCAATAAACAGCATTAACAAATACACTAAACCTAATCTAGAAATAAATTCTTTTAGCTCATGTTCTACTTCTGAATTGTCTTGTGTAAACTGCAATTCTAAAATACCTATTCGTTTAAATTTAGGGTCGTTTATATACGTGTAAGAAGTTTGGTAACCCATACCATTTTTAACAACCGGAATTAAAATTCTGTGATTAGAATTTTGTGCCAAATCATTTAAAATATCATAGGGCAAAGGCTCTATTTCTGTAGTTTCGAAAGCATTTGTTTTAGATGATACTAATAAGTTACCATGTAAATCAAAAATTGAAATATTTAATTTATTGATTGATGATATTTCGTAAATACGTTCTTGAAATATTTTTGATAAATTATCTGTCTTTACAGGATATGTGGTTTTTATATTTAACTCTAAATCTATTGTTAATCTTGTGGTAGCTTCTTTACGCTCAAAACGCTGAATATTATAATCTTTAGTTTGCTCATCATATTGATAAACTGTAACCACTAAAATTAATATTGATGCTAAAATCACCAATACAATCATGGATAAAAAGATACGTATTCTTAAAGATATTTTTTTAAAGTTAACCAATTTTTAATCTAATTTAATACGTTTCGTTTTCATGGTTAAGGCATCATCAAATTCGCCATCATTATCCCAATCAAAATTGCTTTTACCAATAAAACCTTCATTGGTTTTTGTAATGTGATAACTTATTTTCATATTCCTACCATCATAAAAAAACTCTACAAAAAGAGAATCATTTTCTACATGCCATTTGCCTTCAGAATCAGAAATTCTTTTATTTTCTTTATTGATAAACCAAGCGTTAAAAGTACCATCTGCATTGTATTTAGATTGGGCAATTAACTCAGGGTTATTATCAAATTTATCTTCAAAAACTTCAAGAGAATCAGATTTTTCATAAGTTGGCATTTCTATTTTTAAATATGTAGTTTGCCAAGAATCTATCATATATTCTTGTAAAGTTTTTTCTTTTGTACAAGCAACAATAAGTATTCCAAAACAGCTAATAAAGAAAATATATTTTAATTTCATTTTTTTAGTGATTTAAGATTTACAAGATAAGTAAATAATAAAGCGTCTACAAAAGAGATGCTAAGAATTAGCAAGTGGCAAAAACTGATTTCTAAACTTAATAATCAACGGAATTCCTCTCGCTAAAATCCAAAGTGTAAAAGCAATCCAAATGGCAATTAACTTGTAATCTAACCAATCAAAAAATAGTAAAGTTGGTATAAAAACCAATCCTGTAGATAGAATTAATACGTTTCGCAAATACTTCATAAAACCCATACCTTTAAACATACCATCAAAAATAAAAGTAATCGCATTTATAGGTTGAGTAATAATAACGATCCAAAAAACTTGATAAAACTTTTCTAAAACCAAAGTTTCTTTTGTAAATATTGTGCCAATTGCATTGTAAAAAAGAAAACCAACAACTGCAATTATAACACCAGTAAACAAACCATATTTGGTTAATTTATTACTTAAAATTATTAGCTTTTTATATTCTTTTGCACCTAATAATTTACCCGCCAAAATATTACCTGCACTAGAATAACCATCAACCATAAAAGCACCCAACAACCAGATATTCAAACAAATTGTATAGGCAGCAATGTAAGCTGCTCCATAATCTGTTGCATAAGATGTTGCAAAATATAAAGCTGTATTTAATGCAATGGTTCTAATAAAAAGATTACCAATCATCCCTAATAATTTTGGTATTTCTGGATGTAATGGAAAGCTAATTTTTAATGATATATCTGTTTTTTTTATCAACAGAATTAAAGCTATTATGGCCATTATAAATTGTGCAATTACACTTGCATAAGCAGCACCTTCAATATACATTGCTGGTATGTAACCATCAACTCCATAAACAAAAACATAGTCTAAGACAATATTAAGCAAGGCTCCAATTATAGCAATTATCATTGGATAATAAGTGTTTTGTAAACCCCTAAAAACTCCGAAAATAGCAAATACAAAAAGTGAAAATGGAAAACCAAAAATTCTAATTTTAAAATAAGCAATACAGTATTCTAAAACACTACCAGATGCATTATAAAACTGAAAAATCTGTTTTGCAAACGGATAAGAAATTGCCAAAACTAAAAAACTACCACCAACAACAATTGCAATAGCTTGTGCAGGTAACGATTTAATTTCGTCTATTTTATTTGCACCCACATATTGAGAAACAATAGAAGAAATAGCACTTCTTATTTGCCCAAAAACCCAAATTAACATAGAAATAAATGCACCAACAATACCAACTGCTGCCAAACTTTCTGTTGCGTTTTCGTTTATATTACCAATAATAGCAGTGTCTGTTATAGACAATAAAGGTTCTGCAATACCAGCAATTAAAGCAGGGATTGCTAATTTATTAATGTGCTTAAAACTGATGTCATTTTTCAATGAATTCTCTTTTTTACAAAGGTAAGTATCTTAACAAGCTCAACAATTATTACTTTATTAAAAAATAGTAACTTTGCAACTTAAATTTCACCTACTATGCAACACATTTTAGTACCTATTGGATCTACAGAAAGCGCAGCAAACACTTTACAATACGCTATTGATTTTGCTGATGAAATTAATGCAAAAGTTTTTGTTTTTAGAGCTTACAGTGCTCAATCTAAAGCAGGAACTATGATTAATATTAATAGGATTATTGAACGTGAAACAAATTTATATTTACGAACTATTGTTAAATCTGTAGATAAAAAAGATGTAGATGTAAATTTAATCTCTGCAAAAGGTACTGTTGTAGATAGTGTTTTGGCAATTGATGAAGAATTAGGCATAGATTTAATTATTGTTGGTGCTAAAAGTAACTCTATTAAAGAAGAAGTGTTTTTAGGAAAAACTGCTGGTAGCTTAGTAAAACAAACAGATATTACCATTTTAACAGTACCAGAAAACTACAAATACAAACCCGTTAAAAGTATTTTAATGGCTTTTAAATCTGGAAATGTAAAAAGCAAAACTGCTTTAAAACCTTTAGAATTTATTGTTGATAAATTTGAGACAACTGTAAATTTACTTTTAGTAAAAACGCCTAGTTATTCTGAAGAAGATTTAATAATAAATAAAGATTTAGAAAAATTAAAAAGCACTTTAACAGTAACCGAAAATGCAACTACTTTTCAAGGAGTTTTAGAACATTTTCAGACACACAACCCAGATATGTTATGTGTTTTTAGACGTAAACGAGGCTTTTTCAAAAAACTTTGGGAAAAAAACACAGTTCTTAAACAAGAATTCCATACAAGTTTACCTTTATTGATTTTAAAAGGGAAGTAATTTATTTTATTTCTTTGAAGGATAATGGGCCAGATGACCAGCCACCAATAAAACAAGTTGTTCTTGAATGATGAGATATGGTGTTATACTCTAAATCTGCAACTATTTCTGCTAAAGGAACTAAAGCAAAAATTAAAATAAGAAAAACACACATTATTCTAACGCTGTTAGATTCTTTGTCTGTTGCTGAATATTCAATATTAATTTGGTCGTGTTTGTACTCCATTTTATAAAGATAAAGAATAAATATTAAAAATTTCTCAACTCAATTTCTTTCTATTTGAAATGATATAAATCTAGTATTTCAAATCAGCAGGTTCTATAAAATCGATTTCTGGATTGTAAATCTCTTGAATGTATGTTTTTAATTCCTCAATAAATTCTTCTAATTTTTCTTCGGTGATATTGGTGTCAGGATTTCTATAATTTGATGAAAAATTGATACTCAAAAAACCTGAATTAAGGTTCTTAAAAGAATAAATTCCGGCTTTTAAATTCTTAGAAAAATCGAACTTTTTACTTTTTGTGAATAGATAACCATACAATAAAACCTGAATGGCTTTGTATTGTTCTTTAGCTCTTAATTCTTCAAAATCTAATACTTTTAATTCAGAAGATTTTACCATTCCAGATTTGTAGTCAATAATTCTTAATTCTCCATTTAACTCATCAACTCTATCTACATTTCCGTGCAATTTTATGGGGAAATCAATTCCGTCGATTTCAATTTCTGCAGATAAATTTTCTTCTGTTGCAATAATTTTTAGTTGATTATTTTCATCCTTTAAAATTCTCTTTTCTAATGCTAAAAAATTAACAACAAAACGATTGGCAACTTCAAAAATTAAACGGTTTTTACCTGTAGAAATATCTCCATTTTTAAAATGGATTTTAAAATGTTTTACCACCAAATCTTTGGCAGATTTTTCCATTACTACAACATCATCAAACTTTAAAAATTTACCCATAAATGGCTTGTACAACTCATCTAAAGTTTCGTGAACTACAGTACCCAAAGTGTTGTAAGCAACTGTTTCTTCTACATCATCAAATTCTTTAATTCTTAAAATTTTCTGTTTGTAAAACGAAACAGGATTGTGCAAATAATTGGTTAATGATGATGGAGAAAAGCCTTGTTTTGCTAGCTCTTTTAACCGATCAAAAACCAAATCATTTTTTTCAATTTCTTTTAATTCAGTTTTTTGAGAAACAATTTTGGGCGATACTAATTTCTGCACAATATCTGTTTTCATCATTTCTAGTTGTGTTACAAATCGGCTTTTTTCTCCACTTCCAAAAACGTCATGTTCTGTGTTATATAAAATAAATACGTTTTTTGCTCTTTGTAATAATCTAAAAAAATGATACGAAAAAATAGCATCTTTTTCTCTATAAGTTGGTAAACCAAATTCAACTTTTACATCAAAAGGAATAAAAGAATTTTGCTGACTACTTGCTGGTAAAACACCTTCGTTTGCAGAAGCTAAAATAATGTTTTCAAAATCTAAAACACGTGTTTCTAACATCCCCATTAATTGTAAACCTTTTAAAGGTTCACCTTGAAAAGACAAACTTTCTGAAGAAATTAATTGTCTAAAAAACTGCGATAAAGTTTTTAAATCTGTAAAATATTCAAACTCATTTTGCAATGTTTTTAATTGTGTAAAAGCGGTATAAAAACGAAATAAATATTCTTTTTCTAGTGTATTAACTTCTTCTTTTAAAAGGTTAATTAAGTCTAAAATATAATCTATAAAAATAACAACAGAACTAAAAGGTTTAAAGAAGTTTAAGATTACTGTTTTAACTGCTACTTTTTCTTCTTTTAAAAATACTTGAATAAGACCTTCTGATATAAATGTCTGATTTTCTTTAGCAATTTGAGTTGTAAAAACATCAATATTATCTAATAATCCATAAATATTTTGGTGCTTTAAAAAGCGAATTACATCTTTATAATAAAACTCATTAACAATATTTTTCTGCAATTTTTCTTGAGAAATATACAATTGAAAAACAGCAAATAACAAACTTGTTGTAGGCACATCTTTTAAAGGATAACCCATTGTTATATTAATTGCATTAATGTTTTTAGGCAAAGAATTTAAAGTTATTGGCAACAAAGTTTCGTCTGCTAAAACCAAAGCTGTATTTTTAAAATTGGTAGATTTTTCTAATATTTCACCAATATATTTTATTTGTGTTGTATTTTTTGCTGCACCAATTACCTCAATATTTTTAGGTTGGGTAAACGAATTTGTTAAAGATTTAAGTTGATTTTTTTCGTAATACTTCCATTCGCTTTTATACCTTCTAATAAATTTACCTGCTTGATGATTGGAGTTGTAAAAGGCCTCATCAATATCCCAATAAATTTCGGAATTGCCTCTTTCTAAAGTTTTCTGAAACAATAATTCTTCTGCATTGTTTAACGCATTAAAGCCAATAAAAAAGAACTTTTTATTACTATTTTCATCTAAAAAACCATCTATTTTTTTAGAAGCTTCTTTATACATTAAACCCTGATAACCAATATTTTTATTCAATAAAAATTGATAAAAAGAATCGTAATAATTATTTAGCTTTTCTAAGAACGAATTATGGTCTTTAATTAATTCTGTCTCTTTAAAAGTACCTTTTACAGACCATTTTCTTAAACGTTCTATATCTCTTAAATAGATAAAAATGTCTTTAGTGTTTACCAAATGTTGATCAATTTCATTAAAATCTTGCAACACTGTTATTGCCCAAGAAGAAAAAACATCAAAAGAATCCGGATTTTTTTCTACGCTTTTATAAATTCCGTAAAAATAAAACAAAAGCTGTATGCTTTCTGCTTTTTGCACGCCAGAAATTCGCTGAATAAATTGCTCTATATTTAGCATTTCTGGCAAAAAACCAATACTAATCTTATCTTTAAACTCTTGCTTTACAAAAACCTTTGCTCTTTGAGAAGGCAGTATAAAAACCACATTTTCAAATGATTTTGTGGTTTGTAAAATATCATCTAAAGTTTCTGAAATAAAAGATTGCATCGTTAATTTTTGGTTTTCTAAATTACAAAAACTTACATTTATACCTCTTTAATCTTTAATTTTATTTTGATGAAAAACGAATTGCGAGTTGTTGGTATTCAAGCAGATTTGGTTTGGGAAAATCCAACTAAAAATCTTGCCTTTTTTGATGAAAAAATTAGAAGTCTACCTAAAGAAACAGATCTAGTGGTTTTACCAGAAATGTTTACCACTGGTTTTACGATGGAACCCAAAAATGTAGCTGAAAAAATGAATGGGAAAACTATTTCTTGGATGCTAAAAATTGCTAAAGAAAATGATTTAGCTATTACTGGAAGCTTAGTAATTGAAGATGACTTAAAGTATTATAATCGTTTAGTTTTTGTAAAACCTTCTGGTAAAATAGAAACTTATGATAAAAGACACTCTTTTTCTTTGGCTGGTGAAGATAAAGAATACACTTCTGGAAATAAAAAATTAATTGTAACATATAAAGGATGGAAAATCTGTCCTTTGATTTGTTATGATTTACGTTTTCCTGTTTGGACTAGAAACACAGAAAATTACGATGTTTTAATTTATGTGGCAAATTGGCCAATAAAAAGAATTAAAGCTTGGAATACACTTTTAAAAGCACGTGCCATAGAAAATATAAGCTATACAATTGGTGTAAATAGAACTGGTACTGATGCCAATAATTATGCCTATTCTGGAAATTCTGTAATTATTGATTGTTTGGGTGATGAAATTTCTAATCTCCCTAAAAATGAAATCGGAATAATTGAAGCGACTTTAATAAAAAGCAATCAGCAAAAAATTAGAGAACAATTGGGATTTTTGAATGATAAAGATGATTTTAATATTCTTCTTTAAAATGATAGAATAACTTAAATAGTTTATAAAAAAAGACCCTTCTGGTTTTGAAAACCTGAAGGGTCTTTAAATTTTTGTTTTTGAGTTCTAATACAAACTAAAAAATAAATATTTTTTCTGAAACTAACTAAAATCAGCAAACAAGCTTAGCCCTGATTGCAACGACATCCTTTTTTGCTTTTCGCAAAAAAGATATAGTGGAAAGCAGGAAATAGCTTCTAAAACTAACTTGGTTGTAACATCCACTTAAACTGAAAGTCTGTGTCTGGGACTTTAATTCTTTCTGTAATTCTGTACATTCTGTCTGGAAGCTTCATTAAATAATCGCGTGCTTTTTCTGCTTCTGGAGTTAGATTTGTTATTTTATCAATCTCCCACATTGTGTTCAATTTCTTTAAAATATCTACATAATCGAAACCTGTATAAACGCCAATTCTTTGTGCAACTGTAGAGAAATCGTCGAACAAACTTCCTTTTTCTCCAAAAGATTCTCTTAAATGCATTGCTGGCATTACAATTTTGTGTTTCATCATATGTTGAAAAGCCAACATCATTTCACTGGCATCTATTTGAAAAATTTCTTTTACAAAATGTGCATAAGCTTGGTGATGACGCATTTCATCTCCTGCAATAATTTTAGACATTTTTGCCAATGCTTTATGTCCTTTTTTACGTGCAATTTTAGCTACATTGTTATGAGAAACATAAGTAGCCAACTCTTGAAAAGTAGTATAAACAAAGTTTTTATATGGATCTGTAGATGTACCAATATCAAAACCATCTGCAATTAAATGCTGTGTAGAAATTTCTACTTCGCGCATATTTACGCGTCCAGATAAATACAAATATTTGTTTAAAACATCTCCATGTCTGTTTTCTTCGGCTGTCCAAGTTCTTACCCATTTTGCCCAACTGTTATCTGGATCTTGAGTAACACCATCTAAATCTAACAACCAAGATTCGTAAGTTGGTAATGCTTCTTCAGTAATAGTATCTCCTACTAAAACCACCCAAAAATCGTCATGTAATTCTTTAGATATTTCTCTAATCTCTTCTACTTCTGTTATAAAAGAATTGCTTTGAGAATTAGGTAAAAAATCGGTTGGCTGCCAAATTTTTTCAGCAGGTATTAAATAGGTTTCCATGAAGCTCTGCATCTTTTGTTCTAAAGTTAGCATAACTTCTTTTCTTACATTTTTTATAGACATAATTTTATTTTATATGAGCTGTAATAACTGACTCTGTTTTTACTAACAATTCTTTAAATGGCATTGCATCTATCTTTATAGGTTCATGCACAGTTATTGTAATAGGACTGCCTAAACCTAATGGAAACTTACCATATTTAAAAACTTTCCAAGAATTATTGATGGTTAAAGGTACAACATATCCTTCTTTATTATACTTTGTAAGTATATTTAAGCCATTTGGTGCAAATTTTTTAGGTTTACCTGTTTTACTTCTTGTACCTTCTGGAAAAATTGTTGCAGACCAATTATTTTTATTGATGTTTTTTGCAAAATTAATCAATTCTGTTATGGCTTGTTTTGGATCTTTTCTATCAATTAATGCTGCACCACCATTTCTTAGATTAAATGAGATACTTGGTATGCCTTTACTGAGTTCCTTTTTTGACACAAATTTTGGAATATGTTTTCTAAAATACCAAATTATTGGTGAAATATCAAACATACTTTGATGATTAGATACAAAAATGATGGTTTTACCCTCTGGAATTTTATAATTATTATTAACTTTTACTGGTACACCTAATATTAGTAAGCTCTTTACTAAAAACCAATTCATAATATTTACTACACTTTGGTGACCATTAGACCCACCTAATTTTAAACCTAACCATTGTATAGGATGAAAAATTAACAATAGTAAAAAGAATACTAAAGTAAATATTGATGATAAAAAATAACTTAAAATTTTCATTAATTATATCCAGTTACTCCAAGGAATTCTTGAAAGAATTATTAATAATGCTAAACCATAAAATATTGCAAATGTTTTAAATTTAGCAGAATCTTCTGTTTTTTTCTTGTGTTTAGACCAACCTATGGTAATTAATACAATTGCAATAATCATCATTATAGGATGTTCTACTGCTAATAATCTTGCTGTTTTATCTGCCATAACTTCACCTGCATCGCTTTTTAACGCTTTGTACCAAGGAGACATAAAATACCAACCTAAACCTATTAATAATTGAATATGAGAAACAATTAAACTAAATAAACCAATTCGTAAATCTTTATCTGTAAATTGTTTTTTTTGTACTAAACCAATTATTGCGTTTACAACAGCAAAAATTAAAATAAGTAACACTAAATAAGCCCAATAAGAGTGAACATTTTTCATCATAATACGTATCGTTTAATGCTGTAAAGTTACAATTTTATGTATAAAAAAACCACCTCTGTTGAGGTGGTTTTAAAATATTTATAATTTAAAGAATTAGTCGTTTCTTACGTAAACACCACCTTCTAAAATATAATTGATTACTATGTTATGAGAAGAACCATCATATACATAAACAGTAATTGCAAATTTTTGACCTTCTTCCATACCTGGATAATTGCTAACTATAACTGTATTTAATGCAGCATCTATTTGCTCTTCTGTCCAATTAAAAGTACTAATATTACCATAAGCTTCAAGGTTTTGAACTGAAGTTTCATAACCTGCTACAGTTTTATAAGTACTTATAATTAATGCATAATCATCTGCATCTAATTCGTGTTTAATTGTATTATCTGGTACCCATGAAGAACCATCATGTGCCAATTGTAAAGATGCAGTAATTGTAGATTCGAAACTAGACCAAACTCCTGATTCTTTTGTATATAAATCTCCACGAACTTGTGCTCCACTTGAACTTGAAACATAATCATAAACTACATCTAAAGTTGTACCTTCTTGTGCATAAGGAAATTTTAGATTTAAGAATGCTGGTAAATAGTCATCTGCAGAAGTAGAACTTCCAAAAGACGTAATTCCCATAGATGTAAAATCTGCTTCTGTAACAGCATAATAATCATTAGTTGGTAAAACCCAATCTGTACCATCAAATGTATATATTACATTAGATTCAACTTTACCTCCTACTACTTCATCAGCTAAAACATCATTAGTCATAAGTGCAGACCAAGTATTTGCAATACGTATTCCATCAAAAACACCAGTTGGTCCTCCACCACCTTGACGAATAGAAACACCAGAAACAATTGCTCCAGATGTACCAGAACTTGAAGCCTCTGGAGTAACTGGTTGAGTTGTTTCTACTGATGGTAAAATATATAAGTTAGCTTCACCATTTTCAATATTATAAGATGATACTAAAAGATATGTTGTATTTAATGCGTAAGGCGTAGTTCCGTAAGTTAAAGTACTTGAACTTGCTCCAATACCAAACAAGATATTTCCAGAACCATCATCTTTAGCACCAACTCTTGCTACATATCCTACTGCGAAATCGCTATCTCTTAAATGAAAAGTATAAGTTCCGTCATTTACTTCACTTAAATTAACTAAAGTACTTGCGTAAACAATTCCTGAAGATATTTCTGTGAAATATCTTGTTACATCTTCAGAACCAGAACTATCAACTGTTAAAGATCCTGCTATATCTGAAGAAGGATAATCTGTCATTGATAAACTAGTTGTATCAAATCCAATAGGGCCATTTCCAGCACCTGAATGCGCTTCCCAATCACCACTACTTACAGTTGTTAAATCACCTGCTGTTGTTCCATAATCAAAATTTTCATCAAAAGAAATTGTAGGAGTAACTGTGTAAGTTGAACCAGTGAATTGGAAATATGAAGCTGCTACATAATCTCCTTCATTTGGAGAACTAAAATTATCGCTAATAATATCTGCTAGATAATCTGATGGAGTTGAAGTAGATTCAAAACCTAATAAATCACTTCCACTAAAAGTATAATCATCTTGATCTAAATTATAATTATCTAAATCAAAAGCGTTACCAATATATAATTGATATTCGATTAATGCAGAAGAACCTTTTCCCCAAACTGGGTATTTATCTGCTAAGAACGCTGGTAAAGCTGCTTTAGCATCATCTTCTGAACTAAAACTACCATAAGATAATTCTAATTCTTCGTAATCATCATCGGTTAATGTATAAACTACGTCTCCTACTACAGCATTAGATTCTGCATCTACTTCTGTATAGATATCTTCTAATGGATCACAAGAAGTGAAAACCATTGAAAAAACTGTTAATAATAAAAGTATTTTTTTCATTTTGTATATTATTTGTTATCTAAAATTTAACTTTTAATCCTAAACTAAATGTTCTTCCTGCACCATAATAAACTTGAGCAGTATCATAGCTTGAATTAGAACCGTTATTAGCATCTGAAATATATTCTACATTAAATATGTTATTTACATTACCAGATACTGTAGATTCTAAACCTGCAATTTCGAAACCATGTCTAATACCAAAATCAAATAAGTGATAGTTAGGTAATTTCCATGTATCAACACCTGCATCTTCTTCATCTGTTCTTGAAGTAACATTCATAGTAGCATAGTTATCACCTGCATAGTTATAGTCTAATGAAATATTTGTTCTTTCTAATAAATCATACTGAACACCAAATGCAAAAGTAGTTTGTGCAGCATCAGATACTTTTAAATCTTTAGCATATACTGTTGATGTTGCTATAATTTCACCTGTTGTCTCATTAAAAGTACTTGCAGACGCGTTATCTTTCCATCTCCAGTTACCTAAAGAAGCCATACCTGTAATAGATAATTTTTCTATTGGTTTAAACAAGAAGTCTATTTCTAAACCTTGGTGTAATGCATCTAATCCTGTAACGTTAGAAGTAATAAACTCACCATCTGCTCCTGGTAAAGAGAATGTCATAAATCTATCTATCCAAGCTGTGTGATATAAGTTAACATTTGCAGAAAATACTTGAGTTTTAAAACCATAACCTAACTCTACACTAAATACTTTTTCGTTTAAAGCACCTTCGTATAAATCTACATCATAATCACTGTTAAATACGTTGTCTGCAATAGGTGCTCTTGAGAAGTAACCAATATTTGCAAATACGTTTTGTGTATCTGAGTAGTTGTAATTTGCCCCTCCTTTAATACTGTATCCATAAAAATTAGCAGTTTCTGACTCTCTTGTTTCATCACCAAAAGACATTCTGTCTACTTTGCTGTATATTGAGTTTGACACAGAAGAAGAAACGAATAAAGATAAATCGTCTTTACTATATTCTAACTGACCAAATACACCATATCTACCAACTTTACCATCGTAATCTTTATTAAAACGATCTCCTACTTTTAAAGCTTGACCTCCTGTTCTTTCATCTAAATCTGAGTTATAGTAGTATTCACCACCTAAAAGATCTGTAACTTCATACCAGTGAGAACCTATATAATATCTTGCATCAAGACCACCAGATAAAGTTAATGTTTCTGATAAATCAGTCTTTAAAGTAGATAAAACACCATACCATTCGTGAGAGTTTTTAGAAGCTGCAAATATATCTGTAGCTCCATTTGCTCCATTTGCAATATTTTCATCAACTATTTGATCAAAATCAATTGGCTGATCAATATCTCCTAATCTGTAAGAATCATTTGCAAACTTAGTACCTTGAGTTCTTCTTCCTCCTCCTGATCCAAAAGAAGCATATACAGAAGTAGTTAAAAATGTAGCATCAGAAATAATCCAATCATGATTTAAAGAAATCTGTGGTTTATGATAAAAATTAAAAGAAGAGTTTTCTACTTTACCATTTCTAAAACCCCAATCTGGGTTAAATCTCTGACCACCTTGTTCTGTTGCTCTATATTGTTCTATAGTTCTTCTATTAAACCTTTGACCATGTTCTTGTATTGTACCAATTGCATTGAAAGATAATTTATGACTATCGTTAACTTGGTTAGAAACATTTAAAAAGTAGTTAAAACCTTCAAATTGTAATCCGTTTACATATCCTTCTCCAGAAATTTTTGAAGCAGAAGCAGTAACAGCAAATCCATTATCCATTAAACCTGTAGATAATGTCATACCATATTTTTGATAACCATCATTACCAGTACTCATCATTATAGAACCACCTTTAGTAGCATCTGTAGATTTAGATATAATGTTAATTGTACCTCCAATAGATGGTACAGCAACTTTAGATGCTCCTAAACCTCTTTGTACTTGCATTGCAGAAGTTACATCTGATAAACCAGCCCAGTTAGACCAATAAACAGCTCCGTTTTCCATATCATTAACTGGAATACCGTTAATCATTACAGCAATATTCTGAGTTCTAAATCCACGTAAATTAATTTCTCCATCTCCATAACCACCACCAGATTTAGTAGCATATACACCAGGAGTTGATTTTAAAATCTCTGGAAATTCTTGAAGACCTAATTTAGCTTCAATATCTGCAGATTTTACAGTAGAAACTGCAACAGGAGTTTTTCTACCAATTGCAAAAGATGTAGCTGTTAAAACTATTTCATCTAAAATAGCATCTTCTGCTAATTTAATAGTACCTAGCTCTGTTTTTGCTGAAGTAAACGATACTTCTTTTGTTTTGTAACCAATAAAAGAGATTACAAGAGTACCTGCATTAGATTTAGCGTTTAATGTAAAATTACCATCAAAATCTGTTGACACTCCATTTGTTGTTCCTTTTTCAAGAACACTTGCTCCAGGTAAAGGTTGGTTTGTTTCATCAACAATTACTCCTGTAATTTTAGTTTGTCCTAGAATTGTAGCAGACACTAAAAGTAAAGCTACGAATAATAAGTTTTTAAAATTTCTCATTGTTTAATTTGTTTATTAAATGTTTTGCAAAATTGAATTTTTCTTTGCATTCTAATGTTAATTTAAGATTAACATTTAACACAAATTTAAGGTATTATCTTAGTAAAAAAAAGCGATTAAGACACTAATAAACAGTGTTTTAATCGCTTTTTTAATTATTGATAATTGTTAGTTTTTTATGTTAAAAAATTAACAAAATCTTAAAAAGTATACCCTCTTTTTATTTACCTAAAAGTTTTTTAGCTAATTCCTTACCTAATTCAACTCCAAACTGGTCATAACTATAGATATTCCATAAAATTCCTTGTGCGTAAATCTTATGTTCATATAAGGCAACTAACTTCCCTAAAGACTT
Source organism: Polaribacter sp. Asnod6-C07 (assembly GCF_045063625.1). NCBI lineage: Bacteria > Pseudomonadati > Bacteroidota > Flavobacteriia > Flavobacteriales > Flavobacteriaceae > Polaribacter > Polaribacter sp. Asnod6-C07. The sequence goes on along the minus strand of NZ_JBEFOF010000005.1, from coordinate 1,461,589 downwards.
AGGTGTAAGTTTATCGAAAAGTATTGCATTACTTGGTCTGTTACCTTCAAAAACTTTAAAAGGAAGTAGTTTGTTAATTTTATCTTCATCACCAGAAAACTGCAATTCTAAATGCACCTCTTCTTTTGTTTTACCAAAAGCCAAAGCTTCCATTTGCCCATAGTAATTTGCCATTAATTTTTTATGATGATCAGACAAACCATATAATGATTCTTTATAACCAATAAAATCTGCAGGAATTAACTTTGTACCTTGGTGCACCAATTGCATAAATGCATGTTGCATATTTGTACCTGTACTACCCCAAACAATTGTACCTGTTTGATAATCTATTTTATCGCCATTTCTATCTACACCTTTACCATTACTTTCCATAACTGCCTGCTGTAAATAATCTGGTAGTTTCTTTAAGTATTGAGAATATGGTAAAACTGCTTCTGTTTCTGCCATATAAAAGTTGTTATACCAAATGCTAATTAATGCTAAAATTACAGGAACATTATTCTCAAATTCTTCATTTCTAAAATGAATATCCATTTCTTCTGCACCATCTAATAAAGCTCTGTAATTATCAAAACCAACAGATAAACTAATTGATAAACCTACTGCAGACCATAAAGAAAAACGACCACCAACCCAATTCCACATTGGGAAAACATTATTTTTATCAATACCAAAACTATCTACTGCTTCTAAATTTGTAGAAACTGCTACAAAGTGTTTAGGAATATCAAAAATAGTAGCAGATTTTAAAAACCAATTCTTAATAGTTTCTGCATTTGATATTGTTTCTTGTGTTGTAAATGTTTTTGACACAATTACAAAAAGTGTAGTTTCTGGATTTAAGTTTTTTATAATTTCTGATACATGATCTCCATCTACATTAGATACAAAGTGTGTATTTAATTGATTCTTGTAGAACTTTAAAGATTCAACAATCATATCTGGGCCTAAATCAGAACCACCAATACCAATATTTACAACATCTGTAATAGATTTACCTGTATATCCTTTCCATTTTCCAGAAATTACCTTGTTAGAAAAACTTTTAATTTTTCTTAAAGCAGTTTGTATTTGAGGTTTAATATTTTTACCATCAACCAAAACTGGTTCATCAGAAGTGCTTCTTAAAGCAGTATGCATAACTGCTCTACCCTCTGTAACATTGATTTCTTCTCCATTAAACTGACATTCGATTGCTTCTTTTAAACCAACTTCTTTAGCCAATTCTACTAATAAATCAATAGTTTCTTTTGTAATTCTATTTTTAGAAAAATCTACTAATAAATCATCAAATTCTAAAGAAAAATCTGACACTCTATTTTCATCTTTATACAAATCTTTTATGGTGATGTTTTTAATATCATTAAAATGATTTGTAAGTTTTTGCCACGAAGCTGTCTTTGTTGGGTTGTTGTTTGGTAAAGCCATTTTTTTAATTTTGTGCTATTATTTCTTTAACTACTTCTGGTTCTTGTACAGGAACCCTTTTATAATCTAATTGATATTTTAACATTTTTATGTAATCAAAAAAGGCTGGTTTCACCTCTTTTTTCATTGGTTCTGCTGCTGGTAATTTTTCTCTTAAAGGATCTACTTGTTTACCATATTTCCAGAAACGATAGCAAACATGTGGACCTCCAGTATTACCTGTCATACCTACATAACCAATAACATCACCTTGTTTTACATATTGCCCTTTTTTTACTGCTTGATTTCTCATGTGTAAATACTGAGTAGAATAGGTGCTGTTGTGTTTAATTTTTACAAATTTCCCATTACCACCTCTTCTTGTAGATTCTACAACAGTACCACTTGCTGTAGCTATAATTGGTGTACCTATTTTTGCAGCAAAATCTGTACCTCTGTGTGGTTTTATTTTATTACCATAATATGCAATTCTTCTTCTTAAGTTGTATCTTGAAGATATTCTGTATTGGAACTTTATAGGAGATTTTAAAAACTGACTTCTTAACATCTTTGCATTTTCATCATAATATTCGTGAATGTTTAATGTAGAATCTGCTAAGAATCGAAAAGCGTATAAATCTCTTCCATTGTGATTAAAAACCGCTGATTTTACTTTACCATAGCCAGCAAAAGTAGAATCGTCTATAAATTTTTCTTCATAAACTATTTTAAACTTATCGCCTTTTTGTAATCTTAAAAAATCTAAGGTCCAAGCGTAAATATCTGCAACTTTATAAGTTAAATTTGGTTTTAACCCTAAACTATCCATAGAATACGTAAAATTAGCACTGATTACACCATTTGCTACTTTTTCTACTATTTTAATTGGTTTTTGATATTGTTTTGCAGTAATTAACGAATCTTTAAAATCTAAAATTGTAGCGTTTATTTTATCATGTTTATAAATAAAAACTTGTGCTTTTTCTGTAGAATCTTTACTTGCTAAAATTGTGTAAGGTTTACCTGCTCTAACTCTTCTTACATCAAAAGTATCTTTTACAACAGCTGCAATTTGGTTAATTTTAGGATACACTACATGATGCCTGTCTAAAATTATCCCAAAACTTTCTCCACTTTTAATTGTATCATGAATAACCTTATAATCATCTACATTATAACCAAATTTAATAACAGGTTTTGGTTCTTCTTTTACAATTACAACTGGTTTTACTTCTTCTTTTTTACAAGATAAAAATGATATAATAAGGGCGAAAAGGATGAATACTTTTTTCAAGAAAAATATGCTGTTTTAGATAAGAATCAAAAGTACAAATAAAAATGATTCCTTTTTAATCTAAAAGAATAACTTCCGAAAACGATTTTTATTACTTTAGTAAAAAAATTACTAAAAATGAAATCAAAAAAAATATATCTTACTTTCCTTTGTTTTTTATGTTATAACTTTATTTTTTCTCAAAGTATTAGTTACAAAAGAAACGATGACAAATCCATTACATTTAATTATTCTTCTGATGTTCCTGGAAGTGTTTTAATAATTTTAACTTTTACGAGCTTAGAAAATGCTTCTGCAAGTGTAATAAAGAAAACTTTAAAAGGTTATGGTGGTCAAATTTACACGCTAAACCCCTTAAATAGTGATGAAAGCATTAATTTTTCTTATAGATCTAAAATATTTTATGGTGATGTAAAATCTGAACCAGAAGAAACTTTTAAGTATATTTTACCTTTTAAAAAAGGCGAAAAAGTTAAAGTACGTAATCTTAATTTTTTAGGGAAAAAATTCGGAAATTCAGCACCTAAAAACTGGAAATCATGGCAATTCCTAACAAAACTTAATGATACTGTTTTAGCTATAAGAAAAGGTGTAGTTCTTAGTGTTTCTGATGAAGAAAAATCAGATAATACAAAAAAATATGGCTATAAGTCTAAATCCAATTCTATTAAAATAGAACACAAAGATGGAACTATAGCTACTTATAGTGTTTTAAAAGAAAATAGTATTATGGTAAATGTGGGAGATATCGTTTATCCTTCTGCACCTATTGCACTAGCAGGTTCTTATGATTCTGATGAAAACAGCCAGGTTAGATTATCAATTTATTATTTAGATAAAAAAATCTTGAATTATGACTTTAACAAAAGAAAAGACGAAAATTTAAAAAATAGAACACATTTATATTCCTATATAAATCCTTATTTCTACACATTAGATGGTAACAGCACAAAACTTGAAGCTAATACATTTTATACAGGGTCTTTTGACAATACAGTAATTGAATTAGAAATGACAAAAAGAGAAAAAAGAAAATGGAAAAAGAATGGTTTGCTTATTAAAAAGAGGTAGATTTTCTAATTCTATTTGCCAAAATCATTGGCTAAACCTTTATATTGTTCTAATTCTGCTCTTAAAGATCCCACAGCTAAATCTGCCTTCATTTTAATGGGTATTTTATTAAAATCATCAGTAATCCAAATCGTTACACTTTCTTGAGCTTTAAAAACCCTACCTGATTGCACTAAAGGCCTAAAAATTAATGTTTTCACTTTACCAAACTTAGTTTTTAAAACCTCGCGACCTAAAAAACGTAACTTAAAAGGATAAATTTGAGAATCCATAAACATATCCAATTTAATTTCATCTCCATTTTTTAATTTTGATACGTCTTTATTTCTTAAATAATAAAACGAAGACAGCATATCTTGTACTTTAGAAAATGCAACTGTAGTATCTTTTTGCAAGGTAAAATCTTGAATATAAGCAGTATTATAATCGTAATTAAAAGCAGTTATTCTGTGTTTTTTATAACCACCTTCATCAATTTTTCTTTTAAATAAATAGGGTTTAACAGAATCTTTATCAAAAAAAGATTCGTACTTATCATCTACTTCAAAAAACCATTTAATCATTCCAGAAGTCCAACCTGTACCTTTGGTATGAAATACTTTTTTACCATTAAATTCTTTTTCTTCTACTTCTAAAATTGCTGACCCCGCTCTTAGAAAACCACTGTAGCTCATTTTATAACGCAACCATTCTCCACTTTTAAAGGCAACAGGTTTTTCTTGACAAAAAGTTATTGTGGTAAAAAATAAAACGAATAATAAAAGAATATACTTTTTCATATAAATCAAACATATAAAAAAGTAATGACAATTACCGTTCCAAAATTAAAAAAAGTGGTTCACTAACAATTTGTAAACACCTTTTTAACTATTTATTTAGATTACTGATACACAAAAAACTGGAAATAATTTTCACATATTATAAAGTCCATCAATCTAAAATTTTCAAATAAAAATATTGTTTTTCGATTTAAAATGTTCCCCAATTTTCTAATTCTTCTTTACTCCATAAATACGGATAAAAAATTCTTCTTTGATATTTTGGATGCATATATTTACGCCAATTGCTGCCTCCAGTAGCTTTTAATTCAGAATCGCTACCACCAATATATTTACTTGCTGCATTATAATGAGCCATAACCCATTTTACATTTACAGTATAATCGTAATGACGCATTGCTTTTACTAAAGCTTCATTTTGTTGATCTTCTATAGGCAATTGTTTAAATTTTAATGAAAGGTTTATATCATTATAATCTTCCATAAAATCAATGAATTCTCCTTTATATTTCTTCTCAAAAAGGTTTAATAAAGTTGATTTTTGACCTGTAGTATAATTTTTACCTGCTGCTTGCCAATACAAATGATTATAAGCATTTCTAAATGAAGAATGCCTATTGATGGTTTCTCTGTAATTCGCATCAATTAAATTAATAAGCTCTGTTGATGCAAATTCAATTTTACGATATTGAGCTGATTGAAAACCACTTGCAGGCGTTAATGTATTTCTAAATTTAAGATATTGCTCTCTTTCCATACCTTCTGTCATTACATTAAAAGAGTTACAAAGCATATCAAAATAACGACTGACTCTATTTAAATGCATTGAGAATTTTTCTGTAGATATTTCAATTGGTTTCGCAACTTGCTCAATTTCCCACAAAATCATTTTAAACAACAATTCATTTACTTGATGATACATAATAAACACCATTTCATCTGGCTGATTTGTTCTTGGAGTTTGTAAGCCCAACAATGCATCTGTCTGAATATAATCCCAATAAGTTATTGGTGTACTATGAAGTAAACCCTCTAACATAGCATCTACAGGAACACCTAATTTTTCGTATTTTTCTTCTATTGCTTTTAAAATTTCGTCTCTTTTCATTTTAATAAAATCTAAGTAAAAACAAAGAAACAAGATTTTTTTCAAAACCTTGTTTCTTTAATTTAATTTCTAAAATTCATTAACTTCTATTTTAAAAAGTAACAGAACTATTCTTTAATAATTTTAATAGTTTTTGTAGTATTTTCTATTAATATTTTCATCAAATAAATTCCTTTTGATAAATTTGAAATATCAACAACATCTTCTTTGAGTTCACTTTTATTAATAGTTGTAACCTTTTTACCTAAAAGATTATAAATTGTAACTTTAGTTGGTTTTTCATCAGATTTTATATTGATAAAACCTTTTGTAGGATTTGGAAAAATACTAACATTTTTCAACTCATTAGTTTCTATTGATAGTGCAGGATTACTCTCTGTAGTAAAGCTCCAAGTTTCAGAACCTACTGCCTCACCTCCAACATTTTTAGCAACAATTTTCCAATAATAAGTGGTTGAATATGCCATACCTGTAATACCAACACTTAAATTACCTGTTGATCCTAATAAAGATAATGCATCTGAAGCGTCTCCTAAATACACATCATATGAAGTAGCAGCATCTCCTGTTGTTGCAGCCAACCAACTAAAATCTACCCTATTATCTGGATCAGTATCATCATCTGAACCATCTGTAGCATCTATTGAAATATCTACTGCTTTATTAGCTGGCATTGGTGTAATTACCGGATTTGGAGCAGTAGCATTTGGCACTAAATCTACAGTATCTAAAACCCATGCATCTCCATTATTATTAGTCATAACAAAAGCAACATAAACATCAGAACCAATATATTCAGATAAATCTACGCTGAAATTTTGAAATACACTTGCAGTTATTATATCACTTTCTAAAATAGTTGTTTTTGTGGTAAAATCTGAAATAGTTGTCTGACTTTCTTTAGTTGATACTCTTACTGATATATTAGAACCATATTCTCCTTCATTTAAATCAGTTAATAGAAATGTTAAAACTGAATTACTTGAACTAACATTAAATTTGGGTGTAACCAACCAGTTTTCTGCTGTACCTCCATTAGTATCCTCATCCCAAAGCACAAGCATATATTCGTAAGTACTATACTCCCAAGTTCTTGTAGCACCTAAGCCATTATCTCCAAGAAAAACTGCCCAAGATGTAGGTAACTCTTTATCAAAAGTTTCTGGAAATTGAGCAAATCCTGAAAATGCTAACAACACTAAAATCAAAAATGTAATTTTTTTCATATTTTTTCGTTTTTTATTAAAATATATTCAATGAATTACGAAAAATAGTAAAAAAAATTTAATGATTCAGCTAATTTAACGAAAAAACTACAAAGTTCCTCTTTTTGCTTGTTCTCTTTCTATAGATTCAAACAAAGCTTTAAAGTTTCCTGCTCCAAAACCTTTGGCTCCCATTCTTTGAATAATTTCAAAAAACAATGTAGGCCTGTCTTCTATTGGCTTTGTGAAAATTTGTAATAAATAACCTTCTTCATCTGCATCTATCATAATACCCAAACTTTTTAATTTTTCAATATCTTCTCTTAATTCATGGCTAAACTCCTCTAATCTTCCTGGAACAGCTTTGTAATATTCTTCTGGTGGAGTTGACAAAAATTCGATTCCATTAGAACGTAATTGAGTTACTGTTTTTATAATATTATCTGTTGCTACTGCAATATGCTGTACACCTGCACCTTCGTAAAAATCTAAATATTCTTCTATTTGAGAACGTTTTTTTCCTTCTGCTGGTTCGTTTATTGGGAATTTGATACGTCCATTTCCATTAGACATTACTTTGCTCATTAATGCAGAATATTCTGTATGAATTTGTTTGTCATCAAATGATAAAAAGTTTTCAAAACCCATAACATCTTCATACCATTTTACCCAAACATCCATTTGATTCCAACCAACATTACCAACCATATGATCTATGTATTTTAAACCAGCAATTGGCGGATTATAATCTGATTCCCATTTTTGAAAACCTGGTAAAAATGCGCCATTGTAGTTTTTACGCTCTACAAACATGTGCACAGTTTCTCCATAGGTGTAAATTCCAGCTCTTACTACTTCTCCATTCTCATCTTTTTCTACTGTGGGTTCCATGTACGATTTTGCGCCTCTAGATGTGGTTTCTTTATACGCTTGTCTTGCATCTTCTACCCAAAGCGCCACTACTTTTACTCCATCTCCATGTTTTACAATATGATCATTTATTGGTGATTTACTGTTTAGTGGAGTGGTTAACATCAACTTTATTTTGTCTTGCGTTAATACATAACTCACAGAATCTGTTGATCCTGTTTCTAATCCACGATAAGCATGTGACTGAAAACCAAATGCAGTTTTATAAAAATGTGCTGCTTGTTTTGCATTACCAACGTAAAATTCCACATAATCTGTACCTAACAATGGAAGAAAATCTTGTGCACCTTCAAATATTTTTTCTAAACCGTAGTTTACTGGTTTTATTTTTTTTGACATTTTTTATGTTTTAGCAGACATTTCAGGTTTTAAAAACTTAAAAGGTCTTATGTTTTTGGATAAGCTATTTGTTTACTTAATCTGTTTATCTACAAATAAGTTTAGCCCTGATTGAAGCATTTGTTTGAGCTCTTTTTTGTTTTTCACAAAAAAAGCGAGTGCGAAAAGCAGGAAATAGCTTCTAATAATTCTTTTACTCCAACCAACTCTTATAATAATCTTCATCAGCAATTTTCATAGCTTCTTCTGTAACCATTAAAGGTTTAAAAGTGTCTACCATAACTGCTAATTCTTCGGTTTTTGTTTTACCTATACTTTTTTCTGTGGTTCCTGGATGTGGACCATGAGGAATACCTGCAGGATGCAAGGAAATATGACCTTGATCAATATCGTTTCTGCTCATAAAATCGCCATCTACATAATATAAAACCTCATCTGAATCTATATTGCTGTGATTGTAAGGTGCAGGAATTGAATTTGGATGATAATCATATAAACGAGGTACAAAACTGCAAATTACAAAGGCATTAGTTTCAAAAGTTTGATGCACAGGAGGTGGTTGATGAATACGACCTGTAATTGGCTCAAAATCGTGAATGGAAAATGCATAAGGAAAATTATAGCCATCATAACCAACTACATCAAAAGGATGAGAAGCATAAACCATTTCTATAATTTCGCCTTGTTTTTTAACTTTGATTAAAAATTCGCCTAACTCATTATAAGTTTCTAATTCGTGTGGCCTTCTTAAATCTCGTTCGCAAAAAGGGGCATGTTCTAATAATTGACCAAACCAGTTTCTGTAACGTTTTGGTGTATAAACTGGACTGTAAGATTCTACTATAAAAAGACGGTTATTGTCATCATCGAAATCTAATTTGTAGATAATTCCACGTGGAATTACTAAATAATCTCCGTATTTAAAATCGAGGTTTCCAAGATGTGTTCTTAGTTTTCCTGATCCTTTATGGATAAAAATAACCTCATCTGCATCTGTATTTTTATAAAAATATTCTGTTGTTGATTTTTTTGGTGCAGACAAAATAATATTACAATCAGAGTTTGTTAAAACTACTTTTCTACTTTCTAAATAATCGTTTTCTGACGGAACTTGAAATCCGCGAAAGCGATACGATTGAATGTTATTTGCTTTGGCTATTTTTGGTTTTACAGAATATTGTTTTCTGATTTCTTTGACCATTGTTGGTCTGTGCTCATGATATGAGTTGGTAGACATACCATCAAAACCAATGGTACCAAACAATTGTTCGTAATATAAACTTCCGTCTTTTTTACGAAATTGGGTGTGTCTTTTTGGTGGAATTTCCCCTAATTTATGATAAAAAGGCATATTTTTATTATTTATATTTCTTGCTTTTACCTATTAACGATAATAAACTATAGCAGAAATTTTGTTAATAATTATTCTTTTCTAATTTAAGATTACTGCATACGCAGGATTTACAAAAAGAAGCCTTATTCTGGATTGCGTTTTATTAAGAATTTTAAAAAAGTTAGTAAGTCTATATACATTTCAATCGATTTCGCAATAAACCAAAGATACAAAAATCGATTCATATTTTTTTTAATAAAAACACTCTAAAATAAAAAAACCAAAACAAGTATTTGTTTTGGCTTTTTTATTTTGTTTTAGACTTATGTTACTCTGTAGGCAATCTTTCGTCTATCATTTTTAATGGCATACCTTCCATTAAATCGAATACATCTAGAATACTTCTAACAGTATCTTCTTCTTCTATTTGCTCATTTACAAACCATTGTAAAAACACTTCTGATGCAAAATCGTCTGCATTTCTAGCTGCTTTAAAACATTTGTAAATAGATTGTGTTACTGCTATTTCTTGATCTAAAGATTTTTCGTAAATTTCTCTTAAACTTTCAAAATCGTTATTAACTTCTGGTATAGAAGGTGATATTGCTGCACCACCAGTTTCGTTTATAAAGTTAAAAATTTTCATTCCATGAGCTCTTTCCTCTTCAGCTTGCTTGTAAAAAAAAGCTTTACTATTTAGTAACTCTCTTTGATCACACCAAGAAGCCATTGCTAAATAAGAGGCAGAAGCGTGCATTTCTAGTGCTATTTGACCATTTAAAACATCCATTACATCAGGATTAATAGTCATTTGTCTTCTTATTGCTGTTTTCATAAATTGTGTATTTCTAATCAAAGATACAACAAATACAAAGCTGCATTACAGCAACAACTAAATTTAAAAGTAATCTAAATAAAAGGGAACTTAAATTAGTAACTATTAAAACAAAGAGAAATTTCTTGTTGTAGGTCTAATAATTTAGGTATTTCTAAAAAAACCAAGTGTTTTCTATCAGCAATAAATAACAACACAAAATTTTCGTTTTGAATAATTTGCTCTAGGTTTTCTGGAGAAGTAATTTTATTAATTTTATTACGTAATTGTAATAATTGAGGAAAAGTGAGTTGCATACTTTTATCATCTATCATTAACTGATAATTACAAAAAGTTATTTGCTGTAACTTTATATTAAATTGTATGTCTGTAAAAATACTCACGCAACAAAAATAAGTATTTATTTAGAATAAATAAAAATAAAATTACAAAAAATATCCTGTCCCTAATAATTTATAAACTGGTGTAAAGATAACAACTGCAATTATTAAGCATATCATTAAGCTTATACCCGTTGATGTTCTCTTTTCTGAAACTAAATAATTTGCTTTGTTTAGCCTAGTTTGAAATAAAACATCTTTTGATTGATAAATTGGATTTTGAAGATCAGATTTTATTCTATTACTTTCTGGAATTCTATTGTAGTAAAGGCCTAAAATTATAATTAAGATAAAAGACCCAAGGCCAAACATAAGTAAGTCGTAAGCGTCTGGGAATTGTTTATACCCCAAACAATTTATAACTATTAAAATATTCTTTAAAATCATAATTGTAAACTTTTAACCAAAATACAACAATCTTTGAATTAAATAATTGAAAATAACAACAAAAAACACAATTTCTGGTACTGTTTTAGAGTTTTTTAAAATAAAAAAAAGGTTAAAAAATTGAAAAACAATTAATTAACCCTTTATTATTGTACTCAAGGTGGGAATCGAACCCACACTCTCGAAAGAACTGGATTTTGAATCCAGCGCGTCTACCAATTCCGCCACTTGAGCAAAGCTTGAAAATGAGTTTGCAAATCTACTAAATATTTTTAGTTTTTAAATAGAAAAATTAATTTCAAACTCAACAAATAATATCTACTTTTGTATACTTACAACAACACAACAAAAAATCTTATTTCATGGTAAATAGTCAACTTGCACCAAAGCTATTTGGTTGTAGACAAAGTACAGTTTTAGCAGAAAAAATTGCAAAGGAATATAACACAGATTTAGGAAATGTAATCATTACACACTTTAGTGATGGAGAATTTCAACCCGCTTTTGAAGAATCAGTTCGTGGAAGACGTATTTTTATTATTGGTTCTACTTTTCCGAATGCAGACAACTTAATGGAAATGTTACTAATGTTAGATGCTGCAAAAAGAGCATCAGCAAGACATATTACTGCTGTTATGCCTTATTTTGGATGGGCAAGACAAGACAGAAAAGACAAACCAAGAGTTGCAATTGGTGCTAAATTAGTTGCAAAACTTTTAGAATCTGCAGGGGCAACAAGAATTATGACAATGGATTTACACGCAGATCAAATTCAGGGTTTCTTCGAAAAACCAGTAGATCATTTATTTGCATCTTCTATATTTCTACCTTACATAGAAAGCTTACAGTTAGACAACTTAACAATTGCTTCTCCAGATATGGGTGGTTCTAAAAGAGCTTACGCATATTCTAAGCACTTATTGTCTGAGGTAGTAATCTGTTACAAACAACGTAAAAAAGCAAATGTAATTGGTCATATGGAGTTAATTGGTGATGTAGAGGGTAAAAATGTTATTTTAATTGATGACATGATTGATACAGGAGGAACACTAGCTCATGCAGCCAATTTAATGAAAGAAAAAGGAGCTTTAAGCGTACGTGCTATTTGTACTCACCCAATTTTATCTGGTGGTGCTTATGAAAAAATAGAAAACTCTGCTTTAACAGAGTTAATTGTTTCTGACACAATACCGTTAAAAAAGGCTACATCTAAAATAAAAGTAGTATCTTGCGCCCCATTATTTGCGAATGTTATGCACAAAGTGCAAGATAACACTTCAATTAGTGGACAATTTTTAATGTAAATTTTTAATAAAAAGTAATGAAATCAATTACAATTAAAGGATCAAAAAGAGAAAGCGTGGGTAAAGTAGCTACTAAAGCCTTACGTAATGCTGGTATGGTTCCTTGCGTTATATACGGAGGAGAAACACCAATACACTTTTCAGCAGAAGAAAAAGCGTTTAAAAACTTGGTTTATACTCCAAATGTATACACTGCAAGTATTAATGTTGATGGACAAAAAATTAGCGCAATTTTACAAGACATTCAGTTTCACCCAGTAACTGATAAAATTTTACACATCGATTTCTATCAATTATTTGATGATAAAGAAATTACAATGAACATTCCTGTAAAATTAACAGGTACTTCTCCTGGTGTATTAAATGGTGGTGCTTTACGTTTTACAAACCGTAAATTAAAAGTAAAAGCTTTACCAGTAAACTTACCAGACTTTGTAACAGCAGATATTTCTAAATTAAAAATTGGAAATAAATTATTTGTAACGTCTTTAGCTAATGATGATTATACATTCATGCACCCAGACAACACAGTTATTGTACAAGTAAGAACTTCTCGTAACGCAACTGTTGGTGAAGAGGAAGAAGAAGAAACTGAAGCAGCTGCAGAATAAATTTCTGTAAATAGAATATAATTTAAAGCGTTACAGAAATGTAACGCTTTTTTCTTGTCTTTAACTTATTTCAAGAACTTATACTATTTTTGTAAAATGTATTTTAAAAACTTCTTTTTTAAATTATTAAACTTTAAAAAAGAAACTAAAGAAGAATTAATGAAAAAGTTTTTAATTGTTGGTTTAGGAAATATTGGCGACAAATACACTAACACTCGTCATAATATTGGTTTTAAAATTGTTGATGAAGTTGCTGAAGAACATAATGTTACTTTCGAAACCGAAAAATTAGGCGATGTTGCTACATTTCGTTTTAAAGGCAGAACTTTTATACTACTAAAGCCTAGTACTTACATGAATTTAAGTGGTAAAGCACTTAAATATTGGATGCAAAAAGAAAAAATTGAAATCGATAATATATTAGTTGTTACTGATGATTTAAATATCGATTTTGGTACTATTAGAATTAAAGCAAAAGGTAGTGATGGTGGCCATAATGGCCTTAAAGACATCCAAGAGAAATTAGGTACAAATAAGTACCCTAGATTTCGTTTTGGTGTAGGTGCTAATTACTCTAAAGGAAGACAAGTAGATTTTGTACTTGGTGAATGGGATAAAGAAGAAACAAGCCAATTAATAGAGCGTTTACCAACATCAGCCAAAGTAATTACTTCTTTTGGTACTGCTGGTTTAGCAAATACAATGAATACTTTTAACGGAAAATAATTGTCTAAAATCAACTAAAAATCAGAAAAACTATACAGATAACTTTTCTGATTTTTTATGTTATTTGTTACTCGTTTCTAGTAAAACCTATATTTAGCGTTTTATAAATAGTATTAGAACCTTCAGCAGTTTCGCTATCTTGTGTAATACTTATTATATTCTCGGTAAAGGTTTCAATATTAAATGTACCTTCTAAAAAATCTCCAGTAGTTGGAATAAAATTAATGGTGTTATTTAAAGTATTTATTTGATATGTACCTTCTGAATCTATAGTTAACAGCTCTTCGTCTGTTGTGGTTGCTCCTCCATTTGGTGTGGTAGTTTTTATCTCTCTGAACAACCCACTAACTTCATAAGTTCCGCTTGCTGTAATATCAAAAGAAATTTGAAAGTTTGCACCAACAATTGTTGATGTAGCTAAATCTACAACAGCTCCAGAAGAGGAAGTTGCAGTTTCGCTTTCGTTACCAGTTAAACTACTTACTTCGTAAGTCCCTGCAATATTTGCATTCGATAATAAATATTGTGGTTCATTATCAGTATCACTACAACTTAAAATTGTTGCAGATAAAAAAAGTAATAAAATATATTTTAGATTTTTCATAAGAATAAATTTTTGTCAAATATAACGTGTAAATCCTAACACTATTGTGTTATAATGTTACTAATATGCTAAAACTAGTTTTCGCTAGCAAACCATTCTGCAAAACTAGTATCTGTTTCTTGCAGTTTTATAGAATGTAATTTTATGTTTTCTGGCAATCGTTTCTTAATTTTCTTTGCAAAATCAATCACCATCATTTCACTAGTTGGCTGATAATCTACTAAAATAACATGATGCCCCCTCTTTTGCAATTCATGTGCTAATTCTACATGAGGTGTGTTTTTATTAAAAACAGTTGCATGATCAAAAAGATCTACAATTTCTTCATTCACAATCTTTTTTAAATCTCCAAAATCGATAACCATACCAAATTTTACATTTGTATTATCATCTATTGGAGTACCAGTAACAGTAACAGAAAGTTTATAAGAATGGCCATGCACATTTTTACACTTTCCATCATAACCATATAATGCGTGCCCTGTTTCAAAATTAAACTGTTTTGTAATTCTAATTGTACTCATTAACGTCTGCTTCTAAATTTGTTGTAAAAATATGCAATAACTAGAAATACTGCTAATCCTATAAATAAATAATCTCCTCCCATTTTTTAATTCTTTAAAAAACCTTGTAAAACATCAGCAATTTTTCTGTTATCAGATAATTGCGGAATCTTATTCTGGCCACCAAATTTACCAATAGATTTCATGTAATTATGAAAACCTCCTTTTTTTACTTTTCTAATGATTAAAGGACGTAATACTTTACCTTCAATCAAATCAAAATAATAAATATTTTGCTCTTGCATAGAAGCATCAACCTTTAATGCAAAATTTTCTATGTCTTCTGGCTCATTTTCAAACTCAATAAACCATTCATGAAAAGGCAAACCACTTTCCGGATTTACTTGTGGAGCCACAGTAAACTCACTAATATTAATGTTAGTTCCTAAAATAGAATCATTTAATGCTTTTTCTACTTCTTTACCAATAACGTGTTCGCCAAAGGCGGATATAAAATGTTTTATACGACCTGTAACTTTAATTCTATAAGGTTTTGTTGATGTAAATTCTACAGTATCACCAATATTATAACCCCACAAACCAGCAGTTGTATTTAAAATGATAACATAATTTACACCCATTTTTACATCTTTGATGGATATTCTTGTAGGGTTTTCATCAAAATATTCAGTTGCAGGTATAAATTCGTAAAACATACCTGAGTTTAATTGCAGCAACATTCCTTTTTCTGTTTGCGAATCTTGATATGCAATAAAACCTTCTGATGCAGGATACAATTCTATATAATCGATCTTTTTACCAATTAAACTTTCAAACTTGTTTTTATAAGGTTCAAAATTTACGCCTCCATAAATAAAGAAGTTAAAATTCGGGAATAATTCAGAAACCTTTTTACCAGTTTTCTCAATCAGTTTTTCGAAATACATTTGTACCCAAGAAGGTATTCCACTAATTACAGACATATCTTCATTAATAGTTTCTTCTACAATTGCATTTACTTTGGTGTCCCAATCTTCAATACAGTTGGTTTCCCAACTTGGCAATCTATTTTTAAGCAAATATTTAGGCACATAATGTGCTACAATTCCACTAAGCCTACCTAGTTTTACTCCATTTTTATCAGTTAAAACTGGGCTACCTTGTAAAAATATCATTTTACCATTTACAAAACTAGCATCATTTTTTTCTACGATATAAAACAACAAAGCATTTCTTGCAGCTTTAATATGCGTTGGCATAGAATCTTTTGTAATAGGTATATATTTTGCTCCAGAAGTTGTACCTGAAGTTTTTGCAAAATATAAGGGTTTACCTGGCCAAAGCACATCAGATTCACCTTCTACAATTCGATCTACATACCCTCTTAAACCTTCGTAATCTGAAACTTTTACACGTTTTTTAAAATCATCATAAGATGTAATATTATCAAAATCATGATCTTTACCAAAGGCTGTGTTCTTAGCTTTTGATATTAACTTTTTAAATATTTTATCTTGAGTTTTATAAGGGTTATTTGCCCATTTATAAACTCTTTTTATAGAAATTTTAGCAAACGGAATTGCAAATACAGATTTTATACTCATTATCTAAAATCAATTAAATTTGTAGGATTTACTGCATAACCACCACTCCAAAGTTCAAAGTGTAAATGTGGGCCTGTAGATAACTCTCCTGTAGAACCCACACTTGCTATTACCTCACCAGATTTTACAAAATCTCCTTGTTGTTTCAATAAATTTCCATTGTGTTTGTAAACAGACATATAATCATGGTCGTGTTTTAAGATAAGAACATAACCAGTTTCTGTGGTCCAACCAGAAAAAATCACAGTACCATCTGCAGTAGCTTTTACTGGTGCATTTTTTGGTGCAGTAATATCTACAGCTAAATGTTTAGTATTAGGGTCGAAACTTTGAGAAATAATACCATTTAATGGCGCAAAAAACACAATTTCTACGTTAGTATCTGCATTATTTTGAATAGGAAAACGATCTTGACTTTCTATTTTTTCTCTAAAAATAGAATCTTCTCTTGTAGCATGTAATAAGCTATCTTTAATTTCTACTTTACCTAAAGAAAAGGCAGCAGAATCTATAATTTCTGGTTCTATTTCTCCATTTAAAATAGGTTGTAAAGCTTTTGTGTAGTCGTTTATAATATCTAGTTTTCTTTTTAAAGAATCTGTTTGAAAAGCCAATTTAGTAGCTTTAATTTTTAATTCTGTAGAAGAATAACCAGGAATATATTCTTTAATAGGTGTAAAAGTGATGATAAATGTAGTAACTAAAATCAATAAAAAAGATAAAACACCACCCAATACAAATACATTTAAACGAGATAGTTTTAAAGAAAAACGTTCTTCAAAAGTATTTTCGTTTAAAACTACTAATCTGTATTTGTCAGTTAGTTTTTGTTTTAGTTTTCCTTTTTTTTTGGCTTTTTTATCCACTAAAATATATTAGTATTTATGAGTTAAACGTAAAAATAACGAAACTATTTTTTATAAAAATTCATTTCATCTATATATTCCCAAACTTCTTTGGTTAACATTGGTTTTATGTTCTTTTTATCTTTAATTCCGTTTCTAATCATTGTTGATGACAATTGAATAATTGGTGCATCAACCTTATGAATTTTATCACTATTTTTAAATTTATGATCTACAGTACCATCAGCAATTCTTGGATACACATAAATATGATGATGCTCTAAAATGGTTTCATAGTTTTTCCATTTATGGAAACTTTTTAAATTGTCTTCGCCCATAATTAAACAAAACTCTTTATCAGCATATTTGTCTGATATATGAGCTAAAGTATGCACTGTATAGTTGGGTTGTGGCAATTTAAACTCAATATCAGAAGGTTTTATTTTAGCATAATTTTCTGTTGCTCTGTAAACCAACTCATATCTATGATAATTATCTAATAAAGAACTTTTCTTTTTAAATGGATTATGAGGTGTAACAACCATCCAAATTTCGTCTAAATCTGAATTTTCTACCATATAATTTGCAATAATTAAATGCCCAACATGTATAGGATTGAATGTACCAAAATATAAACCAATTTTCATTTTTCTTAAGATGATAGAAAAAAAGCATTGAGAATAGATGCTCTTCTTTATTCTTGTTTTTTTATTTTAACTCTAAAAACTCGCCAACTAATTCTTCTGCTTCTTTTAAAGCAACATCTAGCTCATAGTTTTTAATAATTTTATCAAACTGAGGTGCTGTTGCCAACTCTACAGAAGCTTTTGCAATTCGCATATTAATCTTGTCTTCACTTTCTGTAGATCGTTTTTTTAAACGTATTTTAAGTTCATCTACACTTGGTGGTTTTACAAAAACAGATAAAGTTTCTTCTGGAAATTTCTTTTTAATTCTTAAGCCACCAACAACATCAATATCAAAAATAACATGTTTTTTTAAAGCCCAAATACGCTCTATTTCTGTTTTTAAAGTACCATAAAAATTATCTCTATAAACTTCTTCCCACTCTAAAAAATCATCATTTTTAATATGAGTTTTAAATTCTTTAAGGTCTATAAAATAATAGTCTACTCCGTCTTTTTCTTCACCTCTTGGCGCTCTAGAAGTTGCTGAAATAGAAAACTCTAAATTAAATTTTTCTTGTTTTAGTAAATGACGAACAATAGTAGTTTTACCAGAACCAGAAGGTGCTGAAAACACGAATAACTTTCCTTTAAAATCTGACATAAATTTTGTTTTTAGTTGCTAATTTTTGGTTGATGGGTTTTACTACTAACTAAAAACCATCAACTAAAAACTAATTAAAGCACATTTAAAATTTGTTCTTTAATCTGTTCTAATTCATTTTTCATTTGAATTACCGCTTTTTGCATTGGTGCAAAATTAGCTTTAGAACCTGTTGTGTTTATTTCACGACCCATTTCTTGTACAATAAATCCTAATTTTTTTCCATTAGAATCTGGTGTAGCTAATGTTTCTAAAAAATAATCTAAATGATTTGCTAAACGCACTTTTTCTTCATTAATATCTAATTTTTCTAGATAATAAATTAGTTCTTGCTCAAAACGATTTTCATCAGTATCTACTTTTAAATCGTTAATTGCTTTTTGTAAACGCGTTTTTACGTTTTCTATTCTATCTGCATCTAAAGCTTTAACTTCTTCTAAATATTTTTTAATATTATCAATCCTTTCTTTAAAATCTATTTCTAAAGAAGCAGCTTCATCAGTTCTATATTGTACAATTTCTTTAACAGCTTCGTCTATACTTGTATCAATCAGATTCCACTCATTTTCATCTAACTCTTCACGTTCAGTTTTTAAAGCATCTGGCATTGTAACTGCCATTTTTAGCAATTCTACATCATATTCAGAATCAATAACAAGTGTATTTCTTAACTGTTCTATGTATTTTTTAACAACGCTATTATTTACAGTTGTAGATGTTTCATCTGCAGTCATTTCAACAAAAATTGAAAAATCTACTTTACCTCTTATTAAAGATTTTGCTAATTTTTTACGAACAGCTAATTCTTTTTCTTTGTAGTAAGAAGGTATTCTAACGTTTAAATCTAAGTTTTTACTGTTTAAAGATTTTATTTCTATGGTTACTTTTTTAGTTGGCAATTGCAACACAGATTTCCCATAACCAGTCATAGATTGAATCATACAAACTTCATTTTAAATGAACTGCAAATATAAGTTTTATTTGGTTGCTTTATCAACCTCTTTTGTAACTAAAAACACACCTAAAAAGATAATAATTGTAGCTACTATTTTAACAAAATTTAAAGAATCACTACCAACAATTAATGCATAAATTGTTGCGATTACTGGCTGTAAGTATATAAAAACACTAACTGTTGTAGGTTTTAATTTTGATAAGCCATATAAATTAAAAAGGTAGGTAATACAAGAGGTAAAGACAATTACAAAACCAATATTCCAATAAATATTTATAGGTATATCTTGCCAAACGACCTCTTTTAACTCATTAAAAGAAAAAGGAATTACAAAAAACAGCCCAAATAAATACAACCATTTTACAAATACTATTGGATGATATTTTAAAATTAAATCTTTTGCCAACACTAAATACAAACCATAAGATGCAGCATTTACAAAGACCAAAAAATTACCAAGATTACTATTGGCTGCATTTGCACTTGAAGAGTTACCATAAGTTATTAATAAAATAGCACCTGCTAAACCTATAAAAATTCCTAAAATTCTTTGTAAACCAATTGCTTTTTTTATTAAAATACTCGAAAAAACAAGCACCATTATTGGTGAAGTTACCATTATTACAGAAGCACTAATTGGCGCTGTTAAACTTAGTCCTTTAAAAAAAGCTAGCATATTTAATGCTGTGCCAAAAAAGGCTGCTAAAACTATTTTTTTATAATCTTCTTTTTCTATTTTTTGTTGCTTAATAAATAAACCAGCAAACCAAAAAAGCAATGTACCACCAGCAACTCTTAATAAAATAAAAGCAAAAGGCTTTATATAAACAGGCATAACTTCTTTTGCAATTGTATAGTTTACACCATAAATTAATGTAGCTATAGAAACTGCTATTAATGCTAATATTCTTTTATTCATACAACAAATAAATTCATGAAAATTAAGTTTCAAAATTGAGGATAATAATATAAAAAAGCATTAAAAATTACTTTAATAATTCAATTTTTAAAAGTTTTAGAGAAATAAAAATATCAAAAGAAAACTTTAGTAGTAATAAATTATATTTGTTTTTAAGATTTACAAGAAATGCACATACATTATATTGGCGAAAATAATTCTGTATTAAACACTTTTATATCAGAATTAAGAGATGAAAAGATACAAAAAGATGCTTTACGTTTTCGTAGAAACATAGAAAGAGTAGGAGAAGTTTTAGGTTATGAATTAAGTAAAAGTCTTTCTTATTCTGGTGTTTATATAGAAACACCTTTAGGTAAAAAGAAGGTTCAATTATCTTATAATGATTTGGTTTTATGTTCAATTTTAAGAGCAGGCTTACCTTTACATCAAGGTTTACTAAATTATTTTGATAAAGCAGAAAATGCTTTTATTTCTGCTTATAGACATCATCCAAAAAATAATGCTGATTTTGAAATTGTTGTTGAGTATTTTGCATCACCAGAAATAAAAAACAAAACATTATTACTAGCAGACCCAATGTTAGCAACTGGGCAATCTTTAGTGGCAGTTTATGAAGCGATTAAAAAACATGGAATTCCTAAAGAGATTCATATTGTTGCTGTAATTGGCTCTAAAGAAGGTGTAGACTTTATTGAAAAACATTTTCCAGAAAACACTCATTTATGGATTGCTGCTATAGATGAAGAATTAAACAATAAAGGTTATATAGTACCTGGTTTAGGTGATGCTGGAGATTTGGCTTTTGGTGAAAAATTATAGTAAAAAACAAACAATACTACTCACTAAAAAAAAATAAAGCACCATATTTTTAAATATGTTTTTCTGAATTAACTCAATACCATTTGCCAAAATAATTGCTGTAGGAAACAAGATAAATATTAGTTCAGAACCATTTTTTTCTGGCAGAAACATCAAGAAAAGAATTATAACAAAGAAATTATAGATTAATAAAATCCAACTTCTTTTAAATTTATTGTTAACTGATAGCGTATTTATCGATTTTAAAAATATTGCAAAAACTGCAAATATTAAGGTGCTATATAAAATCCACAGATATTTTATTTTACTATAAAACTGAACATCAAAATTTATATTAAAATTAAATAGGTCTGTAAACTCATCAATTTTATCAAACCAAAAAAAGTAAGCAAAATAAACTAATAAAGGTGCTAAAAAACCAATAATTGGAGCTAAAAGTGTATGTATCGTAATTTTATTATGCACATAAATAGCTACATAAACCAAAATAAATAATAAAGCAGAGAGTGGTTCTAAAATAAAAAAAACACCCAACCAAAACCCGCTATCAAAAAGCTTTTCTAATATTCTTTTAGCTGTATGTAAACTGTATATTTTTCTTAAAAAAAGTAAATAAATAACTGATAAAATTAAAGTTTTATAACCAATTAATTCTGGTAAAATCATAACAATTAACCCTGTAAATAGAAAATAAGCATAAGAATTATCGAATGTTAATTTATTTTTAGAATTAATAAAATTGAAAAGAAAAAAAATTATTAAAAAGAAAAGAAGTATTGCTCCACTTTTTAATAAATTATCAAAAAGAAAATTATTAGTAAAAAAAGCGGTGTAAACACTAAAAACAAACCCAATAAAAAAGAAAATTAAGAAAACAATAAAATTGATTGGCTTAGATTTGTTTAAAAAATTGGCTAGCATTATTTCTTTTGTTATTTTTGCAGTGTAAAGATAATTAAGTTATGATAGCAAGCAATATATTTAGATGGATTGGTAGTTTATTTACTGATATTTTATTCTTACCTTTTAAAAAATTACGACTAGATGTTGCTACATCAGATTATGGTTGGTGGTTGTCTAATGGCATAAACTGGTTATTTTTAGTAGTACTTTTAGTTCTACTTTACTATTGGATGAGCCAATCTAGAAAGTTTTTAAAAGAAGGTACAGAAGACAGAGCATAATTCTACAACTTGGGAAGCAAAAATAAATTAAAACGTTTCAAAGAAAATGAAACGTTCAAAAATGTCATTCAGCCAACAAGAGAAGAAGTTTTAAATAACTTTTCTCATAAAGGTAAATGGCATTCTTTTTTTAACAACAACAATCCTATTGTTGTTGAAATGGGTTGTGGTAAAGGTGAATACACTATTGCTTTAGCTCGTAAAAACCCGAATAAAAACTACATTGGTATAGACATTAAAGGCGCTCGTTTTTGGAGAGGTGCCAAAACTGCTATCGAAGAAAATTTAGACAATGTAGCTTTTGTTAGAACACAAATTGAATTGGTCGATTTTATTTTTGCTGAAAATGAAATTTCAGAAATTTGGATTACTTTTCCAGATCCGCAAATAAAATTTCAACGTACCAAGCATAGAATGACAAACACTAAGTTTTTAAAGAAATACCACACTATTTTAAACCAAGATGGTATTATGAATTTAAAAACTGATTCTGAGTTTATGCATGGTTATACTTTAGGTTTATTACATGGTGAAGGCCATGAAATTATATACGCAAACCATAATGTGTATAATAACGAAGGCGCACCAAAAGAAGTAACAGAAACGCAAACTTTTTACGAAAACCAATATTTAGAAGTTGGTAAAATGATAACTTATATCAAGTTTAAATTAAATTATTAGAGATTTATTTTTTGATTGATAAAATATCTGTACCTAAATATTTATTGTCTTTGTTATAATACCAAGCTCTAATTTTAGGCATTTTTACTTGATTAATTGTCTCTAAACCAGACAATAAAATATATTCGCCACTATCTTTTGTTTCTTTAAAAAACTGATATACTTCCATTGCATAAGTATCTGGATTAAAATAAAAATACCAACTATCTTTACCCACTTCTTTATTATAAGTTGCTTTTAGCACCAAATAATCTTTTCCTTTAAACTGACGTTTTTCTACTTTTTGATGAATGACAGTACCATCATCTTTCAATTTCATTGGTAAACCATATAAATATGTGTAATAATTTTTATACAATTCAGCTCGTTCACAATTTAAACTATACTTTTTCTTTATGTGTGCTGATAAATTTTGTTTTCCATTTAAGCTGAAACTACAACTATCTTTATCAACAATAAATTCAGTGATAATTGTATCTCTTTTAGCTACAACAGAAAAATATTGTTTGGGTAAATCAATATTTATTTTACTTTTTCTATCACCATTTTTAGGAGTTTCCATAGTTACAAACAACTCGCCTTTAAAGGTTTCCCAATTTCCATTTGGGTCGTGAAATTGAATGGCTTTCGTTAATAATTCATCACCAGTAATTTCTTGAGAGAATAATGTTATCGAAACAAATAATACTAAAAATGTAAGTAGGTTTTTCATATTTTAAAAGTACTAAAAATTGTTAAACCAAAAAACCCTATAGTTTATAAATAACTACAGGGTTTTCTTTTATGTTGAAATATTTTACTCTTGTATATCTAGCTTTAAACTCAACTCTTGCAATTGCTCATCATCAATAAAAGCAGGTGCATCAATCATAACATCTCTACCAGAATTATTTTTTGGGAAAGCAATAAAATCTCTAATAGTTTCTTGACCTCCTAAAATAGCAACCAATCTATCTAAACCAAAAGCCAAACCTCCATGAGGTGGTGCTCCATACTCAAAAGCATCCATTAAGAAACCAAATTGTGCTTTTGCTTCTTCTTCAGAAAAACCTAGGTGTTTTAACATTGTTGCCTGAATTTGTTTGTCATGAATTCTAATAGAACCTCCACCAATTTCATTACCATTTAAAACTAAATCATAAGCATTTGCTTTTACTTCTCCTGGTTTAGAATCTAGTAATTCTAACTGACCAGGTTTTGGTGATGTAAATGGATGGTGCATTGCATGGTAATGACCAGTTTCTTCATCTAACTCTAATAATGGAAAATCGATAACCCAAAGAGGTGCAAATACTTTAGGATCTCTTAATCCTAAACGTTCTGCTAATTCCATACGTAAAGCAGACATTTGTGCTCTAACTTTATTCGTTTCTCCAGATAAAACACAAACTAAATCTCCAGGTTTTGCACCTGTAACTTCAACCCATTTTGCTAAATCTTCTTGATTGTAAAACTTATCTACAGAAGATTTAAAAGAACCATCTTCGTTAACTCTACAATAAATCATTCCAAGAGCACCAACTTGTGGTCTTTTTACCCATTTAATAATGTTGTCTATTTCTTTTCTTGTGTATGTATTTCCACCAGGAACAGCAATTCCAATCACTAATTCAGCATTATTAAAAACACCAAAATCTTTATGTTGTGTAACTGCATTTAACTCGCCAAATTCCATTCCAAAACGGATATCTGGTTTATCATTTCCATACAAACGCATGGCATCATCATACAACATTCTTGGAAATTTCTCCACCTCTACATTATTTACTTCTTTTAGTAAATGTCTGGTCAATCCTTCAAAAATATTTAAGATATCTTCTTGCTCTACAAATGCCATTTCACAGTCAATTTGTGTAAATTCTGGCTGTCTATCTGCACGTAAATCTTCGTCTCTAAAACACTTTACAATCTGAAAATATTTATCCATTCCACCAACCATCAACAATTGTTTGAAAGTTTGAGGTGATTGTGGCAATGCATAAAACTGACCTTCATTCATTCTTGAAGGCACCACAAAATCTCTTGCGCCTTCTGGAGTAGATTTTATTAAATACGGAGTTTCTACTTCTATAAATTCTTGATCAGACAAGTATTTACGAACTTCCATAGCTACTTTATGACGAAAAATCAAACTGTCTTTAACAGGATTTCTTCTAATATCTAAGTATCTATATTTCATTCTGATGTCTTCTCCTCCATCAGTTTTGTCTTCTATGGTAAAAGGTGGCAATTTTGCTGCGTTTAAAATTTCTAACTCAGAAACTAAAACCTCAACCTCTCCAGTTGCAATATTTTTGTTTTTAGATTCACGCTCAATAACAGTACCTTTTACTTGAATTACAAATTCTCTACCAAGAGATTTTGCTTTTTCAATCATTGCTGCTGGCGTACGCTCTTCATCAAAAATTAACTGTGTAATTCCATATCTATCTCGCAAGTCTACCCAAACCATAAAACCTTTGTCTCTTGATTTTTGTACCCAACCTGCTAGTGTAACTTCTGTATTTATGTGTGATGCTCTTAACTCACCACAAGAATGACTTCTGTACATTTCTTTTGAAATTTTTATTTCTAACATTCTTACCTAAGCAAGAATCTTTATTTTGATGTGCAAAATTACACATTTTATCCATTAAAATCTTTGTAAATTTGTTTTTATGAGCGTAGTAAACATTCAAGAGAAATTCAATTTATTTGAAGATAAATGGACTCCTAAAAAAATAGGTGAATTAAATGGACAACAAATTTTATTAGCCAAAGTTAAAGGTGAGTTTGTATTTCATAAACACGACAATGAAGATGAATTATTTTTAGTAAAAAAAGGAGTTTTAGAAATGCATTTACGCGATAAAATTATCACCATAAATGAAGGCGAATTTTACATTGTGCCAAAAGGTATAGAACACAAACCTGTTGCCAAAGAAGAAGTACATATTTTACTTTTTGAACCTCTTTCTACAAATCATACAGGAAATGTTGTTGCAGACATTACTGTAGAAACTTATGAATCTATATAATAAGTTATAAATTATGTGTTTTGAATGATGAGTTAACTAAACACTAATCACTTAAAACTAAAAACTATAATCAATGAGTAAACTATTTTTAGTACCTACACCAATTGGTAATTTAGAGGATATGACTTTTAGAGCCATTCGTGTTTTAAAAGAAGCTGATTTTATTTTAGCAGAAGACACACGTACAAGTGGAAAATTGTTAAAACATTTTGAAATAGCTACTCAAATGCATAGTCATCATATGCACAATGAACATAAATCAATTGAAGGGATTTTAAATAGAATTAAAAGCGGAGAAACTTGCGCTGTTATTTCTGATGCTGGAACTCCTGCAATTTCAGATCCTGGTTTTTTATTAACTAGAGCTTGTGTAGAAAATGATATTGATGTAGAATGTTTACCAGGTGCAACTGCTTTTGTGCCAGCCTTGGTAAATTCTGGTTTACCTAATGATAAATTTGTTTTTGAAGGATTTTTACCTGTTAAAAAAGGAAGACAAACTCGTTTTTTACTCTTAGCTGAAGAAACAAGAACAATGATTTTTTACGAATCACCTCATAAATTGGTAAAAACATTAGGGCACTTTATTGAATATTTTGGTGCAGACAGAAAAGTTTCTGTTTCTAGAGAACTCACAAAAATGTTCGAAGAAACTGTAAGAGGAACAGCCACAGAAGTTTTGACTCATTTTACTAAAAAACCACCAAAAGGTGAGATTGTTATAATTGTTGAAGGGAAGAAGTAATTAAGTTAAAATGCTATGAAAATAATCATAAAAACAACCAATCACATTGCCTTTCCTAAAGAATTCAAAAATCCAGAGTTTTATATTGATGATTTAGAAAATGAGTTTCTAAAAATTGAAAGTGATAATACTATCAATACAGAATTAGAAATAAACAAAATAAACTTTTTTGTAGGGGAAAATAATTCTGGAAAAAGTAGGTTTTTAAGAGGTTTAATAAAATTACAATACCCTTTTGAAAATATATCCAAGAATAAAATTTTCTCTGAATTAATTACTGAAATTGAAGAAATTGAAAGGAGTTTAAATAATAGTTTAGCCCCAAGTTTTAAATTGTCTAATATTATTCGAATAACAGATCATTTAATTTCTAATTATAGTAAAGATGATGAGGATAAAATTACTGAATTTATAAACGATTTAAACGTTAGAGGTAAAACCATATACTCTCATGAAAATGATATTATTAACTTTAATTTATATTTAACAAAGGTAAAAGAACTGCAAAATGAATTAAATTTTACTAAAGAAAATAATATTAGTAACAAAATTTATATTCCAATTTTGCGAAGTTTACTTAAGACTACAGGCTTAAATTTAGGAAGTTTTACAGATGTAGTTAGAACCCTTTATTTTTCAAATAAAATACCAAGTAAAGTAAAAATTGACACAGGTTTAGATTTATGGAATAGAATATACAAACTTCAAAACTCACCTAAAAAAAGGAATATTGAAAAATTTCAATTTTTTTTAAGTAAATATTTTTTTAATAATAAAAGAGTTGAATTACTTGCTGAAGATGATCAACCACAACTAGTAACAATTGCAATCGATAATAAGGATTTCAGAAATGTAAGTGAATTAGGGGATGGAATTCAAGCTCTAATTATACTATTATTTCCAATATTTACAGCATCAAAAAATGATTCTTTTTATATAGAAGAACCTGAAATGAACTTGCACCCTGCCTTCCAAAAAATATTTATTGAAACAATTTTAAATGATGAGTTTCTTAAAAAAAAGAATCTAAAATATTTTTTCACAACACATTCTAATCACTTATTAGATTTAACTTTATTGAATGATGATATTTCAATTTTTCAATTTCAAAAAATTGAAGAAAACAAACATTTGATAAAGACTAACATAAAACCAAATAAAGAAACTTTAGATTTACTCGGAGTTACAGCCTCATCTGTTTTTTTATCCAATAGCTCAATTTGGGTTGAAGGACCAACAGACAGAAAATACTTATCTAAATTTTTAAAACTTTACACGGAAAGTGAAGTAAATAATAAACATTTAATAGAAGATATTGACTTTGCTTTCTTTGAATATGGAGGAAACTTAATTGAACATTATCTTTTTGATGATGAAAATATTGAAGGAGAAGGAGAAGGAGAGTTTAATAAAGATGAAGTTAAAGAAAAGATAAACTCATTTGCTATATCAAACAAAATATTTTTATTAGCTGATAATGATAACGTAAAAAAAGGATCAAAAAAGGATCAAAGAAGAATAGCTTTAAAAAATATTTCGAATAAAAACAAAAATTTCACCTATCAAAATACTGATTTAAAAGAGATTGAGAATTTACTTCCCAAAAAAATCATACAAGACTTTATGTCTGAAATATTAAAGACAGAGAAAAGTATCCAAATTGGAAGTAAAATAGTTTTTTCAAGAAATGACTATAAAAAAATTGGACTTGGAGATTTTTATGAAAACTTGTTTTTAAACAATAAAATTCCAAAAAAGGATTTTAAAGTTTTTAAAGCAGAATCTGGAACTCTAAAAAATAATTACAAAATTAAATTAGCAAGCTTTGTCGTCGATTCAAATTATAGTTATTCTGATTTAATTGAAGATAATGAAGAGTTAAAAAATATTATTGAAAACTTGTATCAATTTATAGTAAAGTAATTATCTGTTTACCAACCAAAAAGCCTTTTCAAAAACTATTTAGTTGGATTCTATTTTGATGCAAATCTAAATCTAGCTTTACTATTTCTTAGTAGTAATTACAATTACTCCATGTTTCGCTTTGTATTTTTTCATTGCTTGTTCTCCTTTAAAAATTTCCATTTTTTCAATTTTTTCTGGAGTTAAAATATCTAAAGATTTTTTGGTTGAAACCTTTCCATCAATTATAATCATTGGTGCAGGGTTATCTTCTTTTAAATCTCCATTTTCTATTATTTTCGCATTAGAAAAGTCTAATTTTTTTAAAGCTTTTGTTGTTATTAAAATAGCACCATTTGGTGCATTATATTTTTTTATTGCTTCTTTACCTTTAATCACATTAATAGACGCTATTTTACTTTGATCTATTAATTCCATTGGAAAATCAAACTTTTTACCATCAATAAAAATTACAGGTTTTTTGCCATCTTTTACTTTTACATAAATATTTTCTTCCGATTTTTCCTCTTCTTTATCTTGTGCATTAACTACAGAAATAAAGCACATTAGTAAAAAAGCAGTAAATAATAATTTTTTCATTTTTATATATTTAATAGTTAATAATCTTATTTAAATTGAAATTTATTTAGTTTTAGAATAAACGACCACTAAATCACTTTCTAATATAATTCGATGTTGATTTTCTGATGAATTAACATCAGCAAACATATTTTTCGCTTCATTTAATAAAGCTTGTTTTTCGCTAGTAGATAATTTATTTTGATGATTCATATTAATATAAAAGGTAACCAATAATGCAATAGATGCTGCTACAGAAAATACCCCAATCTTTAGTCTCTTTGATTTTGACCTTCTTTTCTCAAAGGATTCCCATAATTTATCATTTAAATTATCAGGAGCAGTAATTCTGTTTTTTTGAATAAAAGTAGCCACTGATTTCATTTCAGGGTTTGATTCATCCACAGCATCAAATAAAAGTTTTTCTTCTTCTAAAGAACTTTCACCAGCCTTGTATTTTTTTACCAAGTTATTCATATGTTCCTCGCTCATAATCGTAATTTTTTTCTAATGCAACCCCTATTTGTTTTCTTGCTCTAGAGAGTAAAACTCTAACATGTTCCATTTTAAGACTCAAAGCTGCTGCTATTTCTGTAAATTCATAACCATCTACATCTCTCATTAAAAAAACCTCTTTTTGCTGTTTAGGCAATTGTTCTAAAATTTTAAAGATGATGTTATTTAACTCTTTCCATTCAAGACTTTCAATATCACCTGTTGATTTTAAAACCTTTAATTCGGATGTTGAATCCTCTAAAACCAACGTTTTTTTTCTTAACAAATCAATACAATAATTACGTGCAGTTAAGATTACAAATCCGTTTATATTTGGATGATTTTCTATCTTTTTTCTTTTCTGCCACAATTTTAGCATAATTTCTTGTATAGCATCTTCTGCTTTAGAATTGTTACCCAACAAACGAGCAACCATAGGAAACAATCGTTCTGACAAAGAAAATACTTGAAACTTAAAATCTTGTTTGGTCATTATATTTATATAACGTAAAAACTGGAATGTTTATAACAGAGAGTGTTACTTTTATTTTAAATTTGATTTAATTTGTGCAAATTACTCAAAAACATAATATGTCTATCTTAGAATTCAAAACCAAATTAAAAGAAAACCCAGAATCAATTTTATTTGCAGAAACCATGCAAATAATAGAAGAGAATTACAACTTTACACCAACTGCATTTACAAATGGTGAAATCAAAAATAAAGCCGAAGAAAATTCTGGTTCTTGTAAATTATTTGCTTTTGCTACACATCAACAATTATCAAAAGAAGAAGCATTAGCTTGTTTTGGCGAACATTATAGAGGTGTTTTAGAGGATAAAGATGGAACATCACACCAAAATATTAGAAACTTTATGAAAACTGGTTTTAGTGGTTTGTCTTTTGATGGTGATGCATTAGAATTAAAGTAATATATGCAAAACCTTTTATCAGAAATAAAAAAATGTACACTTTGCGAACCGCATTTAGATTTAGGAGCAAATCCTGTAGTTTCTGCTCACCTAAATTCTAAAATTGTAATTGTGGGGCAAGCTCCAGGTACAAAAGTTCACAAATCTAGCATTCCTTGGGATGATGCAAGTGGAAAACAATTACGTAAATGGCTCAATGTTTCTGATGAAGATTTTTACAATAAAGTAAAATTTGCAATTGTGCCTATGGGTTTTTGTTACCCAGGAAAAGGGAAAAGTGGAGACAAACCACCAAGAAAAGAATGCGCTCCTAAATGGCATCAGCAATTATTTGATAGAATGCCAAATTTAGAGTTAATCATTTTAATAGGAATGTATGCGCAAAACTATTACTTAAAAAACAAAGCAAAAAGAACACTTACAGAAACTGTAGATAATTATCCAGCATATTTACCTAAATATTTTACATTACCTCATCCATCACCAAGAAACCGTTTTTGGTTGACAAAAAATCCATGGTTTGAAAAAAATGTAATTCCTGAATTACAGAAAAGAGTTGCAGAAATTTTGAATTAAAAAAACTACTTTTATAACTTCTAAAACCAGGTTATGTTCAAAAAATTAAGTTACTTTTTATGCATTACAATAGTATTTATCAGCTGTACAAATAATAAACCTATAACATTAAATACATCAAATTATGCTAATGTTATTAATGACCAATTTACTGGAGATTTAGCTTATGAAACTACTTCTTTTGTTGAAAAATACTGGAGAGTTGTTGGTAATTCTGGTTTTAATAAAAGTATTTATAAAATTGAAGAAGCACTTGTAAAAGCAGGTTATGTTTTAGAAGAAAATGCCACAGAAAATGATGTTTTAACTTATAGAATTGAAAAACGACCGCTTAAAAAACCTACTTGGGAATCTGTGAATGCAATTGTTGAATTTGAAGGCAGTAAAGAAGAGACACTTTTATCACATGCTACAAACAGAAATATGATTGCTCTAAATTCTTACAGCACTCCAAAAGAAGGGATCTCTGCTGATGTTGTACATATAAAAGATTTTAAAAACATAACTAATATTGATGTAAAAGGGAAAATTGTTTTTGCAGAAACGAGTCCTTATAGAATTTATAAATCTGCAATTGTAAACGGAAAAGCTGCAGGTATTATGACTTACAATAATCCTGATTATTTACAGCCAGAAAAAAATACAACTTCTATTCAGTTTCGTGCAATTCCTCACGATTCTGTGAACAAACCTTGGGCAATTGCAATGTCTTTTTCAGCAAAAGAGCGTTTAAAAAAGTCTTTAGAAAAAGGAAAAGTAACCCTAAATGTAAAGGTTGAAACAAATATTTATCCTTCTGAAGAGTTAACAATTATTGCTGATATTAAAGGAAAAGAAAAACCAAAAGAACGTTTAGTTTTTAGTGCTCACGTACAAGAACCTGGTGCAAATGATAATGCTACAGGAGTTGGTGTTGCTCTAGAAATGGCTTCGTTAACTGCAAAATTTATTAAACAAAAACAATATCAGCCTAAAAGAACATTAACCTTTTTATGGGGAGATGAAATTGTATCTACTAGAAGATATGTGCAAGAAGATTCTATTAGAGCAAAAGATATTAAATGGGGAATTTCTTTAGATATGGTTGGTGAAGACACTGAAAAAACAGGAGGAACTTTCTTGATAGAAAAAATGCCAGATCCAAGTGCAATTTGGACACGTGGAAAAGACAAACACACTGAATGGGGTGGTTCTAAAATGAACTTAAAACAAATGAAGCCTCATTATTTAAACGATTTTTTAATTGATAAATTCAAAGCCCAGGGCAAAAGAGCAAACTGGGTTGTTAGCTCAAATCCGTTTGAAGGTGGAAGTGATCACGTTCCTTTTTTAAGAGAAAACATACCAAGTGTTTTGTTTTGGCATTTTACAGATCAGTTTTACCATACAGATAATGACAGAATAGATAAAGTGTCTAAAACAACTTTAAAAAATGTAGGAACAACTGCTTTAATTGCTGCATACACTTTATTAAATGCTGATAAAAATACTGCAAAATCTATTTTATCTGACTTAGAAAAAGCTGCTGTAAGTCGTTTAAACGAAGAATTAAAACAAAGTAAAATAGCTATTAATAAAGGAGACTCTTTAACAACACAAATAAAAATTATAGATGCATGGAAAGATTGGTATCAAAAATCTTTTAAAACTGTAAATGATATGGTTTCTAACAAGAAAATAATCAATAAAGAAATTAAAGATTCTGAGAAATTGATTGATTCAATTTCTTTAGACATCATAGAAAAACTTCAAAATAAAGATTTGTATTATGATTAAAGAGTCAGATAATTTTTTTGAAAAAGTGTATACAGTTGCTCGAAAAATTCCTTTTGGTAGAGTTACAAGTTATGGAGCCATTGCCATTTATTTAGGAGCAGCAAGATCTGCAAGAATGGTTGGTTGGGCTATGAATAAAGCCCATAATTTAGAAGATGTTCCTGCACACAGAGTAGTAAACAAAAAAGGATTATTAACAGGCAAACATCATTTTGATGGTACAAACTTAATGCAACAATTATTAGAAAACGAAGGCATTGTTGTAATTGATAATCAAATTCAAGATTTAGAAAAAGTTTTTTGGAATCCTTCAGAACATTTATCTTAATTTTTCAAAAATCAGGAAATAGGTGCAAAAAACAGATCATCTATTTTTATACTATTTACTTTATAATAGCAACCTATCAATCCATAGACAAACATAATTTATTTACTTTATTTTATAATTTGTAAGGCGTATCTTTGTATGGTAGACTAAGTAAAAACTAAAAGTTACTTATAACTTTAGTTATAAGCCAAAAGCGAAGAAATGAGTTTTAAAAAACAAGATATATACAACGCATTAGAAACAATTACAGCTCCTGGAGAGGGTAAAAGTTTAATAGAAAATAACAATGTAAAAAATGTTGTTATTTTTGGTGATGAAGTAAATGTAGATGTTACTATCAGCAACCCAACTTTACAAGCAAAAAAGAAAGTTGAAGCTGAAATTACCAAAGCCATAAAAACTAATGTTGATGAAAAAATTGACGTAAAAATCAATTTAAAAGTAGAGAAAACTGCCCCAAAAGAAGACCCGAATTTAATTCGTGGTAAAGAAATACCAAATATTAAAAACATTATTGCAATTGCTTCTGGTAAAGGAGGTGTTGGTAAATCTACAGTAACCTCTAATTTAGCAGTTTCTTTAGCCAAAATGGGCTTTAGTGTTGGTGTTTTAGATGCAGATGTTTATGGACCATCACAACACATTATGTTCGATGTAGAAAAAGAAAAACCTCTTTCTGTAAATGTAGATGGTCGTTCTAAAATGAAACCGATAGAAAATTATGGAGTTAAATTATTGTCTTTAGGTTTTTTTACAAATCCAGATCAAGCCGTAATTTGGCGAGGACCTATGGCTTCTAAAGCTTTAAAACAATTAATTTTTGATGCTGCTTGGGGCGAATTAGATTTTCTTTTAATAGATTTACCTCCAGGAACAGGAGATGTACATTTATCAATAGTACAAGCCTTACCAATAAGTGGAGCAGTTGTAGTTTCTACACCACAAAACATTGCTTTAGCAGATGCTAAAAAAGGAGTTGCAATGTTTCAGCAAGACAGCATAAAAGTTCCTGTTTTAGGAATCATAGAAAATATGGCATATTTTACGCCAGAAGAATTACCTAACAATAAATATTATATCTTTGGTAAAGATGGTGCAAAAAACCTTGCAGAAGATATAAATACAACCTTTTTAGGAGAAATACCTTTAGTACAAAGTATTCGTGAAGCTGGAGATGTTGGGCATCCAGTAGCTTTACAAGAAGATACTGTTTTAGAAAAATCATTTAGCGATATTACCAAAGAAATGGTAGCTCAATTATTAAAAAGAAATGCAAATTTACCACCAACAGAAGTTGTTAGAATTACAACAATGAGTGGTTGCAGTTCAGTAAAAAAATAGATTTATGACAGCACAAGAAACACATAATAATGTAGAAAAGGCTTTAGATGAAATTCGTCCTTTTTTAATAAGCGATGGTGGTAACATAAAATTACTTTCTATAGAAGACGCCATTGTAAAAGTACAATTAGAAGGCGCTTGCACAGGATGTTCTGTAAATCAAATGACCTTAAAAAATGGTGTTGAAGCCACTATTAAAAAATACGCTCCACAAATACAAGAAGTAATAAACGTTGCTTAAAAAACAATTTGGGCGTTACTTTATGCAGCAAGCAAGCTGCATTAAAGTCAGGCTTTCAGCACTCGCTTTTTTGTTTTGCTGAATAAAATTCAGCAAAACAAAAAGAGCTTAAACAAATGCTTCAATCCTTAACGCGCTCATCAAACTCAATAAAAAGCGCGAAAAAGTATTTTTATTTTTAATAATATACTTCTAAAACCTTTGCATCTGCTGCTTTTAGCTGAATCGTTTTTATAGCAGCTGGCAACAACAAAGTTTCTCCAGTATTAATAGTATAGGTTTTCCCTTCAGATATTAAATCAACAGAACCTTCTACGCACATATAAATTACAAAAGAATCTATTTCTGAGTAATCCTTATCTATTGTTCTATTAATATCTAAAATGTTTGTTCTAAAATATGGAGAATAAACCAATTCATTAGAAACATTTTTTTCTAAATTGTATTCTGTTTTATATTTCTCATGCACTTCATAATCTAAAACATCCATAGCCATATCACTATGCAACTCTCTTTTTTCTCCAGTTTTAGCATCTACTCTATCATAATCATAAATACGATACGTAATATTAGACGTCTGCTGAATTTCAGCTAACAAAACTCCAGCTCCAATTGCATGCACACGACCTGTTGGTATGTAAAAAGTATCACCTTTATTTACAATTTCATGATGCATTACTTCTAAAATAGTATTATTCGCTAAATGCGATTTATAACCTTCTGCATCTATTTTTTCATCAAAACCAACAATTAGCTCAGCATCTTCATCAGCTTGCATTACATACCACATTTCGTTTTTACCAAATGAGTTATGACGTTCTTTAGCAACTTCATTATTAGGATGCACCTGAATAGATAAAGGAGTTTTAGCATCTATAAACTTTATTAATAGCGGGAATTCTTCCCCGAATTTTTCATAAACTGCATTACCAACAAAATCACCTTTGAATTCATTTGTTAAATCTCTCAAAGATTTACCTTCTAAATCACCATCAGCAACAACAGTTTCATCACCAGAAACATCAGAAATTTCCCAAGACTCACCAATATTCTCTTCAGTATAATTTTTATTTAATTCCGTTTTTAATTTTTCTCCACCCCAAATTCTATACTTGTAAATTGGTGCAAATTTTAAAGGATATAATTTCATAATATTTTTTTTAAAATCAAGTATCAAATTTAAATATATAATTTTAATTGATGTAAAACTAACATTAAATTGAAAATCGACCTCATAAAAAACTAAGTGAAAAAGAGAAAACCTACATTTCTAAAATAAATTATAAAAAAAATGAAAAAGTATTTGCCAGATTTATAAAACTTACTATATTTGCACCGCTCTAATAATTTAGAGTTTATGTTCTTTAAAAAACAAGACTGCGAAAGTAGCTCAGGGGTAGAGCATCACCTTGCCAAGGTGAGGGTCGCGGGTTCAAATCCCGTCTTTCGCTCTAAACCTTTTATAAAATTTCATGCTGAAGTGGTGGAATTGGTAGACACGCTGGACTTAAAATCCAGTGAGCAGTAATGCTCGTATGGGTTCAAGTCCCATCTTCAGTACAAGAACCGTAACATTTATTTGTTACGGTTTTTTTGTTTTCTTTAAATTTTAACAAAACCTATAAGGTTTAACTTAAATTTTGATTTAATTCGCTTACAGTTTTTAATATCTTTGGTTTTCATTAATTCAAATTTTAAAAATGGAAGATTTTATTCTTTACTTTAAAATGGGTCTAAATCACGTTTTAGACTTCTCTGCTTACGATCATATTATATTTTTAATTGTTTTAGCTGTTGTTTTTACTTATTACGAAATAAAAAAAGTAATCTGGTTAGTTACATTATTTACACTTGGGCACTCAATAACACTAGCGTTATCTGCTTATAAAATTGTAAATATTAGTATTGAATTAATAGAATTTTTAATCCCGTTAACCATTTTTATTACTGGTTTTGTAAATATTTTAAATTCCAAAAGTTCATCTTCTAAAAAAAACAACACGAACTTATTTTTCGCCTTATTTTTTGGGCTAATTCACGGTTTAGGCTTCTCTAATTATTTTAGAATGATGATTGGTCAAGAAGAAAATAAACTTATGCCTTTAGTTGAATTTGCTCTCGGAATTGAAGTTGCACAAATAATTATAGTTTTAGGTATTTTAATTCTAGGAACTATATTTCAAAATCCATTAAAAGTAGATAAAAGAGATTGGATTTTAGTCTGTTCATCGATTGTAATTGGTTTTGCTATACAAATGATGGTAGACAGAGTGTTTTGGTAAAAAAATTGTCTAATTATTAACGGCTTAATCCTTTAAATCTTTTTAATTTCGTTTTTTATGAATGAAAAGAAGCAACTAAAATACGATATGGCCTATTTAAAGATGGCTCGTGAATGGGGAAAATTATCTCATTGTAAAAGAAAACAAGTTGGTGCTTTAATTGTAAAAGAAAGAATGATTATTTCTGATGGTTTTAACGGAACCCCAACTGGTTTTGATAATTGCTGCGAAGATGGAGAAGGAAAAACTAAATGGGAAGTTTTACACGCAGAAGCAAATGCTATTTTAAAAGTGGCATCCTCTACACAATCTGCAAAAAATGCTACTTTATACATAACTTTATCTCCTTGTACAGATTGCAGCAAACTGATACATCAAGCAGGAATTAAAAGAGTTGTTTATGCAAATGCATACAAAGACCCAGCAGGATTAGAATTTTTAGAAAAAGCTGGTGTAGAAATTAAGTACTTACCTTATGAATAAAAATAATTTACCTATATATTTTGCAATTGCAGTGGTTTTAGGCATTTTAATTGGTGTGTTTTTCGGAGGAAATTCAAACAATTTATTATCGCTCTCTAAAAACCAATCGCAAGAACAAAAAATTAAAAAACTTATTAATTTTATTGAACAAGATTATGTAGATGATGTAAATACAGAAGATCTTTTAGATGGAGCAATTACACAAATGTTGGGTAAATTAGATCCACATTCTATATACATACCAAAAGAAAACCAGCAAGCCAACATAGAAAACATGCAAGGTAATTTTGTTGGTATTGGAGTTCAGTTTAGAATGATAAAAGATTCTATTACAGTAGTACAACCCATTAAAGGTGGACCAAGTATAAAAGCTGGTATAAAAGCTGGAGACAGAATTTTAATGGCAGATAATGATACTTTATATGGTAAAAATTTTAAAACAGGTATTGTACCAAAATACTTAAAAGGGAAACCAGAAACCAAAGTAGCACTTCAAATTTATAGAAAAAGCAACGATTCTTTATTTACAGTAGATATTACTCGCGGAAAAGTAAACATTAAAAGTGTAGATTTAGCTTATATGATAAACGATTCTATTGGTTATATAAAATTAGATCGTTTTGCTAGAAATACGTACAGAGAATTTAAATCATCACTTAATAGTTTAATTGATGATGGAATGACAGATCTCGTTTTAGATCTACGTGGAAATGGTGGTGGTTTTATAGACATTGCCAACAGAATTATAGATGAGTTTTTAGAAGATGATAAACTAATGGTCTTCACAAAAAACAATAAAGAACAAATTGATGAGTTTTTTGCAACCTCAATTGGTTCTTTTGAAAAAGGTGGCTTATATGTTTTAATTGATGAAAACTCGGCTTCAGCATCAGAAATTGTGGCTGGTGCATTGCAAGACAATGACAAAGGTACAATTATAGGTCGTAGATCTTTTGGTAAAGGCTTAGTGCAAATAGAAATGGATTTAGGTGATGGCTCTGCTGTACGTTTAACAACTGCAAGATATTATACACCTACAGGACGTTCTATACAAAAACCATATGCTAAAAATGGTGATAAAGATTACAGAAAAGATTATCAAAATAGAATTGCAAACGGAGAATTATTAAGTAAAGACAGTATTAAAGTAATTGATTCTTTACAATTTAAAACACCAAAAGGTAAAATAGTTTATGGTGGTGGAGGTATAATTCCTGATGTTTTTGTGGCCATAGATACTACTTCTTATATGTCTAATTTCTATTACAACACTGTAAATAATTTTGCTTTTGATTATGTTGATAATAACAGAACTTTATTATCAAAATGGACAATTGATACTTTTTCTGAGGGTTTTGATACAGACGATTCTGTTTTTGACACTTATTTATCAAAAATAAAAGACAGAGCAAATCCTTCTTTTAAAACCAAAACAAGCTTAAAAAAATACTTAAATGCATCTATTGCAAATGTACTTTTTGGTGATGTGGGTTTTTATAGAATTATACATAAAGACGACAAAATGCTACAAAAAGTTTTGGAGTTGGAAAGTAAAGAGGAATAGCTTTTCTTTGCAAAGATGATTAAAATTAACACTACTAAAAATAAGAAAGTCTATTTTGCTTCAGACCAACATTTAGGAGCTCCTACTCCTGAAAAAAGTTTTCCTCGCGAAAAGAAATTTGTAGCTTGGTTAAACTTGATAAAAGAAGATGCAGAAGCCATTTTTTTAGTTGGTGATTTGTTCGATTTTTGGTTCGAATACGATACTGTAGTTCCTAAAGGATTTGTTAGAGTTTTAGGAAAATTAGCAGAAATTAGAGATTCTGGAATACCTATTTATTTTTTTGTAGGCAATCATGATCTTTGGATGAATGACTATTTTGAAAAAGAACTAAACATAACTGTTTATCATAAACCACAAATTTTTATAATCAACAATAAAAAAGTATTTATTGGTCATGGTGATGGTTTAGGGCCAGAAGACAAAGGTTTTAAACGAATGAAAAAAGTGTTTACGTTTCCTTTATTTAAATGGATGTTTAAATGGTTACACCCAGATTTAGGTGTAAAATTAGGTCAATTTATGTCTGTTAAAAACAAAATGATTTCTGGAGATGAAGACTTTAAATTTTTAGGTGAAGAAAAAGAATGGTTAGTACAATATTGCAAACGCAAGTTAGAAACAAATCATTACGATTATTTTGTTTTTGGTCACAGACATTTGCCCTTAGAAATTCAACTAAATGAAAATAGTAAATACATTAATCTTGGAGATTGGATTAACTACTTTACTTACGGCGAATTCAGTAACGAATTTAAATTATTAAAATATCAAAAATAAAAAAAGACGACTATATAAATAGTCGCCTTTTTTATAAAAATATTTCTAATTATTTTAAGTTAAAACTTAGTCTAGCAAATAAAAATCTACCACTAATACCAAATTGTTGTGCTCTTCTAGACCAATCAAAACGTCCAGAACTTCTGTTACCATAAGCAGCATCTGCCATATCTGGATAAACATCTAACAAGTTATTGGCACCAATAGTTAAAGTTAAATCTTCTGACGCTTTATAACCAAAAGACAAATCAGTAACTACCTTAGAACTAAACACCTGTTGATTTGCAACAACTGTTGTAGCTTCTGTTACCTCACCAAAATACACGTTTCTTAAAAAGATATTAAATTTACCAGAAGTAAAGTTATTTGTTAAGTTAAACTTAGTTCTTGGCACAGCTTCTTCTAAATAAACTCTACTATCTTCAGGAAAATAAGTGCTTTCTAAACCTGCATTCTTTAAAACTTCAGAAGATTTTATGTCACCAACTTGTTCTGTTTTAGATAAAGTAGCAGATAAATCTGATGTTAATCTAGAGTTTGAACCAATATCAGCTTTATGTGTAATTACAAAATCTAAACCTTTAGACTGCGTATCTATTGCATTTGCAAAGAAAGATGCTGCAGAAGCATTTGCTTGCGCTAAAAGATTATCTAACTCTGTACCTGTTCCTGGACCTTGAAATTGCCCTGTATAAACAACTCTATCATCTATATTAACAACATAACCATCTAGAGTAAATGTAATATTAGACTCTGGTAATTTAGCAGTAAAACCTGCACTAAAACTACTAGATGTTTCTTCTTTTAACTGAGGGATACCCAATAATTTTGCTGCTCTACTATCATTAGCAAAAGTACCAACTTCTTGCGGATCTCCATTTTGATCGAAAATAGTAGAAGTTGCATTATAATTTAATTGATGTAAAGATGGCGCTCTAAAACCAGTATTAAAAGAAGCTCTAATTCTAAAATTATCAGATACTTTATAAATTGATGCCAACTTAAAATTAACTGTAGATCCAAAATCTGAATAATTTTCAAAACGAGTAGCTGCAGTTAAAGAGAATTGCTCTGATAAAGTTGCATCTAAATCTACATAACCTGCTACACTATTTCTACCTCTACTTAACTCATTACTTGGGCTAAAACCAGGAAATACTTGAGATCCACCAGGTCTACTAGCTCCAAAGAAGTCTGTTAAAGGTACTTGTGTAGAAGTTGTTATAGCTTCACCATTAGCTGTATATTGTGAATAAGAAGCTGTTTCACCAGCAATAATTTCGTAGTTCTCTAATCTATACTCAGCTCCAAAAGCAACACCTAAACCTTCAAACGTATTTTCGAAAAATTTATTTAAATCTAAATTTACTGTGTTTTGAGAAAAAGCAAACCCACCTGCATCAAAAGTTGTTGGAGAAGAATTACCCATAGACGCATTATAGGTGTTACCAATAATATAATCGAATGAATTTTTACCAAAAGTATTCGAAAAATCTACATTCCATTCACCTATTTTACCTTTAATACCTACAGCTAAAGACTTATCTGTAATTGTAGAATTAATTTCTGGTAAAAACCCGTTAATATACGCAGGTGTATATGTTCTACTTTGGTTTGGTAATCTGTAAAAACCAGCAGAATTACCATCTCTAGAACCTAAACCAGCAAAAGAATAGATTTCAGTTTCATTATCATCTAAAGGTAATTTAAAGTTGGCAAAAAATCTACCTCCACGAACTTTAGATTGCCCTACTCTCATGTTAAAATCTTTACGCTCTAAACCTCTTGCTGCTAATTCTGCAGTAGTATTATCTGCAGATAAAACTGTTTGTAAATCTGCTTTTGTAGAAGCTCCATTTAAATTAATACCAGCAGCATTTGCATACTGAATTACATCACTTACATCATCGTCTAATAATTGAGATAAATCATAACCATCATTACTAGCAAATCTTTCTACAGTATTGTAAAGGTTAAAAATATCTCCTTCCCATTCTTTCATTCTACTGTAATCTTCTCTAAAATCAAAATCTCCAGTAAAATTTATAAAACCTCCATTTTCGCCAATACGCAAACCATAATTTGCACTAATATTAATAGTTTCACCATCTACACCACCAGTTTGTCCGTTTGCATTTTTACTAAAATTAGCACCTGTGGTTACATTTAAAGAAAGTTCATTTACAGTTTCATTTAAAACAATATTTATAACCCCAGCAATTGCATCAGAACCATATTGTGCAGCAGCACCATCTCTTAAAACTTCAATTCTTTTAATTGATGCAGCAGGTATAGCATTTAAATCTGTACCTACACTACCTCTACCAAAAGTACCATTTACATTTACTAAAGAAGAAGTATGTCTTCTTTTTCCATTGATTAAAACTAATACTTGATCTGGCCCTAAACCTCTTAAAGATGCAGGATCTATATGATCTGTACCATCAGAAATTGTTTGTGTATTTGATGTGAAAGATGGCGCAACAAAATTTAAAATTTGATTTAAATTTACTTGAGGTGAACTCAATGCTAATTCTTTTACATTTACAATATCTATAGGCACAGGTGAGTCTACAGCTGTTCTATTTGGGTTTCTAGAACCAATTACAACAACTTCTTCTAAAGCATTATCATCTTCTACAATAATAGTTAAGTATTTAGTTGATGTAACTTTTACAACCTTAGTTGCAAACCCCATAGAAGACACTACTAATGTTGTTGGTAAACTTTTAACGTTAACGCTAAACTCTCCATTATCGTCTGTTACAGTTCCATTTGTAGTTCCTTTTACTAATACATTCATGTAAGGTAAAACGCCCCCTGATGCATCAGTTACTTTCCCTTTTATAGTTTGTGCTATTAATCCAATAGGAAGCATAAACATAAAAGTAATCGTCATTAATTTTAAAAGATACTTTTGTTTCATAAATAAGTTATTTGATTGTTAAATAAAATTTAAACACCCCTAATTTGTAGATTACAAGATAAGAGCTGTTTTATTTAAGAAGACAAAAAAAGAAAAAGTATACTCTAAAAAAATTAATTTTTTTTAAAGAAATTAATAAAACTGTATTAACTATTTAATATTTATAGATTTATATTGAATTTTAAATAATAAAAAGCACCATTAGCTCCCATTTGTGTAGCATCCCATTTACCACCACTATCTGTAAAATTATCTTGCTCTGTAGGATAAACATTAAACAAGTTATTTGCGCCTGCTTGCAGATTTAAAGCTTTATTTAATTGATATCCTAAATGCAAATCTGTAGTAACTTTAGCTTTATAAGTATCTGTAGCTGCAGTTAATCTTTCTGAAACTGAGTTATTATAATCTGCTAAATCATTAGTTATTTGCCAATCAATTAGCTTAACCTCACTAAATCTCGTTATTTTTAAAGCGGTAGTTATTTTTTTAAGTTGATAATTAGCCCCAAAACTAAATTTATTTTTAGGAGCTGATGCTAATAAAAATTGTTGTTCTCTTTGCCCAAAGAAAATTTCTTCTGCTAACATTTTGTTATTAATTTCATCAATAACCATGTGATTTATATTACCAGCAAAATCAAAAGAAAGTGATCCTTTTGTTAATTTTTTTTGCCAATTTAAAACTAAATCTACTCCTTTAGTTTTAGTGTTTACACCATTTGCAAAAAATTGAACATTATCTATATTTCCTCCTAAAATACTTGCATCAAAATTACCACTTAATATAATTCTATCTTTAATTGCCACATAATAAGCATCTATAGCCATATTAAAATTTGAACTTAATTTTGATGTAAACCCTAAACTAAAATTCTTAGCTTTTTCTTCTTTTAATTTATCAATATTAAACCTTCTAGCAATTGCACTATTATTTGCAACTAGTAAAGATTCTGTTGCTGCATTACCAATAAAATTTGTAAAGGTTAAATTGTAATAAATTTGAGCTAAAGATGGCGCTCTAAACCCTGTACTAAAAGAGGTTCTTGCACTAAATTTATTATTTAGTTTTATTCTAGAGGCAAGTTTATAATTTAAAGTACTTCCAAAATCGCTGTAATACTCATATCGTAAAGCACCAGCAATCATAAATTTTTTAGAAAAATCAACTTCTGTATCTACATAAACACCAAGATTAGAACGCTCTCTATCTACTTCATTTTCTATAGCATAACCAGGAAAACCTTGAGAACCACCAGGTCTAATTACTCCATTAAACATTTGGTATTCTGAAAATTGAGTGTCTGGGGTTATAACATTTCCATT
Organism: Polaribacter sp. Asnod6-C07; assembly: GCF_045063625.1. Lineage (NCBI taxonomy): Bacteria > Pseudomonadati > Bacteroidota > Flavobacteriia > Flavobacteriales > Flavobacteriaceae > Polaribacter > Polaribacter sp. Asnod6-C07. The sequence goes on along the minus strand of NZ_JBEFOF010000005.1, from coordinate 1,417,177 downwards.
AATATCATAAGACTCATAAGAAGCTTCTTCACCTGCAAATATTTTATATTTATCAAGCCTATGCTCTACTCCTAAAGCAATATTAAATCCATATTTATCCTTTAGGAAATATTTAGAAAAATCAATACTTGTTGTGTTTTGCATCAATTGATGACCACCAGCATCAAAATCTGTTGGGGAGTTTTCGACTAAAGTTGCGTTTAAAGTATTTTTAATAAAATATTGAAAATTGTTTCTACCAAAAGTATTGTTGGCATCAATATTCCAATCTTTAAAACTTGTAATCAATCCAAAGGAAAAAGAATTATCTACAATTTGTGATGTTATTAATGGATTAAATCCATCAGGATAAATTTCGAGCACATTTCTTTCGCTATTAGCCTTACGTGTAAATGCAAAAGCCTCTGTATTTTTATAGTTAAAACCGCCATTTGCATAAAACTTAGCGTTATTATGAATTGGTATTTCTGAATTAAAAAATAGACTTACATTTTTTATACCTGCTTGCCCATAATTCTCTCTAATTTCTGTACCTTTTCTATACGTTTTTTCAGAAGAAAGTGCTTCTGTAGTAATATTTACAAAACCACCCTCATTTATTTTTGTTCCGTAATTTAAGGCTAATTTGTAGAGAAATCCATCTGTTTTATTTGGCAATATACTTTCTGTATCTGCATTGTAAAAACCAATTGTAGAACCTACATTTAATTCGTTGTCTGAATCTTTTAAAACAATATTTAAAACACCTGCAATAGCATCAGAACCATATTGTGCAGATGCTCCATCTCTTAAAAGCTCTATTCTTTTAATTGCAGATATTGGTATTGTATTTAAATCTGTACCTGAATTCCCTCTACCTCTTGTACCATATAAATTTACTAATGATGCTTGATGTCTTCTTTTACCGTTAATTAAAACCAAGGTTTGGTCTGGCCCTAAACCTCTTATGGTTGCAGGATCTATATGATCTGCGCCATCTGCACCAGATTGTTTTGTTGCATTAAATGAAGGAATTACATATTGCAAAAATTGATTTACTTCTACTTGACTGTTCTTAGAAGCTGTTTTTTTTAAATCTATAAAATCTATGGCAAAAGGAGAGTCATTTGCTACTCTATTTTTATTTCTAGAACCAACAATCTGCACCTCTTCTAATTCTTGACCTGCTAATAATGTTATTGTATGAAACTTATTTTCGGTAAGTGTTAGCTTTTTAGATTCGTGTCCTAAAAAACTAACTTTAATTAAATTATTTTTTGGAATATCGAATTCAAAGATTCCGTCTTTATTAGTAGTAATACCAACTAAAGAATATTCTTCTTGCAAAGTTGCTCCAGTAAGTGGTGTATTATCCGAACTTAAAACAATGCCTTTTACTTTAATTTTTTGCTCTTTATAAATGGTATCTACAGATACATTTTTTCTTAAAATAAGTTTATTTTTTTCTCTACTCTTTGCACTTTCTGCATCTTTTTTGTAGTATACAACATAATAGTTATTACCTAAATCATCGATTACAAATGGAGTTATTTTTTCTAATAAAGAAATAGATTGTTCTAAAGAAAGATCTTTAAAACCCTCTTCATAAATGAATTTATTTAAAAGTAAATTTACGTTATAGGTAAAAAATATTTTATGTTTATTACTAATTTTATTTAGTAATACAGATAAAGGAATTTGTTTTTGCTCTTGATTTTGCCCAGTTATTTTAAAGCAGATAAATAGTATTAATAAAAATGATAAAAGAGTTTTATGAACATTTATTTTTATCATCTAATAAGATAAAGTTACACCTATTTTTTGCTAATAATTAAACTATTGTCTTTTTTAATAATAGTTACATCTACCGATTTTTCTATAGCCTCAATACAAATATCTATATTTGTTAAAGGCACAGCTCCAGTAATTAAAGTATTTTTAGCTTTATCATCTTTAAAAACTACAGAATAGCCATAAGATTCTTCTATTTTTTCCATAGCTTTTTCCAAAGATAACTTTTCAAAAAGCAAAGTACCATCTTTCCAGGAAGTTTTTAGCGAAGAATTATCTATATCCTTATCTTCCAAAACTCTATTTTCTTTGGCAGAATAAGAAATATAATTACCTGGAAGCATTTGTTTTTTCTCACCATTTTTAAGCGACAACCAAATATCGCCTTCTTCTAAAAAAACATCTGTTTTTTTCTTTTTGGTACTTACATTAAAAGCTGTACCATATACTTGTATAGATAAATCTTGGGTTATAACCCAAAACTTTGCGTTGGTAACTTTCTTTTTATCAACCTTAAAAAAAGCTTCTCCAGATAACCAGACTTTTCTACTTTCATTTTTATAATAAGACAAACTAGAATTGGAGTTTAAAGTAACGTCACTACCATCTTGTAGTTTTACTTTTAAAATTTCTCCATAATGTGTTTTATGTGTAATCTTTGAGTTTCTATTTAAAAAATAGAACCCAGTTGTTACAATTATTAAGATTGTAGCAGCAACACTAAATTTTTTTAATAATATAACTTTTTGCTTAGGTTTTGCTTCTTTAGCCTTAATTTTAGATTGTAACTTTTGCCATTCTAATGCTACTTTATCTTCAGAAACATTATTATTTTTAAAAGATATACCCAAAATTAAATCTTTAGCAGAGTTTACTAAATCACTTTTATCTGGGTTATTGGCTATCCAAAATTCCCAAAAGTTAATATCTGTACCATTTTTTTGATATACCCAGTTTTCAAAAGACTCATCTTCTAAAAAATCATTTATATCATTGTATTTTCTTTTAGTCATCTTAATAACAATCCATTGTAATCATAATATCCTTCATAATTATAATAAGACTACTTTTGTTTTTTTATACTCTTTAATTTCTGTTAAAGGCTAGTTAAATAATTTTGCAATAGAAACATCCTCTTTTAAACTCTTAATACCTTTGTGCAACAAATTTACTACACTTTGATAATTTATATTCATAATTTCGGATATTTCTCTTGCTTTCAAACCACTATAATACTTTAAATAAATTGCTTCTTTTTGTCTTTTAGGCAAGTTGTTTAATAACTTCGTTAGATTTGCATTATTAAACGCTACAGTTTCTTGATTTGTTATTAATTCATCAGCAGTAAACTCTAAATCAACAACATTTTCATTAGAAATATCTGAATATTTAAATCTTGATTTTTTTTTCATCATTCTCATTAAAAAGCGTTTATATGATAAAAAAAGGTAAGGTGCAATAGTTTCTAAATCGCTTAAATTCTCTCTATGTTCATAAACATACAAGAAAAAATCTTGTAAAGAATCTTCTGTAAGAGTCTCGTTTTTTGAAATTTTTAAGCCATAATTATAAAGTTTTGAATAATAACTTTCAAAAAGAACTGAAAACGCATTTAAATCTCCTTTTTTTAAGGATTTCCAAATATATTTATCAGTTAATTTTTTCATATCACGTTTAATAATAACCTCTAATGTAAAAAAAAATAACGAATTATCTTTAACCTTGTTTTAACAGATTAATTTTGTTAAAATTGTAGCTTTGTTTATCTGAAAAATTTAATATTAAATTATTACACACAATGGATGTAGATGTTAGAGCTATTAACGAGAAAATAGAGAGAGAAAGTGCTTTTATAGATATTCTTACTCTAGAAATGAGTAAGGTTATTGTTGGGCAAAAACAAATGATAGAAAGTTTGTTAATTGGTTTGTTAGGTAATGGACATATTTTATTAGAAGGTGTACCTGGTTTAGCAAAAACACTAGCTATCAACACCTTATCTAAAGCAGTACAAGGTTCTTTTAGTAGAGTTCAATTTACACCAGATTTATTACCTGCAGATGTTGTTGGAACAATGATTTACAATATGCAAAAAAATAGCTTCGAAATTAAAAAGGGGCCAATTTTTGCAAATTTTGTTTTGGCTGATGAGATTAACAGAGCACCAGCAAAAGTACAATCTGCACTTTTAGAAGCAATGCAAGAACGCCAAACCACAATTGGTGATACTACCTTTAAATTAGACGAACCATTTTTAGTAATGGCAACTCAAAACCCTGTAGAACAAGAAGGTACTTACCCTTTACCAGAAGCACAAGTAGATCGTTTTATGTTAAAGGTAATTATTGATTACCCTAAATTATTAGACGAGCAAATTATAATGCGTCAGAATTTATCTGGTAGTTTTGCTAAAGTAAATCCTGTAATTTCTGTTGAAGAAATTAATAGAGCAAGAGAAGTTGTAAATGAAGTTTATATGGATGAGAAAATCGAAAAATATATCTTAGATATTATTTTTGCAACTCGTTATCCAGAGAAATATAACTTAGCAGATTTAAAAGACTTAATTAGTTTTGGAGCTTCACCTAGGGGAAGTATCAATTTAGCTAAAGCTGCAAAATGTTATGCATTTATTAAAAGAAGAGGTTATGTAATTCCAGAAGATGTTAGAGCTGTTGTTTTTGATGTTTTACGTCATAGAATTGGTATTACTTATGAAGCTGAAGCAGAAAATGTAACTTCTGTAGAAATAATTAACCTAATTATAAACGAAGTAGAAGTACCATAGAAATTTTCAGTTAAATCCGTTTTTAAAAGGTAAAACCTGCTTAAAACTGATTTTTTTTGATTGTAAACTGAAGACTGCAAACTGCATACTTACAAAAATGGATACTAAAGAAATACTTAAAAAAGTTCGTAAAATAGAAATTAAGACAAAACGCTTGTCTAATGATATTTTTGGAGGTGAATATCATTCATCTTTCAAAGGACGAGGTATGACTTTTTCTGAAGTACGCCAATATCAATTTGGTGATGATATTAGAACTATAGATTGGAATGTTACAGCACGTTACAATGAACCTTATGTTAAGGTTTTTGAAGAAGAACGTGAATTAACTATGATGTTAATGGTAGATATTTCTGGGTCAGAATTATTTGGTACATCAACCCAATTTAAAAAAGATACTATTACAGAAATTGCTGCAACACTTGCTTTTTCTGCAACTCAGAATAACGATAAAGTAGGTTTAGTTTTATTTTCTGATGATGTGGAACTTTTTATTCCGCCAAAAAAAGGAAAAAGTCACGTTTTACGAATTATTAGAGAATTAATTGAGTTTAAACCAAAAAGCAAAAAAACAAATATTGATGCTGCTTTAAAGTTTTTATCTAGTGTTTTAAAGAAAAGAGCAATCGTTTTTATGTTATCTGATTTTATGGATGATGATTACGAAAAAAGCGCAAAAATTGCAGGTAGTAAACACGATTTAACAGGAATTAGAGTCTATGACAAACACGATGAGGAAATTCCGAATTTAGGTGTAGTACCAATGTTAGATGCAGAAACTGGAGAAGTACAATTGATAAACACATCCTCTAAAACCATCAGAACAAATTATAAAGCCAACGCTTTACGATTAACAAATTATTACACCAGTACTTTTAGAAAAAGTGGTGCAGGTACCATAAACACAAGAGTAGACGAAAGTTACGTGAAAAAATTATTAGGATATTTTAAACATAAAGGAAGATAATGAGAAAATACATTTTACATATTTTTTTGTTGATTTCAGCAGTTGCCTTTGCCCAAGACCCAATTGTAAAAGCGCAAATAGAAACTTCTAATATTAGAATTGGTGAACAGTTTAATTTACGAATTACAGTTAAAGATGTAGAAAACGTAATTCTACCAAAACTACAATTAAAAGGTTTAGAGGTAATAGACTCTGCAAAAGTAGATACGCTTAACTATATGTTAATTCAAAAATATGTTTTAACAGGTTTTGATAGTGGTGCGTTTTACATACCTCAGCAACAAGTTTTTGTTAGAAATCAAGCCTATTTAACAGATTCTCTATTAGTAAATGTAGCTACAGTTGCTATAGATACAACAGTGGTCAAAAAATATCCAATAAAATCGATTAAAAAAGAACCTTTAGTTTTCGATGATTATAAATTGTACATCTATTTATTAATTGCAGCTTTATTAATTATTGGTTTCTGGATTTACTGGTTTGTTATCAGAAAAAGAAAAGTTGAAGAAGAAGACCCAACTTATGTTGCATTGGCTCCTTATGAAGAAGCTATGTACAAATTGAATGAGTTAGACGAAAAATTACTTTGGCAAAACAATCAAGTAAAACAATATTATAGCGAATTAACAGACATTATTCGTGGTTATATAGAACGTGAATTAAAAGTACCTGCTTTAGAAAAAACTTCTGATGAAATTATAGAAGTATTAAATGATTTTCATGATGCAGATACCATAAATACAACTAAAGAAAACATTAAAAAACTTAAAGAATTATTTAAAGAAGCAGATTTAGTGAAATTTGCAAAATCTAAGCCTATGGCTTTAGAAATTGAAGAAGATAGAAAAGATGCAGAAGAAGTTGTACATAATTTAAAACCAAAACCAATAAGCAAAGATGAGGAATTGGAATAATTTTGAATTTTTAAATCCAGAGTTTCTTTGGTTGTTAGTGTTAATTCCACTTTTAGCCATTTGGTATTTTTTTGCCAGAAAAAAAGATGCTGCAATATTAACAGTGCCTAGCATAAAAGGTTTTAAAGCAAAATCATCGCTTTTATCAAAATTAAAACCAATTTTATATGTGTTAAGATTGTTAGCTATAGCAGCAATTATAGTTGCACTAGCAAGACCTAGAAATGTTTCTGTTAGCAAAAGAACAAAAACCAATAAAGGTATAGATATTGTTATGGCAATTGATGTTTCTGCAAGTATGTTAGCTAGAGATTTAAAACCAAATAGATTAGAAGCACTAAAAAAAGTAGCAGTTACTTTTGTAAATAAAAGACCTAATGACAGAATTGGAATTGTAGTTTATGCAGGAGAAAGCTTTACACAAACACCAATTACTAGCGATAAAGGTATTGTAAAAAGAACAATAGATCGTTTACAGTGGGGCCAATTAGATGGAGGAACAGCAATAGGAATGGGTTTGGGTTCTGGTGTAAACAGACTAAAAGAAAGTAAAGCCAAAAGTAAAATTATTATTTTATTGACTGATGGTGTAAACAATTCAGGAAATATAGACCCAAGAACTGCAACAGAATTAGCCAAAGAATTAGGCATAAAAGTATATACTATTGGAATTGGTACAAATGGAATGGCAGATTTTCCTTGGAGTAAAGATCCAAGAACAGGTCAGTTAAATTTTAGAAAACAACAAGTAGAAATTGATGAAGCTCTGTTAAAAGAAATTGCATCAGAAACTAATGGAAAATATTTTAGAGCAACCAATAACGATAAATTAGCAGAAATTTATGACGAAATTGATAAGCTTGAAAAAACTAAAATAGAAGAATTTAAATATTATAATTACCAAGAAATGTATCGAGATTTAGTCTTTTTAGCAATTGGTTTATTAATCTTAGAATTCTTGTTAAGAAACACGTTATTTAAGAGTTTTATTTAGATTGATAAATATCTAAAAACGCAAAATAAGTAGTTAAAAAAGTTACAAAATACAACAATTACACACTTTTATGTATCGTTTAGAAGAACCAATTTATTTTTACGCCTTAGCAATCATACCTATAATGATTGTTATTTACTTATTGGTTTTATGGTGGAAGAAAAGAACACAAAGTAAATTTTCTAATCCTGAGTTATTAAAGAAAATAGCACCAAATTCATCAGTATTTAAAAACACCCTAAAACTGGTAATGCTAATTTTAGGTATCGCTTTTTTAGTTATTTCATTAGTAAATCCTAAAATGGGATCTAAACTAAAAACTGTTAAAAGAGAAGGTGTAGATGTTGTTTTTGCTTTAGACGTTTCTAAAAGTATGTTAGCAGAAGATATTGCACCTAACAGATTAGAAAAAGCAAAACAGATAATCTCTAAAATTATAGATCAATTAGGCTCAGATAGAGTTGGTGTAATTATTTATGCAGGTAATTCTTATCCGCTTTTACCAATTACTACAGATCATGCAGCAGCAAATATGTTTTTGCAAAATGCAAATCCAGATATGGTTTCTAGCCAAGGAACTGCCATAAATGAAGCTTTAGAATTAGCAAAAACCTATTATAATAATGATGAACAAACCAATCGTTTTTTAATTATTATTTCTGATGGAGAAGACCATCAAGAAGAAACAAAACAAGTGGCACAAAATTTGTCTAATGAAGGTGTAAAGATTTATACAATTGGTGTAGGTACAGAAAAAGGAGGGCCAATTCCTATGCGTGTAAATGGCTCTATGATTGGCTACAAAAAAGACAATAAAGGCGAAACCGTAATTACAAAACGTACACCAGAAGTTTTAGAAGATATTGCTGATGCTGCTAATGGAAGATATATTGATGGTAATATTACTGAAGAACCTGTAAAAAGGATTACAGAAATTATTGCCAATGCTCAAAAAAGTGAATTTGAAACAAAACAGTTTTCTGATTATAAAGATCAATTTCAATGGTTTTTAGCCATTGCTATACTGTTTTTACTCTTAGATGTTTTCTTGTTTGATAAAAAAACAAAATGGGTAAGAAAAGTAGATTTATTTAATGATGAAAAAACAAAAAAATAATTAAAATGAAAATATTTTTAAACATACTCGTTATTTGCTTAATGCTGTTTTCATCAAAAGAAATTACAGCACAAAAAGATTCAATTGCCCAGCAACGTAAGGCAAGAAAAATGGTAAGACAAGGCAATAAATTGTACGAACAAAAACAATTTACAGACGCTTCTGTTGCCTATCAAAAAGCGCTAGGTAATAATGCTAGTTACGATAAAGCAAGCTACAATTTAGGAAATGCTTTATATCAAAATAAAAACTTTAAAGAAGCTGCACCTCAATACGAACTTTCTGCAAAAACTGCCGAGGATAAATCTTCTAAAGCAGAAGCTTACCATAATTTAGGTAATTCTATGATGGAAACCAAAAATTATCAAGCAGCAGTAGATGCTTATAAAAACTCGTTAAGAAACAACCCAAATGATGATGAAACTCGTTATAATTTGGCAGTTGCTCAAAAATTGTTAGACAAACAAAACCAGGATAACAAAGACGATAATAAAGATAACAAAGACAATAAGGACAAAAAAGACAAGGATAATAAGGATAAAGACGACAAAAACAAAGATAAAGATAAGAAGGATGGTGATGATGATAAAGACAAAAAAGATAAAGACGACAAGGATAAAGATGGTAAAGGCGATAAGGATAAAGACAAAAACAAAGATCCTAATAAAGATGATAAAAAAGATCAGCAACAAAAGCCTAAACCACAACAAGGAAAAATGTCTCCTCAACAAATTAAGCAGTTGTTAGAAAGCTTAAACAACGAGGAAAAAAAGACACAAAAGAAAATGAATGCCAAAAAAGCAAAAGGCAAAAAAATAAAACAAGAAAAAGATTGGTAACACCTTTCTTTAATTGTTATTTAAAGAGAAGAAAAATCATACTTTTGAGAATCTGTTATGAATTATAAAAATTATATTAAGAAGCTTTTTTTAAATAAAACTTTCTTCGCTTTTGGTGGAGTTAGAAAGGGCTTTTTACTCTTACTTTTTAGCTTACTAACCTTTTCTTTCTATGCCCAAAACACGGAATTAGAAGTAAATGTTAGTAAAAACAAACTAGGGTTAAACCAACGTTTAAGAATAGAATTTTCTGTAAATAAACAAGGTGCAGACGATTTTACACCACCAAAATTTACCAATTTTAAAGTTATTCAAGGGCCTAGCCACCTTATTAATCAATCATGGGTAAATGGTAAAGTAAGTTTTTCTAAATCGTACACATACATCTTAAAACCCAAAAGAAAAGGAGAACTTATTATTGGCCCAGCAAGCATAAAATACAATGGTGCTACTATTAATTCTAAAATGATGAAAATTATTGTTTTAGACCCAATAGATATACCAGAAAACCCAAATGACCCAGATTACATTGCGCAACAAAATATTCATTTAGTTGCAGAAATATCTAAATCTAGACCTTATGTAGGCGAAGGTATTTATGTAGAATACAGATTGTATGTTAGCGAAAACGTAAGTGTTTACGATACTTCTGTAACAGAAGCACCTCAGTACAATGGTTTTTGGAATCAAGAAATAAAAGTAAATGGTTTTCCTGTAAAAATGGGAAAATACAATGGCGAAGATTATAGATATATTGTACTTCAAAAAGCGCTTTTAATACCTACTAAAACAGGTAAACTCTCATTAGATCCAATGAAAATGGATATTGTAATTGGAGTTCCTACAGGTAGAGCTGATTTTTTTGGAAACGTAATTACAAAAAACATAAGGAAAGAATTTGCATCTGCTAAAAAAATAATAAGCCCTAAAAGTTTACCTCTAGAAGGCAAACCAGAGAATTTTACTGGCGCTGTTGGTCAATTTAATTTTGATGTTTCTTTAAGTAAAGAAGTATTAAAAGCAAATGAATCTTCGCAAATAAAAGTGGCAGTTTCTGGTAAAGGAAACCTTAAATTATTTGAATTACCAACTGTAGAAACACCTACAGAATTAGAAAAATATCAACCAGAAAGAAAAGAAAATGTAAGAATTGCTACAGATGGTTTATCTGGTTCTGTAACTGACACCTATACTGTTGTACCACAATATAAAGGTAAATACAAGTTGCCAAGTGTTGGTTTTTCTTATTTTAATCCTAAGTCTAAAAAATACGAAATAATAAATACAGACGATTTATATGTTGATGTTACAGAAGGCAAAGAACTAGTAACAAGTAACTCTAATTCTGTAAATAAAAAAGCAGTAGTTTCTACAGGTAAAAACTTTAGATACATACAAACACAGAGTGATTTTGTAACCAATGAAACCAAAGATTTTTACAAATCTTACTTGTTTTACATCTTACTTTTATTGCCTTTGTTAATGATTCCTATTGGTATTTTAATAGCCAGAAACAACGAAAAGCGTAATAGTGATGTTGTTGGAATTAAATTAAGAAAAGCAGAAAAATTAGCTAGAAAATATTTATCAGAAGCTCAAAAGCAGTTAGGTAAAAAAGAGGCTTTTTATGAAGCTTTAGAGCGTGCTTTACATAACTATTTAAAAGCAAAGTTAAATATTGAAACGAGTGACATCAGTAAAGAAAATATAACTAAAATTTTAGCAGAAAAAAATATAGATGAAACAACTATTAAGCAATTTATAGATGTTTTAAAAGCTTCTGATTTTGCACGTTATACACCTGTAACAGATACAGAAATGAAGCAAGAGTTTGAAAGAGCTAAACAAGTAATCGTTGAATTAGATAAACAGTTATAAGATGAAAAAAATCTTTTTTTTATTATTGATAATTGCCAATTCTGTGGTTGCTCAAAACACAGAAGAACTTTTTAAAAGCGCAAACGAATTATACAAAAACGAGCAATTAGCAGAAGCTGTTGAATTGTATAAAAAAATAGAAAACCAAGGTTTAGTGTCATCCGAATTATTTTATAATTTAGGAAACGCTTACTATAAACTTAACAAAGTTGGACCATCTATTTATTATTACGAAAAAGCTTTACTTTTAAACCCTTTAAATGAAGATGTACAGAACAATCTAGTTTTTGCAAAACGATTGGCTTTAGATAATATTGAAGAGCTTCCTAAAACTGTATTTCAGAAAATTAACATTAATATATTGCAGAAACTGTCTTACAATCAATGGGCAATAGTTGCAATAGTATTTTCTTTTTTAGGTGGTATTTTCTTTTTGTTCTTCTATTTTGCATCAACTCCATCAAAAAAACGTTTTTATTTTATAACGAGTTCATTGAGTTTTATCTTCTTAATATTTTCTTTTTTTATAACTTACAACCAATATACTTTTGCCAAAAACAATAAAGTAGCAATTATTTTTGCTGAAAAAACAGAGATAAGAAATGCACCCACTTTAAATTCTGAAGAAGTTTTCACTTTACACGAAGGCACAAAAGTTGTGGTTTTAGACGCTATAGATGATTGGAAAAAAATTAAAATAGCAGATGGTAAACTCGGTTGGATTATTGCTGACGAGGTAAAAGACCTCAACTAATTTTGTTCTTTATTTAACAATACATTTTATTTTTCTTACTATCTTGCATAAAAATAAAGGCTATTTCATTGAAATCTTTAATTGTATATTTTTTTACAGCCATTCTTTTAGGCTATCTCATAGTACCATCTCTTATTTCTTTAATAGATGATAGTAAGGAGGTTGCTATATTTATTGATTTAAACGAAGAAGAAGAAAACAAAGAAGAAGCTACCAAAGATTTTGAAATTAAGATAAATACCTCTGAAAACAAACCTACGTTTTCAGAAAAAATTTACTTAAAAAGAAGCAAAACTATTGTTTCTTTTCATAAATATGCTTCTAAATACTTAGAAGTAAATACTCCACCACCAAAACAATTGTTTTAATTTCATAGAACAATTACATCATTATCTTTTTTTTTTAACAAATCTATCTAAATAATAAAATTTAGAAATAATATATTATACAATGTTTAAATATTTAAAAAATGACTTACCTGCAAGTATTGTAGTGTTTTTTGTAGCACTACCTTTATGTTTAGGTATAGCATTAGCAAGTGGAGCCCCATTATTTTCTGGTTTAATTGCTGGAATTATTGGTGGTACTATAGTAGGTGCACTTTCTGGCTCTAAAATTGGCGTTAGTGGACCAGCAGCAGGTTTAGCTGCTATCGTATTTACTGCAATACAAAATTTAGGATACGAAAGTTTTTTAGTTGCTGTAGTTTTAGGTGGAGTAATTCAATTAATTTTTGGTCTTTTAAAAGCTGGAATTATTGGGTATTACTTTCCATCATCAGTGATAAAAGGAATGTTAACAGGTATTGGAATCATTATCATTTTAAAACAAATACCTCACTTTTTTGGTATGGACAAAGATCCTCAAGGAGATTTTGCCTTTTTACAAATAGATGGTGAAAACACCTTAACAGAACTATTAAAAGCAATAAACGCTTTAATTAGTGGTAATGTTAGTATTGGTGCAACAGTTATTGCATTAATATCTATGTTAATATTACTTTTATGGTCTAATGTATTATCTAAAAAAGGAAAGATTTTTCAAATTATACAAGGACCTTTAGTTGCTGTTGCTGTGGGTATAATCTTTTATATTTTTACCAAAGACAGTAATATGAATATTTCTGCAGATCACTTAGTTGCTGTTCCTGTACCAGACGATTTTAACAGCTTTTTAGGTCAATTTAATTTTCCAGATTTCTCTGCAATTACAAACCCTACAATTTGGGTTACAGCCTTTACAATTGCTCTAGTAGCTAGTTTAGAAACTTTATTGTGTGTAGAAGCTACAGATAAATTAGATCCGCATAAAAATGTAACACCAACAAATAGAGAATTATTTGCTCAAGGTACAGGTAATATAATTTCTGGTCTTATTGGTGGTTTGCCAATAACACAAGTAATTGTTAGAAGTTCTGCTAACATACAATCTGGAGGTAGAACAAAATTAGCAGCGATTATTCATGGTCTTTTATTATTAATTTCAGTAATTTTAATTCCAACACTTTTAAATAAAATTCCTCTTTCTGTTTTAGCAGCAATTTTATTTATTGTAGGTTTTAAATTAGCAAAACCAGCATTATTTAAAAAAATGTACGATCTTGGATGGAAACAATTTATACCATTTACAATAACTGTTTTAGGTATTGTTTTTATAGATTTATTATACGGAATTGGTTTAGGTTTATTAGTTGGTATAATTGTTATTTTAATAAAGAGTTACCAAAACTCACACTTTTTACATATTGAAGATAAGAGTAATGGAAAACATAAAATTAAAATGACTCTTGCAGAAGAAGTTACCTTTTTTAACAAAGGTGCTATTTTAAAAGAATTAGATAGTTTACCAAAAGATACTTATCTAGAAATAAACTTAATAGCTACAAGATATTTGGATAATGATATTATAGAAATTTTAGATGATTTTCTTTTTAAAGCAAAAGAAAGAAATATTGATATTAAATTAGTGTCTAAAAGAGGTGTTTTAGAAAACCCAGAAAGCTTTTTTAAGTTTTTTAATGAAAACCCAAAGTCTAATATCAGTTTAAGTTAAAACAAATTACGAATTAAATTAAAAAAACTTATTATGCCACATAGAAATTTAGCCATAACAAAAGAAGTACAAGATCAATTAACACCAATGAAAGTGTTACAAGATTTTATAGAAGGTAATGCTCGTTTTATTAGAGACGAAGTACATACTATAGACCATAAAGCATTAATCTCACAAACTGTAGAGGGGCAACATCCAAAAGCAATTGTACTTTCTTGTATAGATTCTAGAGTACCTGTAGAATTAATTTTCGATCAAACTATTGGAGACGTATTTGTAGCAAGAGTAGCAGGTAATTTCGAAAATACTGATATTTTAGGAAGCATGGAGTATTCTTGTAAAGTTGCAGGAAGCAAATTAGTTTTGGTTTTAGGTCATGAAAGTTGTGGAGCTGTAAAAGCAGCTTGCGATCATGTAGAACTAGGAAATATAACTTCTTTGTTAGACAATATTCAACCTGCAGTAAAACTATCAGAATCTCAAATTAAAGGAAAGCATGATTCTTCTAATTCTGATTTTGTAAACAAAACAATAGAAAACAATGTTAGTTTAACAATAGACAGAATAAGAGAAAAAAGCCCTATTCTTAAAGAAATGGAAGAAAATGGTGAAATTAAAATTATAGGTGGTGTTTATCACTTAAGTAGTGGAAAAGTTACTTTACTATAAATTTAATTTACAGTATAAAAAAGGCTTGCAATAATTGCAAGCCTTTTTTAGTATAGAAACTTATTTTATAAACTTTAAAGACGGATTATCGTCATCTAAAATTGCAGGAAACAAAGTAGGTACAATAGATTTTACAGGATGGTAAAGTACAGAACTATCTAACATTTCTTTATCTACAAATGGTATTGTTTTATTAAATTTATCGAACAACAAAAAAATAACACTTAGCAATAAAGACCATTTCAAAGCACCAAAAATTGCTCCTAAAATTTTATTTAATAATCCTAGAGCAGTAATATCTGCTAACTTAGTAAGCAATTTACCCACAAAAATTATTGCCAATACTACAAACAGAAAAGTAACTGCAAAGGCTACAATTTTATTAGTTTGATGAGACCATTCTAAAACAGAATCATTCAATTCATATTCTACATAATAAGAAAAGTGTATAGCACAAAACACACCAGCTACAATAGCAACTAAAGATGCAATTGAAGAAAAAAGACCTGTCATAAAACCTCTTACAGCAGCAAAAATTAATATTACAGCAATTACAATGTCTATTACATTCATTCTAAATAATTTGTGTAAATCTACATCTAATTTTTACAAATTAAAAATGCAGATTGTATCTTTACACTTTAAATATTTATATGTCTAAAGAGAGTAATTTAAAAGAAAAATGGTCGTTTTTGGTTAATAAATTAACTACAGATTTTTCTGAAGGTGATGAGTTAAATGTAGATGGAATTATCTATTTAATTGGTGTTCAAGAATTAGGGCAAGGTCATAGAGCGTTTAAGAAAGACGAAAAAATGAATCTGATGCACATTGCCATTTGTAAATTATTAGAACCTTATGGTTATTATGAATTCGATTATTTTGATGATGATGGCTGGCCACATTATAAAACACTTACAGAATTACCTAATTTAAAACCTGGCGAACAAACTGTATTAATGAAAGAAGCTATTGTAACTTATTTTGAAAGTTTAGAATATTTTAGTTAGCCAAAATCCAATATTAAATTTATTGAAAAAAAGAACTCTAAGAAATTGACAGAATTACAAAAATATATTACTTCTTATTTTGGGATTACAAATCAGTATATGGATAATATAACATCCTTATTCAAAGAAAGTGAACTAAAAAAAGGAGAATATTTTATAAAATCTGGTCATTATTGTGAAAAACTGAGTTTTGTTCAAAGTGGTTTTATTAGAGTTTATGCCAATGCAAACAATAAAGAGATTACTCAATGGATTTCAACAAAAGGATATTTTATAACAGATTTGTACAGTTTTAATTTTAAACAACGTGCAAAATGGAATATTCAAGCTTTAACAGATTGTAAACTTTACACAATAGAAAAAGAAAATTATAAGCTTTTGAATAAGTTAGTACCTAATTGGCCAGAAATGGAAAAACAATTTATTGCTAGCTGTTTTGTTCAATTAGAAGATAGGGTATTTAGTCATTTATCTCTTAATTCAGAAGAACGTTATAACAAGCTTTTCGAGAATCATAAAGAACTTTTTAATCACGTTCCATTACAATATATTGCATCAATGCTAGGAATGTCTCCTGAAACTTTTAGTCGAATTAGAAATAAAAAAAATTCTTGATTTTTATCAAGAGTAATAATTTAATTTGACACGAACTTTGCCTGATAAATAAATTCTTATGGCAAAACAAATAAAAACTTCGATAACAATAAATGCAAATAAAGAGAAAATCTGGAAAATACTTACAGATTTTGAGAATTACCACGAATGGAATTCCTTTATTACATCAGTTACTGGAAAAGTAAAAGTTGGTGAACAAATTAAAATAAAACTACAAGGATTAAGTTTTAAACCTGTTGTATTAATATTTAATAAAAATACAGAATTAAAATGGCTTGGTTACCTTTGGTTTAAAGGTCTTTTTGATGGCGAACATAAATTTAAACTAATTGATAATAAAAACGGAACTACAACTTTTGAGCAAAGTGAAAATTTTACAGGGATATTGGTTAATTTGTTTTCAAAAAATTTAGAAAAAACAAAAAAGGATTTTGAACAAATGAATAAAGAGTTAAAAATTCGTTCAGAAAAACTTTAAAATGAAAATAAATAAAGAAAATTGTGGGTAATAAATTACTTCAGAATATCAAACATAAACAAAAGTTATATAATTGGTTTTAACTTATAAATACAATTAATATACTATAGATTAAGTAACACTCAATTTACGAACCATAACAGAGAATATTTTAGGCAAAAAACGTTTTACATAAACACCTAATTTCTCTTTTGCACCAGCAATATAAACTTCCTCTTTTTTATTTTTAATAGCTTTTACCATAAGTTTTGCAAAACGTTCTGGCTGAATTCCGTTTTCTGTAGCAACATCCATTTTTTTTTGAGGAGTTCCATTTCCTGTTAATGCATTTTTAGAAACATTGGTATTTACAAAACCTGGGCAAACCAAGGTTACATTAATTTTATTTTGATGTTGTTCTGCTCGTAAACTATCAAAAAAACCGTGTAAAGCATGTTTACTAGCAGCATAACTAGAACGTAAAGGAGTTCCTATTTTACCAACAATACTTGTAGTTACAACAAAATGACCCTTTTTATTTTTGATAAAATGTGGTAAAATAGCTTTTGTTAAAGCCACAGTTCCTAAAAAATTAATATCCATTATACGTTTATCAACTTCTATATTTGTTTCTGAGATTAAAGAACGCTGACTAATACCTCCATTATTTACTAGAATATCAACCTTACCAAAAGCAGCAATAGCTTCATCAGCTTTTAGCTGTAAATTAGAATAATCTTCTAAATCTAGAATAACAATTTTTACGTCCTCTTTATTTTTACATTGATTTTTTACCAATTCTAAACCTTCTTTTTTTCTAGATGATAAAATCAGTTTTGCATTTTGGTTAGACAATTCAATAGCTAATGCTTTTCCTATTCCTGAGGAAGCACCAGTTATCCAGATAATTTTATCATTAAAAGACATAATCGTTTAATTTAACGTTACAATATACCCATTTTAATAGAGAAACTGTATTTTTGGTACACTTCTTGAAAAAGTGTTTATAGACAAAAATTGAATAAAATGACAAAAAAAATACTATTCCTGTTACTTTTAATTTCTTCAATTACATTTGGGCAACATATTGTAAAAGGTACAATGAGTCCGAAAATAAAAACAGATTGGCTTATTTTATACAAATTAGAAGGCACAAAACAAGTTTTTGTAAATAACACTACAATTAAAACAGATTCAGTTTTAATTGGCGGTAAAAAAGAAGTTGTTAGTAGCTTTCAAATTAGATTACCTTCTTCTGCAAAACCAGGTGCTTATAGAGCAACTTATAACTTAGAAGGTGCAGGTTTTATAGACTTTTTTTACAATAAAGAAAATGTTTCTTTTATTTTTAATCCTGAGTATCCACAGCAATCTGTTGTTTTTTCTGAATCTTCAGAAAACATTTTTTATGCCAATTATTTAAATGATATTACAGCTGCACAACAAAAATTAGATTCTACTCAAGTTGCGGTTTTACAAGACCCAAGTTTAGACTTAAAAGATTCTTATAAGCAAGCTTATAAAAATGTAGATTCTATTCAAAATAAATATGTTGAAGATGCTAAAGACATGTTTATTGCGCCATTTATAAAAGCGAGTTCTAGAAATAATCCTTCAGAAATTTTAACCTCAGTTACTGCTTATTTAGATAACATTAAAGGCACTTATTTTAACAAACTAGATTTTTCTAATAAGGCTTTGGTAAATTCATCATTTTTAACCAACAGAATTTTAGATTATATATTTTACATCAATTATTCAGAAGATTTACAGCAACAACAAATCTTACATAAAAATGCTATAGAAACAATACTTTCTAAAATTAAAAGTGAGTCTTATAAAAGAGATATTATAGAATTTTTAATAGAACAGTTCGAATCTGCAAAAAATTTAGACATAATAGATTATTTATTTGAAAGCCAATACAACAAACTATCTCCAAGTTTACAAGACGCAAAATTTAAAGAAGAAAAACAAGCTTTATTTGCTGCAGAAGTTGGCAGAATTGCTCCAGATTTTTCTTGGACAGAAAATGGCAAGAAATTTAAACTATCAACTTTAAACGATGCTGAATCTTATGTTTTGGTTTTTTGGAGCACAAGTTGTTCTCATTGTTTAAGAGAAATTCCTGAATTATATACTTATATGAAAACCAAACCTAATCTAAAAGTAATTGCTTTTGCCTTAGAAAAAGACACTTTTGTTTGGGATAATTATCAAAAAAGTAATTTAAGAGGTTGGCATAATGTTTTAGGTTTAAACAAATGGGAAAATGAAACCGCACAAACTTATCAAGTTTTTTCTACGCCTTCTTATTTTGTTCTAGATAAGAACAAAAAGATTATTGCAAAACCTAATGAAATTAACGATGTTAAAGAGTTTTTAAAAGATAAATAATTTAAAATTTGGCAAAAAAATATTATCTCTATAAAGCTTTTGATACGTATAGAGATGATATTTCTCTTAATCTTAATAAAACAAATTACACAATAATTACAATTTTTAGCATTTAGAAATGTAAAAAAGCGTCTTCTAAATGCTCTATTTTTGTTTCTTTTTTATTGGTGATAATTGCAATAATATCAAAACGAACTTCTATATCTAAATCTCTTTCTACAACATAATTATCGATTGCAGAAATTAATAGTTTTATTTTCTTCGGATTTACAAACTCTTCTGGGTTTCCAAAATAAGCAGATGTTCTAGTTTTTACTTCAATAGCTGCTAAAATGTCGCCTTTTTGAGCAATAACATCAACCTCAGCTTTTAAATATCTGTAATTTTTTTCTAAGATTTTATAATCGTTTTTAATTAAAAAATCGATGGCTAATTGTTCTCCTTTTTTACCAAGTTCATTGTGCTCTGCCATTTTAATCAGTTATTTAAACTTTAAAACTGTCTGATTTCCATCAACATTTATTTGAGCATTTCTACCAAAAATTAAAGCTCTATTGTCTGCATTATGACCAGCAGGAAAATTAAAAATAACTGGAATATCTTCTGGAATAGCTTCTAAGATTAATTGCTCAATAGAACTCCCCCATTTTGTAGAATTCTTTTTAATTAAAGACATATCACCAACAACAACTGCATTTACTTTGGTAAAATAACGAGCGCGTTTTAAACTTTGCAACATTCTGTCTATTGAATATTTGTACTCGCCAATTTCTTCGATAAATAAAATTTTATTTTCTGTGTTTAACTGACTTTCAGAACCCAACATCGAAGTTAAAATTGCCAAATTACCACCAATAATTTGTCCTTCAATTACTTTAGATGATAAAACTCTATTCTCTTTTGATGTTGGAAAAGTATAAGAAATTTCATCACCAAAAATTGCCTTTTTAAAAGTTGCAATGGTTTGTTTAATTTCTTGAGGTTTTTCTTCTAAACTAGTTGCCATCATTGCGTGTAAAGATTCAACACCTAAATTATGAATGTGGTTGTGAAATGCAGTAATATCAGAATAACCAATAATCCATTTTGGGTATTGTTTAAAGGTTGTAAAATCTAATTTATCTAAAATTCTTACAGAACCATAACCACCTCTTGCAGCCCAAATTGCTTTAATGTTTTTATTATCTAAAGCCTCTTGAAAATCTTGACAACGTTCATCATCTGTACCAGAAAAATGATTCCCTTGATTAAACATATTTTTACCCAAAACCACTTTTAAACCCCAACTTTCTGCTAACTTTTTAGCTTGTAAAACCACAGCTTTTCTACCTGGTTTTAAAATACCTGCAGGCGCAACAATCGCAATTGTATCCCCCGTTTTTAAATAAGGTGGAGTTGCTAATTTTTCTTGAGCAATTGTTGATGAGAAAACCATCAACAATAATAAAAACACAATACTATTTTTCATTATCATAAATTTTATGCCAACCTAAACCAAAACTTAAACCCAAGCCAACATATGATTTTTTAGCAATATTTGCATATAATTTTAACCCCATAGAACGTGCAAATCCTGTGGGTTTTCCAACAGGAATTAACCCATAAAAAACGCCAAATCTCTCTTTCTTATTTTTAAACCAATTTAATCCTATTTCTAAAGGAAAACCTACATAAGATTCTTTTAGTATAAGTTCCTCATCAAAGATAAAGGTTCTATCTTTTTCTTGATATACGTTATAAGAAATTCCTCCAGAAAAATGATACGAAAAACCGTCTTCTATAAATCTTTTACCATACAAAAAAGCATACTCTTCTAAAGTTTTACTTATACCAGAAATAGGCACAATAATTCTATAATCTACCTCTCTATCATCAAATGTTGCAAAAGCTCTAAAAGAGTATAAATTATTTTTATTTTGATATTGCAAAGTACCACCAACTCCAAGACCTTTAACATACCCATTAGTATATCCTAAAAAAAAATCAGCAAAAACAATGGGATTCTTTTTTACCTTAATAGAATCTTGTTTTTCTTGTGAATTTATTGGTGAGAACATCAACAATAGAAACATAATAAGAAGAGATTTCATTTTCAAAATAAGCAATTTTTTTATTTAAGTAAATGTATTAATTTCAATTCAATTTAAAAATTGCTTTTTCGTACTTTTGCACTTCAAAAATAAGTACTTAAAATTAAGAAATATAGGATGAATACTCCAAAAAGATATACAATTACAGCAGCTTTACCTTATACAAATGGGCCAATTCATATTGGTCATTTAGCAGGTGTGTATGTACCTGCAGATATTTATGCACGTTATTTGCGTTTAACTGGCAAAGATGTTGCGTACATCTGTGGTTCTGACGAGCATGGAGTTGCTATACCAATGAGAGCTAAAAAAGAAGGTGTTTCTCCTCAAGATATTATTGATAAATACCACACAATAATTAAAAAATCGTTTGCGGATTTTGGTATTTCTTTTGATAATTATTCTAGAACATCATCTAAAATTCATCATGAAACTGCCTCAGAGTTTTTTACAAAAATGTA
Source organism: Polaribacter sp. Asnod6-C07 (assembly GCF_045063625.1). Lineage (NCBI taxonomy): Bacteria > Pseudomonadati > Bacteroidota > Flavobacteriia > Flavobacteriales > Flavobacteriaceae > Polaribacter > Polaribacter sp. Asnod6-C07. Next base: position 1,395,405 of record NZ_JBEFOF010000005.1, on the reverse strand, counting down.
TAATGATGGTGAGTTTGTAGAAGAAGTTACAGCACAATTGTACGATGCTGAAGCCAATCAGTTCTTAGCAGATCGTTTTGTAATTGGTACTTGCCCAAAATGTGGTTTCGAAGAAAGTTATGGAGACCAATGTGAAAACTGTGGTACAAGCCATAATGCAACAGATTTAATCAACCCAAAATCTGCAATTACTGGTAATGTACCAACTGTAAAAGAGACTAAACACTGGTTTTTACCTTTAGACAAACACGAAGATTTTTTAAGAAAATGGATTTTAGAAGGGCATAAAAATGATTGGAAACCTAACGTTTACGGACAAGTAAAATCTTGGGTAGAAGATGGTTTAAGACCAAGAGCTGTAACAAGAGATTTAGATTGGGGAATTCCTGTACCAGTAGAAGGTGCAGAAGGAAAAGTACTCTATGTTTGGTTTGATGCACCTATTGGTTACATTTCATCTACCAAAGAATGGGCTGCAAGAGAAGGAAAAAACTGGGAAGATTATTGGAAAAAAGATGATACAAAATTGGTACATTTTATAGGGAAAGACAATATTGTTTTTCACTGTATTATTTTTCCAAGTATGTTAAAAGCACATGGAGATTATATTTTACCTGATAATGTACCTGCTAACGAGTTTTTGAATTTAGAAGGTAATAAATTATCAACTTCTAAAAATTGGGCAGTTTGGTTGCATGAGTATTTAGAAGAATTTCCAGATCAGCAAGATGTTTTACGTTATACTTTAACTGCAAATGCACCAGAAAGTAAAGACAACGATTTTACTTGGAAAGATTTCCAAACTAAAAATAATAGTGAATTGGTTGCCATTTTCGGTAATTTCATTAACAGAGTTGTGGTTTTAACCAACAAATATTATCAAGGAATTGTACCAACTCCAAACGATTTTACAGAAGTAGATGAAGATGTTTTAGCTGCTGTAAAAGAGTTTCCAAATGTAATTGGAAAATCTATTGAAAGATACAGATTTAGAGAAGCTAGCCAAGAATTAATGAATTTAGCAAGACTTGGAAACAAGTATTTAGCAGATGAAGAACCTTGGAAAGTGATAAAAGTTGATGCTGAACGTGTACAAACAATTATGTACGTTGCTTTGCAAATTTCTGCAGCTTTAGCTATTGTTTCTGAGCCATTTTTACCATTTACATCAACAAAATTAAAAGGAATTTTAAATCTTGATGAAAATGTTTCTTGGGAAAATGTAACTGAAGAAGATGTTTTAATTCCTGCGAATCATCAAATAAATAAAGCTGAATTATTATTCTCTAAAATTGAAGACAAAACAATTGAAATTCAATTAGAAAAATTAGAAGCTACAAAATTGGCTAATGAACAAGAAAATAAAGTAGTAGAACCACAAAAAGAAACTATTGAGTTTGATGATTTTACAAAATTAGATATTAGAATTGGAACCATTTTAGAAGCAGAAAAGGTTGCTAAAACTAAAAAGCTTTTAAAATTAAAAGTTGATGTTGGTATAGATACAAGAACTATTGTTTCTGGTATTGCAGAAAGCTTTTCTCCTGAAGCCATTATTGGTCAACAGGTTTCTGTTTTAGTGAATTTAGCACCAAGAAAAATTAGAGGTGTAGAAAGCCAAGGAATGATTTTAATGACAGATACTCCTGATGGAAAACTAGCATTTGTTGAGCCTGAAAAAGCTGTTAAAAATGGGCAGGCTGTTAGTTAGAAAATAAATTTTATACTTTTTTGATGATGATTTTCTTGTTATAATTTTAGCAAGAAAATCATTGTGAAAATTGATTTTATATTTGTAATTAAAATTCTTTATGCTAAAAATAGCATACCATCCTATTTACAATCATCCTTTAAAAGAAGGGCATCGTTTTCCTATGGAAAAATACGATTTGCTACCTCAACAATTATTGTATGAAGGAACTTGCAAACCAGAAAACTTTTTTGAACCTGAAATACCAAATAACAAACATTTTTTTACAGTACACGAACCCGAATATTTTTTTGATTTATTAAACATTACCTTAAATCAAAAAGCGGCTAGAAAAATCGGTTTTCCTTTATCAGAAGTACTCATAGAACGCGAAATGATAATAGCTAATGGCACAATGAAAGCTTCTGAATTTGCAATAAAAAATGGAATTGCTATGAATATTGCTGGTGGTACACATCATGCATTTTCGAACAGAGGTGAAGCTTTTTGTTTGTTAAACGACCAAGCAATTGGCGCAAAATACCTTCAAAATAAAGGTTTAATAGATAAAATCTTGATTGTTGATTTAGATGTACATCAAGGAAATGGAACTGCAGAAATCTTTAGAAATGACACTTCTGTTTTCACCTTTTCTATGCATGGAAAAGGCAATTATCCTTTTGAAAAAGAAAAATCTGATTTAGATATTGCTTTAGAAAATGATACAAAAGATGGTATTTATTTATCGATATTAAAAGACACTTTACCAAAACTAATCCAACAAGAAAAACCAGATTTTATCTATTATTTATGTGGTGTAGATATTTTAGAATCTGATAAACTAGGTAAATTATCTTTAACTATTAAAGGTTGTGAAGAAAGAGATCGTTTTGTTTTACAAACCTGTTTCGACTTAAAAACACCTGTAATGTGCTCTATGGGTGGTGGTTACTCAAAAGACATTAATATAATTGTTGATGCACATTCTAATACTTTTAGACTGGCTCAAGAAATTTTCTTTTAACGATTACTTTTTTCAAATTAAAGAGTTTATACTTCAATTTAACGAAAATAGAAAATTCAAAATCAACTATCCAACTATATTTGTACGCCTAACAAAGAAACAATATTGCTTCCCCCAAAGTAATTCAATTAAAATTGTCAAAGTTTAATTATTTTGGCAATTTTATATTTTAAATCAAAAACTACTTTTTACCCTAAAATAGTACTCTTTTTTAATTCTTTTATAAAAGGTTGGCTATATAAACGTTTACCTAAAGCATTATGAATAGCATTTGCAACTGCACCACCTGCAGGTGGTAAACCTGGTTCTCCTAAACCTGTTGGCGATAAATTATTTTGCACAAAATGAACTTCAACTTTTGGTGTTTCTTGCATCCTTATCAACCTATATTTATCGAAGTTTTTATATTCTGGTTTGCCATCTTTAAAAGAAAAATCAGAAAACATTGCATGGCCAATTCCGTCTAAGACACCACCTTCTACTTGATTTTTTGCACCTGTTGGGTTTACTAAAATTCCACAATCTACTGCAGCAGTAACTTTTTTAATAACTGGTAAACCTTCTTGTAAAACAATTTCTGCAATTTCTGCAACATGAGTATTATGACTATAATAAGCTGAAAAACCTTGGTAAACTCCTTCTTCTCTTTTACCCCAATTCCCTTTTTCTTTTACTAGTTTAATAGTGTCTTCCATTCTTTGACCAGAATATTGAATTTTATTATCTGTAGTATTTTTTACATTTTGTAATAATTCTAATAATAATTCTGGATGATCTTTACCCATTTCTTGTGCTAACTCACTAAAAAAGCTTTGCTCTGCATAGGCTAAAAAATTTGTATAAGGAGCTCTCCAAGCACCTGTTGTAATGTTACTTTTATAATTTGCAGTTTCTACTTTGTAATTTGGTATACAACCTGCAGGAAAAAAGTTAGGAATTAAACCATACATATTTCCATTAATGGCAGCTTCTTTTAAATGATAAGCAGTTACTTTACCATCTTTTACAGCTGCTTTTATTCTATATTTAATTGCTGGCCTATAAACACCAGTTGTCATATCATCTTCTCTGGTAGATACTAATTTTACAGGTTTTTTAATAGCATTAGATATTTCTGCAGCTTCATAAACAAAATCGCCATACAAACGTCTACCAAAACCACCTCCCATTCTTGTCATTTCTACATGAATATTTTCTTTATCTACACCAAACATATCTGCAACAACACCTTCTGCAGCTTCTGGTGTTTGTACTGGCCCTGCTAAATGAACCTTTTCAGATGTAACATCAGCATAAAAATTCATTGGCTCCATACAATTATGAGGTAAAAATGGGGAGTGATAGATTTTCTCAACTATTTTATCTGCTTTAGCAAAAGCACTTTTAATATTACCATCTTCTCTTCTTGTATTTAATTTATTGCCATCTAAAATTTTAGTCAAAATTTTATCATGCTTTTCTGTACTTTCAACTTCAGAATCTGTTTTCCATTTTGCAGAAAGTGCTTTTTTACCTTTTATGGCAGCCCAAGTATTTTTTGCAATTACAACAACTTTATCAGATTCAGACATTTGAAAAGTCCAACTATTTTTACCTGAATTATTAAACTCTCTAACTTTATCACCTATTGTTATAACATCTATTACACCTGTTACTTGTTTTGCTTTTTCTGCATCAAAAGAAACCAATTTTTGACCAAATGCTGGTGGTCTTAAAACAGAAGCAATCATCATATTTTCTGTTTTATAATCTAAGCCAAACAAAGGTTTACCAGTTATAATTTTATGAATATCTACGTTTATGGCATCTTTACCAATTATGGTATAATCTTTTGTTTCTTTTAGTTTTACATTTTCTGGCACTTCTAATAAAGCTGCTTCTTTTACAACATCTCCATAAGTTAATTGTGCTCCTTTTGCATTGGTAATTACTCCTTTTGATGTTTTTAATGATGCTGCATCTACATTCCATTTTATAGCAGCAGCATTAATTAACATTTGCTTTGCTGTTGCACCTGTTTGTCTTAAAGCATCCCAACCAAAACGAATGGATTGACTACCCCCTGCAAGTTGTCTGCTAAAATTTTTAGTATCTAGAGCGCCTTGTGTTACGTTTACTTTACTCCAATCAGCATCTAATTCTTCTGCAATAATCATTGGCATAGCCGTTTTTACACCTTGCCCAATTTCTGGATTTGGAGAAAAAATAGTTACATAACCTTCATCAGAAATTTTAATAAAAGCATTAAAATCATTAAAATTAAGGTTATTAATATCTACAGGCATTTTGGCTTCTGGCTTACATGCTGTTAAAAAATTAAAACCTATTAATAAACCTCCACTTGCTAAAGCTGATGTTTTTAAAAAATTTCTTCTACTAAAATTTGTATTCAATTGAGATTTCATTTTTTTCAGATTTAGATGGTTTATGATAATTTATCAGCAGCCACTTTTACTGCTTTTTCAATTCTATTATAAGATGCACATCTACAAATGTTACCATGCATTGCTTCTCTAATTTCTTCTGAAGAAGGGTTTTTATTTTCGCTTAAAAATGCACTTGCTGTCATTATTTGCCCAGCTTGACAATAACCACATTGTGGAACATCAATCTCTGCCCAAGCTTCTTGTACAGGGTGTTTACCATCATCAGACAAACCTTCTATTGTAGTGATTTTTACATCTTCTAAAATAGAAACCTGCATTTGGCAACTTCTTGTTGCAATGCCATCTATATGTACAGTACATGCACCACATTGTGCAATACCACAACCAAATTTTGTACCTACCAAATTAAGTTCGTCTCTTAAAACCCAAAGTAAAGGTGTGTCTTCATCAGCTGTTACAGAACGTTGTTTTCCGTTAATATGTAGCTTATAATTTGGCATAGAAAGTGATTTTTTTAAATTGATGTTGTAAGTTACTAAAAATTATTTTTTGAATATGATACTAAAGTTAAATCAAAAAAAATTAAGATGTTTTTAACAAATTATTGCTGCAAACCGAAGCTTTTAAAACAACGAAATACAACTTATAAGAATTTATTACAATGATTTTTATCAGATTAAAAAAGAAAAAAACAGATTAATTTTAAACTATTAAAACAACAGCTTATTAGTTTTTAAGCAGTATTAAAGTTTATTATTATGATGAAACCAGCAAAAAATACAATTATCTCTTTTTATGAAAACTTAGGTAAATTATTTTATGCTATTGCAGCAGCAGATAATGTAGTTGAAGAGATTGAATTTAAGGCATTAAAGAAAATTGTAAAAAATAAATGGACAAAAATTGATGCTGTAAATGATGATTATCATTCTGATGCAGCCTATCAAATAGAAACTGTTTTTGATTGGTTAAATAATGAAGGTTTTTTTGATTCTAATTCTTGTTATCAAGAATTTTTAGATTTTAAAAATGAGCATCCTTCTTTATTTACTGAGAGTATTAAAAGTTTAATTTTAAAAACTGCTCTTAAAATTGCCAATTCTGTAACTTATTTTGATGAATCTGAATTGTTAATGGTAATTAAACTTGAATTAGAATTAGAAAAAGTGAGTTAAAAAAAAGCCTTGATGTTACTATCAAGGCTTTTTTGAAAAGATTAATTACTACCTAACATTAACAGCTCATTCACTAAAACTTCTGTGATATATCTTTTTTCGCCTTGTTTAGTTTCATAAGATCTATTTGTTAATTTACCTTCTATAGCTATTTCTTTTCCTTTTGTTACATAGTTTTCTACAACTTTTACTAAACCTCCTTTTACAACCAAATTGTGCCAATAAGAGCGTTCTACTTTATTACCAGATTTATCTTTGTAACTATCATCTGTAGCTAAAGAGAATTTTGCAATTTTATTACCATCTTGAAAAGTAATTATTTCTGGGTCTTGACCTAGTCTACCAATTAACTGTACTTTGTTTCTTAACGTATTCATAAGATAAGTTTTAAATTGTGTCGAATTTCATTAGTTCCATTCAACACTGCAAAGGTGCAATAGATCACAAATTTTATTCGGTTACAAAGCAATTACTTTCGGTTGTAAACGATTGTAGTCGTTTAAAAATGATTATAAGTATTATCATATGCATATAGCTTAAAAAAATCTCAGTAAAAATGGAGAATTTATAGAAACATATGTTTAGTTAGAGGTTACAAATGAACGTAAAGCAATAGAAATCGTTAGTATATGTAAAAAGTTAGTTTTTTAAAAGCTGTCTTTTCTCATAAAATCAAAATTAAATATCCGTAGTTTTGTATTTAAATTAAAGCACATTAGCTCTAACAACAATGCCAACCAAAAACAAATACCTAAAACGAATTTTACTTTGGAGATATAAAAATATCTCAGAGCGTAGGTTTGTATATATCTTAAGTATTTTAGTTGGCTTTTTAGCTGGTTTGGGTACAGTAACTTTAAAAAATTTAACGCATTATATTCAACTGCTTTTATCTATAGATTTTTTTAAAAGTTACAAAAGTTCACTGTATTTTATTTTTCCAATTATTGGTTTATTTATAGTTGCCATCATCAAAAAAACTTGGCTTAAAAAACATATTGGCCATGGAATTTCTACAACACTATATGCCATTTCTAAAAGAAAAGGAATTATACCAAAATATAACATTTTTGCCTCTTTAATAACTGCACCTATTACAGTAGGTTTTGGGGGTTCTGTAGGTTTGCAAGGCCCTGCAGTTAGTGCTGGTACAGCTTTAGCTTCTTATACTTCTAGGCTGTTTCATATGAACACCAAAACAAGAATGTTGTTAATTGGTTGTGCAACTGCTGGTGCTATGTCTTCTATGTTTAAAGCCCCAATTGCAGGCATTGTTTTTGCTTTAGAGGTTTTTAGTTTAGATATTGCTTTTGTTTCTTTAGTGCCTTTGTTATTAGCTTCTGTTTCTGCAATTATAACATCATATTTCTTTTTAGGTTCTGATGTTTTATTAGGTTTTGAGCTAAATGATGAATTTGATATTAGTGAAATAGGTTTTTATGCTATTTTCGGAATTTTTACAGGCATTATTTCTGTGTATTTCTCTAAAGTATATTTTCTAATTAGAAAGTTTTTTTATCAGTTTGATAATCGTTTTAAAAGATTAATTATTGGTAGTTTAATTATCGGTTTTATTTTATTTCTGATGCCTTCTTTATATGGTGAGGGTTATGGTTTAATCAATAATTTATTAAAAGGCAATCACATTGCTGCTATTGGTAACACACCTTTTTCTTTTGATGAAAGCAATATTTGGATTGTTATAATTCTATTATTACTAATTACTTTTTTTAAGGCAATAGCCATGAGTACCACTTTTGCAGCTGGTGGAGTTGGCGGAATTTTTATACCCACTTTGGTTATGGGAAGTGCGCTTGGAAATGCCTTTGCTAAGATCATAAATAATATGGGTTTAGGTTTTCAAGTTTCTGAAGCCAATTTTACCTTAATTGGTATGACAGGTTTAATGGCTGGAGTTTTACATGCGCCTTTAACAGCCATATTTTTAATTGCAGAAATTACTGGTGGTTATGATTTGTTTGTTCCCTTAATGTTAGTTGCAGCCATCTCTTTTGCCTTTACCAAATACTTTATCTCTAATTCAATTTACACTTACAAATTAGCACAAAGAGGAGAACTCATTACACATAACAAAGACAAAAATGTAATGATGATGATGCAAATTGACGACCTAATTGAAACCAATTTTAAAAAGGTATATCCAGATATGTTATTGGGTGATATGCTAAAAAAAGCGGTTGCAAAATCTACACGAAATCTTTTTCCGGTGATAAACGAAGAAAATCAGTTTTTAGGAATTGTTTTAATGGACGATATTAGACCCATTATGTTCGATAAAGAAATGTACACTACAACAACTGTGCAAACCTTTATGAAAGCAGCTCCAGAAATTATTCATCATACAGATTCTGTAGAAAAAGTAATGAAAAAGTTTAAAGTTAGTGGTGCTTGGAATTTGCCTGTAATTAAAGGCAATACTTATGTTGGATTTATTTCTAAATCGAAATTATTAACTGCTTACAGAAATAAATTGGTTGAAGTTACAGGATAAAAAAACTTATGAAAAAGAATAATTTCTCATTAAAATTTAGTGAAAAATCTAATGCTGAATTAGAAAACATCTTAGAAAACAAATACAAATATACAGATGCAGCAATCCAAGCAGTAATTTGGGAACTCGAAAAAAGAGAAATAATCTCTGAAAACGCTGGTGCTATCAACGAAGCAGTTGTTGATCAAAAGTCACAAGAAAATATTGTAGTAGCAAAAGAAGAAAACATTAGAACTGATAGTGTTTTTGATGAATTTGAACTACCTGTTTTGTATTCTAAAAATGCAATAAAAGGGTTTTCGATATTTTTTAGTGTAATATTTGGTGCAGTTTTAATGATGTACAATTTAAAACTAATGGATAAACCAAAGGCAAGAATTCAAGTGCTTATTTTTGGAATTCTTTACACAATTGCAATCTACATTATTGTAAACACTATACACATACAATTCTTTTTGTCTTTAACTTTAAATCTTTTTGGAGCTTCTATTTTAACAGGTTTATTTTGGAATAAAAACTTAAACAAAGATTTGAATTATAAATCAAAAAGTATTACAAAACCTTTAATTATCTCTTTAATAATTACAAGTTTTATCATTTTATTAGCCTTCTTACCCTTAATTTTAGAAGAATAATTATTTTTAATTAAATTAAATCCTAAACATGCTGATCTATTAAAATTGCATTTCCATCAGGATCTAAAACTACAAAACTTGCTGGTCCTGAAGTTGTTTCATCTGCTTCTGTTTGTAAAGTTACACCTTCTTGTTTTAAGTGTTTTTGAATGGTTCTTACATCATCAAATTCACCTAACTTGTTGGCATTTTCATCCCAACCAGGATTAAACGTCATAATATTGTTTTCGAACATTCCTTGAAAAAGACCAATTAAAGCATTGCCATTTTTCATAATGAGATAATTCTTTTCAATTTCGCCTGCAAAAACAGAAAAGCCTAATTTTTCGTAAAACGCTTTTGATTTATGAATGTCTTTTACAGCTAAACTGCTAGAAAATGCACCTAATTTCATATTTATAGTTTTTGGTTGATGTTTTAAAGTTAAGAAAATCTTTTGTAATTACTTGTTTTTTAGGGGGTACAAATAGTTGGCAAAAAAGTTTAGCCCTGATTGTAATGGTATCCTTTTTTTGTTTTTCACAAAAAAAGATATAATGAAAAGCAGGAAATAGCTACTAATAATTCTAATTCTCCATAGACAACAAAACCATTCTTAACTCCATAAAACTAAAAGAGTTGTCTACTTTTTCTTTGAGTTCTGTGAGGTTTTTAAACTCAGTTTCTTCAATTGATTTCAAGATTTTTTTATACTTTTTAATATCTATCAATTCTAAAATATCAACATCGCCTGAAGGAATAAAACTCGCCAAATGACTCTCTATGGTACCTGCTGTTAAACTGCGCTCTTTGGCAATTTCTTTTATAGATAAGCCAGATTTAAAAAGCTCAAAACTAATTTGTTTGGTTGGTTTTTTATCTTCTTTTTTCTGCTCATTAAATTTATTAATTCCGTTTTCTTTGCAATATTGTTCAATAACCTCTAAAATTTCTTCTCCGTATTTAGATACACGAGTTTTACCCATTCCTTTAACTTTTAGCAACTCTTGTTCTGTTCTTGGCAAAGCATCACACATTGCATAAAGAGTTTCTTGAGTAAAAATTTGAAAAGCGGGTATGTTTTCATTTATTCGAATTTCATCACGCAATTCACGTAATTTTAAAGCTAACAAAGGATCTTTTCTGGTAGATAATTTTTTCTTTTTAACTGTTGGAGCAGATTTTTGTAAAACAGCTTTAGCTCTAACTTTTAAATATTCTTGAACCTTAAATCCGTTTGTCATTTTATTTAAAGCAAATAACTTTTCGAGTAATTTTTCTTGTAAAGAATCAAACTGAGTGGTAAAATCTTTTTTTACAGCTTTATTATCCGAAGAAAATTCAATTGTATTTAATGGTTTTAAAATGTTATTTTTAGTCTGATTTAAAAAATAATCTACAGCTTTTGTAAATCGTTCTTGAATTTGAGAACTATTTTCTGGTAGGACATTGTCTTCCGAAATTTTATTTAATTGATTTTTAAATCCGTTAGAAACTTTCATTAAAGCTACAACTCCATCATCTTTTATGGTTTGTAAATGATCAATAACATCACCTTTAATACTGGTTTGATTTTTATAAAAAATGTCTATTAACCTAGTTGATGGATACAAAAATGGTTGAAAATCGAATAATTCTGAAATTAAATTGAGTTGAAATTCTTTTTCTGAAGCATTTAAAACAGTTTCATCAGGATGATTTTCTTCTACACTTTCATTAAAAACACTTACAGTTTGGTCGTTAATAATTGCGTTGCTAGTAATTGGCGTTTTTAAAACCAACCCTTCTAAAGAAGTACACCTACTTAAAGCTACATACGTTTGTCCGTGCGCAAATGAAGCTTCTGCATCTATAATGGCTTTTTCGAAAGTTAAACCCTGACTTTTATGAATGGTAATTGCCCAAGCCAAACGCAAAGGAATTTGAGAAAAAGAACCAATAACATCTTCTTTAATCTCTTTGGTTTCTTCGTTAATTGAGTAATTTACGTTGTCCCAATTTTCTCTTTCTGTAACAATTTCATCTATTTCGTTGGCACATTGTACAGTAACATTTTCTCTAGAAATATCGGTTACAATTCCTATTTTACCATTAAAATATCTTTTTTCTTGTGATGAATCATTTTTGATAAACATTACTTGAGCACCAACTTTTAACTCTAATTTCTCGTCATTTGGATAAGCGTTTTCATTGAATTTACCTGAAACCTCTGCATCAAAAAAATGGCTTTGGTATTTAATTTTATTCAGCTCAGAATTGTTGATTAAATTGGCTCTTTTATTATGTGTTGTTAAGGTGATGTAACCATCGTCTTTGGTTGGTGAAAACTCTGGATTATACCTTTCATTTAAAATTTTAGCAGATTTTTCTGATAAATTACTATTTCTGACTTCATTTAAAATGGTAATAAAATCTTCGTTTTTCTGACGATAAATATGCTTTAATTCTATAGAAACTACATTGGCTTCTTGAAAAGCTTTAGAGCTAAAAAAATAGACAGTTTCGTAATGATTTCTTAGTAAACTCCATTCATTTGGTCTTACAACAGGAGCTAATTGTTGCAAATCTCCAATCATTAAAACTTGTGCGCCACCAAAAACTTTATTTCGGTTTTTATAACGCCTCATTACTTGATCTATACCGTCTAATAAATCTGCACGCACCATAGAAATTTCGTCTATAATTACTAAATCTAAGGATTTTATAATATCAATTTTTGTTTTAGAAAACTTACGCTGCTGATTTGTATTTGCAATCTGATCTGGTAAAATTGGTCCAAAAGGCATTTGAAAAAACGAATGCACAGTAACACCTTTTGCGTTAATTGCTGCAACACCTGTTGGTGCAACAATTACCATTCTTTTTAATGAATCACTTTTTATTTTGTGTAAAAAAGTAGTTTTTCCTGTACCTGCTTTACCAGTAATAAACAGATTTCTGTCTGTTTTATCAATAAAATTTAACGCAAGTTCTAATTCAGGATTTTTTGGCATTTTTTACTTTTTGATGCAAGGTAAATTATTAATTATTTATTTTGAAATCTTACTAATTATACTTTCAAAATTATCTTTAGAGGGTTTAGGAGCATTATTATCAATTATCATATTATTTTCATCAAGTATAACATATCTTGGAATTGTAATACCCACACTACTCCTAAGGTTTAAAAACTTAATCAATTTAGACTTTTTAAAATCTATAGTTTTAAACTGTTTTATATCTGGTAAAAACTCATATAAATCAATACTCTTATCAATCCATTTTTGAGTATCTCTATCAATAGATAAATACAAAAAATCTACATTATATTTAGATGCTATTTGTTCTCTTTTGTCTTTTGAAATAATAATTTCTTCTATACAAGGTTGGCACCAACTTGCCCAAAAATCAATTACTTTTATCTTTTTCTGTCTTAAATTGTAATTAAAATTTATGGTGTCTTTTGATAAATTTATTACAAGCTCGTTCAATTCTTTTGGTAGTTTTTTATTTGTTGTATTTAATTCTTGCTCTATATCTTCCATTGTTTGTATTGTAGAAGCAACCTTAATACTTTCTTTGTACACTTTAATAGTGTTTTTCATAAACTCTGCAGTGTTCTTATCCTTACCAAAACCTTGATTAAAATAATCTCTAATTAAATCTCCTGTTGCGTAATCTACAATTGATTGATCAAAATTCTTTTTTAGAAAAGCCAATTCTTCTTTAAAAGAAGCTATAGAAAACGGAATTTCGTTACTTTTTACAAAATATTGTCTAATTAAAGGAACAATACTCATTTGAAAATACAAATAGCTAATATATTCTGGTTTATTGACATCTTCGAGAGTAATATTATTTAGGTATCCATTAATATCAAAAAAATCACCTTCTTGTTTGTCTGCTCTTTCATAAATACTATTAATATCTTCAATAGTATTTACACTCCAACTAGATTGTATCTCTGATCTTGGTCTAATAACGTTTACTAAATATTCTAAACGTAAATCATTTTGAATTATCTTTTTAAACTCCTCAGAAACAGTTGGATGATTTTTTACATAGTTATTAAAAAAAGTTAACCTTTTATTGTATAAAGAATCACATTGATGTTTATATTTTTTAAAATCAGGATTGTATTTATTTAAATAAAGCTTACTCCAAGCATCATAATCTCTATCCATTTCTAAATAAAAGTTATAATGTTCCTGGTTTTTTCCAGTAAATTCTAGTTTTCCATTCTTTAAGGTATAACTTACACTATCTCCTGGAGTAACTATTATTCTAGTTCTATAGTAAGTATTCTCTCCAAAAGAATTAAATTCTAAGAGCTTAGGGTTTTTAATATTTTGTAATGTTCTTGTTATTGCATCTCCATTAACTTCTTTCTTAATGTCCTTAAATCTTGTTACATATAAAAGAGAATCGTCTTGAATAGTAATGTTAATATTAAATCCTTTTTCATCACTAGTACCATTAATTTTAACAGTTTGGATTTGTGGATTTTTTATATCTAAATTTTCTGATTTACAAGCAAGAATACATATTAAGAAAAAATAATAGATGTATTTAGTTTTATGTAAAAAACTGTTTTTACTTGTGATAAAAATATTTTTATCTATTTTATTGATAAAATTAAGGGCAGTTTCTAATTCATGATTTTTAGGCATTTTAGCTTTTTATTGCAAGGTAAATAAAATCAAGAAAAAATCTATCTAATATTTAAGAACGTAAAATCTTTTCTATTTTACGGCCTTTTGCTAATTCATCTATTAGCTTTTCCATTTGTCTACATTTTTTATAGACTTCAAATTCATCTTCAATTTCTTCAATTCTGTAACCACAAACCACTCCTTTAATCATATTTGCATTGGGATGCATTTTTGCTTGCTCAAAAAATTCTCTAAAGGTTACTTTTTCATCGATTAAAGATTGTAATTTATCTTGATTAAAACCTGTTAACCATTCTAATACTTGATGAAACTCTTCTTTTGTTCTTCCGTTTTTTTCTAATCTATTCCAGTAAAGAGGATAAATCGATCCAAAAATCATATTGGCAACTTTTTCGTTTTTTTCTGCAGTAACTTTCATTTTTTTAGAATTTAAAGTGAATTAAAGATAACGATTTTATTCTTTTTCATAATCGTGTATAAAAATGATATGAGGACTGCTAGCCATTAAATTAGGATTTGTACCTTCTATTCCTTCTGGAATTGGATGATTACGTGTTTTGTAATATTTTACCCAACTCTCCATTGGTTTCCCTGTACTATCATTAAACGTCATTGGATGTGTAAGAAAAGGAATAACTTCTTTAGACAAATTTTGAGAAGAAAACATTTTATAAACTAATTCTGAGCAATAATATGAACTGTTATCCCATAAAAAAATATCATCATAAGGTGTATTTATTCTTTCAAGTCCGTATGCAATTGCTTTAGAAATATAAGGTTGATAAACGCTATCTATTCTTGCAACTGTAGTTTGCGATTTGTTGTGTTTGTTTTTATGTCTGTTTAAGAACTTATCTAAAGGTGTTTGACTAATTCCTATTTTCGGAATTGCTTCTACCACATACCATTTTCCATTCTCTTTCATTGCTATACCAACATGCGAATAGTTTTTGGCAATTGAAGTTGCTGTTACGTTTTTAATGGCATTATCTATGTCGTCTGTTCCTGTATTTTGAAATAGTAAATCTCCTTCTTTTAGTTTAAAAGTGTTGTTTTTAGAATTGCTATTACAGCTAAATAAAATAAAAGTGAATATTAGAATTACACTTATTTGATTTAGTTTTTTAATCATAATTATTTTAGTTTGATATTCACAAAGTTCGTGATTTTTTGTTGAATACTTAATAAACTAGCAATCTGCCTTAAAATCAAGATGATAAACAACAAACAAGTTTAGCCCTGATTGAGTGGTTTGTCTGAGCTCTTTTTTGAGGTACGAAAAAAAAGCGAGTAACGAAAGCAGGAAATAGCTACGAATAAAAAAACTCCAACTTTTCAGTTGGAGTTTTGTAGTTAATTAATTCAAATTTTAACTAGCTTTTTAAATCTTTTATAATGTTTAATGCTTCTCTAGTTTTTTCTTCAATTTTTGCTAAATCGAAATTACCATCAGCATCTTTAGCCATTAATTTAGAGCCCATACCTACACAAGTAACTCCTGCAGCAAACCAAGCTGATAAGTTTTCTTTTGTTGGTGCAACACCACCTGTTGGCATAATAGAGGTCCATTGTTGTGGGCCTTTAATACCTTTTACAAATTGTGGTCCGTAAATATCACCAGGGAAAAGTTTTACGATTTCGCATCCTAATTCTTCTGCTCTTGTAATTTCTGTTAAAGTTCCACAACCAGGAGACCAAAGTACTTTTCTTCTGTTACAAGCTATTGCAATGTCTTCTCTTAATACTGGAGTTACAATAAAATTTGCTCCTAAAGCCATGTATAAAGATGCTTGCCCAGCATCTGTTACAGAACCTACACCCATTACCATACCTGGTAATTCTGCAATAGCATATTTTGTTAACTCACCAAAAACTTCGTGAGCAAAATCTCCACGTGCTGTAAACTCTAAAAGTCTTGCTCCACCATCGTAACAAGCTTTTAAAACTTTTTTACTTACTTCTATATCTTTATGAAAAAACAAAGGAACCATCCCTGTGTCTTTCATTATTTGTGCTACTTCTATTCTTGTAAACTGTGCCATAATCTTATCTTGCTACTCTACCAGAAGCATCACCTCCCATTAATTTTTCTACTTCTGCAACTGTTGCTAAGTTAGCATCACCTTTAATTGTGTGTTTTAAACAAGATGCAGCTACTGCAAAGTCTAATGCATTTTGATCATCTTCTGGGTATTTTAATAATCCGTAGATTAAACCTCCCATGAATGAATCTCCACCACCAACTCTATCTACGATATCTGTAATTTGGTATTGACGTGTTTGGTATAAAGTTGTTCCATCATATAAAACACCTGCCCAAGTATTGTGAGATGCAGAAATTGAACCTCTTAAAGTAGTAATTACTTTTTTAGCTCTTGGGAATTTTTTCATCATTTGCTCACAAACTGATAAAAATGCTTCTGCTTTTACGTTATGACCTTCTGTTTGTACAGAAATTCCTTCTGGTTTAATACCAAAGTGCATTTCTGCATCTTCTTCATTACCTAAAACGATATCACAGTAAGAAGTTAATTCTGTCATTATTTTTTCTCTGTGAGCATCGTCACAGAATTTCCAAAGCTTAGCTCTGTAGTTTAAATCTGTAGAAATAGTAATTCCTTTAGCACTTGCAGCTTTTAAAGCTTCTAAAGTTACATCTGCAGCTCCTTGAGAAATTGCAGGGATAATACCTGTCCAGTGAAACCACTCACAACCTTCAAAAACAGCATCCCAGTCTATCATACCAGATTCTATTTCTGCAATTGCAGAGTGCGCTCTATCATAAACTACTTTAGAACCACGAGATACAGCACCTGTTTCTAAGAAATAGATTCCTAATCTGTCTCCACCATAAACAATTTTATCAACTCCAACTCCACGTTTTCTCATTTCCATCATTGCACACTCACCAATATCATTCTTTGGTAAACGAGTTACGAAATCTACATCTACACCATAGTTTGCTAATGAAACTGCTACGTTAGATTCTCCTCCACCATAAATAGCGTCGAAATTATTTGCTTGTGAAAATCTTAAAAATCCTTGAGGAGCTAATCTTAACATGATCTCTCCGAATGTTACTACTTTACCCATTTCTTAGTATTAATTAATTATAAATCTTATTGGTTAAACGTTTAAACAATAATTAAAAATAAAATCAAAACACATAATCTGTTATTAGTTTTGATTGTATGAAATAAACTGTATATTTGTTTAAACGATTAAGCAAAGATATAAAATTTTGGTAAAAAAAAACAAAACTACTATAAAAGATATTGCTAATGTGCTAAATATCTCTGCTGCTGCTGTTTCTAAAGCATTACATAACGACTCTAGAATAAGTGAAAAAACTAAAAAAGCGGTTAGACAAGTTGCCAAAAACTTGAATTATCAACCTAATCATTTAGCTAGTGCCTTAAGAAGTGGAAAAAGTAAATTAGTGGGTGTAATTGTACCTAAAACCAATAGCAATTTCTTTTCTGCAACTATACATAATATAGAAGAGGTTTTAAATGAAGAAGGCTATAACATTATTATAACTCAATCTAATGAGTCTTTTGAAAAAGAATGTAAAAATATTGATGCCTTACTTTATACTCAGGTTGATGGTATTATTGCATCTATGGCTAATGAAACTGTAAATTTAGAGTTTTACGAAAAAATTAAAACTGCTGGCATACCATTAATTACTTTTGATCGTGGTGAAAATGATTTAAATGTAGATTATATTGGTATTGATGATTATAATAGTAGCCATATTATTGTAAATCATTTGGTTGAACAAGGTTGCCAAAGAATTGCACATATTGGTGGTTTTAAAAGAACTAGAATATTTAATAATAGAATTAGAGGTTATATTGATGCTTTAAAAAAACATAATCTGCCTTTAGATGAAGAACTATTAATAGAAAGTGATTTAACTGTAAAAGATGGTAGAAAAAAAATGGAACAACTTTTAGCTTTAGATAATAGACCAGATGCAGTATATGTAGCTGGTGATTATGCAGCTTTAGGTGCTTTGCAAGTTTTACAAGAAAAAGAAGTTAAAATACCAGACGAAATTGCTTTAGTTGGTTTTGGTGATGAGCCTTTTTCTGCAATGGTTACACCTAGCATAACAAGTGTAAATCAGCATAGTTATAAAATAGGTAGAATTGCTGCTGAAACTTTTTTAGAATACACTAAAAAACCAAAAATAGAACAGTCATTAAATAAAATTATTCTTGATTCTGATTTAATTATTAGAGCTTCTTCTTTAAAAAAGAAATAGTTTTATGAGTCTTTATTAAATAAAATCTAGTTTACTAAAAGATTTATTTAAAATTGATGCATCATCTACCTGCAGCCATCTGTCTAAAATTGTGGCATACACAGACCTAAAATCTATGGTGTGTATTAAATCTCGGTTTTTGTCTAAGTTTAATAAATCTGGAGCATCATTATAAAAACCTTTTTTCTTTAAATTTTCGCCAATTAGAAAGATGTTATTTGCTGCTCCATGATCTGTACCACCTGCAGCATTTTGTTGCACTCGCCTACCAAATTCAGAAAATGTGAGAATTAAAGTATCTTTAAAACTATCATTTTTCTTTAAATCTTTTACAAAAACTTCTACTGCTTCACTATAGGTTTTTAATAATTTACTATGCTTAATATTTTGATTTGCATGGGTATCAAAACCACCCATAGAAACATAATATACTTTACTATCTAAATCAGAATTTATAAATTCTGCTGTTGTTTTTAATTGTTTGGCAAAAGGATTATTTGGGTAATCTAAATTACTTTTATAGGTTTTAGAAGTCTCGTAAATATATTTAGCAGACGATTTAGCTTCTATCATTGTTTTGTACAAATAACCCAAGTTATGCTCGCTTAAATGGGCTTCTGTTTGTTGTTTTAATATTTTATTAAAAAATGGAGTTTGAGTATTGCCAAATAAAACTCTTGGATTTTTTGTTGCAATTCCGTTCATATTTTCTCCTTTCATAATTAAAGAAAGACTATCATCTAACTCAATTGCAGCATATGGATTTTTACCATATTTATCTATAAATCTACCCACCCAACCCGAATTTAAATATTCGTCTGAATTACTGGCTGTTTGCCAAATATCTGTGGATCTAAAGTGAGATCTATTAGGGTTTGGATACCCAACATTATTAATTATAGAAAGATAACCTTGATCATATAAATTTTTTAGCGGAGCTAAACTTTCATGAAAACCTAATTCATCTGTGGTTTTTATAATCTTATTTTTGGGAATAGAAAGTTTTGGTCTATTTCTAAAATAAACATCGTTTGTATAAGGCACAATTGTATTTAAACCATCATTACCACCTGATAATTGAATAATAACCAACTTTTTATGTTTAAATGTATCTTTAGAAACATTCTCAAAAGCTTTTACAAAATTCGGAACAAAAAATAAGCTACTTGCTAACGTACTTTGTTTTAAAAAATCTCTTCTTTCCATAATTTTAGTTTAACAAAGTTGATATTCTGGAATTGACATTAATTGTATACAGAAATTTCGGTTTGATTTAACTTGTAGTGATTCAAGAAAACTTACTGTGTCTGTATCTATTTTTGATAGAATTAACAAATCAGTTAATTCTTTGGGGTATAAATCTTTGTGTTTAGCATCAAACTGCCCCCAGTTTTTGGTTGTTTTTAAGTATTTACTTCTTTGTTTTACTTTCTTATAGTACTTATCAAATGTATCTTCGAAATCTCCTTTTTCATCTAAATCAATTATTGCATTGTTAAGTAATAAAGCAGATAATTTCATTCTAAACATTAAGGTGTTAGAATCTATCCAACTTTTACCTCCTTGCCAACCAGAAACATTATCTGGGTATAGTAATACTTGTCCCATCATTTTTTGTAAATAGATTAATTGTTGTTTTTTATCAAAAGAAACAGGTACAATTTTTTGAATACCAACTAATAATTCTACAGGAGATTTTATTTTAACTCCAATATTAACATCTTCATAAAACCATTTCGATTTAAAAATATAGCTCATTAAATTACTGATATTATAATCTTTATAAAAGACATCTGTAATTTCGTTTAGTCTTTTTTTATCAACAATAGGATTAATAAAATATTTGTAAACCTTTGTACAAATATATTTTGCACATTGTTTTTGTTCTAAAATTATATCTATAATATCATCACCATTGAAATTACCTGTTTTACCAAAAAATCTTTTTTCTGCATAATCATGTTGTTTTTCTCTAAGATAATAATCTCCATTATTTTTAAAAGACCAACCTGTAAATGCCTTTGCTGCTTCTTTAATGTCTTGTTCTGTATAATTGCCAACACCTAACGTAAACAGCTCCATTAACTCTCTGGCAAAATTTTCGTTAGGTTTAATCTTTATATTCTGTTTATTATTTAAATACTTGCTCATAGAAGGTTCTTTTGCAATTACTTTTACAAATTGCCTAAAGTCTCCTAAAGCATGTTTTCTTAAGGTATTATTATATCTTTGGATAAAAAAAATATTATTATCTCTACACACAAAAACATTTGCCCAAAACAAGGTCATTTTTTCTCTTAAAATGGCATTTGGTTCTGCTAATCTTTTTAACCAAGCACTATTTAATTCTCTTACTTTTTGTTGTTGTTGTTTTCTTAAATTTCTAATTTCTTGATCAGTAAATTTATTTTTAAGCTCTCTTATAGTTTTAAATTTAATGTCATCAAATTCAGAAAGATCTAATTCGAGTGGTTTATAATTGTTTGATGTTTCAAAAATTTCTGCAACAATTTTAGATTTTGATTTAGACTTTAATTTTAAGAGTTCTTTATAATCAATTCCAAAACCTGATCGCCAATGTAAATGAAGAATATGTTTTTGTTTCATAATTTTAAACGATTATTTTCTTTAGACTGATAAGTTCATAAAAAGTTTAAACATAAATTAAATAATTGATTAAAAATTAGTTAATTTATAAAGTTAATCTTAAAAAAACAGCAGATTAGTTTAACTGGTAAAATAATGTAGAGCTAAAATTAAAGCATAAAAAAAAGGACTGATTTATATATCAGTCCTTTATTAGTTACAATTTATAAATCCCCCAACTTATAATTGTCATAATTATACTACAAATATAAGTTGGTATTTAAATTTTATTAGCTAAAGTTCGTTTATTGGGTGTTAATCTTCGACGAATGGTGAAAAAGTTACGTTAAACGAAAAACTTATAACAAATTTAACTTTTTCATAAGTTCGCTTTTATTAGACCTGCTTACAGGAACTACATCTTTTTTAATTAAAACAGTATTATCTTCTATGTCTATTATTTCAGAAATATTAATAATAAAAGATCTATGTACTTTAAAAAAGGTGTCTGTAGGTAATTTGTCTTCTATTTTCTTTAAGGTAGAGTGTACAATATAATTTTTTTCTTCTGTTTTTATATTAATATAATCTCCTTTAGCCTCTATTAAATAGATACTAGGTATACTAACTTTTACAAGTCTTCTATCTACATTTACGTAGATAAAATTCGATTTTGGTTTCTTCTTTGGTTTTGGTTTTTCTATAACCGTAAACGATTCTAGTTTTTCTAAAGATTTATTAAAACGCTCTCTAGTAATTGGTTTTACTAAATAATCTACCACACTTTTATATTCAAAAGCTTCAAGCGCCAAATTTTTATCGCTAGTAGTTAAAATGATTTTTGGTGGATTTTTTAGAGTTTTAATAAAATCAAAACCAGAAAAAGTAGGCATATGTATATCTAGATAAACTAAATCTACACTTGCTGTATTTAAAAACTTTATAGCATCTATTGCAGAAGAAAATTCATCAATAACATTTATTTGTTCTGTCTTTAAGCAAAGTTGTTTTGTTATTAACCTTGCAGTTGCATCATCATCAATTATTATACAATTCATATATACAATGTGGGGAAAACTTTTAATCGTATAAATATACGTGAATTTTGTCTAAAATTTCAAGAAAATTGTGATGCAATTCTATATTATCTTTTTTTAAAGCTATTTCATATTCAGTTGCTGTTTCTAAACCTTTTTTTAAACCTAACAAACTTATTTTATGCTTTAGTTTATGAACGTTATTAGAAGTTTCTTTATATTTTTTTGCTTTAAAATTTTGTTTAAACAAATTAACCTCTTCAGTAAATTCTTCTTTTATAATACCTAAAATACTATTTTGAAACTCAATATCATCTCCAGATATTTCTTTAATTACTGATAAATTCGGTAGCTCCATGAAAATTCTTTTTTAATTTGGGTATGAACAAAAATATAAATAATTACGAATTTGATAAGCTTGCCCTGTTCCAATATTCTAATAAAGAAGTTACTTTATTTGTATAATCAGCAAACTTTAAAGGCTTAGAAAAATAACCAGAAATTCCTATATCATAACCTTTTTCTAGATCTATCTTACTCTCTGAAGTAGACATAATTACAACTGGTATAGGTTTAAGTTTTGAATTGCTTTTTATAGCTGATAAAAACTCAAAGCCATCCATTTTTGGCATATTTATATCTGTAATGATTAAATCGAAAGAATTATTTTTATCATTTAAAAGCGCAAATGCTTCTTCTCCATTAACGGCTTCTAAAACAGTACAATAAGAATTTAATTTCTGACATACTTTTCTAAATTTTAGTCTTTCTATTCTATCATCATCTACTAAAAGTATTGAGAGGGACTTCATTTAAGATTATTTAATTGACAACAAAAGTGAAACAAAAAATAACTTTATTTTTTTTTATTTGACAAGCTGCTTACAAACTTCCTTAAATGGTTACCAAAGATAGTTGAAATGTTGATAAATTAAATACTTATCTGTCTTTCAATCTGTTGATCTAAAGAAATAAAAGTTTCTGTTCTAGAAACCCCTTTTATATTCTGAATATTTTTATTCAAAAGATTCATTAAATCTTCATTATTTTTACATAAAATTTTTATAAAAATAGCATAATTACCAGTTGTATAGTGACTTTCTACCACTTCTGGAATTTCTTTTAATCTTTTTATTGCAGAAGAATAAAGACTTGCAGAATCTAAAAAAATACCAACATAAGCTGTTGTAGTATATCCTAAAGATTTGGGGTTAATAATCATTCTATAACCATCTATAAGCTTAGACTTTTCTAATTTTCTTAAACGTTGATGAATTGCGGCACCAGAAATACCTACTTCTCTTGCAATACTTAAAACAGGAGTTCTTGCATCTTTTACCAATCTTTTAATAATTATCTTATCAATTCCGTCAATTTTCATATTTTTCCTATTTTTAGCATAAATATAAAAAAAATAGAGAATACAAGGCTGTATTCTCTATTTTATATCAAATTAAAACGAACTTAAGTTAAGCTTTCATTTCAAAATCTTCCATAAACTTCGTTGTATAGTTACCAGCAACATAATCTGGATGGTCCATTAACTGTCTATGAAAAGGTATTGTAGTTTTTACGCCTTCTATTACAAATTCATCTAGTGCTCTTTTCATTTTATTAATTGCTTCTTCTCTTGTTTGAGCAGTTACAATTAATTTAGCGATCATAGAATCGTAATTTGGTGGTATCATATAACCTGCATAAACATGTGTGTCCATTCTAACTCCATGACCACCAGGTGTATGTAAAGTTGTTATTTTACCAGGTGCTGGTCTAAAATTATTATGTGGATCTTCTGCATTAATTCTACATTCTATAGAATGTAATTGAGGATAATAGTTTTTACCAGAAATTGGCACTCCTGCTGCTACTAAAATCTGCTCACGAATTAAATCATAATTTACAACTTCTTCTGTAATTGGGTGTTCTACTTGAATTCTGGTATTCATTTCCATAAAATAGAAATTTCTGTGTTTGTCTACCAAAAACTCTACAGTACCCGCACCTTCATAACCTATAAACTCTGCAGCTTTAACAGCAGCATTACCCATATTTTCTCTTAATTCATCAGTCATAAAAGGAGAAGGTGTTTCTTCTGTTAACTTTTGATGACGTCTTTGAACTGAACAATCTCTTTCTGATAAATGACAAGCTTTACCATAAGAATCTCCTACAATTTGAATTTCGATATGTCTTGGCTCTTCTATAAGCTTTTCCATATACATATCATCATTACCAAAAGCAGCTTTAGATTCTTGTCTTGCAGAATCCCAAGCATCTTTTAAATCTTCTGGTTTCCAAACTGCACGCATTCCTTTACCTCCACCACCTGCAGAAGCTTTTAACATTACAGGGTAACCTGTTTCTACAGCTAACTTTTCGCATTCTTCAAAATCTTGAATAACTCCCTCAGAACCTGGCACACAAGGTACACCAGCTGCAATCATTGTAGATTTTGCATTTGCTTTATCTCCCATTTGGTCAATCATTCTTCCAGAAGCACCAATAAATTTAATATTATGCTCTTCGCATAAATTAGAAAATTTGGCATTTTCTGATAAAAAACCATAACCAGGATGAATTGCATCTGCATTTGTAATTTCTGCAGCAGCTATAATGTTAGGCATTTTTAAATAAGATTCGCTACTTGGAGCTGGGCCAATACAAACTGCTTCATCTGCAAAACGAACGTGTAAACTTTCTTCATCTGCTTTAGAATATACAGCAACAGTTTTTATACCCATTTCTTTACACGTTCTAATAACACGTAAAGCAATTTCGCCTCTATTGGCTATCAATATTTTTTTAAACATAGTATAAGAGTTTTAGGTTATGAGTTTTGAGTTATGAGTTAGAAAATCTACTATCTAAACCCCAAAATATAAACTCTTTCTATTATGATGGATCTACTAAAAATAATGGCTGATCAAATTCTACTGGAGAAGAATCATCTACTAAAACTTTAACGATTTTACCTGAAACTTCAGATTCTATTTCGTTGAATAATTTCATTGCTTCAATTACACAAACTGTATCTCCAGAATTAATTGAAGTACCAACTTCAACAAAATTTGGTTTGTCTGGAGCAGGCTTTCTGTAAAAAGTACCAATTATTGGCGATTTTACTGTTATAAATTTAGATTCGTCATTGTCTGCAGCAGCAGGTACACTAGGATCTATTATTTGAGTTGTTATTGGTGCTGGAGCAGCTGGTTGTGCTAATGCTGCTACTGGTGCAGCTTGTACAATTGTAGTTTCAGTTTTTTCTGCACCTGTTCTAATTGTAATTTTAATATCTTCCATTTCTAACTTTACCTCGCTAGCGCCAGATTTTGCTACAAATTTTATAAGATTTTGAATTTCTTTAATATCCATATTTCTTATTATTTAGTTAATTAGTTTTTAAGAATTATACGCCCATTTTAGATAAATAGCTCCCCATGTGAAACCACCTCCAAATGCTGCAAAAATTAAATTATCTCCTTTTTTTAATTGATTTTCATAATCTGCTAATAAAAGTGGTAAAGTACCTGATGTTGTATTACCATACTTTTGTATGTTCATCATTACTTTTTCTGAACCTACACCAACTCTATTGGCTGTAGCTTCTATAATTCTTTTATTTGCTTGATGTGGTACTAACCATTGAATATCTTTTTCTGTAAGATTGTTTCTAGTTAACATTTTTTCAGAAACCTCAGCCATATTAGAAACAGCATATTTAAAAACCGTTTTACCTTCTTGGTAAACAAAGTGTTTATTTGCCTGTACAGTTTCTAAAGTTGTTGGCATTAATGAACCACCTGCTTCTATTCTTAAAAAGTCTCTTCCTACACCATCACTTCTTAGGTACTCATCTTGTAAACCCAAACCTTCTTCATTGGGTTCAAATAAAGCAGCACCTGCTCCATCTCCAAAAATAATACAAGTTGCTCTGTCTTTATAATCTATAATTGATGACATTTTATCTGCACCAATTAAAAGTACTTTTTTATACCTACCAGACTCTATGTAACTAGCTGCTGTAGACATACCGTATAAAAAGCTTGAACAAGCTGCCTGTAAATCGTAAGCAAAAGCATTAACAGCTCCAATTTCTGAAGCTACATATGCTGCTGTAGATGCTACTGGTAAATCTGGAGTAGCTGTACCCACTATTACCATATCTATTTCTGAAGGATCAATGTTGCCTTTAGCAATTAAATCTTCTGCAGATTTTATTGCTAAATATGAAGTACCTAAACCTTCACCTTTAAGAATTCTTCTTTCCTTTATTCCTGTTCTAGATGTAATCCACTCATCATTAGTGTCTACATAAGTCTCTAACTCTTTATTTGTTAGAATGTAATCAGGAACATATTTTCCTACTGCTGTAATTGCTGCAGAGATTTTTGCCATAATTAAAGTTTAATTTCTAAAGTTTAGAATGCTCAAAAGTAGTGAAAATTATTTCACTTTTTTAAGAGAAAAACATCTAAAGGGATTCATTTTAACTAAAAAACGAAAAAAAACTCTCAAAATTTGAGAGTTTTCGTATTTTTTAAAAATCTAGTTTCTAAGCTTCTGCTGCTGCAGATTCTAAAACAACTTGACCTCTGTAATATAATTTACCTTCATGCCAGTGAGCTCTGTGATATAAGTGTGCTTCACCTGTTGTTGGGTCTGTAGCAATTTGCTGATCAGATGCTTTATAATGTGTTCTCCTTTTATCTCTTCTTGTTTTAGATATTTTTCTTTTAGGATGTGCCATTTTATGTCTTTTTTTCTGTTATTAAATTCTTTAATTTATCCCACCTTGGGTCTGTAGTTTCTACAGTTTTTTCTTCTTTAATTTCTAGTTCTTTTAATTTATCTAATGCTTCAGATTCCATTGTGCCATCTATTACTTTTGGATGCACTCTTTTATTAGGAACTGCTAAAACAATCATTTCATAAATAAACTGAGCTACGTTAAACTCATAAGCTTCATGAGGTAAAATTAAAATCTCCTCATTATCATCATTATATTCTGGTCCAAACTTTACTACTAAAGGTAATTCTGAATCTATTTCTTGATTATATAACTCATTTGTTACATCACAAGGAACTTCTACAGTACCTTCTGTTAAAAAATTAAGCTCAAATAATGTGCTTTTTTTCACGAAATCTAAAGAAACTTTAATCGATGAACTTGTAAAATCATCGTAATTAAAAGCTTCAAAGAACTTGTTATCAACTGAATAATCAAACTTGTGTTTTCCTTCTTTTAACCCTACAAACTGTATGTTGAATTGCTTTAAGTCTTTCATTGTCAAACATCAATTGAGCGTGCAAAGATACAAAAAAATGTATTTCTGCCATATTTTTATAAAAAAAAGATTATTTTTTAAATTTACCTTACTACCAAAGGTTTTTCTGTTAATTCGTTATATTCTTTTCTACTTTTAAAAATTTGAATAGCTGTAAACAAAGCTTCTTGAAACGAAGAAGGGTTAGCTAAGTTTTTACCAGCAATATCATAACCTGTTCCATGATCTGGTGAGGTTCTTATTTTACTTAACCCTGCTGTAAAATTAACTCCTTTACCAAAAGACAGTGCTTTAAAAGGCGCTAATCCTTGATCATGATAGGTTGCCAAAACTCCATCAAACTGCTTATAACTTTCTGAACCAAAAAAACCATCTGCTGCATAAGGGCCAAATACTAACTTACCTGTTGCTGCAATTTTATTTACAGTAGGTTTTATAACCTCATCATCTTCTTTACCAATTACTCCATGATCTCCACAATGTGGGTTTAATCCTAAAACCGCAATCTTTGGTTTACTAATGCCAAAATCTTGTTTTAAAGATTTATGCATGGTTTCTACCTTACTTTTTATCAATTCTGGTGTAATAGATTCAGCAACTTTAGATATTGGAATATGACCTGTTATTAAACCAATTCGTAATTCATCCGTCATTAAAATCATTAAAGATTTACCTTCTAAATTGGCTTCTAAATATTCTGTATGTCCAGGGAAATTAAATTCTTCTGATTGTATATTTTCTTTGTTGATGGGTGCTGTTAATAAAACATCTACCTTACCTTCTTTTAAATGTTTAGTTGCAGACGCTAAAGATCTTGCAGCATATTCTCCAGAAACTTTAGTTGCTGTACCCAATTCTATTTTTACATCTTCTTTCCAGATGTTTAAAACATTTATTTTAGAATGATTTACTTGATTTAAAGAATTGATTCCCTGCACAGGCACTTCAATACCCAAAGCCTTTTTATGAAAAGAAATAGCTTTTGTAGCTCCAAATAAAACAGGTGTACAAAAATCTAACATTCTCTTATCTTGAAACGTCTTTAAAATTACCTCAATGCCAATTCCGTTTAAATCTCCAATTGAAATTCCTACGATTATTTTATCAGTTTTATCCATAGTAAACCTTGTAATATGCTTATTTTTGCAAGTACAAAAGTAACCAATTTTTAACGATATGTTTACAGGAATCATAGAAACACTTGGCACAGTAACAAACGTAGTAAAAGAACAAGAAAATGTTCATTTAACTATTCAAAGTACAATTACAAATGAATTAAAAATAGATCAAAGTGTAGCTCATAATGGAGTTTGTTTAACTGTAGTTGCCATTAATAATGATGAATATACTGTAACTGCCATTAAAGAAACCTTAGATAAAACTAATATTGGTAAACTAAAAATTGATGATATTGTAAATCTAGAACGTGGTATGAAATTAGGTGACAGACTTGATGGACATATTGTACAAGGTCATGTAGATGAAACTGGGATTTGTAAAATCATTAAAGATGAACAAGGAAGCACTGTCTATACTTTTGAATATAATTCTGATAAAAATAACGTAACCATAGAAAAAGGTTCTATTACTATAAATGGCGTGAGTTTAACTGTAGTTAATTCTACTAAAAACGAATTTTCAGTTGCCATAATTCCTTATACTTGGGAAAACACAACTTTTAAAACATTACAAGTTGGTGATTCTGTTAATTTAGAGTTTGATGTAATTGGAAAATATGTTGCTCGTTTAACTACTTTGTAAATATTATGGTTTATAAAACTAATTCACAGTAAAATAAATAGTGTCTATAACTTTTCCTTTATTGTCTAATTTTATTTTTTGAATATATTTGTTTTCAAATGAAATTTCATTTTTTTTTGGATTTCCAGGTATGAATTTCACTTTATAATAAATATTTTTTTCGAAATTACCAGCGTAACTTTTTGTTGTTTTCCCCAAAAAGTCTTTCCCTTTATATCTAAATTTGTATTTATATAATAATCCATTATACCTTACTATTCTTAAAGAAGTTACTCCATAAACTATACCATAAGCGTCATCTTTATTAGAAAAAAACTCTGTTTTATCATTTAGATAAATATATAAACCATAAACTAAGAGTAAAGAGCCGAGAATCCAAGAATATTTTCTAAAAAAATCAAAAAGATGAATACCCATAAACTTCATTAAACCTTCGCTTCTTTTTTATGCAGAAAACGTGTTAATTTCATAGAAAGATCTAACAAAATAATTTTTGCATTTCCATTTCTTTCTATATGATACATAGCTTCGCTAATTTCTTTTTCGATGTCTAAAATGTTTCCAGAATGTACAAAAGGGGCAAATTTAGACAATTGAAAACCCGTTTTAGATTCCATAAAAACCAAATTATCTGACTTGTAATTTAGCAAAAGTGCTTGTCTAAAAAACTGCAAACAATATTCTAAAAAACGTTTTTGAGTTTCTCTACCCGATTTTGCAATAGCTTCTGACCAACCAATTAATTGTTGTACAACAGCTGCATTTCCTTTTGCCTTAAACGCAGTTCTAATCCAAGTTACAAACCATTCTTCAAAAACCAAATCAGAAGAATCGTTATGTAAAAGATGCAAAGCTTTATTAAAATTTCCTTCTGCTTGGTGTGCAATATTTGCAGCTTTGTTATCATCTACTTGATGATTAACTACTAAAGTATTTGCAATATCTTGTTCTGATAAAGCTGGAAAATGTAAAGCCTGACAACGCGATTTTATGGTATTTATAATCTGTTCTTCGTTTTCGGTTATCAACAAAAAAACAGTTTTTTCTGGTGGTTCTTCTATCAGTTTTAATAATTTATTTGCTGCAGCAATGTTCATTTTTTCTGCCATCCAAATAATCATCACCTTAAAACCACCTTCGTAACTTTTTAATTTTAGCTTTTTTACAACAGCCTCAGCTTCATCAACACCAATTAAACCTTGCTTATTTTCTACTCCAATATGTTGCAACCAATTAAACAAACTTCCATAAGGTTGCGTATCTATAAATTCGCGCCAATCTTCTAAAAACAAATTACTAACTGGGTGTTTTTTAACAGAATCGTTAGTAGTTACAGGGAAAGCAAAATGCAAATCTGGGTGCTGCAATTTGTTACATTTTATGTTACAAGCATCTACATTATCAGAAAAATTACACAACAAAAACTGCGCATAAGCAATTGCCATTGGCAAAGTACCACAACCTTCTTTACCTACAAATAATTGTGCGTGAGGAATTCTGCCATTTTCAGCAGAAGTTTGCAAATGTTTTTTTATGTGTTCTTGACCTATAATTTGGTTGAAAAGCATAGGCAAATATAAAAATTTGTTCGCCACTAAATCATAATTTATAATTATAAATAGAGCGTAGTTTCTTAAAGTTTAAATTAGTGATTTAAGAACTAAAATCTAAACAATTATTTTACGCAAACGTTATCTTAACTTTTAAGTTATCAATTTTAGTAAACGTAAATAAAAAAGTATTTTTGTTAAAAATACTTTCAAACAATGAAAACATTAAACGATTTTAATTTTAAGAATAAAAAAGCAATTATACGTGTAGATTTTAATGTGCCTTTAAATGATAAATTTGAAGTTACTGATGCAACTAGGATTCAGGCTGCAAAACCTACAATTATTAAGATTTTAGAAGATGGAGGAAGCTGTGTTTTAATGTCGCATTTAGGAAGACCAAAAGGTAAGCAAGATGAGTTTTCTTTACAACACATTGTTGCTAAAGTAAAAGAGATTATTGGCGTTAATGTAAAATTTGTTGATGATTGTATAGGTGAAAAAGTAGAAGATGCTGTTGCCAATTTAGAAGATGGAGAAATTCTTTTATTAGAAAACTTACGTTTTTACGAAGAAGAGAAAAAAGGTGATGTTGCTTTTGCAGAAAAACTGTCTAAATTAGGTGATATTTATGTAAATGATGCTTTTGGTACTGCACACAGAGCACATGCATCAACAACTATTATTGCTCAATTTTTTGAAGAAAACAAATGTTTTGGTAGCTTATTAGCAAGAGAAATTGAAAGTATAGATAAGGTTTTAAACAACTCAGAAAAACCAGTTTTAGCAATTTTAGGTGGTGCAAAAGTATCT
Source organism: Polaribacter sp. Asnod6-C07 (assembly GCF_045063625.1). Lineage (NCBI taxonomy): Bacteria > Pseudomonadati > Bacteroidota > Flavobacteriia > Flavobacteriales > Flavobacteriaceae > Polaribacter > Polaribacter sp. Asnod6-C07. Next base: position 1,364,049 of record NZ_JBEFOF010000005.1, on the reverse strand, counting down.
TCTAAAATTACAGTAATAGAAAATATTTTAGACAAAGTAGATCATTTAATTATTGGTGGTGGTATGACTTTTACTTTTGTAAAAGCACAAGGTGGTTCTGTAGGTGATTCTATTTGTGAAGATGATAAAATGGAATTAGCTCTAGATATTTTAAAACAAGCCAAAGAAAAAGGTGTACAAATACATATACCTGTTGATGTTATTGCTGCTGATGATTTTAGCAATACTGCAAATACTCAAGTTTTAGATGTAACAGAAATTCCTGATGGATGGCAAGGTTTAGATGCTGGACCAAAGTCTTTAGCAATTTTTGATGAAGTAGTTAACAAATCGAAAACTATTTTATGGAATGGTCCTTTAGGTGTTTTTGAAATGGAATCTTTTGCAAAAGGTACTATTGCTCTTGGGCATTCTATTGATAAATCTACACAAAATGGAGCATTCTCTTTAGTTGGTGGTGGAGATTCTGTTGCTGCTGTTAAACAATTTGGTTTTGCTGATAAAGTAAGTTATGTTTCTACTGGTGGTGGTGCAATGTTAGAAATGTTAGAAGGTAAATCTTTACCTGGTATAGAAGCGATTTTAAAGTAAACGTTTAGTACGTTTTTTGTTTATAAATTTAAGCGTGTAATTTTAAAAAATTACACGCTTATTGTTTTATCATACTTTAAGTTATAATTTAGCTACTTCATTTACATTTTATAAAAAAGGCACGAATAAATATTACATAATGAAATACACTAAATTACCAAATACAGATATTAAAGTTTCTAAAATTTGTTTAGGAACCATGACTTGGGGTAAACAAAATACACAAGAAGAAGGTTTTGAACAGATGGATTATGCCTTAGAACAAGGTGTTAATTTTTTTGATACTGCAGAATTATATGCTGTACCTGCAAAACCTGAAACTTATGGTGCTACAGAAAAAATTATTGGAAATTGGTTTAAAAAAACAGGCAATAGAGATAAAGTAGTTTTAGCAAGCAAAATTGCTGGTGCTGGGCCTTATACTGCTCATATTAGAGAAAATGGTTTTGCAAAAGAAGCTTTAATAGAAGCTGTTGACGGTAGTTTAAAAAGGTTACAAACAGATTATATAGATTTATATCAATTACATTGGCCAACAAGAGGTGTAAATACTTTTGGGCTTAGAGATTACCCATATAAAACCTCTGCAAAAGAAGCAGAAAATCATTTAGAAATTTTAGAAACTTTACAAGGTTTTATAAAACAAGGGAAACTAAAACACATTGGCTTGTCTAATGAAACGCCTTGGGGAACAATGAAATACTTACAAACTTCTGAAAGCAATAATTTACCAAGACCTGTAACTATTCAGAATTCTTATTCTTTAGTGCATAGAGGTTATGAAGTTGGTATGAGCGAGGTTTCTTTAAGAGAAAACATTGGTTTATTAGCATACTCTCCTTTAGCACAAGGTGTTTTAACTGGTAAATATTTAAGAGGAAAAAAACCTGCAGATGCAAGAGGAATTTTATTTCCAAATTATATTTTAAGATATCAAACAGATTTGGTAGAATCTGCTGTTTTAAAATATGAAGAATTGGCTAAAAAAAACGGGGTAACTTTAGCAGAAATGTCTTTGGCTTATATAAATCAATTGCCATTTGTAACCGCAAATATTATTGGTGCTACCAAAATGAATCAGTTAAAGGAAAACATTAATTCTATAAATATCGATTTATCTGATGACATTTTAGAAGAGATAGAAGCAATTCATAAATTAATACCAAATCCTGCGCCTTAAGATTGGATCTATTTTTGAGAGTTTAATTTAAAATTAAAAAAAATCCAAAGTAATGTTACTTTGGATTTTTTTTTGACATATTTTATTTAGATCTAAATTTAAAAACCCTACCATCTTTTAAACCATAAACTTCTTTACTTTCTTTACAAGTTGCAAAACCATCTTCATCAAATTCTAGTGTGTGCCCATATTCGCTTACCCAACCAATTTGTTTTGATGGATTGCCAACTACTAAAGCGTAAGGTAAAACTTCTTTTGTAACAACAGAGCCTGCACCTATAAAAGCATATTCTCCTATATGATTACCGCAAATTATAGTTGCATTTGCACCAATACTTGCACCTTTTTTTACAATTGTTTTTAAATATCTATTTTTTCTATTAATGGCACTTCTTGGGTTTATCACATTTGTAAAAACCATTGATGGTCCTAAAAAAACATCATCTTCGCAAGTAACACCAGAGTAAATAGAAACATTATTTTGCACTTTTACATTTTTACCCAAAACCACATTAGGAGAAACCACAATGTTTTGACCAAGATTACAATTTTCGCCAATTTTACTATTAGACATAATATGACTAAAATGCCAAATCTTAGTTCCTTTTCCTATTTTACAATTATTATCTACAACAGCTGTTTCGTGTGCAAAGTATTCCATAACAAAATATTAGGTTAATTTTTAGTTCTGTAAATGTACTAAATATAAAAACCCAACTATATAGTTGGGTTTATTTTTTAAATGTACTAATTTTTACTCTATTATAAAAGAAATTGGCAGATTATACTTGACTTTTACAGCTCTATTGTGCTGTATTCCTGGAGAAAATTTTGGTAATTTTTGAATTAACTCTTTGGTTTCTAACTTTAATTTAGCATGTGGAGCTCTAATTTTAATATCAACTACATTACCTTTATCATCAATAATAAATTGTGTGCTAATTCTGTATTTACCAGAATTTAGACCTAAATCATTTGCTAAACCAACATCGAAATTACGTTGTACAAATTTCTTCATTTTTTTATCAAAACAAATTCTATTTTCTTCTTTTGATAATCCTTCACAACCTTTAAAAACAGGTGCATTTTGTACAAAATCGTAAGGTACATCTTCAATAACTGTTTCTGGTATATCTACTTCAATGATATCTCCTTCGTTTAATTCTACAGTTTCTTCTTCTGTAGGGTCAAGATTAACAATAGTTTCAGTAATAATATCATTATCTCCTTTTTCTACAGGTTCATCCTCTAGAAAAACAGATTTCTGATCTACTTTAATCTTTGGTTCATTTTTGGGTTCTCGTTTAAAAACGGGGACTTCATCTGGATTAAGATACACTGTTTCTGGCTGATGAAATTGTTTAGCCACTACAGGTTTTTGCTCGGTTTTGTGCTCTAATGTTAGGTAGACAATAAAAAGCACTAATACAAGTCCTAACTGGGTAAAAATGGTTGAGAACTTTTCTAATTGTTTGGTTGGTAGTTTTTTCACGTTTTTCATAATTAGAAAGTTTTAAAATGTTAAGTTTTTGTTAAACCAAATAACGTGCCAAAAAAAATAATTCAATTGATATTCAAAATATTATGTTCAAAATCGGTTTATACTTATTTTTACAAAGTGAAAAAATTTAAAAGAATTATATTAATAATAATATCGAGCAGTGTTCTTTTTTTTGGAAGTTGGGTTTTAATTCAAGAATTTAATTTCTACACTATTGTTCCTAAAATTCAAAAAGACCCCAGTTTATTAATTCCTGTTTTTATAACCGTTTTTTCAGTTTTTAGTGTGCTATTTGGCATCTACAAAATTCAAAAAAACACTGTCTTTAACTCAAACATCTACAAAATTTTAAGAATAGGAGATTTTATTTATTCAACTTCTTTTTTAGTATTCTTAATTGTTGGAGTATACTTTATTTTTAAAAATTTAAACGAAATTAAAATTGATAGAAGCTTAATTATTTTCGGTATTATTTTTATCCTTTTTTTATACAACGTTTTTCTAATAATAGACAATGTTCAATATCAAAAAGAGCAAAAAGATTTATCTAAAAAAGATGACATTGCTGATATAGGTACATAAAAAAACAGCATCAAAAAAAATTTTGATGCTGCCACACAATTAGGTTAAAATAACCTTTATCTATCAATTGTGATTTTCTTATTTAATAATTAATTTTTTAGATATTATTCCTATTTCTGATTTTACTCTTATAAAATAGATTCCTGTTGATAAATTAGCAACGTTAATATCTAATTCAGATTTGTTTAATCCATTTTGGCTGAAAATTTTATCGCCTAAAATACTATAAACATCTACTTTTTGAAGTTTAGTATTATTAGTTAATGAGACTGATACTTTTGATTTTGCTGGATTTGGATACACCAATAATTTTACATTTTGCTCTGTAAAATTTTCTATTGATAGCACACTAGATTCACTTGCTGTTAAGGTAAACGTACCTGAATCATTTTGATTTACTGAGCTTTTGCTTGATGAAGCTTCTAGCCAAACTTTTAAATAAAATTGAGTACCAACAGTTAAGTTTTTTAATGAAATTGATGTTCCACAAGTAATTGGTACTAAACTTGAACAAGATTGATACACTGCAAATTTTAACTGACCTCCAAAACCAGAACCTTCTATACTAAACTCGCCAGTATTTGGTACAATTACAGAAAACCAAACATCTGCAATTACATTACCAACAGCACAAGTTGGGTTGTTATTAGAAGTTCCGCTATTTACATCTCCTGGCGTTTGTTGCCCAAATGTTAGCGGAATTGCTTTTGCACAATCGTCATTTGCTGGTGCACAATCTGTAGAATAATTAGCAGTTGCGTCTTTATTTGTCCAATTAGAATTACTAAAAGAAACATCATCTACTTCTATACAGGTTAAATTTGGGTTGCCAGTAATACTAAAATTTGTAATATTAGTATTATTGCCATTTTTAAGCATTAAATCCTCTAAAAGATTATCATCTAAATCAAGCCAAAATAAATTATTGTTTTGTCTAATATCTACATATTTTAGTTGATTTTCATTTGCTATAAAGGCTAGTAAATCTATGTTAGAAATTAAATTAATTGTAGTTATTTGATTTTTGTAAACCGATAAACTTTCTAAATTTATTAATTGACTTACTTCTAAAAAGGTTAAATTATTTTCGCCAACATCTAAGCTTTTTAAAGCTAAATTGTTTGATAAATCTAGCTGAGATATTTGATTATTTGCAATAAGTAATACTTCTAAATTTGTGTTTTTACTAAAATCTACTTGGGTAATTGCGTTATTTTTAGCATTTAAATCTACTAGATTTGTAAAATCTTCTAGACCTGTTAAATCAGAAATATTTTTTGATTCTATATTTAAAGTAGTTAACGTTTCTATTAACTCTGTACTTACCAAATTATCATCAGCAACTCCATTACCAACATTTATAGACTCTAAATAAGCCTCAAAATTTGCATCAGTTATAGATGTAAATTTTGGACAACTAGTATTAAATGATGTATGTGCATCAATAGCGTTCCAAGTTGCATTTGCGTCTCGCCAAGTTGTTTCGCTAAAAGTTTCATCATCAACTTTAATACAGTTTAAATTAGGATTATCAGTAGTAAAAAAAAGTGTAATATTTGTGTTGTTTCCATTTTTTACATCCAAAGAAATTAGCTCATTATTTGTTATGGTTAACTGAGTTAATTTATTGTTATTACTGGTATCAAGGTTTCTAATTTTATTAGAATCAGCATATAAAAAAGCAAGTTCTAAATTATTACTAACATCTAAATTATTAAGATTGTTGGTATTACATTCTAATGATGTTAACAAAATGTTTTCTGATAAATCTAGTGCTGATATTAAATTATTACCAATATTTAACACTTCTAATTTTGTATTGCTTGCTGTGTTTAAAGAAGAAATTTGATTATTAAAACACCATAAACTAGTTAAATCTGGCAACATAGAAACATCTAAATTTGTAAGCTGATTTGTGCCTACATGTAACTCTTTTAATTTTACATTTTTACTTACATCTACTGCTGTTAATGCATTTGTAAAAAGGTCTAAAATTTCTAAGTTTGTGTTTTTAGAAAGATCAATAGTTGTTATTGTATTGTCTCTTGCAACCAACTCTGTTAAGGCAACAAAGTTTTCTATACCTGTTACATCTACTATACTTTTATCGCCAATATCTAAGGTAGTTAATGTTGCAATTTTTGCAGTTTCTACATAACCATCGTTATTTATTCCATTTCCTAGTCCTAAAGATTCTATGTGCAATTCAAAATTATCATCTGGAATATAGGTATAATCAACACATTCTTCTACAAATAAACTAGTTGTGTCTTTATACCAAGAAATATGATTCTTACTATAATCTTCATCATCAACTAAAATACACATTAAACTTGGGTTTAATTTGCTAGAAAAATAGATGATGTTTATGTTGTACCCATTTTTTAGGTTTAGTTCTGTGAGTTCGTTTTTTTCACAATTTATTCTCTCTAGAAGTGTATTTTCTGTAAAATTTAAGCTGGTTAATTTATTATCATCAGCATTAAATCTTTTTATTTTTATATTTTTAGAAAGATCTATTTGAGTAATTGTATTTCCTTCTAAATCTACATCTTCTAAATCTACTAATTTTGTAATGTCTATGGCTGTTAATTGGTTTGAAGAAAGATTTAATTCTGTTAGTTTTATATTATTAGAAATATCTATTGTAGTTAATTGAGTTTCTTCTATTGATAATTCTGTTAAATTGATGTTGTTTGAAACGTCTAATGAAGAAAACAGTGCATCAGTAACATATAATGATGTTAAGTTTACATTGTTGGAAACATCTAATGAAGTTAAAGAATTACCTGTGTTAAAAATAGAAATTTCAGTAAGATTTACATTTTTAGAAGTATCTATGGATGAAATTTCTGTATTACTTAAAGATAGTATTTCTAAGTTAGTGTTTTGAGTAATATTTAAACTCTTTAATGGATTATCTTGAAAATATAAATGCGTAAGTGCAGCAAAATCTTCTATACCTGTTAAGTCTATAATATTATCTACAATACCAATGTGTAATTGGGTAACATCTTTAATATCATTTGTTAATACTTTTCCGTTTATGGTATTATTTGAGTCATAACCCTTGTCTATTAAAAATTGTTCAAAGTATGGATCTGGGATTGCAGTGTAATCTTCTCCAACAATATCACCTTCTGTAATGGTTCCAAAATCTTTCCAAACATCAGCTGCTTGATAATCTGGAACTTTGCCTTGAGGAACTTCTAAACCAACATTAGACAAAGTTACACCTCCAAATAAATCTGGTTGAACAGTTAATGGTGTTAACCAGTTTACTTTTACCTTCTCTAAGGCTGTACAATTTATAAAAACACCTAATCCAAAATTAGTAATAGAATCAGGAAGTTCAATTTCTTTTAAGCTTGTACAATTATAAAATGCTAACTCACTAATTTCTATAACCGAATTTGGGATTGTTATTTCTGACAAAGTTGTACACTCATAAAATGCTGACTCATCAATTTGTAAAACTGAATCTGGGATTACTATTTCTGACAAACTTGTGCAACCTCTAAATGTACCTTTATCTATATGTTTTAATCCAATTGGTATATTAATATTGGTTAAACTTGTACACTCATAAAATGCACCTCCTCCAATTTCTAAAACTGAATCTGGGATTGTTATTTCTAACAAACTTGTACAACCTGAGAAAGTTTGCTCTCCAATTTCTGTGAAATCACTATTAATATTTACAGTGTTTAAATTTGTACAAAAGGCAAAAGCTCTTAAATCTGTAATTTTATTACTAGCTGAAAATGTTACACTTTCTAATGATGAACAACTAGAAAAAGCACTTTTAGGAATTGTTTCTACATTTGGCATAGTAACATCTGTTAAACTATTACATTGAAAAAATGAAAACTCTCCAATACTTATTACAGATTCTGGGAAATTTATTTCTTCTAAATTTATACAATCACTAAAAGCACTATTACCTATACTTTTTAGGTTTTCTTTTAAAGTGATATTTTTTAAATTCTCACAATTATTAAATATTCCAGAAGGCAATGCTATTATAGATTCTGGTATTGCAATATTTTGTAAAGCAGTACAACTACCAAACATATTTTCTCCTAAACTAGAAAGTCCATTTGATAGGTTTACTGTTGTTAAGTTTTCGCAGCCTTTAAATATTCCAGAATCAAAATCAGTAATTGTATTTGGTATTGTTACACTTGTTAAAGCACTCCTATCAAAAGATAACCAACCTAAACTAGTTAATGAACTTGGAAAGTTTATTGATGTTAAATTTGCACACTCTGCAAACGCACTTTTACCTATAGAAGTTAATGAATTTGGTAAAACTATATTTTGTAAACCAGTTTTTCTAAATGTTCTTTCTTCAATAGTAGTAATTGAGTTTGGCAACTCAATACTTAATAAACTTTCATTTTCTTCAAAAACTTGATTTTTAATAGAAGTTACAGTATTTGGTATAGTTACATTGCTTAATTTTGTGCAACCGTCAAATGCTCTTTGCTCTATTGTTTTAATGTGAGATGGAATAACTATTGTTTCTAAAGCAGTACAACCTTCAAACATTTGTTCTGGTATTTTATCAATTTGATTGGGTAGATTTACAATATCAATCAAAGAAGAACAAAAACTAAAAACTTCTTTACCAAGTGAAGTTATAGTATTTGGTAAATTTACTTCTGTTAAAGTACTACAACCATTAAAAGCATAATCTCCAACAATAGATACATTTGGTAATATAAAATTTTGTAAACTATTACAAGATTTAAAAGCACCTGATTTAATTTCACTTAATTTAGAAGAACTATTAAAAGTAATTGTTTCTAATGCACTACAATTTTCAAAAGCATCTTCCCCTATAGAAGTCATATTATCTGGAATATTTATGTTTTTTAACTTTTTACAAAATCGAAAAACAGCTTCATCAATAATTTCTAAATTTCCAGAAAGGGTAACATCAGTTAAGTTTTCACAACTTTGAAATGCTCTTTCTTTAATTGTTGTTACAGAATTTGGTATTACTATCTCTGTAAGACTATCACACCCAGAAAATGAAAATGTACTTATAGACTCTAAACTACTGGGTAAAACCAAATTTGTTAAATTAATACAGCCCGAAAATGCAGATGGACCAATTTGTTTTAAAGAATTAGGTAAGGTTATTTGAGTAAGAGTTGTACAGTTTTCAAATACATCTGTGTTTATTCTAGTAACCTTGAAAGTATCTCCTTGATAAGTAACTGCAGCCGGTATTGTAACAATATCTTTACAAACAGCATTTGTAATTTGTACAGATTTTGGATCAGTCCCAAGAGATTTGTAAGTGAAATCTCCAATAGTAAATGTTTGTGCTTGTATAGTTCCTACAGAAATAATAAAAGCGAATATTAATAGTAATCTTGTTTTCATAGTATTTAGTTTTTAAAATCCCATTTTTTTGTAATCGTTGGTATTAATATTTACTGATTTATCAGAAATATTTACAACTTGCATTATAAATTCTTTTCCTTGATGGTGGCTGTTCATTTCTAAAACAAAACCAGAGAAATAGGGATTATTCATTTTCATACCCAACATTGGCAATGCTTTATTCTGAATAGGAAAATCTTCTGAAACCCAAAAAGTAACACTTCCTTTAGAATTTGTATAATCGTAATCTACCTTAACTTCTTCGCATAAATAGCCAATAATTGTTTTGGTATTTCCTGTTTTTATATATTCAAAATCTCCTTCTTCTGGTAACTTATCTTCCATATCAAATTGATTACCCATTTGTGCTAAAGAAGTAGATTTTTTAATTTTCATACCAGCCATATTCATAAACATAGTAGATGATTTTGGTGTATTTACAACCAACATTTCTTGACCTTGCATTTCTTTTGAATTTAAAGAGATTCCGTAAATATCTGGGTAACTACCTGTTAAAAAAACAATGTTTTGAGAATCGCCTCTATCATCTGTCATTTTAAGTTCTATACTTTTATTAAAACTGAATGTAGAAGGAATGTTTACAGTGGGTACTGCTTTACTAAACATTTCCATATTTTCATCTTCAGAAAGAGCATCTACAGGATCTTTTTCTTCTGATTTTAATTCTTTTGTTATGGTGTATTCTGGTTCTGTAGTGTTAATCATTCCGTTTATAGAAACAGAAGTATTGTTGGTAAAACCCTCATTATCTTTATGATTATCTATTTTTGCATCCCCAGAAAAATTGAGGCTAACATTTTTATCTTTATTAAAAGTTATTGTAGCAGTACCAGAAATTAATTCGAAATTTTGAGGTGCATGTTCTTGCCCTCTCTCATAAGTATATTTTCCTTTTACTAAAGCATTGTATGCTAATTTTAAAGTAGCTTCTTCAGGAATTTTAAAAGTTTTATTACTTAAATCTGCTATATTTTCTAAGTTTTTAATCGTTAAAATATAGCCATCAAAAACATCTGCGTCAGAGGTTCTCCAAGAACCTTCTATTTTAATTTTATTAGCTTCTTTATTTACTTTGGTTTTTGATACGTCGTTTACACTAAAACTGCCATAAAGTGAAGTGTGATTTATAGAAGCAGAACCATAAGATTTTAGTCTATCATCAACAGTATTTGTTTTAGGTTCTTCTGTTTTACTTGTTTTCTTTTTTCCATATAGAATACTATCTACTTTTTTATCAGCTTCTTTTTCAATTTTATTTTCAAGTTTTTGTTGTGCTTTCTTTTTTAGTTTTTTCCAAAGTTGTGCATTTGTAGAAAGTGCAAGAGATAAAAACAAAAAACTTAATATTATTTTTTTTGAAATTTTCATAATCAATATAATTTTTGGTTGATATTATATAACCACAAATATTCTTTTTATATCAACCAAAAAAAAGAGAAAATGTATAACCTGTAGTATTTACTGTATGCTTTGGTGCTTCATAAATAAATGAATTTACATACCAATTATCATTAAAACAGTACTAAAAACAAGTAAAACTCTGCCATTTGCACAACTGTAAAACTTAATTGAGAAATATATTTTAACTTTGAGAAAATTGACTAAGATGATTAAAGCTGTAATTATAGATGATGAGCCAAAAGCCATACAAGGTTTAAATTGGGAATTGTCTAATTTTAACAATGAACTAGAAGTTGTTGCTACTTTTACTGAGCCAGAAAAAGCAATTCCTTATTTAAAAAACGCTAAAATAGATTGCCTTTTTTTAGATATAGAAATGCCAACTATGGATGGTTTTCAGTTTCTAGAAAAGTTAGAAAATAAAGATTTTGCTGTAGTTATTACTACTGCTTATAATGAATATGCCATAACTGCATTAAAAAAAGAAGCCATAGATTATTTGCTAAAACCAATAGATACTGATGATTTGGCTGATACCATTCAAAAAATAAAAAAATACAATTCTAAAAGCTATAATGCAGACAAGTTTGAAGATATTTTACTAAAATTCAACAACAAATTACATCACAAAAAAATAACCATAAATACAGATGGTAAATTGGTTTTTTTAGAACCAAAAGACATTTTTTATGTAGAATCTGATGGTAATTATTCTACTTTACATTTGTCTGATAATAAGAAAATTGTAGTTACAAAAAAACTAAAAGAAATTAACGAACTTTTACCTTCTGATCATTTTTTTAGAATACATAATTCTTACATCATCAATCTTAATAAAATTAAAGAATTTTTAAAGTCTGATGGTTATATTGTTTTAGAAAACAATGCTAAAATTCCGGTTTCTAGACAAAGAAAATCAGAATTTTTAGAAAAATTATAAGCTAATATATTATGCCCAAAATACTCCTGTTTTTTATTTGCTTTTTCTTTTTTACTGCTACAAATGCGCAGAAAAAAAAGATAGATTTTAGTACGCAAATAGACAGTATTTTAAAAAAAAGACCCACAACTTATAAAAGTATTAATTTTTATTTAAGACCATTTAGAAGAGATACTGCCAAATTAAAAACATTAGCAAATAAGTTCGAAAAATCGAATTATTTAGATGGTAAAGCCTATGTAGAAAACCTTTTAGGTATACAATACAGAAACTATTCTTTATACCCAAAAGCAATTACTGTACATACATCTGCGTTAAAAACTGCTCAAAAAGCAAATAGTATAGAGTTTGAGGTATTTAGCTTAAATATGTTAGGTGTAGATTATAGAAAAATGGATGCAAACAGAACTGCTTTAGATTATAATCATGAGGCTTTAAAGTTAGCAGAAACTGTTGCTAAACCCAGCCTTGGCTTAAGAAGAAGTATTGCTGTTTCTTTAAATAGTATGGGTAATATTTACCTACTTTTAAAACAGTACGATTTAGCTATTGAGCGTTTTAAAAAATCTCAAGAAATAGAAAAAAGTATTAATAACGAGCTTGGTTTAGCTATTAATTATCAAAATATAGGTTATGCAAAAGATGCACAAGGCAAAACCGAAGAAGCTTTAGGTTATTTTGAAAAATCTTTAGCTATTAACAATAAAATAAACAACACTTTTGGGCAAATTATTTGTAAAAGTAGTATTGCAAATATGTACATAAAACAAGGTAACCCAAACAAGGCTATAGCATTATTAAAAGTAAATTTAGTAACTGCAGAAAAGTTAGGAAACAAGAAGTATTTATCTTATGAATACTTAAATTTAGGATGGGCTCAATCCAAATTAGGGTTATATTTAGAGGCAGAAAAAAACTTAAACATAGGTTTAAATATTGCTAAAAAATATGACCTTTCTTCTTCTTTATCTTATGCTTACAGCCACCTTTCTGAGCTCTATGAAAGTAAAAATGATCATGAAACTGCTTTAAAATTTTATAAACTATCAGACGAATTCGAAAAGAAGATTTCTAACGAAAGAACTATACAATATGTAAACGATTTAATTATAAAATACGATAGCGAAAGACAAAATAATGAGATAAAAAACCTTGCCAAACAAAATGAAATTGCACAATTACAATTAGTAAAAAACCGAAATATTTGGGTAATTGTTTTGGTTAGTTTTATTTCTGTAATTAGTCTTTTATATTTCTTGTACAGACAACGTTTATTAAAAAATCAGAAAAGGATTTTAACCTTAGAACAAGACGTTTTACGCACACAAATGAATCCTCATTTTATTTTTAATGCCTTAAATTCTATTAAGCATTATATTATAAATAACGAGCAAAAAAATGCAGTGCATTATTTAAATAAGTTCTCTAAATTAGTTCGCAAAATATTAGAATCATCAACCTTAAAAGAGGTTTCTTTACAAGAAGAATTAGAAACAATGGATTTGTATATGAACATCGAAAACATCCGTTTTTCTAATGAAATAGATTATGTTATTAATGTTGATGAAAGCTTAGATTTATCAAAAATAAAAGTACCTCCTTTAGTTTTACAACCCTTTTTAGAAAATGCTTTATGGCATGGATTATCATCTAAAAAAGGAAATAAAAAAATAACATTATCTGTTTTTAAACCTTCTAAAGATTTCATTCAGATTGATATAGAAGATAATGGAATTGGACGAACTGCATCTGCTAAAATAAAATCTGAAAAAGTAATTAATAGAAAATCTATAGGAATTAATTTAACTAAAGAACGCTTACAGAACTTTATTAAAGATTTTCAAAACCCTTTTAGTCTTATTTTTAATGATTTATTTGATGATGAGAAAAAACCAAAAGGAACCAAAGTTGCTCTGAAAATACCTATAAGTTAAAAAATGTATGAGCCTATTTTTTCAAGATTTTTCCTCTTGGTTACAAGGGATGCTTTTTATTTTAATTGCATACCATACAACATCTTATTTTTTTACAAGAGATAAGAGTTTTGCTATTTATGCAGCTTTTTTATTATTGGTTACTATTTATTTAATTCCGAAAACAAATAATGCTACTTCTTATTATTTAGCAGAAAAATTTAGTTGTTTTTTTAATGCATTTAACTGGATTATTCAGATTTGGTATTGGATGTTATACAGTTGGTTTTGTATACATTTCTTAAACTTAAAAGAAAAAGATATACGTTTAGCTGTACAAATAATGCTGTATATTTTAGTAACAACTGTTTTTTGTACACTGTTTTTTATTGTAGATTATTACTTGTTTCATCAACAATATATGACTCGTTTTTTCTTATTCGTTTACACACCAGTAACCTTATTAATTATTTCATTTTTTATAAAAGCTATTTATCAATTTAAAGATAAAGTGAATAATTTTTTTGTAGTTGGCTTAATCTTTTTTGTTGGTTTTTCTGTATTAGCTCTTTGTTTATCTTTTGTAAAAAATTACCCATTTAAAAACATAGATCCAATAGATTTTTTTATGATTGGTGTTTTATTAGAAGCCATAATTCTTTCTATTGGTTTAGCTTATAAATACCATAATTACAGAAAAGAAAGAGATAATTATAATGCTCTCTTAATTGCTGAACTGCAAAAAAATGATACTTTAAAAGATCAATTAAATGAAAAATTATCAGAAAAAGTTGAGAGTCATAAATTAGCAGAAGTAGAGGCTTTGTACGAAAAACAGATAAACGAACTCAAGTTAACAAGTTTATTAAGTCAAATGAATCCGCATTTTATATTTAATGCATTAAACTCAATTAAGCTTTATATTATAAATCACGAACCCAAAATTGCTGCTTATTATTTAAATAAATTCTCTAAGTTAATTCGTAAAATATTAGAAGCTTCAACCAATAAAGAAGTAACATTACAAGAAGAGTTAGAAACTATGGATTTGTATATGACTATAGAAAACATCCGTTTTTCTAATGAGATAAATTTTAATATCAACGTAAACGAAAACATCAATTTAAAAGGTATATCAGTGCCTCCATTAGTTTTACAACCTTTTTTAGAAAATGCGATTTGGCATGGTTTATCCTCTAAAAAAGAGGATAAAAAAATTAACCTATCTATAATTAAATCATCTAAAAAACACATTTTAATTATTATAGAAGATAATGGAATTGGTCGTAAAGCTTCTGCTAAAATTAAAGCAGATAAATCTATCAATAGAAAATCTATAGGTATTAGTATTACAAAAGATCGATTATCTAATTTTGTAAAAAACTTAAATAATGATTACACAATTATTTATGATGATTTATTTGATGAAAACAAAAAACCTATTGGAACTAAAGTAGTATTAAGCATACCTTTAGCTTAAAAAAATGAAAAACATTACAAGTAGTTTTTTTAACGAATCACCTCATACAAATGGAGTATTATTGTTTGTACTTGGTATTGTTTTTTTATTAACTATTTATAATTATTTATCTTATTATCAGCATAAAAGTAAAACCTACCTTTATTATGCAACCTATACATTTTTACTGTTTTTAGCGTACTTTACTTTTACCAAAAACGATTTTTTAGATCAACTAACAACACCTTTACAAAACTTTTTCTCTCTTACGCATGAGTTTTGGGTTTGGTTATACAACATTGCTTATTATCTTTTTGCTTTCAGGTTTTTAAACTTTAAAACACATTATAAAAAACAAACAAAAATTATAAAATACATTCTTTTATTTTTATTCATTTTAGGCTTTATTGGCTTTACAACTACGCTAGTTTTAAACGATAAAAACTTGCTAATTACCTTGTATTTATTTGCGTACATACCTATAATCATATTACTTACTCTATATTGTTTTTATCTGGTTTATAAAACTCCAGAAAAAACGAAAAACTATATTTTAATAGGTTCTTTTATATTATTTATCTCATCTCTATTAACAATTTTAATTATTGAATTTCAGATTTTTACCAATAACTCAGCAACTGGTTTTCTTATCTTTTATTTAGGTATTGTTTTAGAAAACATCTTCTTTTCTTTAGGCTTAGGCTTAAGGCAAAAAATTCTTTTAAACGAAAGAAATGAAGCCAAAAATCAACTAATTTTAAAGCTACAAGAAAACAAAGAATTAAAAGAAGAAATGAATTTTCAATTAACTGAAAAATTGAATGTTTTAAAAGAACAAATTACCCTAAAAGAAGAAATAGACGATTTAAAATTAATAACACTTAAAAATCAAATGAATCCTCATTTTATTTTTAATGCTTTAAACTCTATAAAACTGTATATTATAAATAATGAAAGAAAAAATGCTACTTACTATTTAAATAAATTCTCTAAACTAATTCGTAAAATTTTAGAGGCTTCTAGCCAAAAAGAAACCACTTTGAACAACGAGTTAAAAACGATGGATTTGTATATGAATATAGAAAATATTCGGTTTTCTAACGAAATAAATTTTGAAATTATAAGTGATGAAAACCTAAACTTAGAAACCATAAAAGTACCTCCCCTTGTATTTCAGCCATTTTTAGAAAATGCTTTGTGGCATGGGTTATCATCTAAAAAAGGAGATAAAAAAATACGATTATCTGTTTCTAAAATTGATGAAAATTATATAAAAATAATTATTGAAGACAATGGAATTGGTAGAGATGCTTCTGCTAAAATAAAATCAGAAAAATCGATTAATAGAAAATCTGTTGGTATTTATTTAACCGAAAAAAGATTAAATAATTTTGTTAAAAATTACAACAACAATTTTTCTATAAATTACGAAGATTTAAAAGATAATAAAAAGAATTCTCTAGGCACAAGAGTAATTATAGCACTGCCTCTATTCTAAGTGTTTGGCTGCTACTTTTTCTAATTCATCATACCAATTTTGCCCAAACTTTCTAATTAAAGCTTGCTTTACAAATTTATAAATTGGCACTTGTAATTCTTTACCTAAAGTACAAGCGTCATCGCAAATTTCCCATTTATGGTAATTTACTGCAGAAAATTCACTGTAATCTTTAACTCTTACTGGGTATAAATGACAAGAAACTGGCTTTTTCCAACCAATTTCTCCTTGGTTATATGCTTCTTCAATTGCGCAAAGTGCTGTGTTTTTTTCATCAAAAATAACATAAGCACAATCTGCACCATTAATTAAAGGTGTTTCTAGTTCACCCCATTCACTTGTAGTCCAAGCTCCTTGTTTCTCAATTGCTTCTATACCTTCTTTTCTTAAAAAAGGTTTTACTTTCGGATAAATTTCGTCTAAAATTTGGGCTTCTTCTTTTTCTAATGGTGCACCAGCCTCACCATCTACACAGCAAGCACCTTTACATGCAGATAAGTTACAGACAAAATCTTTTTCTATAATATCTTCTGAAACAATCGTTTTTCCTAGTTGAAACATATCCGCAAAAATAAGTATATTTTTTTCTGTTTTATTGTGATTTACTAAATTTTAGTTAACTAATTTTGCAAAAAATTTAAAAATTAAAATGGATTTTAATATCAAAGAAATAATAACTGCTTTTATGGTATTATTTGCGGTTATCGATATTATTGGAAACATACCAATAATCATAGATTTACGTAAAAAAGTTGGTCATATTCAATCTGAAAAAGCATCTTTAATTGCTGGTTTTATTATGATACTTTTTCTTTTTGTAGGGCAAAGTTTATTGGGTTTAATAGGTATAGATGTAAACTCTTTTGCTGTTGCTGGTGCTTTTGTACTATTTTTTATAGCTTTAGAAATGGTTTTAGGTATAACTTTATATAAAGATGATGATAGTAACCCTTCTTTAACAGCTACTGTTTTTCCTTTAGCTTTCCCTCTAATTGCAGGGCCAGGTAGTTTAACAACTTTATTATCTTTAAGAGCAGAATTTGCTATAGAAAATATTATTATTGCTGTGCTTTTAAACATTATTTTTCTTTATATTGTTTTAAAAACCTCAACAAAAATAGAGCGCTTGTTAGGTGCAGCTGGTATTCAAATTATTCGTAAAGTTTTTGGAGTAATTTTACTAGCAATTTCTGTAAAATTATTTGCTCAGAATATTAAAATGTTATTTATATAATATGATTTATGATTGTTTAATTATTGGTGGTGGTGTTTCTGGAATGCAGTGTGCTCTAGTTTTAGGTTCTGCTAAAAACAAACCTTTTGCTGCCAATAAAAACATCGGAATTATTTTACATCAAAGAGCGTCTCATTTAGAGAATGCTCTTTTTAATAACGTTTTAGGTTTATCAGCAAAAACATTAGGTAAAGATATTTTAACTAATGGTAAAACACAATTAAACAATTTGTATCCTCAAATAAATCAAATAGAAAATGAAAAAGTAATTTCTGTTGATAAAAATGATGATACTTATAGTATAACTACAAATAAAGATACTTATTACTCTAAAATTGTAGTACTAGCCTTAAACTATTCTAAACCATTTGCTATAGTTGGTTTAGATGAGTTTATTATACCTCATAAAAAAGCGAATGCTCAAAAAGACAGAGTTCAGTTAAAAAACAATGACCATTTTATAAAGAAAGGTTTGTATTGTTGTGGTACAATTGCTGGTCATAGAAGTCAATTTGCAATTGCAGCTGGTAGTGGAGCCTCTTTAGCTACAGATATTCTTACACTTTGGAACGATGGTAACCACACCAAAGTTCATGATAAAATATGATGGAAATCATATTTTAACCTTTACTTTATTTATAATTTTATAATCAGAAATCAAATAATTAAGAATTTGATAATTCTGGAAATATTTTATAAATTAAAAAAGGTTATAAGATGGACATCAAAAAAAACCCACGTAAAGAGCTAGAGAATTTTAGTAAAATTTTCTTCCAAATAGGTATTGTACTTTCATTGTTTATTATTTATGCATTTATGGAGCATAAAACATACGAAAAAACCTATGATGAACTAGGACAAGTAGTTATGGTTGAAGAAATGAAGGAAGATATTCCTATTGTACAAATTCAAAAACCAACACCTCCGCCTAAAAACATTCCGAAAGTTGTAGAAATTATTAAGATTATAGAAGATGATGAAAAAATAGAGGAAACAATTATAGAATCTACTGAAACAGATGAATCTGAATCTGTAGTGGTAATTGATACTGATGATATAGAAGAAGTTCATGAAGCTGAAGAAGTAATAGAAGATATACCTTTTATGCTTATAGAAGATGTACCTATTTACCCTGGATGTAAAGGTAATAACACTCAACTTAAAAAATGCTTTACGAAAGGAGTTACAAAACACTTTAGTAAAAAGTTTGATGTAAATTTAGCTACAGAGTTAGGTTTAAGTAAAGGAAAAAAACGTTTATATGTTCTTTTTACTATTGGTAATGATGGTAAAATAGTAAATGTAAAAACTAGAGGACCTCATCCTGTTTTAGAAAAAGAGGTTACAGAAATTATAAATGCTTTACCAAAAATGACACCTGGTAAACAAAGAGGAGTGCCTGTAAGAGTTAGTTTTAGTATTCCTATTACTTTTGAAGTTAGATAGTATAAAGTTATAATTTTAACAAAATTTTATAATTTAAGAAAATTACCTATTGGGTAACTCTAACTTCTAAAATATATTTGCTGTATAATTATCGTATTTAACAACACAAATGCTTTAATAAAAAAATTAAAATATTTTTACCCTATTTATAAGTATAAGAAGCTAAACTAACCCCCAAGTTTAGCTTTTTTTTATTTTTAAGTACTTCTATTATAAAAAATAAGAAAATTGCCTATTTGTTTATACTCTAATTTAAAATATATTTGATGTATAATTATTAAGATAACTTTTAAATTTCCCCCCAAATGAAAAAAGCTCAAGAAATTCCACAAAACAACGATAATAATATTATCGATTCTGTTACTACTACATTTAGTTTTATTGCTTTCTTATCAAGTTTATTTATGTTTTGTCAGCTGTTTATATAGTATAGAAGCTATATAAAGTACTGATTAAGATATTTGAATAAAAAAACCTTATTCAAAATAATTTACTTCTACTATTTAAGTGATTGTAAAAAAAAATTAAAACAAAACCCCTTGTAAAGTACCCCTAAAAAGTTTCTTATAAATATAACAAAACCCCTTGTAAGTACCCCTAATGTATTTATGAATGAATAGCTAAGCTTTCCCTAAAGTTTAGCTATTTTTTTTTAGTCATAAATTAATTTTTATCAAAATAAGAAAATTGCCTATTTGTTTATACTCTAATTTAAAATATATTTGATGTATAATTGTTAAGATAACTTTTAAATTTCCCCCCAAATGAAAAAAGCTCAAGAAATTCCACAAAACAACGATAATAATATTATCGATTCTGTTACCACTACATTTAGTTTTATTGCTTTCTTATCAAGTTTATTTATGTTTTGTCAGCTGTTTATATAGTATATAAACTATAAAAATTACTGCTTAATATAATTGAATAAAAAACCTTATTCAAAAAATTTACTTCTACTATTTAAGTGATTGTAAAAAAAATTAAAACAAAACCCCTTATAAAGTACCCCTAAAAAGTTTCTTATAAATATAACAATACCCCTTATAAGTACCCCTAATGTATTTATAAATGAATAGCTAAGCTTTCCCTAAAGTTTAGCTATTTTTTTTTAATCATAAATTAATTTTTATCAAAATAAGGAAATTGCCTATTCGTTTATAATCTAATTTAAAATATATTTGATGTATAATTATTAAGATAACTTTTAAATTTCCCCCAAATGAAAAAAGCTCAAGAAATTCCACAAAACAACGATAATAATATTATCGATTCTGTTACTACTACATTTAGTTTTATTGCATTTATTACAAGTTTATTTATTTTTATAGGTTCTTTTATCTAATCTTCTTTAGATTAAAAAAAGCTATAAAAATAAAGAAAAACTCCCCCCATTTTTTCTTTTTTAAACTTAAATATAAAATCTTATTGCATAAAAACTACTCAATTTAAAGCACAAATTTCATCAATTTAAATATTATTGACCCCTTATTAGTCCCCCAATTAATATATAAAAGCCAAACTTTACTAAAGTTTGGCTTTTACTTTTTTATAAATTGTATGTAATAAAAATTAGATTTGTTTAACGCAAAATTAATTTTGAGTAAAGGTCTAGTTTTCTGCTCTAATTGTTTCAATTAATTTATCAAAATCATTTGCTTTGTCAAAAAAAGCAAACGCACCGTATTTTAAACAAACTCTTTTTAAGTGTGTGTTTGTAGAAAAGACTAAAACTTTATTTTTTGCGTCTTTTTCTTTTAATAGCTTTAATAATTCTACTCCATTACCATCTGGTAAACTTAAATCGAGTATAATTAACTTAAAGTTTATGGTAGTTATTAAAGAAATTGCTTCTTTTAAATTGTCTATTAAATGAAGGTTTTCTATACCTACAATTTCTTTTGTAGCATTTACAATATTCTTACCTATAAGAGTATTATCTTCTACAATTAGTAAATTTTTTAGTTTAGATTTCAAAGTGTGTTTTTGAGTGTTTGGCTACTGCTAATTTAGTAAATAACCATAAGATTTACCATAAGCAAGATGCTTACTTATTGATAAAAATTAAATAACCTTAAGTCTTTTTATTCAAAAAAAATACTTCTTATAGAACTTATTTAAAACTTTACAATACTTCGTTTTAAAACACATTTAAGCCATTAAAAACCTAGAACTAACCTGTTTTGTTCTTTTAAAGATTTTGTTCTTTTATGGGTATAAAAATAGTAACTGTTGTACCCTCACCTATTTTAGATTCTATTTTAAATTCTCCTTTAATATTTTTAATTCTTTCTTTAACAGAAAATAGACCAAAACCAGATCCTTTTTCGTCTTTAGAATAGAAACCGTTTAAATTTTCTGTATTAAAACCTTTACCATTATCTTTTATTATAATATTTACACCTAAATTGGTTTTATTAAAATCTACACTAATTAATGTTGCTTGTGCATATTTTATAATGTTATTAAACAGTTCTTGTATACACCTATAGAGTAAAATAGATTGTACATCATCGAGTTCAATTTCTTCTATAGTATCGTTAACTTTATATTTTATTTTATGCTTAGACTCAATATTCTCTAACAACCAATACAAAGCTTCTATAATACCTAATTGATATAATACAGGTGGCGAAAGTTCTGACGTAATTTTACGGCTATTTACTAAAGCATCATTAATGTGATCGTAAACAAACTCTAAATCATTATCTATTAATTTTAAATCAGGCACCTTTCTAAGTTCCTTAATTTTCATATTAGAAATTACTAAAGATTGACTTAAATGATCGTGTATATTAGTTGCAATTTCTTTTTTCTGTTTTTCTTCTACTAGAGTAATTTCTGTTGTTAATTCTTGTAAAGATTCTTGGTATTTTTCTATTTTCTGTTTTGCTAAAACTTTTTCAGTAACATCTCTAGATGAGGTAAGAACAGCATCTATTTTATCGTCTAAATAAATAACAGAAACAGAGCATTCTAACCAAACAACATGTCCTTTTTTATGCATAGCCCTAGAGAAAAAAGTATCATTTGGTGTCTTTTTATTAATTCTATTTTCTAAGGTTGTTTTAAAATAATCTAAATCTTCTTCATGTATTATATTAAAACCAGGTGTTTCTATAAGATCAGATTGTTTATAACCTAATAAATTTTTAATTGATGGACTAATGTATTTAAAAGTACTGTCTAAATTATGAAGGCAAATAAGATCGTTAGAATTATCTGTTAATAAACGATACATTTTTTCTGCTTTAGCTATATTATTTCTAATTTTCTTTTGAGTTGTTACATCTTGAGCTGTACCATAACAACCTATTACTTTATTATTTTTATCTTTTATTACTTTTCCTCTAGTTATAATATGTTTTAGAGTGCCTGTTTTTGTATATACATCTAATTCTAACTTATATGGCTTTTCATCCTGGAAACATTTTGCAAGGGCTTCTTCCATTTTTAAAAAGCTTTCTTCTGTATAGAATGATTTTTGCTTATTAAAGTCTGGTGTTTCAGATGTAATAGGTAATTCAAAAATTTTATACAATTCCGTAGACCATTTCACCTTATCTGTTGCTGCTATGTATTCCCAATTACCTAAATGTGCTAATTCTTGTGCTTCTTTTAAAACTTTGTTTAATTCAATTAATTTTTCATTTTGTTCATCTAACTTAATTTGTTTTTCTTTTTGCTCTGTTATGTCTTGAAAAACTCCTATTAAACTAGTAACCTCTCCACCTTTATTGGTTAAAGGATAACCAATTGAGTTTACCCATAACTTTTCATTTTTTTTATTATGAAATCTTAATACAAGATCAAACTTTTTCTTTTCTGCAATACTCTCTTCTATAGCTTTAGATAAAATTTCTGCAGAACCATCAATATAAAAATCTACACACTCTTCATATGGAGGGACTTTACCAACAGGAAGCCCATGAATTTCAAATACTTGATTGGACCAACGTATTTCTTCTGATGGAAACTTAAGCTCCCAAGCACCAATTTTTGCCAAACTACCAGATTCATTTAAAAGGAATTCACTTCTTTCTACTTCTTTTAATGCAAGTTTAATTTCGTCTTTACTTCTTTTTAAATTATTTTCTATTAATTTTTGTTTGGTTACATCAGTCATTACTACCAATGCTCCTAAAATATTATTATTGGTATCTGAAAAACAAGTAGCATTACAAACAACAAATCTTGGTTCTTGGTTTTTTGCTTTTATAACAAGCTCACTATTCACAATTTTTTTTCCTCTAAATGCTTGTATTAATGGTATTTCTTCTGCTTCGATTAATGTTTCACAATCAATTTTATATAAAC
The DNA here is from genome assembly GCF_045063625.1 of Polaribacter sp. Asnod6-C07. Taxonomy (NCBI): domain Bacteria; kingdom Pseudomonadati; phylum Bacteroidota; class Flavobacteriia; order Flavobacteriales; family Flavobacteriaceae; genus Polaribacter; species Polaribacter sp. Asnod6-C07. The sequence goes on along the minus strand of NZ_JBEFOF010000005.1, from coordinate 1,340,575 downwards.
CATAGTTCTTTGCCCATTCTTCTTTTGGCACTTTTAGTATATCAATTCCATGCCATTGTTTTGCAGTTTTATTAAATAAAACTAATTCGCCTTTAGCATTACAAGCTACAATTCCTGCAGATTGATTTTCTGTAATAGCCGTAACAAACTCACTTTGTTTTTTTAATTCTTCTTGCGCTTTTTTAATCTCTGTAATATCTTCAATAATACTTAAAGCATATTCTTCATCTGTAATTTTTATAATTTGAGATGATGCTTTCCATGTTCTTATAGCGCCTGATTTTGTAATAAATTCGGTTACAAAATTAGTTATTTGTTTATTTTCTTTTAATTTATTGAAATATTTAGGGCGTTGATTTGGAGTTTGCCAAATATCACTAGCATCTATATCTCCACCTGTAAGCTCTGCTGATGTATAACCTGTAGCTTTTAAAGCTGTTTCGTTTGCATCTGTAATTTTATAATCTTTTAAGCGAGTAAGAGTAATTAAATTAGGGCTACTTTTAAAAATATTAAAGAACTTTTCTTCATTTTCTTTTAATTTAAGTTCTGTAATTTTCTTATCTGTAATATCTTGTAAAACACCTCTTCTACCAATAATTTTACTTGTATTTTTACAATAAATTGGTTGTACAACATTCCGTATCCAAACTGTTTTGTTTTTTAAATTAACTAAACTAAGCTCTAAGTCATAAGGTTTACCTTTAGACTTAAGTTTTACATTTGCTCTAATTAATTTCTTACGAGATTCTTTATCAAAGCTATTTATTATTTCTTCTGTTAATGGTAATGGTTCTCTTGGATCTGAACCGTAAATAACATGTATATAATCAGACCAAGTATAGTTCTTAGTTTCTATATTGTATTCCCAATAACCAATTTTAGCCATTTTACTAGCCTCACTTAAAGAATGTTCTTTTTCTTCTAAAAGCTTAATAGTATCTTCAATATTTTGATGGTCGAAAACTCTTTGTGTTACATCTCTACCAGAGGTAACAAAATAATTTATTTTACCTGCCTTATAAACAATAGATGTTAAAAATTCTAACCAAACATAATGCCCATCCTTGTGACAAAACCTGTAAGTAAATGTTGAATTATCAGTGTTGTTTTTAAAAAAAATTTGATCTATTTTTTGTTTAAAATCCTCAATATCATCTGGATGAACAATATCTAAAAATGTTTTACCTATAAAGTAAGAGTTTTCATAACCCAATATTCTTTTTAAAGAGGGGCTTATATATTTAAAAGTGCTATCAACTTCTTGTAAGCATACAATATCATTAGAATTATTAGCCAATAAGCCATACATTTCTTCTACTTTTTTTATACTGTCTGCAGCAGACTCATATTTTTGCTTGTAAGTTAATGGCTGAAAAAAGTCCTTTATTTTAAAAAAATTTTTAACCTGTAATTTTCGATCAAAATACCTTAAATAGAAGTAAAACGGAATACTATAGAAAAGTGCAAAAACTGCTTTAGAAATTAATCCTGAAATTAAAACAGATAATAAGTTATCTGATGCCCAAAAGACTAAAAGAGAAAAACTAATAGCATCAAAACATACAACCAGTAGCATTGTTATACATATTTGCAAGAATAGAAACCGTGTTTTTTTTGATATAAATTCGAATATTTTAATTATTATTAAAGAGTCTATAAACAACAATATTGTACCAACAAATAAAACCCAAGCACTAGTATCAAAAAGTTGAGTTGACACATTAAAGGGGTTGTGTGTGGTTTCTTTAAGGCTCCATCCAAATATTGGTAAGTAAACAGATATTAATATATTTACAATAAATAAAGCATAAATTATTTTTTTTGTTTCACTGGCACCTTCTTTAATGTAAATAATTAGCAAAGCAAAAAGGGTTGCAGTAAACAACACTGTAGAACCTGGTGAAACAATTAAATTGTTTGTAACAGAAACATAAACAGTGCTAGACAAAAACACTTGCATAAATTGGAATAGACCCAAACATGCAAATAGAACTCCTATACCTAATTTTCTTCGTAACCTAAATAATAAAAGTATTACAAAGGTTATTAAAGATGCTTGAAAAAATAAAATTCCTATTTGACTATAATTCATAATTTAAATAAAGAAAAAAATCTACTGAATTTTTAATGTCAATTTTTTCTAAAAATAGTAAGTATATTCTTAATTTTCATAAAAATTAACTGAAAAATAAATAAATAAATTTTAACTTTTAAGGTTTTGTTTAAATGTAATTGACTGTTTTTTAACAAAGTAGTAGACATTTCTTTTTCTGTATAAGAAAAGTTGTAGTTATTAGCTAATCTGTCTTAAAAAAAAATCCAGCTAATTTATAGCTGGATTTTCATTATTAATTAAAATAAAAACTTTTACTATTCTACAGTTACTGATTTTGCTAAATTTCTTGGTTGATCTACATTTTTATCTAACATAACAGCAATATGATAAGACAATAACTGAAGAGGAATTGTAGATAACAATGGCGTTAATGCCTCTTCTGTATCAGGTATTTCTATAGTATGGTCTGCAATCTCTTTAACTTGTGTATCTCCTTCTGTTACAATTGCAATAATTTTACCTGCTCTAGATTTAATTTCTTGAATATTACTAACCACTTTTTCATAATGCCCTCTGTTCGTTGCAATTACAAAAATTGGCATATTTTCATCAATCAAAGCAATTGGCCCATGTTTCATTTCTGCTGCAGGATAACCTTCTGCATGTATATAAGAAATCTCTTTTAACTTTAAAGCACCTTCTAAAGCAACAGGAAAGTTAAAGCCTCTACCTAAATATAAACAGTTTTTAGCGTCTTTATAAACAGCAGCAATACTCTTTACATGATCATCTATCTTTAACAATTCTTCTACCTGCTTAGGTATTAATTGCATTTTCTGAATATAATCTTTAAATGTATGATCTGCTAAAGATCCATTTGCTCTACCTAACTTTAAAGCAATTAGTGTTAAAACAGTAATTTGTGTTGTAAATGCTTTTGTAGATGCTACACCAATTTCTGGACCTGCATGTGTATATGCGCCTGAATGTGTTTCTCTTGCTATAGAAGAACCTACAACATTACAAACACCATAAACAAATGCTCCTTTAGATTTTGCTAATTTTATAGCAGCAAGTGTATCTGCAGTTTCACCTGATTGAGAAATAGCAATAACTATATCTTTATTTGTAATAATAGGATTTCTATATCTAAATTCTGATGCATATTCTACCTCAACTGGTATTCTAGCCATATCTTCAAATAGATACTCTGCAACTAAACCTGCATGCCAAGAAGTACCACAGGCAATAATTATTATTCTGTTCGCATTTAAAAAAGTATCAAGATTCTCTTCTATACTAGACATCTTAATCATATTCTTTTCAGCTAACATTCTTCCTCTAAAAGTATCAGTAATAGCTTTTGGCTGTTCATGAATTTCTTTTAACATAAAATGTTCAAAACCTCCTTTTTCAATTTGGTCTAAACTCATTTGTAGCTTTTGTACAATAGGGTCTACTAAAGAATCATCATTAATTTTATGAACTTTTACACTTTTACCAAGTTTAATAATAGCCATTTCTTCATCTTCTAAATAAATAGCATTCTTAGTATATTCTACAAAAGGTGATGCATCTGAAGCTACAAAAAACTCTTTTTTACCTTCTCCAACACCAATTGCAATTGGGCTTCCTAAACGTGCAACAATAATTTCGTCTGGGTTATTTTTATCAAAAACAGTAATAGCATATGCACCTACTACGTTTGTTAACGCTAATTGTACTGCTTTACCTAATTTGCAACCTTCTGTAACTTTAACTTCTTCTATAAGGTTTATTAAAACTTCTGTATCTGTATCACTCTTAAAAGTATATCCTCTAGATAGTAGTTCTTTTTTAATAGTATCATAATTTTCAATGATTCCATTATGAACAATAACTAAATTTTCTGAGTTTGATAAATGTGGATGAGAATTTACATCATTAGGAACTCCATGTGTAGCCCATCTTGTATGGCCCATACCTATGGTTCCTTTTTTTCTTTCTGTTTCTTTATCAGTAATTTCCTCTAAATCAGAAACTTTCCCTTTGGTTTTTGACAAATGCAATGTTTCATTGTCATAAATCATTACACCTGCACTATCATAACCTCTGTATTCTAGTCTTTTTAAACCATTTATTACAATTGGGTAGGCTTCTCTATAACCTATGTAAGCTGATATTCCACACATAAATAATTTTTTTGAGGGTAAGTTAATTATTTTTTTTCAGTATATGATATTTTTAAAACTGCTTTTTTATCCTCATTAGAGGTTGTATTATTAAAAAGTGTAACTGCTTTAGGATTCCAACTAAAATTATTAAAAATAGTATCTGTAGTTGACAATGGTAAATCTGTTGGATTATAAGCTTTTATTTTTAAAGTAGGATTATATGTTATTTCTCCATTTAAAATATCAGAAATATAATCTGTGATTCTAAAAGTATATTTTTCCTTTTTACCATCTGAATCTCTTTCTAATTCACCTTGAATACCTCCAAAAGAAGACTCACTAGTAGCATCTTTTATTTGACTAAACTTAGGGTTTGTTAGATCTTCATCACTTTTATACAAATATAGTCTTTCTGGTGTATTAATAGTATCTGCAGACTGATTAATATAAAAAGTTAATGAAGCGTCATTAATTAACCAATCTTTTTGACTTAATTCATCTATTTTAGCTTGATCAAATAAAGTAATATTAGCTTCACTACCTGCAGTACCTTGAATTATAATTTCATCATTTACAGGGTAGGTTTTATCTTCCATTTTAAAGGTATTAACTCTAAAACCAGATAAAGGATAACTATCATTTTTAGTGATAGTATCTAAAATTGTACTACCAGATTTTAATACAGTATTTGTATAATAAATCTCTAAAGAAGGTGATAAATCTGAACTTGCAGCATTAAAATCAAAAGAAATTAAAGAACCTTCTGTACCTGTAGCTTCTAGAATTAAACCTCTAAAAAAATCATTAAACAAAGCTTGAGAATCAAACTCTCCTGTATCATATTTATCTAAGAACAACTCTTTAATAACATCTTCATCTAAAGGTATTCTTGCAAAAGGAACAGGTAATGTACTTGCTGTAGAATTGTATATTTTTATAGTATCTTGGGTTGCAACACTATCATCAAACAACCTTCTTTTAACTACTAGCATAGTGTCTACAGGTATTAATTCTCCATCAACAGTTTCGTAATTAGGTTTAAATTGATAGTTTAATTCGCTATTTAATGCTGTTCCAGATTTTTCAAAAACATCATCAGAATAAAAACTATTAATTTTTGTAGGGTCTAAAGGGTTATAAAGGTTTAAGTAAGTATTAGATCTATAAACGTTAAACGTAAAAGCTTCTGATTGATCTCCAATAATTGAATCTAAATCGTAAGTTAAATCATCACTATCTAAAATAACTTGATAGGGTAATTTTAAAAATACAGTATCAATTTTTGTTACAACAGTTGTATCTGCACCATAAATATTTTCATCATCAATAACTTGTACTCCTGTTGTTATTGTAAGTTGAGATACAATTGAGGCTTCTAATTTTTCGTAATCTGAACTATTATATACACCTAATAAATATTGCCCCAGTTGTCTAGAAATGTTATCTGATTGAATTCTTTCTAAAGGACTATTTTCTGCAACAATATCTAATGTTTCAGAACTTGTGTTAAATTTTGTATTGTTAAGTACGTTAGAGTTTATGTTGGTAAAATCTTCTTCACAAGACACAATAGCAATTGATAAGCATACTAACACGCATACTGTAACACTTCTTCGTATAATTTTTCTCACTTTAAAACAATTTACTAAACTGATAAAACATCAGTATAAAAATTCAAATAAGATTCTTTTAAATTCTCTGCTTGATATTCTAAAACAGGCTTTTCTTTTTCTTCTATAAAAGAAGTTAATTCTTCATCAATAGTTTCACTACCGTGAATAATTGCATCAGAATTTTCGATGGCACTTTTTAAAATATTTATATGATTTGGTGTTTTTATTGTTGCAATCTTATCAGAATCATCAAAGTCGAATTTTACCTTTTCTGATAATTCTGAATTTAAGCTACCTTCAAAACCACTATTATACAAAGAAGTAACTATTTTACTCTCTGTAAACAAAGGCTCTTCTTTATAAAATTCTCTTAAATAAAGAGGTAGTAAAGAAGCCATCCAACCATGAATATGAATAATATCTGGTGCCCAGTTTAATTTTTTTACAGTTTCAACAACTCCTTTTGCAAAGAAAATTGCTCTCTCATCATTGTCAGAAAATAATTTATCATCTTCGTCTGTAAAAACCGCTTTTCTTTTAAAATACTCTTCATTATCAATAAAATAAACCTGCATTCTTTCTTTAGGAATAGAAGCTACTTTAATAATTAATGGCATATCTAAATCATTCACAACCAAGTTCATACCAGACAAACGAATTACTTCGTGCAACTGATGTCTTCTTTCGTTTATTACTCCATACCTAGGCATAAATATACGGGTTTGTACACCCTTAGAATGTGCGTTTTTAGCTGAGCTAAAAGCCGTAGAAGAAAGTTCTGTTTCTGGTAAATACGGAACAACTTCAGACGATACAAATAAAATTCTCTTGTCCTTCATTAAAATCAATCTCTTTTATAAGGATGCAAAAATACAAATTATTATGCAAATATGGTGTTAAAATGGTAAGTTTGCATACATTATATCCTTTTTACAATGAACGTTTTTAAAGAAAAGCAAGCCTTAAAAGTTTATTTATCAAAATTAAAAGCTCAAAATAAAACTGTTGGTTTTGTACCAACAATGGGGGCTTTACACGAAGGTCATTTATCGCTAATTAAAAAAGCAAAGAAAAAAAACGACCTAGTTGTTGTTAGCATTTTTGTGAACCCTACCCAGTTTGATAATCAAGAAGATTTAGTAAAATATCCTAAAACATTAGACAATGATGTAAAGCTATTAAATAGTGTTTTTTGCGATGTACTTTTTACCCCTTCAGTAAAAGAAATTTATAACGAAAACATTGTCTCTCAAAAATTTGATTTTGATGGTTTAGAACATCAAATGGAAGGTAAATTTAGAGATGGGCATTTTAATGGTGTAGGCACAATTGTAAAAACATTCTTCGAAATTGTAGAACCAGACAAAGCATATTTTGGACAAAAAGATTTTCAGCAGTTACAGATCATCAAAAAAATGGTGAAAAAAAATCGCATCAATATTAAAATTAAAGGCTGTAAAATTTTTAGAGAAAAAGATGGTTTAGCAATGAGTTCTAGAAATACCAGGCTTTCTAAAGAACACAGAGAAGCTGCTCCTTTTATTTACAAAACGCTTAAAAAAACCAGAAAAAAGTTTGGCACAGAAAATGCATCAATTATAACTGAATGGGTAGAAAATCAGTTTAAAAACCACCCTTTATTAAACTTAGAGTATTTTACAATTGCTGAAGAAAAAACATTAAAAACTATAAAAAACAAAGAATCTGGTAAAAAATACAGAGCTTTTATAGCAGTTTTTGCAGGCGATATTAGATTGATTGATAACATTCGTTTAAAAAATAATTAACCAAAAAAAGCTTATTTTTGCAGCATGTTAGTACAAGTAGTAAAATCAAAAATCCACCGTGTAAAAGTTACAGGTGCAGATTTAAATTATATAGGAAGCATTACCATTGATGAAGATTTAATGGATGCAGCCAACATTATAGAGGGAGAACGCGTTCAAATTGTTAACAATAATAATGGCGAACGTTTAGAAACTTATGCAATACCTGGTCCACGTAAAAGCGGAGAAATCACATTAAATGGTGCAGCTGCAAGAAGAGTTGCAGTTGGCGATGTTTTAATCTTAATTGTTTACGGTTTTATGGATTTTGAAGAAGCAAAAACATTTAAACCATCTTTAGTTTTTCCTAACGAAAAAGACAATACACTTACTTAATTTTGGACATCAAAAAAATTTTAAAAATTATAATTCCTCTCATTTTGGGAGGTTTTTTAGTTTGGTATTCGTTAACCATAGTTTCTCCAGAAGAACTGGCCAAATATTTTAAAGAAGCCAATTATTCCTGGATTGCTTTAGGCTTACTCTTTGGTATATTAAGTCATTTATCAAGAGCTTATAGATGGAAGTTTTTATTAGAACCTTTGGGCTACAAACCAAGTTTTTTAAACTCAACCTTAGCTGTTTTAGTTGCCTATTTAATGAACATTTTTTTACCAAGAGCAGGAGAAGTTACAAGAGCTGCTGTAATGACGAATTACGAAAACATTCCTTTCGAAAAAGGATTTGGAACCATTGTAGCAGAACGATTGGCAGATTTAATCATGATGCTAATCATAGTAGGTATTACACTTTTTATTCAGTTCGATTTTATTTGGGAACTGCTCACTAAAGATTTTAATCCAATAAAAACCATAGGAACTTTAGTTGTAGCCATCGCATTTTTTGTTGCTTTTATCATTTATATTAAAAAAGGAAAATCAAAATTTGCCCAAAAGGTAAAAGGTTTTTTCTTAGGTTTAAAAGATGGTGTGCTTAGCATTTTTAAAATGAAAAACAAATGGGCATTTATTATTCATACTGTTTTTATTTGGGTAATGTATGTAGCTATGTTTTGGGCAACAATTCCTGCTGTTAGCGGTTTAGAAGTTCCTTTTGGAGGCATTTTAATTGGCTTTATTGCTGGCGGATTTTCAATTGCAGCAACTAATGGTGGTGTAGGTTTATATCCTGTAGCTGTAGCTGGGGCTTTAGCACTTTTCGGAATTGATAAAGTTACTGGTAACGCTTTTGGATGGATTATGTGGACTGCACAAACTGCCATGGTAATTGTTTTTGGAGGTTTGGCTTTTTTACTTTTACCTGTTGTAAATAAAAACAAATAGCTTCGCGTAATTTTTATTAAAAATTTTATCTAGAAGTTGGGCGTTCCCTAAAGGTCGCGCTTTCACTACTCGCTTTTTTATTTTATCAAATAAAAAGAGCTCAAACAGGTCGTTCAATCGCTAACGCAACTATTTGCCAGCTAATAAAAAATCCGAAGAACTTTTTTTTTAATTTAAGAGCTAAAAACTTTTCAATATGCAACACCTTTCAGGTTTTAAAAACCTGAAGGGTCAACTATCTTTAATAAATTTCTAGAATAGCAAGTTGTAAAAAATAGATATTTATAATCTAACTTTACTTTGTAACTTTACGCCTTTCAAACTTTGCAACTCTAATAAAAATGGCCAAAACCAAAACAACTTTTTTCTGTCAGAACTGTGGAACTCAACATGCAAAATGGGTAGGACAATGTGGTGCCTGTAAAGAGTGGAATACCATTGTAGAAGAAGTAATTCAGAAAGAAGAAAAACGAGTTTGGAAACAATCTACCACAGCAAAACAATCGGTTAACAAACCTTTAAAAATTGCAGATATTGTTCTAAATCCTGAAGAACGAGTAATCACTAAAAACAACGAATTAGATACAGTTTTAGGTGGGGGTTTGGTAAAAGGTTCTGTAACTCTTTTAGGTGGTGAACCTGGTATTGGAAAATCGACATTATTATTACAAGTTGCTTTAAATATTGCACAAAAAGTATTGTATGTTTCTGGTGAAGAAAGTCAATCTCAAATAAAAATGAGAGCAGAACGTTTAGAAGCCAACAATTCTAATTGCTTAATTTTAACTGAAACTAGCACACAACAAATTTTTAAAAATATAGAAGAAACTGAACCAGATGTTTTGGTAATTGATTCCATACAAACATTACACACAAACTCTATAGAAGCTTCTCCTGGAACTATTTCTCAAATACGAGAAACCAGTGCTGAATTGATAAAATTTGCCAAAGAAACTGCAACTCCTGTTTTATTAATTGGGCACATAAACAAAGAAGGAAATATTGCTGGGCCAAAAATTTTAGAACACATGGTAGATGTTGTTTTACAATTTGAAGGCGATAGAAATCATACCTATAGAATTTTAAGAAGTCAGAAAAACAGATTTGGTTCTACCTCTGAATTAGGGATTTACGAAATGCTTTCTAATGGTTTAAGAGAAATATCAAATCCGTCAGAAATTTTAATTTCTAAAAAAGATGCAGATTTAAGTGGAACTGCAATTGCATCTACATTAGAAGGCATTAGACCTTTAATGATAGAAATACAAGCCTTAGTTTCTACAGCAGTTTATGGAACACCACAAAGATCTACTACTGGTTACAACCTAAAAAGATTAAATATGATTTTGGCAGTTCTTGAAAAAAGAGCTGGCTTTAAATTAGGTGCAAAAGATGTTTTTTTAAACATTACTGGAGGTATAAATGTAGATGATCCTGCAATAGATTTAGCTGTTGTTGCTGCTATTTTATCTAGCAATCAAGACATTGCTATTAACCCAAATGTATGCTTTGCTGCAGAAGTTGGTTTGGCTGGCGAAATTAGACCTGTTTCTAAAATAGATCAACGAATTTTAGAGGCAGAGAAATTGGGTTACAAAACAATTGTTACTTCTAAATACAATAAGATATCTTCTAAAAATCATTCTATAAGATTGGTTTTAGTTGGTAAAATAGAAGAGGCTTTCGCAACTTTATTTGCTTAAAATTAATTTTATTAATCAAAAAAAAAAGCTTCTCTAGGCTTTTTAAAACCCAAAGAAACTTAAAGTACTTTACTTTTAGATTATTACTAAATTCAATTAAAGGCTACTTGCTGGCAAATAAACTTAGCCCTGATTGTAGTGGCATCCTTTTTGTTTTTCACAAAAAGATATAACGAAAAGCAGGAAATAGCTTCTAAGAAAGCTTTTTTAAAGCATCAATAATTTCTTCTGGTTCAGAACGTGTTCTGTAATCTACATTCACATAATTCCATTTAACAATTCCGTCTGTACCTAATATAAACGTAGCCGGAATTGGTAATATACTTGCATTACCGTTATTAATTTTCTTTAAATCTAAATTGCGATCTACGCGCATATGTTCCATTAAAAACTCTGGCACTTCCCAAGCTACACCATATTCTGATGCTACTTTTGCATCTTGATCTGATAACACAATAAAATCCATTTCGTTAATTTCATTTGTTGTTAAAGAACCATCTGGCACCTCTGGACTAATAGCAACCAATGTAGCTCCTAAAGCATGAATTTCGCTTAACTTAGCTTGCAATGCTCTTAATTGTAAATTACAATAAGGACACCAACTTCCACGATAAAAGGTAACAACAAGTGGTCCTTTTTTTAACAAAGAAGATAAAGATATTGCTGTTCCTTTTGGATTTGGCAACTCAAAATCTGGTGCTTTTTCTCCTATTTTTAAAGCATCTTTTCCTTCTTGAAAAGATTTTGCTTTTTCAATAATATCATCAACACCTTTCATAAAGTTAGGGTTGTTTTTTCTTCCTGCTGCTATTTTTGCATCAGTATGTTCTTTTAATGTTTTCATTTAATTATATATTATTAAATCCACTAAGGTTAAAATCTGTTTTTTCTTTTTGTACTATATTTTATAATAGACGTTAACGAATTTAGTTCTTTACAATTAAATAGAAAAGCTGCTGTTTCTAAATAACAAATAGTTAACAATAAATAGCTTCTTTAAAAAATTATCTTTTTATTTTACCAGAAGTATCACCTTTCATTAAGCTTAAAACATTCTCTAAAGAAACCATATTTACATCACCTACAACTGTATGCTTTAAAGCACATGCTGCAGTTGCAAAATTTATTGCTTGTAAATCATCGTCTTCGTAATAAAGTAAACCATAAATAATACCAGAAGCAAAAGCATCTCCAGTTCCTACACGATCTATAACATGTGTAATATCTAATTTATCTGCTTTTATATATTTTTTGCCTGTCCACATTTTACCTTGTATTTGTTGATGCGAAGCACTTATGGATTTTCTTGTTTTACCTACAACTTTTTCAATTCTAGGAAAGGTATTCATTAATTCTTTTGCTGCTTCACTAAACCCTACTCCCACTTCTCCAAGCCCAAACATTTCTTTAATTCCACGACTACTGGTAATTACAATATCTGTGTTTTTCACTAATTCTGGCATTACTTCTTGCATGGTTTTACCATATTTCCACATATTTTGTCTAGAATTAATATCACCAGAAACTTTAATTCCCATTTTATTTGCAGTTTTAATGGCTTCTAAACAACACATTGCAGCTCCTTCTGAGATTGCTGGTGTAATACCTGTCCAATGAAACCAATCTGCACCTTCTAAGACTTCTTCCCAATTAATCATGTCTGGTTTTATTAAAGAAAATGCAGAGCCTTCTCTTTCGTAAATTACTTCACTAGATCTATGTACAGCACCTTTTTGAAGAAAATATTTTCCTAACATATTATCGCCATAAATAACATCTTTTGTACCTAACCAATGTTTACGTAAAAATTGAGTAGCTGCTCTACCAAGAGCATTGTCTGGAAAACGAGTTACATGAGCAGCTTTCATTCCTAAATAACTACAAGAAATTGCAACATTAGCTTCTCCTCCTCCATAAACAAGATCGAAAGAGCTTGCTTGAGAAAACATAGTATATCCTGGAGGTGATAGACGCATCATAACTTCACCAAATGTTATTAGTTTTTTATCCATAATTGTAAAGAATTGCTAAGTAATAGTTTATGGATGAAGATATTGAAAATATACAATAATTACAAATGATAAAAATTTATAAACCTGTAATAAAGTAGTTCAATCGTTTATAAAACACAAAAAGCCGAACATTTCTGTTCGACTTTTTGTGTTTTATAATTTAAGAGCAATAAAGACTATTTCTTATTGGCTTCTTTAATATACTTATCTAATGCCATTGTCATAGATGGGTTTTCTGGTGAAGGTGCAACAATATCGCACTTTAAACCAGCTTCTGTAACAGCTTTTACTGTAGAATTACCAAAGGCAGCAATTCTAGTTTCGTTTTGTTTAAAATTCGGGAAATTTTTGAATAATGATTCAATTCCTGAAGGGCTAAAGAAAACTAAAACATCGTAAAACACATTTTCTAAATCAGATAAATCACTTACTACAGTTCTATATAAATCTACTCTTTTCCATGTAATACCTAACTTATCTAATTCAGTAGGAATTAATGGTTTTAATTTATCTGAAGATGGTAGTAAAAACTTCTCAGTTTTATGCTTTTTAATTAGTTTTGTTAATTCTAGAAACGTTCTGTTACCCACATAAATTTTACGTTTTCTGTAAACCACATACTTCTGTAAATAATAAGCAACAGCTTCTGATTGACAGAAATATTTCATAGAATCTGGCACTTTAAATCTCATTTCTTCTGCAATTCTAAAAAAATGATCTACTGCATTTCTACTTGTTAAAATAATTGCGCTAAAATTATGTAAGTCTAACTTCTCTGCTCTTACTTCTTTTACAGATATGCCTTCTACATGAATAAAAGATCTAAAATCAATTTTCACTTTTTGTTTATCAGACAAATCAAAGTAGGGAGATGTTTCTGTCTTAGGTGCTGGTTGCGAAACCAATATCGTTTTCACTTTCATATGCTTTCGATTTTGTATTTAAAACATCAATTTATAAAGTACAAATAGCGTCGCTATTTCGAAGGCGCAAATGTACAAAATAAAATAAAACAACTGATTAAAAATCAGCTTTTTATTTCTTGCAACTAAAAATATAAACCTCATAATAAATAAAAAGGATGCAAAATAGAATAAGTAAACTCTATTTAAGTTCGCGTATTCATTTAAAACTAGAGCTATATATAAGAAAAATGAAATACTATGCAGTGTATTGATTTTAGAATTTATAAATGGCCTTACATTCTTTTTTATCATAAATAATAAAGATAATCCATATTCTAACATCCTTTTTAAAAATAAATAAAGTAAAACACATCCAAAAATGGTAGAAAAAACAACAAAATTAGTAGCTGTTTCTGGTAATTTATAAATTTTAAAGGTGTGTGTTAATAAAGATAATACTGTTACTGTAAATAAAAAAATGATAATTTGAAACGGTTTTGTATAATTTAAACCATCTACATCAGAGTCGTCTAATAAGCTATTATTAAAAAAAGCAATAACGTTTTGTTTTAATTTTTTTGCGTTTAATAATTTTAAAAAAACAACGCCTACAAGCAATACAAATAAAAGTATTGTTACCCAGTTATTAGAATAATCTATTTTATCTAGTGCTTGCAATTAACTTTCATTTAAGAATTATTGACGCAAAATTAGTGATTAAAAAATGTATATTTGCCTACTTACTACATGAAAATTAATTTATGTCAGACGCGTTAGTCATCATTCCTACTTACAACGAAAAAGAGAATATAGAAGCTATAATTAGAACTACATTCAATCAAGAAAAAACATTTCATATTTTAATTGTTGATGATAATTCACCAGACGGAACTGCAGCAATTGTTGAGCAATTAATTACAGAATTTCCTAATCAACTTTTTATCGAAAAAAGAGTAGGAAAAAGCGGTTTAGGTACTGCCTACATTCACGGTTTTAAATGGGCTTTATCAAAAAAATATGAATATATTATAGAAATGGATGCCGATTTTTCTCATAACCCAGAAGATTTAATTCGTTTATACAACGCATGTTCTGTTGATAAAAATGATGTTTCTGTTGGCTCTAGATATGTAAAAAACCAAGTAAATGTTGTAAATTGGGATATTAAGCGTTTACTACTCTCGTATTTTGCATCTAGATACGTTCGTTTTATTACTAGAATACCTTTGTTTGATACCACTGCTGGTTTTGTTTGTTGGAAACGTAAAGTTTTAGAAACTATAAATCTTGATAAAATTAAATTTGTTGGTTATGCCTTTCAAATTGAAATGAAATTTAAAGCTTGGAAACATAAATTTAAAATAAAAGAAGTGTCTGTAATTTTTACTGACAGAGATTTAGGAACATCAAAAATGAGTGGTAATATTATTTCTGAAGCTTTATTTGGAGTTATCAGAATGAGATTGAAAGGTTTAAAATAAAATAATTATGAGCTCTTTTCTAATTAAAAATGCAACTATTGTTAATGAAAACAAAACTTTTAAAGCAGATGTATTCATTAAAAATGAAATAATTCAAAAAATTTCATCAGAAATTAATGTTGATGAAAACACCGAAATTATAAATGCCGAAGGCAAGTATCTAATTCCTGGTTTTATCGATGATCAAGTACATTTTAGAGAACCTGGTTTAACACACAAAGCAAATATTGCTACAGAAAGTAGAGCTGCTGTTGCTGGCGGAATTACTACTTTTATAGAAATGCCAAACACAGTACCACAAGCTACAACACAAGATTTATTAGAAGATAAATTTAAAATTGCAGCTAAAGATTCTTATGCAAATTATTCTTTTATGTTTGGTGGTACCAATGACAATTTAGAAGAATTATTAAAAACAGATCCTAAAAAAGTTGCCGGAATTAAATTGTTTTTAGGTTCTTCTACAGGAAATATGTTGGTTGATAATGAGGCTGTTTTAGAAAAAATATTTTCATCAACAAAAATGATTATTTCTGTTCATTGTGAAGACGAAGCAACTATCAGAAAAAATACACAAGACTATAAAGAGAAATATGGTGATGATATTCCTGTAAAATACCATCCAATTATTAGAAGTGAAGAAGCTTGTTATTTATCTTCATCAAAAGCAATTGAGTTAGCAAAAAAAACTGGTGCACGTTTGCATATTTTTCATTTGTCAACAGAAAAAGAAACACACCTTTTTAGAAACGATATTCCTTTAGAAGAAAAGCAAATTACAGCAGAAGTTTGCATTCATCATTTATGGTTTTCAGATAAAGATTATGCAGAAAAAGGAACACATATTAAATGGAATCCTGCTGTAAAATCAGAAAAAGACAGACAAGGTTTATGGAAAGCGTTGTTAGATGACAGAATTGATGTTTTAGCAACAGACCATGCACCACATACTTTAGAAGAAAAAGATAATGTGTACACAAAAGCACCAAGTGGAGGCCCACTAGTACAACATGCAGTAACTGCCATTTTAGAAAAAGTAAAAGAAGGAGTAATTCCTATTGAAAAGGCCGTTGAAAAAATGAGTCATAACCCTGCAAAATTATTTCAAATAGAAAAACGCGGCTTTATAAAAGAGGGGTATTATGCAGATTTAGTTTTAATTGATACAAACAAGCCACAAACAGTTACTAAAGACAATATTTTATACAAATGTGGTTGGTCTCCTTTCGAAGGCACAACATTTTCATCAACCATAACTCAAACTTTTGTAAACGGAAATTTAATGTATAATAAAGGTGTTTTTAATAATGATATTAAAGGAAAACGTTTGACATTTAATCGTTAATAATGAAAAAATTAAGTTACATTTTTCTATTTATATTTTTAGGGTCTTGTACAAGTAACACCATTTTTAAGAAACCAGAAGACCTAATTCCTAGAGATACAATGAGTCTTTTAGTTCAAGAAATGATGATTGCCTCTTCTTCTAAATTTGTTAAAAACAAGAACCAAGAAAAAAACATAAACTACATGCCTTTTGTGTATGATCGTTTTAAAATAGATAGTATTCGTTTTAATGGTAGTAACTTATATTATATGTCTAAAATAGATTTGTATAAAGAAATTTTTTCTGATGCTAAAGCCAATCTAGACAAGCAAGTTGCTTATTATAATGTCATTAAAAAAGAAATGGATTCAATTAGAAAAGACTCTATTTCTAAAGTAAAAATGATAAAAAAGAAAGAAGATTCAATTAAAAAACAGACAATAATAGAAAAAGATAAAGAAGCTATCTTAAGAGCTTTAAGACCTAATTAAGGTAATTTATACAAACTTTTTGTATAGATATATCTATAGGTTTAAACTTATAATCTAAAGTTTTTACTATTTTTTCTGATGAATATTCTGAAATAGAATGTGCAGATTTTGCTGAATATTTACTCAACAAAGGTTCTTTACCTGTAAATTTTGAAATTAACCAAGCAATTCTCCAAGAAATAGCAGTTTGCCAAGGCTTTATTTTTATTGATGGTCGTTTTTTATGAAAAGCATCTGCAATAGCATCAAAGATTTCTTTATACGTTTTGTTTTCGGCAACCAGAATAAAACGTTCGTTTTTAACATCTGCGTTCATTAGTAAAATCATAGGTTTTACAACATCTTGTACAGACACAAAACCTGTTTTACCTTCTGTATAATACTTAAACCCATTATAAACTTGACTAAATAATTTACCTGAACCTACATTAAAAAAACCACTTCCTAAAATTACACCTGGGTTTACAATTACAACATCAACACCTTCTTGGCTAGCTCTCCAAACTTCCATTTCTGCACCAAATTTGGTAATAGAATAGCCGCTATTATCTTGTTCTTTATTCCATTCATTTTCTTCGTTAATTAAACCTCCATTTAAAGAATCTCCAACTGCAGCTATAGAACTTACAAAACAGAGTTTATCAACTTTTGCATCTATACAAAGGTTTACAATAATAGCAGTTCCATGAATATTTACTTTTCTCATTTTTCTGTAATCCTTAGGATTAAAAGAAATAAATGCTGCACAATGATATACTTGTTTAACATTAACAAAAGCAGGAATCATAGAAGGTACATCAGTAATATCTGCCTTAAACCATTCTATTTTTGTATAAAGATCTTCATCAGTAGTATAAAAAGAAAAGATTTTTTTCACATTTTCTAAAGAAGATTCTGTTCTGTAAATTGCTCTAATTTTATCATTCTTTAAACATAAATGATATAACAAATGCGACCCCACTAAACCTGTACCTCCAGTAACTAAAATCATAGAACGAATTTAGTATATTTTGGTTGATAAACTTATATTTGCCAACTGATAAATTGATTAGAATGACAAACTTTGTAGAAGAATTACGTTGGCGTGGATTATTACATGATTTAATGCCAGACACAGAAGAATATTTATTAAAAAATAAAACAGCTGGTTATATTGGCTTTGATCCTACTGCAGATTCTTTACATATTGGTAGTTTGGTTCAGATTTTTATTTTAAAACATTTTCAAAATGCAGGGCATAACCCAATTGCTTTAATTGGTGGTGCAACTGGTATGGTTGGTGATCCTTCAGGTAAATCTGCAGAAAGAAATCTGCTTGATGAAGAAACTTTGGCTAAAAATATTGCAGGTGTTAAAGAAAATTTAGAGCGCTTTTTAGATTTTGATGCAAATGCAGATAACAAAGCAGAATTAGTTAACAATTACGATTGGATGAAAGACATTTCTCTAATCGATTTTGTGAGAGATACAGGTAAACATATTACTGTAAATTACATGATGGCTAAAGATTCTGTAAAAAAGCGTTTAAGCTCAGAATCTTCTGTAGGGATGAGTTTTACAGAATTTACATACCAACTTTTTCAAGGTTATGATTTTTACCATTTATACAAAGAAAAAAATTGTAGACTACAAATGGGTGGTTCTGATCAGTGGGGAAATATTACTACAGGTACAGAATTAATTCGTAGAAAAGCGCAAGGTAAAGCTTACGCAATTACAGTGCCTTTGGTTACTAAAGCAGATGGTACTAAATTCGGAAAAACAGAAGGTGGTAATGTTTGGTTAAATGCAGACAGAACATCTCCTTATAAATTTTATCAGTATTGGTTAAATTCTTCTGATGAAGATGCAGAAAACTTTATCAAAAAATTTACTTTTTTAGACAAAGAAACTATAGAAAGTTTAATTGCTGAGCATAAAGAAAATCCACATTTGCGTTTATTACAAAAGAAATTAGGAGAAGAAGTTACAATCATAACACATGGTAAAGAGGCTTATGAAAATGCTTTAAAAGCTTCATCTATACTTTTTGGTAAATCTACTTCTGATGATTTAAAATCGTTAGACGAACAAACATTTTTAGATGTTTTTGATGGTGTACCACAAGCAACAGTTTCTACAGATGATGTTGCTAATGGTTTAGACATGATTGGTGCTTTAGCTGCAAAAACAAACTTCTTAAAATCGAATGGAGATGCAAGAAGAGCGCTTAAAGAAAACGCCATATCTGTAAATAAAGAAAAAGTAAACGATAATTTTACAATTACTAAAAACGATTTAATTGCTAATAAATATGTGCTTTTACAAAGAGGTAAAAAAACGTATTTCTTATTAATTGTAGAATAACTGTTTCTTTTAAAAACAGTACTTTTATTAAAATATTCATTTGTCATTTCGACTTTATGGAGAAATCTCATTTTGATTGATGCATAAAAATTGGCTTTACATATTTTCCTTTTTTCTTTTAATGGGTTGCTCATCAAAAGAAGAGGACATTTACGTGCCAATTCCTTATAGTTTAGAAATTCCTGAATTATTTGCAGATAAATTAATTGCACCAATAATACCAACTAACAACCCTTTAACAGAAGAAGGGGTTGCTTTAGGTAAAAAACTTTTTTTTGATAAAATTCTTTCTGGTGATGAAACCAAATCTTGCGCAAGTTGCCATAATCCGCAGAAAGCATTTACAGATGGCTTGCAATTTAGTATTGGTATAGATAATATTTCAGGAACAAGAAATGCAATGCCTTTATTTAATTTGGCTTGGAATTTCGATGAACTTTTTACTTGGGATGGAGCAGAATTTGGTATTGAAAACCAAGCTTTAGAACCCGTTTCTAACCCTATAGAATTACATGCAAACTGGGTTAATGTTGCTCAAAAACTACAAAACAAATCAGAATATGTAACTCTTTTTAATCAAGCATTTGGTACAACAACAATAGATTCTGTGTTAGTTGTAAAAGCTATTGCACAATTTGAAAGAACTTTAATTTCTGGTAATTCTAAATTCGATGAATTTTTAATTGGTGAAGCTACTTTAACAACTGAAGAACAAAATGGTTTTGATGTTTTTATGGATGAAGCTAGAGGAGATTGTTTTCATTGTCATGGAAGCAACAACAATCCTTTATGGACAGATAACCAATTTCATAACAATGGTTTAGATACTGTTTTTTCTGATTTAGGTTTAGGAGCAATTACTGGAGATCCTGCTGATAATGGAAAATTTAAATCGCCATCAATTAGAAATCTAATATTTACAGCACCCTATATGCATGATGGTCGATTTTCTACTTTAGAAGAAGTTATCAACCATTATTCAGAGGGTTTACAAAGCTCGTCTACCATAGATCCATTAATGAAAAAAGTTAGTGAAGGTGGAGTTGGTTTATCAGATAAAGACAAAGCAGATTTAAAAGCTTTTTTATTATCACTTACTGATTACGAATTTGTTAACAACTCTAACTTCCAAGAATAATCAATAAAACCAATTACTTCATTAGGTTTCATAATGAAAGTTTGTACTAATTTCTACGACTTATATCGTATATTTGTAGGCAATTTAGATTAATCTATTATAATTATGATAAAAGTTTCAGACACAGCAAAAAAGAAAGTCATTGAACTAATGACGGATGATGGTTTTGACGCACAAAAAGATTTTGTGAGAGTTGGTGTTAAAAGTGGTGGTTGTTCAGGTTTATCTTACGATCTAACTTTTGATAAAACACAGCAAGAAAACGATAAAATTTTTGAAGAAAATAACGTAAAACTTATTGTTGACAAAAAAAGTTTTTTATACTTAGTAGGCACAACTTTAGAATATTCTGGAGGTTTAAACGGAAAAGGTTTTGTATTTAACAACCCAAATGCAAATAGAACTTGTGGTTGTGGAGAAAGTTTTTCACTTTAAAAAGCCCATGCCAACCTTCTCAAAGAGAAGGAGTAAAAAAGAAAAATTATGAGTAAGTATACTGAAGACGATTTAGAATTAGAATTAAAAACCAAAGAGTACGAATATGGTTTTTATACAGATATAGAAAGTGAAACCTTTGCAAAAGGGTTAAATGAAGATGTAGTTCGTGCAATTTCTAAAAAGAAAAACGAGCCAGAATGGATGACTGAATGGAGACTTGAAGCTTTTAGAGTATGGGAAAAAATGACTGAGCCAGATTGGGCAAACGTTAAATACCCTAAACCTAATTTTCAAGAAATTGCTTACTATTCTGCACCAAAAAAGAAACCAAAATTAAATTCTTTAGACGAAGTTGATCCTGATTTATTAGAAACTTTTAAGAAATTAGGTATTTCTATAGATGAACAAAAAAAACTAGCCAATGTTGCAGTTGATATTGTAATGGATTCTGTTTCTGTAGCTACTACTTTTAAGAAAACATTAGGCGAAAAAGGAATAATTTTTATGCCAATTTCAGAAGCTATTCAAGAACATCCAGAATTGGTGAAAAAATACTTAGGAACAGTTGTACCAACAACAGACAACTTTTACGCAGCTTTAAATTCAGCTGTTTTTTCTGATGGATCTTTCTGTTACATTCCTAAAGGCGTTAAATGTCCTATGGAGCTATCTACTTATTTTAGAATCAATGAAGGAGGAACAGGACAATTTGAAAGAACTTTAGTAGTTGCAGACAAAGGTAGTTACGTTTCTTACTTAGAAGGATGTACAGCTCCTCAAAGAGATGAAAACCAATTGCATGCAGCTGTTGTAGAATTAATTGCAATGGACGATGCTGAAATTAAATATTCTACGGTTCAGAACTGGTTTCCTGGTGATGAAAATGGTAAAGGTGGAGTTTTTAACTTTGTAACCAAAAGAGGTTTATGCGAAACAAACGCAAAAATTTCTTGGACACAAGTAGAAACAGGTTCTGCTGTAACTTGGAAATATCCTTCTTGTATTTTAAAAGGAAACAATTCTGTAGGTGAGTTTTATTCTATTGCTGTTACCAATCATTATCAGCAAGCAGACACAGGAACTAAGATGATTCATCTTGGTAAAAACACAAAATCTACCATTATTTCTAAAGGAATTTCTGCTGGAAAATCTCAAAATTCATATAGAGGTTTAGTGCAAATAAATTCTAGAGCAGAAAATGCACGTAATTTTTCTCAGTGCGATTCTTTATTAATGGGTAATGCTTGTGGTGCACACACATTTCCTTATATAGAAGTTAAAAATAAATCAGCTCAAATAGAACACGAAGCTACTACAAGTAAAATTGGTGAAGACCAATTATTTTACTGTAACCAAAGAGGAATTGACACAGAAAAAGCAATCGCTTTAATTGTAAACGGTTTTAGTAAAGAGGTATTAAATAAATTACCAATGGAATTTGCTGTAGAAGCTCAAAAATTATTGGAAATTTCTTTAGAAGGTTCTGTAGGATAAAAAATTAGAAGAATTATTAAACAGCTTAAGGCATAAAGCTTAAAGCAAATAGCATAAAAAAGATGTTAAAAATCAACAATTTACACGCTTCAATAGAAGAAAAATCAATTTTAAAAGGATTGAATTTAGAAGTAAAAGCTGGTGAAGTTCACGCAATTATGGGGCCAAATGGTGCAGGTAAAAGTACTATGGCAAATGTAATTGCAGGTAAAGAAGAATATGAGGTAACAGATGGTGTTATTGAGTTAAATGGAGAAGATATTAGTGAGTTAGCTCCTGAAGAAAGAGCTCATAATGGTGTGTTTTTATCATTTCAATACCCAGTAGAAATTCCTGGAGTTTCTGTAACCAACTTTATAAAAACTGCCATTAACGAAACAAGAAAAGCAAAAGGTTTAGAAGACATGCCTGCAAAAGACATGTTAAAAATGATCAGAGAAAAATCTGAATTGTTAGAAATAGACCGTAAATTTTTATCGCGTTCTTTAAACGAAGGTTTTTCTGGTGGAGAAAAGAAACGTAACGAAATATTTCAGATGGCAATGTTAGAGCCAAAATTAGCCATTTTAGATGAAACTGATTCTGGTTTAGATATTGATGCTTTACGTATTGTTGCTAATGGTGTTAACAAACTAAAATCTAAAGACAATGCTGTAGTTGTAATAACACACTACCAACGTTTATTAGATTATATAGTACCAGATTTTGTACACGTTTTACACGATGGTAAAATTGTAAAAACAGGTGATGCTTCTTTAGCTTTAGAACTAGAAGCAAAAGGTTATGACTGGATTAAGAAAGAGTTAGTATAACTAACTCTTATTCAAAATTCAAAAATTTTAAATTCAAAGTTAGTCAATCTTGAATTTTAAACTTAAAACTTTGAACAACAATGGAATTATTAAAAGATAAAATACTATCATCATATGTAGCTTTTGAGAATGACATAAACATCAATTCTGATGTTCATGATATTAGAACAGAAGCACTAGAAAATTTCGAAAAATTAGGTTTCCCTACCAAAAAGTTGGAAGCTTGGAAATACACTTCTTTAAACTCTATTTTAAAAGAAGATTACAGTATTTTTCCTAATAAATGTACAGCTGTAGAATTAGCGGATGTTAAAAAGTATTTTATACATGACATAGACACATATAAAGTTGTTTTTATTGATGGTAAATACAGTCCGTTTTTATCAGAAACTACACACGACACTATAGATGTTTGCTTAATGTCTGCTGCTTTTGCAAAGCCAAAGTACAAACCTGTTATAGAAAAGTACTTTAATAAAGTTGCAAATCAAGACAATTTAACATCTTTAAATACAGCATTTGCAAAAGAAGGTGCTTACATTCACATTCCAAGAAATGTAGAAGTAGAAAAGCCAATACAAATCATTAATTTTTCTACATGTGCAGATATTACAACTATGGTACAGCCAAGAAATTTAATTGTTGTAGAAGAAAATGCACATGTTCAAATTATAGAACGCCATCAAAGTTTAACATCAAACGCAGTTTTATCTAACGTAGTTACAGAAATTTTTGTTGATAAAAGTGCTACTGTAGATGTTTATAAAATTCAGAATGATGATATAAACGCTTCTTTGGTTGATAATACTTACATTAATCAAAAATCAAATAGTGTTGCTTCTGTGCATACTTTTTCTTTTGGTGGTAACATCACCAGAAATAATTTAAACTTTTATCAAAATGGAGAACATATAGATTCTATTTTAAAAGGAGTTACAATTATTGAGGGTAAACAACATGTGGATCATCATACTTTAGTTGATCATATAGAGCCAAATTGCGAATCTCATCAAGATTATAAAGGTATTTATGATGAACGTTCTACAGGTGTTTTTAACGGAAAAGTAATCGTTAATAAAGAAGCTCAGAAAACCAATGCTTATCAACAAAACAACAATGTTTTGGTAAGTGATAAAGCTACAATTAACGCAAAACCTCAACTAGAAATTTTTGCTGATGATGTAAAATGTTCTCATGGTTGTACCATTGGTCAATTAGATGATGATGCTTTATTTTATATGCAACAAAGAGGAATTCCGCAAAAAGAAGGTAAAGGATTATTAATGTTTGCTTTTGCAAATACCGTTTTAGAAAGTGTAAAAATACCAGAAGTAAAATCTAGAATTACAAAGTTAATTGCTAAGAAATTAGGTGTTAATATTGGTTTTGATTTATAAGCAAATCAGTTAAGCATTATTGTAAAAGCGCTAAATAAAACTGAGTTTATATGCTAGTTTTGTATTGAAATCATTAAACCAATACATTATGAACAAAACAATAAAATCAGTATTATTAGTTATAGGAGTTATTTTATTAGCCTACGGAATTTATACAATGGTAGTGCCAGAAACCCAAATTTCTATTGGAGATTTAGATTTAGTTGAAGCACAAGACAACACGAATGCTTATATCGTTTTAGCTCTAGGTATTGTTGCAGTTGCTTTAAGTTTGATAAAAGGAAAAAATTAAAATATATTTATTAAAAACCACTCAAAATTGAGTGGTTTTTTTATTGATAACTAAAACTTTTTTCTTTTTTTATCCTGTCTCCTTCGATTTCTCCAAGGAGCATTTTTTTGCCAATTACCAGCCATAATACAGCCATAAGGCATAACCTCATCAATAACTTCTCCTAAGCCAAACTCTTCCATTTGATTTCTTACAGTTTCAGCATTTTTATATGCTGATGGTAATTCAGTAATATCAATTTCTTTTGAGAAAAAACGGACATCTAAACCTTTTGTTTCTTCTTTAAAAATATCATTAACAGTACCTGTTTTGCTTTTTCTATGTTGTGTTCTGCTCACATTTCTTCCAGCTCCATGAGGTGCAAAACCTAAATTATTTTCAGTTGTTTTTCCTTCTACTATCAATACAGGCTCAGACATATTTAACGGAATTAATCTTGGCCCAGTAATATCTGGCATAAACTTGGCATCTAAAGGAGTTGCTCCTTTTGCATGATAAAACAAATCTCCATCTTTAAACACAAAATTATGTTCATTCCAAAACCTATTTTCTTGCTGAATTCCTAATTTATGCAAAGTAGCATCATGTAAAACTTCATGGTTTTTCTTTGTCCATTTTCTAATGATTTGCAAAGCTTCCCAGTAATTTTTACCCTCTTCTGTATCAAAAGGAATCCATGCATTTTGTTTTAAAGTTTGTGGAGACAATTCTTTTCGAAATTGTTCTGCAATTTTCATTCCTCTGCTATATAAATTAGCTCCAAAACCTCTAGAACCATGATGTGTAATCAACATGGTATTTCCTGTTTTTTTAGAAGTACCCACAAACAAAAAATGATTACCATCTCCTTGTGTTCCAAGATGTGATCTCGCAGCAGAAATACATTTTTGATTATTCAAAAACGGATTTGCTTCAATTTCTGCTAACAAATCCGAAGGAAAACGAAATTGCGAATTTCTATCTCTACCTCCAGGACCAAAATGTGTAACAGAATGTGCTGCATCTAAAACTTTTTTAGGATCAGCTTTTCCAAAATCGGTTAACATTACAGAACAACAAATATCTGCAGAATGCATTCCTGGATGAATGGCATTTTTTGCAACTGCTACTCCACCAACAGGAATTACCCCTTCAGATCCTGTTGGACAAGCATCAGGCATTACTGCTCCACCAACAATTGTCGGTGTTTTCATTAAGGTTTGCATTGATGTAATAACAGCATCCACATTAATATCTTCTAGTTCATTTTCTGCTTTTATATTGATTTTTAAATCAGCAATTTCTTCTAACAAATCTATTGTTGGAGCTGGTTTAAATTGCTCTAAATACACAATAATTTCAGCTTCTGATAATTCATTTGCATTGATAAATTCTATAGCTTCCGGAAACCATTTTCCTGGTTTAAAACCTAAGGCAATAATTTCTTTTCCTGTGATTTTCATTTTATTTTCCATTTTCTTTTTTACCTTTTTTATTTGTTTTTTCTTTCTTTTTCTTAGGCATTTTCCCCTTAATACGTTCTTTTTCTATATTGATATCAGACATAAAATCTGAATTATAAGTATGCTCTTTTGCTTTTTTTATACAACTTAAAGCTTCTTTATATTCTTTTAATTGCTCTTTTAATATCGCCTTTTTTAAGTATAAAACTGCTTTATCTGAACCCTTTATAGTTAAAGCAAAATCGATAAATTCTACAACTTCCTTATAATCTTCATTCCATAAAAGTGTGTTTATATAAGGTGCGTAAACTTCAAAAGCATATATATTTTCTGCCAAAGCTTGTTTAAAATAAACTTTTGCTTCATCGTATTTTAATAATTTTTCTGCATAAACTCTTCCCATTAAAGTTAATGCCATTGTATTTTTATCATCATAAGACAACGCATAATTTAAAGCTTCCATTACTTCTTCTAAATCGTAAGGATAATTTTCTAATGCTTTAAACACATAATTATTTACTAATGTTCCCATTTTATTCTAATTGTTTTCTTAAATCATTTTTTAACTGATTTCTTTTGGTCTTAAATGATTTACTTTTTTGAATTGATTTAAAATCACTTCCTTTAAAAATTCTTACAGGATTTCCTCTTTCTAATTGCTGATGATTTTCCCACTCGTTTTTAATTTGCTCTTTCAATTGATCCTTATTAAACTCAACTACTTTTTCTTGCAGACGTTTTATGGCTGTTTTTTTATTTTGATGCTGAGATCTGCTGTCCATCACTAAAACTTGCAACCCTGTTTTTGTATGTTTTGCTCTAATTGCAGAACTTACTTTATTAACATGTTGACCTCCTGCTCCAGAACTTCTAATCGCTTGAAAACTGATTTCATTTTCATTGATTTCTATTGTTGATGAATTATCAATCTCAAAACAGCCAACAAACCAATTTTTACGTTTGTGAAATTTTCTAAAGGTTGATGTTCCTATCCATTGAATTGTACCCAACCAATTTGTAGTAAAATCGGCAAGGTAATTTCCCGTAATTTGAATGTTTATAGATTGTATTGTGCCATTTTCAATTCCTGTTTCTCTGTTTAAAATGGTATAATCAATCTTATTGCTTACCAATTCTTTAAGGAATATTTTTAACACTTTTGCTACTACATATGTACATTCTACAGGTCCTTTTCCTGCGGATATTTGTATTATTTTTGTTTTCATTTTTAATTCTCTTTTAAAAGAGAAGATGATTTTTTAATCTACCATCTTCCCTTTTTATTAACTAAACAGTAATACTTTTGCAATAAGATAAAGTATCCAAAAGATTACTTTTACAACTGTTGTTGTATCATAACTTTCATCAGCAACATAAACACCATTATTATCTACTCTAACATTGTTATTTGGTTGATAAACTTCATGTTCAACCTCTTCCATTTGCTTAATTTGTGCGTTATTAATCCACAAATCAATTAATTCTAAAGATTTTACATTTGGCTTTTCATTGTATTTTGCTTTTGCTTCAAAAATTTGTCTTGCTTTAAGACCCACTTCAATAGTTGCTAAACGTGTAATAGAGTCACCTATACTTTCTTTTTGTAAAGAAAAGATGGCAATATCATTATATTTACAATCTTCATCATATTCAGCAACACAGTGATGCATAGCATTACCTTCATCAAAAAGTGCTATAGAATTTAATAGCTCTACAGTTTTATAAACTACTGGTTTTCCATTTTCTGTTTGTTCTAAATTCAATGGTTTTATTCCAGAAGCTTTCCAACTTAAAACCTCTCCAATTTCATCTCTATAAACTCTTTTTTTCCATTCATTCGCTTGAAAAAGAAGCGATTTTTGTGTTCTACCTTTCACAGAAAAACTTTTGTTTTCTCTATATTTATAGCCTAAATAATCAAACATTTCGTTTACATCAACAGTTTTTAAACTTGTTTCTTTTGCAAAAAACTGAACTACTGTTGCCCAAAATATTTCTTCTCTTTTATTAATAACTGATAAACTAGAGAAAGCAATTACTTTTGCTGTTTTTATAGAGGCACCAAAACCTAATGCTTGTGTATATCTTAACACTTCATTTGCATCAAAATAAGCAGGCGCATTTTTAAAATCGTGAGCCATTTTTTTAGTAAGGTTTATTGGCATTTGGGTTAAAGATTTTACACTTTTACCTTTGCCTAATTGAATGTACCAAAGCATATCTCTTTTATTACATCCAAAGAATGAATTTTCTAAAAAAACGGGTGTTTCATAATTTGCAAAACAGTGTCTAATTAATGCTCTTAACTGTTCTTCTTTATCAAAATTATTACATTCCCAGTCTTCTATATTTCTAACCAATTTATTACCAAAAGCACTTATGTTATGCAAAACCTCAACACTTTTATAATCCCTTAGTAACGCATAACATTTTTGATGATATGCATGGATAAGTAGTGTTTTAAAAACCTCTCTCTTCCAAATATTTCTGGTTTTACTTGTTTTCCCAAAAAACTCAAGAAGCATTGTTTCTATGGTTTTTTTATAACGTGTTGGCTTGTTCTTTGCTTTATAAATTTTTTCTACAAGCTTTATGTAACTATTTTTACGGTACGTTGTTTTTTGTGTTTTCCAATTCGTTTTCATTTTAAAGTTCTTTACTAGATTAATGCCTCTGTAAAGCCACTTAACTCATTAGCCAATAGTTTTAATTGCTAGAGGTTATTTAATTTTGGCAAATACTTTCTCTTTCAGAAAACTTCGGATAAAATTTTATCTGAGTATTCTGTTAATACATCCTTATTTAAAAAAGAAGGTATCTTATTGTTCTAGTTTCGAACTTTGGATAAACTAATTTTGGATAGACAAAAAAAGTCCGAAACTTTAATTAGGCTTCGGACTTTTCATATTAAATAGTGATTGCTATTTCTAATTATAAAAGTCGCGAAGTAAACCATAAAAAGAACTCAGTTCTCTTTGTATGTTTTTGTGAAATCTGTTATTTAACATATACTTCGTGTTTATTCTGAAATGAATCAGTTGTTATAATTGTTTTTGCTTTATCAAATTTTATTTTTGATTGCGGTGCAAACCTAAAACGTATTTTTGATTTACACAAGAAAAATTTAAGTTTATTTAACTGATTATCAGTATTTTAATTAAACTTTAAGCAATAGATTTCCTGTCCGAATTAAATCGGAAATGGTGAGTTTAGATAACTCTTTGAAGTTGTGATATGTAATTACTACTTACACTTTTTATCAGCATCTAAATTAATTTCAAAAAAAAACGTCCAAAAAATGAATTTTGGACGTTTTTACAATATTATTTAAAATTTCTATCTAGAATATACCTTTAAATAGTCGCAAAAAGCGTCCTTTTTTATGTTGATTAAATATATTCATAAGCTAAAAATTGATTTATTTCTACTATTTTGAGTTGCAAATATGCAAAAAATTAAAGAAACTATTGTTTAATACTTTCTAAAACACCTTTTAAAAACTTGTTTTCTTCCATCCAAGATAATGCCATTCTAACAATTACCAAGTCTTGATCTGGTAAAACATAGACTCTTTGTCCTTGATAACCATCTGCAAAATACATGTTTTTAGGTACATCTTTCATTTGCCCTTCTGCATTTAGCCAAAATTGAGCGCCATAAGATCCATTAGATGTTAGTGTTGGTGTTGCAACATAGTCTGACCAATCTTCTGCAAAAATTTGGGTTCCATTCCAGTTACCATTATGCAAGTATAATAAACCGAATTTACCCCAATCTCTTGGAGTTGCCCAAGCATAAGAAGATGCTACATAATTGCCAGCCAAATCAGTTTCTAAAACCATAGAATTCATTCCAATTTTATCAATTAAATCCGAATACCAATAATCTAGGTATTCTTGATGCGTTTTAAACTGATTTCTAACAATGCCAGATAACAAGTTCGAAGTTCCAGAAGAATAGTTCCAAGATGCATTTATTTTACCTGTTAAGGGCTTTTCTGCTTGCATTTTAGTCATATCTCTTTCTAAAAAGAGCATTTTAGTAACATCAGAAATTTCGTTATAATTTTCGTCCCATTCTAAACCAGAATTCATCTGTAATAAATTATGAATGCTTATGTTTTTACGTTCGTCATTTTGCCAAGAATCAATTGGTGCTTTATCTGTAATTTTTAATTTATTTTGATGTTGCATAACTCCGAAAACTGTACTCATAATACTTTTGGTCATAGACCAGCCTAAAATTCTAGAATCTTTGGTAAAACCATCTGCATATTTTTCTGCAATAATTTGATCTTTATAAATAACAACTACAGCTCTTGATTGATTTTTACCGAAAACAGACGCAACTGTTTGGTTTAATTTATCATAATTAATGTTTGCAAAAACGGTGTCTTTCTGTTCAGCATTTCCATAAGGGTAAGGCGTAATATTATCTGATTTTGCCCTTTTAGGCACTAAATAAGCTTCAGTTTCATCCTCTTTAGTTAACGTTAAAACAGCCCCTAAACCCTCTTTGTAAATCGCTTTTCTTGTTAATAGATTAAAAACAGATGAACTTGCGATATTTTTATCCTTTTTAACTAAATCTGTAGCTAAGTTTATTGGCGAAAAATTATTGTCTGTTTTATCTGTAAATTCTAAAGATCGATTGGCTAAAAACACTGATGAAGCTGTATTTTTTGCTGAATATCCTGCAATTATATTCAATTTTGGGTAATTAAAAAAAACAGCGATAATAACTACAATGCATAATAAAAGTAGAATTCGTTTAAAAATTTTCATATTTAGAAGAGTTTAGTGATGTAAAAATAAGAAAATCATATTGCCTTTTTTAGAGGTTTAAAAAATAGAGGTTTATCTTTGTAACTTAAATTGATTTTTATGTTTAATGTTGATAAAATTAGAGAAGATTTCCCAATTCTAAAAAGAACTGTTCACGGAAAACCTTTGGTTTATTTTGATAATGCTGCTACTTCACAAACTCCACAAATTGTAATTGATACTATTGTAGATTACTATAGTAATTACAATTCTAACATCCACAGAGGTGTGCATACTTTAAGTCAAGAAGCAACAGACAAATACGAAGAAGCACGTATTAAAGTACAAAAACATTTTAATGCCAAAGAAGCTTATGAAATCATTTTAACTTCGGGTACAACACATAGCATAAATATGGTTGCATCAGGATTTTCATCTCTTTTGAATAAAGGCGATGAAATTATTGTTTCTGCCTTAGAACATCATTCTAATATTGTGCCTTGGCAAATGTTATGCGAAAAAACTGGAGCTATTTTAAAGGTGATTCCTATGACTGACGAAGGTAGTTTAGATATGGAAACTTATCATAAATTATTGAATGATAACACAAAATTAGTTTTCTCAAATCACGTTTCTAATGCCTTAGGAACAGTAAATCCTATAGAAGAAATTATAGAAGCTGCACATAACATTGGTGCTGCTGTTTTAATAGATGGTGCACAAGCAACACCACATATAAAACCAGATGTACAAGCCTTAAATGTTGATTTTTATGTGGCTTCTGCTCATAAATTATGTGGCCCAACAGGAGTTGGAATGTTGTATGGAAAACAAGAATGGTTAGAGAAATTACCTCCTTATCAAGGTGGAGGAGAAATGATTGCTACAGTTTCTTTTGAAAAAACTACTTATGCAGGTTTGCCTCATAAATTTGAAGCAGGAACACCTAATATTTGTGGTGGAATTGCATTTGGAGCTGCAATTGATTATATGAATTCTGTTGGTTTTGATGCTATTGCAAAATATGAAAATGAGCTTTTAGAATATGGAACATCAGAATTATTAAAAATTGATGGTTTAAAGATTTTCGGAACATCAGCAGAAAAAACAGCAGTTATTTCTTTTAATGTTGATGCTATTCATCCTTATGATATTGGTGCAATTCTAGATAAATTAGGCATTGCTGTAAGAACTGGGCATCATTGTGCGCAACCTATTATGGATTATTATAAAATACCTGGAACAATAAGAGCATCTTTTTCTTTTTACAACACAAAAAAAGAAATTGATATTCTAGTTGAAGGAGTTAAAAGAGCAAAAATGATGCTTTCATAAATAAAAAAAGGTTGAGAAAAATTTCTCAACCTTTTTTATGTATAACTATTAAGTAATTTTTATCTTAACTCTGGAGAGTAGTTTGTAGGATAATCTCCTGCAACTGCCAAACCTCCTGTAGCAGATGTAAAATTAGAACCAAATTCTGCATCCATAACTGCTAAAATTTTATTTGCCATTAAAGCATATCCTCTAGCTGTTAAGTGCACACCATCTAAACTAATTAAACCACCTGTAACAAGACTTGTAGTTAACGTATAATCATCAAAAGCAATTCCATTAGACGCTTCTTCTAATATGGCTTTAAAATCTACTAAAGCAATGTTTGGATTTGCAGAAGCAATACCAGCAATTGTTGTATTATATGCATCTGTTGCTGTTTTAATAGCAGCTTGTTCTTCTGGTGTAATTACCCATTGATCTGCTAATGGTATAGCAACTCCATTAACTGTTAAAGGATTGCCTGCAACTGCTTCTGTACCTATAAAAGATGCCCCTGCAAGTACAAATAAATCATCTGCAGTACCTTGTCTGTAATTTGGTAAACCTAAACTCGATAAGTCTGTTAAATATTCATCTTCAATAACTACAGCATTAGTTTCAGATGCTGTAAAATTTATAGTTCTTTTAGCTACTTCATCTGCAGAAATTAAGCCATAAGAAAAAGCTAATTGCAAACCTCCATTATAAGCTGCATAAGCTCCATTTACTGTTGCTGCTGTTGTAGCATCTAAAGGAATAACATTGTGAGTTACTGTTGTAAAATTAGCTAAATTTGTGATATAAGGTACATTTGCAACAACTCCTTTTGCTCCATTAGCTGTTAATGTAGCAATCATTGTATTAAATACATTTG
The DNA here is from genome assembly GCF_045063625.1 of Polaribacter sp. Asnod6-C07. Lineage (NCBI taxonomy): Bacteria > Pseudomonadati > Bacteroidota > Flavobacteriia > Flavobacteriales > Flavobacteriaceae > Polaribacter > Polaribacter sp. Asnod6-C07. Next base: position 1,307,409 of record NZ_JBEFOF010000005.1, on the reverse strand, counting down.
CAAAAACTACTGGATCTGTAATATCTGAAGTACCATAAGTAGAAGGGTCGTAATTACCTGTTTGATCTACTCCAGAACCACCAGAAAGAGCATAACCTAAAACATCATTTCCTCCTATTTCTGATAATGTGAAAAACGTTGGAGCTTGAGCCATAGCATCACCTAAAACTGTTGCAGAAGCACTAGAGGCAATTCTTGCGAAATAAGGGTTTGCCAATTGTAATGGCACTCCTTGTAAGCTACCATAACCAGAAGCTACAAAATGAAAACTTTTAGCACCTGGAATTCCATAATTATTGATACTACTTGTTATAACATTTGTAGTTTCTGTGGTAGGTGTTGCTGGTAAAGTTGCAGGTCCTGATCCATCAAAATAAAATCTTGATGCTTGTATTTGAGTTCCACCATATAATAAACCACCAATATTATCATTCATTAATGGTTGATTAAAAGTAGTACCAAACTTACTCGCTAAAATGTTAGGAAAAGAGTTTTCTTGAGCAGCTATAAAAAGCGCATTATCTGTAAAACCTGCTGTAAATGATGCTCCTATAGAAACGTAAGAAGAAAAATCTAATCCATTAGTGTTTAATGCAACTTCTGCTGCAACTTCTTCTGGTATGGCATCTAAATCATTATTAACATCACAAGAAGCAATGCTTAATGATAAAACAAACAAACCTATATATTTAAAATTTTTCATAAAGTATCTTAATTATTTTTTAGTTATTAAATGTCCAAGAAATATAGTACTGAGAACCAATAGCTCCAACACCTGGTGCACTAAAGTATTCTTGACCTGTTAAATTAGCACCTCCTAATTTTACTACTGATTTCCATTTTGGAATAGTATAATTTACTTGAGCATCTAAAACTGTTCTATCTTCTATTACTGTATCGTGAAAACTAGATTCCCATAAATACTCATCTTGCCATCTTAAGTTAACATTAAAGCCAAAGTTCTCAAATAAATCAGTTTTACCAAATTGAACTTTTACTTTATGTTCTGGAGTATTAAAACCTGCTTCAAAATCTGGGTCTGTAGATTGATCGAAATCAAATTTAGCATAAGTATAATTTAAACCTAAACTAAATCCGTTTAAAACTTTTGTATTTAAACCAATAGAAGCACCATAAGAACTAATATCTGCAGCAGAATTAGTATATGCAGAAAATACAGCTCTATCTCCATTTTGTAATGCTAATAAAGAAAGCGTATTATCACCAACTTGACCATATAAAGGAACAATAACATTTTTAGATGAAATAAAATCTTCATAACTATTATAGTAAGCACTTAAATCTACTGTTATATTAGATTCTCCTGTATTTACTAAACCTCTATACCCTACTTCATAAGCGGTTACTTTTTCTGGTTTTACTAAACCTGTTTGCGCAACTTCAGGAGCCCCAGCTAAAACAGAAGCTAAAGAAAATGCATTTTCGTAAGCTGCTCTACCCACAATTGTAGCTGTTGTAGAGCCTGTTGTAGCTTGTCCTACACCACTTAAAGTAATAGCTGGAGTAGAATAACGATCTAAATTGTCTGGTGCAGAACCTACTAAATAAGCACTACCTGCATTTAACCCAATGTATTGATCTTGTGTTGTTGGATTTCTAAAACCTGTTTGAAAAGAAGCTCTAAAATTTTGGTTTTTATTTTCGCCTGCTGCAAAAGCTAAAGAAATTCTTGGAGAAAAGTTCCCATCAAAATTTTGTGCTTTATCATAACGTAATGAAGCTGTTAATTTTAAACGATCTTCTTCTAAAAATTTCTTTTGCATTTGAGAATATACACCATATTCATCATAATCAATTGGCCCATCGTAATCTGTAAAAATACTTCCCATTGAATTTAAAGAATATCTTCTATAAGAACCACCAACTTGTACCTCTGCCCAATCTACAACATCTTGAAAGTTGTAATTTGCATCTGCGTGATATAATTTTGTTTGATCTTGAAATTTAGAACCTGTAACTAAGTCTGGATCTGAAGTAACTTTATCAAAAGCAGCTTTAAATTCTGGAGTACCAGGCTCATACCTACCTGTTTCTGCTGTTTGTCTTGCCACAGCATGTGCTTCATCCGAAGTTAAACCTCCTAAAGTACCTAAAGCATAAGCACCTACATATTCACCAAACCAAGTATTATCATCTTTCCATTCTCTGTTGATGTTAATTGCTGCAAAACGAGTATCAAAAGAATCTCCAGCATCTTCACTTGTTAAATACCCTCTAACAAAAAAGTTTTTACCTCTAAATTCTAATTTGTGTTGTTCCATTAAAAAGTTGGTAATATTATATCTGTTTAAACCTTGATAAATAGTGTTACCTATACCAACTTTCGAGTTCCAAATAATCTCTAAACGATCGTTACCAAAAGGTCTATAATTAAGAGACGCACCAACCTTAATGCTCTCTGCATTATAGGTCATTAAATCTTTTTCATCATAACCAGTTCTACTAATATTTTCACTTGGTACTAATGCAGCTGCACCACTTGGTAAAACTCCTAAAGTTTCTAAGGCTTGAGCAACACCATTTATGTTTGTAGAAACCTCATCTCCATAAACATTTAAACCATCGTAATTTCTATCAGAATTTCTATCTCCAGCAATGTACTTACCATTAGATGTATTTCTATAATCTGTAGCATACCATTCTGTACCATCTAAAGCAGAAAAAGTAACTTTAGCCGCAAATTTTTCTGAAAAAGCATGTGCCATTCTTAAATTAAAATCTGTGTAAGAATTGTCTCCTGCTGCTTCTTGACTTGTTAATCCAGTTTTTAAAGAAATACTAATTCCTTGATCATCGAAAGGACTTTTACTAGTCATAAACATAATACCATTAAAGGCATTTGCTCCATAAAGTGCAGAAGATGCTCCAGGAAGTAATTCTACAGTTTTTACGTCTAACTCAGACATACCCAATAAATTACCTAATGCAAAATTTAAAGCTGGTGATGAATTGTCCATACCATCTACCAACTGCATAAAACGTGTGTTTGCAAATGTTGCAAAACCACGAGTATTTACAGACTTAAAAGTTAAACTATTTGTATTAACATCTACCCCTTTTAAGTTTTCTAAACCATCATAAAAAGAAGGTGCAGAAGTATTTTTAATAGCTCTACTATCCATTCTTTCTACAGTAACTGGAGACTCCATAATACGTTCTGGTGTTCTTGATGCAGAAACAACAATTTCATCTAAAGAAGTTTCGTTTTCTGTTAAACTAACTTCTACTTTTTGATTGTTTTTTGTAATCTCTACATTTACTTTTTGAAAACCTAACATAGAAATTTCTATTGTAAAAGGAGGAGTATCTGTAACTTTAAGCGAAAAATTACCATCAAAATCTGTAGTTGTACCTACTGCTTTTCTAGAAATTTTAATGTTTGCTCCAGGAAGTGTTTCTCCTGTTTTTGCGTCTTTAACTGTCCCAGTAACAGTGGTTTGACCCACCATTGCTAAACTACCAAAAGCTATAAACGCAATAAGTAAAATCTTTTTTATCATAATTTGAATTAATTTGTTAACTAATATGCAAAATACGATTTTTTTTGAATTTCTGAATAAATCGTTAAATATTTTATCATTTTAACAAATTCGCTCTACATTAATTATCATATAAGCACATTAAAACAAATTTTTTATTTGCTTTTTTCACTTTGCAATATTGTACATTTGTAATATAAATTTTTGTTTTTGAAAATAGTACAAGACATATTAAATTTTACCTCTACAACACAAACTTTTGTTACAATTGGTACCTTTGATGGTGTACATTATGGTCATCAAAAAATAATTGAAAAACTAGTTTTAGAGGCTAAAAAAGCGAATAAAAAATCAGTACTACTTACCTTTTTTCCTCACCCAAGAATGGTGTTACAAAAAGATGCATCTATTGAGTTGATTAACACCATAGAAGAGCGTGCTTTTTTGTTAGAAAAAACAGGTTTAGATTATTTGATAATTCATCCTTTTAGCAGAGAATTTTCTAGAACTTCTGCTTTAGAATTTGTAAGAGATATTTTAGTAAATCAATTAAATATTTCTAAATTAATTATTGGTTACGATCATCATTTTGGAAAAAATAGAGAGGGTAATATTACTCAACTAACAGAATATAGTCATTTATATGATTTTAAAGTCGAAGAAATTCCTGCACAAGACATAGATGATGTTTCTGTAAGTTCTACAAAGATTAGACGCGCTTTACACGAAGGTAACCTAAAAACTGCCAATAATTATTTAGGATATTACTTTATGCTAAATGGAAACGTAGTTAATGGCAAACAATTAGGTGGAAAAATTGGCTACCCAACAGCAAATATAGATGTTAAAGAAACCTACAAATTAATACCTAAAACAGGTGTTTATGTGGTTAAATCTTTAATTGATGAAAAAACTGTTTTTGGAATGATGAATATTGGTAATAGACCTACTGTGGATGGAAATCATCAAACTATTGAGGTGCATTTTCTTGATTTTAATGAAGATTTGTACGATAAAAACTTAACTATAGAATTGATTTACTTTTTACGTGATGAAGAAAAATTTGAATCTTTAGATTTGTTAATTCAGCAACTTAAAAAAGATGAAGAAACTACACGAAATTATATTAAAAAAATAAGCCCCTTTAATTCCCTAAATGGGAAAAATCTATCGTGCTAAAATTTCTCTTTTTTAGAAATTAAGATCGATTATTATTCGTGTATTCATGGCAATTATATTATATATTTGCTGTTTTAAATTTCTACAGAAAATGTTACAAGTACACTTTATTAGAGAAAACAAAGCAACTGTTTTAGAAGGTTTGGCAAAACGTAATTTTGCTGATGCTGAAACAATTATTGAACAAGTTTTAACTGCGGATGAAAACAGAAGAGCAACTCAGGTTGAACTAGATAACACTTTAGCAGAATCTAATAAAATATCCAAAGAAATTGGATATCTGTACAAAAGTGGAAAAGCACAAGAAGCCAATGTTTTAAAAGCTAAAACTGGTGAATTAAAAGAAAGTTCTAAAGAATTGTCTGAAAAACTAACAGTTTATGCTGATGAGTTACAAGCGCTTTTATATCAAATACCAAATATTCCACACGCTTCTGTAAAAGCGGGTACTTCTGAAGAGGATAATGAAAACATTTTTAGTGAAGGTATTATTCCTGATTTAGGTGATAATGCACTTCCTCATTGGGAATTAGCAAAAAAATACGATATTATTGATTTTGAATTGGGTACCAAAATTTCTGGTGCAGGTTTTCCTGTTTATAAAGGTAAAGGTGCAAGATTACAACGTGCTTTAATCAATTATTTTTTAGATAAAAATACAGCTGCTGGTTATACAGAAGTGCAAGTGCCACATTTGGTAAATACGGCTTCTGCAACTGCAACTGGGCAATTGCCAGATAAAGATGGACAAATGTATCATTCTACCATAGATGATTTGTATTTAATACCTACTGCAGAAGTGCCAATAACTAATATTTTTCGTGGAGATTTAGTGCAAGAATCAGATTTTCCAATCACTTTAACTGGTTACACACCTTGTTTTAGACGTGAAGCTGGTAGTTATGGTGCTCATGTTCGTGGTTTAAACAGATTGCATCAATTTGATAAAGTAGAAATTGTAAGAGTAGAACATCCAGAAAATTCTTACAAAGCTTTAGATGGAATGGTTGAGCACATTAAAGATATTTTAAGAGAACTTAAATTACCTTATAGAATTTTACGTTTGTGTGGTGGAGATACAGGTTTTACATCTGCATTAACATTCGATTTTGAATTGTTTTCTACTGCACAAGACAGATGGTTAGAAATCAGTTCTGCCTCTAATTTTGAAACTTTTCAGGCAAATAGATTAAAACTACGTTTTAAAAATAAAGAAGGTAAAAGTGAATTAGCGCACACCTTAAATGGTAGCTCTTTAGCTTTACCACGTGTTTTGGCTGGAATTTTAGAGAATTATCAAACAGAAGATGGAATTCAAGTTCCGGAAGTCTTGATTCCTTATACTGGTTTTGATAAAATTAAATAGATTTAAGTTGGCAATATTCAGTAAAAACTGATTGTAAACTGAAAACTGATAAATTATTTATTAGTTTAAAGCTACTGCTAGCATTAATCTTTTGTATTTATTCATTTCTAAAAGCGCATTGAAATAAGCACTTATTTGTCCGTTTTTCATAAACTCAATTGAGTCTTGTTTTGCGTTCTCGTATTTGTTGGTTAGCTCGTTCATAATATTAGTTTTTTAATTGGTTGTATACCATAAAGACAACTTTCGTGCCAAAACGTTACAAGAATTGTCAGAAATATGATGGGTTTAATATAAAATTAACATTTATGTTAATTATCTTTGAATTGTATGAAGCACCTTTTGTTCACCATTTTCCTAGTAATTAGCTGTTTTTCTTTTGGTCAGCAAAAAGAAGATCAGAATAATTTTTTCTTAGCAGAAACTTATTTTAGACAAGGAGAATATGAAAAAGCGACACAGATTTATCAAAAATTATACGAAAAAAGTTCTTTTAACACCACTTATTTAAATCGATTAATTACTTGTTATCAAGAGACTGATAAATTTGAAACTGCTGAAAACCTACTAAAAAACAAACTAAAAGAAAACCCAACTCAGAGTTTTTTATATGTTTTTTTAGGATATAATTTCGAAAAACAACACCTTAAAGAAATTGCAAAAACCAACTACGAAAAAGCAATAGCTTCATTAAATTCTAATGGTGCTTATGGAGGCATTATAGGTCGTCTTTTTAAAGATTATAACCTTTTAGACTATGCTATTTTAGCATATGAAAAAGCCATGGAAAGTAATGAAAATTCAAATTACAATTTTCAAATAGCACAGATTTATGGAGAAAAAGGTGATTTTAAGTTAATGTTTGAGTCGTACATAAATTTAGTTGATAAAAACGAAAATTATTTAAACCTAATTCAGAGATATGCTAGCAAATACATCACTGATGATGCTGAAAATGAAACCAATATTTTATTCAGAAAAACCTTATTAAGAAAAGCTGCAAGCAAGCCAAAAGACGAATGGAACATGCTGTTAAGTTGGTTATTTGCCCAACAAAAAGATTATGGAAAAGCCTTAATTCAAGAAAAAGCATTGTACCAAAGAAGTGCATCAGATTTATCTGAAATTTTTAGTCTAGGTAAACTAGCTTTTGATAATAAAGATTACGAAGCTTCTGAAAATTGTTTTAATTTCATTGATAAAAATTCGTTCTTAAAAGAAGAAAAAATTGAAGCTAATTTATACTTAGCAAAAATTGCTGCTGCAACAAAAAACCCAAACACTGAAAAATTATTTCAAGCGTTATTTAAACAGTTTGGTAAAAATCAGCAAACTATAGATTTACAAGTAACTTATGCAGATTTTTTAACCTTTCAAAAAAATCAACCAGAAAAAGCAACTTTAATTTTAAAAGAAGCGTTAACTTTTTCTAAATCTAAATTTGATAAAGGAAGCATCAAACTAAAATTAGGTGATGTCTTGGTTTTTAGAGGACAATTTAACAAGGCCTTAATTTACTTTTCTCAAATTCAAACCCAATTAAAAGGATCTGAATTAGCACAACAAGCACGTTTTAAAGTAGCACAAACCAGCTATTTTAAAGGCGATTTCGATTGGGCAAAAGCACAATTAAAAGTCTTAAAAAGCTCTACAACACAATTAATTGCTAATGATGCTGTAGATTTATTTTTAAAAATTACAGATAACGAACCTGTAGATTCTATTCCTTCTGGTTTAAAACAATTGGCAAAAGCAGAATTGCTGTCTTATCAAAATAAAAATGCAGAAGCATTAAAAGAGATAGACAACTTATTTTCATCCAAAGAAATATTAATTAATGGTTTAATCCCTGGAGAGGTAATTTATGATGATGTACTTTTGTTACAAGCAAAATTATTGATTAAACAAGAAAAATATTTAGAAGCAATTGCGAGCTTAGAAAAAATTATTGCTGCAGATAATCAAGGTTTTTTAACAGACGATGTTTATTTTTTAATGGCAGAAACGTACAACGAAAAGCTAAATGATACTGAAAAAGCACAAGAATATTATCAGAAAATAATTTTCGATCATCCTTCTAGTATTTATTTAGTTGATGCTCGAAAAAAATATCGTAAATTAAGAGGAGACACAATTTAGTTTGTGCTTTTTAGCTTGATTTTTTAAAACAACAACTAAACCACCAACAAAAACCATTACTAAAAACGAACTATGTACATATACAACGTAACTATAAATATAGATGATGCTGTTCATGATGAATGGTTAACTTGGATGGAAAATCATATTTTAGATGTTTTAAATACAGGTAAATTTCAATCGGCTAAATTTACCCAAGTTTTGGTTGATGAAGAAATGGGTGGCAAAACCTATTCTGTGCAATATACAGCAGAAACCAGAGAAGATTTAGAAGATTATTACAATGAAGATGCAGACGATTTACGCATAGAAATTGCAAAAAAATTTGGCAATAAAATGTTAGCTTTTAGAACTGAATTAAAGTTGATAAAAGAATTTTATCCTACAAACGTTAGTAATTAACCTTTAAAATAGATGATTAAGTTTTTTAGAAAAATTCGTCAAAAACTCTTAAAAGAAAATAAATTTAAAAGTTATTTCTTTTATGCTTTAGGAGAAATTATTTTGGTTGTAATCGGAATTTTAATTGCGTTACAAATCAATAATATAAATGAAAACAATAAAAAAGACGAAATTAGAGAAACTTACTATAATCAAATTCTTCAAGATTTAAGTAAAGATCATCAATATTTAAAAACAGAAATTAAAAATTTAAACGTTAATATTGATCTTTATAAAACGTATAGGGCAAATTTTGCTAAACAAAAAAATTTAAAAGCACTTGTGCTTAGCCAACTTAAACTAAATTACTATTACCCTTATTTAAAATTTAATACCAACACTATTGAAACCTTACAATCTACAGGTGATATTAAATTAATGCCAGAAAAAATTAGAAATAAATTAATAGATCTAAAGAACGAACAAAATGTTTTTATAAGTATAACCTCTGGTAATTATGATAATTTTGCAAAAGGACTTATAGAAGCTACAAAACTAGGTTTTACACCCAATGTTATTTTAACTCAAAAAGAAATTGGACAAAAAAGTATTTTTAAAAATTTAAATGTAGAAGCTAATTTAGATGAAATTGCTTTAATTGTAAATGCTGCTTATAATTTAAAAAACATAACAGAAATTGATCAAGTAAGAGGGTTTGAAACAATGTTAAATGAAATTAATGTGTTATTTAACTTAATAAATAATAAACTTAAAAACCCTTATCCTTCTATTGATAGAGTAATTGACCAAAAGATAAAACTAGAAAAGCTATTAAAAGATGGTAAATCTATAGATGAAGTTATAGAAATTGTAAAAAAACAAGACAAAAATAATTCTATTTACACAATTTCAGAAAACTATATTAATTCTTTGGGTTATGCATATCTTAATGCAAATCAAAAAGAAAAAGCTGTAAAGATATTTAAACTTAACATAGAATTATATCCAAAAGCTTGGAATACGTATGATAGTTATGGAGAAAGTTTATTAAAGATTGGCGATACTTTAAATGCTATAAAAGCTTATAAAAAATCACTAGAGTTGAATCCAAAAAATGAGGTAGCTCAAAAAATAATTTTAAAACTAAAGTCATAAAAATGAGTGTTAAAGCAAAAAAACATTTAGGTCAGCATTTTTTAACAGATGAAACCATTGCAAAAGATATTGCAGATGCTTTAACTGAAAAAGGATATGATAACGTCTTAGAAATTGGTCCAGGAATGGGTGTTTTAACCAAATATCTTTTACAGAAAAAAGTGAAAACTACTGTTTTAGAATTAGATAGAGAATCTGTTGCTTATTTAAAAGATGTTTTTCCTGTAGAACACCTCAACTTAAATACATCCAAAGAAAAATTTGCGATTATAGAAGGCGATTTTTTAAAACAAAATATCGAAGATATTTTTAATAAAAAACAAGTAGCCATTATTGGTAATTTTCCATATAATATTTCTACTCAAATTGTTTTTAAAGCCATAGAATACAGAGATTATGTACCAGAATTTGCTGGTATGTTTCAAAAAGAAGTAGCTAAAAGAATTGCAGAAAAAGAAGGTTCTAAAGTCTACGGAATTCTATCTGTTTTAACACAAGCTTTTTTTGATGTAGAATATCTTTTTACAGTACCACCAACTGTATTTAATCCACCACCTAAAGTAGATTCTGGTGTAATTCGTCTTATCAGAAAAAAAGATTATTCTTTACCTGTGGACGAAAAATTATTTTTTAGAGTGGTTAAAACTGCTTTTAATCAAAGAAGAAAAATGTTACGTACCAGTTTAAAGTCCTTTAAACTTTCGGATACTTTAAAAGAAGACCCTATCTTTGCGCGAAGACCAGAACAATTATCGGTTTTGGAGTTTATTTCACTCACGCAAAAACTCGCAGAAAATGGTATTTGAAATCACTGACGAATTTCTAGAAAACCTTTCCACACTTATTAAAACCAACAACGATGCTGCAATTACCAAATTGTTTAAGGAGGTGCATTATGCAGATGTTGCAGAAGTTTTAGATGAAGTAAATTTCGAAGAAGCTATTTATATAATCAAGCTATTAGATAGCGAAAAAACATCTGAAATTCTTACAGAATTAGAGGATGATATTCGTGAGAAAATTCTTGAAAATTTATCTGCACAAGAAATTGCAGATGAAGTAGGTGAAATGGATTCTGATGATGCAGCAGATATTATTGGAGAACTTTCAGAAGAGCGCCAAGAACGTGTAATAAAAGCCATAGATGATGATGAATTAGCAGCAGATATTAAGGAATTACTTTCTTATGGAGAAGATACTGCTGGTGCATTAATGGCAAAAGAATTGGTAAAGGTTTATGAAACTTGGACAGTTGCTGGTTGTATGCGAAGAATTCGTGGTCAAGCCAAAGACGTTACAAGAGTTCATTCTATTTACGTTGTTGATAAAGAAGATAAATTGGTAGGTAGATTGTCTTTAAAAGACTTAATTATTGCCAAATCAGACCAACATATTGCAGATATTTTAAAAACAAAAGTAGATGCTGTAAACGTGCACGAAGATGATGAAGAAGTAGCCAAAATTATGGCAAAATATGATTTAGAAGCCATACCAGTTGTAGATGACAACAACGTTTTATTAGGTAGAATTACCATTGATGATATTGTTGATGTTTTAAAAGAAGAAGCAGACAAAGATTATCAATTAGCAGCAGGTTTAACGCAAGATGTAGATTCTGATGATAGTATTCTAGACCTTACAAAAGCACGTTTACCTTGGTTATTTCTAGGTTTAATTGGTGGTATTGGAGCCTTTATAATTATGGAAGGTTTTCAAGGTGTTTTCGAAAAATACGCATCATTATTCTTTTTTACACCTTTAATTGCTGCAATGGCTGGTAATGTTGGTGTACAATCATCAGCAATTATTGTGCAAGGTTTAGCCAACGACGATGTAAAAGGAAGCATTAACAGCAGGTTAATAAAAGAAATGTTATTAGCTGCTTTAAACGGAATTATTCTAGCCATTTTTCTTTTTCTATTTGTTTGGGTTTACGAAGGTAAAATAAACACAGCCTTAGCCATTTCTAGCTCTTTAGTTATTGTAATTATTGTAGCTGGTTTAATTGGTACTTTTGTGCCTTTATTCTTAGATAAAAGAGGCATAGATCCTGCAATTGCAACTGGGCCATTTATTACAACATCTAACGATATTTTCGGAATTTTAATTTACTTTATGATTGCAAAAATGATTTTAGGAATTTAGTTTTTTAGAAGCTATTTCCAGCTTTCATTACTCGCTTTTTTGTAAAAACAAAAAGAGCTCAAACATCCCATTCAAACTGGGCTAAACTTGTTTGTTAACTTTTTGTTTTTAGATAAAAGCTCAAGATTATAAACTTCTAATCTTCGTAAACAAATCCCAAATTACAACACCAGTAGTTACAGAAATATTTAAAGAATGTTTGGTGCCCAATTGCGGAATTTCAATACAAAAATCGCTGGCATTTACCACTTCTTGTTGTACTCCTTTTACTTCATTACCCATTACAATTGCATATTTCTGATTCTTTTCAGGCAAAAAAGCATCTAATTTTGTAGAGTTTTCAGCTTGTTCAATGGCCAAAACTTTAACTTTTGAATCTTGTAAATTTTGAACAACTGAAAGTGTACTTTCAGCATATTCCCAATCTACAGATTCTGTAGCACCCAAAGCCGTTTTATGAATGTCTTTGTTTGGCGGAGTTGCACAAATACCACACAAATAGATTTTTTCAATCAAAAAAGCATCACTAGTTCTAAACACAGAACCAATATTATTTAAACTTCTAATGTTGTCTAAAACCACAATAATTGGTGTTTTTTCAACCGCTTTAAATTCATTAACCGAAATTCTACCTAACTCATTATTTTTTAATTTCCTCATATCTTGTGAATAAGTTCACTGCAAACTGCTACTGTAAACTGCTTACTAATTTTTACCTTCGCAAAACTAATTGAAAATTTCCAAAAACTTGGCAAAACAGAAAGCGAAAAAGGTAACTCCTTTAATGAAACAGTACAATACAATCAAGACAAAATATCCTGATGCTATGTTGCTTTTTCGTGTTGGAGATTTCTACGAAACTTTTGGTGATGATGCTAAAAAAGCAGCTCAAGTTTTAGGAATTACCCTTACAAAACGTGGTGCAGGTTCAGATTCTGAAACAGCTTTGGCTGGTTTCCCTCATCATTCTTTAAATACCTATTTACCAAAGTTAGTAAAAGCAGGAATGCGTGTTGCCATTTGCGATCAGTTAGAAGATCCAAAAATGACCAAAACCATTGTAAAACGTGGAGTTACAGAATTGGTTACTCCTGGAGTTTCTTTAAATGATGAAGTTTTACAAAGCAAAACCAATAACTTTTTAGCTGCTGTTCATTTTGATAAAAAACAACTCGGAATTTCATTTCTTGATGTTTCTACTGGCGAATATTTAGTTGCTCAAGGAACAGCAGAATATATTGATAAATTACTGCAGAATTTCAACCCAAGTGAGGTTTTAGTTCAGAAACAAAACAAACAAAAATTCTTAGAACTTTTTGAAAATAGATATTACACTTTTTATTTAGACGATTGGGTTTTTCAAAAAGAATATGCTAACGAAACTTTACAAAATCATTTTGAAGTAAAAACGCTTAAAGGATTTGGTGTTCAAGATTTAAAAAACGGAATTATTGCTGCTGGTGCAGTATTGTATTATTTATCAGAAACACAACATAATCAGTTAAAACACATTCAAAATATCAGCAGAATTGCTGAAGATAATTATGTTTGGATGGATCGTTTTACGGTGCGTAATTTAGAATTGTACAATCCAAATTCTGTAAATGCAGTTACGCTTTTAGATGTTATTGATAAAACTATTTCACCTATGGGTGGAAGACTTTTAAAACGTTGGTTGGCTTTGCCTTTAAAAAATATTGATGAAATTAAAAATCGTCATGAATTGGTAAAGTTTTTTATAGATTCTGATGAATTTTCTCAAACTGTAACCTATCAGCTAAAACAAATTTCAGATTTAGAAAGACTCATTTCAAAAGTTGCAACTGGCAAAGCTTCACCAAGAGAAATTGTACTTTTAAAAGATTCTTTAAAAGCTATTTTGCCCATAAAAAGTGAGGCTGAAAAAAGTAAAAACAAAGCAGTTCAGCAACTTGGAAAACAATTACATACTTGCGAAGACTTAATTACTAAAATTTCTGAAACTTTATTTGATGATGCTCCTGTAAACATCAATAAAGGAAATGCAATTGCCAACAATGTACATCAAGAATTAGATGATTTACGTGCAATTTCATCATCAGGAAAACAGTTTTTAGATGATATGTTAGCTCGTGAAACTGAAGCAACAGGAATTACCAGTTTAAAAATTGCGTTCAATAATGTTTTTGGCTATTACATAGAAGTTAGAAACACACATAAAGACAAAGTTCCTGAACAATGGGTTAGAAAACAAACCTTAGTTTCTGCTGAAAGATATATTACTGAAGAGCTTAAAGAATACGAAACCAAAATTTTAGGAGCAGAAGAAAAAATTGCAAAATTAGAACAAGAAATTTTCTCTAAACTATTGCAATACATTATTCAGTTTGTTGATGTTGTGCAAGAAAACGCTCAAATCATTGCAAAAATAGATTGTTTATTATCTTTTTCTGTATTGGCTGTAGATAACAATTATGTACGCCCAATTATGGATGAAAGTACAGATTTAGATATTAAAAACGGTAGGCATCCTGTAATTGAAAAACAACTTCCTATTGATCAAACTTATATTGCTAATGATGTTGTTTTAAACAGAAATCAGCAACAAATTATTATGATTACTGGGCCAAATATGTCTGGTAAATCAGCTATTTTAAGACAAACTGCTTTGATTGTTTTATTGGCGCAAATGGGAAGTTATGTGCCTGCTCAAAATGCAAAAATCGGAATTGTAGATAAGATTTTTACAAGAGTTGGTGCTAGTGATAATATTTCTATGGGCGAATCTACGTTTATGGTAGAAATGAACGAAACTGCATCTATATTAAATAACGTTTCTGAGCGCAGTTTAATTTTGTTAGATGAAATTGGTAGAGGAACCTCTACTTATGATGGTATTTCTATTGCCTGGGCAATTTCTGAGTTCTTGCACGAACATCCATCAAAAGCAAAAACATTATTTGCCACACATTATCATGAATTGAATGAAATGACCACAACTTTTGAGCGCATTAAAAACTTTAATGTATCTGTAAAAGAGTTGGAAGACAACATTATTTTCTTACGTAAATTAGTTTCTGGTGGTTCTAATCATAGTTTTGGAATTCACGTTGCAAAATTGGCTGGAATGCCAAATATGGTGATTCACAGAGCCAATAAAATACTAGCACAATTAGAAAAAAATAATAAAAATGATGAAGTAAAGGATGCTTTAAAACAAACACAGCATGAAGAAATGCAACTTAGCTTTTTTCAGTTAGATGATCCTTTATTAGAAAATTTAAGAGACGAAATTTTATCTACAAACATTGATACTTTAACACCAATTGAAGCTCTAATGAAGTTAAATGAGATTAAGAGAATGTTGGTAAAAAAATAATGGTAAATAATTTAGAACAAGGCTTTTTTGGAATAGGAATTCAAAATGGAAAAACGCCTGAAAACTTAGGTGTTCTTTGGAGATCTGCCCAAAATATGAGTGCAAGTTATATTTTTACTATTGGTAATAGATATGCAAAACAAGCTTGTGATACTCATAAAGCAACTGGTGCAATGCCTTATTTTCACTATAAAAACTTCGATGATTTCTTTAATAATTTACCAAAAGGTGCAATGTTAGTGGGTGTAGAATTAGATGAAAAATCAGTTCAATTAGAATCGTTTAAACACCCTAAACGTTGTGTGTATTTACTAGGAGCAGAAGATCATGGATTATCGAAATTAGCTATTGAAAAATCGCATCATTTAGTAAAATTTAAATCTGAATTAAGCTTAAATGTTGCTGTAGCTGGTAGCATTGTAATGTATGATAGACAAACTAAAATAAATCTTAACTTATAATAAGTCTTTCCTCTTTTTTGCTATTTATAATATTGTCAATTTCATTTATAGAATATTAAAGTTTATAAAAAAATAAAACCTAAAAGCATATAGCCTTTAGGTTTTAGATTCTAGGGGTGTTTTAGGGGTAATCAAATATTTTCTAAATAGACCTCTTTAATCTTAATAATTCGTTAGTAGCATTGATGTAGCTATTATAAATTGCTTCATTTTTTATTAGCTCATCAAAAGCATATTGTTGGTCTCCAGAGTTACTAATAACTTTATCACCATTTTCTAAAATTGTGTTTTTAAAGTTATCACCAGAAACAAGACCTTCTATAGCAATTGCATCTTTGTATTTTTTAATCTGAATGTTTTCTTGAGAAAGTAAACTAGTTCTACCTGTAGATTTCTCTGTAATATAAACTTTGGCATTTATATTATTACCACCTCTAATTTTTTTAATTAGTTGTGTTTCTACATTAAACATAAAATCGCAATCTGGTCTGCATTCAGATTGTTGCTTTTCTAAAATTTTAGCTATGTCTAATTCGTTTAAATCTAGTGCTGGTTTTACAGGAGAGTTTTCAATTGTATTAAATGATAATATACCAATTAATACCACAGCTAACGCTGCGACTTTTTTTAGGGGTTTCATTATAAGGGGTTTAAGGGTTACTGTAGCAAAGTTACACTTTTTTATAATATATGCAAATGAGCTAAAGTAAAAAAAACGTTAATAAAAAGTAAAGCTAAAACAAACTTAAATAATTGTTTTTAAACCACTTAAACAATTAATAATGGGTGAAATTAAAAATAAAATTTAAAAATAATTTAAAAAAGGACTGTAAAAATGCGAAATAAAAGCAATTTTTAATATAATTTTTTTTAAAAATCTAAAGTAATAACCATTATCTTTGCAATAGTTATGAACATACATTTCTTATTTATTGGTGCTCCAGAGGTTTTTATTATTCTATTAATAGTAGTAATGGTTTTTGGTGCAGACAAAATTCCTGAAATTGCTAGAGGTTTAGGTAAAGGCATGCGTCAAGTAAAAGATGCTACAAATGATATTAAGCAAGAAATTAATAACAGCTCTAAAGAGTATGGTGTTGATACTGATATTGCCAAAAATATTAACAAAGAAATTAAAGGTGTTAAAGAAAATATCGACGATTTAACTGGGCCTATTAAAAGAAATATGTAGGTTATTTTACTCTACTTACAGTTAAGCCATCTCTTATTGGTAATAAAACTGTTTCAATTCTATCATCATTATTTAGTAAAGCATTATACTCTAAAAGTATTTTTGTGTCAGTATCTTTAGGGTTTAAAGTTTCTACAACTTTACCACTCCATAATACATTATCAGATAAAATAATTCCTCCAGGATTCATTTTATCAATAATTAAATGAAAGTAATTGATGTAATTCGATTTATCTGCATCAATAAAAACCAAATCGAAATTCTCTTTTATCTCTGGGATAATTTTTGTGGCATCTCCAACAATCTGTGTTATTTGATTTCTAAAACCCGATTTTTCGAAATACTTATTTTGTAAAGTTTCTAGTTCTTCATTTTTATCAATAGTAATTATTTTACCTTTTGTTGATAAACCTTCTACCAGACATAAAGTAGAATAACCTGTATATGTACCAATTTCTAAAATGGTTTTTGGTTGAATTAACTTTGATAGCATAGACAATACTCTACCTTGAAAAGCACCACTTAACATTCTAGGATTTAAAACCTTTTGCCAAGTTTCTTTACTTAATTCTTTTAAAATTATAGGTTCTTGTTGTGAATGGTTTACAACATAGTTGTCTATTTTTTCTGGTAAAAAATGCATTTAATAAATGGTTTACAGGTAATAAATAAGCTTTCAAAAATATAAAAAAACGGAATCTATATCTCTATAAATTCCGTCAATCTAACAAAAAATCAAAAATACGGTTTTGAGAAAACCGAAAAAAAACTTCTTCTATACTTTAATATTTTTTAATTGCTCTTTTAGTGCTAATTTATCCTCTTCACTCATACAGTGTTTTAAACTTTTGCAGCTTTTAGAATGACTTTTATAAATTTTAGTCAATTTCATATTCTGTTTTGTGTATTTAAAACAGATTCTACAACTTAAAAAGTGAAGGTTTAATTTAACTTTTTCTAAAAATGTAGCTTCACCATATTGATTTTTGTCACAAATGGTAGTTGCTTCATCGCAAGTTAAAATAAATTTTTTAAACATATCTTAATTATTAAACCAGTTATCTTCCATACACTTCCTTAATTGTGTTCTGGCTCTGTGTATGATAACCCATAAATTTGACGCTGAAATATCTAACTCCTTACAAATTTCTTCTGTTTCAAATTCTTGAATGGTTTTCATTCTAAAAACCATTCCATATTTATCAGGTAAATTATCTATACAAACGTCTATTTGGCTTCTTAACTCTTCATTTTCTATTGTTTTTTCAGAAGCATTATCCCAACTTTGTGGTACTCTTTCTTCTAGCCAACTTCCTTCATTTTCTCCATCACTATAAAAATTCATTCTAACTTCAGCTTGTCCTTTTTTAGAATTAATTTTTCTGTAATGATCTATTACTTTTCTTTTTAAAATAGAAACCAACCAGGTTCTTTCTGTAGATTTTCCTTGAAAATTCTTAGCAGATTTAAGCCCTGCAAAAAATGTTTCTTGTACCAAATCTTTTGCTAAATCACTGTTATTAACACGTACAACAGCATAATTAAACAGGTAATCTGCATAATTGTCTATCCATTTATCTGGTGTTAAAGTAACTTCTGTTTGAGGCATTTTAAATTTTAAAAGACCAAATATAATGCTATTTTTTTTCTTTTAAGGCTTTACAATTTTCTCTTCTTCGCATATCTACCAAATAAATAATTTCCCAATTGCCATTATTGTTAAATAATTGAAAAGAATTGGCTCCACAATGACTAAATTTTCCATTAAAATAAAACTCATAAGGTGTCCATACAGAAGCTAAATTTTCATCAATTTTAATATCAATAGAAAGTAGTTTTTCTAAATAAATATCTTCTAGTTTCTTATTTGCAACAGATATTAACAATTTTTCTTTAGTATCTGTTTTTAATATATGTACACCTTCTTTATTGGTAGATGTTGTTTGTATTTTAATGTTCTTATGCAAAGTACTTTTAAGCAAGGTACTATCACCTTTATGCAAACCTTCAAAAAAAGTTTCTATTACTTTTTTAACAGCAGTTTCTTCTGATTTTTGTTGAGCAGAAATGGTTACAGAAAAAATAAGAATTACTAAATAAGTAATAATTTTATGCATTATAAATTTAATTTAAAATTATAAATTTAATTAAAATATTGAATAACAATAGTTAAGAAAACTTTATTAACGAAATATTAACTGGCTAAACATCTGTTTTATTTATTACTTTTACCAAAGTCTAAAATTTAAATAATATGTCATTAGGAAAAAAACAGTACAAAAGAATTACTGTAAAATCATTGGTAGATATGAAAGCAAATGGAGAGAAAATTTCTATGCTAACAGCTTACGATTATACCATGGCAAAAATTTTAGATAAAGCAGGTTTAGATGTACTTTTAGTTGGTGATTCTGCCTCTAATGTTATGGCTGGTCATGAAACTACTTTACCTATTACTTTAGATCAAATGATTTACCATGCAAGTTCTGTAATTAGAGGTATAGAGCATTGTTTAGTTGTTGTAGATTTACCTTTTGGTAGTTATCAATCAGATCCAAAAGAAGCTTTACGTTCTGCAATTAGAATTATGAAAGAATCTGGTGCACATTCTATTAAATTAGAAGGTGGTAAAGAAATAAAAGAGTCTATAAAACGTATTTTAAATGCAGGAATCCCTGTAATGGGTCATTTAGGGTTAACGCCACAATCTATCTATAAATTTGGTACTTATACAGTAAGAGCAAAAGAAGAACAGGAAGCAGAAAAATTAATGCAAGATGCCTTAATGTTAGAAAAAATAGGTTGTTTTGCAATTGTTTTAGAAAAAGTACCTGCTGCTTTGGCACAAAAAGTTGCAGAAGCTATTTCTATACCAGTTATTGGAATTGGTGCAGGAAATGGTGTTGATGGTCAGGTTTTAGTTACCCATGATATGATTGGTATGACTCACGAATTTAACCCAAGGTTTTTGCGTAGGTATTTAGATTTATTTGCAGATATGACTGGCGCTTTTAAAAGTTATGTTCAAGATGTAAAGTCTGGAGATTTCCCTAGTGATAAAGAGCAGTATTAAGGCCCATCCTAACCTTCCCAAAGGGAAGGAAATAAATCTAGAATAACTAATGGATATTTCTGAAAAAATTTATTTCACTCTATATATTTTATTCTCTCTTTTTATTGCATTCTTATATGTAATTTTTCTGAAAAAATATGTTCGTAATTTTATTTTTAAATTAAATAAAGATTTAATTCCGTTATTTGATTTAGTCTTAAAAGTTTTTAGCTTTATGATTTATTATATTTTGCCATTAATGGCTCTATTTTTACTGATTACAAAATGGATTAAATAAATGCTATCAAAATTTAGTTCCACTCTAAAAATCTAAAAGTCCAACTATCTAATAATCTGTATATGAAAATTCTACACTTAGATTCAAATCATGCTTTATTAATAAATCAATTGAATGATTTAGGTTTTACAAATGATGAAGACTATACTTCATCAAAACAAGAAATAGAAGCTAAAATTCATTTGTATGATGGTTTTATCATAAGAAGTCGATTTAAAATTGATAAATCTTTTTTAGACAAAGCCACAAACCTAAAATTTATTGGTAGAGTTGGTGCTGGTTTAGAAAATATAGATTGCGATTATGCAGCATCAAAAAACATTGCGTTAATTGCTGCTCCAGAAGGAAATAGAAATGCTGTTGGCGAGCATTCTTTAGGAATGCTTTTATCTCTTTTTAACAAGTTAAATAAAGCTGATAAAGAAGTTAGAAACGGAAAATGGTTGCGTGAAGATAATAGAGGAATTGAACTTGATGGAAGAACTGTTGGCTTAATTGGTTATGGAAATATGGGTAAATCTTTCGCAAAAAAATTACGTGGTTTTGATGTTGATGTAATTTGTTATGACATAAAACCTAATGTTGGTGATGCTAATTGTAAACAAGTTCCTTTATCAGAATTACAAGCTAAAGCTGATGTTTTAAGTTTACACACTCCACAAACTGAGCTTACTAAAAATATGATAAATGCAGATTTTATCAAGAATTTTAAAAAGAATTTTTGGTTGATAAATACTGCACGTGGAATATCTGTAGTTACCAAAGATTTAGTTGATGCTTTAAAATCAAATAAAATTTTAGGTGCTGGATTAGATGTTTTAGAATATGAAAAATCGTCTTTCGAAAACTTATTTTCTGATGATAAAATGCCAGAAGCTTTTCAATACTTAATCAATTCAGAGAATGTGCTTTTATCTCCTCATGTTGCTGGCTGGACTGTTGAAAGTAAAGAAAGATTGGCACAAACAATTGTTGATAAAATACAAGCAAAATTTTGTTAACTTGTTGTCATCAAAAATGATGTTATGCAATACAAAGCAAATTCACCAGAAAATTATATTTCTCAAGTTCCAGAAGAACGAAAAGAAACTTTACACAAATTAAGAAAAACCATAAAAGACAACTTACCTGATGGTTTTGAAGAAGGTATGCAATATAACTTTATCAGCTATTTTGTACCTCATTCTATTTATCCAGATGGTTATCATTGCAACCCAAAAGAACCTTTACCTTTTATGAGTTTTGCATCACAAAAAAACTCTGTTAACTTTTATCATTCAGGCATTTATGCTAACCAAAAAATTTACGATTGGTTTGTTGCAGAATATCCAAAACATTGTAAACGTAAATTAGATATGGGTAAAAGTTGTGTGCGTTTTAAAAAAATGGATGAAATTCCTTATGAATTAATTGCAGAATTAGTTCGTAAAATATCTGTAGACGATTGGGTAAATACATACGAAACTACTATAAAAAAGAAATAAAAAATGAAAAATAGAGTTACAGGAATTGGTGGTTTATTTTTTAAATCTGAAGATCCAAAAGCAGCAAAAGATTGGTACAAAAAGCACTTAGGTTTTAATACTGATGATTGGGGTTCTACCTTTTGGTGGAAAGACAAACAAGGCAATGACGCTTCTACTCAATGGAGCCCTTTTGCCAAAAAAACAGATTATTTTGAACCATCAAAAAAAGACTTTATGTTTAATTATAGAGTCGAAAATTTAGTAGAATTGTTATCAGAATTAAAAAAAGAAGGTGTTACTATTGTAGGTGAAATACAAGAATTTGAATACGGTAAATTCGGCTGGATTTTAGATAACGAAGGTAATAAAATAGAACTTTGGGAACCTGTAGATCAGGCTTTTAAATAAATTTAATAAGTAATTAATTAACTATAAATCAGATTATTATGTTATATAAAAAAGGTAATTTATACCGTAAACCAATTCAACAAAGCGCACAAAATTTTAGCGAAAACACACAAGATAGTACCTCTAAAATTAAAGACGGTGCTAAAAATGTAATTGATGGTGCTAAAGAAAAAATCAGTGAAACTTTTACTGATGAAAACATAGAAAAAGTAAAACAAAAGGCAACTGAATTTACAGATGATGCAAAAGAAGCTTTTGATATTATATCTGAAAAAGGATCAGAATTTGCACATGAAGCTGCAGAACATTTAGCTGATTTTGCAGAAGATGCTCAAGAAGAAATTAAGGAAGCTACTGCAAAAGTAAAAAACTTCTTAAAGAAGATTACTAGTAAATAATTAGATGAAGTTTTTATCCAACTATCCAACAGAAGTTTTAATTCTCTTATTTTTAATAATAACATTTTTTCTATCTTCTGTTGAAAAGTTGTTTGATTGGAAAGGCAATGTTTCTTTTATTAAAGATCATTTTAAAAACTCGCCTTTAAAAAATATTGTTCCTTTATTATTAGCGATACTTTTAGTTATAGAAATAATTGCATCTATTTTAATGATGATAGGAATTTATCAAATTTATAATTCTGAAACAAAAGAAATTGCTTTACTAGGTTTAGAGCTTTCTGCAATCAGTTTAATTTTTATGCTCATTGGGCAACGTCTTGCAAAAGATTATCCAGGTGCAATGAGCTTAGGTGTCTATTTTATCATTAACCTTTTAGGTGTATATTTATTAAATAACTAAAATCTATTAATTTATAAATTCACTATAATATTTAACTATATAAAAAGCCCTTAAAACTTAAGTTTTAAGGGCTTTTATTTTTTTACCAAGGTATTTCTACTGTTTTAAAAATAAATTAAATTTTAAACTATTTAAAACCCGTTTTTACTTCTTTTTAAGTACATATATTAAAGAAGAATACTCATTTGTGCTTTTTGCACTTAAATTCGATTTGAATCCTTTTAAAAATGCGGAAATTGGTTTCATAGCACCAGATTTATATTTTTCACTTAACAAAGAAACATAATAAGCATCAAACTTCATTGGTAAACTTTTTTCTACAATCATATTTTCTTTTGAGAATAATTTAGCAATTGATGTTTGAGAAAAATGCCATAAATGTCTAGGCACATCAAAAGCAGCCCAAAATTGTTGATAATGTTTTGCATCGTAACTTTTATAATTTGGCACAGCAATAATCAATTTACCATTTTTAGTAAGTAAATTATTTAAAGTTGAAATATACTCTTCTAAATTTTCTACATGTTCTAAAACATGCCAAAGAGTAATTACATCAAATTGATTATTATTGAATTTTGATAAATCTTCTTCTAAAGAAATTCCTTTTTTTAAAGCAATATTTCTTGCTCCAAGATCTGGTTCTGATCCAAAAACATTCCAAGAATTAGTTGCACAAACTTTTAAAAAATCTCCTGTACCTGCACCTACATCTAAAATATTTTTTGAAGAAGTATTAAAAGAATTAATCAATTTTAGTTTTCTTTTTAAGGTGATGTTTTTTACAGATTGATACACTTTATCAAATAAAGATTTTTTAGAATCTGTATGCGAAATATAATCTTCGCTTTTATAATAATCTCCTAAATTTTCAGGAACAGGAACTGTAACTAACATATCAAACTCCTCATTCTTTTTTACCTGATAAACTTCACCAGAAACTGTGAAATCCTTACAATCTAAAAAAGGTTTTAAATCTTTATAAAAATCAATTTTGCTATTCATTTCTAATCATCTTAAAATTGAAATTCCTGCCTAAGCAGGAATTAAATATTGTGTTATCCTTGTAATAAATTTTAATTTGTTCCACGAGGAACATCTATAAAATTACAGATAAATTACCTACCCATATAAACTAATAAAACTGAAATATCACTTGGTGAAACTCCACTAATTCTACTTGCTTGAGAAATTGAAGTTGGTTGAATTTTACTTAATTTTTCTCTAGCTTCAAAAGATAAAGATTTTACTTTTTGATAATTAAAACTAGAAGGAATCATTACATTTTCTAATCGATTTAACTTATCAGCATTATTCTTTTCTTTAGCTATATAACCAGAATATTTTAAATGTATTTCAGCTTGTTCTATTACTTCTTTATCAATAGCATTATCTGATAAAAAAACACTTAGTTTTTCAACATTCTTAAAATCAGAAAAATTTAATTGAGGTCTAGCAGCAATTTTAAAAAGCTTCATAGACTGATTTACTAATGCTAAATTTTTAGCTTCTAAAATAGGATTTATTTCCTCTTGCTTAACACTTGTTTTTTCTAAAAACTGAATTAATAAATCTGTTTTTCTTTGCTTTTCCAAAACACGATCCATTCTTTCTTTAGAAGCTAAACCAAGTCCAAAAGCTTTAGGCGTTAATCTTAAATCTGCATTATCTTGTCTTAATAAGGTTCTATATTCAGCTCTAGAGGTAAACATTCTATAAGGCTCTTCTGTACCTTTTGTAATTAAATCATCTACTAAAACACCAATATAAGCTTCATTTCTTTTTAAGATAAAAGGCTCTTTTTCTTGCACCTTTAAAGCTGCATTTACACCTGCCATTAATCCTTGAGCAGCCGCTTCTTCATAACCTGTTGTACCATTAATCTGACCTGCAAAGAATAAGTTTTTAATCAACTTAGTTTCTAAAGAATGTTTTAATTGCGTTGGTGGAAAATAATCATATTCTATTGCATAACCATATCTTAAAAACTTTACATTTTTAAAACCTTCTATAGCTCTTATAGCTTTATCTTGAATATCTTCTGGTAAAGAAGTTGAAAACCCATTTACATACATTTCGCAAGTTGTCCATCCTTCTGGTTCTACAAATATTTGATGTCTTTCTTTAGTTGCAAAACGATTAATTTTATCTTCTACTGAAGGGCAATATCTAGGTCCTGTAGATTTGATTCTACCATTAAACATTGGTGATCTATCAAAACCTTCTTTTAATAATTCATGTACTTTTAAATTGGTATACGTTAAGTAGCAAGATCGTTGTTTTACCAAATTTTTAGTTACTGGTAAATAAGAAAATTTCTCAGTATTTTCATCTCCTGGTTGTTCTAACATTTTAGAATAATCTAAAGATCTACCATCTACTCTTGGTGGTGTTCCTGTTTTCATTCTACCAGATTCAAAACCTTTTGCAACTAAATCTTCTGTTATTCCTGTAGAAGCTCCTTCTCCTGCTCTACCACCTCCAAATGTTTTCTCTCCAATATGGATTAATCCATTTAAAAAAGTACCAGCAGTTATTACAACCGTCTTTGCTTTTATTTCTAAACCTAGAGCAGTTTTTACACCTATAATTTTATCATCATCAAACAATAAACCATTTACAGAATCTTGATAAAAATCTACGTTTTCAGTTTGCTCTAACATCGTTCTCCAAGCTTCTGCAAACTGCATTCTATCTGATTGAGCTCTTGGACTCCACATAGCAGGTCCTTTGGATTTATTTAGCATTTTAAACTGAATAGCTGTCTTATCTGTAACTATTGCACTATAACCTCCTAAAGCATCAATTTCTCTTACTATTTGTCCTTTTGCAATTCCACCCATTGCAGGATTACAACTCATTTGTGCAATGTTTTGCAAGTTCATTGTAATTAATAAAGTGTGTGCACCCATATTTGCAGCAGCAGCAGCAGCTTCACTTCCTGCATGCCCTCCACCTACTACAATGACATCGTATGTTGTTGAAAATAAACTCATTTTTTTATAATAGTTCCACGTGAAACTTTTTATTTTTTTTCTAGATTATATATTGACAAAGCTTTGTTTTCTTCACTTCTCATTTCTTTTTTTTCTTCTTCGGATTTATCTTTGAAACCCATATAATGTAGAACACCATGAATCATTACTCTGTGTAATTCATCATCAAAAGAAACCTTAAAATCTTTTGCATTATCTTCTACTCTCTCTATAGAAATATAAATATCCCCATTAATAAGCTTACCTAAAGAATTATCAAAACTGATAACATCAGTTAAAGTATCGTGTTGTAAAAACTCAACATTTAATTTATGGAGATAAACATCATCACAGAAAATATAATTGATTTCACCAATTTCAAAACCTTTATCAATAACAATATTATTAATCCAATTTTCTAAAATTTTCTCGTATTTTAAATTGAATTCTGTTTCATAATTAAACGTTATCATTTTATAGTATTTGTTTGAATTACAAATTTTTTATTCTTTTTATCATAAGCAATAAAGCGAAAACTATCTTTTAAGAAACAACTAGATTCATTAGAATAAGTGGAGATTTCATCTAGTTTGTCTATATATTCTTTTTTATCAATTTCTTTGTAAATAGTTTCTGGTAATTCTTCATTTATAAGATCTCCATTTAAATCTATTAATAATTCAAAAAAACGTTTTTCTTTTAAAATTATAGCATTTTCAAACACATAATCATCAACAACTCTTGGGCCAAAACCTGAAGGTATATTTCTTTGAATATTCTGTTGTATCATTTGCATTTGGTGTTGTTGCATATGCCACATAAACTGTTGGTGATGCCACCACCAATTGTAATTATAGTTGTATGAAATATCTACATAATCTACCCTAACTCTAATTTTATCTGATTTAGTTTTATTAGCAGTTATTGTAGCATTGTATTTATTTTTACCTGCATTTTTTAAAAACTTTTCTATTCCTTGAAATTCTGGATTTCCTTTAATTTTATTAGAAAGTAATTCATCAAAAGCAATTACATTTAAAGATTTACCTGTATTTACATCAGCAATATTAATAAACCCAGCTTTTTTAGAAAGTGCCAATTGAAAGAGTTTATCTTTAGTAAAAAAAGAAGTTGCTTTTTTAAACTTCTCTCCATTTGCATTTTCAAAAGTAAAAAAAACAGGTTTTAATGTTGATTCACTCAAATTGAATTTTAGTAATTCAGTAATATTTGCTTTTTTATTGTTTAAAGGAATTCCACCAACGTTAAAGTTAAAAGGTTCATCAGAATCTCGAGTGAAAAAAAGTGTATTATTTTCAAAATACAAACGAACTTTATTAGTAGAACCATTTGCCACAAACTCATCTGTTTTTATTGAAGTAACAGATTCATTTTTAAAAAATCTTTTTACGTCTGAATCTTTATCTAAAGCTAACTCTTTAGAATTTGGTTTATTGTTACCAACAAAAGAAGAAACTATAAAAGCATCATCTGTTTTATAAATTAAAATAGATTGATCTTTTTTTCTAATTGATGTCATAAAATCATTATGAGAAACAGCTTCAAACTCTTTTTTTTCTTTAGTTTTAAGATTATAATGTACTGTTTTAACGAAAGACTCCTTTTTTATTTTGTAGCTTAACAATAAAGATAAAATATTATTTTTTTGATGAAAAGAAACTACTCCATAAGATTTTTCATTTATTAAACTTGGTAATTCAACAGAGGTATTACCATCAAATAGATATGAGAAAACTTTATAGTTTTTTGTTTTTTTATTTTTTGCAAAAATTAAATGAAAAGAATCTTTGTCTGATAAATCACCAGAAAAAGTGTTTTCTGTTTTAAATTCTTTTGGTATTGTTATTTCGTTAAAAACATTAATATTTGCATTTACTAAACTTGTAAAAGCACAAAAGAAAAATACAATAATTACTTTTTTCATTACTAATCATTTTTAGGATCAGAGAAATACTCTCTGACCTTATTTTTATAATTTTGCTGCAAAGGTAAGGATTGTCTATTTAATATTTCTATTTGATTGTAGAACTGCTGTTTAAATTTAAGCGCTTTTACTTTGTTTCTTTGAGTTTCTTTTTGATTTGTATTTGATTTAAGTTTTTTATCTTTACCTTGTTCTAAAGCAGCTTTATCAAGTTTTAATAATTCGTAATTTAAATTTTGCATTTTTTGAAGTGTTGCTTCGTTAAAACCTTTTTCTAGAATATCATTTTCTAATTCTTCCATAGATTTTAATGCTTTTTTTGCATTTCCATTTCCTCCTTCTATTCCGTTTTCACTTTCTTTAATTGCATTCTGCAATTCTTCTCTTAATTGAGATTGTTGTTTAAAGATTTCATACAATTCACCATCTAAATCATCATTAGAACCTTCTCCTTCTCCATTTTTTTGTCCGTTTTTACCTTCACCTGGTTTACTTCCTTTTCCACTACTACCCTTCTTTCCTTTTTCTCCTGGCTTACCATTTTCATCTGGTTTATTACCTTCTTTACCTTTACCCTTTTCATCACCCTTTTTCATTCCATCTTTCATCTTCTCAGATAAGCCTTCCTGCTTTTTAATTAAATCTGGTAAACTAAAACCTTGTCCTTTTCCTGGTTTTCCTTTTCCCATTTTCATTGACATACTGTTCTTCATATTATTTAAAATATTACTTAAATAATCTGCCAAATTATTAGTAGCTGTCATTACATAACGTTGATTAGAAATTCCGTTATTAAATCTATTTTCAGAAAAATTATATAAAGATTGATCTAAATTGTAATGTGCAGAAGAAAGATCATCTTGAATTTTAGTTGAAATTTTAGGAACACGCATTGCTAAAACATACAAACTATCATCTATATGTTCAAAATATCTTTTTATTTCATTTTGCTTTTTTAAGTCTTTACCAAAGTCTGGATGTGTTGTAGATGTTTCTGTAAACTTGTCCATTAATTGTTCTTGTTGAAAAGAAAAAATAACTAAGTTTTCTAAAATTTTACGCAGGTCTTCCATATTTTCTTCCATAGATTCACTTTGCATATCCATCATAGATTTTTGCATTTTTGCACTCATCTTTTTCATTTTTTGTGATGATTGCTTCTGACTTTGTTTTGCTTGTTTTGAGTTTTGTTGTTCTAAATTTTCTTCAGATTTTTTAAGTTCTTTATCTATATCTTCTTTCTCTTCGTCAACATCTGGCAACTCCATTGGATCTTTTAAATTTTCATTGTCTTTATTGAGTTCTTCCAATTCTTCTTTAATATCTTCGAATTCTTTTTTGATGTCTTTTTGTTCTTCTAAACTACCATTTTCTTCCTTTTCTAAATCTGTTTGCTTTTTAGATAACTCTTCTATTTTATTTGCAATTTGCATAGTTTTTTGTTCAACATAAAAACGTTTTACCATTTCTAAAGTTTTCTCTAAACTACGCTGTTGTTGTTTATTTTGTTGTGCTAATTCTTTGGCCTTTTTTACAAGATCTTCTTTATTAAGTTTATCAGCCATTTTCTGAATTTCATCCAACAATTTTTGTTGCTTTTCTAACTTTTTAAGTTCCTTAATTCGTTCTTTTAAATCTTCCTTTTTTTCTTGTAAAGATTCATTTTTTTCTTGCTTTTCATCTAAGTTTTCTTGAAGTTGATCAGTTTGTCTTTGCATCATTTTTTTATACTGTTCTTGACGCTTAATAAAACTTTCTACTTTCTTTTTAT
Organism: Polaribacter sp. Asnod6-C07; assembly: GCF_045063625.1. Taxonomy (NCBI): domain Bacteria; kingdom Pseudomonadati; phylum Bacteroidota; class Flavobacteriia; order Flavobacteriales; family Flavobacteriaceae; genus Polaribacter; species Polaribacter sp. Asnod6-C07. The sequence continues at coordinate 1,277,820 of NZ_JBEFOF010000005.1, read as the reverse complement.
CGTTCCAATTAATACTTTTTTTATTCTGTAATTCTTGTTGAATATTTTCTAATTGTTCTTGTTGCTTTTTTTGTTTTTGAACAGAATTTTCTAAATCGTTAATCGTATTTCTTTGTTCTTGTAAAAGTTGATCTTCTAATTCGTCTTCAGTATGTTGTCTGTAATTAAAAATCTTACTTTTAGTTGATTTATTTCCATTAACATAATCATTATCAGTAACTTGAAAATATAATTCATAGTTAATTCCTTTCGATAAATTTAATCCATCAGGAAATTGATAAAAGAAATTTTGTATATTTTGATTGCTTATTTGAAGGTTAAATAACTCTTTTTTATCAGAATTATTTACATCATAATAAACCAATTGTAAATTACGTAAACCATAATCATCAGAAATTTGACCAGCAAATTGAGCAACGCCTCTTGTAATACTATCAATATTAGAAGTTAAAGAAATCAACGGGAATTCATCCTTAATAACATCCACAGAAAATTGTAAATTCTCGTAATTTTTTAGGTTTTTGTTTGATGATGAAATTTGATAAATTAAAGCATTTCTAACTTGTTTTTTATACTCAAAATTATCAGTAGAAACTTTAGAAAAAGAATCACTTTTATTTTTATTGATGAAAGCCAAACTATCTGTTTGATTAGTTTGAACCAACCAAGTAATATTTGTGCCTTCAGGAACAATTAAATTTCCTGAATTTTGAATGGTTTCATTTCTCCTTCCTAAATATTTTGGATATTTTAAATCTAATGAAATGTTGTGAATTGTTGGTGTGCCTATAACTTCAATCTTATAATCTTGAGATTGAATTCCATTTGCTTCAACATAAAAATTAATGGGCTCTTGAACATCTGTAAAAGTATATGAGAAAGATGAATTACCATTATTTTGCAAATAATATTGTTGATTATTATAAATTATTTTTGCTTCATTTGGACTAACATTTCCTATTGTATTCGCGTTAATTGTAATTGATTTTCCTTGTAAAACTTGTAAACTTTGATTAGCAATTGAGAATAAAAATGGTGCTGGAGGATTGTAAGCAGTTCTGTAATTTACTACACGATCTAAACTCTGAGTTAAAGAACCATTTGAAATAGTAAATAAACTTATTACATAAATTAATATAGGTACAATTGCATATTTTAAATATTTAGAATTATGTTTAAAATCTATTGCTTTTACAAAAGGAATAGGATTTAGTTCTTCAGATTTTTGATTAATACTCGCTAAAATTAAATCAGATTGTTTTGCATTTTCTTTAAGTTGTAAAACATTTAACAGCTTATCCCCTACTTCTGGAAAATGAGCACCTATAATTTTTGAAGATTCTTCTAAAGAAATTCCTTTTCTAAAACCTATCAATTTAAAAATAGGAATGGCAATAAATTTTATCAGTAAAAAAACTTCTACAATTATAAACACCCAAAACAAAATAGTTCTAGCAGTTGGTTTTAGCCACAAAAAAAATTCTAAAAAAAGCGTAAAAAAGAAATATAAAAAACCTAATGAAAAAAATAGAATTATTCCTTTTATCAATTCACTTGTGTAAAATTTTCGTGTAAACTGATTTAATTTGTGCTGTATGTTTTCGAATGCTTTCATAATCAACTAATAAAAATAATGTATTTGACAAGATCATCCACAAAATAATTGTTAAAACAATTATTTACGCAACCAATATCAAAATTATGTATCTTATAAAAAGAAACCCTTGTAAGTATTTAAAATGGTTTTCTACTAACTAAATATTAAAAACTAAACTTATGCTAAAGCTTACCAAAATTGTATTTCTACTTTTAAGTATTTCTATATTTGCTCAGGGACCTTGGACACAAGAAAAAGGAAAATTTTACACACAACTTTCTTTTACAACTATAGCTAATTATGATAACTTTTTTGGTGATCCTGATTATGCAATAAATGGAGAAATATCCGATAATACTTTGCAATTCTATACAGAATATGGTTTAACAAATAACACAACTCTAATTGTAAATGCACCTTTAAAATTAATTTCAATAAACAATTTAAAATATCTAGATCCTGCAATAGATTGTTTTGGAGATTGTTCACAAACAATAAATGAAACTAAAACTGCTTTAGGAAATATTGAAATTAACCTAAAACATAATTTCTATAAAAAAGATTGGTTGTTATCTGGGCAATTTTCTTTAGAAACAAATACAAGTACTTTTTATAAAAATTCGGGTATAAGAACTAGCTATGATGCTTTTACTTTAACTCCCCTATTTTTAGCAGGTAAAAGTTTTACTAATTCTTATTTGCAATCTTTTATTGGTGCAAAAATTAGAACCAATAATTATTCTAACAACTTTAAAATTGGTGGAGAATATGGTAAAAAACTAGGAAATAAATTTTGGTTAATTGGTTTTTTAGATATTGAGAAATCTTTTAAAGACGGAGATATTAATTTACCTGATAAAAATTTGGTAACTTCTTTATATGTAAACGATCAAGAATATGGAGTTGTTGGTGTAAAAGCAATAAGAGAATTCACAAAAGATTTTGGTGTTACAGCAAGTTTACCAGCTGCATTTTTTGGCAACAATGTTGCTAAGCAAGTAGCATTAACTGTTGGTGTTTATAAGAAGTTTTAAAGTTTATTTTCTAAATATTCTAATAATTTTTTTGAACTTTCTAAACCATTTTTTGATAAGTCTATTATTTCATAATCTTTATTTTTATATCTTACATAATAACCAGATACACCAAAAGATAATATAACACCTCTACCATCAGAAATTAAATTTCCATTTCCATCAGAAAGCTTAAAATCTTTAATTTCATAATTAGTTATAACGGATTCATCATGTGTATCTTCATTTCTTAATTCATTTAATAAGTTCCAACTTAAAACTTCTTCTTTAATCAAAGAGTTTTTTTTCCAATTATCAAGATTCTTTTTGACTAATTCACTTTTCTTTTTATTAGACAAATCACTATTCATATGATGAATATATTTTGAGAAGTAAAATCTAACTTGTTGCGTAGATGATAAAAAACTCCAAAAACAATCTTGAATTTCTAAATAGTCAGCCTTTTTATCACTCATTTTTATAAATGATCTTTCTGACCAACCTAATTTATCTTCTATAGATTTAATTATAATCTCTTTCATATAATAAAGATATGGTTTTCTTAATAATACATTATTATTTTTCTTACCTCTAATTTCTCTTATCTAACAGAAAAACTATCTTTGCAGCTTTAAAACAAAAAAAATGGAATCTAATGTTCGTGTGCGTTTTGCACCAAGTCCTACAGGACCTTTACATATTGGAGGTGTAAGAACTGCCTTATATAATTATTTATTTGCCAAAAAACACAATGGTACTTTTATTTTAAGAATAGAAGACACAGACCAAACACGTTATGTTGCTAATGCAGAGCAATATATAATAGACGCTTTAAAATGGTGTAATATTCCTTTTGATGAAGGACCTGGAAAAAACGAAAAATTTGGACCATATAGACAATCTGAACGTAAAGATATTTACAAAAAATATGCAGATATTTTACTAGAAAAAGGTAAAGCTTATTATGCTTTTGACACTCCAGAAGAGTTAACTGCTCAGAGAGATTTTAATGCCTCTAAAGGGAAAATGTTTATCTATAACTGGCAAAATAGACAAGAAGGTAAACTTGTAAACTCTTTAGTATTATCTGAAGAAGAAGTACAAAAAAGAATTGATGCTGGTGATAAATATGTAATTCGTTTTAAAATTCCAGAAAGTGAAATTTTGTATATGCAAGATGAAATTAGAGGAAGAATTACTATTAAAACAAACACATTAGATGATAAGGTTTTATTTAAATCTGATGGAATGCCAACCTATCATTTAGCAAATATTGTTGATGATCATTTAATGGAAATTAGTCACGTAATTAGAGGTGAAGAATGGTTACCATCTATGCCTTTACATGTATTATTATACAGAGCTTTTGATTGGGAAGTTCCAGATTTTGCACATTTGCCATTAATTTTAAAACCAATTGGTAAAGGAAAGTTAAGTAAAAGGGATGGAGATAAATTAGGTTTTCCTGTGTTTCCTCTAGAATATACAAATGAAGAAACAGGTGATGTTTCTAGAGGCTATAAAGAAGATGGTTATTTTGCTGATGCTTTTATAAATATGTTGGCCTTTTTGGGATGGAACCCTGGAACACAACAAGAAATTTTTTCTTTAGAAGAATTAACTCAAAAATTTGATTTTGAACGTGTTAATAAAGCTGGTGCAAAATTTAATCTTGATAAAACAAAGTGGTTTCAGCAACAATATATGCAAACCAAAGATGATGCAGAATTAGCAAATTTATTTATGCCAATTTTAGAGAAAAAAGGGATTAATAAAAACATAGAAGATGTTAAAAAAATAGTTTCTACTGTAAAAGAAAGAGCTGTTTTTGTTGATGATTTTTTAGGATTAGCTATTTTCTTTTTTGAAACACCACAAGAATATGATGCAAAATCTGTAAAGAAAAGTTGGAAAGAAGGAACTACAGATTTAATGAAAGAATTAATTACTGTAGTTGCTAAAATTGAAGATTTTTCATCAAAAAATACAGAAAAAGAAATTAAAGAATGGATTACTAGCAAAGAAATTGGTTACAGCAAAGTAATGCAACCTTTACGTTTATGTTTAGTAGGTAAATTAGCAGGCCCACATTTATTCGATATTATTGCAATGATTGGTAAAGAGGAAACTATTTTAAGGTTAAAAAATGCAATAGAAAAATTATAAAAAATGAAAAAATATATCATCGCAATTTTTATTTTTACAACACTACAAAGTTATAGCCAGTATAACAACAATGGTATGAGAAATCAGGGTCAAAACCAAATGATGCAAACACCTGATAAACCTGCAGACCCAGATTTTAAAATAGAAAGATATTTAGGAATTGTGATTTATGATATAGAAAAAGCAGCTAAAAAATCTGGCATAAAATTATCTTCTGATGAAGGTAAAAAGTTTTCTAGCCTTTTAACTACTTACAATAAAGAAATAAAAGATATTAGAAGAATTAATAGTTTTACTTTAAAAAGCACCAAAGAAATGATAGATAATTATCAAAAAAATGTGGCAAAAACTGGTGATTTTTCTAATCAAACAAAAGTTAGATTAGAAATGGCAAGTAATTTAAAACCTATTTCTGATACTTTAAAAAAAGAAGATAAAGAATTAGATAAATCTATAAAGGCTCTTTTATCAGAAAAACAGTATAAAAAATGGATTAAATACAATAGAAAAATCTATAAAGTGTTTCCAAAAGAGAAAAAGGAATAATTCAATTTTTAAAACAAAATAGCCCTAAAAATGATCATTTTTAGGGTTTTTTATTGATTAATATTACAAAATGTAACAATTTTAAAAAATTGCGTCTTATAGATAATACTCTAATAAGTATCTTTACATTAAATTGATTATTAACTTTAAAACTACTAACTATGATTTCTATTTTTCCAGTAATAATTGTATTGATTGCAGTTGTTATTTTCGCATCAATATTTACAGTTAAACAACAAACATCAGCTATTGTAGAACGATTTGGTAAATTTAATGCCATAAGACAATCTGGTCTTCGTTTTAAAATTCCTTTAATAGATAGAATTGCTGGTAGATTAAGTTTAAAAATTCAGCAATTAGATGTAATTATAGAAACTAAAACTTTAGATGATGTATTTGTAAAACTTAAAGTATCTGTACAATACAAAGTTATTTATGATAAGGTTTACGATGCTTTTTATAAGTTAGATTATCCTCATGATCAAATAACATCTTATGTTTTTGATGTAGTAAGAGCAGAAGTGCCAAAAATGAAATTAGACGATGTATTTGTAAAAAAAGATGATATTGCAATTGCTGTTAAATCTGAATTAAATGATGCCATGTCTGATTATGGTTTTGATATTATTAAGACATTAGTAACTGATATAGATCCAGATGCGCAAGTAAAAGAATCTATGAACAGAATTAATGCTTCTGAGCGTGAAAAAATTGCTGCACAATTTGAAGGTGATGCACAACGTATTTTAATTGTAGAACGTGCAAAAGCTGAGGCAGAAAGTAAACGTTTACAAGGGCAAGGTATAGCAGACCAAAGACGTGAAATTGCACGTGGTTTAGAAGAGTCTGTAGAGGTTTTAAACAAAGTAGGTATCAATAGCCAAGAAGCATCTGCATTAATTGTTGTAACACAACATTATGATACTTTACAATCTATAGGTCAAGAAACTAACAGTAATTTAATATTACTACCAAACTCGCCACAAGCTGGTAGCCAAATGTTAAATGATATGGTTGCAAGTTTTACAGCTAGTAATCAAATTGGTGAGGCTATGAAAAATGCAAAACCTAAAAAGATTGATTAAAAAAGATATTTAAACAAAACTAAAAAAGCGCAAAATGATTATTTTGCGCTTTTTTTTATAACTTAGTTTATCCTTTTTAATTAAAATTTTACCCCTTTGATTAATCCTATTATAAAATTGTTCAAAAGAAAGCTTAATCTAGAACCTTATATTAATAACAAACTTGCCATAACAGCATTACATGGAGTATTTGTTTTTATCTTTTTAAACCTATTTAAACCTTTTAATTTAGATGTTTTAAAAGAAACTTTATTTGGTTATAGTTTAGTTATAAGTTCTTTAACCTTTCTAGTACCCTTTTTACTTTTATTAATTTTAGATAAAACAAATTATAAAAAATTATCTGTAGCTACTTTTCTAATTGTACTTTTTTGTTTTTTATTTATTTACAGTTATATTTTGTGGTTTTTTAGCGGAATTTATAAAGATGAATTTAATTTAATAAAGTTAAGTTTTGGATTGTTTTATAAGTATTCGTCTAGTCTTGCACTTATATCTATGCTATTTTTTGTTATCGTAAACGAAAGAGTAATTCGATTTAAAAGAAAGAAGCGTGTTTTTACTAAAAAAGAAGAAAGCATAATTATATATTCTGAGAATAATAAAGAAAATATAAGCATTGAAATAGCTGATTTAGTTTACATAACAATTGCAGGTAATTATGCTAGCTTTTTTGTAAATACAAATAAAGGAATAAAAGAAATTGTTTTAAGAAACACTCTATCTAAAATACTTAAGCAAATACAAGAATATCCTAATATTTTTAAATGTCATAAATCTTTTATAGTAAATACCAAACATATTAAATCTATATCTGGTAATGCAAGAGGTTATTTTTTAATTTCTGATAAAATAGATATTAAAATTCCTGTTTCTAGAAGTATTAAGAAAAAAGATTTAGAAAAATTAATAGAATAATACCTTCCCATTTATCCCAAAACCCCATTATACAACCCTTTAAGGGCTTTTTTTAATATTATATAAATAAAAAAAATTACTTTTGAAGTATGAAATTATAATGGTAATTGTTGGGGGACAATTATCATTAGAAAAATAAAGCTCAATTTGAATCATCAAATTGAGCATTTATTTTTAAAGATTGTATATTATTAATAAAATAAAAAAACACTTAAATATTACAGTGTTAATAATTTTATAAATGATTTATTATTGAATATAATATTATTACTACAAATATTTTATAATATCAAAATTTTAATAATTAATCAATAACAAATATTTAATAATAAAAAACAATTTCACTACTTAAAACCTTATAATTCAGAACATTTTGTAGATTTATCAATATAATAAATTATATTTGTAAAACTATTAAATTAAAATATTGGGGGATTTTTTTAATTTAAAACAAAAAGCTCTGTTTGCATGCAAACAGAGCTTTTACTTTATATAACGTCTATGTTATTTTACTTTTTTTCTTCTAGTTGTTCTTCTTTTTCTTCATCTTTAGTAGCCTTTTTAAACTCTTTTATACCACCACCTAAACCTTTCATTAGCTCAGGAATTTTTTTACCACCAAACAATAGTAAAATTGCAATTGCAATAATAATCCAAGAACCTCCACTAGGCATTCCTAATAAATATATATTTAAAGTATTCATTTTTCTAAATTTTAATATAACAAAGATACAAAAAGGATTCTATTAATCTCTTTTTTGTATAATACCGCCTATTACTTTTTTGTCTTTTAACACTTCAGGATTTCCTTTGTAAAATATTGAACCTCCAAAACTTACTTTTGCATTTAAAGTTTCTCCAGCTAAAATTTCTGCTTTTGCTCCTGTACCCGCTTTTACGGTTGAGTTTGCTGTAGCTTTTAAATCAAAACCATTATAAATTCCGTATAAATCTACATCTACAGTTTGGTTTTTTGTTGTACCAGATAATTTAATAATACCTCCAGAAGATGTTTTAACTTCTAAATGTTTCACTTTTACCACTAAATTTACAAATGCTCTTTCTTGCGATTTTACTTCTAAATGATTTTGATTAATTTCTTTACCAGTAATTGTAGCCCCTTCATTAGCATCTATAGTATCAATACTTTTAGAATAGTATAATTTTACTAAAACCTCTCCATTTGCTGCATTATTTTCTGGTTTTAAAGAGAAAGGTAAAGAAATTTTTAAAGTGTTGTTAACGTTCTTTATTTTAACTTTTTCAGATTTTAGACCTGTAATTTCTATTTTAGACTCGTTAGATTTTATTAACTCTAATTCTATACCATTATAAACTTTTAGAGTAGAAAAATCTCCTAATTTTTTGTTTACTGTAGATTGTGCTACAAATGATAAGCTCATCATTAAAACACATATAAATATTATTTTTTTCATTTTATTTAGGTTTGATTAATGTACTTAAATCAATAAGCATACCACTATAAAGACATTTTGTTTTATTTATTGTGGTAAAGATTAAAAATTAACGTGAGAATGTAAATAATTCTTGCTAAATTTTTAAGCTACTTTAACTGCTGTGCCTGTTATAGATACTAATAAAGTTGATGAATTTGCAAGTGGTTCTACATCTAATTGAATACCTACAACAGCATTTGCACCTAATTTTGTAGCATTATCTTTTAAATTTTGAAAAGCTTTTTCTTTTATAGACTCTAATCCTAAAGTATATTTTTCATAATATTTAGACATACTAAACATATCTTTAAAAGACAATTTTGTTCCATTAGAAGTATAACTAGAATCGTAAGCAGAACCTGTTACAATACCTAAATAATCTATTATTTTAAAGTTTTCTATATTGGGTGTTGTTGTTAATATCATAATATTTTATTTAATCTTCAATCAAGTTAAAATCTAAGTGTTTACGTTCTAAATCTGTCTTTTTAACTTGTACTTTTACATCATCACCTAATTGATATAAATGTTTAGTAGACTGACCTACAATTGCATATTGCTCTTCATCAAAAATATAATAATCACTTTTTATATCTCTAATTCTAACCATTCCTTCGCATTTGTTTGCTGAAATTTCTACATAAATTCCCCATTCAGTAACTCCAGTAATAACACCATCAAAAATTTCATCTTTATGGTCTTGCATGTATTTAACTTGCATGTATTTTATAGATGATCTTTCTGCTTTAGATGCTAATTCTTCTCTTTTTGATGAATGTTTACACTTTTCTTCATAAATTTCTGCTTTTGGGCTATCTCCACCATCTAAATAATGCTGCAGTAATCTATGTGTCATTACATCAGGATAACGTCTAATAGGCGATGTAAAATGGCTATAATAATCAAAAGCCAAACCATAATGGCCAATATTTTGAGTAGTATATACAGCTTTAGACATAGATCTAATAGTTAAAGTCTCAATCATGTTAGATTCTGCTTTACCATTTACATCATTTAATAACTGATTTAAAGATTCTGAAGTAGATTCTTTTGTATCTGTATTAATTTTATAACCAAATTTGCTAATAATGTTTTGTAATGATGCTAATTTTTCTATGTTTGGTTCATCATGTACTCTGTAAACAAAAGTTTTATTGGTTGCTTTTCCTTTAGAAAAACCAATAAATTCTGCTACTTTTCTATTGGCTAATAACATAAATTCTTCAATTAGTTTATTAGCGTCTTTAGATGTTTTAAAGAAAACTCCTACTGGGTTTGCTTCCTCATCTAAATTGAACTTCACTTCTACTCTATCAAAAGAAATTGCACCAGCTTTCATTCTCTTTTTTCTAAGAATTTTAGCCAATTCATCTAACTTTAAAGTTGCTTCTACAACTTCTGGTTTTACCTCATAAGAAGAATCTGTTATAGAAATATCTGCAGGCATTGTATAAGGTTTTACATTATCTGAAAGTTTTACGTTTTCTATAATACTTTGTGCTTCTTCGTAAGCAAAACGTTGGTCTGAATAGGTTACTGTTCTACCAAACCACTCTCCTACTATTTGTGCTTTTTTATTAATTTCAAAAACAGCAGAAAAAGTTAATTTTTCTTCATTTGGTCTTAAAGAACAAACACCATTACTTAGCATTTCTGGTAACATAGGTACTACTCTATCAACTAAATAAACAGAAGTTGCTCTTTCATAAGCTTCATCATCTAAAATAGTTTTGGGTTGTAAATAATGCGAAACATCTGCAATATGAATTCCTATTTCGTAATTACCATTTTCTAGTTTGGTAAACGATAATGCATCATCGAAATCTTTTGCATCTTTAGGATCTATGGTAAATGTTAAATCGCCTCTCATATCTCTACGTTTGGCAATTTCATCTTCAGTAATTTCTATGGGTAAATTTTGTGCTTCTTTTTCTACTTCTGGTTCAAACTCATAAGGTAAATCATATTCTAATAAAATAGAATGCATTTCTGTATCATGATCACCAGGTTTACCTAAAACAGTGGTTATTTTACCAAATGGATTTTTAGAATTTTCTGGCCAATCAGAAATAGTAGCTTGCACTTTATCTCCATGTTCTGCACCATTCATTTTATTTTGAGAAATAAAAATATCTGCATACATTTTATGATTATCACAAATTACAAAACCAAAGTTTTTACTCTTTTGTAAAACACCAACAAACTCTGTTTTTGCACGTTCTATAACATCTACAACATCTGCTTCTAACTTTTTACTTCTTTTACGTTGGTAAACATATGCTCTTACTACATCTCCATGTAATCCTTTACCTAAATTTATGTTTGGTATAAAAATATCGTCTTCATAATCATCAGAAATAAAATATCCATTTCCACTAGAGGTTACATCTAATGTTCCTATAGAATATTTACGGTCTTCATTTATTTGATATTTACCTCTATCTATTTCTTTAATTTTTTTTGTTGCAGTTAATTCTGCTAGTTTTTTTAATATTTGAGTTTTTCCATCAGTATCAGAAACCCCTAATTTACCAGCTATTTGTTTATAATTATAAAACTTTGTGCTGTCTTCATTTAAAATTTTAAAAATATTTCTAGTTAAGTCTTTAATAACTTTTCCTTTTTTCTTAAATATTTTCTTTTTCTTTCTTTTCATTTATTCTTACTTCTATTTTATTTGATACCAAAATACAATTTTTTATAACCATTGTTTATTAAAAAAGAGTTATCAATTTATTTTTATATTGAGGTAGCCTTGTTTATTATATTTTTTCATGTCTCATTTATAGACATTTAATACTAAAAAATCTTGATTTATAAACAGCATTCCTATTTTTAGAAATCGGAAATTTTCTAAAAAATTAAGAGAATTTTAGCCATTTAAAAAACATAAAAAATTCGTGTATTCTTTTGTTTTATACAGTATTCTAAATACAAAATTGAATTGGTTGCGTATGCAATTCTAAAAGGTTTTAGAAATATTATTTTGGATAGCAGAGATAGAACACTACAATTAAGTAGTTTACAAAATAACACTGCAAAGATAGATAAAAACTTCTGATATAACTATTGCTTTTCTTTCTCTAAATTTAAGAATTTCTCATTTTTCTTAAAATTTTCTTAAAAAAATTGTAACGTTTTCTTAAATATTACGTCTTTATAATAACAACACCAAAGTTTTAAGATGAAAAATCTACGTAAAATAATCGCTCTATTTGCACTTATATTCCTAACAGGAATTTATATAAGCGTACAGATTATTAACGGTTCACTACAAAAAGACATGCCTCCTAAAGAAACTGTTGAGATTCAGAAAGATACTCTTTATCTATTAGAAGCTGAAAAAAAAGCGGTTTAAACTTTTATTCAAAAACCCATTTTACATTTTTTAGTATTCTTTCTTTTTTCAAAAATTCATTTTCAATTTTTAAAAGTTTCAACAGTTATCAACATTCTATATTATAATTATTTTTCTTTTTAAAAATTTTAAAAAAAATTGATGTTTATAATAGTGTGTTAATAGCTACTATAAAATATTCTATTTTTATTTTTTAGTTTGAGTTATTAAAAATCATTGACAACTTATAAGTAACTTAAAAGCTTATAAATCAATTTAAATTTAGAGTTATTAACAATAGTTATAAACAGTAGTTAACTTAAAATTCTTAATAGTTAACAACAAAATATATGTAAACAAATTGTAAATTTTATGTTGATAAACTTTTATCAAAAACTTAAAATAAAATTTGCATATGTCAATCAAGAGCTTGTATTGTTATAATTAATAAGAATACCAAATAAAGTTTCCTATTTTTAATCATAAGTTCTTAACATTTACTTAAAACAGTTAAAAGCTTTAAAAATAAACAGTTATTAAAAAATGATAATTTTTAAATGTTTATAACTGTTGATAACCGTTAATTTCTATATTTTTGCCAGCCTAACTAAGTCATTGCGAATGTAATGAAGAAATCTTTAAATAAAATTACAGATTACTTTGTAAACTCGTAAAAACAATTAAATAAATAAATTATGACAATTGCCATTGGTAATGATCACGCAGGAACTGAATATAAGTTCGAAATTATAAAACATTTAGAAGAAAAAGGATATACTGTACTTAATTTTGGTACAGATACTAACGATTCCATGGATTATCCTGATGCTATTCATCCAACAGCAGATTGTGTTGAGTCTGGTAAAGCTGAATTAGGTATTATTTTATGTGGTTCAGGTAATGGAGCACAAATGACAGCTAATAAACACCAAGGTGTAAGAGCTGCATTGTGTTGGAATAATGAGTTGGTTGCTTTAACAAGACAACATAATAATGCAAATGTACTTACAATTCCTGCTCGTTTTGTGTCTTTACAACAAGCTATAGGTTTTGTAGATATTTTTTTAACTACTGAATTTGAAGGTGGTAGACACGCAAATAGAGTTGGTAAAATTTCTTGTTAATAAAAACTTCTCGATGCAAAATTTCAGAAAAAGAAATTTCACTCGAAGTGACAGTAAGTTAATTTATATTACTAAAAAGTCTTGTCAGTTGGACTGATTTCGATTTTTATCGAAATTGTATCGAGAACATTTATAATGTTATAAAAATGAATTTCATCATAAAATCTTTCCAAGAATTAACAACTACAGAACTGTATTCTATTTTACAATTACGATCTGAAGTTTTTGTGGTAGAACAAGATTGTGTGTACCAAGATGTAGATTTTAAAGATCAAAAAGCAGTACACATTTTCGGTTTTAAAGACGATAAAATTGTGGCTTATACTCGTATTTTTAAACCTGGTGATTATTTTAATAATGCTAGTATTGGTAGAGTAGTAGTAGCTGAAAAAGAACGAAAATTTGGTTATGGGCATCAAATTATGAAAGCATCTATTTTAGCTATTAAAGAGCATTTTAAAGTAGATTTAATTACAATTTCTGCTCAAAAATATTTAAAAAAGTTTTACGAATCGCATCAATTTAAACAAATAGGAGAGGAGTATCTTGAAGATGGTATACCACATATTAGAATGGATAGAATAGCTTCTTAAAATTGTATTCTAAAACTAAGATTTGGTGTAAAAGGCAATGAATAATTATTGATTCTTTTTACATTATTTGTGTTTGTTTCATCAACAATAAAATAAGAATCAATTATATTTTTACGATCAGTAATATTTGTAATTCCTAAACGAATTGTAGATTTTACATCTTTTGTAAAATCAAAATTATAGCTTCCAGAAAAATCTAATCTAAAAAAACTATCTAATCTTTCTTTATTTGGGTTATCATAATTTATAATAATTCTATTGCCATCTTGTATGGTTTCATTACCATCTATTGGTTTTGTAAATGGTTTACCAGAACGTAAAACACTACCTAAAGATAGTTTAAATTTCTTTGTAAAATCGTAGTTAAAAGCTGCACTTACAGAATGTTTAATATCTAAAGTATTTGCAAAAGTTTCTGGATTAAAAATATCGAAAGTATAATTATTACTAGAATAAGTATAACTTAACCAGGTACTTATATTTTTAGTTTGCTTGTTTACTAAAAATTCAATTCCTTTTATTTCGTAATTTCCTATAGAATTTAAAGTTTGTGTATTGTTGTAAAAACCTTGATTATCTGCAGTAATTCCATCAATTTTTTTATAAAAAGCAGTAACATCAAAATACAATTTATTTAAGGTGTATTCTATACCAAAAGATGCTTGTTTACTTTTTACAATAGGTGTATTTACATTATCAGCAAGAATCCATCTTCGTTTTTCTATTCCTAAAAAATTTTCTTCAAAATCTATTTTTTGTGCTGTAGTTTGGTTTTTAAATTCACCCTCAAGTTTTAAAGAAAATTCGTTATTTATTTTCTGTCGGATGTTAATTCTAGGTTCAATTACAAACTTTTGAAATTCAAAAAAATAGTTAGTTCTTAACCCAAAACGTGCATAAGTTTTCTTTTTCTGATATTCTAATTCAGAATAAAATGCACTTTTTAACAACACATCTTTTACTGTTGTAGAAAAAGTAGGTGCGTTTACTGTAGTTGTATTTCTGATACCAATTTCGTTAAAAACAAGACCATTTTTAAAATGAAAAACATCAGAAAATTCATATTTAGAATCTAGCTTTATTTCGGTTTCTAAAACATTATTAAACTGTGTTTGTAACTGATCTGAATCTTTATTATAGTCTGATGAATTAATTTTATAATCAGAAAAAAATGCAGAAAAAGTGGTAGAAAATTTAGTGTTCCAATCTGCATTCCAATGAATATTTGCACCTAAATTTTCTTGTTTTAAAGTGCTATTCTCTTCAATGGTTATGTTGTTAGTTGTATATTTTTCTAAGTATTCTAAATTGTTTTTTATGTGGATAAAATTTGCTCTAATAGAATGATTATAATCAATATCATATAAAAATTTAAATGAATAATCATAAAAATAAAAATCTGATTCTGAATTATTTACACTATTAGAAGCCACAGAATTATCTTGAAAACTTCTAGAAAAATAGTTGTTATAAGTAGGTGTATTTATTAAATCTGTAAAAGATCTTCTACCAGAAATATGTAATTCCATATTGTCTTTAAGTGGCACTTGTACAAAAGCATCTGCACTTAATAAATTAAAACCTGCACCACCAGAAAATTCATTGGTAATTCTATTAGCAGTTTCCATATTAATGGTTGATGAAACTCCGTCTGAAAACGCAGTACTTGTACCGTTTTTAGTAACTGCAACTTTCTTTGTTAAATACGGATTATAAGCAGAAATTAACCCAAAAAAATGACCTGAATGATACATTTTTATACCATCCCAAAGCATTAAATTTTGGTCGTTTGTACCTCCTCTAACATTAATATTAGAAACACTCTCGTTTACACTTTCTATACCAGGTAAAATTTTTATGGTTTTTAGAATATCTGGTTCTATTAATCCTGGTAAAATTCCGAATTTTTCTGTGTTTAAAACAGTAGCACCATCAGCACTTTTTTGTAAGCCAGAAGTTAAAAATCTAGGCATTGTAATTTCTGATAATTGCTCTGTTTCTTCTTCTAAAAAAATTTCTTTACAACCTGTAGAAAACAATTCTTTTGCAGCAATTGTTTTGGTTTTAAAACTGATATATGAAAAGCTTAATGTGGCATTTACAGGTATATTGTGTAAATAAAATTCACCTTTTTGGTTGGTGGTTGTACCTAATTTATAGCCATCTACTTTAACAGTTGCCAGTAAAAGTGGTTCTAAAAAGTTGGCGTCTATAATGATTCCGCAAATAGAAATTGATTTATTTAAAAACGAAACAGTTACATATCTGTTGTCTAATGTTTTAAATTGTAAAAAAGTGTTTTTATTTAAATAAGTTAAAAGCTGATCTATGGAAATTCCTTTTTTTGGGGGATTTACAAAGAGGTCTTTTACATCATTATCAGAATAAGAAAACTTAATTTCGTAGGTTTTTTCGAGTTCAATTAATAAGGTTGAAAGTGCTACTTTATCAGAAGAATTTTGAGCAAGAGCAATACTTGTTATCAACAAAAAATTGATAAAAAAAACCTGAAATTTATTTACCATAATTAAATATAGTAATTGTTTTTCCTTCTATTTTATAAGATAATTGTAGTGGAATTGTAACAGATTGTAAAGCTAAATTAACATCAGTATGTGTAAAACCACCAGAGTATAAAATTGCCAAATTAACCTCTTGGGTTTCTATAGTATAACCAAACTGATTTTCTAATTCTTCTAATACAATTTGTAATGGTGTACTTTTAAAATTAGACTCTTTTTGTAACCAAGATTTTTCCTCAATATCAAACGTAGTATTTGTATCAATTACACCATTAACTACTTTAAAAAGAGCTCCTTTAGGTAATTTAACAAGGGTATCTTTATAAGCAACACTTACTAAACCTTCGTAAGTTTTTACCTCAAAATAATTAGCTCTTTCTTTTACGTTAAACTTTGTACCTAAAACAGTTACGTTACCAATTTCTGTACTTACTGTAAATTTTTTTCCTTTGTTTACTTTAAAAAAAGCTTCACCATCTAAAGCTAAATTTCTGTCTTCATCCCAACTTTTTTTGCCATAAGAAATCTCTGAATTAGAATTTAAAATTACTTCAGAATTATCTGGTAAATTAAATGTTTTTGTTTGTGCATATTCGGTTTTAATAGTAGCCTCTTTGTTAAAAAAGATAAAATAAGAGCTTATCAATAAAACAACAATAGCTGCTGCATATTTATACAAATCTTTAACATTAAAAGCAATAACTTTACCTTTTTTAGTTTTGTTTTGCGTTCTTAATTTAAGATCTGCTAAGGCTTTATCAACATCAACTTTTGGTGGCTCTATTTGAGAAGAATAATGCGCAATTTTTTCTAAAGTTTTAAAATCTTCAGTTTCTTGTAAGCGCAGCAATTCTTCATCAGAAGATTCTTTGTTAAGCCATTTTAAGATGTCGTTATTATTTTCCATTTTTATTTCTATATATAAAACAACTAAAAAGTATTTTACCCTACTTTAAAAGCTATTTTAAATTCCATCAATTTTTGTTCTTAATTTTTTTAATGCTGATGACATCCTTTTTTCTACTGCTTTTTGCGAAATAGAAAGTATTTCTGCAATTTCTCTGTATTTTTTTCCATCAATTCTGTTCATCAAAAAAACCTCTCTTTCACCTTCTGTTAAATCTTCTATGGCTTTTTTAAGTTTTAATTTAAACTCTTCTTCTTCTAATAAATATTCTGGACTTTGGTTGTTAATATCTAAATAAGGACTGCTTTTAGCATATTCAAATACTACTTTTTCGTGTTTGACTTTATTTAAAAAAAGGTTGTTAACAACTGTAAATAAATACGATTTTGCTTTGGTAAAATCTATTTTAGAACAGTTTTCCCAAATTTTAATAAAAGCTTCTTGTGCTAAATCTAAGGCCGTGTTTTTATTTCCAGATTTGTAGTATGCAAAATTACTAGAAGACTGTATATGAGCTGTATAAAACTCATTAAAATAAATTTCATCGCAAAGAGATTTATCAGTCATAAATAGAAATTAAGTAATAAAAATATAAAAATTTCAATACAAAGGTAGGGTAAATAAATGTTTAGTTGTTTTACTAGCAGAAGATCTAAAAAATTAGTTTTTCTAAAAAAAAGTAGGGTAAAATTAAATAAAGTTGTTTTACTCATAACAATAAAATCAATTAACATGAAAACATTAAAATTAATAACAGCAATTGCTTTAACAGCAACTTTAGGTTTTAGTTCTTGTCAATCAGATGATAATACTGAGGTAGGTACAAACCCAAATGCAAATTCATCTACATCTACAACAGCTTCTAATTATGAAAGAGCTGCAATGAACGATGGTTCTAATGATGATTTTTTAGATGGTAATGCTTGTACAGAATTATTATTTCCGTTAACAGCTACTGTAAATGATCAACAAATTACTCTATTAAGTAGTTTAGATTTTTCTGCAGTTTTAAATATTTTAGGTGAATTTAATGATGATTCTGATTCAGTAACATTTAATTTTCCTATTAAAGTAAGAACAAGTAATTATACAGAAGTAACTGTTAATAACCAATCAGAATTAGATGCTTTAAATGCAGAATGCGAAAATGCAGAAGAAGAAGGTAGAGATGCTATTTCTTGTATAGACATTAATTTTCCGGTTACAATGTTAACTTATGATATTAGTCTAGAACAAACTGGCTCTGTTGTTTTACAATCTGAACAACAACTATATAATTACATGACAAGTTTAGGATCTGACGAACTTTTTGCAGTAAATTATCCTATTAGTGCCACTTTAAGTAATGGTACAGAAATACAGATTACTAGTGATGCAGAATTTCAGAATGCAATTTCTGATTGTGTACAATATGAAGATGAAAAAGACGATGCTGCAAATACTGCTGCAGAAGCAGAAGCTGTTTTAAGTGGTACAAAATTTAAAGTAGAAACTTTTATTAATAATGGTGTAGATACTGCAAACGATTATGCAGAATGGTCTATAGAATTTACAAATGATCTTAAAATTGTAGCTACTAATGTTGTGAATTCTGCATTAGGAGAAATAGAAGGAACTTATTCTGTTAGTTCAGAAACAGAAGCGTTTGTTAATATAAACTTTGCAAGTAATACAACTTTAAGTGCTTTGGGGAATAACTGGGTTATTAGCACTTATAGTACAACTTTAATTACTTTACAAAGTACTACAGACGCTTCTGTAACTTTAGCTTTTAAAAAGCTATAATTAAAAATTATTGAAAAAGAATAGTTAGTTAGTTTTCTTTACAACTGCTATAAGTTACTTAGTGGTTGTAAAGATTTTTTTAAAAGGTAAGTAGATGAAAAATATTTTTGTAAAAGTAGTATTAGTTTGTAGTATCTTTTTTTCTTGTTCATCAGAAACAGAAAATATTACTGATAATGAAACAGGAGAAATCACTAATGTAGCTTTAAATAGACAAGCAACAGGTGCTTCTGCAAACGATTTACTTTCTTCAGATTCTTTTAATAAATTGATTGTAGAAATGGCTTACTTAGAAGGTTTTGAACCTACAACAACCGCTATAAATAATTTTAAAAGTTTTATAGAAAATAGAATTAACAAACCAGAAGGAGTAACGTTTATTACCAAAGAAATACCAACAACAGGTAAAACAGAATATACATTAGATGAAGTTGTTGATTTAGAAAAAGAATACAGAATCCAATACAATTCAGGTGCTACAATTGCAGTTTGGGTTTTATTTATAGACGGAAAATCGTCTAATGACACAAGTTCTGGTTCAATTTTAGGCTCAGCTTATTGGAATACATCTTTTGTTATTTACGAAGAAACTATTCATGGTTTAAGTGATGGAACTTTTGAACCTGATAGAAGTTTGCTAGAATCATCTGTAATAAATCATGAATTTGGCCATATTTTAGGGTTAACAAATTTAGGAAGTGATTTACAAAGCGATCATGAAGATGAAGAACATCCAAAGCATTGTAATGAAGAAGATTGTTTAATGTATTGGGCTGCAGAATCTAGCCAAGGAATTGGAAACATGCTTTCTGGAGGTTCTGTACCAACTTTAGACGCACAATGTTTGGCAGATTTAAAGGCTAATGGAGGTAAATAATTTAGGGTAAAAAGTATTTATTTATCTTTCTTTTTTTTCGTCATTTTATAAATTAAGAAGCCAAAAGCAACTAAAAAATGAAGAATTATAATTGTAGCTATAATGTATAAAGTGGTGTTAGAGTTTTCCATAGCGCAAAATTAGAAAGTAGATTTTTCTTAATATGTAATAAATGTTACATAAAACCATCTACTTCTAAAACCTTTCCATTTGCTAAATCATCAATCTTAATTTCGCCAATTCTTACACGAATTAAACGTAAAGTAGGAAACCCAACAGCGGCTGTCATTTTACGTACTTGTCTAAATTTTCCTTCTGTAATTATTACAGAAACCCAACTTGTTGGGCCATGTCTTTCATCACGAATTTTTTGACTTCTTAAAGGAAACTGAGGATCATCAATTAAAAAAGCTTTACCAGGTTTTGTGGTGTATTTTTTACCCTCGAAACCAATTTCTACACCATTTTTTAATTGTTCTATTTCTTTTTGAGTGATGATACCATCAACCTGAACATAATATTCTTTTTCGTACTTATTACTTCTAATTTCTGCAGATACTTTGCCATCTGTGGTTAATAAAAGCAAACCTTCAGAAGCAAAATCTAAACGACCAATTGCCATAGTTCCATCAGGAAAATCGTGTAATTCTCCTAACAATTTTTTCTTCCTTTTGGTTTGGTTGTTTATAAATTGAGACAAATAACCATAAGGTTTATGCAATATAAAATGTCGATGTTTTATCAAGATAAATTAACTTTTAAAAAGCAAAAATACATTTACTTAAACACACCTTTGTACAAATAATACGCTTTAATTTTATAACCGTATTTTTCTATGTTTAAAGTATCTACAAAAGTTATTTTGTTGAATAATGCCTTAATTTCATCATTTAACATAACACCATCATTTTCATCAGTTAAAATAATACCTACAGTATTGGTTTTGTATTTTATGTTTTTACTCCAATAATCAAATTGATCAAAACGTTTTGAATAAGAAAATATTTTTGGATTATTTAGCTCAAAAGCCAACAAAGACGCACTTCTATAATTAGAGGTTACAATTGGCATTGTTTTAGATGTTTGCAGTTTTTTAACTTCATTTCCTATTTTTTGCCATCCATAATGATAAATATTATCTCTGTCAGAACCTCCAAAAACTGAAGTTATAGGTACAACACCAAAATGAAAAATGATGCCAAATACACCCAAAGCAGAATAACTTAAAGTAATTAAAACTTTCTTTTTTTTGATGAGATAATTGCATGCTAAGAATGTGATAAATAACAAGCCAACAATGTTCCAATAAAACAAAACATTAGAAAAAAGCGAAAAGAATAAAAACACAATGGATGATGCAGAAAAAATGGCAACTGCAAATTTGGTGTACACAATTTGATAAGATGATTTGTTTTTGATTTTTTTATCGGCTGTAAAAACCTTAAAAATTGCCCAGCAAAAAAAGGGTGATAACATTAAAATAGTTCCTAGAATAAAGCCCAAATAATTTCCGCCAAACAAATTAAATTCATCAATAATTGGGTTTAAAGTTCTTTGTTGAATATTAAATTCGAAAGAACCAAATTTGTTTTTTGTGTTCCAATAAATTATAGGCGAACTTAAAATTGCAACAATTAACAGACTTATATAAAACCGATAATCTTTAAATACTTTGTAAAATTTCTTGTTTAAAATCAGCAGAAAAAAGATTCCTAAACCTAAAAAAACTGCATTGTATTTCGATAAAATAGCCAAACCAAAAAAGAGACTTCCTAGAAAAATATCAGTAGTTTTTCCATTTTTATCCAACCAAATATCATTTAAAAAATTGATAAAAAAATATCCAGAAATTATGCAATTTGTTATTAACAGATAATCGTTCCAAGCATAGGTTGTAAACAAAAAAAACAAAGGACAACCAAAAAATAAACCTATTGCTAAATTTTTATTTTCGAACGCTAATTTTTTTGCAAATTGATGTAAAATATAACCAATTATAAAACAACAAATAATAACAGGTAATCGTAAAGCAAAGTAAGAAGTGCCAAAAATAGTAGAAAAAAGTGCTTGTATTAATGCTTGCAAAGCAGGATGATCGTGATAAGAAATATCTGGGTATTGCCCCCAAAACCAATAATAAGCTTCATCTACATTCGGAAAAACAAAAAACCAATAATAAATTTTACAGATTAGTATAACAGCAAACAGAAAAAATAAAAGATCCTTTTTCATACTAAATAAAAATTTTAGTTGCGTAAAAGAATCAAAGGTGATAATTTATAAAACCCTAATTGTTACTGAAAAGTTATTTTTACCTTTAGATAAAGTCATATTTTTTTCAGAAAATTTCTGATTTGTATATGAAGTATATTGTGTTATTGGCTCAATACAAAGCATATTATCAACTTCGGTCCAAAGCATAAAATTGTTAAAACCATCAGTTGTAATTTCTACATCGTTTTTAATAGCATTTTTTAGAATTATTTTATCTGTACCTAAAACTGGAAATGCATTAGAACCTGCTTTGTAAATATCTGTTAACGTTATTTTTTCATTACCAGCTTCTAAAGTTTCTTTACCTGTGTCTGATAATAAAAAAGCAGGATGATAACCCAACATAAAAGGCATATTTTCATCAGAAGTAATGATAAAATCGATGGTTAAAACATCGTTTTCTAACTTAAAATTCTTTTCGAAAGTAAAATCGAAAGGCCACTTTAAAAATTCTTCCGTAGATTTTTTTGGAAACTTACTGTTCTTGATTTCAGTATCTTTTTTATATTTTTTGATGAAATTTGCACTTGTTTTATCAGCAGAAATTAATTCATAATCCATTTCTCTTAACAAACCATGTTGATCTTGAATAGCATCACCATTTTTGGTGTGAACTCTAAAATTATTTTTAGCAGTTGGCCCAATTACAGGAAACATTTCATCATCCGATTTTCGCCAACCTTTACTTCCTTTTTGATGAATATACTCTTGGTTATCTTTTTGATAACTAATTAATTCTCCTTTTTCTATACTAACAGAACTGTTTAAATCATTTAAAAAAACAATAGAATCCATACTTTTACTTTTTGTGTAAAAATACTACAAAATAGCCAAAAATTTATTAGGAAAGTAGAAGTTGTTTTTTGTAACTTGTGCATCCGAAAATTTAAAAAAATCAAGCATAATTTATGGCAGCAGATAAAGAAAAGGCAGCAAAACTAAAAGCCCTACAACTTACTCTAGATAAGCTAGATAAAACGTATGGTAAAGGTTCTGTAATGAAATTAGGAGATGTAGTAACAGAAGATGTAGATGCTATTTCATCTGGTTCTTTAGGGTTAGATTTAGCTTTAGGAGTTGGTGGTTATCCAAGAGGTAGAGTTATTGAAATTTATGGTCCAGAATCTTCTGGTAAAACAACGTTAACAATTCACGCAATTGCAGAAGCACAAAAAGCAGGTGGTATTGCAGCATTTATAGATGCAGAACACGCTTTCGATAAGTTTTATGCAGAAAATTTAGGTGTAGATATAGATAATTTAATTATTTCTCAACCAGATCATGGTGAGCAAGCTTTAGAAATAGCAGATAATTTAATTCGTTCTGGGGCAATAGATATTGTTGTAATTGATTCTGTTGCAGCGTTAACACCAAAATCTGAAATTGAAGGTGAAATGGGTGACTCTAAAATGGGTTTACATGCACGTTTAATGAGTCAGGCATTGCGTAAATTAACAGGTACAATTTCTAAAACTAATTGTACAGTTATCTTTATTAACCAATTAAGAGAAAAAATTGGAGTAATGTTTGGTAACCCAGAAACAACAACTGGTGGTAATGCATTAAAATTCTATGCTTCTGTACGTTTAGATATTAGAAGAAGAACGCAAATTAAAGATGGTGATAGAGTTATTGGTAACAGCACCAAAGTTAAAGTTGTTAAAAATAAAGTAGCACCACCTTTTCAGATTGCAGAATTTGATATTATGTATGGGCAAGGAATATCTAAAGTTGGTGAAATTTTAGATATTGGTGTAGAATTAGGTATTGTAAAGAAAAGCGGTTCTTGGTTTAGTTATGGAGAAACTAAATTAGGACAAGGAAGAGATTCTGTAAAAGGCTTAATAAAAGATAATCCAGATTTAATGGAGGAGTTAGAAAAGAAAATAAAAGAAGCTATTGAAAATCAAGATTAAGTATTAAAAGTTCTAACTATTATTAAACTGCTATTGGAGTAATCAACCAGTAGCAGTTTTTTATTTTTTATGAAATGATTAAAGTATCAGAAAATTTATTTTTAAGAACAATTACTAGTAATGATACAGTAACTCTTTTTAAGTTGATGAAAGAAGTATATCCTGCTGCTTATCATCATTTTTGGGAAGATTCTGGAGATTGGTATGTAAAATCTCAATATAACAAGGAAAATGTTTTAAAAGAGCTAGCTCAGCCAAATTCAGACTATTATTTTATTGTTTTTGATGATGAAATTATTGGTAATTTAAGAATTATTTGGAATGAAAAGTTAGCTAGTTTAGAGGATGATAAACAGGTTAAATTACATCGAATTTACTTGCATAAAAAAACACAAGGAAAAGGGTTAGGCAAAAAAATACTTAATTGGTTAGAAGAAGATTTAATAAAAAGAGGTTATAAAATAATTTGGCTTGAAGCTATGAATGCACAGCCACAAGCCTTTGAGTTTTATAAAAAGCTAGGTTTTAAATACCATTCTCACAACTTTTTACCTTTTGATTTAATGTTTAAAGAAATGAGAAAAATAAGTCAAGTTTATAAAAATTTAGATAAAATTATTCTTTAGAAAATATTTTTACCAACCAAAGAATTAAATACGCACCAATACCAAAACCAGCCAATAAAACTGTTAACACAAATAATATTCTAATATTTTTTGCTGAAAATTGTGTTTTTGTACTCAGCCATTCACATACACCTAAAATCATAATTTAAATTTATTTTGTTTATATTTTATCCTTTAAAAGGAGGAATTTCTCTAACTAATCTTTCTATTTCTTTTACAATTTTAATTCTACTTTTAGATTTTAATTCGAAGTATAAATTGTCCCAATCTGCATCAAAAGAAATTTTATGAGTTCTAGAATTTACATTTTTAGTTAAATTAATTACACGTAAATTAAAGTAGCCATTTATATCATTTTCTGGCCTAAAATCTAAATTTATAGCACGCATTAAACTATAATTATTTAGGTGTAAAAGAGAGCTAGAATCTAAATAATGCATAGTTTCTTTAGAAGGATCAACTTCGTAGAATAAATTCCATTCTACATTCCAACTACCAGTAATCCTTAAAGGTTGTAATTCAATTTCATCCATTTTTTAAACACCAGTACTACCAAAACCTCCAGAACCACGTTCAGTTTCGCTAAGTATTTCTACTTCTTGCCAAATTGCTCTTTCGTGTTTTGCAATGACTAATTGTGCAATTCTTTCGCCATCATTAATCACAAAATCTTCGTTTGATAAATTAACTAATATTACTCCAATTTCTCCACGATAATCAGCATCTACAGTACCTGGAGAATTTAAAACAGTAATTCCTTTTTTTGCAGCCAAACCACTTCTTGGTCTTACTTGTGCTTCAAAACCAACAGGTAAAGCAATAAATAAACCTGTTTTTACAATTGCTCGTTCTAAAGGTTTTAAGGTTATAGAATCATCGATGTTTGCTCTTAAATCCATTCCTGCAGCACCTTCTGTTTCGTAATTTGGTGTTGCGTGTTTTGATTTATTTATAATTTGTACGTTCATTGTTATAATTTGTATAAGTAAGTAATCGTATCTAAAAATTCTGCACTCCAAAAAGTTTCATTATGTTGTCCTTTAGGAACAATTCTAGTTTTTATATTTTCTCTAGGAAAACCTGTATTTAGCAAAAGTTTTTCCATTTTTTCTGTGTCTGGTAACATAGTATTGCCTTCATCACTACCAATTAAAAGATAGAGTTTTGTCTTTTTCTGATTTCCATTTTGCTTTGCAAAAGCATACACATTATTAGAAAACCAAAACGAGGTAGAAAGTGCTCCAATTTTACCAAACACATCTGGATATTTTAATCCACCATAAAAAGAAATTAATCCACCTAAAGAGCTACCAATTATAGCAGTGTGTTTGGCTTTCGTCTTTGTTCTGTAATTTTTATCAATAAAAGGTTTTAACTCATTTACTAAAAAAGCTACATAAATTGCACCTTTTCCTCCACCGTATTTTTGGTGAGTCCAAGGTGTGTATTCTTCAATTCTTTTATCACCACCATTTTCTATACCAACTACTATAAAACCTTTTCCAGTATTTTTATAAAGTTCGTTTAGAGTTTCATCTACACTCCATTCTTTACCATAAGCAGCAGTTTCTATATCAAATAAATTCTGAGCATCGTGCATATAAATTACTGGGAATTTTTTAGAAGTAGTATCGTAGTTAGGAGGTAAGTAAACCCAAACCTTATGAGATTTATCATTTAAACCACTAATAACAAATTCTTTATCTAAAATTGATGCGTTTTCTGCTCTTGTAGATTTACTATTTACTATTTTGGGTTTAGTTTTTGGTTTTTTTATAGATTGCCCTTTACAAGCAATCATTAAAAGTAAAAAACTGAATAAAAAAGAAACTATTGTTTTCACTTTAAACAAAAATTAGCGTTACACAAATATAATAATTCGCAAATGCATTCATCTATAGATAATACTTTTATTACTTTTGATTTTAAAATGAAAAACTAATGGATGAACATCAAAAAATAGCGGTTTTAGGAGGTGGAAGTTGGGCAACAGCCATTATTAAAATGTTGATGGAAAATTTAGATAGTATAGGATGGTATATGCGTAATGAGCAAACCATTAAACATATCAAAGAAAATGAACACAATCCTAAATATTTAAGTTCTGCTGAATTACAAGTAGAAAAACTAGATTTATCTAGCGATATTAATTATACAATTGCTAATTATGATATTTTAATTTTTGCAATTCCGTCTGCTTTTTTAACCATAGAACTCAATAAAGTAAATGCTTCTTTAGATAATAAAACAATCTTTTCTGCAATAAAAGGTATTGTGCCAGAAACAGGTTTAATTGTTGGCGAGCACTTTAATCAACATTTTAATATTCCACTAGAGAATATTGGTGTAATTACAGGGCCTTGTCATGCAGAAGAAGTAGCAATGGAGCGTTTATCATACCTAACAATTGCATGTATTGATGAAAATAAAGCCGAAAAAATGGCAAAAGCCATACAAAGTTGGTATATAAAAGCTACAATTTCTGATGATATTATTGGTACAGAATATGCAGCAATGTTAAAGAATATTTACGCAATTGCAGCAGGTATTGCTCATGGCTTGGGTTATGGAGATAATTTTCAGTCGGTATTAATGAGTAATGCAATTAGAGAAATGAAACGTTTTATAAAAAAAGTACATAAAATGAAACGTAACATTAACAACTCTGCGTATTTAGGTGATTTATTAGTAACAGGCTATTCTACCTTTAGTAGAAATAGAATGTTTGGTAATATGATTGGTAAAGGCTACACAGTAAAGTCTGCACAACATGAAATGAGTATGATTGCAGAAGGTTACTATGCAACCAACAGTGCTTATAAAATTAAAGAAGAGAATAAGGCAAATACACCAATTATAGATACTGTTTATAAAATTTTATACAGCAATAAAAATCCTAAAAAGGAATTTAATAAGTTAACTAATAAATTAGATTAATACAGTTTCTAGTTTTTAAAAAGAGTTTTAAACGTGATGTTTAAAATTAAACAATTTGAATATTTAAGGTGTATATTTTCATCTAATCGTTCTAATATTTAAAAATTGTTTATTTTTGAACAATTATTTATAATTTTAAACTTTTACTATGAAAACAATACAAGAAGTTGTTGAAAGTACAATTAGAAAAACACCATTTATAGAGGAAGCTTTAAATGAAAAGTTGATAAATGTTTCTTCTTTAGCAAGAATTATTTTACCAGAAGTTTCCGAAATTTTAAAAAAGGATGTAAAAGTTGGTGCAGTAATGATGGCTATTAATAGACTTTCACCTGCAAGTGAGTTACGTATCAGAAAAAATATAAAACGTTTAGCTTTAGATTTAGGTGATGTAATTGTACGTTCTGATTTATGCGATTTTACGTTTAAAAACACACCTTCTTTACTCAAAGAAATTGCAAAAATATTAACTAAATCTGCAGAAAACTCTGATTATTTCTTAACAGTATCTCAAGGTATTTTTGAAACTAATATTGTTACCAGTAAAAATTTAAGACCTTACGTAGAAGAAATTTTCGAAGATGAAACACTAACACACAGTATGTTAGAGTTGGCATCTATTACTATAAAGTTGCCAAAAGAAAACTTAGAACAATCTGGTATTTATTACTTTATTTTAAAGCAATTGGCTTGGGCAGACATTCCTTTACAAGAAATTATTTCTACAACAAATGAAATGACTATTGTTGTAAAAGAAGAAGATATTAACCAAACTTTTGCCATTTTAATGGATATGAAATTAAGCTAACTATGGCTAAACAAGACCCTTATGCAGCACTAAGAATAAGAGAATTTAATATTTTTTTATTGGTAAGATTTCTATTAGTTTTTGGGTGGTCTATGCAATTTATTGTTATTGAATGGCAAGTATATTCCATTACTAAAGATCCGCTTTCTTTAGGTATAATTGGTTTAATGGAAATTATACCCGCTTTTTCTATGGCATTATTTGCGGGTCATATTGTAGATCAAAACGAAAAAAGAAACTTGTTAGCCATTTGTACAGCAGCTTTTTCGTTTATAAGTTTGGGCTTGTTTTTATTAACTTCTGATAGTTTTGTTAGCAATTGGTCTACAAATTCAATTTTATACTCAATATATGGTTTGGTGTTTTTTGGTGGATTTCTAAGATCTTTTTTCGGACCAACAATTTTTTCTTTAGTTGCACTTTTAGTTCCTAAAAAAATATATCATAATGCTGCAACTTGGAGCACAAGTACCTGGAAAACTGCTTCTGTTTCTGGAGCTCTTTTTGGAGGTTTTTTTATCAGTTGGATTGGTGTTGATAAAACACTTTGTTTAGTCTTTATACTTGTAATTTTATCTTTAATAATCCTTTTTCAAATAAAAAAGAAACCAATTTTAAATACTAAAATTGGTGAGCCAATGATGCAAAGTTTAAAAGTAGGTGTAAAGTTTGTGTTTCAAAATAAGGCAGTTTTAGGAGCTTTAAGTTTAGATATGATTGCTGTTTTATTTGGTGGTACTGTAGCTATTTTATCAGTATTTGCTCAAGATATTTTAAAGGTTGGGCCAGAAGGTTTTGGTCTTTTAAATGCGTCTATTTCTATGGGAAGTATTTTAACTATGTTTATTACAACTTACATTCCCATTCACAGAAACACAGGTAAAAAAATGTTGATTTCTGTCTTTATTTTTGGACTTAGTATTATTGCCTTTGGATTATCATCTATATTCTGGGTAAGTCTCTTAGCATTATTTATAAGTGGTGCTGCAGACGGAATATCTATGGTAATAAGACAAACTATTTTACAATTAAAAACTCCAGATGAAATGCGAGGTAGAGTATCTTCAGTAAATTCTATGTTTGTAGGTTCTTCTAACGAATTAGGTGCTTTTGAAAGTGGTTTGGCTGCTAAATTATTAGGACCAGTTACTGCTGTTGTTTTTGGTGGTACAATGACTTTAATTACAGCTGTTACCACAGGAATTGTAAGCCCCACAATAAGAAACTTAGATTTAACAGAAGATATTGAAGAAAATGAAAATGAATCAGAAAAAGTAAGTACTGAATAATACTTTATTTATAAAATAATTATTTAGGAATTGTTCTAAAATTACCTAAACTTATTGTCCAGTCATAACCTTTAAAATTTAAGTCTTTTGGTTTTTCTGGTGTAATACCATATTCTAATAGAATTTCTTTAGCACCGCATTTACCACCAAAATCTCCACGAAACCAAGACATTAAAGCTACAGAAGTTGCTTCTTTTTCAACTGGTTTATAAGTTGTTTGTTCTTTTAAATATTCAGTGGCCATAAAATCGAGTTCTTTGTATAGGTTATTATAAGTATACAAAGCAACAGGAGGACAACTTTTTGCGCCACAGTTTAAGGCAAAATGTATTCTCCAATCTATATTATCTACACGTAATTTACGTTCCCATTTTGGTCTAAACCATTTTCTTAAATAACCTAAACTCCATTTTACTCTAGATTTTCTCATAATATCATGCTCAATATCATCAAAAGATAAAAGTTCACCAGCAATTTTTACTCTAGGTTTTTTAAAAAAAGCACCTCTATTTTCATATTCTGCTGGGTTTTCTGTTAAAGATATTTGAATAAAAGCATTGTAAATATTAATCCAAAAAGCAAGTTTATGTTTGTCTGTTTTTAGTTCTGTAACTAATTCATTTAGTGTGCTTTCAGATAAAATAGCTACTTCTTTATCATAAGGTTTTTTATCAATTATATTTTGTAATAATGTTTGAGAAACATCAATATAACTTGTAGTATTTTGAGCGTTTAAAAATAAAGATGATAAAAAAAATGTAATTATAAAAAACTGTTTCATAGAAAAATACGTATGTTTAAGTATGATGTTAAGTATTATTATTCCTGTTTATAATGAACAAGAAAACCTTATAAAGAGGTTGTCGTTTTTATGTGAAAAAGCTAACAAAAACAATATAGAAATTATTATTGCAAATTCTCCAGAATCTATTGATGAAAGTCAATTAGTTTGCAACAAATATGCTAAAGTTATTCATTTAGATTGTAAAATAAAAGGTAGAGCTGCACAAATGAATGCTGGTGCTAAATTAGCAAAAGGTGATGTTTTAATGTTTTTACATGCTGATGTAGTTTTACCAGAAGATTTTTATTTACAAGTTAAAACGGCTGTTAATGAAGGCAATAAATTCGGGTTTTTTGCTTATAAGTTTGATGTTAGTACTACTCTTTTAAATTTAAATAGTAAGTTTACCAAGAAAGATGGTTTGTTTGCAGGTGGTGGTGATCAATGCCAATTTTTTACAAAAGAAACATTTAAAGCTTTTAAAGGTTACAATGAAAACTTTTGTATTAT
The DNA here is from genome assembly GCF_045063625.1 of Polaribacter sp. Asnod6-C07. Taxonomy (NCBI): domain Bacteria; kingdom Pseudomonadati; phylum Bacteroidota; class Flavobacteriia; order Flavobacteriales; family Flavobacteriaceae; genus Polaribacter; species Polaribacter sp. Asnod6-C07. The sequence goes on along the minus strand of NZ_JBEFOF010000005.1, from coordinate 1,246,749 downwards.
GGAAGATTTTGAAATGATGGACAGAATTCGAAAACATAAAATTCCGTTTAAAATTATTCAATCTAAAGCAACAGTTAGTGCAAGAAAATACAATAATAACTCTTGGTTAAAAGTAAATTTAATAAACGGTTATGTTTTTTTAAAGTACAGGTTAGGAGTACATCCAACAAAGTTGAGAAAAACATATAAAAGCTTATTAAGGGAGTCTGTTTAAATTATAAAAATGAGTTCTTTTTTAGAAATACTAAAGCAAAAGAAGTGTAAATTTATAGAAATATTTTTTCTATTTATTGTTGCGCCTGTAGTACTTTTATTGCCAATTTCTATTATTATTAAAGTAATTTATGTTGGTTTGGGTGTGGTTTACATCACTTTAATTTCCATATTTAAAGAAAAATTTTCTAAAATTAAAACAGATAAAAAATCAAACAAAAAAGTTGTTTTAGTAATAGGAATTCGATTTTTAATTATTGCTCTTTTAACAACGTTGGTTTTATATTATCAGAATAAAGAACAATTGTTTAATGTTATACTTAACAAACCAGATTTATGGTTAAAGTTTAGTGGAGTTTATATCTTATTTTCTGTGATACCTCAAGAATTAATTTACAGAACTTTCTTTGTAAAACGATATCAAAACTTAATTAAAAATAAATGGTTGTTTATTTTTATAAATTCTGTACTATTTTCTTTTGCACACATTTGGTTTCAGAGCTTTACAGTATTAGCGTTTTCTTTTGTAGGTAGTTTACTTTTTGCACATACTTATCTAAAAACTAAATCTACTTGGTTAATTATTTTAGAGCATTCTATTTATGGAGTTTGGCTGTATACAGTTGGTTATGGAGAATTATTTATGTTTCCTGTATAAATAAAAAACCGCTTTTTGATTTTTTCAAAAAACGGTTAGTAAATGCTTATTTTAATAACTTAAGAGCTATTATCAACTTAATTTTAATGACATTTTCAGATATTTCCTCTTCCTCATCATCTGTTTCATTTATTTCTTTTTCTACCCAAATTATGGAGAACTTTTTGTTAAGGTTTTCATCATCTTCTAAACTGATATCAATATCATCATTGTAATCGTAAAATAAATATTCTGTTTTATCAGCATCAACAAACTTGTAATATTGATCTTCTGTTAAGCCTAAAAATGTAGCTGTTAATTTATTCGATTTTTCTTGTACGTTAGTAGTAAAAGAGAAAGACGCAGTAATAAGTAGCACGAATGCTACCACATATAATTTTTTCATTAATTTATAATTTTTAAGTTGTTTTTAAAATATAGTAGCCATCCTCTTTTCTTAAAAAGGAAATGCTTTTTTTTGAAGTAAACCGAACTATATTTTCATAGGCCTAAAAATTGATAAAATAACTATAGTAAATGTAAACTATTTTTTAATTGAATGTACAAGCTAATGTTAAATTTTTATTTAATTCTTGTATTTTTTTTTCGGTTGTAATTTCATCCCAATTAAACTGATTTTTAAACAGTTGCGCTACATAATTTTTGTAAATATCTACACTAGTTTTATCAAAAAATAAACGACCAGTTCTACGCATAAAAAAATCGGTTGGACTGTAAGCCATTTCATAATTTATAGCAAACCAAACTTCTGCATTTATCATTTTTTCTTGCATATTATCGTGCATTAAATCATCAAATTTTTGAAGGATAATATCTGTCTGTTTTCCATAATTATGTACTAAATATTCAGCATCTTTTCTGTTAAAATCTACTTCTGCAATTCTATTCTGTATAGCATCAGTATAACTTTTAACTTCATCGTAATTTTTAAAAGTACCACCAGAAAGCACAATGTCTTTGGTTTTAATCTCTTCGAATTCTTTGTTAAATCTGCGTTTGTATTTTTTATCAACTAAATCTACAATACGTTCTGCCATTTTTCTGTAGCCAGTTAATTTACCACCAGCAATAGAAATTAGTTCTGTGTCAGACACAAAAATTTCATCTTTTCTAGACAATTCAGAAGCCGATTTTCCTTCTTCGTGAATTAAAGGTCTTAAACCAGCCCAAGAAGATTGAACATCATCTAAAGTTAAATTGATGTCTGGAAACATATTATTTACAGCAGAAATTAAATACGTTGCATCTACTAAATTGGTGTTTACGTTTTCTTTATCTAGTTGATAATTGGTGTCTGTAGTGCCAAAATAAGTTACTTTTCCACGAGGAATTGCAAACATCATTCTACCATCAGGAACATCAAAATAAACAGATTGTTTTACAGGTAATTTTTCGTGCGCAACAACCAAATGAACTCCTTTGGTTAAGTGTAAACGTTTGCCTGTTTTAGAGTGATTAATTTGCCTTAATTCATCTACCCAAGGTCCACAAGCATTTACTACATATTTTGCCTTTATAGCGTATTTTTCATCAGTTAAAACATCTTTTACATTAGCACCAACAACTCTTTTATTTTCATAAATAAAATCGGTAGCTTCTGTATAATTAATGATTTTTGCATCGTAATTTAAAGCTGTTTTTAAAACCTCTATTGTTAAACGAGCATCATCTGTTCTATATTCTGCATAAAAACCAGCACCATTTAAAATCTTTTTTGGTAGTAAAGGTTCTTTGGTTAAAGCCTCTTTTTTAGATAGCATTTGCCTTTTATCTTCACCTTCTACAGAAGCCAAAATATCATAGACTTTTAAACCCACAGAAGTTAGCCAAGAACCATAAGTTCCACCTTCTATTAAAGGTAAAATCATTTTTTCGGGTACTACTAAATGAGGTGCTAATTTGTGCACAATTGCACGTTCTGTACCTACTTCTTTAACCAACCAAAAATCGAATTGTTTTAAATAACGTAAACCACCGTGAATTAATTTTGTTGATTTACTAGAAGTTCCAGAAGCAAAATCACCTTTTTCTATTAAGGCAACTTTCATACCTCTAGAAGCTGCATCTAAAGCGATTCCTGCACCTGTAATTCCACCTCCAATAATTAAAATATCAAACTCAGTTTCTTTTAAGTTTGATGTAATTTCTGCTCTTTTAAAGTATGAGAAGTTTTTCATTTTTGTAAAATTTTCAAAAGCTTTTTAGGATTTTGTCTATTATCCCAAAAAGCAGAAATTATAATTTCTGTTGGTGTTATTTTATAAAAAATACTGTAATTATTTAAAGAAGCAACTCTTATTTCTTTGAAACTTGTTTCCTTATAAGAATAGGGGTTTTTAGCAATTTGAAGAGTTCTGTTACTGACAATTTTAATCATTTTTTTTGAGAAAACTGTAGATTTATTTCTTTTTACCCAATACTCAAGAATACCAACAAATTGTATATCTGCAGTTTTTGTCCAAACTACATTGCGTTTAACCATTCAAAATTTCTTTTATTCATAGCTTCTTGAGAAATTACATTACCATTTTTAATATCATTTTCACTCATTTCTAACATCATAATTTGCTCTTCTGTGAATTCAATATCTTCAGAATTTATTTTCCTTGTAGAAATCAATTTATCAATTGCCTCCAAAACATCTTTATTATTAATAGATTGTAACTTGTCTATTAAGCTATTTCTTATGTTATCAATTGTTTTCATCCCTCTTAAATTTATATAAATATCTTAAAATAGATTTATCTAAACAAATATCAAATGTTATTATTCTAAAATGTTTGTTGGTAAACCATCAATACTAGTTTGATTTTTATCTTTCCAATAGTTTGCAATGCCTTCTTTGCCTTGTTCTGTAGCCCAGTCATTCAATTCATTTCTTTCGCCTTTGTAATCAAAAAAAGGAATAGACATTCCACAAGAAGTTTGTGCAGAGTCTACAGTAATATCAAAAATTTGACGTGTTCCTGGAGTTTCTGGAAACAATTGAATTAATTCATCCCAAGAAGCATCACCTTCTTTAATTTCTTTGCCTTTTCCGTACAAACGCAAAATATTAGGAGCACCTTCAAAAGCACAAAACATAATTGTTATACGTTCATTTTCTAATAAATGAGCTGCAGTTTCATTGCCACTTCCTGTAACATTGAGCCATAAAACTCGGTTTTCACTCATCACCCTAAAAGAATCCATACCTTTTGGAGATAAGTTTATTCTACCAGAATTTGGAGCGGTTGCTACAAAGAATATTTTTTGTGCTTCAATAAATTTTTGAAGTCTTGACGTGATTTTTGTATAGAATTTTGACATAATTATGAGTTAAAAAATTCGAGAAAAGCTTTCTTATATTTCATCCCTAAAGGTATTTTATTTGAATTAATAATTATTAAATTCCCCTCAATATAATTGATTTTATTTTTATTGATGATAAACGATTTATGCACTTGTATAAAGCTAGATTTTGGCAATTCGCTATACATTTTAGTCAACGTTTTGTAAGTAACTAAAGTTGTATTTTCTAAATGAATTTTTATATAATCTCCTAAACTTTCTATAAAATAAATCTCATCGATTTTTATTTGATGTAATTTTTTATCTGCTTTTATAATGATGTTTTCTGTTGTATGATCGTTTAAATTTTTTAATTTAGAAACTGCTTGTACAAAGCGTTCAAAAGAAAAAGGTTTTAATAAATAATCTGTAGCATCTAAGTTAAAACCTTCTAAAGCATATTCTGAATATGCAGTTGTAAAGATTACTTTTGGTGGGTTTTGTAACGATTCATAAAAAGAAACACCAGAGAGTTGTGGCATATTTATATCTAAAAAAAGTAAATCTACAGAGTTGTTTTTTAAATACGCTAAAGCTTCAGTGGCATTGTTACAAACGTGTAGTAAATCTAAATAATCAATTTTATTAATAAACGATTTTAATACGTTTTGAGACGAAGGTTCATCATCTATTATGATACATTTTATGTTCATTTTTTTAAATATATGCTTAAGTTTACAGTAAAAATAGCTTTTTTATTTTCTATTAAAAGCTGATGTTTATTAGGATAGACAAGCGCTAAGTTTTTTTGAATATTTTTTAAACCAATCCCTTTTTTTTCTTCGTAATCAGGATTTTTCATTTCTATAAAGTTATTAGAAATTTCGAATTCTAATTTTCCATTTTCTACTTTTAAATTGATGTTGATATACGGGTTTGCACCACCACTTTTTAATCCATGTTTAAAACTGTTTTCAATCAGTGGTAATAATAACATAGGATAAACTTCTATATTTTCATCAACCTTAAAATCAACCTTAATTTTAGAACCTTTTACATGTCTGTTTTTTTCAAAATCGATATAATTTTGAATTAACTTAATTTCTTTTTGAATTGATATTTTATCTGCTTCAACATCATAAATCACATATCTTAAAATATCAGACAGTTGTAAAATTGCATTGGTAATATCTTTTTTACCATCTATCGCTAAAGAATATAAAACGTTTAAAGAATTGAATAAAAAATGAGGATTTATTTGTCCTTTTAAATAGTATAATTGTTGTTCTATTTCTTGTTTTTGAGCCTTTAAAACCTTGTTTTCTTTCTGATTTAAGTACACCCAATCTTCACCTAATTTTAGTAAAGAAGTGAGTATAAAGAAAATGAAAAAGATAAAGTAGATTTCTAACGTATTGTGATAAGAAATAAAGTAATAATCATTAAAAAAAGTGTTGGTAATCAACTCGAAAAACCAAGAATTTAACTCAGCAAAAACAATGAGGTTTATTGTAAAAAAAACAATAAAAAGAAGGTGTTTTTCTTTTTTCAGATATTTTGGAATCAACAAATAAAGATTCAACGAAACAGGAATTAGTAAAGTTATAACAAAACAATTGGTATAGATATAATCTATTTTTGAAGGCGATGTGCTTCCTGAAAACAGAAACAATAATATTATAAAAGAACAGCTCCACAATAAAGTATTAAAAGTTATTTTATTGTGGACGTTTGTTCTTATAAATATAGATTTATTTTCTAGCATCTATTTTGCTTAAAGTAAATTTTGTGGAAGTTTCCCATTTATCAGCATCGTTAGAAGCCATATATTTTTCAATAAATTTTTGTAACTCTTTAGAGTTTGCCGTTAACAAATATTTATCGTCTAACAAACCAAATTTTTCGTGTTGTATTTTTATTTTATGTTCTGTAAAAAGCGCTGCAATTTTATCTTCATCTAACCAACGGATCTCAATTTGTCCATTGTTTTTAACATCATATTTTACCAAACTATGTGTATAAATAGAATGACTACTTAATAAATCGTCAATATTTTCTTGATGATCAAAAGGAAAAAAATCTAAATACCTTTGATTATTTATGACAAAAGGTGTTGCAATAAACAAAACCTCATTGTCTTTATAATTTCTTTTTATATAATAACTGTTTTTATATTCGTCATAGATTTTTAAATCTTTTTTTTTCATTTTTTCTAGCGGATTTTCTTTTAACATTTCTTCTTTAAAAGAAACAATGATCCAAGTTCCTTTTTTTGAATCTTGCCAATTTCCAATAAAATGTTGATCAAAAGAGATGGTTTCTTTGGTGTAAAAAGGATGTAAGGATTTTACCACGCAAGAAGTTAATAGTAATAAACAAAGCCCTAAAATTACATTTCTAATTTTCATGATTTCTAAATTTAAAATTATTTGAAGCAAAAAAAGAATAGAAACCTATGAAAGAGAATTTTTTAGACAAACACTATTTTTTTCTCGGTAAAAAAGTAATTTAGGAAATTAATCAACCCAATCCTTAGTTCTTTCAACAGCTTTTAGCCATTTTTTATAAAGCCGTTTTCTTTTTTCTTCTGATATTTTTGGTAGAAATTCTTGGTCTATTTTTTTATCGGTTTCAATATCTTCTAACTGCCATAAACCTACACAAATTCCTGCTAAATATGCAGCACCCATAACAGTAGTTTCTGTATTTTTTGGTCTGTCTACAGCTGTGTTTAAAATATCTGCCTGAAACTGCATTAGCAAATTATTTGCACTTGCACCACCATCAACTTTTAAGGCTTTTAAAGGTGTTTCTGCATCGTTTTGCATGGCAATTAACAAGTCTTTGGTTTGGTAAGCTAAAGATTGTAAAGTGGCTTTTATTAAATGATTTTTACCTGTATCTCTAGTTAAACCAAAAATTGCACCTCTTGCATACATATCCCAATAAGGAGCACCTAAACCAGCAAATGCAGGTACTACAATTACAGGGTTTTCTTCATCTACTTTTTCTGAAAAAAACTCACTTTCTTCAGCAGATTCTATAATTTGTAATCCATCTCTTAACCATTGAATTGCAGCACCAGCAACAAAAACACTGCCTTCTAAAGCATAATAGACTTTGTTGTTTATTCCCCAAGCAATTGTGGTTAGTAAACCGTTTTTAGAATATTGAGGTTGTGTGCCTGTATTCATCAATAAAAAACAACCTGTACCATAAGTGTTTTTGGCTTCGCCTTTTTTAAAGCAAGTTTGTCCAAAAAGAGCAGCTTGTTGATCGCCAGCAATACCTGCAATCGGAATTTTACATCCATCAAAGATAAAATCTCCAAAATGAAATGATGAAGGTTTTACTTCTGGCAACATTTCTTTCGGAATTTTTAATGCTGATAAAATTGTTGCATCCCAACACAAATTGTTAATATCAAAAAGCATTGTTCTAGATGCATTACTGTAATCTGTAGCGTGTATTTTTTTATCAGATAAATTCCATAAAAGCCAAGAATCTATAGTACCAAAAAGTAGATTTCCTTTTTTAGCTTCTTCTTTTGCGCCTTTTACGTTTTCTAAAATCCAATGAATTTTTGTGCCAGAAAAATAAGCATCAACCACTAAACCAGTTGTTTTTTTTATGTGATGTTCTAATCCTTTTTTCTTTAAATTCTCACAAATATTTGCGGTTCTTTTATCTTGCCAAACAATAGCATTATAAATTGGTTTTCCTGTGTTTTTATTCCAAATTACGGTAGTTTCTCTTTGATTTGTAATGCCTAAACCTACAATATCATTAGCTTTAATATTGGCTTTTTGTATCACCTTTTTTAAGGTTGATAATTGAGTTTCTAAAATTTCTAAAGCATTATGTTCTACCCAACTTGATTCTGGAAATATTTGTTTAAATTCTTGTTGTTCAATAGCAATAATCTCACCTTTTTCATCAACAATAACAGAGCGTGAACTTGTGGTTCCTTGATCTAAAGCTAAAATATATTTTTTTGACATTTTTGGTAAAATCGGATTCACAATTTACAAAATAACAAGTATATAAATTATTACCTTTAGCAAAATAAAAACTCTTTTTATGGAATATGGATTTTTATCAGTAATACCACCAATTATTGCAATCATTTTAGCGCTAAGAACCAAGCAAGTTTATATTGCTTTGTTATTCGGAATTTGGTTTTCTTGGTTGATAATTAAAGGTTGGAATCCTTTAGAAGGAACTTTAGCAATGATTGAAGGAATGGTAAACGTTTTTCAATCGAAAGGAAATACAAGAACTATTATATTTAGTGCTTTGGTTGGTTCTTTGTTGATATTTATTCAATATTCTAGAGGTGTAGAAGGTTTTATTAATATTATTAATAAAAAACTAGTAAAATTAGAAAACAAGAAATCTGGTTATAGTAGAGTAATGGTTCAAATTTTGGCAACTTTTACTGGGTTGTTATTATTTGTAGAAACTAGTATTAGTTCTTTAACTGTAGGTACTTTATACAGACCAATTTTTGATAAATTAGGAATTCCAAGAGAAAAACTAGCATACATAGCAGATTCAAGTTCTGCGCCTTCATCAATATTAATTCCTTTTAATGCTTGGGGTGCATTTATTATGGGTCTGTTGTTAACACAAGGTATAGAAAAACCATTTTCGGTGATGATAGCTTCAATTAAATATAACTTTTATCCACTTTTAGCAATCGGAATTTTATTCTTCATCATCTTATCAAAAAAGGATTTTGGATTGATGAAAAAAGCCGAAAAAAGAACCAAAGAAACAGGTTTGTTAATGAACGAAGGTTCTAAACCAATGGTTTCTGATGAGGTAACTTCTTTTCCGCCAAAAGAAGGTATAGAAGCCAAAGCGTATAATATGATTGTGCCACTTTTGGTGATGGTTTGTATGATGCCAATTAACTTAATTTATACAGGTTGGGATGCTGTAAAAGAAGCAACATCATTCTTAAATCACGCTTCACAAGCAATTGGTGAAGGTTCTGGTTCATCATCTGTTTTATATGCTGTAATTACAGCTATTTTAGTAGCAATGATAATGTATTTTATACAAGGAATTATGAAACCAAAAGAAGCTGTAAACTTAACTTTAAAAGGAATTAGCGAATTAATGCCTTTGGCTTTATTAATGTTATTGGCTTTTGCAATTGGTGATGCTTGTAAAGTTTTAGATACTGGTAATTACGTAGCAAATATTACAGAAAGTTGGTTGTCTCCAGAATTGTTGCCTGCTGTTGTTTTTGTGGTGAGTTCTTTTATTGCATTTTCTACAGGTACTTCTTGGGGAACTTTTGCAATTATGTTGGCAATTTCTGTGCCTATGGCAAATATTCACAGTGCCGATTTAACCATTGTTGTGGCTGCAACTTTAGGAGGAGGAATTTTTGGAGACCATTGTTCGCCAATTTCTGATACTTCAATAATTTCATCAATGGCTTCTGCAAGCGATCATATAGACCACGTAAAAACACAACTGCCTTATGCTTTGTTTGGAGGGATACTTACGACTATTTTGTATTTAATTATTGGTTTTTTGGGATGATTTTATATATTTGAGAAAAAGTTATGGGAGAAGCAGTAAAAAAACTAGAAGTTTCTACTTTTGGATATTCAAATAAATCTACATCTGAAAGAGTAAAAGAAACGCATACAACAGAACTTGTTATAGGTATTTGTTCACAAATAGGAGCAAAGAAAAACCTTATTATAACCAATTTAAAAAAAGAATTAAAAGAATATGGTTATCAAATTAAAACTATTAAATTAAGCAGTTTTATTGAAGGTGATTTAAAAGTTTCTCTTGATGAAATTGAAAATCAATATGAAGGAAAAACAAAAGGTTTTATTAATCATATTAGAAAAATTAAAAAAGGGAATAAACTTAGAGAAAAATTCGAAAATGATTATTTAGCCAATTTAGCCATATCTGAGATTGCTAATCAGAAAAAAGAAAAGTTTAATATTAAAGATGAATCAGATTTTTCAAATGTGAAACCACAAAGAGTTTGTTACATTATAGACTCAATTAAACATAAAGAAGAATTAGAAGTTTTAAGGGATGTTTATAGTGAGGTTTTTTATCTAATTGGAATTTTCACTCCCAAAAAAGAGAGAATTAATAACGTTTCTTCAACAAATCTATCTCTTTTGGAAGCAAAAGAACTTATTAAAATTGATGCATATCAAGAAACTAATAGTAATGGACAACAAGTAAGAGATGTTTTTGTTGAATCAGATTTTTTTATTAAAGTTGATAAATCAAATGAAAATGATGTAAGTAAGAAAGTTGAAAGATTTGTAAACCTTATTTTTCAGAATGAAATAATAACGCCTTCTATTGAAGAAAGAGCAATGTATGAAGCTCAATCAGCATCAGTAAATTCAGCATGTTTATCAAGACAAGTTGGTGCATCTATTATTTCTGGTGAAGAATTATTATCTGTTGGGTGGAATGATGTTCCAAAATATGGAGGGAATTTATATACTTCCGAATCTAAAATTGATAATCGTTGTTATATTAAAGGTGGAAAGTGTTTTAATGATTCTAATAAAAAAAATATTAGAGATGTAATAGAAAATAGTTTTAAAGAAAAAGTTGATAATTCTGAATTAGATAATAAAAATGAAGCTATTAAATTATTAAGAGAAGTTCTTTTAGATTCTTCAATTAAAACTTTAATCGAGTTTTCTAGGTCTGTTCATGCTGAAATGCATGCTATATTAAATGCAGCTTCATTATTTGGAGAAAAATTAAAAAAAAGTACACTTTTCTGTACAACTTATCCTTGCCATAATTGTGTAAGACATATAATTGCAGCTGGTATAACTAAACTTTATTACATCGAACCATATGTTAAAAGTAAGGGTGTTGATTTACATAGTGATGCAATTACTGATGATTCTGATTTAGATGAAAATAATGAAGAAAAAGTACAAATTTTAATGTTTGAAGGTGTTTCTCCAAAAAAATATGTATCTTTCTTCAAGAAAAGCAGGAAAAGAAAAAATAAAATTACTGGAGAAACATTATGTAATAGTAGAAATAAACACGAATTATTTCCTGTTAACAGTATATCTTTGCAAACTCTTTTTTATAGAGAAGTCTTAGCGTCTAAAAGAATTGATGATAAAAATAAAATTATTGAAAATGGCAAACAATAAACCTTCAAAACTTATTAAGTTAACACCATCAATTAAACCAAACTCTTCACCTGTTAAATCAAATAGAACAGTTACTTCAATAAATACTTATAGAACAGATAAGATGATTAATAATTTGGCATCATTATTAAAAAAATAAAATTATTTAGCCAAAATCCCTCTTTTTTTAATTTCATCAATCATACGTAAAGCACCTTCTTTAATGGTGTTTGCTTCGAAGATAAATGTTTTTTCATACAAAGTATTTCCTTCAAAAAAAGTAACTTGAAAACGATTATTTAATTTGAATAATTCAGGCTGAATCAATTCAATTTTAGCAAAAGAATTTGCAGGTAATTTGTCTAACTTTTTACGGAATAAAGAAGATATTTTGGTGTCAGAAAATCCTTGTGTAACAATTACCATCATTTCTAAATCAACATTTTTGTTGTTGATGATATACACGTTCCAATCATCAGTTTTATAAATATCATTGTATTCATAAACAATTGCCAATTCTACGTTTGTAACTTCTGGTATTTGAATGTCTTTTTTCATATCCCCTTTCCCTAAAAGTGGAGAAATTATTAGGTAATTATAGTTTTAAAAATTTAGCACCATTCATAGTTAAAAAATCTAATTTTACATATAGATTGGAGTTCCTTCCCTTTGGGAAGGTTAGGATGGGCTTCTTAAATTACACTCTTAAATTGCTCTAAGAAACGCTTGTCATTTTCATAAAACATTCTAATATCAGGTATTTGATATAATAACATTGCAATACGTTCTATACCCATTCCAAAAGCGTAACCAGAATATTTTGTAGGATCTATGTTTGCGTTTTTCAATACATTTGGGTCTACCATTCCACAACCCATAATTTCTAGCCAACCAGTACCTTTAGTAATTCTGTAATCTGTTTCAGTTTCTAATCCCCAGTAAATATCTACTTCTGCACTTGGCTCAGTAAAAGGGAAATAAGAAGGTCTTAATCTAATTTTAGATTTCCCAAACATCTCTTTTGTAAAGTATAAAAGCGTCTGTTTTAAATCAGCAAAAGAAACATCAGTATCTATATATAAACCTTCTACTTGATGAAAAATACAATGTGCTCTAGCAGAAATATCTTCGTTTCTAAAAACTCTTCCTGGAGAAATAGTTCTAATTGGTGGTTCGTTATTTTCCATATAACGAACTTGCACAGAAGATGTGTGTGTACGTAATAAAATATCTGGATCTTGTTCAATAAAGAACGTGTCTTGCATATCTCTTGCAGGATGATATTCTGGCAAGTTTAATGCAGTAAAGTTATGCCAATCGTCTTCAATTTCTGGGCCTTCAGAAACTGTAAAACCAATTCTATTAAAAACTTCAATAATTTGGTTTTTTACCAATGATATTGGATGACGAGATCCTAACTCAATTGGTTCAGAAGGTCTAGTTAAATCACCATAAACTCCTTTTTCTTCAACAGCGCTTTCTAAAGATTCGTTTAATGCAGCAACTTTACCTTCTGCAGCATTTCTTAATCTATTTAAAGCTTGTCCTAAATCTTTTTTTAAAGCAGCATCAACATTTCTAAATTCAGAAAATAAACCTTTAAGTAAACCTTTGCTACCCAAATATTTAATTCTAAATGTTTCTACTTCATCTTTAGTTGTTGCTTTAAAAACTTCAACCTCACCAATTAATTCTTTTACTTTATCTAACATTTTTAAATAAAATTATGTTGCAAATTTAAACTTTTTTAGAGAGTTTAAGATTGCTTTTATTAATAAAAGAGTCAACTCAAACGAAATCGATTGAAATAAGGGCAATTAAATATATTTAAGAAAACTTTTGTATTTTATCATATTGAAAAATAACTATCTTTGCAGCATTAAATTTTATTAATATCATAATAAAGTATGGAAGAAAATATGAAATCCAAAATTGATGGCTTTATGAAGTTGGTAGAACAACGTAATAGTCATGAACCAGAATTTTTACAAGCTGTACAAGAAGTTGCAGAAACTGTAATTCCTTATATCATTGATAATGATATTTATTTTGGGAAAAACATTTTATTAAGAATGGTAGAACCTGAAAGATTAATTTCTTTTAGAGTTTCTTGGGTAGATGATGATGGAGAAATTCAAGTAAATAGAGGATATAGAGTACAAATGAATTCTGCAATTGGGCCTTACAAAGGTGGTTTGCGTTTTCATCCAACAGTAAATGCTAGTATTTTAAAGTTTTTAGCTTTTGAACAAGTATTTAAAAACTCTTTAACAACTTTACCTATGGGTGGAGGAAAAGGAGGTTCTGATTTTGATCCTAAAGGAAAATCAGACAACGAAATTATGCGTTTTTGTCATGCTTTTATGAGTGAATTATTCAGACATATTGGACCAAATACAGATGTACCTGCAGGAGATATTGGAGTGGGTGCTAGAGAAATTGGTTTTATGTTTGGTATGTATAAAAAACTAAATAACGAGTTTACAGGTGTTTTAACAGGTAAAGGGCAATCTTGGGGTGGTTCTTTAATTAGACCAGAAGCTACAGGATATGGAAATGTATATTTTGCTCAAAATATGCTAAAACGTAAAAACGATTCTTTTGATGGTAAAACAGTTGTAATTTCTGGTTCTGGAAATGTTGCACAATTTGCAGCAGAAAAAGCAATTGAATTAGGCGCAAAAGTAGTTACGTTATCAGATTCTGGAGGTTATATTTACGATGAAGAAGGTATAGGTACAGAAAAATTAGAACACGTTATGTATTTAAAAAATGAAAAACGTGGTAGAATTAGCGAGTATTTAGAAAAATATCCGTCTGCAAAATATGTAGCAGGAGAAAGACCTTGGTCTGTTAAATGCGATATTGCTTTACCTTGTGCAACTCAAAACGAGTTAAATGGAGAAGAAGCAAAAGCATTAATTGAAAATGGTTGTATGTGTGTTTCTGAAGGTGCAAATATGCCTTCTACACCAGAAGCTATTCACGAGTTTAACAATGCTAAGATTTTATTTGCACCAGGAAAAGCATCTAATGCTGGTGGTGTTGCAACTTCTGGTCTAGAAATGTCTCAAAACTCTTTAAGAATTTCTTGGTCTAGAGAAGAAGTAGACACTCGCTTAAAAGACATTATGGAAGATATTCACGATTCTTGTGTAGAATATGGAGCTAATGAAGATGGTTCTATAGATTATATTAGAGGCGCAAATATTGCTGGTTTTGTTAAAGTTGCAGACGCAATGTTAGCACAAGGTATTATTTAAAAAAATCTTTTTTGAGTTATTATATATTGTAAACGCATCAATTTATTGGTGCGTTTCTTTGTTTCTTTGCTATATAATAACAAACTATGAACTTTCTTATCTGCTTACTTTTAGGTTTTGTAATTGCTTCTTTAGGAAGTATTACACCTAGTTTTTTAAATTTAACTGTAGTAAAATATAGCCTAAGAAATGGTAAAAAATCTACTTTCTATTTAATAACTGGCTACGCAACAGTATTGTTTTTTCAGGCAAATTTAGGTGCTTATTTGGCAAACATTTTAATGAAAAATTCAGAATATATCACCTTAATTCAACAAATAGGTACAGGTATTTTATTTCTTTTATCCATTAATTTTTTTAGAGTTTATTATTCATCCAAAGAGCAAAAAATGGAAAAAGAAATACCAAAATCTAAGTCTTATTTCTACGGAATTTTAATGTCGTTATTAAATATGATGGCCATTCCTTTTTATTTTACTTTTATATCGCTTTTAATTGGTTTTGAGTATTTTAACTACAGTTATTTAAATGCATTTTATTTTTCAATTGGTTCTACAATTGGTTCTTTTACGCTCTATACAATTTATGCTATTGTTGCTAAAAATATAGAACTCAAACTAACCTTTATAGCATCTAAGATGGATTTTATCTTAGGATGTTTAACCGGTTTTGTAGCTATAGGTAACTTAATTTATCTATTTAATAAGTAGTTTTTGCACAACAACTTAATTATTAGTTTGTTCGTCTAATTTAAAGATGATGAATGTTTGCTTTTTGTATCTTAACTTTAATTAATTTTGTAATATAATTTCTTCGGATGAAAATACTTAAAAATATAATTGTTGATGGTAATCATCAAAAACCAATAGTTACAGATGTTTTTTACAAACCTACAAATCAACCTAAAAAAGTAGTTATTTTTTGTCATGGTTATAAAGGTTTTAAAGATTGGGGACCTTGGAATTTAGTAGCAGAAGACTTTGCAAAAGCCGATTTTTTCTTTATAAAATTCAATTTTTCTCATAATGGAGGCACAATAGAGCAGCCTATAGATTTCCCAGATTTAGAAGCATTTGGTAATAACAATTATACCAAAGAATTAGATGATTTAAAATCTATTATTGATTGGATCTCTAATGATAACACTTTTAAAAACGAGGCCAATATTGATGATATTTCTTTGATTGGACATAGTAGAGGAGGAGGAATTGTGTTATTAAAAGCCAATGAAGACAATCGTGTTAAAAAAGTAATTACACTAGCAGCAGTTTGCGATTTTGGCAAAAGAAGCTCAACTATTGGCGATTTAGAAAACTGGAAAAAAAACGGAGTTAAATATGTTGTTAATGGAAGAACAAATCAGCAAATGCCTCATTTTTATCAGTTTTATGAAAATTATAAATTAAATGAAGCTTGTTTAAGTATTCCGAATGCAGTTAAAAATTTAGATATTCCACAGTTAATTATTCACGGAAATAAAGATGATGCTGTTTTTATATCTGAAGGAGAAAATCTAAAAAAATGGAATCCAGATGCACAATTTAAGGTTATAGAAAACGCAAATCATGTGTTTAATGTTTCTCATCCTTGGAAACAAAATAATTTATCTCAAGAACTAAAAGAAACTGTAGAATTTTGTTTTAAATTTTTGAATTAACATACAACTCTTATTCAATAGATTTAAAAATAGTGTTGCAATTTCTTAAATAGAAAAACGATTAATTTTTAAGACTTTCAAAAAAAATAAAAATTAACGCAAGTTTTTTATTTAGATTGCATCTAAATATTTTTAAATAAAACAAAAAACAATGAAAAAATTAATTTTTCCAATGTTTTTCTTGGTTTTTTTTGCTTGTTCAAGTGATAATGAATCAGAAACAACAACAATTATTGATGAATCTTCAGTAGATATTACATCTGTAGTTCAAGCTAACTTTACTAATAGTTATACTAACGATGTTAGCGTTGCTGTTAGTGGAGATTATATAACAATTTCTAGTACAGGTTTACCAGATCATAAAACTCCATATTGGGGTTCAGGTCATGAAATGTATGAAGATTTTCCAGGTACAAACCACGCCAATGCAAACACAAGTATGGTTGCTCATAATTATGCAATGACAATACCTATTTATCCTCAAGAGGCAATAAATAAAGAAGAAACAGAACTAGGTGCTGTAGGTATGGCTTTAAATGGAGCTCCAATTTATAATGATTATGAAGGAAGTGGGGTTTTAACAGAAATTGCTTGGAGTACTTTTGACTCAACAGGCGCACATCCAGGCCCAGGAGAAGATTATCATTACCATTGTGAAGGAACTTATCTAAGTGTAGATGAAAACAATTTAATAGGATTTCTTAGAGATGGTTTTCCTGTTTATGGAAGAAAAGATGCTGATGGTTCTTATCCAAATGATTTAGATGAAAATGGAGGTCATACAGGTACAACAAATGATTTTTCTGATGAAATTTACCACTATCACATAAGTAGTGAAGAATATTCTACTTCTGGTTTATTTGTTATTAAATCAGGAGCTTATCATGGAACCAAAGGAACATTTACACAGTAAATTAATACTATTTTAAGATGGCAAATTTTCACCAAAATAAAAATGAATTAAGTAATTTTATATATATAATTACTGTTTGTTTTTTTATATTGATAAGTTGCCAAACTAAAAAAAATAACATCCTTAAAGCTGAAGACAAAAAAGAAGATTCTTTTACAGAAATTATAAACATACCCAAAGATACTATAGACTTTAAGAACCCTAATGTATCTCTAACAAATGGTATTTATTATTTAAATGATAAAAAATATTCTGGAATCATTTACAAAGAACAAAAAGGGTTTAAAGTAAAAACCTATAGCTCTGTATTTAATGGAAAATTAAACGGAATTTATAGAAGTTTTTATGCAAATGGTAACCCTTTTGAAATAAGAAGTTATAAAGAAAATGTTTCTGTAGGAAATCATTTTGGCTACTGGAAAGATTCAAAGAAATTAAAGTTTTCTTATAATTATCAGAACAATAAAAAAGAAGGTTTTCAAAAAAGTTGGTATTCAAATGGCAACATCGCTTTTATTTATAATTATAAGAATGATAAACAAGATGGTTTTCAAAAAGCATGGAGATTAAATGGAAGTTTATATCGAAATTTTCAAGTTAAAAACGGAATTAGATATGGGCTTCAAAGATCAAAATCTTGTTATGAAGTAGAAAATGAAGAAATTAAAATTAGAACCATGGCTACAGTAATAAAGTAATCTTTTTAATTTTAATAAAAGAACAATAATAATTTACACAAGTTTTTTTTAAAAATGACATCTAACTAAATAAAACAACAACAACAACAACAACAACAACATGAAAAAATTATCATATTACATAACATTGTTTGCATTATCATTTATGATTTTTGCATGTTCAAGCAATTCTACAACAGAAATAGAAGAAGAAATAACAAGCGATTTAGTTGTTGTAGATGTTGATGAATCCTTATTTTTAACAGCAGGGTTATCAGAAACAATAACTATAGAATCTAGAACAATGTCAGATGGATCAACTGCAGATTGTTATAAAATTGTTGTTACTGGTTTAGCAACAGATCATGATATGGGTCCTTGGTGTCCTAGTAATATTTCTGATGATGCATCAGCAGGAGGAATCTGGTTAGAAGGTGGAGAAAAATATGATGTAGATGGTTCATTTATCGAAAATTTAGCAACGTTTTATTCTGATAGTACTTGGTCCATGTACGATAGTTCTACAGGAGAAATAACAAAAACTGAATCTAAAGAAGATTGTGCAAATGCAGCTATTCCAGATGTTGGAGATGATTATAAAAATTATTGTGTAGAATGCTTACCTTCTTATTTAGAAAGCATTACAAACACATATTACATTCCTGTTACACCTGTAGAAGCAAGTTCTCCAACAGCATTTGGATCAGGACCAATGTCAACAGGACCAAGTGTTAGAGGATTGGCTTTTAATGGCGTTGTTTTTGATGCACCAGCACCAGTAAGTAATATTTTAGGCGCATATACATTAGCTCCTTTTGATGATGCTGGAGGACATATAAATTTGGCAGCAGGTTATCATTATCATGCAGCTACAGGAATAAGCACTCAGATTGAACAAACAGATGGTCATACAGGTATGATTGGTTATGCTCTTGATGGTTATGGAATGTATAACTATGATAGCTCTATACTCAGTGATTTAGATGAATCTCTTGGGCATTATGATGAAACCAGAGGTTATCACTATCATGTAGATTATGCAGGAACAAATAACTTCATTAATAGTCTTCATGGGGTATACGCAAATTAAAGATTTTTAATGAAACAACTCCTTATAATAATATCAGTTTTGATGAGTATAACCACTTATGCTCATCAATCTAATTTATCAACAGTTATTTTTTCGCAAGCTGATGATGGTAAGTACATAATACAAATAAATAGCTCATTAACTGCATTTGAAGGCGAAATAGAATACCATTACACAAAAGATTCTTATAAAACACCAGAAGAGTTTAAAAGACTAGTTATTCAATATTTTGAAAAAAACTTTTCATTTTCTATAAATGGTGTTGATTCATTAAAACTTGTAAACCCAGCAGTAATTTTGGGTCATGAAACCAAATTATTAGCTGAGGTTATTGGCGTACCAAAAGACATTAAATCATTATATTTAAAAAATAGGATGTTCAAAGATATGCGATCAAACAAAAGTATCGTCATTATGTTAATAGAAGGTTTTCCTAAACAAAAATATGTTTTAAATAATGAGAATAACCAACAAGTTAAATTAGTTTTAGAAGACGGTATCTGGAAAAACCTAGAAACTTCTTCTTCTTCCCTCTACTCAAATAATAGCATTTTTGTAGGTCTACTAATTTTAATTTCTATTACTGCTGTGGGTTTTTTCTTAAAAAAAAATCAGTCAATTTTAAAAACGACTAATTCCAATAAATAATTTAGACTTGAGTTTTTTTATTCTTTTTTCTAAAGTCCATTTAATTTCTTCTTAACAGGAACTTTCTGTATTTTCGAAAGATGGAATTACAACCTCCTTTTCGTAAAATTATTCATGTAGATATGGATGCGTATTATGCATCTGTAGCGCAATTAGATAATCCTGAATTGAGAGGAAAAGCAGTTGCTGTTGGTGGAGGAGGAGATAGAGGTGTAGTTTCTGCTGCAAGTTACGAAGCGCGAAAATTTGGCGTAAAATCTGCAATGAGCAATGTATTAGCCAAGCAAAAATGCCCACATATTATTTTTGTGAAATCCGATTTTGCTAGGTACAAAGAGCTCTCTTCAAAAATTCGAGAAATTTTTTACGATTATACAGATTTGGTAGAACCTTTGTCTTTAGACGAAGCTTATTTAGATGTTACCGAAAACAAAAAAGGAAATCCGTCTGCAAATGATATTGCCAGAGAAATAAGACAACGAATTTTTGAAGAAACTGGTTTAAGAGCATCTGCAGGAATTTCGATCAATAAATTTATTGCAAAAGTTGCTTCGGATATTAACAAACCAAATGGACAAAAAACGGTTCATCCTGATGAAGTAATTCAATTTTTAGAAGAATTGCCTGTCAATAAATTTTATGGAGTGGGTAAAGTTACTGCTGCAAAAATGTACAATTTAGGCATTTTTGTGGGCAATGATTTAAAACAAAAATCATTAGAAGAACTTACAAATCTCTTTGGCAAATCTGGCAAACACTACTACAATATTGTGAGAGGTGTTCATAACAGTCCAGTAAAACCTAACAGAATTAGAAAATCAGTTGGTGCAGAACGTACTTTTTTTGAGAATATTTCATCAGAAATTTTTATGTTAGAAAAACTAGAAAATATTGCTGATGAGATTGAGAAACGAATGCTAAAATCGGAAACCAAAGGGAAAACCATCACTTTAAAAATAAAATACTCAGATTTTACACAGCAAACAAGAAGTAAAACTGTACATCATTTTATGAGTAAAAAGAAGGAGTTTTTTCCTATTGTAAAAGAGTTATTATATCAAGAAAAACTAAAAAATTCAGTACGTTTATTGGGTATTTCTTTTGGTAATTTAAACACAATAATTAAAGAACCTGTTTGGGTTCAATTAAAATTTGAATTTTAATAATTAAACTAATTCTTTTTTGAAAACTTTACCTTGAGCTCAGTTGTAAAGTTGCTTTCAAAATCTTAATAAATTAAGTTATGAAACTACGTATTTTAAGAACAAATTCAGAAAACCAAGACTTTATAAATCTAGTAAAAAAGTTAGATGCCTATCTTAAAATAACAGATGGAGATGAACACGATTTTTACAATCAATTTAATAATATTGATGTTCTAAAATATGTGGTTTTAGTTTATTTAAATGATATTGCTGTTGGTTGTGGAGCGATTAAAAAAATGGATGATTCTGCTGTAGAAGTAAAACGAATGTTTGTTTCTTCGGATAAAAGAGGTAAAGGAATTGCACAAAAAATACTCACTGAATTAGAGGTTTGGACAAAAGAATTGGGTTATAAAAAATGTGTTTTAGAAACAGGTAAAAGACAAGTTGAAGCCGTAAATTTTTATCATAAATGTAAGTATAAGGTAATTCCTAATTACGGACAATATGCAGCAATGGAAAACAGTATTTGTTTTGAAAAAGAAATATAATTATGGGTAAAAATTATAGAAATGAAATAAAGAAAGAACTTGAAGAAGTTGAGGAAAATGAAATTTTTTCTAAACAATTTAAAAGAAAAAAAACAATAATTTGGTTTGTTAGAACAATTTTTGCGACAGTATTATATTATTATTTTTGGGAGTATAATTGGGTAAAATGGTCCTTATTCTTATATGTACCTCTTAATTTGTTTGGATTGTTTTTAATTTATGGTAGTAGTTATTTTTTAAAAAGAAAAGCAGAAAAGTTAAAAACAGAGAATGAATTATAGCTATTGGGAACTTAAAGAATGGTTTATAAACCTCGATTTTACAATTGTGGGTAGTGGAATTGTAGGCCTAACTTGTGCTTTAGAACTTAGAAAAAAATATCCAAAAGCTAAGATTTTAATTCTAGAAAAAGGAATGTTACCTCAAGGAGCAAGTACTAAAAATGCAGGTTTTGCTTGTTTTGGTAGCTTATCAGAAATTATTGATGATTTAAATAATCATACAGAAGAAGAGGTTTTTAATTTAGTTGATAAACGTTGGAAAGGTTTACAATTATTGTGTAATAATTTAGGTGATAAAAATATCGATTTTCAGCAAAATAAAGGTTTTGAATTGTTTAAAAATCAAGCTTTATTTGAAACCTATTTATCAAAAAAAGACGAAATAAATAAGTTGCTAAAACCCATTTTTAAAGAAGATGTTTTTTCTGTTTCTGATAATATCTTCGGATTTCAAAAAGTGCATCAAAAATACATTGCTAATCATTTTGAAGGTCAGATTGATACTGGAAAAATGGCAAGTAAATTACTTTTTAAAGCACAGAAAAACGGAATTAAAATCCTAAATAATATCACCCTAGAAAGTTTTGAGGAAAATAACAATCAAGTAGATCTAAAGACGGATAAAATGAACTTTAAAACCAACCAACTTTTTATTTGTACCAATGGTTTTGCAAGTCAATTATTAGAAGAAAAAGTGAAACCAGCAAGAGCACAAGTTTTAATTACAAAACCGATTAAAAACTTACAGATTAAAGGTACTTTTCATTTAGATAAAGGTTTCTATTATTTTAGAAATATAAACGATAGAATTTTATTTGGTGGTGGCAGAAATCTCGATTTTAAAACAGAAGAAACAACAGAATTTGGACAAACAAAAATTGTACAAAATGAACTTGAAAAAATTTTAAAAGAAACCATTTTACCAAACACTAAATTTGAAATTGAACACAGATGGAGTGGAATTATGGGTGTTGGAAATCAGAAAAAAGCAATTGTTAAACAACTAAGTAATAATGTGTTTTGTGGAGTTCGTTTAGGAGGAATGGGAATAGCAATTGGAAATTTAATTGGGAAAGAACTGTCAGATTTACTATCTTAGAGCTTTAATTTCCCCCAAAATGTTAAAACGAACTTTATTTATTGCCCTATTTGTGCTTTCATTTTCCATAAACTCTCAAGAATGGAATCAAAACGATGAAGCAACCAAAGTTATCTTTTCTACTAAAAAATTTCAAGTAAAAGTAAAAGGTATTTTCAGTGATGTAAACATACAAACAAACTTTAATTCTAGTGATCTAGAGAAAAGTTATGTCAATGTAAAAATTTGTTTAAAATCTATTTCTACAGGTAAAAAAGGTAGAGATAAAAAGATTTTAAGCAAAAACTTTTTCTACGAACAAAAGCACAAATTTATTGAAGTAAAATCTTCTAAAATTGAAAAAAGAAAAAATGGAGAAATTTTTCTTTTAGCTGATGTTACTATTAAAGGAATTACTAAAGAATTACAAATTCCGTTACAAGTTTCTGAAGATGATAAAAACATTTCTATAGTATCTAACTTTAAAATTAATAGAGATGATTTTAAGGTTGGTGAAGGTAGCTTAGGGATGTCTAAATCTGCAAATATTGTAGTCGCTTTTAGTGGTACTAAGTAGTAATGTTAAGTAAAATGTTGTTTTATTTACAATTAAATTAATTTTTACAGATTCAGTTTTTAATAGCAAAATATAGACTCTTTAAACAATATTTGGCAAATTTACTTCTTGAGTACCATTGCTTTAAAAGAAACAATCATTACTTTTTTACTTATGGTATTGAACAATATTTATTTTGTGACTATATTTACAGAAATTGGTTAACCAATTTAAATAAATGTAAATATGAGATCTATAAAACATAAAACCTGTGCCTTTTTATTAATTTTAGTTTTTGTAATTACTTCAAAAGCTCAAACTGTATCTAATAGTACAGAACTTCAAACAGCAATTTCTAATGCTACAGCTGGGTCAGAAATTTTATTAGCAAATGGTACTTGGAATAATGTTTTTATAGAGATTAATAAAAATGGTACAGCTGCGCAACCAATTATAATTAAAGCTCAAAATCCAGGAGCTGTTTTTATGACAGGAAATTCCAGAGTTTATATGAGAGGAAATTATATAACTGTTTCTGGTTTGGTGTTTCAAAACCCATCTAACTTAATAGAAAATGGTTCTACTATAGAGCCCATTTTTGAGTTAAACCAATGTGATAATTGTATAGTGACTAACAATAAGATTGATGCTTATAATGGTACAGATGCTCAAAAAACATTAAAATTTAAATGGATTTATATTGTTGATGGCAAGTACAACGAAATTTCGCACAATTCTTTTATTGGCAAATATGGTGTAGGTAGTATTATAAATGATAATCGATCTTTAGCAAATGAAGATTATTTAAAAATTCATCATAATTATTTTGCAGATAGAGTTCCTGTAGATAACGATATTAATGGTTTAAATGATCAAGATGCCATAAGAATTGGTACAAGTACAACTTCCTTATCAGATTCTTATTCAGAAGTATATGACAATTTTTTTTACAATTGGTCAGGAGAAGTCGAAATCATCTCTAACAAAAGTGGAAAAAATAAATATTACAATAATACTTTTAGAGATTATCAAGGAACATTAACCTTAAGGCATGGAAATGGTTGTGAGGTTTTTAACAACTATTTTTTTGCAAATAATAACACTTTTACTGGAGGTGTAAGAATTATTGGTGAAGATCATAAAGTGTATAACAATTATATAGAAGGTATCAATTCTTTTAAACCAACAGGTTCTTCATCAAATGTTACAGGTGGAATTAATGTAATGAATGGAGTTACAGACCCAGAATTAAATGAGTATTCTCAGGTAAAAAACGCTATAATCGTTAATAATACAATGGTAAATTGTGATTATGCTATAAGAATTGGAACCTCATTAGGAGGTACAGAAGAGCCTGTAAACTTAACTGTTGCGAATAACATAATGTACAATACAAGTATAAATGCTTATCAAATAAATACAAATCCAACAGGTACTTTTTTATCAGAAGGTAATATTACCAACTTAACAAATACAGATATTCTAGATGATGGGAGTTTTCATAGATTAACTAGTGTAAGTTTGGCTGTTGATGCTGCAATTGGTACTTATTCATTTGTAACAGAAGATATTTTAGGTGGTGTAAGAGATACAAATGTTGATGCAGGTGCAGAAGAATATGGTGCAAATGGAGATAACTTACCATTTACAACTGCAGATGTAGGTGTAAAAATCGGATTTTTGTCTTCTCAATCTCCTTTTTTAAATTCTTCTTTACACGATATTAGTTATATTATTTCTGGAGGTACAATCAATTTTGATGTGAATTCTAATATTAATTGGTTAATTACAGATGATGCTGATTGGTTAACTTTAAATGTAAATAACGGAATGAATGGTGCAACCATTTCTGCAACAGCAACAACCAATAACTCTGGAGCAAATAGAACAGCAACAATAACTATTTCTGAAGATGGAGGGGAATTAAGCCAAACAATAAACGTTACGCAATCTGATGGTTCTTTTGGTTTTAATGATGCAGTAGAGCTGACAGGTATTACAGTTACAGGAGTTGGTACACAAGATGGAGGTGTAAACCTACCAGAAAACACTTTAGATGGTAATGATTCTACAAGATGGTCTGCAAATTCTACAGATGGATCTGCATATTTAACGTATGATTTACAATGTAAAAAATTGGTAACAGAGGTAAAAATCTATTTTCATAAAGGAGATTCAAGAACATCAGAATTTAAAATAGCAACATCTACTGATGGTACAAATTTTACAGATGTTACTAACGTTATTTCAAGTTCTGGAAACACAGTTGGTTTTGAGAGCTTTCCTTTTTCTCCTTTTCAAGAAGTTCAGTTTATTAGAATTTTTGGGTATGGAAACTCTGAAGGTAGTGGATGGAATAGTTATGAAGAAGTTCAAGTTTTTGGTGATGATACCTGTGCTTCACTTTCTGTAAACGATAATTTATTTAATGATAATAAAATTACTTTTTATCCTAACCCAACAAGTCAAATATTAAATTTAGAAGCTATTAATAAAATTGGTTTGGTAGAGATATTTGACTTAAAAGGCAAAAAAATAATCAGTAAAAGATTTAATAATAATAAAGCAATTATTGATGTAAATTTTTTATCAAAAGGATTTTACATTATTAAAACTAACAATAGTTTTAGTAAATTTATTGTTAATTAAAAATCCTTTTATTTGATAGATTTAAAACAAGAACTTTTTAAGCAATGTGCTGCGTTTGTAAATAAACGTTTGCAAACCGTAGAAGAAATTATATCTTCTAATCAAAAAGCATTGCAATCAGAAACTAAAAGTTCTGCTGGTGATAAGCACGAAACAGGTAGAGCAATGTTGCAGCTAGAAATGGAAAAAGCGAGTCAGCAATTGGCTGGCATTTCTTTAATGAATCAAATTTTAGCTAAAATAGATGCATCAAAAACATCAGATATTGCACATTTAGGTAGTATAGTTATTACAGAAAAGGCGAATTATTTTTTAAGTATTTCAGCAGGTAAATTAACTGCTTTTGATAAGGATTATTATGCAGTTTCTGTATCATCACCAATAGGTAAAATTTTGTTGGGCAAAAAAGTAAACGAGGAGTATTCTTTTAATAAAATTAATAATAAAGTTATTTTGATAAAATAATTAGTAATTTTAGGTGCTATTAAAATATTCCCCCAAAAATGTCTACATCTACATTACAAAATAATTACAATTTAAACTTTTCAATATCTAATTTTAATATTC
Organism: Polaribacter sp. Asnod6-C07; assembly: GCF_045063625.1. Classification (NCBI taxonomy): domain Bacteria; kingdom Pseudomonadati; phylum Bacteroidota; class Flavobacteriia; order Flavobacteriales; family Flavobacteriaceae; genus Polaribacter; species Polaribacter sp. Asnod6-C07. The sequence goes on along the minus strand of NZ_JBEFOF010000005.1, from coordinate 1,220,379 downwards.
TAAAAATTGAAGATTTATTAGAATCAGAAATTATAGAAACCATTACAAAAAACCATAAAGTAAGTACTTTTTCTTTACTTTTTATTACTGAAAACATAGGAAGACATTCTATAGGTTATAAAGATTATTATTTTACAAAGGGTACAATTTTAGCCATTAGAAAAGATAAAACGCATCATTTTTATAATAACAAAAATGTTAGAGGCTATTTCTTACTTTTTAAAGAAGATTTTTTAAATAGTTATTTAAACCAAAGAGAAATTTCTAAAACAATTCAAATGTTTAATGAGGTGCTTTCATCGCCTAAAACACAATTAAAAGAAGAACAGTTTAACGAGGTACTTTGTTTTTTTGTACAAATAGAGAAAGAGTTTACAGAAAAATCAGACGAATATTCGCTTAAAATAATAAGAAGTTTATTACATATTTTAATAACTATAATTCATAGAATAAAGTCTATGGGATATAATAAAGTTCAATTAAGTAATTATTTAAAAGAGTTTATTAAATTTCAAAACTTGTTAGAGAGTGACTATAATAAAAGTAAAAAGGTAAATTACTATGCTAATAAATTAGGTTTTTCTACAAAAAAGTTAAATACAATAGTACAATATATTGCAGATAAACCTGTAAAAGCTTTTATAGATGATCTAGTAATTATAAAAGCAAAAAGCTTTCTTTTACACTCTAATTTATCTGTTAAAGAGGTTGCTTTTAAGTTGGGTTTTAAAGATCCAACCAATTTATATAAGTATTTTAGAAAACATACTCAGTTTACGCCAGAAGCTTTTAGAAAAAGATATAGAGAATAAAGTTTCTCATTTTTACAGTTTAAATGCTAATAATTACCCTGTTTGAATATGAAATCCTATTATTTTTGTAGAGTACTTACTTTTTAATAAAGAAAATTATATCCCCCAACTTTCTTTCAGAAAATGCATTAGGGGGTATTTTCCAGAAAGCATATAATTCCAATCACCATTATTCATTAGAATTTTGGTGATTTTTTTATTGAAACATTTACAATTTCATTTTTCTTTAAAAAAGAATTATGACTCAAAAATACAGTCTGATTATTTAAATTTATTTCAATTAACCAATAATTACCTTTAAAATAAGAATTTAAAACAGTTGCTTTTAATTTAGCGTTATTTGTAATTTTTATTTGATGAGGGTATAACAAACAAACTTTGTTGTTAATTGTAATTTCATTAACATCATCAAATAAAGCAGCTACATATTTTTCTTTAGTGTTGTTGTAAATTTCTTTAGGATTATTGTTAGCTATAATTTTATGATTTCTGATAACTATTAATTGATCTGCAAAAGAAAGTGCATCATTTTTATCGTGCGTAGCAACAATACAAGCAATATTTTTTTCTTTTAAATAACCAAATAAATTTCTTCTTAAAGTGTTTTTTTTAAAGTTGTCTATTTGTCCAAAAGGCTCATCTAACAATAATAATTCTGGTTCTTTAGCTAAGGCTCTAGCAATGGCTACTCTTTGTTTTTGCCCACCACTTAAATTTTTAACTTTAGTATTTGCAAAAGCTTTCATTTCTATTACATCTAACAACTCTTGTGTTCGTTTTTCACTTTCTTCTGGATAAAAACGAGATAAGAATTTTTTAATATTTTCAGAAACAGAAATGTAAGGCATTAAATCAAAATCTTGAGCCACATACTTAAATTTTTCAAAACCAGGAACCAGATGAAAAGAAGGACCTAAAATTTGCTTATCGTCCCAAAAAATATCACCTTTTTGTAAATCTAATAAACCATAAATTGTTTTTAATAAGGTCGATTTTCCACAACCACTCTCGCCCATAACACACAAATGCTCCCCTTTTTTTAGAGTGAAGTTGAAGTTTTCTAAAACAGTTTTGTTTTTAGAATAACCAAAAGAAATGTGATTAACTTTAAGCATAAAAATCTATAAGAAACGATTGTACCAACTCTCTTCTATTGGTATTTCCCAATAGTTTTTAAAGTCGTGATTGTTGGCAATTAAATTATCAAAAATGATAGTTTTACCTGTAAGAGCTTTATTTTTAAGTAATTTTTTAAAGTCTTTAAGTTCTTTATATTGTACAAACTCACCTTGTTTAAAACAAACATTCATTTTGTCTAAAAGCTCTATATTATAAGTTTGTTGTAATTCTAAAATAAAGGCAACAGAAGCATCAATATCTGCATTTGTTAAAGGCGATTTTTCATCATCAGCAATAAAAACGATAAATCTATTGTGTAATAATTGATAAGAAGCAGTAAAGTATTCATCACCTTTTTTCCAATTATCAACAAACGATTTTACTTTATTTTCTAAAGTTTCAATTTCTGTTTTGTAAAATTTTCTGCTAGATGGGTATACCCAAACTTTTGCATCATCAGAAATCGATTTATAATCTACAAACATAAGTTGTTTTTAAGACTACAAATATACGCAAAGAAAAACCGCAAATCTTAAAATGAAATTTGCGGTTTTTTAAACTGTTTTTTTTTAGTTTATACTTCTTTTAAAGACGTTTTTTGAATCATTTTTACAAAATCGTCTTGTGTGCTTTTACCTTTGTCTTTGTTGTACCAAACTTGTAAATCTTGTTTAAATTGGGCATCTATTACACCATGTTCTGCTTTATAATCAGCAACCATTTTTGTAGCAACAGTTGGTCTTGGCCCCCAAGTATTAATCACATTATTTTCTTTATCTAAAGCAATTAATTTTGGTATAGATCTACCACCATTTGTTAAAAATAAATCCATTAAATCTAAATTGTTATCACGCAAAACAATTTTTAGGTTTATGTTATCATTTAAATTAGCCATTTTGTTAATAACTGGTAAATTTTGTGCAGCATCACCACACCAACCTTCTGTAATTACTAACCAAGTTTGTGGCTCATTTAATAAATTAATTTCTTTAGCAGTTTGGTCATCAATTTTAATGGTTTTGTCTAAACGTTTCATTCTTCTATCATTCAACAAACTATAATTTGTTAAAGCTTCAGATTGGTTTGGCCCAGTAGCTTTACCTTTAGAAAGTAAATCACTAACTAAATTTCTATATTCTTGGTATGTATAAGTGTTTTCTAAACTATTTTCGATTATATTTTTCATTTTTCTAAATTTTAAAACAAAGATACACTTCGTTATTTTTTTAAACTGTAACCATTGTTACAATAAATTGTTTTTTAAATAGACGAAATATTTTTAAAATCTTACACATTAGGTTTAACTTGATTTTTAGTAATTACGGTTTCTAAAATTTAAGGATTCCATAAGAGCATCAACTTTAAAAAATGTTTATTTTTACAATCTTAATTCTACATTGTGAAATATTTTTATTCATTTATATTACTTCTTTTTATTTTTTCTTGTGATAAAAATCAGGACCCTAAAAACAGAGAAGATAGGCCAAGACCACTTTTAAGTATCGTTCACGAATATTCTGCAATACAAAAAGTAAAACCAAATTTTGAGCAAGATATTGAAGGTTGGAAAGAGCTTAGAATAGTAGAAGATTTTTTAGGAAGGTTTAAAAAAGGATCTCCTTATGAAGTTTTAAGTAATGCAACAGAGCTAAAAGGATTGGCTAAAAATTTAAAAGATAGTATAAAACCAATACTTTTTGATGAAAACCCTTCTTTTGATGTAAGAGTTAATATTTTTTACAACGAAACGTTACGATTAGCAGACATGACATCTATACCTGCAATTAAAGCAGAAGAAGTTAACGTACAAACAGAAAAAACACTTAATGCTTTTTCTGCAATTAATGCTAAAATAAATACTATTTTATCTAAAAAACGTTTTGAAGAATCAATTGATGTAGATGTAATTTTTATAGGTTTAGATTCTACAAAAATGGATAGTGTTTCTAGAAAATCTGTAGATAAAAGGGTAAGAGAAAGGGTTGTAGAAAATGATGTAAAAAAGAAAACACTTCCTAAACTTAATAAAAATTTAAAAAAGAAAAGACAATGAGAAATTTTATAATAGTAACCTTTTTTATGTTTTTAATAGTTTCTTGTAAAACAGCTCAAAAAGCAATTTCTGAAACAGATAAAACTACTATTAAAACAGAAATTAATCTAGTTTTAAACAATTGGCATTTGGCAGCAACAGAAGCTAATTATGATAATTATTTTGGAAAAATGGATAGTGTTTCTGTTTTTATTGGTACAGATGCTTCAGAAAACTGGACCAAAAAGCAATTTGCCAATTTTAGTAAACCTTATTTTGATAAAGGCAAAGCCTGGGATTTTAAAACTCTAGAAAGAAACGTTTATGTAAACGAACCTGGAAATTTTGTTTGGTTTGATGAGTTGTTAAATACTTGGATGGGAACTTGTAGAGGTTCTGGAGTTTTAGAGAAAAAAGAAAATACTTGGGTAATTAAACATTATGTACTTTCTGTGGCCATACCAAATGATGATGTACAAGCTGTAATTGCTGCAAAGAAAAAAAATGACAACCTTTTTTTAAAGAAGTATAATTAAGAAATTACTTCATTTACCACTTTATAAATCAACTCAGATTCAAAACCTTTGCGCATTAAAAAATCGATTAGTTTTTTCTTTCTTTTATATTGATTTGGTTCTGATATAACTTCGTTTCTGTTTTCTGTAATTCTGTAAATTGAATTTAAATATTCTTGCTCATCAATTTCTTTTAGGGCAGTTTTAATATTATAAGCAGAAATATCTTTAAATTTTAGTTCTCTTACAATTCGTTGTTTTCCCCAGTTTTTTATTCTGAATTTACCTCTTGCAAAACTTTTTGCAAAACGTTCTTCATTTAAAAAATTGTCTTGCATTAGGCTTAGTAAAATCATTTCTCTAGCTTCAGAAATAAGACTGAACTCTCTCATTTTTTGTTCTACTTCTTTATGACATCTATCTTGATAAATGCAATATTGCTCAAGTTTTCGTTTTATTTCATCAACAGTAAAAACTTTTTTTGTCATTAAACAAACTTACAAAAAGGTGTAAAACCATCAAATTATTTATACTTACAAGTGAGTATTTCTTTTTATTTTAAAAATGTTATTTTTAGGCGTTTAAATCAATCAAAAAATCTATAATGAAAAAAGTTTTAAGTTTATTTCTCGTTTTTTCTGCAACCGCAATTATATCACAAGAAAAATATAGAGTTACTTACAATTATCAAACAGAAGTTATTAATTATTATAAGTTAGATAAACTTAATAATATAGAAGATACACTCAAATCACCTAAATTTAAGCGAAATAGTTTAATAGAATTAAGATTAACAAATGTAAATCCGTTTGCTGTTAATATAAAAACAGACGTAAAAGAAGAAACGATTCACCCAAAAATGAGTGGTTTTAATTTTAGTTCACTTTTAGGTAATGTAAATTCTTTATCTGGCGAAAGTTTAAATTTAAATGTAGGTAGTGTTGCAGGCGAGAACTCCTTTTTATCTAGAGGTAAAGATCCACAAGCAGCAAAATCTAGAGGCGATAAACTTAGCAATCAATTTTCTGATTTAAATAAATTAACAACAAATATAGACGCTATAGAAGCTTCTTTTAGGTCTAATTTATTAAATCCTAATTTCGATAAAACAGAAATTCTTAAAAATTTAAAAGAGTCATCTTCTAAATTTATGGATGCTAGAATACCAAATCCTAAAGAAAATTATTATACATTTTTATATAATTTAGACAATGCTGTAAAAGAAGATACTAGAGAATTACAAAATGAAATTGCCAATATTAGTTCTGAAATTGATGAGACTTTAGATAGCGAAAAACCAATGTCTAGAGGCGAATTAGTGCAAACCAATAATGCATTTAAAAATTTAGAAGCATTAAAATTGAGTCTAAATGCTAAACAAACTAATACTTCAGAAAGTTTAAATACAATTAAAAACCTATATACAAGTTTAGAAGCTTCTAACTTTGAACAAACCTACGATTATATTATTGAGGCAGATAAAGTAGGTATAGAACTTAAATTTATACAAAGCGAATTGGCACAAACAGAAGGTGCAGAAGCTAACTTGATAAAAACAAGAAGCTTAAATCTATTTTCTAAAGGAGGTTTTAAAATTAACACAAGTGTTGCTTTAACTTTAAATAATTTTGGTTCTAAATCTAAAGAGTTTTTTATAGATGAAAATAATATTATTGGAGAAGATACTGGTAATGGTTCAACACCAAACCTAAGTACAATGATTAATTTTTATCCAGTAATTAGCGAAAGTTTTAATATTGGAGGTTCTTTTGGAGTATCAATTCCTGTGTCTGGAGAAGCAAGAGGTATTAACTTTTTGTTAGGTCCAACAATATTTTTAGGTAGTAAAAGTAGGTTGTCTTTATCTGGTGGAGTAGCTTATGGTACAGTAACTAAGTTAAAAAACGGATTAGAAGTAGGTGATACTGCTACTTTTACGGATATAGATTTATTTACCAAATCTGTGTATGATTTTGGATATTATTTCGGAATTTCATTTAGCCTTTTCGAATTGAATTAAAATAAATAATTATGAAAAAGATTTATTTCTTACTCCTTTTATTCTGTGTTATTGGTTTTACAAAAGCACAAGAAAGCACTACAACAAAACATGCATTAATTATTGCTATTGGAGATTACCCAAGAAGTACAGGTTGGGGTGCAATTAGTTCTGCTAACGATGTTCCTTTAATTAAAGAAACCTTATTAAGACAAGGTTTTAAAGAGGAAAATATAACTACTTTAATAGACAGAGAAGCTACCAAAAAAGGAATTTTACAAGCATTTAAAGAGTTAAAAGAAGATAAAATAAAAAAAGGCGATGTTGTTGTTGTACATTATTCAGGCCATGGACAACCAATTTTTGATAGTGAAACTGAAGGTAAATTAGATGAAGCCGATGATAAAGATGAAGCCATTGTGCCTATAGATGCTATGGCTTCTTATTCTTACAATTACAAGGGGCAAAACCATATTAGAGATGATGAATTGGCAAATATTACAGCAGGTATAAGAAATACTTTAGGTAAAGATGGTCAGTTATTACTATTATTAGATAGTTGTCATTCAGGATCTTCTGCAAGAGGAGGTAAAGCAAGAGGAACACAAACAGTTTTTGCACCTGAAGGATGGAAAGCAAGCAAAGATGCAAAAGCAACAGGTAGTGACATGTTTGATGAGGTTAAAGTAGATAAAAATTCAGCACCTTATATTTTAATTTCTGGTGCATCTGCAGACGAATTAAATTACGAACATCCTGATGGTTATGGAGCATTAAGTTACGCTTTTTCAGAAGCCATGAGCGACTTAGGATCTAACTTTACCTACAGACAATTATTTGATGTTATTTGTGCTAAAATGAATACTTTTTCGCCAAATCAGCATCCAGGAATAGAAGGTGACCAAAATATTAAACTGTTTAAAAATGAATATGTAAAACAAGAAGAATATTTTAAAATAAAGAATATTTTAACAAGTAATGCTGTAAAAATTCAGGCAGGTAAATTGCAAGGAATATTTAAAGGAACAACCGTTTTTTTAATGCCTGTAGGTTTAAGTGAAATGGATTCATCAAAAATTTTAGCGAGAGGAAAAGTAGTCTTAGCAAAATTTAATGAAAGCAATATTTTGTTTGATAAAGATCTTAAAAGCAAAAACGAAAAAGATTATAATATTTATATCGATAAGAAAAGTTATGGAGAAATTTCTTTAAATGTTTCTTTTGATAAAAGTGTTAAGAACACCAAATTTAAAAAAGAAATTAAAGACTTTTTAAACGCAACAAAACTTGGTAATCTTGTAGACTCTATAAAATCTGATGTTATTTTAACAGAGAAAAACAATACTTTTAATTTGTTTACATCTAATGGATACACATCGATAGAAGAAAATATAAGTCTAGAAAAAGTTGCAAACTTAAAAGAATCATTATCTACATATGCACATGGTTCTTATATGAAAAAGTTAAATTTTAACAACAAAAAATACGAATTTACCTTTAGAGCATTACCCGTAAAATTAAATATTCTTACCGAAGAAAATGAAATTGGTGAGCCAGAAGAATTAATAAAAAATAATGTTTTAACTATTGTACCAGGTAAAGACAGATTAGTTTTCGAAGTAACAAATCACTCAAAAAAAGATTTGTATTTTACTATAATAGAAGTAAATTCTAAAGGAGAAATAAACAGTATTTTTCCTAGTGAAGGATTTGAAATGAACGACCAAGAAAGACTTATTAAAAAAGGAAAAACAGTACTTTTTGATGATAAAATAATGAGCTATGGCCCACCTTATGAAAAGTTGGTTTTAAAATGTATTGCTTCTCCTTACCCTATAAATATTGCATCAACCATAAAAAATAGAGGTGTTTCTGGAGAAAGAGGTACAAGCAATCCTTTAGCTAATTTTATGAATAGTACTTTTTTAAATTCTAGAGGGCAAGAAGGTGTTATTGTGGTTTCTGATAAAGTAGATGGCTATACAACCGAAATAATTTATGAAATTGTAAAGGAGTAATCAGTAATAAAGAATATGAAAAAGATTTTACTTGGGTTTCTTATTTTTTCATTTTCATCTATTGTTTGTTCTCAAAATGACATGTCAGAAATAATTCAACTGCATAAAGATAATATGAGAGATTTATCTGTATCAAGAGGAATTATACCAGAATGGGATGTACCATCAGATTTCAATGAAAATCATCTTTCTTTTGCATTAAAAACTTTTTACAATAAAAAAAAGATAGGAATTCTAATTTATACGCATGAAAAGGACACACTTATTATAAACCTTATTGATAAGAATGGAGTTAAAAACTATTTGAAAACACCAATAATTAAAGCTGAACTCGAAAATTTAGTTAGTTCAACTAATTCCTATATAAAACAACTTAAACACTCTAAAACAAATAAAACTGATTTAAGAGGAACTGTTACTAATTCAAAATCTAATTTGAAGAATTATCAGAAACTTAACAAAATAATTTTACCAAAAGATTTTTTTATAAATGAATTTGAACATATAATTATTGTTCCAACTTTAAACATTGGCACTTTACCATTTGCAGCACTTAAATTAAACTCTTCTAGTTATCTAATTGATAAAATGAGTTATTCAATCTCACCAAGCATATTTGAAATATATTCAACATTAAAAACAATTTCTAGATATAGATATAATTCAGATTTTTTTAAGTTCAAAAAACCTTTGTTTATTTATAAAACTGATTTTAACAAATCTAAATTTTCTAATTTAAAACACACAAAAAGTGAAGTTTTAGAAATAGCTTCAACTTTAAGTAATTCAAGAATTATTAGTGATGAAAATGCCACAAAAAAAAAATATTAAAAGAGATGCAAGTGATATCGATTTAATATATTTTGCAACACATGGTAGTTCTGACAATAAAAATCCTTTAGACAAAAGTTTTTTAGTTTTATCTGATGAAAATAATTACGATGATTTTTTGACAGCTAGAGAAATCCAATCTAGTTTTTTTAAAACACACAATTCGATACAAGATAAAAAAATGGCTGTTTTAAGCGCATGTAATACAGGTCTTGGAAAATCACATTCTGGAGGCACAATTGGTTTGGCTAGAGCTTTTCAGATAGCAGGTTTTAATCATGTTTTAATGAGTTTATGGTCTGTTAGTGATTATGAAACAGCAAAATTCATGACTATTTTTTTTAGTGAATTAACAAAAAGTAATAATTCTAATTTAGAACCACACAATTCTCTTAAAATAGCGATTAATAGATTTAGAAAAGAAGTTAGTAATAATCCAATGCATTGGGCTTCTTTTTCAATGTTTGGAGTGCCTAACCCAGATATTGGAAGTTATAGCAATACAAATTCTGAATTAAATTATTTATTCGAAGTCAATTTAGAAAATCAAACTAAAAAACTAAATTTAAATAATCCTGATTACAAATTTACGTTTAAGTTAGTTCCTGTAAAACAAAAAGACACCACTGGTGAATTCGAAATTTTAAAGCCTAATTATGATAATAGATTGGGCACCCTTTTAATTAAAGAGAATACTTTAGCAATTGTTGAAGTTACAAATACTGGAAAAAAATCAATATTTTTTAAAAGTATCGAAATTAATTCAGAAGGAGAAAGTTATCCACTTTTGCCAAATGACCAATGTAATAATCTTGAAACTTTGATTAAACCAGGAGAGACTGTAATATTTAAAGATTGTTCACTGATTTTTAGCTCTCCATATGAAAAATATACAATTAAAGGATTTGGAACTGAAGTTCCTATTGACTTAATATACAAAAGTAAAAGTCATGTTATAAATAATTCAGAAGTAGATGGCTATACAACCGAAATAATTTATGAAATTGTAAAGGAGTAATTTACTCTACAATTTTATTAATAGTTGAAGACCCATTTTTAATAATAGCACTTTTATTATCACTTAAAATAGAAGGTAATTTGTTTAAATATTTACTCTTGTTGCCTTCATATTCTTCTAGTTGCACATTTACTTTTACAACACCATAAGTAGCGTTTTCTTCCAATTCAGAAAAAATAGGAATGTCATAATACCATTTAGTTAAAATAGGTTCATCAATCTGGTTTTCATAACCATATTTAATATTTTTAAAATCGTATTCTTGCTCAATTAAAGTTGCTGTTTGTGGTGAGCCATCAGTACTTCTCCATTGGCCTTCTATAGAAATTAAAACACGTGCATTTAAGTTTTCATCCTTAAAAACTTTTGTTTTAGAGAAAAACACTCTTAATTCATTAAAACTTAAACGAGTTACACCAGGGTTATCTTTATCACTTTCAAAATTAATAACTGCATGAAAGTTTAATAAATCTTCATTTTCTTTTGGAAAAATATCTTCCATAATTAAAGAAGATTTTGCAATTCCTCTAGATTTTTGTTCAGGTTTTATTTCTCTAGTCATTATTGACTTCATCTCCGCTTTTTGCTCAGCTTCAATTGGATTTGCATATTTTTTTAATTGAATACCTGTATAAGTTTTTGCAATTTCGCCACTAAAATTATTGTAATAATCGTTAATAGAAATTGAGTTGGTGTAGGTGTTTATTAGTTTTTTAGTAGAATTATCAACCAAATATTTAGCCCCCATAAAAAGACCTTCTATGGCTGTATCTACTAAACTACCTCTAGATTTTGGCTTTGTTAACTCAACAACAAAATTTTCATTAGAAGGTATGTTAGATCTTTGATGACTTGCACAAGAAGAAAATAATAAGGTTAAAATAAAGAAACTTGTAATAATTTTAAGTGTATTTTTTCTAAAAGACATAGTTATCATTTTTGTAAAAATAAAGAAAGTTTCTTATAAAATACAACAAGTCAATAAATTAATAAATTATTGATTATTTTAGCCTAAAAGCAACTTTAAGGGTAATGAAATCAGCATTTAAGCATACCATATTTACATACATAGCACTAGGTTTGTTGTCTTTTATATTTTTTAATATTTCTGTTTTTGACTTTATAGAAGATGCTTTCGATGATTTTAGTTACTTAGATTTAGTACAATCTAAAAACATATTTAAATATGATAAAGTAAATTCTGATATTATTCTTGTAAATATAGAAAACAGAGATAGAGAAGAATTAGCTTTTTTAATAGATCATTTGGCAAATCAATCTCCAAAAGTTATTGGAGTAGATGCTGTTTTTAGAGAACAAAAAGATCAGTTTAAAGATTCAATTTTGGCATTAACCATAAAAGAACATCAAGATTTATTGGTGGGTTCTTATGTGTATCCAAATATTCAGAATCACAAAATGTTTGCTTTTTCTAATCAAGGGTTTGTTAATTTTAATCCGGTAGCAGATAAAAACAATGTAATTAGAGATTTTGTAACCCAAAAGGATAGTCTTTCTTCATTTTCGTATCAAATAGCTTCTAAAGCCTCTAAAAAAGAAATCGCAATGAATTCTGGTGTTAGGCCTATTAAATATTATGGTAATTATCAGCAGTTTTTGCACATGAGTTTTAATGATGTTATGTTACAAGAAACCATACCATATTTAAAAAACAAAGTAGTTATTTTAGGTTATTTAGGATTGCCTTTAGGAAACGTAAATGATATTTTAGACAAGAAATTTACACCTATAAATACAAATTTTACAGGTAAAACAATACCAGATATGTATGGTGTTACAGTGCATGCAAATATTATAAACTCTTTAATTAAGGAAGATTTTATTAAAGAAACACCAACTTTTATTTTAATAATAATTAACCTTATTGTTACTTTTTTAACCTCTTGGTTGTTTGTAATAATTTACAGTAAAGGTTTTACACACGAAACATTAATAGAAAAAATATTTCAATTAACCTATTCTATTTTAATGATTTGGATATCACTTTTGTTTTTTACAAAAGGGATAAAATTTTCTGTAGCACTCATAATTTTGTGTCCTGTTTTGGCTATAGAAATGATGCCTTATTCTGATTTTTTTAATAATTTACCCATAAAAAAATGGCTTTCATTCAAAAAAAAATAATCATTTTTTGTTTAATATTTTGTGCAATTAACACTTTTGCACAATCGCAATTAGTAGTTTATCAAGTAAAAGGTAATGTTACTTTAAAAGAGACTAAAAAGAAAGTATTTGTGGGTTTTTTAGTTGATGTAAAATCATCTTTAACTATTGCAAACGGAAATGTAATTTTATTAGATAATGCTTCGAATATGTATCAAATATTAGACAAAGGCACATATTCGTTTCATCAAATTAAACAAAAAAAAATAGCAAATACTTCAAAATCCGTTAGTAAAAGATATTTGAGTTATGTCTATAAAAAGTTTTTAAAAATAGAAGAAAAAAAGAGTATTTATGGAGCTGTTTTTAGAGGAAACGAATTCTTAAATTCACCAGAAAACTATGCTTATTTTACTTCTAATTCTTTTGTAAATTTTAATTGGAATTCAACTGGAGAAAAAGAATTTTACCTCTGGATTATAAACGCAGAAACCAACAATATTGCAGGTAAATACAGATTAGATTATGCCAATAGTTTAGGTGTTTTACTACCATTTAAAAAAGGTGTTTATAAATGGACAGTTACCACAGAAGACTCTTTAGATAGTAACAAAGTCTTTAATGTTTTTGAAATAGTTTCTGAAAAAGAATTTAATAAAAGAGAAAAAGATACACTTTACAAATCTAAAAAACAGGTGGATTTACTATTAAAAAACTAAAAATGAAAAGCTATGAAAAATAACAAAAGAGCATTATTTTTTTATGTATTTATCCTTTTAGGCTTAATAAATAAAAGTTATTCTCAAGACACATATAAGCTTCATTTAAAAGATCATCATTCAGATCAAATTACAGATATTCTCGTAACAAAAGGTGGCGAAAGAATAATAACAATTGATAAATCTGGAAAAATATTAAAATACAATACAGACAATTTTACCTATCATAGTACCTTAAAAAAAAGAAACAATTGTTTAATTGAAAGTCCACGTTTAATTTTTGATGGAAAAGGTTTGTTTTTTAAAAGTAAAGACTCACTCTGGATTCTAGATTCAAAAGGTAAGGTTTTAGTAAAAAACGTATTTAAAGGCAATGTTATCAGTAATAAAAAAAGCCCTTTTACAATTATTTCTGAAAGTAACACAACAGCAACGTCTTTTTTGGTTAGCGTTTTAAATGATAAATTTCAACTATTTAAATCTTTTAAACCAAATACAAATGTAAACGTTGCAACCATTAATAAAGATAGTACACATATTGCTTATTTAGAACAAACTAATCTTAAAAGCCAAAATTTAGTTTATAGAGATTTACAAAACAACCAAATACTTTGGCAAAGTAAAGTAGAAGATACAAACGAAGTTTTATATCCCTTTTTTAATGAAAAAATCAACAAATTATATACGATAACAATAAACAATAAAGAGAATATTTTATCTGTTTTTAGCTATACAAATGGCAAAAGAGAAGCAAAACCAGAGGTAACAATTCCTTGGTTTTCTACCATTTTTTCAACCTCAATTGTTGATGATTTTTTAGATAAAAAGAAAATAATTATAACAGAAAAAAGTAATTTTCCTAAAAATCCAATTGTTTTAAGTTTAGAAAACAACAAGCTTACTTTAAGTAATATAAATATTAAAGAAGGTGCGTATTCAGGAGATTTTATTAGCAATAATAAATTGGTAACTTCTAATGTTTTTAATACTTATAATTCAATTGCTAATTTTACAATTTCTACTATTAAAAACAGAAAAACAGTAAATTCTTACCCAAATTTTCCTCAAAAATTTTATGAAGCTATTTTTTTACCTGATGATAGTTTTTTAGTACAAGGCTCTGTATTAAAAAAATCAAATTTTTTAAGTAATTATGAGTTACAGGTAAAATATTTTACTTCTGGCACATTTAATAATCGTTTTAATACACTAAGTTTTAAAGATTATTTAGAGTTAAATCATAAAGTTTCATTTTATACAGACAATCCTTTTTTTGATAAAAAAACAGGTTTAGTACTATTTAGAGGTTCTGATTTAAGTACAAACCAAAGTTATATTTTTAAGTATAGTTTTATAGATGATAAAGTAACCAAACTCTATAAAATAAAAGATAAATATTTTAGTATTATAGATTTTGATGCAGCTTCTAACAAATTACTTTTAAGCCCAAAAAAATACTTTAATACAGGTCATACAAAGCCTCAACCTTTGGCTCTAGTAGAAAATAATGTAGTGAAAGAGTTTACTGGGCTGTATAAATTCGCAAAATTTTCTGAAGGAGCAAAACATATTTTAACCATAAATGATGAAAACCTGGCTCAGGTAAGAGTAGATATAAAGACGGTTATTTTAGAAGAAAAACTTAAAAACACACACTTTCTTCTACATAAAGCAGAAAATGGTTTTGTTGTGAGTTATAAATATTTTTCACAAGAAAAATATGTGTTCGAAAATGAAAGTATATTTTTTGTACCTAATGATGATGATACTTTTAAATCAGAAAAAAAACCATTTATTTATGTTAATGAGTTAGATTACAAGAATAACAAAATAGCATTGGTAATTGAAAATGTTGGTGTTATTGTAGGTGAAAAAAGAATTGAAAAAGATTATTTAGAACCTATTAAATCTGTTTCCTTTAACAAAGATGCTAGTAAATTAATGATTAGTTATGCTAATGGTAAAATTAGTGTAGTAGATACAGAAACATTAAAAGAAATTGGTGGTATGTTTCATCCATCAGAAAAAGAGCATATTTTTTACGATGCTAATAATCATTATTTTAGTAACACAAATGCTAATGATTTTTTGTTTGTTACTAAAGATGATAAAAAAATATCACTTAAAAATGCAGATCAAAATCTTTATAAGCCAGCAGAAGTATTAAATGTTTTTGGTAAGCCAAATCAAGAATATTTAACATTGCTAAAAAAGGCAACTTCACTAAGAACAAACAACAATACTTTTGTTGAAGTAAAACCAAATAATCAATTAAAAAATACGAATAAAAAAGGAGATTTATACGTTTTAAGTATTGGTGTTTCTAAATACAAACAAGAAGCTTACAACTTAACTTTTGCAGATAAAGATGCTTTTGATATTGCCAATTTATATGGCAAGTTAGACTCTGTTACTATCAAAAATTTTAATGATGATTTTTTGGGTGATAAATACACATTACAAAATCTAGAAAACAATAATTTATCTAGCATCAATAGATATTTGGGTGAATATACTTCTCTTGGCAATTTGTACTCTATAGATTTAGAAGGTGAAATTTGGTTAGAAATTAAAAATGAAAAAAGTTTTATTTGGAATTTTAAAACTCAAAAGGTTAGAGAAATAAACCTGCCAAAAGATTTTAAAATAGATCTTTATTCAAATCAACAAATTTTTATAGCTCCCAATAAAAATGAATTTTATGTTAGATCTTCTAATAATAAAATTTATTCATATAATTTTAATTCAAAAAAACCAGAAGAAGTTCTTTTACCATTTAAAAAAGATGAAGTTGACTTCAGTAAAATACAACCTTTAAAAAATGGTAATTGGTTTTATTTTACAAAACTTACTAATAGAAACGAATTCCAAACAATTATTGCAAACGATAAAACGAATAAAAAAGACACAGTAACTTATAAAACAGATAAGTATATTTTTTCTGATGAAGTAATTTCAATGGAAAGTTGGGATACTTTAGGTGCAAATTTTAAATCATTATCAAATAATGGGAATTATTTATTGTTTTCTGGATATGATGATTTTTTATATCTACAAAAATTATCTAAAGATGAAATTCCAACAAAAATTCCTGTAAAAATAACATACAGTGATAAAGTTTCTATTTCTGATGATGGTAAGAAAATTACAGTTTTAAGTAGTAAATTAAATGAATTTAGATTTAAAATAACTACTTATAATTTAGAAGGTACAATTTTAAAAACCAAGACATTTATTGATGAGGAATATAATATTAAAGGAATGTCTATCGTTAATTCTATTCCAAAATTTATAAAATCTTCACCTTCTTTAGTGAGTGATTTTAACTATGGAGGTTTTAGTTCAAACAAAATTTTATCAGAATCAACCCCTTTCTCTTTTAATAAAACCTTTGTTAAAAAAATAACAAATAAAGAGGCTACTAAAGAAAATATTGAATCAGAAATAATTGACTTTTTAAAGAATACAAAACAAGAAGATCAGGTAATTATTTTTATTGCAGGTCATGGAGTTTTAGATAAAAAGAACAATTATTACTATGCACCTCATAATATGGATTTTAATGATGTTACTAAAAATGGTGTTGCATTTAAAACGCTTATTAATAGTTTATCTAGCACCAAAGCCATAAATAAATTATTGTTGATGGATACTTGTCATGCAGGTAATACTTTAGATATTGTTGATTCTAATAATAACAAAACAGCTGTTAGTGAGCAAGGAAAAAGAGGAACTGTAACACAAACCAACAAAAAAGCACCTAAGTTTAAAATGTCTGATATTGTATCTACTTTATTCGATGATTTTTTATCTAAATCTGGTGTAACTATTTTATCAGCTTCTTCTGGTGCAGATGTTGCTTTCGAGAATAAAGAATTAAGTAATGGTGCTTTTACCTCTGCTTATTTAAAAATTTTAAAAAGTAAAATGGGCTCTTATAGCGTTACTGAAGAAGGTATAAAGAAAACCATACCATTAACTGAAGATTTTATAGCAGAAGTTTTAAAAGAGGTTATTGAGTTAACAAAAGGCAAACAAATACCAGATATTAGAGAAATTAATAAAAATGTTATTCTAAAAGCTTGGTAAACTAGTGTTCTTTTACATATTTAAATTAACTCCAGATGGTTTTACCAATTGCAATAAGCTCTGGAAAGCTTGCGTAACTTGTAAAGCCATTTTATGACCATCTTCGCTGGCTACACGTTCTATTTCACCATATTTATCATAAGTAACATTTATGGCGCCAACATCTTTCATTTCTATTTTAATAGGCTTTCCTATTTTATTGTATAAAAAAGTTAGAGTTCTAGTTTTGCCTGTTGTTTTATTACCATCAGTCATTGTTGTAATTTTATTATTACCATCGTAAACTAATTTAACCCACTGATTTTTATTTTTTTGCACGTCTGTTAAGTTCAAATTTTCATCATACGTAAACTCAAAAATACCAGAATCATTTTTTACATAGGTTAATTTTTCTGATGTTGGGTGGTATTTCATAGCAATAGAATCTCCTTTTGTAGAATGTTTTTCTATTAATAAACACCTGTTATTATATTTAAAATTGGTGGTGTGTTTACCTCTAGAAATTTCTATAGGTTTGCTGCAAATTTCATCATATTCTGTTGCTGTTTTTATCCCATTTATGGTGGTAATAATTTTTTTTGAATAGGTTTCTCCATTTCCTTTAGCCCCTATAAAGTATTCATAAATGTTGGTTATTAGTTTTTCATTGTATCCTTTTTTGGTAACCTTGGTTGCATAATGATTGTCGTCTTTTGTACCATCTTCTTTATAAAATATAGGGTATTCGTAAGAAATAGTATCTCCTTTTCTGTCTGTTATACTTTTTATATAAGATGTTTTTGGATGATAAGACATTAGCTGTACATCTTCTTTTTCTGATTTAAATCTTACAGGATTATAGAGAATTTTTGTTAGATTTTTATTTTCATCATAAGTATAGCCATAATGATTGTATGCAATGTCTTTATTATAAATTAAGGTATTATCATCATATTTATAACTAGAACTTTTTTCAGAATCTATGTTTTTAAAGTAAATTTTGGTTACAAAGCCATCTTTATTAGTTTCAAAAATTAATTCAGTTCCATCACCAGTTATCATTTTAGAAATAGTATTGTTGGTGTATTCTAAAATTGTAAAATTACCATCACCTAAATCGTATTTAATTAATTTGCCATTAGTATTAAAAACTTCTCTTTCGTTTTTGTTTTTTTGATTTCTAACAAAACCTTCTTTAGTTAGCGTAATTTTTTGATTACCCCTTGTAAAACTTTCCCATTCAGACCCAATAGGAAAATCTGTTGGATATTCTAATAAGCCTTTTTTAACATATTTATCCCATTTTTCTAAACGCGTATTTATGTCGTTTTTTAAGGTATTTATTTGGTTTGTAATCGCAGTCGGGTTCATTTCTAAATCACCTTCTTCTTGCATTATTTCTATTAAATCATCTATCATTAATTGCGTTAAATCATCAGAAATAAAATTAGAAGAATAAACAGTTTTTCCTCCTGCACCATATTCTTTTACCCTTAAAGTTCCATCAGGATAAACCGTAATTGAGGTTTCAAATTTTGTACCCCAACCAAAACCAAACAAACCTATTTCTGTAGATTTAGAATTGTAAGTTCTTGTAATTTTTTTAAAAGCAGAGTTATAATTTTTTAATAAAACATCTGTATAAGAAATATAGAAATTACCATTTTTAAGATTAACCCCAGCATTTAAACTAAAACTTATAAGTGCTATAATTAGTAAATTAATTATTGTTTTATTTTTCATTCTTGTAATTTTTTAATGATATTAATTGCTGAGTTGCTGTATTTTCTCTTTAAATAAGTATCTCTTAATAGTAGAGGGTTTATAGTATTTAGTAGTTCTTTTGCTTCTTTATTTTTATTTTCTAAGGATAACAAGAGTACCTGCAACATTGCATTTGGTATTGGGTTTGTTTTCTTATATTCTGCGAAGTAAAATTTTGCTTTCTCTAAATTTTTAAGATCTAAATAAGCTTTTACAAACAACTCGTATTTTTTTATTTGCCAACTTTTAGATGCAGAAAAGCTGTTTAATTCAGTAATTAAATTGGATGAATTTTTCAATTCATTTGTAAGATAAGCCAATTCTAATTGCATAAAAACGGTTTCTATATTACTGTCTAAATTATAGGCCTGTTCTAATATGTTTTTGGTTTCCTTTACATCATTTTTTCTTTTTGCTTTTCTGGCTTGCAGTAAAAATAATTTAGAAAAATTAACTGTTTTATTTTTATATGGATTGTATTTGGCAGATAATTTAAAGTACTTAGAGGCATTTTTATAATCTTTGGTAACAAGTTTACTGTAGGCTAAATTTAAATAACCATTAGCATAAGTGCTATCTACACTTATTGTTTTTTGATAATATTTTATAGCTTCTAAATACTCTTTCTGGGCATAATAAGTATTCCCTAAAAGATTGTATAAATCTGGTGCTTTGCTATTTCTTTTAATAACTTTATTTAGCATATCTACAGAAACATCAAATTTGTTTTCTGAGTTTAACAATTCAATTAAACCTTTATAAGCAGGCATATAAAAGGAATCTATTTGTAAAGATTTTTCGAAATATTGTTTTGCAAGAGATTTTTTGTTTAAACCAGTATTGTAAAAACTAGCTAAATAGTAATATGAACTTGCTTTTTTAGGATTGTTTTTTATACCATCATTAAAAGAAGTCAAGGCTTTTTCATTTTCTTTTTGTTTGTAAAATAACCAACCTCTACTTGCATAAGACCAAGTATAAAAAGGATTGTTTTTTATAGCAATATTAAAGAGGCTATCTGCCTTAATTAAATCATTATCGTTTTTGGGAAAACGTCTTAAAAAACCAGCATACTCTGCATATCCTTTAGATAAATAAGGTTCTAATTCTATTGCTTTCTTTAATAACTTTACTGCTTTTTGTGGATTTATACTTTCATCAATTAAAAGATTAGCATAATCAAATAATGCGTTTACATCTTTAGGGTCTTTTTCTAGAGCTTTTAAAAAATACGTCTCAGCTTGTTTTATATTCCCTTTTCTTTTATAAAGTTTCCCTAAATTTCTGAGGGATATTGATAAATATTCTCCACTTTGTTTTTTTACTTGATGATAGTAATATTCGGCTTCTTGGTACCTACCTAAATTTTCTGCAACTGCGCCTAAATTATGGTTAGTATTTTTATTTTTAAGATCTTTAGATAAAACCTTATTAAAATATTTATTTGCTAAAGTATAATCTGTTTGTTCATAATAATTTACACCAAGATTATTAATAGGAAAATACCAAGTAGGTATTAATTGATTAGCTTTTTTATAATTTTTTTCTGATTCTTTATAATCTTCTTCATAATTTAAAACGATACCTAAAGCATTATAAATATAAGCCGCTTTTTTTTCTTTTTGCAGGGCTTCATTCAGTTTTCTTTTTGCAACAGGGTATTTGTTAAACTGTTTATTTTTTATGATAGCATAAGCTTCTAAAAAAAGCTTACTAGTTAAAATTCGGTTGTAACTATAATTGTCTTTGTCTAATAAATCTAAACAAATTTCAAGGTGTTTAGCATTCTTTGTAAATACGTTTCCATTTGGTAAGTTTTCTACATTACCTATATAATCATTAATTAAAAGTTGAGGTTTTATAGAGAGAGCCACAACCAACTTATTTTTCATTAATTGAATAACACCATCAGCAATTTTTTCTTCTTTTATGGCTTCTTTTATGGTTTCGTAAGCACTAGAAGTTTTACCATAATAATTTTTATTAGCTAAAGCATTATTAAATTGTTGTATCAATTTAGAGTTTAAATCTAAACCTTTTTCGTTGGTGTTAGCATTGCTTCTAGAGGCCAAAATATTTTTTATTCCTGACGGATTTTGAACCTGCTCTAAAGCCTCTTTTTTATCTAAAGAAAGTACTTCTTTAAAAATATCTGCAGAAGATTTAGATTTTACAATAGGTGTTTGTTTGTTATTGGTTGCAGAATTTACAGTTGTATTTAAAAACATTTGCAACTCAAAAGATTGTAGTTTGTTATCTTGTACCAAATTGTCTGCAGCACCCATTAAACCCAAAACTAAATAATAAGTAAAATAACCATGACCAATTTTGCCTTCGCTTATTTTTAAATTATCGCCTTCGTAAGACAATTCATTAGGGTTACAGCTAAGTAATTTTGTGGAATTTTGTAGATATTTATTAAATGTTTTTAGATTGTTTTGTGTACCATCTGCAGATAAATAACCAGACCTACAAGCATCTAAAATTAAGGTTATTTTAGCTTCTTTACTCGCAATTTCGTTAACAGTATTACTAATGTTATTAAAAGGAATTACACCTTGAGTGCCATAAAATTCTCTATTCTGATTTACGTCATAAGCCAATAAAAAACCCAATTGTTCTTGTACATTATCTTTATCTACAACATCTCCATGGCCAGCAAAAAACAAATAGATAATATCATTTTTTTTGGCACTATTTTTTAAGTTTTTAAGACCTGTTAAAATATTAAAAGAATTGGCGTTTTCATTAGTAAGTAGAGTAATGTTTTCTTCATTAACCTTTTCAATTTTAGTTAAATAGCTTTTAAAAAGTTCAGCATCATCATCTGCATATTTAAGAGTTAAATTAGATGAACTGTAATCAGAAATTCCGATTACTAAAGCTCTTTTAACTCCCTTAATTGTATCTTTTTTATTACTTGTTGTAAGTGTTCCTCTAGATCCGTTTTCTTGCGCAAAAAAAGGTAAAACAAACATCAAGAAAATTAAAAAAAAGATTTTTTTCATAGATTGTTTTTTCTGATGTTAAATTTAATGAAAATTTATTTGTTTAAAATAAACAACTTATTATTCAGTAAATTTGAGAGTTAGAGGTTTTTATTAAGAAATAATAGAAGTTAATTTATTTTATACTTTTACTAAAATTAGAAATATGCAAACTAGAGATTATGATGATTATGTATATATTTCATCTACAGAGGGTTTTAGAAAAGTAGATGATTCTGGTAGTAAAATTGATGAAAATCAGAAAACTGATGGGTATTGCAATTTATATGCAGACAATATTAGTTTGAGTTATTTGCATAGTATGAGTGATATTCAAATAAATGCAATCCATTATTTTGAAGAAAATTATGAAGCAATTTTTAAAGTTTTGTTAGCACATTTGTCTAAAAAATATAAAAATCCAAAATTAGAATTAGGTTTTAGTTCTATGAATGTTTTACATGAAGATAAAAATGAAATGTGTTTTACAGTTTATACGTTTATAGATAAAGAACAAAATAAAATTCATCTTAAAATGCATAAAAACGAACTATCAATTTAATTTAAAATAGATGCTCTATATTAAGTTTACAATAACAGAATTAGAAAAATTTAAAGATTTTAAAGTAGTTTACAATCATATGGATGCTTTTAGAATTGGTGAATATGAAGAGGAAAAACTAGAAATAGATTGGGAAACTGCAACAGAAGAAGAAATTGATGCGTATTTCGATGAAGACAGGCCAAAAAGGAAATTGTTTGATACTCTTTTTCCTGAGTATGCTAAGCAATTTTTAGAACGCTATTTTTCTTTAGAAAATGCTAAAAGCCAATTAATTAATGAATACAACCTTTCTTTACTTAATTATTTAGAAGATGGTTTTGAGGTTAATTTAGATAGTTTAGAAAAAACAGAAAACAACAAAGGAATCGTAAAATTTTCGACCGGAAATTATCCTTTTGGTGGTATAGATCGTTTTTTAATGACTTTAAAAGCTTTTGATTTACAACCAACAGAATGTTTTGGTGGTTTTGATGTTTTCGAATTTAATTGGACTTCTGATTTTGAATATGAAGCGCAGATTTTAGAAGAAAAGACAAAATTGTATTTAAAAAGGTGATAAGACTTAAAAAAAAGGGCCAAAATCATTATAATTTTAACCCTTTTAACTAACTACTAACTAAAAAATATTTTTTCTTCTTTTTTAAGAAGCTATTGCTTTAGGTGCTGTTTTTCTTTTTAACCAAATTTTAAATTGTGTAACTAAGAAGAATAAAATTGGAACTACAATTAAAGTTAAAAATGTAGCAATCAACAAACCATAAATTACTGTCCAAGCTAAAGGCCCCCAGAAAACAACGTTATCACCTCCAAAATAAATATGAGGATTGTATTCTGTAAATAAAGTAAAAAAGTTAATATTTAAACCAATTGCTAACGGTATTAAACCTAAAATTGTAGTAATTGCAGTTAATAAAACTGGTCTTAAACGTGCTCTACCAGCTCTAACTATAGATTCGAATAAATCAGTTTTTTCTAAATATTCATTTTCGCCTAAACCTAATTCATGCTTCTTTCTATCAATCAATAATTGTGCATAATCTAATAATACAACTCCGTTATTTACAACAATACCAGCAAGAGATATAATACCCATCATTGTCATCATAATAACAAAAGAACTACCAGAAATAACGATTCCTCCAAAGACTCCAATAAAACTTAAGAAAATAGCAATCATAATAATTGTTGGTTTAGAAACCGAGTTAAATTGGAAAATTAATATGAAGAAAATTAATGCCAAACCTGTAAAGAATGCACCTACTAAAAATGCCATCTGTTTGTTTTGTTCTTCAATTTGACCAGTATAATCTATTTTTACACCTTTTGGTAAATTCTTAAAATTCTTCATTTCTGCCTGAATTTTACCAACAACTGCAGCTGCATCTGTTTCCCCTGGAGCTAAAGCAGAATATACAGTAACTACTCTTTTAATGTCTTTGTGTTTAATAGCACTAAAACTAGAGTTATTGCTTTGTGTGGCAACAGTAGAAACCGGAATTTCTTTTATTTGTCCAGAAGCCATATCTCTAAAAATAATATTCTGATTAAAAAGTGCACTCGTATTATATCTGTTTTCTTTATTAAAACGAACATAAATATCGTAATCTTCTCCTTTTTCTTTATAAACACCAGCTTTGCTACCAAAAATAGATGATCTTAATTGTTGCCCAACTTGCCCTGAAGAAACACCTAATTCACCTGCTTTTTTACGATCAACTAAAACCTCCATACCAGGTTTGTCTTTGTTAACATCAATCTTTAATTCGTCTATACCAACAATGCTTTTTGTGTTGATAAAATCTCTCATTCTTTGAGCAGTAAGAATTAACTCAGCATAATCATCACCTTCAATTTCTATGTTAATTGGAGATCCAACAGGAGGTCCGTTTAAATCTTTTTCAACAGAAATTAATACTCCTGGATAAATACCAACCAAGCCTTTTTGCACCTTTTGACGCATTAACTCACTGTCTAAACCTCTTCTATATTTATACTCTCTCATAGAAGCTGTAATTTTACCTTTATGAGGCATTTCTGCAGCAGAACCACCATCAGTTTGTGGATTTCCTGCACCTTCACCAACTTGAGAAACTAAACTTTCTACCATAAAGTTATGGTCACCATCCATATATTCATCACTATATAAAACGTCTTCAACTTTCTTTTCTATAAGTTTAGTGATTTCATTAGTTTTTTTGATATCTGTACCTTCTGGATATTCGATATAAACAATAATTTGGTTGGGTTTGTTATCAGGAAAAAATTCAACTTTTGTTCTTTGTGTTTTTAAAGACCAACCAAAAGCCATAAAAGAAGCAATTAGTAAAATAAAGGTTAAGGCTACTAAGAAGTATGGTTTTTTACCAGATAATGAGTTTCTTAATCTTTTTTCGTACCAACCTTCTAAAATTGGTAATATTTTATTTTGAAAACTGTTAGACCATCCTCTTAAAAACAATCTATAAATCCAAAGCATAATTGCTGTAAAAATCATTAATGCTCCAAGAGCACTATATGCTCCACCTGTTAATAATGTGATAATTCCAAAAATGGTCATTACACCAGTTAAAATGGCAATTTTTTGCATTGGCATATCTACATCTTCTACACTCATAAATTGAGAAACCAAAACAGAGTTAAAGAAAATTGCGACTAATAAAGATGATCCTAATACTGTAGATAATGTTATTGGTAATAATACCATAAAATCTCCCATAATTCCTGGCCAAAGACCTAATGGAATAAAAGCGGCAACTGTTGTTGCAGTAGAAATGATAATAGGAAAAGCAATTTCGCTAATTCCTTTTTTGGCAGCTTCAACTCTATTCATGCCTTCTTCGTCCATTAAACGATATACGTTTTCTACAACTACAATTCCATTATCTACCAGCATTCCTAGCCCCATGATTAATCCGAAAAGAATCATTGTGTTCATAGTATAACCTAGCATGTTTAATATCATTAAAGACATAAACATAGACATTGGTATTGCAAAACCTACAAATACTGCATTTTTAAATCCTAAGAAAAACATTAAAACAGTTACTACTAAAACAACACCAAAAATAATGTTGTTTACTAAATCGTCTACTTGACCAATTGTTTTGTCTGATTGATCATTAGTAATGGTAACTTTTAAATCTTTAGGAAAATAGTTTTCTTTGGCTTCGTTTACAATTTCTTTAATTTGTTCTGAAGCAGCAACCATGTTTTCTCCTGCACGTTTTTTAACATCTAACATTACAACAGGTTCTCCTCTTTCTCTTGCAAAGGTTGTTCTGTCTTTGTCTTTAAAAGATACAGTTGCAACATCTTTTAAATAAATAGGGTTATTAAATTCTGATTTTATTACAAAATTTTCTAGCGCATCTGGCTCATCAATTTCACCTATAATTCTAACAGTTCTTCTTTGTCCGCTTGTAATAAAATTACCTGCAGACATGGTTACATTTCCATTGCTAATGGCAGAAGTAATGTCGTTAAAACTAACTTTTGCAGCCATCATTTTATAAATATCTACAGCAACTTCTACTTCTTTTTCTTGTGCTCCACGAATGTCTGCTTGTTTAATTTCTGATAAATCTTCTATTTCATCTTGTAAATATTCTGCAAATTCTTTTAATTTATAAATAGGATAATCACCAGAAATATTAATGTTAGAAATAGGCATTTCTTCAGACATACTTAAATCGAACACATTAGGTTCTATTTTTGCGCCATTAAACGTTGGCCAATCTTCACTAGAAGTTTCTGTAGAGATTTCGTCTTTAACTTTTTGTTTTGCAAGTTCAACTGAAATGTTTTCATCAAACTCAACAATAACAATAGAGTAATCTTCTTGCGATGTTGAGGTAACTTCTACAACATTACTAACTGTTTTTACTTGATCTTCTATAGGATCTGTAATCAGTTTTTCTATATCTTCTGCTGTATTACCAGGATAAGCAGTGCTAATGTATATTTTAGTTTCTTTTACCTCTGGAAAATTTTCTCTTGCCATGGTTAAATACGCAGAAATACCATAGAAGAATAATACAGCCATTATTACATAAATGGTTGTTTTATTTTGAATTGCCCAAGTTGATAATTTAAACTCTTTATCTACTTGTTTTTTTTGTTCTGTCATCATTAATTATTTTATATTGATAACTTTTACAGTTTGTCCATTATTTACACTACGTGCACCTTCATCAATAATTTCTGTGCCTACAGAAAGGTTTTCTAAAACTTCTATATAATTACCTTGTGTTTTACCAGTTCTAATAATTAATCGTTCTGCAACAGCTTCGTTATCTGCATTTTTACCTTTAATAGCATAAACAAATTGCTCTCCATTTGCATTTTCTGATATGATACTTTGTGGAATTAAAATGGCTTCGTTTTGCGAATAATCATTTATTTGAAGTTTGGCTGTTAAATTTGGTTTTATATTACCACTTTTATTGGTTACAGGCACTTCTATTTTAAAAGATCTGTTATTAGGATTGATAAAACTACCCACTTGTTTTACAGAACTTTCTAAAGTTTCTCCTAAAACAGGAAAAGAAACTTTTACTTCTTTATTTTTAGTTATACTAGTAATGTATCTTTCTGGCACTTCTGCTTCTACATACATGTTGTTTAGATTCACAATTCTAAAAATTTCTGAACCTTGGCCACCAACTAATACTGTACCAGGTTCTTTTACTACATCATCAATAACACCAGAAAAAGGAGCTCTTACAGAAGCTTTAGACAATTGACTTTTAAGTTGTTTTAATGTATTCTCTTGCGCTTTGTAATTTGTTTTTGCTTGTAAAAACTGAATTTCTGAACCAATTTCTTGATCCCATAAACGTTTTTGACGCTCAAAAGTAGTCTTTGCTAATGCTGTTGTTGCTTCTAATTGTGCAACTTGGCTGCTCATTCCACCATCGTCTATAGTAGCTAATAATTGTCCTTTAGCAACTCTTTGGCCTTCTTTAACTAAAATGGTTTTTAAAATACCAGGCATTTCTGGGTAAACCAAAATGTTTTGTTTAGTTTTTACGTTTCCTTGAATTTCTAAGTAATGCGTAAAAACTTCAGATTTAGCTGTTAAAGTTGTTATTAACGGAAGTTTTTTAACAGTATCTTTTTCTGAAATAGCATTGTTAATAGCTTCTAAATCTTGGTTAATAGCTTCTAAATTTGCTGATATTTCTTTCTTTTTAGCTGTTAATTCTTGTAAAGTTCCTGTAGAAACTAAATCTGCTACAGAGGTTGTTTTCTTTTCTCCACAAGAAATTAAAATAATAGTGATTGCTAATAATGAATATATTTTTCTCATTGTGTTGTGATTATTTGATTGGTAAGTTTAATGCGTTTTCTAAGGTTGCTTTTGTAGCAATGATATTTAACATTGCTTGTACATAGTTGTTTTGTTGAGTGTATAATTGATTTTGAGCCTGAAGTAGATCAAAACTAGTAGTAATTCCTTCATCAAACTTAATTTGTTGTTTCTTTTCAATTCTTTCTGCAAGGTTTAAGTTTTTCTTTGCAGTTTCATAATTATCGATACTTAATTGATAATCACTTTTTGCACTTTGCGCTGCCAAACTTAATCTTTGTTTTGTTTCTTCTAAACGAATGTCTGCAGTTTCTAGGTTAATTTTGGTTTGTGCTATTTTTGCTTTTCTACCAAAACTACTAAAAATTGGTACGTTTAAACTAACACCTAATAATGATGATTGAAACCATCTTTGTTCGCCTTTAAAGAAAGAAAACTCTTCAGAAAAAGCTTGAGTACCATAATTTATATAAGCACTTAAGCTTGGTAAATTTTTACTTTTTTCTAATTGCATAGTTAAACGTTTCGTTTCTCTATCATTTTCTGCAATTTTAAAATCTATGTGATTGTTTAGTTTAAACTCTTCTACTAATAAATTTAAATTAGTGTTTGCAAGCACTAAAGACTCTAAACTATCAGTTAAAACCAAATTAGTTTCAATAGGGTTACCTAACGAAATGTTTAAAAGTTTGTATGCTATGTCTCTTAACCTTTCTGTGGCTCTAATGTTATTTTCTATGTTACCTTTAATAATTTCGAATTGCTCTACATCTTCTTGCTCAGCTAATCCGTTTTCATAACCTGCTTTTGCTTCTCTTAAAATCCTGTCGTTTACAACATTGTTTCTTTTTAAAATTTCGATGCTTTTTTCTGCAACAAGAACATTACCATAAGCATTAATTATAGCTTCTCTAGTTACTAATTCCGTTTTTTCTTTGGCTTGTTTAGAAATTTTTAAATAAGTTTTAGAAGCTTGTAAACCCACTAAATAAGAGCCGTCAAAGAGTAGTTGACTTAAAGTTACTGAGGCATTTATATTTTGTTTTTGTACAAAAACAAACTCTTCATTTACACCATCATTATCAAAATCTAATAAAGTAACAGGCAACTTTAAATATTTTTGATAATCTACAGCACCGTTAATTTGAGGCAATCCAATTGTGGTGGTTTCCCAAACAGTTTCTTTTGCAACTTTAATATCATTTTCAGCTGCTTTTGTGTTGTAACTATTCTCAATAGCAAAATTGATTGCTTCTTTAAGAGATAGATTCATTGTTTTTTCTTGCGCATTTGTAATCAAGAAAAAACAAGTACTTAAAAATACCAGAATTGTTTTTTTCATTTGTTCTATTTCTGTTTTAGTTGATTTTCTAATTGTTCTAATCCTTTTTCTGTACAAATACCCCTTAAATGATACTCTAAATAATAGTTCATTAGCGTGTTCATAGAATAGTTGTCTAAAGGAAAAAGTTCTTTGTCTTTAATGGTTACCATTCCAGTAAAATAAATTCTAGAGATAAATTCTACGTCTAACTCTTTTCTGTATAACCCTTGTTTTATGCCTTCATTTAAATTTTTAATTACACAAACCTGCATAATTTCGAATTGTTTTTTTCTGATGGATACAAAAATCTTTGGGTAATATTTTTGTAATTGATATTGTGGAGATGATTTTTCGTCTTTTAAATTAGACATAACAAATCGCTTTATATCAAATAATTCTTCTATTGGATTCTTTTTTAAACTGCAAATCTGGTTAATGCCAGAACTTATGTTGTTAAAAATATGTTCAGTTACAGAAGTTACAAGTGCTGTTTTATTATTAAAATACTTATAAATAGTCTTTTTAGATACACCAAGAGCACTGGCTATTTCATCCATAGTTACACTCTTAAAACCAAAGTTTAAAAAGAGTTCGTTAGATTTTTCTATTATTTTTTCTTTCATAATTCGCGTGCAAATATACACCTGGAAACTTTAGAAACAAAAAAAGTTTCCAAAGTTTTAATGATTTTTTAACATTCGAATTAAAAAGTGAAATTTCTTTACATTATTTTTACAAAAAAATACAGATTTGAACATTTTACATTATCAACAAGAATTTTTAGAATATTTAAAATCAAAAAATTGGATTCAAGAACCTAAAAACCTTTATGAACCTGTAGATTATATTCTACAATTAGGAGGTAAAAGAATTCGACCAGTTTTAACGCTTATGGCTGCTGATATTTTTTCATCAGACTATAAAAAAGCATTAGCAGCAGCATTGTCTATAGAGGTTTTCCATAATTTTACTTTGGTACATGATGATATTATGGATGATGCACCTTTACGAAGAGGTAAAGCCACTGTGCATGAAAAATGGGATATTAATACAGGTATTCTTTCTGGTGATGCCATGTTGATTTTAGCTTACCAGTATTTTGAAAATTACGAACCGATTGTTTTTCAAAAATTAGCAAAATTATTTAGTAAAACAGCATTAGAAGTTTGTGATGGCCAGCAATTAGATGTAGATTTTGAAACCAGAAGTGATGTTACTATTGATGAATATATTAATATGATTCGTTTAAAAACATCAGTTTTAGTAGCTGCAGCTTTAAAAATGGGCGCAATTGTAGCAGAAACTGAAGATAAAAATGCAGATTTAATTTATGATTTTGGTTTAAATTTAGGTTTGGCTTTTCAGTTACAAGACGATTATTTAGATACTTTTGGTAATCCAGAAACATTTGGAAAACAAATTGGTGGAGATATTATTGAAAATAAAAAAACTTTTCTTTATTTAAAAGCTTTAGAAATTGCTAACAAAGAAGATCAACAAAAGCTTCAATTTTTTTACAAACAGAAATTAGAAGAAAATTCAATAAAGATAACTGAAGTTACTAGAATTTTTGAGTTGAATGATATACCACATTTAATAAAAGAACAGATAGCAAATTATACAGAAAAAGCCTTTGATACTTTATCTAAAATGGATATTTCTAGAGACAATAAACAAAACTTAAAAGATTTTGGTTTGTGGTTAATGAATAGAACTGTGTAATTATTTGATTTTTTATTGCAAATAATTTAAAATAAATAGTACATTTGCAAACCAAAATTATAGGTCCTATAGCTCAGTTGGTTAGAGCACCTGACTCATAATCAGGTGGTCCATGGTTCGAGTCCATGTGGGACCACTCATAATTTTAAAGCACTTACATAATTGTAAGTGCTTTTTTTATTGAATTCAGTACAAATTTTATAGCATTTTCAACTCTCATCAAACAGGAATTTTAGAAGTAAAAACTAATTCTAAAGCGATAAAAAACCTCAAATTTTGCTTGAGGTTTAGCATATAATAATTATTAAAAAATTAAATCTTTAGTTTCGATTTTGGTGGATTTGGCAATTGATCAAACCCCATATTAAACAACGTGAAACCAAAAATATCTGCAGTTTCTTCAATAATTTTAGCAATTGGTTTTCCTGCTCCATGACCAGCATTTACTTCTATTCGTATTAAAGTTGGGTTATTCCCTGTTTGTTTTTCTTGCAATTCTGATGCAAATTTAAAGCTATGTGCAGGTACAACTCTATCATCATGATCGCTTGTGGTAACCATAGTTGCTGGGTATTGAACACCTTCTTTTACATTATGTACAGGAGAATATCCTTTTAAGTAATCAAACATTTCTTTGCTATCGTTAGCAGTTCCATAATCGTAAGCCCAACCAGCACCAGCAGTAAAGGTGTGATAACGCAACATGTCTAAAACACCAACTGCTGGCAAAGCCACTTTCATTAAATTTGGTCTTTGTGTCATTGTTGCACCTACTAATAAACCTCCATTTGAGCCTCCACTAATGGCTAAAAAGTCTGAAGAAGTGTATTTGTTTTCAATCAAATATTCTGCAGCAGCAATAAAATCATCAAAAACATTTTGCTTTTGCATTTTAGTACCAGCAATATGCCATTTTTTCCCATATTCTCCTCCACCACGTAAATTGGGTACTGCATAAATCCCCCCTTGTTCCATCCAAACAGCCATTGTAGTTCTAAAACTTGGTGTAAGGCTTACATCAAATCCTCCATAACCATATAAAATCGTTGGATTTTTTCCATTTAATTCCAATCCTTTTTTATGTGTGATAATCATAGGTACTTTTGTACCGTCTTTAGAAGTATAAAAAACCTGTTTGCTTACGTAATCATCAGTCTTAAAATCAAGAGCAGGTTTCCAGTACGTTGTATACGTTCCATTTTCAGGATTTAATTTAAACGAAGAACTAGGCGTTTTATAATTGGTAAAAGTAAAATACAATTTTTTGTCTTTGGTTTTTCCTTTAAACCCATAAGCAGTTCCTAAACCCGGTAGTTTTACTTCACGAATTAAGTTTCCATCAAAATCATATTGCAATACTTTTGATACAGCATCTACCATATAACTTGCAAAAAAATATCCAGCACCTGTAGAAGGAGACAATACGTTTTCTGATTCAGGAATAAAATCTTCCCAGTTTTCTGAAGTTGGGTTAGCAGCATCAACAGTAACCACTTTTTTATTTGCTGCGTTTAAATTGGTAACCAAATATAATTTATTATCTCTATTATCAATAAGATATGTATCACTTTTTGTATGATGTAAAACAGTGATTAATTTACTATTTGGTTTTGATAAATCTTTTATATATAACTTGTTTCCAGAGGTTGAAACAGATGCATAAATCACCAAATATTTGTAGTCTTTGGTTAACTCACTAAAAACATATCTGTGTTTTTCTTTGGGAGTTGCTCCAAAAATTATGGTATCTGTTTTTTGTGATGTTCCTAATTTGTGATAATACAGTTTATGTTGATCTGTTTTAGCAGACAATTCACTTCCTTTAGGTTTATCGTAACTTGAGTAATAAAAACCTTCATTTTTATACCAAGAAATTCCGGAGAATTTTACATCAATCAAAGTATCTTCTTTTATGGTTTTAGATTCTACATCTAAAACTATAATTTTTCTCCAATCAGAACCAGCTTCAGAGATTGAGTATGCAGCAATTTTTCCATTTTCAGAAAAACTTAATGTGCCTAAAGAAGTTGTAGCATCCTCAGAAAAAGTATTCGGATCTAAGAAAATTTCTGGTTCAGAATTGCCTTTTTTTCTATAAATAACAGACTGATTTTGCAAACCATTATTTTTAGAAAAATAGGTGTAATCACCCTCTGTATAAGGGGTTCCAATTCTTTCGTAGTTTAACAATTCTGATAAACGAGATTTTAATTGCGTTCTGTAAGGTATTTTGCTTAAATAATTGAAAGTAACAGCGTTTTGTGCTTTTACCCACGCTTTAGTTTGTTCACTTTTATCATCTTCTAACCATCTATAATTGTCAGTTACAGCTGTGCCAAATAAGGTATCTACAACTGGTTTTTTTGCTGTTTTAGGATAATTCACTTCTTTATTTATTTGGTATAAGAAGCTAAAGTAATACTTGCTAAAATAATGTGTGGAATAAATCTGATTTTCATTTTTTTTATTTAAAAAAGATAAGTTATTTGCATATTATCAGTTGTTTAGTCTTTTTTAACATTTTGATTATTTACAAGATCAGGATTTGTAATCATCAACCTAAAAAAACGACTACTTTTGTGACTGCTAGCCTAATTCTAGCAATTTTTTAATTATGACAGAGAATTTAACAAAAGCAACTTTTTTAGAAAAGGTGTTTAATTTTGAAGAAAACGCAGCATGGAAATTTGAAGGAGACAAACCAGCTTTAATCGATTTTTATGCAGATTGGTGTGGCCCTTGTAAAATGATTGCTCCAATTTTAGAAGAATTATCAGAAGAATATAAAGGTAAAATAGATATCTATAAAATTGATACTGAAGCAGAGCAAGAATTATCTGCTGCCTTTGGTATAAGAAGTATTCCATCAATGTTATTTTGTCCTGTAGAAGGAGAACCACAAATGGCAAATGGAGCTTTACCAAAAGCTGATTTAGAACGTGTTATTGCTGATGTTTTAAAGGTAAATAAGTAATATAATACCTAATAATTATAAAGAGTAACTATTGAGATAGTTGCTCTTTTTTTATTTGTCAGTTTTAATATCATTTATTTCAAAATCTGCAAAATATACTTTTTCATCTCTTAGTTTATTGGCATGTTTTAAACTTCTATAAATTCCCCATTTTGGTCTTGCATACTCCATTGTTTCATACCAAGTTTGTATGTTTTTTTTATCAACTTTAAGAATTGTTTTACCACTTAATGTTTTTAAAGTAACAGCATAACTTCCGTTTTTACCAAAGGTTATTGTTTCGTCTGCAACAATCCATTTACCAGTAATTTTAGATAATTTTACAGAACTTAAAACCTGCTGCACATCTTCATCAATATAAACAATATCAAAACTTCTCTTCCCTTTTTTATCTCTAGCCATAAAAGCAAATAAAGGTTCGTTTGTTTCTGTTAATCTATATGTTATTTGATGCAAATTTGTATGTCTAGAAGATGCTTTAAATCCTTTTTGTAATTTAAATTTCCACTTATAATTCAGTTTTTCTCCTTCTGTGGCTAAAATAATAGGATTAGATCTTTTGTGTGCTTTAATTTCATTGCGCTGTCTATCAAATCGTTTACATCTATCCTTATCATTTTTAATATGTATGATAAATTCAAAAACATATTTATTTAAAGTAGAATCAAACACTTCAGAGATATGTCTGCCAAAATCTTTATGATTACAATCTGGCACTTCTACAGCAGTTCTATTTTCTGAAATAAGTACTTTGTTTATCAACTCATAAGTATCTCCTTCTCCATTTGCAGTTAATTTAATTTGTGAAAAACCTTCATTAAAAAAGAATAAAGTAAAGATTGTAATAAAACTCAGTAGTTTTTTGCAGTTATAAAAATGCATAGATAGTTTGTCTTTTGAGTTACTAAAGTAATTAAAATCTATTTTTTCTAAAATTACTATACCTAAGAATATTATACATAAGAAATTTATGTATATATTTACAACATGGGAAATCAGAAATTATACAAAGGTTCTTTACAAACCATCATTTTAAAATTATTAGAAACTAATGATAAAATGTATGGGTATGAAATTACGCAGAAAGTAAAAGAACTCACCAAAGGCGAACTAAAAATTACAGAAGGTGCTTTGTACCCTGCATTGCACAAATTAGAAGCTGATGGTTTATTAGATGTTGAGGTTGCAAAAGTTGGTAACAGACTTAGAAAATATTACAAATTAACAGAAAGTGGTACCAAAGAAACTGCGAATAAGTTAGAAGAAATGCAAGAGTTTTTAAAAACGATGCAGCATTTGGTGAATCCTAAATTTAGTTTGGAGTAAAAATTATTAGCTATGGAATTAACAACAGAACAAATACAAAAAGTAGAAGAATATTTAGATAAAAAAAGATTCAATTTTATTGATTTAAGAGTAGAAGTTTTAGATCATATGATCTCTGATTTAGAGAGCTTTTTGAATAAAAATTATTCTTTTGAAAACGCTTTTAAAATAACCGTTTTAAAATGGGATAAACATTTTAGAGAATCTTCTAGTTTCTTTTTTGGTTTTCAATATCATGAGTCTAAAATTGTGGTTAAAAATGCGGTAAAAATTTTTAAGCCTTTTTACTTTTTGTATCTGGCTTGTTATTTTTTACCTATGCTAATTTTCACAAATTTTTATATTGTTTTTTCAGAGGGTTTCTCAGATTTTACGAATGGATTTTTAAACGGATTAAACATCGGTTTTTTGCTTTACTTGATCTTTTTAATTACAAAAGTGTATAAATCTAAAGTAAAAACAACTTACAGTTTTATTTTAAGAACACAGTATTTAGGAATCATCTTTTTAGTACTTCCTTTATTTATGGGCAATCATTTTAACGATGATAAAAGTTTTATTCCCTTTTTAATCAGTTTTCAAAGTGCAGGTTTTGCAGTTACTTATATCTGTCATTATTTCTACAAAAAGCACGAAGAAGCCATCAAAAAGTATAAAATTTCGTAGCTATGGAATTATCAAAAGAACAAATACAAATTATAGACAATCATTTTAAAAATAATGGTATTAAATACTGGGATTTAAGAGTAGAAATGATAGACCATATTGTTTCTGATATTGAAAAAAATGCTACTTCAGATGATTTTAAAGCAGAGCTTTACAAATCTTTATTAAAAACAAAATGGTTGGGAGATTTGTCTAACCTAAACAGAAAAGGCTGGCAAAATGTGAATAGAATCTATAGAAAGAAATATTTTCAAGGTTTTCTAGATTTTTTTAAAAAGCCATTTTATGTTTTGCTATTAATAGTAATTTTAATTGCTTATTACTTTCTTTCAGAACATATATCTCATAAAGTATTTTTGAAAACAAGTTTTGCAATTTTTGCTGCGCCATTATTTGTTTATTTCTTTTTTGCATTTAAAACATTTAGAAAAAAGTTAGGTAAATCTATTCATAGAGATTATGCTTTAAATTACTTTATGTTCTCTTTTTTGACGTTAAATGCTATAGTAATATTTGTAAGAATTGAGGACGGTTTTCCTATTGAGTATCATAAAATCATATTATTTATAGTACTTCCTATACACTATATTTTTACTTTTTCTGGATACAAAGTGTATAAAAATGCAATGAATAGAGTTCAAGAAATGAAAAAAGCCTTGTAACTATAAATTTCGTAGCTATGGAATTATCAAAAGAACAACTTTTACAAATAGACAACTTCATTTTTTCTTGCGGCATAAAATATTATGATGTGAGAACAGAAATTGTAGATCATTTTGCAAATATTTTAGAAGAAAGGTTAGCTAAAAATCCAGATTTAGATTTTAAAAAAGAAATTAGAAACATCCACAGAAACTTTTCTGATAGAGGTTTTAGCAAACTTTTAAAAGAGAAAACAAAATCTGTTCACAAAAAGTTTTACAAACAGTCTTTTAAACATTTAATTACGTTTTTTAAACTTCCTAGAATTTTAATTTCTGCAGGTTTATTTTATACTTTGTTTTTGTTGATGAATTTGTTTGAGGATAAAAAAGATTTTTTCTTTTTGGCTTATCCATCTTTGCTATTTGTTGCTGTTTTAATCTTTTATCAGAATTGGAAAATTAATAAAGAAAAAAGAGAAACTTTTTTGGTTTTAAATAAGACTAATAGCTTTTTACAAATAGTAAACCTTACATCAATATTATTTAATTCAATTACAAATTTTAGAAGTGAAGAAAGTTTTTTAAATCAAACTCAAAACATTATTCAATTAGGTGTTTTTGTCTTGCTATTGTTGTTTTATTGGTCTGGAGAATATGTTTTTCATCAGAATAAAAAAATGATAAAAGAACAATATCCAAATGTAATTGTATAAACTATGAAACTAACAAATCTCCAAATAGAAAACCTATACAAATTTACCAGAAAACATTATGTAGAACATTATGATGTACAAACAGAATTGGTAGATCATTTAGCCAATGATATTGAGCAAATTTTAGAAGAAAACCCAAAATTAACTTTTGAAAATGCTCGTGATAAATCCTTTAAAAAATTCGGAATTTTTGGTTTTATGGATGTTGTAGATGCCAAACAAAAACAACTGAGTAAAAAATATTATAAAGTTCTTTTCACAATAATGAAAGAATGGTTTTCTATTCCTAAAATAATTATTACAGCATCAATATTTATGTCATTTTACCTTCTAATGACATTAAATATCAATAACACTTATTTATCTATATTAATGTTGATTTTAGCTTTTATCGATGTTTATTTAGCCCAAAAGTTAAATAATAAAGCAAAGAGCAGTTTTAAAGAAAATGGCAAAAAGTATTTGCTAGAAGATATGATTTATAGAGTAAGTGCTTTTAGTAGTATTTT
Source organism: Polaribacter sp. Asnod6-C07 (assembly GCF_045063625.1). NCBI lineage: Bacteria > Pseudomonadati > Bacteroidota > Flavobacteriia > Flavobacteriales > Flavobacteriaceae > Polaribacter > Polaribacter sp. Asnod6-C07. Next base: position 1,182,622 of record NZ_JBEFOF010000005.1, on the reverse strand, counting down.
GGTGTTTTCAAATATCTTTCATTTATCCTCTTTTTTAAAACATAGCGAATCATTTTATGTAAAAATGTTTGTTTGCAGTTTAATAACTTTTGCCATTTTATACTCTTATATAGCTTTAATAGTTATTCCAAAAAAAGCAGAAGAATTACTGCAAGAAACGTATCCAGAATATAAATTGGTTAAAAATTTGTAACAAAAACATTGCAAGCACTACTTATATAGTAACTACTTAACCAAACTTTATGATTTCACATTTTTTAAAACTAGAGTGGAAACAGTTTTTTCGTTCTGCTTCTTTCGGAAAAAGTGTTGCTTTAAAAATAGTAATGGGCTTTTTTGCGCTTTGGATGCTTTTAGGCTTTTTGTCTATTAGTGTTGGAGGTTATTTTATTCTTAAAGAAGAATTTCCAGACAAAGACCCTTTTATTGTTGTCAATAATTTTCTAATCTTTTTATTGATCTCAGATTTAATAATGCGATATATTTTACAGAAAATCCCAGTAATGGATATAAAACCAATGCTGATACTTTCTATTAAAAAGAAAAAATTGGTGAATTATATATTAACGAAGTCCATTTTTTCTTTTTTTAATTTTGGTGCACTTATTCTATACATCCCTTTTTCTATTGTATTAATTTCTAAAGGATATAATTTAGTTGGTGTTTTAGGTTGGTTGTTTTTTATGCTAATGCTAACCTTATGTATCAATTTTATTAACTTTTTAATAAATAAAAATAACATTGCACTTGGTGTTTTAGTTGTGTTTTTGGCTGTAGTTTGGTTGTCTTATCAATATCAATTTTTAGATATTACAGTGTACTTTGGTAAAGCCTTTTACGCTGTTTATAATTATCCAATACTTTCAATTATTGCTTTGTTATCAGTAACAATATTTTATTATTTAAATTTTAAACAATTATCTAATGCTTTGTATTTAGATGGTGCAATTAAGTTAAAAGAAGAAGAAGTTAATTCTGCAGATTTATCATTTATAGATAAATTTGGTGATGTAGCTCCTTTTATAAAAAATGACATTCGTTTAATCTGGCGAAATAAAAGAACCAAAATGGTCTTTTTTATGTCTTTTTTCTTCTTATTATTTGGCTTAGTGTTTTTTACTGTAAAAACATATAGAGATTCAGAAATATGGCAGTTATATGGTTGTATCTTTTTAACAGGTGGTTTCGCAATGAATTATGGGCAATTTGTACCTGCTTGGGATAGTGAGCATTATAGAATGTTAATGACACAAAATTTTTCTTATCGTAAGTTTTTAGAATCTAAATGGTTTTTAATGGTAGTAATGACTGTTGTACTTTTTATTTTGTCTACACCATATATCTATTTTGGCCTAGATAAGTACTTATTAATAGTTGCAGGTTTTTTCTTTAATATTGGTTTTACACCTTTAGTAATGTTATATATGGGTGCTTTTAATAAAAAAAGAATAGATTTAGGTGCAAGTGGTTTTGGCAATACACAAGGTACAAGTGCAGCTCAATTTATTGTAATGCTACCAGTTTTAGTATTTCCAATAATAATTTATGCAATAGTTAATTATTTTGTTGGTTTTAATGCTGCAATCATTGCAATAGCTGCAGTTGGTATAATTTCAATTTTATTAAGAAATTCTATTATGAATTTTATTGAAAAAAAATATCAACAAAAAAAATACAGTACACTTCACGGATTTAAACAATCAGAATAACCAAAATTTAATTTAAGACAACAATGATTACAATAGATACAGTTTCAAAAAAATACGGAAAAGCAGAAGTTTTAAATGTTGCATCAATAGAAATACCTACAGGCCAAAGTTTTGGTTTGGTAGGTAATAATGGAGCAGGGAAAACAACGTTGTTTAATATTTTGTTAGATTTAATTAGGCCAACAACTGGTGCAATTATTAATAATGATATTGTTGTAAACAAAAGCGAAGATTGGAAAAACTTTACAGGTTCTTTTATTGATGAATCTTTTTTAATAGGCTATTTAACACCAGAAGAATATTTCGATTTTATTGGTGATTTAAGAGGGATGAATAAAGCTGATGTTAAAACGTTTATAGCAAAGTTCGATGAGTTTTTTAATGATGAAATTATTGGAAAGAAAAAATATTTAAGAGATTTAAGTAAAGGAAACCAGAAAAAAGCAGGAATTGTTGCTGCAATGATGGGTAACCCACAAGTAGTAATTTTAGACGAACCTTTTGCTAATTTAGATCCTACAACACAGATTCGATTAAAGAAAATTATTAAAGAATTAACAGAGAATAAAGAAGTTACAGTATTAGTTTCTAGTCACGATTTAACCCACGTAACAGAAGTTTGCGAAAGAATTGTGGTTTTAGAAAAAGGATCTGTGGTAAAAGACATAGTTACATCAACAGAAACTTTAAAAGAATTAGAGAGCTATTTTGCTGAATAAATATAGAATTCTTTATTTATTATTATTTTTATAGACTGTATTTATACTATTTTTGTCATAAATCAGTTGTAAATAAGAACTTTTGGCTCTTATAAAAAAATAATTCATTTAGATTTACAAGTGTGAAAAACACGCAGAAAACACTTATTGTAGTTATCATTTTTGCAACCATATATGCTTGTGGTACAAAAAAAGACACATTTATAAGTAGAAATTACCAAGCACTTACTACAAAATACAATGTTCTTTTTAATGGTAAACAATACCTTCAAGAAGGTGTAGATGCTATTAATGAAGAGTATAAAGACGATTGGTTTCAGCAATTACCAATAGAACCTATTGTTTTTGATGAAGATAAATTCGTGATTCCTAAATTTAACAATGGTCCAGGTGCTGGCTTTGGTAATTCTAAACAAAAAGCAGAAGTACAAAAAGAACTTACAACTTTCGAAAAAGCAGAAGAAAAAGCCATAAAAGCCATTCAAAGACATGGAATGAATATTGATGGTTATGAACGTAACAGGCAAATAGATGATGCTTATTTGTTGTTGGGTAAATCTCGTTATTATCAACAACGTTTTGTGCCTGCTGTAGAAGCTTTTAATTACGTAATTGCAAATTATCCGCAAGCAAATCTAATTGCAGAAACTAAAATTTGGCGCGCAAAAACTAACATTAGAATGGATAATGAAGAAACAGCCATAGAAACTATGAAGCTGTTGTTGGTGGTTAGAGATACATTAGAAGCCAATTTACCAGACGAAATTAAAGAACAGGGTCACACAGCTTTAGCAATGGCTTATGTAAGAAGCGATAGTTTGCAAAAAGCAAAACAACATTTACAATTAGCAACAAGAACTTTAAATAATAGAGCTCAAGCAGCAAGAAATTTATTTGTTTTAGGGCAAATGTATAGCCAAGAAAACAAAAAGGATTCTGCAAGTTTAGTGTACCAAAAGTTAATCGACTTTAAAAAAGCACCTTATAAATATAAAATTCATGCAAATATAGAATTGGCTAAAAATTCGCCTAATGATTCTACTGCAAATGTGGTTTTAGAAAAGTTACAAAAGCTGATAAAAAACAGGGACAATAGACCTTATTTAGATGAATTGTATTATCAAACAGGAGTTTTACATCAAAATAACGATAGCATTCAATTGGCTTTAGATTTTTATAATAAATCTTTAAGAGCCAAAAATGGTAGTGATAAACAGAAAACATTTACTTACGAAAAATTAGGAAACATTTCTTTTAAAGAAGATGCTTATCAATTAGCAAGTGCTTATTATGATAGTGTTTTGCAAGTTTCTAAAGACACTTTGAATTTAAGAATTAGACGAATAAAAAGAAAACATAAAAACTTAGCATCCTTAATTAAGTTCGAAAATGTTGTTGCTAAAAATGATAGTATTGTAAGAATTGCATCTTTATCTGAAGACGAACAAAAACAGTTTTTCGAAAATTATATAGAAAAACTAAAAATTGCTGATGAAGAAGCAGCACAAATAAGATTAAATCAATTGGCTTTTGGTAATACTGATGGAGGCTTACAATCTGCGAATAAAGGAAATTGGTATTTTTATAACAATCAATCTTTAAGTTTTGGTAAATCTGAATTCCAAAAAATTTGGGGAACCAGAAAATTAGAAGATAATTGGAGGTGGTTAGAAAAAACGACTATTGGTAGTGAAACTAAAGATTCTGCTCAAGTTCAAAAAGTAAATCTAAAATATGATTTAGAAACCTATTTAGCTACAATTCCTACAGAAAAAACAGAAATAGACAGTTTAAAAATCGATAGAAATCAAGCTTTATACGAATTAGGTTTAATTTATAAAGAGCAGTTTAAAAATCAGAAATTAGCAAAAAAACGCTTAGAAAGAGTTGCTTCTTTGCAGCCAGCTAAAGAATTAATTTTACCAATAAACTGGCATTTATATCAAATTTATATAAATTTAGGTGATGTTTCAAGTGCTGAAAAATATAAAAATGTAATTCTAAATCAGTATCCAAATACCAAGTTTGCGCAAGTCATTCAGAACCCAAATACAAAATTCGAAGAAGAAGTTGCAGTAAATGAAATAGAAAATACATATAAAAAAATGTATTATTTGTACAAAGAAGATAAGTTTGAAGAAGTTGTTACTAAGGTCGATGAATTTTTACCTACTATTACTAATTCAGAATTAATTCCTAAATTTGAACTCTTAAAAGCTTTTGCTATAGGTAAATACCAAGACAAAGAGGCTTATAAAACAGCCTTAGAATTTGTAGCAGTTAGCTATGGAAATACAGAAGAAGGCAAAAGAGCAAAAGCAATTGTAGCACAATTAGAGAAGTAGAATTTTAGTTTAAGAGTGGTGCTTCTCATAAACAACCCGAAGAAAATGGAAAGAAATGTTATTGCAAAAAACACAACTATCAATGGTGAAATAATTTCTGATGGAGACTTTAGAATTGATGGGGTTTTAGAAGGAAGTTTAACTACAAAAGGTAGAGTAATTGTTGGTTCTGGAGGTTTTGTAAAAGGTAAAGTAAATGCTATAAACGCAGATATAGAAGGTAAGATTTCTGGCGAATTAAATGTAGATAAAACTTTAACAGTAAAATCTATAGCAGATATTTCTGGTAACGTTGTTGTTGGTAAGCTATCTGTAGAGCCAGGAGCAACATTTAATGCTTCTTGTGCTATGAAAGTACCTTCTAAAGTTTTAAAAATTGAGAATGGAAAAAAACCAGAACAACAACAAGAGCAAAAAGCCATTAAATAAAGCCATACAACTTTCGGGAGCAGGTTTACAAATGGGTTTAACCATTTATTTAGGTTTTTTATTGGGCAAATGGTTAGATAAAACTTTTGAAACTGCCTTTTTAAAAGAAGCAATTACCTTACTAGCCGTTTTTTTAGCTATGTATTCTTTAATTAAACAAGCCAATAAAATTAATGATTAAGAAATTAATTATTTACAATACTGTATTTCTTATTCTTTATGTTTTAGGATATAATATCCACGATTTCATTCTTTTAAAACAAGAAATATCTTTACCTTTTTCTATTGATAAAGTTTACCTATTTCATGCTGGTTATTCAGCATTAATTTGTATCAATTTTTTACTACTTGCAACTGTTAATAAGTATTTAGATCAATTAGGTTTTATATATCTGGCTACTATGCTTTTAAAATTTATACTTTTTTCCATTACTTTCTATAAACCAATATTTTCAGAAGAAAATTTAACAATTTATTCAAGATTATCATTATTTATACCAACCATTCTTTTTTTATTAACAGAGCTTATTTTTGTGTCTAAAATTTTGAAAAAAAAAGATTCTAAAAATTAGCGTCAAAAATCATTTGTGTTTTTGAATTATTCTATATCTTTGCGCGGAATTTACAAAGCGTATTTTTACTATGAAGATTGCAAAAAAATCAATCAAATTTCTTACAATAGCATTAGTAGCCCTTTTCTCAGCTACAATTTTTGCTTCTGATTTAGACAAAAAACAGGACAATCATAAAGATGGTGGAGAGGTAAATACCCAAGAAGAGGTAACTGCTTACATTCAACATCACCTTAAAGATTCTCATGATTTTACTTTTTTCTCATACACTTCAAGTGAAGGAGAAAGAAAACATTTTGGATTTTCTTTACCAGTAATTTTATGGTCAAGTGAAGGTTTAGTAACTTTTATGTCTTCAGAATTTCATCATAATGATGATGGGCATGTTATTGTTGAAAAGAATGGGTTAAAATTCGCAAAGATTCATAGTAAGATTTATGAGTTAGATAATGGAGCAGCAACTGTTTCTTTTGATGAAACTCACCATGCAACAAACGCACACAAAACATTAGATTTTTCAATAACAAAATCGGTAGTAGGTATTTTATTTGCGGCTTTTTTAATGTTATTGTGGTTTTCTAAATTAGCAAAACAGTATAAAACAAGAAAAGTACCTAAAGGCTTTGGTCGTGTTTTAGAGCCATTAGTAATTTACGTAAGAGATGAAATAGCAAGGCCAAATATTGGAGAGAAAAAGTATAAAAAGTTTATGGGCTTTTTATTAACGGTGTTTTTCTTTATTTGGATATTAAACTTATTAGGTTTAACTCCATTAGGTTTTAACGTAACAGGTCAAATAGCAGTAACAGTTGCATTAGCAATGTTTACAATGGTTATTTATCTTTTTAGTGGTAGTAAAGATTTTTGGGCACACACATTATGGATGCCAGGTGTACCTGTAATCTTAAGACCAATTCTAGCAATAATAGAATTAGCAGGTTTTATTTTAATTAAACCGTTTTCATTATTAGTACGTTTATTTGCAAATATTACAGCAGGTCACTTTGTTGTAATGAGTTTAATTGCATTAATGGTAACAATGAAAGAAGCTTTTGGACCTGTAGCATCTACAGGAATGTCTCTAGCTTTAGCTTTATTTATAATGGTTATTGAAATTTTAGTAGCCTTTTTACAAGCATTTATTTTTACGATGTTATCATCGTTATTTATTGGGATGGCTGTTGAAGAACATGAGCATCACTAAAAATCTTGATTTTTAAATCAAGTACAAAAAGAGAATTAGAATTTGTTTAATTAATATATTTAAAATCAATTAGTATGTACAATTTAATTGGAGCAGGATTAATCGTAATCGGAGGAGGAATTGGATTAGGTCAAATAGGTGGAAAAGCAATGGAAGGTATTGCTCGTCAACCTGAAGCAGCTGGTAAAATTCAAACTGCAATGATCATCATTGGTGCCTTATTAGAAGGTTTAGCATTTGGTGCATTAATCTTAGGGAAAGCATAATTTCCTAAAAAAAACAAAAACACATTTCTGTAACGGTTGGTTACAGAAAGTGTTTTTAAATTAAACAAAAACAAAACAAAAGTTAATAGAATGGAAACTTTATTAAACGATTTTTCGCCAGGATTGTTTGCAATGCAAATAGTAATCTTACTTATTTTATTATTTTTAATGAAAAAGTTTGCTTGGAAACCAATTTTAAACTCTTTAGAAGAGAGAGAAACTGGTATAGAAGAAGCATTAGAAGCAGCAGAAAACGCTCGTAAAGAAATGCAAAACTTAACTGCTGATAATGAAAGATTAGCAAAAGAAGCAAGAGCAGAAAGAGATGCAATGATGAAAGATGCTAGAGATATTAGAGATAAAATGATATCAGAAGCAAAAGAAGATGCTAAAGAGGTTACCACTAAATTAATTGAAAATGCACAAGCTTCAATTCAACAAGAAAAGCAAGCAGCTTTAGCAGAGTTGAAAAAGAATGTAGCAGAATTATCAATAGGTATTGCAGAATCTGTAATTAAAAAAGAATTATCTTCTAAAGAAGATCAATTAGCATTGGTAGAAGGAATTTTAAAAGAAGTTGAGTTAAACTAATTTTATGAAAGACGCAAGAGCAGCATTACGTTACGCAAAAGCAATCTTAAATCTTGCAAAAGATTCTAAAGAAGATTCTGCAGTAAATAAAGATATGCAATTAATAGCTTCAACAATTTCAGAAAACCCTGAATTAGGTGTTGTTTTAAAAAGCCCTGTAATAAAGTCTGCTGATAAAATAAACGTTTTAAAAGCTACTTTCTCAAAACAAATAAACAATATTACTTTAGGTCTTTTTAATTTATTAGAAGAGAACAAAAGAATATCAATATTACATTCTATTGCACAGCAATACACTATAATTTACGATTATTATCATCACATACAGATAGCAAAAGTAATTACTGCTGTGCCAATTACTTCAGCAATTGAAAAACAAGTTTTAGCTAAGATAGAGTCTTTAACAGGAGAAAAAGCTGATCTAGAAAATGTAGTAAATCCAGATATTTTAGGAGGGTTTATTTTACGAGTAGGAGATGTGCAATATGATGCAAGTATCTCAAATTATTTAGGAGAGTTAAAGAAGGAATTTGACAACAGTCATTATATCCCAAAAATTTAATAATACATCAAATTAGAACAGATGGCAAGTATTAAACCAGCTGAAGTATCAGCAATTTTAAAAGAACAATTAACTAATTTTGAAGCTCAAGCTTCATTAAGCGAAGTAGGTACAGTATTACAAGTAGGTGATGGTATTGCTCGTGTTTACGGATTGTCTAACGTACAATATGGTGAGTTAGTAGAATTCGATAACGGATTAGAAGGTATTGTTTTAAACTTAGAAGAAGATAATGCAGGTGTTGTATTATTAGGAGCTTCAACTTCTGTAAGAGAAGGTTCTACAGTTAAAAGAACTGAAAGAATTGCATCTTTAAGAGCAGGTGAAGGAATTGTAGGTAGAGTTGTAGATACTTTAGGAAGCCCTATAGATGGTAAAGGACCAATTACTGGTACTACTTATGAGATGCCTTTAGAAAGAAGAGCACCAGGAGTTATCTATAGAGAACCTGTTACTGAGCCATTACAAACTGGTATTAAATCTATTGATGCTATGATTCCTGTTGGTAGAGGTCAGCGTGAGTTGATTATTGGAGATAGACAAACAGGTAAATCTACAGTTGCTTTAGATACCATCTTAAATCAAAAAGAATTTTACGATGCTGGTAACCCAGTATACTGTATATATGTAGCTATTGGTCAGAAAGCTTCTACAGTTGCAGCAATTGCAAATATGTTAGAAGAAAGAGGAGCATTAGCATATACAACAATAGTAGCAGCAAATGCATCAGACCCTGCAGCAATGCAAGTTTATGCACCATTTGCAGGAGCTGCAATTGGAGAGTATTTTAGAGATTCTGGTAGACCAGCTTTAATTGTTTTTGATGATTTATCAAAACAAGCAGTTGCATACCGTGAAATTTCTTTATTATTAAGAAGACCTCCAGGACGTGAGGCGTATCCAGGAGATGTATTTTACTTACACTCAAGATTATTAGAGAGAGCTGCAAAAGTTATCAATGATGATAAAATTGCAAGTGAAATGAATGATTTACCAGATTCTTTAAAAGGAATTGTAAAAGGTGGTGGTTCTTTAACTGCACTACCAATTATTGAAACACAAGCAGGTGATGTATCAGCATATATTCCAACAAACGTAATTTCGATTACAGATGGACAGATTTTCTTAGATGGAGATTTATTTAACTCAGGTGTAAGACCAGCAATTAACGTAGGTATTTCTGTATCTCGTGTTGGAGGTAATGCACAAATAAAATCTATGAAAAAAGTATCTGGTACTTTAAAATTAGATCAAGCTCAGTTTAGAGAATTAGAAGCATTTGCAAAGTTTGGATCGGATTTAGATGCAGCTACAATGAATGTAATTTCTAAAGGACAACGTAATGTTGAAATCTTAAAACAAGCTCAGAACGATCCTTTTACAGTAGAAGATCAAGTAGCAATTATTTATGCTGGTTCTAAAAACTTGTTAAAAGACGTACCTGTTAATCAAGTTAAAAAGTTCGAGAAAGATTATATCGATTATTTAAATGCAAAACATAGAGATGCATTAGATGTTTTAAAATCTGGTAAATTAACTCCAGAAGTTACTGCTACTTTAGAGGAAGCAGCAGCAGAAATATCAAAGCACTTTGCATAAATAGACGTAAGTCTCTAGTTTTTAGTTATCAAAACTAAAAAACTAAAGACTAATAATTAATAACTATAGAATGGCAAACTTAAAAGAAATACGTAACAGAATAACCTCTATTAAATCTACAATGCAGATTACATCTGCAATGAAAATGGTTTCTGCTGCAAAATTGAAAAAGGCTCAAGATGCTATTACAGCAATGCGCCCTTATTCATCTAAATTAACAGAATTGTTGCAAAATTTAAGTGCAACTTTAGATGGTGATACAGGTGGAGTATATTCTACAGAAAGAGAAGTTTCTAAAGTATTATTAGTAGTTGTAACATCAAATAGAGGTTTGTGTGGTGGCTTTAACTCATCAATTACAAAAACTGCTGTTAGAACTATTGCTGAAAAGTATGCTGATAAACAAGTAGATATTTTTTCTATTGGTAAAAAAGGTGCAGATACTTTATCAAAAGAAAACAATGTTGTAGCTACAAGAAATGATATTTATGATGATTTAACTTTTGATAATGTTGCATTAGTAGCAGAAAAGTTAATGGAATTATTTGTTGATGGTAGTTATGATAAAATTGAATTGGTATACAATCAATTTAAAAATGCAGCCACACAAATACCGCAAGTAGAGCAGTTTTTACCAATTAAACCTATTGAAGGAGGAAAAGATATTTCTAATTCAGATTATATTTTTGAACCATCAAAAGAAGAGATTGTAGAAGCTTTAATACCTAAGTCTTTAAAAACACAATTATACAAAGGTATAAGAGATAGTTTTGCATCAGAGCATGGAGCACGTATGACAGCTATGCACAAAGCAACAGATAATGCAACAGATTTAAGAGACGGTTTATTATTAACTTATAACAAAGCACGTCAAGCAGCAATTACAAACGAAATTTTAGAAATTGTTGGTGGTGCTGAGGCATTGAATAATTAAACGTAGTTTCTAAGAAGACAATATAAACAATTTATAAAAAAGAGCTTATCAATTTTGATAAGCTCTTTTTTTATGATATTTTGGTATAACTATTGAATTGTATTTGCAATATGAGATCTATGAAAACTATCCAAATTTTATCAATTTTAATTATTTTATTTGGGTTTTCTCAATGTGGCTCTTTACAGTTTGATAAAAACCCACCATTTAAAATTATAGCAGCTACTTATACAAATTGGGTTGGTGGTCAGCCAGGTGTTAGAGGTACAAATGTAAAAGTCCAATTTACATCAACAAAAAGGATTCAATTTGATAGTATTTATTTTGATAATAAAGTTGCCAAATTACAAACCAAGAATTCAAATGATAATTTATTAATTGGTTATTTCAACACATCATCAATTAAAAGAGATTTTATTTTAGATGCAAACCCAATTAAAGAATTAAAAAATTCTGTTCCAAAAATTAAAAAATTTCCTTTTGATTTAGAAGAAAATGAGGTAGTTATCAGCTATAAAATTAAAGATAAAATAAAATATCTTAAAATTAATGGACTCAAAAAGGTGAAATCTACAAATTTTTAATTGAGTTTAAATAGCTTAAAATAAAACAGTTAAAATGTTTTTTTTTAGGTTAGTTTATTTTTTGGCATACAATTTGAATATTCATAAGCATAACCACAAAACAGAAAGCTTATGAAGACGCTAAAACTACTTTTCACGATTATTATTGCAGGAACATTATTGAGTTCTTGTTCAACAGTTTATTACGATGATTATGATGACTATGCACCTACTTTAGAAGAGGTAGTTTCTGGTTACGATTTATGGTATGTAGATTATCATAAAACTTCAGGTTCTGGAGATGTACCTTATGTATCTAGAGCTTTTACACTTTCTTTTATTAACGGAATTTTATATGCAAATAACAATATTGCAGATATTGGTAGAACAGGTAATGGTTTAGGGATTGATGTTGGTACTTATAACTCTTTTAATGGTGTGTTAGAAACCAACCACGATATAGATGGTATTAATGATTTTAATGTAACTATTTTATCTACTAACGAAATTAGAATTTACAACTACAGAGAAAATGTAAGTTATTATTTAGTAGGTTACAATACGAACAATTTCGATTATGATAAATTGTTCTATGAAAACATAGAATACCTATTACAAGAATATGAAGCTTGGGCAAAAATTGATGCAGTAGGTGGTACACCAAATGCTTTTGATGATGAAAATTTCCTTGCATTTACACCAGATAATGTAACAACATTTTATAGTTCTCAAGATGAGTTTGGCACACAAGTTGCAAATATAAATTGGGATTACGTTGGTGGATATGAGGTGTATGACGTTAATGGTTTTGAAGCACTTAAGATTTTAACATTGAATTATGACAATGGAGATATTGAAGAATTTGAATTAAGCGTTTTAGATGATGATAGAATAAGTCTGTTTCATTACAATTCAGAAACCACTTATGAGTTTGCAGGTCGTGGATTTGTACAGTATTTAAAAAGTGAAAAATCTGTTAAATCAGCAAAAGATGTTGTAAGGAATAACGATAGAAAACGTACTAAAATAGAAAGAAAGACAAAGAATAGAAGAAATTAAAAATAAAGTTTGGTTAGTTGATTTTTAATTGGTTATTTCTCAATAACCAATTGAAAGAGAAGTCACCCTGAGGAGGGTGACTTTTTCGTTGTTAATAATTGATGAAAATTTTACAGCGTATTCAATTCTGCTAAAGGCTAGTTTTTATATTTTTAATGATAAATAAAAAAAGAATGAAAACAGCATTTATTACAGGAGCAACTTCTGGAATAGGAAAAGCAACAGCAGAGCTGTTTGCAGTAAACAACATTAGATTAATTCTTTGTGGTAGAAGAAAAGAACGTTTGCAAGAATTAGCAGAAGAACTCTCTAAATTAACCCAAGTTACCACTTTACAATTCGATGTTTCTAAAAGAGATGAAGTACAAACAGCAATAAAATCTTTACCAGAAAATTTTCAAGAAATAGATATTCTAATCAATAACGCAGGTAATGCTCATGGGTTATCAACAATTCAGGATGGAGATATAGATGATTGGGATGCAATGTTAGACATTAACGTAAAAGGGTTGTTATACGTATCAAAAACAATAATTCCTAAAATGATAGCAAATAACAATGGATTTATTGTAAATATTGGCTCTATAGCAGGTAAAGAAGTTTATAAGAACGGAAATGTATATTGTGCATCAAAGTTTGCTGTAAACGCTTTAAATAAGTCTATGAGGCTAGATTTAAACGAACATAACATTAGAGTTTCTGCAATTCATCCTGGTTTAGTAGAAACCGAATTTTCTGATGTTCGCTTTAAAGGTGATACAGAAAGAGCAAAAACAGTTTATCAAGGTTTTAAAGCTTTGCAAGCAGAAGATATTGCAGACATTATTCACTTTGTGGTTACAAGACCTTACCACGTAAATATCGAAGATTTGGTAGTGTATCCAACAGCACAAGCAAGCGCAACAATGCTCAATAAAAATTGATATGAAACCAACATCAAAAATAATAATTGGTTGTATGTCTTGGGGTAAATGGGGTAAACAATTTTCTACCCAAGAAGCTACAGATATGATTCAGTTTTGCGTAGAAAATGGAAACACTACATTTGATCACGCAGATTTGTATGGAGATTACACAACAGAAGCTGAATTTGGTAAAGCATTTAAAGAAAGTAAAATAGAAAGAGATTTAGTAGAATTTATTTCTAAATGCGGAATCCAGAATCCTGGAGAAACAAGAAACAATAAAGTTAAACATTATAATTATTCTAAAGAATATATTATTTGGAGTGCAGAGCAATCTCTAAAAAATTTAAAAACAGATTATTTAGATACTTTTTTATTACACAGACCTAGCCCTTTAATGATTCCTGATGATATTGCAGAAGCAGTTTTAGAACTACAAGAATCTGGTAAAATCATCAATTTTGGGGTTTCTAATTTTACACCTTTTCAGGTGGATTTAATTGCTGATAAAATTCCAGTATCCGTAAATCAAATTGAATTTTCTTTAACGCAAAACTCAGCAATGACAAATGGTTCTTTAGACCAAATGTTGCAAAATGAAATTCAGCCTATGAGTTGGAGTCCTTTAGGTAGTGTTTTTAGAGCAGAAACAAATCAAACTAAAAAAATAAAGGAAGTTTTAAAAACGCTTTCAGAAAAATACAATAGCACAGAAGATGCTTTGTTATTGGCTTGGCTTTTTAAACATCCTGCAAAAGTTTCTACTGTTATTGGCACCACAAATAAACAACGAATTTTAAATGCAAATAAAGCCCTAAAAATTGATTTAGAATTACAAGATTGGTTTTTATTATTAGAAGCAAGTAATGGAAAAGAAGTAGATTAATTTTGAACATAGATAACTTACATAAAGATTGGTTAACTTTAGCTAAAAATTATTTTGATAGTACTGCTTTCATTATTTCTGTTTGGAATAACATGAAGAAGAATTATTCTTCAAAGAAAAGGTATTATCATAACTTTATTCATATACATACATTGTTAGAAATGGCAGAAGAAAATGGAGATGAATTAAAAGATAAAGATGAAGTTCTATTTGCAATTTGGTTTCATGATATTGTTTACAATCCCTCATCAAAAAAAAACGAAGAAAAAAGTGCAGATTTAGCAAAATCAATTTTAAAAGAAAATTTTAAAAAAGAATTAAATATTAACAAGATTTACGATTTAATAATTTCAACAAAGAAGCATCAAATTATATTAGATGAAGATAATGACAATGCCTTTTTGTTAGATTTTGATTTATCTATTCTTGGTTCTAATTGGAATGTTTATGAGTCTTATATTAAGAATATAAGAAAGGAATATAAAATTTATCCAGATTTTGTTTATAACCCTGCAAGAAAGAAAGTATTACAGCATTTTTTAAATAGAAAACAACTTTATTTTACAGATAAATATCAAGATTTATTAGAAGTAAAAGCAAGACAAAATTTAGCAAGAGAAATAAAATTACTAAGCTTAAAATGATAAACAAACGCTTACTTATCAAAAACTTACTTTCTCATAATGATGAGAATAGTTTTTATGATAAAAAGCAAAAACTATCATTAGGCTCAAAAGAAGGCAAGGCCAAGTTTTTAAAACACATTTGTGCTTTGTCTAACTCAAACCCAGAGAACAATTCTTACATTGTTATTGGTGTAGAAGATGAAGAAAATAAAATAATTGGTGTCGATTTTTTTGACGATAGCAAAATCCAAAATTTGGTAAACGCGTATTTAAATAATCCTCCAAGAATAGAATATTTAAATGTTCCTTTTCCGAGTTTACCACGCTATAAAGTAATTGGTTTGGTAACTATTCATCCAAATAACTTAATTACATCTTTATTAAAAAACGCTTGGAAATATAATCGCGATACTATTTTTTACAGAAGAGGTAGCAATTCTATGCCTTTTTTAGGCACAACTTTTGAGCTTAGAAATACCAATAAAAATATTGTTGCTGCAATAGAAAAAAATGCTAGAAATAATATTGAACTCACTTTAAATGGTGTTTTCGATTTTATAAACAAGCACAAAAAAGAATACAAACCACAATACAAAGTTTTTAATGAACAATTTGTGTTGTGTTGGGCAGGAGAGAAGAAAATTATCAACAAAAATATATATTACTCAAGAGTAGATATTGAATTAATTAACGAACAAGTTCGTTTGTTTTTTTCTTCTTTAGATGATGTTCAAATTTCTTATAATCAAAAATCATTTATTATTACAGAATACATTTTGTTGGGTTTAGAAGCTAATGAAACACATTATCCTTTAGAAAAAACCATCATCAATTTTAAATATAATGGCAAACACGCAATTGTTAGAGAATTTTTGTTTGCCCCTCCTAAATACGATCCTATAATTGTAAATCACATTTATAATAACTGCAATAACATCATTCATAAAATAACAGCTAAAACAAAGCTTTCAGTTTTAGAACACGAAGATGTTTTTAGGTTGCCACATAATTATTTACTCTGCTATTTAAACGGATTTTTAGACGCACCAGATTTACTTAGAAAAGCCAAAAACTACATTAAAAATTTAGAGGATAAAACTACCTATGTAAAATACAAAGAGGCAATGAGAGTAATTCGAAAAGTAAAATATAATTAAGGTTTTTTACCCTTTAATTAAAAAATGTTTTCTTTTTTGAAACCTTTAAAAATTCGTATCGTTTTTAAAATAGAACCAACCAACTACAATGTCTAAAAAGATTCATCTTTTAGTTTTACAAAGCAAAAAAGGCAATCAGAAAGCACAAATAAAGCTTTATGATTTGCACTGTAAGGCAATGTTTATAATTTCTTGTAGGTATATAAAAAATGATGAAGAAGCTAAAGACGCTATGCAAGATGGCTTTATAAAAGCATTTTTGAATTTAGCCAACTATAAAGATGGCACCAATTTTAGTGCTTGGTTAAAAACAATTGTAATTAATAGTTGTATAGATCAATTAAAGAAGAAAAAATTAGAAACTATTTCTATTGAAAATTATCCTTTAGAAATTACAAATGATGAAAACTGGAAATTTGATATAAGAATAACAAAAGAAGCAATTTTAAATGCCATAGAAACTTTACAATTGAAATATCAGTTGGTAATAAAATTATACTTGATAGAGGGTTATGATCATCAAGAAATATCAGAAATATTACAGATACCAGTTAAAACATCTAGAACACATTTAAGAAGAGCAAAATTAGCATTAAGAGACCTTTTAAAAGACGAGAAATATGGAACATGATATAAGAGATTTATTTCAAGAAAATGATGATTTTAAAAAGGATTTACCAAAATCTCACAGAGAAGATTTTATAAAAAAACTCAATAAAAATAATACCCCAAAGCCCAAATGGAAATTTGGAACTACGTATAAAATTGCAGCATCTGTAGCTCTAATTTTAAGTTTGATGTATTTTTTTAGTATTAAAACGGATGATATTGACAACACAAATTCTTTTGAAAATCAGTTTTCTAAGATTGAAAAGGACTATTTAAAAAACATCGATAAAGAATGGAAACAGTTTAAAAAAATAACAACAGATACTTTATTAATTAGAAAATACGAGGAGAAATTGAACAATTTTAATGATGATTATAAAAAGATAACCAACCAATTAAAAGAGTTTCCTAACGACATAAATTTATTAGAATCTTTAATTACCAATCTGCAAAGACGTTTGCAATTAATTAAAGAAATTAATGAGCATATTAAAGAATTGAACCCAAAAAACACAAGTAATGAAACCATATATATTTAGTATTTTATTTCTTTTAATAACAAGTATTTCTGTTGCACAAACTAAAGAAGTACTTCTAAAAAAAAGTTTTAAGGTAGATGAAAACACTATTCTAAATTTAGATTTAGACAATGCAAATGTTCATATCATTGAATCTAAAGACGATAAAATTCATTTTGATTATCAAATTATTTTTTATAATTATTCTAGAAGAAAA
Source organism: Polaribacter sp. Asnod6-C07 (assembly GCF_045063625.1). Taxonomy (NCBI): domain Bacteria; kingdom Pseudomonadati; phylum Bacteroidota; class Flavobacteriia; order Flavobacteriales; family Flavobacteriaceae; genus Polaribacter; species Polaribacter sp. Asnod6-C07. Next base: position 1,165,152 of record NZ_JBEFOF010000005.1, on the reverse strand, counting down.
ATAAATGATCTTCTAGATGATACTTCAATAAATACATCTAAAAATCAAAACCAAATTTTTTTAAAAGTCAAGAATTCTCTATATCTAGGTATAGATATAAAATATAAACCTAATTTTGATTATAAAAACTTCAATAATCCTATTAATGATGTTTATAAAGAATATTTAAAAAAATATTATAAAACATATAGAAAAAGCGAAAATTTATACAAAACAAAAGATTCTTTAATAGAAGAGATTAATTTTAGTATTGGAAGAGATATGGACAATTATATTAAAAAAGAAATTGATAATTTTCCTCTTAAAAAGCCTTTAAAAACTGATAAAAAAATAGAGAAGAATTTTATTATTGAAGTTCCTAAATATGTTCAATTAAAAATAAAAGCTTTAGAGTCTGATATTAAATGTGATTATGACATTTCAACAGAATTTAAAATGGATAGTTTTAAAGGTATTTTTAAATTTAAAAGAATTGATGGGAAAAATAACCAAATAACTTCTTCTAATGGAATTTTAGAAACATATGGAATAAAAAATTCTAGAATTCAATTGAGAGATATGTATAAAGTAAATATTGGTTCTATTTCTAATTCAAAATTAAAGTTAGAAAAAACAAAAACTAAAATAGGAGAAATAGGAAAAAATGTTTCAATTAATGATTCTAACAGCAAACTCAACCTCTATAATTTTGGTAAAAACTTCACAAAATTTAATCTTACAGGAGATTACTCAGAGATAAATTTATACAATGTAAAAGACACTAATTTTTCTATGGATATTTCTGGCTACAATACAGCTCTAAATATGAATGGCACAAAAACTTCTTTTGGAGCATCAAAAGAAAAAGAACTTACTAAAATTCTTCAAAAAAAGAAAAAAGAAAATAGTCCGTTTTTAGGAAATATAGAAGTATTATTAAAAAATGGAATTATAAATATAAAGTAAAGAAAAACCCAACTAAAAGTTGGGTTTTTACTGTTTAAAATATCTTAAAAATCGAACTTAATACCTTGTGCTAAAGGTAAGTCTGTTGTGTAATTTATGGTGTTGGTTTGTCTTCTCATATATACTTTCCAAGCATCAGAACCAGATTCACGTCCACCTCCAGTTTCTTTTTCGCCACCAAAAGCACCACCAATTTCTGCGCCAGAAGTACCAATATTTACATTGGCAATTCCACAATCTGAACCAGCAACAGATAAAAAAGCTTCAGCTTCTCGTAAATTATTTGTCATAATTGCAGATGATAAACCTTGTGCTACTCCATTTTGCATTTCAAGTGCATTTGTAACATCACCAGAATATTTTAAAAGATATAAAACAGGTGCAAAAGTTTCATGTTGTACAATTTTAAATTCGTTTTTAGCCTCTGCAATTGCTGGTTTTACATAACAACCAGACTCGTAACCATTTCCATCTAAAACTTTACCTTCAACTACAATATTTCCACCTTCTTCAACTACTTTTGTTAATGCATTTTCATACATTTTAACAGCATCTACATCAATTAAAGGACCTACATGATTATTTTCATCTAATGGGTTTCCTATACGTAATTGTTTATAAGCTTTTACAACAGCATCTTTTACAGTATCATAAATAGATTCATGTATTATTAATCTTCTTGTAGATGTACATCTTTGGCCTGCAGTACCAACAGCACCAAAAACAGCACCAATTACGGTCATTTTTATATCTGCATCTGGAGTTACAATTATTGCGTTATTTCCACCTAATTCTAATAAAGATTTTCCTAATCTACCAGCTACTTCTTTTGCCACAATTTTACCCATTCTTGTAGAACCAGTTGCAGAAACAAGTGGAATTCTGTTATCTTTTGTCATGAATTCTCCAACTTTATAATCGCCATTAATTAAACCAGAAATACCTTCGGGTAAATTATTTTCGGCTAAAACTTCTGCAATTATATTTTGGCAAGCTACCCCACACAAAGGTGTTTTTTCTGATGGTTTCCAGACACAAACATCACCACAAATCCAAGCTAATGCTGTGTTCCAAGCCCAAACTGCAACAGGGAAATTAAAGGCAGAAATAATACCTACAATCCCTAAAGGATGATATTGTTCATACATTCTATGACCAGGTCTTTCTGAGTGCATAGTTAAACCATGTAATTGGCGAGATAAACCCACAGCAAAATCGCAGATGTCAATCATTTCTTGCACTTCTCCTAAACCTTCTTGATAACTTTTACCCATTTCATAAGAAACTAATTTACCCAAAGCTTCTTTCTTTTCGCGTAATTTTTGGCCAAACTGACGTACAATTTCTCCTCTTAATGGTGCAGGTTTTGTTCTCCAAGTTTTAAAAGCTTCTGTAGCTGCTTCCATCACTTTAGCATAATCTTCTTTTGTTGTAGTTTTTACTTTTCCGATAATTTTACCATCAACAGGTGAGTAACTTGTTATAATTTCTCCACTAGAAAAGTTTGTGTTTCCAGTAGAAGTACCTTCGTTTATATTTTGTAAGCCTAAAGTTAATAATGCTTCTTGTATACCAAAATCTGTCATTTTGCAGCTTTGTTTAAGTTAATTGATTAAAAAATCTTTATTTTAGAAGTCCGAAATTACGAATAAAATCACATATATATGATTTTAACAAAAACAATATTTATTGTTTAAATTTTAACAAATTTCTATGAAAACACAAATCTTTCTATTATTTTTTTTAATGACTTTTTTAGGATGTAAAAATGAGTCAAACTCATCATCTAAAGAGAAAAATACTGATGTAAAACAAAATGAATTTGCTATTATTATTCATGGTGGAGCAGGTACTATTTTAAAGAAAAATATGTCTGACGAAAAAGAAGCAGCTTACAAAGCCAAATTAGCAGAAGCTATAAAAGTTGGCCATACTATTTTAAAAAATGGAGGTACAAGTCAAGAAGCAGTTGTAAAAACCATACAAGTAATGGAAAAATCTCCATTATTTAATGCTGGTAAAGGAGCTGTTTTTACCAATTCTGGTACCAACGAATTAGATGCTTCTTTTATGGACGGAAATACATTAAATGCTGGTGCAGTTGCTGGTGTAAAAGATGTAAAAAGTCCTATTGAATTAGCTGTAAAAGTAATGACAGATTCTGATCATGTAATGCTTTCTGGAGATGGAGCAAGTATTTTTGCTAAAGAAAAAGGATTAGAAATTGTAGACCCAAGTTATTTTTATACAGAAAGACGTTTTAAATCTTTACAAAGAATAATAGAAAAAGAAAAAACTGAATTAGATCATGATGATAAAACTGCTGCTTTTTACGATTCAGATATTAAAAACAGCAAGTTTGGAACTGTAGGATGTGTTGCTTTAGACAAAAATGGAAATATTGCTGCTGGTACATCTACAGGAGGAATGACTAACAAACGTTGGGGAAGAATTGGTGACGCACCAATTATTGGCTCAGGAACTTATGCTAATAATTTAACTTGTGGAGTGTCTTCTACAGGTTGGGGTGAATATTTTATAAGAAGCCAAGTTGCTTATGATATTTCTGCACAAATGGAATATCAACAAAAGACTTTAAAAGAAGCTACAACAGATGTTATTCATAATAAGTTAACCAAATTAGGAGGAACAGGTGGTGTTGTAGCTCTTGATAAAAACGGAAATATGTCTTTTGAGTTTAATACTGCTGGTATGTACAGAGCATCAATGAACGATAAAGGCCAATTAGTTGTAAAAATTTACAAAGAATAATCTAGCCACTCTTCAGGTAAAAGTTCTAAATTGATATTTATAACTTTAGATTCTTTTTTCTTAGCAAAAGCCAAACTTGAAAAATTTTTAGTTGATAAATTAATATTATGTTTCTTATTTATCATTTTTAAAACCTCGTTCATAGACCTTTTGGCACATAAAACCAAACTGTTCATCATTGAATTAGATTCATTAGATAAATCATATAAATCTACATAATATTTAGGTTTATTATCTTGGTATATAATCCATTGAGAGGATTTTCTTTTAGGTATTTTTAAAACTTTTTTTGTACCACTTAAAGTTCTGTACGTTATTTCAATAAGCTTCATTTCATCATCTTTTTAGTTAATAAAATTTTCTAGCAATCATTTTTAAGAAACTGTAAACGCAAATTCAAAAAGCATACAAAATTAGCTGTTTTTTTGCATTTTTATTAAAACATTTCGTTAAAATGTATAATGTAATAGATAATCAGTAATTTATATACGTTATTTTTGTTAGTATGGTTTTAGAAGTTGTATTTAAGACCTGTATAAAAGCCTAAATTAAAGGGTGCAAAACCATTAGAATTTTTATTAAAAGTGTTTAGTTGCATTTTTAACATCGGGTTTAGGTTTAAAGACCAATTTTCATCAAATAGGTAATTAAAGTCAAAGCCTAAATTTCCACTAAAATTAATGTTGTTCAAATTGTTTGCTTCTAATGTTTTTGATAGTGTTTCTGTGTTTAAGTTTACAGTATTTTTATTAAGAAAAAGCGAACTAAAACCAGTTACTATTTGCGTTTCGAATTTGTTGTTTGTAGAAAAATTGTATTTCACTTCTATAGGGATTTCTAAATAACCATAGTTTTGAGTTAGATTACCAAAAGTGGTATTTGAAGTAGTAGTAAAATCGCTACTTAATAATGCATTAAAATTATTATTACTATCAAAAGAAAAAGTTTCGCCATTTGTAAATTCTGTTGTTTCTGTATTACTTTGCTCTGATAGTGAAATGCTTACTTGGTTATTGGCATAACTCATTTCTTGTAAATGAATACCAGATTGAATTGTCCATTTTTTATTGATTTTATAAGCAATTTGTACACCATAAGAATAAGTATTTTCGCCTTTAGTAGAGTTTGCTAAATTTTCATTAATAGGAGATGTATTTGTAAAAGAATTTGATTGTAAAACTGCAAAAACAGGAGCAACAGACCAATTTTTGTTTATTTGTTTATCTGTAATTAAATCTTCTTTTTCTTTAAATAATTCTTGAATGTTTAACTTTTTAAAATTCTTCTTTTTAGTATTTATTGTTGATATAGATAACTCACTATTTTTTTGTGATATATTAAAATTATAATCAAAAGAACTAAAAGAAAACTGTAAAGGTTTTACAGGTTTTCTATTATTTATTACACTTTTACCTTGTCTTGTTTCAGCTAAGTTTTGAGTGTTTTTGTTTATATGAATTGTTTCATTAGCTATAGAAATAAGCACATCATTTTTTAAGTTTTTATTTAAAATAAGTGTATCCTTTTCTTTTAAAATTGTTGAATTTTCTTTGTGAATAGTTGTAATTACTTCATCTAAAGTGTTATTAATATTTTGATTTTCATCCTTAGAAAAAGGGTTAAAAATTAAGCCCAAAATTAATATTGAAGCTACAGCACCAGAAAACCACCAAAAAGGAAAAACCTTACGTTTCTTCTTTTTTAGTTTGCGTTCAATATTGATCCAAGCGCTTTTGTTTGGCGATATTTCCAAATCTTTAAGCTGTTCTTGAAACAGTTTATCTATGTTTTTGTTATCCATTAATTCAACTTTTTTTGATGGATTTCTAATTTTTCTTTCAAAATTTTTCTAGCTCTAGATAAGTTAGATTTAGAAGTGCCTTCAGAAATTTTTAGTAACTCAGCAATTTCTTTATGAGAATAATTATCTAAAACATATAAGTTAAAAACTAAACGATATCTGTCTGTTAATTGCTGAATACATTCTAATAAAACATCAACATTATAAACAGAATTTTCTATTTCTAATTCTTCGTTTTCAACATCATCTATAACTTCTGTTACAATTTCTAAAGGTGCTTTTTGTCTATATTTTTGTAAAACTGTATGAATGGTTATTTTCTTTAACCATCCCTCAAAAGAACCTTTGTATTTGTACTGTTTTATTTTTTCGAAAATGGTTAAAAAACTATCTTGTAGGTTGTCTTCTGCATCTTGATAGTTTCTAGAATATTTTAAACAAACAGCAAAAAGTTTATCAGCAAATAAGTGATAAACTTTAGATTGAGCATCCAAATCTTGCTCACAACATTTCTGTATTAATTCTTCGAGTTTGATGTTTCTAATTTACAGGAACTACGACTTCTTCAAAAATGTTTTCGCCATTATTATCTTCACCTTTCCAAAATTTAAAAATATAATCCTCTTCTTGTATAACAGTAATTACCATATCAAACTCGTATTGAGTAGTTTGTTCTGTACAAGTTTTATCTAAATCTACTAAAGATTGTATTGCAACAATTCTTGTAGTGTCTTGGTATTCGTAATATACATGGTCAAAACTATAGCAATCATTTTTAAAAGTATATTTTACTTTTATAGTATCTTTTTCACCAAAAGTAAAAGAACTTGGCACTATATATTCATCAATAGGTAAAAGTTCAAAACCATAATTTACATAGTCGTTATTCTCATCATTTAAACAAGAATTAAAGAGTAAAATAGCGGTAAAAAGTAAAATAAATTTTTTCATAATTTTTATGTTTAGTAAATTAATATTGGGTATCCATTTCTGCATTCTACTTGCTTGGGAGGGCTAATAATAGAACAATCAGAAACGATACCCCATTTAATATTAAATGCTTTTTCAGCTTCAGTATATGTTTCTACTTTTTGTAAAAAAGAAGCTACATCAATGTTTTTAGAATAAGGTAAATAACCTTGTGGTCCACCACAAGCTTTAGAACCAAAAGCAGTAAATGCCCAGTTATTTGAGTTAGAACAAGTTTCGCCATAAGCAATATTTGAGATTTCATTAAACAAATCCATTAACGTTCTGTGTTCTATTTCTTGTTCTGTTAATTCTCTTTTAACCACTAAATTTGTTTCTGTTATTTCTATAATTTTCCACCCAAAAAAAGAAGGATAACTTGCTGTAGAAATACTTATTAAATCGTTTGCTATTGTAAAAGTACCATCAACATTAAAATAGGTAAGTGGAGGTGTGCCACACCAACCAGAAGTTCTTTCTATAAAATCTCCAGTTTTTTTAAATGCAATTCCATAACCTTCATCTGGTAAAATACTACTTCTTTTAAATGTTGTGGTTTCGTTTTCGTAAAAAGGTTCTACCCAATTACCAATTAATAAATTGTCTGGATCTATTGCTATTTCTTCATCATTCATATTGTTTTCGCAAGAGAAAAAGAATGCAGCAAATACTAAAATTACAATGTTTTTTAAATGCATAATTATAAGTTTTAAATGGGTAAATTTTCTGATGTTTTTTCTGTTTTAGAAACAACCTTAATTAGTGTAGTTTCTATAGAAGAAGCATCTTGTGGCGGATTTTCTATTTTTCTTTCTGATACTTTAATTACATATTCAAAGCCTTCTTCGTAGTTAAAACCAACAATTGAGCTATAAAAATATTGCCAATTTTCTGTTTCATTTTCTTTAACTAATAAACATTTTTGATAATCTACACCCACACAATCTGCTTTTATAGATGCTACAATTAGTGTTTTTTCTGGTGTTATTAAGTTATTGTCTTCACAAGACAATAAGCAAATACTAAAACATATTAGGTATATTACTCTTTTCATATTAATTTATTTGTGTATTCCAACCTTCTAAATTTAAAATAATATCAGAATAACCTTCTTTTAAATTAGAAATATCAAAAGTGTATTCTTGCTCAAAAAAAGCCAAACAAGCTTCGTTGTTTTCTAAAGAAAGTTTAATGTTTCTTTGCACTGGGTAAGATTCTAAAACTATATTAGCATCTATTAAAACAGCTTTCCAAGAATTGCCATCACAACCACTACTGCTAATTTTTAGGGTTAAAAGATTTTCGTTTAAAATTGCTTCTGTAATAGTATAATTGCTAGTTGTTGTTTTATTATATAGTGAGTTGTTTATGATAACTGATTCATGATCAGTAATTATATCAATATTTTCGTTACAAGAAATCAATAAAAAAATCATTGTAATTAATATACCAATTTTATACATTTTAAGTTCTTTTTTATAAGATACAAAAAGAGCAAAAAGGTTGCGTTGAATAATAGTATTTTTGTAAAAAATAATTTTTGTTGATTAATTCTTTTTCAATTTTCCTTTTTTAAAGGATGAAAAAAACAAAGAAAACCAAACAGTAAAAGTGTTGTGGTAATTTTATAAAGTTTATGAAAGAAAGCATTTTTAATATAAATAACGAACAAGATTTTACAAAAACAACCATGGCAGTTTTTAAACATCAGTTTAAGAACAATAAAGTGTATCGTTCTTTTTGTGATTTAATAAACAAACATCCTTCTGATGTTACTAAAATAGAAGAAATTCCTTTTTTGCCAATTCAGTTTTTTAAATCAAGAGAAATACTTTCATCCAAAGAAAAAATTGAAGAGATTTTTACAAGTTCTGGAACAACAGGCAGTATTACAAGCAAGCATTTTGTAACCGATATTAACCTTTATAAAGAAAGTTATTTAAAAGGATTTGCACATTTTTACGGCAATATAGAAGAATACGTAGTTTTGGCTTTATTGCCAAATTATTTAGAGAGAAAAGGGTCTTCTTTGGTTTTTATGGTTGATGATTTAATTCGAAAAACCAATAATATAGAAAGCGGATTTTATCTAAATAATTTAGATGAATTAGCCAATAAACTCATCAATTTAGATAGAAAAGGCCAAAAAGTTTTACTTATAGGTGTCTCTTTTGCTTTATTAGATTTGATTGAGAAACATCAATTTAAGTTAAAAAATACCACAATAATGGAAACAGGTGGTATGAAAGGCAGAAGAAAAGAATTGATTAGAAATGAGTTGCATCAAATACTTTCTGATGGTTTTGGAGTTAATGAAATTCATTCTGAATATGGAATGACAGAATTACTAAGTCAAGGGTATTCTAAAGGAAATGGAGTTTTTGAAACACCCAATTGGATGAAAATTTTAACCAGAGATACTGAAGATGCTTTAACTATTCAAGAGCAAGGAAAAACTGGTGGGATTAATGTAATTGATTTAGCAAACTACAATTCTTGTTCATTTATTGCTACTCAAGATTTAGGAAAAGTCTATGAAAACGATACGTTCGAAATTATTGGACGCTTTGATAATTCTGATATTAGAGGTTGTAATTTGATGGTTTTGTAAAGTAAAAAAATAAAAAATTTAATTATGAAGTTTAAGTTATTACAAGAGTTTAAAGATTTTGCTGTAAAAGGTAATATGATAGATATTGCTATTGGTGTTATAATTGGTACTGCATTTAATAAAGTTGTAAATGTTTTAGTAAAAGAGGTTTTAATGCCACCATTAACATTAATGACAGATGGCGCAAATTGGGAGAATAAAAAGATTATTTTAAGAGAAGCTATTGTAGCTGATGGCAAATCTAAAATTGAAGAAATAGCTATTGGTTATGGTAAATTAATAGAAGCTGGCGTAGATTTTTTAGTAATTGCAATTACTGTTTTTTTAGTGGTAAAAGTTATGAATAGTATGAAACAAAAAGCAGACGACCCAAAAAATAAAACAGTGGCTACCCCAAAAAATATTGAGTTAATGAATAAGACCAATGAACTTTTAGAAAAACAGAATGCCTTTTTAATGAGGCTTTTAGATAAATAATTTTTTTTGTAATTATTGTAATTTTTATCGACCAAAAAGAAAACAAAACTCGATGAAACCTATAATTACTATTTTATTTTTAACGATTTCAATTTCAATTTTTAGCCAAGAATATAATCTTAAAAAAGGATATGTTGCAGAAGGTTATGATGTGGTTGCTTACTTTAGTAATAAAGCTGTAGAAGGCGATAAAAAGTTTACAACTGAGTTTGATGACGTAAAATTTAAGTTTTCATCTAAAGAAAATTTAGAAATTTTTAAAAAAAATCCAAAAAAATATGTTCCTGCTTATGGGGGTTATTGTGCTTATGCTGTGGGGGTTAAGTCTAGTAAGGTAAGTGTAGATCCTGAAACTTTTGAAATAAGAGATAAAAAATTGTACTTGTTCTACAATTCTTGGGGAACAAATACGTTAGACTTATGGAAAGACGAAGGAGCTGACGATTTAAAGAAGAAAGCAGATGCCAATTGGCAAAAAATAAAATATAATTAATAACCAGTGCAGACTTAGGGGACATTTTTTTGCCTGTGTTATTTAGAAAGAGGGTTGATTTTATCAGCCCTCTGTTTATTTACAAAAGTTTCGTTTTTAATTACTGAATTACACTACCCAAAGAAAAAACTGTTTTTCCATTAGCGTTCATTAATTTCTGAGCATCAAAATTGGGCATTAGAACTGTATTTAGTTCGTTTAAATTCCAAGTATTAGGGTTTTTAAACCATTCAGAAATATCCATTTTAATTTCTATGGTAGCACTATTTGTTATTTCTATGTTGCCTAAATCAACTTCAAAAGAAGTGTCTTCTAATACTAAATTATCAGAGTCAGACATGTCTACAGCTCTAATTGTATGGTAATTAAAATTTGCATCAGTATTATTTGTGTCTTTGTATTTACCATCAAATTGCATAAAATGATAACCACCACCCATCATTCCTGGTACATTAAAAGTAACAGAATTTAAATCTTGATAAACACCATCTATATTATCTTCATCTGCAAAACCAAAAGTAAATTTTAGTGATTTTGTACCTGGTGTAATTTCATTAAATTCGATTTCAAAACCAGAATCTTCACCAATATTTATAAGTTGATAGTCTTTAGTATTATCATCTAAAGTGATGTTAGAAACTAAATATCTTAACCTTTCTATACTGATAGATTCTCCATTTTCAGTAGTAAATTTAAATTCATTAAAATCTTCGGATGTAAGAGCTGTACCTGCCCAATTATGAGTGAATTTTAAAGTAACATTTGTGCTCTCTGGAAAAACACAACAATCTATTTCGTTTTTACAAGAAGTAAATAAAAATATTGTTAAAAAAACTAAGCTTATATATTTTTTCATTTTTCTGTTTTTATAATTAATGCATCAGAGAAACCTTTATTTTCAGAAATATCTTGGTCAGAACTAGAACTCTCCCCAACTGCAATTATAGATTGATTATTTAATTCAATAGCATCAAAAAGGAAATCATTTTCTGTACCACCAAAAAACTTTTGCCAGATTAAATTACCAGAATTATCAACCTTTAAAAGCCAAGCATCACTTTGCCCAAAATTTGAAAAATCGTTGTCTGAGCTTCTAGAATAACCAGCAATTAAAAAGTCATCATCTTGTGTTTTAGATATTGAACGAGCAACATCAAAACTAGTTCCTCCAAAAGTTTTCTCCCAAATTAGAGTTCCATCCGTAGAAATTTTAAGCATCCACAAATCTGCTGCACCATTGTTAAAACTTACATTATTGTCTGAGCTTCTGGTATCACCAACAATTATAAAATTACCATCGTTTGTGGCTGTTATCCCTCTTGGTTCTTCAATTTCTGAACCTCCAAAATTTTTCTCCCAAATTAGAGTTCCATCAGCAGAAATTTTTAAAATCCAAAAATCGTAAGTGCCTAAATTGTTAGAAATATTAAAATCGTCACTGTCTGAAGAAGCTGCAATTATATAGCTATTATCTGTAGTTTCTACAACTCCAAAAGGTGTATCTGTAAAAGACCCACCAAAATATTTACTCCATTCTAAATTACCAGAATTGTCTGTTTTTATAGCCCAAACATCACCACCTGCATGTTTTTGAGCGGTTTTGGCATTGCCTTCTCCATTAGATGCTGTAACATCTAAAACGCCTGTTATTAAAAAGCCATCATCTGAAGTTTGTAGTAAAGTTGTACCAGTATCAGCACCAATAAAACCAAAGCTTTTTTCCCAAGTAATGTTGCCATCAGTAGAAATTTTTAAGAGCCAAAAATCTTGTGCACCTGCATTATTTGCAACATCAAAATCGGCACTTTTGCTGTAACCAAAAAGCGCAAAACCACCATCGTTTGTAGCAATTAGATCTGCACCTCTATCATCATCAGAACCTCCAAAGGTTTTTTGCCAAAGCAAATTATCATCCGAAGAAAATTTCATTACCCAAAAATCGAAACTCTCGTCAGTTTTTGTTTCAATATCTAAATCGTTGCTTTGTGTATAACCTAAAATTGCATAACCACCATCTGAAGTAGCTACAACAGAATTAAAAACATCGTTTTTAGTACCGCCAAAAGTTTTTACAAAGTTTGGGATACCTTCATATAAAGTTGGTAAATTTTCAATTTGTTTTTTAGTACAGCAAACAAATAGTAGCAGTATTGCAGTAAAACAAATTTTTTTCATTTCTTGGTTGATGTTTTTAATTTTGAGAGTAGTTTTTTAATTAACTACCAATTTTGTGGTGTAATCATCATTAATTTTAACAAAGTAAATTCCTTTATTAATATTACCAATATTTAGTTCGTATTGAGTGCTATTTATGTTATTTTCTTCCGCTATTTTTTGCCCAATTAAAGAGTAAACTTTAATGTTTTTAATAGATTCACTATTTAAAGATTTAATAGTTGTTTTGTTTGATGTTGGATTTGGAAACATAGAAAAACCCAATTCTAAATTCTGATTTTCTAAGCTTAAAGTTCCACTTTTTCTGATTACAAAAAAGCCATTGTCAATATCACTCACAATAATATTTCCGCTCGGAAAATAAGGATAAACATTCCAAGCCCCATTAAAAGCTGTGTTGTCATTATCTGGATACGTATCAAAATATCCAACTTCTGTAATTGTTTTGTTTTCGATATCAGAAATATCTAACATTCTAACTCCTGCAGTATAACTTGCTTGATAATAAATGTTGTTTTTTACATATCCATTATGGTCTATTGCAGCAGCATCACTATAATAATCGAAATGATGTAAAGGATTGTCTAAATCTGTAAAATCGAAAATTACAGTTTTGGTGTTGTTTCCAACTCGAATTTCATCAAGTTCATCACCTAAAATAAAATATTTTAAATCTTCTGTAAACCAACCTTGGTGTGCATATCTTACATCTGTATAAGTAATTGTAGAAATAATTGTAGGTGCTGTTTTGTCTGTAACATCTGCAATTACTACTTCATTTTCGTTACTACCAATTAAAATTTCTTTGCCTGTATAATCTAAATCAGGACCATTATAGGTAATAACTTGTGCATCATGTGCATAACCTCCTTCTCCAAAACCACCTTCTAAAATTGGGTTGGTTGGATTTTGAATATTGATGAAAATAGGACCACCTTTGTAAGTAGAGCTTCTACTTGCGCCTACGATATAAGCATAACCACTTTCTTCGTTAATTACTATATTATGAGCTGTACCAAATTCTGTAAAATGAGTATCAGCCAAAAATACTTCAGGCGGATTTGTTACATTTCTAAGTCTTGTTAAATCGAAAACTTGCATACCATGATTACTGGCTTCGCTCACAATAAAAGCGTGATTGTTGTATACTTTTACATCTCTCCAAGAACTATTTACAGTGCTTGTTGCTAAAGTTCCTAAAATTATTGGCGATAATGGATCTGTAATATCTATAAAAGTGACACCTTTGGTTGTGCCCATTAAAGCATATTCGCTTTGTGTATCTGGGTCTGTCCATCCCCAACTGTCATTGCCTTCTGCTCCAGAACCTGCAACTTCAGTTATAGAAAAATGAGAAAGTAAATCGTAATCATTACAAGGATAATTACCTGAAAATCCGTTTGTACAAGGTATTTGAGAAAATGCAATTTGAGATAAAAAAAGGAGGATAAATGTAGTTTTTTTCATTGCCAAAAGAGATTTATATCAAAAATACATTATAAATTGAAATATTATTCATTTTCTCTGTTAAACTAATTCTCTCAATTTTTAGAATGTACCTATCTTTGCAATATGTTAGAAGACAAAAATCAACAAAAAACATCTTTAGCTGAACTTGGTGAGTTTGGCTTAATTAATCATATTACAAAATATTTTAAAGTTGAAAATGCATCAACCTTAAAAGCAATTGGAGATGATGCAGCAGTTTTAGATGCTTCAGAAAAGCAAACTTTAGTAACCACAGATTTATTAATTGAAGGTGTACATTTCGATTTAAGTTATATGCCTTTAAAGCATTTAGGTTATAAAGCTGTAATGGTTAATTTATCTGATGTGTATGCAATGAACGGATCTGCAGAGCAAATTACAGTTTCTATTGCTGTTTCTAATCGTTTTCCTTTAGAAGCTATAGAAGAATTGTATGCTGGTATTCAGTTGGCTTGTGATACGTATAAAGTTGATTTAATTGGTGGAGATACAACATCATCTACCAAAGGAATTTTAATTTCTGTAACAGCTATTGGTAAAGCAGAAAAAGAAGATATTGTTTATAGAAGTGGTGCAAAAGAAACCGATTTAATTGTGGTTTCTGGAGATTTAGGTGCTGCTTATTTAGGATTACAAGTTTTAGAAAGAGAAAAACAAGTTTTTAAAGTAGATCCAAATAATCAGCCAGATTTAGATAACTATACTTATTTAATCGAGCGTCAATTAAAGCCAGAAGCTCGTAAAGATATTGCTGGTTTGTTAAAAGAATTGGAGGTAAAACCAACTGCTATGATTGATATTTCTGATGGACTTTCTTCAGAACTTTTTCATATTTGTACACAAAGTAAAGTAGGTTGTAAAATTTATGAAGATAAATTGCCTTTAGATCCGCAAGTTATTTCTACTTGCGAAGAATTTGAGTTAGATTCTACAATGGTTGCTTTAAGTGGAGGTGAAGATTACGAACTTTTATTTACAGTGCCAATTGCTGATTTTGATAAAGTAAAAGCAAATCCTAATTTTTCTATTATTGGTCACGTAATTGCAGAAAACCAAGGTTTACAATTAATTACGAGAGCAAATCAAGAAATTGAGTTGAAAGCGCAAGGTTGGAATGGTTTAAAAGAAGGCTAATTTTTTAATGAAATCTTTACGATTAATACTATCTAACCTTATTTTTTTAGCACCTTCTTGGGTTTTCTCTTCCATTAACATTTTAATAGGAACCTGGATTTTATATATACCTTTTATAAAAACTAAATTCCAATTAAATGATGCTGAGATTGGTTTTGCACTTTTTTTTACAGCTTTAGGCTTGTTAATTGCTATTCCTTTTATTCCGAAAATTAATAGAAAAGTAGGTTTAGGAAAATCGACAAAAACAGGAATTATATTATTAGCACTTGTTTTTAATTTGCCATTATTAGCATCTAATTATATACTACTTTGTACCTCACTATTAACTGTTGGTTTGTGTTCTGCATTTACAGATGTTTCTTTAAATGCCTTAACAGCAACCATAGAAAAAAGAGAAAACGAAAATTTTATGTCAGCTGCACACGGTTTTTTTAGTTTGGGTGGTTTTATTGGTGCTTCTGTAGGTAGCTTGTATATAAGTCAGTTTTCTAACCCGCATTTGCATATGCTTAGCATTTCTGTACTTGTAATTGTATCTAATTTGTATTTATCTAAAAGCTATAAAAATGTTCAAGTTGATGTAATAAAAACTCAGCCTCAAAAACAATCTTTTTATAAAAATATTAAACCACTTATTATACTATCTATTATTGCATTTATTGTATTATTTAATGAAGGTGCAGTAGAACATTGGAGTAATTTATTTTTGTTTGATGTAATACAGGTCTCTGAAAGTAAAGCAGGTTTAGGTTTTATTGTTTTTTCTTTAATGATGACTATTGGGCGATTTTTAGGTGATGGTTTTAGTACTAAATTAGGCTCTTTAAAAACCATACTTTTAGGAACTTTACTAGCCTTTTTTGCTTATTTACTCATTATAGTTTCACAATTATATGTAACAGTTATCGGCTTTGGTTTTTTAGGATTAGGTTTATCAGTAATAATACCAGAAATTTATAGAGTTGCAGGTAAAACCAAAGAATTGGAAACCTCTTTTGCAATATCTATAGTATCAGGAATTGGCTTTGTTGGTTTTTTAGTTGGCCCAGTTATTCTTGGTGCAATTTCTAATTGGAGTAACTTAGTTACAAGTTATATTTTTTTAGGAATATTGATGATAATTGCCTCTTTTTTAACTTTGTTCGTATTAAAAAAGAAGCCATAAATTATCCTGTTAATTACTTCTTCTTTGCTCATCATTATTGCTAAAAGCTCTGTTTTTTACATTTACTTTTTTGTTTCCAAAATCGTAAGAAAGTGAAATTCTAATATTTCTAGAGCTTTCATTAGATCTGTAATTTTGTTGAATGTCATTTACATTAGAAACATAATTTCTTAAACTTGCTGTGTTAAAAACATCGTTGCAAAATATAGAGAATTTTACATTATTTTTAAATTGATGTTGCAAGCCAAAAGATAAATTATATAAATTACCAACACTATATAAACCTCTACTGTGTTTAGATCCAAACCAAGAATTTACTTGTAATTTTGTGTTGTTAGATAAAGAAAAAGTATTGTTAGAACTAATAGATAATTGCGTTCCGTTTTTCGGATTAGTGCCAATATCTTTTGTAAATTTAGTAACAAATGCCATAAGACTTAGGTTGTTCTGAGATTTCCACCAAGAAATTTTATTGTAAGAAAAACCTTCTGAAAACATATATGTAGAGGTTTTAAAATAGTTTTCTCTTGTAATTATTTGATCTTGATTTTGAGCATCTGTGTTAAAAACTGCTCCAAAACCATCATTAGTAATGTTTAAAGAAAAACTAGTATTTAAGTTGTTTTTATAAAGGTGATAAACCTCGAAATTATCTGAAAAAGATGGTTGTAAAAACGGATTCCCAACACTGTAACTATTGTCATTAATATAAACTCTAAACGGATTTAAGTTTCTAAAATTAGGTCTGCTTATTCTTTTACCATATGCAAAACCAAAATTATGAAGTTCGTTCTTGTTATAAGAAAGATATAAAGTAGGAAAAAATTTGCTATAGTTATTTTGGTTTTCTTGTTGTATTGCTGCGTTAATTCCTGTGGCTTTTGTGTCTTCAAAACGTAAGCCAAATTGTAATGTTAATTTATCAGATAAATCTGTGTTTCCAGAAAAATAAGCAGCTAATACATTTTCTTCATATTCAAAAGCATTAGATCTGTTTGGGTCTAAAATTTTATTATTAGAAAGCGTATTGTAATAGAATACATTGCTTTTTGTATTTGTAAAACTCGCTTTAACTCCATAAGATAGCTTTACTTTTTTTAGAGGAAAAGTAAGATCAATTTGAGTATTAAAATTTTCTATTTCTTGATTTGCTAAATTTAATGCTGCTGCATTTATACCTTGAGAATTGTAATTGGCATCAAAACTTTCTGTTCTAAAATCTTGACTAATTTTTGAGTTGTACGTAAAATAATCTACATCTAAAGAAATACTTTTTCCTAACGAATCTAGATCAGAATTTAAATGAAAATTTATAGAATGATTCTTATTCTTAACCTCTCTGTTTCCAGTATTTATCAAACTACTTTGCAAGTTTTTTTGATTGTCAAAAATTGTTGATGTTGTTGTGCCTACTATATCTGGTTGTTTTGTGTTTCCTAAATATTGTATTCCAAAAGTAGTTTTATCAGAAAGTGTATAATCAACCAAAAAGCGTCCAGAAAATTGATCTTTTTTATTCTTTCCTTTAATGTCAATATCCCAAAAATTGTTAGGATAATTAATTAATATTCCTTCTAAACCTTCAAAGTTTCCTTTGGTTGCATTTATACTTGCTGATAAAGAAAGTTTATTTTTATTGTAAAAGAAATTATTAGCAAGCGTGGTAAAATTATACTTGTTTTGATTGTAAGAAACTGTAGTTGCATTTCTCCAAGAATCTAACAATCCTTTCTTTAAAATTATATTTATTAGACCTCCATTTCCTGCAGCATCATATTTTGCTGGCGGATTTGTAATTACTTCTATTTTAAGAATATCGCTTGCAGAAAATCCGCTTAAAAAACTTATTAAATCATCGCCTTGTAAAGGAGAAATCCTACCATTAATCATTACTTGAGTTGCCCCTTTTCCTAAAATAGCAAGTGCTCCATTTATAACTTGAACTCCAGGAGTTATGCTTAAAACATCAATTCCATTTCCACCAGTTGCAGAAATACTTTTTGCAACATTAAAAATCATTCTATCAATTTTTC
This sequence comes from Polaribacter sp. Asnod6-C07, assembly GCF_045063625.1. NCBI lineage: Bacteria > Pseudomonadati > Bacteroidota > Flavobacteriia > Flavobacteriales > Flavobacteriaceae > Polaribacter > Polaribacter sp. Asnod6-C07. The sequence goes on along the minus strand of NZ_JBEFOF010000005.1, from coordinate 1,147,086 downwards.
TTTCTAAAATTCTTTTTTCTGTTTTTACAATAATTTCGTTTAAAGCTTGTGTGTTTTCCTCTAAAATAATAGTTCCTAGATGTAGGTTTTTATCAATTTTAATAGTTTTTTTCCAAGTTTTATATCCTAAGAAAATAATTTCTAAGGAATAATTTCCACTTGTAGTTTTTAGCTCAAAAGCACCATTTTCATCTGTAGTAATTCCTGTAACTATTTTATTGGTTTTGTCTTTTAAAATTACATTTGCAAACGGAATAACATCTAAATTATCAGTTACTTTTCCTGTAATAATTTGTGCTGATAAAATTCCTGAGCATAATAAAGCAAGTACAATTAATGTGTTTTTAATATTTGTTTTCATCGTTTTTGTTTTTGATGATACAAATGTGCAATTCAAATTAATTTTGTGCGACCGAAAACGTAAAGTCGAACTATTTTCTGTAAAAGAAATCAGTTCGACTTTGTTTTGTAAACGTTCGACTTTACGTTAAATAATTGATTTTAAGTAGTTTTTCTAAACTGAGTTGGCGTTTTTCCTGTATACTTTTTAAAAGCAGTATTAAAGGATGATTTAGAATTAAAACCAACTTTGTATAAAATTTCTAAGACTGTAAAGTCTTTTTTAGACGGATTTTTAAGTATATTTTTAGCATCTTCGATTCTATATTCATTTACAAAATCGAAAAAATGCTGATTTAAATTTTGATTGATTAAAACAGATAAATCTCTGGAATTCATTTTTAATGCTGAAGCTAAATCTCTAATAGTTAAAGACGGATTTAAGTATGGTTTTTTATCAACCATAAAATCTTTTAAGAGTGAGATTTTTGGGTTTATCTCTTTTTTTATTTCTGTGTTTTTAATTTCTTTTGATGTTTTTAAATCTACATCTACACCTTTAAATAATTTAGGAGAATTTACAGCCTTTAAAAATAACCAACAGATAAAAAAGACACCAAAAAGTAAAGTTACAGTTCTAATAATATCTATTGCATTTCCATTATAATTTACTCGAATATAACCTTTTATAAGTGTTATTACTTGCCCAATAAAGAGCAAAATAGATAATTGTTTTAACCAATTATAGTTTTTAAAAGCATTTTTATCTGTGTAATTTTCCAGTAATAATTTTCTATATCTTAAAATATAATAGATTTCTGCACATAAATATGCAAAGGATAAAACATCACCAAAATAGCTTAAAAATTGTACTTCACTATTATTATCATAGTTGCTGAAAAAGGCAATTTTAGCAGCTTCATCTGCTAAAAAGAAATTAGGTAGTAGTACTAAAATAGTAATTAACCAAGGTAATAAATGAATTAAATGTTTCCATTTTAACTTAAAATTTGAATAAATTACTGATAAAATATATAAAAATAAAAGCGGATTTTTAAACAAAGAAATTTTATTTCTTAGCATTTCTAGATCAAGAGGTAATTCTATAATTTGATAATAAAAAAAAGCACTAATATCTATTGCAGTAATTATTAAAAAAGCTGCTAAAAGCTGATTGCTTAGTTTTTTTTCTGCTTTTACAGAAAGTAAAAAAACAGAAAACAACAAAAATAGGATTACAATAAGAACAGCTAAAAAACTAATTATGGAATCATAATTCATAATTTCAAATATACTTATTATTTAGAAGAGCATAATTATATAAAATTTGTTATTGTATCAATCAAAATTGCTGTGTTTTCAATATGACTCATATGTCCATCAGGAAAAATAACATAATCTGTATTGGTTTTTTTAGCTTCATTAATAGAAGCTTCAAAATCTAAAACAGGATCTTTTTTGCCAATAATAATTAGCTTTTTAAATGTGTTTTCATTTAAAATGTGGTTTCTATTTTTTCTGTTTTTCATTCCTTCATTTGCAGCCATATAACCTTGTACAGAAGTTTTTAAGGCTTGTACTTTAACGTCTTCAATTTCGTTTTTATATTTCGATAAATTCTCTGGATGAAACAAATTAGCAACCGACATTTTCACCAAAGATTCAAAGCTATTCTGAACCATTTTGTTTGCTCTAGTTCTTAGGTTTTTTCGTTCTTCAGAATCTTCGTTAGAAGTAGAATTCATTAAACATAAACCTTTTATTTTCTTCGGATTTTTATCGGCCAAAGCCAAAGCAACATAACCACCTAAAGAATGCCCAATTAAAAAATAGTCATTAATTTTTAGATGATGTAAAACAGCTTCAATACTTTCTGCAAATAATTCCATAGAATGGATGTAACCAATAGATTCTGAGTTTCCATGACCTAATAAATCAACTGTAATTATTCTATTGTTTTTAGAAAGTTGAGGTGTAATTTTATCCCACATTGTGGAATTCTCTAAAAATCCGTGAATTAGAACAATTGGGGTTCCTTTTCCTACATCAGAAAAAGAAATGTTTGCGTTTTTGAATGTGATTGATTTCTGCATCACACAAAAATATGTATATTTCAAGTATTAAAATAAACATTCTATGTTCAAATTCAAACACACATTTTTATTACTCTTATTAACGTTTTTTTCTATTCAAATTGATGCTCAAATCAAAGAAAATACTTTAGATGAACTTATACAAAAAACCTTAATCACTTTTGATGTTCCAGGAATTTCTGTTGGTATTTTAAAGGATGGAAAAATGGTATATTCAAAAGGTTTTGGTGTTCGTTCTCTAACAAATAAAAAAGAAATGAACGAAAGTACTTTAGTAGGTGTAGCATCTAACAGTAAGGGTTTTACCTGTTTTTCATTAGCAATGATGGTAGATGCTGGCAAACTAAATTGGGACGATAAAGTAAGAAAACACATTCCTGAATTTAAATTGTATGATGCTTGGGTAACAGAGAATTTTACAGTTAGAGATTTGGTTACACACAGAAGTGGAATGGGTTTAGGCGCAGGCGATTTAATGTTTTTTCCTGAAGGAAATGATTTTAAAGTAAAAGACGTTATCAATAATGTAAAATATTTAAAACCAGAAACTTCATTTAGAAGCACGTTTGCGTACAACAACAATATGTTTATTATTGCTGGCGAAGTTTTAAAACGTGTAAGTGGCCTTACTTGGGAAGAGTTTATTGAAACAAAAATTATGAAACCTGTTGGAATGACAAACAGTAAAGCATCTTACAATAGAGTTACAGACAGGTCTAATATTATTGATGCACATACAAGAACAGAAGGTGAAGTAATACAAATTCCTCATGATTGGAGCGAAACTGCAAATGCTGCTGGTGGTATTGTAAGCAACGTAAAAGACATGTTAACTTGGGCAAATTTTTTAATGAATGATGCTGTAACTACATCAGGTAAAAGATTATTAAGCACAAACCAATTTCACGAATTATGGCAACTGCAAACACCTTTAAAAGTTAGAAAAGGAGATTTGTACAATTCCAATTTTAGAGGTTATGGTTTGGGTTGGTTTTTAACAGATGTAAAAGGTGGTTATAAACAAGTGTATCATACAGGAGGTTTATTGGGTACAGTAACTCAGTTTACTATGATTCCAGATTTAGATTTGGGTATTATTGTACTAACAAATCAAATGAATGGAAATGCTTTTAACACCATTACAAATACTATAAAAGATAGTTATTTAGGTTATGACAATAGAAATTGGATAAAAACCTATGGAGATAAAAATGCCAACTATTTGCAATATAATGATAGTATAAAAGCAAGTATTTATAAAAAAGTTGAGGTGGCAAAAAGTAATAAAAGCTTACCAAAACCATCACAAATTGTAGGTACATATTCAGACAATTGGTTTGGTGATGTTATTATTTCATTTGATGACAATAAGTACACTATAAAAAGTAAAAGATCTACAGATATTACAGGTGAATTATTGCCATTTAACCAAACAACTTACGTTGCAAAATGGAACAACAGAAGTTTTGATGCAGATGTTTTTGTAAACTTTACGTTTGATGAAAATGGAAATGCAAAAAGTGCAACTATGAAATATATTGCACCAATTACAGATTTTAGTTTTGATTTTCACGATTTAAATCTTCAAAAAATAGATTAATTTATGAACAAAACAAAAGAAATTTGGATTGCAGGTTTTGCGCTTTTTTCACTCTTTTTTGGAGCAGGAAATTTAATATTACCTCCAAGTTTGGGAGCAAAATCAGGTTTAGATTGGTGGATTGTTGTTTTAGGTTTTGTACTTACAGGAGTTACTATACCTATTTTAGCAATTTTTGCACACGCTAAATTACAAGGAACTTTATATGATTTTGGAAAAAAAGTTTCTCCGGTTTTTAGCACCATTTTTTGCTTTTTAATCTACATTATAGCAGTTGCAATTCCATCTCCAAGAACTGCAGCAGTTACACACGAAATTGCAATTCAGCCATTTTTTGATTCCTCACCAATTTTAACCAGCATTATTTACTTTTTATTGGTTTTTATTTTTGCGGTAAATCGTTCCAAAATCATTAGTTTAATTGGTAAGTTTTTAACCCCAATTATTGTAATTATTTTATTGCTAATTATTGCAATTGTAACTTTTACAGCTCAAGGAACAGTAAATCCATCCACTTTAAAAAAACCTTTTGTAGATGGTATTTTAGAAGGTTACCAAACTTTTGATGCCATTGCTGGTGTAGTTGTAGGAGCCGTAATTATTATCTCATTAAACTATAGTTCACACACCACTTTTGATGCCAAAAGAAAATTAATTAGACAAGCAGGTTTTATAGCAGGTACAGGTTTATTATTAATTTATGGAGGTTTAATTTTAAGTGGTTCGTTGTTATCATCAACCTTTGTAGAAAACGCTTCTAGAACTGAAATTTTAACCAGTTTAAGTACACAAACTTTAGGAACTTTAGGCGCTACTTTTTTAAGTGTTTTAGTGGCTTTGGCTTGTTTTACAACAGCAGTTGGTATTGTAACAGGTACAGCAGATTATATAAAAGGAATTTGCAATGATTCTAAAAAAGCTTACATACTTACAGCAGCTATTGCTTCAATTATTGGGGTTTTTGTGGGTAGTTATCAAGTAGATTTTATTATTACAATAGCAGTGCCAGCATTAATGTTTTTATACCCAATAACTATTATGCTGATTATTTTAAATATTGTACCAGACAAATACGCTTCTAAATTGGTGTTTAGAGGTGTAATTTTAGTAACCTTTATTTTTAGTATTCCAGATTTTTTAGGGTTTATCATCCCAAGAGAAAATTTAACAGGAATTGTAAATGTAATTCCTTTAGCCAAACATAGTTTGGGTTGGGTTTTACCAGCAATTTTGGTTTTTGGATTGTTGAATTTGAAGAAGAAAGTGTTAACGAAATAGAGTTTAAGTTTCCATCAATTTTTACGACCAACAAACAAAACAAACTTAAATTTGGCAGTTCAAGACATCACAAAACATTCTTTTAAAGATATTTTTTCGGTAAGCACAGTAGCATTTGAAAAAGCCTGTACAATAGATCATTCAATTCAACAAAATAACTACTCCATTTATTGGATTCAAGAAGGAAGTGGAATCTATAATATCGATTTTGAACAATACACTTTTACAGATAATGTATTATTTTTCTTATCACCAGGCCAAGTTTTTACTGTAGATTCAGAACAAATAAAAACGGCTTATAAATTAACTTTTAAAAGAGATTTTTACTGCATACAGACACACGATGCAGAAGTAGCTTGTAACGGAATTTTATTCAACAATATTTACGAAACCCCTTTTGTAAAACCTTGCGAAAAAGACACCAAAAAACTCAACTATATTTTAGAAAATCTGATAGAAGAATTTCAGCAAAACGAAACTGCACAATATGATATGTTGCAAGCCTATTTAAAGCAATTCATTATAAATTCTGTGCGTATTAAAAAAGAAAATCACGTAATAAAAGAAGACACAGAAACACGTTTATTTAAGGATTTTAGTTTGTTGGTAGAGCATAATTTTAAAACAATGCACACAGTAACAGATTACGCAAATAGATTAGGACTTTCGCCAAAATCGATTACCAAACACTTTCAGAAATTGGGTGCAAAAACACCATCAGAATTTATTAAAAACCGCATTTTATTAGAAGCAAAGCGTTTGTTAATTTACACAGACAAAACCGTTAAAGAAATTGCTTTTGAGCTCGGTTTTAACGATCCTGCTTACTTTACACGCTTTTTTACAAAGGCAATTTCAAAATCTCCACTTCAATTTAAAAAGGAATACTAAACCTATTTCTTGTATCATTTTAATACTAATTTGTGCGTGTCTTTGTATTGATTATCATCAGTACAAAGTCAGGCTTTCTCAACTCGCTTTTTAAAGTTTTATCAAACTTTAAAAGAGCTCAAACAAATTGTTCAATCCTTCACGCGTGCATTTTTGCCAACTTTATTTCCTTGTCCAAACAGTAGGAACTTTTGTCCATTTTTAAACCTTTGTCTTGGTTGCATCTTTGCAGTGTAAATGAAACAAATCATTTTAAGATAATTTCTAAAAACATCTTTCCTGTGTTAACAGGAATCTAAAACAAATACAAAAATGGAAATACAATTAGAACAAACTCAAGCAAACGATATTATAAAAAACAACCCAACTGTTTTATTAGATTTTTATGCAGATTGGTGTGGCCCTTGCCAAACATTATTACCTACAATTCACAAATTAGCAGACGAGTTAAAAGACGATGTTACAATTAAAAAAGTAAACGTAGATAACAACCAAGAATTAGCAGCAAAATTCGGAATTAGAAACATACCAACTTTGGTTTTCTTTAAAGAAGGTAAAGCAGTAGATAAACATACAGGTTTAATTACAGAAAGAAATTTAAGAAGCAAAATAGACAGATTAAAGTAAAAAAAATTTACTGTCCAAACCAAAGGAACTTTTGTCCATTTTTAAAGGTTAATGTTGGTTGCATCTTTGCAGTATCAATCAGTAACAACTAAAAAAATAAAAATTATGAAAACAATAGAAAGTACACAATGTCCTAATTGTTGGGGATATCAAACTTACGATGAGCAAAGTCCAGAGCAACAACTTTGTGAGTGTAAAAGCTAACAATATAAAATTAAAAACAATAAATAGTTAAAACAATCGCTGAAAAATATCAGCATAAAAAATAGAAATTATGAGCACATTTAATGTACCAACAAAAAACGAAGTATCAGAAAACAACCAAGCAATATTTAATCAATTAGAAAAAGGATTGGGTTTTGTACCAAATTTATACGCATCTTTTGCACACAGTGAAACAGCATTAGGTAACTTTTTAGCTTTCGGGCAAGGAAAAACAAGCTTTTCTGCGAAAGAAAAAGAAGTAATAAATTTAGCTGTAAGTCAAGTAAACGAATGTGTTTATTGTTTGTCTGCACACACTGCAATTGGTAAAATGAATGGTTTTACAGATGCACAAATTATAGAATTAAGAACTGGTAATGCTTCTTTTGATTCGAAATTAGATGCTTTATCAAAATTTGCAAAATCTGTAGCACTAAACAGAGGAGCAGCAACACAAGAAGCTATAGAAAACTTTTACGAAGCAGGTTATACAAAAGGAAATTTAGCAGATGCAATTTTATTAATTGGCGAAATTACCATTACCAATTACTTTCATAAAACAACAGAAGTTCCTGTAGATTTTCCTGTTGCAGAACCATTAGAATCTTTATCAATATAAATAACAAATAATAAATTAAATAGTAGAAATTATGAGAAAATTAGTAGCAGTAATAGTATTAGTATTAGGTTTTGCATTTAACACAAATGCACAAGACAAAATGATGAAAGAAGCAGTAAAAACGGTTTCTTTAGAACAAACAAAAGGTGAGTTTACTCAAAAACAAATTACCTTATCAGAAGGAACTTATATTTTTGAAATTGCAAACACAAATGTTGGTCATAATGTAGGTTTTGTTTTAGCGCCAAAAGCGGATGTAAAAGCACACATTAAAAATGCTTATGTTACTGCACAAGTAAAAAATAACACTAAAGAAACTTCTAAAGAAGTTACGCTTAAAAAAGGAGAGTATGTTTATTTCTGTCCTTTAAATCCAACACCACAATATACTTTGATAGTAGAATAATTGTTCTTAATTCAAATGATGATTGGCGAGCAGAAATGCTCGCCTTTTTTAGTTTTTACAAACTCCTTTCTCTAACTCAATTTTATTTAAAGTTTGCCAAACTTTATGCGTAAATTCTTTTGGAGAAAAAGTAAATAACAACACCGTTTTTTGTGTCTTTTTACAAAAACGACTTTTAATTTTAACGTTTAAAGTAAACCTTTTGTTGGTTGCAAAACGATCATAAGTATATACTTTTCCTTCATAGAAAGAAGTCGATTTTTTCTTTTTTACTTTTGTTATAGTTGCTGAAGCTTTTCGTGAATTTGTTTTATCAGTTACATCAACTTTATTTAAACTGTTAAAATATTTTACCAAATCTATTTCTAATTCACTTTCAGGAATTTTTCTGTTTACATTAATGCTCCAAGCATAGGTATAAGACCAAAAAAAAGTGTGTTCTGGATTTATCCAACCTTTTGGCGGAAAACGAATATCTCCAACTCCAATATAATCCATATTTCTTGCTGGAAAACGCAATACTTCTTGTCCCCAAGTAGAATCTAATTTTATTAAATTGAATTCATTTTTTTGTCCGAAAGTAAAAACTGTACAAAGAAGTAAAATAACGATTAGTAATTTTTTCATTTTAAAAAATTTAAAAGTACTTTAAAAGAAATTGCATCAGAAATAATATGATCTTTTACACTTGTATTTCCTTGAGATTTATATGTAATGTTAAAATCTGTTCTGTCTATTTTTAAACGGGTTTCTAACTGTTTTTTTTCATCATTTTGGTTTGCTACAAAAAAGACCGATTTTGTGATTTTATTAATGGTTAGATCTGCTGTAATTTGCACAAAACCATCATCAATATATTTTATGTTAGTAAATACAATTTTTGATGTTGGATTGTTTTTTACATCAAAAAAATCTTTGTGTTTTAAATGCTCAACAAGGTCAAATACCCAATTTTCTTTTTCGTTAGATTTTATTGAATTCATATCAATAATAAAACGACCACTTATAATTTTGCTGTCTTTTACAACAATTTCTCCTTCTTTAAAATTTACAGTTCCATCATGAGTTCCAAAATTAAATAACTTAGTTCCCTCCCAAATAATAGAACTTTTTTGAGTATTTAAATTTATTTTTACTTGTCCTGTTATTTGTAAAGTAAAACAAGAAATAATAATTAGTCCAGCTATTTTTTTTATCATAATAGTATTTTTTAAGTTTGATGTAAAACTATTTCAGTATCCGAAAAAAAGTGTCAAAAAAATGTAAAAGAAGTGTCAACAGTTGTAAAATTTAATAAAATTGTAGGTTATTTGTATCAATATGATTCAAAAGAAACTTTTTTCACTTTTTTTATTTCTGCTTTTACCATTTTTTATTTGGAGCTTTTATCCTCAGAAAAAAGAAAATATAGACTTTTCTAAAAAAGTAAAAATTGCTTTAAGGCAAGTAGGAAATCAATTATTACTTACCAATAAAGATTCTACATCATTAGTTTTACCAATAAAAGAGATTGATGATTTAAAATTTAGTATTTCTTTTGAAAAAGAACTTTTTTTTGAACCAAGTATACTTGTAAAAAGTATTAAAAACAATTTAGAAAAAACATCAATTCATAAAAATTATAGAGTAGAGGTTGTTGAATGTTTAAATAATGAAGTAGCATATAGTTATGAGATAAACTCAAAAAAAGAAAAAACAATTATTCCTTGTGCAGGAAGAGTTTTACCTATAAAATGCTACATTATTGATGTACAATTTCTAGAAAAAAAAGAATCAATTTTTAATTATAATTTACTTTTTTATTTTTTTATTCCTTTAATTATTGGAATTTTATATAGAATGTTTTTTAGGAGTAAAAAACAGAAAAATGAACAAGAAAACAACAATAATAAACCTCTTTTTTTAGGGAGTTTTATTTTTTATCCAGAGCAAAATAAGTTGGTACAAAAAGCCAAAGAAATAGCATTGTCTAAAAAAGAATGTGAGTTGTTAAAGATTTTTGTTTTAAACGTAAATCAGGTTATAAAAAGAGAAGAGCTTACCAAAAAAGTATGGGAAGATAATGGAGTAATTGTGGGTAGAAGTTTAGATACTTACATTTCTAAATTAAGAAAAAAACTACAAGAAGATAAAAATATTAAGCTAACAAATGTACATGGAGTTGGTTATAAGTTAGAGACAAAATAAAAAAAAGACGAATATTTCTGTTCGTCTTTTTTTTACATCATTTTTTGTTTTAATTATTTAAATTAAAGTTTAAATAAATAGATAAAGATTGTTTTGGAGTAACATTACCACCAAATAAATTATGAGAAATTGGTAAGGTGTAATTTGCACCAATAATAAAATTTTTGGTGGTTATTTCTGCACCAAAAGTTCCGTTAAAAACGTTACCATCTGTTTTCGGAATTTCTTCTTGATATTGTTCAATTTTATCATAAATATTACCAGAAAGCCCTATAAATGGCAAAAGCATGTATTTTTCTTTAGAAATTGCATAAAAGAAATTAGAAGCATAACTAAACTGATTCCCAAACTTATATTCATTCTTATTTTCATTTTTAAAATAGTAAGTTAAACTAGTATTTACACCAAATTTATCTGCTCCATAACTATGTGCAAGTCCCAAAATACCGTCTAAACTACCAGTTCCTAACTGAAAACCAGGGTTTACTCTGTCTGTTAAAATTTGTTCGAATTTACCTGTTGGTAATTTTGCTCCCAAACCAATTTCTAAAGAATGTCCTGAAGGTTCTTTTTGTACGTTTGTATACAATTTAGCCTTTTCTTCATCTACTTTTTTGTAAAACTTAAATTTGTACCAACTCATTATTGTTGCGTCTCCAAAACCATTAATATTTTCTTCTCTGTCTGTATAAGTTCTTTTTAAATCTTGATATGGTAAAATGGCACTCACATATAATTTTTCATTAATAGGCAATCTTCCCCAAAGTTGATAGGTATGAAAATTTTCTTCGCTTGTTGGCGAGTTTGTAAAAATACCATCTTTAGATTCAAATGTTTGATAAATATATCGCACACCAACAAAGCTAGCGTTGTTTAAAGTTCCTAAACCAAAAGAACCACTGCTTGTTGAGCATCCGCATAAATCGCAAAAGAAAAACTCAAAAGAATCTGGCTCGTGATTAGAACAATTTTTATAATTATGATTTGCAAAACTTTGATAACTAAGCAATACAAATCCTAAAAAGACTATTGATTTTTTTATTTTAATATTCTGCAAAACGTTCATCATTTAAAAATGTATTATCTGTTAATGTATTTAAAAAAGCAATTAAAGCAGTTTTTTCATCCGAAGTTAAATCGATACCTAAACTGCCATTGTTTTTTACTAATAAAGGATCTACAATTCCTCCATTTTCGGTCATTCCACCTGTATAAAAATTAAGAACGTCTTCTAAGGTTCCAAATCTTCCATCGTGCATATAAGGAAAAGATAAAGCTACGTTTCGTAAACTTGGTACTCTAAATTTGTAAAAATCAGATTCGTAACCAGAAACGCGTTTTCTACCTTCTTCTTCTGGGAATTTTGTATTGTAAGGAACTCCGTTATTTCTGTAAGTTTTATCAGTAAATAAAGCACCAGAATGACAAGTGGCACATTTATTATTAAAAATTTCTAAACCTTCACTTTCTGCTGTTGTAAAAGTTGCATTTTCTTCGTTTCTAACAACTTTATCGTATTTAGAATTGCCAGAAATCATAGTTACCATAAACTGAGAAAGTGCTTTTAACATTCTTTCTGATGTAACTTCTGCATCACCAAAAGCATTGGTAAATAATTGTTCATATTCAGTATAAGAACTCAATTTTGCCAAAACAGAAGGTATGGTTTCATTCATTTCTACTTCACTTGTAATAGGTATTATAGGTTGTAGATCTAAATGAATTGCTGCTCCATCCCAAGTAAATTCAGTAAAAAATGCTAAATTTTGTATAGGTTGTGTGTTTCTAAATCCTGTTGCACCATCAACTCCATGACTAACAGTGTGTCCATGATGTGTAAATGCAGATGCCTGTTCATGACAAAATCCGCAGGCAATAATATTATCTGAAGCCAATCTGCCTTCGTAAAATAATTTTTTACCTAAAGCAACACCTTCATCAGTTAAAGGGTTTTTAGATAAATCATATTCCAAATCCGGGAAATTACTAGGTACTTGCAAGTCTATATAATTGGGTACAGCAGTATAAACTTCCTCTTTATCACAAGAAATAAACGAGCTGATTGCTAAAAAAAATAGAATTATTTTTTTCATATTTATAATTAATACGCAACCAGATAAATTCTGGTTGCGTTATCTAAAAAAAGATTAATTATGTACGTGATCTACTACAAACATACCATTAACATTGGTTGCAATTTGTGGTGATTTTACTGCATCTACATGAATTTGAGCAGCATCGTCTAACAAAAAGGTTGTTGTACCAGATAAAATATTAGCAAGATCTGCAACTACATGAATTTCTGGAGTTGAGTTTGTTCTTACTCTTGCAGAGTTTGTTAAACTTAAAGTAACTTCTTTGTAATTGTCTACAGAAGAACCATGACTACCCATATGAAATGCAAAAGCAGTTTCTGTAGTGGTTACGTCTGATGTGTAAAGCCCTTCAAAAACAAAAAACTTATAACCAGCTTGCCAAGACCACATCATACCTGCATCTTGTGCCAAGGTTAAAAAGTCTCCTTGACCAGTTGCGCCTTCTAAATATTTTTCTTGATCTACACCAATACCAAAAGTAATTTTTGTGTAATCTGCTGCAGGTATATTAGAAAGGCTTATAAATTGAGAATCTGTATCTGTTTCGCTTACAATAAAGTAAGAATCTTCTTTTGGATAGGTAAAAACCTCTCCTTCCTCGTTTTCTAAACGGATGTTACTTACAATGTACTTTACATCAGAAATTTTAATTTCTTCAGATTCATTAGCAGAATAAGAAGCAGTGCTTAATAATAAATCTGATGTTAAATAAGAATTATCGAATTCTAAGGTAACTTTACCTTCTCCTGTAATTATTTCTTCGTCTTCTGATGAACAAGCTGTAATTGATAATGCAATAAATGATGCAATTAAGTATTTTGTGATTTTCATGATTTTCTTTTTTAAATACGTGTTTTTTTAATCGTATTTTAGTTCTTAGTAAATAGATTTTAATTTGTTGTAGCACAACAGGTTTTTATAGAAAAAAATCTATAAAAAGTGTACTAAAAAGGTTTTAGTGTAATAACTATTTAAGAAAGAAAATCTGGTGGTTGTTCTAATTTATTTAGAAAAGAATAAGAGTGTAAAGAGTTCTTGTTTCTGATTGTTTTTTTCTGATAAAACGTGAAATGTTTTGCAAGGTATTCGTCGTTTTTTTGAAGAAAAACAGGAAAAAAAGCATCAGTAATAATGTTTATACCTTTTACATCATCATCAGAAGTATCTATATCATTAGAAATTTGTTTTGCTAAATGACATTTACCATTACATTGTAACTCTGGTTTATTTTTATTTACACAATAAGTTTCTATAATGTAATCTATATTTAATTGATAATAGCCAATATATGCCAAGTGATATATGGGTCTAAAAGCAAAAGCTATAAATACTATTATGCAGATCGTTTTTTTCAGAAAAAAAATTTTTGCAAATATAAAATTTACTTAGGAGTTTAGTTTACTTATGTAAGTTAAAATTTAGGTTTTAATTACAATAAAATTAAAAAGCCTATTTTTGCGTTTGTAATTTTATAATTTTAATAAACGCACTTGTTAAATTACTATTCATATCCTCATAAAACCGCTAAAGAATGGGTAACTTTTGTACATGGTGCAGGAGGTAGTAGTTCTATTTGGTACAAGCAAGTTCGCGATTTTAAGAAGCACTTTAATGTGTTGATTTTAGATTTAAGAGGTCATGGAAATAGCAAGCCAAAGCTAAAGGATACATTTAATCCTAAATATACTTTCGATTCTATAACTGCAGATATTGTTGAGGTAATAGACCATTTAAAAATTGAAAAATCTCATTTTGTAGGTATTTCTTTGGGTACAATTTTAATAAGAAATTTAGCTGAAAAAAAGCCAACATTAGTACAAAGCATGATAATGGGTGGTGCTATTATTAAAATGAATTTTCGCTCGCAAGTATTAATGAAAGTAGGTAATATTTTTAAATCTGTAGTGCCTTATATGTTATTGTACAAGCTGTTTGCTTTTATAATTATGCCAAAGAAAAATCATAAAAAATCAAGATCACTCTTTGTAAATGAGGCTAAAAAATTATATCAAAAAGAATTTTTACGTTGGTTTAAATTAACATCAGAAATTAATCCTTTATTGCGTTTTTTTAGAACTAAAGATATTAATATACCTACATTTTATATTATGGGTGCAGAAGATCATCTGTTTTTACCATCCATAGAAAATATTGTAAAGCTGCATAAAAAAGCATCACTTTTTGTAATTGAAAATTGTGGACACGTGGTTAATGTAGAGCAACCAGATGCGTTTAATAGCCAAACAATTCGTTTTATTACTTCTTTAAAAGGATAGTTAAATTACTTGTAAAATTGGTTAACCAATTTCCTTAATTTTTAACTTTTTGTCTATTTTTTCTCATTTATTTTTTTCTTCTGATAAAATTATAATTCTATAAAACCCTTTATTGGTAGGGTTTTCGAGATGTTTTATCTATATGTTTTTTGCTAAATAATTACAAATAAAATAATCTTTTTATAGGTTTTTATGAAGTATCTTTGCTGTATAAAAGATTTTAATATGAATCAGATAATTACATTTGGAGAGGTATTAATGCGAATTTCTCCACGTGGAAATAAAAAGTTTATTCAATCTAATAATGTTGAGTTTTATTTTGGAGGTACAGAAGTAAACGTAAGTATTTCTATTGCCAATTTTGGTGGTAACGTAAAACATATTTCTTGTATTTCTGATGATTTTATAGGTGATACAGCTATTTCTTATTTAAGAAAATTTGATGTAAGCACTTCTGCAATTGTACGTTCTAGAAGACCTTTAGGTGTATACTTCTTAGAAGTAGGTGCAGTTATGAGACCTAGTTCTATTTCTTACAACAGATCTCACTCTTCTTTTTCTGAAATTCAACCAGAAATGGTAGATTGGGAAAATGCATTAAAAAAAGGAAAATGGTTTCATTGGACAGGGATTACACCTGCTTTAAACAAAGGAAGTAGAGATACTTTATTAGCAGGTTTAAAGTTGGCTAAAGAAAAAGGAATGCAAATTTCTGCAGACCCAACTTACAGAAGTGGACTGTGGAAATATGGAGAAGACCCTAAAGAGGTTTTAACAGAGTTAGTAAGTTATTCTACCATATTTATAGGTGGTGTAAATGAAATAAATGAACTTTTAGGTACAGATTATTCTTTTTCTAATGAAGATTTTATTAAAGCTAGTAAAGAACTAATAGAGAAATTTCCATCTATAGAAAAAGTTTTTGATAAAATTAGAACTTCAATTAATTCTTCTTGGCATAAAATTAGAGCCAGAATGTGGAATGGTAAAGAGTTTAAAGAAACTGAAGATTTAGATATTACACATATTATAGATAGAATTGGTACAGGTGATGCTTATGCAGCTGGGATAATTCATGGTTTACAAAAATTTGACGATTATAAAGCTATGGAATTTGGTAGCGCAGCTTGTGCAATAAAACATACGTATATGGGGGATGTAAATTACGCCACAGAAAGAGATGTAATTAATATTTTAGAAGGAAATACAACTGGTCGTTTAAAACGATAGGTTTAAGATACAATATAAAAAAAGGCAAGAAAGTTAATCTTCTTGCCTTTTTTTATATCTTTTTTTAAGAAGGATTCATTAAATCCTCAATTTCATCTGCTTCTATGGGTATGTTTTGCATCAAATTAAATGGAGATCTATTTTCTTGAATTACAACATCATCTTCTAAACGAATACCAAAACCTTCATCTGGTATATAAATACCTGGTTCTACTGTAAAAACCATATTTGCTTGCATTGGTTCGTATAGTAAACCATAATCATGGGTGTCTAAACCAATGTTATGACTTGTGCCATGCATAAAGTATTTTTTATAAGCTGGCCAATTAGGGTCTTCATTTTGTACATCAGCTTTGTCTAATAAATTTAATTTTAACAATTCTGATGTCATTACTTTACCAACTTCTACATGATACTCTTTCCATAAAACACCAGGATTTAGCATTTTAGTAGCTTCTTTTTTCACATGATTAACAGCATTGTAAACCGCCTTTTGTCTTTCAGTAAAACGACCAGATACAGGTATTGTTCTAGATAAATCACTTTTATAATTTGCGTATTCTGCAGCAATATCAAACAAAATTAAATCGCCACTTTTACATTGTTGATTGTTTTCTATATAATGCAAAACATTGGCATTATTTCCTGATGCTATAATTGGTGTATAAGCAAATCCTTTAGATCTGTTTTTTACAAATTCATGTAATAATTCTGCTTCAATTTCATATTCCCAAACATCTGGTTTTACAAAGTTTAAAATTCTTCTGAATCCTTTTTCAGTAATGTTGCAAGCATGTTGCATTAAATCTAATTCTATTTGATCTTTTACAGAACGTAAACGTTGCAAAATAGGATTGCTTTTTGCTACAGAATGTGCAGGATATTTTGCTAATAACCATTTTGTAAATCTATCTTCACGAGTTTCTGTTTCTACAGCAGCTCTGTAATGTTCATTGGTATTAATATAAAAACGATCTGCATAGGCACTCATTTCGAAAAGTACTTTTTCTAAATCTTGTAACCAATACACAGTTTTAATACCAGAAGTAATAAATGCAGCTTCTTTGGTAAGTTTTTCACCTTCCCAAACTGCTATATGTTCATTAGTTTCTCTAACAAAAAGCACTTCTCTTAAACTTTCATTTGGGCAATCAGGAAAAAGTAGCAAGATGCTTTCTTCTTGGTCTACACCACTTAAATAAAAAATATCTCTATGTTGCTCAAAAGGCATTGTGCTATCTGCACTAATAGGATAAATGTCATTAGAGTTAAAAACAGCAATACTTTTTGACTTCATTTGTGAAGCAAAATTTTGACGATTTTTGATAAATAAGGCTGAGTTTATAGGATGATATTTCATATGAAATTGAATTTACTATACAAATGTAATGATAATATCATCAGAAAAAAATCAAGCTAAAAACGTTTCTTTTTAGGAGCTCCTGTTCTTCCTCTTCCAGAAGAGGAGCCAGCTGGTTTATTTCCTTTAAAATGAGGTTTTCTTTTAGGTTTACTTCCTTGAGAGTTTGCACTTTTTTTCTTACCAAAAGAACCTTTACTTTGTGTAGCAGCTCTTTTTGGTGCAGTAGTATCTGTTGGCTCAAAACCCTCTACAATAGTAGAATTTAATTTTTCTTTGAGTAGTTTTTCTATTTCTTTTTGATATTCAGTTTCTTCGCTACAAACCAAAGAAATGGCTTCTCCTTTTGCACCTGCTCTACCTGTTCTACCAATTCTGTGTACATAATCTTCAGGTACATTTGGTAATTCGTAATTGATTACGTGTGGTAATAATGGAATATCTAAACCACGTGCAGCAATATCAGTTGCTACTAATATTCTAATGGAATTATCTTTAAAATCTCTTAATGCTTTTGTTCTTGCTCCTTGACTTTTATTTCCATGAATGGCAGCTGCAGAAATTTTGGATTTTATTAAATTTTGAGTTAATCTATTGGCACCGTGTTTTGTTCTGGTAAAAATTAAAACTTGGTTCCAATTATTTTCTTTTATCAATTTAACAGTAAACTCTGTTTTTCTTTTTTTATCAACTTTAAAAACACTGTGTGTTACTTTTTTTGCAGTAGAATTTTGTGGAGCAGTTTCTACCTCTACAGGATTTTTTAAAATACCATTAGCAAGCTTTTTTATATCCTTAGAAAAAGTAGCAGAAAACATTAAGTTCTGACGTTTTTCTGGCATAAAACTAATAATCTTGTTAATGTCTCTAACAAAACCCATATCTAGCATTCTATCAGCTTCATCTAAAATTAAAACATCGATTCTTTTAAAAGACACCGCTTTTTGATCGTGCAAATCGAGTAATCTACCAGGTGTTGCTACTAAAATATCTACACCTCTTTTTAGTGTAGCAATTTGCGATGCTGGTTTAACCCCACCAAAAACAACTGCAGATTTTATGTTTACGTATTTACTGTATTCTCTTACATTATCGTAAACTTGTGCAGCTAATTCTCTTGTTGGTGTTAAAACTAAAGCACGTAAAGGTCTATATTTTGGGTGTTTTGTTTCTGTTAAATATTGTAAAACTGGTAAGGTAAAACCTGCTGTTTTTCCTGTACCTGTTTGTGCAGATGCCAAAACGTCTTTTCCTTGTAAAATATGTGGTATTGCTTTTTGCTGAATAGGAGATGGAGTTGTGTATCCTTTTTCTTCTACTGCTTTTATAAAGGCATCAGATAAGCCTAAAGATTTAAATGTCATAAATGGTATTTAAGAAACAATTTTTTCATCATTTCTAATAGAATGCAAATGTAGGTTGATTCTTTTGCTTATGTATTGTTATTTACTGTAAATAAAAAAAGATGCATTTAAGCACCTTTTTTTTATCTGTACTATTTTAATATTTATCTTCTTTTGGCACGACTTCCTCGTAAAATACCAACTAAAAATAAAATTACAATGGCACCAGTAGCACCAACTATAATATCTTCTAACCAGTATGGGTTTACGTTAATTTTTATGCCTAATTGTCCATAAAGCCAATCACCAACAAAACTACCAGCAATACCAATAATAATATTTACTAATAGTCCAAAACCATTATCTCTCATTAATACATCTGCTATATAACCACAAATAGCACCAATAATTATCGTGTACAATAATCCCATTTTTAAAAAATTTAATTGATTAATTAATCGCAAATTAATAAAAATTAACAGTAAATTCTAAAAGAAGTCCTTAAAAACTAATATTTTAGTCAAAAAAATAGCCTTATACAGGTAAATTATAACCAATCAATAACTAATACTTCCTTTTTTTATGAAAAAAGCATTACTCTTAAGTTTCGTTTTATTTTCAACAATTGTTTTTGGTCAACAAAAAACCACAAGCGCATCAGACGTAAATCAATCTTTAACCAAGAAATCTAAAATGATGACTTCTTCTTTGGTTAAAAACATCAATTTTACAAATATTGGACCAACTGTTATGAGTGGTAGAGTTGTAGATGTTGCTGTAAACCCTAATAATACAACAGAATTTTATGTTGGTTATGCTTCAGGTGGTTTATGGTATACAAATAATAATGGAACCACTTTTACACCTCTTTTAGACAATTCTCCAACACAAAATATTGGTGATATTGCTGTAGACTGGAACTCAGGAACAATTTGGGTAGGTACAGGAGAAAAAAATTCATCAAGATCTAGTTACGCAGGTATAGGTATGCTAAAATCTACGGATAAAGGTAAAACTTGGGTAAATGTTGGATTGTTAGATTCTCATCATATTAGTAGAATTGTCATCAACCCAAATAATACTGATGAAGTTGTAGTTGGTGTTATTGGTCATTTATATTCATCAAACAAAGAAAGAGGAATCTTTAAAACTGTTGATGGTGGTAAAACTTGGACAAACCCTTTATTTATTAATAATGATACAGGGGTTATAGACGTTGCTTTTGCGCCA
This sequence comes from Polaribacter sp. Asnod6-C07, assembly GCF_045063625.1. Lineage (NCBI taxonomy): Bacteria > Pseudomonadati > Bacteroidota > Flavobacteriia > Flavobacteriales > Flavobacteriaceae > Polaribacter > Polaribacter sp. Asnod6-C07. Next base: position 1,127,307 of record NZ_JBEFOF010000005.1, on the reverse strand, counting down.
GAAAACTTTAATATTATGTATGCTGCTTCTTGGGAAAGAGAACGTAAAGCTTGGAATTTTGATGGTGATGGAAAAAATTCTGCAATTTATAAAAGTACAGATGCAGGAAGTACGTGGACAAAAATTAGCGATAAAAGTGGTTTTCCTGTAGGTGATGGAGTAGGTAGAATTGGTTTGGCTGTTTTTAACGCAAATACAGTGTATGCTTTGCATGATAGTCAATTTAGAAGACCAAAAGATGCAGATAAAAAAACTTCTTATGAATTGTCTAAAGACGATTTTAAAACCATGTCTAAAGACGATTTATTAAAATTAGAGGATAAAAAATTAAATACCTATTTAAAAAACAATGGATTTCAAGAAAAATACAGAGCTCAAAATGTAAAGCAAATGGTTAGAGTAGGTTCTGTAAAACCTGTAGATTTAGCAAGTTATTTAGAAGATGCCAATTCTATGTTATTCGATACTCCAGTTATTGGAGCAGAGGTTTTTAAAACTACAAATGGTGGTAAATCTTGGAAAAAAACTCACACCGATTTTTTAAATGGTGTGTACAGTTCTTATGGTTATTATTTTGGAGAAATTAGAGTAGATTTACAAGACGAAAACGGAATTTACGTTTTAGGTGTACCTATCATAAAATCTAAAGATGGTGGAAAAACGTTTACATCTATCAGTAGAGAAAACGTGCATTCAGATCACCAAGCTTTGTGGGTAAATCCTAAAAAATCGGGTCATATTTTAAATGGTAATGATGGTGGTTTAAACCTTTCTTATGATGATGGAGAAAACTGGACTAAATTAAACGATCCTGCAGTTGGTCAATTTTATGCTGTGTATGCAGACAATCAAAAAAACTATAAAGTGTATGGTGGTTTGCAAGATAATGGAGTTTGGGTTGGCGCAAACAATGCAAGAATTGATAAGCGTTGGCAACAATCAGGTCAAAACCCTTACGAATCTATTATGGGTGGAGATGGTATGCAAGTTCAGGTAGATGATAGAAATCCGAATATTGTGTACACAGGTTATCAATTTGGAAACTACTTTAGAATTGATAGAGAAGGAAGAAATACTTACATTCAGCCAAAACATACTTTAGGCGAAACTCCTTATCGTTTCAATTGGCAAACTCCTATTTTATTGTCAAAACACAATCAAGATATTTTATATTTAGGTGGTAATAAATTACACAGATCTTTAAATCAAGGTGATGATTGGGAAACCATTTCTGACGATTTAACAACTGGAGGTAAAAAAGGAAATGTTGCTTACGGAACATTAACTACAATTTCAGAAAGCTCTTTTCAATTTGGATTGATTTACGTAGGTTCTGATGATGGTTACATCAACCTAACAAAAAATGGTGGAGGTTCTTGGTCTAGAGTTTCTAACAATTTACCACAAGATTTATGGGTTACAAGAGTAATTGCTTCAGCTCACAAAAAAGAAAGAGTTTATGCAACTTTAAATGGTTATAGATCTGATGATTTTACACCTTATGTGTATATGTCTGATGATTATGGGCAAACCTGGAAAAATATTGGGGAATCAATTCCTACAGCTGCTGTAAACGTAATTAAAGAAGACCCAGCAAATGAAAATGTTTTGTATTTAGGTACAGACAATGGTTTATATGTTTCTTTTGATAAAGGAACTTCTTGGAGTGTTTTTAGTAAAAACTTGCCAAATGTTGCAGTACACGATTTGGTAGTTCAGCCAACAGCAAAACATTTAATAGTTGGTACACATGGTCGTAGTTTATATAAGGCAGATATTGCACCTATTCAAAAAATGACCAAAGAAGTTTTATCAAAATCTACCCATATTTTTACTATTTCAGATATTAGACAAAGCAGAAATTGGGGGCGTTCTAGGAGTCAGTGGAGAGCTGCAAACGAGCCAGAATTGAGTATTCCTTTTTACTCTAAAACTAAAACAAAAACGGTTGTAAATATTTATAAAGATGATGTAAAAGTAAACTCAATTTCTGTAGATGCAGATAAAGGGTTTAATGCATTTTCTTTTGATGTAACTTTCTCTAAAAATGGTCTTAAAGCGTATAAAAAAGCCAATGAAAAAGCTAAAGTAAAAGCCGCTCAAAATGATGTTTACTATTTGCCAAAAGGTAAATATGTAGTAAAAATTGGTGATGCTAAAAGTGATTTCCAAATTAAGTAATTTTTTTAAAATAGCTATTTTACAAACCTCACAGATTTTAATATTTGTGAGGTTTTATATATTTGAATTATGAAGACTTCAGTAATTTGTTTTTGCTTGTTTTTAGCTATTACTATAAATGCACAATCTAATTTTAATAAGTTTTTAAAGCTATCTAAACCTTTAAAGAGTTGGGTGGCCTTGCACCCTTTTAAAGCAAAAAAAGCTTTATTGATTTCTGAAGAAACCATAAGAATATCAGATTCTATTGCTAAAACAGATTTATTAGATGGTGATGTTTCTGGTGGACAAGTAGATGCTTTTAGACACGCCTTTTGGATGGCAAGATTGCATCAAGAAATTGGTAAATCTGCAGCTAAAACTTTAGGAAAAGCGCATGAAAAAGAAAATTACCTAACTTTTAAAAAGAATAAGTTAGAAGATGGTTTTTTGCCAGATAAAATATCTTCAGATATGGATTTATGGAATAATGAACAAGGTTTAAAGCTAATAGTAAAAGGAAGTGAAACCTCTAAAAACGGATTAATATTTAGAGTTATTAACGCAATTTTAGCAGGTAAAATGAAAATTATCAAAAAAGATAAAAAAGGTAATTTTTTAAATTGTAAAGGTGATGTTATTCTTACAGAAGATTTAAAAGGAAAATGGAAGAATAATAAATGTTTGGTAACATCTAACTCTCAAAATTAAAATCAGTTTAAACTTAACTTAATTATTACATAACAAGGCTGTTATTACTTTTATAAATCATAATTTCTTAATAGAAGTATAATGGTTTATAGAACAATAATTCCTTATTTATTTACAATACTTACAGCTTGTTTAGGTATTTATATCTATAATTTATTTTTAGATTTTTATATAGATGATGCAGCCTTGTATGGAACTTTAAGTAAGCACATGATAGAAACTGGCGATTTTCTATCACTAATTCACAATCATAAAGATTGGTTAGATAAACCACACTTTCCTTTTTGGGTTGCTGCTTTGTTCTTTAAATGTTTTGGTGTAAGTCCGTTTTCATATTTTTTACCAATTACACTTTCTATTTTTGGTTCGTTTATTTACACTTTTAAATTTGCTAATAAATATTATCACAAAACTACTGCTTGGTTAAGTGTTTTTGTTTTGGCAACTGCACAATATACTTTTATGGCAAGTACAGAAGGTAGAATAGAACCTTATTTAATGTTGGCAATTATTGCTAGTATTTATCATTTTGATGCAGGTTTTTATCAAAAGAAATTAGGCCATTTAACTTTGGTTTCTGTATTTGTTGCTATTGCAATTATGACCAAAGGTATCTTTATAATTGTGCCTATTTTTGGCGGAATTTTTGGACATCTATTTTACAATAAAATAAGCCTAAAAGAACTAATTTCCTGGAGATGGGTTTTTATTTTTCTGTTGATTTTTATTTTCATTTTACCAGAAATTTATGCACTATATGTTCAGTTTGATAGTCAATTAGGTAAAGAGGTTTTTGGTAAAAAAGGAGTTTCTGGAATCAGGTGGTTTCTTTGGGATAGTCAATTTAGTAGATTAATAAATTCTGGACCAATTACAAGATCTAAAGGAGATGTTTCTTTCTTTTTACACACCTTAGTTTGGGCTTTTTTTCCTTGGTGTATTTTGTTATATATAGCTTTTTTTAAAAGAGGAAAACAATTATTTAAGAAAGATAAAATAGCAGAAAATTATACTTTTTTTGGTGGTCTATTTATGTTGATGCTATTTTCGATATCTAAATTTCAATTACCACATTATATTTCGATTGTTTTTCCTTTTTATGCAGTTTTGGTGGCAAATACTTTAAATAATTCTTTTTCAAAAAAAGAGAAAAAAATCATAAACATAACACAATTATTATTTATAGTTTTAGGTGTGTTTCTATTGTTTTTTTTAACGATAATTTCTAAGTCAAACATCTATTTTACATCAATATGTATTTTATTATTGGTTGCTGTTATTATAAAATTAAACAACATTAAGTTAACTAGAACAATTAAATATGTAGTGTTTTCTGGTTGTATATCTATTGTGTTAAATTTATATGCAAGTGTAAATGTTTACGCTAAGGTTAGCAATTATAGAGCAGGTATATATGCAGCAGAGTACTTAAATGATAATTATGCAGCTAAATCAGTAGTAACTATTGGTAAAATACCTAATGTATTCGATTTTTACGCTAATTCTTCAGTAACCAAGTTTAGAGTTTTACCAAAAGACGAAAAATTAGAATCAGAATTTGTGTTGTCTTTTTTAATTGATAGTGTTAGTACAGCAAAAATTTTAAAAGATTATATAATAGAAAAAAGGTTTAGGCATTATAATCAAGAGAATATTCAACTAAAGTTTTTTTACCCTAAAAAAAGAGCAAATAGTTTAACAGAATTTGTACTTTATAAAAGAAAGGATGAAGCTTTTTTAACTCAATTATAAAATAAGCTAAGTTTTTAGAACTTTTTTTGCAATGTCTTTTTTGCTAAAAAAGAAAGTTTATAACTTTTTAAGTTATAATTACTTAAAAACGTTTAAAAATAACATTTTTTAAGCTTTTTGTTAAACGTTTAACCAATTTATTTAAAATAGTTCTAAATACCATTGAAAACGTTCTAATTTCTTTGCTATCCATTTGTTTAAGGTGTATTTTTGTAAACACAATTTTAACTTAACTACACAATGAGCGGATTTTTCAAATCTTCAATTGGAAGGAAAGTAGCAATGGCGCTTTCTGCTTTCTTCCTCATGTTTTTTTTAATAATGCATTTATCAGTTAATTTACTGTCACTTTTTAGTGAAGATGCATTTAACACAGCTTCTCATTTTATGGGAACAAATCCTTTAGTCCAATTTGCATTACAGCCAGTTTTAATAATTGGAGTTGTTTTTCATTTTGTAATGGGTTTTATTTTAGAATTAAAAAACAAAAAAGCACAAGGAGTTGCTTATGCTAAAAACAATGGAGCAGCTAATTCTACATGGATGAGTAGAAATATGATTTATAGCGGAATTGCAATTCTTGCTTTTATCATTTTACACTTTATCGATTTTTGGATTCCAGAATTAAACACAAAATATGTTGTTGGAGATATGTCTGGAATGCACAATGGAGAAATGAGATACTTTCATGAATTAGTAGAAAAATTTCATAGCCCATTAAGAGTTGGTGCTTACGTAATTGCATTTGTGTTTTTAGGTTTGCACTTAGCACATGGTTTTACTTCTGCTTTTCAATCTATGGGTTCTACAGCAGGTCGTAAAAAAGCATTACAAAACTTTGGTAAAGCATATTCAATTATTATTCCTTTAGGGTTTATAATTATTGCATTGTATCATCATTTATTTAATAACCATTAATCTTAATATTAGCATGGCTTTAGATTCAAAAGTACCAAAAGGTCCAATTAAAGATAAATGGACAGATTATAAAAATAAAATTAATTTAGTAAACCCTGCAAACAAACGTCATATAGATGTTATAGTTGTAGGTACAGGTTTAGCAGGTGGTTCTGCTTCTGCAACATTAGCAGAATTAGGCTACAATGTTAAAGCATTTGCATATCAAGATTCTCCAAGAAGAGCGCATTCTATTGCAGCTCAAGGAGGTATTAATGCAGCAAAAAATTACCAAGGAGATGGCGATTCTACTTACAGATTATTTTACGATACTGTAAAAGGAGGAGATTATAGATCTAGAGAAGCAAACGTATATAGGCTTGCTGAGGTTTCTGCAAATATTATAGATCAATGTGTGGCACAAGGAGTACCTTTTGCACGTGATTATGGTGGTTTGTTAGACAATCGTTCTTTTGGTGGGGTTTTAGTTTCTAGAACTTTTTATGCAAAAGGGCAAACAGGTCAGCAATTATTATTAGGAGCTTATTCTGCAATGAATAGACAAATTGCTCGTGGTAAAATAGAAATGTTTAACAGACACGAAATGTTAGACGTTGTTATTGTTGATGGTAAAGCAAGAGGAATTATAGCACGTAATTTAATTACAGGAGAAATAGAAAGACACTCAGCACATGCTGTTGTTGTTGCTTCTGGTGGTTATGGAAACGTATATTTCTTATCAACCAATGCAATGGGTTCTAATGTTACTGCAGGATGGAAAATCCACAAAAAAGGAGCTTATTTTGCAAATCCATGTTATACACAAATACACCCAACATGTATTCCACGTTCAGGAGATTATCAATCTAAATTAACATTGATGTCTGAATCATTAAGAAATGATGGTAGAATTTGGGTGCCAAAAAACATGGAGGATGTTTTAGCAATTAGAGAAGGTAAGAAAAAACCTACAGATTTATCTGAAGCAGAAAGAGATTATTATTTAGAAAGACGTTACCCAGCTTTTGGTAATTTAGTACCAAGAGATGTAGCATCTAGAGCAGCAAAAGAACGTTGTGATGCTGGTTATGGAGTTAATGCAACTGGTGAAGCTGTGTATTTAGATTTTGCTTCTGCAATTACTAGATATGGAACTGAACAAGCAAAAATTCATAATATTAACAATCCTTCTGATGCAAAAATATACGAATTAGGTCAAAAAATAGTTGAAGCTAAATATGGTAACTTATTTCAGATGTACGAAAAAATCGTAGATCAAAATCCATACGAAACTCCAATGATGATTTATCCTGCAGTACACTATACAATGGGTGGTGTTTGGGTAGATTATAACTTAATGACAACCATTCCTGGATGTTATTGTATTGGAGAAGCAAACTTCTCTGATCATGGTGCAAACAGATTAGGAGCCTCTGCATTAATGCAAGGTTTAGCAGATGGTTATTTTGTATTACCATATACTATTGGAGATTATTTAGCTGATGATATTAGAACAGGAAAAATATCAACAGAAACTCCAGAATTTGAAGCAGCAGAAAAAGAAGTAAAAGACAGAATAGATTTCTTTGTAAATAATAAAGGAACAAAATCTGTAGATTATTTCCATAAAAAACTTGGTAAAGTTATGTGGGATAAAGCAGGTATGTCTAGAAACGAAGCTGGTTTAAAAGAAGCAATGGCAGAAATTAAAGCAATTCGTGAAGAATTTTGGAAAGAAGTTTCTGTACCTGGAGGCTCTGACGAATTAAATCCAGAATTAGAAAAAGCAGGTAGAGTTGCAGATTTCTTAGAGTTAGGAGAATTATTTGCAAAAGATGCTTTAATGAGAGAAGAATCTTGTGGAGGACATTTTAGAGAAGAATCTGCAGAAGAATCTGGACCACAAAAAGGTGAAGCAAAACGTGATGATGTAAACTTTGCATTTGCTGCTGCTTGGGAGTATAAAGGAGAACCTGCTGATGCAGTTTTACATAAAGAAGAATTAGAGTTTAACGACATTGAATTGAAACAACGTTCATACAAATAAAAGACAGAATGAATTTAACACTTAAAATTTGGAGACAAAAAGACTCGAACGCAAAGGGTCAAATGGTAGACTATAAAGTGACTGAAATTTCAGAGCATATGTCTTTTTTAGAAATGATGGATGTTTTGAACGAGCAATTAGTAAACTCTGGTGAAGAACCTGTTGCTTTTGATCATGATTGTAGAGAAGGTATTTGTGGTATGTGCTCTATGTATATTAATGGAGAAGCTCATGGACCTGATAGAGGCGTTACAACTTGCCAGTTACATATGCGTATGTTTAAAGATGGAGACACTATTACAATAGAACCATTTAGAGCTGCTGCTTTTCCTGTAATTAAAGATTTAATTGTAGATAGAAACTCTTTCGAAAGAATACAACAAGCAGGTGGTTATATTTCTGTAAATACTTCTGGTAATACACAAGATGCAAACTCTTTACCAATTTCTAAACATGCAGCAGACGAAGCAATGGATGCAGCAACTTGTATTGGTTGTGGTGCTTGTGTAGCTACTTGTAAAAACAGTTCTGCAATGTTATTTGTAGGTGCTAAAGTATCTCAATATGCATTATTACCTCAAGGACAAGTTGAGGCTGCAGACAGAGTGCAAAATATGGTAGCTCAAATGGATTTAGAAGGTTTTGGAAACTGTACAAACACAGGTGCTTGTGAAGTAGAATGCCCAAAAGGAATTTCTTTAGACAACATTGCAAGAATGAACAGAGAGTTGATGAAAGCTAATATATAATAACTGTTTTCATTTCTAATACTTTTCTCTTTTTAAGAGAAAATTGTATCGAGAAATTTCATGAAAATTATAATAATAAAACCCAAAACTAAAATTTAGTTTTGGGTTTTTTCTTGAGAACGATGAATAGTTTTATTTAAAACCTTTAAAAAATTCTTCAGGAGAAATTTCTAATTTTTCTAAAATTTCTAACAATCGAATAGTATCTAATTTTGTTTTGCCAGTTTCTATTTTGTAAAAACCACTAGAGGTTAAATTTAAAAGCGCTCCTAAATCCCATTGCGTTAAACCAAGTTCTTTACGTCTTTTAACAATTCGCCTTAAAATAGCTTTAGACTTCTTTACTAACCTCTCTTTTTCTTTTTCTTTTTCTTTCATTTCAATTTTTAAAGGATAAAAATAAGCTAAAAAAATCACTTTTTTACTTTCCATTTTGGCATCCCCATTTATGGGGAGAAAGTCAACTCCCCATAAATGGGGATGCCAAAACAGCCATAGAATTATTTTTATTTCTGATAAATCTTTCTCAAATTTGAACAAAAGAAGTTGCTATGAAAAAGAAAACTTCTTAATAAATTGTTATTATGGATGAACTTGTTTCATTAACAGTTAAGAAATATAAAAATCTTGCAAATAAAAGCACCATTTTTTCCACAAGTTTTTAGGTGTTATTTAAACTTGTTGAATCAGCTAAATACACCAAAATATATTTTAATAATCATTTTAAAAATTAGAAAAAATAAAAAAAGTAATTTTAAGTTTAGTGTTTGTATTAGCAATAGGTGTTAGTTTTATAAATGCAAATTCATCGAATGATGAATTTTTACCCATAACAAATGAAGTTATTGATGTTGTTGAAGATTTTGGTTGTGCAAGAGATTGTGTTGATAGGACATTAGATCTTTTTGAAGATTCAACTGTTGACCTTCCCCAACAAGAAACAGTTATGGCACTTTATTTAATGCAATATGAAAAATGCTTTAAATTTTAATGTTAAAAAAAAAGTGAAGTTGCATTAAATTTTTAGTGCAACTTTTTATAATCTATAAAAGAATATGAAGAAAATACTATTTATTTTGCTCGTTTCATCTTTATCTAGAGTTTGTGGTCAATCCATAAAAAATGGAGAAATAATATACAAAATTAGTGTATCTAAAGAAAATATTAAGGAGTATAATGAGAAAAGAAGAATAAAATTCAAAAATAAGTTTGCAATTAAGTACTGGGATGATTTTTATCAAGAATCTAACTATACAGAAGGAGTCTTGAAGTTTAATGGATTAAAATCGTCATATCAAATAAAGAAAAAATTAAAAAATGAAGGAAAAATAAGTTTAACGACATTAGATATTTTCGCTGGAGGTAGAAATATTTATTTTGTTGATATTCTAAAAAAAGAAACAATAGTTCTAGACAGCCGTACATTAGGTGAAAGTTTTTTGATAAGTTATGATTTTCAAAAATGGGAACTGACCCAGAATTTCAGAATAATAAATGGTTACAAGTGTTATTTGGCTAAATCTGAAACAATTGGGGAAAATAAAAAAACTATTTTAGCTTGGTATACTAATGATATCCCAACTACTTTTGGACCAATGTTTTACTCTGGACTACCAGGTTTAATTCTGGAATTAGATGATGGAACTCTAAGTTATAAAGCTAAAAAAATTAAATTAAATAATAAGAAAAAAATTCTAATTGAAGAAAAAGGAAATGGTATAAGTATAACAAGAGAAGAATTTTTAAAACTTGCAAAAAAATCTTTTCCAAAAGAGTTATTCAAGAATAAATAATCATAATTTAATAATGTAAAATAGTTGAAAAATGTTTTTTGAAAGTTCAGCCAAAATTAGAATGGAAAATGACGCAAGAGACAAAACATACAGGAGGTTATTTGTGTAATAGAATTATAAAGAAAGTAATTTTCTCAATTTTTGAAAATTGAGATTCGTTTTGTAAAAAAAAAGCTAAATAATGTGTTTTAAAATCAATTAAAAATGAAGAGTTTAAAATTTTACATCTATTTTTTTTTAAGTATTAACTGTTTTTCTCAAAGTGGAGAAATAATTTACTCAGCAGAAATAATGCCTATAGATTACAAAAAAAAACTAAATAATGATACTATTCCTGAAACACAAAAGACTTATTTAAGAAATGTTTTAAAGAAACAGCTAGCTGTGTTGTATCAATTAGTTTTTAATAAAAATGAATCTTTTTTTGAAAAACAAAAACCAATGGAAATAGAAAGAAGAGGATTTAATTTAACAGTATCAAAAATGGGTAAAGGTGTCTTTTACACCAATAAATTTCAAAATCGAACCTTACATCAAAAAGAATATGTTGGTCAAGAATTTTTGATATCCATAACTCCTTATGAATGGAAATTAACTCAAGAAAAGAAACAGATAGGTAATTATACCTGTTATAAAGCAACTACTAGCAAATTTGTTGAGGGGAGAAATGGAAAAATGGAAAGAAAAGTAGTTGCTTGGTACACCAATGAAGTACCTTTTAATTTTGGACCAAAAGATTACAATGGTTTACCTGGTTTAATTTTGGAACTACAAGAAGATATTTTGCTGATAAAAGCTACTAAAATATCATTAAACCCAAAAAAGAAAAAGCTGATTAAAAAGCCAAGCCAAGGTGAAAAAGTAACGTTAAAAGAATATAATGCAATTGTAAAAGAAATGTATAACAGTCGTTTTAAAAGAAATTAAAAACCTTCGCTTGCGGAAATAAGAAATATAAAACCTTGTAAATAAATAGTAGACATAACTAATGCATACAATTAATATTAACATAGCACTCCTGTTTATAACAGTAGCATTATTTAGTCAAAAGAACTCGAATATTAGAATAACTTATGAGGTTGGTTTAAAATTATATAAATCTGGAGAGTCATTAACTAAAGAGAAAAAAAGTTATAATGATTTTATGAAGGATTTACCAAACAAAACTTACATCTTAGATATTAATAATGAGCATTCTATTTTTTATACAGATAAAAAAATGAATATTGATGTAAAAAGTAAACTCGATTTAGTCTCGGCTTTTATTGGTAATGGAGTCTATTATCATAATGCAGAAACAAATATAACTTTAAATCAAAAAAACACTTTAGGAGAAGATTTTATAATAGAAAATGAAGTAAAATATATTTGGAATCTTTCTCAAGAAAAAAAGAAAATAGGTGATTATATCTGTTTTAAAGCAACAACAACCCAAAAATATATTAATAGAATAGGAGAAACAAAAACTAAACAAATTGTGGCTTGGTATAACCCAGATATTCCAATTAATATTGGGATAAAAGATTATCATGGGCTTCCAGGAATAATAATATCTCTAGATGAAGGAGATGTTTATTATGAATGTGTAAAAATTGAGTTAAACTTAATAGAAAACCTAAATTTATCAAAACCATACAAAGGAAAATATGTTACTAAAAAAGAATATAATGATATTCTCAAAACAGGTTTTACAAAGAAGTTCGGAATAAAAAATAGATAAAAATAACTTATTTGAAACCTTAATAAATTCTTTTCGTTCTTAAAAGTAGTACGTCAATTATAAGGTAAAGCTATGAAATTTAATCTATTGCTAATTTATTTATTTTTTTCAACAACCATTTTTTCACAACAATTAACTGGCAAAGTAACTTATATAGTTTCTATGGAATCATATTCAAAAGAAAAAATAGATTCCATATCTAAAAAACTCAAGACAAAAAAAGTAAAAATGGACAAATGGATGCGTGATGTTTTTGAAAACACACCCAATGTAAATGCCTATTTAGAGTTTTCTAATGATGAGTCTTTATATTACGTAGAGGATAAAATGCAAAATGATGGAAAACCCATTTTTAATGTAAATAGAACTTTTGCTGGTGGAGATCGTAGATATTACAAAAACACAAAAACGAATGAGTATTTTAATGAAAGTAACACTTTTGGAGAATTATTCTTAATAGAAATTAATCCAAAAAAATGGAAAATAACACAAGAGTCTAAAAAAATTGGTAGATATCTATGTTTTAAAGCAATTGATATTGAGTCAACCAATAAAAAGATTAAACCTGTAGTTTGGTTTACTCCAGAAATACCTGTTAGTTTTGGACCTTTAAAATATAATGGCTTACCTGGTTTGGTGCTTTTAGTAGAAATGCATAGAAGAACTATTAGTGCATCAGAAATAATTATAAACCCTAAAAAAGAAATTGTAATTAAAAAACCTACAAAAGGTAAAAAAATGACAGCAGAAGAAGCTAGAAAAAGAGGAGAAGCGTTTTGGAAAACTATTGAAAAGCAATAAACTGTTTTTATGAAAAAGAAACTCCTAATCATTTTAGTCTTTACAATTTCAAGTTTTAGTTATTCCCAAAAAGTTACGTTAACAGGTTTTGTAAAAGACAGTTTACAAAATCCTTTACCATACACAAATGTAATAGCAAAACCCAAAGATGTGTCTAAAAATTTGCAATTTGCTATTACCGATAATGAGGGTTATTACAAGTTAATTTTACAAAAAGGAGATACGATTACTATTAGTATTTCTTACTTGGGTTATAAACCTTTAGATTATCAATTTATCGCGTTAAAAGACAGCAAAAAAGACTTTGTTTTACAACAATCTTCAGAACAATTAGATGAGGTAATAATTGAAATGCCTGTAACTGTTAGAGGAGATACTACAACCTATAAAACCAATAAATTTATAGACGGTTCAGAGCGTAAGCTTAAAAATGTATTAAAAAAACTACCTGGAGTTGAGGTAGATAAAAATGGCGGAGTTACAGTACAAGGAAAAAAAGTAACCAAAATGCTGGTAGATGGTAAAAAGTTTTTTGGTGGTAATTCTAAATTGGCAGTAGAAAATATCCCTGCAGATGCTGTAGGTAATGTAGAGGTTATAGACAATTACAACGAAGTTTCTTTTCTAAAAGGTTTATCAGATTCTGATGAAATGGCAATGAACATCAACCTAAAAGAAGATAAAAAACGTTTTGTTTTTGGTGATGTAGAAGCTGGTAAAGGCAATAAAGAGTTTTATAAAACAAGTGCCAATTTGTTTTATTATTCACCCAAAACCAATGTTAACTTTATAGGAAACATCAATAATATAGGCGAAAAAACATTTACGTTCAGAGATTATATGAGTTTTTCAGGAGGAGTAAATGCCATTTTTAGCGGTAATTTTAGTTGGAAAGGTGGCGATTTTTCTCAATTTATGCAGAGTAATGATGTGCTAAAAAGTCAACAAAAATTTGGAGCGTTAAATATTTCAAAAACAGCAACTCAAAAATTGGATGTTTCTGGGTATGCTATTTTTTCGAATTCAGAAACATCGAGTTTAGTAGAAAACCTAAATGAGTATACCAGTTTTGCAGAAGATAGAACTCGAAAAACAAATTTCCATAATTTATTAGGAATTGGGAATTTAAATTTAGAATACACACCCAATTCCAAATCGAAATTCTATGCAAGAACGCAAGTAAAAAGAACCAATAATACCAATAATCAAAATTTAACAAGTAGTATAAGCGCAAATACAAATACCATTGTAACAGACAGAGATTTAACAGCTACTTACATCAACCAAAATATAGAATGGCACAAAAGGAAAAATGACAAGCACACGTTTTCGTCAGTCATCAATTATACGTTTGATAAAAGTAATAAAACCGCTTTTTGGGAAACCCAAGATCCTATTTTACAAGGATTAATTCCTGCTGATAATAACCAAGCACTATTACGAATTAATCAATTAAAAAACACCCAAGAACATAATTTTGATGGCGTTTTTAAACACTTTTGGGAAATTAACAACAGCAATCACATTTATACAACTTTAGGAAACAAATTTTTGCAAGAAGATTTTTTTACAGAAGACGTTCAAGTTTTAGATAATAATACTGTAAATAATTTCGCCAATGGCGGATTTGGAAACGATGTAAATTTTAGCTTGAACGATTTTTTTGTAGGAATACATTACAAATTCAGAGCAGGGATTTTTACCCTAAAACAAGGAATATTTGCCCATAAATACGATTGGAATATTAATCAAAATATAACTACGGATGTTGGAAAATGGGAGGTTTTACCTGATTTTTTAGCCAAAATTGAGTTTAATAAATCAAAAAAAATCACCATAAATTACAACTTAAAAACTTCTTTTTCTGATGCCAGTAAATTCGCCAATCGTTTTTATTTGCAATCGTACAATTCCGTTTTTAAAGGAAATGAAAATCTACAAAACAACTTATTCCATAGTGCAAGAATTTATTATAGCAGATTTAGTTTGTACAGAGGTTTAATGTTGTTTGCAAGTGTAAATTACAACAAACAAATACGTGGAGTAAGAAACACGGTTGATTTTAATGACATCAATCAATTTTTAACAGTAAAAATGTTTGACAATCCATCAGAAGATTGGCGAGGAAATATTCACTTAGAAAAAACCATAAAAAACCTAAAGTATAAATTTGATGTTGGTTTTAGCAACTCACAATACGTACAAGAACTAAACAATACCCTACAAACCAATACCAACAAAAATTACGATTATGAAATAGCAATTGAAACGTTGTTTGATAAATTCCCAACTATAGAAATTGGTTTTAAACAAGACATTGGCAATTTTACATCGAGTGCAACTACCACAAAGTTTGTAACTACAGCGCCTTTTATAAATATTGATTATAATTTTCTGGAAAACTTTATTTTTAATTTCGATTATACCAAAAGCAATTATCAAAATAAAACGTTGAATCAGAAAAACACCTACGAAATTGCCAATGTAACCTTATCTTACAAAAAGGAAAATTCTGCTTGGAGTTACAAAATAACAGCACAAAATCTGTTGAATGCACAATTTAAACAAAGTAATAGTTTTTCAGATTTTTTAATTTCTGATTCCAAAACTTTTATTTTGCCAAGAATTTTGCTCTTTTCTATAGGGTATAATTTGTAGGTTTCAGTCTCCAGTTAAAGTTTTGTAGCTAACAGTGAACTGCTACTGCTAATTGCGTGCTTTTTTACTTCCTCCCAAAATCTGCAGGAATTTCTCCCCAAGCTTTGGTTTCCCATTTTAAAATTGGGTTTTTAAAAGAGTTGTTTTTAAGCCAATTTTCGGCTCTTTTAATCAAGTCTAATAAGTCTTTGTTAGCAGTATCAAAATGAAGGTTGGTTTTGCATTTTTTTTGACGAATCCAACTCATAGCGATTCTAGAATCAGAATAAATAGGAATGTTTTCTTTGTTTTTACTCTTTAATAACGCAATTCCATGCACTAATGCTAAAAATTCACCAATATTATTTGTCCCTTTTTGGTAAGGTCCTTTTCTAAAAATTTCTTTTTTACTGTGTGTAAAAACACCTCTATATTCCATTTTACCTGGATTTCCAGCACAAGCAGCATCAACAGAAATACTCTCTAAAATTGGCGAACCATACTTGGCTTTTTCAGAAGAAGATAATGTGGGTTTTTTAGTGTTTTTACCTTTATAATCTTCATATTTTCCTTCGGATGCTTTTTCGGCTTCACCTAAATCAGCAAAAGATTTGTATTGAGCACCATCAAAACCATCAATTTGAGCTTTACAAACTTTCCAAGAAGTAAAAACTCCTGTTTTTCTCCCTTTCCAAACTACATAAAACTTTTTTTTAGCCATTTGTAGATAAAATTACTTCTTCTATAACTTTTGGAAAATACTGTTGTTCTAAAAGATGAATCTTTTCTGCAATTTTTTCTGGAGTATCTGTATCATTTAACGCTGTTTTTGCTTGAAAAATGATAGCACCTTCATCATAATTTGCATTTACATAGTGAATTGTAATACCAGTTTCTGGTTCGTTATTTTCTTTTACAGCTCTATGAACGTTCATCCCATACATTCCTTTTCCACCATAATTTGGCAATAAAGCAGGATGAATATTTATAATTTTATTAGGAAAAGCATCAATTATTTTTTCAGGAATTTTCCATAAAAAACCAGCCAAAACAATAAAATCTGCTTCTTCTTTTAAAATATTAAGTATAAAATCCGAAGAAAAAAACTCTTCTTTTTTAAAGTGTAAAGAATTAGTGTTTAATCTTTTACACCTATCAAAAACCTTGGCACGCTCATTGTTACATAACAATTTAGTAACCTTAGCGGTTTTAGTATGATTAAAAAACTTTATAATGTTTTCTGCGTTCGTTCCAGAACCAGAAGCAAAAACAACAATACGCTTCATAACTACATTTCTAAGCTACAAAAAAAAGAATAAATATTAACAAATTGATTATTTTTAAGGGAGATTAATTTTTTTTCTTTACATTTAGTAATCATTTTTCGGGCAAATATTAGTTATAAATATAAAGATTTGTATTTTTGCGCCGATTTAAATTTTAAAAAACAAAAAAATTATGTCAGACATTGCATCAAGAGTAAAAGCTATTATCGTAGACAAATTAGGAGTAGACGATAACGAAGTAACAACAGAAGCTAGCTTCACAAATGATTTAGGAGCAGATTCTTTAGATACTGTTGAGTTAATTATGGAATTCGAAAAAGAATTCGATATTCAAATTCCAGATGACCAAGCAGAAAACATCGGAACTGTAGGTCAAGCAGTTAGCTATATAGAAGAAGCAAAAAAGTAATATTTATATGCAATTAAAACGAGTTGTAGTAACTGGACTTGGCGCATTAACGCCAATTGGTAATAATATTGAAGAATATTGGAACGCTTTAATTAACGGAGTTAGTGGAGCAGCACCTATCACACACTTTGATGCTGCCAAGTTCAAGACTCGTTTTGCATGTGAGTTAAAGGGTTTCAAAGTCAATGATTTTATTGATAGAAAAGAAGCTCGAAGAATGGATAAATTTACACAGTATGCTGTTGTAGCTGCTGATGAAGCCATTCAAGATGCTAAATTAAATTTAGACGAGATTAACAAATTACGTGTTGGCGTAATTTGGGGAGCAGGTATAGGAGGCTTAGAAACTTTTCAAAACGAAGCCATGAATTTTGGAGCTGGAGATGGCACACCAAGATTTAATCCTTTCTTTATCCCAAAAATGATTGCAGATATTGCTCCAGGACACATTTCTATTAAAAATGGATTTATGGGGCCAAATTATACTACAGTTTCTGCATGTGCATCTTCTGCAAACGCAATGATTGATGCTTTAAATTACATTAGATTAGGACATTGTGATGTTATTGTAACAGGTGGTTCAGAAGCTGCTGTTACTCAGGCTGGTGTTGGTGGTTTTAATGCCATGAAAGCATTATCTGAAAGAAATGATGATTATAAAACTGCTTCTAGACCTTTTGATGCAGAACGAGATGGTTTTGTTTTAGGTGAAGGTGCAGGTGCCATTATTTTAGAAGAATATGAACACGCAAAAGCAAGAGGTGCCAAAATTTATGCAGAAGTAATAGGTGGTGGTATGTCTTCTGATGCTTATCATATGACAGCTCCACATCCAGAAGGAATTGGTGTAATTGCAGTAATGAAAAACTGTTTAGAAAATTCTGGAATAAATCCAGAAGATGTAGATCATATTAATACACATGGTACTTCTACTCCTTTAGGAGATGTTGCTGAATTAAAAGCAATTTCTGAGGTTTTTGGAGATCATGCTAAGAACATCAATATAAATTCTACCAAATCTATGACTGGGCATTTATTAGGTGCTGCAGGTGCAATAGAATCTATAGCTTCTATTTTAGCTATGGAAAATGGTATTATTCCTCCTACTATTAACCATGCAACTATTGATGAAAATATTAATCCTGAATTAAATCTTACGCTTAATAAGGCTCAAAAAAGAGATATTAAGGTAGCAATGAGTAATACATTTGGTTTTGGTGGGCATAATGCTTGTGTAGCCTTTAAGAAGTTGGTGGAATAAAAATGAAAATTAATTTAATTCGTAAAATAGTTAGAAGACCTCCTAAAGCTAAAGAAGATAGGGCTTTGTACTACGAATTAAAAGAATTACTAAATTTTACACCAAGAAGTTTAAGTAAATACAAAAAAGCTTTTACACATAGATCTGTACAGTTATCAGACGAAAAAGGAAATCCTATAAACTACGAACGTTTAGAGTTTTTAGGAGATTCTATTTTAGGCTCTGTAATTGCTGCATATCTTTATAAAAAAGTGCCAACAGGTTCAGAGGGTTATCTAACACAAATGCGCTCTAAAATAGTAAGTAGAGAACATTTAAATGAACTGGGTAAAGATTTAGACTTAATTCGTTTCATTAATAGTAATGTAGATGAAGCCAATGTTGGCGAAAACATTCATGGAAATATTTTTGAAGCTTTAGTTGGTGCAATTTATTTAGATAAAGGCTATAATTTTTCGCAAAAATTTATTTTTGAAAACGTAATATTACCTTATGTTGATATAGAAAGGTTAGAAGGTAAAATTACAAGCTACAAAGGGCTAATTATAGAATGGTGCCAAAAACAAAAGAAAAAGTATAAGTTTGACACTTATGAAGATACAGGTAATGACCCTGTAAAACACTTTAGTGTTCGAGTTAGTATAGATGGAGAACAAATTGCAAAAGGTAGAGCTACATCTAAAAAAAAGGCAGAAGAACAAGCCTCAAAAAGAGTTTATTACGCTTTCCAAAGCCAAATTTCAGAGGGCTAAATACGATAACGTTTTCGTTAAAATAACATTGAAACTCATAAACTATTAGTAAATTAGCGTTGTAAAAACATAAAAACGCCAGTTTCTATTCATGCAAATTCATTCATTAGGTTTAGATATATGCGAAGAAGAATATTCATTAATTGGAATTCATACAGCATTAGAAGACTTCAAGTTAGCCTATCTATTGAATAAAAAGTTAGGAACCAGTTTTTATAAAGCTAAAGAAGATTTAAATTTTGAAGAAAAACAAAATGAAACTTCTTTTTCAATATTTAATTATTCAAATAACAAATATGATTTCGAGTGGTTTTTAATAGCTAATAGCTCTAAAAGAGAAAATCAAAAAGAATCTAACGAACTTTTATTAACATCAGAAACAAAAACATATTTAATACCAGAAAAGAAAAAAGTAGATTTTTTTATTAAAATTTCTGGTAGTTTACAGTATAATTTTGTTGAAGAAATTATAAACAAAATCAAAACAATAGATCAAGTAATTACTTCTTATATAATAGATAAGAACAAATTAAAATCAAAAGACTTTTTAATATTTTAGAAATTATGGCACACAGTAATAAAACAAAAATAGTTGCAACTTTAGGACCTGCAATAGATACTAAAGAGAAAATGAAAGAACTAGCCATAGCTGGTGTAAATGTTTTTCGAATTAATTTTTCTCATGCAAACTATGACATTGTAGAACAAAATGTAAATAGAATTAGAGAAATAAATGAAGAAAACGGATTTAACATTGCCATTCTAGGAGATTTACAAGGACCAAAATTAAGAGTTGGTGTTATGGAAGATGATGTAGAATTAAAAGATGGAGACACTTTTACTTTTACAACAGATGAATGTATTGGTACCAAAGAAAAAGCTTTTATGACTTACCAACGTTTTCCTAAAGATGTAAAAGCAGGAGAACAAATTTTAGTAGATGATGGTAAATTACTTTTCGAAGTAATATCTACCAACAAAGAAAATGAAGTGGTTGTTAAAGTGTTAGTTGGTGGGCCTTTAAAGTCTAAAAAAGGTGTAAACTTACCAAACACAGATATTTCTTTACCTGCTTTAACAGAAAAAGATATGGAAGATGCTGTTTTTGCAATAGGGTTAGAAGTAGATTGGATTGCTTTATCTTTTGTAAGAAATCCAGAAGATTTAAGAATGTTACGCGATTTAATATCACAACATTCAGAATATAGAATTCCTGTTATTGCAAAAATAGAAAAGCCAGAAGCTGTTAAAAACTTAGACGCATTAATACCTTATTGTGATGGTTTAATGGTTGCTCGTGGAGATTTAGGTGTAGAAATACCAATGCAAGACGTCCCATTAATTCAAAAGAAATTAGTTAGAAGAGCAAAAAGAGCAAGAATACCTGTAATTATTGCTACTCAGATGATGGAAACAATGATCGATAATTCTGTGCCAACTAGAGCAGAGGTAAATGATGTTGCCAATTCTATTATGGATGGTGCAGATGCTGTAATGCTTTCTGGAGAAACATCTGTGGGGAAACATCCATTAAGAGTTATTCAAAAAATGTCTGAAATTATTAGAGCAACAGAAAACTCTAGAATGATAAAAGTGCCACAAGAAGCACCACATATTAGAACCAATAGATTTATAACAAAATCTATTTGTCATCATGCAGCAATGATGGCTAATGATACAGATGCAGCAGCAATTTCTACTTTAACAAATAGTGGTTATACAGCATTTCAAATTTCTTCATGGAGACCAAGAACACACGTTTTAGCTTTTTCTACAGAAAGAAGAATATTAGGTAAATTAAATTTACTTTGGGGAGTTAAAGCGTATTATTACGATAAAAACTTAACTACAGATGATACTGTAGAAGACATAAATAGAATAGCTAAAGAAAAAGGTTATGTAAAATCTGGTGATTTAATTATAAACTTAGCATCTATGCCAGCAGAAGCTAGAGGTATGGTAAATACTTTAAGAGTTTCTGAAATTGAGTAATTAATTTCTGATAATTAAAAGCATAAAAAAAGCGTTTTGAATTTTTCAAAACGCTTTTTTTATGCTTTTAGAGTTTGGCTATAACTTTAATTTTTTACTGATGATAATAGCGTCATTAGTAACAAAAGGCATAGGCATCATTTCTTCGGATCTTGGATCAATGCTAAAATTAGGATTGGTTAACAAATCATAAGAAATCTCATTTAAAACAACATCTATTTCTTGGTTTATATCAACAGTAAATGATATTGTTAAATCTTCATCAGAATTTGCAAAATGATAAATTAAAAATGTTCCGCTTTTTTTAGTGTAGTTTTTCCCTTTTAGAACCAAAGCATCATTAACTTTAAATTGTTTTAAAGTGATTTTATTTTTGGTGATAAATTCTAATTTATTCACTTTTCTTTTAGGTGATATAGCTAGCTCTAAAAAACGATTATTACCAATTATTGTATCTATATCTACGCTAATATCCGAAGATAAAATATTTCTATAATCTGTTTTTTTATGATACTTAAAACGTGTGTTGTATTTACTTTTAGTTTCGGCATTTTTAATACTTCCTTTTGTGGCAGTTTTATCAAAAATTTGTTTTGTAAAGTTGTCTAACGTATTGTTGTAAGTGCCAAAATATGCAGTTTTATCATCAGAATTTTGAATGTAAACAATGCTGTTTGGTTTTTTATTATCAACAGAAAAATTACTATTATAAGACGCTAATCCGAAGAAAATAAAAGTAAGAATTATACTAAATCTCAACATCCATTTAGCTTTTTTATTGTAAAAAACTAGTGACATTAACCCAAAAATTAAGGCGATTAAAATGCCACTTATAAAAAGATTTTTTAAACCTAAACCAACAGGAAACATCTGTATCATAGGCGAAAAAATGTAAATAGTGGGTATAGATAAAATTGTAAATAATATACGATTTGAGCGATCATCAAAATACATAAAAAGAGAAATAGCTAAAATGAATAAAGCTATAAATACAGGAATTATAAAAAAACCAGCACCTTTTAAATAAATACTAATAAAAAGGTTGAGAATTAGCCATATAAATATTGGAGCAATGAGTAAATCTCTCGTTTTTTTCTGTTTTTTAAAGAATTTGTAAACGATGAGTAAGATGGTTAGGTTTAAAAATACAAAAGCAAAAATATAAGTGTAGCCATTGTAAGTAAAACCATGTAAAATGTCTTTATAATGAGGGTGAATAGTCTCTATAAGTTGCCAGCCATAAAATGAAATTACACCACATATAACAATAGAAATTAAAAAAGGAATAAAGCCCATTAAACTACCTTTTATTGTTATTTTTTTTGATGAAAATCCGTAGATTAAAAGTAGAATAAAAATAACAACTGCAATTATTAACATTGGTGTAACCCATGCAAAAGGATAGGTTAACATTTTTATAAAAGGAAAATTAACATAAACTAAATCTTCATCAGAATTTAGGTTTTCTAAATCAGAATTGGAAAAGTAATTAAGCGATTGCATTAAGTAATCTGCTTGGTGTAAGAGGGTTTCTCTGTCTAACCTTTCATAAGTGTCTTGTGCTGTATGATAATCGAAATGATCATCTATAAAAGCGAAATTAAAACCATTAATATTGGCTTCTTCTCTAAAAACGGTTAAATCTGTATCGTTAGGTAATTTTTTATAAATACTATACATTAAAGAATTTGCTACAGGAAAATTAGGTTTGGCAGCTAAAAATTCAGTTAATAATTTACTGTTTTTTCCATTTGTTTCCATTAACATATAACTAGGGCCTCCACTTCCTCTTGCTTCAAAGTTTAAAACCAAGCCAACATCTTTTGCCCATTTATGATTATCAATAAAAGCTTGAGCGCCTAATAAACCCAGTTCTTCAGAATCAGAAATTAGAATAATTATATCGTTTTTGTGCGATTTATTATTTGCTAAAAAAGCCCTTACACCTTCTATAATAGTTACAACTCCAGAACCAGCATCGCTTGCACCTTTAGAAGAATGTGGACTAGAATCGTAATGCGTTAAAAGCATTAATGCTTTTCCGTTTTCGGTACCTTTTATTCTTGCTAAAATGTTTTCTGTTGTTGTAGCTGCCATCCATTTTTTATTAATGGTGGTTTGGGTTTGTATTTCGGTTTCTAAACCCATTTTTTGCAATACGCTTACAATGTAATTCTGAACATTTTTATGTTCTGTTGTGCCTACAAAATGTGCGTTCTGACTAATGTTTTTTAGATGATGTAACGCATTATTTTTAGAAAATTTAGTTACTAAACTTATTTTTTCTTTATCTAAAGATGGTTTTAAATCATAAAAACTCCAATAAATAACAGCTAAAAGTATAAGTACAGATAAGACAGACGATAATCTTTTCATTTGGTTGTTCAATTTTTATAAAAGTACTAAATAAAAAAAACTTTGTACAAATGTTAAAATAGAACAGAAATTTCTGTAAATTTAAAAACAACTTAAAACTAACTTATTATGGGTATTAAAAGCTTTCAAGGAAAAAGAGATACAAGTCAAGGAAATGAAGAGTCTCAAATTTTAGTTTCTGATTATATGACAAAAAAACTAGTAACTTTTAAAGCAGAAGATTCTTTAGATGTAGTAATAAGTCAATTAATTAAATATAAAATTTCTGGAGGGCCAGTTGTAAATGATAAAAATGAGTTAATTGGTATTATTTCTGAAACAGATTGTATTAAACATATTTCTGAGAGTAAATATTACAACATGCCTTCTGATACTAATAATACTGTAGGTAAATATATGGTTACAGATGTAGATACTATAGACAAAGACATGAATATTTTTGATGCGGCTTTTAAATTTATATCTTCTCACAGAAGAAGATTTCCTGTTATAGATAATGGTAAATTAATTGGTCAATTAAGTCAAAAAGATGTTTTAAAAGCAGCTATTATTGTAAAAGGTAATACTTGGAAGTAGTGTTAAGATTCTTTTTTAATTAACAAAAACAGTTCGTTTTCTAGTGTTAAATAACCTTGATCATAAATGTAAAAATAGGTGTTACCTGTTTTTGTTTTATAGATCGATGTAAAGAAATTAAAATCGAAACCATTATTGTAAAGTTTTGTTCTGGTTACTTTGGTTTTACCAGAAACGTTTAATTCTGATAAGATTTTGTGATTTTTTCTAAGTCTATTATTAATATTTCTAATAAGATTTTTACTGTCTTTATTTACTTTATTATTGTAAGAGTTTCTGCAATAATCAGAACAAAATTTTTTGTCTATTCTTCCTTTTACAGGCGTTTGGCATTCTAAACACAGTTTATTTTCCATAATTGTAAATGTACAATAAACTTACTCGATTACAAACGTTTACCATTGGCTTAGTGCTACTTACATCAGGATAAACGTTTCCAGTAATTACTTTACTTAAAAGGAGAAGCTTTATTTTGGGGATAATTTTTGGTGTAAGGCTACTTTTTAAGTACTGAAGGATTAGATGAGGTGATATGCGAAACATCTAAAATGTCATGATTTGAAATGAGTTTTATTTTTTTATGTGTCTAATCTTTAATCCATAGCTCCCTTTTTTAACAAAAGTTTTTATTACAAATGGTTTAAGTATAAGTCAAAAAAAAGGAATATTGAAGTAGAATAAAGAAATATTAAACTTTTTTAAGTTGATAAATGATTCTCTGATGTTAAGCAGTCTATTTAAAATAAAGGTTTGTGGTATGTAAAAGCCTTATTTTCTATTTGATCTAGTTGTAGTTTTGTTCTAGATTGTCTAATATCATAGGTTAGTTGTTTTACAGAAGATATTGGTAAAAATAATTTTTTCTATTCTAGGTTTTGAAAACCCAGCAAAAGTATCATCTGCAGGTATTGAAAAACCAATTTCTTTCTTTTTTTTAAAAAAAAGGTAAAATAATACCATTATTTTTTATGATAAAACTTGATTGTTAAACCTAATTCCTACTTCATAGTAAATATTTTTTAAGTGCAAAGAATTTAAAAAGGATATTAAAACTAAATTTGGATATACTTTTCTTAAGCCCTTATTTACTAAAAATAGAATTTATACAAGTATATATAATAACTCGTTTACTTACTTAATCGTATTTAATAACATGAGGTTAAAAGCATTTAAATGAATAAATAAACGCCTATTTATTAAAGTTAATTAGTTGTCTTTTTGATAAAAAAAACAGTTTAAATACTTGAAAAAAAGATTGATATGTTTTTTTTGATATTAAATAAATTGAAAATCTAGAAATAGATACAATTACTAAAAACAAAAAAGCCTTATCAAAAAATGATAAGGCTTTTTTTAAGCTCCCCCTCTTGGGCTCGAACCAAGGACCCTCTGATTAACAGTCAGATGCTCTAACCAACTGAGCTAAGGAGGAGTTTGCTTCACTTATTTTGTGATTAGCGAGTGCAAATATATATCTTTTTCTAATATTGCCAAATACTTTTGTAAAAAAAATAAAAAAAAACATTTAATTTTTTTATTGCAGAAAAAAACATAGTTTTTAACATTTATTGTATTTTTGTGAGTCATGATAGCTTATTAAAAAAGCATAAACTATAATATGGATAAATTTTCGTTTTTAAACGCAGTACATACAGGCTTTATAGCTGATTTATATGACAAATATTTAATCAATCCAGATTCAGTTGAACCAAGTTGGAGAAGTTTTTTTCAAGGATATGATTTAGCAAATGAAAATTACTCATTAACTGATGAAGAAGAGACTGTAGAAATACCTCAAGAAGTTCGTAAAGAATTTTTAGTTGTTGATTTAATTAATGGGTATAGAACTAGAGGCCATTTATTTACAAAAACTAATCCTGTTAGAGATAGAAGACAATATCAACCTACTTTAGATATCGAAAATTTTGGTTTGTCCGAAAACGATTTAGAGATTGAGTTTTCTGCAGGAGATATTCTTGGTTTGGGTAAAACATCGCTATCTAATATTATAGATAATTTAAAAAGTATTTATTGTGATTCTATTGGTGTAGAATACACTTACATGCGTAATCCAGAAAAATTAAAATGGTGGAATGATCGTTTAAATAAAAATGATAACCATCCAGATTATAGCACAGAAGCTAAAAAATACATTTTAGGTAAATTAAATCAAGCAGTAACTTTTGAAAGCTTTTTGCAAACAAAGTATGTAGGGCAAAAACGTTTTTCTTTAGAAGGTGGAGAAACTTTAATACCAGGTATTGCTGTAATGTTAAGAGATGCAGCAGAAAAATTTGGTGTAAAAGAATGTGTATTAGGTATGGCTCATAGAGGGCGTTTAAACACATTAGTAAATATCTTTAAAAAACCAGTAAGAGAACTTTTTAGCGAATTTGAAGGTAAAGATTTTGAAGATGAAGATATAGATGGAGATGTAAAATATCATTTAGGTTTAACTTTAAGTAAAACTTATAGAGATGGTAATGAGATTAAAATGAATTTAGTGCCAAATCCATCGCACTTAGAAACTGTTGCAGCTGTAGCAGAAGGAATTACAAGAGCTAAAATCGATAGAAAATATGATGGTGATTCAAGTAAGATATTACCAATCATAATACATGGAGATGCTGCAATTGCTGGTCAAGGAATTGCTTATGAAGTGGTTCAAATGGCAAAATTAAATGGTTATAAAACAGGAGGAACTGTACATATTGTTGTAAATAACCAAATAGGTTTTACAACCAATTATTTAGATGCGCGTTCAAGTACATATTGTACAGATGTTGGTAAAGTAACTTTATCGCCAGTTTTACACGT
Source organism: Polaribacter sp. Asnod6-C07 (assembly GCF_045063625.1). Lineage (NCBI taxonomy): Bacteria > Pseudomonadati > Bacteroidota > Flavobacteriia > Flavobacteriales > Flavobacteriaceae > Polaribacter > Polaribacter sp. Asnod6-C07. Next base: position 1,100,571 of record NZ_JBEFOF010000005.1, on the reverse strand, counting down.
AAATGCAGATGATACTGAAGCTGTTTGTCATGCAATGGAAATGGCTTTAGAATTTAGAATGCGATTTGAAGCCGATGTTTTTATAGATTTATTAGGATATCGTAAATATGGGCATAATGAAGGTGATGAACCTCGTTTTACACAACCAAAATTATACAAAGCAATTTCAAAGCATAAAAATCCGAAAGATATTTATGCTTCGCAATTAATTGAAGAAGGTAGTATAGATAAAAGTTATTTAACTTCTATTACTAATGAGTTTAAAGAAATGCTGAATACTGAGTTCGATAAATCTAAAGAAGATACAACTTCTAAGGTTAAAGAATTTATGGAATCTACTTGGAAAGGTTTTGAGCGTCAAGAAAAAGGTGCTATGCTTACTACTTTAGATACCTCTTATTCAGAAGAAAACTTAAATAATATTGCAAAAATAGTTTCTACTGTGCCAGAAGGAGCTAATTTTGTTAGAAAAGCAGAAAGAATCTTACAAGGTAGAGCAAAAATGGCATTCGAAACCAATGAATTAGATTGGGGAATGGCAGAAAACTTGGCTTACGGTTCTTTAATGGAAGAAGGTTTTAATATTCGTATTTCTGGGCAAGATGTAGAAAGAGGTACTTTTTCTCACAGACATGCTATTTTAAGAGATGAAGTTTCTGAAGAAAGAATAAACCTACTAAATATTAACCCTAATAGTAAAGGTAAAATGACGATTTACAACTCGTTATTATCTGAATATGGGGTTTTAGGTTTCGATTATGGTTATGCAATGGGTAACCCTAATACATTAACAATTTGGGAAGCTCAGTTTGGAGATTTTTCTAATGGAGCACAGATAATGTTCGATCAATATATTTCTGCTGCAGAAGATAAATGGAAAGCTCAAAACGGAATTGTTGTTTTATTACCTCATGGTTATGAAGGGCAAGGTTCTGAGCACTCGTCTGCAAGAATAGAGCGTTATTTACAATTATGTGCAGAAGATAACATGACAGTTGCAAACTGTACAACACCTGCAAATTTCTATCATTTATTACGTCGTCAAATGAAACGTAATTATAGAAAACCTTTAATTGTATTTACACCAAAAAGTTTATTACGTCATCCAAAAGCTGTAAATACAATACAAGAATTAGCAAATGGCGAATTCCAAGAGGTTATAGATGATACTTTAAATACTGATGGAGTTAAAAAAATGGTGTTCTGTATGGGTAAATTCTATTACGATTTATTAGCAGAAAGGGAAGAGTTACAAAGAGATGATGTTGCTTTAATTAGAATAGAGCAATTATTCCCTTTACACGAAGAGAAAATTCAGAAAATTATAGACAGATATCCAAATGTTACAGAATATATTTGGGCACAAGAAGAGCCTAGAAATATGGGTGCTTGGAGTTATATGTTACAACGTTTTGAGTTAAAGAATTTAAGTGTTCGCTCTCGTAAATATTATGCAGTACCAGCTGCAGGTTCTAGTACACGTTTTAAAAAGCGTCATAGAGCAGTAATAGATAGTGTTTTTAGTAATGAATAAATGCGTTAAGGATAGAAACGACATCCTTTTTTACTTTCAGTTCGAGTAAAATTTCTTTTTGAGAAATTTTGTATCGAGAACAAAGTAAAAAAGATATAGTGTAAAGCCTGTTAAAACGCCCAAATAATAAAACGAAAAATTAAATTAAAATAGCTGATTAAATTCGGCATAAAGTAAAACCAGAACTGATGAGTGTCTTAGAAATGAAAGTTCCTTCTCCAGGAGAATCGATTACAGAAGTAGAAATTGCAACTTGGTTAGTTGAAGATGGAGACTACGTAGAAAAAGATCAACCAATTGCAGAAGTAGATTCTGACAAAGCAACTTTAGAATTGCCTGCAGAAGAAAGTGGTATTATCACTTTACAAGCAGAAGAAGGTGATGCTGTTGCTGTTGGTGCAGTGGTTTGTTTAATTGATACATCTGCTGCAAAACCAGAAGGTAGTGAGGCATCTGCACCAAAAGAAGAAGCTCCAAAAGAAGAGAAAAAACCAGAAGTAGCAGCTCCAAAAGCAGCAACTTATGCTACTGGTACAGCTTCTCCTGCAGCTAAAAAAGTATTAGCAGAAAAAGGAATTGCTTCATCTGCAGTAAAAGGTACAGGTAAAGATGGCAGAATTACTAAAGAAGATGCTGTAAAAGCAGTACCTTCTATGGGTACTCAGCCAGCAAATGGTTCTAGAGGTACAGAGCGTAAGAAAATGTCTATGTTACGTAGAAAAGTTGCGCAACGTTTAGTAGCTGTAAAAAGCGAAACTGCAATGTTAACTACGTTTAACGAGGTTAATATGCAACCAATTTTCGATTTACGTAATGAGTTTAAAGTAGCTTTTAAAGAAAAACACGGAGTTGGTTTAGGCTTTATGTCTTTCTTTACTTTAGCAGTAGTTAGAGCATTAAAATTATTTCCAGATGTTAATTCTATGATTGATGGAGATTTCCAAATAAAACACGATTTTCAAGATATTTCTATAGCAGTTTCTGGTCCTAAAGGATTAATGGTACCTGTAATTAGAAATGCAGAAAACTTATCTTTTAGAGGTGTAGAAAGTGAAGTAAAACGTTTAGCTTTAAGAGCTAGAGATGGGCAAATTACTATTGATGAAATGACAGGAGGTACATTTACAATCACAAATGGTGGTGTATTTGGTTCTATGTTATCTACACCAATTATCAACCCACCACAAAGTGGAATTTTAGGAATGCACAACATTGTAAACAGACCAATGGCTGTAAATGGCGGAATTGTTATTCAGCCAATTATGTATGTGGCATTATCTTACGATCATAGAATTGTAGATGGTAGAGAATCTGTTGGTTTCTTAGTAGCTGTAAAAGAAGCTTTAGAAAACCCAATTGAATTGTTAATGGATGGTAATCCTGCAAGAGCATTAGAAATGTAAGCAGTATTATTGTTAGATAAATATTAAAATCCTGAGCTTTTGCTTGGGATTTTTTCGTTTTATAAAGTTAGGTATTCTATAAAGTTATATTTTTATTCGAAAAATTAAAATTATATGAAAAAAATTGCCCTAATAGTTTTACTGTTGATTCTCTCTTGTAGTAAACCTACAAATAACTCACAAGCTAAAGATGACGTTAAGAAAAAGGATAAACTATTAGAAAAATACAATCCATCTTCAGATAAAGTTGTAATTACAGGAACTACAGATGATATTATAGGTTTTCAATATTTAAATATTAGTACTGAAAATAATATTGAATATTATAAACCTAATGATTTTAAAAAAGAAATAATTGGAGATTCTTTACATTTAGTTTTAAGTTCAATCGATAAACCACTATTTGCAGAAGTTTCTGCAAGTGGAAAAAATAAAAATTTTTATCGTGGTTGGGTGTTTATAATTCCAGGAGATACTGTAAAAATGAGTATCAAAAAAGGGAAAATGAAATTTAAAGGAAGAAATGCGATTTACAATAATTTTTATGGTGAATTAGATAAAAACACACCTCAATATAACAGAAATCCATATAATGGTAGCTTAATGGACTATAAAAAGAAGGCGAAGTCAATTTATAATCAAAGAACAGCTTACTTTCATAAATTTATAGAAAAGCATAAAATTGAATCAGAATATTTTATAAATACAATTACAATAAATTTAAGGCATAGATACTTGCATAATCTAATGAGTCCAGCAAATGTAAAAGCTCAGTTTTTAGAAGGTTGTTATTTTAATGAATCAGATGTGTTGTATTCGTTAATGTATAAAGAACAAGATAAAAACCCTGAAACCATTATAGATTTAAATAATTATTTTGAATCTATTTCACTTAATGAGTTTAAAAATCAAGCAGCTTTTGATAATTCTATGTTTTTTAGAATGAATATCAATGGATATATTAGAGACTATTTCTTGAAACCTAACTTAATTCCTTTTTCAAAAGAAAAGTTTATCGCCGAAAAAGAATTTATAGAAACAAATTTTGAAGGTGATATAAAGATTTTTGCTATTAAAGAATTGATTCGAGAGTTTCATGCAAAAGGATTTGGAAAAAGTAAACTTACTATTTCTTTGCTAAGAAATGTTATAAATGATTATGAAAAAGAATTTACTAAGCCTTCTTATATTGAGCTTATTGAAAAGGTTAAAGAAGATTTAAATAATTATAAATTCGACTTAAGCGAGTATGCACTAAAGAGTAAGTTTATAAATATTAATGGTGATACTTTAAGCTTAAAAGAAGTATTTAATCGTTCAAAAAAAAGAATTAAAGTAGTAGATTTTTGGGCAAGTTGGTGCCCTCCTTGTGTAAAGCAAATTAATGAGGGGAAAGCTTTTAAAGATCGTTTAGTGGTTGAAAATAATGTAGAGTGGATTTATATTTCACCTGAAAAAAATTATGAAAAGTGGTTAAAAGCAAATGAAAAATACAAGCACACTTTAAATTTTTATAATTCATTTTTTCTGATAAAAGGGCGTTCATCTTCACTTTCTAAGTATTTTAAAATTAATCAAATTCCTAGGTATATTATTTTTGATCAGCAAAATACAATCATTTTAAATAATGCACCTTCACCTTTAGAAAATAAAGTTTTTGAAACTATTATTGATGATATTTATGATAATAGAAATCAGTAATTTTCTTACAAGAGAGCTAAAATAATTAACAAAACCCCAAGCTTTTGTTTGGGGTTTTGTTAATTATTTTTAGATACTAATACTTAGAACCATCGTGTTTGCCAACTTCAAAACCGTGTTTTCCTAAATATTGATTACCACTATCAATGGCTCCTTCTTCCATAGTTGTTCCCATAGAATCATTCCATCTATTTAAATATCCGAATAAAGAAATTACACCTAACATTTCTACAATTTCTCCTTCATCCCAATACTTGTAAAGTTCAGTTTTTATTTCAGCATTTACAGCATTTGGTACCATGGAAGCAGCTAAAGAAAAATCTAAAGCAGCTCTTTCTGCATCCGAAAATGCTGGGTGAGTTTTATATTCCCAAATATTATCTAATTGTTCTTGTTCAGCTCCATATCGTTCTGCAGCTCTAATTGCATGTGCTTGGCAATATCTACAACCAGTTGCATTGCTAGAAACCCAAGCAATCATTCTTTTTAAAGCAGAAGTTACACGTCCTTCATTAGCCATAACAGCCATATTTAAGTTGATAAATGCTTTAGAAATTGCAGGTCTTCTTTGCATTGTTAAAACTGAATTTGGACAAAAACCTAATGTTTCATTAAAGAATTCTGCTAATTTTTTTGTTTCTAAATCGTGTTCTGCTGATAAAGGTGTTACTAATGCCATTTTATTATTTTCTTATTAAACTAAAATTTCCTATTTTTTCTATAAATAAACCATTTACATCTGTTAGTCTTACTTTAAACCAATAACTATTAGATGGTAATTTTTTTCCTTGATAATTGCCATCCCAACCTTGACTATTTTCATTAAATTGATAAATGAGGTTTCCATATCTGTTATAAATTAAAACTTCGGATGAAGTATAGAAAGTGGTGTCATAACCTGTTATTTTCCAAAAATCATTAATACCATCTTCATTAGGCGTAAAAAATTTTGGATAAGCCAAAACAGAAAACACAAAGCTTTCAGTTCCACAGCCACTAATATCATTTATATATAAGGTATGATTTCCTGTGGATAAATTATCGAAAAAACCATCACTCTTATAATTTCCAAATTCATCATCAATAGCAAATTCATATTCTCCACTACCTAAATCTAAATTAATTATTTGAATAGAATTGTTATTAGAATCATCAGAAATTAGTACATCATCTATAGTAATTGTTGCTTTTTCTGAATCTTTTACAAAAATAGTTTGTTCTAAAGATTCACAGCCAGCATCAGAAATTGCGCTTACTGTATAAATTCCAGAACTATTAATATTTATAGTTGATAAATTTCCAGATAAATGTTCACCGTCTTTTTTCCAAACATAGCTATAATTTCCAAGTGGATTTGTAGTTTCTAAATCAATAGATCCTATATCTGCACATAAAACATAGGTGGTTTGCAATACATCAAATTCTGGAATTGTATTATCTACAACAGCAGTAATTTCAGTTCTTGCAGAAGAAATACAACCAAAATTATTAGCTTCTACATAATAACTTGTAGTTGCATTTAAATTAGGAGTTGTAAAATTATCACCAATAAAAATTGGAATTGTACTTGTTGTAGATTCAAACCAATGTACATCACCATCAGAAGCAGATGCATTTAATGTTGCAGTTCCTGAACAAATTAAATCGTTAGTTGTATTTGTAATTGTGGGTTTTTCGAGAACAGTAATTGTAACCGCTGTTCTTGGCGAAGTTGTACAGCCATTTACACTTACAGAAGCGTAAAATGTTGTTGTAGTAGAAATATTATTTACCGTAAAATTAGTGCCTCTTGCTAATTCTGATGTTGAGTTGATACTCGAATTTTCATACCAAACGATTTCTCCTTCACTTGCTATTGCACTAATGGTAGCGTTTCCAATTTCACAAATTGAAGCATTTGTGGTAGATGTAATTTGAGGAATATAAATACTAGTAGAAGCAACAATATTTAGAGTAGGATCTGAAGGGATACCATATTCTACAATATAACCTTGTGGATAATAATCATTATCAGGTAGCACACCACTAATATTTGGTAAATCATTCCATTTACCAGGAACACCAAGATTTGGGTGTGTAATATGTGCATAATCTTCATTGCCACCAAAATCGTTAGGTTCATCACCAGCAGTATGCCAATTGGCAAATTCGCCAGTTGGCGAATTTCCATTTCCTTGTCCATTCCAAAAAATTGTACCAGCTTCTGGTCCTGTAACCCATTTCCAAATCCCTTCAGTTTCTTCGTCAGAACCACCAATCCAACCAGCTCCAGATGCTTGTTCACCTGCAAAATCCGCTTCAATTTGGCTTGTTAAAGTTGCTAAATAACCTTGTCTTCCATAATAAGATCTGTTTTCTGCAGCAGTTTTAGCATCTTTCCAAGTGATTCCTGTTTTAGAAATGAATTCATAAAAATGATCTGTAGAAGGTAGGTAATTAGCATCACCAATACTTAAAGAAAAGAATTTTTCTGGTGTAATACTATTAGAGTTTGTATTAAAAACTACATCTTTTACAGCATTTTCTAATTCTGTTAATAATATTTCTGTTCCAAAATTAGCGGAAGTTAAAGTTAGTTTTCCTTCATTAGAATTCCATGAAGTTGTTATGTTTGGATGGTTGCCCATCAACTCTAAAATATCAAAACCTAATTGATATCCTGTAGATATTTGAATAAAAAAACTTGCTATAGTAGTATCATCTGGATCAGAAATTGTAAAATCAGTAACAATTTTAATGGAGTTACCAGGGCAAAAACGTTGTCTGCCAGATGCTGTTATAGAAGGTGCTAAATCTGCTTGAGAATACGAAAATGAGGTAATCATCAAAAAAAGAAAAGTGATTAAATTTTGTTTAATTTCTACAGATTTGTGCATTTTTACGAATATCTAATTTGTGTTTTCTTATTTTTGTTGAATAGCACAATTTAAGACTTCAAAATTAATAAAAATATAAAATATGGCTAAAAATGTAGTAACTACAGTTTGGAAAGAAAATATGCAGTTTGAATCTGATAACCCAAGTGGACATAATTTATTTATGGACGCAGGTGAAGAAAGTGGTGGTAAAGGCGAAGGTTTTAGGCCTAAAGCGCTTATGTTGTCTTCTTTAGCAGGTTGTTCTGGTTTAGATGTGGTTTCTTTATTAAAAAAAATGCATGCAGAAGTTGCTGATTTTAAAATTGAAGTAACAGCAGAATTAACAGATGAACATCCTAAATTTTACAATAAAGTAAAAGTAGATTATCATTTTACAGACGCAGAGTTACAGCCTAAAAAAATACAGAAAGCAGTAAACTTATCTGTAACAAAATACTGTGGAGTTATGGAGATGTTTCGTCAATTTGCAGAAGTAGAAATAGAAATTCACTTACATAATTTAGAGAATAACTAAGAATTTGTTTAAGTAAAATCAACATTAAATTGCTATGAGATGGACCTTAAAATCTAAACCAGAAAAAGAAAAAGTAGATAATCTAGCAAATGCTTTGGGTGTTGATAAAAGCATTGCAACAATTCTTTGTCAGAGAAATATTGAAACTTTCGAAGAAGCAAAAAAGTATTTTAGACCAAGTTTAGATGATATTCATGATCCTTTTTTAATGAAAGATATGGATTTGGCAGTTCAAAGAATTGAAAAAGCCATTTCAGAAAATGAAAACATCTTAATTTATGGTGACTATGATGTAGATGGAACAACTGCAGTTTCTTTAGTTTCATCTTATTTAAAAACGATTCACAACAATATTGCAACTTACATTCCAGATAGATATGCAGAGGGTTATGGAGTGTCTTATTTAGGAATCGATTTTGCAGAAGACAATGATTTTTCTCTAATCATAGCCTTAGATTGTGGTATAAAAGCAATTGAAAAAGTTGCTTATGCTAAAGAGAAAAATATCGATTTTATTATTTGCGATCATCATAAACCAGGTGATAAAATTCCAGAAGCAATTGCAGTTTTAAACGCAAAAAGAGAAGATTGTAATTATCCTTTTGATGAGTTGTGTGGCTGTGGAGTAGGGTTTAAGTTAATACAAGCTTTAGGTTCAAAAAGAAATAAAACAATTCAAGATTTTTTACCTTATTTAGATTTGGTGGCTACTGCAATTGCTGCAGATATTGTACCTATGAATGGCGAAAATCGGGTCTTAGCTTTTCATGGCTTACAAGTTATCAATCAAAATCCTAGAAATGGAATCAAAGCAATAATTCATCAAATTAAAAAGAAAGAACTTACTATTACTGATGTTGTTTTTGTTATTGCACCAAGAATTAATGCAGCTGGTAGAATGAAACATGGCAATTATGCTGTTGAATTATTAACTGAAATGGATTTTGATACAGCAGTAGATTTTGCTGCAGAAATTGAAATTTTTAATGCTGATAGAAAAGATTTAGATAAGAAAATTACTAATGAAGCTTTAATTCAAATTATTGATAATGAAGAAGAAAATAAGTTCTCTTCTGTTGTTTTTCAAGATGATTGGCATAAAGGTGTAATTGGTATTGTAGCTTCTAGATTAATAGAAAAATACAACAGACCAACTTTAGTTTTTACAAAAAGTGGTGATAAATTAGCGGCATCAGCAAGATCAGTAAAAGGTTTTGATGTCTATGAAGCTTTACATAAATGCGATGAGTTTATAGAACAATTTGGTGGTCATAAATATGCTGCTGGTTTAACTTTATTGCCCGAAAATTATATCAATTTTAAGAATAAATTTGAAGAAGTTGTATCAAAAACTATCGATAAATCCTTATTAACTCCAGAAATTGTAATTGATTCTGAAATAGAATTATCAGAAATAACACCAAAATTTTTTAGAATTATACAGCAAATGGCACCTTTTGGACCTCAAAATATGAAACCCGTTTTTAGATCGAATTGTGTAAGGGATAATGGTTATGGTAAAAAAGTAGGTGCAGACCAAACCCATTTAAAACTGGGTGTTTTTCAAGGTGATAACAAAAAAACAATGAATGCTATTGGTTTTAATTTAGGTGATAAAATGGAATTTGTACAAGATGATTTTGATATCGTTTATACTTTAGATGAAAATGAATGGAATGGTTATAAATCCATTCAATTGATTTTGAAAGATTTAAAGTAAAAACATGAATCTTATTTTCCTAAAGGGATAACAATAAGGCCAGAAAATTTTTCTGAAAAATTGATAATTGCTTTATCTGCCTCAAGTTTTGTTTTATATCTTCCAACTAAAACTTTCCAATCTGGTTTGTTGTAGTCTAATTCAGTATAAACTCCAGGAAATTCTAACCTAAATTTACTTCTTAAACTTCTGGCTTTGGTTTCGTTACCATAATATATTTGAATAATATACCCATAACCATAAGTTTTGTTAAAAGATCTTTTTTTAGTTATTAAACGCTTAATTTCTGGACTACTATTTGTAATATTTTGAGCTGTAATTCCTTGAGAACAGAATATGAATAATAAAAAGATAAACCCCAAAAAAGCATTGTTTTTCATATAAAATAATTTCTACAAAAATAACGACTACAAATAGAATATATTGACAACTACTGTTATTTAGAATTGTTATAAATTAATATTTAACGCGGCTTTCCTATTTTAATTTTTAGCAATATGTACTACTTTTGTCCAACTGTTCAAAAAGCGTTTTTTGAGCTATTTTATACACGATACTAAAAATAGTTTGTAAATATGAAAAGTGTAGCGTTACACAGTAATCTAACCAAGGTTCTTCTTAAGAGTTTTACAATTATTCTGTTTTTTGCATTTAGCTTGTCTTCTTTTTCACAAGATATAGATGAAGCGCGCCAAAAAGAAGGTAGAAAAATTTTTAAATCTTTATGTGCTTCTTGTCATAAATTAGATAAGAAATTAATTGGTCCTGCTTTAGGTGGGGTTGAATTGCGTAGAGAACATGATTGGTTAAAAAGTTGGATTAAGAATAATGCAGAGTTTAGAGCTTCTGGGGATAGAGATGCTATTGCTATTTTTGAAGAATACAATGGATCTGTAATGTCTGCTTTTCCTCAGTTGACTGATAAGCAAATAGACGATATCATATATTATACTACTGTTGGTGATCCAGTTAAAAAAGTTGTTGGTGATGCTGCTGTTTCAAATGGTGGTTCTAATCAAGGTAGTGCTCCAAAATGGATTATATACTTTTTAGCAGGGGCTATAGTAGTTGCTTTTTTAATGATTGCTAGTTTACTAAAGCAGGTAAATGAATTAAAAGGTAATACATCTCCAGAATCAACATCAAATCTTAAAAGAGATTTGCATGAACTTTGGGCTGGCTTAAAAAGAAATACTTTTTTACAGGTTCTGTCTACGATATTTGTCTTGTTGATGGGGGCTTATTTCCTTTTTGGAACTTTGTTTAAAGTTGGTGTTAATGAGGGGTATATGCCTCTACAGCCTATTGCTTTTTCTCATAAAATTCACGCAGGAGATAATAAGATTGAATGTCAGTATTGTCATACTTCAGCAAAACACAGTAGACACTCTGGAATACCATCTGTAAATGTTTGTATGAATTGTCATAAAAATATTTCTGAAGTAGCAGAAGGAACTCAGGTTGAGTGGGATGGAATGACTTATGGAAAGGCTGAGTTAGATAAAGAAATTGCAAAAGTGTATGATGCTGCAGGTTGGGATGCTGATGCCTTAGAGTATACAGGAGAAACTAAGCCTGTGAAATGGGTTAGGATTCATAATTTACCTGACTTTGTTTATTATAATCATTCTCAGCACGTAACTGTTGCAGGTTTAGAATGTCAGAAATGTCATGGTCCTGTAGAAGAATATGATGAGATGCGTCAATTCTCGCCTTTAACTATGGGTTGGTGTATAGATTGTCATAAAGAAACTAAAGTGGATTTAAAGGGTAATGAATATTATGCTAAAATTCACGATGAGTTAGCGAAAAAATACAATGTAGATCAGGTTACTATTGCTCAATTAGGGGGTAAGGAATGTGGTAAATGTCACTATTAATTAAAAGATTCAAATATTAAAAGATTCAAAAATTGTTTTTAAATTTTTTAATCGTTAAATAATAAATAAAGAATGGCTTCAAACAAAAAATACTGGAAAAGTGTTGAGGAACTAAAAGATAGTTCTATTGTTGAAACGCTGAGTAAAAATGAATTTGTAGAAGAAATTCCTACGGATCAGTTTTTAGGTGATAAAGAAACATTAGAGAAAACTTCTACTTCACGTAGAGATTTCTTAAAATATGTTGGTTTTACTACTGCAGCAGCTTCTTTAGCAGCTTGTGAGGGTCCTGTTAGAAAGTCTATACCTTACGTTGTAAGGCCAAATGATATTATTGCAGGAGTTGCAGATTGGTATGCTACTTCTATTGCTGATGGTTACGATTTTGCAAATGTTTTAGTAAAAACTAGAGAAGGTCGTCCAATTCAAATAATGCCTAATAAAGATGCAAATGGAACTACTAGTGCAAGAGTACAAGCTTCTGTTTTATCTTTGTATGATGAGAAACTTAGATTAAAAGAGCCAACCAAAGCTGGTGAATCTATTTCTTGGTTAGATGCAGATAAAGAAATTGCTCAAAAATTAAATAACTTAAAAGAAAGTGGTAAATCTGTTGTTTTATTAACAGGAACAATGGCTAGTCCTTCTACAGATAAAATTATTTCAGAATTTATTACTGCAAATCCAAATGCAAAACATGTTGTATATGATGCAGTTTCAGAATCTGGTGCTGCAGATGCTATGTTAGCAATGTATGGAAAACGTGCTTTGCCAAACTATCATTTAGATAAGGCAAAAACAATTGTTTCTTTTGGTGCGGATTTCTTAGGAGATTTTCATGGAGGGTTTGAAAAGCAATTTATTGCAGGTAGAGATCCAAAAACCGGTCACATGTCTTACCATGTGCAGTTTGAAAGTAATATGTCTTTAACTGGTGCAAATTCTGATAAAAGAGTGGTTTTAAAGCCTTCTGATCAAGTATTTGCTTTGTTAAATTTATATAATGCAATTACTGGTAATGCTGTTGCTTCTAAATCAACTCCTGTAGATGCTGAAGTTAAAAGCATGGCTACAGAGTTAAAGAAATCAGGTTCTAAATCTGTTGTTTTAACAGGGTTAAATGATAAAAATGCACAATTAGTTGCTTTTGCAATTAATGAAGCATTAAACAGTGAAATTTTTGATACTACTAATTCTTTAAATGTTCGTCAAGGAAATGATGCAGAAGTAGTAAAATTAGTTTCAGATATAAAATCTGGTAAGGTTGCAGGATTAGTTTCTTATAATGTAGATCCAGTTTATACTTTGTCAAATTCATCAGAATTTTCTGAAGGATTAAAGAAATTAGAATTATCTGTTGCGTTGTCAACAGAAAAGAATGCTACAGTAGATGCTTCTAATTTTGCATTGCCAGCTCCACATTTCTTAGAGTCTTGGGGAGATACGCAGTTTGATTCTGTTACTTATGGTTTAATGCAGCCAACTATTCAGCCTTTATTTAATACACGTCAATTTCAAGACACTTTATTAAAATGGTCTGGTAGTTCTGTAAAATATTACGATTATTTAAAAACTTACGCTGCTGAAAATGTTTTAGGAGGTTCTTCTTGGAACACAGCTTTACATAATGGTTTCTTTACAGCTGAGTTAGTTTCAGATGCAGCTACTTTTGAAAGCACGGTTTCAGTTTCAGATGCAGCTAATCAATTAGCAAGCTCAGCAAAAAAAGCAACAGGTTTTGAATTAAACTTATATACTAAAACTGGTTTAGGAGATGGTAAACAAGCAAACAATCCTTGGTTACAAGAATTTCCTGATCCAATCACCAGAGCTTCTTGGGATAACTATTTAACTGTTTCTATTGCTGACGCAAAAGAATTAGGTTTCGAAAATCCTGTTAAAGATAATGGTGCTATAGATGGAGATTTTGCTAAAGTAACTGTAAATGGTGTAGAAGTTACTGTTCCAGTAATGATTCAACCTGGTCAGGCAAAAGGTTCTGTAGGTTTAGCATTAGGTTATGGTAAAACTTTTGGTTTAAAAGAAGAAATGCAAGTAGGTGTTAATGCTTATCCATTATATAATGGAGGTAATAACATTCAATATAATGTTAAAGTTGAAAAAGTATCAGGTAATCATAAATTTGCTTGTACTCAGGTACAAAAAACAATTGCAGGTCGTCATGATATTTTAAAAGTGGCATCTTTAAAAGAGTACAATACTGTTGCTCCTAAAGATCATCATCATGGATGGAATAAACCTTCAATGGTTTCTTACGATCATCAAGAAGTAGAAGCTAATACTATTGATTTATGGGATGAACATAACAGAGAAATTGGTCATCACTTTAATTTATCAATAGATTTAACATCATGTACAGGTTGTGGTGCTTGTGTTGTTGCATGTCATGCAGAAAACAATGTGCCAGTAGTTGGTAAAAATGAAGTTAGAGTTGGTAGAGATATGCACTGGTTGCGTATTGATAGATATTACTCTTCTAAAGTAGAAACAAGAGAAGAGGCTAAAGAGTTAGGTTTAGGAAGAGGTGAAATGTATGAAGCATTAGAAACTGAAGCTGAAAACCCAGAGGTTACTTTTCAACCAATGATGTGTCAGCACTGTAATCATGCTCCTTGTGAGACTGTTTGTCCAGTAGCAGCAACTTCACATGGTCGTCAAGGACAGAATCAAATGGCTTATAACAGGTGTGTAGGTACAAGATATTGTGCTAACAACTGTCCGTATAGAGTTAGAAGATTTAACTGGTTTAATTATGCAAATAATAGCGAGTTCGATTTTAATATGAACAATGAGTATGGTAAAATGGTTTTAAACCCAGATGTTGTAGTTCGTTCTAGAGGAGTTATGGAAAAATGTTCAATGTGTATACAAATGACGCAAGCAACTATTTTAAAAGCTAAAAAAGAAGGAAGGCCAGTAAATACAGATGAGTTTGAAACAGCTTGTTCATCAGCATGTACAACTGGGGCTATGGTTTTTGGAGATGTTAATAACAAAGAAGATCAGGTAGCTGCTTTAGCAGAAGACAAAAGAGCTTACAATGTGTTAGATTACTTACAGACAAAACCTAATGTAATCTATCAAGTGAAAATAAAGAATACAAACGAAGCGTAATTAAAAATTAAGATATAAAAATATGTCTCATTACGAAGCACCCATAAGGGAACCTTTAGTATTAGGTGATAAAAGTTACCATGATATTACCGAAGACATTGCTAAACCAATAGAAGGTAAAGCAAATAAGAATTGGTATATCGCATTTTATATTTCTTTAGCAGCAATGCTTTGGGGGTTTGGATGTATCTTTTATACAGTTGGAACAGGTATTGGAGTTTGGGGATTAAGCAAGAACATTGGTTGGGCTTGGGATATCACAAACTTTGTATGGTGGGTAGGTATTGGTCATGCAGGAACATTAATTTCTGCGGTACTTTTATTATTCCGTCAAAAATGGAGAATGGCCATAAACCGTTCTGCAGAAGCTATGACAATCTTTGCCGTTTTTCAAGCAGGTTTGTTCCCAATTATTCACATGGGTAGACCATGGAATGGGTATTGGGTATTGCCAATTCCAAATCAATTTGGATCACTATGGGTTAATTTTAACTCACCATTATTATGGGATGTATTTGCAATTTCTACATATTTATCTGTATCATTAGTTTTTTGGTGGACTGGTTTATTACCTGATTTTGCAACAATAAGAGATAGAGCAGTTAAACCTTTTCAAAAGAAAATATATTCATTATTGAGTTTTGGTTGGTCTGGTAGAGCTAAAGATTGGCAACGTTTTGAAGAAGTTTCTTTAGTGCTTGCAGGTTTAGCAACTCCGTTAGTACTTTCAGTACATACAATTGTATCTATGGATTTTGCTACATCAATTAATCCAGGTTGGCACTCAACTATTTTTCCACCTTATTTTGTAGCAGGAGCAATTTTCTCAGGATTCGCAATGGTACAAACCTTATTAGGTATTATGCGTAAGGTTACTAATATGGAATCTTATATTACACGTATGCACGTAGAGTACATGAATATCGTGATTATTTTAACAGGTGGTATTGTAGCAGTTGCATACGCAACCGAGTTTTTTATAGCTTGGTATACTGGTTCACCTTATGAATATTATACATACTTATCTATTGGTGCTGAAACAGGCCCTTATGGTTGGGCATTTTGGTCATTATTAATATGTAATATTTTTACACCACAATTATTATGGTTTAAGAAAATTAGAAGAAGTTTTATATGGTCTTTTATTATATCAATAGTTATTAATATTGGTATGTGGTTTGAACGTTTTGATATTATTGCAATCGTATTAAGTAAAGGTCATTTACCATCAACTTGGTGGCGTTTTGAGCCAACTTTTGTAGATGTTGGTATCTTTATAGGAACTATAGGTTTTTTCTTTGTATTATTCTTATTATATGCAAGAACATTCCCAGTAATTCCGATTGCAGAAATGAAGACAATATTAAAGTCTTCTGGAGAGTCTTATAAAAAAATGAGAGAACAAGGTTTACCAACTAAACCAGCTATTAATGTAGTTGAATCAGAAGGTACATCAGATAAATCAACTAAAGAATAATTATGGAATCATCAAAAGTTATTCACGCGTTTTATAATGATGACGAAATTGTATTAGATGCAGTTAAGGCTGTTAAGGCAGATGGTCATCACATAGAAGAAGTATTTTGTCCTTTTCCAGTTCATGGATTAGATAAAGCAATGGGTTTAGCTCCAACTAAATTAGCTATTACTGCTTTCTTTTATGGAATTACAGGTTTGTCTGTTGCTATATGGATGACAAATTACATGATGATTCAAGATTGGCCACAAGATATTGGAGGTAAACCAAGTTTTTCTTGGGCAGAAAATATGCCTGCTTTTGTGCCAATTATGTTTGAATTAACTGTGTTTTTTGCTGCACACTTAATGGTGATTACTTTTTATATGAGAAGTAAAATATGGCCATTTAAAAAAGCAGAAAATCCAGATCCGAGAACTACTGATGATCATTTTTTAATGGAAATACCTGTACATAATAATGTAGATGAATTAACATCTTTATTAGAAAAGACAGGAGCAGTAGAAATTAATTTAGTAGATAAGCACTAATAAATAGATAATGAAGAATTTTAAATTATTTATCGCTTTAATAGTTTTTGCAAGTATTATTTCTTGTAATAACAAAAGAAAACCGCAATTAGAATATATGCCAGATATGTATGAATCTGTTGCTTATGATGCTAATGGTGCTGAAGGAATAAACAATAAGCCAGTCAATAGCAAACCTGTTGCAGGTACTATACCTAGAGGAGGACATCCTGCTTATGATATTCCTGATACTGCAGAAGGTTATGATAAAGCAAAGGCTGAATTAAAAAATCCTTTAGAAGCTTCTGAAGAGAATTTAGAAAAAGGAAAAGCGCTTTATGAAATATATTGTATTTCTTGTCATGGTAAAAAAGGTGATGGAAATGGATATTTATCACAAGCTGAAAAATTTGAAGGAATACCAAGTTATAAAGATAGAGACATAAATGCAGGTAGTATTTATCATGTTATTATGCATGGTAAAAACTTAATGGGTTCTCATTCATCTCAATTAACTTATAACGAACGTTGGCAGATAATTCATTACGTAGAAAATTTACGAGCTGAATTATAATATAATTACAAAAAGATAGAATACTAAAGATATGTATCAATTCTCAGGTAAATTAAAAACATTTTCATTAGCCCTAATAGCATTAGGTTTAATAGGAATTGTAATAAGTTTTGCTTCTGCTCCATCTACAATAGATGAGGCTAAGGAAATTATTGCACATCAATCTTCTCATGGAGATGATCATGCTAATACTCATGAAGATGTAAAAGAAACTCATCAAAGCACTGATGCTCATCATTCTCAGGAAGATGCTCATCATTCTGAAGTAAAAAAAGAACACCATGTAGAAACTGCTCATGGTGAACATCATGATGATGCTCATGCAGAACACGTTTTACATCAATTACAAAATAAACCTTGGTCTGCTTTATATGTTTCTTTGTTTTTCTTTTTAGGAATTTCATTATTAGTTTTAGCATTTTATGCAGCACAAAGAGTAGCACAGTCTGGTTGGTCTATTGTTTTATTCAGAGTGATGGAAGCAATAACGGCTAATTTAGTGCCAACTTCTATTGTTATGTTAATTGTAGTTATAGCTGCTGCTATGCACATGAACCATATGTTCCCTTGGATGGCTGAAGGTGTTTTTACTGTTGGACATGAAAACTATGATCCAATTGTAGATGGTAAGTCTTGGTGGATTAATTTACCAGGTTGGACAATTAGAAGTATTGTTTATTTAGCTATATGGAATGCTTACAGATGGTTTATACGTAAAAACTCAATTAAGGAAGATACAGCAAATGATAACAATAAAACATTTAAGTTAAATTATAATGTATCTGTAGGATTTATTTTCCTATTTATGTTAACAGAATCTATGATGTCATGGGACTGGATTATGGGGTTAGATCCTCATTGGTTTTCAACGTTATTTGGTTGGTATGTATTAGCAAGTTTATTAGTAAGTGCATTAACAGTTATTGCCTTTGTAACAATTTATTTACGTTCAAAAGGTGCTTTACCAGCTGTTAATGATAGTCATATTCATGATTTAGCTAAATTCATGTTCGGTTTCTCAGTATTTTGGACGTATTTATGGTTTGCTCAGTTTATGTTAATATGGTATGCTGATATTCCAGAAGAAACAACATATTTCGTAGCAAGATTTAATGAGTACAAATTACCATTTTTAGCAATGGTTGTAATGAACTTTGTATTCCCAATTTTATTATTATTAAATAGTGACTTTAAGAGCATGCCTTGGTTTGTTTTAATAGGGGGTGTTGTAATCTTAGCAGGTCATTATGTAGATATTTTTGTAATGGTTATGCCAGCAACAGTTGGTGCTCAATGGTCTTTTGGTATACCTGAATTTAGTGCTTTACTTTTCTTCTTAGGAATCTTTATATATACAGTGTTTAGTGCTTTTGCAAAAGCTAACCCTTTACCAAAAGGTAATCCGTATTTAGAAGAAAGTACACATTTCCACTATTACAATATTGAACATAGAGGAGAAGGATCAGATCATCATTAATAATAAGATTTAAACAAATAAGAAAAGATATATATGCTAGCTCTATTTTATATTTTTATAGGTGTTGCAATAGGTGTAAGTGTTTGGCAAATTACTAGAATTTTAAATTTTAGAGGTGTTATTGCTAACGATGAAGACAATGCGAAACAAGGTAAAAATGCAATTTATTTTATGGTTTTTTTATATGCCATAATGATTTACTGTTTAATTGCTTTAAATGTATTAATGTTACCTGAATCTGCTTCAATTGAAGGAGAACATGATGATAGATTATTCAATATTACTTTTTGGTTAATTGGTATTGTTCAGTTTATTATGCAATTTTTAATTTTCTTTTTTACTTTTAAGTATAGAGGAAATAAAAACAACAAAGCAAAATTTTATGCTGATAGTCATAAACTAGAGTTAATCTGGACAGTTACTCCTGCAATTGTTTTAGTTGGTTTAATAGGTTATGGTCTTTGGCAATGGAATAATGTTATGGATTTATCTGATGATGATGCTATTGTTATTGAAGTATACTCTCAGCAATTTAGATGGGATGCACGTTATGCAGGAGAAGACAATGCTTTAGGAAGAGGAAACGTAAATTACATTAAAGGTATTAACACAATGGGTGTTGATATGAATGATAAAAATGCTCTTGATGATAAGCAAGTAACAGAATTATACTTACCTAAAGGAAAGAAAATTCATTTCCAATTTAGATCTCAAGACGTATTACATTCAGCTTATATGCCTCACTTTAGAGCACAAATGAACTGTGTTCCAGGTATGGTTACAGAGTTTGGTTTTACACCAAAATACACTACTGAAGAAATGAGACAGCAATCAGAAGTTATTGCTAAAACAAAAGGTATTAATAAAATTAGAAATGCTAAAGGAGAAGATCCATATGAATTTGATTACTTATTATTATGTAATAAAATTTGTGGTGCATCTCATTATAGTATGCAAATGAAAATTACAGTTGTTGAGCAAGAAGAATATGATAAATGGATTGCAGAACAACCTACATTAGCTTCAGTTATTAAATAAATAAAAAATTAAGACACTACAAATAAATAGATTATGTCAGAACATCATCATAAAGAAACATTTGTAACAAAATATATTTTTAGTCAAGATCATAAAATGATTTCTAAACAGTTCTTAGTAACTGGTATGTTTATGGGAATTATTGGTGTATTTATGTCTATGTTATTCCGTATGCAAATTGCATGGCCAGAAGAATCGTTTTCATTGATTGAAGCCTTTTTAGGGCCTCATCAAACAGATGGAGTAATGAACCCAGATATGTATTTAGCATTAGTTACAATACATGGTACAATTATGGTATTCTTTGTACTAACTGCTGGTTTAAGTGGTACTTTTTCTAACTTATTAATCCCATTGCAAATTGGTGCTAGAGATATGGCATCTGGTTTCTTAAACATGGTATCTTACTGGTTATTCTTTATTTCAAGTGTAATTATGGTAATTTCTTTATTTGTTGAAGCTGGTCCAGCATCTGCAGGATGGACAATTTATCCACCTTTAAGTGCATTGCCACAAGCAATTCCAGGTTCTGGTGCAGGTATGACATTATGGTTAGTTGCAATGGCAATATTTATTGCATCTTCTTTAATAGGTTCATTAAACTATATTGTAACAATATTCAATTTAAGAACAAAAGGAATGAAAATGACTAGATTGCCTTTAACAATGTGGGCTTTCTTTATTACAGCAATTATTGGTGTTGTTTCTTTCCCTGTATTATTATCAGCAGCATTATTATTAATTTTTGATAGAAGCTTTGGTACATCTTTCTACTTATCAGATATTTTTATATCAGGAGAAGTTTTACATTATCAAGGAGGTTCACCAGTGTTATTTGAACACTTATTTTGGTTCTTAGGTCACCCAGAGGTATATATTGTATTATTACCTGCATTAGGTATTACATCAGAAATTATTTCTACACACTCTAGAAAACCAATTTTTGGATATAGAGCAATGATAATGTCAATTATGGCAATTGCATTTTTATCTACAATTGTTTGGGGGCACCACATGTTTATTTCTGGTATGAATCCTTTCTTAGGGTCTGTATTTACATTTACAACCTTATTAATTGCAATTCCTTCTGCTGTAAAGGCATTTAACTATATAACCACATTATGGAAAGGTAATTTGCAGTTAAACCCAGCAATGCTATTTTCTATTGGTTTAGTATCAACTTTTGTAACAGGTGGTTTAACAGGGTTAGTTTTAGGAGATTCTGCTTTAGATATTGCTATTCATGATACTTATTTTGTAGTTGCTCACTTTCACTTAGTAATGGGTGTATCTGCAATATTTGGTATGTATGCTGGTATTTATCATTGGTTCCCTAAAATGTATGGTAGAATGATGAATAAAACAATGGGTTATTGGCACTTCTGGATTTCTATAATATGTGCTTATGGTGTATTTTGGCCAATGCATTTTATAGGTTTAGCAGGTTTACCAAGAAGGTATTATTCTAATACAGCTTTTCCAATGTTTGATGATTTAGCAGATGTAAATGTTGTAATTACAATCTTTGCTTTAATTGGAGGAGCAGGACAATTAATATTTTTAGCAAATTTCTTTATCTCTATATACAGAGGTAAAAAAGCAACACAAAACCCTTGGAATTCTAACACTATAGAATGGACAACTCCTGTTGAACATGTTCATGGAAACTGGCCAGGTAAAATTCCTGAGGTACACAGATGGGCTTACGATTATAGTAAAAGAGTAGACCCTAATGATGATGATAGTGATTATTTACATGGACAAGACTTTGTATTACAAACAACGCCTTTATTAGATGGTGAAGAGCCTTCTTAAAATAAATAATTATAATATATTAAAACCTTTCCAAATTTTGGAAAGGTTTTTTGTTTTGTAACAAAAGCTACATTTAATCTGATTCAAATTCTCTTATATTTGTATATATGAATGAAAACTTAAATCCTGAAAACACAAATTTATCAAATGAGGATCTAGATGTAGAAAAAAAATTACGTCCACTTACTTTTGATGATTTTACAGGACAAGATCAAGCATTAGAAAATTTAAAAATATTTGTAGAAGCTGCTAATCAAAGAGATGAAGCTTTAGACCATACTTTGTTTCATGGACCTCCAGGTTTAGGTAAAACAACCTTGGCTCATATTTTGGCAAATGAATTACAAGTAGGTATTAAAGTTACTTCTGGTCCAGTTTTAGACAAACCAGGAGATTTAGCAGGTTTACTCACTAATCTTGATGAAAGAGATGTTTTATTTATTGATGAAATTCATAGATTAAGTCCTATTGTAGAAGAGTATTTATATTCTGCTATGGAAGATTACAAAATTGATATTATGATTGAATCTGGCCCAAATGCTAGAACAGTTCAAATCAATTTAGAACCTTTTACTTTAATTGGTGCAACAACTCGTTCAGGATTGTTGACAGCACCAATGAGAGCACGTTTTGGAATTAGTAGTCGCTTACATTATTATTCAACAGAACTATTAACTACTATTATACAAAGAAGTTCTCATATTTTAGGAGTACCCATTTCTATGGAAGCAGCAATAGAAATTGCTGGTAGAAGTAGAGGAACACCTAGAATTGCAAATGCTTTATTAAGAAGAGTTCGAGATTTTGCACAAATAAAAGGTGATGGTACAATAACCATACAGATTGCAAAATATGCTTTAAAAGCATTAAACGTAGATGCTCATGGTTTAGATGAAATGGATAACAAAATTCTAGAAACCATAATTGATAAATTTAAAGGAGGGCCTGTAGGAATTAGTACAATTGCAACAGCAGTATCAGAAAATACAGAAACTATAGAAGAAGTTTACGAGCCTTTTTTAATTCAGCAAGGTTTTATAATGCGCACACCTAGAGGAAGAGAAGTAACAGAATTAGCTTATAAACATTTAGGAAGGACAAAGGGTAGAAATCAAGGTGAACTATTCTAGATTTTAGAAAAAAGATAGCTTATTCATCTATAGAAGGTTATTGTTAAACATGAATATAAAAAAAGTAATACCTATTTTAGAATGGTTACCTAATTATAATGCTTCTCATTTTAAAGGTGATTTATTAGCGGGTATAACTGTGGGTATTATTTTAATTCCACAGGGTATTGCATATGCTTTAATTGCAGGTTTGCCACCAATTTATGGTTTATACTGTGCTTTAGTGCCACAAGTTATGTATGCTATTTTTGGCTCTTCTAGACAAGTAGCAATTGGTCCTGTAGCTATGGATTCTTTAATAGTAGCAACAGGTGTTTCTACATTAGCATTAGCAGGTTCAGAAAGTTATATTGCCATAGCAATATTATTGGCTTTAATGGTTGGTGCCATACAATTAATATTAGGAATTTTTAGTTTAGGTTTTATAGTAAACTTCTTATCAAAACCAGTAATAACTGGGTTTACATCTGCAGTAGCTTTAATAATTGGGTTAAATCAATTTAGAAATTTATTAGGTGTAGATTTTTTACAGAGTGACCAAATTCAGTATGTTTTAGAAGATATTTGGTTGCAAATTTCTGATTTTAATTATCATACAACAATCATAGGATTAATTTCTGTTATTGTAATAATAACCTTCAGAAAAATCAATAAAAAAATTCCAAATGCATTGATTGTAGTTATCATCGGAATTTTAATTATGAAATATTTTGGTAAGTCTTTTAATGATGTATCTATTGTAAAAGACATTCCATCAGGTTTGCCTGTTTTTGGTTTTCCAGAATACGATTTAGATCAAATTAAAGAATTATTACCAATAGCTTTAACTTTGGTAATGGTAGGTTATTTAGAAACCATTTCAATTGGTAAATCTTTAGAAGCCAAACAAGATGAATATAGAATAAGACCCAACCAAGAATTAATTGCATTAGGTTTAGCAAATATGGTAGGTTCTTTATTTAAAGCTTACCCTACAACATCTAGTTTTTCACGTTCTGCTATAAACCAAGAAAGTGGCGCAAAAACAGGAATGGCAGCATTAATTTCTGTACTTATGGTAATATTAACTTTATTGTTTTTAACTCCATTATTTTATCATTTACCAAAAACTGTATTAGCAGCAATTATTATAGTTGCCGTATTTAATTTGATAAATTTTAAAGAAGCTACATTTTTATGGAGAGCAAATAATTTAGATTTCTGGTTAATGATTTCTACTTTTTTAGCAACACTTTTACTGGGCATAGAATTCGGAATTATGGTAGGTGTAGGTTTGTCTTTAATCGTATTAATATATAGAACATCTAGACCTTATACTACAGAGTTAGGCAAAGTACCTGACTCAAACTTTTATCGAAATAAAAACCGTTTTGAAGAAGTAATTATAGAAGATGATATTTTAGTTTTTAGATTTGATGCACAAATATTTTATGCAAATTCAAGTTACTTTAGAGATAATTTAGACATAAGAGCTGCTAAAAAAGGAGATGCATTAAAATTGATTGTACTAGATGCAGAAAGCATTAATAGAGTAGATAGTACTGGAGTAGAAATGCTAAAAGAACGCATTAAATTTTATCAGAAAAAAGGAGTTAAATTTTATTTTGCAGGTGTAAAAGGTCCTGTTAGAGACGATTTATTTAGAAGCGGAATTTTACAAATTATAGATATCAATCATTTTTTTATGAGGTCTAACCAAGCTGTAAAATTTTATAAAACTGGAGATAGGAAACATCAAGAAAAATATGCAAAATATATTCATCAAGCATATAAGTAACTGATAAATATCATTTAAAAAATAGAAACTCAAAAGTAATTTTGAGGATTAATGAAAGTTGAATTTAAGATTATGATAATAGAACAAATTTATACAGGTTGTTTAGCACAAGGCGCTTATTATGTAGAAAGTAATGGAGAAGTTGCTATAATAGACCCTTTAAGAGAAGTCCAAAGTTATATTAAAAGAGCAGATAATAATAACGCAAAAATTAAATATATTTTTGAAACACATTTCCATGCAGATTTTGTGAGTGGTCATGTAACTCTAGCAGAAAAAACAGGAGCTAAAATTGTTTATGGCCCAACTGCTAAAACAAGTTTCGATGCTTTAATAGCAGAAGATAATCAAGTATTTAAATTAGGTGATATTACAATTACAGTTTTGCATACTCCTGGGCATACAATGGAAAGTACCTGCTATTTACTAAAAGATAAAAATGGAAAAGATTATGCACTTTTTAGTGGTGATACTTTGTTTTTAGGTGATGTTGGTAGACCAGATTTAGCACAAAAAGGAGATATTACAGAAAAGGACTTAGCAGGTTTTTTATACGATAGTCTAAGAACTAAAGTAATGACGTTAGCTGATGATGTTATTGTTTATCCAGCACATGGAGCTGGTTCTGCTTGTGGTAAAAACTTAAGTAAAGAAACTGTAGGTACAATTGGCAATCAAAAAGAAACCAATTATGCATTAAGAGCAAACATGACCAAAGAGGAATTTATAAAAGAAGTTACAGATGGTTTATTGCCTCCACCAGCTTATTTTCCTTTAAATGTAAAATTGAATAAAGAAGGTTATAAAGATATAGAAGATGTTATAAAAACATCAGCAAAACCTTTATCAGTAAAAGATTTTGAATTAGTAGCTAATACAACAGATGCTATTATTTTAGATGTACGCCATCAATCAGAATTTATAAAAGGATTTATTCCTCAATCTATTTTTATTGGTGTAGATGGTGGTTTTGCACCTTGGGTTGGTGCATTAATAAAAGATATTAATCAACCAATTTTATTAGTATCTCCACAAGGTAGAGAAGAAGAAGTAATAACTCGTTTGTCTAGAGTTGGGTTTGATAATGTTTTAGGGTATTTAGAAGGTAGTTTTACTTCTTGGCAAGATGCTGCTAATGAAATCGATACTTTATCATCTGTTTCTGCGGATGTTTTAGAAGATAAAATAAATAATAATGCCACTGTTTTTGATGTTAGAAAACCAGGTGAATATGACAGTGAGCATATAGAAAATGTACCAAGTACACCATTAGATTTTTTAAATAATCATATAACCGAGTTTCCAAAAAAAGGAGATTTCTATGTGCATTGTGCAGGTGGTTATCGTTCAGTAATTGCAGCATCCATATTAAAAGCACGTGGTTTTCATAATGTAATTGATGTTACAGGTGGTTATGCAGCAATTAGAAATACAAATATTAAAAGAACAGATAAAGCTGTTTGCCCAACAACTTTAAAATAATAAAATGAGGCCTATTTTTTGTTTAATAATAGTAAGTCTGTTTTTTGTAAATTGTAATGCACAAGTAGTAATAAAAACAATAACTACTAAAGAATTAAAAACTTTATTAGAGCAAGACAACATCCAATTAATGGATGTTAGAAGTCCGAAAGAAATTAAAGAAGGTTTTATACAAACTGCAAAATTTTCCAATTATTTTGATGACAATTTTTATGAAATAGCAACAAAACAATTAGATAAAACCCAACCAGTTTATTTGTATTGCAGATCTGGAAACAGAAGTGGAAAGTCAGCAAAAATTTTACAAGAAAAAGGTTATGAAGTTTACAATGTTTTAGGCGGATATAATCAATGGAAAAAAGAAAATTAGAAATTATGAAAGCAGAAATTAAAATAGAAAACTTAAAATGTGGTGGTTGTGCAGCAACTATTAAAAAAGGAATTTTAAGTATAACAGGTGTAAATGAAATAAATATTGATGTAGAAAAATCACTTGTTTTAGTAACATCAGAAAAAGAAAACTTAGAAGAAATAAAATTAAAATTATCTAAACTAGGTTATCCAGAAGTTGGTGATAAAAATACAGTTTTACACAAAGCCAAATCTTATGTAAGTTGTGCAGTAGGTAGAATAGATTCTTAGAAAAAATCAAAAATAAAAAAGAGGGTAAAAACGTTATAAACAAAAGTTTTTATCCTCTTTTTTTATTAATTTAGTTTTATGAAAAAAATAGTATTAGTAGCCCTTTTTATTGTAAGTTTTGTAAACGCCCAAGAAAAAATACCATTTATAGATTACGATGAAATTAGACTTGAAATAGAAGAAAGTAATAAAGAAAACAATCATCAAAAAACTATTGACCTTATTAACAAAATTAATAAGAACGACTCTGTTTATTATCCACTTTTAACCTCTAAATCTTATTATTTATTACAACTAAATAAGTTTGATGAAGTAATTAAAGTTGCAGATCAAGGAATAAAAGCAGACCATAAAACTTCTAAACTGTTTTTTTACACCAATAAAGGTGTGGCACTTACCAATTTAAAAAAGTATGATGAAGCTTTAGAAACCTATAATAAAGGTATTAAAATTTACCCTAAAAACTATTTATTATGGTTTAATAAAGGGGTTGTTTTAGAAACTCAAGGTAAAATTAACGAAGCTTTAGAAGCTTATAAAGAAACTATAATCTTAAACCCATTATTTAAGAAACCACATTTACAAATTGGTAATATTTTTTACAAGCAAAATAGGTTAACACAAGCTTTAATGGCATTTAACCTTTATATTCTTTTAGAACCAGATGCAGAAGGCAATTTTTCTATTTTACAAAATTTAAACAATACTGTTGTTGCAAAAAATGCAAATGTAAAAAATGAAGATTTACAACTTACAGATGCAGATGATGCTTTTGAAGATATAGATTTAATCTTAAATAGTAAAGTAGCTATTAATGCTGATTATGAAACAGGTAACCCGATAAACATTGCGTTAACAAAACAGAATCATGCAATGATTCAACAATTAAAAGATTTTGAAGGTAATGGAGGTTTTTGGGAGAAAAAATATGTGCCATTTTATAATTGGATTTTAAATGATAATCATTTTAACGATTTTACTTACACAATTTCTTTTTCAATAGAAAATGAAGAATTTAAAGAAATTGTTGACAAAAAATCTCAAGACATCATCGACTTTTTTAAACTTTTCAAAAATAAATGGATAGAAATTATAGCTAAAAATACCCTAACTATAAATGGCGAAAAACAAGAGGTTTTTTACGAATATGGAGATGGAGAGGTAAATGCTTTGGGTAAAAGACTCAACAATAAACCTGTTGGAGAGTGGACGTTTTATGATGGTTATGGACAATTATCTACCACTGGTTTTTATGATAACAAAGGTAATAAAACAAGTAAATGGCTGTGGTATAATAGTTCAGGGGAATTAAAAGAAACAGCTACCTACAAAAACGGAGTTTTAGAAGGCCAAAACACAATGTATTATGATAATGGAAAAGTACAAATAGATGCTTCTTTTAAAAATAATGATTTAACTGATAAATATGAGTTTTACAATAGCAGAGGTGCTTTAACACAGAAAAAATATTTTAAAGAAGGTTTGTTAGATGGTATTTATCAATCTTATTTTAACGTTGGTCAAGATTTATTAGAATTTAAAATACCTTATGAAAAAGACTTAATAGAAGGCGAAGCTTTAGAGTATTATGCAGATGGTACTTTATATGCCAAATCAGATTATATTAATGGTGTTTTAAGTGGTAAAAGAACAGTTTATCATTACAATCAAAAAGTTTCTTCTGAGGCAGATTATGTAAATGGTGCTTTAAATGGTAGTTATAAAACCTATCATTCTAATGGACAAATTTTTGAAGATGGGCAAGGAGAAAAAGGGGCGTATTCTGGAACATGGAGAACATATTACGCAAATGGAACTTTACAAAGTGAGTTCGATTATAAAAAAGGTAAACTAAATAATGTATATGTTTTTTATGATACTGATGGCAAATTATTCTACGACTATTTATACAATAGAGGAGAGATTATTGCATATACATATTACAAAAAAGACGGTTCAGTTTTAAGTAAAGGAATTAAAAAAGATGATCAATTTAATTTTGTAGGCTATTCACCAACTGGTAATGTAGTTTCTAGAGGTTTATATGATATTGAAGGAGGAAAGCTTGGCGAATGGAAATTTTATTCGAATAATGGCGTTTTAAATGCTAAAGGTACTTATGATGAAGACGTAACTGTTGGCGATTATTTTACGTATTACAAAAACGGAAATTTAGAAAGTATTACGCCTTATAATTACGATGTTGTAAATGGTTATTATGCTGCATATTATAAAAACAAACAGTTAAATGTACAAGGTTGGTATAAGAAAGGAAATCAACAT
Organism: Polaribacter sp. Asnod6-C07; assembly: GCF_045063625.1. Taxonomy (NCBI): domain Bacteria; kingdom Pseudomonadati; phylum Bacteroidota; class Flavobacteriia; order Flavobacteriales; family Flavobacteriaceae; genus Polaribacter; species Polaribacter sp. Asnod6-C07. The sequence goes on along the minus strand of NZ_JBEFOF010000005.1, from coordinate 1,071,601 downwards.
GGTGAGTGGAGATATTATTACAAAGATGGTACAGCTCAGTCTATAAATTTTTATAACAGATCTCAATTACATGGGCAGCAAAAATACTATGATCCTAAAGGGAAACTGAATAGTATATTATATTACGAATATGGTAAATTAATAGAGGAACAGTATTTTGATGAAGAAGGTAAAGCAACCCAAAAAATAATATTTGCATCAGAAAACAAAGAAAATGTTTTAACTAATTTCTATGCAAATGGTAAACCACAAACTACCATTACTTATGTAAATGAGGTAAAACACGGAATTTATGCAGGTTATTATTTTAACGGAAAGGTAAAAACAACTGGTAATTATGTAAATGGAGAGCAAAATGGACTTTGGACCTGGTTTTACGAAACTGGAGAAGTAGAAAGTAAAACCACTTATTTAAATGGAAAAATAAACGGAAAATCTCAAAATTTCTACAAAAATGGTCAGTTAGAATCTGATTATACTTACGAAAACGGAAATCAAGTAGGCACAATAATTCATTATTACGAAGATGGTGTTATAGAAACTTCAACAGAATATGAGTTGAATGAATTAAATGGTAGAAAAGAATTTTACGATCCTACAGGTAAATTACAATTAATTAGGTTTTATAATTATGGCACATTAATTGGATACAGTTACAAAGATAAAACTGGTGCAGAATTACCAATGATTCCATTAAAAAATGAAACTGGTAAAATCAGTGCATTTTATAGCAATGGTAAGCCTTCAAAAATAATGGAATATAAAAATGGAGATTTAACAAATAGCTATAAATCTTACTTTTTTAATGGTAAAATTGAAGATGAACTTACCTATAAATATGATGATATGGAAGGCATCAGAAAAGAATATTTTATGAATGGTAAGTTAAAAGAAACCATTGTTTATAAAAATGGAGAGAGAAATGGTAAATACACACTTTATTACAAAAATGGATCAAAAAAAGAAGAAAGCAGTTACGTTAATAACATTCTACATGGTACTAGTTTGTATTATAATGAGTCAGGGAAATTAATAATGAAAAAGAAATACGTTAATGGTACAGTACAAAATGTCGAAAATTTATAAGTTACAATTCATTTTTTTCTTATTTACTGTAAGTACAATTTCTGCTCAATTTTCAGAAGAATTTAATACATATAGTAAATTATATCCAGAAAATTCTAGAGTAAGGTTGTTACAAGAAACCGTAATTAAAATAACTCAAGAAGATGATAAATTAATAATTCTTGAACAAAATAAAGAAGAAGATTTATACTTAAATGAATCTGCAACTTACAATTCTAAAAGCAGTGTAAGTTCATCTTTCTTTTTTGAACTTAACGAAATTAATGCATCCTCTTATACTTTCGAAAACGGAAAATATGTAGAGTCTAAAGTAGAAAAATTCACAGAAAAAGATGAATTGAATGATTCTTTTTACGACGATTCTAAGACTTTAAGTTTTATATATCCGAAGTTAAAAAAAGGATCAAAATCAGTTTTAGAATATTCTCAAAATATTAAAAATCCGCGTTTTTTAAGTCCTTTTTTCTTTGGTGATTATTTTCCGATCATAAATAATAAAGTAACCATTATTGCAGATAAAGGCATTGAATTAAGTTTTAAGGAGTTTAATACTACAAACGCAAACATTAAATTCACTAAAGAAGAAAAACGTAAGAAAACTATTTATACTTGGGTTTTAGAAAATCAAAATGAATTTGAGTACGAATCTGGTACACCAAGTTACACTACTATTTTACCACATATAGTGCCCATAATTAATTCTTATAAAGTAAAAAAAGAAACTAAAAAATTATTGGGCGAAGTTTCTGATTTATACAATTGGTATTATTCTTTGGTAGAAAATGTAAATAAAGAAGCCCCAGATCCTGCTTTAGTAAATATTGTAAATACAATAACTAAGGATAAAAATACGGACTTAGAAAAAGTAAAAGCCATTTATTATTGGGCGCAAAAAAACATAAAATACATTGCTTTTGAGTATGCTTTAGGAGGCTTTATTCCAAGAGAATCTAATGAGGTTTTTAGAAAAAAATATGGCGATTGTAAAGACAATTCTAGCATCCTTTTTAAAATGTTAGAAATTGCAGGTGTAAAAGGAAATTTAACTTGGATTGGTACAAGAAGTATACCATACACTTACCAAGAAGTGCCAACTCCTGTTGTAGATAATCATATGATTTTATCTTACGAAGAAAATGGAAAAACGTATTATTTAGATGCTACAGGTAGGTATATAAAATTTGGTTTACCATCATCATTTATACAAGGTAAAGAAGCTTTGGTTTCATTTGGTAACGAGTTTAAAGTTAAAACAGTGCCTGTGGTTGATGCTAAAGAAAATGCAATTATAGACAGCACAACTATCAATATAAAAGAAGATGTTTTAGTTGGTAATTCAATTACGCATATTACTGGTTATCCTAAAATAAATTATTTTAATTCTTTAGAGAATATTAACTCAGAATCTAAATTAAAAGGTTTTTATAATGCCAGATTTATCAAGGGAAATAACAAGTTTTTAATCAATAAATTAGAAGAAATTAATAAGTATGATTATGATGAGGATTTTATCATCAATTACGATTTTGAGATTAAAAATTACTTTAAAAAATTAGGAGACGAAATTTACATCAACCTAAATTTAAACAAAGATATTTCTGCTTTAAAAGCCGATAAAAAAAGAGAATATGCCATAGAATATGATTTTAAAAGGTACCAAAGTTATGTTACCAAATTCAATATTCCAGAAGGTTATAAAGTAGATTATATGCCAGAAAATGTAAGTTTTTCTGATGATTTAATTACCTGTACAATTTCTTATGAGTTAAAAGAAAGTGTGGTTTTTTACAAACAAGATATCGAATTAAATTTTTTAGTTTTAACCAAAGAACAACAAACAGAATTAAATAAATTGATTAAAAAAATAGAAAAACAATACAAAGAAATTATAGTTTTAAAGAAACAATAAAGTACTATGAAAAAACACATATTTAGCCTAATTTTATTCGTTACAACCTTAGTTAATTTTGCGCAAACCATTCCTTTTTATAAAAGTTATGATTGGGAAGAAAATCCGGCACATAATGTAGATAAAACTAGTAATGAGAATTTAATTGCACTTAAAGAAAAAATTGTAACAGAGTTTCATTTTGAAGAGCAAGCTTTGGTAGAATATTTCTTAGAACATAAAATTTTATGGTTAAATTCTGATGATGCAATTGAGGAATTTAATAAAATCTATTTACCTTTTTCTTCGGATTCAGAATTGCAAATAAACAAAGCCAGAGTTATAGATACAGAAGGTAAAATCATCAATTTAGATGAATCTAAAATACTAACTGCACAAGATGAAGAAACAGGCAGACAATACAAGTATTTTGCTTTTGAGGGGATTACAAAAGGTAGTTTTATAGAGTATTTATATGTAGTTAAAAAAGACCCAGCTTATATGGGTAAAAAGCTAAATATTCAAGACGATTATGCTAAAAATAAAATTGAGTTCGATTTACTTTCTCCCTCTAATTTAACATTTGCTTTTAAGAGTTTTAATGGTTTACCAGAAGTAAAACAAGACACTTTAACAAAAGATAGATTTCACTATAAATTATACCTAAAAGATCTTAAAAAATTAGATAACGAATACCTTTCTGCCTACAATGCAGCCAAAGGTTATATCGTTTATAAGATTGATAAAAATATTGCGAATAACACTTCAGATATTGTTTCATACAGTAAAGTTTCACAGAATTTATACTCATTTTATTATCCAGAATATGAGAATAAAACAACGGGTTTAATCAGTAAATTTATCAAAGAATTAGAAATACCAGAAAATGCTGATGAAGAAACTATTATTAGAAGATTAGAATCTTATATAAAAAGCAACGTATATTCTTCTGAAGCTTATAGTGAAGAATTGCAAGATTTAGATATGGTTTTAACCAAAAAAGTGGCTAACGAAGCAGGTACCTTAAAATTATACATTTCGTTATTAAGAACTTTTAATATTAAGCACGAATTAGTTTTAACAAGTAGCAGAGATCAAATTAAGTTTGATAAAACTTTTGAAGCCAATAATTTTTTAACTGATTTTTTAATCTATTTTCCTAAATATAAGAAATATTTAGAACCATCAGCACAAGAAAAAAGATACGGTTTTCCAACTCCATTTTTAATGGATAATTATGGTTTGTTTATTAAAGAAGTTAAAATTGGTGATTATAAATCTGCAGTTGGTAAAATAAAGTATATAGAACCCGTAAAAGCAAGTGATACAGAAGATACAATGATTGTAGATATTGCTTTTAATCCAGATGATTTAACAGAAAATATCATTCATTTTGATAGATCTTTAGGAGGTTATTATGCAGGTAATATTCAACCTTTTATGCATTTTATTATTGGTGATGATAGAGATGAATTGGTAGATAATATTATAGAAAGTATTACATCAGAATTAACGATAGAAAAACGAGAAATTGTAAACGGAGAATCAGAATTATTTGGTGTTAAGCCTTTGCAATTTATTGTTGATTTTACATCAGAAGCATTTGTAGAAAAAGCGGGTAGAAAGTACTTATTTAAGTTGGGTGATATAATTGGCCCACAAATGCAAATGTATCAAGAGAAAGAGCGAGTATTGCCTTTAGAGCAAGAGTTTCATAGAAGCTATTATAGAACGATAAACATTAAAATTCCTGAAGGATATAAAATTACTAATTTAGAGGATATTAATATTGATAATTCATATTCAGAAGATGGTAAAGTGTTATTTTCTTTTAAATCTTTTTATGAATTAAATGGTGATGTTTTAAAAATTACTGCAGATGAACATTATAGAGAAAACATCATAAAAGTAGCTTTATATGAAGAATACAGAACTGTAATAAATTCTGCTGCAGATTTTAATAAAATAGTATTATTATTAGAGCCTAAATAATTAAAGTGGAATAGTTTTTGTTTCAAAACTTGAAATCGAAACTAACTTTATGACTAAAAAAATACTATTCATTGCACTTTTATATGTAGCACAATCTTTTGCGCAAGATAGTTTAAACAGGCCTTTTTTTACTGGCTCATTAAATTTTTCATTGGGTTTAAATGAAAATTATGTTTTATTTGAACCTGATGATGATGAGTACTTAATAGATTTTACTGGTTTTTATTTTAGAACTGGCTTTGGTTACGAATTTCAAAGAAAGTTTGCTGTGAGTATAAATGCGGGTTACGATTATCATAGTAGATATTCAGTGAGTGCAATACCAACTTATGGTAGTTTAAAATACAATATTACAGAAAGAGAAGATGATGCTTTTTTTGTAGAAATGAGTTATGGTAAAATGTGGAGACCATCTAACAGATATCCAGATGGCAACTATTATGGCTTTGGTATAGGTTCTCAGTTTTCTGGAGAAAATAGATGGAATCTAATTTTAAAATTAGATTTTCATAGAAAAGGAATATTTGGTTTTAAAAACAATAGAATAGATAGTTTATCCTTTGGTGTTGGTTTCTCGTTCATTTAGATTAAAAATACCGAATAAACTATCTATTGTTTTTATATTATTAATCTATCCATTTATGTAGCACTCTAAATAATTCTTTTTTTATTACTGGTTTTGTAAGATAATCTTTACAACCAATTTCAAAACATTTTTCTTTTTCATCGTGCATAGCATAAGCACTTTGCATTATTACTATTGCATTTGGGTTTAGTTCTAGAATTTTTTTTGTGGCTTCAAAACCGTTCATTTCTGGCATTCTAATATCCATTAAAACAATATCTATATTTTTATTTTTTATATATTGTTCAACAGCCAATTTTCCATTAGGTGCAAATATAGTTTTAGCTTTAGTCCCTTTTAAAAACTTGGTATACATTAGTTTTACAATTACATCATCTTCTGCAACTAAAATAGTTTTATCCTTTAAAAAAGAGTAGTTGTCTTCAGTAAGAATTTTGTTTTCTTTACGCTTAGGTAGACTGTCTTTTTCTATAATTTTTATAGGTATAGTAAATTTAAAAGTTGCGCCTTTATTTAAAGTAGAAGCTACAGTAATTTTACCTCCTAGATTACTAATAATACCCTTGCAAATAGATAAACCAAGACCAGTACCACCATATTTTGCATTATCACTATAATTTATTTGTTTAAAACGATCAAAAATTTCATCTAACTTATCTTTTGGTATTCCAATACCTTCGTCTTTTACAAAAAACTCTAACACTTCATTTTTAATTTCAAATCCAAATGATATTTCTCCTTTTTCAGAAAACTTTAAAGAATTGTTTAAAAGATTTGTAATTACTTGTGTTAGTCTTAAAGGGTCTGTTAAAACAATTAAGTTTTTAGCTTCTTTTGGTATATAAGATTTTGTAGTAATGTGAGTTTTTTTCTTTGCTGTTTTTATTTGATTAAAGTTAATTTCTATATTTTTAACCAATTCAGTTATATTACAGTTTTTTGGAGAAATTTTTAATTCATTAGCTTCTATTTTAGCTATATCAATAATATCATCAATTAAGCTTAAAAGTTGTTTAGAGTTTCCGTCTATAATATCTAAATATTGCATCTTTTCTTGAGCTGAAATATTTTCATCTCTCAATAATTCAGAAAAACCAATAACACCACTTATTGGCGTTCTAATTTCATGGCTCATGTTTGCTAAGAAATAGTTTTTATGAATGTTAGCAAATTCTGCTTTTTGCCTAGCTATTAAAAGTTGTTTTTCTATAGATTTATACTCAGTAATATCTTGTGATGCACCTCTAAGACCAATAGTTTCTCCATGTGCATCTTTTACTGTTTCACCTCTTGCCCAAAGCCAACCTTTTATTTTGTTTTCATGTATTACTTCTAATATTATTTCATAGGGAATGCCTGTTTTTTGTGTTTCATTTAGAGCAAAGTTTAATTCTACCCAACTTTTTTTACTAAATAAACGTTCTTGTTCAGAAAAACTTGGTGGTGGTAAATTAGGGTTTAATCTAAATGTCTTATACAATTCTTCTGTCCATGTTACTTTGCCAGTTTTTAAGTTTAGGTACCAACTACCAACATGTGTTAAGTTTTGTATTCTTTTAAGTTCTTTTTCGTTGCTAGATAATTGTTCTTCTTTTTTCTTTAGATCTGTTACATCTGCAAAAGTTGCAGCAAATTCGCCCTTTTTAGGAGAAAAAACTCTTACAATATAATATTTATCTAGTTTAGTTGAGTAGCTTTCTAATTTTTGCTCAATACCTGTTTGTGCAGTATAACCATAGACTTCTAACCAATTTATAGAGTCATTTTTAATATCGGGGTTAATTTTGCTAAAAGGTTCTCCAATTATTTCTTTTTCAGATAAATTAATTTGTTTTTCAAAAGATGTGTTAATAGAAATATATTCCCAATCTATAGGTTTATCATTTCTATCTGTAATAATTTTTGCGTGCGAAAAACCTTCATTTAAGTTTTGAAATAAATTTTGATATCTTAACTCAGTGTTTGCAAGTTCTATTTCTGTTTCTTTTAGTTTTGTAATTTCTACAAACGTAATAATTATACCATCAATTTTTTTATCAATAGTAATAAAGGGGCTAATTCTTGATAAATAAAAATTACCATCTTTATCTACAATTTCTTTTTCAATAGGTGTTAATTTTTCTAAAACTTTTTTAGAATTGTTTAAAATAGATAGTCTAATTTTTTCATTAAAATTTGATGCAAAACTACTAATTAACCTACCAATATCTGTTTCCTTTAAGTTAAAGTGTTTTTGAATTGCTGGTGTATATTTTCTAATATATAGCTCTCTGTCTAAGAAAAGAGTTCCTATATCTGTATTGTCTAGAAGATTGGTAACATCGTTATTTAAATTAGTTAACTGTTTGTTTTTTTCTTGTAACTCTGCATTAACAGTATATAATTCTTCGTTAACAGACTGTAACTCTTCATTTGTACTTTGTAGTTCTTCGTTAGAAGCCATTAATTCTTCATTAGAAGATTGTAACTCTTCGTTACTAGTCTCTAATTCTTCAACAACATTTTGTAGTTCTGTTTTGGTAGATTTTAATTCGTCTTCTATTTCGTCAATTCGCTGCTTAGATATTTTATCAATAGGTATGTTTTCTATGATAACTTGGTCATCTGTTTCTTTATCTTCTCCAAATTGTAAAAGATAAATATCATTCAAGTCATCTTCAGTAGGTTTGTGTAGGTATAAATCAAAAGAGAAGTTTCCGTTTTTCGTTTTACTTAAAACGTCTTTAACAATAACGTCTTTTTTTTCTTCTGCTAGTCTATTTACAGCACTTCTAATGATTGTTGATAGGTCATCATCGACTACTTTTAAAAGGTTGTTTTCAAATAAACCTTCTGTGTGATTTAACCTTATTCCAGCATCTCCCTTAATGTAAATAATATTGTAATCTTTATCAAAAAAGATAGATGAAGGACTGTATTTTTTACTCAAATATTTATGAAAAACATTTTCTGGATTTTCCTTAAATCTATATACAAGTGGATTTGATGCTTGTTGAGGCGGATTATTGTATAAGATTGAAGGAACCCTACCTGATGGGCTATTTTGTATAGGAATATGTTTGGTATCTGATATGTTTTGATAAATTTTCCATTTTGTATCTATTGTTTTAAAAAACTTAGAAACTTCACCCAAAGATTCACTATTTCCTAAAAATAAATAGCCAAATTTATTTAATGCAAATTGAAAGTTATACATTACTTTCCTCTGCACTTTGTTGTCTAAATAAATAAGTAGATTTCTACAAGATATTAAATCCATTCTAATAAATGGCGGCGATTTTATTAAGTTATGACTAGAAAAAACAATTTTTTCTCTTATTCTTTTTATAATTTGTAATTTATCTCCAATCTTAGTAAAATACTTGTCTAAGTAAATAGTATCTAACTCGTTTATTACATTTACATGAAATGTACCAGCACTTGCAGCTGTAATTGCTCTTGGGTCTATATCTGATGCAAATATCTTAAAATTGATATTTAATTTATAAGACCGTATATGGCTATCTAGAAGCATTGCAATAGAATATACTTCTTCTCCAGAAGAACAACCTGGCACCCAAACACGTATAGTTTCAGAATTTTTTTTGCCAGCACAAATTGAAGGAATAACCTCTTCTTGTAGAGTTTGAAAGGCTTCTGTATCTCTAAAAAAACGCGTTACACCAATTAAAAAATCTTGTTTTAAAGACTCTTTTTCTTTTTCATTATTCTTTAAAAATGTAAGGTAGTTGTATAATTCATCAATGTTATTGATGTTCATACGTTTTTCTAATCTTCTTAAAAGTGTATTTTTTTTATATTCTCTAAAATCAATATCAGAATATTTATGAACTTCTTGTAGTATCTTATTAATTAAAACCTCATTAGATTCTTGTATTGGAAACTCTGAATCTATAATTAAAGGTGGGTTTAATAGGCTATTGAATCTTTTAGCAATATCTTTTGGATTCAAAATAAAATCTACCAAATCTGTTGCAATAGAAGAATTTGGCATACCATCAAACTGAGCAGTTATAGGGTCTTGTACAAAAATAACACCACCATTTTCTTTAATAGTTTTTATACCTCTTGAACCATCAGAGCCTGTTCCAGATAGAATAACACCTATAGATTTTTCATGATATTCTTCTCCTAAAGTGTGGAAAAAAATATCTATTGGCAAATTTAAATTATGTTTAGGACCTTTGTCTAACAAGTATAACTCTCTCCCTTTAATATGTAAATTTTTATTTCGTTGATTTAGGTATATGCAGTTAGGTTGTATGGTTAATTTATCTTCAGCAGTAAAAATTTTCATTTTTGTATGCTTTGCCAACAATTCTGGCATTAAACTTATAAAATCTGGTGATAGATGTTGAATAACAACAAAAGCCATTCCTGTGTCTTCAGGTATATTATCAAAAACTTGTTGAATTGCGTCTAATCCTCCTGCAGATGCACCAATAGCAACAACATATAATTCTGGCTTTTTCATTAAAATGAAATTTAGGGTTCCTTACAAAAATAGGTAAAAATGAGTTTTAATAAAATTAAAAGCCATCTATATAATATAGATGGCTTTTTAAAATTATAAGAAGAATAAGTAATTATCCTAAAGTAACTCTTTTAAAAGTAGATACCTCAACATTACCATAAGTAGCAACGTATTGAGCAACATTTTTCTTTTCATCTTTAATAAAAGATTGATCTAAAAGACATTGTTCCATATCTAAAGTAGTGTTATCTGCAACGAATCTTTCCATTTTTCCTGGTAAAATTCTATCCCAGATTTTTTCTGGTTTACCTTCAGCAGCTAATTGCGCTTTTGCATCAGCTTCAGCTTGTGCTAAAACCTCTTCAGATAATTGAGACATAGAAATAAATTGAGGTACATTTTTTAATGTTTTACCTAATCTACCTAATTCAATATTGTCTTTTTCAATAACTGCAATTCTAGCTTCAGTTTCAGCAGCTACATAAGCAGGATCAAAATCTTTGTAAGATAAAGTTGTAGCTCCCATAGAAGCAACTTGCATAGCAACATCTTTTGCTAAAACATCAGCATTATCTACAACAGCAGATAAACCAACTAAAGCAGCAATTTTACCAATGTGAGTGTAAGCCCCAACATAAGCAGCTTCTACTTTTTCAAAAGCAGTAATGTCTAACTTTTCACCAATTACACCAGTTTGTTCAACTAATTTATCAGCAACTGTCATACCACCAAAATCTGCAGCTAAGAAATCTTCTTTGCTATCATAATTTAAAGCGATATCAGCAAATTGACCACCTAAGGCAACAAACTTTTCGTTTTTACCAACAAAGTCAGTTTCACAAGCTAAAACAATAGCAACACCTTCAGTTTTTGCTTCGTTAATTCTTGTTACTGCAACACCTTCTGTAGATTCTCTATCAGCTCTTTTTGCAGCAATTTTCTGACCTTTTTTACGTAAAACATCAATTGCTTTATCAAAATCACCACCAGCTTCAACTAATGCCTTTTTACAGTCCATCATTCCAGCCCCAGTAGCTTCTCTTAATTTTTTAACATCAGCAGCACTTACTTTTACTGTTTCCATGTTATTTTTATTTTTAAAGTTAGAATTATTTTGTTTCTTCTGTACTTGTTTCAGCAACTTCTGCTTTAGCTTCTTCTTTTACAGGTGCAGCTTTAGCTTCTTTTACTTTTTCTTTATCTGCTTTTCTATCAGATAAACCTTCAGCAACTGCATCAGTTACAAAAGATAAAACTTTATCTATAGATTTAGAAGCATCATCATTTGCTGGTATAACAAAATCTACCTCTCTTGGGTCAGAATTTGTATCTACCATTGCAAAAATAGGAATGTTTAATTTTTGAGCTTCTGCAACAGCAATGTGCTCTTTTTTAATGTCGATTACAAATAATGCACCTGGTAAACGAGTCATATCAGAAATAGAACCTAAATTCTTTTCTAATTTTTCTCTTTGACGATTAATTTGTAATTTTTCTCTCTTAGATAATGCATCAAAAGAACCATCAGTCTTCATTCTATCAATCTGAGCCATTTTCTTAACAGCTTTTCTAATAGTAACAAAGTTAGTTAACATACCACCTGGCCATCTTTCTGTGATGTAAGGCATATTTACAGCTTTTGCTTTTTCAGCAACGATATCTTTTGCTTGTTTTTTTGTAGCTACAAATAAAATTTTACGTCCAGAGTTTGCAATCTTTTTTAAAGCTTCTGAAGTTTCTTCTATTTTAGCTGCAGTTTTATACAAATCAATGATGTGAACACCATTTCTTTCTGTATAAATATAAGGAGCCATGTTTGGATTCCACTTTCTTGTTAAGTGACCAAAGTGTACTCCACTTTCTAATAATTCTTGAATGTTTACGTTTGCCATTTTTAAAATGTGTTTACTTTCTGTTTCTTAAATCAATAATTAAGTAGTCTTTCGAGTCTTAATTATTTAGATACTAAACTGTTTAATATTAAATTTTAGTAATAATAACAGTTCTCTGAGAAAATATATTGCAGAATAAATTCTGCAAAAATATTAACGTTTCGAGAATTGGAATTTTTTACGTGCTTTTTTCTGACCGAATTTCTTACGTTCAACCATTCTTGGATCTCTTGTTAATAAACCTTCTGGTTTTAAGACAGCTTTGTGCTCTTCGTTAATAGAAACTAAAGCTCTAGTAATTGCCAAACGAATTGCTTCTGCTTGTCCTGTAACTCCACCACCATAAACATTAACTTTAATGTCGTAAGACTCTAAGTTTTCTGTTAACATTAAAGGTTGTTGTACTTTATATTGTAAAGTACCAGTTGTAAAGTAACTCTTGTAATCTTTTTTGTTTACAGTAATGTTACCTTTACCTTCTGAAAGATAAATACGAGCAACAGCTGTTTTTCTTCTACCGATTTTGTGTACTATATCCATTATTTGTAATCGTTAAGGTTAATAGCTTTAGGTTCTTGACCTGCATGTTTGTGCTCACCACCTGCATATACATACAAGTTTCTGTATAAAGCGCTACCTAAAGTATTTTTAGGTAACATACCTTTTACTGCTTTTTCAATTAATCTTGTAGGATCTTTCTCAAACATTTCTGTTGCAGTTAACGATCTTTGTCCTCCTGGGTAACCTGTGTGACGAATGTAAGATTTGTCTCTCCACTTGTTTCCAGTTAAATTGATTTTTTCTGCGTTGATAATAACCACGTTATCTCCACAATCTACGTGAGGAGTATAATTTGGTTTGTACTTACCTCTAATTAGCTTTGCTATTTTAGAAGCTAGACGACCCAACGTTTGCCCGTCTGCATCAACTAAAACCCACTCCTTGTTTACGGTAGCTGCGTTTGCTGATACTGTTTTGTAACTTAATGTGTTCATAATTACACTTTTAGTCTTTGTTTATTAATAATTTAATTTTTTCCTTAAAAAAGGAGTGCAAATGTACTTCTTTTTATTGGTTTGACAAATAGTGAGTTAGAATAATTTGGTTGCTTTGTGGTAAATTAAGAATATTCTAGAAAAATCTTTAATTTATTACTAAATAATAAGTGTTTTAATCCATTCTGTATGGATAAATGTATAAGAGAATATAATTGATATTTATGTTTTAAGTTTTTTTCAAAATTCATAATTACCTAACTAAATTATTAAGAGATATTTAAAATAAACAGCAGGTTACTTTTGCTGTTAAATTAATCTCCATTTTTATGGATGATTATATAGACCAATCAGCTAAATGCAAAAAAATCTAAATATATTTGTATGCTTTTTTTGTTTTACCCATAAAAGTAGTTTCAAAAGAAACTTCTGCGAATAAAATTCCTAAAAGAATTTATACTACCAAACCTTTTAAAAAAAGTGACAGTAATAAAAGGTTAAGTTTATGATGATGTTTTGAATATTGTAGAATGGTCTTCGGATTTTACTCAAAAAGGTTGTGTAAATTGTAAGTATAATCTAGGCTTGACCAGAGTTTGAACATCAATGATGTTGAATTTTCAAGAAGAATTGTCGAGGTTAATCTTTTGAATACCCTAAATTTTATTATGTTCAGTTACAGACCAATTTAATGTTAAGGTGGGAGTATATTCCAAGGTAAGAATTGTTTTAGTTTCTGTGTCTAGTGCTGTAATTTCTGAAGATTTCCTAGAAGCTGTTTCAAAACAAGTTTTTAATGCGTTAGTAAATGATATATTTTTAGTATGGTTTATACCTATCGTTTTATGAAATAAGTTTTATAAAAACATCCTTTAAAACAGTCTTTGATGCAATGTGTTTTGAATCTTCTAAAGAGATGAATTTTTTCAAATTCAATAAATTACCACACTTGTTTTTTAGCTTTTTAGCAGGAACAAAAAAATCATTTTTAGAAGCAATAATGTTAACAGGAGTTTTTATTTTTTTTAATGCTGATTTTTTAAAGTTTGGTGTCAATGAAAAGTCCATTTTAAAATTCGTAAAAACTTCTTTTTGATAATCTAAAGTCAATTTATCTAATTCATCATAAATAGAAGACAAACAATTCTTTAAATAAAGATCATTTTGTGTTTTTTGAAACTTTTTTAATGGAATTAAAAATTTGAATACAGTTTGCCATAGATTTCCATGAATAATTGCTGCTGGAGAAATTAAAAAAACTTCTTTTATCTTTTTATCATCTATTATAAGTGATTTTAAAACTGGGAATGCTCCAAAAGAAATTCCACAAAAAGTAATATTTTCAATTTGTAAATCATCAATAATTTCTAGTAGCCATTTTCCATAAGAATCATTTTTTTTATTCAATCTTACAAAATCACTTTTGTTAGGTTGTCCTATAATATCAATAGCGAAAATTTGATACTTTTCTGATAAAAATAAAGTTGTATCCAAAACAAATGGAGCAGCAGAATTTAATCCGTGTAAAACAACTAAAGGAGGTTTTTTAATGCCATTTGTAATTATAACATTTGTTTTTCCAAAAGAAGTTTCAATAATTTTTTCTTTATATGGAATCTCAAAAACACTTAATTTTTGCTGATAAATTTTTATGTAAGTTTTTGCCAATTTAAATACATTAAGTTGATGTTTTTTACTTTATAAAATTGCATTTTTAGTCTGATTTTGCCAATATAATTAAAATAATTTTTTTCTTACTATTTTTGGAATAAAACAGATATACTTAACAATGTCGGTTTTTTACATAAATAAATTAACAAACTCGAATTATATTTACAGACTTAACTTTCAAAATGCAATTTATAAATAATCCTAAATTTCGACATTCTTTCTACAAAGATGTTACTCGAATTAATTATGAAGAGGATGCAAAACCTCAATTAATTAGTGATTATGGCTATACTTATATTATGATTAGATATGGAAAAATTAAAGCATCTAATTGTAAAAATGAAGAGGTAAACATACCTAAGGTATTTATTAAAGGTACAGGAAATTTTTTTAAAGTAGAAGCTTTTAAAGATAGTTCTTGGCTGTCTTTTGAATTGCCTAATCATATTCTGCATAATGTTACCAAAATTCATTCTACAAAAAATAGAAACACGTTTATTGACTTATCTTTTTATGTAGAAGACGATATTATAGAGAGTCTCTACTATGCATTGCGTGAAATTCATTCTATAAAAGAAATAACAGCAATTGCAGACCAGCATTTAAGAAATTATTATAGAGATTGGAGTGTATTATTACCTTCTGTAGAAATAGTGCAATACATTTTAAATAAAAAAGGAATGCTCCCAGTAAAAGAGTTAACAGAAGTTTTTCCATATTCAGCAAGAACTTTAGAAAGAATGTTTCATAAAGAAGTAGGTGCAACACCTTATCGATTTATTTGTTTAGTACGTTTTAATTATACCATTAGAGAGTTAAAAACAAACAAACACTATTCTTTACTAGAACTCATAGAACAATACAATTACTTTGATCAATCTCATTTTGAGAAAGACTTTAAAAAGTTTTTAGGACAAAGTATTAAAGAGTATAAAAATGATAATAATCCTTTGTTATCAAATGGATTAGCAAGAGCTTACGTAAAAAAATAATTAACCAAATTTTCTATAAAAACTAAATTATGAAACAGATTTCTATACTAGTAGTGGCATTGCTTTTTTCAGCAACTATCTTCGCACAAGGAATAGCTGTGCAAGGTGTTGCAAGAGATAACGCCAAAGGTGCTATTGTAAATCAAACATTAAATTTTACTTTCGAAATTATAGATGAAGAAGATTTATCAATTTACTCAGAAACAGAAAATATTCAAACCGATAGTTTTGGAGTATTCTCTCATATTTTAGGACCAGGTAATAGATTACAAAATGTAGATTTTAGTCTACCAAACCTTAAAATTAAGGTCTCTATTAACTTTAATGGTAACCTTATTATTGTATATAATGAAGGGTTTTTATATACACCTTACGCCCATTATGCAAAAAAAGCAACTGAAGCCGAAAATGGAGTGCCCACAGGAAGTATTATGCCTTTTATGGGGGAAGAAGCTCCAGAAGGTTGGTTGCTTTGTGATGGAAATAATATACCAACTGGTTCTGAATTTGAAGCTCTAAAGACACTTTTAGATGATACAAAAACACCAAATTTGCAAGGTCGATTTTTAAAAGGTGCTGGCTACAACTCTAGAGAAAATGCTTTAGACCGTTTTAATTTTGATGAAACTACTATAGGAGAATACCAAAGTCAAGCTATCGAAAAACATTATCATGATAAAGGAACTTTAGCTAATAGTACAGATGGTAACCATACTCATTCTGCAGGGGTTTGGAAATATAATAGTGGAGGTGGAGAAAGAGATGTAGTTGGTTTAAATAGAGAGCCTAATAATGCTTCCCCAAGTTATTATTCAAATACTTCTAGCAATGGTAATCACACACATGCAATTTCAGGAAGAACAGGAGATACGCCTCAAGGTACAACTATCAATGTTAGTACTGAAGAGACAATGCCCAACAACTTCTCTGTAAACTACATTATAAAATTATAGTCTAATTGAATTATTTATTATGAAAAAAAGACTACTAATTTTAGTAGGGTTTCTGTTGTGTTTTAATTATGCAAAAGCCCAAGTACAAGAAAGTGAACATAAACTATTTACAGGTACAAGTGCTGTAGATTATAAGGCGCCAACTAGTGCTTCACCAGAAGAAAATATAAATATACAAATGCAAATTGGTGGAGCAATGCTTCACAAAACAATACAAACCAATAATAATGATGTTATTGGTAGTGCTTCATTTGGTTTTCCATATGGAGTCTTATTTATAGCACCAACTTTTATTAAAGATAAATTTGAGGTTTCTAAAGGATACTACACAAATCAAGTAAATATTACATGGCAAGTAGGCAACAATCAAGATGCTATAAAAAGTTTTGATGTTTATAGAAGGGTGTTGGGTAGTGCAACTGATTACGAACTTATTGCGGTTTTAGGAAGCAATACTTTTGAGTTTAACGATACTCAAGTAGAAGGTGGTGTTTTGTTTGATTATCAAATAAGAGCAAATGGAGTAGCTACAAATGGAGGTATAGGTGAGTTATATACAAATTATGTGCAAGGTATTGGTTTTCGTAACCCAACTGCTACAGTTTCTGGTGGCGTAACATTTGAAGGTGGTAGCCCAGTTAAAGACGTAACTGTTTTTGCAGAAACAATAGGTGCAGAAAATAGTAGTGCAACAAGTTTAAGCTTTAAAAATCAAGAAACTATTGCAGAAATTGAAAACATTAGCAATATAGATTCAGTTAAAACAACACTGCAGTTTTGGGTAAATAAAAATACCGATTTTTTTAGTTTAGAATCTTCTGTTTTAAAATTTACTTCAACTACAGAGGACCTTACAAATACCAATTATTCCATAGAAGCATCAGTAATAGCTAACGTTACTTTTAATATTAATTTTTTAAAAGATGGTATTCCTGGTTCACTTTTAACCTTACCTTCTATTCCTTCTGGAGAGTTAAATGCAGAAGGAGATGATATTTTGTTAAAAGTTAGTGATTTACCTGAAAATAATTTTGTTCATGTTTCTGTAATTTTAGAAAATAATAAAGAAGTTAGGTTTTTTATCAACGGAAGAGAAATAAATGCAGCGTATATAACTTATATGCAATCTCTTGCGCCAGAACTTAAAAACGGATTTCTAGGTGTTTTTCCTCAAAATGGTTATGTTTTTCAATCTGAGAATAACGAAGCGATTACCAATCTAAAATTTATAGGAAATAATTTTAAAATTGATGAATTTAGAGCCTGGAACCGAGTTTTAAGTAATGATGAGATACGAAGAGATTACAGACGCTATTTAGCTGGTGGTGAGAATGGTTTGGCTATTTATTTAAGAATGGACGAGGCTCTTGGAGAGTTTTTATACGATTTATCTAAAGTAGGGTTTACACAAAATAAAAACGATGCTATCATTGTTGGAGATTTTGAGTTTTCTAGCTTAAGACCCAGTCAAAGTCAATTAGGTGTTTTTGGAGTTACAGATAGAAATGGAAGTTATATTATTTCTGGAATTGGTTATAAAGGTACAGGAGAATCTTTTGTAATTACGCCATCATTAGGTGTGCATAAATTTGAACCTGCTAGTCAAACTTTATTTTTAGGTACAGAAGAATCTGTAGTAAATCAGCTAAATTTTAAAGATGTTTCTTCATTTGTGTTTAGAGGAAGGGCAGTATACAATGTACAAGATGTTTTTAATCCAATTGCAACTACAACTCCAACAAATCTTAGAGATTTTGGCTATAATAAATACTTATTAGGAGACGTAGTTATCAATAAAGGCGAATATTATTATGTTGGAGGAAGTGTTAACAACCAATCTGGTTTTTACGAAGGTGGTGTTTTACAACAATATCCAATAATTCCATTAGAAGGAGCTGCTGTTTTTATTGATGGAAACCCTGTTTTTGATGCAGACAATCAACCTGTTTTATCTGATGATGATGGTAATTTTACAATTAGTGTGCCTATTGGAAATCATAAAGTAGAGGTGCAAAAAGATGGCCATACGTTTGAATTAAATGGTCGTTTTCCTGAAACAGAAACGTTTTCTTTCTTTGAAGATCAAGTAGAAACGCAATACTTTATAGATGATACAAGGGTAACTTTAGTTGGTAGAGTAGTAGGAGGTAAAAATGAATTTGAAAAGCCTATTGGTTTTGGTACAGATGGTTTATTCGAGGTAATAAATAATGAGGGAGAGACTAACGAAAGTATTGAAATTCTATCATCAAAAAATAATATAGGTACAGCAAATATTACGTTTAAAGGAGATATAAACTCTAATGCTTTAGATAAAATTATTGCTACAAATGCGGAAACAGGTGAGTATAAAGTAGAGCTTATCCCTTTTCAATATCATATAGTACAAAATGGAATAAGTATATCAAGTAATCCTTCTTTAAATATCTTGAACAGTACAGAAACTATTGATTTAAGAGAGTCTACTATTCAAAAAACTTCCGAGTTTACATCAGAAGATAATAGAGTATTTACATCAGAACCATATCATTTCGAAAAAAGTTTTCGCTACAATTCTGATGTTTCCTTACTATTGGTAAGTCAAGAATATGAAACCGAATTTAATATTGGTGGCACTACTTACAATTTTAGTAATCTTGCCATACCTTTTTATAAACAAAAATTTAACTATGAAATTGTTTTTGAGGTCATTCAAAAATATATCAATTTAGATGATGTCAATAATCCAATTGAAACAAAAGAAAATTTTACAGAAGGTGCTTTTAATATCACAAATAACCTTGCAGCTCCAAGATCAGATGCAGAAAATATTAGGTATGTAGATAGTAAATACATTTACACGTTTGCAGCAGGTATACCTAATATTTCAAAAACAGACGGATTTCAAAAATCTATCAATATCCAATATATTATAGAGGGTAATAATCCAGTAACTATTGAAAATATAGAAAACTTTAAGTCTCAAGGAATAATAAAAGGAGGTAAGTCTTCAGATGGTAAAACATTTGTAACTTCTGCACCAGAAACACCAGATTTTATTTTAAGAGATCCACCAGGTTCAAATAGTTTTGCGTCAATAGAAAGAGGTACTACTATAAGTTATGAAGAAAGCAGAATAAATAGTGATATTGAAGGAATTGGGGGAGGTTATTTTATTTCTGTTGGACCAGATGTTAGTTTTGATGCTGGAATTTTTTCAAATACATTAGAAGTTGTAGCAGAAACTTCAGGCACTTTTTCTAAAACTGTAGAGGAATTAGATGAAGGCGTTACAAGAAATACCTACACTTTTAACCAAACTTTTTCAACAAGCGATAGTCCAGAATTTGTGGGTTCTGAAGGAGATTTATATGTAGGGAATTCTAAAAATATTTTTTATGGTCTTTTTGATGATATGTATATTACAGAAAATATACCAAGAGGAAAAAATGGTGCAGAAATTCCAAATATAGTAATCACTGTATTAGATTTAGAAGATAATGAACATAATTTATACGTGTCTTCTTATAAAAACTATTTAATTGCAGAACAACCAACAAATACATTTTTTACATATTCCCAAAAATTTATTTTAGAAACCCTTATACCTCGTTTAAATGGTTTAGCTAATAATCCAAATTTAGCAGACCCAGATGAGAGAAGAAGTCCTGAATTTTATACTGCACAAGCAAATTCTTGGAAACACATTATACAAACAAATGAAAAAGCAAAGTATGATGCAAGAGTAAATAGAGAAACAGTAAAAGAAGGTATTTTAAAAGTAATTACAGATAGATTTAGAGACGAAAACAATACCGAAACTCTAAATGATTTATTAGACAAAGAGTTCTATGCTAATCGTTCTTTTGATGCAGGTTTAGGAGAGTTTACCAATTCTGTTAGTTCTGTTTCAATTGTAACACATAATTACCAAACTGTTATCGATTTAGAAGACGAATTTCAAACAGCAGCAGGTTTCTTTTTAAATGACCAAGGAGCATCATTAAATATGACAAATACATTTAATGATATAACAGACGATACAGATACAGATGTTAGAGAAACAACAACAACAATTTCTTACACCTTAAAAGATAATGATAGTGATAATGAATTAAGTGTAGATGTTGTAAATCTATTTGATGGTAATGGACCAGTATTTATTACAAGAGGAGGTTCCACATCCTGTCCTCACGAAGATGCTGAAATTTCTAACTTTTACAATTTAAATATTTTTGGGAGCGATGGTTTTACTCTTGGAAATGGAGGTTTACCACTTTCTGATGGTACAAATAATGTTTATGATTCTGAAATAAGTGTAGAAAATAAATTAATTTCAAATGTTCCAGAAGATGAAAGTGCTATTTTTAAATTGCTATTAAATAACAACAGTCAAACCCAATCTGATTTACAATTTATTATTGAAGTAGATAATACCTCTTTAAATGGATTATCAACCAATATCGCTGCTAATGGTCAAAATATATTTTTACCATTTAACGAAACAATAGAATTTCCTCTAGAACTAAAAAAAATATCAGGTTCTAGTGATTATGAATATGAAAATATTAGAATTTATTTATACAGCCCATGTGCAACATCTGCAGAGCAAAAGGAAAACTTTATTGATGTTTCAGTAGAATTTAAAAAATCGTGTTCTAATGTAAATCTTTCTTCTCCTGAAGAAAATTGGATTTTTAATACTAATGAAGCCTTTTCAGTAGATATTGATGGTAATACAACATCAAATACATTACCCGTAATTTTTACTGATTTTAATCTAGATTTTAACGGTTTTGAAAAAATAGAATTGCAATACAGAAGTACAAGTTCATCAAATTGGAATAAACTAGCAAGCTACTATGGTTCTGAAGCCTTAAAAAATGAAGCAGGAGATGCTGAAGGAATAGTTATCAATACTTCTGATAGCGATTTTACTTATAATTGGGATATTGTAGGTAATAATATTGCAGATGGAGAATATGAAATAAGAGCAGTTTCATTTTGTGCTGATGATATTACGAACTTATCAGAAATAATTACAGGAACTATTAATTTAAATGCACCTGTAGTATTTGGTACACCACAACCTACTGATGGTATTTTAGATGTTGGTGAAGATGTTTCTTTACGCTTTAATGAAGCTATTTTTGAGAGAACAACCACAAGTATTACAGTTACAGGTTTACAAAATCAACAAGAAATAGATCATAATGTATCCGTTTTTTTAGATGGATCTACAAACCAAATAGAATTACCAAACCAAAGATTAGCTAAAGAATCATTTACGTTGCAGTTTTGGTATAAAAATGCAACAACAGGTTCAGGGCTTTTAGTAGCTCAAGAAAATGGAATCAATGTTAAAGTTGATGGGAATCATTTAGAATTTAGTGTGGGTGGAGAATTGATTTCTACAGTTGATGTTAATAAACCAATAGACAGTTCACAATATAATTTCTATTCTTTTGTATATCAAAATGGAGCATTTCCTCAATTGTTACTATTTGAAAATGGTGAAATTTTAGAAGAACGAACACTTACTCAAGAATTAGATATCAATACAAGTAGTTCTATGTTTATAGGAGGCGAAAATGTAGAGGGAAATATTCACGATATCCGTTTATGGTCCAAACCATTTACACCTGCACAAGCTACCTTAGCAAAAGATATTACACTAACAGGAAGAGAAGTAAACCTGCTAGGATATTGGAAGTTAGACGAAGGTTTTGGACAAACTGGTTTAGACAAAGCAAAACGTAAAAATGCTATTGTAAATTTAGATTGGGCAATTTTCCCAAAAGGCACAGGCTACGAATTTAAAGACAATGAATATTTAACCCTAGATAATGTTGGATTTATCCAGCCATCTAACTTTGAAGATAAAACGATTTCCTTTTGGATAAAACCAAACGAAACAAGTGCTGGAACCATTTTTTCTAATGGAAAAGGAGATGAGAGTGAACCTCTCTTAACCAACGGTTTTAGAAACAAATGGGCCATCAATCTAAAAACTGATGGTAATTTAGAGTTGGTTACAGAAAATATAAGTTACAGCTTAACCACAAAAAGCTTATCTGCAAACAATTGGACACACATTGCTCTTGTTCATAAAGTGGGTGGTTCTTTAAATTCATATATTGATGGTGAAGAACAACTTTCTATATCAGCAACTAAAGTGGGTGGTTTTACAGGAAATAAAATTTTAATTGGTGCACGTTTATTTGAAGATGCTTCAAATGAAAAAACTATAGATAATCATTTTACAGGTTTGTTAGATGAAGTCCGATTTTGGAATACAGCTAGAAGTTTAGAACAAATAAATAGAGATCGTTATTTTGAAATCGATAATAACGAAGAAGGCTTATTATTGAAGTTAGATTTTAATGAAGATGATAATAACACAACTGCAGGTCCTGCTTACAATCATTTAGCAGCAAATTTAGTAAAAGGAACTACTTTTGCGGTCTTGAGTGATGGTTCATCACAATCGTACACGCAAGATTCACCTCCATTAAAACCACAATTAAAGTTTACAAACATTCCTTTTTCAACAGTTATTAATGGTGATGAGATGATCATTACCCCAAATTTAACTGATGAAGAATGGAGTTTGTTTGAAGGTGAAATTATCAATTTTACAGTAGCAAGATTGTCTGATATACACTTTAATACACAAGCATCACCAGTAACTTGGTCTGCTTTTGTAAATAGACAAGAATTGGAATGGTTTACCAAAGATCAAACCAAAGAAATTGTTGCCCAAAAAACAGTAGGTGAAACTTTTAGTTTTACGATGGATGTTATAAATATTGGAGGTAGCAATCAACCTTTTACTATTTCTAGATTACCAATTTGGATGCAAGCAGAGGTTACTTCTGGTTCTATAAATCCAGATTCAAGCAAAGAAATTACGTTTACTGTAGATGCAGATTTGGCAATGGGTACTTATGATGCAGATTTATTTTTAGAAACAGCTTCTGGTTTTAATGATCGTTTACAATTTAATTTACGTGTATTAACAGAAGCTCCAGATTGGTCTGTAAATCCAGTAGATTATGCTAATAGTATGAATGCGATTGGTAGAATACAAATCAATCAGAATTTTTCTAGAGATTCATTTACAAAAGTTGGTGCTTTTATAAATGATGAACCAAGAGGAGAAGCGTACTTAACTTATGATGCTGCTTACGATAGTTATTTTGCATTCTTAACAGTCTATGAAAATCAAAATGACAATGAAGTAACCTTTAAAATTTGGGATGCCATTAATGGTAAAATTATAAATGCTTTTATTGATGGGAAAGAAAGTGAAACTTTTGAAACGAATAAAATTATTGGCTCAAAATCTTCGCCTACTATATTTTCATCAACAGTAATTACTCAGCAAAATTTATCTTTAAATAAAGGTTGGACCTGGGCTTCTTTCTTTGTCGAAGACACTAATTTTAATAATCTTAAAAATGTTTTTGAAGGCTCAATTTTAGAAAATCAGGATATTATAAAAAATATAGGACAGCAAGCATTTTACGAAGATGGAGATTGGTTTGGAGATTTTAATGAATTAACTGCCGAAAAAATGTATAAAATTCGTTTAGAAAATGCGAATAACTTGGAGCTTTTTGGCTCAGAATTGGATATTACTAATTTTGACATCAATATTTTTGGAATTGATGAAACCTCAATTAACCCAGCACCAAAATGGAATTGGTTGCCATATCCAATCCATAGAAATATAAGTTTACAAGAAGCACTTGCTTTTTATGAGCCAACTGATGGAGATGTTATTAAAGACCAATTTACTTTTGCTATTTATGATGCAACTTCAGGTTGGAGTGGAACCTTAAATTATCTGCAATCTGGAAGAGGTTATATGTTAAAATCATCACAATCTCAAGTGTTTAATTACCCAGATGCAGATGTTTTATCGAAAACGCAAACCAAAATAACTAAAAACGCTGCAAAAGTTGATGTAAGTCAGTTTACAAAATACAGTAGTACAATGAGTATAATTGCAGAGGTAATTGCAGATGAAAACTTTACAAAAGTTTTGGTGTATGATGATAAAAATACATTGAGAGGTAGTTCTGAAATTATCACATTAAATGATAAAAAAATAAGCTTTATAACTGCTTTTAGTTCATCAACAGAAAATTTAAGATTTGTATTAGCAAATGATTTAGGAGAGTTAGATGTCAACAAAAAATTTACATTTATTGATAACGAGGTATTAGGAGATTTAAAAAATCCTATTCAGCTTTCTGCAAAAGCACTTTCTTTAAATGAGTTGATTTTTGATAATACAATTTTATATCCAAATCCGTTTACAAAATCTATAATTATCGATTTTTCTAACGAAAGTATTACCATTTCTAAAGTAGAAATTTACAATACTATTGGTGTTAAATTGTTAAACAAAAATGTAAATAACAATCAGAAGATTGAAGTGAATACAGCTGATTTGTCAATTGGAGTGTATCTCATAAAAATTACTGATAATAGTGGGAAATTTGTGATGAAGAAAATTATAAAAAAGTAAAAAATGAAAAATTTTGCATTGATTACTTTTTTAGTGTTCATTGTTGATAGTTGTTTTGCACAAGAACCCAATTGGAGTGTAAATCCTAACAACTATCAACACACTATGACGTTTACCAATTTTTTAAATGTTGATGGTAAAACATTAACATCTAAAAATGATAAAGTTGCTGCTTTTATTGATGGTGAAGTAAGAGGAGTAGCTAATGTTATTTATGTAGAAAGTAGAGATAAATTCGTTGCTTTTTTAACTGTTTTTGGTAATTTAAGTGGTAAAGAAATTAGTTTTAAAATGTATGATAGTGAAAATGAAGCAATAATTAATATCGATAAAAAGGTTGTGTTTTCTATTGATGGTAATTTAG
Source organism: Polaribacter sp. Asnod6-C07 (assembly GCF_045063625.1). Classification (NCBI taxonomy): domain Bacteria; kingdom Pseudomonadati; phylum Bacteroidota; class Flavobacteriia; order Flavobacteriales; family Flavobacteriaceae; genus Polaribacter; species Polaribacter sp. Asnod6-C07. The sequence goes on along the minus strand of NZ_JBEFOF010000005.1, from coordinate 1,046,193 downwards.
GAAGTATTTTTCAATCTTTTTCTATCGCAAATCCTGCTTTGAATAATGAGGCAGAAATAATCAGTTTTTCTTTTAAAGATGTTGTAGAAAAATCAATAAATATTTCAGAAGATAAGATTGATATTGTTTTGCCAGCAAACACAGATAGTAGCAATTTAATTGCAGAATTTACCTTAAGTACTGGTGCAAAATTATATGCAAATAGAGTGCTTCAAGAACCTGGAGTTACAATTCAAAATTATTCAGATACTTTTGTTTTAAGTGTACTTTCTGAAGATGAAAGTGTTTTAAAAGAATTTCAAATAAATGTTGTTTTAGAAAATGCAATATCAAATGTAATTGTAAATTTATCTACAACAGCGAGTACTTTAATCAATAAAAATTTAACAGAAATTACGCTTACCATAAGCGAAAGTATAGCAAGTATAAATTCAAATAATTTTGAGTTAACAAATGCTATAATACAATCTATTATTAAAGTTGATGAAAATACTTACTCACTTAATTTAGTAGCTTTAAGTCAAGGAGAATTTTCTATAAAAGTTTTAGAAAATACTTTTTTAGAAAGTGATGCTAAAGAAAATATAGCATCTAATAAACTAGACTTTGTATTAGATACAAAGAATCCTTTTTTAGTTACTATCCAAAGAAATTTACCACAAAAAACTATTACAAATGCCAATAATTTGGAGTTTAAAGTGGTGTTTAGTGAAGCAGTAAGTAATGTGTTGAATGATAGTTTTATTAGTGTTACAGATGCAGAAATAACTATTAACAAAGTAACAGACAGTAGTTATGTTGTAACAGTTTCTAATATAGAAAATTTTAATGGTCAAGTTGGAGTGAGTTTAAATATAAATAATTCAATTACAGATATTGCAGGAAATTCTTTGCGAATATCATCCTTAAAAAACTATTGATTATGAAAAGAAATTTCTTGAATGTCACTCTGTTTTTTTTGACAAGTTTTGTAGTTAATACTTTGCATGCACAAGAACCAAACTGGTCTGTAAACCCAATAGATTTTCAGCATAGCATGACGTTTACAACCTTTTTAAACGTGAATGGAAATCTACTAACTTCTGAGAACGATAAAGTTGCAGCTTTTATTGAAGGAGAGGTTAGAGGTGTAGCTAATGTTACATATATAGAAAGTAGAAACAAATATGTTGCTTTTTTAACGGTTTTTTCAAATTCTAATAACAAGGAAATTTCATTTAAAATTTATGACAGCCAAAATGAAACGATAGTTGAGGTTGATAAAAAAGAAATTTTTGTAATTGATGGCAATTTAGGAGGTGTTTTTCAATCTTATAGTTTGGCAAATCCAGTGTTAAACAATCAAGCAGAATTGTTAGATTTTTCTTTTGAGAATATTACTGAAATTACCAAAACAACAGTTGACAATACAATTAATTTTGTCTTATCCCAAACTACAGATATTAGTAATTTAATACCAGTATTTAATGTTTCTGAAGGCGCAAAAATCTTTATTGATATACAACAACAAATTTCAGGTAATTCAGCTATAGATTATACAGTTTCAAAAACATATACAGTAGTTTCTCAAGATGAAGCAGTATCAAAAGAATATATTATAAATGTTACTAAAGAAACTAATACAATAAATATTATTACAATTTTATCTTCAAATGCTGATAAAAAAATAAATACAAATAGCATTCAAATTGATGTAAATTTTTCAAAAGAAATTATAGATTTTTCTACAGCAGGATTTGAACTCACAAACGCAGTAATTTCTGAATTTATTAAACTAGATGATCAAAATTATAAACTTACATTAATTGCTGTAGAAGAAGGTGTTTTCTCAATAATGATGAAAGAAAATCAAGTACAAGATGCAATAAGAAGTCAAAATTTAGCATCAAATATTTTAGAATTTTCTTTTGATGAAACTGCTCCAATAATTACTGATTTAGAGCTGCAAGAAGAACTTAATCAACAATTTTTTACAATTATATTTAATGAACCTGTAGAAAATGTAAATACGACAGATTTTGAGTTTGTAGGAACACAATCAAAAAATTATACAAAACAAGAACTGATAAAGATTAACGATAAAGAATATCGCTTAACTATCACAAAAACAAATGACGATTTAGGAAGTGTTTATCTCAAAATTAAAGCTGATAGTGATATTAAAGATGATGCAAATAACACTATTCTTCTTCAAGAAACGCAGTCTTTTTATTTAGATAATTTAGGACCAATTATAGATACAATTTCAGATGCTACAGGAGAATGTGAGGTTATAGTTATAGCAATCCCAAAAGCAATTGATGCAGTAAGTGGAGAAGTTTTAGGAACTACACAAGATGCTTTAACTTTTGTTGAACAAGGAGAATATGCCATTACATGGAGTTTTGATGATGGCAATGGAAATATTTTTACTACAAATCAAAACGTATTTGTAAAAGATGAAACAAACCCAGAAGTCAAAACAAAAGATTTTGAGTTGAAATTAAATGCTACAGGAAATGGAACTTTAAAGGTTTCTGATATAGATGATGGTTCTTTTGATAATTGTGGAATTGAGTCTTACAATTTATCAAAAACTAATTTTACTACAGATAATTTAGGAGAAAACACAATTGTTTTTACAGTAGAAGATGTCAATGGAAATTCAACTTCAGTAAATGTAACAGTAACAGTGAGTCAAGAGTCACTATCAACAGACAATTTTCAGTTGAAAAATTACATCAATATCTATCCAAATCCAGTAAAAGAAAAAATATTTTTAGATATAAAGAATAGTTTAAATATTCATAAAATTGAAGTGTTTTCAATTGATGGAAAAAAACTAATTTCTAAAAAAGAAAAAACTAATTTTATAAATTTAAAAAACTTAAAACCAGGATTTTATTTTATGAAAATCAATTCTGAAAAAGGAATTTTGGTACATAAGTTTTTAAGGGAATAATTCAAAAATTACTCAACCAATTTTATAGAAGAAGCTAAAAACCTATCACCCTCAATTGTACCAGAAACTTTTCCAGTACGTATCACATTGCAAAAGCCAGTATTTATATTGTGAGCATCACCAAAATCATCAATACCAAAACCGTCTACAAAATACGCTTTGTCATTAACCCTTACAGCTAAACTACATCCACTTTCAGAATCTAATTCAAATTGACATTGACCACAAGAAATTTCGGCTACCTGTTTTATTTCTTTCTTATTTCCACAAGAAGCGAATATCAACAAACTTAAAACGATTATTTTTTTCATTTTATATAAATTAAAAAGCCCTCAAAATTATAAAAAATGAGGACCTATTATTGTTTACTATTTATGTACTATTTTATTTTTTTGCCCAAGAATCTCGCAACCCAACAGTTTTGTTAAATATTAAGTTTTCTTTGGTAGAATCATTATCTACATTAAAATATCCTAAACGTTGAAATTGAAAACGTTCTCCTATTTCTGCAGTTTGTAAACTTGGTTCTAAATAAGCTTCAATAATCTCTAAAGAGTTAGGGTTGATAAAATCCATATAATCTTTGTCTTTATGAGCATCTGGTGCTTCATCTAAAAACAATCTGTCATAAGCCCTTACTTCTGCTTTTACAGCGTGTTTTACAGAAACCCAATGCAAAGTACCTTTTACTTTACGCATGCTTTCTGGTGTGCCACTACCAGATTTTGTTAACGGATCATAAGTACATTGTATTTCAGTTATATTTCCATTTTCATCTTTAGTGCAACTATTTGCAGTAATAAAATAAGCGTTTTTTAAACGAACTTCCTTTCCTAATTTTAAACGGAAAAATTTCTTGTTTGCTTCTTCTCTAAAATCTTCTCTTTCTATATAGATTTCTCTAGAAAAAGGTACAGCTCTACTTCCAAATCCTTCTTCATAATCATTGTAACTTGCATCTAAAAGTTCTTCTTGACCTTCAGGGTAATTGGTAATTACAACTTTAACAGGGTCTAAAACAGCCATTACTCTTTTGGCAGTTTTGTTTAAATCTTCACGAATTTTAAATTCTAAAAGAGCCACATCAATTACGTTTTCACGTTTAGAAACTCCAACAGTTTCTACAAAACTTCTAATAGCAGCAGGTGTATAACCACGTCTTCTTAGACCAGAAATTGTTGGCATTCTTGGATCATCCCAACCAGAAACAATATCTTCTTCTACCAGTTTAAGTAACTTACGTTTACTCATTATGGTATAACTTAAGTTTAAACGAGAAAATTCACGTTGTTTTGGTGGATGTGGATAATCAGTCTTACTAAAATCGTATACATTATCTCTGAACCAATTGTATAATTTTCTATGAGGTTTAAACTCTAAAGAACATAAAGAATGTGATATTTGTTCAATATAATCACTCTCACCATGTGTCCAATCGTACATTGGATAAATGCACCAATTGTTACCAGTTCTGTGATGAGATTTGTACATAATTCTATACATTAAAGGATCACGCATCAACATATTATCATCAGCCATATCAATTTTGGCACGCAAAGTATGTTCACCTTCTTTAAATTTACCATCTTTCATCCCTTGAAATAATTCCAAGTTTTCTTCAACAGATCTATTTCTATAAGGACTATTAGTTCCTGGTTCAGTTGGTGTACCTTTTTGAATTCGCATTTCTTCTGATGTTTGCGAATCTACATAGGCTTTACCATCTTTTATCAACAAAATTGCCCAGTCATATAACTGCTGAAAATAATCTGAAGAATAACATTCGTTTGCCCAATTGTACCCTAACCAAGAAATATCTTCTTTAATAGCATCTACATATTCTTGCTCTTCTTTTGCAGGATTTGTATCGTCAAAACGTAAGTTTACAGGCGCATTGTATTTTTCACCCAAACCAAAACTAATTCCTATAGCTTTAGTGTGCCCAATGTGTAAATATCCATTAGGTTCTGGTGGAAAACGAAAACGTAAATCTTCTTTTGGCATTCCATTAGCCAAATCTTCTTCTATAATATGCTCTAAAAAATTGAGCGATTTATTTTCTTCAGACATCTATTTTTCTAAATAAATTAAGCAACAAAATTAAGCAAAATATTGTATTGCAATTAACTATCTTGTAACAAAAATGGAGTTTAAACAACTAATAAATAAAGACCAAACACTATGAGCGATAAAATAAGAAATTATACTTGCCCAAAATGCAATTCTAAAACCTATAAATTAGGACAAATGCGAGCAACTGGAGGAACTTTGTCTAAAATTTTTGATATTCAGAATCAGAAATTTACGAGTGTAACTTGCGAAAGATGTACTTACACCGAATTTTATAAAACCAAAACAAGTGCAATTAGCAACGTTTTTGATTTTTTCACAAGTTAGAACATTTAAGTTTTGTGTTTTTTTATCGTAATTTTGTTATTCTATAAACTAGGATGAAATATGCAGACTTTTACATTCAATCATATCGCTCTTTCTGTAAAAAATGTTGATGAGTCTATCGCATTTTATCAAAAAGTATTTAACCTTAAAGAAATAGAAAATACTGCTTCTAACTCTAAAACACGTTGGTTGGCATTAGATAATGGAAAACAGTTGCACTTAATTCCACGTCCTAATTTAGAAGTTAAAACCAATAAAGCAGTTCATTTTGCTTTGGCTACAACAAATATAGAATCGTTTGTAAATCACTTAAATGATTTAAATATCGATTATTCTGATTGGACAGGTACACCAAATAAAGATTATGTTCGTAAAGATGGTATACAGCAATTTTACTTTCAAGACTCAGATGGATATTGGATTGAAGTTAACGAAGCCGTTTAATAAGTGATAGATTTCGGATTATGAGTAAGAAGGATAAAAAACCAGATTTAGTAGTTTTTAATGAAGAAAGTCAGCAATATGATGCTGCTTTAAAACCCTATGGCACATCTGCTAGCTCGCCTGTAATTAAACCTTTAAATACAGCAAGCTGGAAAAATGATGGAATTCAAAGAGTGAATAAACAATTCAAATCTAAGTTTGATGAAGTTAAAGCACAATATGAAGAGTTGATGCGAAAATTTCAATACAATGATTTGGTGTATAACGCAAAATTTAGTTTCGAGCCTATTTTTGGTGAAAATTATCACTTATATAATAACAAAAACAACGAACCATTTTTATCGATCATAGCTCCAGAACAATGTAGTTTTGAGTATTTAGGATCCTTCAGATTAAATACAGATAAAATGTGGGAAAAGATAGAAGAATTATAATCTTATCAATAGAGTTTAAAAATTTTAAAATAATAAATTAATTGGGAATAATAAAAGTAAATAACATAAAACTCTATGCTTTTCATGGTTGTTTAGAAGAAGAAGCAAAAATTGGTTCTTGGTACAGAGTAGATGTAGAGGTAAAAGCAGATTTAAAAAAATCATCGAGAACAGATAATTTAGCAGATACTGTAGATTATGTGCATTTAAATCATATTGTAAAAGAACAAATGGCAATTCGTTCTGAATTGTTAGAACAAGTTGCGCAACGAATTTTAGATCGTTTTTTTAGAGAAATACAAATGATAAAAAAAGCGAAAGTAGCTGTTGCAAAAATAAATCCGCCAATTGGTGGTAATGTAGAAGAAGTTGTTATCATTTTAACTAAAAAAAGATAATGCTTTTATGAATCTGAATCAAGTTACTATTCCTTCTTTAAATGTTGATAAAGCCATTGGTTTTTATCAAAAATTAGGGTTAGAATTGATTGTGAAATCATTGCCAAATTATGCAAGATTTGTTTGTCCTGATGGGAATGCTACTTTTTCAATTCATCAAGTTGATGAACTCCCAGAAGGAGTAGGGGTTTATGTTTATTTTGAGTGCGAAGATTTAGATGATAAAGTAAATGAAATCATCAAAAAGGGCATTCATTTTGATGAACTACCAAATGATAAAACTTGGTTTTGGAGAGAAGCAAGGTTAAAAGATTTAGATAATAACCAAATAATTCTATTTTTTGGTGGGAAAAATAGAATAAATCCACCTTGGAGAATCAAAAAGTAAAAAATACTTGCAGTAAAAGTAATTTTGCGTAAATTTGCAATCCTAAATACAAAAGGTGTCTTGGCCGAGTGGCTAGGCAATGGTTTGCAAAACCATGTACAGCGGTTCGAATCCGCTAGACACCTCAAAATAATTCCATCTAGCTATCAATATGTTAGATGGAATTTATTTTTTATCCCCTTTCAGTTGCATGCAATATCTCTTTCCACTTTGTTTTATCACTTATAATAATGATAATTTTTAAAACTTATCAATTCTTAATATCTAAGAATTCCATCAATGGTACTCTCATTACGTTACCTAATATAACAATAGCAGATATATTTGAAGTTACTAAACTTTTTTCAATTTTATAAAGATAAGTTTCCATTTCACCAAAAAAAATAATTTCTATAATAAGGGTTTTATGTTTATTAGTTTGGTAATGAGGTGATAAGAATGTAAAAAGTGAGAAAATTTAAATAAATTCTCTCACTTTTAAATATGTTTTAATTCTTTATTTTTTTTCTTACCAGAATAAACAATAAAGAACTAAAAGTAAAATACAAATTACTATAGAACCAATATTGAATAATGGAGTTGTTTTAAATAAATTCTTAGTAATTTCAATTCCTTTAGAGTCATCTTTACCTTTGTTTTGTATGTGGCTTAATGACATAATAATCAGCATGGTTAAAAGAGTGGTTATTCCCATTTGATGCATCCAAGGTTCTAAACCTGCAATAGGTATAAACTTTAAAGCTAATGCGATTGGGAAAGATAAAATAGCACCCCAAATAGCAGCGTTGTTTGTTGTTTTTTTCCAAAATAAACCTAATAAAAAGATGGCTAAAATACCAGGACTTAACATACCTGTAAACTCTTGTATGTATTGAAAAACTTGATCTAATCCATTTAATAATGGTGCAATAATAACAGCAATTAATAAAGCAACAGCTCCAGAAATTCTACCAATATTTACAGTTGTTTTATCATCTGCATTTTTATTGATGTATTGTTTATAAATATCCATAGTAAAAATGGTAGAAGTAGAATTTAACATAGAAGCTAAAGAAGAAACAATTGCAGCTGCTAAAGCAGCAAAAGCTACACCTTTTAGACCAGTAGGCAAAAATTGTAATAACCAAGGATACGCTTTATCAGCTTGCTCTGTAGAAGGAATGTTTAATAGACCTACATCTCCTAAGTTTGCCATAATTGAAGGGTCATTTACTATTACATAAGCAGCAATACCAGGAACAACAACAATAAGTGGAATAATTAATTTTAAAAATGCCGCTAATAAAATACCTTTTTGAGATTCTTTTAAAGATTTAGCTGCTAAAGTTCTTTGAATAATATATTGGTTGAAACCCCAATAATATAAATTTGCAACCCATAAACCACCCACTAAAACCCAAATTCCAGGTAAATTGATATAGTTATCATTAGATTCTTCAAGAATCATATGAAATTTTTCTGGTGCAGCTTCCCAAATTTTAGAAAAACCAGCTAACATTCCTTCTCCTCCAGAAACTGTATTTAGCGCCAAATAAGTAGTTATTAAACCACCTAATACTAAGAATACAACTTGTATAACATCTGTCCAAGCTACTGCAGATAAACCTCCATATAATGAGTACGCAGCTGCAAAAAGTGCTAGACCAACAATTGCATATACCATATCTACACCCATAATGGTTTCGATAGCTAATCCACCTAAAAACAATACAGAAGTAAGGTTTACAAAAATATAAAGTGATAACCAAAATATGGCTAAAATTGTTTTAAGGTTAGTAGAAAAACGTTTTTCTACAAATTCAGGAATTGTATATAACCCCTTTTCTATAAAAATGGGTAAAAAGTATTTACCTACTATTATTAATGTTAATGCAGCCATCCATTCGTAAGAAGCAATTGCAATACCCAATGCAAACCCAGAACCAGACATCCCTATAAACTGTTCTGCAGAAATATTTGCTGCAATTAAGGAAGTACCAATAGCCCACCAAGGTAAAGATTTACTTGCTAAAAAGTAATCTTCTGCATTTTTTTGGTGTCCCTTTTTATCACGAGAAACCCATAAACCTACACCTAAAATTAAAATGGCATAAGCAATGAAGACTAAATAGTCCCACATTTCAAATCCTGCTTTCATAATTATTGTTTTTGATAATTTTGTTTACAAACCTATATAAAAAATGTAGCAAGGATAGCTACATTTTGTTTCAAAAAAGTAGCTAAAATGTCTCGAAAAGACGGTTTTGTCTTTATTGTTAGGCTTTCTCTTTTGTTGATAGTTAAATATATAACTCTTGTTGTAAATACATTTAAAATGTGTTTTTTATATTCTTTTAGTCTGTATTGTTATTTTTAATAGTTTCTTTGTGTTGTTTTATGTATTCTGTTGGGCTTATACCATATTCTTTATTAAAGCATTTGCTAAAATATTTTTGATTATTAAAACCAGTCATATATGCTATTTCAGAAATATACATGCTATTTTTTTTAAGAAGTTGTTCTGCTCTTTTTAACCTTATTTTTTTAATAAAATTAACAGGTGTTTCGTTTAGAATAACTTTTAGTTTTCTATATAAATTTGCTCTACTCATACCCACTTCAGAGGCAAGATATTCTACGCTAAATAGATGATCTCCCATAGATTCTTCTACAATACTAACCAGTTTTTTTATAAATTTTTCATCATTAGATTCAATTTCAATCTCAGATGGAGCAGCTGTAATTACTTTACTGTATTCCGTTTTAAGTTGTTTCCTAGAAACTAAAGTGTTTTTTACTTTCCATTTAACAAATTCCATACTAAAAGGTTTTTCTATATAATCATCTGCCCCTATTGATAGGCATTCGATTTTTGTTTCTGGAGAATTTTTTGCTGTTAGCATAAAAATTGGAATGTTTTTAATTTGTGGGTTCTTTTTTAACCTTTTTAACATAGATATTCCATCTTCTACAGGCATCATAATGTCACTAATTATTAGTTTTGGATTTTCATTTACTATTTTTTCATATCCTTCTTTTCCATCAGAAGCTTCTAAAATGTTAAATTCTTCGACTAATTCTTCTTTTAACATCAATCTTAATTCAGAATTGTCATCAACAATTAATACTTTAGGTTTTATGTTGTTTTTAGAGTTTAATTTTTCTTCAAATTCTGATGATACTTCTTCTATTACTTGAAATTCTGAATTTTTAATAAAGTTTTTTAATAATGGAGTACTTGTTTTTAAAACTTCTTTTTTATCGTATCTTTTTTTACTAATAGGTAAGTAAAAAGTAAATTCTGTAAATTTATTTTCTTCACTTTTTGCAATAATAGTTCCATGGTGTCTTTCTAACAATTTTTGCACCAATTCCATACCAATGCCTGTACCAGGAATTTGATTGCTATAAGGTTTTGTTGCTTGGTAATATCTATCAAAAATATGTTTTAAATCTTTTGCAGGTATACCAACACCATTATCTCTAACAATACATTTTATGTAATTACTTTTAGGAAGATTTAAACTTATAATTTCTTGTTCTTGCTCTTGTTCTTCTTCTTTTACTAATTTTGTGTAAATATTTATTTTCCCTCCTTCTTGGGTATATTTAAAAGCATTAGATAATAGGTTAAATAAAATTTTTTCTAATATATCTACATCATACCAAGCTTTTATAGTTTCTTCTTCAGAGGTAAGATTGTACTCAATATTGTAGATTCTAGCAAAATCATTAAAAGCATTTTTAATAATGCTAATATCTTTTACAATGTCATTTTTAGAGATGTTTAGCTTAAATTTACCCTGATCAAATTTTCTAATATCCATTATTTGGTTTATAAGCCTATGCATTCTTAAGCTATTGTTATAAATTCGTTGGGATGTAAGTGGACTTAATGTAAATTGTTTTTCTTTTACTACTTTTTCAATAGTTCCTAGGATTAATGATAATGGAGTTCTTAGCTCGTGAGAAATATCCGTGAAAAACGTCATTTTCATTTTATTTAATTCGTTATCTTTTTCTCTACTAATTGTTTCTTTAACAAGGTTGTTTTTTAATCTAAACCACCTTCTAATTAAAAGAACACTTACTAAAAATAGAATAAGACTAATAAGGATATAGGTTATTATAGCCCATGTAGATTTCCATATTGGAGGCATTATTTTAAAAGATAATTCTGTAGGTATTTCGTTCCATACACCATCACTATTAGAGCTTTTAACCTTAAACGTATAAGAGCCATAAGAAAGATCATTGTAGTTGGCGTTTCTGTTAGATGCGTTAGTATAAACCCAGTAATTATTTAGGCCTTCTAACATGTAAGCAAATTCATTTTTATTTGGAGTGGTAAGGTCTAATGAAGAAAAATTTACAACAATGTTATTTGTATCATAAGGTAATATAATTGGGTTTTCTAAATTAACATTTGTAAGGTTTGATGTATTTAGATCTAAATTAGTAGTATTACTTTTTGTAGGACCCAAAGTGGTAAAACTGGTAATTACGGTTGCAGGTAACAGGCTTTTTTGAGAAAATTTATTTGCTTGTACAGTGTAAAAGCCATCTGGACAGCCAAAGTATAAGGTATTGTTTAGTTTGTTGGCTGAACTTGAATTAAAAAGAAACTGACTTTCTTTGATACCATCTTCTACTTTAAATGGTATAAATTTTTCGTTTTTTAAATCGAAGCGAACCAATCCGTCTTGTGTACTAAGCCAAATATTGCCTTCATGATCTTCTTCTATTGATGAAATAGTGTTTGATGTAAGACCGTTTAATTTACTAAAGCTTTTAAAACTATTTGTTTCTTTAATATATTGATTAATACCTCCACTCCTTGTTCCAATCCAAATGTTGTTGCTTTTATCTTCATGTAAACTTAAAATAGCGTTAGATGTTAATCCGTTTTCTTTAGATGGAATAAATTCTTCAATAGTCTCATTATTTAAATCTACTTTAAAAAGTCCTTCTCCTCTAGTACCTATCCATAAAACTTGATCTTTTGTTAAAAGAAATACAGATGTATGGTTTTTAGAGAGTTTGGCAATAACTTCTTCTTTAAATTTAGAGATTTCATTTTCTGTATTAATTACCTCTACACCATTGTTCCAAAGACCTATCCAGATTTCATTTTTATTGATAACAGCAATGTCAGTTATGTTATTTTTAAAAGATTTTATTTTTGTTAATTGAAGGTGTGTTTTTTTAGGATTATAAGTTTCAGACTGATACAGTTCGTTGTCAGAAACTATTAAAAGTTTGTCTTTTTTATAATTTTTAGATATGTGATTAACATTTTTAATTTGTGTATTTAATTTAAACGATTCTTTAGTTTTTGGGTTATATCTGTATATACCACTATTCATTCCTACTAAAATATTAGTAGAAGAATAAAATAATATACTATTAGATAAATCATTGCCAATTTTAGAAGGAGTTTCAATTTTATTATATTCAAAAATAGAAGTTCTTACACGGTATTTGTTAATTCCTTTTAAAGATCCAATCCAAAGGTTGCCATATGTATCAAAAACAATTGAAGTAATAAAATTATTTTTTAAGTTCCCATTTTCAGATTCTTTAGAAAATTTCACAAAATTATAGCTATTGTTAAGTCTAATTGCTTTTACTAATCCGTTTTGGGTTCCAATCCACAAATCTTCATCATTAGGACTAATTGCTAAAGATGTTAACTGAGTATTCTGTATTTTTAAAGAGTTAGAAATATTTGGATAAGATTCTAATATTTCTAGGTTATAATCAGTTTTATTATAGTTTAAAATAAAGAGGCCATGAGTAGTAGCCACAACAAATCTATTATTACCAAAATCTTTAATAGCTATTATTTCTTTTTCTAAAGAAGTTTTTACAAAAATACCTTCACTATTAATTGCAAAGAGCCCTTTTGATGTTCCAATCCAATATCTGCCAAAATCATCTTCTATAAAGGAATTTATTTGGTATTGGGGTTTTAATGCTTTGCCAACATGTTTATTTAGTTTCTTGAAATTTTTATTAGATTCTATTTTTACTAAATCTATACCTTTTAAATTAGCAAAAACATTTCCTTTAGAATCCTTATGTAAAATTTCTGTTGTTATGTTTTTATTATAACCTTTAAATTTATTTTCTTTTCTGTTAAAATGGATTAAATAACTTTCGCTACCAATCCATAGGTCTTGGTTGTCATCTTCTATAATTGAGTTAATACTATTATTTGGTATTGAATTTTGGTTAAAAACATCTTGTTGATACGTTACTAAATTGTAACCATCATATCTATACAAACCATTATTACTTCCAATCCATAAATACCCAATACTATCTTCAAACAAAACATTTACTTTTTTATTAAAAGGAGCACCTTGAATAATTAAATCATTAAAATAAGTTTCATTAGTTTGAGAAGTGCTAAATGTTGCATAGAAAAAGATAAATAAACCAAATACTTTTTTTAGTATAGATATTTCTTTAAAAAGAAAAAAAGAAGTTTTTTTTATTAAATCGATGTTCATAAGGTTAAATATAAAAGGATCATTTAAAAAGTCTTATAATGTTATCTATTTTAACTCAAATATATGTAATAATAACGGAATCATTATGTTGCGTTGTGAGGGGAGTAATGTTGCATAAGTGTTATTTTTTCAATTAAAGGTATGAGTTCTATAATCAAAGAGTTTCTGATTATTTTTTTTTGATGTAAAAAATGTAAATAAAGCAATGGTTTTTTAAAGTGTTTTATGTAAAGTTAAAAAGTTTGGTTTTTACCCTTGTAAAAAAATGGGTGTTATTTAAAGTTTATTGATTTTTAAGATTTAAATAATGGTGTCTTTATGTTTATTTTATAGTGTTTTATTGTTAATTTGAGTGTTTTTTTATCCAAATTCGCTAATTCTGCAACATTAGTAGGGTGTTTTTTATATTTATATTTTTTCTTTTAATAATACATTTGAGCTTAGCAAGCTTGTAGCGTTTTGCTAATTAGTATATTAATGTAAAAAATAGTAAGTAAATGAAAAGAAATTTTAGAATCTTCACTTTAGCTATAATAGTCTCTGTCATATTTTCATGTAGTAATAACAAAATAAAAGATCAAGTAACCAATAAGAAACCAAACATCATTTATATTTTGGCAGATGATCTTGGCTATGGAGATTTAAGTAGTTATGGTCAAGAAAATTTTAAGACACCAAACATAGATAAACTAGTTTCTCAAGGTTTAATGTTTACACAACATTATTCAGGTAATACTGTTTGTGCACCTTCAAGATCGGCTTTATTAACAGGTATGCATACTGGTCACACACCAATTAGAGGAAATAAAGAAATCCATCCAGAGGGTCAGCATCCAATTCCAGCAAATACATATACAATGGCAGAAGCATTAAAAAAAGGTGGTTATGTAACTGGTGCTTTTGGTAAATGGGGTTTAGGTTATCCTGGTTCAGAAGGAGATCCTACTAAACAAGGTTTTGATGTTTTTTATGGTTACAATTGCCAACGTTTAGGTCATAATTATTACCCAGACCATTTGTGGTCTAATAATGATTCTATTGTTTTAAATGGTAATAAAAATCATCAAAAAAATCAGTATGCGCCAAATTTAATTCAGTCAGAAGCTATTAAATTTTTAGAGAAAAATAAAGACACAACTTTCTTTTTGTATGTACCAACTATAATTCCACATGCAGAATTGGTGGCTCCTGAAGCTATTATGGATAAGTATAGGAGTAAATATATGCCAGAAAAAGAATTTAAAGGAACAGATGATGGGCCTCAATATAGATTAGGTAAATATGAGTCTCAAAAAGAGCCTCATGCAGCTTTTGTTGCTATGATAGAGGTGATGGATAATCAAGTTGGTGAAATTATGAATAAAGTTAAAGAGCTTGGTTTAGAAGATAATACAATTATTGTTTTTACTTCTGATAATGGCCCTCATACAGAAGGTGGAGCAGATCCTAAATATTTTAATAGCAATGGTAAATTAAGAGGTGTAAAAAGAGATTTATATGAAGGTGGAATTAGGGTGCCAATGACAATAAAATGGCCAGGTAAAATTAAACCAGGCACAAAAACGGATTTAGTTTCTGCCTTTTGGGATGTTTTTCCAACATTCTCTGAAGTTGCAGGAGTTGAAACTCCTGATAATATAGATGGAATCTCTTTTTTACCAACTTTATTAGACAAACCAGAAGAACAAAAACAACATGATTATTTGTATTGGGAGTTTCATGAAAGAGGTGGTAGACAAGCCATAAGAAAAGGAAATTGGAAAGCTGTAAAATATAATGTGTTAAGGAAGCCTAATGCACCAATGCAGTTATTTGATTTGTCTACAGATATTGGAGAAACTAATAATATAGCTAAGGAGCATCCACAAATAGTTGAAGAAATGAAACAATTATTTAATGAAGCAAGGACACCTTCTGATGTATTTAAATTTAATCAAGTATCATTTTAGAATAAAAAAGAATAGAAATGCATGCTTATAATTAGAAACCTAAAACTTACTAATTATAAGTATTCTTTTTAAATATAAAAGTTAATAATCCATGTTGTTTAAATTTTTAAAAAAGACATATTTTATTTTATTGCTCTGTCTTCTTCAGATTGATACGGTTTCATCTCAGAAATTAAATACTATCAATATAAATACAAAACAAGGGCATAAAATAAATAAAGGAACAAGTGGGTTTAACGTTCGTATTGCAGATAAGGTTTGGAGTTATACGCATCCAGATTTTATAAAATCTGTAAAAGAGTTAAAACCTGGTTGGTTACGTTATTTTTCAGGAACAATGGGCGATGCTTTTAGCAGTGCTACTGGTCAATACGATTTAGATTACATTTCTAAGTTCGATCATCCAAAACCATTTTTAAAAGGACATAGATACTTAAAAGTAAAAGGACCACACAGAATTATAGATTTATACAAATTACTTAGAGAAGTAAATGGTAAATTAATTGTAACAGTAAATGCTTTTGCAGAATCACCAGAAATGATTTTAGAGTTGGCTAGATTTTGTAAAAACAATAATATAAAAGTTGAGGTTTGGCAATTTTGTAATGAACCTTATTTTTATGTACCAAACAGAAATAGATATTGGTGGAATGATGGTTATGATTATGCAACCAAAATGAAACCTTATGCAGAAGCAATTCAACAAATTTTTCCTGATGCACAATTAACTCTTAACTATACTTGGGATGGAGTTTGGACTTTTATGAAAGAAATTAATAAGTATCAAGAAGAAAAAGGTGCTTATTGGAATGTGTTTTCTAAACATTCTTACGCACCACATACAGGCAAAAAAGAAACAAGAGAACAAGCTTATAAACGAGCAAATACTAAATTATTAGAAGCAACTTCTAGAGTAGCTATGACTCAAATAGAAGCTTACACTTGGCAAGATGTGCCAATGGTAATTACAGAGTTTGGTGTTTGGAATAGACCATTAAACGGAATTTATTCTGGTATTTATAATATAGAATATGTAATGCGTCAATTAGAACATAAAAACACACAATATGTTGGTGCACATGAAGTAAGCAATAAATATTTACCAGCAAAAGGACAAGGGAAGTTAGTAGAAGATGCTTTTAAAAACAGTATTGAAATCGATACAGATACCATTTCTACAGGAATTAAAAGGGATATTGAAGGTAAAGCTTATAAGATTTATAACGGAGCTGTAAATAATTCTGAATTTGTTTTTAAAACAGATATAGAAAATATGGTTTTGGTTGATGGTTTAAAGAAAACCAAAGTAAACGGAATGTTTGCGCAATCTTATAAAGGTAATAACGGATTTAATTATTTGGTGATTAGTAACAGGAGTAAAGAGTCTAACGAAATTCAATTAAAAATTGATGATAAAATATTTAAAGGTGATTTATTTGCTTCCTATATTTCAGCAAACTCCATTGCAGTTAGAAATCCAGATATTACAACAACGGAGTTTAAAAATGGATTGATTTCAGTAAAACCTTTTAGCTTATCAGTGATTAAATGGAAAACAAATAATTATACTTTAGAGCAACCAATTATTTATAATGCTTCTGTTGAAAAAGACGGAATTCTATTAAACTGGGGAGAGATTGAAAAGGCAACTTCTTATAAGATTTATTACGGAACAGATGCTTTAAACTTATCAAAAACAATTAAAGTTTCTGGTCAAAATAGTTTTTTAGTAAAAGAATTAAGTCAAAATAAAAAGTACTTTTTTAAAATAGAAGCTTTAAATAGTGATAAAAATAGTGCATTATCTAACAGTGTTTTTGCAACTTATAAAAAGCCGGAAACTCCAACTATTTTTAAGGTATCTAGAAGAGATCATACAGTTACGCTTTTTTGGCAAAGTGTTTCAGATGTAAAAAATTATATAATTAACTACAAAGACGAAAACAATAAAGATATTGAAGTTGATGCGGATAATGTTTTTGGCTATCGAATAGAAAATTTAAAAGACAATACAAAGTACAATTTTACTGTAACAGCTTGTAATGGTTTGGGTAAAAGTAAACCATCAAAAAAAGAAACAGTTTTAGTTTCGTATAGAGTGCCATATAGTCCTAGAAATGTATCTGCAATTAAAAAAACTGCGACTTCCATAGCAGTTAAATGGGTTCCGCAAAAAATGGTGTTAAGCAATACTAGTTATAATGTTTATAGAGGCACAAAATTGCATGAGTTTACAAAAATAGCAAGTAAGGTAAAAGACACATTTTTTATTGACAATTCAATAAAAGATAAAGTACAATATTATTATACAGTTAAAGCAGAAACAGAAGTTGGTGAAAGTAATTTTTATCCAAATACAGCTACTGCAATATCATTAGAAAGCAACTCAGAAATTAATATTCAGATTGTTAGAAAACAAAAAGACGGTTATTTAGTTGAAGTGAATTTGCATAAAATCACTTTAAATCCTAAAAATTCTTACGGAGTAATTCTTAACAATGTATCTTATTTAAATGTAGAACATGTTAAAATATTTGGAAAAAAAATTACCGGAAAAACTAAAAAGTTTAAAGTATTAATCCCTTTGTCAAAATTAAAAGAAAAGTCTAAATACTCTATAAAAGCCTTTGTGTTAAAAGGAAAAAGACAGATAGAGAGCGCAGTTGTAAATCAAATTGTAGATTAAAAAGAAATATATAAAACCAACAAATTTTTTTAAAATGAAAAAAGCTTTATTAATCATTATTATCTCATTGGCATCTTTTGCTTCTTGTGATAAAGCAGACATAAAACCTGTTTATGTTGCAGACAAATGGGAAAATCCAGAATGGGAAAACCCAGAAATATTCCAAATCAATAGAGAAGAACCAACAGCTTCTTTTTATAAATATACTGATGAAAAATCGGCTTTAGCCAATGATAGTTGGAAAAACTCTCCTTTGTATCAGTCTTTAAACGGAACTTGGAAATTTTATTACGCAGATAGTGTACAAGCAAGACCTACAGATTTTTATAAAGCAGATTTTGATATTTCTAAATGGGATAACATAGAAGTGCCATCTAATTGGGAATTAAAAGGACATGGAATTCCTGTTTATACAAACAGAACGTATATGTTTCCTGCAAATCCGCCTTATATTCCTCATAACATCAATAGTAATGGGAGTTATAAAAAAGAATTTGAAATTGCTGAAGATTGGGATGGAAAAGATATGTATTTGCATTTTGAAGGTGTAAGTGGTGCAATGTACGTTTGGTTAAATGGTAAAATGTTGGGTTATAATGAAGGTAGTAAAACTGCTTCAGAATATAAAATAACAGATTTTGTTAAAAAAGGAAAAAACAATTTAGCTGTACAAGTATTACGTTGGTCTGATGCTAGTTATATGGAAGATCAAGATTTTTGGAGATTGAGTGGTATAGAGAGAGATGTGTATGTATATGCTACTGATAAAGTAACTTTAAGAGATTTTAGAGTAACATCAGACTTACAAAACAATTATAAAGATGGTGTTTTTAAAGTTGATGTAAAGGTTGATAATAATTCTAATACAGCAACAGAAAAAGAAGTAAAAGTACAATTGTTAGATGGTGATAAAGAAGTTTATGCTACTTCAAAAAAAGTACAATTATCTGCTGGTAGAAACATAGTTAGTTTTGATAAGATTATTAATAATGTAAAAACGTGGAATGCAGAAACACCAAATTTATATACGCTTTTATTAAGTGTAAATGGAGAGTCTACTGCTATAAAAGTTGGTTTTAGAAACATTGCTATTAAAAACAATCAGTTTTTAGTAAATGGAATGCCAGTTTTAATTAAAGGAGCAAATTTACACGATCATAGTGAAACCGAAGGTCATGTAATTTCAGAAGAATTAACGTTATTAGATTTAAAGGTGATGAAAGAAAACAACTTAAATGCCATTCGTTGTAGTCATTACCCTAAAAATCCACATTTTTATAGATTGGCAGACAAATATGGTTTTTATGTAATTGATGAAGTTAATATAGAAACACACGGAATGGGAACAACAAACCAAGGTTTAAATAATAATAAAAAAGACCAAGCAGTGCATCCAGCATATTTACCTCAATGGAAAGAAATGCACATGGATAGAACTATTAGAATGTTTGAGCGTGATAAAAATTATCCATCAATTGTAACTTGGTCTTTAGGTAATGAAGCAGGAAATGGGGAAAACTTTTTTGCAACTTACAAATGGTTAAAAGAGCAAGATGCAACAAGACCTACACAATATGAAGGTGCAACACAATATGCAAATACAGATATTCAAGCGCCAATGTATTGGCCAATTGAAAGAATGATAAAATATGCAGAAAATAATCCTAATCGTCCTTTAATTCAATGCGAATATGCGCATGCAATGGGTAATAGTGTAGGCAATTTACAAGATTATTGGGACGTTATCGAAAAGTACGATATCATGCAAGGTGGTTTTATTTGGGATTGGGTAGATCAAGGAATCTTAACTAAAAACGAAGAAGGAGAAGCTTTTTGGGCTTATGGAGGAGATTTAGGTGCTGGTCATTTACAAAATGATAATAACTTTTGTTTAAACGGAATTGTAAACCCAGATAGAACTGCACATCCTGCTTTATACGAGGTTAAAAAAGTATATCAGTATGTTAAATTTAAAGCAGTAAATATTAAATCAGGAACTATAGATATCAAAAATATTTATGATTTTATCAATTTAAATACATTAGATTTTTCTTGGACATTACTTAAAAATGGAGAAGAAGTTGCTAACGGAACTTTACCAGTTTTAAATGTAGCGCCTTATACATCTAAAAAAGTAAATATTAAGCTGCCTAAATTAACAGACGCAAAGGCAGAATATCATTTAAATGTGTATGCAAAGACTAAAACAGCTACAGATTTAGTTGCTGCAGGTCATATAGCTGCATACGAACAATTTGAAGTTTCTAATCCTAAAACTAAAACTGTTTTTTCTAAAAATGATGGTTCTTTAAAAGCAGATGTAACAGATGCAACTATAGATATTTCAGGAAATGGATTTAATTTATCTTTTAGTAAAGAAAACGGAGAATTAACTTCGTTAGATTACGGAAATGGAAATATTTTATTAGACGGAATTACGGCTAATTTTTGGAGACCAACAACAGATAATGACTTTGGTTACAAAATGTCTAAGAAATTAAATGTTTGGAAAAAAGCAACAAACAACCAAGAGTTAAAATCAATAGAAAGTAAAAATATTGATGCAAACACAGCTTTAGTTAGTACAATTTATCATTTAAGTGGTGTAGAAGGAACTTTGGTAATTGATTATACAATTGATGCAAAAGGAAAGATTTTAGTAAATACAAGTGTTTCTGATATTAAAGATAAAACACCTGTTTTACCAAGATTCGGAAATAATTTTGTAGTTAAAAATGATTACAACAATGTAGAATGGTTTGGTAGAGGACCTTTTGAAAATTACCAAGATCGTAAAAGTGCTGCATTAGTTGGTTTGTATAAAGCTCCTGTAGAAGATTTGTATTTCGAGTATATTCGTCCGCAAGAAAATGGATATAAAACAGATACACGTTGGGTAACATTTACAAATAATACAGGAAACGGAATAAAAATAACAGCTTCAGATTTAATCTCTTTTAGTGCACATCATCAATATAATGATGATTTTGATGCTGGTGCAAAAAAACAACAACGTCATACAACAGATATTAAAAAACGTGATTTGGTAAATATTAATATCGATTACGGACAAATGGGTGTTGGTGGAGATAATAGTTGGGGTAAAATGCCTCATAAAGAATATCAAATTAAAGCGAAAAAACTAAATTATAGTTATACAATAGAACCTTTAAATAGCGGAAAGTAATTTATATTTAGCGTTTATTTTTATTAAAAGTAAGCGCTATTTTTTTATTATTGAATTGTTCTTATTCACATTAAAAGTTAAAATCATATGCGTGTTAAAAACTTAATACTTCTTTTTGTATTTAATATTATCTTTTCGGGTTTTTCAAATAATGAAAATCCTAAAAATGATATAAAACGAATTAGTTTTGATGCAAACTGGAAATTTATTCAACAAGATATTATTGGTGCAGAAAAAGTTTTTTTTGATGATACTTCTTGGAGAACTTTAAATTTACCACACGATTGGAGTATAGAAGGTAAGTATAATAAAAAGAATCCAATGGGAGCTGGAGCCGGTTATTTGCCAGCAGGTTTTGGTTGGTACAGAAAAACGATTACAGTACCAGAAAACTGGAAAGGAAAACACATAGAAATAGCTTTTGATGGTGTTTTTATGAATAGCACAGTTTGGGCAAATGGGCAAAAATTAGGAACAAGACCTTATGGTTGGATTTCTTTTGCTTATGATGTTAGTAAAATTGCTAAAACATCAAAAACAATCACCTTTGCAGTTCGTGTTGATAATGATAAACAGCCTTCTGCACGTTGGTATACTGGTAGTGGAATTTATGCTCATACTTGGATTGATATTAAAAATAATACACATGTTAAAAGAGATGGAATTTTTATCAAAACCAAAGGGAATAAAGTCTTTGTAGAAGCTGAGTTGTTTACAAAAGAAGAAAATCGTAAAAAAGTAAAATTAATTACTTCTATTATTGATGAAAATGGAGTTGTAGTTGCTTGTAATAAGGACAAAATAAAATTAGAAAAAGAAGGATTAGTAACTTTAGATTTAGAGATTAAAAACCCAGAATTATGGTCTATAGAAAATCCTTATTTATACACTTTAAAATCCGAGGTTTTTATAGGTAGTAAAGTTGTTGATGTTGTAAAGACCAAATTTGGTGTTAGAGATATTGAATGGATTGCAGAATCTGGAATGTGGATTAATGGTAAAAATGTAAAACTACAAGGAGTTTGTAATCATCAAGATGCTGGTGCTCTAGGGGCAGCAGTTCCGTACAAAATTTTAAAGTTTAGAGTTCAACAATTAAAAGATATGGGTGTAAATGCAATAAGAACTGCACACAACCCACAAACACCAGAGTTTTATGACATTTGTGATGAATTAGGAATGTTGGTGATGGATGAAATTTTTGATGGTTGGAAGAGAAAAGCAAAAAATGATTATGGAGCGCATCATTTTAATAAATGGTGGAAACAAGATTTAACAGATTGGATTAAACGAGATAGAAATCATCCATCAATTGTAATTTATAGTGTTGGTAACGAAACTAAAGGAGCAATTGCAAAAGATTTGGTAGCAACATGTAATCTTTTAGATCCTACACGTCCTGTAACTTCTGGTCACTCAAGTTCGGAATATATGAATGTTTTGGGAGTAAATGGAGGTAGTGAAAGAAATGGATATATGGAAAACCTATCAGAACACCAAAAAGGAAAGGTTTTTATAGGTACAGAAAACACACATACTTGGCAAGTTAGAGGTTATTACAGAACTAAAACTTGGTATAGAGATGGATTGAAAAAAAATGTTTATTCTATTGAAGATTTAACAGAAAAAGAAGTTTTTACTCATGATTGGACAGCTTTAGAAAATAAAACAAATAGAAAACAAGTTTTTAATTCTAGTTACGATAATGCTACTGTAAGAGTTTCATCAAGATTAAATATTGCACAATTAAGAGATATTCCTGCTTATGCAGGTTCTTTTAGATGGACAGGTTATGATTATATAGGAGAAGCTGGTTACGTTCATGGTGGTTGGCCTTTTAAAGCATTTATGGGAGGTGCAATTGATTTAGCAAACTTTGAAAAAGACCTATTTTATTTATATCAAAGTCAATGGACAGAAAAGCCAATGGTACATATTTTACCACATTGGACGCATCCAAAAGTGGCTTTAGATACAGAAATTCCGGTTTGGGTTTATTCAAACACAGATGAGGTAGAATTGTTTTTTAATAACGTTTCTTTGGGTAGGCAAAAACCAGGGCAAGCATGGGATAAAATGCAATGTCAATGGCTGGTAAAATGGCAACCAGGAACTTTAAAAGCGGTAGGTTATAAAGAAGGAAAAGTAGTTTCTGAAGAAATTATAAGAACAGCTAATCAACCATCAAAAATTAAATTATCTGTTGATGGAGCTGCTTTAGGTGATATTGAAGATGACATAGTGCAAGTACGCGTAACCACTACAGATGATAAAGGTGAATTTTATCCTTATGGAGAAAATAGAACTTATTTTAATGTTTTTGGAGCAGGTAAAATAAAAGCTTTAGATAATGGAAGTCCAGTAGATGTAGAACAACATGTTGGACCAAATAATAGAATCGCTTTTTACGGATTAACACGTGCTTATATTGCAGCAACAAGTAATAAAGGAGCTGTTAATTTATTAGCTAGTTCTATTTTAGGAGAAAAAAAATTAATCACATCTAATAAAGTTAGTATAGATACTAAGATTATCAATTTAAGAGGAAATATAATCAATCCAAAAATTGAAGTTTATTATACTACAAACGGTGATATACCAACAATAAAATCAACTAAATATAAAGGAAGTTTTACTGTTGATTTAGAAACTACAGTAAAAGCTTTAATAGTTGTTGATGGAAAAACTATTCAAATTTTAGAAGAAAAATTCGGAAAAAATGAAGGCTTTACTTGGAATGAGACTATTGTAAATAATGCTAATATTGGAGAACAAGCAGAAGAAGCAACACTAAAAAATGCTTCTATTTCATCTAAAGGAAAAAACTTTAACGGTAAAGGTTTTGTACGTTTTGATAAAAAAGAAGCGTCAATTTCTTGGTATCAAGAAAATGACGGAGGTGCAAGAAATGCAGATTTAATTATTCGTTATAGTACAAACAACAAAAATAAGATTGGTGCTTTTGTTAAAGTAACAGTAAACGGAAAAGTGATTAATAATAAGCAACTTCTATCAAATACTAAAAATGTAGCAAATAATTGGAAAAAAGTAAAAATTCCAATTATGATAGATCGTGGAGCTAATACTATTAAAATAGAATCTTTAGAAGATAGGGTAGTTTTAATTGATGAAATTCTTGTTAATTAAGTTAAAAGATTTCTTTGTCTAAAATGTGTTCATTTTAGATAAAATAATTTCAAAAATCGTCTAAATCATTTATTATTAGACGATTTTTTTATGCTTGCAACATTTGTTACCCATAGTTGATATTTGTATCGATTCTATATTTCCTTGTTATTTATACTTTTGTATGGGTACCAAAAGATTAATCATTCAATCAAACAAAAAATGACGTTACAAAAGAAGTCTGTAAAAGATTTTACAAATCGATTATTTTTATTTACGGTATTATTTTCTTCACTTTCATTGTTTTCTAATGATTTAAAATTAGGGTCTCTTTTTCAAGAGCATATGGTTTTGCAAAGGAATATGCCAATTAATATCTGGGGTAAATCTTTACCAAGTAAACAAGTAAATGTAGCTTTAAATAATAAAATGATTACAGTTGTTTCTGATGCTAAAGGAAATTGGAAAGCTATTTTACCAAAATTTAAAGCAGGAGGTCCGTTTAAATTTAGTGTAACTTCAGAAGACGAATCTATAATCTTTAAAGATGTAATGATTGGTGAAGTTTGGATTTGCGCTGGGCAATCTAATATGGTATGGCCTCATAAAAAAATTAAAGAAATTCACAAATTAGATGCACTATCAAAAAATATTAGAACTTTTGAAATGCCTCAAACTGTAGCATTTCAAAAACAAAATAATATTCAAAACGGAGTTTGGGCTTTAAAAAATCCTTCTAGTGCTGTTGCTTTTTCTTTTTCATATTTCTTACAAAAAAACATAGGCGTTCCTGTTGGTGTTATTCTAACAGCTTGGGGTAGTTCTTCTATAGAAGGTTGGTTGCCAAGAGAGGCAACAAAACAATTACCTCACTTCAATGAAATAATGGAAACTTTTGATGCAGACCAAGAAAAAAATCAACAAATAAAATCAATATTAAACACCAAAGGGAAAAGAAAAAGGGAAGATGATATTTTTTTAAGAAGGCAACCAAATATTCTTTACAATGCTATGATGAACCCTATTATACCATACACCTCTAGAGGTCTTGTTTGGTATCAGGGAGAGTCAAACACAAAAACAAAAGAAACAATGCTTCAATATAAAGAAACATTTACTTTTTGGGCAGATTATCTAAGAAATCAATGGCAACAATCTCCTTTAGAAATTATTGTAGTAGCATTACCTGGTTATATTGGTAAAACAAACAAAAAACCACGTTTTGATGCAGAAAACCCAACAGAAAAATCTTGGGCTTGGATGAGAGCATCTCAATTTGAATTAGATAAAATAAAAAATGTATCTGTAGTTACAACAATAGATTTAGGGAAAGCTTTTAATATTCATCCAAGTGATAAGTTGCCTGTAGGTAAAAGAGTTGCTCTTTTAGCAGAAAAAGTAACTTTTAATAAAAATGGTTTGTTTAATGGACCTATTTTCAAAAATTATAAAATAAGAAAGAATAAAATTATTATAAAGTTTTTTGATGCAAAAGGCTTAACAACTAATGATACAAAAGCTCCTAGAGGCTTTTGGATTTCTGATAAAAATAAAAAATGGCATAAAGCAACAGCAGTTATTAAAGGTAAAAAAGTAATCATAAAAGGAGAAGGTGTAGAAAAACCATTACATGTGCGTTATGCATTTTCTGCAAAACCAGATGTTAACTTGGTTAATAAAATAGGTTTACCAGCAAGACCTTTTAGAACAGATACATTTCAAAATTAAATCATCAAAAAAAAACATGAAAAACATAATAATTAGAACGTTAACTCTTATCAGTATACTTAGTTTAAGTAGTTGTGCTACAAATCAAGATAAAAAGAAAGAGGATAAAAAAAAACCTAATATTTTATTCATTTTTACTGATGACCAAAGAGCAGATGCTTTAGGGGCAAGTGGAAATCCATATATAAGTACACCAAATATAGATAAACTTGGAGAAGGAGGAACGCGTTTTGAAAACGCTTATGTAATGGGTGGAAACCATGGGGCAGTTTGTGCAGCAAGTAGAGCAATGTTAATGAGTGGAAAAAGTCTTTTTCATGTGTATGATAAATTAAAAGGCGTAAAAACAATGCCAGAGTATTTTGGCGAGTTTGGTTACGAGTCTTTTGGTACAGGTAAATGGCATAACGAACCTTCTAGCTTTGTTAGAAGTTTTGATAAGGGCAAAAATATTATGACAATGGGGATGGCAGATCATTACAATGCTCCAGTTAGAGATTTAACTTCTGATGGTAGCTTAACAAAACCAGTTAAAAAAGGTTTTTCTACAGATTTAATTGCAGATGCAACTCTAGAATATTTAAATAATTATGCAAAAGGAAAAACAGAAAAACCATTTTTTTGTTATGTTGCATTTAATGCACCTCATGACCCAAGATCGCCAAGAGAAGATTATATAGGCATGTATAAAGAAGATGCAATTCCTATTCCAGGTAATTTTAAAGGTTGGCATCCTTTTAAGTTTGATAATATGAATATTAGAGACGAAACACTTGGCCCTTGGCCAAGAACACCAAAACTAATAAGTCAATCTTTAGCAGATTATTATGCATTAATTAGTCATATGGATGATAGAATTGGAGATATAATTAAAACTTTAAAAGCTCAAAATTTATACGATAATACCATTATTGTTTTTGCTTCAGATAATGGTTTGGCAATAGGAAGCCATGGTCTATTAGGAAAACAAAATTTATACGAGCATAGTGTAAAAGTGCCTTTAATAATTAGTGGTCCAGGTATTGACAAAAATCAAAAAAAGAACGCTTTGGTTTATTTATACGATCTTTTTCCAACATTAGCAGATTTATGTCAATTACCACTACCAATAAATATTGATGGAGAAAATTTAGAGCCTTTACTAAAAGGGAAAAATATAGAAACACGTAAGTCTTTATATACTGCATATAGAAATACGGTAAGAGCCGTAAGAACAGAAGATTGGAAATTAATTACATACCCAAATCAAAATTATCAACAACTATTTAATTTAGAAAAAGATCCTTTAGAGTTAAATAATCTAGCAGAAAATATAGAGAATAAAACAAAAGTAGAAGAATTGTCAAATTTAATGGCAAATTGGTATCAAAGTTCAGATGATACTGCAAACATGTCTCCAAAAAAGATTCTTCCAATGGAGTACGATTATAAAAAACTAAAGCAAAGACCAGATGATAAACAACCTAAATACACTTTAGATAAATATTTTAAAGGGGTAGATTTATCAAAAATAAAAAAAACGAAACACTAAACTAATTAATAAAACAATCACTTTTCTTATGATAGATAGAAGAAAATTTATACAACTTTCTGCACTAGGAACAGCAGGAGCTCTTTTAATGACAAATTGCAAAAGCATAATGAGTACCAGTAATGTGCCTAATTATTTAAATGATTATAAGAGTACTTTTTCAAATGATCCTCGTAAAGCATCTATAGATTGGTTTAAAGATGCTAAATATGGAATGTTTATTCACTATGGATTGTATTCTATTTTAGGAAGACATGAGTGGGTAATGTATAACGAAAAAATTCATGTAGCAGAATATGCTAAACTAAAAGACAAATTTACTGCAGAAAAGTTTGATGCAGATTTTATAACAGATTTAGCATTAGAAGCAGGTATGAAATACATCAACTTAACTACGCGTCATCATGATAGTTTTTGTTTGTGGGATACAAAATATAGCGATTTTAAAAGCACAAATTCTCCGGCAAAAAGAGATTTAGTAGCCGAACTTTCTGAGCAGTGTAATAAAAAAGGATTAGCTTTTTTCTTGTATTATTCTCATGGTAGAGATTGGCAACATCCGCATGCCCCAAATAATGATAAATGGGGAGGGGCAGCAAGACCTAAATACAAAACTAAAGAACCTTTCTATAAGTATGGTGATGAACATCATTTAGAAAAGTATTTAGAGTTTATGACCAATCAAGTAGATGAATTATTAACTAATTATTCTCAAATAGCAGGTATTTGGTTAGATGGTTTTTCTACACCAGCTTCTGGAGACAGAAATAAATTTAAACTTCAAGAATTGTACGATTTAATTCACTCTAAACAACCACAAACATTGGTTTCTTATAAACAAGGAATGATTGGTACAGAAGATTTTTTAGCACCAGAACGTAAATTTAAAAAAGGTAGTACAGAAACACCTTTAGAAATTTGTGACCATTTACAACGTAAAGGTTGGGGATACACAAAAACTCAAGACGGAAAACACAAAAATAAAGAAGAGGTAATAACTATGTTAAAAAAAGCAGCAAGTTACCCAGCAAATTTATTATTAAATACAGGGCCTTTACCTTCAGGAGAAATGCATCCAGAAGATGTAAAAGTTTTAAGAGAAGTTGGTAAAGAAATTAAAAACAGAGGTTGGGAAGGTATTTTGAACTCTTAAAATTCTTTCAATATAAAATATATGATAAAGTTAGTCATATTCTCATAAAATAATTAGAAGTATTGTCTAAAAGGCTTATTTATAGTGGGGTGTATTGTTTAAAAGCAACATTTTTAACCCTATTCTGAGAAATTTCATTCTTAATATAGTGTTAATATTGCACACATATCTATCAATTTAATATAGATATTTAGATAGGAAGAAAAGTCTTCTAATGAAATAATTAATCAAAAAACTTAATTTAAACTTTTAATTATTATGACTGTAAAATTTCAAGATTCTATTAATTCAGAAAATTTAAATTTATGAAAAAACTCAACTTATTATTACTATTATTATCCATTTCTTGGGGGTCTTTTTCTCAAGAAATAATTAAAGGTGTTGTAAAAGATTCTGGAGGAATCCCATTACTTGGTGTAAGTATTATTGAAAAAGGAACAAAAAATGGAACAATTACAGATTTTGATGGTGTTTATCAAATAGAAGTAGCTCCAAATTCTACTTTAATTTTTTCTTATTTAGGGTTTAAGACTCAAGAGATAAAAATAAATGGAAAAACGAGTATCAATATTACAATGGAAGAAGATGCAGAAAATCTTGATGAAATTGTGATTGTTGGTTATGGAAAACAAAAAAAAGAAAGTGTTTTAAGTGCAATTAGCCAAATAAAAGGAGAAGATCTTGTAAAAGCAGGTTCTCCTAATGTAGTAAATTCTTTAAGTGGTATAACACCTGGT
Organism: Polaribacter sp. Asnod6-C07; assembly: GCF_045063625.1. Lineage (NCBI taxonomy): Bacteria > Pseudomonadati > Bacteroidota > Flavobacteriia > Flavobacteriales > Flavobacteriaceae > Polaribacter > Polaribacter sp. Asnod6-C07. The sequence goes on along the minus strand of NZ_JBEFOF010000005.1, from coordinate 1,016,600 downwards.
CTTAACATAGTGCAATCTTCTGGAAAACCAGGATTTGATGAAGGTGAGATATATATTCGTGGAAATGCAAATCCGTTAATACTTGTTGATGGTGTTGAAATTGTTGGTGGTATTGCCAATATAGATCCAAGAGATATTGAGAATGTAAGTGTTCTAAAAGATGGGGCAGCAACTGCGGTATATGGAGTTAGAGGAGCAAATGGGGTTATAATTTTTACAACAAAACGTGGTAAAATAGGACCACCTAAGTTTAGTTCTTCTAGTCAATTTGCTGTAAAAACATTAAATAATAGGCCAAATATGTTAAATGCTTATTCAGGATTAAGCGCATTGAATGATGCTGTTTTAAATGACCAAGCTTATACGTCTGGGTATACAGATCCAGAAGATTTGATAAATTGGCAAAATGGAGGTTCTCCATATCTTTATCCAGATACTAATTGGCAAGATGTAGTGCTTAAAGATTATGCTACTAGTTTAAATCAAACCCTTAGTATGCGAGGAGGAACAGATTTGGTAAAATACTATGCTTCTGTAGGATATTTGCAGGAAGGTGATATTACCAAAACAGAAAAACTTTTTAATTTTGACCCAGCATTTGATTTTAAGAGATATTCTTTTAGAGGAAATTTAGATTTTACATTAAGTAAAACTACTCGTTTAAAAACAAGCGTTAGTACTCGTTTTGAAAACACAAATCAACCAGGTAGTGGTAGTATTAGTTTCTTAAACTTATATCGTGCTTCTCCACTAACTACACCTATTTATCCAGCAGAAGTAATGGAGTTATTTGCAGACCCTTTGTATCCAGGGATATCTGAATGGAGGCTAGGAACAGGAGCTGGTAGTGATGATTATAATATGTATGCAGATTTAAATGCTAATTATACTGGTTCTCAGCAAAATACAAAGACAGTTTTTTCTATGGATTTTGAATTAGAACAAGATTTAGATTTTATTACTAAAGGACTCTCTTTTACAGGAAAATACAATTATGTAAGTAATTATAATACTGTAAGAAAATATATATATGATGGGCCAAGATTAGATCGTTATTATTTAAATAATGATGGTACTTGGATTTCCACAGAAGGTAGAAACTATGAACGTAGAACATATACAGAAGGTAATGAGTCAATAAGTTACAGCCAACAAATAAGCTATTACAGAGCACAACTTAATTACAAAAGATCTTTTGGTAAGCACAATGTAACAGGTATGGGGCTCTTTAGTAGAAACGAAAGAATTATTAATACTACATTTCCTTATTATAACGAAGATTGGGTAAGTAGGTTTACTTATAACTATGCCTCAAAATACTTTTTTCAGGTTAGTGGAACTTACAATGGAGATGAAACTTTTGCAGAAGGGTATCGTTTTAAGTTTTTTAAATCTATTGAAGCTGGGATTAACTTAGCGAAAGAAGATTTTGTTAAAAAGAATATTCCTGCACTTAATAACTTTAAAATCAGATATTCTTATGGAGAAACTGGTTCTAAAGCAGGCTTAGGAGGTAGTAGATGGGAGTATTTAAGTTATTATGAAAATATAACTAGTACAACATTAAGAAGTCGTTATTTCTTTGGAGAAGATATAAATCCATTACTTACAATTATTGGAGAAACACAAATAGGAAACCCAGAATTAACTTGGGCAACAGTATCTAAACAAAATTTAGGTGTTGATTTTGGACTCTTTAATAATAAATTATCAGGTACTGTAGACTTCTTTAATGAAAAAAGAGATGGGTTAATAGGCGTACCTAGTAGTGCAATTGTTCCTTTGTTTTATGGTTCTACAGCAACCCTAGCTTTTGAAAACTATGGAGCTTCAAAAAGACAAGGATATGAAGTTGCCTTAACATATAAAGGGAATATAAAAGGAGATTTTAAATATTCTGTTACAGGTTTTTATGGATTTAATGAAAATAGAATCTTAAAAAGTGTTGCTGATGGAGCTGGAACTCCAGAATATAGCCAATTATCAGGAAAACCAGCAGGAACTACTGCTTTGTTACAAGATGATGGATATTTTCAAAACATAGATGAAGTAGTAAATTACCCAGATTTTGCAGGTGGTCCAGGTTTAGGAGACTATAGATATGTAGATTATAATGCAGATGGAAGTGTAGTAGCAAGTGATACCGATGATTTTGTTAAATACGATTTACCAGCTTCTCCTGAACATAGTTTTAGTTTAAATTTCAATTTTAATTATAAATCTTGGAATTTAAGTGCATTGTTAAATGGAATTTCTGGGCATAAAGGACTAGTTAATACAAATATAGCATATGCATTGCCTGGAGGTAACCCTACAGGACGATATAGTCAGTTAGATTATTGGACACCAACAAATACAGATGCAGCTTACCCAGCTGTTCATGTTCTAAATACTAACAACTTAACCAACTCTACAGCTCGTATTGTTAATTTAGATTACATCAAACTAAGAAGTTTACAATTAGGTTATAATTTTGATGTAAGTAACGTTAAGAATATTAGTAAGTTAAATGTTTATGTGAGTGGTAATAATATTTTCACGATATCTAACATAGATTATGGTGATCCAGAAGGTAATAATCCAGGGTCGTACCCAGTTTTATCAAGGTTTAATCTAGGACTTAATGTGAGTTTATAAAAAAATTAATAATCATGAAAAAAAATAAATATATAATAATACTATTAACGGCAGTTTTTTTTATTAGTTGTGAGGATTATTTAGATAAAGTAGAAGGAGCTGATGGATTAGACCAAGAAGCTGTGTTTACAGACGTACGTTTGGCTACAAATTTTTTAGATGGTGCTTATGGGTACCTAACTACAGAAGTGAGTAATCAAATAGGTAATTTTACAGATAGGTTGCCTGCTATGACTATGGGAGGAGAAGGTTATCCAGGAAGAATTAATCAGCAGCATCCAGAAAATTATGGCTTGTATGCTCAAGGAGATTATTCAAGTTTAATGAATAAAGGCTTAGATGCTCAAGCTACTCCTGTTTTTGCAAGAAGATATAAGACTAGTTGGAGAGGAATAAGAATAACGAGTACTTTTCTAGAAAATGCAGATTTTATACAAAATAGTAATCAAGAGGAAATTGATGGCTTAAAAGGTCAAGCCTATTTTTTAAGAGCTTTTTACTATCATATTTTAACAAAGAGACATGGAGGTTTACTTTATTTAAAAAACACTATAGAAGTAAACGAAACTATTACAGCAGAAAGAGAAAGTTACGAAAGTAATTATGCAGATATGTTAGAAGATTTAAATTTTGCAATAGAATTATTACCAAAAGAATGGGAAGGAGCAAATCTTGGTAGAGTAACAAAAGGAACTGCTATGGCCTTAAAATCTAGATTAACTTTATTTGCAGCAAGCCCATTAGTTAATACAAGTAGTAGTTCTGAATCTTGGAACGATGCAGCAATAGCAGCTTCAGATTTAATAGAATTTGCCAATAGTAATGGCCTGTATACTTTGGCAGATGCTAGTGCAGCTGCTAATTTAGAAGTAGATCATGATGGAGCAGACCTATTTGTTTCAGAACCAGAAAAACTACAACCTTATAGAAGTTTGTTTGTAGGTCCAGGAGCTAGTAAAGCTATTCCAAGTGAAGTTATACATATGGAAGCAAATCTAAATACGGTTCTTACAGGAAGCCGTACGATTCCTATCCCTAGATTGGCATTAACAACTGGTTTTGATATTTTAAAAGGAAATGGACAACCTGCAGGTATTGGTGCTTTGGCAAATTTTGTAGATAAATTTGAAACTAAAAATGGATTACCAATAGACGAAGATCCTAGTTACAATCCACAAGAACCTTTTATCAATAGAGATCCAAGGTTTTACAATGCTATTTTATTTGATGGTGTTCCATGGACACATGTACAAAGTGGTCCTATTAATGCAACAGGAATTATTGATTTAGCAGTGGTAAACGAACAAGGTAATAGAGGTTTAGATTTAAGCAGTTCATCTCTTGCTCTTTGGAAAGTTAAAAATTTAACAGGTTATCGTATTAGAAAATGGGTTCCTAATGGTTATTGGTATCGTTCTACAGCTTCGTTAGATTTTTATGTTAATAATATTGTGTTTAGAATGGCAGAAGTTTATTTGAATTATGCAGAGGCTGCTAATGAGGCTTATGGACCAAATGGAAGAGCTCCTGGAGCAAGTTTAACTGCACTTGAAGCTGTAAATAAGATTAGAAATAGAGTAGGTATGCCAAATATAGACTCAAGATATAGTGGGTCTAAAGAATTACTAAGAGAAAGAATTAGAAATGAGCGCGCAATTGAACTTTGTTTTGAAGGACATAGATACGATGATTTAAGAAGATGGAAAGTAGCGCATTTAGAAGAAAACTTAAAAGTAGAATATTTAGAAATGCGTTGGCAAGGAGTATCAGCTACTTATCCTTCAGGATTTAGTTATGAGAATGTTGAGCAAGATAACTTAAAGAAAACTTTTAACGAAAAAAATTATTGGTGGCCAATACCAAATTCAGAATTAGAAGCAGTACCATCATTTGGGCAAACTCCTGGATGGTAAAATTATCTTTTTCTTAAGAAAATATAAACTGAACTAATGAAGAACTTAAAAAACAAATGTAATAGATGAAACGAATCATATCAGAATTAAAAATTTTTATTTTTGGCTTTCTTTATGTACTAACAATTCAGTTAGGAGTTGCGCAAAACAATTCTCCTAGCAGCCTAGTTCAAAAGGATTCATTAAAAATAGAAAACGATAGAATTTTAAAAACCCCTTTTGGTGTTTTTAATTTAAGTAAAACCACAGGTGCAGTTTTTAGCATTTCTGGTGAAGAACTTAGGCAAACTGCAGGAGATAATTTATCAGAAGCCTTAAGAGGTAGAGTACCTGGTTTAAGAATAATAAAATCTAGTAGTATTTCTGGTTCAGAAGCCTATACTTATGTGTTAAATGGCGGAACACCTTATATTTTAATAGATGGGCAACCAAGAGGTTTGCAAGTAGATTTAAGAGAGGTAGAAGAAGTATTAGTGTTAAGTGATGGTACATTTAATTCTCTGATGGGAAATTTAGGAGATAATGGACTAATCTATGTAATTACAAAGGGAGGTAAACCTACCAAGTTTAATATTGAGGTAAATTACCAAGGAGCTGTTAATATGCCTACAAAAATGCCAGATTTACTTTCTGCAGCAGAGTATGCTAAAGTTATAAATCAAGCATCAACAAATGATGGTTTTGGAACTGTTTACAGCCAAGAAGCTATTAATGCTTATGAAAATGGAAGCGATCCTATTAAATACCCTAACGTAGATTATCAAGATGAATTTGTATCTGATCTTGCAGTTTCTCAATATGGTTCTATTGGAATTTATGGAGGAAATGAAAAAACTTCTTATAGTGCTTTTTTAGGGTTTACAGGTTATGAAGGGTTAGAATCTGTTGGAACCACTAAAGGTAAAGATATTAACTTTAGAACTAAAATTAATACAAAAGTAAACGATTTACTAAATGTTCGCGCAAGTGTTTATGGTAAATTTACAGAAAACGAAAGAGCAGTTTTAGGCCCTAACACAGTTTTTTCATGGATTTCAAACGTACCTGCAAATGCTTTTCCATTACAAGTAGGTGACTCTGCTTATGTAGTAAATAATCAATATAGCAACAATTTGTTGGCTGAATTAGAAGCAGGAGGTATAAGAACTGATTATACAGCGAATTTAGTTTTTGATTTAGGGTTAGATTTTGACTTAGAAGACTATGTTCCAGGTTTAAAATATAGCACTTATTTAATGATGAGAACATTCGATGCTCAATCGTTAATCTCTAATAATACTCCAGGGTTATATACTTTAGAGTATTTACAAGATCAACAAGGGTTAGATTCCTTATCAGTAAGGTCTCATACAAGTAATAGTGTACAGATTGGTGTGAGCAGGTCTAACACAAATTTTTTAACTACTATAAGTTATGGTGGAAATTTAAGTTATGCTAAGAATATTAATGAAACAGATGTTTTAAATTTAAATTTAAGCCATTTACTTTATTATCAGCCTAATAATACAGCTTCAGCTCCAGATAATAGAAATATTACAGTTAACTTAAATGGTTCTTATTCTTTAAAAGACAAATACATCATGTTTGCAAATGCTAATATGAGTAGCAGTTCTAAGTTTATAAATAGTAACAGAACTAGCTTTTATCCTACTGTTGGTTTAGCATGGGTTGCCTCTAATGAAAATTTTTTAAAGGATAATGATATTTTCGATTTCGTAAAATTGAGAGCTTCTTATGGTCAAATAGGAACAGAATATACAGCTTCTACTTTTTATTATTTAGATACTTGGGGAGGTGGTAGTAACAATGGAACTATCTATTTAGGAACAAGTAATACACCACAAGGTAAGTATGGTTTTAGATTAGCAAATGTTGCTAATGAAGATATAGATTGGGTAGTTTATAATCAGTTTTATTCTGGTATTGAATTAAAAATGTTGAAAAAATTAGATATTTCGTTTAATTATTTTAATATTTTAATTGATGGTCAATTAACAAAAGCAAGTGCCTTATATGCAGATGCTTTAGGTAATGATACTTATTTACCGATGTTAAACTTTAAAAAAAGAAGAAATAAAGGTTTTAATGCAAACTTAACTTTTAGCGAAACAGAAAAACCTTTTAAATATCGTGTAGGTTTTAATGCAGGATATAATAAAATTATTGGTGAAAAAATTGACGAAGTGCCTTATCCAGATCAATATAGGCTAGCAGAAGGGCAGCCAGAAGATAGAATTATGGGATATGTAAGTGATGGTTTATTTACTGCAGAAAATATTGGAGATGCATTACCACAGTTTGGAGAAGTACAAGTTGGAGATATTAGGTATGTAGATCAAAATAATGATAACGTAATTGATGCTAGAGATCAAAGAGCTATTGGAAACAATACACCAAGATTCAATTACGGAATTAATGTAGGTTTTAAATATAAAGGCTTAAACTTAGATGTAGTTGGTATGGGTGTTGCAGATTATGATATTAACCTAAATAGTTATTCATATTATAAACATTACGGATTAGCTACTTATCATGGTAGTGTAAATAGCGATTTACCTAATGGAAATCAAAATCCAAGATTAAGTACGCTGCAAAGTGTTAATAATTACAGAAATTCAGATTATTGGATTGTAGATGGAAGTTTTTTTAGAATTTCTAATTTAGAGTTAGGTTATACTTTACCTAAATCAGTAATGTCTAAAACACCAATTAAAGATGTTAAGTTGTTTTTAAGAGGTAGCAATTTGGCGGTATTTAGTAAACTTAAAGACTTAGATCCAGAAGATCCAGCAGCAGGATTGTCTGAGTATCCAATGATGAGAAGTTTTGTAATTGGAGCTACAATGAATTTTTAATCAACCAATGGTAAAAAAATATAATAAGATGAAATTTAAAAGCAAAATAGTAATAGTTTTTACCTTAACGCTTGGTATGTTTGGATGTAGTGATTTTTTAGAAGATCAAATACAATACAATACAGAAGAGATGATTACAGAAACTATAGGTAAATCTAGAGGAATTATAGATGATCTTTATTCAGATTATTCATTTAATTATTTTAATGATTTTTCTATTGAATATTTAACAGATAATGCTGTAAAAAATTCTTCACAAACAAATTTAGTAACAGGTAATTGGAATTCAGTAGACAATCCTTATGGATATGTGTGGCAGCAATCTTACCATAATATGAGACAAATATTTCAGTATATTGAGTTGGTGCATAATGAAGGGCAAATTTTTAACCCAGATCCAGCTCAAGCTGATTTAAATGAAAGAACAATTGCAAGGTATTATGGAGAAGCTCACTTTTTAAAAGCATGGGCAGAGTGGGAGTTGTTAAAAGTTTTTGGTGGTCCTTCAGGTAGTGGAACAATGTTAGGTTTTCCTATTGTAAATAGTACATTAGAAAATGAAGAGTACGCAGAATTAACTCGTAATACTTATGATGAGTGTGTGGCTCAAATTATAGCAGATTTAGAGGTGGCAATAGAAAATTTACCTCTTGTATATACAGGAACAGCAGCTAACAATCCTGCTTTTGATGTTACACAAACTGGTAGAGCAAGTGGTTTAGCAGCTTATGCTTTAAAAGCAAAAGTAGCTTTGTATGCTGCTAGTCCAGCATTTAATCCAACAAATGATGCAACAAAATGGGAAACTGCAGCACAATATGCACATGATTTAATTGAACAAAATGGAGGTCTAAAATCTTTACAAGCATTTAATTTTAGTAGACAAGATAATCCAGATCATATATGGAGAATGCGTAATGGTTTTAATAATAATAGTTTAGAACAAGGATTATATCCGCCATCATTATATGGTAGTGGTCAAGTAAATCCATCACAAAACTTAATTGATGCTTTTCCTGATGCCAGTGGATATCCTATAGATAATACATCAAGTACTTATGATGCTAGCACGCCTTATGCTTCAAGAGACGATAGGTTTTATAAATTTGTTTTTTATAATCAAGATCAGTGTTTCACATCAGAATCGTGTAGTCAGTTCTCTCCTTTAGAAATTTATGAAGGAGGACAAGATTACTATGGAGGATTTAACCAAAGTGGTGGAACAAGAACAGGGTATTATTTAAAGAAATTTTTAAGCAATTTAGATTTCGATCCTGCAACAGTTAGTGCTACAACAACATTACCTAAAGTATATGTACAATTGGGTTTAACAGATATTTATTTAATATATGCAGAAGCATTAAACGAAGCTTATGGAGATCCAAATTTAATTCCTGCTGGTTTAAACTATTCTGCTAAAGAAGTTTTGGCAAGAGTAAGACAAAGAGGGGGTATTATTGTAGATCCTTTTTTAGATGCAGCTGCAACCACACAAGCTGATTTTAGAGCTTTAGTTAAAAATGAAAGACGTATTGAGTTATGTTTTACAGGTGATAGATTCCATGATTTAAGAAGATGGAAAGATATTGTTAATACAGAAGATATTGAAGGGGTAAAAGTTGTAAAAAATGCAGATGATACTTTTACTTATCAAAGTATTGAGGTAGAAAGAAGAATATATGAAGAAAAAAATTATTATTTACCATTACCTTATAACGAGTTATTGATTAATACTAATTTAGAGCAAAATACAGGGTGGTAAACAAACAAAGATTAAAGATTATGAAAAACAATAAATTAACAATAATTCAATATTTAACGCTGTTATTATTAATAACATTTAGTTTTGGTTCTTGTGCTTATGAAGATTTTTTAGAGAATGAGTTTGAATTTACTTCAGTTTATTTACCAAAAGAACAAATAGACAGAACTTTTATTATGGATGAAGGCATGAAAATTGGTGTAGGTGCTGTTTTAGGAGGAAGACTGGAAAATACAGAAAATGTAGAAATAACTTTTTCTTTAAATGATGACTTAGTAACTGACGCAGGGTATACAGTATTACCTGATAGTTATTATGAATTGGTTGATAGTGAAGGAAATGCAGTTGTTGATAATAAAATTACTATTTCTGCGGGTAAATTACAAGGTTTTGTTTATGTAAAGGCAGACTCTATAAACTATCTAAACGATGCTACTTCTTTAGGTAATAATTATGCTTTAGGATTTCAGTTAGACAATGTTGTAAAAGCAGATTCTATTTTAGCTAATCTTAAAACTACTGTAATAAGCTTTTCTTATATAAATCAGTTGTATGGAAATTATTTTCAGAATGGACAATATGTAAAAAATGACGGAACTACTGAAGAAACAATTGAATATTCTGGTGATGTTTTAGAAGGTGTATCAATAACTATGATAAACCCTACAACAGTTCAATGTGATGGTATTGCTAATTTAAGAGGAAATAATGATAAAATGAATCTTGTAATTGCAGATGATAATACAATTACTATAGAAAGTGTAACAGGAGCTATAGCAATAACAGATGATGGTGGGTCTTTTTATGACCCTGCCACTCGTACAATAACACTAAACTATTCTTTTGAATCTCTAGGAGTTAATTATACTGCAAATGATGTATTAGCATTTAGAAATAGAGTTGTAGACGGTGTAAATCAAACAGGTATATAATTAAGTTGTAATAGAAAACTTATTAATAAGACTTTATGTAAAATTATTGTTTTGTATTAGGTAAATAAGGCTGGTATTTTATATTGGCCTTATTTTTTTGGAATATAGTTTTAAAAAAAATATGAAAATGAAAAAAATCCACTTAACTTTTATCGCATTATTAACTTTTATAAGTGCTATTGCGCAAACTACTATTTACACCAACAACATGGATTATGTTATTGGTGACGTAAAACAAGCTTTTATTCAAAATAAAATAACTACAGAAGCACAAGCAGATTATTTACTTATAGGTTTTAAAAACTTAGGCGTAAATGGTATTCGTATACCAATTTTTGCAGAAGGGCATACTCCTAATAAAACCATGTTCGACTATTTTTATAACAAAGCAGTAGCAGCAGGTTATCCTATTTTTGCAAATCCTGCTCAACATTCAGGTGGTCAAAGAGTTGCTTGTGGTATTTTAGATATAGCAGACATCTGTACAGTGAAGGATGATGATAGTAAAACAAACGCTTTGATAGACAGAATCATTCAATTTTCTTACGAATATAAATGTGCATGGATCAACCCTTTTAACGAAGATGGAGCTCCTGGAGGAGCTTGGAGTGCTAGTCAAATAAGTACTATTTATAGCAGTTTAAATGGAAATTTAAACGGAGCAGAATTAGTGGGATCTTGTGCGTGGGGAATACCAGCAAGTATAAATGTAATGAAGCAAACAACTATTGCAGATAACATTACAGTAGCAACAACACATAATTTAGGATTTAATCACGAAAGTTGGAAAGAATTTATTGATTTGGCAAAGTTGAAAAATTTACCAATTTGGGATTCTGAAGTTACTCACAATGACAAAAATAAAACAGGTAGTCGTTTAGAAACGGCTATTGCTTCTAATGTAGATGGTTTAGTGATGTATGATATTTGGAGAACCATCAACCAAAGTAATGGTTCCATTAATGGTGGTGGTAGAAATCAAATGGCGTTATACTTAAAAAATATGCCAACTTTAACAGGGAGTTATCAAGTTGATTCTGGAGAAATATTAGAGGGTACATCTGTAATTACTTCAGCTGGTAGTAATGTAAAACTAGCTCCATTACCTGCTGATGGGGTTTGGTCTTGGACAGGCCCTAATAATTTTAAGGCAAATACTAGAGAAATTGATTTAACAAATATTACAGATCTAAATGCTGGAGATTACGTTGCTTCGTATATCAGCCCACAAGGAGATGTAAATCATATTGTAATCACTATAGGATTAGATTGTAACAATGGTGCAAATATTACACCATATTACAGAATAAACGATGTGTCTTGGCTAGTAAATAGTAGCATTACGTTAAATGAAGGAGATAAATTACAAATAGGTCCACAACCTACTTCTGGAAATTGGACTTGGACAGGCCCTAATAATTTTGTATCAAACTCAAGGGAAATAACATTTGGAGATATTACAGAAGATAATTCAGGGGAATATACTGCAACATTTCTTAATGGTACTAGTCAATGTGGAATGTCTGTTACCTTTCATGTAACTGTTGAGAGTGTAAATGTACCTTTTCCAGACCCTAATGCAAGATATTATATAGATACTCCTGGTTTTAATGTTAGATTAGGTGCCAATGGAGAAGATGCTTTTACTACTTCAACATCAACTACTGGTTCTCAAGTTGAGTGGACAATTAAAGAAAGCACATCAGAAGGTTATTACTATATAAACTGTATTGGTAGTGTAGCAAACCCAAGAATAAGAACTCAAAGAACTACTGTACCACAAATGACAGGAAGTGGCTCTACAGGAGGGCAAACAAAATGGCTATTAACCCCAAGTACAAATAGTACATTTTATTTAGATACTGCTTTAGATAACACATCTTATCCACGTTTACAAATTGATAATAACAAACAACCTGCAATGACTGTAAATTATATAACAAACGAATCTGTTAAGTTTACTTTTACAGATATTAGAAAGGGTTTTGTAGGAGATGAAAGTGATAATATATTGTCTATAGATAAAAACCTATTATCTAGATTAGAGTTATTGTTTCCAAGTTATTTAAACTCCTCAAAAGATGTTCTAAAACCTTATAATGCTATTAATCAGATAAAAAAATATCAGATAGAAGTATATAACATCAGAGGCCAAAAAATATTTAGTTCAGGTTCAATTGAAAAAGGTTGGTTGCCTAATAAAAACAGCCGAGGTATTTTTGTATATGTTGTTAAGTATTACAATTTAGAGAATCAATCTATTATTAAAAGAGGGAAAGTTTTAGTTCAGTAGTTCAAAAAACAATTTACATTTAGAGTTATAATAAGTGATGGTTTTCTAATAATACTTGTGTTATTCATCATTTATAGTTAAAACAAAGCTATATGTAACATTTTTACTCCTAATATTAGAAAATAGATTCTATAAGAATATTTAATATTGTATAGAAAGTAAGTAAGGAAATTTTTAGAGTAGAATAGATACTCATTGTGAGAACTTTTTTTTATTGACCTCAAATATTATGAGGGACAAAAAAATATTATCTGATAATAATTATAACAAGGTTGCCTTTTGTAAAATCAAGTATAGTTATTCTAGTGATAAAAGAAGTGATTTTGAGTTAAATAAAGTTATGTTTTAAAAAAATAAATTTGTTGATTTTTTTGTGATTAATTCAGCATCTGGTAATTCAGGTGCTGTTTTTTATGCAAAATTTTTTAGTAATGCATTTAGTTTAAACTTAGTAATAAATAATCAGTCTTTATAAGGTTTAGATGAAACTAAAGACTCTTTTTTTTCTGACAGTATTGAAAGAAAAACCTTTATGGAAGCGTTAAACAACGTTTTTATTAAGCAGGTTTTACCATAATAGTAAAATGATTAATATCACAAAAAAAGCAGCTGTAGGCAAATCGAAAGTTAAAATTTGATATAATAAAGATGGTATTTAGGTCTAGTACCCTGTAGAGTTTTATATCAATTATTTTTCATTTAATCTAGAAGTAGAAAGACACATAGTTTTTATAGAAGAACCTAGTTTTTTGTGATTTTTATCTTTCTTAGTTAATCAGTAAATATTAATTTTGATAAAAGTTATAATAAATACTCTTCTTTTTTTAGTTTAAAAAAGATAAAAAAAAGAGTGCTAATAAAATAAAAGCACTCCTTTTTAGTAATTATAGTTTTTAATAGAATAGTTATTCTTTCACTATTTTTCGAGTAGCTATTTTACCATCTGCTACTATTTTTACAATGTAGATACCACTATTTAAGTTTGAAACATTTAATACTATTGATTTATCAGTAGGGTTAATTTTATTGTATTGTTGTACTACTTTACCAACTATAGAGGTAATACTGATATCAACTTTATTTACGGCTGTTTTTAATATAACATTTATTTTATCTTTAGAATATGAAGGATATAATAAATAGTCATTAAAAGTAACATTGTCATTAGATGCAGTTGCACCTAAATTTGTATATGTAATATCATCAAAAAAACATTCGCCAACTGGGCTTTGAAAACCTTGATGTAACAATGTTCCTCCAGAAATATCTTCATAAACATCATCTGTAGCAGTAACAACTGTTATCCAAGTTGGGGTTGCTGCATCCCCATCATCTGAGTATTCAGCCGTTAAAGTAGATCCATCAACACTAACTCTATACCAACGAGGTACACCAGAAGTTTGTGCAGCTAAATTTGCCTTTTTTAATGTTGGAGCAGCAGGGCTAGTTCCACTTGGTTCATATCTTTTAATTTCTATATTTTGCCAATCAGATCTTATATGGTTAGCTACAATAAATAAATATCCTTGTTTTATTACATCAGGGTATTGAGATGTACCATGTGCTTTTAATAGAATACCAGTTTTTCTTCCATTTCCAGACATTGTTTGTTTCCAAGTCACAGAATAATCTTTACTATCAGGAAACTCGTCTAAAGTAAAGGTACCTATGTTTCCGTCCACATAGTCTGTTACTTCTAAAGTATTACTACCACCATAAGCAACTACGGTTGCACCTCCTACATACGAAGATATATTTGAAGCAGCTTCACCAGCAGTATCATTTTCAAAATTGTATTCTTGAGCATGTAAAGTAACACATAAACATAAAAAAGTTAGAGTAAAAATGTAATGTAATTTTTTCATCATAAAGGTTTTAAATTATTAATTATAGTTACCTGCAAATTAGATCAAAATAGAGAAGTCAATAACCTATTTTTGTTTCAAAAGAGTACAAAAAAGTTAATATTAAGTAAGATACTGCTGTTTTTTGTAGAATGTTTATAGAGTAAAAGATCAATTAAAGAATCTTAATTAGATAAGTATGATATTAAACTAACAACATAATCGATTAGCTAATTATCTAGTTTTTTGAGTCAAACCCTAATGTAGAGTTTAATTTACAAGAAAAGATAAAATAGACTATAACTTAAAGATGTAATTGGCTTAATTGTTTTTAAGTGTAAACAATAATAATGTTCTTTTAATCTTAAAAACGTTTTTACATAATAAAAAGAAATGTTTTTAAAAGTAATTGTTTTTTAAAAGCAGAAACAAAAATTATAAATCAGATGTAGGTTTAAAATTGTCTCTATAGCTAATGTATGTACTCTCTAAACCACTACTATTGCTGCAATTCTTTAAATCTGCAACATTTATAGTCGATAGCTGCAACAATAGTTTCTCCAAAAAGGATTTGATATTTTTATATTTGAATTTGCTTCTAGTGTTGGTTATTTTAGAATAATTTATGAAGAAAATTATATACTAAATTTATAAAATGAAATTACAATTTATGAGAAAAATATTGCTTCTATTTATTTTGATGAGTGTAATTTCATGTAAAAAAATAAACCAAAACTATACAATCTTTCAACTGAAATAGAATTACAAATTAATTTAACAAAATAACAACCTAAAAAGCTAAAATAAATGCTTCCAATTTTAAGAAATCTGAGAAGATAAAATACAGAATTTAGAAAAAAGAGCATTAGAAAAAAAAACAATTTTTTATAAATAAAAAAAAACAATGGCAAAATTTCGTTTCCAATTACTAATTATAGTGATACTTATTTTATCAGCATGTAGTACTTCTAAAATAAAAAAAGAAGGCAAAAGTGTAGTTGCTAAAAAACCAAATATCATTTACATTTTAGCAGATGATTTAGGGTATGGAGATGTAACATCTTTTAATCCTAATAGTAAAATACCAACAGTTAATTTAGATAAAATGGCTGAAAATGGTATAAAATTTACAGATGCACATACCTCTTCTGCTGTTTGTACACCAACTAGATATGGTATTTTAACAGGACGTTATAATTGGAGGAGTCGCTTAAAAAGTAGTGTGTTAGGTGGTTATTCAAAATCACTAATTACACCAAATCGTATAACAGTTGCAGACATTTTAAAAAACCAAGGATATTCAACTGCTTTTATAGGTAAATGGCATATGGGTTGGGATTGGAGTTTTGAAAACGAATCTGAAGTTAAAAAAATTAATAGTTTAAATATAATTCAGAAAGTAAATTACAAAGAACCTATTAAAAATGGGCCTTCTACCCACGGATTTGATTATACATTTGGCTTTTGTGGTTCTTTAGATATGCCACCTTATGTTTTTGTAGAAAATGACATGCCAACAATGGTGCCAACAAAAAATACGGTTAATAAAGATGCAAAAGGGCATTGGAGAAATGGACCAACTTCTGATGACTTTGTACATGAAACCGTTTTACAAGATTTAACAGATAGAGCAATTACTTATATAGATGACAAAGCAAAAGAAGAGAAGCCTTTCTTTTTATATTTTCCATTACCTGCACCGCATACACCTATTTTACCTACAAAAGAATTTTTAGGAAAAAGTAACACCAATAAGTATGGAGATTTTGTAATGCAGGTAGATGATGTTGTTGGTCAAATTAGAGAAAAATTAAAAGATTTAGGCATTTCAGAAAATACATTATTAGTTTTTACAAGTGATAATGGATGCTCTCCAAGAGCAAATTTTGAAGAGTTAGAAAAGTTTAATCATGATCCAAGTTATGTATTTAGAGGTATGAAATCTGATATTTATGAAGGAGGACATAGGGTGCCTTTTATTGTAGAATGGCCCAACAAAGCATTAAAAAAAGCAAGTTCTAATCAAACTATTTGTACAACAGATTTTTTTGCAACCTGTGCAGATATTACAAACTATCAAATTAAAGAAACAGAAGGAGAAGATAGTTTTAGCATGTTGCCATTATTGTTAAAAAACGAGAATCAAAAAATTAGAGAATATACAGTTCATCATTCTATAGACGGGTCGTTTGCAATAAGACAAGGAGATTGGAAATTGTGCGTTGCAAAAGGTTCCGCAGGTTGGAGTTATCCAAAATTAAGTGAAATTAGAAAACAAAAATTAGATTTACCAGCAATGCAATTATTCAATATTAAAAACGATGTTGGAGAAACTAAAAATCTAATAACAAAAATGCCTCAAAAAGCAGCAGAGCTAAAAGCAGCGCTTAAGAAAATTATTTTAGAAGGTAGAAGTACAGAAGGAGCAATACAAACCAATGAAGGAATGGAAGGCTGGAAACAGATAAAAGAAATTGTAAAATAAGAGGATAATTAAAGAAAATAATGATCATTCAAAAATATCAACTTTTAATAATATCAATATTAATTTTTACTGCTTGTAGTAGCTCTAAAGTAAAAAATGAGGTTGGTTACAGTGTTATTAAAAAACCAAATATCATCTACATTTTAGCAGATGATTTAGGTTATGGAGATATACAAGCCTTTAATTCAGAAGGAAAAATACCAACAGCTAATTTAGATAAAATGGTTTCTAATGGAGCCATGTTTACAGATGCACATACTTCTTCTGCAGTTTGTACACCTACTAGATATGGTATTCTAACAGGGCGTTATAATTGGCGTACGAAGTTAAAAAGAGGTGTTTTAAGTGGATATTCAAAATCATTAATTAAACCTAATAGAACAACAGTTGCAGATGTATTAAAATCGAAAGGTTATACAACTGGTTTTATTGGTAAATGGCATTTAGGTTGGGATTGGGAATTTGAAAATGAGGTTTCAGAAGAAAGCTTAACAAATAAGAAAACAATTCAAAAAGTAAATTATAAAGCTCCAATTCAAAACGGACCTTCAACTCATGGTTTTGATTATTCTTTTGGATTATCTGGGTCTTTAGATATGCCTCCTTATGTATTTGTAGAAAATGATTACGCTACACAAGTACCAACAAAAAATACCGTAGGTAAAGACGCAAAAGGTTATTGGAGAAATGGACCAACTTCTAATGATTTTGTTCATGAAACCTTACTACAAGATTTAACAGATAAAGCTATTAGTTATATTGATGAAAAAGCAAAAGAAGATGCACCTTTCTTTTTATATTTTCCTTTACCAGCTCCACATACACCTATTTTACCATCAAAAGAGTTTTTAGGAAAAAGTAATACAAATGAATACGGAGATTTTGTAATGCAAGTAGATGATGTTGTTGGTCAAATTAGAAATAAATTAAAAGACCTAGGTATTTCAGAAAAGACATTATTGGTGTTTACTAGTGATAATGGTACATCTCCAAGAGCAAATTTTAAAGAATTAGCAAAATTTAACCATAACCCAAGTTATGTGTTTAGAGGTATGAAAGCAGATATTTATGAAGGAGGGCATCATGTGCCATTTATTGTTGAGTGGCCAAATAATGTAGAAAAAAACAAAAATATCGAGCAAACAATTAGTACAACAGATTTTTTTGCAACCTGTGCAGAAATTACGGGTTATAATATTAAAGAAACAGAAGCTGAAGATAGTTTTAGTATGTTACAATTACTAACGAGTAATAGCAAAAAAGAAGTTAGAGAGTATATTGTTTATCATTCTATAGAAGGTGCTTTTGCGATAAAGCAAGGAGATTGGAAATTGTGTTTTACACAAGGTTCTGGTGGTTGGAGTTATCCTAAACCAGGTCAAATTAAAAAACAAAAATTAGACTTACCAGAAATGCAATTATTCAATATTAAAGAAGATGTAGCAGAGACTAAGAATTTAATTGCAAGTTACCCTGAAAAAGCAGAGGACTTAAAAGTAGCACTAAAAAAGATAATTTTAGATGGTAGAAGTACAAAAGGAGCTACTCAACAGAATGAGGAGATGAAAGGTTGGAAACAAATAGAATCAATAATTAATTAGGTTTTATAGAAATAGATTTTTTAGTGCTTTAATGGTTTTTTAATACAAATTATTTAACATCATTAGAGTCTTTAAATAAAGTATAAGTTATGAGAAAAATAAGTTTAGTATTTTTTTTAATAGTAATAGTTAGTAATTTCTCTAATGCACAAAATCCAATTTTAAAGAAATCAGATGCCGGATTTATATATGCAGCAGATCCAGCAGCAGAGGTTTTTAATGATACCGTTTATGTGTATACTTCTAGAGATGTAAAAAATGCAGTAGGTTATAGTACTATGCAAGATTATGCTGTTTTAGAGTCTACAGATTTAAAAAAATGGAAAAACCATGGAGTTGTGCTTAAACCAAGAGAGTACAGTTGGGCTCAAGGGCAAATGAATGCGCCTGATGTAGCCTATAAAAATGGATGGTATTATTTTTATTTTCCTTACGATAAAACACATATAGGTGTCGCAAAAAGTAAAACACCAACAGGTCCTTGGCAAGAAGCAGTTTCAGATAAAATTACAACTATTTTCGATCCTACAGTTTTTGTAGATGATGATGGTCAGGCTTATATTTATGGTAATGACCATAAAGTAAATATTGGCGAACCAGGGTCTCATATTATGGGTGCAAAGTTAAAAGATAATATGATCGAATTAGATGGGCCATGGGTTCAGTTAAGTAAAGAAAAAGTTAATGAAGCAGTGCACGTTTTTAAAAGAAACAATATTTATTATTTTCATGCTAGGGTAGGTAAAGTTACCAAATATTGGATGGCAGATACTCCATTGCCACAATATGCAACTTTAAAGGGAGAATTAGCTCCTGATGCACCAAATGCACCAAATCATACATCTGTTATAGAATTTAAGAATAATTGGTATTTCTTTTACCATAGAGGAGACATTAATAATGGTTCGTTTCATAAAAGATCTACTTGTTTCGAAAAAATGACGTTTAGAGAAGATAATACAATTATGCCCATTATATACACTTTAGAAAAAAAGTAAATTTTGATAACTAATTAATATCAATAAAACAAAAGTGTAGAGAAATTTAATAAAAAAAAACATTATCAAAATGAAAAAAATAATTTACTTTCTAAGTTTATTCTTGTTACAATATAGTTGTGCTAAACAACCTCACCTAGAGTTAGTATCACCAGACGGAAAACTTACAGTAAAGTTAGATAATTCAGAAAATAAGTTAACATATAATTTGTACAAAAATGATACAGAAATTATTCTAAACTCTAAGATTTCAATTTTACAAAATTCAAAAGTAGAAGTCGTAAACACTAAACAAAAACAAGTAAATAAAAGTTGGAATCCTGTTTGGGGGCAGTTTAGTGAAATTAACAATCATTATAATGAATTAGAAGTTACTTTAAATTATGAGGGAGTTCCTGCAACTCTTTTTATAAGATCCTATATCAACGGATTGGCTTTTCGTTTTAAAGTATCAGAATTGCCAAAAAACAGTACATCTTCGTTTTTTATTGAATATGGATTGTCTAATAAATCGCAATTATATTCTCCAGCAGGTTCAGGAAAACTTTTAGAGCCTGTTTCTGTAGAAAATTTGACGCAATTAGATACTAAAAAACACCATTTAAAAATACCATTAGTGGCAGAAGTTTCTCAAGATAAATATGTGTCAATTTTAGAGTCAGATTTAATAAGTGCTTCTGGTTTTGATGTAATGAGCTTACAGATTGATAAACAAAGTAAACAGTTAATTTCTAAAAACGATTTTACATCTAAAGAAGACAATATTATAACGCCTTGGAGAGTCATTCTTGTAGAAGATACTATAGGTGATTTATTAATTAATACAGTGTCGTTAAACGTTGCAGCTGAAAATAAAATAAAAGACCCATCGTGGATTAAACCAGGTAAAACTTTATGGGATTGGAGAGTGCATGGATATACAGCAAAAGATGGATTTACTTATGGAATTGATAATGAAAGCTATTACAGATTTATAGATTTTGCTGCAGAAAACGACATAGAATATTTTATGATAGATGATGCTTGGTATACACATGTAGAGCCAGGTAAAATGACTTTGTCAGAAAAATTAGATTTAGAAAAAGTGATTGAGTATGCTAAAGAAAAAGAAGTAGAACTGTTGCTTTATTATGATAGAAGACATGGGAATTATGGAGATAAAGAATTGTTTCCATACTACAAGTCTTTAAATATGAAAGGGATTAAGTACGGTTTTATGGGGCCAAAAGTACCTTTTACTAGAGATGCTATACGCTTGAGTGCGGAGAGTAATTTATTGATAGATTTTCATGATGGACCTGTTCCTTTTACAGGTGTATCTAGAACCTATCCTAATGCTATTACAAGAGAATTTTGTCATGCACAACAAGACTATAGAAAAGCTTTTACACCTAAAACTTTTATAAGAATGGCATTAATTAATGCGTTACAAGGTCCTTTAGATATGAACAATGGAATTTTTGATGTGACAAGTGTAAATGCAGGAGAAAGACAAAAAGGACCCAAAAAAAGAAATTCTTTACAAACTACATCTGTAGCAGAAGCAGCAAGAACCTTAATTATTTTTAGTGGTTTGGTTTGTATACCAGATGCACCAGAAGCCTATGCAGAAAAACTTGACTTATTTGAATTTATAAAAGAAATGCCTGTAGGTAAATGGGATGAAACTAAAATTTTACATGCTAAAATGGACGCATACATTTCTACAGCAAGAAGACATGGAGATGAATGGTTTATAGGATCAGTTCATAGTAAAGGTGGTACGTTAGATTTTTCATTAGACTTTCTTAAAGAAAACAAAACATATACTGTTACTTATTACGAAGATACTAAAGAAACCAATAGTAAAACAAACCCAGAAGCTTACCAAGTAAGAACAGCAACAGTTAAAAAGGGAGATGTAATTAAAGCCAATATAGTGGCAGGTAGTGGACATTGTATGTGGATTAGACCTGTATAAATAAAAAAATTTGATAGCCTAAAAGGATGAGAAAGAGTATAATAAAGATGTTTTTTTTAATATTGCTGATGTTTTGTTTTGCAACAAATGCACAGAATAAGCAACCCAATATTATTTTAATTTATGCAGATGATTTAGGAAAAGGAATCTTAAGTCATTATGGGCAAAAAATAATTAGTACACCACATATAGATCAGTTAGCAAAAGAGGGCGTTACTTTTGAAAACGCTTATTCAGGTATGGTATGTGCACCTTCTAGGGCTTCGTTAATTTCTGGACTAAGAGACTCTGATCCAAATAATTTTGAAATTACCAAAGCAGGTATTTATAAAAAAATTAGTAATGGTAAATATACCAATCAACAAATTCAGAGCAAAATAGATAATACGCTAACACCTCCAGATAATAGCTCCATTTTTTTAGGAGAAGTAGCTCAAAAACAAGGATATATAACTGGTCAGTTTGGAAAGTTAGAATGGGGTTTTGCAACGTCTCACAAACAAATGGTAAGACATGGTTGGGATGAATATTATGGATATTTAGATCATGTAAGAGCACATGGTTTTTACCCTCCTTTTTTATTCAGAAATGGAGAGGTAGAATATATTGAAGGAAATACACATGCTGATGCTGGTAAGACCAAAGAAAATGAAACACCAGAAAAATACAAAGAACGTTGGAATATGAACGGTAAAACCGTGTATTCTCAACACTTGTTTATGAATAATGTTTTAAACTTTATTAGTAAAAATAAAGAGAAACCATTCTTTTTGTATTTCCCTACACAATTACCACATGGTCCAGTTTCAGTACCAGCTGTACATCCAGATTTTGCCAACAACAAGCAATTAACTCCCATAGAAAAGGAGTATGCTTCTATGGTAAAAATGTTAGATGATAATGTGGGTCAAATAATGGCACATTTAAAAAATTTAGAGATAGATGAAAACACTTTAGTGATTTTTACATCAGACAACGGACACGAGATTTATTATACTCAAGAAGGACGTGTGTACAAGCCTTATAAAAATGTAAAAACAGGAGTGCGTTTTGATGATTTAAAAGACAAATTTTACAGCAATTTTGGAGGTGATGTTTTTGATGGTAATGGAGGAAGAGCAGGTTTAAAACGAAGCAATTTGCAAGGAGGTATTCAAACACCATTAATTGCTAGATGGCCTAAAAAAATCGCCAAAGGCAAAACAAGTGATTTGTTAGTGGCTAATTATGATTTTGTAGCCACCATTGCAGATATTACAGGGTACAAAGGAAAAGTAAAAACAGATGGGCTATCGTTTTATAAAGAATTAATAGGAAAAGGAAATAATAAAGAACATGATTTTGTGGTATATGCTTCGTTTATTGGGCCAACCATTATTACCAAAGATGGATGGAAACTAAGAACGCATGTACCTAAAAATGCTTTTGAGTTGTTCTATTTACTAGAGGATTATAAAGAGGAGAATGATTTGTCTCAAAAATATCCTGAAAAAGTAAGGGCACTTAAAAAAGAAATGTTAAAAGCTTGTGCAGGTAATTTAGAGAACGGAGTTTTTACGTTTGGTAAAAATTCTATAGATGTAGAAAAAAAATCAAAAAAGCATAAATAAAAAAGTCAATAGCCATAATAGTATGATAAAAAGAAGTACATCATTTTTAAGAAACCTAAGTTTACTAGCAAGCATTGTTTTTTTATTAGCTTCATGTGTCAAAAAAATAGAAAAGGATACAGCAAATTTAAAATTATGGTATCAAAAACCAGCTAAAGCAACTCCTATAAGACCTTTAGGAAAGCCAAATAAGGACGATCCAGAGTGGTTAAAAGCATTACCTTTGGGTAATGGATCTTTTGGAGCTATGGTTTTTGGAGATGTAAACAAAGAACGTATTCAGTTAAATGAAGAAACCATGTGGTCTGGAAGCGTAGATGATAATGACAATCCAGCAGCATTAGAAGCACAAGCCGAAATTAGAAAATTACTTTTTGAAGGAAAATACAAAGAAGCAACAGAACTAACAAGACAAACCCAAGTGTGTATAGGTGCAGGTACTGGACATGGTAAAGGAGCGAATGTACCTTTTGGATGTTTCCAAACATTAGGAGACCTTTGGTTAGATTTTGAAAAAGAGAACGATTATCAAAATTATCAAAGAGAGTTAGATTTAGAGGATGCAGTGGTTAGAGTTCAGTATAGTCAAGATAAAGTTACTTATAAAAGAGAATATTTTGTAAGCCACCCAGATCAATTAATGGTGGTAAAACTAACAGCTGATGTACCAGGAAGTATTTCTTTTAAAAGTACTTTAACTAGACCTGAATTGTATCAAACAGAGGCAACACAAGATCAACTAGTAATGCAAGGAGCTCTTTCTGATGGAAAAGGAGGAAAAGGTTTGGAATATATAACTCGTTTGTCTGCTAAAAATAAAAACGGAACAGTAATTTATAAAGATAATTATATAGAAGTAAAGAATGCTGATGAGGTAATCCTTTATTTAACAGCATCTACCAATTATGTATTAGATTATCCTAATTATAAAGGTAGAGATCATAAAACCAT
Source organism: Polaribacter sp. Asnod6-C07 (assembly GCF_045063625.1). Classification (NCBI taxonomy): domain Bacteria; kingdom Pseudomonadati; phylum Bacteroidota; class Flavobacteriia; order Flavobacteriales; family Flavobacteriaceae; genus Polaribacter; species Polaribacter sp. Asnod6-C07. The sequence continues at coordinate 992,759 of NZ_JBEFOF010000005.1, read as the reverse complement.
TACAACAGAAAATCTAAAAAAAGGAAAAGAAAAATCTTACGATGAAGTTTTAAAAGAACATACTCAAGATTATCAAAAGTACTTTAACAGAGTAAGCTTGCAATTAACAACCAGTTTAGATACTATTCCTACGGATGTGAGGTTAAAAAACTTTAAAAAATCAACAGAAAAATCAGATTTACATTTGGTTGAATTGCTCTATCAATATGGTCGATATTTATTGATTTCATCTTCAAGACCAGGAACCATGCCTGCAAATTTACAAGGTATTTGGGCAAATCAATTGCAAACACCTTGGAATGGTGATTATCACACAGATGTAAACGTACAAATGAATTATTGGTTGGCAGAGGTTGCCAATTTAGGAGAAATGCATTTGCCTTTGTTCGATTTAATGGCTTCTCTTCAAGAGCCAGGAGCAAAAACAGCTAAAGTGCATTACAATGCTAAAGGTTGGGTAGTTCACCCAGTAACCAATGTTTGGGGGTTTACATCACCTGGAGAAAAATCAGATTGGGGAATGCATGTAGGAGCAGGAGCATGGTTAACAACGCATATTATGGAGCACTACTATTTTACTTTAGATAAAGAATTTCTAAAGAAAGAATTTCCGGTTTTAAAGGGAGCTACTGAATTTTATATGGATTGGTTAATTCCAGATGCTAAAACAGGTAAGTTAATTTCAGGACCAACAGTTTCTCCAGAAAATAAATTTAGAGCTCCTGATGGTAGTGTTAGTAAAATATGTATGGCACCTGCTCACGATCAACAAGTTATTTGGCAATTATTTCAGAATTATATAGACGCTGCAACTACATTAAACATAACAGATGAATTTTTAGAACATGTAAAACAAGCTCAACAACAATTACAAGGGCCTAAAATTGGAAACGATGGTAGGTTATTAGAATGGAATGAAGAGTTTGAAGAGATTGAAAAAGGACACAGACATATTTCTCATTTATATGCATTACACCCTGGTTTCCAAATAGATGTTAATGAAACACCAGAATGGGCTACAGCAGCCAAAAAATCTTTAGATTATAGAATTCAGCATGGTGGAGGTGCAACAGGTTGGAGTTCTGCATGGTTGATTAATCAGTATGCACGTTTGGGTGATAGAGACAATGCAGAGAACAGTTTAAAGACTCTTTTATCTAAAAGAATTAGCTACAATTTGTTTGGTCAGCATCCGCCTTTTCAAATAGATGCCAATTTTGGAGCTACTGCTGGAATTTCGGAAATGTTATTGCAAAGTCATACTGGTGAAATTAGATTACTACCTGCTTTGCCAAGCGATTGGAAAAATGGAGCAGTAAAAGGGTTGTGTGCTAAAGGAGGGTTTGTAATTGATCTTCAATGGAAAGATGGAAAATTAACCAAAGCACAAATTTATTCTAAGAATGGTGGTGTTGCAAATATAAAATACAAAAGTAAAATCATAAATGTTAACACATTAGTTGGTCAGAATATAGATATTCAATTATAGTAAAAGTGTAGAGAATTTAATCATTAAGTAAAAAATTAAAAATGAATTATTATCATGTATAAAATATATTCTTTTATTTTTTGTGCGTTTTTTTTGATGTCATGTTCAGTTAAAAGCATCAATGAGAACCAAAGTTTTCAGTTTAAAAATATTCCAAATAGTATAGATATAAATCAGTTGAAAACAAAAGGTGTTTTGCAGTTAAATAAACAAGTACTTACGCCTGATTCAAAAGGAATTATAGCAGAAATAAAACTAGAACTCCCACAGTTTAAAAAAGGAATTTACTATCGTCCATTTTCAGAAAAATTAGCAGCAGGAAATAGGGTAGAACCGCTTTGGTTTGATAATATTTCAGACTTAAACAATTATCAACATCAAGCACCAAGAATGGATAGCCATGTTAATTTGGGAGCATTTATGATGTTGCAAAAAGAGGATGGAGAATATTTAGCATTGTTACCATTAGTTTCCAATCGTATGGGAAATACGTTTAGTGTACATGATAACAATATATACATCACCATGGCTACTTATGGAACAGATACAGAAAACGTGCAAGTTCCTTTTATGAGTTATGCACAATCTAAAAACCCGTATAAAGCTGCAAGACAGGTTTGGGAACAAGCTATGGAAATGAATGGTGTTAAAGAAAATATCAGTTGGAGGTCTGATAAAACATATCCAGAAGCCTATAGGTATTTAGGATGGTGTTCTTGGGAACATTACAAGCATAAAATTAACGAAGAAATTATTTTAAATGCAGCCAAAGACATCAAAAAAAGTTCCATTCCTTTTAGATGGATGTTGATTGATGATGGGTACTTAGATCATAAAGGAGGACAATTACTGTCTTTTGGAGTTGATAAAAAGAAGTTTCCTAATGGTTGGGAGCCTATTATTGCTCAAAAAGATGAGAAAATAAAATGGATGGGAATTTGGAGAAACTTTAATGGTTATTTTGGAGGACTTTCATTAAACCATAACATACCTGAGTTACAAGATCACTTGGTAAAGAGAAATCCTAAAGGCAAAAAAGAAATGTACATGCCTAAAATTTCAGAAGAAGGAGCCAATGCTTTTTATCATGAAATGACTCAGGCAACCAAAGAAAGTGGTTTTGATATCATTAAGGTTGATTTTCAATCGGATAATTTTAGAAACAATACAGGAGCTAGTAATGCTATTTTAGGAGTACACTATAACAATATTGCTTTAGAAGAAAATTGTGTAGACAAAGATTTAATGTTGTTAAATTGTATTGCACAACAAAATTTTAATGTCTTTAATCATAAGCACAGTGCTTTAATTAGAGGAAGTGTAGATTATAAAACCACTAAAGATCGTTTAGATATTACCTTGGTGCAAAACTTTGCCAATGCTTTTTGGTTAGGACATACACACTGGTTAGATCAGGATATGTTTTTTGCCAATTTTAAAGAAACCGCAAGATTAATGGCAGTGGCTAGAGCTTTGTCTGGAGGTCCTGTTTATTTGTCTGATGAACCAGAAAATATTGAAGATACTGTTTTAAAGCCTTTAACTTATGCTGATGGACGTATTTTAGGAACTTTAGCTCCTGCAGTTCCCTTGCCAGAAAGTTTAATGCAAGATCCTTATGTTGATGGGAAATCATTCAACGTAATTGCTCCGTTAAAAAATAAAACAGCCGCAATTATGGCTGTTAATTTAAGTCAAGATGATAAAGATGTAAACGCTAAAATTTCTTTAAAAGATTATGCTTTTGCTGGCGGAATGATACAACCATACAATGGATTATGGGAAACTCCTAAAGAAGGAATTTTGTTGTATGATTATTACAAAGAAACAGCACAAGTGTTAAAAGATGATTATCAATTTACATTGGCATCAAGAAAGGAACGTCTTCTTTTGTTAAATCCTATCAAAGAAGGGTGGGCTGTAATTGGTAGACCTGACAAATATTTATCTGCAGCTACTTATGAGTTAGAAGCTATAAGTCAAGAAAGTTTAAAGATTAGAATGATAGAGGATGGAACTTTATTGTTGTGGTCTCATGGAAAAACTCCTGTTTCAGAAAATTTTGAATTCACAGATGTAGGAAATGGTTTATGGAAAGGTAACTTGATAAAACAAGCCGAAAATAGCATATATATTATTCATAAAAAAGAATTGTAATTATGAAAACTATCATCACTTTATTATTGTTGATTTTTGCAAGTATACCATCACATGCCCAATTTTTATTGAGTTATGATAAGCCTGCGAGTGAATTTACAGAAACTCAAAGAAAAGACTACAAAAAAAATGGCTATATGCAAGAAGCTTTGCCTTTGGGAAACGGAAGACTTGGAGCAATGTTTTCTGGAGGAATTGCCGAAGAACATATCATGCTAAATGACATTACTTTGTGGATGAATAGTAAGCGTGGATTAGATTCAGTAGCACAATCTGGAACTAGAATAGGAGCTTATAAAAATTTTGAGAAAGTTAGAGATGCTTATAGAAATGGACGTTACGGAACTTCAGAAAACAGTATGGAGGGTATGTCTACCAAATATTTAAGTAGTCATCAACCTTTAGGAAATTACGCTCCTTTTACAGATGTATATATCAATACAGGACATCAAAAAAAGGATGTGACTAATTACCAACGTTCTTTAGATATTAAATCTGGTGTAGGAACTGTTAGTTATACTATTGGAAAAAGTCATTTTACTAGAGAGTTTTTTTGCAGTTACCCAAATGACGTAATGGTAATTCGTTATACAGCTCAACAAGCTGATTTAGATTTAACGGTTGAGACGAATACCTTGCATAAAATTACGGGATTAAATGCGGAAGGAAATCAAATTGTATTGAACGCAGAAGCTGCTATGGAAAAAGATCCTATTCAATTTCAGCAAAGAGTTTGGATAGATGCAGGTGATGCTATTTTAAAAGCAAATAAAGATGGTTCTATCCATATAAAAAACGCAAATGATGTTAAGATTTTCATTACTGCTTATACAGATTACTTACCAAAATATCCATCATTTAAAGGTCGAGATTTTATAGCTGATGCTGAAATAAAAATGAAAGAGGCTACTCAATTAGGATATGATGAATTAAAGAAAAATCATCAAAAAGATGTGTCAGCATTAATGAATCGTTGTCAGTTTAATTTAGATTATAAATCTGCAGGGTTAACAACAGATAAATTGATAGCACAAGGTTCTAGCCTTGAATTAGAAAATCTATATTTTAATTATGCAAGATATTTACAGTTAAGTTCTTCTAGATCTGCACCAGTGCCATCGAATTTACAAGGTTTGTGGAATGGGCATTTAAAACCAGCTTGGAATGCTGATTATCATACAGATATTAATGTAGCTATGAATTATTGGATGGTAGAAACAGCTAATTTACCTGAGTCTTTTTCACCTTATGCAGAGTGGTTAAAAGTATTAGCACAATCTGGAAAACATGTAGCAAAACAAACTTTTGGTATAGATAAAGGTTGGAGTACAGGCTTAAATAGTAATGTGTTTGGATTTGCTGCTCCAAACGTTCACGGAAGACGTATGCAACAATCAGGAGCATGGTTGTGCCAGAATTTATTTGAACATTATGCTTTTAATCAAGACAAAAAATATTTAGAAGAAATTTATCCTGTTTTAAAAGGAGCGGCTGAGTTTTATTTAGCCTTTTTAGATCCATGGAAAGATGGTACTTTGATTGCATATCCAACTTGGTCTCCAGAAAATGCTTATTTGCTAAAAGAACACGGTAAATTAAATAAACAAGCTTACGGTGCTTCTTACGAGCAACAGTTAATATTGAATTTATTTACAGATTGTATAGAAGCTTCTGTAGTTTTAAATAAAGATGCAAGGTTTAGAAAAAATTTGCAACAAACAATACCTAAACTGTGCCCTCAAAAAATAGGGCAATATGGACAGGTACAAGAATGGCCAGAAGATTGGGATCGACCAGATGATCACCACAGGCATATTTCACATTTAATAGCTCTACATCCAGGAAGAGATTTCTCACCTTTAACCACTCCAGAATTATCAGAAGCTGCTTTGGTTACTATGAAACATCGAGGTGATATTTCTACAGGTTGGAGTACTGCATGGAAAACTAATTTTTGGGCAAGGTTACAAAATGGAGATAAAGCGTATCAGTTTTATCAATTTTTAACAGCCAAAAGAACGTATACTAATTTGTTTGATTTTCATCCGCCTTTCCAAATTGATGGAAATTTTGGTGGAACTGCTGGAGTATGCGAAATGTTGTTGCAAAGTCACTTAAGAAGTGTAAATAACAAAGCAGAAAATATAGAAGAAGCTGCTTTTGTTGCTTATCAAAAAAAATCAGAAAACAACAAGCAATTTATTCCTGTTACTCCAAAAGAAACTATTGCCAATGCACCATATATTTTACACTTATTACCTGCATTACCATCGGCATGGAAAAATGGAAATATAAAAGGTTTGAGAGCTCGTGGAGGTTTTGAAGTTGATATAGAATGGAAGAATGATGAATTGGTTAATGCAACAATTCATGCCAAAACAACTGGGAAGTTTAGAGTTTATTATCAAGGAAAATTAAGTCAAGTGTTTTCATTAAAAAAAGGAGACTCAATAATTTGGAATACAAATCATAAAAATAAATAGCATGAAAAATTTATTTACCAAAGTTATCTGTTTAATTACAGTAAGCGTTTTAAATGCTCAAGAAAGTAAAGATTGGCCTGTATTAAAAACCTACGATCAAGAGCATATTCAAAAAATAAAAATGCCTGTGGGCGGATTAGGTACAGGAACCATTTCTTTAACAGGTAGAGGTTCTTTAGAAGATTGGGAGATTATGAATCGTCCAGCTAAAGGTTTTAATCCTACTTTAGAAAATTGGGGGCCTGTAAAGAAAAAAGGGCCATTTTTCGCTATTTATATTGAGGATGGAAATGGAAATAAACAAACACGTTTGTTAGAAGGGATGCAAACAGAAACTTCATACGAAGGTGCATTAGGGGCAGTCTCTAACAATCATGGATTGCCACGTTTTAGTAATGCATCTTTTAAAACAGCCTATCCTTTTGGTCAAGTTTTTTTGAGCGATGATGCGTTGCCTGTAGATGTTGTGGTAGGAGCATACAATTCATTAGTCCCAGGAAATATAGATGACAGTAGTATTCCTATGGCGGTTTTGAACTATAAAGTTAAAAATACTAGTAATAAGGATATTACAGTATCACTTTCAGGAACCATTCAAAACTTTATTGGTTTTGACGGGAACAGAGGAAAAGCCATAAAGAACCTAAATACTATTAGAGAAGAAGATGGCGTAAAAGGAATCCATTACACAAGTAATGGTGTAGATCCTAAAAGTGAACAATGGGGAACCATGAGTTTTGTGTCTTTAAACAAAGGACAAACAACATACAGAACAGCATGGCAAAAAAAGACAAGTAGATGGGATAAAAAAAGATTAGATTTTTGGGATGATTTCAGCGAAGATGGTGTATTAGAAAAAAGAGTAAATGACCAAGCAAATGCTCCTATGGGATCTTTGGCTGTAAAAAACACCTTAAAACCAGGAGAAGAAAAAACATTTCGTTTTTTAATCAGTTGGCATTTTCCTAACAGACAAACTTGGGATAAACCAGGTTTTCAAAAGTATATAAAAGCTACAGTTGGAAATTATTATACAACACAATACAAAGATTCTTGGGATGTGATTTCTAAAACCATTCCTCGTTTAAACGAATTAGAAAATAACACCAAAACCTTTGTCAATTCTCTTATTAATAGTGACTTACCTGAAGAGGTAAAAGAATCTTCATTGTTCAATTTAGCACATTTAAGAACGCAGTTGGCTTTTAGAATTAAGAGTGGACACTTACTAGGTTGGGAAGGACTTTTTGATGATAGAGGTTCTTGTTTTGGTTCTTGTACACATGTTTGGAATTACGAACAAACGACCGCATTTTTGTTTGGTGAATTGGCAAAAACTATGCGTGATGTAGAATATCAATACGCTACAGATGATGAAGGAATGATGAGTTTTAGAGTGTATTTACCCTTAGAACAAGGACAAAAATGGGGAAAAGCTGCTGCTGATGGACAAATGGGAGCTATTATGAAGTTTTATAGAGAATGGCAGTTGTCTGGGGATGATGCTTTTTTAGAAAAACATTGGCCTATGGTTAAAAAAACTTTAGAGTTTTGTTGGATTCCTGGAGGATGGGATGCTAATAAAGATGGAGTAATGGAAGGTTCTCAACACAATACCATGGATGTAGAATATTTTGGTCCTAATCCGCAAATGGGTTTTTGGTATTTAGGAGCGTTGAGAGCTTCAGAAGAAATGGCTAATTATTTAGGAGAAAAGAAATTTGCTAAAACTTGTAAAAATTTATACAAGAAAGGATCACAATGGATGGATGAAAATTTATTCAATGGCGAATATTACGAACAACATATAGAGCCACCAATGTCTGAAGATAATGTAGCTAAATCTTTAATGCATGTTACTTCTAACAAAGGAATTGATTTGACCTCACCAGATTTTCAATTAGGAAACGGAGTTTTGGTAGATCAATTGGTGGGACAAGTGTTTGCTCATTTGGTAGGTTTAGGATATTTAGGAAAAGAAGAAAATGTCAAAAAAACTTTGGAATCTGTTATGAAATACAATTACGTAGAGAATATGACTTCTCATGCTAATTTCCATCGTTCTTATGCATTGGGTGATGAATCTGCGTTGCTAATGGCTGCTTACCCTAATGGAAGACCAGACAAACCATTTCCATATTATACAGAAGTAATGACAGGTTTTGAATATACAGCTGCTGTTGGAATGTTACAAGAAGGTTTAACAGAAGATGGATTAAAAACGATACGTAATATTAGAGATCGTTATGATGGAAAAAAAAGAAGTCCTTTTGATGAAGCAGAAGCAGGACATCATTACGCACGTAGTATGATGGCTTGGGCAGGTATTTTAGCAATGACTAAATTTCAATACTCTGCTGTAGAGAAATCGATGAGTTTTACCTCTAAACCCGGAACTTATTTCTGGAGTAATGGTTATAGTTATGGAACTTGTATGGTAAAAGATAAAGAAGCTGAGCTAACAGTACTTTCAGGGAATTTAACTTTAAATCAATTTTCTTTAGACAAAATCGGAACTAAAAACCTGAAAAATAAGACTATAAATTCTGGAAATACAATTAAAATTAAACTATAAAATAATGAAAAATCATATAAAAATAGCATTTACTTATTTAACAATAATGGTAGCTACCATATTAGTAAGTGCATGTGGAAGCAGCCAATCAAAAAAAACAGAAGATTATCAAGAAGTTCAGAGTACAAAAGAAGTAAGTTTTTCATATTCAGAAATAGAAGGAATAGGAAAAACATCAAAATATAATAGAAGAGACCCCAGTGATGTTATTAAAGTAGGGAACAAATATTATATCTGGTATACTCGTATGGATAAGCCTGTAAGATCTGGTTATTGGGGAACCATTTGGTATGCTACTTCCGAAGACGAAGGTCATACTTGGCAAGAGCAAGGAATGGCACTTGGTTTAGGAGAAGAGGGAACTTTTGATAGTCATTCTGTTTTTACTCCAAACATATTAGGGTATAAAGGAAAATATTATATGTATTATACAGGTGTACAACCTACTCCAGGAAACCCTAATAAGAAGTTTGAAGGTAACCATACTACAGATTATACAGCTATTGGAATTGCGGTTGCTGATAGCCCTGATGGACCTTTTAAAAGACCTAAAAATAATATTGTAATAGCTCATAGTGAGGTGTCGTCTGATTTTGATAGTTATAGAGTAGATGATGCAAGTATGCTGGTTAAAGATGGAAAAATATGGTTGTATTACAAAGGAAGATGTATAGAGCATGGAAAAGAAGGACCTAAACGTACTCAAATGGGAGTAGCTATGGCAGAAAATCCAATAGGACCATTTACAAAATATGCACATCCATTGGTAGAAAATGGGCATGAAGTGATGATTTGGAATCAAAATGGAGGGATAGCTTCATTAACTTCTTTGAGCAAGTCAATTCATTGGGCAAAAGATGGTTTAGATTTTTCTCCTCTAGCAGAAAACTTAACTAAAATTCCAATGGCTCCAGGTTTATACAGACCACATTTAGAAAATGGAAATACTTCAAGTGAAGTACCTAGTTGGGGAATTTGCATGAGACAAAGTAAAGGAGAAGCACATTTATTTAGATATGAAATTAAAAATATGGATTTGTAAATAATAGTAAGAAATAATAAATGAATTGGCTGATGTCAGTTTAACATAAAGATAAAAACTGAATAATCAATAAAACTTTAATTATGTTTAAAAGTATTCGAATAGAAGTTTTTAGTTGTTCGAAAAAGAGTAAAATTACATTACTTTTTTTACTCACAGTTATGTTTGTCAATTTTACCTATAGTCAGTCTATATCTATAGATGCTAACGATACAAGACAATATATATTTATGATGGGAGCAGATAGGGAACGAAGTGCAGGAAATTTACAAAATGTGGCTACAAATAGAGATTCTATTATTAAATGGGTAGTTAATATATATCCTAACCCTGTTACAGAAGGGCAAGTAACTATAAATTTTGGTAGCAATAACACAGCAAAAATAGCTAAAATTCAAATTTTAAATTTAATAGGGAAAACTATTCTTAATGATGAAATAAATATTTATAACAATAAAATAGATTTAAAATTAAATTCACTAATAACAGAAGGTCTTTATTTAGTAAGGGTTTTGGTGTCAGATGAGTATCGAACTTTTAAATTAATTGTTCAATAGAGAAAATATTTATAACAATAAAATTAAATTAATTTAAAACTATATATAATGCTTAGCTTTTATTCTAATAAAAAACCAGTATCATCAAAATTATCAATAAGTATTAAAAAAATATATTACTTATTGTTTGTTTTGTGTTTTAGTTGCACATCTACAGATGCTCAATCAATAATAATAAATACTTCTGACTACAAACAAACAATTGATATAATTGGTGGTGATATGGAACGAAGCTCCAAGGTTGTACAATTTACAGTTAAAAACAAAGAAGATGTAATTCAATGGGGGTTTGGAGATATAAAATATAATTATTGCAGGGTACAATTCGATAAAAATCAAGAATCTACAGAGGGTACTAAAAACTGGGCGTTTTATGACAGGCAAATAGCTACAATGCAAGAAGTAAAAGCGGTAAATCCAAACATTAAGTTTTGGGCAACCTTAAAATCTGATTATGATGGCTATGGAAGTAATAGTAATATGCCAGATTGGATTGTTAAAAACTTTAACGCAAGTAATCCTAGTCAAGCAATAGTAGATACAGATAAATGGGCTGTTTTTTTAGCAGATTATTTAGAATATATGGAAGCTAACAATGTACCTATTCACACACTTTCTACAGTAAAAGAATGGAATGGTTATATTAATGCAGAGAAATCTAGAGATATTATTCTTAAATTAAAAGATGAATGTGCTGCTAGAAATATTACAATGCCATTGATTAATGATTCTGCTTCTTGGAGTATGGCTGCAGGTAGAGGGTTTATGAATGGTGTTAATAATTTAGGTACTAAAGATCTTTATGGAGGTTTTTCTAATCATGAATACGCTTCTAACGATACTCCAGAAGTAGAATGGCCACAAAACGTAGCGATAGCCAATGCTATGGGAAAAAAATTATATCAAGATGAAACCATTACTGGAGCAGGAACCTTAGATGGAGAAGAACCACCTATTTTTAGATATGCGCAAAGAGCAGTACTTTATCAATCTGGTGTAAGTGGAGAAATAATGTTCGAAATTTGGTCAAGAGGTACAAATAGTGAAATCCGTTCTATTTATTGGAAATGGGGTGGAACTGCCCAAAGGCTTATGGGGTATTATATTGCAAAACATTTTACAAACAATGTTTTAGATAGTAAGTATATAACTTCTACTTCAGAAAACGTAATTGGTGGAGAATATTCAGCTACTCAATATGGAGGTGTTACAAAAATGGCTTTTCGTAAAGGTAATAAGGTAATTCTTTGGGTGATGAATTTTACGTCTCCAAGTTTAGCTACAGTAGATTATCCGTCTTTTAAAATTAATTTATTAAATAGTTTTATAGATGGTAATGTTGAACATAAGTATTGGAATTCTGGTTCTGTTTCAGCAGGAACTGTAAATATAGAAGGAGCTGATGCTACTTTTACACCAACATCTTCTACTTCATTTGATGCAGAGCTTAAAGAAAATAGTATCAATGTTTTTACTTTTAATGTATCTGAAGATGCTTTGTCAACAACAGATTTAGAGTTAATTGATTTAACAATTTTAAAGAATCCTGTTCAAAACGAATTAATGTTAAGTAAAACGATTAAAGATTATAAAATAATCAGTTTAACAGGTAGTGTTCTAAAAAAAGGTTCAGATAAAATTAAAAAAATAGATGTTTCTAATCTTTCATCAGGCATGTATATTTTACAAGTAATTACTGATGAAGATAAACAAGTTGCGTATAAATTTATTAAAGATTAGACTTTGTTAAAATAAAAAATAGAAAGTGATGTTTAATAAATTTCTCACATTAATAATTTTTAGCTTATTAATTATAAGTACTAGTTGTTCTGTTTCTAAAAAGACAGAAAAACAAGGAACATTTATCAATATAGATGATAAAACAATTCCTTTAACCATAGGAACTTATACAAAAGGAACTAGTGAGGGAATTTATCAAGCGGATTTTAACCCTAAAACAGGGGCTATAACAAACTTAGGTTTTATAGTTAATGCAGAACAACCTTCGTTTATAAGTGTAACAAAGAATAGAGAAAAAATTTATGCCGTAAGTGAAATTGATACTGGTAAATTAAGTGTTTTTAATAAAGAGAACAATGGTCGTTATCAATTACAACAAGAAATTGAAACCGAAGGATCTACTACTTGCCATGTCACTTTAAATAATGATGAAACATTGGTTTCAGTTGCCAATTATAGGCAGGGAAGTATTGTAGTTTATAAAGTAGAGAATAATCGTTTAACAAAGTTATCATCATTCAAACATCAAGGTTCTAGTGTGCATTTTAGACAAAAAGTGCCACATCCACACAGTACTTATTTTTCAAAAGATGAGAAATATATTTATGTGCCAGATTTAGGAACAGATGAAATTATTTCATATCCAATAAAAGAAGGATTGCCAACTGCTGGTAAGATAGCCTTAAAAATGAATCCTGGAGATGGACCAAGACATATGGCAAAACATCCTAACAAGAATTTATGGTATGTAGTGGGAGAAATCAGTAGTGTTGTTTGGGCTTTAACGCCTAAAGAGGATGGAACTTTTAGTGTAGTAGACAAACAAAATTTATTACCTGATGGAATAGAAGGAAGAAGTACAGCTGCGGATATTCATGTATCTCCAGATGGAAAATACTTATACACTTCTAATAGAGGACATCAAAAAGGATATCATTGTATTTCTGTGTTTAAGGTTTTACCCTTTGGAAAATTGGAACTCAAAGGACACTTAACTGAAGGAATCAATCAACCTAGAAATTTCACTTTGTCACCTGATGGTCAATTTTTATTAGTTGCCAATCAGTATGGGAAGGATATTATTGTTTTTAAAGTAGATAAGGATGGTATGTTGTCATTAACAGAGTATCGAGTAGAAATAAGTATGCCTGCTTGTTTAAAGTTTTAAGAAAAAATAAAGTTTATAGAAAATTAAATAATGAAATCTAAAAAAATCATTTGTCTTTTACTTTTATATCTATGTTGTGTACAAAATTTTAGTGCACAACATAAAATAAGGGTGCTTAATTTTCAGGCAGATAACGGGTTTCAACACAAGTCTAAAGAAGTAGGCCTGCAAATGATTGAGGATATAGGAAAAATCAATCATTGGCAAGTAGTAACATCTAAAGATACTGCGTACATCACAACTAAAAATTTAGAGTCTTTTGATGTCATTGTTTTTAATAATAATTGTGGAAATAAAGGAGCTATTTTTTCAAAAGTGCAATACGAAGCGCTTCAAAATTATATAAAAAGAGGAGGAGGTTTTGTAGGAATTCATTGCGCAGGAGCTATTTGGAAAGAAAACAAAGAGTTTCAAGATTGGTATGAAAACTTGATAGGAACACGATTAGAAAAACATCCTAAAGTACAAAAGGCCAAATTATTGGTGGAAAATCACAATCACTTAGCCACTAGTCATTTACCTAAGGAATGGTTGGTTAAAGATGAGTGGCATACATTTTCTTACAATCCTAGGGGAAAAGTGAATGTATTATTGTCTTTAGATGAGAATTCTTATGAAGGAAATGCAAAAATGAGAGGAGATCACCCTTTTACTTGGTACCAATATTATGATGGAGGTCGTTCATTTTTTACATCTTTAGGTCATACAATTGAGATTTATAGAAATCCAAACTATCAAAAGCTAGTAGAGGGTGGAATTATTTGGGCATCAGGAAAAAGAGAAAAGGAGTTAGTGCTTCCCGTTAAAAATGGGCTGATGGTTGATTTAAATCCAGATGAAGGGATTACTCTAGAAAAAGGAAATAGAGTGAGTTCATGGAAAAATAGTGTTAAAAACAATGTTGTTCAATCTTTTGACAAACAGAATAAAGGAAGAAAAATACCAGGTTCTGGTATGCCAAGATTAAAAATGAATGTTGCTGAACTAAATGGGCACAATAGTGTTGTGTTTCATCGTCAGGAATTGGTAAATCATCAAGAAGATGCTTTTGATCATTTAACTACCGGAAGTGGTTATACATGGTTTGCGGTAATATCGGTTTATGAACAAGTACTAGGAAAACCTGGAGTTAATTCTTTTTTTGGAAACCTACGAAACACCAATGTTGATAAGCAAGGAAGTTATGAAGGTTTTTGGGCAGGATTGAGCGATACAAATCAAGTTTGGATGGGAGCTAGAAATGCTTTGGGTAAAGGTTTGTGGCATCAAAATAGTCCGCATGTAATAAGTCTAGAAGAATTAGAAACATCAAGATATTATTTGGTTATGGGAAGAATGGAAGCTGGTACTGACAAATCAAAAATGGAATTGTTTATAAATTCAGTAACTCCTATAGCAGAAGATGTTTTTCCGGTAAATACAAAAGCAAATCCATCTAAAATGGCCATTGGTCAGGAGAGAAATGCGACCAACCATCCAGGACATGAATCTTTTGATGGAGAAATTGCAAGGTTTTTAATTTATGAAAAGCCATTGTTAAACGATGAGTTTAAAAGCGTAAAAAAATATTTAATGAATACATATAATATAATAAAATGAAAAAGATGCATCTTTTGGTCGTATTACTTTTTGTGTTAGTTCAATCAAATGCTCAGGAAAATACATGGCCTGTTTTAAAGTCTTATGATCAAAACCATACAGATAGAATAGCCATGCCAGTAGGGGGGATTGGAACTGGAACTATTTCATTAACGGGGAGAGGTGCGCTAGAAGATTGGGAAATTATGAGTCGCCCAGCTAAGGGATTTACTCCAAAATACGCAGGAGTTGCTGTGATTAATAGAGCACCGTTTTTTTCTATTTATTATAAAGAAGCACAAAAAAAGGGAAAGGCTTTGCTTTTAGAAGGGCCTGTACCTGTTAAATATGATGAAGGATATTATGGTTCTAGAGCTCCAAACCATGGATTGCCAAGATTTTCAAATGCTACTTTTCAAACAGCATATCCTTTTGGAGAAGTTTTATTAACAGACAAGGAAGTCCCTTTAGAAGTAACAGTTGGAGCATTCAATCCGTTAATTCCTGGAAATACAGAAGATAGTAGTTTACCAATGGTTGTGTTAAGTTATAAGGTAAAAAATACAAGTAACCAATCCATTACTATTTCTTTGGCAGGAAACATTCCTAACTTTATAGGTTTTGATGGTAAAGAAGGAAAATCCTATCAAAATATTAATACTTACAAAGAAGAAAATGAATTCAAAGGAATTCATTACACCGCTAATAAAGAAATTGATAAAGAAAGTATGCAATGGGGTACTTTTAGTATGGTAACCAATAGCCAAGAAGAAATTTCTTATCGTACAGCATGGAAACCTGGAGAATGGGGAAATAGTACTTTAGAATTTTGGGATGATTATACAGATGATGGACTTTTGGAAGAAAGAACATCAGATCAAAAAAATAATATGGGATCTTTAGCTGTGAAAACAATTTTAGCTCCTAATGAAGAAAAAGTCATTCGTTTTTTCATTACATGGAATTTTCCAAACCGTCCGGCTTGGGGAAATGACAAAGCAAATGTGGGTAATTTTTATGCAAATCAATACAAAGATTCTTGGGAAGTAGCTCAAAAACACGTTGCTAGAATCCCAAAGTTAGAACAAGAAACTAAAGCATTTGTCAATGCTTTTATTCATAGTGATGCTCCAGCAATTATTAAAGAAGCAGCACTTTTTAACTTGGCACACTTTAGAACACAATTGGCATTTAAAACCAAATCTGGATATTACTTAGGTTGGGAAGGAATTAAAGATAATGATGGAAGTGGAACAGGTACTTGTACCCATGTTTGGAATTATGAGCAAACCATTCCCTTTTTGTTTGGAGATGTGGCAAAAAATATGCGTAATGTTGAGTTTGGTTATGCCATTGATAAAAGAGGAATGATGAATTATCGTATTAATCTACCACTAAAAACTAAAGCAACAAGTTTTGGATTGGCAGCTGCCGATGGACAAATGGGAAGTATTATGAAATATTACCGTGAATGGCAATTGTCTGGTGATGATGACTTTTTAAAAGAAAACTGGGACAATGTAAAAAAAGCCTTGGAGTTTTGTTGGATACCTAACGGATGGGATCCTGATAAAGATGGAGTGATGGAAGGGAGTCAGCACAATACTATGGATGTAGAATATTATGGACCTAATCCTCAAATGGGATTATGGTATTTGGGTGCTTTGCGTGCTACAGAAGAAATGGCCAATTATTTAGGAGAAAAAACGTTTGCTAAAACGTGTAAATCCTTATATGAAAACGGTTCTAAATATTTGGATAAAAACCTTTTTAATGGAGAATATTATGTACAAGAAATTGTACCACCTATGCATTTAGACAGTATTGCCAAAGGATTGATTCGTGTAAAAAGACGTTTGGTTGACGATGATCCACAATATCAATTAGGAGAAGGAGTGTTGGTAGATCAGTTGGTAGGACAAGTCATGGCACATATTTTAGATTTGGGATACTTGGTAGATAAGGGGAATGTGAAAAAGACAAATGAATCAATCTTAAAATACAACTATCGTGAAAGCTTATTAAAGCATCCTAATTTTATGAGATCGTATGCATACGGAGATGAATCTGCATTGTTAATGGCCGCTTATCCTAATAAAAGGCCCAAACAACCTTTTCCTTATTTTACAGAAGTGATGACTGGTTTTGAGCATACAGCTGCTGTAGCCATGCTTTACGAAGGTCAAGAAAAAGAAGGTTTAAAAACCATTCAAGACATTAGAAATCGTTATGATGGTAAAAAAAGAAATCCTTTTAATGAAGCAGAATATGGTCACCATTATGCACGTAGTATGATGGCTTGGGCAGGTGTTTTGGCTACTTCAGGTTTTCATTATTCAGGAGTAGAAAAATCAATGGAATTTACCTCAAATCCAGGGACTTATTTTTGGAGTAACGGTTATAGCTGGGGAACTTGTGAAGTGAAAGATAAAGAAGCAGTATTAAAAGTTCTATCAGGAGAAATAACCTTAAAACGTTTTACTTTGAAAGGAATGGGAACTAAGAAATTAAGAAAAAAAGTAATAGGTGCTAGCCAAAGTTACACGATAAAATTATAAGAAATATGAAAAAAATAACAAGCATACTCTTAGTAACTTTCTTTGTCATCATTGCTCTTGCGTTTAACAAGAAACAGCAAAAAGTATTAATTATTGGAGATTCTATTTCTATAGGATATACATCTTTTGTGCAAGAAAATTTAAAAGATATTGCCTTAGTAAAACACAATCCAGGAAATGCTCAACACACAGGAAAAGGATTAAAAAATATAGAAAAGTGGATTGGAAATGAGCATTGGGATGTCATTCAATTCAATTGGGGATTGTGGGATTTGCGTTACAGACATCCAGAGTCTAAAACTCAAGGAAAAAGAGATAAAAACAGGGGACGATTACATTCTCTTTGGCAGATTATGAAAGTAATTTAAGAGCGATTGTAAAAAAAATCAAACAAAAAACAGATGCCAAACTAATATTTGTAACCACTTCTTATGTGCCCACTCAAGAAGCAGGAAGGTATACAGAAGATGAGATTAAATATAATAAGGTTGCACGTCGTGTGATGGAAGAAAATGATATTGTGATGAATGATATTTACGAAATTTCAAAAAAAATCCATCAAAAAAATGGAAAAGGAGAGGATGATGTGCATTACCATGAAAAAGGGTATCAAGAATTAGGAGGATACATTTCATCATTTTTAAAAAAAGTCATATATGGAAATAAATAGTAAAATATGGTTGATTTTAGCATTGTTCGCATGTAATGCTTTTAGTCAAGAAAACAAGAGTAACAAACCTAATTTTGTCATCATATTTACGGACGATCAAGGTTATGCAGATTTGGGTTGTTTTGGAGGTGCTCATGTTCAAACACCCAACATTGATCAAATGGCCAAAGAAGGAGTGAAGCTTACTAGCTTTTATGTAGCAGCACCTTTGTGCACTCCATCAAGAGCAGCATTAATGACAGGAAGTTATCCTAAAAGAGTTGGATTGGCAACAGGGAATAATTTTCCTGTACTTTTAGCATCAGATTCAAAAGGATTAAATCCAGAAGAGATTACCATTGCAGAGGTATTAAAACAAGCTGGTTATAAAACAGGAATGTTTGGAAAGTGGCATTTAGGAGATCAGCCAGAATTTATGCCAAATAAGCAAGGTTTTGATGAGTTTTTTGGACTGCCTTATAGTCATGATATTTTTCCACTTCATCAAAATCAAAAGAAATTTAATTTTCCATCCTTACCAGTATTAGATAACGAAAAGGTTGTTGAGTTAGATCCAGATCCGGATTATTTAAATAAAAGAATTACAGAAAGAGCTGTAAAATTTATTGAACAAAATAAAGAGAATCCTTTCTTTGTTTATGTACCTCATACGAGTCCACATCGTCCTTTGTTGGCATCACCAAAATTTATGGAAAGCGCTCCTAAAGAAATAAGGGAAGCGTTAAAAAATGAAAAAGGAATTGACTATAAAATTAGAGATAAAATATATCCACAAACCATAGCAGAAATTGATTGGTCTGTAGGTCAAATATTAGATGCATTGAAAAAAAATGGACTTGAAGAAAATACCTTTGTCATTTTTACATCAGACAATGGTCCAACCATAGGAAGTGCAAAACCATTAAAAGGAAAAAAAGGAAGTACTTATGAAGGAGGTATGAGAATGCCAACAGTGGTTAAATGGCCAGCTAAAATTAAGAGAGGAACTGTAAATAATGAATTGATGTCTGCCATGGATTTATTACCTACGTTTGCTCATTTAGCAGGAGTAGAATTGCCTAAAGATCGTGTTATTGATGGTAAAAATATAACGCTTACATTACAAGAAAAAAGTAAAAGTCCACACAAATCTTTTTTTTACTATAGCAAAGAAAAGTTAGAAGCAGTTAGAGTTGGACAATGGAAATTACGAGTGTCTAAAAAAAGATTGCCAGAACTTTACAATTTAGAAAAAGATATTGGAGAAACAAAAAATGTAGCAACAGAACATCAAGAAATAGTAGAAAAGCTTAAGATACAAATGCAAGTGTTTGAGCAGGAGTTAAATAAAAATAGTAGACCCGCAGCTTTTGTAAAAAATCATAAGCCATTAACAAAATAAAAACTTAAAAGAATGAAGCAATTAATTTTATGGAGTTTAGTATTGTTATGCTTTAATTCGTGTAGTGCTCAGAAAAATAAAAAACCTAACTTTATCATCATTTTTACAGATGATCAAGGGTATCAAGATTTGGGCTGTTTTGGTTCTCCAAACATAAAAACACCCAATATAGATCAAATGGCATCTGAGGGGATTAAGTTCACTAATTTCTACGCTCAAACCGTTTGTGGTCCATCAAGAGCCGCTTTATTGACGGGTTCTTATCCAATGAGAAATGCTCGTAATGATAATGGTGATACACCGCATCCTAAATTAGCTTTAAGTGAAGTAACCATAGCTGAAGTATTAAAACCTGTGGGTTATAAAACAGGAATGATTGGTAAATGGGATTTGGCAGGTCATAATCCTGAAAAATTCAATCCAGATTTACTGCCAATGCATCAAGGTTTTGACGAATCTTTTTTTACGCCAGGAAGTAATGATGCTAGAGTTCATTTGATAAGAGGTAATCATTTGGTAGAAAGAAATGCTGATATGTCAACACTTACCAAACGTTATACAGATGAAGCTATTCGTTTTATAGAAAAAAACAAAAAAGAACCTTTTTTCTTGTATTTAGCGCACACTATGCCACATACTAAATTGGCGGTTTCTGATGCTTATAGAGGAAAATCAGAAGGTGGTTTGTATGGAGATGTGATTGAGGAAATTGATGATAATGTAGGACGAATTTTAGAGCATTTAAAACAAAAAGGATTAGATGAAAACACTTATGTAATTTTTACTAGTGATAATGGTCCTTGGTGGATTAAAAAAGATCATGGTGGACATGCAGAACCATTAAGAGGTGCAAAAACTTCAGCTTGGGAAGGTGGTTTTAGAGTTCCTGCCATTATACGTGCACCTGGAAAAGTACCTGCAGGAAAAACATCAGAAAATATTGTAGCAACCATAGATTTATTGCCAACCATTGCAAAAATTGCTAGAGCAGAAGTACCAAAAGATAGAGTGATTGATGGTTTGGATATTTCAAATATTATTCACGGAAAATCAACAGCATTAGACCGACCATTTTTCTATTATCAACACCATATTTTACGTGCGGTTAGAAAAGGAAAATGGAAATTACATTTGGCACATGAGCCAGATCCAACTTCTATTGTTTATAAAAAATGGCCTGTTCATAGTGCACCAAAAGATCGTGTATTATTCTTTAAACCAATGTTGTATAATTTAGAAAAGGACATTGCCGAAACTACTGATGTTGCCAACGAAAACCCAGAAGTTGTATCAGAATTGATGGAGTTGTTAGCTTGGGCAAAGGAAGATATTGGAGTCTATAAAAATAGAGGAAAAAATGCCAGACCATTAGGTAACGAGCCTTATTTTACACCTAATAATATTGTGCCATTAAAAGAGAAAAAATAAAATAATTATGAATAAAAACTTATATATAATAAAAACTGTAGTCGTACTATTTTTAAGCATTACTTGCTTTACGTTAAATGCACAATCTTTAAAGTTAGCTAATATTTTTGGAGATCATATGGTATTGCAAAGAGAAAAAAAATTACCTGTTTGGGGAACTAGTACTCCAAATGAAAAAATTACGGTGAAGTTTGATGGTCAAACAAAAAGGACAACTTCAGGCAATAATGGAAAATGGATGATCTATTTAGATCCATTGGAAACCTCTTTTGAGGGAAAAGATATGATGATTGAAGGAGATAAAAAATTGGTCATTAAAGATATTTTGGTAGGAGAAGTTTGGATTTGTGCAGGACAATCTAACATGGTAATGAGTTATAATTCTTCAGCAGAAGTTAGAGGATTGGTTCCTTTGGCTAAAAACATTCGTAGTTTTTTTGTTGAAAATAAGGTAGCGCTTGAAGAACAAAATGAAGCACCAGGTAAATGGGAAATATCACATCCTAAAAGTGCAGTAGCTTTTTCTTTTGCTTACTTTTTAAACAATTTAGGAAATGTTCCTGTGGGAATTATTCAAGCCTCTTGGGGAAGCTCTTCTATAGAAGCTTGGATGCCAAGATTTATGACTAAAGAATTACCTCACTTTAAAACCATTATGCAAGAGTTTGATGCTGATAAAGAAAGAGTTGCAAGAATTCAAAAACTCATCCATAAAGAAAATTGGACAAGAGGTGAGAATATCTTTTTAAGACGCAATTCTAATATTATTTACAATGCAATGATGCATCCTTTAATTCCTTTTGCTAACAGAGGATTGATATGGTACCAAGGAGAAAGAAATACGCGTTATATAGAAGGTTTACCAGAGGTAGAAGGAGCCAATTGGTTCCATAGAGTTTGTGGTATGAAAGATTATGATGAAGTTTTAAAAAAATGGATTCAAACATATCGTAAAAATTGGAACGATGATGAAATGCATTTTATGATAGTGATGCTTCCAGGTTATGGAAAAGGAACACAAGCAAAACAACAAATTGATGTTGAAAGTCCTACAGAAGAATCTTGGGCTTGGATGCGAGAATCTCAATTATCTGCTACAGAACTTTCAAATGTATCTGTTGTAAATACCATTGATTTAGGTGATGTTAAAAATATTCATCCTACAGACAAATTACCTATTGGGCAAAGAACAGCATTACTAGCTGCTAAAAAAACGTTAAACGTAAAGGGAGAAGCTCAAGGACCTATATTTAAAAAAGTTGAGGTTTTACAAGGAAAATTATTGGTCCATTTTAACCATGCAGAAGGCTTAAAAACTACGAATGGAAAAGCACCATCTGGATTTTGGATTACAGACAATTCTCAAAAATGGGTAAAAGCTACTGCCAAATTAGAAGGAGAAACAGTTCTTTTAAGTTCTCCAGAAGTTAAAAATCCAAAATATATTCGTTATGCTTTTTCTGGGAAACCAACGGTTAATTTAGTTAACAAAAGTGAGCTTCCAGCATATCCTTTTAGAACGGATATTTGGGAGGAGTAATAAAAAATAAAACATGAAAAAAATTGAATTGTCAAATCGAAATGTGTCGAAAATGTTAAGGATAAGTTTATTTACAATACTGCTTTGTTTGGTGAGTAATACAAAAATGCTTGCTCAAGATAAACCCAACATCATTATTTTATTTGCAGATGATTTAGGTTATGGTGATTTAAGTTGTTATGGAGCACAAGATGTGCAAACACCCAATATTGATGCTTTGGCTAATGAAGGATTAAGATTTACAGACTTTCAGGTAGCTTCTTCTGTTTGTAGCCCATCAAGAGCAGCTTTGTTAACAGGACGTTATCCTATACGAAATGGATTTCCTGTAGCTCAACAGACAGGTGAAAAACACAAAAACTATGGTTTAGATAAAGAAGAAATTACCATTGCAGATTTACTTGTAAAAAAAGATTATGCAACACTTGCCATAGGAAAATGGCATTTAGGATTTCATAAAGGAGCTCAACCAATAGACCATGGATTTCAACATTTTTATGGATTACAATCTAATTGGCATAAAAGTCACCCAGACTTAGATGATATCTATTTCGATAATAAAGTAGTAAAAGAAAATATAGCTTTTGAAACACTAATTGGAGACTATACCAACAAGGCCATTGAATATGTAGAAGAAAATAAAGAGAATCCATTTTTTCTGTATTTAGCTTATCATTCAGTACATTCTCCAATAAAACCAAGTAAAGAATTTATAGGAACCTCAAAAGGGAGTTTGTATGGCGATTATGTTCAGGAGTTAGATCATCATGTAGGGAGATTAACCAAAGCACTTTCTGAAAAAGGTTTGGATGAAAATACCATTGTGGTTTTCTTATCAGATAATGGACCTGCTATTTGTCATTTTGGAGGATCAGCAGGAGCGTTAAATGGAGGAAAATATACAACTATGGAAGGTGGTTTTAGAATTCCTGCCATTATCAAATGGAAAGATCATTTTGCTATAGGTGTAAATAATACATTTTTATCTTCTATGGATTTATTGCCAACTTTAGCCTCCTTAGCAGGTGCAGAAATCCCACAAGACAGAGTGATTGATGGGAAAAACATCACCAAAATTTTAAAAACAGGGAAGGGTGATACGCCTCATGACTATGTGTATTATTACAATGGTATCAATCTACAAGCGATCAGAAAAGGAAAGTGGAAATTACATTTACCAAGAACTTCTGAAGATCAGCCTTTTTGGTCTAAAAATAAAGATGAAAAACCTTTTGGAGGAAAAAATCTAAAAAATATTGGATGTAAAGGATTAATCGCTTTAAAACGTCCACTATTATTTAATTTAGATAGAGATATGGGAGAGTTGACAGATATTGCACACAAACACCCAGAAATTGTACAAGAATTATTAAAAGAAGCTGAAAGAGCAAGAAAAGAACTAGGAGATATTGATGTAGTTGGAATAGACCAAAGAGTACCTTCTTTTAAGAATATTCAAGAAAAAAATTAAATATATTTATGAAACTATTATTAAATAGAATTTTATGTTGTTTTTTACTTTTTGTAGGGTTTAAAACATTAACAGCTCAAACGAAATTACCTTCAATTTTGTCTGATAATATGTTGTTACAGCAATCATCAGAAGTAAAAATATGGGGATGGGATAATCCTGGACAAAATATAATTGTTAATCTATCTTGGTCTAAATCAATAAAAACAATAACAGATGAATCAGGTAAATGGGAATTATTTGTTAGTACACCTAAAGCAGGAAAAATAGGGAAGATGAAAATAAGTGGCTCTACAAAGCTCTCTATTTCTAATATTTTATTTGGAGAGGTTTGGTTGTGTTCTGGGCAGTCCAATATGGAAAGAGAGTTAGGTTTTAGAAATGGTCAAAAACCAATTGTAAATTTCTGGGAAGAATCGCAAAAAGCTACTTCTTCGTCAATTCGAATGTTTGTAGTACAAAGAAAAAAATCAGATACCACTTTAGAAGATTGTGTTGGAAAATGGGTAGAATGCACACCAGAAACAGTATTAAAATTTTCAGCAGTAGGTTATTTCTTCGGAAAACAATTATCAGATAAATTAAATACACCCATAGGTTTAATTCAATCAGCTTGGGGAGGAACTAAGGTAGAACCTTGGACACCTATAGAAGGTATAGAAAAAACAATGTTAAAAAAAGGGAAGCAGAATAAGTTTTCTAATTTATATAATGGTATGATTGCTCCTTTAACAAATTATAAGATAAAAGGCGCAATTTGGTATCAAGGAGAATCAAATGTTTTAAACTGGAAACAATACAAAACACTTTTTCCTAATATGATAACTAGTTGGAGAAATCAATGGAATATTGGCAGCTTTCCTTTTTATTTTGTACAAATAGCACCTTATAATTATCCAGATAAATTTGGTGTTCCAAGGATTGTAGAAGCACAGTTAGAAGCGTTAAAATTGCCAAATACAGGAGTTGCAGCTACACAAGATATTGGGGCTTTTTATGATATTCATCCTCCGCAAAAAAAAGAAGTAGGACGTAGGTTAAGTTTAATCGCATTAAATAACATTTACGGAAAAAAAGAGGTTGTGTACACTGGTCCTTTCTTAAAATCTTATAAAATAGAAGCTGAAAAATTAATTATTCAATTCGAAACACCTGGTTCTCAATTACACTCTGTTGGTGCTGCAATGGGTAAAATTCCTGCATTTTATATTGCAGGAGAAAATAAAACTTTCCATAAGGCACAGGTAAAACAAGATGGAAATAAAATTATAGTAAGTTCTTCTAAAGTTAAAAACCCGGTAGCAGTAAGATACAATTGGAAAAACAATGCAAACGGAACTATATACAACAAACACGGTTTGCCTGCACTTCCTTTTAGAACAGATAATTGGGATCAAGTACTTTATGCAGATGCAGAATAAGTATTTTGATTTTATAATTATATAAAATAGTAGTTAAGGGTGTTGTCTTATAAGTTTAAAATAGAATAATATGAAAAAAAGAGTTTTAGTATTAATAATAAATAGTGTGTTTTTGTTTTTTTTAGGTTTGGTAAAAATACAAGCACAAGAAAATCCAAATGTGGTTTTTATTTTTGTGGATGATTTAGGTTATGGAGATGTAGGATGTTATGGCGCTACAAAAGTGCAAACACCCAATATTGATAAATTGGCCACGGATGGGAGAATGTTTACAGATGCACATACAGCATCAGCAGTTTGTACACCTTCTAGATATGCGTTAATGACTGGAGAATATCCTATCAAAGTAGATAGTTGGGGACCTTTACCTACACTTTCTAAGTTGATTATTGACCCTGCTACATTAACATTGGGTAAAGTATTTCAAAATAAGGGATATAAAACAGCCTGTCTTGGAAAATGGCATTTAGGATTTGGAGATGATAAAAACGATTGGCAAGTTCCTTTAGGACAAGGACCAAACGAAGTAGGTTTTGATTATTATTGGGGAGTTCCTTTTGTGAATAGTGGAAGTCCTTACGTGTATGTAGAAAATAAAACCATTGTGGGGTATAATGAAGACGATCCTTTGGTGTATTTGGGTAGAAATTATAAAGGCGATTTAAAACCTTCACCAACTCCAACATTTCCTAAAGAAGCTTCTAAAAAAAGTGATAACCTTTTTGCAGGTGGATTAAAAGCACATCAAATTTATGATGATGAAAAAACAGGAACGTATTTAACCGAAAAAGCTACAGAATGGATTTCAAAAAATAAAGAAAATCCGTTTTTCCTATATTTTGCTACAACCAATATCCATCACCCATTTACACCAGCACCAAGATTTAAAGGAACAAGTCAAGCTGGTCTTTATGGAGATTATATACATGAGTTAGATTGGATGGTAGGAGAAATTGTAAAAAGTTTGGAAGAAAATGGATTAACAGAAAATACCATGATTGTTTTTACCAGTGATAATGGAGCAATGTTAAATTTGGGTGGTAGAATTGCAGTAGAAAAAGGACATAAGGTTAACGGAGATTTACTAGGTTTTAAGTTTGGTGTTTGGGAAGGTGGACATCGTGTACCTTTTATTGTAAAATGGCCAGGAAAGGTTCCAGAAAATACCACATCAGATCAATTAATTTCTACCATAGATATGTTGGCGACTTTTACAGCACTTACAAAGCAAGAAAAAACAATCGACTTAACAGATAAAAATAGTATAAATGTACTACCTGCTTTTATGGGACAAGAAGGAGAGTTTCGTAAAGAATTGTTGTTGGCTCCAAGAAAAGAAAAGAACTTGTCTTTAAGAAAAGGAAAATGGATGTACATTCCTGCTAAAGGTAGTGGTGGATTTAATGGTTCTAAGCCACATCATCATGCTTGGGGTGGACCAGCAGGTGTAAATTTGGTGGGCGGAAAAAATAGTGACATGGAAAATGGAAAGTTAAAGCCAGATGCACAACCAGCACAATTATATAATTTAGAAATAGATAAAAATCAAACTACTAATGTGTACAATCAGTATCCAGAAATTGTAAAAGAAATGGAAGCTATTTTAGATACTTATAGACCAAAAGCTAAATAGGAATCAAAACTAAATTATTAAAGAATGAAAAACACACTTTTTAAATGCGTTCAAAACATTGCAATTTTACTATTGTTAAGCCTAACAATCACATCTTGTAATACTGAGAAGAAGACTGAATCAGAAAAGCAGACAACAGAAAAAGAACAAGAAAGTAATGTAGATGGAAATAGTTATGGTGATGATGTATCTTTTATGAAAAATTATATCGAATTAATTGAACTTTCAGATGAATCTAACAATTCTAAAGTAGCAGTTTCAGCAGCATTACAAGGAAGAGTGATGACCAGTAGTGCATATGGAGAAAAGGGAAGAAGCTATGGATGGATTAACAAAGAGTTATTCAAATCAAAAGATACTTTAGAGCATATCAACGTATTTGGAGGAGAAGAACGTTTTTGGTTAGGGCCAGAAGGAGGACAATATTCTATCTTCTTTAAAAAAGGAGACGAGTTTACTCTAGATGATTGGTATACACCTAAATTAATAGATTTAGAACATTTTGATGTGAAAAGTGTTTCATCAAACAAAGCAGTTTTCACCAAAAAGGCAACTTTAAAAAATTATTCTGGATTTGAATTTGATTTAGGTATTGAACGTGAAGTTGCTGTTTTATCAAAAGAAGAAATTCAACAAGAATTAGGTTTAAAGACTCTTTCAGAAGAGTTAAAAACGGTTGCATATCAAACGACCAATACACTTACAAATTTAGGAAAAGCTAATTGGGAAAAAGAAACAGGGTTGCTTTCTATTTGGTTACTAGGAATGTTTAATCATTCGCCAAATACTACCATAGTAATTCCTTATGTTCAGGGAGATAACAGCGATCTTGGAACTATTGTAAATGATACTTACTTTGGAAAAGTACCTGCAGATAGATTAGTGGTTAAGGAAAATGCAATTTTCTTTAAAGGAGATGGAGAATACAGAAGTAAAATAGGTTTAACTCCTATGAGAGCAAAAAACATTGCTGGTTCTTACGATTCTAAAAATGGTATTTTAACCATTGTAAAATACAATAAACCTAAAAATGTTACAGATTATGTAAATTCTATGTGGGAAATTCAAGAAGATCCATTTAAGGGAGATGTAATTAATGCTTATAATGATGGAGAACCAGAACCTGGTACAAAACCATTAGGCCCTTTTTATGAGTTAGAAACTTCATCAAAAGCATTGGCATTAAAAGCTGGTGAAAGCGGAACACATGTATCGTTAACTTGCCATATTGAAGCAGATGAAGATACCTTAAACCCTATAGTGAAAGAACTTTTTGGAGTTAGTATTAAAGATATTAAAACAGTTTTTAACTAAAAAACGTTTAAAATGATACGATTTTTTAAAGTATTCGTTTTTTGTCTTTTGGGAATAACAGCTTGTAAAGCTCAACAAATTCAAGAAATAAAGCCTAATATTATCTTTATTATGGCAGATGATTTGGGTTGGCAAGATGTTGGTTTTATGGGCAGTAAATGGTTTGAAACACCAAATTTAGATGCGCTAGCCAAAGAAAGTTTAGTGTTTACAGATGCTTACATGTATCCAATGTGTTCGCCATCTAGAGCAGCTTTGTTAACTGGAAAACAATCTTTTAGAACAGGGGTGTACAATGTTCCTGTATTAGAAAGGGGGGATAGTGAACACAATATTTTTTCACGTTGGACAGTAGATTTAAAACACACCATGTATGCACAACCGCTTAAAGAAGTAGGTTATAAATCTATTCATATAGGAAAATGGCATGTGGTAGGGCCCAATCCTAAAGAAGAAAAAAACTATCCCTTTGATAAGCATTTAACCCAGCCTAAAAATGGAACTTTAGATTGGTTACAACAACATCAATCAGCAGAAATTCAACAATATTATCCAATAGGAAAAGGATTTGATGAAAATGTTGGAGGTACTTGGTGGGGAGACCCAGCAAGAGGTTACGATAAAGGATATAAATCTGAAAGTGGAGGTTATCAAGCTCCGTTTAAAAATCCATTTATACAAGATAAAAAAGAGGACGAATGGTTAACAGATCGATTGACAAATGAAGCGATTTCTTTTATCAAAAAAAATAAAGAAGCACCTTTTTTTATCAATCTTCATTATTATGCACCACATAGGCCTATTGTGCCAAGGAATGAAGCGTGGCTTGAGAAGTTTATGGAAAAACAAGCAGATACAATTACTGGGCAAGGAATTAGAAATAAAGTGCAAGCAGCAGGTTACGCAAGTATGATTGCCTCTGTTGATGAGAATGTAAAACGTATTTTTGATTATTTAGATAAAGAAGGTTTGCGAGAAAATACCATTGTAATTTTCACGTCAGATAATGGGTTTAATGGAATAACAAGTAACACAAACACATTGCGTGGTGCAAAAGGTCAGGTTTACGAAGGTGGAATAAGAGTACCTGCTTTTGTCAATTGGAAAGGAAAAGTGGATGTAGGAATTTCTAAAACACCTATAAGTGGAATGGATTATTTTCCAACATTTTTAGAGTTGGGGCAAGTAAAAAATTATAAAGGTATTTTGGATGGAACTTCTATAGTGCCTTTGTTGAAAAATGAAAAATTGAAAGAACGTCCTCTCTTTTGGCATCTTGCTAGTACCTATAAAAATCCCCCATGTTCTGTTATCAGAAAAGGAGATTGGAAACTCATTCAGTTTTTAAATAGTGGAAAAGTAGAGTTGTACAACCTTAAAGAAGATTTAAAAGAAGCAGAAAATATTGCAGATAAAAACAGTAATAAAGCTACTGAATTATTAAAAGAACTTACAGAATGGAGAAAGGTAAATAATGTGCCATTACCATCAGCTTCTGTATTGAGTTATTAAGAAAGTAAAGAATAAAGAATCAAAACCAATTATATAAAACTGTTTTTGCTTTTAAATAACAAAAAAATAACTAGACAATCTATTTATTATAATGTTACAGGTATACAAAAATAGTTTTTATAATAGAGAAATTTAATATTGATTAAACATAAAATATAATGAAAAAAAAGATTAAATCTATACAAAAAATGTCTTTTACATTTTTACTGGTTTTTAGTTTATTAGGATGTAAAACTAATTCAGAAAAGGTAAAAGAGTTAGCTATTAAAACACCAACAAAACCAAATGTTCTATTTATTTTGGTTGATGATTTAGGCTACTCAGATTTAAGCGTAATGGGTAGTAAATATTACGAAACCCCAAACATAGATAAAATTGCAAATTCAGGAGCCGTTTTTACTAATGGATATGCAGCTTGCACAGTTTGTAGTCCTTCAAGAGCAAGTTTATTAACAGGTCAATCGCCTGCGAGACATGGAATTACTCAGTTTGAAGGAAAAAATTTAAGCGGGAAAGCCTGGAAAACAAAAAAAAGATATACTAAATTATTACCACCAAATTTTAGTGAACATTTAGACCCTAATGCTTTAACGTTAGCAGAAGCTTTTAAAGAAGAAGGATATGCTACTTTTTTTGCAGGTAAATGGCATTTAGGTAGCAAAGAGCAAAAATCGTTGCCTACAGATCATGGGTTTGATATAAATATTGGCGGGTTTCAATCAGGAAGCCCAAGTGGAGGTTATTTTTCGCCATATAAAAACCCAAATTTGCCAAATTTACCAGAAGAAAAAGGTCAAAACTTATCAATTAAATTGGCTAAAGAAACAAGTAATTTTATTACTAAAAACAAAGATCAACATTTTTTAGCTTACCTTTCTTTTTATGCGGTTCACGGACCTATACAAACTACAAAAGAAAAATGGGAAAAGTATAGAAACAAAGCAGAAAAAATGGGAATTCATGAAAATGGATTTGAAATGGAGCGCGTTTTACCCGCCAGAAAATACCAAGATAACCCTGTTTATGCTGGTTTAATAGAACAAGTAGATGATGCTATTGGTATAGTAATGAAAACCTTAAAAGACTTAGGTTTAGATAAAAATACTATTGTAGTTTTTACATCAGATAATGGTGGGGTTACTTCTGGAGATAATTTTTCTACCAACCAATTGAGTTTAAGAGGAGGAAAAGGATATCAATGGGAAGGTGGTATAAGAATACCATATTTTATTGATGTGCCTTGGTTACAACAAAATGGTAGTAATATTAATGTTCCTGTTTCTGGTACAGATTTATTTCCAACGTTGTTAGATTTATCTGGCTTGCCTCTTAAACCAGAAAATCATAAAGACGGAGTAAGTTTAAAACCTCTTTTAGTTGGAGAAAAAATTGATGAGAGACCACTTTATTGGCATTATCCTCATTATGGAAACCAAGGAGGAGAACCAAGCTCTATCATTAGAAAAGGAAAATGGAAATTGATTTATTATTGGGAAGATTTACATATTGAATTGTACAACTTAGAAACCGATTTAAAAGAGGCTCATAATATTGCAGAAAGTCAGTCAGAAATTGCAAATCAAATGAAGATACAGCTGTTAACTTGGTTAAAATCTATGGGTACACATTATGCTACAGAAGATCCTTTATGGAATAAAGAAGCACGTAAAAAATGGTTAGAAAATCAGAAAACAAAAAGATTACCAAGTTTAGAAAAACAACGTAAAGAAATGCTTTCTCCAGATTGGCAACCAAATAAAGATTGGTGGGGAAGTGAAGTAGAAACTAAATAAATTATAAAATGAAATCAAAAAAGAAGGTAATTGTTTTCTTGCTATTTATATGCTCAGTTTTTACAATGAGAGCACAAAATATACAACTAGATAAAAAACTATTGTACAAAGTAATTGATGGGGATAGTTTGTATTTACATATCTTTCAACCTAAAGTGTCTAAAAAACCAACTGCTGCAATTGTGTTCTTTTTTGGTGGAGGTTGGGTTAGTGGAAATCCGAAACAATTTTATCAACAAAGTAAATATTTTGCATCAAGAGGAATGTTAGCAATTTCTGCAGAATATAGAATAAAAAATACACACGGAACAACTCCTTTGGAATGTGTAGAGGATGGTAAATCTGCCATACGTTGGGTTAGAGAACACGCAAAAGAATTTAATATTGATCCTAATAAAATAGTTGCTGCAGGTGGTTCTGCTGGTGGGCATGTGGCTTTGTCTACATCAGTAATTGAAGGTTTTGAAAATAAGAACGAAAATTTATCAATAAGTGCTATACCTAATGCAGTTGTTGCTTACAATCCTGTTTCAGACACTACAAAAAAAGGGTATGGAGCCAATAAACTTGTAGGTAGAGAAAAAGAAATATCACCAGTTCATCAACTTAAAAAAGGCTTACCACCAATGTTATTATTTCATGGAACAAAAGACAAAACAGTTCCTTTTGAAAATGCATCTCGATTTACTAAAATAGCAAATGAGTTAGGAAATGATTGTAAATTAGTTTCAGTAGAAAATGTTGGTCATGGATTCTTTAATGGCGATTTTTTTAGAAAAGGAGGAGGAAATAAATATTATAATTTAACCACTTATGATACAGATGTTTTCTTAAAAAAGTTAGGATATGTAAAAGGTAAGCCAACACTTTTTAGGGAGCTAATACAAGTAGCATGTGTAGGTGATAGTAATACAAAAGCGCAATATCCACAGTTTTTACAAGGTTTTTTAGGCAAAGAATACCAAGTGAAAAACTTTGGAAAAGGAGGTGCAACTTTAATTGATGGTAGCAATTTTCCGTATGCTAAAATAAATGAGTATAAGAAATCTATAAAATTTGGTTCAGATATTGTTTTAATTATGTTTGGTACAAATGATGCAAATCCAAAATGGTTTTTAGACCCTAAACGTCCAACAAAATTTAATGGTTCTGCAAAAGAAGAGTTTAAAAGTGAATACCTAAAATTGATAAAAAGTTATAAGAAAAAGAATAAAAATACTCAGATTTATGTATTAACACCTATGCCTATTTGGGTAGAGAAAAACCCAAAAAAGGAATTTATTAAAGAACGTAAAGAAGCTCTTAATAATTGGGTAATTCCTATTGTTAAAGAAATTTCCTTAGAGCAAGATGTAACGTTAATAGATGTTCATCAGTTAATGAAAAAGAGTTTTAAATTTTCTAAAGATGGTGTACACCTTACCAAAGATGGATATAAAGTTTTGGCTAAAAAGATAGGTAAAGAAATAAAGTAAAATCTATCTTTTATGTTTAACAATGTAAATTTAAAGAATATCTCATTAGATTAATTTCAATTACATAATATAATTCCTTTTTATAAAGGCTAATGGCAATTAACAGTATTGGAATTGTTATCTGTTTTTATATACGCTACCTCTAATTGAGACAAAATCAATTTAGGACTTCTAATAATAGTTTTATAGAAGTTGTTATACTCACCTAAAAAATGTTAAATGCAACATTCCCCAACCTATATTGAAACAATATAGCCCATTGATTACTAATGTAATTAACTAGTTTTGGTTAATAATTTAACTAAAACTATTTTAAAATGAAAAAAAAATACTTATTCTTAGGGTTGATGCTTGTAGGGACTCTTGGGTTCTCACAAACTGCTTATTTAGATTTTGAAGGTACAGATCCATTAAATAATTTACCTACTGGTATTACTAATGTTGAACCTACAGGTACCATAACCATATATAGGGCTCCAAATCTATACTATTATGATGGAACAACCACATTAGCATTAGAAACCAATACTGAAGAACAAACTGGACTTAGCCAATCTCCTAATATAATTATTACAGATTCTGAATTAGGAAGTAAGGTAATACAGTTAGATTACACAGGTCATTTAATGATTGATGAAAATGTTATAGGCGAAGGAGATTTTTCTATTTCTATGAAATATTCAGCTTTTGGTCATCGTATGGGGTCAGCAGCATCAATATTAACCATAGTTGGACAAGATTCATCTGACGGAAATATATGGAAAGAAGATAGACTTTTACAAAAATCAGGGGGTTGGGTATATGGTCTTGACCTACACATTGGTGATGGGTCTGGAGGTAATGGTACTCCTGGAGGGTCTATAAAATTTGCAAATACGAACGCTCTTCCTCTTTATGACTATGTTACATTAACATACACATCTTCTGATCAAAAATATAAATTGTATAAAGATGGTGTGTTATTATCAACTTCACAAACTGCACAAGAAAGTGGGGAGTGGGATAATAGAAAAATATTTTTAGGATATATGGGATCTAGCTTAAACCAAACAACTGGTTTATTTGATGAAAATTCAGTTAGTAATAATGGAAGAACTCAAGATATTCAGAAAAGATATGACAATATTGCAATTTTTAACACAGCATTGTCTGATGCTGAAGTTTTAACTCTAAGTAACAATGGAGGGGTATTATCTACAAAATCAATAACTACAGAAAAAGATTTTGAAGCATATCCAAATCCAGTTAAAAATCAATTAAATTTTACTTCAGAAAAAGTAAGTTCTGTTGAGATTTATAATGTATTAGGATCTAAAATACAAGTTTCTAAAGTTGTTAACGGTCAAGTGAATACTAGTCAATTATCTATTGGTGGTATTTATTTTGTAAAATGTATTAATGATATAGAAAATGTTGTTAAGACAATTAGAATTATAAAAAAATAGCAAGTTATTTTAATTTAGTATGTAAAATGAGAGATAATATCTCTCATTTTTTTATAAAACAAATCAGTTTAAATATTCTAATTATACCAAATAACAATAAGTCATTCTATGGTTAAATTGGTATTATAACTGATTTTATTAAATATAGCGAAAAATACCCTTAATGTGAAACATTAATAGGCCATGTATATTTATCAAGTTCTATAGATTGTCATCTCTTAACTAAATACACTAATTATGAAAAAAAAATACTCTAAAAAAATCATACATAACAACGTTGTTTTTGTAAATATCATTATGGTATTTACTTTATTCTTGTTTACCTTAAAAGGGTACGCTCAATCGATATTTATAAACGCAAATGATAAGGAACAATTCATTTCATTAATGGGAGGAGATATGGAAAGAAGTGGACCAAATTTTTTAAAATCTAGAAATCAAAAAGAAATTATTGATTGGGTAACAAAAGACATTCCTTTTAATGCTTTTCGTGTAAGGTATGATAAATTACAAGAGATGACTGAAGGGCAAAAGGATTTTTCAACTTATGATGGAGATGTCACTGCAATGAAAATGATGAAGGAAGTGAATCCTAATATTCAATTTTTTGCAACGATGAAATCAGATTATCATGGTTACAGTCAGGGTGATAGAAATAATTTACCAACATTTATTTACGATTATGCATATGTTAATGGTAGTGCTACAGGTACCAAAACTTTTAATGCAGAAAAATATGCTTTATTTTTAGCAGATTATCTAGAGTTTATGAAAAACTCAGGAGTACCAATTACTTATTTATCTACTTCTAAAGAATGGGTACAAGTTTTAACGGTAAGTAGAGCTAAGGCAACTATAGAGGCCTTAATAATTATTTTACAACAAAGAAATATAGACATGCCTCTTATTGTAGATTCTGGTACTTGGTCTATTTCTCAAGGTATAAATGTGGTAAATAATTATGTAAACAATGATGTTGCCCAGTATGTGTATGGTTTTAGTTCTCATAATTTATGGTCTGGAGAAAACAAAACATGGCAACAATTTATTACTGCTGCTCAAAATGCAGGTAAGTATGCTTTTGCTGATGAAACAGGGCATGCTGGTGGTGGTTTTATAACTTCTGATGTAAGTATAGATTATCCATTAAGCATCTACACAGAAAAAAGTGAAATGTATAAAGGTGGGTTACAAGGAGAATTAATTTTTGAAATCTGGCCAAGAGGTTATCAAGAAGTTCAAAAGAATGGATTTTATGGAAAACCTATATTTTTTAACAATGGATCTAAGGCTGTTAGAATGAGATCCTATTATATAATGCAAAAGTTTGCAGCAGAGGCTGTCAATAAAAACTACATTAATTCGTCAATTACTAACATGTCAGATGTTAGTACTATGGCTTTTGGAGATGATAATCAAATAGCTTTATGGGTTATTAATAAAAGTGACACTGAATACAATAATTTGTTAATCGATATCAACAACTTAGGGCTTAAAGAAGGCATGATTGTCGAAACAACTTATTGGGATGAATCTTCAGAAATTGAAGGTGTAAAAAATACTTTTGAAGCAACAAATAATAATCAATTTTTAGCAAATGTAAAAGCTAAAAGTCTTACTTGTTTTGTTATTAAAATAGATTATAAATTAAATCCTTTTCATCGTATCAATGCAAACTCTTGGGTTGGAGATAATATTACTTCAATTACTGTAAACGAAGGAGACAATATAGATTTTGGGCCTCAATCTAGAATTAATGGTAGTTGGACTTGGGATGGTCCAAATGGATTTACTGCTACCTCAAGAGATATATCTATTTCAAGTGTAAATTCAAGTATGGCAGGAGATTATGTGGCAACGTACACAGGTTCAAGTGGAGAAACAAGCACTTTAACAATGTCTGTTAATGTAATTTGTAATTCAACTCCTGCAACAACGCCTTATTATCAAATAGGAAGTAATTCATTAACAACAGGTAATAATATTTCAATTGATGTAGCAGAGTATTTAAAATTATCACCAGAACCTGCTACAGAAGGCACATGGACATGGAAAGGACCAAATAATTATAGTGCTTCTACAAGAGAAATTGAATTTGAAAACTTTTATGCAGATATGGAGGGTAGTTATGTAGCTACATATACTAGTTCAGGAGGATGTAGTACAGATATAGTGTATAATGTTACTGCGGTTTGTAGTTCTTTACCTAGTATTAACCCTTATTCAAGAATAAATACTGAAGCTTGGACCAATAAAAAAAGTGAATTATATGTTGCATCTGGAGACAAAGTTACATTTGGACCTAACTCAAGTGGAGATGGTATTTGGTATTGGTCTGGTCCTAATGGTTATGAAGCACTATTTACAAGAGAAATTATTATTGATAACATAACATCAGCACAAGCAGGAATTTATACTGTTACTAGAATAAATAACAACGGTTGTGAATCTAGTTATAGTTTTACTGTGTATGTTGATGGTGCTCTTAGTATCCAAAAGAATGAGTTCTCCAAAATAATTGCGTACCCTAATCCTGTTATTAATAAACTTACCATAAGTTCAGAGGATTATAGTTTATATCAAATAGTTACTGTTTTTAGTTATACAGGAAAAAAGATCTTAGAAAACAAAATCAGCCAAAGTAACTCTAAATTAGAAATAGATTTTAGTAATTTAAACAGTGGCTTATATTTTGTTGAACTTAAAGGTAAAACTAATAATAAAATATTTAAAATAATTAAAAATTAAGTTCATTAAAAAGTTGAGGCTATCTAAAAATAGCCTCTTTTTTTTAATGAAAAGTTTATTTTTTACTAAAGATTTCTCATTATAATAGAATTATAAATTTTTAATATGAAAAATTTTTTTATCACTATATTTTGTGCTTTTTTTCTATCAGGAAATAGACAGTACATTACCAAAAAAGAAAATAAACCCAATGTAATTGTCATCTTAATTGATGATGCTGGTTATGCAGATTTTGGTTTTATGGGGTCTAAAGATTTAGAAACCCCTAACATAGATAAATTAGCAAAAAGTGGAGTTATTTTTACAGATGCACATGTAAGTGCAACCGTTTGCGCACCAAGTAGAGCAGGCTTAATTACAGGTAAATATCAGCAGCGTTTTGGTTTTGAAGCTAATGGAACAGGTTATGGCGATTCTGGAGAAATAGGACTTTCTGACGATGTAACTACAATGGCAGATGTGTTTAAAAACAATGGTTATAAAACAATGGCATTGGGTAAATGGCATTTAGGAAAAGACGAATCTGATCACCCAAATCAAAGGGGTTTTGATGAGTTTTATGGTTTTGAAACTGGAAGTAGATCATATTTTCCAATACAAAATCCTAGAAAAGGAAAAATGCTACAAAATAACGGAAAAAGAGTGGTGTTTGATGGTTATCTAACAGATGTTTTAGGAGATCAATCTGTAAAATATATTGAAGATAACAAAGAAAATCCATTTTTTATGTACTTAGCATATAATGCAGTACACACACCTATGGAGGCTAAAAAAGAGGATTTAGAAAAATTTAAAGACCATCCAAGACAATATTTAGCAGCCATGACTTGGTCTTTAGACCAAAATATTGGTAAACTACAACAGAAGTTAGAAGAATTAGGAATTGCCGATAATACTTTAATTTATTTTTTAAGTGATAATGGTGGAGCCGCAAATAATGATTCTAGTGGAGGTCCTTTAAAAGGATGGAAAGGTAATAAGTTTGAAGGGGGCCATAGAGTACCATTTGTAGTAAGTTGGCCAGCACAAATTAAAGGAGGGCAAACTTTTAAAGGATTGTCTTCTTCTCTAGATATTTTTACTACTTCTATAGCCGCTGCAAATATTAAAAATGATGATAGTCTAATTTTAGATGGTGTAAATCTATTACCTTTTTTAAAGGGCGATAAAACAGGAAACCCTCATGATAAATTATTTTGGAGAAAATTAGAGGAAGCAGGTGCAAGAATAGGAGATTATAAAATGATTCGTTTAAAAAATTATGGATCTGTTTTATACAATTTAAAAGAAGATTTAGGAGAAACTATAAATTTAGAAAAACAAGACCCTGATCAATATCAATTATTACAAAAAGAGCTTACAAATTGGGAAGCTAAAATGAAAGCTCCACTTTGGCAAGAAGAACAAGATTGGATGCAGGTTACGCATCATATTCATCAAAGATTGATGGAAAATAAAGAAATATTGTATACTAACCCCAATAAAATGAAAAGAGTTTTAAGAGGCGATACAAATAAAAAACAAAGATTAAAACGATTTAACAGAAATAATTAGAAATTAAAATGATGTGTAAAATAAAGTGTTTTTATATCTTTTTTTTAATTGGATACTTGTCTGTTAACGCTCAGAGTTTTGTAGATTCAAAAAAAAAACCCAATATTATTTATATAAATGTAGATGATTTAGGTTGGATGGATACTGAAACTTATGGAAGTACATTTTTCGAAACTCCTAACATTAATAAACTGGCAGAAAGTGGTTTAAAGTTTACAAATGGATATGCATCTGCTGCAAATTGTGCACCAAGTAGAGCATGTTTAATTAGTGGGCAAAATACGCCTAGACATGGTATTTATACAGTTAGTAATTCTGATAGAGGAAACACAAAAACTAGAAAAATAATTCCGATTAAAAATACAGTAGTTTTAGCTGATAAAAATGTAACACTTGCAGAAATGTTAAAAAGAGCAGGTTATACAACAGGTACTTTTGGTAAATGGCATTTAGGGGAAGATGCTAAAACACAGGGTTTTGATGTAAATGTTGGCGGAAGTCATAATGGAAATCCAGGAAAGAATGGATATTTTAGCCCATATAATATCAAGAATATTATTGATCATAAAAAAGGTGAAAATTTAACAGATAGATTAACGCAAGAAGCCATTTCGTTTATAAAAGATAATAAAGAGAAGCCGTTTTTTGTGTATTTGCCTTTTTATGCGGTTCATACACCTTTGTCAACTACTTCTGCATTAGAAAAAAAATATTCAGAAAAGGAAGGTAATTCATCTAAAAAGAAGGCAATTTATGCAGGTATGATAGAAACTGTTGATAGAAATATCGGTTTAATTTTAGATGAAATTAAAGCTTTAAATTTAAAGAACACATTAATTGTTTTTACTTCTGATAATGGTGGAATAAGAGCTATTTCTAATCAAGATCCTTTAAGAGCAGGTAAAGGTTCTTACTACGAAGGTGGCATTAGAGTGCCATATATTATTTCTTGGGATGGAGTTGTAAAACCAAATACAGTTTCTAAAATTCCTATTACCAATTTAGATTTTTATCCAACTTTTATGGATATTTTAAATGTAAATATGCCTAAAAAAGTATTAGATGGAATATCTATTTTGCCAATTTTAAAAGGGAAAATAATAAAAGACAGAAGTTTATATTATCATTTTCCTATTTACTTACAAGCTTATAATGCTAAAACAGATCAAGCAAGAGATCCTTTTTTTAGAACAAGACCAGGTTCTGTTATTATTGATGGAGATTGGAAATTACATCAATATTTTGAAAATAACGAAATTGAATTGTATAATTTAAAATCAGATTTAGGCGAGAAAAACAATATAGTTGAGGTTTATCCTAAAAAAGCATCAGAATTATTAGAGAAATTAAATGCTTGGAGAACAGAAATAAATGCGCCAATCCCAACTGAATTAAACCCAAAATATGATGCTGATTTTGTGCCTAATAAATTTAAGAAAAATCATTAAAAAATGAAATATAAAGCATTCATCATATTCTTATTTTTTAATGCTTTTTTACTTTCACAAAATAAAATTGAAAATCTAAATATTAAAGTTTACCCAAATGTGGAGTTTCAAACGGTTCATAATTTTGGAGCATCTGATGCTTGGTCTGCGCAGTTTGTAGGGGAATGGCCTTTACAGAAAAAAGAAGCAATAGCCGATTTATTATTTAGTACAGAAAAAAATAATGACGGAACGTTTAAAGGAATTGGTCTTACTACTTGGAGATTTAACATTGGTGCAGGAAGTACAGAACAAAAAGAGAGTAGTAAAATTAAAGATGAATGGAGAAGGGCAGAAGGCTTTCTAAATAATGATGGTTCTTATAATTGGAATCGACAATCGGGTCAACAATGGTTTTTAAAAGCAGCAAAAGAAAGAGGTGTTTCCTCTTTTATTGGATTTGTAAATAGTCCACCAGTGCAATTTACAAAGAATCATAAAGCATTTTCTGATGATGGATTATCAACAAATTTAAAAAGAAGTAATTATGCAAATTATGCGTTATTTTTAAAAGATGTAGTAAGACATTTTAAGGATAGCTTAGATCTAAAATTTAGTTATATCAGTCCGTTTAATGAACCACAATGGGATTGGAAAAACGGAAAGCAAGAAGGTTCTCCCTGGAATAATGATGAGTTATCAAAAGCAACAAAAATAATTGATTCTGTTTTTATAATGCATCAATTAGATGCTAAATTAGAAGTCTCTGAAGCAGGACAAATAGATTATTTAACGTCAGAAATAAAAAGAAAGAAAAATAGAAGTAATCAAATAGAAGTATTTTTTAATCCAAAAAACGAACTTTATATAGGAAATTTACAATCTGTGGCACCAAAGTTTGCAGGTCATAGTTATTTTACCACTTGGAATATCTCAAAATTAAAAAGAAAGAGAGAAGAAATAAGTAACAAGTTAACCAAATATCCGAATTTAGAATATTGGATGACAGAGTATTGTATTCTAGAAAATAATGCAGAAATAAGAGGCAAGGGCAAGGGCTTAACAATGAAAACGGCTTTATATGTAGCACGATTAATTCATGCAGATTTAACGATTGCAAATGCAAGTGCATGGCATTGGTGGTTGGCAATATCTCCATACAATTATAAAGACGGGTTGATTTATCATGATAAAAATAAACAAGATGGTGTTTTTAAAACTTCCAAATTATTATGGGGATTAGGTAATTATTCAAGATTTATAAGACCAGAAGCAAAACGAATTAAACTAGATTATAAAGATCAAAATTCTCTTGAAAATTTAGAAAAAGGAGTTTTAATTTCAGGATATAAAAATTTAGATAACTCTATAGCTATTGTATTGGTTAATCAAAAATCAGCAGCAGTTAAAGTAAGTTTTAATAGTAACATAAAAGAAATATATGTAACTAATAAAGATTCCGATTTAAAACCTTTAAAAGAAAATATTAATCAAAAAAGTGTCAAAATATCGGGTAAATCAATTAATACTTTAATTTTAGAGTAGAACGATTAAAAATTTGTAAATCAGTTAATATTTGAAAACTAAGTGTTTAAAAATTCATAAAATAGAAATAAGAGACATTTGTTTACCTTTTTAGTATGATTATTACCCCAATGTATCAAAGCCGTATTCTTATTTTTGATTATAAAATCAATCAATACTTAATTTATTCTGATGTATTTAAATAAAATCATTTTTAAAATTTCTCTTTTGTCTTTTTTTGCAATGTTAAGTTGCAAATCAGAAAAAAAAGAAACAAAAACAATTACGAAAAATAGAAAACCAAATATAGTTGTTATTTATTTAGATGATTTAGGTTATGGTGATTTAAGTGCCTATGGTGCAACAGAATTACAAACGCCAAATATTGATGCTTTAGCCAATGGAGGAATTAAATTTACAAACGGTTATGCATCTTCTGCAACTTGTACACCAAGTAGATATGCGTTATTAACAGGTGTGTATCCTTGGCGAAATAAAAAGGCAAGAATTTTATCGGGTTCTGCTCCTTTAATTATTAATGAAGAGCAACAAACTTTACCAAAAATACTTAAAACACAAGGCTATCAAACAGCAATTGTTGGTAAGTGGCATTTAGGTTTAGGAAGTGGTAATGTAAATTGGAATGAGAAAATTACTCCAGGTCCTAACGAAGTAGGTTTTGATGAATCGTATATTTTAGCAGCTACACAAGATAGGGTTCCAACAGTTTATATAGATAATGGTTATGTAGTTGGTTTAGATAAAAACGATCCTATTGAAGTAAATTATAAAAAGAATTTTGAAGGAGAACCAACAGCTAAATCTAATCCAGAAATGACAACAATGAAATGGCATCATGGACATAATAATAGTATTGTAAACGGAATTCCTAGAATTGGTTATATGAAAGGTGGAGATGCTGCAAAATGGTCTGATATTGATATGGCAGATCATTTTTTAGATAAAGCACAAAACTATGTAAAAACTCATAAAGAAAATCCGTTCTTTTTATATTATGCTATGCAACAACCACATGTGCCAAGAACTCCTCATCCAAGATTTGTGGGTAAATCTGGAATGGGACCAAGAGGAGATGTTATTTTAGAAGCAGATTGGGTGATTGGAGAGTTTATAAAAACTTTAGACAAAGAAGGTGTTTTAGAAAATACTTTAATTGTTTTTTCTAGTGATAATGGACCCGTTTTAAATGATGGATATTATGATGATGCTGTAGAAAAATTGGGAAAACACGACCCTAAAGGAGGTTTAAGAGGTGGTAAATACAGTTTGTTAGAAGGGGGTACAAGAGTCCCTTTTATAACATATTGGAAAGGAACAATTAAACCTTCAATTTCAAATGCTATTGTTTGCCAGATGGATTTACTAGCTTCTTTAGCAAACTTAACAGGAACTACAGAAAATTCTACAGATAGTAAAGAATTAATAAATACATTTTTAGGAAAAACAGATAAGGGAAGAGGTCATTTAATAATTGAAGCAAATTCTAGAACAGCTTTAAGAAGTGGAGATTGGCTAATGATTCCACCATACAAAGGTTGGAGGTTTAATAAAAAAGTAAATATTGATGTAGGTGTTTTACCTGAATTTCAATTGTATAATTTAAAGGATGATGTTAGTCAAAAACAAAATTTAGCAGAAAAAAAATCTGAGAAGTTATTAGAAATGATTGAAGTTTTTGAAATGTTGAGAGGTCAAAAAATAAATGAAGTAGAACAGAATTAAAGTTAAAATATTTTTTTAACGTATCAGATTTTTTTTAAAATATAGATGCATGCAATATTAAAGAAAAAGTAAAATTAATTACCAAAAAAGAAGAAGTTGTATTAAACGTTTTTTATAATTAAATGTAAAATAGTTTCATTATCTGATTTTATAAAAATTTCTATGACAGTTTCTATATCAGAATAGATAAATAATTTTAATGTTTGTCAGAGCATTTATAATTGTCAAAGAAATTTTAATAGATAGCTAAGACTAGCTTTATTTTACTAAGTATTTAAATCAAGTAAAAACTTAAAGCAAACAATTGTTGATAAAACTATTTTACATTTTGTTTGTACATCCTTATTCCTTTATATTATTTGTTTTACGTAAACCTATTTTAGAAAAATCAATAGGTTTAATTCCCATTTTTAATGCTGGTGAATCTGGTTTAAATCTAAAATCGCCATTTTCGGCATCTACAAATAGTGGATCTACTGCTTTACTGTTTTTGTCTATTCCGTTTTTTTGATTCTTTGCAATCAATTCTTTCCCTTTTTCAGGATTTGTTTTACAGAAATAAATGTTGTTATCTGTATCTGCATCCATGGCTCTAGCCAATGCTCTACCTCTTCTGTCTTCCGAACTTCCTGCTTTTCCTGGAGGTAATTCATCAATAAATCTAGATTCGTTTGTAAATGCATAAAAGATATTATTTTTAATAGTTGCCCCAGTTAAAGGACCTTCTCTTACAGACAAATAGTATCCTCTTGGTGGAGCAATAATATTTACAACAATATTGTTTTCTACTTTATTATCTAACTTGGTAAGGATACCTTGAGATGTAGCATTGAAAATAATATTCTCGGTAATTAACGTTCCTGTTTGCCCACCATCTGTTCTAATTGCAGCTTGCATAATCATATCTGCTACCATATCATGAATATAATTTCTACGAATGATATTTCCTTTACCAGAACCACGAATGTAAATTGCATTACCATCTCCAAGTCTTTGCATTCCATGGTGAATTTCATTGTTTTCTACAATATTATCATGTGTATGTAAATAAGGCAATACTTCATCTAAAGTTACATCTTTTGT
Organism: Polaribacter sp. Asnod6-C07; assembly: GCF_045063625.1. Taxonomy (NCBI): domain Bacteria; kingdom Pseudomonadati; phylum Bacteroidota; class Flavobacteriia; order Flavobacteriales; family Flavobacteriaceae; genus Polaribacter; species Polaribacter sp. Asnod6-C07. The sequence continues at coordinate 948,250 of NZ_JBEFOF010000005.1, read as the reverse complement.
AAACGCTGGCATTTCGTCCTTTCTAAATGTTCTTAAAAGCTCTCTTCCATTTCCTTTTTTAGCAAGAAATTGAGTCATACAACCAGATAAAATAATTGCTGTATAATCTAAATGATGAATTAAGTTGTTTGCCACGTAATTTTCTCCACTTTGCCACACAAAAATTCCTGGTGAGTGCCAATAAATTTCTCCTACATGATGAATATTGTTATTGTAAACTGTATTCTTTTTATTTACATCTTTAGTTCCTGGTCCATATCCTGCAAGGAGAATTCCACCTCCCCCCATATGTTCTATATGGTTGTTAGAAATTTTATTACCAATACCATGTAAGTCTACTCTAATTGCGCCACTTCCACTATGTAAAAAATGAGAATTTTCGATACTACAATTTTCTGTTCCTCTAAAACGAACCAAAGCATTGTCTTTATCCATCATATCCCAATCGTGTTGTAAACCTTTATCATCTGAAGTTAAAGTATATCTTTCTCCATGTTTAAATGTTAAACCATTAAAATGTAAATTACGAACAGGAATGTCTTCTTGTTTAGATTCTCTAATCTTTCCTTCTACACGAATTAATTCCATTAATGTTGGCGCAAATACTGGAGAATCGTTTCTTGGCCATAGATACACTTTACCTTCTTTTGTGTTTAATGCCCATTCTCCTTCTTTATCTAAAACATCTATTACATTTTCTATCCAACAGTTCTCTGTTTTTTTTAGAAAATGAAGTACATTCATAGCATAAGTTGCATCAATAGAAGTATTAGCTGTATTTGTTTTTTCATTTACAGAAACTACAGGTAGCATATTTGTTATCCAAGCATGATGAGGTCTTACTTTAATTTCGACATCCTTTACATTGTCCCAATTTTTTAAAAATCCGTTAGGAAATTTAAGACGATTTCTTCCATTTTGTTTTTCGCCAGTGATAATTCCTTTTGATTGTGCTCTAGGTAGCATTCCTTCATCATCATAAAGCGTTAAGAATTTATCAGACACATTTGCCACCCAAACTTTTCCTTCTGCTTCTTTTGGAAGTCCTGGAAGTTTTGTGGTTACTTTTTCCCATCCTTTAATTTCTTTTCCTGAACTAAAAACAGGTTTTTCTCCTGGATATGCAGCATAAGTAATTGTGTAATTATCTTCAGCAGAATCTTTTAAATCGAAAACTACAGTTTTATTTAATTGATATACACCACCTTTTATGTACACTAAAATATCTTTTGATTTTCCTTTTTTAAAATCTCTAACGGCGTTTTTAGCGTGCTCTAAAGTAGCAAAAGGACCATCTGTTTTAGTTGCATTTGGTTCTGCCAATGTTCCTGACCAATTATCTGAACCTTGTGTGGATACAAAAAAGTCTGCTTTAAGAGTTGTATTTACTTGTGCAGAACTACATCCAAAACCAATAATTAAGGTTAGTATTAGAATCCATTTATTTTTAATCTTATGTGTAATTTTCATCTTTATCAATATATATTTTAATAGAATCTAATGGTATTATTTATTAATTTGTAAACCAATTTTTGTAACATCAATAGGTAAAATACCCATTTTTAAAGCAGGTGAATCTGGTTTAAATCTAAAGTCCCCATTTTCAGGATCCATAAACATTGGATCTATTGCTTTACTATTTTTATCAACTCCATCTTTTTGTGATTTAGCTAACCTCTTTTCTGCAATAGTATTATCTGCTTTACTATAAAAAATATTATAATCAGAGTCAACATCTCTAATTCTTGCTGGCACTCTACCTCTGCTATCTTCACCTACCAAACCTTTTCCTGCTTTTGGTTCAGAAAGAAAAATACACATATCTGTAGTTGAGTAAAAAATATTTCGTTTCAAAGTTGCTCCTGTTGATGGACCTTCTACCAATTTTAAATAAAGACCACCTCTAGGTGGACCAACATCTGCAATAATGTTATTTTCAAAACGATTATTGAGTTTTAAGGTCATGCCTTGTGAATTACATTTGTAAATCAGGTTTTCTGAAATTAGCACGTCCATTTGTCCTCCATCTGTTCTAATAGCACTTTGTTTACCCGTTTTTGCGACTAAATGATGTATATAATTTCTACGAATTATATTTCCAGCTCCAGCTGCACGTATGTAAATACCATTTCCATCACCTAACTTTTTCATTACATGGTGAATTTCATTATTTTCTATGATATTATTTTTACTATGCCAATATGGACGAACATCATTTGGTGTTAATTTTTTAGGTAATTTCCCTATTTCATGCCAACGAATGGCTCTATGTTGTTCTCTTCTGTTAGAGGGTTTAAAAAATCGAATAACACAACCTGAAACTATTAAACCACAATAATTTGTATTATGAATTAAATTGTTGGCTACTCTATTATCTCCACTATTCCAAAGAAAAATACCTGGAGATTGCCAATAAATTTCACCTATATGATGAATATTATTATTGTAAACTGTATTGTTTTTATTTACATCTTTAGTACCTGGACCATAACCACAAAGTAGAATTCCACCTCCACCCATTTGTTCTATATGGTTGTTAGAAATGTTATTATTCTTACCATATAAATCAACTCTTATTGCACCACTTCCACTATGTAAAAAATGAGAATTTTCTATAGAACAATTTTCTGTACCTCTAAAACGAACCATTGCATTATCCTTGTCTAACATATCCCAATCGTGTTGTAAACCAGCATCATCTTTGGTTAACGTATAACGCTCTCCATGTTTAAAAGTAAGTCCACGAAAATGAAGGTTTTTCACAGGAATATCTGTTGCACCTTTAAAATCTATTTTACCTTCTACTTTAATCAATTCTAATAAAGTAGGAGCAACAATAGAAAAATTGTTATTTCTGGGCCAGAGATATACTTTTTTCTCTTTTGTATTTAACACCCATTCTCCTTGTTTGTCTAATTCTTCTAACACATTTTCTACCCAAAAACCTTTTTTTGTAATAGCATAAGTAGCATCAACAGAGGTAAGTGCAACTCCCTTTTTTTCATCAACAGATTTTAGTGGTAACATATTTACAATCCAATCTCTTGTTGGGCGCACCAAAATCTCTACATCTTCTACATTCGACCAATTTTTTAAAGTTCCTTTAGGAAAAAGGAGTTTGTTCTTTTTACTTCCTTTTAAAGGCATATAACGTTCTGATTGTGCACGTGGCAACATCCCTTCCTCATCATAAAGCGTTAGAAATTTATCAGAAACATTGGCAACCCAAATATTACCAACTGCTTCTTTTGGTAAGTTTGGCAGTGTATTAGTTACTTTTTTCCAATCCGAAATTCCTTTTCCAGAACTAAACACTGGTTTTTCATTTGGATATGCTTGATAAATGATATTCTGATTATCATTTCCAGAATCTTTTAAATCGAAAACTACTGTTTTTTTAAGTTGATAATTTCCTTCTCTGATTAGAACAGTAATGTCTGTTGATTTCTTTTTTTTGAGTTTTCGAACCGTGTTTTTAGCCTGTTCTAAAGTTGCAAAAGGACCATCTGTTTTAGTTGCATTAGGTGTAGCTAAGGTACCAGACCAATTATCTGAACCTTGTGTAGAAACAAAAAAATCTGCTGTTGTATTTTCTGTATTTGTTTGAGATATACCACTAAAACATCCCATAATTAAAGTGATAGCTAAAAATATTATTTTTTTCATAATTTTCTATTGTTTCTTCTACTCAAATAAAACTGTTATCTAAATCTATACAATTGATTATTACAAATATCTATCCAAATTAAAAAAAGGGGTTGCTCTTTTCGTGCTTTTTATTACCCAATTCACCCATACTGGTTTTAATAACGCGTAAAAAACAGCAAGATCATTACAAAGGTTTAGTTTATAATGGCTTCAATTTGAGGCCAATTATCCATTCCTTCATTCGTTTGTGTAGTTCCTAGTGTACTTCTGCCGTCTAAAATTATCTTTTTTAGTGCTGCTTTTAACTCCTCTGCTTTTTTAGGATATACTGCAATTAAGTTTTTTGTTTCTCCAATATCATCTTTCAAATTGTACAATTGCATCTTAGGTAAATCCAATTTTTGCTTTCTTATATCTTTAGGACTAGGGTAGCTCCAACCACCAGAACCTGGACAAGTAATTAATTTCCAGTCTCCTTTTCTGATTGCAAAATCTCCACTAATTGAATGACTAACAATATACTCTCTAATATCAATATCTTTTGCTTTTGTAATTAGTGGTAACATACTATTGCTATCTACACCTTCATCATCTTTTATTCTATGACCCGTCAATTCAGCACAAGTTGCAAAAAAATCAGTTGTGCAAATTGTTTTATCTGTACTCTTGTTTTTTTGTGCTTTAGCTGGCCATTCTATAATAAAAGGCACTCTATGTCCACCCTCAAAAATGTCAGCTTTATGACCTCTGTATACCCCACTTGGGTTATGGTTAAATTTCGCCAATGTTTCAAAATCTGCTTTGGGAGAACACCCATTATCACTTGTAAAGACCAAAAGTGTATTCTCTGAAATTCCTTGACGTTTCAACTCTTTTCTTATTTGACCAACAACATCATCTACTTGCATTACAAAATCTCCATACATATTTGTATTGCTTTTTCCTAAAAACGCTTCCGAAGGTAAAATGGGAGTATGAGGGGCAGGTAAAGGGAAATACAAAAAGAAAGGCTTGTTATCTTTAGCTTTTGAGTCTATATATTGAACTGCTTTATCTGTTAAATCTTGTAATACTGTTTGATGTACAAAGTCTTCAGAAGTAAGTCCTTTTCTCCAAAATTTTTGCCCTTTTGAAGCTGTATATGTTGTGGGTACCATAGTAGGCATATCATTTTCTATGTATACATAAGGTGCCATATCTAAGGAACCGCAAAAACCAAAAGTATATTCAAAACCGTGAGTAGTAGGTCCATTTGTAACTGGTTTCTTAAAATCTATCTTAGGTTCTACCTTTATTTTTTTTAGATTAATAGATGTTTGACCATCTTGAAGTGCCCAATCCCATCCTAAATGCCATTTTCCAATGTATGCTGTATTATAACCTTGTGTTTTTAGCATTTCTGCAACCGTAACACGTTCTTGTTTTATTAATGATTTAGAATAGCCCCCTATTACACTACTTTTTAACTTTGATCTCCAATTATATCTGCCTGTTAAAATTCCATAACGAGTTGGTGTACAAACTGCTGATGAAGTATGCGCATCTGTAAATTTCACTCCATTTATAGCCATTTGATCTAAATTGGGCGTTGCAATTTTTCCATTTGGATTGTAATTTTGGACATCACCATAACCTAAATCATCTGCCAAAATATAAATAATATTTGGTTGTTGTTTTATGGACGATGTTTGATTTGAGGTAGTTTTGCAAGCAACTGCAATGACTACTAATACTAGTATGCTAATTTTTAATTTCATTTTATTTTTTAAAATTTAAATTATTTTTTAAAATGGTAATACAGATGCCAGTGGAAGTGGTACTTTATTATTTTTCCTCCAACTAACAAGTTCTGCCAATAATTCTGAACCTTTTTCAGGATTTTTATCAATTAAATTTTGACTTTCCTTTAAATCCTCTTCTAAATTGTATAATTCAACTTTTCCATCATTTATAAACTGAATCAATTTCCATTTCCCTTTTCTGATGACAGAACAAGGCGGATTTTTATATCTACTAGCCAAATGCCAAAAAAGTGGTCGTTCTTTAAAAAGTTTGTTTTTTAATAGAGGAACTATACTTTTGCCATCTAAAACACCATTGTAGTTTTTAACTTTAGCCAAGTCTAAAAAAGTTGGAAAATAATCCATACCAGAAATAGGTGTTTTGGAAATTCCAGCATTAATTTGCCCTTTCCAATTTACAAAAGCAGGTACTCTAATTCCGCCTTCATATACCATTCCTTTTGCACCCCTTAAAGCATTTGACTTACTTGTTAATCCATTAAAACCATTGTCTGATGTAAATATTACAATGGTATTTTCGCGCAAACCTTCTTTATCTAGATAATCAAAAATTCGTTTTACATTCTCATCAATAGAAGCTATCATACTTGCGTAACCTGCAGCTTCGCTTTTATTTTTAATACCTTGACCTGTAATGGTATCAGCTTGTTTGTTCATAAATTTTTGATATGCTTCATCAGTCCTTGCTACAATTGGACGATGAGGCGCATAATAATGAAGATTTACAAAAAATGGTTGTTTTTTATTTTGTTTGATAAAATCAATTGCATCAGTAGTTAATCTATCCGTTAGCCATTCATCATCTTTTTTATCTTCAATAAACGGATTTTTAAAAGGTGCTTTATAACCTCCACTTTCAGATTTATATCCTTTTGTATAACCTCTTGCAGGATCTCCCCACCAAGTGCCTCCAATATTTTTATCAAATCCTTTTCCTATGGGATAATATTGTTGAATTTCTGCTGATTGATGATTTGCCAGCCAATCTAACGTTCCGTTTGCTGGTTGTTTTAAATGCTTTTGAAAAGGATAATTTTTTTCTTCTTGAGGATTTGGTCCAACAACATGCCATTTTCCTAAATGAATGGATGTGTAACCTGCCTTTTTTAACGGTTCTGCATACATTTTATGTTCTAAACCGACTGTCCAACGTGAAAATATATTGTCTTGATTATTTCCTCTTTCTAACACAGGTACATTATAAACGCCTGTTCTAAAAGACTGTTTACCTGTTAACAAAGCTGCTCTTGATGGTGAACACGTTGGATACATATAAGCATCACTAAACACCAAACTTTCCTTTGCAAACGCATCTAAATTTGGCGTTTCAAACCATTGACTTCCCATAAAACCAACATCTTGCCAACCTAAATCGTCTGCCAGAATAAAAATAATATTGGGTTTGGTTTGTTCTTTTTCTTGACTACTACAAGCCAAAACTATCAAAAGAACCATTGCAATACAAACTGTTTTAGAAAGTTTTATCATATTATTTTAAAGCAGATTTAATTTCAATAATTCTTTGTTTATCCACCCGTAACTTCTTCCTTTATCACCATAAGCACTACTTGTCATAATTCTACCTTGTAACGCTGCTGAAATTGCTACTTTAGAGTTGTTTGATGCGTCTGTAAGTTGAATTATTTTGATATAATCCTCCATAAAACTTACATCATCTGCATAGGTATTTATGCTATCATTTTTATGAGTGTCAGTTGTTGCGTTCTTTACTTTATTTTGATTCTCCATTTTTGAGTTTTTTTTTGAATTACACGAAAGCAATAACAAAAAAAGTGTATGCAATGATAATAAAGGTAGATGATTTGTTTTGTCTCATATATTCAAATTATTTGCTGTAATAGACCATTCTTTTAATTATTCTGAATCTGTTCTGAATGGATATGCAGGTAAATTAGCCTCGTTTACCAAATTTACATCTGGCTTTCCAGAAAAAGCATATCTAATATATTGTGGGTTTTTAATTGCTTTAGAGGTTAAAATGACTGTATTTCCTTCAATTTTTGCATTTGCCATTTGCCAATTCATAGTTTTGTCGGCGATCCAAAATGCAGTTGGTGGTTTTCCATTTAATGTTTTTAAACCTTCAGCATTATCAAAAGACACCATCAATTGTCTTTTTTTAATCGCTACAGATTTCATTTTTGGTCCTTCCGAAATTATATTTTTCTTAAAATTTTCTTTAGTTGCTGCTAACGCTAAACGTTTCCCAATTGGGAGTTTATCTTTTGGATGAATATTTTTTAAAGCTCCCAAATCAATAGTATTGATAACATTTGTATGTGGAATTTTTAAAACTTTAAGTTGTGATTCTCGAATCCAAGCCCAAGATTCTTCAGTTGGATCTTGAGGATCTATGATTTGTTTTTTTTCTGTTCCTTTGCCATAACCTGGCAACATAACCACCATAAAATGCATATTTTCTTTATCCCATTCTTTTCTATAACGTTTTATCCAAGCATTCAAGATATCTCCATATTCTTTCATACCAGAAACCTTATGGAACCAATTGGCTTCAGTAACTTCTGGAACACCAGAAAGATATCTTGCATTTCGCTCACCTTGATACCAAACTAGACCTCTTACAGCAAAAGGTGCTAAAGGTTTCATCATTGCATTGTATAAAACATTTGGTTGCCTGCGTAGAAAAACATCTTCTTTTTTAGTTCGATTTTCTTTTTTTGCAATGATGCTTTTAATGTTATTTTGAGTTTCTGTATCCGCATCAAAATCTTGCATTATGGTTTTAAAATAATCAAAATCTTGTGCCATATCTCTAGGCATCCAAGCTTCTAATGAAGAACTTCCCCAAGAAGTATGAATTATGCCAATAGGTACATCTGCAGCTTTCTCTAAATAATAAGCAAAAGCAAGTGAAACCGCACTTGTTGGCGTTTGTGTTGACCATATACCTACAACCTCATCTTCTTCCTGTAATGAAACTGTTCTATTAACTTCAAAGCTTCGAATATTTTTTGCTTTGGATACCAATGCTTGAACTTCGGGGACTGCCCTTACTTTCATTTGCATATTCGATTGACCAGAACAAATCCAAACTTCACCTACCAAAACATCGGAAATAACAATTTCGTTTTTTCCTTTTACTATTAAATTTTTTCCTTTTTTAGAAGTTTTTAAGGTATCTAATTCAATTTTCCATTTTCCAGATTCATCTGCAGTTGTACTTTTTTGTTGCCCTGCAAACTCAACTAAAACTTTTTGACCTGGTGTTGCAGTTCCCCAAACAGGAACTTTCATACCACGTTGTAATATCATATGGTTGTTAAAAATATTAGATAGTTTTAATTCAGAATTATTAAATCGAGCTTTTACAAAGGCATAGCTTTTTTCCATTAATTCATCATAAATTACTTTATCAGCCTTTTTTTTGCGAAAAAAAGGACTGTTAAAAAAACCATGGTCTTTTCCTACATAAGATTCTAATTGACAAACATTTCCAGCTTCATTCATTAACACATTGAAACGTTCTGCATTTTCAAAAGGTACTGTTTTGTCTGCTTTTCCATGAAACACTAAAGTGGGTACAATTCCTTTTTTTATTTGATGATTTGGTGAAATATCTGTTTTTCGTTCTTCACCTACTTTCGCCATTCCATACCCTTTTTCGGTAGTATCTAATACAGGATTGTACAGTATCATAAGATTAGGTTTAGAACTGAAAGACAAATCCTCGTTGTCATCTTCATACCCTTCAATAGCACCTGTACATGCTGCTACATGACCACCAGCAGAACCTCCTGAAGCCACTATTTTATCAGGATTAATTCCCAGCTTTTTTGCGTTTTTACGCACCCATCTAATTGCCGATTTTGCATCACTTACAGCATCGAATGGTGTTGTATTATGCTTATTCTTAACTCTATATTCTGCTGAAATGGCAACAATCCCTTTTTTTGCAAAATAGCTTGATTGTTCATAAAACTGTTTAGGGTTACCACTAGTCCAACCACCACCAAAGAAAAACACAATGACAGGAACTTTATCCGTTATTTTATGTCCTTTAGGATTAAAAATATGGAGAGACAACTTGGTGTTATTTATGGTTTTGTAAACAACTGTTGAATCTGGTTCAATTGAACCTTTAACAGTAACAGATTTTGCACTAGTTGCCATATTTAAAATTAACAGAAATAATGTTGTTATATATATTTTCATAAGTTGAATATTAATATTTAAAAAAAACTAGAATTAAAATAAATTGCTCGATTCTAAAATAATGTTTTTGGTTTATAAGTTAAGAATACTTCATTTTCACTAATCAATTGGTTTGATCCACATACAATGACCTCCACCAGCTACCATTTTTGCTTTTATAATAGCATCTTTTTTTACAGTTTCGGTTCTTATTTGATATGCTTCTGGATTGGTTTTGCTATTTGTTTGTTCTTTATCTTCGTAATAGGTAATTGTATAATTTTTATCTTCTTCTAAAAAGTCTAAAGGAATTTCTAAAACGCCACCATTTACATGTACTGAACCTATAAACCATTCTTTTCCAGATCTTCTTGCAGTTGATAAATAGCCATCTATTTTTGCGTGTAATACTTTGCTCTCATCCCATTTATCAACTGGCATTTTTTTGATAAATTCAAACAAGTCTTGTTTTGTTTCATAGGCTTCAGGAGCATCTGGAAGCACAACTAATCCACTAAAAATTATTAAAGTTCTTGCAGCTTCTGCAGTAACTGTGGTATGTAATGAGTTTGGTTTTCTAGGTCCTTTTAATCTTTCTTTTGCATTGACACCAGAAATATCAAAAATTCCATTATTCATATCTAAAGGACCTTGTATAGCATTAATTAATGCCATTCTTACAAATGCTTTAGGCGTAAAAGCTTTTTTAGAATCTTGTTGTGCATGGCAATATTCTCTTGTAATTGCATTAGGGTATGTTCTTGTAATTCCTGCTAAAGGAACTGGGCCATCGTGAAAATTGATGAGTAAATTACTTTCTGCACTTAATTGAATTGCATCTCTAGTAAAATCAGTTTTATTGCCCATAAAACCATATTTAATTCCTTTAACGCCTATTGATTTATAATACTCAAATAGTTTTTCATCACCATAATCTCCTTTTCTTCTATCATAATACAAAAATATTTCAACGTCTTTCTTTTTAGCATATGCAATTACTTTTGCTAAATCTAATTCTTTAGACATTTCAATATTTCCTGGTTCTACATCTGTGTACCAAGCATCATCAATCAAAAAATATTCAATATTATTTGCTGCTGCAAAATCTATAAATCTGTAATAACTTTCGTTATTAATTCCATAGGTAAAACCGTCTTTTGCAGTGTAACCATGCACTCTCCAATCCCAAAGTGATTTACCAGGTTTTACCCAGTCTGAATTTTCTAATTTATTAGGTGTTGCTAAATTAATTGCAACATTATTTACCACAAGATCACCCATAGTTTTTCCTAATAAAACAACTCGCCAAGGAGAGGAAAGTCTTGTTGATATTGAAACAGCACTATTTTTTGATACAATTGCATTTGCTTTAACATCAGCTTCTATCTTCATTGTATTAAACCCTTTTGCTGCGTACAAATCAGATTCAAAAATCGCCATAAACATTTTATCTGGAGTCTCAACAACTAAAGGAATATGTAAATGTTTTTTCTTACCTCTTTTTCCAGGTTTTAATTGTTCTGCGTATAATTCTTCTATGGTTAAAGGTCCTAAAGGTTCTTTTTCTCCATTAGGTAAATAAAATTTACTTTTCTTTTGAGGCGAATAAGTACATTGCCATAAAATATCTTTAGGATTAGTTGCCTTATCCAAAATAAAACGAAATGCAAGTCCATCATTATAAACTCTTGCTAAAAACTTTGATTTTGAATTATCAGCAGAAATAGAAAGCTCTAATTCTTGGTAATAATCTCTCATTTGTTTTTGTTGCCCCCAAACTGCTTCCCAATGTTTATCTTCATTAGAAATTTTGTGATCTTCTATAGTTACTTTATCACCATTAAAATACTCTAGAGTAGATGTTTCCATCATTTTTGTGCCAAACCAAACTATTGAGTAATTGAGCTTATTATTTTTTAAAGAAATTGTTAGTGTTACTTTTCCATCTGGTGATTTTACTTGAAAATTATCTTGCGCTCCTTGCATGGCAAATGATGAAATAAAAAGGGCTAAAAAAACTATAAGAAACTTGATTTTCATTGATGTTTGCTATAATATTATTAATCTTTGCTTCTCTAAAGAAGGCATTTTTGTAAATTTATTTTTTTTGAGCCAAGCTTCACAAGTAGGAGACCAACATGTATAGTAATATAGTGTCTTGCTCTGGATTGGCTACAAACTCGGCTATTGGCATATCCATTTGTAAATACTGTTCCTTCGTTTACAATTTTATCAATATTGGGCGTTTCGTAAAATGTACTTCCTGTTGCACTCAAATCTGCATATCCTAAATCATCTGCTAAAATGAAAAGTATATTCGGTTTGGTTTCTTTTTTTTGAGCAGTGATTATTAACGTAAATAGTAAAAAAAACACTGTCAATAATTTAGGTAGTTTTTTCATTTTATTTGCGTTTTGTTAAAACTACATCATCCCAATAGCCAACACCATTAAAATCGTTAGAAGTGATACATCTTAATTGTAAATTAGTCATATCACCACTATTAAAAGTGCCTTTAAACTGAACCCATTCATCTGTTTTGTTTGTTGCTTCTAATTCAAACTTACACGTTTCATCAAAACTTCCATTGGTATCAAAAATAAGTTTCCCTTTTGTACCCGATTTTACTTTTAGCTGAATACTTAATTCGTAATTCGTATTTGGTTTTAATACTACTTTTTGAATTAAAGGTTTCATTTTTCCATTTCCTTGGTATTGAAGTGCAAAATATCCTTTTGCTGTGTTGTCTTTAAAAGGAGAAAATCCTTTAGAATTTCTGTTATACCAGTTTTTTACTTGACCTTGAGTAATCAATTCAAAGGAAGGGTTTTCTACCAAATTTTCAATATTTGATTTTGATACTTTAATAGATGTAATTTTGTTATTTGCTTTAATAACATTTAAATCGATTCTATTTTCTTCCAAAACCCAAGATTTTCCTTTGAAATTATCTTCTTCAAAACCTTCAACTATATATCCTTTTGGAATTTCTATTGACAATATTTCATTTGGTAGAATACCTTGTTTTTTCAATTTTTCCTGATTGTAATTTCCTTCTGATAATGCACCCATCATTTCATTAAAATTGATGTCTTTATGAAAAGTTGGCAATGCTACACCTAATGTTTGTTTTACCATATTTATGGTGCCATCTTCATTAAAATAAATAAGATCAAAACAAACTGAACGGTTGGTTGCTATACCTCCAGACAAGTTTCCATTATGATAAAATACATACCATTGGTCTTTATACTCGACAACAGAACCATGCATGGTAATAATATCTGTGCTATCTACAAATACACCTTTACATTCATAAGGACCATAAATATTATCACTGATGGCATATCGCATTTTATTTCGTTTTGGAAAATCATCAGGGTAAATAATGTAATATTTCCCCTTACGTTTAAACATCCACAAACCTTCTCTAAAACCATCTAAACCTTTAATTGAATGAGGTTTCCCTTCAATCTCCATCATATTATCTTTCAGTTTATATCCTGTAGGATCTCCTTCACCACCAATAAACAAATAAGACTGACCATCATCATCGGTAAAAACACATGGATCTATTAACGACTTTAAACCTTTAATATAACCTTGTTCTTTAAAACCAGAAGTAGGGCTTTTACTGGTTGCAACCCCTATTTTCCAAGTATCTCTACCTTGCCCTGATCTATGAGGAAAATAATAGTAATACGTTCCGTTTTTATAGGCAGCGTCAGGTGCCCACATAAATCCGCCTTCTTTTCTTCCCCATGGTACTTGACTAGAATGTAATATTTCACCATGGTCTTTCCAAGTAATCATATCATCTGTAGAAAATACGTGATAACCGTCCATAGTTTTATATCCTTTTGAAGGAGCTGGATCTGAAGATGGATATACATACAAACGACCATCTTGCCAAACGTGTGCAGATGGGTCTGCAGTAAACATATGACTCACGATAGGATTTGAACGACGATCTTGAGCTTCAATCTTTACGAAAGAAACCAACAATAAAGCGACGAAAATTATTTTTGTTTTCATATTAGAAATTATTCTTTAATTTTTATAAGTGATACATTATCCCAATAACCAACACCATCAAAATCTTTAGAAATGATAGAACGTAATTGTAATTTGGTTGTTTTTCCACTATTGAATTCAGCTTTGAAAGTTATCCATTCTTCGGATTTGTTTTTAGCATCTAACTCAAACTTGCAAGTTTTATCAAAAGCTCCATTAGTATCAAAAATGACCTTCCCTTTTGTACCCGATTTTACTTTTAACTGAACACTTAATTCATATTTAATATTAGGTTCAATCTCTAATTTTTGAATTAAAGGTTTTGGAGTTCCTTTACCTTCGTATTTTAATGAATAATATCCTTTTGCTGTTTCATCTCTATATCGAACATAAGGTTTAGGTCTTTTATTGAACCAATGTTTTACCAAACCTTGAGTAGCCAATTCAAAAGAAGGATTCTGTACCAAATTTTCAATTTTTATTTTTGATATTTTTATAGAAGAAATTTGATTGTTCGCGCCAATTGCGTTTAAATCGATTCTATCTTCTTGAAACGTCCATGATTTTCCTTTAAAATGGTCTTTTTCAAAACAGGTAACTTCATATCCTTTAGGAATTTGAATAGATGAAATTACGTTGATTTGGATTCCATTTTTCTCTAAATCTGATTTTGTGTATTCACCAAAATCTAATGTTCCAAACATTTCATTAAAGTTGATGTCTTGATGAAAAGTTGGTAATGTAACACCTAAACTTTGCTTTACCATTTGGATAGTTCCATCTTCATTAAAATAAACAGGATCAAAACATATAGACCTATTAGTACCTATACTTCCTGATAAATTTCCATTATGATAAAACACATACCATTGGTCTTTAAACTCAACCAAAGAACCATGCATTGTAATTACATCTGTATTGTCTAAAAATACTCCCTTAAACTCCCAAGGTCCTAATGGGTTTTTGCTCATTGCATAGCCCATTTTATTCGTTTTTGGAAAATGATCTGGATATATTAAGTAATACATGCCTTTTCGTTTGATAACAAAAGGACCTTCTCTATGACCTGTAGCACCGATTTGTTCGGTCATTTCTCCTTCAATCTCCATCATATTTTCCTTTAATTTTGCAGCATAAGGTTTTGTATCTACTACCGCATAAATATAAACTTGCCCATCATCATCTAGAAAAACACCTGGATCACAAAATTTATTCAGGCCTTTTACATATCCCTGCAGTTTAAAATCTGATGCTGGTTTTTTGCTAGTTGCTACACCTATTTCCCAAGCACCTTTTTTGTTTTTATGTGGAAAATAAAAATAATACGTACCATTTTTAAAAACACAATCTGGCGCCCACATAAATCCTCCTTTTTCAATTCCCCAATCTACATCTCTAGAATGAAGTATCTCTCCATGATCTTTCCAAGTAATCATATCATCTGTAGAAAATACGTGATAACCATCCATAGTTTTATATCCTTTGGAAGGCGCAACATCTGTTGATGGATACACATACAAACGACCATCATTCCAAACATGAGCAGATGCATCTGCAGTAAACATATGGCTTACAATTGGGTTTGAACGACGTTTTTGAGCATTCATTTGTAACCCAAGTAATAAAAAGAAGATTACTATTTTTATTTTCATCATTATATATTTTTTAAGTTGAAGCGTTTTTTATAAAGAAATATTGATTTCAATTTCTTTCTGTTCTCTAACAACTTTTAAAGCAATTTCTGAAGTTCTAACTTTTTTTATCAATCGAAAAAATTGTTTCAAATTAGCCACTTTTTTTCCTTTTATAGTTAAAATTAAATCACCTTCTAATAATCCAGATTTTGCTGCTTTAGATTTTTTGGGCACTTTAATTAAGGCAATACCTCCATCTTCTTTAGTAACTCCATAAGCAGAAAACTCCATACCTGATAACCCACTAACAGCAGCTCCTAACCAAGTAGGTTTTCTTCCTTTTTTTGCTGCTCTTTTATTCTTAAGTTCTTCTGAGACTCCTAAGACAGGTATTATTGGAGTTCTTGCAATTGCTTTTAAACTTGGCTTTTTAACACCAAATTGATCCATAGGGAAATTTTTAAACCCAATTTTAAAGGCTGGAGAACCTTCTTTTACTCTAAAATCTCCATTTGCTGGGTCTATAAATTGAGGATCAGCTACGATTGAGTTTTGATCCCATCCAAACTTTTGTGTAAGTTCTGAGTTAAAAATAAGGTTACTATCAACTCGCTTGCCTGGATTCTTTGCTGTTGGTACTTTTACACCTTGATATACAAACATAAAAATATTAGAAAACACCTCATCTCCACTATTTTCAAACCACACATGTGGATGAAAAGTATTATTTACAGTAATATTATTCCAAGCACGTCTTCTGTATCCTTCTCTAAGTTTTAAACCACCAGACAACATCAAATTATTATAAATATCGTAATTGGTAGAACCATCATCTAAATCAATATCCCAACCATGATCACATCTCCAGCGACTATTACGAATTACAGTAGTTTTTATGGCATCTGCAAATGGTAATTCTGGATATTTACTCATATCTGCATTTTTAAGACGCCAAAAACGGTCTCTTCCCCAAGAATTAAACGAACCATGATCGTGGGTTTCTAATACAGTGTTGAAGACATCACAACGTTCAATTAAATGACCACCAAAAGCGCCATCTCCAACATTAATTCCTGAACGAGCACAATCGTAAATTGAACAATCTCTGACGGTTATTTCCATCGCCATTTCAATCTGCACTCCTGCAGGTTGACGTTCTACAGTGCCAATATTATTAATTAGACAATCTTCAACAGTACCTAATGATGGATAATTTTCTGTTTTAGGACCAGGAGTTTTATCAACAGTATTCATATCATTTTTCTGTCCATATTCAAACAACGGATCACGTAAAGCTTTTGGATCACCAACAAAACAAACTCCACTTGCTCCTGTATGATGAATGTAATTTCCTTTTATTAAAGTCTTTCTATTGTAGTTATTTACAAAAATGGCATTTCCGCCAACTTGATCAAATTCACAATCTAAAATCTGAATATTTTCTGTACCTGTTAACATAAATGCACCTCCTCTAAAAATGGTCCAATCTGAACGCACCATAGGTTCTTTGGTTTGCATAAAAGTTCTGGCAGCGTGTTTTATGACAAAACCTTGTAAGCTAATATGTTTTATAGGATTTTTTATAGACCCTTGAAAATTGATCAATTGCTCTAATTGCACCACCTCAACTTTAGCCTTTTTTAAATCTGCAGTGGCTTCTGGTTTGTAATACAAAGTTTGTGTTGTTTCATTATGAAACCATTCTCCAGCAGCATCTAGTTCTTCGAAAATATTTTCAACCATTCTATATTCTGGATGCATCCCCATTTGTCGGTTATTTTGCCAACCTCCTTCATAGGTAACTTCTCCTTCTTTATTTTTACCAGTGATGATATAATGATAGCCTCCCCATTCTTTAGCATGCATTGCGTGAATATAACCTCCTTTAGGATTTTTCCATCCTGCAGCTCTTTCCTTTGAAAAAGCATCAGCAGCAAAACCTTGATAAGGAGCTGTTTTCTTACTAGCATCATAATTAGGATAACGTGCCATACGTTGATTTAATCCATCAATAAAAACCTGATCAATTTTTATTCCTTTTGGTGTTTTTGCTTGATAAATTCCGTTTTGAAAGGGTTTCCAATTCAGTTCTAATTTTATCCCTCCACTTAATACTGTTTTTCCTTCATTTTGAGCACGATATAGAATTGGGAATTGTTTTGAACCTGAATCTTTTGGATTAAAAACGATAGTTTCTGGCAAATAATAAACACCATCAGCAAAATAAATAGTAACACTTTCTTTACCTGCAAACGCTCTTGCTTTTTGTTGTGCTGCTCCGAATGTTGCTAAAGGATTATTTGCGTCACCATTGTTTTTATCTGAACCATTTGGACTCACATAAATATCTAAAGCATAGGTTGATGTTATAAAAAAAACTATTAAAATGTAAACAAAGTTCAATATATATTTTCTCATAATTAATTTTGTTGAATTCTTTGATGTGTGTTTTTTGTTTCTTTTCTGAGCTTGATTATTACTTTAGCGAACTTTTTATCATTTGCTAAATTATTCATCTCATAAGGATCATTTTCTAAATCATATAGTTCTTCAATTACAGGAGTATGCTCGTAATAAATGATGTATTTATATTTATCATTCCTAACACCTCTTGATCTATATGATTTATTGGCTTTAATGATCTCTTGATTTGCTATTTCAAAATCTGGGTATTTTCTTTTAGAATGTAAGCTCGAAATAAAAAGACTTTCTGAATAGACCGATTTCTGCCAATTCTCCATATTTTGAGTTTTATCTAAGATGCCCGTAAAACTTTTTCCTTGCATTTTATCTGGTGTTTCTATACCTGCAAAAGACAATATAGTAGGTGCTATGTCTACAGAAGACACAAATGCAGCTTCTCTATAACCTCTTTTTTCTTTGGTTTTACGACCATCAAAAACTATTAATGGTGCTTTTATAGATTCTTCATAAAGAATTGCCTTATCATATAAACCTTGAGAACCATGAAAACGTCCATTATCACTGGTATAAATAATTATGGTATTATTAAGAATACCCATTTCTTTTAATTTTTTAACTAACCTTCCTACTTGCTGATCTACGGTATATCCTTGTGTTGCAAATCTTCTTACTAATTTTTGATATAATTCAGGAGTTGATGTTCTTTTTTTATGAAGAGGAACACCTCTCCAATTGTCAAGTAACTTCGGTAGTTTTGTGTTTTTGCCTTCAACCCAATTTTCTGGTACACTAAAATTCTGGTTCTCAAACAACTTTACATGAGGAGGGTACATGTCTCTATCTTTGTCGTTTTTTACTGCATAAAAACTAACTGACAAACAAAAAGGTTCATCTTTTGGTTGCGTATCTAAAAAATGAATCATTGCATCTCCAGTTTTTAAAGTCCTTTCATTGACAGGTCTATCTTCAGCATAAATTTTCTTTAAAGTTGCATCTTCTGGCCACATTTTAAAAGTTCCTCTAAAATGTACTCCTCTTCCTGTAAAAAAATCAAAATACTCTCCTAAATGTTCTTGTAAATCATAACCAGAAACACCACCTTTTGCATGATAAGCTTTATCTGTGACAGGAAAACCAAACTTACCTACAAATCCTGTTCTGTATCCAGATTTTTTCAATCTAGCTGGGTATGTATCCTTAAAATCTGTCTTTGAAAAAGTAAGGTTATTTGGATAGGAAAAGCCTACTCTATGATTAGACAAATAACGCCCAGACATCATAGTAGCTCTACTAGGCATACAAATTGCGACAGGGTAATAGGCTTTGTCAAAAACAACTCCTTCTTCTGCTAATTTATCTATGTTTAACGTTTTAAACTCTGGTCTTCCATAACATCCAAAATTATCCCAACGTTGGTCATCTGTCATCAAAAAAACAATATTTGGCTGTTGAGCAAAACCGATCTTAGCTAGCATTAAACAAAATACGAATACAAACTGTTTCATTTTATAAGTTTTATTCAACTTTTTCTGGCGCCCAATCTGGTATACCAGATTCCTTTAGTTGTTTCATGTAACGTTTTGCAAAAGGTTGATCTTCGGGCGCTACTTTTGGCAAACCTTCATTAACCATTAATGGTTTTACATTCTCCCACCATTGATCGAAAGATTTTTGCAACCCAGCAATTACCTCAGGATTTTCTGCTGCTACATTATTCTTTTCGAAAGGATCTACAGAAATATCAAAAAGCTCTTTGTTGTTGCTAAAACGCCATTGTTGTGTTCTAACCGCAGATTTTTTAAATTTAAATTCTTCTCTTTGACCGTCTTTCCAACGACCACAGTGTATAAATAGTTCTCTATCTGACCATTCTGAATTTGGATTTTTAATAAGTGGTAATAAAGAACGACCGCTTAATTTTTGCATTTTTTTTGGCAGTTCTACTCCTGCAATTTCAGTAAACGTTTTATATAAATCGATATGAGAAACCAGTTTATCGATATCTACTCCTTTGCCTAATTTACCTTTCCAATACCAAAACGCAGGTACGTGTGTACCACCTTCAAAAGGTGAATTCTTTCCTCCTCTTAGGTTGGCATTAAAATGCCTTAATTTTTTTCCATTTAATTTACCACTTAAATGTGTAGCTCCATTATCTGTCATAAAAATAACTAGTGTATTTTCTAAGGCATTCCAAGATTCTAATTTTTGCATCATTGCTCCAAAATTATCATCAATGTTTTCAATCATTCCATAACGCCCAGCAGTTCCTTTATCATACCCTAAATCTAAAAAGCGTTTTTTATATTTTTCTGGTGCCACCAATGGTGCATGTGGTGCATTTAAAGAAACGTATGCAAAGTAAGGTTCGTTTGTTTCATTTTGTTTTTTAACCCAAGCCATAGCTGCATCAAAAAACACATCTGTACAGAACCCTTTGGTTTTAACAATAGTATCATTGTGAAGCAAAACATTATCGAAATACAAATTTTCTTCATTTGCAGGAAAATCACCATATCTAGTTTGTCCAATTCCTCCACCTCCGTGCATTAAAACTTCGTCAAAACCTCTATTTGTAGGTAAATATTTTTCTTCATCTCCTAAATGCCATTTTCCAAAAAGACCTGTTTTATATCCTGCTGATTGCAAGGCTTGTGGCATTGTAAATACTTCTTGAGACATTCTTTCTCGTTGTAAAATTGTATGGGTTACTCCAACTTCAAAAGGACGATTTCCACTCATAATTGCAGCTCTTGTTGGGGCACAAGTTGGACTTACTTGAAAATCTGTAAAGCGCGTTGATTTGGCATAAAAAGCATCAATATTTGGGGTTTTTAAAACTTGATTTCCCATACACGCCAAATCTCCCATTCCTTGGTCGTCTGTCATCACCAAAATAATATTAGGTCTGGTATTTTTAAGCGATTTATTTTGACTGATTACTGTGCAATTCGCCATCAAGATCAATAATCCTATTTGAATAAATTTAAGTGATTTCATTTTATATTTTTTTAGTTTTATTATTTTTTATAGTAATTTTAATTGGCAGACAATACTGCTTTTGGATCTGGAACTCTATTTGACGTTGTTGCAGCATCTCCATACCAATACACACCTACACCATAAGCCATATCACAATCTGTCCAACTCCAAACTTCCATATCTAGTTGAAGTGAACTTCCAAAAGGCATCACATCTAATGAACGTGTACGCGTTTCTGTACTATACCCTTTTGTGTTTCGTTCTCCTATATTCGTTTTTCTATTTAATTTATTATACTTGTAACTAAAAGGTTGTGCGTGAAATGGATGTTCGTAAAAATCGGTGCTCATACCTCCCCAAGAATATCCATAATAATCTTCTGTACCAGTGCCGAAAATAGATGGGAAATCCTCTCCATCTACCCAAATTTTTTCATCTCCTTCTCCCCACCATTTTTCAACTGGATTTTTTATAGTTAAAGCATCACCTACATAAACTCCTCGTCCTTTAAGAGTTACATAATTCCAATCTGAAAAAGGACGTGTAGGAACAGGGTTTTGCCCTCTCCAAGCAGCATTAAAATACATACTGTTTTTATCCCATTTCCAATCTCCAATTATTGTATTCAATTCGATATCAATTGGTTGACTACTTAAATTAAGTACAGAGATTTTAGCTGATTTCTGATAAGGCATTACCCAACGACTGGACATTGTTCCATCTTCTGAAACAGTTCTATACCAACCTTGAAAAGGGTTTAAACCAATTCCTGAACCAAAAAAATCGCCTATTGGACACCAAACCGTTTGTTGCCCATCAAACTCCATTTTTAGAATAACAGAACGTGTTATTAAAGAATCTTTATAACTTCCAAGCTTCAATGAAAGAACACGAAGTGCTGCATTACCTTTTTGCAAAGCAATAGATTTTTCTTCATTAGGCTTCAATGTTTCTTTTAATCTTACCGTTTTTCCTTCTGCTGTATTCTCTGGAGCCATTAAAGTTTTACAAACCTGTTTTATTTGATCTTCTGCTTTATTGAAATCCTCCAATGTAAACGTTTTTATCTTTGTTTTTTTTGAGTACTCTCTATAGGTAAATTGATAGAAAAAAGGACGTTCTGTAACCGTGATTTTGCAACTTTTTGCATAAGGAATTGGAAAAAAAGACACTGCAGATCGTAAAGATTTATGTGCCAAAGGAAAAGGAATTAAACCTGTTCCGTTTAAAAGATTGAGCATATTTCCTTGTAGTGTTGGTTCTGTAGCTCCATCCAAATAAATCTTAATAATACTATTTGTGTTTACTCTTTTTGTAGATCTAAAAGGCATCCAAGTACGTACAATTGCCCCAGGATTTTTATGATCCATTAAAACCCATTCTTTTTGCCCATTATTTTCTTCAATTCTAATAAAGTTGCGATCTTTATCATTATTATTTAAATCTTTGTTTGTAAACCAACCCACTGAATCTTTTGGGCTTATAGAAGCACGATTATAACTGCTCTCTTGTTTTAAACGAAAATCTTTTTCTGGAAAACTTGCAACTCTATCTCTATCAATCATTTCATTTAAGAGTGATGTGATATTAATTTCTGTTTTTTTGGCATTAAATGATGATAACAGCACAACTGTCATCAAAATTAAATATGAAAATAAAATTAGTTTAATTACGCTTTTTTGCATTGTTTCTATTTTTGAAGTGAAGCTCCCTATTAAAACTATTTCATTAATGTGATAATTTCTACTACAGAAATGTTTCCTCTAGTACTAACAACCTTATATCTGTTATCTTTTATAAGCATAAAAGCTGGAATTATTTGGATATTACCATGATCATTAATACGATATTGTATTTGTTCATTTAAACTGAATGAATGCTGTTTTTTATTATCATTTAGCATAAAATTTACTCCATCAGATTCAACTAATATTCCTGAAGTTTCTTTGCGTTTTGTATGATGTATACTTGGAGGAATCCATGTTGGTCCTTTAGCTAAATCTATTTCTAAGTCACCATTCAACTCTAAAACAACCACAGGTAATGTTTGATTAAATGTATCTTTTGGAATAGTTGCTGTTATTGTTGCCTTGTCTGTATTTTGAGTAAAAAGAACAGGTGTATTATTGCCTAAAACATAGGCCTTATTTACTTTGCTTTTAATCCCGTTTATATTGATGGTTTTATTTTCATCACCAAAAAGATGTAAATAAACTTTTTTCTCCTTTGTTGTTATAGAACCCCATTTATACTCTCCCTTAAAAGGAGAACCTTTTGTTTCATAAATAGATTTTCCATTTACTTTTGTCCATTTTGCGATATCTTTTAAACGCGCTGTTTCTTCAGGAGTAAAACAACCATCAGGTCCTGGGCCAATATTTAATAGAAAATTTGAGTTTCTACAAGCACACTTTGACAACATTGAAATTACCTCTTCTGAAGGTTTCCAGTTTGAATCATTTTTGTCATAGCCCCAATTATGTCTTAAAGTCATTATAGATTCTAGGTATCCTTCAGCACCAGGAGAAGCTAACTCACGATCTCCTAAGTTTTCATAATCTCCAAGATTATTTCCAATTCGACTACTTACAACACAATTAGGTTGATATTTACGAACCAAATCATAACACATTTGATTTAAATCTGCATGTCTTTTTACGCCCATATCAAACCAAATTAAATCGATTTGACCATAATTAGTTAATAATTCTTCTAAATGAGTTTTTACTATTTTTTTATAATCTTCTGGAACTACAGCAGCATTTCTTCTTACTTTTTTATAATGATACCAATCTTTTTCATGTGAATAATAAATTCCAACACGCATACCTTGTTTATGGCATTCATCTATATATTCTTTCAACAAATCTTTTTTATAAGCTGACGACTTTACAACATTCCAGTCAGATGCTTTTGTATCAAACATGGCAAATCCATCATGATGCTTTGTGGTTAACACCATATATTTCATGCCTGCATCCTTGGCCATTTTTACCCATTCTGCTGGTTTGTAATTTACAGGATTAAATTGTTGTGCTTTTTTTTCATAAGCTTCCTTAGGGATATCAGCTAAAAGATAGATCCATTCTGCACTTCCAGCTCCCATTTCTTTTCCATAATCAATGCCATTCCATTCTCCTCCAAAAGCAGAATAAACACCCCAATGTAAAAACATACCAAACTTGGCATTGGACCACCAAGCCATTCTTTCTTGTTTTTCCAACTCAGTTTCACTCCATACTTTTTCTTGTGAAAAACTACCTTGAATTACTGAAAGATGAACGAGCAATGCAATAAATACCTTTTTCATAAACATATATTGTTGTTTAAATTTTGTTTATTTTCTTGAAAACCTATTTCCGTAAAAAACTCCTAATTTATTTTATAGCAAAAGCTGCCTGTACCCAAGGAAAATCTATCTCATCATTCTTTTGTGGTTTTCCTGATGTACTTCTTCCATCATTAATTTGTTTGATTAATAATTGCTTCAGTTCCTTTACTTTTTCAGGATGTTTTTCTGCTAAATTCACATGCTCTCCAACATCAATTTTTAAGTTATACAATATAATTTCTGGCAAGTCTTTTAACTTTTTTAAAGGTCTTCCCATAGCATTTAACCCTTTGTTTGCAGATACAATTAATTTCCAATCTCCTTTTCTTATAGCAAAAACACCTTCTTTGCTATGGTGAATAGTTGCTTCTCTTTCATATCCTTTTTGTTGTAACAACAAAGGCAACATACTATAACTGTCTTCTGCTTCATTATCTTTTAAATTATAATTTACAATATCGGCAGTGGTTGCCATAAAATCTGTGGTACAAATGGTTGCATCAGAAATAGTATTAGGCTTAATTTTTTCTGGCCATTTTACGATAAAAGGAACTCGATGACCACCTTCTAAATAACTCCCTTTATTTCCACTATAAATATAACTTGGATTGTGTCCTTTAGATTTTAATACTCCATAATTGGCATTTGCTGCACATCCATTATCACTTGTAAAAATTACAATTGTATTGTCTTCTTCTCCACTTTCTTTAACTGCTTTAAATATTTGCCCCATTAAATCATCAATCATTAAAACAAAATCTGCATAAGGATTTATTTTACTTTTTCCTTTCCAAGGTGCCGTTGGTAAAATTGGATTGTGTGGTGCTGGTAATGGTAAGTAGATAAAGTAAGGTTTATCGTCTTTTGCGTTTTCTTTGATATAAGAAACTGTTTTATCAACAAAAACAGGTAACACTTCTTCATGTTTAAAATCATTAGAAATTGGTCCCTTTATCCAATACGCATATTTATTTGATTTTCTTTTTTGTTCGGAAATACCTGTTGGCTGCATCACCACTTTATCATTCTCTACATACACAAAAGGAGGCATGTTTAGTGATGCTGCTAATAAATAGGAATAATCGAAACCTAAATCTAAAGCTCCTTTTTTTAAGGGTTTTGTATAATCTAATTGTTCCATTGGATACTTATCTTTAACACTAGAGTAATGTTCTAATTCTTTGCTAGTGTCTTTTAGATCCCAATTTAACCCCAAGTGCCATTTACCAATATTTGCAGTTTTATAACCATTTTGTTGTAACAAATCGGCTACAGTGAAACGATCATCTTTTATCAACATTGGTGAAGTACCCCAAGTTACAAATTGTTTTAATGGTGTTCTCCAATTGTACCTTCCTGTTATGATACCATATCTGGTTGGTGTACAAACTGAAGATGAAGTATGGGCATCTGTAAATCGCATTCCATCATCAGCTAACTGGTCTAAATGTGGGGTATGTATTTTACTGTTTTCATTATAAACACTTAAATCTCCTATTCCTAAATCATCTGCTAATATGTAAATGATATTGGGTTTTTTGTTCTGAGATTTATTTTGACCACTAACTGTGTAAATTAAAAATAACGTGAAGACAACTAATAGTTTTTGTTTCATTTTGTAAGTACATTTAAGGAGTAATGCAATACTATATTTTGAAAACTTATAGCAATTTTTACTCCTGATTAAAAATTTCTATTTATTACAAATTTGCTCTTAAATATCTTAACATACTTGCTCTTAACAACTATTAATTTGCTAAAAACTACCATATTGGAATTCTTATGACCTCAATTGTACTATCTTACAGTTTAATCAAGAAAAACCAGAAAAATTTAATTTAGTTTTTAATCATTCCCATCTTGCTTACATCTAATGGTTCTATACCTAGTTTTAAAGCTGGACTATCTGCTTTAAATCCAAAATTTGCATTTTCTACATCAATAAACATCGGGTCTCCAAATTGACTCATTTTCTCTTTTCCCAATGAACGCATTCTTTTAAAATGTGAAGTCATCCAATTTGGATTTTTAGAATGATAATACAAATTTCCATCCATATCAGTTTGTTCTAAATTTGGAAGGTTTTTTACTTGGTTTTTACGAGGTCTTTCTGCATAGGCATTTCCTCCATCAGGATGAGAAATAATAATATTTTTATGTGCTTTTGAACCAGTTACTGGAACCCATTCAAAACTGATGTATCCAAATCGTGGTGCTACTCTTGGCGCTACAATAATATTGTTGATGATATCATTGACTCCTTTAGAAGCAATTCCTGCACTAAAAGCGTAATTATTATAAAGAACATTACCAAAGATCAATGTTTCATGCTGATCATCATCACAACGAATTGGTGCTGGCATTGAATGTTCTAAATTGTCGTGTAAATAATTATAGCGAACAATATTTCCTGTACCTGCGCCAGAAACATAAATACAGTTACCATCAGACAATAACTGTACCGCATTTGTAATTTCGTTATATTCTATAATATTGTGTCTTGAATGATTAAATTTTTCACGGACTTTCCAGTTTTCGTAATTCTCTTTTGTATTTTTAATAACTTCATCAGGAATTTCGTGATGCCTTACAGTTCTGCCTCCTTCACCATTTAATTTTCTATCGGGTTCAATACGATTGGTAATTAAAATTCCAGCATATCCACTGTGATGAATAAAATTGTGTGCAATTTGATTGTAACCACTTTGCCACGCCCAAATACCTGGAGAGTGCCATGTTATTTCACTAAAGTGATGAATATGATTATTGATAATTTTATTATGGTGATTAACATCTTTGGTGCCTGGTCCATACCCAGCTAATAAAATTCCTGCTTCACCTAGATGCGAAAATTCGCAATTTTCTACGTTATTCTTCTGTGCGTACAAATCAAAACGAACACCAGATCCACCAGAATTTATAAACTTACAATTGATAACTTCACAATTTTCTGCACCTCTAAAACGTAAAGCTGCTGTTGGCGCATCAAACATATCCCAATCGTGTTGCATACCCCAACCCAATTGCTCTTTATCATCTACCCAAGCTCTTCTATCTGCATGAGAAAATGTAATCCCTGAGAATGAAATACCTTTTACTGGTTGGTCTTTAGTGCCTTTATAATCGATATTTCCTTCTACGCGAATTAGTTCATTTGTTGTGGGTGCTAAAATTCCTTTTGGAGCACCCTCTTTTGTTGTGATTCTTGGCCACAAATAAATTTTTCGTGTTTTAGAATTCATTACCCATTCTCCAGGTTCATCTAAAGCTTCGAGTGTATTTTCAATCCAAGCAGAATTTCCATCTTTTTTATGTACCCAATGTGCTAATTCTCCCATAGCATACGTTGATGATACTTTTGTTTTTGCTACTAATTTTTCTTCATCTACAGATTCTAATGGTAACATATTAATCATCCAAGCACGACTGGGTCTTATATTTAGTTCAACATCTTTAAGATTTTCCCAATTCTTTATTTTTCCTTTTGGAAAGTGAACTGTTCTTTTATCCCCCATTTTAGTGGGTATAAAACCTTCTGCTCTTGCACGATTTAGGCGTCCTTTCCCATCATAGAGTGTATAAAATTTATCAATTTCCTCAGGAATATCTGCCACCCAAACTTTGCCTTTTGCTACTTGTGGTAATTCAGGATGCGATTGTAATAATTCCCATCCATTTACGGAAATTCCTGCACTCACAATAGGGTTTTCTTTAGGATACGCAGCAAAAGTTAACTGTGTTGATACTGAATTTGATTTCTGATTTCCGTCTTCTATACCTAAAACAAGTGTTTTATTTAATTGATGACGTCCTCCACTTAAATAGATAAAAGCGGGATTTGAATTTCTTTTTTTACGAAATTCTCTAACGATTTCAAGAGCCTTTGGAATACTTGCTAAAGGAGCAACAGTGGTTCCAGATGATTTATCATCACCTGAAATGGAGACGTATAATTCTATCTTTTCACTCGAATTGTTACATCCTGTTAAAAGGATTATACAAAGTGAAAAAAGTATCCACTTAAATTGGATTAAAATCGTTTTCATCGTTTATTTCTTTAAGCGTTTTCCAACTTCTTTTAACGTTTTAATGTCATCTGGAAAAACAGTTCCATCTGGTAATGGCCCAATATTTAATAATAAATTAGCTTTCATCTTTTTTGTGTGTGCTAACATTTCCATCACTTCATCTGCTGTTTTGTGTCCTACATCATTATCTCTATCATAACCCCAAGCATAAGGTTGCATGGTGTTACAAATTTCTAAAGGAACGTCTGATTCACCTTTAAAATGACGCTCTGGAGCTTTAAAATCTTCAGTACCAAGAACGCCTTGTTTGTACGAAACCAAAACTTGAGGCTGAAGTGAATGTATATGATCGTATAACTCTTGAATTTTCAACTCATCAATTTTTCCAGGCGTAGAATTAGGCACGGCTCTACCATCTAACCAAATTCCAGCTATTGGGCCATATTTGGTTAACAACTCTGTTATTTGATTCTTCATAAAATCTACATATAATTGCAAGTCTTGTTCTTCACCATATTTATATGATTCTTCTTTAGGATTATAATCTGGCTTTGGGTTTCCACGCCAGTCTTCTCTATTAGGCGAATGTGGATGTTTCCAATCACGTCCATGAGAATAATAGAAAAATAAGCCTAAACCTTTTTTATGACACTGTTCTGCTAATTCTGCTACCAAATCTCGTTTCGCAGCACTATTTGTACTTTTAAAATCGCTAAATTCTGTATCGAACAAACTAAATCCATCATGATGTCTGGTAGTAATATTGATGTATTTCATGCCAGCATCTACAGCCAAATCTGTGATTAAATCTGCATCAAAATTTTCAGCGGTAAATTTATCTGCTAATTTTGCATATTCATCAGGTCTAACTTTTGCACGCAATTGCACCCATTCTGCTGGTTTTGAATGTATTTCTCCCCAATATCCTTCCGTTAAACTAAATAATCCATAGTGAATGAACATGCCAAACTTTGCTTCTTCAAACCATTGTAAAGCAGCAACTCTTGGATTTTTTGCATAGGCATCTTCATATCCTTTTAAATAGGAGGGTACCTCAACTTGTTTTTTACAACTAGTAATACTCAAAAAAATAATGAATACTCCAATAAACAGGCAGCTAATATTTTTTAATATTTTCATTTGCTAAAATTTAAACTTTAAGGTAATAGCAAAATTGTTGTTGCACCTTTATTACTTTCACGTCCATCGTTTCTTACTGATGTAACTTTGAATATCATCTGACTGATTTTTTTAAGTTCAGAAAGTTTATAAACAAAATCAGTATTAGTAATTTTAGAAGCGACCAACTCATAAGTTGGTGAGTTGCCTACAGCTCTATAAATATTGTACGAAACAGCATCCTTACTTTTATTCCAAGAAAGTTTAACTTCATTATCTTTTTTAACAATCTTCAATTTCGAAGGTGCCTCTACAGAAGTAAATTCTGGAATCGCATTGATAACATAAATTTGCCCTACTTCTGTTTTAATAGTAATTAAATCATTATCCTTAACAACAAATTTTACAGTTTTTCCTTTTGATGTTTTAATAATTGCTTTGGCAACATTTGGATATCTAAACTCTAAGATTCCTCCTGATTTAGACAATACTTCAAACTTCTTAGCTTGACCTTTTGACCACGCTGCAGAAACTTCAAAATTACCACGAGCTAATAAACCATTATAACTCCCTTCTGACCAGTTTTTTGGCAAAGCAGTTAAAGGTGCAATTACATAATCTTGACTTTGCAAAAGCATTTCTGCAACTCCAGCTGTAGCACCATAATTCGCATCTGCTTGAAACAATGGATCTCCACGATGATCGTTAAATAAATTGTGTAAATAGTTTTCGCTTAGTAATTCTTTATAATAAGAATAAGCTTCTTCTTCATTATGTACTCTTGCCCACATTGCTATTCTTTCTGCACGTGCCCAACCAATGTTGGTTTTATGACCTCGTTTTAAGAGGCTAACTTCAGCAGCATCTAACCAAGCTGGAGTTTTGTCGTTAATCAATTGTCCTGGATATAAACCTAACAACATTGAAGTATGTCTATGATTAGGATCTCCTATATCATCGAAAAATTCTTCTTGACGAAATTCTTTAATTTGACCTGATTTTCCTATCTGGATTGGATCTAATAGAGGAAGTTGTGACTTGAATATTGGTAGTCTGACATCAGATTTTCCTAAAATTTCAGCACCTTTTAGGGTGTTGTGGTGGTTCTCGAAAAACATTTGTTGATCGAAAGTTGTACCTACTGTATTTCTTAACTTTTGTTCTGGACTAGATGATGGATTGGCTAATAAAAAACCATCAGTATTTGTAACGAATCTAGACACAAAGTTAGCTTGTTCATAAATTACTGGATATACTTTATTTGCTAACAAGGTTTTATTACGTGTATAATCAAAATAATCCCAAAATAGTAAACCAATCCATGAACCTGTTCCAAAACCTGCTACTTTAGATTTGGCAGGAATATCATAAGGATTACTCCAAAATGGCCCAGACCAACCATTATCTCCATTAGCATCAAGCTCTGCACTATTAAACTCTTTAATATATTGTGTTGCATATAAACGTTGACGTGCTTCAAAAACTTTAAAATAATCTGCATAAGATTCAAACAACTCAGTTAAATTAGTTGAAAAAACAGGTGCATACGCCATTTGTAAGTTTGTATCGTGTAAATATTGAGATGACCAAGGAGGTCTTTCATAAACATTCCAAATTCCTTGTAAATGGGGGGGAAGTGTCCCTTTTCTAGAAGAACATATTAACATATAACGTCCATATTGAAATGCCAATTCCTCTAGGTATTTGCTAGAATTTCCATTCGGATATGCATCAATCAACTCGTTTGTTGGAATTTTAGGTTCATCAGCGCCCAAATTAAAATTCACTCTATTATAAAGGTTGGTATAATCTGCTAAATGATTTTTCAATAATTCGTTATAAGATTTTGCTGACGCATCTTCTAAATATGCAGTTACTTTTTTATGAGGATCTGGAAAACCTTCCAATTTTTTAGTCGGTTCATCCGTTAGAAATATTTGAGAATCTAGTTTATAATTGGTTCCGATTGCAATCAGAATTAAAGCACTATCAGCATCAGAAACCCTAATTGTACCTTTTTTGGTTGCGTTCATTTTACCTCCTATAGGAATCACTTTGAACTGCCCTTCAAACTTGATTTTGTAGTAATTCATTATCCCAGAAAGGGTAATTATATTGTCTTTAGCAGAAACAGTGCCTGATTTTGCTTCTCCTAAAAAAGGGATTGTTGGACGCAATGTAAATGATAATTTACCTTTTTCGGAGGCATTTAAACGAATTGCCATTACCTTGTCTGGATAACTTGTAAAGTATTCTCTTGAATATTTTACTCCATTTTGTTCATATTCTACAAAAGAAACACCTTTATTTAAGTTTAATTCTTGCTTGTAGTTTTTAGTGTTCTGATGATCAAAATCAATATAAACTTCGGCAAAATTATTCAACCCTTTACGTCGAAGACCACGATTTTTTTCTGCCCAGTCATATAAACTATTTTCAGTAATTTGGATTCGTTCTGTGGCAATACCACCAAAAACATTAACGCCCATGTAACCATTTCCCATTGGAATTGAACGATTTATCCAACCTTTATTATCATTAGTCGCTGGCTGATTATACCAAAGACGTAATGTTTTGTTGGGTTTACCAACTTTACTGGTAACTGTATTGTTTTTTTTAAGAGGATTAGTTGACGAAGATTTATTTACTGCGCAAGCAAAAATTGACGTATTAAAAACCATCAACATTAACAAATTACACGTATATAAAATAGATTTATTTTTAATTTTCATTTTTTAAATATTTTACTTAATTACTTTATTTCCAAGATATTTTTGCTTTTCTACTTTCTGTATTTACCCAAACACTGGCGTGTTCAAATTCACGAGTAAATTCCCAACCATTTGGTGTTATTCTCTTGTAAGCCTCTTTAGGAGCACCAAGAGGTTTTTGTAGTTCAGGATAATTTACTAAAGGCCCTGTTCTTAATTTCCATCCCCAACTGTACATAAAGTAGGAGTAGGGTTGAGCTCCTATTAAATAACAAGCAAGAGAAAACTCCAATTTTTCTTTAGATAATTCTGGCATATTAGGCTGAATATTTCCTCTTCCAAACCCATCAACTCCAAGTCGAAAAACGGATATTTTTCCTTCTTTGGCATTTTTTAGCATATCTCCCCATTCACTTAGTAAGCTTTCTTTTTTAAATCTTGCTTTTGAATAGTTTTCGAACATTACTGCATCACAAACAGGATATACATCACTTGCATCTTTATTATTGGCATTGTTACCTAACAATATTTTATCAGGCCCCAACTTCTTTTTTAGTGCAGCCATCATTTCTCCCATTGCTTTTTGAAGCTCAGGTTTCTCTTCCTTACGAAACCTACTGTTTCCATGCATTTGATCGATAAAAACACCATCACAATTAGACTCTTTAACTCCTTTTGCTACAGTTTCTACCCACCATTCTCGGAATTCAGGATTTAATAAATCATAACAATATGCCCCAAAATGTTCTGCTAGTTCTCCTGTTTTTGGATTATTAATTAAAAACTCTTTTAATTTTGGATTTTTCTTGACACCTTTCTTGGTAAAATCTTTGGTATAAGAAGTATAAGTCCAAGCATAGGCAGAATTAAAATAAAACAACACTTTGATGTTAGGGTTTACTTTTCTAAATGCTTTTGCTTCTTTTTTAGCTCCAAGCTCAGCAGATCCTAATTGTTTTTTTCCGTGCGATTTTTCAATGCAAATAAAATCTGTTCGCGCTGCTATAAATTTCACTTCCTCAGAAGTTAATAAGCGGTTTTTATCCTGAAACATAAAATATTGAGGTGTTGTTTCCCAACTAAATTTTGGATAAAAATCTTTAGGTACAAATGTACTTCCATCGCTATTTATATATGTTTTTTCTTGTGCACTTAATTCAAAACCAGTGGCAACTACACAGGTTAATAGTAGTACTAAAATTTTTGCTTTTATCATTTTTGATTCCTTTTAATGATGTTTTTTATTGATTAATATCCTTTTACTGCTTTACGTACCTTTTTCATAATTTCAATACTTTCTGGATTAAAAATAGGGTGATCTTTTGTTACATCTGGCGTCATTACCAAATTGATGGTAATTGGTATATTTGCTTGATCAGCTTTCTGAAAAATTTCAATATATTGCTCTGCTGAAAATTTAGGTTTTTGCGTAAACTTTCCGTTTTTAACTCTACTTGACCAACCATCCATATAAAACCAACTTGCTGGGTATTGTCCTTCTAATTGTCCTCCTTCTTCAAATAAGAAATCAGGTTGAATTTCAGGAACTCTGCCTGATCCATCAGAAACAACTAGATCACTAAAAGGCGTTAAGTTTGCGAATAGATTTTGACTAAAACCTACAGGAGCATTTGGATTCCCTGCTTTAATGGCTTTCGCAAATTTTTCCCAAGGTGGATCTAATTGATATATTTTCCAACCTCCATCATCAATATAACCTCCTGTGGTTGCTAAATCTTCACCATATCGTAAACTTACCTCACGAAAATGAGCTTCTAAGAAATTGAAATATCCTGATGGATCTGGAGTTTTACCATTTCCATAGGTATTACCATACAAATCTTCCATTCCACTATTAGGGTTGTAGTACAACATTAAACGAATATTGTGTTTTTCTAATCCATCAATCAATTCTCTGATTAAATCTCTTTCACAAGTAAAACCTGATTTTATGCTATCTATAGTTTTACTAGGTCCTGGCCAATGTTGAGTTCCGTGAGCACAGGTAAACGTAACCCAAGAAGCACCTGTTTCTACTACTTTTTCTACAAAAGCATCCACATCAAATTCATTTACCAATTTTTGATACTGTTCGCCTAATTTTGGACCTCCATTAAATGGTCTTGATCCTGATGAGAAATGTACAAATAACCCATATTTTCCATCCACCATCCATTGTATATCTGCCTTCATAGCTTTTGCTCTGGCTTTAATGGCTGTATGTGCTATTGGACGTACCAATTCTATGGACCAAAAAGCAAAAGGATTTGGCTTTTTGTTTGTATTGGCTTTTATTTCTTTATTGACTTTCCCTTCAATTTCTTTGCCAAAAGTCACTAAACGAAAACTGATTTTATTGATTCCTTTTTTGAGTTTTAAATTTTGTTTTAAATAATGTCTTTGTACAATTGGTCTTGTTTCCCAATTTTTGATATTTGCTTTTTCAATAATTGTTGTATTTCCTGAAGTAACTTCAAATGTTGATTTTGAAAGAATATTATTACTACCCGTATACAAAAGCGCAATGCTATATTCAGCTTCATAAGGTGCTTCTACTTCCCAAGTCATTACATCATCTTTAGTAAAAAAACCTCGGATAAAAGCATTGTTCACAACTTCTGGTGTTGGTCTTTCTAGGTGATTCAAATTCCCAGTCAATTGAGCTCTAAAACCCATAATTGTAGTGATATCATCTGCTCTGAGCTGCCAGGTTTTTGGTGCCCAATATGGATGTGTAAGGTTTTTCTGAGAAAAACTTACGACTGAAATAAAAGATAAAACAATCGCTAATAGAATGTTTTTATTTTTCATTTTGATATACATTTTAAAGTTGTCCTTATTAATTAACTTTTTATTTCCAATTTTCAATTTTTAAGAAATATCCTGCTGTTGGATCTTCATCGTGACAAGCCAAAAACAAATAGGCTGGTTTGCCATTTTCCCATAAAATGTTAGGCCTTTCGCTTCTTGCCAATTCGTGATTGAAATAATGACTGTTTGTATTATATCCAATTTCTGGTCTGTCCCAATGGATTCCGTCTTTTGATTTATAGATTAAACCTGGTCGTTTTCCTCCTAATTCTTTCTTACCTAAAGTTTTTGGATTTCCTTCTAGAGCACTTTTTACGTTCATACGATCTTCAACAATTAGATAATACATCCCTTTGTAATAAAAAGCATAAGGATCTTCTATATCCAAGTCCATATCTGCATAAGATATTAATGGATTTTCTTGATAATTTTCATAAGGTCCTTCTAAATTATCACCAATCGCTAAAGAAATTTCTCTAAAATCTTTGTGATTATCCGTAACTGACTTGTAATAAATTCGATATTTTCCATTTTCATCCACCAAAAAAGTAGGATTAGAAGCGTGAATGATATTTGCTCCATTCATTTTTCCTGATGCTTTTATAATAGGATTGTGTGGACTTTCTATCCAAGGTTCATCCAAAGATTTTGTAGTTGCAATACCTATTTGTTGTGCCAATCTTGGCGTTGTTCTTTCTTTTACCAAATACACCATTACATAGGTATCTCCAACTTTAGATACTTGTGGATTGTGATAAGTTGATGATTTACTCGAAAATGTGGTGTCAATAAATTGATAAGGTCCTTCTGGTTTATCTGCTGTAAAATGAACAATTTTACTGTCTTTTATCCAACGTCCTTTATTTGGAATTGTAGACATAAAAACGTGTAATTTTCCGTTTTCATCATAAATGGGAGACATTCCCCAATTCCACCAACCTTCTTCTGCGGGTAAAATAAATTTCCCAGGAACAAGTGATTTACTAAAAAAAGATTCTTTAATAGTTAAGTTTGGCTTGCATGAAAATAGCATCAGTAATGCAACTGAACAAATTACTATTTCTAAAAAAGGTCTTATTTGTTTACTATCCATATTTATTCTAATAATTATTCATAAAATTGATTACTCTAAATCCTTTTAAAAAACCCTTCGCTTTTTTAAGGGAATAAATTTGCTTTCATTTCGGCTATTCTTTAAGAATATGTTATTAAACCTTCCTATCCTATAGTGCTTCTACTTCAGTAAAATAAGCTCCTCCCATTTTCCCTTCACTTGTATAGAGATAGGTAATAAGTTCCGTTTTCCCAGCAGGGATTTCCAACTCAAAAACAACCTCTTTGCTACCTTGTTTCACTTTCATTTCCTCATCTTTTCCAGCTATCTGAATTTTAGCTCTCACAGCCTTAATTACTTTATCTGCTTCTTTAGGGAATTGACGAAGTGTAAATCGATATAAACCTGCTTTTTTAACGTTTACCATCCAGGGTCCAGTAACTGATGGAAGTCTTTTGATTGAACCAAAATTCCAAGGAGGATTTCCACTAGGCAAGTACCAATCTTGTGAACATAAAAACGTAGGGTTTTCTTTGGTGTTACCAATATCAATAGAAACAGGAGTCATACGTGGTGAAACAGATTTCCAAAACGGTGTGTAAAGTGTTCGCAACGCTGCTACCTTTTCTGAATTGGCAGATGAAATATCTCTTTTTTGACTAGGATCATTTTGAATATCATAAAGTTCTGTTCCGTTAATTAATCGCCAGTTATCTTTTATTACGCATGTATATTCCCACTCTTTTGGTGAACCTTTAAAAAATGGCCCTCCCTGAAATTGTACTACAAGATGGTCTCGTTTTTTTGCATTTTTAGAATTTTCCAAGATAGGTTTAAAAGATATTCCATCAAGATTGTGGGAATCTGAGATTGATATTCCAGATAAATCAGCTAGTGTTGGCAATACATCAATATGAGCAGTAAGTGCATCAACATCTCTTCCTCCTTGCAGACCTCCATCAGGCCAATGAATGAAAAAAGGCACGCGATGACCTCCTTCATAAATCGAAGATTTTTTTCCTCGCATACCAGCATTATATCCCTTCAATGCTTCTGAATTCAGTCCTTTAAAACTCGCCCCTTTTGCTGTACCATTATCAGACATAAATACTAATATGGTGTTATCAGTTATTCCTAGATCTTCAAGTTTATTTCTAAGAATCCCCAAGTTGTAGTCAAAATTGGCAATCATACCATAAAATTCAGGGCCGAATTTCCATTTAGCCTTGTCTCTGTATGGTTCGCTCCATTCTTTACCAACAATATAAGGTCCATGTGGTGCATTGGTTGCTAAATAAAGTAGAAATGGCTCTTCCTTGTTTTTCTCTATAAAGTTGATAGCCTCATTAAACCATACATCAGTGCAATAGCCTTCAAATTTTTCATTTTTACCATTTCGCTCATAAGTATCATCAAAATAGTCATTGCCCCAGTAGTCTGATGCTTGACCAACTCCTCCAGATTTATGCCAAATTACATCTTGAAATCCTCTGTCTTGTGGTCTATGTGGGGCATTATCTCCTAGATGCCATTTCCCAACCATTCCTGTAGTATATCCGTTTTCTGAAAACACATTAGCCATTGTTCTTTCATCTATATGAAGCAAGGTACGCCCACTACTGGTGCGATATGCTCCAGTTCTACCTGGGTAACGTCCTGTCATAAGGGCTGCTCTTGATGGAGTGCAAAATGGACTTACATGAAAGTTGGTAAGCCTTACAGACTCGCTATGCAACTTATCTAGATTAGGCGTTTTTAAAATCGGATTTCCAAGACAAGCCAAATCTCCATAACCCTGATCATCAGTCATAATTAGAATTATATTTGGTTTTTGAGACTTTAACTCACTAACTTTCTTTTTTTCTTTTACTGAACTGCATGCTACAATAGTCATTAAAACTATGAGTCTTATATTTTTATATATCTTGAATTGATGTATTTTATTTAATATCATGCTATATTAGTGCTTCTTATTTTCTCTTTTCGATGGTGTCCATTCAAACCAATTTAGATTGAATATACCTTCATCATCACCTTCTGAACATAAGTAAATTGTTTGTGCTCCTCTAACTCTATTTAGTGTTGTTGCAATGGTTTTGTAATTGTTTATTCCTGTTGATGGTATTGGAATGGTTTTTAAAATAGCTCCTGTAGGACTGTTAATTCGTACCACAATTTTAGCTCCTTCTTTTGGTGCAGAAACATTTACGCGAAAAGAAAATGGTGCAGCACTTTTGCCGAATTCAATTTCAGTATAACCCAACCAAGAATTCTTTGAAAGCTGAATTACGCTTTCACTATTTTTATCCGTTTTAATTTTTTCTACTTTTAAATTACCTGACATTGAACTAAAATATTCGGCTTCATAACGAATACTTTCAGCTGCTTCAAAAACCACTTGTTTTCCTTTAGGATTGTTCTTTTTCTGTTCTCTTCTTTTTCGTTTTGCATAAACTGGTTTCGTTATTTCCACATTTTTATCCAATGTATATACAATTGGTTCTATGGTTCCGTCTTTTCGAAATGTGATCTTATCAAAACAAACTGATCTTTTATAACGATTACCATTATTTACATCTCCTCTATGATAAAAAAGATACCATTGTTCGTTAAATTCTATTACAGAAGTATGATTTGGAGATTCTGGAGAATTAGGAGCAAGTTCACCTTTAAATGTTGCATAGTTTTTTGGTAAAGGAGAATCTGCCATCCAATATTTAGTAATTGGCCCAACTCTAGCACTGAAATAAAAAATTCCATTTCTTTTAAAAACATGTACTGCTTCATTTACAGTTTCTTTTGTTAAACGAACCCAAGGTCCATCTAATTCAACCATATTATCTTTTAATTTGGCTCCCATAATATGTGAACCCTTCTCTCCAATATCAACCCAATGATCATTACCAAAGATGTATGCTTGACCATCATCATCAACAATAACTGTTGGATCAAAAATCGTGGTCATCTCATTGGTGACAGCAGATTGCCAAGGACCTGTTGGAGATTTGCTTTTGGCCACACCTACGTGAGTAATATCGCTAGGAAAATACCAATAATACCATCCATCTTTATATACAGCATCTGGTGCATTCATATTAGATTGCGCATATTCAAAACCTTTGTCTAATTGAGGGTCTAAAGAAACTCCATGATTTATCCAAGTTTTTAAATCTGATGATTCTAAAATTACATAATCTTTCATTCCTTCATAATTAATAGCATTTGGTTGATCATGTGAACAATACAAATACACCTTACCATTAAAAACCTCTGCAGCTGGATCAGCAGTATATAAAAAATTTGACTCACCTTCTTTAAGAATAGGGTTTTGTTGCGCAAAAACAAATTGCCCAATTACGAAAAGAAGAAATGTTATTTTTTTAATCATTTTGATTATTCATTATTATGAAATTTAATATTTCTAAGACGATGTTATTCTGTTAATGGAATTAGCTCTAGTCCCTTAAACTTATATCTCTGCTTTGTTTTTTTAGTCGTTTTTATTTTAGGATACACTTTAATTTGATGAATTCCTTTGGTTAAAGTAACACTGCCTTTTTGTTCTTTTTTTGTCAAACCTCCAATGGTTCCTTTCGCATTAAGTTCAATCGTTTTTTTAGGTGTGATTAAATTGTAGGTAAAATTATCATCACCTGTATCTTCACTACTAATTTTAAAAGTTCCAGGTTGAGTTACATTAATCGTCCAAATTAAACCTTGTTTGGTATTTTCTCCCCAACGATTTGTTACTTTTTTATCGTAATCATAACTTATTCTTCTAATGGCAAATTCACATTTTGCCACTGGTAAATTTATGGTTCCATCCTTTTGCTGTTGAATAGTTTCGTCAATGACTTTGGCTTCTTTATCTTCTATTTCCAAAACAACAACAGTTACTCTTGGCTGTTTTAAGTTTTCAGGAACTGTAACACTTATTTGTTCCCCTTTTTGTTTAAAAATTAAGGATTGTTTAGACGCATCTGCCAAAACGTAGGCCTTGTTTACTTTGGATAAAATGCCTGAAATTTCTACTTGATCTTCTTCTAAATCCTTAAAATGTAAATACACTTTTCCAGGTTTACTAGTAATGGCATAAGGTGGGAATTTTAACGGACTTGGATCTGCTCCGTAAATTGCTTCTCCATTTATTTTTAGCCAATCTCCAATAGCGTTAATGCTGTTTACTTGCGATTCTGGAATGGTTCCATCTGGTCTAGGTGCTACATTTAAAAGATAAACTCCGCCATTACCAACGATTCTACATAAACTATAAATAAAATCTGAATAATCTTCAGAACGATCTAATTCTGCACCACGTGATGTATAACCCCATCCATTTTTTGTAACAGATTCGTGTGTTTGCCAAGGCACTTTTAAATCTGAAAGCCAAGTTGCTTTGCTTACGCTTGGTGTGGTACCATTATCAATCGAAACATCAAAATGTCCATAGCCATTTCCTAGTCGTGCATTTACTAATGCTCCTGGTTGATTTTTTTTCACAGCATCCATCATCATTTGACTTTGTTCATCTGTAATTTGAAAAGGTGTATCAAACCAAACCATAAAAATATCACCATAATTGGTGGTTAGCTCATTTATTTGTGCAACCGCTTTTTCTCTAAAATAGGTATCAAATTCATCAGCTGGTTTTATAACACTACCAAAATCCCAATCATTACCAGCACCACCTTTTTCGTGCCAATCTTGATCTTGCGAATAATAAAAGCCCAACTTCATGTCTCTTTCTTTACATTCTTCTGCCAGTTCTTTTAAAATATCACGATTAAATCCTGAAAAGTCATATAAGTTATAAGGATGTTTTGATTTATACATGGCAAAGCCATCATGATGTTTTGCAGTAAGCACGATGAATTTCATCCCTGCATTTTCAGCAATATCTACCCATTCTTTCGCATTGAATTTTTCAGGTTTAAACTTTCCAGCGGCTTCTTTTTCGTATTTTGCAACAGGGATAAAACTTCTTCTCATAATCCATTCTGCAGCACCTTCTTTACCTTTCCACTCTCCTTCAAGTTGCGCATAGGGTCCAAAATGAACAAATAATCCGAATTTATCTTCATATAATTTCTTCATGTTCTCTCTAATTTCAGGAGAATAATCAGACATTTTTGTTTTTCCAAAATCAACATCTCCTATTGTTTCAGTAACAAAATCAATTGAAGTTATATCATCTTTTTTATTGTTTTTACAGCCCATTATAATTAGGGTTAAAAAAATAATAGCTATTAACTTTTTCATAGTTTCTTTTTTTATAATTTTTCTATATAAACATAGTATGCTGGGTAAACTTTACCATCTTTATCAATTAATTGTGCTTCCATATCGTATTTTCCAGCAGGAATATTTCCAGTAAATTTTATTTCTGATTTTCCTGTATTAATTCTTATCTCTTTGTTGATATTTGCCACATACAAATACGCTTTTTCAAAATCTGATTTTGTACTACCAGCCATTGTTTTTTGCAATTCAATTCTTTTTTCTTGCTCTGGAAAAGTTGCATTAATTGCCAATCCACTTTCTCTTGGAAATCTTCTTAAGTAAATGGCATATTTACCATCTTCTACAAATTCAATTTTCCATCTACCTGAAGCTTGTACTGCTTTTGAGGCGCCATCTTGATGCCAAGCGCCATTGTGTTTCCCTGTAAACATATCGTGCGCAGAAATTCTACTTGGATTTTCTTTTGGAGAACCCACTTTGATATAACCATATCTTTCATTTGGTTTTTCTGACATGATGGATTGCCACCATTTTTCATATCCTTCTGTTAAACGATTAGCAACTTCTAGATGTTCTTTAATGATGTTTTTTGTTTGCCCTTTATCAGCATTTATATTGTACAATTCTTTTCCATTTACCAAACGCCAATTGTTGTCCATTACTGAGTAAGTTCTATATTTTATTAGGTTTTGTAATCTTTGAGTATCTACATACAGAATACGATTTTCCCATGTTGATTTTTTATCATCAAGTAATGATTTTAGACTTATACCATCCAAAGGTTTCATCGGATTAAAATCAAAATCAAATAAGTCTACAAAGGTTGGTAGTAAATCGTAATGCGCAACCAATTCATCAATATCTTTACCTCCGGTTACTTTTCCATTTGGCCATCTTATAAATAAAGGCACTCTGTGACCTCCTTCGTAAACACTTCCTTTTCCTCCTCGTAAACCTGCATCAAATATTCTTTGTCCGCCTGCACTTCCATTATCTGTAGTAAAAATAACGACTGTATTTTCTTTTAAATTAAGGGCTTCTAACTTTTGCTCTAACAATTTAAAATTGTCATCTATATTGGTTATCATTCCATAAAAACGCTTATAGGTTTCTCCAACACCTTCAGCATTTTTATAAATATCTAAATACTCTTTAGGAAGATTCCAAGGTTTATGTGGTGCATTTGTTGAAATGTAACAGAAAAAAGGATTGTCTTTATTTTCTTCGATGAAATCTAAAGCTTCAGAGAAAAACACATCTGTACAATACCCATTGTATTTTTGTAATTCTCCATTGTGCCAATAAGTATCATCAAAACCATCATTCCACCAAAAATCTGGTCCTTGAGTTATTCCACCTCCACCAATTCTAACTACTTCATGAAAGCCTCTATCTTCTGGGCGATAAGGATAATTATCACCTAAATGCCATTTGCCAAACATTCCATTTGTATATCCATTTTGAGCAAAAACTTGCGGAAGCAGCACCTCATCTTCAAATAAGATTGAGCGACCTGTAATGGTATGAAATGTATTTACTCTGTTGGTATGTCTACCAGACATTAATGCGCCTCTTGAAGGTGCACAAGTAGAAGAAACATGATAGTTTGTAAATCTTACAGATTCTTGATAGAACTTATCGATATTTGGTGTTTTGATATATGGATTTCCCATACAAGATAAATCTCCAGTTCCTTGGTCATCTGTGATTACAATAATGACATTGGGTTTATCTTTTCTATGTGATTCAGTTTGAGAAAAAGCTGAATACATAAAAGCTAAATTTACTATAAAGAAGAACCAATATCTATTATTCATTTGTTGTTTACGCTTTTCGTTTAAGTGAAAAATTGATTCATATTTCTTTTTCTAAATATGATTCTAGATGTACACTATGAGCTAAACAAACATAAAGTTAACAACACAAAACACCACTCTCTTTTCGGTCTTTGTATTGCTGAATTCTCCCATTTATGAAAGATAAGTAATACAAACAGCGATAATTACAATAGATGCTATTTAATAATTACTTTTTTGGTGATTATTGTGCTTTTCGTTTTAATTTTCAGCAAGTAAATACCTGATGGAATATTGTTAACCAAAAGCTTTATGATTTGGTTTGAACTAGCATTGTTTTTTTGAGCAAGATGCTTTCCATCTAAAGTATATAAATCAATCTGAACATCTTTAGTTAACGATTTAGAAAATGAAATATTTAGCTTGTTATTGGTAATTGGGTTTGGATAAATGAAGATATCATCAGTAATCATATCTGGTGATGAAATACCCAAAACATCTAAGGTTGATATTAAATTTAAACCAACTTTTCGAAACGCTCCATTACTGTCTGTAACTTTAAAAGCAACATTTTGATATTTAAAATCAGTAGTAGCTGTGCCAGAAATTATACCATTTTCAGAGAGTGACAAACCAGTTGGAAGTGCTGAACTTGAAATAAGTTTCCAAGTATAGTTACCTGAACCACCTTGTGCCATTAACTGATGATTAAAAGCCTGATTTACGCTAACTTTAGGAATAGATTTTGTTTGAATTGAAAGATTACTATCTGGAACATAATCAAAAGTTTCTGACATATATGCCAATTCTTTTATCAAATCGTGCCCCATTTTAATAGCTGTTTCTAGCTGTGTTTGTGTCCAACTTCCTCTTCTTGTTGGTAAATTTGCTGGTATTGGTAATTCTGTACCCATTGAAGATGCAATCATCATAGCTGCATTCATATACACAAGAGGATCTGAAACGTGTAAACCATCATCTGCTGCAATAAAATTAGAAAACGTTTCATTTAATCTACCCATACCTACTGTAAGCGGAATGGTTTTCCATCCTCTAAAATGA
The DNA here is from genome assembly GCF_045063625.1 of Polaribacter sp. Asnod6-C07. Classification (NCBI taxonomy): domain Bacteria; kingdom Pseudomonadati; phylum Bacteroidota; class Flavobacteriia; order Flavobacteriales; family Flavobacteriaceae; genus Polaribacter; species Polaribacter sp. Asnod6-C07. The sequence continues at coordinate 904,420 of NZ_JBEFOF010000005.1, read as the reverse complement.
TAATTGTACCATAAAGCAGCACAAGCGTCGTTATTTAAAGCATTTGTTGTTGAAGTTACACCACTAGCGCTTTCAAAACCTTTAATCCAATCGAAAACTAGAGGAATCATATTGGTTTGATTTGAGTTGATTATGTCTTGAGCATTTGCACCAGGATCTGTTCCGCCAACGTATAAAAATACACCTTGGTCTGCACTTTCTTGAAAAACGGTTGCTCTTAAAGGAGTGTCTTCTGCAGTCCAATCTCTTGTGCCAAAAACTTGTTGGCTTAATTTTCTTTCAGTGGCCGTTAATGAGTTACTAATAATGGTATTTAACCTATCTTTTGTAAAATCGTGAGTACTTGTGCCTTTATAAAAATATTTTACTTCACTATTAAAAGGTGCGTTTGTAATGTCTAAATTACGATAAACAACAGCTCCTTCATTTTCGTAACTGGTATTGTAATGTTCAAGAGTTTGATGCGTATCTACAGCAGTAGTAGCATAATTAGCAAGTTGAGTAATTGTAGAATTTGATAACGTATATTGAGATGCTGGATTTATATCTGTATTTGCATAAGTAGGTATATAATTAGCATCAGCTGCATTAAAACCTGTTATTTTTCTATAGATAGCACTTGCACTTATCATTGCTTGTTCAGCTCTTTCAATCCCCACTTTTCTACCTTGTAAACCTGCTGTATTTATGGCATAACCTGCAGGAATTACTTCTATTCCATTTCCATTTGCTGCGCGATAAAAAGACGTTCCTAATTGATTTACATCATCAATATAAGATGAATAATTCATCATTAACATTGGAGTTGCTCCAGCTTCTAAAATTGGTTGTGAAAACTGCTTACAGGCTTCGTATATAATTTCTGGATAGGTATAGGCTTGTTCAGAATCAAAAAAGATAACATATTTATAATCTCCATTGATGATATTAGATTTTGTATCAGCAAACTTTGGGTCGTAGAAAATATCTGCGATTGAATTGGCATCTCCAATACTATTAAAATCTACATTTACATCTGCAAAATCATCAGTTAAAGATAAAAGACCTTGTAAATATTCTGTGATATATTCTAGAGTAGCATCAGATTGACTCATTTGTGTGCTTTCAGCATACCAACTTTCATCTCCAGTAGAAGGAAATTTACCATTTTGAGAATCACGTTGAGCAGCGTGAATTAGTAAAATATTTTTTTTCTCTTCTTGTGAAAAAATAGTGCAACTAAAAAACAGTAGAATAATTAATAAAAAGGATTTCATATTTGTTTTTTTTATCAATAAATTTAAGATAAGTACTAGCTCTTTAATATAAGTTTGTCAAGGAAAAGCAGAGAAGTAACCATACATATAATATTGTTTATCTAAGTTTTCTTGAATTTAATCGTTGGCAACTATTCTAATACGCCATAATGTATTTTTTGATTTTTCATTACCTACTTGAAAACTAAAATTTAAATCTATTCTTTTAATATTATATTTTGTTAATCTAACTTTAGCAGTAAAACATTCGTACCCTTTATGCTCTACAAATTTTTGATGAGGTGGCGTCTTAATTTCTATTGTATAGCCTTGTTTTCTAAAAAGTTCAATCCATTCGTTATAAGATAATGAGAAATTGTATCCCATCTCTTTTAATGATTGAGGCATACTTTTATATTTAGTTATGCTGATGGATTCTAATAAGCCATTACAATTATGATCCCAAAAAGTTTGACCATCCCATTTAGCTATCGTTTTACAACCATCTTCATAATTTTCAAGAGTATATCCTAATTTTTTAGCATCATTAATATTGGATTTTCCCAGATGTATACCATTAATTACAAATTGATTAATAGATGTTGGGTTTAATTTAGTATTTCTATTATCTATTGTTTTTGTTGAAGAACAACCAAATATCAGAATTAAAATAAATGTAAGTTGATAAAAGTGTTTCATTAGTTCAAATTATAATTAAGTTATGAAATGTAGCTAGCATTATTTGAATAAAAGCTAACCTCATATTAAATTTTCTGTTAATTACAATAAAGTCTATTTTACACTGCTAGCGTCTTTCAAATAATGATTCATATTTTGCATATCCATTATATTTAACACCTTCATTTTTCCAATGTTCTAATTGTTGATCATACAATGCTCTCATTTCTTCAAGTTGACTTTGATACTTTGATTGATTTGCAATATTTTGCATTTCGTAAGGATCATTTACTATATCAAATAATTCTTCTGTTGGATGAATTCCTTTTTCTTTATCTTCATAATACCAATACACATATTTATACTGATTGTCCATAACTGTTAAACAGTGTGTAGCTTTTGGCCCCCAAACTTGAATGATAGGCAATGTATTTCTAACTTGTTTGTTAGGATTTTCTAATACTTCTGCTAAACTTTTACCATCGTAAACTTCAGGAATTTTTACACCTGCATAATCAAGAATTGTTGCAGAAATATCTACATTTCCAGATAATGACGTTGTTTTAATTGCTTTATTTTTTTGATTTGGATCTACAATAATAAGTGGAGTTCTTGCACCTTCTTCATAAGGCAATACTTTTGAGCCTAAACCATGTGAACCATTGAAATATCCATTGTCAGAAGAAAAAATAATAATTGTATTTTCTTCTAAACCTGATTTTTTCAATTCTTCTAACACCATTCCTATAGAATAATCTACACCATAAATTAATTGATTGTATTTTCGTAAAGCTTCTTGATACGTTTCATCCTTATCATAACCCCATCCTTCAAATCTTGGATATTGTCTACCCATTTTAGATTGTTTTGAAAGATGTTCTCCTGCTTCTCTTCCATAATTAGGTAATTTTCTAAAAGTAGTGTTTGCATAAATAGAATCAAACATTGGATCTGGTTCAACTGGTCTGTGAGGTGCTTTAAAAAATACGCTCATACAAAAAGGTTTATCCTCTTCTACAGATTTTCTAATAAAATCTATACTTGCTGCTCCATAAGCACGTGTACTATGTGGATATTCTTCTGCATACTTAGCTAAAGATTTATTTTCTATTGTTTTGTATGATGTTTGATGTGGACTACCTGCCCAAAAATCGAAATCTTTTTTTGCAACTTCACCTTCTTTTTTCCATCCTCCATTGGTATCAGAAACTGAAAAACCAAACTTTCCAGCAAAACCAACATTATAACCTGCTTCTCTTAATAAAACAGGGTAGGAGGTAGACCATTGTTTTGTTTTTAAAGAACCATGATCGAAATTACAACCTGTTTTATACTCGAATTGCCCAGTCATAACGTTTGCTCTACTTGCCATGCAAATTGCAGTAGTATTGTAATGTCTTTTAAAAGCAACTCCTTTACTTGCCAAAATATCTAGGTTTGGTGTTTTTACATCTGGATTACCAAAATCTTTCTGAGTATCATAAGATTGATCATCAGTAAAAAAGAAAATAATATTCGGTTTTTTTTCTTTTTGAACTTGAGAATTACAAGATTGTAGGCTTAAAAAGCCAAATAACATCATTATAAAAAAAACACTTTTATACTTCATTTTTAATTCTTCTTTTTAGATTCGTATGCTTTAAATTGAGCATTAATAATATCTGTTGATGGGCATTCAATAGGTTTTATACCTATTGCGTTTGCAATTTTTTTTGAAACTTGAATACCTTGTAATCGAGAACCTTCTGCTTTATAATGTACGTCTCCTTTTTTTACACCATGCTCTTTTAAAACAGGAACTGAAAACGTAAATAAATCGTTAACAAGAACCTCAGGATATTGTTTCATTACATTTAAGGCCACTTTGTTATATTTTATAGAATCACCTGCAAACCTTCCTTCTGCACCTTCTGGTACTGGAGTTGTGGTAGCAAATATTAATTTTGCTTTTGGGTAATTTGCTTTAAGATACTTTATAATTTTATGTAAGTTATCTTCATAGATTTTTAAAGTAGATACTTGCTTTCCATTTTCTTTATCTAATTTTTTACCTGCTAAATATTTTAAATCGTGTAAACCAACATTAAAATGAATAGCATCCCATTGAAAATTCCATCCTCCTTTTAGGTAAGGTTGAAACATTTTTTTTCTCATTGCTTCCATTCTAGCAATAAAATGGTTACTAGATTGTCCATTTGTATGTAATCGATAAACACATGCCTTATCTTTTAAAGACGCTCTAACATATTCAGTATATCCAATAGATACAGAATCTCCATAAATAAAGACTTTTGGTAAATTAGTATAAGGTTTTATATATCTAAATTGATAACGTCTTCTAGTAAATTTCCCTAAACTTTCCCAAGCATTTTTACATATATCACAAGTGTTATTTACCACCTGACTTGAAAGCTTAGTTGGCACACAAGATGCTAACCCAAATAATCCTATTAACTTGATAGCCTTTCGTCTCTCCATGTTTTTTAGTTTTTAAATCCTTACTTAATATAAGATATTACTTAAAGTAAGGATTTATAAATGTATGTTTATGAGGGTGTTAATTTTAGTTTTGTATATAAATAGTATAGGTTAGAATCCAAAACAACCTAATTTAGGTAATTGATCTTCTGTTAATGCTGAGTTAAGATCAAAATTGGTACAAGTACTAACAAGACTCGTGTCCCAACCTGATAAATCTTGACTGAAAATTGTTGCACCACTAAACATAGTAGCCATATCTGAAGCAGAAGAAACTGTCCAATCTGAAATATCTTGATTAAATGATGTTGCTTGAAGAAAACATGAGGTAAAACCAACAACATTAGAAACATCCCAATTGCTTATGTCACCATTAAAAGCAGCTGCCTGTCTAAACATTTGCCCCATACTAGTTGCACCAGAAACATCCCAATTGCTTATGTCACCATTAAAAGCGTTTGATCTTCTAAACATTTGTCCAAATTCAGTAACATTGGAAACATCCCAATTATTTAGGTTTTGATTAAAAGCTGGACTATTAAAAAACATTCGATACATAGTAGTAACTGAAGAAACATCCCAAGTGCTAATATCACCATTAAAAGCAAAACAATTTCTAAAAGTTGAATGCATAGAGGTAACTTGAGAAACATTCCAACCACTTAAATCACCATTAAAAACACGTGCGTTAAAAAACATTAGTTGCATATTGGTTGTACTTCCTATTAAAGGATTATCTGTTGCTGTAAATTCCACTAAATTATCGCACCATTGAAACACGCTAGGTTGACTACCAAAATACATATAACCCCATTTTTTTACATCAACAAAATTAGATGAACTAGCTCCATTTTGACCAAAATTAAACCCTTTAATCAAACCTTTAATGGTAATAGTTTTTAAACCCGCATCAGCAAAAGTATGTTGTGCATCTGGATCATCAAAAGAGGTTACGGCTACATCATCTGCTGGATCACCAGTATTCTCCCAATTTACAGTGAAATTATAGTCTGTGTCGTCTCCAGCATATAAAGGCAGTACAATGGTACTTCCTGCTTCAACATTCCATTCCGTTATAAATTCAGAATTTGTAGTATCAATAATAATATCAATAAAAAAAGTACCTTCTTTAGATTTATCCTCAAGAAATGCTACATAATTTACAGTGATACGATCATATCTGGTAGGATCAAAAGCATTAATATCATTTATTGTAATAACACCTGTGCTACTTAACTCAATTGCATTCTCTACAGATTGGTCTATAAGTTGAAAGGTAAAACCGTCTAGACTTGCTTCTTCTATGGTTGGGTCTACTAGGGTTTCTTCTGCAAGTAAATCAAAAACTCCTTCTTCTAGTGTAAGGCTAGCCACTCTTCTTATTACACCTATATGACCTCCTGGCACAGCTGTATGACCAAGTTGTGTGTAAGTTGCATCACTATCAATAATAATTAAATTTGACTTAGGTATTTCTAGCTCGCAAGCCATTATAGCTAAGCAAAAAAGCGATAATATTATTTTTTTTAGCATTTCTATATATTTTTAAATTGTTAATAAATTTATATTTAATTTTTTATAATCTATATAATACACCAAGTGTATATACGGGTTGTAAGGCAGTAAAATTTAAAAAATTATTTACATCGTTATCTAAATATTTTTGATTATCCGCCCCCGTTAAATTAGAAACACTCATATTTATATTTATCTGTTTACCAAGGTTATATTGAGCATTTAATCCAAATACCGCGTTTCCAATCGTGTACTGAGTTATATCTTGACCTATATTACCAAAACTTCCAAGACGGCTTAAATAATTACTTCTGTAAGACCCCGTAGCTCTAAAGGTAAAATCATACTTTTGGTAATATAAAATTGCTTTTCCACTATATTTTGAAGTTCCTGGTAAGCCTAGTGGTGAGTCAATTCCTTGGTTTGTTACAAATTCACTTTCGGTATAGGTAAAGTTAGCAGAAAAACCGAAACCACTAAGAAAACCTGGTAAAAAAGTAAAATGTTGATTAAACCCTGCTTCAAACCCGTACACCTGAGCATTGGATGCATTATTTACAGGTTGTCTAATATCTACCAAAGTATCCTCAAATCCTTCAGGAGCTACGATACCTATTTGATCTACACTAGGAAATGGTTGATCCAATAGTCGTAATATACTAGAGTTATTTCTAATATCTCTATAAAAACCACCCACTGTAAAAATACCTCCATTTTTAGTATAATAACTTAAAGCAGTATTAAAAGACCAAGCTGTTCTAGGTACTAAAGCAGCATTTCCTGCTGTAATTGTGTTACGAAAATTAGGATCATTAGGACTATAGTTTTCAGAATTAGGGTCTAATATTTCTGATTCTGGATCTATCAATCTAATTGTATTGTTAGGCAGTAAACTTCTAACTCTAGGTCTTGATAATCTTTTACTAGCAGCTAATCGAAATTTTAACTTTTTAGTTAAATCAACCGTCCCATTAAAACTAGGTAAGAAATTTATGGTGGTATTATCTGTTACAAGGTATTGAGAAAAACCAGTATCCGCAGTCTCTGTATCATCTATAGGATCATAGAACTCAATCGATGAAAATCCTGAAGAAGCATTATCATATTTAACAACTGATGAAGAAAACCTAAAAACTGATTTACGACCAAAAATTTTAGTAATCCACCTTACATCCAAATATGCTTTAAGATTACTTTCTATAATCTGATACGATCTACTTGGAGTAAATCCAACGTTATCTTCTTCTCCTGGAATTTCTGAAAGATGTTTGTCAAAATTAAAAACTTCTCCTCCATTATAAGAGGCAAATTCAGGATCTGCATTAAAAAGTGCAAAACCAGAACTAGCTAACCAATTATCTAAACCAGTACCTCCTTCTAAGAAAACTCCATCTGTTCTATCACCTTGATCAACAAAATCTATATAAGTCTGTAACTGCTCAGCAGTAAGCCCAATAGTACCATTTTCTTTTACAAAAGTATTTGAGTTTATTATAAATCGTCTAGATTGAGTATCGCTATAATCATAAGTTACACCAGCATTTAATCTAAAGTTTTTATTTAGTCTATAATCTGCGGTTAATTTAGCCTGATATTTAATTCCTATATTTTTTGTTTTGGCATTTCCTACATTTGGAACGCCACCATCAAAGATATTAGGATCATATATATTAGGGTATCCAAAAGAAGGTTTATCTCCTCTTACATCTAACGATAAATCTTGAGGATTAAATTCATCAAAATCCTGGTTATATATTATAGTTCCAGCATTTACTGTCTGACCCACAAAATCAATAGTAGAATAAGATATATCTGCAGCTAAGTTTAATTTTTTATTGGCGTTGTATCTAACGTTTAAACCCCCTAAGCCACTTTTTGTTGTATTCTTAGTTTGAGTTGTTCTACTTCTTATAAAATACCCAGCATCTACAGCACCATCTATGTCAAAATATGTTAAATGAGATCCATTAAACTCAAGGGCATCTGGTGCCCACAATGTGTTATCACCATAAAAACCATTAAAAAACGTTTGCAAAACATCTCTTTGAGAATCAATCTCTAAACTAGTGTATGTATAATCCAGCATAATATCTAATTTCTTATTTGGTTTGTATTGAATACCAAATGACGATGCTGCTCTTTTATTTATTCTTTTATTTATAGTAGCACCACCATTAGCAGGTCCAAAATGCGTACTATCAATAGCTGCGTAAAAAGTATCAACTCCTTCATCATATACTCCGTTACCATTTATATCAATTCTATAATCTCTAGGTGTTTGAATTCCTAGACCATATGAATTTTGAACGGTTACCTCATTTGATTGTAGGTAAGTTACAAATGCACCAAGTTTATCGGTAATTTTACCTCCAAATGCCATTGAATTTCTGCTTCCCAATTCTGGTTTGTCACTATTGGCTGTAGTCCTAGAAGAAACCACACCAAAATATTTTTTACCTCCTTTATAACGCATATTTAAAGGTCTCATAGTATTAAAGTTTACATTTCCTCCAATACCACCAGAACTTCCTGCTCCCCCAGTTTTATTAATCGTAGCACCACTAATAATTTCTGTTGGTAGAACATCTAAGTTAAACTGTCTTAAACCACTATACCCATCATCTCCTGCTGAAAGTGGAGTCCTCCCATTAATGGTTACTTCTACAAATTCTGGTCCTAAACCTTGTATAGAAATTCTATCTCCCCCAGTTCCATCTATATTTCTTTCTACTTGAACACCAGCAACGCGCTCTAAAGCATCTGCAGTATTATTATCTGAAAAGCTACCTATATCTTCTGAGGTAATAGATTCTATAATATCATCCGAGTCTCTTTTATCTTTAATAGCTTTTAATTGAGCTGCTCTTAAACCCACTGTAACAGTAATTTCATCTAATGAGAGTGCACTTTCTTCTAATTGCACGTTTACAACTGCTTTATCTGCAATTACGGTTATTGTTTTATAGCCTAAAAAACTAAATTCTAATTTATTTCCCTTTCCTTTTAATGTTATAGAATATTCGCCATCAAAATTTGAATTAGTTCCGTTTTTAGTTCCTTTTTGAATAACATTTACACCTAAAAGTGGTACCCCTTTTTTATCAACAATTTTACCTTTTATGGTTTTTTGTTGGGCAAATGCAAAAAAAGAAACCATTAGAAGGCATGTGGTTATAATATTTCTCATAATTTAGTTTTAGTTAATTATTTAGTATGTAAGGTGTTAATTGTCAGTTTTTTATTTGTTACATTAATTAGTTTTTCAAAAATACCACGGATGTGTTTTTTATCATTGCTGAATTAGACCATTCAGTTGCTTAAATCTACTTTTTAATAAAAAATAACGGCTGATTTTATTAAACTGATAAAAACATAGAGGCTTTTAAAAATATTTGATAGATTATCTTTGCCACATAAAACCTTAAATACTTCTCAAAAATTTCTAAGATATTGATTCGGAACTTTAACTATTATTTTTTTAAATCTTCAATAAAAATGAAAGGTAATTATACCAATACACAACTACTAAATCTACTTTAATTTGTCCAAGAATTCTTGCATACATCACAGCTATCATTTATAACTTGACTCAAAAGAACTTTGTTGGGAAATATGAAAGAGTTTACAATGAAAGTATCATTTTTATAGAATATTTTCTAAGTATTTTAGTTTTTATTGTTCGAAAATAAAATATTAATATTCAATTTTTAAAGCATACCCATTCGGATTCAATTCTTTCTGATTTAATTCTATCTCCAAACCATCATTGGTTTGTTTCCAAGATACTTCTGAATCATCACCTAATAAGGTTACACTTTTTATTTCTGCTAAGTTTTCTTGAGTTAAGCTTTCAATAATCACCTTTTCGTTTTCTTGTGGATATGCCAGTGCAATTGCGTACACTGTATTTTCTTTTTGAGTAAACCAAAAATCTTGAGGAGCAAACTCAAATTTTAAATCTGCTTTTTTTGCTCTGTCGTGTGTACCATTCATTTCAATATTAGTAGGTCCTTCTTTGGTAACTTTCCATTTTCTTGTATTGTAAATAGCCTCACCATTTACTGCTAAAAATTTCCCTACTTCTAATAAATTATTGACAGATTCTATTGGAACCTCACCTGATGCTTTAGGTCCAATATTCAACATATAATTACCTCCTTTACTCACTATTTCTGTTAACCAAAACAACAACTCTTTAACAGATTTCCAATCCTTATCATAAGATTTATATCCCCATGAATTATTGGTTGTGCCAACAGTTTGCCAAGGTTTTGTAATTGCTAAATGGTCTTTAGGAATTTTATTATCACCAGGAATATCAAAATCGCCTAAATCGTTACCCACTCTAGAATTTACTAACATATTAGGTTGTAAATCATAGGCTATTTTGTAAAACTCATGACTTTGTTCTGGAGTAACATAGTGTGGATAATCATACCACAAACTAGTCATATCAGGAAATTTTGTAAGAATTTCTTTAACTTGAGGATATGCTTTATCCTCTAAATATTCTGAAAATGTATTCGGACTTGGATCCCAAGTATTAACACCTGCTTTACGTTTTACTCTGGCATGCATTTCTCCTCCAGATGCTATATATTCAGACAAACCACAATCATTGGCGTCCATCCAATCTATATTATGAGAATAGTACAATCCAAAATCTACACCATATTTTTTACAAGCATCATACAATTCTTGTACAATATCTTTTGGATAGGGGCTTGAATCAGTAATATCATATTCACTTACTTTAGAGTCATACATTGCAAAACCATCATGATGTTTAGACGTTATTACCAAATATTTCATACCTGCATCTTTTGCTAATTTTGCAATGGCATCCGCATCAAATTTTTCTGGATTAAACTGAGGTGCTAAGGCTGCATATTCTGCTCTTGGTATTTGTGCGCCAAATTGAATCCATTCTGCTACTCTAGGCCCTTTTAATTCCTCCATTTTTTTGCCTTTCCAAATACCTCCAGGTATTGAGTACAAACCCCAATGTATGAACATACCGTATTTGGCATCATTAAAAGCTTCTTTAGATTTTTCTTTTGATGAACTCATTTGTTCATAAGTAAGTTCAGGCTCTTTTTTACAACCTAAATTTATTGCGAAAAATAATAATAAAAATATTTTAGCAGTATGTTTCATATTAAGTAAATAGTAAATTTTGATTATTGATACAATTAATCTTTTTTTATTCTTTCTTTTTCTTTTTCTTGTTTCCTTTAGCTTTTGTTTTATTTCTTACAGAAGATAATGCATTAGCTCTTGGTTCTGTTGGTAAAGTTGCTTTCCAGTTGTTTACCATAGTTAGCAATTCTTTAGCTTTTTCAGGATTTTCTTCTGCAAGGTTATTCTCTTCTTTCCAGTCTTCTTTTTCGTTGAATAACTCATATTTTTCTCCAGTTTTATCAACAACTAACTTCCAATCTCCATCTCTGACACCTAATGAAGGCCAAGTATAATCTTGATTTGAGCCACCTCTCCATTCCCAAAAAATAGGTTTACTTCTTTCCAATCCTTTCCCTTTAAAAGCGGACATCATACTTTCTCCATCAGGTTTGTAATCTTTTGGCATTGCAATACCAGCTGCCTCGAAAAATGTAGGTAATAAATCTACTGCAGTTACCACAGAATTTTTATCCTCTACACCTGCAGGAATAACTTTTGGCCATTTAGCCACAAATGGTACACGAATACCACCTGCAAATAAAGATCTTTTTTGTCCTTTTAAACCTCCAGTTTCACCAACAGAATAATATTTACCAAGACCTGCTACACCATTTTCTTCATTGCCTTTATGTAGTTTTTCTTTTTCTGAACCTTCCCATTCTGGACCATTATCCGTAGAAAAAACCACTAATGTATTTTCATCTAAGTTTAATTCTTTTAACAATTTCGTGATTCTACCAACAGCTTCATCACCTTCTGCAATAATGGAAGCATATACTTGTTTTTGTTCATCTAGGTTACCAAACTTATCCATAAAACGTTCTTGTGGATAATGTGCTGTGTGTGCTTCATGTAGCCAAAGATTTATAAAAAATGGTTTGTCTTTATTTTTTTTGATGAAGTTTTCTGCATAATCTACACCTACAGATTTAGATTTAGGAATACTTATTGTTCCTGAACCGTTAAACGTTGCATATTCGTCATAACCATAATCGCTTTCTTTAGGACCATCTTTTGCTTTCCAACCTAAATGCCATTTTCCAAAATGAGCAGTTGTATAACCTGCTTTTTGAAAATGTTTTGGAAACGACATATCTGTAGCGTCCATCCAATCTGGCATCCCTCTTTTTTTATGTGCTTTCCATCCTTGAAAATGTTGATGAATAGATTGCCTTGCAGGAAACTGACCTGTCATCACTGCAACTCTACTTGGTGAACATACAGGGCTGTTTACTGTAAAATTCGCAAAATCCATACCTTCTTTAATCATTTTATCAATATGAGGTGTTTCTATCCAAGTACTGCCATGTGCACTTATATCTCCATAACCCCAGTCATCTGCAAAAATGAAAATGATGTTTGGTTTTTTTTCTACCTTTTGTTGTGCTTTTGATGATACACAACTTAAAGAAATTACTGCGCAAAAAAATGCTACTATTTTTATTTTCATATAGTTATAATTTAATAAATTTTTTAGAATATGTATTGCCTTTATTTGTTTTTGCTTTTATTATATAAACCCCCTTATTTAAGTTAGATATATTTAAAACTTTATTATTGATTTTATAGTTTTTTACTTTTTTTCCTAACGAGTTATAAATTTCAATATCATCAAAATCATAGGAAATGGTAAGTGTATTTTTTGCAGGATTAGGAAAAATTACAAAAGATTCTTGTATCTTTTTCATAGTGTTATTGACTCCTAAAGTTATGTTTGATACATCAACATCAACCAAAACAGAAATGTTTTCTACGGCCCATTTGTTGTTAGTTGCTGTTGATCCGTTTTTGATGGTAAAAGACTCTATATTAGTATCTGATGCTTCTGTTACTAAGTCTACAATTTTGATGGCTTCTCCATTAAATCTTCCTAGTTCAATATCTGCTGAATTATCTGCTGAAAAAGTAAATCGATCACCTGTATTATGACCATTTGAAATTGTAATTGATTTAAATGTGTCTATTGTAATATCATTTGCTGTTAAACCGCTTGTCCCTGAAATTGCGCCCAATTTAGCATCACTAATTGTGGCTGTTAATTGTTGATCTCCTTGAAAAATTCTATCTCCATTTGCGGCATTTGCTCCATCATCACTAATTCCCCAACTTTTGGTCGTTGAAGTTCCGTTATTATCACTTGTTCCAGAAACAATTACTGCATTTGGATAGGTTGTAAAATCACCATTTGGTGTAACTGTTATCTCTATCTCAAAAGTTGCATCAGATTCTGGCACAGATCCAATACCTATCATAGTTACTGCACCAGAAGTGTATGTCGTATTTTCTGTTGCTTTTATAGAAACCTCAACAGTGGTTTTTGATGTGTCAATTACTTCTTTCATTACACTGCTATAGATAAAATCGTTATCTGTAGTTACATTGATGTAATAATATTTTGTGTTTTCTGGTATCTCAGCTGTAATTTTATTTGTAGTTTGATTAATTGTAGCAGGTACATTCAGCCAATCGTAAGTGTCTTGTTCCCAGTTGTCAACGTCTGTTGTATAATGTAATACAGCACTTTGTATATCTCCAACATACGAAGCAGTTACACTATTATTTTGTACATTATCAATTGATACTGTAACAGGTGCTTTACCATTTTTAGTGATAAAATCTGCAAAACTATAGATTTCTTCAGGAGCATATCCAGCTACTGTACTATGTTTCATAAGATGTTCTATGCGAAGATATTTTTCACTAGGTATAAGATTATAACTGGGTGTAGCAATATTCATCGCAAATTGTTTGTCATTATTTCCGTTTACATAAAAAACGGGTAAAGTTTGTAAAGGAATATATAATGATGGTTCCCAATTGTTATAATAAAACTCTTTTTCTGCATCACTCATCACCAATAAATCTTGACTATAATGTGGGCTATCATATAAATACCCACAACCGTAAACAGGTACTGAAAATTTAAAACGTTGATCAATTCCAGTAATTACATTTGTTAATATGCCTCCCCAAGAAATACCGTTTATACCGATATTATTTTCATCAACTTCTGGAAAACTTTTTAAAAGACTATTGGCTAAAATTGCATCTGCTACTGCATGATAAAACCATTGTTGATCTAGCGTTTCATCTGCATCTCTAAAAAAACCAGCACGTCTTGGGCCTGAAAATTCCCAAGTAGGATACCAAGGATCTTTTGCTCCAGGTAATTGCCCTTCGTGTGCTATTGCAATAGCTATGTAACCACGATCTGTCCATTGTTTTACCCAATTAGGGAAAGCAGTTCCACCTCCTCCATGTACTAAAACTACTGCTGGTGCTTTTTCTCCAGATACTAAGTTTTCTGGAACACCATACCAAGAAAATACTTTTGTTGGTTGTCCATTACTATCAAGTGCATCAATAAATAAGCCTTTAATATTATCGTGTTCACGATATTCATCATAGTCCGTTGTAAAAGTATAACTTGGGGTATTAAAAACACCAGCTTCTGTTAATGTGTTTTTGATATATTCAGGGCCAATAGTCTGAGACCTAACAACAGTTACAGTAGTTAGATAACAAATTATAAAAACTACTTTAAGTTTCATCTTTATAGTATGATTATATGAAATACGGTTTATATTCATTTATTCTTTTAATAGTTTTTTTAAGTGGATAGTTCCTTCTTCACTTTGTACTTTAACAATGTAGATTCCTTTTTTTAAATTTGATATATCAATCTTATTTTTTCTATTATTATCCACTTTTACTAATTTTCCGGTAACATCAAATATTTGCGTTTTTACAGGGTTGATATTTATTGAAAAATGTGTTTTTGCCGGATTTGGAAATAAATTAAATTCTTTTATTAGATCTTGATTTATATCAGAAATAGATAAGGTGTTATCTTTAAATTGAACAGCTACATTAATGCCTTCTACTGACCATTTATTGGTAGGCTCTGTGTTTCCAACACCTATTCCGAATTCCTGTATAGTATCTGCATTTAAAACAGTTGCTAAATCTATTTCTTGAGTTTGATTATCTAATCTTCCTACATCAATATTAGTGTCATTAAATCTTAATGAAACAAAATCATTTACAGATTGTGCATTTACAATAGTAACAGATTTAAAATTAGCGATTATATTATCTGAAGTTAACGAACCTCCATTAGCATTGAAATCTACAATTTGAATATTATTGATACTATCTACCCACTCGTTATGACTCCCTCTAAAAATAACATTTTGTGTATTATCTGTTCCATCACCTAAACCCCAAGAATTTACAGTTGCTGACCCTCCTGAATTACCCGAAATTACTGCTTTATCACTTGGAGGCGTAATATCTATAGAAACTCTATAAGTTGCCAATTCATCTGGTGCAGTTTGAATATCAGAATACATTACAGCCTTTGCACCTATTCCATAATTAGTATTTGCAGTTGCTTTAATCAAAACATCTTTTAAAGTGTAATTTGAAATAACTTTTAAGTCTACTTTTCTATTATTTCCTCCAGAAGCATCATTAACTTGTAGACTAAATTCATAATTTGTTTCTTCTGTTTCAGTAGGTGTACCACTTAACAACCATATTCCTGGTTCGGTTTCTGCAATGGTTAACCAAGAAGGAAAATTACCTACTGCTAAAAGAGATGTAATGGTATCTCCTTCAGGATCCCAAAAATCAACATCTTCTGTTAATGTATGAGAATAAAATACATCTTTATAAGCTGGAGGTAGAATTGTAAAAGCTCTTGTCCAATTTGGTGGTCCAGGATTTTCGTTTGTAGCAAGGAAATCATCGAGGTTTTCTAAGAGAACATATACCCAATCATAAATTGTTGTTTCATCTCTATTAAAAGAGCCACCCCAAGTCATAGAACCACCTGCTTGCATAGCCTCTAGATTCCATTGATTAAAATCGTCTTGCTCCCATGCTTGGTTAGGTCCATATTTCCATGCTGTTGTTGATAATTTTGAATGAAAATTACCTACAATTTTATCATCCCAATCCCAATTTCCATCTGCATGCACGTAACCATTAGTTTCTGTCATACGTGTTATATGTTGATAATTCAAATTGAATTGATTTCCATCTATTTTTTCAGCATGATTATTATTTCCTCCAAAAGCATGTCCAAAAGTAAAATCTTCAAATCTTATAGTATGTGCAAAAGGATAAGAATTATAATTTACTGTACTTCTACCATTATTAAAAGCAATTGGAATATCAGAATTACCTGCATGAACTGCATTGGCAAAAGCTTGATAAATTCTTTGTTCTTCTATAATACCGCTAGTTGCATTATCTCCATTGTCTTCCATAGTCCCACCATCATCAAAAATCCATGAACTAAAGTATTCTCCATAACGTAATGCATAGTCTTTTAGAAAATATTCTGCATAACAAAACATATATTTTCGCATTGGATAAGTATCTGTTGCATCTTCATAGGTTTCAGTAGTCCTATTCCAAATACCTGTATGATAAGGTTTACTATTAATAAAAGCCTGAACATCTGGGTCTGTGTCACAATATGCTATCCAACTATCTACAAATGGTTGAAGATAATCTGCATTTGGGCCAACAAAATTTTCTGAATTTGTGTAAGCTTTTACATTAAACCCTGCAGCTTTTATTTTTAAAATATCTGCTAGCATCTTATCATCTTCTGGTGTATCTGAATTTAAATCTCCCCAAGATGGAGCTACTGCATCCCCACCAGACAACATATCGAACAATTTATGTGGCACCTTATGTTCTGCCGATAATACAGCACCGTTGGTAAAACTCACCGCTAAACGATCTAGTGTTTTTAAATTTTTTATTCTATCATCCAATAAATCCACAAGAATTTCAGAACTCCAAGTACCTCTTAAATGTTCTGCTCTTTCTCCAGATGCATATCTTTTTTCTAAGGTAATGGATTGAATGGATTTGCTATTCTCACTCTGTCCATAAACAGCAATATGATAGTTTTTATTTAAATCAAAACCATCTAATAAAACTCCAGATGCTTCATAAACATCATTAATGCGATAAGACCAATAGCCTCCAATTCCTATTTCTATAGTAACCTTTGTGGTTTTACCTGCAACAAATTGTGTACGTGTTCCAGATTGATCCAAAGTAACTCTTTCTATAGTATTCGTAAAATTTAACCCTCTAGCTGTAGCGTCTTCATTAGTTGTTAAATTAGCACCAATACTGTAAACTGATTCAGTTGCTCTAAAAGGATTAAATCCTGAATAGGTAGACAAATCTGTTTCATCGCTTATTAATCCAAATGAAAAATTATGTGCTGTAACATCGTCTATAGATTTTGTAGTATATTCTATTGTTAGTTTGAAACCATCTTCTGATTGGTAAGCAGATGTTGAGTAAATCAATGCTCTGTTTTGAGAATTAGTGCCATTATTATTGTACTCAAAACCTCCACTTGAAGAGTTATTCCAAACAGCCCCACCTTCTATAAGCAACACTTCGTTTGATGATGTTTCATCGTAAAATACCTGAGATTTTGTTTCAGATATACCAACTATCACACAAAAAAGTATCATCAAAAAAATGTTACTGTTTTTAGTGGTTGCTGTTTTTTTTATTATCATTTTTTTAATTTAAATGTAATTACAAAGAAACTTTTATAATTTTTTTGATGATGGTTTCACCCTTTTTACTTTGCCCTTTTAAAATATATATACCTGGTGTAAAATGAGTTATATCTATATTTTGTGTTTGAGAGGTAACGTTTTTTACAACTTTACCTGACACATCTATAATTTTAATATTTATTAATGGTATATTAAATGAAATTTGATTTGTTGTTGGATTTGGAAATAACTTGAACTCCTCTATTTGCAATTGGTTAATATCGGAAATAGATAAACTGTTTTCATTAAATTGAACTGTTGCATGAATACTTTCAATAGACCATTTATTAGTTGTTGATGTATTACCTGTACCAATTGCAAAATCTGTAATATTATTGATTGCGGTTTCTTGCTCTAAATCTACAATTTCGATTTTGTTTGATAATCTTCCTGGATTAAAAGTTAAAGAGCCTACTTTTAGTGAAACAAAATCGTTTGTAGATTGTGCATTTACAATAGTTAAAGATTTAAAATTAGCATTAACATTGTCTGAAGTAAGCGTTCCTCCATTGGCATTAAAATCTATAATTTGAATATTATTTATACTTTCTACCCATTCATCATCAGAACCTCTAAATATGTCATCTTGATTTGCATCTGTTCCATCTCCTATACCCCATGAATTTGCTGTTGCATCACCACCAGAAATCCCAGAAATTACTGCTTTGTCATTTTGTGGGGTAACATCTACTGAAATTCTATAGGATGCTAAACCATCTGGACCCGTTAAAACATCAGAGAAAAATACAGCTTTAGTATTTATGCCATAATTAGTATTTGCTGCTGCTTTAATTTGAACATCTATTTGTGTAACCTTAGCCAAAACATTTAATTCTACTTTTCTGGTAGTTCCTCCAGAAGCATCACTCGCTCTCAAATCAAACTCATAATCTGTTTCTTCTGTTTCTGTTGGTGTACCACTTAATGACCATATACCATTTGACGTCTCTGTAATTGTTAACCAAGAAGGAAAATCTCCTTGAGCAATAATTGATGTTATAGCATCACCTTCTGGATCCCAAAAATCAACACCTTCTGTTAAAGTATGATTATAAATTTTGCCAATATAAGCTTCTGGTAAAATTGTGTATTGTCTTGCCCAATTGGGAGCTCCAGGAAATTGATTAACCTTAAGATTTGCGTCTGTTAATTCAAACTGTGTTACAGCATAATCTCTTAAAACAAGTTCTGGAGAGTTTTCTAAATTTGTTCTAATTAAGGGAGTACCCCAAGTTATTGCTCCTCCACTTATAAGTCCTGTTGTGGTCCATTCTACAAATTCTTCGTTGGTTAAACAAGCTGTATTACCTGCATTCCAAGAGGTTGTGCTTTGTTTTGGAAAAAAATGTGAAACCACATTATCATTCCAAGGTCTTGCA
Source organism: Polaribacter sp. Asnod6-C07 (assembly GCF_045063625.1). Lineage (NCBI taxonomy): Bacteria > Pseudomonadati > Bacteroidota > Flavobacteriia > Flavobacteriales > Flavobacteriaceae > Polaribacter > Polaribacter sp. Asnod6-C07. The sequence goes on along the minus strand of NZ_JBEFOF010000005.1, from coordinate 885,355 downwards.
TCATCTCTAAAAGCATATCCATTATAATTCTCCATCCATTCTATAACACCAAAATTATAGAAATATAAAGGATCTCTTGGTTCTACCATATTACCTGCACCACCAAAAGGATGCCCGAATGTATAATCATCAAAAAGTGTTGCTGATGTAAATGGATTACCTTCTCTGTCTCCAATACTATTGTTAAAAGATATTGCTGCATTTGGATTTCCTGTATGACAGGCCTCTGCAAAAGCTTGATATATTCTTTGGTCAGTAACATCTTCTGAAGAAGGGTCATCTCCACACTCTTCCTCCATAATATTGTCTGCGGAATCAAAACACCAAGCATCAATTAAGTCTCCATAACGTTCTGAATATTCTTTAAGAATGAACTCTGCATAACAAAACATATATTTACGTCTTCCATCTCCATTATGATATGATTGGCTATTTATAAAAGCTTGAGCTTCAGTATTTGTGTCACACCATTCCATCCAACGATTAGAAATATCTGGATAATCTTCTTGTGTTTCATCTGGGTTTCTTGCTAATAAATTATAAGCATTCACATAAATTTCTGTTCTTAAGCCTGCTGCTCTAAGTGCTTTGAGCCAACTTAATAAAGGGTCATCTACTGATTCACGAGGCACTGCCAAATTTATTGGGTTACCATTCTCTGTATCTCCTTCCCATAGACTTTCAATAATAGGGTGAGGTCCCACATGTATTGGAGAAAAAATATTTGGACTCGTTAGTGGAAGTTGCACATAATCGATGGTTCTAAGATCTTTTATTTGAGCTATAAAATCATCTATTCTTATACCTTCTATATTGCCATTATAGTTACGTTCAGGCAGCCATAATAATCCCAAAGCTCCTCTCATCCAATCTGCTCTTACACCTTGATTTGGATCTGGAATTTGAGCTTCTGCATTTTGTATCATAAAAAGTGAAGATAAAAAAGTATATAACACAAGTGTTCTACTATTTTTTATGAAGTTTATATGCAAGTTCATTTTATGTATAATTTATTTTATGAATTTTTTCTTGATTTCTTCTCCATCTTCACGAATTCCTATAAAAACATAAACTCCTAAATTTAAATAAGAAACATCTGTTTTCTTTATTCATTTTATATAAGCCAAGAAACAAGTTTATTACTTTTCCATTACTTGCATCTCTTTAATAAAAGAGCCTTGTAAATAACTAGTAATCAATGATGTGTAAGTACTTGGTTTATTAATTTGTGTCTTAATATATAATCAACAGTACTAAGGTGTATTATTTAATCTAAAAATGATTTATCGTAAAATTTCTGGATTCATTTGCTCCTCTACAAGGTTTCTAGTTTATTCCTTAAGTTCTAATAATCCAATCAGTTCTCAGACCCAAATTTGGATCTGGAACTTGTGATTGAAAACTTATGCTTGATTATAACAAACAAAATAGAAGCATAAATATGATAATCTTATATATTAGTATTTTAAATGATGTTCAGCACAAACTAATAAAATACTAAGTATTATTTATGCATTTAAAATGCATACAAAGTAGTAGTTTATAAAACTACTTCACAATCATTTTGCTAGTAGATATAGCACCTTCTACAGATTTTATTTTAACGATATATAGACCTTGATTAAGACCTGATACTTCTAAAACATCAGTAGCGTTGAATATTTTTATTGTTTTACCTGTAAGATCAAAAAGTTGTAGTGTTTTAAACTCTTTATTTACAGAAAATGCTCCATCTGTTATTGTTGGAAAAACCTTTAATTTTGTATCGTTTTTTACATTATCATCTATAGAAGCAGTTGCATTTGTTGTAAATGTATACCCTACATTCAAGCCTAATAATTGAAAATTACTCACTCCGTCTGTTGCTCCATTAGTAGCAGTAACAGTAGTTATATCTCCTTCTTGTGATCCAATAGTAAAAGGAGTACTTGCTTGGTTAGTATATTCTACACCAAATTCTAAAACTTCATTAACAGTTGCTAATTGTCCTAACTCAAAGGTACCAGCATTGGTAGCCCCATCAACTGTAAGACTAGCATTATCTGCAGCTCCATGACCACCTCTAATTGTTATTGCTTTAAAATTTAATTTTGAAATGGCAGCTTCTGTATAACCTGTTCCATTATCATTAAAGTCGATAACTTCTAAAGTATTAAAGGTTATCATATCACCAAATTCTGAGTTAAGCAAATTGGCAGGATTAGTTTCATCTGTACTATTACCAACACCAAATCTTCTATTTGTTGCATTCCCAATAAATGCATTCTCATTTCCTGAGGGAGTTGCAGTAAGTTGAAGTTTAAAAGTTACTCCTTCTTTAGTTATCTCATCTGAAATAAAGTTAGCTGCACCATTAGGATAGGTTAAAATAGTAGCATCTGGTCTTATACTAGTAGCATATTCAGTTTCAGTTTGCGCATTTGCTTTTGTAAACCCTGCTAAAATAGCCATTATCACTATTCCTTTTTTGATCGTTTTAAATGTGTAGTTTTTTTTCATGATATAATTATTTTTATTGTTAATTTAAAGTTTTTATTGTTTGTGTTTTAAAAAGAAGTCTACTGTTTTTTGAGTGATTACTTCTAATGTTGGGTCTATTTCACCTCCCGATTTTCGCCAATTATGACCTGCATTTTTTACGATAAATAAACCTACAGTAGCATTTATTTCATCTGCTTTCTTTTTTATGTGATAGGCATGCCCAACAGGTATTGTTGTGTCGTTATCTGCTGCCATTATAAATAAAGGAGGGCTATATTTTGTTAGATAAAAAATAGGACTCATTTCCTTATACATTTTATCTATTTTAGATTTATTCTTTTCTGTTTTTGTAATTCTTGAACTAAATCTATCTGGGTTTTTTGTTTTGTCTGTAGTTTCAAATAATTTTTTGATGGTAAAATCTGATGGACCATACCAGGAAATACCAGCAACAATTTTATAAGAATTTCCTTGAAGTTTTTTATCTCCTTTAAACTTTTCTGGATTTGCCAATGTTATCATCTGAGCAATATGACCTCCTGCAGAATCACCAATAGGATATACTTTATTCATATCTAGAGCATATTCATCACTATTTTTTGATAGAAAACGTAAAGCATCCATTGCATCAATTACACAATCACGCATCAATACCGTTTTTCTTCTAGTTAATCTATAATTTACAGATACCACAGCAAAACCATGCTCCAAAAGTTTGTAAAAAGGTAATGCTACAGGATTTCTTACAATGTTTTCTTTACTACCATTAAACCAGCCTCCTCCATGTGTATAAAAAACAACTGGAAATTTTTTGCCATTTAAAGCATTTTGTGATGGATAATAAATATCTAAATACAAATCTTCTGCCTCAGTAGTTTTGTATTTTATATTTAAATTTTTCTTTCCTTCGGTTTTTAGATATGGAATTTCAAATTTTGAAAATTCTTCAAAATCTATCTTTTTATTTTTATTGACATCAAACTTTCTTAACTGTTTCCAAATCTGGAATATTTCTGTAACATCTAGTTCTCCATTAGAATTTCCATCTAGTTTTTGAAATTCTGTTTTGGAATCTACTTTTGCATAACTTACTATTTCTTGCGCAACAGAAGTTGGAAGAAATAGTAAGTTTAAAACTAGTATTGTAAAAACTTTATGGATTTTTATATTAAAAAATATAATTTTCATTTTTTAACAATGGTATTTAGAGTTGTTTTTGAATGTGTTATTCTTGTTTCTTTTTTTTCTTTTTCTTTTTACATTTACCTCCAACTTCTTTAACAAAAGTCATCACCTCTTTTTTAGACTTCCCTGTTAATTTAGCTAAATCACTAAAATATTTACGATTAACTCCTCTAGTTTTTCCTTTAACCTGATCTTTAGTAATTTCTCCTGCTTTAACGCCTTTTTTAATTGAAGCACGATCTTTTGAAGCTTGAACTAAAAGTTCATTTAATTCACTTTTTTTATCTTCTGATAAATCAAATGTAGTTGCGGCTTCTGTTAAATAACAGTCGTTATTTGCAGGTTTCTTTTTTTTCTTTTGAGCTGTTGCTGATAATGTTAAACACATTACAAATACTATTGCTAAAATTTTTTTCATTTTTTACGTTTTTTAATTGCTATTATTTTTGTTATTACTATTTGTTACTATTTTCTACATTCACATAAAATGCATTACTTAATGTTCCATCTTCCATTTCAAACCAAGCTAATAACTCAGTTTTACCTTTTTCTTTAACTGTAAATTCAAGATCTGCAGATTTAGCTGTATTATCTACATTTACAGAAACAGCTTTATCGCCTATTTTTAGGAACGCTTTTTTAAACTTCATTGCCTTTCCTTTAATACGAGGATCTGAAGTTGATGTTTCTGGTATTGCATCATTTATTTCAGCGCCTAAAGCAACACCACTTTCCATTGGCCAACGTCTTAGTTTAAATATATAATTACCTGGTTTCACAAAATTCACAAAGAATGGTGCTGGCTTCATTGGTTTGCCTTCTCTTATTTTTCTTTGATTCCATGGAGGGAAATAATCAATTGTTCTTGCATCATGACAAGTGATTACTTCGATTTCTTCTTCACCTAAATCTATTGTAGAATATTTTGTTTCTGCAATAACACTATCCCACCAAGTATTGTAAAAAGCATTCATACTTGTTACTTTTTCTGGATACTGAGCTGCCAAGTTTTTTGTTTGTCCTGGATCTTTTGATAAATCATATAATTCATCACCATTTACCAGTCTCCAGTTTCCATCCATAACACAACTTTGTTTACCTTTTACAGGCCAAGAAATACGTTGTGTGTCTGTTACTAAGTAACGATCTTCAATTTCTGATTTTCCTAATAGGTAAGAATCAATATTTGTTCCGTCCATAACTTTATCAGAAGTAAAATCAATACCTGCTAAAGAAGTTAAGGTGGGTAAAACGTCTACATGAGCAGTTAAATCTGACAATGATTTTCCTGCTTCTAATTTTCCATTTGGCCATCTAATAATAAAAGGCACTCTATGACCACCTTCATATTCGCTAGCTTTTGTACCACGCATTTTTGCATTGTAACCATAGATTTTTCCTTCTTTATCTGTTTTATAACCATTAGATGTTCCATTATCTGTAGTAAAAATTACGATGGTATTATCTGCTATTTCTAGATCATCTAATTTCTTTAATAGTTTCGAAAAATTATCATCAATATTGGTAATCATTCCATAAAAACGTTTTTGAGTTTCTAATAAACCTTCTTCGTTTTTATATAAATCATAATATTCTTGAGGAACATTAAAAGGAGAATGAGGTGCATTCAAGCTTAAATAACATAAAAACTGATCGTCTTTTTTGTTTTCTATAAATTGAATTGCTTCATTAAACCAAACGTCTGTACAATACCCTTCTACTTTTTCTGGCACTCCATTTCTAAAATAGGTGTCATCAAAATAATCATTGTTCCAATAATCTGGAGTTTGACCAACACCACCACCTCCGTGATAAAATGCATTGTCAAATCCACGATCTTCTGGTAAAAATGGATGATTGTCTCCCAAATGCCATTTACCAAACATACCTGTTTTGTAACCATTTTCTTTAAAAACATCTGCCATTGTTACTTCTTCTCTATTTAATAAAGAAGCGCCCATAATCGTATGCCAAACTCCATTTCTATTAGAATTTCTACCTGTTAAAATTCCAGCACGTGTTGGCGCACAAGTTGTCCCTACGTGATAATTGGTTAAACTAACAGACTGTGCAGCAAACTTATCTATAGTAGGTGTTTTAATAACCTTGTTACCTGTATGCCCTAAATCTCCATAACCTTGATCGTCTGTAATTACAATAATAACATTCGGTTTTTTAGTTACTTGTTCAGACTTGTTAGGTTTACAAGAAATACCTAGTGTTAAGAAGGTAAGTAAAACTATGTATTTGTTAAATTTTATCATTCGGTTTTTGTTAATGATTTTAGTGTTAAAAAAGACTATTGAATTGGTTTAATAATTATTGATTTTAAGCTTGACGTATTTGGATCTCCTTCTACAAGTGATACAGAGACAGTATGTTTACCAGTAGTTCTAAATTCTAATATTCCCATTGAGTAGGGTGCATATTTTTCTGTAGCTGCTTGTTGGTTTTGCACAATAATATCTTCATCTGTAGTTGTTTTCCAAACTAAACGACCTTCACCTTTGTAATTCAAGTCTAAATAATAATATCCTGGTTCTAATACATTTACTGTAAAAGTGGCTTTACTGCCTTTATCCCAGTCACTTACTTGGTTTGTTTTTTTCCATTCTCCAAATTTTTCCATCCATCTGATGTGTTTTTTGGTTGCATTTTTTACTTCTGCAAACTCTACTAAACACTCAGTTTCTATATTCGGATAAATTCCTAGAGCTTTTTCAACTTTTAAGTCTTTGGCATCATTTTTCAATGTAATTTCAATCACAGAAACAGGATTGTCTGGAATTTTATAAGGAACATCAAATACAAGCCATCCATTTTTTTTGCTGATATTTATTTTTTTTATGGAATTATCTCCTAAAATTTTAGCAGATACAATATCATTTTTTAAACCTGGTAAATAAATTTTACCATCTTGTGGCCAATTGAATATGGATAAAAATATTGATTTTCCTTTGGTTGTAACATCTCCCCATGGAAATGCATGTCCCCAAGGAGAACTACCTGCTCCATAAACTACTTGTGGATATTTTTTTATCCATTTACCAGCTTCTTCTAAAAATTTCACACCAATTTTTGGTACTTCTCCCTTAGCATTAGGCCCCACATTAAACAGGTAAGTTCCTCCACGTCCAACAGTAGAAATTAGTCTATGTAATATTTCTTTAGGACTTTTAAAGTTGTTATCATACCACGCATAAGACCAAGAATCGTTATTAGTATCGCAACTTTCCCATAAAACATCTAAATTTTTTGCAGGTACTTCCATATCACCATGAGTTACATAGTCTCCTAAACCATATCCTACTCTGCTAGACATCATAGCATTAGGTTGTAATTCTCTTACCATTTCTGCTAACTCTACTACGTATTCTTTTTTCATACCTCCAGGTGTATCAAACCAAACAAAATCTATATCACCATAATTTGTACAAATTTCTCTTACTTGAGGTTTACATTTTTCGTAGAAATATTCTTTAAATGAAGCTTTAGAACCATCATCATGAGTTGTTGGGCCATTGGCTCCTCCTGGAGCAGTCCAATCTTGATTATGAGAATAATAAAACCCAAAACCAAGGCCTAAATCATGACATGCTTTAGATAACTCTTTCATTGGATCTCTAGCAAAAGGCGTAGCATCTACGATATTAAAGTCACTTACTTTAGAATCGAACATAGCAAAACCTTCATGATGTTTACTGGTAATTATAATATATTTCATACCAGCATCTTTTGCTAATTGTGCAATTGCTTTCGCATCGAAATGAGATGGGTTAAAATCTTTTGCCACCTCCATATATTCTTTTGGTGGAATATCTGCAACTCTTGGGTTCATTAACCACTCACCAATTCCATAGTAGGTTTTACCTTTCCATTTTCCTCCTAAATTTGAGAATAAGCCCCAATGAATAAACATTCCAAAATTACTTTCATCAAAAAATTTCCCTCTACCTTCTCTTATATTTCCATCAACAACAGAAGTTTCTCCCCACATTTTATCCATACTTTCTTGCTTTTCCTCTCTGTCTTGCAAGAATGCACTTTGACTTAAAAGGAGGAAAATGAATAGAATAGGTAAGTGGTATTTTTTTTTGAACATATTTTTGGAATATTTATGGTGCTTTAATAATTTGTTAAATCAAAATTAGGTAAGAACCATTTTTTACCATTGCTTATTTAACCCATATGTTTGCTTAATTCTACTTTTTGCATTAAAAATTAGCGTTTTGTGAGTTTTTAAGTGATTCTACAACAGGTCACACCACAAGCGAGTTTTTAAATAATGATAGGAGATATGATATAGCTGCTAGACCTATGAAGCTCATAGAAATTCTATAGTCGTCATATTTTACAGATTTACTAAAACGAATAAACTAAAACTCTCTATCAAATAAAATAGGCGTTCTTTTCATTATACAACAGTATTAAAATTAAGGACATATTGCACCGAAATTTAATAGATATTCACTCTAATTTTATGTAGACCAAAAATGAAGCAATACAAGCAAAAGACAACTATCTAAAACCAAAAAAGGTAGTGATTTTTAATCACTACCTTTAATATATCTATTCTGCAATGCTATTAAGTACATTACAATATTTATTTCATTTTATTAGAACCCAGTTCCAGGATCTGCAGGAACTGATGCTGCTTGCGCCTTTTGTGGATTTAAAATCATATATGTACCAAGTGCTGTTAATGCTGCATATTTACCGTAATTTCCTATTTTTTTAATAGCATCTTTACGTGAAATTTCTTGTTCTTTATTGTTTGTGTTGTCTATATTTTTATTCATAATGTTTTATTTTTTGAGTTCGCTAATATGTTTTTACCTTATTATTCCATAATAATTTTCTTGCTTAAACTTCCTGATGCTGTTTGAAGCTGAACGATATAAACACCAGTTGCTAATTGTGGTAAAGCAATATCTTTTACTCCATTTGCTTCAAAAGAGCTATTTAACACTTGTTTACCAAGAATATTATACAATTTAACTGAAGCATCACCTTGTTGTAAACCAGCAATTCTTAAAGTAGAAGCAGTTGTTTTATATATGCTAATACTATTTAACGCTACATTATCATCTACACTTAAAACAGATTTAGAAGATGTATGTAAATAAAATCTACCCCCTCCATCAGCAGCTTCTGTTAAAGTAATTTTATAATTGCCATCATCTAAATTTGTAAAAACATTGTTTGCTCTATCTTCTAAGACAACTTTAACTCCAGAAGGTAAGTTTAGAGAGGTTGCAGAAAAGGTAATTTCTTTATTTGCTGCAGCTTTTATACCTACAGGAACAATCATACTTTCATAATCTGAATTAGGTAATGATTGACGCATAAAAGCTACTCCTTCATTATCTGAAACCAATTGCGTATAAACATCTAAATTTTTGGTAGTACCCGTAAATGTACCAACATCAAACCTAGGATCTAAACCAGTTGTTTTATCATCTGAAAAATTGATTTCTGTTGTTTTAATATTAGTGCCATCATTAATTGATAAGGTAATTGCTGTTTTAGAAGCGCCTTTATATAAGGTAACGCCTGTTTGACCACTTATTTTCCTTGAATTAATTGTAAAATTGCTAGCATTTGAGTTATCTGCACTCACAAAGAAACCTTGGCCTGGGTGAATGTAATCTGTAGTGGCTAATGCTGTATAAGCTGAACCATTCCAAACATATACATTTTCATGTGTATCAGTTAAATTATCAGCATTAATATTTAATAAATCGCTAACAAGAATATAAGAAGAAAAAGGGTTTCCTACAAAATTCCAATTACCAGCATTCTGATTAATAGTACTTGTAAGATTGTCAGTTTTTACTGTTCCTGTAAAGCTTAAATATGCATTTGATGTGGCATCTCTCTTAAAAGAATACCCTTGTCCATTAGTAAATGTACCAGATTCAGCTGCATCTGTTGCATAAGTCCAAGTACCCTCTGCAGCACCTGTATTTGCATAAGTACCAATTCCTACATTTGTACCTACAGTTCTTGTTGTATTATCAATATCATTAACATCAACCCAAGTACCATCATAGGCTGCACCTACAACTGGACTTGCTAATAAATGCCAATTTGTATCATTTGCTGTTACTTGATAAGTTACATCACCAGATGAAGCACCTTCTACAATTAAAGCACCTCCACTTTCTATTGTAACTGAAGCCCCAGAATTTACTGTAAGATCGTTTGTTGCTGCTTCTTGTGTTGAAGTAATAATTGGAGAAATTCCTACGTTTGGTATAATAGCATTATGATTAACTGTTGGCACACCATTTGACCAGTTATCAGCATTTGTCCAATCTGAACTAGTATCACCATCCCAAGTAGTTGATAATTCAAATTTGTAAGCTATTACAATGCTTCTTGCTGATATTCTATTTGAACCTCCTTGATTAGTGTTATTATTAGTAAGTTTAAAAGAAGTTACAGCTTCATTACTAAGGGTTATGTTATTATACTCATCTTCAAATGGAACAATTTCATCAGTTGAAGCTAATTTCCCTATATTTATAAAATCTCCACCATTAATTTCAAATTCTACTTTATCAAATCTATTGTTGGCAATACCAATTCCTATAGACTTAAAATACATATCTGTAATAGCAGCATCTGTAAATCCTGAACCGTTATCCACAAAATTAGTTACTACAATTGAGCTAACCGTAGCTTCATCTTTAGAATCAGCATCAAAAGTTTGAGCAAGATCATCAGGAAGCACCATATTTGGATCTTGATAAGTTACACCCCAACTTGTTCCATCAGCAATGATACCTTGTGGTGTTAGTGTTGTAGAAGCACCATCTCCATCTATAGAACTCTTGGCAGCTATAGTAACTTGCAATGTAAATGTAGCTCCTTCATGTGTTAACGTTCCTGTTTCAAAAGTCATGTTACCAGATCCATCTGGAGTATAAGTACCTGTGGGAATTGTTAAAGTTGCAGTATGATGCTGAGAAAAAGCATTCGTAACCGTAATTAATGTTAAAAGAATTAGTAATTTTAATTTCATAATTATATTGTTTAAGTTAATAGTGCCTCAAAATTAAATTAGAAGTACTTTTAACTATTGCTCAATTGACCCATATAATTGCTGAAATCTACTTTTTAAGCGAAAAACCTAGGGGTTTCGATGTTTTTTAAGATATTCTGATGGTGAAACACCATGTAATTTTTTAAAAGATGAAGAGAAATAAGAGCTAGATTCTATACCTATTTGATACATTACTTGAGCAACATTATACCCTTTATTACTGCTTAAAAGTTTTGCAGCACGTTGTAATCTAAAGTTTCTAATATATACATTTGGTACTTGACCTGTAAGTTGCTTTAATCTTCTATAAAAATGAGAGGTACTTAAACCAATTTCTTTAGATAGTTCTTCTACACCAAAACTAGAATTGGAAAGGTTTTTTTCTATAATTTCTATAATTTTCTCTAAAAACTCTTCGTCTTTAGCAGAAATTTCTATTACATTTTTTTCTTTGGGTAAATCACTATTTTTCGCAAAATATTCTTTTAAGCGTATACTATTTTCTATAAGCTTACTAACTCTAAGCTCTAAATGTTTAATTGAGAAAGGCTTGCTAAGATACTCGTCTGCGCCAAATTCTAATCCTTTTACAATATCTTCATTTGCCCCTAATGCAGTTAAGAGTAATACAGGAATGTGACATGTTTTAGAATCTGACTTTATTTTGTTACACAATTCGAAACCATCCATTTCTGGCATCATTACGTCACTAATAACCAAATCTGGGTTTTTTAATTTAATTTTTTCAAGACCTTCTAACCCATTGCTAGCTATTGTAACTTCGTATTGATTACCTAAAGTACTTAATAAGAAATGCTGTACATCTAATTCGTTTTCTACAACAAGAATAGAATGTTCTTTCTTTTTATTAGTGTTAGAAAGTTGATCTTCTTCATTAATGACATCACTTGTTAATGGTACCCAGTTCTTTATAAAAGATTTTTTTGACTCTTGACTTGTTTTAATATCGAAATCTTTGAGTTCTTTTGATGGTATTTTCACTGTAAACCGCGTTTCTACACCAGGTTTACTTGTTGCTGATATATCGCCTTCAAGAATATTTACTAAAGATTTACAAAATGCTAAACCAATACCACCACCACTAACATCGCTTTCTGAATTTCCTAATTGATAAAAACGCTCAAAAATATTGTTTAACTTTTCTTCTGGGATTCCTTTACCAGAATCAACTACATTTATTTCTATTATTTTCTCATTTCCTTTAAAATGTATTCCAGCTTCTATACTAATGGTTCCTTGTGAAGGTGTGTTTTTAAAAGCATTAGACAATAAGTTAAAAATGATACGTTCTACTTTTTCTACATCAATAATAATCTCTTCATTTGGTTGATTAACTTTGTAGAAAAAATTAATATTTTTTTCTAAAGCATAATTTTCAAAAGCTTCTGTTGTTGGGTATATAAAATCGCCTAAGGTATATTTTACCAATTTTAGATCTATATAACCTTGTTCTGCTTGACGAAAGGTAATTAATTGGTCTACAAGACTTAACAATCTTTTTGTGTTTTTTTGAATAATTGCTAAATACTTGTTGTTTGAAGAATCTGAGTTTTGCTCCATAACACGTTCTAATGGCCCAGCTATCAATGTTAACGGAGTTCTAAATTCATGAGATAAATTAGTGAAATATCTAAATTTCCCTTGGTTTACAATTTCGACTCTTTGCTTGTCTAGCTCTTCGTATTTTAATCTTTCTTTTAATTTTTGATGTTTTAAGAAATAAAACATTACATAAGTTATTGTTGAAACAATTATTATAAAAAACAAAACAAAACTCCAAATAGTCTTATACCAAGGAGGTAATACATGCAATTGTAACGTTTTGCTTTTACCCCAAATTCCATCTCCATTACTTGCTTTTATTTCAAATTTGTAACTTCCTGCAGAAAGATTTGTGTAGGTTATTACTTCTTTGCCTTCTTCAGTTTCATTCCAAGTATCATTAAAACCCTCTAGTTTATATGCCAGTTTGTTTTTAGATGGTGTAGAGGTATGTTTTGCAACTACATTAAAAGATATAATTTGTGCTTTTTCACTTATTGAAAATTCATCGGTTTCTGAAATCGATTTTTCAAAAACAACTTTATCTTCGAATTTTTCTCCAATTTTAATAGGGTTATTGTTTACAGATAAACCAGATATTAAAATCTCTGGAGGTTGTTTGTTCTCCAAAATTTCTTCTGGTTTAAAAACGGTTAATCCATTTAAACCCCCAAAATAAAAATAACCCGATTTTCCCTTAAAATAGGCACCTTGTCTAAAGTTGTTTTGAGATATACCATCTCTAACATCATATACATTTACTTCTTCGTTTAACATGTTAAACTTCACTAACCCCATATCTGTGCTTAACCAAAGCACAGAATCTTTAGATTTTAGAATACCATAAATGGCATCATCTGGCAAAACATTATTCTTTCTAAAATATTTTATGTTGTTGGGTTTATTCTTTTTGTTAAAAGAAATCTTATTTAAACCACCACCAAATGTTCCTACCCAAAGTGTAGAATCATTTTTATATAAAGAAAATATATTATCGTAACTTAATTTATACTCATCTGAGTTTTTTGTAAGATGATTGATGACCGTAAATTTATCATCAGTATAAGAGGTTTTTAATAATCCATAATTTGTACCAAACCAAAAAATATTATTATCCTGTTTTAAAATGGTTTTTGCTCGATTTATGCCTAAATCATAAATTGATTCTACATTTAAATTAATTTTAGATTTGCTTAATTCTTTCCAAGGATTTTTTACTGCCAAAATTTTGTTTCCAGAAAAAATGATTTCATTGGTATCTGTTTCTGAAATTGCCCGAATTGAAATTTCTGAGTAAGGTGCGTTATTATGAACAAAATTTACTTTTTTAACCTTATTTGTTTTCGGGTTATAAACCAATACTGAAAAATCGGAACCTACCCATATAAATCCATTTTTGTCTTCAAACAAACATCTTACAAAATCTTTCTCTTGCAATAAATTTTCTACGCCTAAGTTTTTGAAATTTAGGTTATTTACAGTCTTTTCATTTACTGACACTGTGCTTCTAAACAAAGGTGTATTGTAGGCAGATAGCCATAAAACGCCTCTTTTATCTTCTAAAATTGCTGTAATTAAATTTCCTGATAAAGAATTAGGGTCATAAGGATTATCACTATAATTTATAAATTTCTTTTGATGTATGTCTAATTTGTTAATTCCTCCTTGAGCTGTACCAATCCATAAAACATCAAAATCATCTTTATATAATGCATTGATTTGGTTACTGCTAATACCTAATTTGTTTTTAGAGCTATATTTAAAATGTTGTAAAACATCTTTCTCTTCATTATATTTATATAAACCATTATTTTTTGTGCCAATCCAAATAACGCCTAAATTATCATTTAGAATATCGGTTACATTTGTTGCCTTATTTAAGGATGGTTTAGTAGTTAGTTGATTAAAATCTTTTATGATGTGTAAATCATTATCATCAATAGCTATTTTAAAAACTCCTTTTTCTGTGCCAACCAAAAAGAAATCGTTAACCTTACAAATCGTATTTATAGATGTATTTAGAAATGAATTAAAACCAAGTGTTGAATTTATTTTCTGATTTACGGTATCTAAAACAACTTTTGTTAAACCTTCTTCTGTAGCAAGAATTAAAGTTTCTTTATTTTTAAAAGTAAAGTCTAATATATTATTTTTAAAATTTGGAGGTAAAAGATTTTTAGATACCTCAATTAAATTTTTTTCTATATCTATAACCTTACATCTATACAATTGATTTTTACCAGAAAACCAAATATTGCCTGTACTATCTTGGGTTATCTTTGTGATTAAAAACTTCTCTGTTAAGGGAACTTTAATAAATTTTTCTAAAGAAGAAATGTATAAATCTACTCCTTGATTGGTACCTATCCATAAAATTCCATTTTTATCATTGTAAAGTGTAGCTATAAAATTACTACTTAAGGCTTGGTTAGATTTAGATTGTGTAGTATAGGTTTTAAATTGATAACCATCGTACTTTATTAAGCCATTTGGGGTACCATACCACAAAAAGCCATATTCATCTTGCTCAATATCACTAATGGTATTTTGATTAAAACCTTCTTTATTAGAAATTCTTTCAAAGGTTTGACCAAACGTTATAAAAACATTTAAAAGAAGAAAGTATAAAATGTATAGAGATTTTATCATATTATCAAAATTAAATTATTTTTTTATTATATTTAATAAAATAAATAGTATTTATTTGTCAATAATTTTATATGCTTTTTATGTAATAATTCTGTTTTAATAATAAATATTCTATTTCTATTAAAATCACTAGATATATAAATGTATTTTAATAGCAAGTTTTTATCTGATATTAGATTAATAACTTTTTACAGGTTTCTAATATTAATTGATAATAGGTAGTATTATTACAACCAAAATATTTGAGTAATTTTTCATTTACTTCAAATTCAGTACCTATATTTTCTACAAAATCTCTTAAATAACAACCTGTATCTTTTATGTAAAATACAAACTCAGTAGCTCCTTTTGGAAAAGTGAAAAGGTACTTCTGTATCAATTTCTTTTAAATATTTTATGTTGAAGAAAGAAGTTAAGTTCATAGAAATATTACCTGCATTTCATTCTGTCTATTCACGTAGCTATAAATAACCTGTAACTTCAGATACTTTTTCTTTTTCTAAATCTTATGAAAGTGTAACTTTTTCATAATTATTATTATTATTATTTAATTCAACAAAAATAAAACCAACAATTGCTTTATCAAAAATTTAAAATCTGTAATTTTGTATCTAATTTAAACATTAGTTTTTTTAAAAAATATTCAAAAAAATTATAAGACTTAGGAAATCCTGTATCTAACAACCAAAAATTAAAGATATTAAGCTTATTATTCTTTGTTATAGATATTGACTTTTAAGAATGTGAGATTGCTATTTTATGGTGTTTCTTTATTGAAGAATTTATTGAAATAAAAATGAAGTTGCCAATTAACTCATAAAGGAAAAGTTTATGAAATGCATCCAGACAATTTATATAATTCCACGATTTACTTTGTTTTCTATTCAATTCGTAAAAAATCATATTTATTCTAAAGGTATTCCTATTTAATGTAGGTATTTAACTACCAATTATAGAGGAAAAGATTATTTTGATGACTTTCAAGCCCAATTTTTTTAAGCATTTTAATTATTATTTCTTTCGATAACGTTTATCTAGGTATCATTGAAATAAAGCTAACATATTGCTTAAAAGTGATTAGATATGTATAAAATTGCCACTTTTTTCTGGAGTGAATTTTTATATTATCTTTAACTTATTTTTGTATTGTAGCTAATTATAGTTACAGAATTTTAAAAGCATATAGTTAATGAAAAGATTTTGTTACGCTCTAGATTTAGTTGATGACGAACAATTAATTCAAGAATATATTGAGTATCACAATAACGTTTGGCCAGAAATTCAAAAAAGTATACTAGATTCTGACATTCAATCTATGGAAATTTATTGTGTAAGCAATCGTTTGTTTATGGTTACTGATGTAGATCAAGACTTTTCTTTAGATAAAAGAGCTTCTAATGATGGTAACAATAAAAAAGTTCAAGAATGGGAAGAGTTAATGTGGAAATATCAAAAAGCACTTCCTATTGCGAAAAAAGATGAAAAATGGGTGTTAATGAACAAAATATACCACTTACAAAAAGAATAAAATTAACAGAAGGTAATAAGAGATGGTTTCAGTTGTTATATCATCTTACAGAAGATTATTTAAGAGGAGATGGTTTAAAAAGTGCTTAAGTTGCTGAATACCTAGTTTTGGTTATTCTTTGTGATTCACTAAGTTTTGGTTTTATAGACTTAGAGAGATTAGAAACGGTTTGGTTATGCTACCAAAAATGAATCTCAACAATATTTTACAAGCATTTGGCAAATCTCATTGGAGTTTATTTTTATGGAATCTTTTATGTATGGAGCAGCAACACTTGGTAACATAGGTGTTAACCATACCATGCCTCTGTCAAAAGAAGAGCAAAAACAATTGATGGAACAACTATTTTGTGAAAAAGTTGTAGATTTACTAAATTACTTATTAAAATATTAAATATGAAAAAGAAAGTATTTGTTTCTGGATGTTTTGATATGTTGCATAGTGGACATATAGCATTTTTTAAAGAGGCCTCTGAATATGGAGATTTATATGTTGGAATTGGTTCTGATAGTACAATATCAGAACTAAAAGGAAGGCTAACGATAAATTCTGAACAAGAAAGAATTTATATGATAAATGCTATTAAATATGTTAAAAATGCCTTTGTAAATTCGGGTTCAGGAATCTTAGATTTTAAAGAAGACCTCATCAAATTAAAACCTGATTACTTTGTTGTGAATGAAGATGGTTTTTCTCCAAAGAAAGAAGAACTGTGTCAGGAACTAAATATCGAATTAAAAAAATTAAAAAGAATTCCAGACTCAGGGCTTCCTGAGCGTTCAACTACTGCAATTAGAACTGGTGGAAACTGTACTTTACCTTATAGAATAGATCTTGGAGGTACTTGGATAGATCAACCTTATGTTTCTAAATATCATCCAGGATGGGCTATTACAGTTTCATTAGAACCTATAGTTGAATACAATGAACGATGTGGAATGTCTACTTCCACAAGAAATGCTGCAAAAAAAATATGGCCTTACTATTTGCCATTAGAAAAGCCAGAAAAATTAGCAGAAATTCTTTTTAAATTTGAGAATACTCCTGGATCTACAATGATATCTGGTGCACAAGATGCTGTTGGAATTTGTATGCCTGGTTTAACAAGACATTATTATAGTGATGGTTATTGGCCTACCAAATTAGAATCTGAACAAGATGAGAGTATTTTAACTTGGCTAGAAGAACATATTTCTATGGTGCTTTTATGGCCAAGAGAAGCTGGTCTAGATCTTTTGGGAGAAACCTATATTAATGAAGAAAATGTAAAATCTTTAGCTAGTGCAGCTGATGATGTTTGGAGTGCTATACAAGATAAAAACTTAAAAAGTTTTGCTGACGCATTTTTAAACTCGTTTAATGCACAAGTTAAAATGTTTCCAGCAATGGTAAACGATAGAATTTTAAAAGAAATCGATAAATATAAAGATCAAGCAATGGCATGGAAATTAGCTGGTGCTGGTGGTGCTGGATATTTAATTATGGTTTCTGAAAAACCTATTGAAGGATCAATGCGAATTAAAATAAGAAGAAGTGAAATTTTATAAAAATATGTCAAGGCCTAAATAATCGATACAGATTAATAAAGGATTAAAATTAATATTTAAAACTGAACAATGGTAACATTGTTCAGTTTTTTTGATTTATATGTTTTCATTTGTATTTTATTTAGGACTTGACATATAATTAGACAAATGAGGTCTTTCTTGATTATAAAATTTGGTAATTTTTATCTTTTTTAATGGTAATACTTTTAAAGTCTAAAGTAAAATCAAAAACAGTTTAATGATATTCATTTTGTTTGGATTTTAAATTTAAAAACCTGTCAGATTAGAATAAGACAGGTTTTGTTCATTATTTATAATGATATTTTTTAATCTTCATTAGCAGGTTTGCCAATAGTAGCTAAAATTCCACCATCAACATAAATTACTTGTCCGTTTACAAAATCACTAGCTTTAGAGCTTAAAAAGATTGCTGCACCTTGTAAATCATCTGGATCTCCCCATTTTCCTGCTGGTGTCCTTCCAACTATAAAGTCATTAAAAGGATGCCCATTTATTCTAATTGGTTCAGTTTGGCTTGTTGCAAAATACCCAGGTCCAATTCCATTTGTTTGAATATTAAATTTAGCCCATTCTGTAGCCATATTTTGAGTAAGCATTTTTAAACCTCCTTTTGCTGCAGCATAAGCACCAACAGAATTTCTACCTAACTCACTCATCATAGAACAAATGTTTATAATTTTACCACCTTTTCTTTCAATCATTCCTTTAACTACATGTTTAGAAACAATAAAAGGAGCTACTAAATCTACATCAATAACAGCCTTAAAATCTTCAACTTTCATTTCAACTAAAGGAGTTCTTTTAATAATACCTGCGTTATTTACAAGAATATCAATTTTACCAACTTCCGTTTCAATTTTTGTTATGTTTTCTTTTACTTCATTTTCGTTTGTAACATTAAAAAGATAACCATAAGCATCTATTCCTTGTGATTTATAATCTGCTACTGCTTTGTCTAGTTTTTCTTGCGAAGAATTTCCGTTTATAATAATTTTAGCACCAGCATTTCCTATTCCTTTTGCCATTGCCATTCCAAGACCATGAGTTGCACCAGTAATTAAAGCTACTTTTCCTGATAAATCAAATAAGTTTATAGACATATTATTTATTATTTTAATTCGTTAATTTTACAATGATCCATATCACCATAATCTAAATTTTCACCAGCCATTCCCCAAACAAAAGAATAATTACTTGTACCAGAACCAGAATGAATAGACCATGGAGGAGAAATTACTGCTTGATTATTTGCCATCCAAATATGTCTTGTTTCTTGAGGTTCGCCCATAAAATGACAAACTGCTTGATCTGGATGCACTTCAAAATAAAAATAAACCTCCATTCTTCTATCATGCACATGTGCAGGCATTGTGTTCCATGAACTACCAGGTTTTATAGTTGTCATTCCCATTTGTAACTGGCAAACATCTACAACACTATTTACAATATACTTTCTTAATGTTCTTGCATTTGCAGTGTCTGGTGATCCAAGCTCAATAGTTTCAACATCATTTTTTCCTATTTTTTTAGTAGGAAAAGCTTTATGAGCTGGAGTTAAATTTAAATAAAATAATGCTGGATTTTCATCAGAATCACTAAAAAATTCAACATTTATATTTCCTTGACCAATATATATAATACCTAATTCTCTTCTATCTAAAAAAAATAGGTTTAAAAGCATCTATAATTTCTAACTTTAGAGGAGATGTTGTTGCAACTGCACTACTTGTAATAAAACGATCATAATGAGAGTAGGTAGGGTTTATTGTGTTATAAGTCATTAAATTATCAATTAAAAATTCTTCTCTTATTCTTGCTGTGTCATAATTTTTTACGTCATGTTGTGATGCAGTGTATCTATTACTATAGTTGGTTCCCATAATAGTTATTTTCTGTTTAAATTTAGAAATTTATCCAAATCAAGAATTAGGCTTTGAACGTCAAAGTTTAGAATTGTTATTAATTGATGGTGGAATTAATTATAAGAAATGTGATATAAAATTTCTTCAGATGAATTAATCAGAGTCTTAAAAAATTAAACTCTTTTATTTTATCAAATTCTAAACAAATTGTTACGAATTCTCATTTGATAAAAATTGCCATACTATAATCCGTATTTTTGAGTTGTGCTAATAAAGGCTACAACTATGAAAACAAAATATTTACCTTCTATTATTTTTATTTTTCTATTGATTTTTTCTTGTAAAAAAGAAGAAATTAAACCCGATAATATTTACAAGTTTAAAGAATATATAAGTTATACAACTTCTGGTGTTATTTCTACTTCAGGTACAATAGGTGTTAATTTTGCAAAAGATATTGACGGTTGGCAAGCAGATCAAAAAATTTCTTCGGATGTTATTTCGATAAAACCTTATGTAGAGGGTAAAATTAAAACATTAAATAAACACGCATTTGTTTTTACGCCAGATGATAGCTTAGATGCAGATAAAGAGTACACAGTTACCATCAACTTAAAAGAAATTTATAAAAATATTTCTGATGAGTTTAAAAAATACACTTTTCAATTTAAAACAATTACGCCAAATTTTAATATTCAAACTCAAGTATTGCAATCTTATTCTTCAGAATATCAGTACTTAGAAGGGGTTGTAAAATCTGCGGATATTATCAATCTAAATGATGCAAAACAACTTATTAAAGCATCGCAAAAAGGGAATCAAAAAAATATTGTTTGGAACGAGTCTTTTGATAAAGCAAAAGTTTTTGAGTTTAAAATTGATAGCATTCAGCGTTTTGAAAATGATAGTAAGTTGGCAATTAATTGGAATGGCAAACCGATTCAATCTGATAATAAAGGCGAAAATGAAATTGTAATTCCTGGTAAAAATAATTTTAAAGTAATAGATATTAAAATAAAGAAGTTTGCAGAACAGTATATTTCTATTAATTTTTCTGATGCCTTAAAAAAACAACAAAACTTTGATGGTTTGGTAACTTTACAAAATGTTAAAAAACCAAGATTTATAGTTAACGGAAATGAGTTAAAAGTATATTCAGAAAACAAGTTTCAAGGTGATGTTATGGTTTCTGTTTTTGAAGGAATTCAAAATTCAGAGAACTATAAATTAAAAGAAACGTTTACAGAAACTATAACTTTCGAGCAGAAAAAACCACAAATAAGAGCCATTAGTAATGGAACCATTTTACCAAATTCTAACGATTTAAAATACAATTTCGAAGCCATAAATGTAAGAGAAGTAGACGTTAGAATAATTAAAATATTCGAAGATAATGTATTGCAGTTTTTGCAAGAAAACAACATCAACAATACTAATGAATATGGTATAAAAAGAGTAGGAAGAAGAATCGCTAAAAAAACAATTACTTTATTAGTTGATGAAAAAAATAACACTCAAAAATGGAAAGCGTACAGTATAGATATCTCAAAATTGGTAGCTGTAGAACCTGGAGCAATTTACAGAGTTGAGTTGGGTTTTAACAAAGATCAAGTTTTTTATCATTGTTCAGAAAGTAGTGCTTCTACTGAAGATTATGACGATTTTGAAGATGAATATTATGAGGAATATGATGATTTTAGTGAAATAGAAGATGAAGAAGAAAGAGAAGAAATGTATTGGGATAATAAACTCTACAACTACAAAAATCACAATTATAATTGGAGAGATAGAGAAAATCCTTGTACAGATTCTTACTTTAGAAATAGAGAAATCACTCAAAATTTATTAGCATCGAACTTAGGAATTATTGCGAAAAAAGGAGAAAATGATGAGTACTTTTTTGCTATTACCAATATTTTAGATACCAATCCAATAGCAGGTGCAACTGTTAAATTATACAATTATCAACAGCAAGAAATTGCATCAGGAACTACAAGTACAGAGGGAATTGTAACCATAAAATCGCCTAAAAATGCAGCTTTTGCAATTGCATCTAAAAACAACAATAAAGGTTATGTAAAATTATTTGATGGTAATTCTTTGTCATTAAGTAAGTTTGATGTTTCTGGAGGTAAAACTCAAAAAGGGTTAAAAGGATATATGTATGGAGAACGTGGTGTTTGGAGACCTGGAGATGCCATGTTTTTAACTTTTTTATTGAATGATGCTGATAATAAATTGCCAGAAAATCATCCAGTAAAACTAGAAGTTACAGACCCAAGTGGAAAATTAATCTACAAAAAAGTAAAAGCAGAAAATCTTAATAATTTTTACACATTTAATGTAAAAACAAATCAAGAAGCAAAAACGGGTAACTATTCAGCTAAAATTTCTGTTGGTGGTGCAAAGTTTTATAAAACTTTAAAAGTAGAAACTGTAAAACCAAATCGTTTAAAAATTAAGGTTGATTTTGATGATGAAATCCTATCAAGTAAAAAACCAATCAAAGGAACTTTAGATGTAAAATGGTTGCATGGAACGCCTGCAAAAAACTTAAAAGCAGAAATAAAAGCGAAAGTTTCTGCAACGAATTATAGTTTTAAAAACTATAAAGATTATGTGTTTTCAGATCCGTCAAGAAAATTTTCATCCGAAGAAATGAATGTTTTCGAAGGTAAATTAGATGAAAATGGAATTGCTAAAATTAATAGCGATTTAAAAGTGGGTAAAAACGCTCCAGGAATGTTAAATGTGCAATTTTTGATAAGAGCTTTCGAAAATGGTGGCGATTTTTCTATTGATGCTTTTTCAAAAAAATATGCGCCTTTCAATTCTTTTGTGGGTTTAAAATCACCAGAAGGCAACAGATATGGCTCTTTTTATACAGATGAAAATCAAACTTTTTCAGTGGTTTCTGTTGATGAAAATGGAAATCCTGTACAAAGAGATGAAATTGAAATTGAAGTTTATCAAATTAAATGGCGTTGGTGGTGGAGTTCATCTGAAGATAATTTATCAAGATACACATCTAGCAGTTATCATAGTAAATACAAAACGCTAAAAATTGCAACAAATGCTAAAGGAAAAGGAAGTTTTAACCTAAAAATTCCTGATAGATATAGAGGACGATTTTTAATTCGTGTAATTGATAAACAAAGTGGACATGCAACTGGTAGAACAGCATATTTTTATAAAAATTGGTGGCAAAATTCTAGTTCTGGTGATAAAGAAGCTGCAAAAATGTTGGTGTTTTCTGCGGATAAAGAAAGGTATAATGTTGGCGAAACTGCAAAAATTACGTTTCCTTCAGGTTCAGAAGGTCGTGCTTTAGTCAGTATCGAAAATGGTACAAAAGTATTAGAAACAAAATGGGTGAATACTGAAAAAGGAACTACTTCTGTAGAAATTCCGATTAACAAAAATATGACTCCAAATGTCTTTGTAAATATTTCTTTATTGCAACCACATCAAGTGACAGAAAACGATTTACCAATTCGTTTGTTTGGTGTAATTCCGATTTTAGTAGAGGACAAAAACACCAAATTAGAGCCTAAAATAATTATGCCAAAAGAACTGCAACCAGAAAAAGAATTCACGGTTAAAGTATCTGAAAATAATAACAAATCAATGACCTATACTTTGGCTGTTGTAGAAGAAGGTTTGTTAGATTTAACAAGATTTAAAACGCCAAATGCATATTCAGAATTTTACAAAAGAGAAGCATTGGGAGTAAAAACTTGGGATATTTTTGATGATGTAATTGGTGCATATTCAGGAAGTGTAGATCAAATTTTTGCAATAGGTGGAGATGGAAGTTTAGCGAAAGGAAAAAATCAAAAAGCAAATCGATTTAAACCGGTTGTAAAATTTTTAGGTCCTTTTCATTTGGAAAAAGGTAGCACAAAAATGCATAAAATTACTTTACCAAATTATATTGGTTCTGTTAGAACAATGGTTGTTGCAGGTAATGTTATTGATGAGGCTTTTGGGAATGCAGAAAAAGCAACACCTGTTAAAAAACCATTAATGTTGTTGGCTACTTTACCAAGAAAATTATCTCCAAAAGAAAAGGTAACATTGCCAGTTTCTGTTTTTGCAATGGATAAAAAAGTGAAAAATGTAACAGTACAAGTTAAAACTTCAACTGGAATTTCGGTGTTAGGAAATAAAACTCAAAAAATTAATTTTGAAAAACCTGATGAAAAAATGCTCTATTTTGAGTTGGATGTTTTAAAAGCAAATGGCATTAACACAGTTGAGGTAATTGCAACTGGAGCAGGAGAAAAATCATCTTATAAAGTGGAGTTAGATGTTGTAAATCCTAATCCAATTACATCAAAAGTAATCGATCAGAATATTGAAGGAAATCAAACAAAAACCATCGATTTTAATACGTTTGGTGTTGAAGGCTCTAACACTGCAATTTTAGAATTATCTACAATTCCGCCAATTAATTTTTCAGGTAGATTAGAATATTTAATTCGCTATCCTCATGGTTGTGTAGAGCAAACAACATCAAGTGTTTTCCCACAATTATTTTTAAATGATTTGTTTGATTTAACATCAAAAAAGAAAGCAGAAATCCAAAAAAATATCGAAAAAGGTATCACACGTTTAGGGAATTTTCAAAAAGCAAATGGAGGTTTAAGTTATTGGTTGGGCGAAAGCTATGTTAGTGATTGGGGAACAACTTATGCTGGTCATTTTATGTTAGAAGCTGAGAAAAAAGGATTTGTTTTGCCATTAACTTTTAAGAGTAATTTTGTAAGATATCAAAAGCAAGCAGCTAGAAATTGGAGACCAAGTTATGGTAATTATTCAAGAGATTTATCGCAGGCATACAGGTTATATACTTTGGCTTTAGCTGGTAGTCCAGATTTATCTGCTATGAATCGTTTGCGAGAATTTAAACAAATTTCTAATGATACAAAATGGAGATTGGCTGCAACGTATGCTTTGGTTGGCCAAAAAGAAGCAGCTCTTGAAATTATGCAAAAAGCCAATTTAAATTTCTCTGGTTATCAATATTACAATTATGGTTCTGTAACTAGAAATAGAGCTATGGCTTTAGAAACGATGTTGTTAACTAACGATAAAAGTACAAAAGATGTTGCAAAAACTATAGCAAAAGAATTGTCTAGTAATCAATGGATGAGCACACAATCTACAGCTTATAGTTTACTTGCTATTGGTAAAATGGTAGTGGAAAATGGAGGAAAAGCAATTGATATTCAATTTACAAAAGATGGTAAAACAGAGAGTATAAAAACATCAAGTTCTATGGTGCAAAGAACTTTAAATGTTAAAAAGGGATTGAATACCATCACCCTAAAAAACAAAGAGAATAATATTGTTTTTGCAAGAATTATAAATTCTGGTAAGTTGCCTTTAGGTGATGAAATTTCCGAAAGCAGAGGTTTAAGTGCATCTGTAATTTACAAAGATTTAAAAGGCACTACTATTGATGTAAAAAACTTAAAACAAGGTCAAGATTTTGTAGCAAAAATTACAGTGAGTAATCCAAAAAACGAAACTGTAAAAGATATTGCTTTAACTCAGATTTTTCCTTCTGGTTGGGAAATTGTAAACACACGTTTCACGGATTTTGGAACCACCACAAAAAGCGAAGCAAGGTATACAGATATTAGAGACGATCGTGTTAATTTCTATTTCGATTTAAACAAAGGAAGGAATAAATCAGAAACAAAAACCTTTACAGTTTTATTAAATGCTGCGTATTTAGGAAAGTATTATTTACCAGGTATTCAAGTAGAGGCAATGTATGATAATGATTATTTGGTAAGAACCAAAGGAAGTTGGATTCAGGTTGTAAAATAAGTAAACTTCATTAAGAAGAACGAATTAATCTCATAAATTACCTGCAAGGTTTTTTCTAACCTTGTAGGTTTATAAAACGAATTCTAAACTATATCTACAAGGTAGGTCTTTGTTGCTTTGCAGGAAAAAAAACATCAAAAATTGAAAATAACAAATTACATTAAACGTCATAAAAAGAAAACAATTGTTCTCGTTGTTTTGTTGATATGTTATGCATTTTGTTTACCAAATGATTTATTTACAAAACCAACATCAACAGTTATTACAAGTAGTAATGGTCAATTATTAGGAGCTTTAATTGCTGATGATGGTCAATGGAGATTTCCACATAATGATTCAGTTCCAGAGAAATTTAAAACCTGTTTAATTCAGTTTGAAGATGAGCATTTTTACAAACATCCAGGGTTTAATCCGATTTCAATTTTTAAGGCATTCAAAGAAAATTTAAAAGCAGGAAAGGTAAAAAGAGGAGGAAGCACCATTACACAACAAGTCATAAGATTAAGTAGAAATAATAGAGATAGAACCTATTTCGAAAAATTAAAAGAATTGATTTTGGCAACGCGTTTAGAGTTCAAATATTCCAAAGAAAAAATAATAACTTTTTGGGCATCAAATGCGCCTTATGGAGGAAATGTTGTGGGTTTAGACGCTGCTTCTTGGCGTTATTTTAATCGGAAATCCTCAGAATTATCGTGGTCAGAAACTGCAACTTTGGCGGTTTTACCAAATGCACCAAACCTTATTTATCCAGGTAAAAATCAAGATAGGTTATTAGTCAAAAGAAACCGATTGTTAAAAAAATTACTCACAAAAAAAGTGATAGATTCTTTAACTTACAACTTATCTATTTTAGAAGATTTACCACAAAAGGCCTATGCAATTCCGCAAATGGTTCCACATTTATTACAGAAAATTAATAAAGAAAAAAAAGGCGAATTTGTAAAAACTACTATTGATAAAAAACTGCAAAATCAAACCAATACCATTGTAAAAAATCATTACAATCAATTGTCTAAAAACGGAATTTACAACATTGCAGTTTTGGTTTTAGATGTAAAAACAAGGCAAGTTTTGAGTTATGTAGGTAATGCACCAACAGACAATAAGCATCAAAAAAGTGTAGATATTATTGATAAACCCAGAAGTACAGGTAGTATTTTAAAACCATTTTTATATGCAGCAATGTTAGATAATGGAGAGCTTTTACCCAATACTTTGGTTGCAGATATTCCTACAAATTTTGGAAGTTATCAACCAGAAAACTTTGATAAAAAATATGCTGGAGCCATATCAGCAAAATTAGCTTTGTCTAGATCTTTAAATGTGCCCACTGTTAGAATGTTGCAAAGTTTTGGTTTAGAAAAATTTCATCACTATTTACAGAAATTGGAATTGAAAGACATCAAAAAATCTGCCAATCATTATGGTTTAACGTTGGCTTTGGGTGGTGCAGAAAGTAACCTTTGGGATTTATGTAAAAGCTACGCAGCAATGGCATCCACCGTAAATCATTATTCAGAAAATTCTAGTAGATATTTTACAAAAGAGTTTTGTGTACCAACTTTTTATGCGAATAAAAACATCGATTTTGGTAGTAAAACATCAGAAAAAATAATTTTTGATGCAGCTTCAATTTACTTAACATTAGAGAGTTTAAAAGAGGTAAACAGACCAAATGCGGAAGAAAATTGGGAGTTTTTTGATTCTTCTAAACAAATTGCGTGGAAAACAGGTACAAGTTTTGGTTTTAGAGATGCTTGGGCAATTGGCACAACCAAAGATTATGTGGTTGGTGTTTGGGTGGGTAATGCAGATGGAGAAGGTAGGCCAGGTTTAGTAGGTGTACAAACTGCTGGTCCAATTTTGTTTGATGTTTTTGATAAATTACCAAATGCTACTTGGTTCGAAAAACCTTTTGATGAAATGACCGAAATTGAAATTTGTACAAAAAGCGGATTTAGAGCAACAGATATTTGCGAAGAAAAAACGTTAGAATTCGTTCAAAATTCGGGTTTAAAAACCAAGCCTTGTCCTTATCATATTCAAGTTAATGTTGATGAGTCTGCGAGTTATCAAGTAAATACTTCTTGCGAAAAACTAGAAAATATTCAGCAAAAATCTTGGTTTGTTTTGCCTCTTTTAATGGAATATTATTATAAGAAGCAAAATCCGTTTTATAAACCACTTCCTAAGTTTAGAAAAGATTGTTTGGGTGATGTAAACAACTCCATGAAATTTATTTATCCCACAGAAAAAAGCACCATTTTTTTACCAAAAGATTTTAATGGTAAGCAGAATGAGCTTATTTTAAAAGTTGCACACTCCAATAACGATGCAATTTTGTATTGGTATGCAAACAATATTTTTTTAGGTACTACAAAAGAATTGCACAGTTTTGCATTTCAACCCAAAACAGGCGATTTTAATTTTACAGTAATGGATAATTTTGGGAATGAAATTCATCAAAAAATTACTGTTAAAGACTAAACCTTTAGATTTTTCTTAACGTAATATCATCATTTTTTTAACATCTTTGTAACAATCAAAAAGTTGTAATAATGAAGATTTATCCCATAGAAACAGGTAATTTTAAATTAGATGGTGGTGCAATGTTTGGTGTGGTACCTAAAACTATTTGGCAAAAGACAAATCCTGCAGACGCTAATAACTTGATTGATATGAGTATGCGTTCTATTTTGATTGAAGATGGACATCGTTTAATTTTAGTAGATACAGGAATGGGGAACAAGCAATCAGATAAATTTTTTGGATATTATTACCTTTTTGGCGATTTTTCTTTAGATAGTTCACTTAAAAAACACGGTTTTCACAGAGATGATATTACAGATGTGTTTTTAACACATTTACATTTTGATCATTGTGGAGGTGTAATTCAACGTACAAAAGAAGGTTTGTTAATTCCTGCTTTTAAAAATGCCAAAGTTTGGTCTAATGATAAACATTGGCAATGGGCAACACTACCAAATGCAAGAGAAAAAGCATCTTTTTTAACAGAAAATATTAGTCCAATAAAAGAAAGTGGTCAGTTAGAATTTATCCACAGAAATTATAAAGATCAAATTGGTTTCGATGTTTTATTTGTAGATGGTCATACAGAAAAACAAATGTTACCAAAATTAGAATATCAAGGAAAAACATTAGTATTTATGGCAGATTTGTTGCCAACAGTTGGGCATATTCCTTTGCCATATGTAATGGGTTATGATACTAGACCATTGCTAACTATTAAAGAAAAAGCAGCCTTTTTAGACTTGGCTGCAGATAAAGAATTTTACTTGTTTTTAGAACACGATGCTAACAACGAAATTTGTACTGTAAAGCATACAGAAAAAGGAGTAAGATTAAACACTACACATAAATTTTCAGAAATTTTTAATTAAGAGAAGTAGATCTATGAAGAGTATAAAAACGTTGGTTTTTAGTGCTGTTGCAGCACTTATTTTTACGGGTTGTAAATCCACACAAGTGGTAGTTTCACAACCGGCTTTAGATGAAATTTTAACAACACCTGCCAAGAAAACAGAATTGTCTAAAGCAGATTTTAAAGTTTGGTCGCATTTAGATATTACCAAAGACTCTATTGCTGGTATGAGTTTAGATAAAGCTTATCAGTTTTTAGAAGGTAAAAAAGCCAATCCTGTAATTGTTGCAATTGCAGATTCTGGAGTAGATGTTAATCATGAAGATTTAAAAGATGTTCTTTGGATGAATCCAAATGAAATTGCAAATAATAATAAAGATGATGATAACAATGGTTATGTAGATGATGTTTTTGGATGGAACTTTTTAGGAAATGCAAAAGGTGAAATTGTAACTACAGATCAATTAGAAATTACTCGTATTGTAAAAAGAGGTAGAGCTAAATTTGCAGATAAAAAAGTTTCAGAAATTGTAGAAGAAGATAAATTAGAATATCAAAAATTTTTAAAATTAGACGAAGAATTTAAAGCTACAATTGTTGAAAAAGAATCAGAAATTCAGCAAATGGCAGCTACGCTTGTTAACTTAAAACGAGTTCAAGAAAATTTTGCGGCTGTAAAAAAGTTAGCAAAAACAGATAGTTTAACCCTAGAAGTGGTTCAGAATTTGAATCCACCAAGTTTAACAGGTGTAATGCAAAAACAAAATGTAGAAAATATTTTAAAACAAGGTATGAGCGAAGCAACTTTGTTAGAATATAAAGGGCAGGTAGAAAATTATACCAAAGACATCAAGAAAGCAATAAAAGGGTATGACTTAGATATGAATTACCGTCAATCTTTAGGCGATAATTTATATGATATTACAGACAAGTTTTATGGTAACAATAATGTTTTAGGTACTGCAGATGCTGCTTTGCATGGAACACATGTTTCTGGTATTGTAGCTGCTAATAGAATGAATAATATTGGTGCTATTGGTGTAGCTAATAATGTAAAAATTATGGCTGTTAGAATTGTGCCAGAAGCAGATGAACACGATAAAGATGTAGCTTTAGGTATTAGATATGCAGTAGATAATGGCGCAAAAATTATAAATACAAGTTTTGGGAAACGTTTTTCACCAAACAAAGATTGGGTTTATGATGCAATAAAATATGCAGCAGAAAACGATGTTTTAATTGTAAATGCAGCTGGTAATGATGGCAAAAATATCGATGTTAGAGAATCTTATCCAACAGACTCTAAAGATATGCTTACAGAATTTACAGACAATGTAATAACAATTGGTGCAAGTAGTTTACATTATGATGAGAAATTACCAGCAAGTTTTTCTAATTATGGAAAAATTAATGTTGATGTTTTTGCTCCTGGAGTAGATATTTATGCATCAACACCAAATAACGAATATGAAGCTTTAAGCGGAACATCTATGGCTGCACCTTCTACAGCAGGAGTTGCAGCATTAATTCGTGCTTATTATCCTAATTTATCAGCAAAAGAAGTAAAATCAATTTTAATGAATTCTGGAGTAAAAATTAACTTTAAGGTTATTCAGCCAGGTTCTCAATCACAAACAAATCAGAAAGGAAAATTGGTTCCTTTTTCAGATTTAAGTGTTTCTGGTAAAATTGTAAACGCTTATAATGCACTTAAATTGGCAGAATATTTATCAAATAAAAAATAACATTTTTTCGAAACGCTTATTTTAAATAAGTGTTTTTTATTTTCAAATCAAATTAAAATTTTTACAATGAAAAAACTACTCTATTTATCATTATTTACGTTCGCGTTTATGGCTTGTACGCAGACTAAAGAGGTTGTTAAAGTGAATAAACAAAGCACAACAGCTAAAGATTTCGATGCTACTTATTGGCAACAAAAGGTTGATTATACCATGGATATTGATATGGATGTAAACAATTATCAATATAAAGGTACACAGAAATTAGTGTATACAAACAACTCACCAGAAGCTTTAGATCGTGTTTTTTATCATTTGTATTTTAATGCATTTCAGCCAGGTTCTCAGATGGATGTTCGTTCGTTAAACATTAAAGATCCTGATGGTAGAGTTAGAGATAGAATTAGCAAATTAAAGCCTAATGAAATAGGTTATATTAAAGTGAATTCTTTAAAGCAAAATGGAGCTACATTAAAATATGAAACTGTAGGTACTATTTTAGAAGTAGAATTAAGTACACCAATAAAATCTGGTGAAACTGTAACTTTTGATATGCTTTTCGATGCTCAAGTTCCAAAGCAAATAAGACGTTCAGGAAGAAATGGTAAAGAAGGTGTTGCACTTTCTATGAGTCAATGGTATCCTAAAATGGCAGAATACGATTTTCAAGGTTGGCACACACCACCATATATTGCACGCGAATTTCACGGAGTTTGGGGAGATTTTGATGTTACGCTTCACATAGATAAAAATTATGTAGTTGGTGGTACAGGATACATACAAAACCCGCAAGAAGTTGGTTTTAATTATGAAGATAAAAACAAGGAATTAACCTTGCCTAAAGGCGATAAATTAACTTGGCATTTTAAAGCGCCAAATGTGCACGATTTTATGTGGGCTGCAGATCCAGAATACAAACATGATGTTTTAACTATGGAAAATGGAATCGATTTACACTTTTTATATAAGAAAACTTTAAAAAGCGAATATTTAGAAAATTGGAAAAATCTGCAACCAAAAACAGCAGAATTAATGACTTATTTTTCTGAAAATGTTGGGCAATATCCTTATAAGCAATACTCAGTAATTCAAGGTGGAGATGGAGGTATGGAGTATGCAATGTCTACTTTAATTACTGGTCAACGTAAATTTGGTAGCCTTTTTGGAGTAACAGCACATGAAATGGCACATACTTGGTTTCAGTTTTTATTAGCTTCTAACGAAAGTTTACATCCTTGGATGGATGAAGGTTTCACCTCTTATATTTCTGGTAAAGCATCTCACGAAATTCTTAAAAAAGGAAATAAAAACCCAAGTGCTGGTCCATATAGAGGTTATAATAATATGGTAAAATCTGGTACAGAAGAGGTTTTAACAACACATGCAGACAGGTTTCATACCAATAGAGCTTATAGCTTTGCAAGTTATGGTAAAGGGAGTATGTTTTTAAGTCAGTTAGAATATATTATTGGCCCAGAAAATACTGCTAAAGGATTAAAAAAATACTTTGATGATTTTAGTTTTAAACACCCAACACCTAATGATATAAAACGTTCTATGGAAAAAGTTTCTGGTATTCATTTAGATTGGTATTTAAACGAATGGACACAAACTTTACATACTATAGATTATGGTATTAAAGCTGTTGATGGTAAAAAAATTACTTTAGAAAGAATTGGTCAAATGCCAATGCCTATTGATTTAGAAGTAACTTACACAGATGGAAGTAAAGAGAATTTTAATATTCCTTTAAGAATGATGAGATCTGCAAAACCAACAACAGCTACAGTTATTGCAGATTGGGGATGGGCATACCCAACGTATTCTTTTGAAACATCAAAAACAGTAAAATCTGTAGAAATCGATACTGAAAAATTAATGGCAGATATTAATGATGAAAACAATGTTTTTAAAGTAAATTAATCTACTTTATTACATAGTATATTAAAAAAAAAGTGAGGTTCTACCTCACTTTTTTTAATGTATAAATTCATTTATTTTTTCGTTTGGTATAAATCCTTTTAAGATTAAAAACACGCCACAAACAATTAAAATAATACCCATTATTCTTTTTATTTTAAAGATTAATAATGGTGTCATTTTGTTTTTTAACTGTTTTGCTAATAATATTTTACCTAAATCAGTAATAAAATAGGCTAAAATAATTACTCCAAAATAACTAAAAATAGCATTCTGATTCATGTTAAGAGTAGGGCCAATTACTAAAACTGTGCCTAGCCAAAAAGCCAAAACACCAATATTTATAAAGTTTAAGAAATATCCTTTTAAAAATAATTTTAGATAATTGTTTTTTACAATTGGCACCTCTATAGTTTTTGCATCTGCAATTGCTTCTTTTTTATTCTGCTTATCAAAATAGGTAATTAAACCATAAATTATTAATACTAAACCACCTATAAAAAACAATCTTGGGTCGTCTTTAATTTTTTCTAATAAAGACCTACTGCCATAATAAGCAATTAAAATAAAAGAAATATCACCTAAAATTACGCCTAAGTCAAAAATTATAGCAGCTCTTGCTCCTTTTAAAATACTGGTTTGTATTAACATAAAAAAAACAGGGCCAATCATAAAAGCCATAAAAAAACCTATAAATAAAGCGTTTTTAAAATCGTAAATGTCCATTTTTTAAAAATACCATTTTTTAATTGAAGTCAAAAAAAGAAAGGATGGAAAACCCATCCTTTACGATTAAATATATGTTTGCTATTGTTTAAACATCATCAAAATCGATGCTTATTTTGGGTGTAGTTGGGTAAGCTTGGCAGGCTAAGATTAAACCTTCTTCAACCTCACTATCAGTTAAAATAGAGTTTTTAACCATTACTGCTTTTCCTTCAGTAACTTTACACATACAAGAGCTACAAACTCCACCTTGGCAAGAGTAAGGTGCATCTAAATCATTACGTAAACTAGCTGCTAAAATATCATCAGTTTGTGGCATTGTAAAGGTTGTTTCTTCATCATCTAACAACACTGTGATTTCTGTAATTCCTTCTTTTACTTCAGAAGCAGCTTCTTTATCAATAGAAACTGTAAATAATTCAAAATGAATATTTTCTTTAGTAAAGTAATTACCTTTTAAAGTATTGGTAACCTCATTAATCATTTCTTCTGGGCCACATAAAAAAGCAGCATCAAAAGGGTTTTCTTTATACATGTTTTTTACAAAGTAGTTGGTTACACTTTTATCTATTCTACCTCTTAATTGATTTTTTACATCTTCTCTACTAAAAATATAATGCAATTTAAAACGATCAGAATATGATGTTTGTAAGGAGTTTAACTCATCATAAAAAATAGTGTCAGCAGCAGTTTTATTACCATAAACCAAAGTAAATTTAGAAGTTGGTTCGTTTTCTAACACCGTTTTTATCATCGATAAAATTGGTGTAATTCCAGAGCCTGCAGCAAAAGCAATATAGTTTTTGTTTGCTTCTGGTTTTAACTCAAATCTACCTTCTGGAGCAGAAATTTCAATTTCATCACCCGCTTTTAATTCTGAAGTTGCATATTTAGAAAACGTTCCATTTTCTACGGCTTTTATGGCTACTCTAATTTCATCACTTTTTGGTGATGAACAAATAGAATATGCTCTTCTAATTTCTTCGCCATTTATTACTTTTTGTAAAGTAATGTATTGTCCTGCTTCAAAATTAAAATCAGATTTTAAATGTTGAGGTATCTCAAATACAACAGAAACCGCATTTGCGGTTTCTTGTTTAACTTCTTGTATGTTTACTTTGTGAAATGTTGCCATTTAAATATGTTTTATACCAAACTATTTGCAATTAAATATTCGGCAATTTGAACTGTATTTGTAGCAGCACCTTTTCTAAGGTTATCTGCAACAATCCACAAATTTAAGGTATTTTCTTGAGATTCATCTCTTCTAATTCGTCCAACAAACACTTCATCTTTATTATGAGCGTTAATTGGCATTGGGTAAACGTTGTTTGCTAAATCATCTTCTACAATAACTCCAGGAGTTTCGCTTAAAATTTGACGAACTTCAGCCAATTCAAAATCATTTTCAAACTGCACGTTTACTGCTTCTGAGTGCCCACCAGCAGTAGGAATACGAACAGCAGTTGCTGTTACAGAAAAAGAATCGTCTCGTAAAATTTTCTTAGGTTCTTTTACCAATTTCATTTCCTCTTTTGTGTAACCATTATCTAAGAAAATATCACAATGAGGTAAAGCATTTCTACCAATTTTATGAGGATACACCATTTCTCCTTCTATACCTGCTTCTTCATTATCTAATTGTTGTACAGCTTTTACACCAGTACCAGAAACAGATTGGTAAGTAGAAATTACTACACGTTTCATTTTGTATTTTAAATGTAAAGGAGATAAAGCAGCTACTAACTGAATTGTAGAACAGTTAGGGTTTGCAATAATTTTATCTTCTGCAGTTAAAACATCGCCATTAATTTCTGGAACTACTAATTTTTTAGTTGGATCCATTCTCCAAGCAGAAGAATTATCAATTACAGTGGTGCCCACTTCTGCAAATTTAGGAGCCCATTCTAAAGAGGTATCTCCACCAGCAGAAAATAGCGCTACATCTGGTTTTAAGTTTACTGCATCAGCTAAAGTTACAATAGTGTATTCTTTGCCTTTGTAAGATAATTTTTTACCAGCAGATCTTTCTGATGCTACAGGTATTAATTCTGATATCGGTAAATTACGCTCTTCTAAAACTTTTAACATTACAGTTCCAACCATTCCAGTTGCTCCAACTACAGCTATTTTCATTACTTTTTAATTTAGTATTGTATTTTGTACTGCAAAGATGCTAACAAAAAAAATGCTAACCATTATTTTAATAAATATTTACCAAAATAATTCAGGATGTTTAATTTTTAACAAGTTGATATAAATTTTCTATAAATGAAAAACCATCCAATATTAAATTGAATGGTTTAACGCTTATTAGTAGTCAGAAACTAATAGTTATTTTCAAAAATATTTATCATAAAAAAGCATCAATACCATAATTACCTTTAAACATACCTACAGCAAGAACAGCAGCTACGCAAATAATTAAGATGCTTAAAGGAATTATCAAACGATCTACCATAGAAAGTCTTTTGGCTCTATCTTTATCACCAATTAAGCCATTATTATCTAAGAACATTGCTAAAGCCCAAGCTAAAACAGGGTTTGTAACCATTGCCATAAAAATACAAACACCAGCAGCTTGTGCACAGGCACTTTGTTTTATCATTTGTACACCAGCTTCTATCATTGGTAAAAACACACCTACTAGTAAAGCAATAGATCTTACAGGTGGCCAAACAGCAACATCCATTGGGCTACCTAAGATTGCGACAGCTATAACCATTATTCCTAAAAGTATGGCGCCAGCAGGAATTGGTCTTTTTGCAATAGCTGCAGGTATTAAATAAGTTCCCCAAGAAGAAGTAATATTACCACCACCAACTGCAGTACCAACCATTTGCCTTATAGAACACATTGTCATTGTATCATCTACGTCCATTAAAACTTTTTCAGATTTTTTAGGATAATTCATTTCCTGAAAAATTCGATGTCCTAAAAAGTCAGGAGACCACATTGCTACTGCTAAAATTGCAAAAGGTAAAGAAGCAATAAAATGCTGTGTTTTGGGTAAACCAAGCATCCAGCCATCTTCTGTGCTGCCCCACCAATATGCAGGATTAAGATTTGGTAAACCCATTTCTGTTGTAAAATGTAAATCGAAACTAGCACCACCAATTAAAGCAATTACCAAGGCTGTAATGGCACAAGCAGGTATTGCAAGCCAACGTTTATCAATCCTTGCCAAATAACTGTATAAAATAACAGTAATAGCTAAAATGATAAGGCCTAAATATCCCATAGAACCCATTTCTATAGTTGATGATGAAAGCCCCATGCTCCAATTTTGTATGGTTTTTATTTGGCTGAGAGCTCCAGAAAATCCTAAGAAAATTAGTAAACCACCAGCTACACCTTTACTCGTTAAATTTACCAAACGAGACCCTCCTTTAAAAAAACTCAATAGCAAACCAAAAACACCAATTAAAATTGCCAAAGCTAATGGATGTGCACCAGCTAAAGCGATGCTTGCAATTAAAGGAATCATTGGGCCATGATTACCTGCTAAATTTGCTCTCGGATTAAAAAAACCGGAAGCTAGAATTACAAATAAAAATGCAGGAATAATCATTTCTACTCTAGAAACTTCAATGGCAAATTCTTTACCAAGTGTTATGTGGTCCCAAGCATTTGTTAAACCTTCTGCCCAAGCCATCATTACAGATGAATACATAGCAATAATACCTAAAGTACCAGCTAAAGCTGGTACTAAATCTTCCCATTCGAATCTATAATCTCTTCCAGGAAAATTTAATTTAAATCGTCTAGGTTTCATTATTTGTAATTCATGATCTAAATATTCTGATCTATTTTCAAATTCTGAAGCAGGTTTATGTTGTTCTTTGTAGGTTTTCATGCTGATAATGTTTGTGTGACTTAAAGCTATTTTTATGCAGTACTATTCTACTTAATGTGTTTATAACATTAAGAAACTTGCCTTTTTAGATTAATAAGATGTTTGTTAAAAGGTTTAAAAGTAGTTAGTTAATCTTTACTTTTTTAAAATAGTCGCTTAAAATCTTAGACGCTAGATCTAGTTCTTCTTTTGTGTTTTCTCTTGCCTCTTTTAATTCGTATTCCCAACCTAAAGCATCCCATTTATGGATACCCAATTTATGGTAAGGTTGCAATTCTATTTGTTCTATATTTTTATAGTTTTTAAAGTAATTACCCAATTGATGCAATAACTCTGGTGTATTGGTAATTTCGGGAATTAAAACATAACGTAACCACATTTTTTTGCCAGAAGCCTCTCTGTGTTTTGCGAAATTGAATGTAGTTTCTTTGTTTCTTTTTCCGGTAATTTTTTGAAAACCTTCTTCTGTCATGTGCTTAATATCTAACATTACTAAATCTGCATAATTGTCTAGTAATTCTATTGTTGGATGATTTAACATTCTACCATTTGTATCTAAATTAGTATGAATGCCTTCTTCTTTTAGTCTTTTAAAAAAAGGGATAAGATTATGTGCTTGTAAAAGTGGTTCTCCACCAGAAACTGTAACGCCACCTTTATTGCCAAAATAAGATTTCATTTTAATAGCTCTTTGTACTAGATCTTCTATGTGAAATTCTTGTCCTCCATGTGTATCAATTGTATCAGGATTATGACAATATTGACATTTTAATTTACAGCCTTGTAGAAAAATAACTAATCTAATTCCTGGCCCATCATGAGTGCCAAAAGACTCTATAGAATGCACGTTTAATATGTTGTCTGAAGTTTTAATTTTCTTAAAATTTAAGTGAATAAAAAAGGGATTCAAAAAAGAGAATAGTTACTTTTTGTTATCAAAGTTTAATTTCTATTTTTTTTGAATCCCTTGTAAATACATAAAAAGTACTACATAGATTCGTGGAAAGAACGCGAAATTACTTCCATCTGTTGTTCTTTTGTTAATCTGATGAAATTAACAGCATAACCAGAAACTCTAATGGTTAATTGTGGGTGTTTTTCTGGGTGTTCCATTGCGTCTAATAAAGTTTCTTTATCTAACACGTTTACATTTAAATGTTGTGCTCCGTGTTCAAAATAACCAGTTAAGGTGGCTACTAAATTATCAATTCTATCTTCTTGAGTAGAGCCTAAAGATTTAGGTACAATAGAAAAAGTATTTGAAATTCCGTCTTGAGAATCTTTATAGTCTATTTTAGCAACAGAGTTTAAAGAGGCTATTGCACCATTTGTATCACGACCATGCATTGGGTTTGCTCCAGGAGCAAAAGGAATGCCAGAAGCTCTACCATCTGGAGTTGCACCTGTTTTTTTACCATACACAACATTAGATGTAATAGTTAAAACAGACATTGTAGGTTCTGCATCTTTATACACTTTTAACAGTTTTAATTCGTTGTTAAAGTCTTCTACAGCATTGTGTGCAAAAATATCAACCCTATCATCATCATTTCCATATTTAGGGAACTCTCCTTCAATTTTAAAGTCTACTGTTAAACCTTCTTCGTTTCTAATTGGTTTTACTTTTGCATATTTAATTGCTGATAAAGAGTCAGCTACTATTGATAGACCTGCAATACCATAAGCGATATTAATATCAGGATTTGTATCTATTAAAGCCATTTGCGCTTTTTCGTAGTAATATTTGTCATGCATATAGTGTATAATGTTCATAGCATCATTATAAACTTTTGCTACTCTAGTCATTGCAATTTTAAAGTTTGCCATTACTTTATCAAAACCTAAGAATTCATCAGTAAGAGGTGCAATTCCATCAACCATTTGTTTGCCAGTAATTTCACATTTACCAGCATTAATTGCTAATAATAAAGTTTTGGCCAAGTTTGTTCTTGCTCCGAAAAACTGAATTTGTTTTCCAATTTCTTGGTAAGAAACACAACAAGCAATACCATAATCATCAGAACCTCTTAAGTTTCTCATTAAATCATCATTTTCAAATTGAATAGATGAGGTATCAATAGATACTTTTGCACAGAATTTTTTAAATTTTTGTGGTAATAATGGAGACCATAAAACTGTAATATTTGGTTCTGGTGATGGCCCTAAGTTATATAAAGTATGTAAAAAACGGAAAGCAGTTTTTGTAACTTTAGATCTACCATCGTTTAACATACCACCAATTGCTTCTGTTACCCAAGTTGGGTCTCCAGCAAAAATTTCATCATAAGCAGCCATACGTAAATGACGCACCATTCTCAATTTCATTACGAATTGATCTATATATTCTTGTGCTTCTGTTTCTGTAATAACTTCGTTTTGTAAATCTTTTTCAATAAAAATATCTAAGAAAGTAGATACATTACCTAAAGACATTGCTGCTCCATCTTGTTCTTTTACAGCAGCTAAATATGCCATGTACGTCCATTGCACAGCTTCTTGGGCATTTTGCGCAGGTCTGTTTAATTCTAAATTGTAATGATTACCCATTACAATCATATCTTTTAATGCTTTTATTTGTTCAGAGACTTCTTCTCTTAAACGAATAACAGCATCTGTCATAGGTCCTTCTATTTCTGCTAAATCTTGTTTTTTAACTTCGATTAATTTATCAATACCATACAATGCAATACGTCTGTAATCACCAATTACACGTCCACGAGCATAGTTGTCTGGTAAACCTGTTAAGAAACCTAAAGAACGGAATTTTCTAATTTCTGCTGTATATGCATCAAAAACACCATCATTATGGGTTTTTACATATTTTGTAAATAATTCATTTACATCTTCACTAGGTTTTAAACCATGTTCTTCTAGGGCTTTTTGTACAACTTTGTAGCCTCCAAAAGGTTTCATTGCTCTTTTTAATAACCCATCAGTTTGCAAACCAACAATTACTTCATTTTCTTTATCTATATATCCAGCACCAAAGCTAGCAACACCAGAAATAGTTTCTGTATCAACAGAATGTACACCATTATTCTGTCTTTCTTGTTGCATTCCTTCTTTACAAATTCCCCAAAGTTTTTCAGTTTTTTCACTTGGGCCAACTAAGAATTGATCATCTCCATAATAAGAAACAATGTTTTGGATAACAAAATCTCTAACATTAATAGATGTGTTCCAGACACCTGCTTTAAATTCTAAATTTTTTGGTTCTTCTAAAATTAATTCATCTAATTCCATCTTTTTATGTATTTAAGTTTTAACTTGTTTTCTATATCATTACTCTACAAATTTAGAATCTGATTAAGATTTAAAATATGATAAAAGTTAGGTTTTAGTTTTTTTTTAAGAAAACGTTGTAGTTTTTTATTTGATAATCAACAATATAAAAGATGTAAATATTGATTCTATGATTTTAAAGAAATAACTACATTTGCAAAAAAAATATTTGTTTAACTAAATTAGTATAGCATGCAACTGTACAATAAGTTAAGCGCAAAAGAACGCGCTGCATTAATAGATGAGGCTGGTAAAGATCGGCTCACAATTTCTTTTTATCAATATTACAAGATAGAAAACCCACAATTATTAAGAGATAAGTTATTCTTAGAATGGAACTCTTTAGATGTTTTAGGTAGAATTTATGTTTCTTACGAAGGTATAAATGCTCAGTTATCTGTGCCTTCAGAAAATTTTTATGCTTTAAAAGATCAATTAGATAGTATTTCTTTTCTAAGAGATATTAGATTAAATGTTGCTGTAGAGCAAGATAATAAGTCG
This sequence comes from Polaribacter sp. Asnod6-C07, assembly GCF_045063625.1. NCBI lineage: Bacteria > Pseudomonadati > Bacteroidota > Flavobacteriia > Flavobacteriales > Flavobacteriaceae > Polaribacter > Polaribacter sp. Asnod6-C07. The sequence continues at coordinate 844,221 of NZ_JBEFOF010000005.1, read as the reverse complement.
TTTTTAAAGCTAAAAGTAAAAGTTAGAAACAAAATTGTTGCTGATGGTTTAAATGATGAAACTTTTGATGTTACCAACAAAGGTGTGCATTTAAGTGCCAAAGAATTTAATGAAATGCTAGCAAATCCTAAGACGGTTTGTGTGGATATGCGTAACCATTACGAAAGTGAAATTGGGCATTTTAATGGAGCAGTTACTCCAGATGTAGATACGTTTAGAGATTCTTTAGATATTATAGAAGAAGATTTAAAAGACAACAAAGAAGATAAAAATTTATTGATGTATTGCACTGGTGGAATTCGATGTGAAAAAGCTTCTGCCTATTACAAACACAAAGGTTTTAAAAATGTTTTTCAGTTAGAAGGTGGTATTATAGAATACACACGTCAAGTAAAAGAAGAAGGAATAGAAAATAAATTTATTGGTAAGAATTTTGTTTTTGATCACAGAAGAGCAGAACGTATTACTGATGATGTTGTTTCTAACTGTCATCAATGTGGAAAAGCTTGTGATACGCATACAAACTGCGCAAATGAAGCATGTCATTTATTATTTATTCAGTGTGATGAATGCTCTGAAAAGATGGAAAATACCTGTTCTACAGATTGTCAAGAAATAATTCAACTCTCTTTCGAAGAACAAAAAGAGCTTAGAAAAGGAAAGGGAAATAGCAATAAAATCTTTAAAAAAGGACGAAGTGAAGTTTTGAAGTTTAAAAAATAGTTTCCTGTTAAAATAATTCAAGTAAAGCAGGTATAAAAAGTATTTAGTAAACGTTTTAAAAAAACCTCAAAAATTGAGGTTTTTTTTGATTCGATATCATCTTTTAATACGAATTCTAATTAAACATCAACAAATTCTAAAGTGTATAAAACTTTAATCCATCTTTAAAATATATTTGTATTGTATTCAAAGAAAAGATGTTTAGATAACTTTAAAAACCTATTTTTTCATTCTTTAAGAATGCGTATATTTACGAATTAGTGAAAATTAGGTGATGCTTTTGTATTGATCTGATAATCAAATTATGAATCAAAATGTTTTTTATTTTTTTCTGATATTTTATTGAAAATTTCAGAATTCAGAAGATAAAAATTATATAATATATTTACTTAACATGGCATGTGGAAGTTGTGGTACATCAGAAAATGGTGTACCTAGAGGTTGTAAAAGTAATGGAAATTGTGGCACAGGAACCTGTGGAAGTGGTAGCGAAAAACTAGCTGTTTTTGATTGGTTGTCTAATATGACTTTACCAAGTGGTCAAGAGCGTTTCAATATTTTTGAAGTCCGTTTTAAAAACGGAAGAAAGCATTTTTATAAAAACATAGATAATCTGCCATTAACTATGGGAGATATTATAGCTGTAGAAGGTTCTCCTGGTCATGATATTGGTACAATTTCTTTGGCAGGTGAATTGGTAAAAGTGCAAATGAAAAAGCGCAAAATTACTGCAGATCATGAAGATGTAAAGAAAATTTACAGAAAAGCAAGCCAAAAAGACATTGATATTTGGCAAAAAGCCAGAGGTAGAGAAGAAGAAACCCAAAGAAAAGGAAGAGAGATTTTAGGTAAACTAGGTTTACAAATGAAACTTTCTGATGTAGAATTTCAAGGTGATGGAAATAAAGCAACATTCTATTACACAGCAGATGCAAGAGTAGATTTTAGACAGTTAATTAGAGATTTAGCAAGTGCATTTTCTATTCGTGTAGAAATGAAGCAAGTTGGGGCAAGGCAAGAAGCAGCAAGATTAGGTGGTGTAGGTTCTTGTGGTAGAGAATTATGTTGTTCAACATGGTTAACAGATTTTAGAAAAGTAACAACTTCTGCAGCACGTTATCAGCAATTATCTTTAAACCCGTTAAAATTAGCAGGGCAATGTGGTAAATTAAAATGTTGTTTAAATTTTGAGTTAGATACCTATTTAGATGCTTTAAAATCTTTTCCAAAACAAGATCTTGTTTTAAGAACAGAAAAAGGAGATGCAGTTTTTGTAAAGATGGATATTTTTAAGAAACACCTATGGTATACCTACAAAGAAGAACGTTTTAAATGGTTTAGATTAACATTAGATCAGGTTCAAGAAATTATCGATTTAAATAAAAATAATGAGAAATCTATTTCTTTAGAAGATTACGAATCTGATGTAGAAATACCTGAAACAGTAGATTTTGAAGATGCAGTTGGGCAAGATAGTTTAACACGTTTCGATACTCCTAAAGTTAGTAAAAGAAGGAGAAACAACAGAAATAATAGAAGAAAAAAACCAGTAGCTGTTGCAGCAAACCAAACAAAAGAAAATACACAAAAACAACCCCAAAAGCAGCAACAAAAAAGAAGACCAAAGCAGAACCCTAATCAAAAGCCAAAGGTTGCAAATAAACCAAATCAACCAAAAGCAGAAGGGGCAAAGCCTAATAAGCCAAGAAGAAATAATAGAAACAGAAATAAGAATAGACCTAAAAATGGAAACAATTCTCAAGAAAAATAAACCTTTTGTTTTTTTAATAACGCTTCTTTTCTTGTTTTCTTGTAGTGATAAAATTGAGTTCACTAAATACAATTCGTTGTCTAATGCTTCTTGGGAAGCAAATAAAAATATTTCATTCGAATTTGAAATAAGTGATACTATTTCATCTAATAACTTATTCATAAATATTAGAAATAATAAAGATTATCCTTACAGTAATTTATACGTAATTACAGATCTTAATTTTCCAAATGGAGATAAAATAATAGACACCTTACAATATGAAATGGCAGATAATTCTGGTCAGTTTTTAGGAAAAGGTTTTACAGATATTAAAGAAAATAAATTATTTTATAAAGAAGAAAAAGTATTTCCTGTATCAGGAAAATATGTTTTTAACATACGTCACGCAATGCGTAAAAACGGAGAAGTTAATACAATTCCTTTTTTGCAAGGTGTACAAGATGTAGGTTTTAGCATAGAAAAAACAGAATAAAATGGCAAAGACACAAAAAACAAGTTTTAGAAAATACCTACTTTGGTTTTGGGGTATTCTTTTTTCGATCTTATTAATTTTTATATTGTTGTTTTATACAGCAGCTTCAGGAGGTTTGGGTGCTTTACCTACTTTCGAAGAATTAGAAAATCCGCAAACTAATTTAGCAACAGAAGTAATTTCTGCAGATGGTGTAACTATTGGTAAATATGCTAAAGAAAATAGAACACCAATCAAATATAATGAACTTTCATCTAACTTAGTAAATGCTTTAGTTGCTACTGAAGATGAACGTTTTTATGAACATTCTGGAATCGATTTTAGAGGAACTGCAAGAGCTGTAATTAAATTAGGGAAAGATGGTGGAGCAAGTACAATTACCCAACAATTGGCTAAAAATCTTTTTACGAAAAGAGCTTCTAGAAATATTTTTAAAAGAATAGGTCAAAAAATGAAAGAATGGGTAGTAGCCACTAAATTAGAAAGGCAATACACCAAAAAAGAAATAATTGCAATGTATTTAAATACGCAAGATTTTATTTTTAATGCTGTAGGAATTCGTTCAGCCGCAAGAATTTATTTTGGTAAAGAAGCCAAAGATTTAGACGTTCAAGAGTCAGCTATTTTAGTAGCGATGTTAAAAAACCCAAGACAATATAATCCTCATAGAGAAATTTCAAAAAATAAATCTTTGAGGAGAAGAAATGTAGTTTTTGCACAAATGGCTAAAAATGGTTTTTTAACTATTCAAGAAAAAGATTCTTTACAAAAGTTACCTCTAACAATAAATTATACACCAGAAAGTCATAGTGATGGTTATGCAACTTATTTTAGAACGCATCTACAAAAAATGATGCGTAAATGGGTTAAAGAAAATCCAAAACCAAATGGTGAGCAATATGATATTTTTAGAGATGGATTAAAAATATACGTAACTATAGATTCTAGAATGCAAAAATATGCAGAAGAAGCAGTTACAGAACATATGGCAAATTTGCAATCTTACTTTTTTAAAGAGCAAAAAAGAAATAAAACTGCACCTTTTTACGATTTAGAAAAAGATCAAATTAAGGGTATTTTAAATAGAGCAAAAAAGAATTCAGAAAGATATAAGCGTCTAAAAATTGCAGGAAAAACATCCAAAGAAATAGATGAAATTTTTAACAAGAAAACCAAAATGAAAGTTTTTTCTTGGAAAGGAAATATAGATACAATTATGTCTCCTTTAGATTCTATTAGATATTATAAGCACTTTTTACGTTCAGGCTTATTATCCATAGCACCACAAACAGGTCATATAAAAGCCTGGGTTGGTGGTATTAACAATAAACATTTTAAATACGATGCTGTTGCACAACAAAAAAGACAAGTAGGTTCTACGTTTAAACCTTTTGTATATGCAACTGCTATTAATCAATTAAGGAAATCTCCTTGCGATTTATTACCAAATACGCCTTATACAATTCCTGCAGGTAAATATGGAATTCCAGAAGAATGGACTCCAAAAAATTCTAATGATAAATATGGAGGAATGTTAAGTTTAAAAGATGCCTTAGCTACTTCTACAAATGTGGTAACTGCTAATTTAATAGATCAAGTTGCACCAATAAATGTTGTACGTTTGGCAAATTCTGCAGGTATAGAAACAGAAATTAAACCAAATCCATCAATAGCTTTAGGTGCTGTAGATTTATCTTTATACGAAATGGTAAGTGCATACAGTACGTTTGCTAACAAAGGTTTGCGAGTAAAACCAATGATTATTACAAGAATTGAAGATAAAAACGGAACCGTTTTAAAAGATTTTGTACCTAAAACACAAGAGGTTTTAAGTGAAGAATCTGCTTATGTAATCTTAAATTTATTGCAAGGTGTTACAGATTCTGGATCAGGAATTAGACTACGTTCTAAATGGACATCTGGAGGAAAAGCTGTAACCGGTTTTCCTTATGAGTTTGATAATGAAATTGCAGGTAAAACAGGTACAACACAAAATCAATCTGATGGTTGGTTTATGGGAATTGTACCCAATTTAGCAACAGGTGTTTGGACAGGTGGTGAAGATAGAGCAACTCATTTTGCAGGTATTACAAAAGGGCAAGGAGCAACAATGTCTTTACCAACTTGGGCTTTATTTATGAAAAAATGTTATGCAGATAAAACATTAAATATTAGTAAAGAAGATTTTGAAAAACCAGAAAACTTATCTATTAATATTGATTGTGATGAGCCTGTTAAAGAAGAAGGAAAAGAGAATGCTAAAATTCCAGTAGAAGAAGATACCGATTTTTAAAAGCTCATTTTAATGATTTGGAAACCAACTAAAGAACATAAAAATTCGTCTAATATTAGTAAATTGATGTTAAAGCATCAATTTACTAGTTATAAGGAGTTATGGAGTTGGTCTGTAGAAAATAAAGAAGATTTTTGGCAAGAAACAGTCGAGTTTTTAAACATCATTCAAGAAAAAAAATACGATCAAATTTTAAATGTTGATGAAGGTGTAACTCAAGTAAAATGGTTATTTGGTGCTCAATTGAATATTGTAGATTCTTGTTTTCAGAATGATGATAATGCAACTGCAATTGTCTTGCAAAAACCAAACAAATCTGTTCAAAAAATTACGCAAAAAGAATTAGAGTTATTGGTTAATAAAATAGCCAATAGTTTTGTTGATATTGATGTACTAAAAGGTGATACTATTGCTATAGATTTACCAATGACGCTAGAATGTGTTGCAATTTATTTGGCAGCAATAAAAGCAGGAATTAAAGTAGCAACAATTGTTGATAGCTTTACTGTAAATGAAATTAAAGTACGATTAGATTTAACAAAACCCAAAGTAGTTTTTACGCAAGATTATTTAGTTAGAGCAGGTAAAAGTTTTCGACTTTATGAGAAAGTAGTAGATGCAGAAGCTCAGCAAATTGTAGTAATAAATACAATAAAAAATAAAGATTTTTCCATAAGAGATAATGATCTTTTTTGGGATGATTTCTTGTCTGATAATTGCAATTTTATCAGTGTAAAACAATCGCCTCAAGATTGTATCACAATTCTTTTTTCATCAGGAACTACAAGTGCGCCTAAAGCAATTCCTTGGAATCATACAACAGCAATAAAAGCGGCTTCTGATGGTTTTTATCATCAAAATATACAACAAAATGATGTGGTTTGTTGGCCAACTAATTTAGGTTGGATGATGGGACCTTGGCTAATTTTTGCTGCATTAATTAACAAAGCAGTTATTGGTTTGTATTATGATGCGCCTTTAAGTGCAGATTTTGGAGCCTTTGTACAAAATGCAAAAGTTACAATGTTGGGTGTAATTCCGAGTATTGTAAAACATTGGAAAAATTCTGCTTGTATGGAAACTTTAGATTGGAATGCAATTAAAAACTACAGTTCTACAGGAGAAGTTTCTAACCCTACAGAAATGGAATATTTAATGAAACTTGCCAATAATAAACCTGTTATTGAGTATTGTGGAGGTACAGAAATTGGTGGTGGTTATGTTACAAGTACAGTAGTGCAAGAAAATATACCAAGTACTTTTTCTGCAAAAGCATTAGGTACAGATTTTGCTTTGTTAGGTGATGATCATCAAGAAACTAAAAAAGGTGAAGTGTTTTTAATTCCGCCAATTATGGGGCTTTCTACTGAATTGTTAAACAAAGATCATCAAAAAATATATTATGATGATACTCCAGAATATAATCAAGTTTTAAGAAGGCATGGAGATGAAATACATCAATTAGAAAATGGTTATTTTAAAATTCTAGGTAGAGTAGATGATGCTATGAATTTAGGTGGAATTAAAGTAAGTGCAACTCAAATAGAAGAGGCCATTAATCAGTTAGAATTTGTATTAGAATCTGCAGCAATTGCTGTGGCTCCAAAAGATGGTGGACCAGCAAAACTAGTTGTTTTTTATGTTGAAAATAATAATATTAAGGTTGATGAAGATTTTTTAAAAGCTGCTCAAAAAATTGTAAAAACACAATTAAATCCTTTATTTAAAGTTTCAGATTTAGTAAAGATTGATGTGTTACCAAGAACAGCATCAAACAAAGTAATGAGAAGAACATTAAGAGATAGTTATTAATATGGAATATTTAGCAAAAAAACCGGGATTGGTAATTTTTTTCTTAATGCTAATCTTTATAACAATTTTAGACTTAGTTTTTAAAATTGATAATTCAATTATTAGAGTTGTAATTGCAGCACCTTTGGCCGCATTTTTATCACCAAGAAAAAAGAAAATTAAGACACAAGCAGGAGATAAAACACAAATAACTTGGTTTTTTTTAAAAGAACCAATATTTGTAGATTAATAATAAAGTAAAGAGATTTTTCCCTAGAGGATAATTAAAAGTGACAAATGAAAATAATATCATACAACGTAAACGGAATTAGAGCAGCATTAAAAAAAGGATTTCTAGATTGGTTGCAAGCAGCGAGTCCAGATGTAATTTGCATACAAGAAACCAAAGCGCATAAAGAACAACTAGATTTATCGTTGTTTGAAGAAGCAGGTTATCCTTATCATTATTGGTTTTCAGCACAAAAAAAAGGATACTCATCTGTAGCAGTTTTGTGTAAAGAAAAACCAAATCATATAGAATATGGTACAGGAATTGAAACTATGGATTTTGAAGGTAGAAACCTAAGAGTAGATTTTGATGAGGTTTCTATTATGAGTCTGTATTTGCCTTCTGGTACCAATTCTGCAAGGTTAGATTATAAGTTTACTTATATGGATGAATTTCAGGAATACATCAACAATTTAAAACAAGAAATTCCGAATTTGGTAATTTGTGGCGATTATAATATTTGTCACGAAGAAATTGATATTCATAACCCAAAAATGAAAGGTGTTTCTGGTTTTTTACCAGAAGAAAGAACTTGGATAGGCAAATTTATCAATAACGGATTTATAGATAGTTTCCGATTTTTAAATCAAGATATACAACAATATTCTTGGTGGAGCTACAGAGCAAATTCTAGAGCAAATAATAAAGGATGGCGTTTAGATTATGCAATGGTTTCAGAGCCTTTAAAAGACAAAATTTCTAGAGCTTATATTTTATCCGAAGCAAAACACTCAGACCACTGTCCTATAGCTTTAGAATTAGATTTATAATAAAAAATACAAGGTTTCTCAGATGTGAAGCCTATAAAAATAAATGAAGAAACTTTTCTTATTCCTTTTAATTACTAATGCTATTTTTTCGCAACAAGAAACAGATAGTGTATCAAATGTAAAAATAGACACTTTAATTGTTGCAAAAGATGCTATAAAAACACCTGTTGTTAAAGAATTTTTTACAGATAACGATTTAAACCTTATAGATAGTCTTTTGGTTGATGAAAGATTCAGCTCACCTTTAATAGACACTTTAGAATATGTTATAGATGATAAGGATATAAAAGGCAATTACAATCCAGTATTAACTACAGATTTAATGAAGATTCGTTTGGCTAGTTTAAACGAAAAAACACCTTTTAACTTAGCTTTTAATCCTGCTTTAGAAAAGGTGATTAATAGCTATCTTAAATATCGAAAAAAATATTACCCAGCTTTAATGGCAAAAGCAAAGTATTATTTTCCAATGTTTGAGCAGTATTTAGATCAATATGACATTCCTTTAGAAATGAAATATTTAGCTATTGTAGAGTCAGCTTTAAGACCCAAAATAAGGTCTAGAGTTGGTGCTTCTGGTTTATGGCAATTTATGTATGGCACAGGAAAACAGTTCGATTTAAAAGTAAGTTCTTATGTAGATGAAAGATACGATCCTGTAAAATCTACAATTGCAGCTTGTAAATATTTAAGTCAGTTGTACAGAATTTTTGGTGATTGGGATTTGGCATTAGCTGCCTATAATTCTGGTCCAGGAAACGTATCTAAAGCCATAAAACGTTCTGGAGGTTTTAAAAATTATTGGAATATAAGGCCTTATTTACCAACAGAAACAGCAGGTTATGTACCAGCTTTTTATGCAACAATGTATATTTTTGAATTTGCAAATGAGCATAATATTCATTCAGAATTACCTAAGTTTTTTAATTTTCAGACAGATACAATTCAAGTAAAAAGAACCATTTCTTTTGATCAGATTTCAGAAACAATTAATGTTGATGAACAAGTTTTATCTTTCTTAAATCCAGCTTACAAGTTAGATATAATTCCACATATAAAAGATCGTAATTATGCAGTTAGGCTTCCATCAAATAAAATTATCGACTTTTTAGATAAAGAGCAAGAATTATATGCTTTAGCAGATTTAGATGATGCTAAAAGAGAAAAACCTTTACCTAAGTATTTTGAAATGGATAAACGTATTCGTTACAAAGTACAAAGTGGCGATTATTTAGGTAAAATTGCCAATAAATTCGGAGTAAGAGTTAGTAATATTAAACAATGGAATGGTTTAAAAACTAGTAATTTAAAAATTGGTCAAAGACTTTATATTTATCCTAAGAGAATTCGATAAATTCTTTATTTTTATAGTAAAATTGTAATCTGTTTTGATTTAGTTAAAAATGGAACAATTTTTGGTAATAGAAGAAAAACTAACTTTAAATACATAAAAACGAATCTGATGAAAAAAATACTTTCAATATTAACCTTAACGATTTTGTTATCCTCTTGTGTTGGGAATGATAAAATGATTTTAAGAGAATCTATAGGTAAAATTAATAAAGTAATGGTCGTTGCAAAAATTAGCGATTGGACAGGAGATGTTGGCTCAGAAATTAGAAACTCTTTTGGTGAATTACAAGTTGGGTTGCCACAACCAGAACCAATTTTATCTGTATCTCAAGTTGCGCCAAATGGTTTTAGTTCTATGATGAAAGCCAGCAGAAACATTTTAATAATTAACCAGGGTGATACAGAAAACTTTACGGTTAAAAAGAATGTGTATGCAAAACCACAAACAATTGTCTATATTCAAGCAAAAGATGATGCTAGTATTATAAAAATTCTTCAAGACCGTAAAATGGAAATAAGAAGAATATTTTTAGATGCTGATATCAATTTTACAAAAAACATTTTTTATAAAGATAGACTAGATGATTCTCAGTTTTTAACATTGAAAAATCTTGGAATTTCTTTAACTATACCAGATAAATTTAATAAAGTAGATGATACAGGAGAATTTTTATGGCTACGTAATCATTTAACAAGTGGAATAGCAAAATCGGGTAGCAATAATATTTTGGTTTATTCAGTACCTTTAGAAGATAAAGAAACTGTTTCTGATAGTATTGTAGCCATTAGAAATAGAATTGGTAAAAAATACATTCCTGGTTCTAAAGAAGGGATGTATATGATAACAGAAAAAGCATATACGCCTTTTACTTTCGATGCTGAAATTGATGGTAAAAAAGCCTATGAAACTCGTGGTAAATGGGAAGTAAAAGACGATTTTATGGCAGGTCCATTTTTAAATTACACTATTATCGATGAAAAAAATAATAGGTTAATTGTTTTTGAAGGGTTTACTTATGCACCTTCTGTAAGTAAAAGAGCTTTCTTGTTTGAGTTAGAAGCAATTGCAAAATCTATGAAAATATAAGTGGTTTTTTGTTTTTTTTGTAAAAAACATAAATAGCTATAGTTTTAAAGTTTTTTTGTTTTATTAATTACATTTAGTAATAGTGTTATTGTTTAGTTTTAATAATGTGTTACTAAATGTAATTGTAACTTACTAATATTATGTTGTTTAGTGTGGTTTGTTAACTGCTGTAATTTTGCCTTTTAAAATAAAAAGGTTAATATTGTTTTTTATCACCATAATCCCCCCATTATGAAAATTGCATTTAGTTCTACAGCTAAAACTGTATTTACTAATTTTTTGAAATTAAAAATTAGTTATAAACACAAAAAATTTTTAATAAACTTAAATCTTAAATTGATAATTTTTTTATTATCAATATCTCCTTTTTTCTGCTTTTCGACAACTAAAATATCAAAAGCTAAAATACTAGATTATAGAAATTTTAGTAAATCAGATTCTTTAAAATTACCTAAAACCACTGTTTATAAAGTTTCAGATTTAGATACAGATTTAGATGGTGTTCCAGATATTTTAGATTTAGATGATGATAATGATGGTATTTTAGATAATGATGAAGGCTTTAGAAACCTCCATTCTCTAAAAAATGAGGGTATAGTAATAACGATTAATGGTTCTTGGGTTTTAGTAGATACATCAGTCTATTTTATTCTTCCTCCAGATTTAAGTCATGGAGATGAGTTTTGGGTTCCATTTTTGGGTTTAGAATATGTTAAAGCAGTAAGGATAAGGTTTGAAAATACTGAAAATGGCATAAAATTTATTCAAACAACTGCAAAACATACTATTGGTAATGACCCAGATTTAGATACTAATTTAAATTATGATTTTGATAATGGAGGTATTATAGCTCCTGTTGCACTGGCAGATGAAGACGAAGGTTATGGTGTTGCAAGTATTATGTATTTAGATAAAGTTATAATTTCTGACTATTTGAGTACTTCTGGTAAAATTTGGGAAGCTATAGAATTAGATACAGATAATGATGGGTTAATTAATAGTAGAGATACAGATTCAGATAATGATGGATGTTCAGATGCAATAGAAGCCCAGAATAATATACCAACAACTGCTACTTTAATTGGTGGTAGTATAAATGGAGGTAGTTTAGAAAACTTAGGTGTAATCTCTAATAATTATGGAATTCCATTACCTTTAGGTACTATCAATGGAAATGAAACTATAGGGCAAAGTAATAATAATACAGCAATAATTTCTGAACAGTTAAACATTTTACCTCTTACTGATATTAGTGCAAATTCTGGTGATAATGTAAGTGTAACTGTTACTGCTTCCGCTATTAAAACTGCTACTTTTAATTTAGGGGTCCCTAATTATTCAGATGCTTATGGTTTAGAAACATCAGATTTAATAGAATATAAATGGTATAGAAAAGATAATTTAAATTTAGTTGTATCTACTTCTAATACATTAGTTTTTAATGATGTAAGTATATCAAATTCTGGTGATTATATTGTAGAAATAAAAGGAGCAGGAAACACATGTGTATTTCAAGAATCTGTCTCTATTACTGTTGATGATGTTCTTGGTATAAGTGATAATTATATAAAAGAAGATTTAAATTTTGTGGCTTATCCAAATCCATCAAAAGGAAATGTAAACCTTTTATTGAATAGTATTAAAGACACAGAAGTAAATGTTTATTTATTTGATATTACTGGTAAAGAAATTTATTCAGTTAAAGAAAGGCTAAATGAAGGAGAAAATAAAATTCAATTTAGTGTTAAAGTAGACCCAGGAGTATTATTCTTAAAGGTAGTTGGTAAAGAGGTAAATTACGGCACATCAAAAATATTCTTTAAATAAAATTTATAACAAGCTTATAATCATAATGCTATTTTGTTATATTTGATGTTAAACCAAAACTTTTTTATCATGGAAATGAATTTTTACATCTTATTTATTGCAGCAATTGTACCAATGATTATTGGTTTTGTTTGGTATGGCCCATTATTTGGTAATGCCTGGATGAACGAAATGGGCTTCACAAAAGAATCTTTAGAAGGGCAAAATATGGCTAAGATTTTTATATTGAGTTACATTTTTAGTCTTATTGTTGCTTTCTTTTTACAATTTATAGTTATACATCAAATGGGTATTTTCCAAACTTTGGTAAATGAGCCTGGTTTTAATGATGAAACAGGTGAAGCATTTACCTATTTTAAAGATTTTATTGCGAATTATGGAGATCGTTTTAGAAACTTTAGACATGGAGCAATACATGGAGTAATGTCTGGGCTGTTTTTTGTATTGCCAGTTTTATCTATAATAGCAATGTTTGAAAAGAAAACACTAAAATATGTAGCTATAAATGCAGGATATTGGATTGTTACCCTTGCAATTATGGGAGGAATTATCTGTCAATGGTTATAGAGAAAAATAATTACACATAAAAAATGCCGCTTTTTAGCGGCATTTTTTGTTGGTGATATATAGTTTAATATCCTATTTTTTCTCTTACTCTTTTTAAAACATCGTTAGCTACCAAAGTTGCTTTTTCTGCACCTATAGTTAACGCTTCATCAATTTCATTTTTGTTTTCCATAAAATGATTGTAACGTTCTCTAATTGTAGCAAATTTTTCTAGAATTAATTCGTACAAAGCTTGTTTTGCGTGTCCATAACCATAATTTCCACCTTCGTAATTTGCTCTCATTTCAGCAATTTGATCATCAGAAGCTAATAATTTATAAAGTGCAAAAATATTATCAGTATCAGGGTTTTTAGGTTCTTCTAAACCTTTGCTATCAGTTTTGATAGACATTACTTGTTTTCTTAGCTTTTTATCCGCTAAAAAAATATTAATAATGTTATTTCTAGATTTACTCATTTTTTCGCCATCAATACCAGGTACTAATTTTGTGTTTTCTTGAATCTTAGCTTCTGGTGCAACTAATGTTTTACCAACAATGTTATTAAAACGATTGGCAACATCTCTAGTCATTTCTAAATGTTGCAATTGATCTTTACCTACAGGTACAATTTCTGCATCATACAATAAAATATCTGCAGCCATTAACATTGGGTAAGTAAATAAACCTGCATTTACATCTGCAAGTCTGTCTGCTTTGTCTTTAAAACCGTGAGCTAAAGTTAATCTTTGATAAGGAAAAAAACAGCTTAAATACCACGTTAATTCTGTTACTTGTGGTATATCACTTTGTCTGTAAAATATAGTTTTGTTAATATCTAAACCACAAGCAAGCCAAGTAGCAGCAACACTATAAGTGTTTTCTCTTAATAAATCTCCATCTTTAATTTGCGTTAAAGAATGCATATCTGCAATAAAAATAAAAGATTCATTTTCTGGGCTATTAGCCATTTTTATAGCAGGTAAAATAGCACCTAATAAATTTCCTAAATGCGGTGTTCCTGTACTTTGAACTCCAGTTAAAATTCTTGACATTTACTTATAATTTTAAGATAAAATTAAAAAAGTGTGTTATAAAAAACACTTTAAGAGCGCAAAAATAAGGTTTTGATTTATAAAATCAATAAACAAAAGAATATTAGTATTTTTGATGTTTATGAAGTATTTAAAAATACCTTTTCTATTAATTTGGCGAGCTTGGTTTTACATTTTAATGGTAATAACAATTTTGTTGATGCTCCCTTTTTTGTTTGTATTAACAGCAAAAGAATCTTACTATCCTACTTTTTGGAAAATGGTTAGAATTTGGTCTAAAGTATTAATTTACGGAATGGGTTTTCGTTTAAAAATACAAAACGATCAAGTAATAGAAAGAAACAAAAGTTATATGTTTTGTCCAAATCACACTTCGTTAATGGATCCTTTTGTTTTGGTTGCTTTAAGTAAAAATCCTATAGTTTTTGTAGGTAAAAAAGAGTTTGTAAAAATACCAATCTTTGGTTTTTTCTATAAAAAGGTAGTTATTATGGTAGATAGAAGCGATCCTAAAAGTAGAAAACAAGTATTTGAATTGGCTAAAAAGAAATTACAGAATGGTACAAGTATGGCTATTTTTCCTGAAGGATTAGTGCCAACTGAAAATAAAGTTTTAGCCCCTTTTAAAAAGGGAGCTTTTAGTTTAGCAATCGAATTCGGAATGCCAATTGTACCACAAATTTATTACGATTGTAAGAGACTTTTTTCTTGGGATTTTTTTAAAGGATCTCCAGGAGTTTTTAGAATTCATCAACATAGATTTATTGAAACCAAAGATTTAAAAATGGAAGATGTAGAACGTTTAAAACAACAAACTTTTGATTTAATGTATGATGATTTAGTAAACGACAAAAAATTTATGAAAGACACAAACAGACCTAATAATGAGCGAGAATTTAAATCACCTATATAGCAGTAAAGAAGAGAAATTAAATATAATTTCTCATGGTTTTGGCTTGTTTTTAAGTGTAATTGCTTTTCCTTTTTTGGTGATAAAATCATTTAATTTTGATGGCTTTTGGAAACCAGCTAGTTTTATCATTTATGGATTAAGTATGATTATTTTGTATGCTGCCTCTACTTTTTACCATGCAGCAAAACATCCGAAGAAAAGAAGACGCTTAAATATTTTTGATCATGCAGCTATTTATGTTTTAATAGCTGGTAGTTATTCGCCATTTTGTTTGGTAGGTTTAGATTCTAAATTAGGTTGGTATATGTTTCTGTTTGTTTGGCTTTTTGCATTAACAGGTATCATTTTAAAGTTGTTTTTTACAGGCAAATTCGATAAAATTTCTACAGCAATGTACCTACTTATGGGTTGGCAAGTTATGTTTTTTATAAAACCATTAATGAGTAGTATTTCTGTCGAGAATTTTCAATATTTAGTGGCTGGAGGTGTGTTTTATTCAGTGGGTGCAATTTTGTATTCCATTAAGAAAATACCTTACAATCATGCCATTTTTCATCTTTTTGTACTGTTAGGTAGTTTTAGTCATTTTTTAGGAATTTACAATTTATAAAACCCAGTTTTTAAAAGGATTTTTACTGATACTGGAATTGTAATACTTTACTTTACCTGTAACTTCTTTACCTAACCAATTAGGTTTTTTAAAGGGCTCATTTTCAGATTTTAGTTCAATTTCTGCAACAATTAAACCATCATTATCACCATAAAATTCATCAACTTCATAAGTATGATGTTCGCTTTTTACTAAAAAACGAGTTTTATCAATAATTGAAGGTTCGCATAACAAAAGTAATTCTTCAGCTTCTTTTTTATCAATTTCTTTTTCCCATTCAAAACGAGTTGTACCAGAAGAATTTGTTTTTCCTTTTATGGTTAAAAATGCTTTGTCATCAGCAATTCTAATTCTAACAGTTCTGTTTTTATCAGAATTTAAGTACCCTTGTTTTATCGTTTTTTTTTGATAAGCTTCAGATTTAAATTCGTCATTTATCACCAAAAATTTTCTTTCTATTTCTAAACTCATAAAAATTACTTGATTTTTGCACTAATATACCCGTTTTTATCGTTAGTTTACAATAATTAAATATCTTTGATAATATAAGCAGTTTTATGAAAAAAGTAATTTTTCTTATTCTTTTATCCATTTATTCTACAGTTTTTTCTCAAATAGATTATAGCGATTCTTGGGAAGATTTTTATTCCTATAATAACGTAAAAGACTTTATAAAAGTTGATAATATTATCTATGCTTTAGCAGATAATGCTGTTTTTACTTTTAACGAAACTACTTCTGAAATTGAGAAGTTTTCATCTATACAAGGTTTATCTGGTGAAACTACTTCTGCAATTTATTACAGTAATGCTTTTGATCGATTAATAATTGGCTATGAAAATGGTTTAGTAGAGGTTATAGATGAAGATAATAGCATAACTATTTCTTCGGATATTGTTAATTTTAGTCAATCTGGTAATAAGAGCATTAATCATATTTCTGAATTTGGTACAACTTTATATTTGTCTACACCTTTTGCTGTTGTTGAATATGATATTGAAAATTTAGAATTTGGTGATACTTTTTTTATAGGTAATAGTTCTACTTCATTAAACATTAACCAAACTTTAATTGATAATAATACTATTTATGCAGCTACTGAAGATGGTGTTTTTACTGCAGATGTAAATAGCAATTTATTAATAGATTTTAATAATTGGAATCAAAGTTTTGAAGGTAGAGATTTTAGTAACATTTCAGTATTTAATAATCAAGTTTATGTTTCTGAAGGCAATAAATTATATCAATTGAATAATGGAATTTTAACACAAGTTAGAGATTTTTTTCAGACGATATATGGCTTAAAATCATCGAGTTCACATTTAGCAATTTCGCTAAATAAAAATGCAATTATTTTAGATACAGCAAATAACGAAAGTGAAAATTTTACAACAATTACAGATTTTGATTTTACGCTATCAAATGCTTTATTTATAGATGAAACCATTTATTTAGCAACAGAAGAATTCGGAATTTTAAAAACTTCTTCTTCTCTAGCGAATACTTTCGAAGAAATTCATCCAGAAGGCCCTTTATCTAATGAAGTTTTTTCTATTGATGTTAAAAATAGTGATTTATGGGTGGTTTATGGGGGTTATGATGGTACTTATTCTCCAACACAAACTAAAAAAGGGTTTAGTCATTATAATGGAGAAGTTTGGTTAAATACACAATATGATCCTAATTTTCCTGTAACAGATTTAAATTATGTTTCTATAGATCCTAATGAAGAAAATAAAGTTTACATAAGTTCTTTTGGAGGTACAAATAATGTTAATTCAGTTTCTACAGGAGGTTTGCTAGTTGTAGAAAACGATGAAATAAATACATTTTATAATCATTTAAATAGTCCTTTAGCAGATATAGAATCAGCTAATCCAAACTATGTAACAGTTAGAGTTAGTGCAACTGCTTTTGATAGCCAAGGTAATTTGTGGGTAGCAAACATCAATCAAGATGAAGAGCTTAAGAAATTAACCCCAAATGGACAATGGAGTAGCTACGATATCAGTTCTATACAAACTGTTTTTGCTTTTGGATTAAGTGAAATGGCTATTAGTAGCAATAATACAATTTGGGTAGGTACTAGAAGAAATGGAGTATATGCTTATAATGAAACTGGAGATAGAAAAAGAGCTTTAATTGCAACACCAAATTTAGGAAATTTACCAGATACAGATGTGTTAACTGTTGCAGTTGATAAAAGTAGTAGAGTTTGGTTAGGTACTAGAGCTGGTATGGTTGTTTTTAGAAATGCATCTACAGTTTTTGATGCAGATGTTTTAAATGCAGAACCAGTTGTTATAGAAGAAAATGGAGTAGGAGAACGTTTGTTAGGAGACCAAAGAATAAATACCATTTTTGTAGATGGTGCAGATAATAAATGGTTTGGTACAGATAATGGAGGTGTTTTATACACAAACCCTTCTGGGCAAACTACTTTGGCAAATTTTAGTTCAGATAATTCTCCATTACCATCTAACAGAATTTTAAAAATTAGAGTAGATGATAGTACTGGTAAAGTTTACTTTGCAACAGATAAAGGAATTGTAGCTTATAATAGTAATGTTGCACCTTTTGGAGAAGAATTAGCAGAGGTTTATGCATATCCAAATCCCGCTTTAAAAAATCACGAAACTGTAACTATTGATGGTAGAAATGGTACTCATTTGCCTCAAGGCACTAACGTGAAAATTTTAGATGTTGCAGGTAATTTAGTATATGAAACCAATGTTGTAGAAGGGCAAGAATTACAAGGAGGTAAAGTAGTTTGGAACAAGAAAAATTTAGCTGGTAATAAAGTAGCTTCTGGTATTTATATTGTTTTATTATCTAATGATGATGCAACAGAAACTGCAACAGCAAAAATTGCAATTGTAAATTAATGGCAGTTGTAACAACAAAAGCAATTGTTTTAAGCACATTAAAATATGGTGATACCAGTTTAATTGTAAAATGTTACACAGAAGAAGAAGGTGTAAAAACTTATTTAATTAGAGGTGTTCTTAAACCTAAAAAGAAAGGTATAAAAGCAGCCTATTTTCAGCCACTTACACAGTTAAGAATTGTTGCAAATCATAATAATAAAAGCACCCTAAATTCTATTAAAGATGTGCAAGTTATTCATCCATACAAAACCATCCATACAGATATTATAAAACAATCTGTGGTGTTTTTTTTGTCAGAAATTTTAACGAGTTCTATACAAGAAGAAGAGCAGAATAAAACACTGTATAGTTATTTAGAAACTGCTTTTATTTGGTTTGATGTTCATAACAAGATTCCAAATTTTCATTTATTGTTTTTATTAAATTTAACTGGTTTTTTAGGGTTTTACCCAGACATGTCTCAAAAAGAAAAGATTGGCTTTAATCTTTTAGAAGGAAATTTTTCTGATAACATCCAAGATAAAAATGTGATTCATAAAAACGATTTTTATCAATTTAAAAAGCTGCTAGGCATAAATTTTGATGGTATAGAAAACGTGTCTTATAGTAAAGTTGAAAGACAATTGGTATTGCAAATGATTATTAAGTATTTTAAATTACATTTGGGCAGTTTTAGAGAACCCAAATCTTTACAAGTTTTAGAAACCGTTTTTAGTTAATGATGAAGCAGCTATATATTTTTGTTATTTTTTTATGTATAAGTAGCATTTCTTTTGGTCAAAAAGTTAAAATTTTTGATAAAGAAACAGGCAAAGTTGTTAAAAACGTAAATGTTTTTAATTCAGAAAATACAGTAAGTTTAACTACTGATAATAATGGTTTTACTGATATTTCATCAATAGAAGAAAATGAAGTAATCTTTTTTTCTCATTTATCCTATGCTGTTTTTAAAATAAAAAAATCGAAGCTTAGATTACATAATTTTATTGTAAATCTTACAAAAGAATCAGAAGAGTTAGATGAAGTTATAATTTCATCCTTTAAGAAAGAAGAAAAAGCAAAAAGAATTGCAGAACAAATTGCAGTGCTATCTACCAAAGATATTCAAAAAATATCACCACAAACATCTGCAGATTTATTAGCTACAATACCTGGTATAAAAGTTCAAAAAACGCAATTTGGTGGAGGTAGCCCTGTAATTCGAGGTATGGAGTCTAATCGTGTTTTGTTAGTGGTAGATGGTGTTAGAATGAATAATGCAATTTATAGAAAAGGGCATTTGCAAAACTCAATTACTTTATCACCAAACTTACTAGACAAAACTGAAGTTGTTTTTGGACCATCTTCTGTAATGTATGGATCTGATGCTTTGGGTGGTGTTATTCATTATTATACAAAAACACCTAAATTATCCGAAGAAACTAAAGTAAATAGTCAATTATTTTCTAGATATTCTTCTGTAAATCAAGAAATAACTACCAATGTTTCTGCAGAGGTTAGTTTTAGTAATTGGGCCTCTTTTACAAGTGTTTCTTATTCTGATTTTGGTAATTTAAAAGCGGGTACAAATAGAAATCATGGTTTTGAAGATTGGGGAAAAGTCTTTTATTATTCAGAAAATGTAAACGGAAATTATTCAGAAAATCCTACATTAAATACAGATCCAAATAGATTAAAAAACACAGGTTATAATCAAACAGATGTTTTACAAAAATTCTTTGTGCCATTATCTAAAAACACCGATTTAAAAGTTAATTTACAGTATTCTACTTCTTCAGACATACAAAGATTTGATAGATTAAATGAGTTAACAGATGCCACAGATGTATCTTCTTTAAAGTTTGCAGAATGGTATTATGGACCTCAAGACAGGTTGTTAATTTCATCTCAACTTTTAATAAATCCGAACAAAAATTGGTTAGAAAGTGGTTCAATTACTACTGCTTATCAAAATATTAAAGAGAGTAGAATTCAAAGGAAATTTGGAAGTTTAGAGCGATCTTATAGAGAAGAAACAGTTAATGTTTTTAGTGTTAATGGAGATTTTTCAGTACCTATTGATGTTGATAAAACAAGAATTTTTTCTTATGGTTTTGAGGTTGCACACAATGATTTAGAATCTAATTCTTATGGAAAAACTTTAAATATAGTAGATGGAGAAATTAATGGTTTTTCTGATGATTTTAAAGTGCAATCACGTTATCCTGATGGAGGAAGCAGTTATTTAAGCTCTGCACTTTATGTAGGTTACAGACAAGATGTAAATAGTAAATCTACTTTAAACTCAGGTATTCGTTTTACAAACACTCATTTAAAAGCAAGATGGATAGATGAAACCTTTTTAGATTTGCCAACTACAACAGTAAGTGCAAATAATTCAGCAATAACTGCAACTTTAGGATATGCTTATAAACCCAATAGAAATTGGCAGTTAAATGGAGTTTTGTCCTCTGGTTTTCGTTCTCCTAATATAGATGATATGGGTAGAGTTCGTGAAAAATCTGGTAATGTTACTGTGCCTAATTTTGATGTAAGACCTGAATTTGCTTATAGTTCAGAATTTAGTGTGCAAAAGTATTTTAATGATAGAAAGTTTAGGTTTGGGGCAAATATTTATTATACTTTACTAGATAATTATATACAAAGAGATTATGTTTTAAATGATGATGGTAGTATAAAACAAGTAGAATTCGATGGTGAATTTGGTAATGCTGTAAACAATCAGAATAAAGGAAACGCATATATTTTAGGTTACACAGTTAATTATTTGGGTAAAATTTCTAACCAAATAAAAACATCAGGATTTATAACCTATACCAAAGGAAGAACTTACGACACTGAAGAACCAATGTCTTCAATTCCGCCTTTATTTGGTCAGTTTGAACTAAATTATAAAAAAGATAAAATAGCTTTAGGAGCAGAATTTAGATTTAATAGTAAAAAAGATATTGAAGATTTTAACTTTACAGAAGGTATAGATAATCATGATTTAACGCCTATTGTAGATGCAAATGCTATAAATGATGAAGATATTTATTATGGAACACCAAGTTGGATGACTTTTGGCTTAAATGGAAGTTATGATGTAAATAATAACATTTCTGTACAAGCAAGATTAGATAATCTTTTTGATGAACATTATATAGAATTTGCTTCTGGAGTTTCTTCTCCTGGTAGAAATTTATCAATTTCTTTTATGGCTAATTTTTAAAGAATAAACCTTTATTTTGTTTACTTATTATATAACATAAATGGAAAAGCTTTTAGATAGTTACAAAAAGATAATTGCATTAGTTGTGTATCTGATTATTAACAGCTTTTTCATTATAAAGTATGCAGTTAGGCAAGATTATTTTTCAACCCTATCTCTTTTTGTAATTTATAATATCTTAGTAATAATTGGTATTTATTTAATTTATTTTTTTAGAGACTTTATTAGCAAGGTTAAAAAAGTTGATTATTACTTTTTAGCAGTTTGCATTTTAATTTTTGTAGTTTTTGTTTTAATAAATATTTTTATTGACGGCAACACTTTAAATTCTGATAGATGGTCTGCTATGCATACCACTATTAATGGTGTTCTAAATGGCAATTATCCTTATAGTTTAAAAGATCATTTAGGGCAAACATCATCTAATTTACCAGGATTATTTTTTATTGGCTTACCTTTTTATTTAATTGGAAATGTAAGTTTGCTGCAACCTTTTATTTTTTTAATTATAAGCTTGTTGCTCTTTAAGTCTAAATTAGAGATGTATAAAAAAGCAATTATCGTTTTTTTATTAATAGCTTCACCAGCTTATTTGTGGGAGATTTTTGCAAAAAGTGATTTGTTAAGTAATATCTTTATATTGGTCTTTTTTATAATTTTATGGGATAATAAGTTTAAATTAAACTATTTTAAATACCCTTTTCTATTATCATTTTTTATAGCATTTTTAGTTTTAACAAGAGGTATTGTAGTTATACCTCTTACACTTTTTTTATTCAGTTCATTTATTAAATCTACGAATAAAGAAAAGTTTAAGTTTTCTGTAGGTTTTCTAATTAATCTGACTTTAATTTCTTTTCCTTTTCTAATTACATTGCCAGAAATAGAGGTTATAAAAGAACATAATCCTTTTAATCATCAAACAAGGTTTACACCAAAATGGGTTCAAATAACTTTTATAATATTACCTTTTATTTTTGGTTTCAGAATAAAAAAAATACATCAAGTAATTTTTCAATCTTTACTATTTTTAACCCTATTACTTTTCTTAAGTTTTATTATAGAAATCGTAGATGAAGGTTATAAGAATACTTTATATAATAGTTCTTTTGATATCTCTTATCTTACTATGATTTTACCATTTTCAATCTTGTATTTTATAACAAGTACAAAGAAACTAGATTTAAATTATTTTTAAGAGATTACTTTTTCCTTTTCCCTTCATCAGTAAAGTTATCACTTAAAGCACGTTCAGTTTTTATAATAGAAACTATAATAGATAACATTACCAAAACCATAGGTTCCCAAGAAATTTCTTTGGCAGAAAACTGAGCAAGAACTAAACCTCCAATAAAAGATATACCAGAATAAAAAAGTAGTGTTTTGTTAAAATTAGCATTTGCAAAATCCCAAATTTCTTGATTTTGCATTGCTTTAAAAGTTCGATAACCATATAAATTATTGATTTTTTTTGGCGGAAATTTCCAAAAAATAATACTCAATAAAAACAACAAACCATTTGTGGTTAACACATATATAAAAGGACTCATTTTATCTATTTTTTTAATTAGCTTTTACTTAAAATAAGTAACTCAATACTAAAGTAATAATTACTTTTTAGGTCTAAGTAAACCTTCTTGACTAACAGATGCAATTAATTTACCATCTCTTGTAAAAATATTTGCCTTACACAAACCTCTTGCACCATAAGCATTGGGTGATTCTGCAGAAAAAAGCATCCAATCATTAAAATCGAAATCTCTAAAAAACCACATAGAATGATCTAAACTTGCAGTCATTGTATTACCAAAACTATAATCTTTTGCATTCGGATTAAAAG
This sequence comes from Polaribacter sp. Asnod6-C07, assembly GCF_045063625.1. NCBI lineage: Bacteria > Pseudomonadati > Bacteroidota > Flavobacteriia > Flavobacteriales > Flavobacteriaceae > Polaribacter > Polaribacter sp. Asnod6-C07. The sequence continues at coordinate 820,780 of NZ_JBEFOF010000005.1, read as the reverse complement.
CCGCGTTTAAAACATTATAATCAGAAATATATGTTAAGATTTGATGTTTCATTTGGATGTCCATTGTTGGAATATCACCTTTTAATTTAAACCAAACTTCTTCTTTTGGAGCTCTATTTTTAGGCTCTAAAGGATTAGGAATTACCACAGGTTTAAATGCAATTGGTCTTTCTATGCTTAAAAAAGATTTAAGACTTTTTGGTAAAAAATCTCCAAATTGAACAGCCATATCATCCCAACTCAATAATTCTTCTGGTTGTTTTATATCTGTTTTCATTATTGCTTGGTGTTCAAAACCTTCTTCTTTTTTATGAAAAGAAGCCGCTAAAATAAATATGGTTTTATCATTCTGACTTGCGGTTACTCTTCTTGTAGAAAAACTACCTCCATTCCTTACCTCAGTAACATCATAAGTAATAGGAATCGTTAAATCTCCAGGTTCTAAAAAATAAGAATGTAAAGAGTGTAAAAAGCGATTTTCTGGTATAGTTTTGTAAGCAGAATGCACAGCTTGTGCCAATACTTGTCCACCAAATACAATTGCGCTTCCTATGGTTACACTTTCTCCTAAAAATTTATTTTTTTCTAATTCTTTTAAAGATAAAAGTGATATTAATTCTTTGCTGTTATTCATTAATTTTTCAATTTAAATGGAAAATTTTGACGAAATGGTGTAGGCTGTACACGCTGCAAAAATAACTTTAAAATTTTATTTGTAATACTTTTTTTATGACGAAGATACATTGTTAAATCTTGTGGAACTGCACCAATAGAACTCTTAATTTCGCTAGCTGTTCTTCCAAAATTTATAGTTTTTAATTTTTTACTGATCGCAATTTCTATATAATCATACAATATTCTTTGATAAATTGCATGTTCTCTATTTAGTTGATAATCAATACCTACAAAATGGGCGTCTAAAGATTTTTGGTTGATAGCAGCAGACATAAAACCAACAATTTTATCATTAACCCAATAGGTTTTTAATATATAATTATCACCTAATTTTGCTTTAAAATCTTTATAGGTTTCTAAATTAAAACTGGCCAGATTAAAATCTGCTTTAGAGGTAACTTTTTCATATAAAGCAGTCATTTTGGGTAGTTTTTCATCAATGTTATTTAAAGTAACATCTTCAATTTTAAGGTTTTCGCTTAAAGTTAAAGCTCTTTTTGCTTTTACTCTAAACTTTGTTTTCATTGCAGCCAAATAATCATCAAAAGTTTGCCAGTTTTCTTGTAGTTCAAGTTTCATGTTAGGCTCTACAGAAAAAGGATGATAATTAAAATCTTTTAGTTCATCAGTTATAAGTAGAGATTCATTTACAAAGTCTTTAATTAAAAAAGCATCAATTTTTTTCTTAAGGTCTTTGTTTAAGTTTAAAAAGTGGTTTATGCTTTCTGCTAGTTCTTTAAGAATTGCATTTTTATCTTCATTTTTTTTGATAAAAATACCATGTTCTCCACTCACAAAAATGTTTCCACAGATTAGCAATTTCAAAGGTTTGTTATCCGGAATTATATGTAATTTTTTACCAATATTTCTTAAAAATTCTAAATCATTTTTAATCGAATTTAAATGAAAATCAACAATTTTAAGATGTGCAATTGCAGTTGGTTTTTTATCATTATCAATTAAAACAATGTAGGTGAAATTGATTTTTGGATGATTTTTTTCTAATGAGTTTAAATAATTAGGATGAAAATAAAAGTTTTTTGTACAATCTAAATCTTCCCAAATTTCAGAAGGAATTTCATCAATTTTAGAAAAAAACAAAGCTGTGTTTGTGTTAGAGAAGCAAATCAAATTAAGAAAAAATTAATGGTTTTAACTTTCTAAACCCTCTAAAAACTGTTAACATCCTTTATATTTTTTAAAAGTATAAAGATGCTAAAAAAATGTGATTCTATAAAAGTTACTTTATAATTGTCGTTTATTTCTTTTTATACTTTCTAAAACATTAGAAATGTTTTTAAATGTTAATTTTTTTTTAACAAAATATTAAATAGTTGCACATGCAACTAAGGAGCTGGTTTATTTACTTTTGCAGGGTGAAAACAAAAAAAATAGATATTGATTTTGAGAACTCTATTGGGCCTTGGCTTGGTAGAACAGGCAAAATGGTAGATTATTTTTTTCAAGAATCTTTTAATGCTATAGGTTTAGATTTAACCAAAGAACAAATGATTGTTTTAAAAAAATTAACATTTCAAGATGGTTTAAATCAAAATGAATTGGCTTTTTTAACATTAAGAAACAAGTCTTCTTTAACACGTTTATTAACAAAAATGGAAAAGAAAAATTACATTTTTAGAAAACAAAGTAAAGAAGATAAGCGTATTAAAAATGTGTACTTAACAAAGTACGGGAAAGATATATATAATAAAACCAAACCTGTTATTCAGAATTTAATAACAACAATGGAGCAAAATATTTCTAAAGAAGAAAAACAACAAATTATTAAAATTTTTAAAAAAATACAGACTAATTTTAGCTCTAGCATAGAGCATATTTAACTAACTATACATGAGAAAAACAATACTTGCTATACTAGGAATTGCAGCCATAATTGGTGCGATTTTATTAGGTAAATTTTTAATCGATAAAAACCAAAAACCTAAACCAACATTTAAGAAACAAATAAAAACTGTTTTTGTAGAAAATGTAGAAAACAAATCAATTCCTATTATTTTATCTGCAAGCGGAAATTTAACTGCTAAAAATAAAATCGAAATATATTCAGAGGTTTCTGGAGTTTTAAAACCATCTAAAAAGTTATTTAAAGCTGGTTCTAATTATTATAAAGGGGAAACTTTATTAAGCCTAAATAACGATGAGTTTTACGCAAGTATTCAATCTCAAAAAAGTAATTTATATAATTTAATTACTTCAGTTTTACCAGATTTAAGATTAGATTACCCATCAGAATTCCCAAAATGGGAGAAATATTTACAGGGTTTTGATATGAATAAATCAACACCTAAAATCCCTGAATTTTCTTCGGATAAAGAGAGGTATTTTATTTCTGGTAGAGGTATAATAACTGCATATTATAATGTAAAAAACTTAGAAGTTCGTTTAACTAAATATCAAATAAGAGCGCCTTTTTCTGGTATTTTAACAGAAGCATTAGTAAGTCCTGGTTCTTTAGTTAGGGTTGGGCAAAAATTAGGAGAATTTATAGATCCAAGAGTTTATGAAATGGAAGTGTCTATAAATTCGGAATTTGCAGATTTATTAAAAGTTGGCAATTCTGTTGCACTTACTAATTTAGAAAAAACAAAAAAATATTCTGGTAAAGTAGTTCGTGTAAATGGTAAAGTAGATCAAGTTTCGCAAACTATTAAAGCTTTTATTGATGTAAAACATTCAGATTTAAAAGAAGGTATGTATTTAGAAGCCAATTTGGTTGCTAAATCAGAAACAGAAGCTATTGAGATCCCTAGAAAATTATTGGTAGATAATTCAGCTGTATATACTGTAAAAAATGATAGTGTCTTAACACTTTCTAAAATAGACCCTGTTTATTTTGGGGCAGAAACTGTAGTAATAAAAGGCCTTAAAAATAACGACAAATTATTGTCGCAAACTTTACCTGGTGCTTTTAATGGTATGATTGTAAAAATTAATAAAAAGTAATTATATGAAAAAAATAATTACGTATTTTATAAAATACCCAGTAGCCGTAAATGTAGTTATTATTGCATTTATCATCTTTGGGGCAGTAGGTATATTTAGCATGAAATCTTCCTTTTTTCCATTGGTAGATTCAGAACTAATAAATATTTCTTTAGCTTATCCTGGTGCATCTCCTGCAGAAATGGAAGAAGGTGTTGTGCTTAAAATTGAAGATAATTTAAAAGGAATTGTAGGTGTAGAAAGAGTAACTTCTGTATCTAGAGAAAATTCTGCAACTGTAAGTATAGAAGTAGAAAAAGGTAAAAATATAGATGTTGTTTTATCTGATGTAAAAAATGCAGTAGATAGAGTTCCATCATTCCCTTCTGGTATGGAACCTGCAGTTATTGCTAAGGTAGAGAGTATAAGACCAACAATTAGTTTTACGGTTAGTGGTGATAATCTTTCTTTAAAATCGATAAAACAATATGCTAGAAATGTAGAAAATGATATTAGAGGTATGGAGGGTATCTCTCAAGTTTCGCTTTCTGGTTTCCCAGATGAAGAAATAGAAATTGCAGTAAGAGAAAACGATTTACGAGCTTACAATTTATCGTTTGCAGAGGTTTCTAGTGCAGTTACAAATTCTAATATTTTAATAACTGGTGGTAATATAAAAACATCAGAAGAAGATTATTTAATTAGAGCAAGTAATCGATCTTATTATGGTTTAGAATTACAAAACTTAATTGTTAGAACAGAAACTAATGGTAATATTATCCGTTTAAAAGATATTGCAGCAGTTAGAGATACTTGGTCAGAAACACCAGATAGATTGTATTATAATGGCAATTTAGCTATAGATATTACAGTAAGTAATACCAATAACGAAGATTTAATTTCTTCTGCTGATAAAATTAAAGAATACATTCATAAATACAATCAAGAAAACCAAAATGTAAAATTAAGTGTTACTAGCGATAGAAGTTTAACCTTAAATGGAAGAACAAAGCTATTAGTAGAAAATGGTGTTGTAGGTATTCTATTAGTTTTATTCTTTTTAGCACTCTTTTTAAATTTACGTTTAGCAATTTGGGTAGCATTTGGTTTGCCAGTTGCGTTTTTTGGTATGTTTATTTTCGCAGCTCAATTTGACGTAACTATAAATGTATTATCTCTTTTTGGGATGATTATTGTAATCGGTATTTTGGTTGATGATGGAATTGTAATTGGTGAAAATATTTATCATCATTATTACGATTTAGGAAAAACTAAAATACAAGCAGCAATAGATGGAACAATGGAAGTTATTCCACCAATTGTATCAGCAATTTTAACTACAATTATAGCTTTTTCAACCTTCTTTTTTGTAGATGGTAGAATAGGTAGTTTTTTTGGTGAAGTTTCTACAATTGTTTTGCTAACACTAACAGTTTCATTAATAGAAGCCTTAATTATTTTACCTGCACATATTGCGCACTCTAAAGCTTTAGATAGAAAAAGATTAGAAAATGGTGAAAAGAAAAAAAGCAATAAACTTGATGATTTCTTTAACAAAGTAAACAGAGGAGCAGATGTTTTTTTAATGAAAATTAGAGATAAATACTACATGCCCTTTTTAAGGTTTAGTTTGCAGAATAAAGTTTTTGCTTTCGGAATTCCAATAGCAATGTTAATTTTTAGTATTCTAGCTATGAATGCAGGAATTATAAAACAATCATTTTTTCCTAGAGTAGCAAGTGATCAAGTAAAGATTACCCTTACAATGCCTCAAGGTACTAACGAAAAAATTACAGATTCTATTATCTCATCCATAGAAGAAAAAGTTTGGTTGATTAATAAAGAATATTCTGCCAAACAAACAGGAGATATAGATGTTGTAGAAAATGTAATAAAAAGAGTTGGTCCTGGTAGTGCAAATGCAACTTTAAGTGTTAACCTTTTACCAGGTGAAGCTAGAGATTTTTCATCACCAGAAATAACAAATGCAATTAGCGATAAAGTTGGTAAAGTGTATGGTGTAGAAAGTTTAGTTTTTGGTTCTGGTGGTAATTTTGGTGGTAGCCCTGTAGCAGTTTCTTTATTAGGTAATAATATTACAGAATTAAAAGCAGCCAAAGAAGAATTAAAATTAGTTTTAGAAAACAATTCACTTTTAAAAGATATTTCTGATAACGATCCTGCAGGTATTAAAGAGGTTAAAATTACTTTAAAAGATAATGCATATTTATTAGGTTTAAATCTGCAATCTGTTATGGCACAAGTGCGTTATGGTTTCTTCGGATTACAAGCACAGCGTTTTCAAAGAGGGCAAGACGAAATTAAAATTTGGGTTCGTTATGATAAAAAAGACAGATCATCTATTAAAAATTTAGATGATATGCGTGTGATAACTCCTACAGGAACTAGAATTCCATTTTCTGAAATTGCAAATTATACCATTGCAAGAGGAGACATTGCTATTAATCATTTAGATGGTAAAAGAGAAATACAAGTTACTGCAGATTTAAGAGATTTAGAAACGAGTGCAACTGAGATTTTAGATGATATAAAAACTAAGGTTATGCCAGAGATTTTATCTAAATATCACACAGTAACACCACTTTACGAAGGTCAAAATAGAGAAGCTAAAAAAACGACAGACTCAGTAAATTTAGTTGGGCCAATTATTTTACTCTTAATTTATATTGTAATTGCGTTTACATTCCGTTCTTACAGCCAGCCAATTTTATTAATAATTATGATTCCTTTTAGTATGATTGGAGTTATTTGGGGGCATTTTATTCACGATTTTTCAATTGGTATTTTATCCTTTTTAGGAATTATTGCTTTGGTAGGTATTATGGTAAATGACGGTTTGGTTTTAATTGGTAAATTTAATGCTTATTTAAAAGAAGGTATGAAGTTTGATGACGCTCTTATTGCAGCAGGTCAATCTCGTTTTAGAGCAATTTTCTTAACTTCTTTAACTACTATTGCTGGTTTAGCGCCTTTAATGTTAGAGAAAAGTAGACAAGCACAATTTTTAATACCAATGGCAATCTCTATTTCTTATGGTATTGCAATTGCTACAGTTTTAACTTTGGTAATGTTACCATTATTATTATCGGTTTCTAACTCTATGAAAGTAGGAATTAAATGGTTAAAAACAGGAGAAAAGGTTACAAAAGAAGAGGTAGAAAGAGCAATTATAGAATCTAAATTCGATGAAAATGAAGATCATTAAAAACACAATAGTAGTAGTCGTTTTTTTATCGACTTTACAACTTGTTTCTCAAGAAATATTAACAAAAAAAGAAGCATTAGCAATTACTTTAGAAAACAATTTCGGGGTTAAAATTGCTAATAATAATTTAGAAGTAGCTAAAAATAATACTAGTATTTATAATACAGGTTTTTTACCAACAGCAGCAATTTCTTCTGGGGCAAATTATAGTAAAAATAATCAAACTATTACGCGTCAAGATGGTACTTCTACAAGTATTGATGGTGCTGTAACAAAATCGTACAATGCTTCTTTAAGTTTAAATTACACCATTTTTGATGGTTTAGGTAGAAAATATAATTATCAACAATTAAAAGAAACTTATAATTTAACAGAATATCAAGCAAAAGAAACTATAGAAAATACTTATTTACAGTTATTTACAGCATATTTTCAAATTGCAAGATTATCAGAAAACAAAGAAAATTTATCAGAGGCATTAGCTATTTCTAAAAAACGTTTACAACGTGCTGAATATCAGTATGATTATGGACAAACTACTAAATTGGAAATGTTAAATGCAGAAGTAGATGTAAATAATGATAGTATTACTTTAATATCTGCTAAACAACAATTAAATAATGCAAAACGTGGTTTAAATATTATTTTAGGAGTTGAAAAAGCAGTAGATTATACTGTAGAAACTGATGTTAATTTTATTAATATTATGAATTTTGGTGAGTTACAAACTAAAACTTTAGCAAACAATTCACTTTTAAAACAAAATGAGCAAAACATTGCAATTAGTGAGTTTAACATCAAAATAAACAAAGCTAGTTATATGCCTTCTTTAGACTTTAGTACCTCTTATGGATGGAATAAAAGCGAAAACCCAGCAACATCTTTCTTAGCAGGTTCTACATCTTCAGGTTTAAATGCGGGTTTAAGTTTATCTTGGAGCTTGTTTGATGGTGGAACAACAAAAACAAATGTTGCTAATGCTAAAATAGCTTTAGAAAATGAGCAAATTTTGTTAGAGCAGCAAAAAGTTACCATAGAAAATAACTTAAAAAATACTTGGGAAAATTATAATAATCAACTTTTTATTATTGGTGCCCAAGAAAAAAATGTAGCAACTACACAGAATAATTTCGAAAGAACAGAAGAGCGCTATAAACTTGGGCAAGTAACATCTATAGAATTTAGACAAGCTCAAATTAATTTAATTAATGCAAAAACAGCTTTAAATAACGCAAAATTTGATGCTAAATTAATTGAATTAGAACTTTTACAATTAAGTGGAGATATTTTAAATGTAGATTTTTAGAAAACTGATTTATATCATATTTTAAAAGAAGTATAAGCTCTAATTTTACAGTAGAAATTTGTAGAATATGAGTTTTTTTAGAATACCACTAGTTTCATGGATTAATGGAACAATAATGATTGGAGTTTTTGCCTTGGTTGTTGTAGGCTTAATTATAGCTGTTTATCTTTTAATGAATAGCGATAAAAAAACTCAAAAGTAAGTTTTGTATTTTGTTGATTACGAAAAATCCGAGTTTTTAACTCGGATTTTTTATTTCTATTTCATTAAATTTATATGATAAAAGAAAACAACTAAATGTCTGATATAATAAATAATCTAAAAACTAATTTTGGTTACCTTTTAGAGGATGAACTAATAACTGAAATCGATAAAATTGGCAGTCTAAAAACATTTAAAAAGAATGAAATAATCATAGAAATAGATGATTATATTAAGTTTATGCCTTTACTTATAAATGGTGCCATAAAAATTTTAAGAGAAGACCAAAATGGAGATGAATTGGTTCTTTATTATTTAGAAAAAGGAGATACTTGTGCAATGACTTTGTCATGTTGTTTAGGGCAAACAAAAAGTAAAATTAGAGCAGTTACAGAAACAGATGTAGAGCTAATTATGATTCCTAAAGAAAAAATGGGAGAATGGTTAGGTGTTTATAAATCTTGGCAATCTTTTATTTTACAAAGTTATCATAACAGAATGGATGAGCTTTTAGAAGCTGTAGATACGATTGCCTTTTTAAAAATGGATGAACGTTTGTTTCGTTATTTAAAAGACAAAGCAATGGTAACCCATAATGATGTTGTTTTTACTACACATCAAGAAATTTCGCAAGATTTACATACATCTAGAGTTGTAATTTCTAGATTGCTTAAAAAATTAGAAAATGAAGGAAAAATTAAACTATTTAGAAATAGTATAAAAGTTTTAGAACTGTAACATAAGTTACAGATGTAGCACCTAATTTGTCTTAATTTTATTAGCAAACTGTAAGAAATATGAAACCCATTACTTTGCTACTAATTTTTGTTGTTTTTATAGGATGTAAAAATTCTAATAGACCTTTAACTGCCTTAGAAAAATCGATTTCAGAGACCAAGAATCATCAACAAAAACATCCAGGAAAAAAATTGATGGAAACAAGTTGCTATTCTTGTCATAGTCTTACTGCTCCAGAAAATAGTAGAATTGCACCACCAATGATTGCTATTAAAAATAGATATATTACTAAAAATACAACTAAAGAAGAGTTTGTAAATGATATGCAAAATTGGATGAAAAATCCAACCAACGAAAAGGCTAAAATGCATGGAGCTGTAAAAAGGTTTGGTTTGATGCCAAAACTAGGATATCCTGAAGAAACCATTCAAAAAATTTCTGAATATATGTATGATTATGATATTGAAAAACCAGAATGGTTTGATGAGCATCATAAAAATCAACATCCAAAAAGAAAAAAAATCAGTTTAACTTATAAAGAAAGAGGATTAGAATATGCTCTTTCTACAAAAGCTGTTTTAGGCAAAAACTTAATGAGTAAAATTCAAAAAAATGGAACGCTGGCAGCTTTAGAATTTTGTAATATTAAAGCTTATCCGTTAACAGATAGCATGTCTGTTGTAAATAAGGCAACAATAAAAAGAGTATCAGACAAACCTAGAGATCAAAAAAATATAGCTTCTAATATCGAAAACGGGTATATCAATATTTTTAAAGAAAATGTAAAAACTAATACAAAATCAGATCCAATTTTGGTGATTTCAGAGAAAAAAGTAAAGTTTTATTATCCTATTATCACCAACAGAATGTGCTTGCAATGTCATGGAAATACAAATTCGGATATTGAGTTTAGTACATTAGATAAAATTAAAAATTTATATCCAGAAGATTTAGCAACTGGTTATCAAGAAAATCAAGTTAGAGGTATTTGGAGCATCACTTTTGATAAATAAGAGAAATCATGAAAAATTTTTTAGAGATTATTAATAAAGACAAACCAGTTTTGGTAGATTTTTTTGCAGAGTGGTGTGGTCCTTGTAAAATGATGTCGCCAATTTTAAAAGAAGTAAAAGATGTTTTAGGCGATAAAGTTTCAATTATTAAAATTGATGTTGATAAAAACAAAGCTTTGGCAGCAAAATATCAGGTTAGAGGTGTGCCTACTTTAGTTTTATATAAATCTGGCAAACAAGTCTGGAGGCAATCTGGAGTGGTAACTAAAAACGATCTTATTTCTATTATAAATAGTTTTGGTTGATTGTATTATAATAGTAAGTATGTTGATTGATAAGCATCTGATTTATTTCAGATGCTTTGTTTATTTTAGGCAATCTAAACTATAAAAACCACCACAATTCACGGTTCTTTTTTTAGAAAACTGTGTAATTAAATAGGCTGTAGTTATTAGGTTTCTCAATTCACATAAATCTACAGAAAGTTCAGAGTTATCATACAAACGTTTGTTATCCTCATACAAAACTCTTAGTTTTTTTTCAGCACGTTTTAAACGCTCATTAGAACGTACAATACCAACATAGTTGGTCATAATTGTTTTTACTTCATTTCGATCATGAGTAATTAAAATTTGTTCCATATTTTTTATTACTCCAACATCATTCCATTCAGGTACATCTTTTGGAAATTTAGCTTTATTATACTTTTTAGAAATGGTTTCAAAAGCATTATGAGCAAATACTAAACCTTCTAACAAAGAGTTTGAAGCCAATCTATTACCACCATGTAAACCAGTTCTAGTAACCTCTCCACAAGCGTACAGTTTTTTAATAGAAGTTTTTCCTTTTTTATTTACATTAACACCACCACAAATGTAATGAGAAGCTGGTACAACAGGTATGTAATCTTTTGCAACATCAATATTTAAAGAAGCACATTTTTCTGAAATATTAGGAAAATGTGCTACAAATTTCTTCATGTCTAGTTGTGTGCAATCAAGATAAACGTGAGGTTTTCCACTTTTTTTTAGTTCATTATCTATGGCTCTTGCAACAATATCTCTTGATGCTAATTCTTCACGTTCATCATACTTATGCATAAAGTAATTACCATTAAAATCTCTTAATTTAGCACCAAAACCTCTAACAGCTTCAGAAATTAAAAAAGCAGGATACTCACCAGGATTATACAAAGCAGTTGGATGAAACTGTATAAATTCCATTTCAGAAATTTCTGCTTTGGCTCTATAAGCAATTGCAATTCCATCTCCAGTAGCAACAGTTGGGTTTGTAGTAGTTTCATAAACTTGCCCATTTCCACCAGAAGCTAGAACCGTAAATTTACTTACAAAAGTAATAACCTTAGATTTTTTAATATCTAAAACATAAGCACCATAACAAGAAACTTTACTGTTTCTTTTGGTTTTTTTCTTTTTAACTTGATGCTCTGTAATTAAATCTATTGCATAATGATGAGTTAGAAATTTGATGTTTGGTAAAGCATTTACTTGTGCCAATAAAGCACGTTCAATTTCTGCACCTGTAATATCTGTATGATGTAGAATTCTGTTTTGCGAATGTCCTCCTTCACGTCCTAAATCATATTTTCCTTTTTCATTCTTATCAAACTTTGTACCCCAATCAATTAATTCTTGCAATCTGTCAGGTGCATCTTCTACAACCATTTTAACAACATCTTCATCACACAAGCCATCACCAGCAATTAAAGTATCTGTAATATGTTGTTCAAAACTATCTACAGTTTTATTATAAACGCTTGCAATACCACCTTGTGCGTATTTGGTGTTAGATTCACTTTGCTCATCTTTTGTAATAACAGTTACTATAGCTTCTTTAAGCCTAGTAGCGGTTTTTAAAGCAAAAGTTAGGCCTGCAATTCCAGAACCTATTACTAAAAAATCGGTTGTAATTATTTTATTTTCATGTTTCATCTAAATATTATTTAGATAATTCTAACATTCTATTAATAGGAATTATAGCTTTTTTGGCTAATTCAGCATCAACTTCTATATCTGGTAATTCATATTTTAAACACAAATATAGTTTCTTTAAGGTGTTCATTTTCATGTAAGCACACTCACTACAAGCACAAGTATTATCTTCTTTTGCAGGTGCAGGAATTATTATTTTATCAGGATTTTCTTGCATCATTTCAAACAAAATTCCAGCTTCTGTAGCCACAATAAATTTCTTTTTATTACTGTTTTTTACATGATTTAATAAACCAGAAGTAGAGCCAATATATTTAGCAACTTTAAGCATGTGAGCTTCAGATTCAGGATGCGCAATTAATTCAGCATCTGGGTGTTCTTTGTATAAATCTATTAATTTTTCCATAGAAAAAGCTTCATGTACAATGCAAGCTCCATCCCAAAGTAGCATTTCTCTACCTGTTTCTTTGTTTAAATAATCGCCTAAATTTCTATCAGGAGCAAAAATTATTGGTTGTTCTTTAGGTATAGAATCAATTATTTTTCTTGCATTAGATGACGTACAAACGTAATCACTCAAAGCTTTTATTTCTGCAGAACAATTTATATAAGTAACCACAATATGATCTGGATGTTGCTTTTTAAATGCTGAAAATGTTTCTGGAGGACAGGAGTCTGCTAAAGAACAACCAGCCAACAAATCTGGTAATAAAACTTTTTTAGTAGGATTTAATATTTTTGCGGTTTCTGCCATAAAATGAACACCAGCAAAAACAATCATATCTGCATCTGTTTGTGCTGCTTTTTGGGCCAAGGCTAAACTATCACCTACAAAATCTGCGAGTTCTTGTATTTCATCAATTTGATAATAATGAGCTAAAAGAACAGCGTTTTTTTCTTTCTTTAATTTTAAAATCTCTTCTTTATAATTAATGTTTTCAGTATTAACTTCTAAAAAACCTTTTGTATTTAGATTTTTCTTGGCTGTTTCTAAAGATGTCATAAAAAATGTTTATTTTGATGTAGCTTACAAATATAAACCCTATTTTTTTTGTAAACTGATTATTGACTGAATTCTATGAAATTATAACTATAAAATAAGAAATGTTGAATTTATCGAAAGGTTTTTGGGAAAACAAGTATAAAACTAATAAAATTGGATGGGATTTGGGTGAAATTTCACCACCATTAAAAAGTTATTTTGATCAACTTACCAATAAAAATTTAAAAATTTTAATTCCTGGAGGAGGAAATTCTTACGAAGCAGAATATCTTTTTAAAAAAGGATTTAAAAACGTATATGTGGTAGATATTTCTAAACAGCCTTTAGAGAACATAAAAAATAGAGTTGCTAATTTTCCAGATTCGCAATTAATTTTTGCTGATTTTTTTGATCTTGATTTAAAATTTGATTTAATAATAGAACAAACCTTTTTTTGTGCCATAAACCCAAATTTAAGAGAAAAATATGCAAGTAAAATGCATAAATATTTAAATAAAAACGGAAAATTGGTTGGTTTACTTTTCGATGCAAAACTTAATGAAGATCATCCACCTTTTGGTGGAAATAAAGAAGAATACAAAACATATTTTAAACCCTATTTTTCTTTAGAAATTTTTACAGAATGTTATAATTCTTATCCTAACAGACAAGAAATGGAGTTGTTTGTGAAGTTTGTTAAAAAAGGAATATAATTGTAATAAATGTTACAAAAGACCAAACTTGTTTTTGTATTTTTATAGTTTAAAATCAGGATATGGAAGATATGTTATTCTATGATAGAATGCAGTTTGCGTTTACGATCACATTTCACTATTTATTTCCGCAATTAACAATGGGTTTATCATTGATGATTGTGTATTTTAAATGGAAATTTTTAAGAACAGAAATAGAAAAATACAACGATGCTGCAAAATTTTGGATGAAAATTTTTGCACTTAATTTTGCAATGGGTGTAGTTACTGGTATTCCCATGGAATTCCAATTTGGTACAAACTGGGCAAAATTTTCTGAATTAACAGGAGGAATCATTGGTCAAACCTTAGCTATGGAAGGTATGTTTTCCTTCTTTTTAGAATCCTCCTTTTTAGGACTTTTTCTCTTTGGTGAAAAACTCTTAGGGCATAAACTCCATTTTGTAACTGGTTTTTTGGTTTTTTTAGGTTCTTGGGCTAGTGGTTATTTAATTATAGCCACACATTCTTGGATGCAATATCCTGTAGGATATGAAATTATTGAAAACGGAAAATTTGTGTTAAACAATTTTGGTGCGTTATTTTCTAATCCTTGGTTATTACCTTCTTATTTGCACAATCAAGCAGCTTCTTTAGTTACTTCATCATTTGTGGTGGCAGCAATTGGTGCTTTTTATTTATTGAATAATAAGCATCATGAATTCGGAAAATTATTTGTAAAAACAGGAGTTGTTTTTGGATTGATTTCTAGTTTGTTAGTCGCTTTTCCAACAGGAGATTTAGTAGCAAAAAATGTGGTTAAATATCAACCAGCAACTTTTGCAGCTATGGAAGGGATTTTTGAAACTGAAGAAGGAGGTTCTGAAATTGTATTAATTGGTCAGCCAAATATGTTAGAAAAAAAATTAGATAACAAAATTGCTGTACCTAACATTTTAAGCTTTTTAACCTACCAAGATTGGAATGCAGAAATTAAAGGTTTAAATGAGTTTGATAAAAGCGTTCATCCTACAAATGTGCCTGGTTTGTATTATTCGTATCATATTATGGTTGGTTTAGGTACTATTTTTATAGGATTAATGTTATTGGCAACAGTGCAATTATTCCGAAGAAAATTATACAAAACTAAATGGATTTTATGGGCATTAATGTTTATGTTGCCTTTTCCATATATTGCAAATACTACAGGTTGGTACACAGCAGAATTGGGTAGACAACCTTGGTTAGTATATAATTTATTAAGAACATCTGCAGGAGCATCTCCAACAGTTTCATCAGGAAATACATTATTTACTTTATTAGGTTTTATTGGTTTATACCTTCTTTTAGGAATGTTGTTTTTAATGTTAGCAGGAAAAATTATTAATAAAGGTCCAGAACCAGAAACACACTAATAAATTATGGAATTATTTTGGTATATCGTTTTAATGACAATGTTAGCTGTTTATGTAATTTTAGATGGCTACGATTTTGGTGCAGGAATTATTCATTTATTTTTTGCTAAAAAAGAGAAAGATAAAAAAGCAATTACAAATGCTATTGGTCCTTTTTGGGATGCTAATGAAGTTTGGTTAATTGCATCAGGTGGAGTTTTATTCTTTGCTTTTCCTACTTTATATGCATCTTCTTTTAGTGGTTTTTATTTGCCATTAATGATGATTTTATGGTTACTAATTTTTAGAGCAATTGGATTAGAATTAAGAGGGCAAGTACACAATAAAATGTGGGAGTCTATTTGGGATAAAGCATTTGGAATTTCAAGTTTATTACTGGCTTTATTTTTTGGAGTAGCTTTAGGAAATGTTGTAAGAGGTGTAAACTTAGGAAATGTGGTAAATGGAGTTTCTACCCAAGAAGCACATTTTTTCTTTTTACCACTTTGGAATCCGACTTTTAGTCCGCAAGCAGAACAATTAGGGATCATAGATTGGTTTACGTTATTATTAGGCGTTATTGGTGTTGTTGCATTAACCATTCATGGTGCCAATTGGATTATTTTTAAAACCAATTCAGATATCAACGAAAAACTAAAAAAAGTAGTTTTCAACTTAAATATTGTGTTAGTAGGTTTGGTGATTATTTCAATATTTATTTGGCATATTATAGATCCAGAACCGTTTAAAAATTTTATAGATAAACCTTGGTTAATTATTTTTCCGATAATTTGTTTTACAGGATTGTTTGGTCTCTTCAAAGTAAAATCATTTAAAAAACACGGAATTGGATTTTTGTTCAGTTCGTTGTTTTTATTTGGCGGATTAACATCAACAGTGGCATCAATTTTTCCAAAAGTATTGCCATCAACAAATAACATCAATCCAGATTTAACTTTGTACAATGTTGCTGCAGATGAATATGGATTATCTGTTGGTGTATACTGGTTTGCAATTGCTGCAGTTTTAGTAACTGTTTATATGATAATTCAGTATAAAGTTTTTAAAGGAAAAATGGATGATGTTGGTTATGGAGAACATTAAAAAATGGAATTATGACAGGAACATTAATCTCTTTAATTAGTGTTTTTATTGGCATTTTAGGCGCAAACCTATTTGGTTTTTTTAAGAAAAAATACTCTTTTGGTTTTACAGGAAATACCTTAATAGGTGTTTTTGGTAGCATTTTGTTTATCAAAGTTTTTGGCAGGTTAGGTTTTAATCCTTGGTACATTATGCAAAACGAAACATTTAATAGTTGGTTATTTGTCATTAACTGTTTGGTTTCTTTTTTAGGAGGCGTTTTAGGTCTCTATTTTCTGAAAAAAATATATTTTATAATGAATAAAAAAGCAGCTAATTAGCTGCTTTTTTTGTGCGATAAAAATAATAGTATTCCTTTTTCATTCTTTAGCCTGTAACATAGGTTACAGACTAAGATGTTTTCTCAACTTACTTTTGTGTCAGATAATTAAACAATTATGAAAGACACATTTTTAATATTTTTCTTATGTATATCAGCTTTATTTTTAGAAGCCCAAGAAGTTAAACCGATTTCTAAAAGTGATGTATTAGCAAAAGTAAAAGAGCATAATACCAGTATTAAAATTTCTAAGGAAGAATTTAACGCAGCAAAAGCAGATTACAATCAAACAAATGCAGTTTTTTTACCAAACATTACTGCAAGCCATACAGGTGTTTCTACAACAAATCCGTTAATGGCTTTTGGCTCTAAATTAAATCAAGAAGTTTTAACATCAAACGATTTTAATCCTGCTTTGTTAAATGATCCATCAGTTACTAGAAATTTTGCAACAAAGTTAGAAGTTCAGCAACCATTAATAAATCTTGATGGTTTTTATCAGCGAAAAGCAGCGAAATCTAAAATGAATGCGATGTCTTTAAAGACAGAAAGAACCCAAGATTATTTACTGTTTGAAGTTGATAAAGCTTATATGCAATTACAATTGGCATACAAAGCAGTAGATGTTTTAGAAAAAGCTTTAGAAGCAGCAAATGCCAATAAAAAAATGGCAGATAATAGTTATAAAGAAGGTTTTTTACAAAGAGCAGATGTTTTAAATGTAGAAATACGCGTTACCGAAGTTAAAAACCAACTACAAACTGCAAAAAGTAATGTACAAAATGCTTCTAATTATTTGTCTTTTTTGATGAATGACAAAAGTGATTTTATTTATAAACCAACAGAAAGTTTAACTGGTTTTAGTATTGATACAAGTGATAAAAATATTTCTGAAAACAGATCTGATATTAAAGCAATGCATTTAGCGTCTAAAGCTTATGAGGATATGAATAAAGCAGATAAAATGGCTTTTTTACCTCGTTTAAATGCTTTTGGTAGTTATGAAATGTATGATAACAAGGTTTTTTCTGGTGATGCCAATGGTTACATTATTGGTGCACAATTAAGTTGGGATTTGTTTCAAGGATCTAAACGTTTTGGAAAAGCACAAAAAAGTAAAGCTGAATTCGAAAAATCGAAATTAGAATACAATCAATATGTATCTAAAAGTAATTTGGAATTAAACAAAGTAAAACGACAATTGATTGATGCTAAGAATAGATTGGAATTAACAAGTTTAGCAGTGCAACAATCAGAAGAATCTCTAAGAATTAGAAAAAATAGATTTAAAGAAGGTTTAGAAAAAACATCAGATTTGTTAATGGCAGAAACGCAATTTTCTCAAAAGCAATTAGAGTATTATCAAACTATTTTCGAATACAATTTTACACAAACTTATTTAGAATTTTTAACCAAACAATAAAACCTCTAGAATGCGCTACCGGATACAGAATCTTGTCTGCTAAGCGTAGTCGAAACCTAATTTAAAATAAATAAAATGAAAAAACATATCAATATAATTACACTAATTGCTTTATCAATTTTTATAACAAGTTGTGGTAGTGAAGATAAAAAAGCAATCGTTGATAATTCGCTAGCAATCAAAGTTGTTGTAAATAAAATTACAACAAATAATAACAATCCGTTTTTATCTGTAAGTGGAAAAATACAAGCAACCAATAGTGCAGATTTAAGTACTAGAATGATGGGTTTTGTAAAAAATGTACACGTAAATGTTGGCGATAAAGTAAAAAAAGGTCAGTTGTTAGTTTCTATTAATAATACAGATTTACAAGCAAAAAAAGCACAAGTAGATGCAGGAATTGTACAGGCACAAACAGCTTTTACAAATGCAGAAAAAAACTACAATCGTTTTAAAAATTTAATGGCAAGTAATAGCATTTCTCAAAAAGAAATGGATGATATGACAGCAAATTACCAAATGGCAAAAGCGGGTTTAGAATCTGCAAAACAAATGAAAAATGAGATTAATGCACAGTTTACATACAGCAATATTACTGCGCCTTTTAGCGGAATAATTACAAGTAAAAATATTGAAACTGGAGATATGGCAAACCCAGGAATGCCTTTAATTAGTTTAGAAACACCAAATAATTTTGAGGTAATTGCAATGGTACCAGAAACAGAAATTTCTCAAATTAAAAAAGGAACAACTGTAAATGTTTTAGTAAAAGCAATAGACAAAACTATTCAAGGAAAAGTGAGTGAAGTAAGTACCTCTGCAAAAAATACTGGAGGTCAATTTTTAGTAAAAATTGCTTTAGAAAAAACAACTGCTAATATTTTATCGGGTATGTTTTCTACGGTTCAGTTTCCTGTGGAAAGAAAATCGACTTCTTCTATGGTTTTAATTCCAACAGAAGCTCTTGTTAAAAACGGACAATTATCTGGAGTTTATACAGTAAGTGAAAGTAATACAGCATTATTACGTTGGTTGCGTTTAGGTAGAACTTACGGAAATAAAGTTGAAGTTTTATCTGGTTTAAATGCAGATGAATCTTACATAGTTTCTGCGCAAGGAAAATTATTTAACGGAGCAAAAATTACAATTCAATAACTAACATTCCGCGTTAAGGATAGCAATGGAAATCCTTTTTTTGCTGCCATTTATGGCAAAAAAAGATTGAAATGGATAGCCTGTTAAAACGCCCAAAAATATAAATAATATGAAAGAAGGTTTAGCTGGTAAAATTGCAAAAGTCTTTATAGGATCTAAACTTACAGTGCTTCTAATGATCGTTTTTATGGTTGTTGGTATATATGCTTCGTTTTTAATTCCTAGAGAAGAAGAGCCACAAATTGATGTGCCAATGGCAGATATTTTTGTGGGTTATCCAGGAGCAAGTCCTACAGAAGTAGAAAATAGAGTTGTAAAACCTTTAGAGAAATTAATTTCTAATATTAAAGGTGTGGAGTATGTGTATGCCACTGCAATGAACGAAAAAGCAATGGTAATTGTGCAGTTTTATGTGGGCGAAGATATTGAGCGTTCGTTTGTAAAATTGTACAACGAAATTAGCAAACACATGGACCAAATGCCACAAGGTGTTACGTTTCCGTTAGTTAAAACACGTGCTATTGATGATGTGCCAATGCTAGGTTTAACTTTGTGGAGCGAAAATTATAACGATTTTCAACTTGGGCAAATGGCACAAGAGTTAGAAACAGAAATTAAGAAAGTTAATGATGTTTCTATTACACATAAAATTGGCGGAAGAAATCGTCAGTTAAGAGTGGTTTTAGATAAAGATAAATTAGCTGCAAGCGGATTAGATTTCTTGACGGTTTCAGAAATGATAAAAGCTAACAATTCACAATTAATTTCTGGTAGTTTTGATAAAAATGATACTGAATTTCTGGTAAACACAGGTAAGTTTTTAGCTTCTGTTACAGATGTAGAAAATTTAGTGGTTGGTGTGCAACAGCATCAACCTATCTATTTAAAACAAATTGCAACAATTGTTGACGGACCAGAAATTCCACAAAATTATGTGTCATTAGGTTTTGGAAAAGGGAGTGAAAAATCGTCTGAATATCAATCAGAATATCCTGCAGTAACTATTTCTGTAGCCAAAAGAAAAGGGGCAGATGCAATGAAAATTGCTGAAGTTATTTTAGATAAAGTAGCTCATTTAAGAACTACTTTAATTCCTGATGATGTTCATGTAGAAGTGACTAGAAATTACGGAGAAACAGCTTCTCATAAAGTATCAGAATTATTGTTACACCTTATTGGTTCTATCATTGCAGTTACGCTTGTTGTAATGTTAGCTATGGGCTGGAGAGGTGGTTTGGTCGTGTTTTTATCAGTACCCATTACGTTTGCTTTAACATTGCTAAGCTATTACATGTTAGATTATACCTTAAACAGAATTACACTATTTGCATTGGTTTTTGTAACAGGTATTGTGGTTGATGATTCTATAATTATTGCAGAAAATATGCACAGGCATTTTAAAATGAAACGTTTGCCTTTTAAGCAAGCTGCTTTATATGCGATTAATGAGGTTGGTAACCCAACAATTTTAGCAACATTTACTGTAATTGCTTCTGTTTTACCAATGGCTTTTGTGTCTGGTTTAATGGGGCCTTATATGGCACCAATGCCAATTGGAGCATCAATTGCTATGATTTTATCATTATTTGTAGCGTTAACAATTACGCCTTATTTAGGATATATTTTCTTAAGAGAAAAAGACAAAAAAGGAGGTGAAGAAAAATCAGAAAAACCTTTAGAGCAAACCTTTATTTATAAAGTTTACAATAAGTTAGAAAGACCTTTGTTAGAAAACGGAACCAAAAGATGGTTGTTTTTAGGAGGAACATTTTTTCTTTTGATTGCAACAATGGGGTTATTTGTAACCAATTCTGTGGCTGTAAAAATGTTACCTTTTGATAATAAAAACGAGTTTCAAGTAGTAATTGATATGCCAGAAGGCACAACTTTAGAAAGAACAGGAGTTGTTACACAAGAAATTGCGCAGTATTTATCTACGAGACCAGAAGTAGTTAATTATCAGAATTATGTAGGTACTTCTGCACCAATAACTTTTAACGGTTTAGTACGTCATTACGATTTACGTGGTGGATCTAATATGGCAGATATTCAAGTGAATCTAGTTGATAAAGGTGAAAGAACAATTCAAAGTCATGGAATTGCAAAATTGTTAAGAGCAGAAATTCAGAAAATTGCATCAAAATACAATGCAAATGTAAAACTGGTAGAAGTTCCACCTGGACCTCCAGTTTTATCAACTATTGTTGCAGAAATCTATGGACCAGATTATGACGAACAAATAAGAATAGCAAACGATGTTCAAAATATCTTAAAAAATACAGATGATGTTGTTGATATTGATTGGATGGTAGAAGCCGATCAAAAAGAATATCAATTTGAAATCAATAAAGAAAAAGCAATGTTGTATGGTGTTGCACCAGAGCAAATTGCATACACAATGAATATGGCTTTATCAAACAGGCCAATTACAAATTTGTATGACGAAAATGCAGTAAATCAAATTGGCTTAGTTTTAACTTTGGATGAAAAAGAAAAATCTACAATTTCTGATATTTCTCAATTGAAAGTAAAATCTAAAATGGGAAATCTAGTTCCAATTGCTGATTTGGTTGAAATTAAAGAGACGATTGCTGCCAAAAGTATTTATAGGAAAAATCAAAAACGTGTTGTTTATGTGATGGCAGATATGGCTGGAGAATTAGAAAGTCCTGCTTATGCAATTCTTGGTATGGAAGAAAAATTGAATAAAATTGAACTTCCAGAAGGTTATAAATTAAACGAAATGTATTTAGGTCAGCCAGATTTTGAAGATGATTATACTGTAAAATGGGATGGAGAATGGCAAATTACGTTAGAGGTTTTTAGAGATTTAGGAATTGCTTTTTTAGGCGCAATTATTTTGATTTATATTTTAATTATGGGTTGGTTCCAAAACTTTAAAGCACCTATAGTAATGATGGTTGCAATACCATTATCATTAATTGGAATTGTTTTAGGACATTGGATTATGGGCGCCTTTTTTACTGCAACTTCATTTATTGGAATGATTGCGCTGGCAGGAATTATGGTAAGAAACTCGGTATTATTGATAGATTTTATAAATCTAAGAATTGAAGAAGGAGTGCCAATAAAACAAGCAGCAATAGAAGCCGGAGCCGTAAGAACAACACCAATTTTATTAACGGCAGGAACTGTTGTAATTGGAGCATTTGTGATTTTATTTGATCCAATTTTTCAAGGATTGGCAATTTCATTAATGGGAGGTACCATTGTTTCTACAGTGTTAACATTGTTGGTTGTGCCATTAGTATATTACATGATAGAAAAGAAGAATTATAAATAGTTCTCGACTGCGCTCGAATGGACATTAAAATAAAATAATATAATATGAAATTAGTATTAGTTACAGCCGTAGAAGAATTTCAAAAAGAAGTTTTACAAATCTTCAAAAAAGCAAATATTGAAAATTTTAGTAGTTCAGATATTGATGGGTATAAAAATTTACCTCAATTATTAAAAGCTTCTAGTTGGTTTTCTGGCGAAAAAAGTGGTAATGAATCTACAATGTTTTTCTCTTTTACAGAAAAAGAAAAGATTGATGGTTTGTTTATTTTGATAGAAGAATTCAATAAAAATTTAAAAACAAACAATCCTTTAAAAGCGATTGTATTACCAATAGAAAGATTTATATAAATTAAAAAAAGAAGATAAAAATGTTAAATAAATATTTTAGAGTTATAGTAGGATTTATGGTGTTATTAATGGTAACCTTATCTTATTATGTAAGCATAAACTGGTTGTGGTTTGGAGTTTTTATTGGTGTAAATATGATTCAGTCTGCATTTACAAAATGGTGTTTGTTAGAAACTATATTGTTAAAATTAGGTGTTAAGAAATAATCTATTACTCAGGTTGTTGTAAAATATATTTTTGCGAATAGTTTCTAGTAAAATGAGCTCCAAAAAATAGGATTAAACTAGTATAAGAAACCCATAGCATAACTAAAATTATAGAACCAGCTGCTCCGTAAGTTGAGCCTGGTTCTAGTTCACTAAAATAAATTGCTAATAAGTATTTACCCAAGACAAAAAGAATAGACGTTAGTAAAGCACCAATTCTAACAGCTTTCCATGGGATACTTACATTTGGTAGCACTTTAAACATGGCAGCAAAAACAAAATAAATAGAACCTAAAGAGATAAAAATATCTAAAGTAAAAAGATATTTAACTAAATTCTCAGAAATAATATTTTTTAAGTTTTCACCAAAAGTGCTTAATAAGGATGTTAAAACAAGACTTATCAGTAATAGAAAAACAATTATTAAGATAAAACCAAAACTTTTTAATCTACCAAAAACGGTTTGTAAAACTCCATTTTCAAATCTAGGTTTTGCATTCCATATAGAGTCTAAAATGTTTTGTAGTTGAAAAAACACACCTGTAGAACCATATAACAAAGTAGCAATACCAATTATTGTTGTAAAAAATGAGGTTTTTTTATTACCATCGTTCACCATCATTTCTTTAATTGTTTGGGCTGTTTCTTTACCAATTGCGTTAGATATTTCATTTAAAATTTGCCCTTCTACAATTTCTCTTCCCCAAACAGAACCTACTAAATTAAAAATTATAATGGTAAGTGCAGGTAAAGATAATATTGCGTAATAAGCAATAATTGCAGCTTTATTAAAAGGATCATCATTAAACCAAGATTTAACACTTGTAATTAATAACTGAGGTAAATGTTTTAGTTTAAACTTTAATTTTGTGTCTTTTTCTTCTTTTTTTATCATATAAAGCTAATTTAATGAATAATAAAAGAGTTACCTTTTTATACACTTTGTTTTTTGAAAAAAAACAAAATTAACTTAGAATCAAAAAATATAAGTGTAATAATATTTAAAATTGATTTTTTATTTTTATTTATTCTAAATAAAGAATTATATTTGCAGTCTAATTATTACTAATGATTGTTTTTTATACTTCACAAAAATCGATTATTCCTATTGAGAGTGCTTCAATATGTAACAGTGCTTGTGCGTCAAATTGTTTAAAAGCGAAAAGTAAATGTTGCAATAAATACAAGAAAAAAGGCGTTAACTGTAAAAGGTGCCCAAAAGTTTTATTAGAATTAGCTTCTTAAACTTTTGTTTTGGAGTTTATTTAAATAATTAATATCCTTACTTTTGTTTTTTAACATTAAAGCTATGAAGTATATAAAGGCTTTTTCCCTTTTTTTATCTTTTTTATTGATTTTTTCTTCATGTGAAGAAAATGGAATATTTTTTCCTAGTTATGAAAATAATGCAAATTTTCAAGCAACATTTGATGGCGAAACTTTTTTAACAACTGATGTTAATTTTACATTAGAAGGTGAAGACCTTTTTGTAAATGCAGTAGATGCTACCACAAATGAATCCTTTACTCTTAGAATTGATACTTACGATTTAGGTGTTTTTAGTTTTGAAGGTCTTAATAATGTTGCAACTTATGCAGAAGATAAGGCTAACTCTTCTGATGTTTGGACTACTTTTAGTGAAACATCTAGTAGAGGTACCATAGAAATTACAAATATAGATTATGTATATAATACTATTTCTGGTAATTTTAATTTTATAGGTAGAAATAGTATTTCTGGTAGTTCTAAAGCTTTTTTAAGTGGTAGTTTTAATGAGGTGCCAAAAGGCGATTTTCCAATTGGTAATGAGAGTTTTACTGCAAAAATTAATGGTGTTGAATATGATGAAATAAGTCTTTTTGGTAATTTGGTTACTATTGGTAATAATAAATTAATTACTATAGATGCCAATAAAAGTGCTACAGAAACTATTAGTATTACTGTACCTTACAATGTTCTAGTAGGTGAATATAATTTTGGTAGTTTTGCAGCTCAAACTTATCCTACAGCTCAATACACTGTAAATGGTTTAACTTATGAAGCTGATGGAAAAATTACAATTCTAAGTCATAATACTACAACTAATGATATTGTTGCAACTTTTGAGTTTACTGCAAGTTCTACATCCTCTACCGAAGTTTTTTCGATTACTGAAGGTCAGTTAAATTTATCGTATTAAAAAAAA
This sequence comes from Polaribacter sp. Asnod6-C07, assembly GCF_045063625.1. Taxonomy (NCBI): domain Bacteria; kingdom Pseudomonadati; phylum Bacteroidota; class Flavobacteriia; order Flavobacteriales; family Flavobacteriaceae; genus Polaribacter; species Polaribacter sp. Asnod6-C07. Next base: position 795,612 of record NZ_JBEFOF010000005.1, on the reverse strand, counting down.
TCCTACAAGGTTTTTGAATGAACCTTGTAGGAGAAAATTAAATTACTTTTTCTTTTTGCACAAAGGATCTGCCCCAATTGTACCTTTTAAACTCTCTAAATAAAACTTAGATTTAGATTGTTTATGTAGCTCTTGTACTTTTTCTAATCGTTTATGAATACTCATTTCTGCTACTAAATCTTTATTACCTAAATTAGATATAAAAGCCTCTAAATAGTCGATTTGATTTTTGTAAAAAACAATATCTTTTTCTTGTTTTAATTTTAATCGTTCTTTATACCAATCACTATTAATTACATAATCTCTATCAAAATATTTACGTAATTCAGGGTCGCTGATTTCTTTACCTTCATAATTGCCATAAGCCATTATGTGTAGTAAAATTTGTAAAGGAGGTATTGCATCTACAACACTACCATCTTCAAAATAATTTAAAGCTACTTTTTGTTGAGCTTCACAAATATTCTTAATACCATCTACATAATCTTCTAAACCTTGTAACTCTGGTTTTAACATTCGCTCACTAAAAACAGCAGTTGGTTCATCAAAAATACGGTTTAAGCATCTGTAAGAGAATTTTTTAGTAATTCTATAACCTAATCTACTTGCTAAAATTTGTTCTCCTTCATATTCAAAATCTTCTAATTTTTCTAAAGATCCGTTTGCAATTAGGTTATTTGGGCTTCTATCAACGGGTTCTAATCTTGCCCAAATTTCAGGAATTAATAAGCTTATATCATGGTCTATTTTATTTTCTGCACCTACATAACCAGCAGCAGTACTAAAACCATTAGATTCTGTTAAAATATGCGATAATAAAGCGTTGTTTAAATCTGTTGTTGGTGTTAGCATATTAAAAGGTGCTTTTGTTAAAGCCCCTTCAGAACCTGCACCTGTAGTAGAAGGCGATTTACCTGTTAAACTACAAATAAAGTCCATAAATAATTCAGGTGTTTCTTGGTAATGAATTGGGTTGTAAACCGCTAATGGTCTAATACCATTTGCTTTGTCTACTGGGTTATTTCTTCTACCAGGTAAAACAGCATTTACAACGTGATTTAAAGGCTCATTTTTTTCTATTTTTCTTACTAATCGAATACCAATATCTGCTAAATAACTCGCTTCTGTTTCTTCTATAAATTTATTAGGCTCTAAATAACGAGGGTTTTTGGTAGGTTCTCCATTAACTAATCTAGTATGAGAAGGAACAGCAAAATATTCTTCTTCTTTATCGCTTTTAGCAATACTTTCTATAAAATCTTGTACAGGTTTTGTGTATTTATCAAAGTTGATGGTATCTTCATACAACACAATAGCATCTGCTTTTTTTAATAATTCGTAATTGGTTAAAAAACGACCTTCTGTTACCAAATCTAACTCAGCACCTTTATCATAACCTCTAACAACAGCCTCATCTGGTCTTTGAAATAAATGAGCCTCACAATTAGCCACTATTTTTAAACTTTTGTTTGTAAACTCAGGATTTAGATTTTTTAAAGATTCTCTAGGTAAAGTAATAGAAGCAGTAATATCATCTTCTGTTTGAATTTTTTCGCAAGGAGAAAAATCTGAACGTAATTTATTTAACATCCAATTTCCTTGTTCATTAAAACCAATTCTAACATAACTACCCACAACAGGTGTGTTATTGTGTAATAAACCAGTACCTTTTTTTCCGTTGATAATCTCTACAGACATATATTCTTTCCAGTTTAAATATCCATGAGCTTGTCTGTACAATCTTTTTACAAAAAGCACTAAAGAACGAATATGAACAGGAATGTTTTTTAAGAATTCATTAAACTCATCTGAGTTATGTTCTGAAGGTATTAATAATTTCACAGCAGAACTTAAACTTCTTTTTTCACTTAAAAAAGATCTAGATATTGGTCTATTTGGGTCTTTAATTTTCCAACGGTTAGAATATACAAACTCAATAATTTCATCTGCTTTTTTAAAATCTTCTTCTATATCTATAATGTTAAAATTACTATATGTAATTGCATTTTGCATCGATTTAGAAATTTCAGATTTTCCACCACCAGAAACTGTACATGGTTTATGGCAAAATACACCTTCTGCAAACGTATCTATAATTCTCCAAGAATTTACAGCTTTATGTTTTTCTAGTTTAAATTTGTTTCCTGTTGGGTGTACATAAGTTTTGTAAGGAGAAAGCGTTAGTTTTTGCTTTCTGCTATTATGCATCCAAGTTATATTGTTTTTGTTGATGTTTACATAAGCAAACTCAGGAATATAGATAATGTTTGGGTATTTTTTATCGATTGCATAATTCTCTGGTTGTACATCAATTGTATCTCCTAAAAGTCGTTTTACATCCTCAAAAGTATGTTCAAAATTATGAAACTCAGAATAGTCTCTACCATCTAAAGTATCACCCATAACTCTTCTTGCAAAAGCAATTGCACCACCTGCATGTTCTTCTTCTAATAAACCATATAAATTGGCAGAATAACTAATTTGTGTTTTTATTTCTTTTTTAGAATACCCATAATAATTATCGGCAATTAAAGTAACAACAACTCCTCTTTCATCTCTACATGTTATTTTAAAGGCACCACCTTCATTATAAAGTTCGTTTTCATCTTTCCAACACATACCATCTTTTTTCTGACGTTCTGTGGCATCATCAAAATGAGGTAAACCAACTTCTTTCTTTTTAAGTTTTAATAATTGTGGAGCTAAAACAATACAACCTGTATGTCCTGTCCAATGTTCTGTGTCTAAAGCAGCATCATTTTGAGCTAAATTAGGATCGCCAGCATTACCAAAAATAGATTCAACAAAATCTAAATTACTTACTAAATTACCAGGCACAAAAAAGCGAACTTCTAAAGATTTTTCTGGAATTACACCTTTAACCTCTGGGCATACAATTGGTCTTAATAACATAGAAGCCATTACCCTTGCTTTATTGTCTTGATCTGCAGTAAATGGTAATATTTTTAAATCGTCAGAAGGATTAAAGGCAGCATTTAAAAAGTGGGCAAATACAATTTTTGGTACTTCAAATTTATCTAATGGCACAGGTAAATCTCCTTCTACAATATGAAAAGTACCTTTTGTAGTTCTTTTATCATGTAAAGGATTATTTAAAATACCTTGTTTTATTCTGCTTGATGTTACTAAATCGCTTTTAAAAGAATCTCCATCTACAGGTAAACTAACCTCTCTTGCTTGTCCTTTTTTAGATAAAATTAAAGTGTTATTAGGTACAATAATTGGTTTATCTATTTTAATTTCTTTTAAATAATCATCTATAAAACTTTGAATCCTAGTATCTACAGGAGAATGATGATTTGATAATAATCTCGATTTTTCTTGTAAACTTTTTACTAGGCCACTAGTTAATTCTTCAAATTTTGGATCTATAAATTCCCCTTTTTTGTCTTTAAAAGTAGGCTGACCTAATGAAGCTAACTGTAAGTTAATAAACTGCACAACGTCTTTTCTAGTTTCTTGCATGGTGTTTCACTTTAAATGATTAGAATAATTTCTTTAGCAAAACTAGCCTATCATTTACGTAAAAAAGCTGTCAAATGTCATATAACCAAAAAATTAGCGAATACGTTGTAGAAAATTTAAAATAAATTTAGATAATTATTGCAAGTTTAATTTTTGAATTGCAATAGGTAATAACCTTTCTATGAATAGAGAATATGCTTCTTCAGAAGGATGTAAACCATCATTGGCAACATAACTTGTGTTAGTTAAACCTTCTTGAGTTATATCTGTAATATTTAGAAAAGTAATGTTTTTATTTTCGCAATAAGTTTTTGCAAAATCGTTGTATTTTTTTATTTCTTCGGATATTGTTGTGTTGGCATTTCCAAAAGGAGTGAAAGCGTAATCTGGTATAGATAAGACTACTAATTTTTCTTTATTACCACCAACAGCAGTTGTTGCTATTTGAATTAAATCTGGAAATTCTTTCTCATAAACAGAAAATGGAATGTTTTGATATTGATTGTTTACACCAATTAATAAAGTTGCAAAATTATAATTATCATCTAAATCTTGATTATTAATTGCATTAATAAGGTTACTCGTTGTCCAACCAGTAGTAGCAATTACGTTTAATTCTATTTCTAATAGATTATTTCTCTTTTTTAGAGAATCTACTAATTGAGATGGGAATTTACAGTTTTCACAAACACTTTGGCCAATGGTATAACTATCACCTAAAGATAAAATTTTTAGAACATCAGCATTTGTATCTTCAAAAACTTCTTCATCAATAATTTCAATATCATTGTTGTTTGCACAACAGATAATCAAAAATAAAATTATAGTAAAATATGATTTTTTAAAGATTTTATTTAAATGCATTTAAACCTGTTATATCTAAACCTGTTATTAATAAATGAATATCATGTGTACCTTCGTAAGTAATTACACTTTCTAAATTCATTGAATGTCGCATAATAGAGTATTCACCAGAAATACCCATTCCACCTAACATTTGTCTTGCTTCTCTTGCAATATTTATAGCCATTTCTACATTATTTCGTTTTGCCATAGAAATTTGAGCAGATGATGCTTTGCCTTCGTTTCTAAGAACACCTAACCTCCAAACTAATAACTGTGCTTTGGTAATTTCAGTAATCATTTCTGCCAACTTTTTTTGTTGTAATTGAAACTGACCAATAGGTTTGCCAAATTGTAAACGTTCTTTACAGTAACGTAAAGCAGTGTCATAACAATCCATAGCAGCACCAATTGCGCCCCAAGCAATACCAAATCTTGCAGAATCTAAACAACCTAAAGGTGCACCTAAGCCAGATTTGTTAGGTAATAAATTTTCTTTAGGCACTTTTACATCATCAAAAATTAATTCACCTGTAGATGAAGCACGCAAAGACCATTTGTTGTGAGTTTCTGGAGTAGAAAAACCTTCCATACCACGTTCTACAATTAAACCATGAATTCTACCTTCTTCGTTTTTTGCCCAAACCACAGCAATTTGAGCAAAAGGCGCATTAGAAATCCACATTTTTGCTCCATTTAAAAGATAATGATCTCCCATATCTTTAAATTTAGTTTCCATTCCTGCAGGGTTTGATCCGTGGTTAGGTTCTGTTAATCCAAAACAGCCCATCCATTCTCCAGAAGCCAATTTTGGTAAATATTTTTTTCGCTGTTCTTCTGATCCGTATTTATAAATAGGATACATTACTAAAGAAGATTGTACAGAAGCTGTAGATCGAACTCCAGAATCTCCACGTTCTATTTCTTGCATAATTAAGCCATAAGAAATTTGGTCTAAGCCAGCTCCACCATATTCTTCTGGTATATAAGGTCCAAAAGCACCAATTTCTGCTAAACCATTTATAATTTGAGTTGGGAATTCTGCTTTTTGGGCATATTCTTCAATAATTGGAGATACATCACGTTTTACCCAGCTTCTAGCAGTTTCTCTAACCAATTTGTGTTCATCAGTTAATAAATCATCTAAATTATAATAATCTGGAGCTTGGAATAAATCTGGTTTCATCTTTATTGTTTGATATTAGAAAATTGCAAAACGTATAAATTTTAACAAAAATATTGATAATTGTTTAATTTTATTGATAAATGTTCAGAAAATAATTGTTAATTTACTTTTATAAAAATACTGAATTTTTGATTTTCTTTGTAGTAAAGGCATAAAAAGTTATCCTTTTCAATTAAGTTTGTAGTAATGAAGTTTACTCTAGGAAAACAAGAAAGACTAAAAAGTAGAAAGTTAATAGAAAAGCTATATAAAGAAGGTAATTCTGTAAAAGCATTTCCATTAAGAATGGTTTATCTTCAAACAGTACATACGTCAGATTTTCCTGCACAAGTTGGAGTTTCGGTTGCAAAAAGAAACTTTAAAAGAGCACCTCACAGAAATCGATTAAAAAGATTAATGAGAGAAACGTATCGTTTACAAAAAGAAATTATTTACAATAATTTAGAAGAACCCTACGTTTTTATGATTTCGTATATTGGTAAAGAAGAAAAACCTTATGAAGAACTTTTTTCTAAAATGAATAAATTATTAAATTTATTTATAGAAAAAACGAAAAATAAAGCAAATGAAAAACTTTAAAATTAAAAGATATACAATACTAATTCTATTAGTAGCAACGGTTTTTTTATCATTTTCATTTAAATCTAATTTTTTTGAAGTAGCTAAACAGATAGAAATTTACAATTCTTTGTTTAAAGAATTAAACATGTATTATGTTGATGAAATTAATCCTGCAGATTTAACAGATAAAGTTATTAAAAATACACTACAAGATTTAGATCCTTACACCAATTTTTATAATGAGCAAGATGTAGAAGATGCTAGAATAAGAAGAGAAGGTGAGTATGCAGGTATAGGAGTTTCTGTTTACTATACTAAAAAAGGGATTCAGTTAAAAGAAATTTATAAAGGTTTTTCTGCTGATAAAGCATCTTTAAAAGTTGGAGATATGATTGTTTCTGTAAATGGAGAATCTTTATTAAATATGGAAATAGATCAACTCTCTATGTTTTTAAAAGGAACTCCAAACACTCAATTATCTTTAGAAATTAATCGTCAAGGAAAAATTATTAAAAAGGAATTAAAAAGAGAAAAAGTAGAAATTAATCCTGTTCCTTTTTTTAATATGATTGATGACGAAACAGGGTATATTACCTTAACACGTTTTAATAACAAAGCTTCATCCGAAGTAAAAAAAGCATTTATAGATTTAAAAAAACAAGGAATGAAAAAGTTAGTTTTTGATCTTAGATCAAATCCTGGAGGTTCATTACTAGAGGCTATAAATATTTCAAACTTTTTTATTGAAAAAGGTAAAACCATTGTAACTACCAAAGCAAAAACCAAAAAACTGAGTCAGACTTATAAAGGCACAAATGAACCATTAGATTTAGAAATACCAATTGTGGTTTTAGTAAATGGTAGTTCTGCATCAGCATCAGAAATTGTTAGTGGTTCTTTGCAAGATTATGATAGAGCTGTAATAATGGGGCAACGTTCTTTTGGTAAAGGTTTAGTTCAGCGTCAAAAAGAATTGACATATGGTACACAATTAAAGGTTACAATATCAAAATATTACACACCAAGTGGTAGGTGCATTCAAGAATTAGATTATACAAATAGAGATAATAAAACTGGTAAGGTTCCAAAATTTTCTGATTCAGGAATTAACGAATTTAAAACTCAGAATGGGCGTACAGTTTTTGATGGAGGAGGAGTAATGCCTGATGTAGAAATTAAAGAAACTAAAAGAACAAAAGCAACAGAAAGTTTATTAAATTCTAAGGCCATTTTTAACTTTGCTACCGATTATTTTTATAAAAATACAAGCATTGCAGATGCTGAAAATTACGAATTTAAGAATGCAGATTTTAAATTATTTTCAGAGTATTTAAAAAAGGATACAACTTTTGTTATTGAGCAAGAAAGGTTGTTCAAAAAGGCGTTTTTATCATCTGAAAAAAATAATATTTCTAAAGAATACAATAAAATTAAAAACATTCTTTTAGAAGATAAAATTAATGAAGTTTCTAAAAATCAAGACATTGTAAGTTCGTTGGTAGAGAAAGAGATTTTAAAAAGATATTATTATAAAGAAGGTGTTTATAAACATAGTTTAAAGCAAGATATTGTTATATCTGAAGCTATAAGCTTACTAAAAAATCAAGATAAATTTAATCAAATTTTATCTATTAATTAATTATATATTTGCTCCACAAATAAAATGCTAGATACAAAAAACATAGAAAGAACCAGGGCTCAAGAATCTACAAATGCAATAGAAAAACTTTACATTTCTATGCGTCATTTGTTTAGTAGAGGATTTTATAAACCAATGGGAGTGTCAGGAGAAACTTTACGTAAATCTTTACTTTTATTAAGACCAGAGATTTATGGTTCTATTGCAGAAGAAAAAATAGAGTTAGATGGTTTAGTTTATGTGATAGAAAGATTGCCTGAAGGTATAGAACAATGCCAGTTTATAAATTTAACTGCAGATGAAGGCTATAAAAATTCTCATTTTGAGGCTATTATACCCCCAAAAAGGAGAAGAAACTGTTATAGAATAGACAAAGATCAAATGAATATTGAGATTACCAGAGGTAGATCTGAAATATACGATATTCTTACGCATCTTACTTTTTTGTTTATAGAATCTCATAAAATTCAAGAACGTGTTTCTTTAGACGAAGGCGAAAATTTTACAAGAGAGTGGCTTCATTTAGAAGATGTTGTTTTACATCAAAAGAAAATATCAGAAAAAGAAAAAGAAGTTTTAATAGTTCATTTAGGTAATATTTTAGGAAGAACTTTTGATGAGGTTTCTGAAATATTTAAAGTTTTTTCTACAGAAAAAAGACCATATAAATTTTTTGATATTATTTATTGGTTGGGTAAACTCGCTATTAAAGAAGTTTACGAAGGAGAAAAACGAACTGTAACTTTTAGCTCACTTTTAATAGAAGAAATAGGGCATCACATTTATGGTGAAATTTGGGCAAATGATATAAAACACATTTTAAAAGAATACAATCTTCTTAAAAGACCAATACACATTATTAGTGCTAATATGCACAGTGTTTTAAATTCGATTTATGCAAAAGGGGCATTGCCAGATGAAGCAGCAACCCATAAAGGATTTGAGCTTTTTCAGTTATTGAGTAATGCAGATAGTAAGCCTTTGCAGAAAAGAGTAAAAGATTATGCATCAGAAAATGGACTGATTTACGTAAAAGACACCTCTGGTACAAATATAAATGTACAAATAATTGATACTAATAAAATAAACTTTGATGTTTCTTCGTTTCAAAGAGAAAACTCTTTGGATAAAAACCCGGTAATTATTGTTATGGATTACGCTTTTGGAGAGCAAGCCTATGAAACTATGGATGAGTTACTGAAGCCATATAACTCTGATAAAGAGAAGATTCATTTAGATGTAGAGTCTGTTTCAATTATGGGTAAAGCAGGTATTTTAGAAGGAGGTAAAGGAGATGTTATGATACCTTCTGCTCATATTTTTGAAGGTACAGCAGATAATTATCCGTTTAAAAATGAGTTAACCAAAGAAGATTTAAAAGACTTTGGAGTACAAGTTTTTGATGGTACAATGATTTCTGTTCTAGGAACATCACTCCAAAATAAAGATCTTTTAAAGTTTTTCCATGATTCTACATGGAATGTAATTGGTTTAGAAATGGAAGGTGCACATTACCAAAAAGCCATACAATCTGCATCAAAAATTAGAGGTAATATTTCAGAAGATGTAAAAGTTAGGTATGCATATTATGCATCAGATAATCCATTAGAAACTGGAGCTACCTTAGCTTCTGGAGGTTTAGGTATGACAGGTGTTACACCAACTTATGCAATTACGCAAAAAATATTAGAACAAATTTTTTAATATAAAATAGACAGATTTTACAACCAAACTAAAAAAAATGTCAACAAATACACAAAAAAATAAAAACGAAGAAGAAATAGATTTAGGTTCTTTATTTGTAATTATAGGTAAAGGTTTTTCTCGACTTTTCAACTTTATTGGTAATATTCTTAAAGGGATATTTCACATATTCATATCAATTTTAATTTTTCTTAAAGACAATTTCATAAAAATTGGAATTGCTGGGATAATTGGTATAATAGCAGGTGTGTTTTTAGAAGTAAAAAGTGAAAAAAAATATGGTTCTGAATTATTGGTAGAACCTAACTTTAATAGTGCTTTACAGCTATATAATAATGTTAATTTTTATAATGATTTAGTAAAACAGAAAGACACTATAACTTTAGGTAAAGTTTTCGATTTAAATATGGAAGATGCCTCTTCCTTAAAGAAATTTTCTATAGAACCTTTAATAGTAGATACAGATAAAATTAATGCATATAACGATTTAATTTTATCAGTAGATACGTTAACTATTAAGAGTTATGAGTACGAAGACTTTAAAAATTCGTTTACAGATTACAATTATAAAGTACATAAAATATCAGTAGTTGCTACTAAAAATAATGTTTTTAATAAGTTAGATGATGTAATTATTTCTTCAGTTGTTAACAATAAATATTTTAACAGACTAAAAGAATTACAGAACCAAGACTTAAATAGAACTGACTCTTTATATCGACTTAATTTAGTGCAAATAGATTCTTTAAGAAGAGTTTATATGGATGTAATGATCCAAGAAGCAAAAAAACAAACTACTGGTACAAACATAGATTTAGGAGGGCAAAAGAAAAGTTCTAAAGAATTAGAGTTATTTGACACTAGTAGGAAAATAAATTCAGATTTAAGAAATATAGCAAAAGATAAATCTAATAAATATGAAGTAATAAATGTTATTTCTAATTTTCAGCCAGTGGGTTATGAAATAAAAGGAGTTACTAAAAACTACGCATTTCTTTTAGGTGTTTTAGCAGCTGGTTTTATGATAGTATTTTTGCTTTTACTTAAAGTAAATAAATATTTAGAAAACTATAAAAAATAAATAATGCATACAGTTTTAATAACTGGAGGAGCAGGTTTTATTGGCTCTAATTTTATTCCATTTATTTTAGAAAAACAGAAAGATTTAAGTGTAGTTAACTTAGATTTATTAACGTATGCAGGAAATTTAGAGAATTTAAAAGAAGTTGAAGGTAATTCTAACTATACTTTTGTAAGAGGAGATATTTGTGATAGAAAATTGGTAGAAAGTTTATTTAAGCAATACCATTTTACAAGTGTTATTCATTTTGCAGCAGAATCTCATGTTGATAATTCTATAAATAATCCAGATAGTTTTATTAAAACAAATGTTTTTGGAACATTTAATTTATTAGATGTAGCTAAAAATCATTGGATGGATTCAGCTAACAATTATAAAAATGATTTTATTAACGCTAGATTTCATCATATTTCAACAGATGAAGTTTATGGTTCTTTAGGAGAAACAGGTTGTTTTACAGAAAAAACCTCTTATGCTCCAAATAGTCCATACAGTGCTTCAAAAGCATCATCAGATTTTTTAGTTCGTAGTTATTTTCATACTTATGGGTTAAATGTTGTTACAACAAATTGTTCCAATAATTATGGGCCTAAACAGCATGACGAAAAATTGATACCAACCATAATTAGAAAAGCACTTTCAGGAGAAAATATTCCTATTTATGGTGATGGTAAAAATGTTAGAGATTGGTTATATGTTATAGATCATTGTAAAGGAATAGAACTTGTTTTTAAAAATGGAAAAGCAGGAGAAACCTACAATATTGGTGGTAAAAATGAATATAATAATTTGTACATTGCTAACAAGATTTGTAGTGTTTTAGATGAAATAATTCCTAAAAATAACTCTTATAATAATCAGATTACATTTGTAAAAGATAGGTTAGGTCATGATTTCAGGTATGCAATTGATGCTACTAAAATTGAAAAAGAATTAGGCTGGCAAGCAGATGAAAATTTTGACGAAGGCATAAAGAAAACTATAAACTGGTACATTAAAAAGTATAATTAATGAAAGGGATAATTTTAGCAGGTGGTTCAGGCACAAGATTGCACCCTCTTACTTTAGCAGTAAGTAAGCAATTAATGCCAGTATATGATAAGCCTATGATTTATTATCCACTATCAACTTTAATATCAGCAGGTATTAAAGATGTTTTAATTATTTCTACACCAAAAGATTTACCTCTTTTTGAAAATTTATTAGGGGATGGAAGTAATATTGGTTGTAATTTTCAATATAAAACACAAGAAAACCCAAATGGTTTAGCAGAAGCTTTTTTAATAGGTAAAGAATTTATAGGTAATGATAAAGTTGCGCTTATTTTAGGTGATAATATTTTCTATGGAACAGGTTTATCTAAATCATTAAAAGAAAATACAAACCCAGATGGAGGAATTGTGTATGCTTATCATGTAAATGATCCAGAAAGGTATGGAGTTATTGAGTTTGATGAGCATCAGATAGCTATTTCAATAGAAGAAAAACCTTTAGCACCAAAATCGAACTTTGTTGTACCTGGTATTTATTTTTATGATAACTCAGTGATTCAAAAAGCACAAAACTTAATCCCTAGTAAAAGAGGTGAGTTAGAGATTACAGATATAAATAAAGCATATTTAAACGAAGGTAAATTATCAGTAAAAATATTAGATAGAGGTACTGCTTGGTTAGATACAGGTACTTTTAAATCTTTAATGCAAGCAAGTAATTTTGTAGAAGCAATAGAAGAAAGACAAGGTTTAAAAATAGGGTCTATAGAAGCAGCTGCTTATAGTAGTGGGTTTATAAATAAAGAACAATTAGAAGTTTTGGTTAAACCTTTATTAAAGAGTGGTTATGGTAGAAATTTGATGGAAATTTAATGAAAGTTACAGAAACAGGTTTAAAAGATTGTTATATAATAGAACCAGAAGTTTTTAAGGATAGCAGAGGTCTTTTCCTTGAAAGTTTTAATAAAAGAAAATTTAAAGAGAAAACAGGTTTAGAAATAGATTTTGTACAGGATAATCAATCTACATCAAATAGAGGAGTAATAAGAGGTTTGCATATTCAAAAAGGTGAGTTTTCACAAGCTAAATTAATAAGAGTTGTTAAAGGTAAAGTTCTAGATGTAGTTGTTGATGTTAGAGAAAAATCTAAAAGCTATGGTGAATCTTTTAGTTGTGTATTGTCAGAAGAAAATGCAAAACAATTGTTTGTGCCTAGAGGTTTTTTACATGGTTTTTCCGTTTTAGAAAATAACACTATATTTTCTTATAAATGTGATAACTATTATAATAAAGAAGCAGAAGACGGGGTTGTTTATAATGATAAAGATTTAAATATAGATTGGCAATTAAAAGAAGAAGAAATAGTTTTATCTGAAAAGGATTCTTCATTAATTGAATTTATAAATTTTATCATTTAATAATTGATTAATAAATAAAGGTTTTTACGAAATAAATTATAAGTTTTAAATTATAGAATGTTAAAAATATTAATTACAGGATCAGCTGGTTTCATAGGGTTCCATTTAGCAAAAAAATTAATTAAACAAGGTAACTATGTAATAGGGCTTGATAATATTAATGATTATTATGATGTGGATCTTAAATTTTCTAGATTAAAAGAAACTGGAATAGAGAGAGATGAGGTAGAATGGAACAAAGAAGTTAAAAGCTCATTATATGAAAATTATATTTTTGTAAAAACTAATCTTGAAGATAAAGAAAATTTAGAAAAACTTTTTATAAAACATAAATTTGACGTTGTTATTAATTTAGCAGCTCAAGCAGGTATTAGGTACAGTATTGTAAACCCAGAAGCATATCTACAAAGTAATGTTGTAGGTTTTTTTAATTTATTAGAATGCTGTAGACACTATAAAATAAAACACTTATTGTATGCAAGTAGTTCGAGTGTTTATGGAGAAAGCAAGAAAGTGCCTTTTTCTACAGAAGATAGGGTAGATTACCCTATTAGTTTTTATGCAGCTACAAAAAAAAGTAATGAATTAATGGCTCATACATATAGTCATTTGTACAATATACCAACTACAGGTTTACGTTTTTTTACAGTTTATGGGCCTTGGGGACGTCCAGATATGGCAATTTTTTTATTTGTAAAAGCTATCTTAGAAGAAAAACCGATTAAGATTTTTAATGAAGGTAAGATGAAAAGAGATTTTACTTATATTGATGATATTATAAAAGGAATAGAAATTACCTTAAAACACCCACCTGTAAAAACTGAAAACAAACCAGCATATCATATTGCAAATGTAGGAAATGGAAAACCAGAGTTTTTAACAGATTTTATTGAAGCAATTGAAACTAGTTTAAATAAGGAAGCGATTAAAAATTATTTGCCAATGCAAGCAGGTGATGTTTCTCAAACTTGGGCCGATAATGAATATTTAAATAGTTTAGGTTATAAGAGTTCAGTTTCTATAAATGAAGGGGTTAATAATTTTGTTAAATGGTACAAAAGTTATTACAAATAAAAATATTAAGAATCTATTTATTTTCTTACTAAATTTTTGCAAAAAAAATTATCAAATTAAAGAATAACGTTTGAATTTTAAAAATCTAGATTTTTTAGTAAAAGAAATATTTGTCAAAATCATCACCAAAGGTTTGGTAGTGTTTAAAACAATGTTTTTGTTGTTTTTTTTTTCCGTTTCTTCAACATTAGATAATTTTTATTTTTCAAAAACTGTTATAGGTGCTGTAGTTCTAGTAAATATTCTATTTGAAATTACTTACTCAAATAAAATTAACAAGTTTAAAAATAACATCTCATATTTAAGGAAAATACTTAAGCTGATAAATATATTCGCTTGTATTAGTGCTTCAATAGTCATAATTATAGCTATTTTTTTTTCTAGAAATAAAGAACTAATTTTTCATTTAATATTATTATGTCTATGGGGAGTATTTAATATCAATTCTAACTTATTTTTATTGATTAATAGATTTAAGAATAACAATAATGTTGTATTAATATATTACTGTTCAGTTATTGTATTGGACATAATTCTTTTAATCGCATTGCTATATTTATTTAATTCTGAGATAGATTATTTAGCAATATCATTATCAGTTTTTTTATCGGAGTTAATAGTGTTTCTGTTTTTATTTTTAAAACCTTTACTTAAATTCATAAAACATAAAACAGTAGACATAATTAATAATGAAATTCATAATGAGTCTATGATTAAAGTTTTTGTAATTCTGTCTATTGTGTTTTTTATTGATTTATCAGATATTTATTTTTTATCCTATATGGGAGAGGGTTTGATTACTTATTATACTTATGGTCTATATGCTCCTATAATGATTAGACGCTCACTTGATATTAGAACAAATTTTTTTGTTCAAATTAATAAAGTAGAAAGTATGAAAGAAATAAGATTAATTTTTCTAAAAACACTAAAAAAGCTTATCCCTTTTTTTATAATCGGTGTTATTATTTTAATAATAGGTCTTGAATTATTTAAAGATTTTATTTTCAATTACCTTAACATAAAAAAAATGATTTTTTTTAAAAACATTGTGTATTTAGGTATTTTAATAACTCCATTGTATATGGTGTGGGATTTATTTTATAGATTTTATTACCGAGAACAAAAAATAAATAAACTTATAATTATTGTAATCTTAGGACTTATTCTTAATATTGGGCTTAATTTCTTATTAGGAATAAAATTAAATTACGGAATTTATGGTATTTTAATATCAACCTTAATAGTTTTTGTATTTTACAATAGTATTAGTTACTATTATTTTTTTTTAAAAAATAAATAAAAGATGAAGAAAAGAGTTATTCATGTTACTTCTCGTGCAGATTATGGAGGTGCACCAAATTATATAAACACAATGATTAATAATATGTCAGAAGATTTTGATATTTATTTAGCTTGTCCTAAAGATGAACCTTATTATAACATTTGGAGTAATAATAAAAGAGTAAAGGGGCTGTTTATATTACCTCACAGAGAGTTTTCTTTTAAGCATTTTATTAACCTTGTGAAATTTGTGAAAAAAAACAAAATACAAGTTTTTCAAGCAAATGGTAAAGGAGCAGGTTCATACAGATTCATAAAACTTTTTAATTGGAAACTTAAAGTACTATATGCATATAGAGGGTTTCATATACATAAATATAGTAATATTCAAAGAAAATTCTACTTTGCCTATGAAAGGTTTATGACACTTTTTACTGATAAAGTAATTAATGTTTCTAAGGGAGAACAGGAGCAATGTATAGATAAAGGTGTTTTAAAAAAAACATTATCATGTCAAATATATAATGGAATTAATCCTTTAAAGAAAAAAGAAGTAGAAGAATTATCAAATAGATATAAAGGTAAATTTGTTATTTCTACCTTATCAAGGTTTGATATTCAAAAAAATATGATTCTTATGTATAAAATTGCACAGGAATTAAGAGATTATAAAGATATTCACTTTATATGGATTGGTGATGGAGATGATAAACCTATATTAGAACAGAAAGCAGTTGATGAAGACTTAAATAATATAGATTTTGTTGGCTTTAAGAATCATAAAGAAATAGCAGAATTTTTTTCTGTGACAGATTTATATTTAACAACTGCAAGGTGGGAAGGGCTTCCTTTTGCCTTGGTGGAAGCAGCTTCTATAGGTTTACCTATAGTTGCCTCAGACGTAGTTGGTAATAATGAAGTTTGTCTTGATGAAATCAATGGATTACTATATCCTATTAAAGATGTGTCAAAAGCAATAGAACATATTTTAAGTTTATATGAAAATAGATTAAAACTTAAACAGTTTAGTAATAAATCCATTGATGTATTTAATACTTATTTTACTGTAGAGCAAATGGTTCAAAATCATGAAAACCTATACAGTCAAATATTATTATAGAATATATTAATCATACTTTTATTGTTTTTCATAAATTATACACTATTTTGTATTTAAAGAGTTAAAAGAATGGTTTCCTTTATTCAATATCAATATAAGAAATAGCGAGGAGATATATATTTTGGAGATGAATATTATTTTAGGAATTGTTAGATGAAAAAAAGAAATTATGTAAGTTTATTTTTTAATAATTACAAATTTTATCAATTTATTTGTTCAAAAACATATATTTTCGTTTGAAAATAAACGAAGTTGTGTAATAAATTATACTTATTTCAATGCGAATAAAAACTAAATATACAATAGCTAAAACAATTCTTGTTTTAGCTATTGTGTTTAATGTAGCTTTACCTAAAGGAGGAGTAGCAATAGCCAATACTCCAATAACTTGGGGCTATATTATTATTTTTTTAGTTATTGGTTATTCATTAATTAAAGGGCTATCAATAAAAAAAATAAATAAGCTAAAAGCGCAAGCATTTATATGTATTTTACCTTTTATTTTTTATTTTATAGCATATTTATTTTATGTAGAAGAATACCCACCAATTGGTTATCTGTTTTCGGCAATATTAAATTTCGTTATATTTCCAATTATTTTTTTATTATTCTTTGATAAAACTCTAAAGTATATTCTAAAAAACAATGCTTTTTTTAGTAAAATAATACTCAGGTGTATTTTATTTTTAAGTCTTTTTGGAATATTTCTTTTTATTTATAAAATAAAAACAGGGGTAGCTTTTGAGATACCTTATTTAACAGTAAATATTAAAGATTATGGTCTTTTAAACTCTAAACACAATAATAGAGGTAATGGAATTTTTAAGTTAGTATCAACTTATGCAAATGGTAATATTTTCGGTTTATGTATGTTTTTTTTACTTCCATTTGCAAAAAATCATAAAAATCATAAAATTTTATTGAAAATAGCAATGGTATTAACATTATCAAGAACAGTATGGGCAGGTTTGGTAATTTATGAAATCATCTCATATAGAAAACATATAGTGAAAATGCTTTATATTGGATTAGTAGTTCTATTAACTATTTTTTTATTTATGGTCTTTGTTTTAGATAGAGATATTAGCTATATATTTGATCCTTCTTTAGGAGGAAGGTTAAAGGGAAATGGAATAGCTCTGTCTCTTTTTTTTAATGGTAAAGTTTTTTATGGAATTAGCGAAATGACCTACAAAGATATTTTAGAACAAATGGGGTTAATTGGTTTACTTTTTTTTGTGCTACAAGTATTCACCCCTGTTATTTTAAGTTTTCAAAGGGGTATTGAAAACTTAAATGAAAATCAGCAACAATTAAGAATTGGTGTTTTAACCTACTTAATTGTAGCATTTATTGACGGAGCTTATTTATATATTCCTGTCTGTTTATTTTTGTGGTTTTCAAGTTCCTATATTATTACAAGTAAAATAACAGAAGATAGTAAATGAGAAAAATAAATCTTATTTTATTATCATTAGCTTTGGTTTTTCCATTTGAAAGATTAAGTTATTTTTTGTTAATATTTTTTTTTATTGTAGAAATCATATTGTCAGGGAAAAGTTTTATCAAAAAATTAGAGTGGAAGACATTTTTTAATCCAGTTGTCCTGCTGTTTTATGCTACCCTAATTTTAATGAAATTAAGAGATCCTATTGGTGGTTGGGATAGAGATTTAACCCTATTCTTGTTTCCTATATATTTTAGTGTTAGAAAGCTTAAAAAAAATGAAATTTTACTTATTTTAAAAAGTTTTGTTTTGTTACTATTATGTTCATTAATATTTCTTTTTATTTATGAATTTGTTTTACAATTTGTTTTAAATAACTATTTAAATTTATGGAAATTAGAAGAACATTATAATAACTATCGAATCTTTTATTTTTTTCATATTATTTCTGAACGAGTTGGTTTTCATCATATTTACTTATCACTATACTTATTTATAGGTTTTATAGCAGGTCATTATCTCATATATTCAAATTCATTAAATACGAAATGGGTTAAGTTTGTTAAGTTATCTATGATGATATTTCTTATATTTACTTTTCTATCAATTTCTAGAATGTCAATAATTTGCTTTTCTATTTATGGGTTATTTATGGTGTTTAAACTTTTTCAGAAACGAATTAATAAGAGATATTTAATCTTTATTTTATCCATTTGTAGTCTTATAATAATTTTGAGTTCTCAAAGTTCTGTAAAAAATAAATTCTACAATATTTCAAATGATTCGAGAATTTATATATTCAAGACTTCATATCAATTAGGTATGGAATCATATTTAAAAGGTCATGGAATGCAGAAAGGACGTGAAAAATTGATAGAAAAACAAAAAAAAATAGGGAATAGTGTGCTTTATACCAATGCACACAATCAATATTTAGACTATTTTGTTTCTGGGGGTATAATTATGCTTGTAATATTCCTAATTATAACTTTTAGACTAATTGTAGTTTTTTACAGGGGTAAGGCTTATCTGGGACTAGCTTTTATTTTATTTTTTCTTCTTCAATGCTTTACAGAAGCTTTAATGGAAAGATTTAGAGGGATTGTTCTATTTTCTTTTTTTGTGAGTTTAATTTATCAAGATATATCGAATGATAAAAAAAGGATTTCTTTTTTTAAATAATAATGATTTTTATATTTTTTAAGTTTCTAAACTAAAATGTAAACAGATGAAAGTAGCAATTATACATTATTGGTTTATTACACGTAGAGGAGGAGAAAAAGTAGTTGAATCAATTTTAAAATTATACCCACAAGCAGATATTTATACCCTTTTTTATGATAAAGAACAATATGGAGATCACTTAAAAGGGCATAAAATTTATACTTCAAAATATAATACACCATTTTTTAGAAAATATTATCAAAAAATTTTTCCTTTATACCCCAATGCTGTAAACTCGTTAAAATTAAAAGATGATTATGATTTAATAATATCTTCAGAATCAGGACCAGCAAAAGGAGTCTTAATTAATAATAATGCAAAACACATATGTTACATTCATAGCCCAATGAGGTATTGTTGGGGATATACAGATGAGTATTTAAATAGTATAAATCCTTTAATAAGGCCATTGGTAAAATTCTTATTTAAAAGATTACGAAAATGGGATTATAGTACAAAAGATAATGTTGATTTTTATATAGCAAACTCTAAAAATGTAGCATTAAGAGTTAAGAAATTTTATAATAAAAAAGCAGCTGTTATTTATCCACCAATATCTTCAGAACTATTTAATAATGATTTAATTGTATCAAATAATAAAAAATATTTTTTAAGTTTTGGAGCAATAACACCTTATAAAAAAATAGATTTATTGGTAGATTGTTTTAATGAAAATGGAGAGAGGTTAATTATAATAGGTAATGGGTCAGAAAAAGAGAAGTTAAGTAAAAAAGCGAATAACAATATTGAATTTAAAGGTTTTTTAGAAGATTCAGAACTAAAGTCTTATATCCAAAATTCTAGAGCCTTGTTGTTTCCTGGAGAAGAAGATTTTGGTATGATACCTTTAGAAGTAATGTCTCAAGGAGTTCCTGTTATAGCCTTTAAAAAAGGAGGAGCCTTAGAAACAGTTATTGAAAACAAAAAAAATGTATCTAAATCATCAGGAATTTTTTTTAAAGAACAAAATGTTTTTTCTTTGCAAAATTCTTTGAATTATTTTATTTCAGTTGAAGATAAATTTGATCCAAAATGGATTAGAGATTATTCAAAGAATTTTGAAGAAATGTTCTTTCTTGAAAATTTTAAAACGACATTGAATAATTTCTTAAAAAAAAATAATTGAAAAAAAGATATTCATTTTTAATAAAACCATTACAATTAATTGTAGATATTTTATTGACTAACATAATAGTTTATCTTCTTTATAATAAAGGATATCTTAATTTTTATTTTCTGTTGTATTTAACAATATTTTGGTGTGTAACATCATATATTTCTAGTTATTACAAGGTTTATAGACATACTAGAATTCTCAGATTATTTTCTCTAATTATAAAACAATTTTTTTTGTTTTTTTTGGGGTATTTTGCATATTATGGTCTATTTAATGAAGGAGAAATAGTTAATAATCAATTTTTAATTTTATCAGTAATTACTGCTTCTTTAATAGTGAATAAATTTTTCTGGTTTATACTTCTAAAAAAATATAGATCAAAAGGAAATAATTTAAGATCTACTATAGTTTTAGGGTTTGATGAATCAGCAAAAAATGTAATAAAGTTGTTTAAAAGTAGAACTAATTTAGGTTATAACTATTTAGGTTTTTTCTCTAATAAAGAATACAAAAACAAAAAAAAAATAGGTAAGTTTAATGAAGTATTTGAGTATGTGAACAAAAATGAAGTTGATGAGATTTATCTGTCATTATCAGAACATACAAAAGAACAAATAAATGAAATTAACAAGTTTGCTACTGAAAAAGATATAGTATTAAAATTAATTCCAGATTCCATAGAATTATACAGTAAGAATCAAAGTGTAGAATACTATGATGATACTTTAATGGTAATTAATGTTAATAAATTACCATTCGATTTTACTCAGAATTTATACATTAAAAGAATTTTTGATATTTTCTTTTCCTTATTTATTTGTGTTTTTATTTTATCTTGGTTAATGCCTATACTTTGGGTTTTAGTAAAGCTAGAATCAAAAGGACCATTAATTTTTAAACAAAAAAGAGAAGGTTTAAATGGTGAAGAATTTATTTGTTATAAATTCAGATCTATGAGAATAAATGATTTTTCAGATAAAGTTCATGCTACTAAGAATGATAAAAGAGTAACCAAAATAGGAGCTTTTTTAAGAAAAACGAGTATGGATGAGCTACCTCAATTTATAAATGTATTGTTTGGTGACATGAGTGTTATTGGGCCTAGACCACATTTAGAAAGTTTGTCCTTAGAATATCAGAAAGATGTAGATAATTATTTGAAAAGACATGTGGTAAAACCAGGCATAACAGGTTTAGCTCAAATAAGCGGCTATAGAGGTGAAATAAAAAAAGCATCTGATATAAAAAACCGTGTAAGATTAGATATTTTTTATATTGAAAATTGGTCTTTTTTTTTAGATGTTAAAATTATAATTCAGACTGTTTTAAATGTTCTTAAAGGAGAAGAAAAAGCATATTAAAAAATGAAAGAGAAATTAGAACTAACAGTATCAATTGTCCTTTATAATGAAGATTTAGAAGAGCTGTCACAAACAATACAATCCTTTTTAAGCGTTCCATTAACCAAGAAATTATATTTAATTGATAATACAAGTGAAAAACTGTTTCAAGGAGTTTTTAATGATATAGAAATAGAATACATAGCAATTGGAGAAAATATAGGTTTTGGAGCAGGTCATAATGTAGTAATAGAAAAAATTAAGAATATATCCAATTTTCATCTAATTTTAAACCCTGATGTTTATTTCGAAAAAACTGTCATTCCTAATTTAATTCAAGAATTAAAAAATGACGAATCTTTAGCGATGATTGCTCCAAAAGTGTTGTTCCCAAATGGAGAACACCAATATTCTTGTAGAAGATATCCACAGTTTTTAGAACTCATTGCTAGAAGATTTCCAATTTTTAAACCCATTTTAAAACCAAAAGTGTTTAAAGGGCAATACCAAGACAAAGATTTAACCAATCCTTTTTATGCAGACTACCTTGCAGGTTGTTTTCACCTTTACAAAACTGATGATTATGTAAAATTAAAAGGTTTTGATGAACGTTATTTCTTGTATATGGAAGATGTAGATATTTGTAAAAAAATAGATGAATCAGGAAAAAGAAAGCTTTATTTTCCTAAAGAAGAAATTAAACACGTATTAAAACAAGGATCCTCTAGAGATATGAAATTATTTTTCAGACATACTATATCTGCAATTAAATACTTCTATAAATGGGGTTTATAGAAAATTATATTTTTCTAAAATAAATTATCAATAATATTTGAGGTTTTTATTAGTTTAATTTTATTTTTTTTACTTTTTTTTGTTTAAAATTCAATTATTTTTCACTTTTATTTTTTATTATCCTTTTAAATTATAATATTAGCAGTCTGTTTAACATTAATTTATAACATTAAAAAAATGTTAGACTAACTTCTTAAAAATAAGGAATTGAAACAAAGGAAATCCATTTATATAAAGCCTTTAGTAATCTTAATTGATCTATTTTTAATATGTTCAATTATTTTTACAACTTCATTTAAAGACTATTTAAATACTTCATTTCTTACCTACATTATTATTTCTTGGTTAATAACAACCTATTATACCAAGTTTTACAACGTTTATAGGTATACACAAGTTGGGGTTATTATTACCCTTTTAATGTCGCAATTTTTTGTTTTTGGTCTTGCTTATCTAAGTTATTTTTCTGTATTTAAAGAAGGGGAAGTTGTTGGTAATCAGATTTTTATTTTCTTATTAATTTTATCTTTTATAACTTTTTTCAAGTTTTTTATTTTCTATATACTTAGAAAGTTTAGATCAGAAGGTAAAGACCATAGATCTATTGTTTTGTTTGGTGGAATTAACTCAGCAAAAAAATTAAAAGATTTATTTCATTCTAAAAACGATTTTGGTTATCGTTTTAATGGTTTTTTCTCAAATTCAGAATACAAATCACAAGAATATTTAGGAGCAGTAAAAAAGGGGTTTAAATACCTTAAAAATGAAGAGGTAGATGAAATTTACTGTAATCCTTCAGAGATTACTGCAAATCAACTTACTAAAATTAGAAAATTTGCTGAAGAAAAAGACCTTGAACTAAGAATTCTACCAGAAAATAAAGCGATCTATAGAAAAGATTTTATTTTAGAATATTTTGGTACAATTCCTGTTTTAAAACCAAAACCACTTCCTTTTGAGAAAGTAGAAACACACATTTCAAAACGAATTCTAGATATTATTTTTTCACTAATTGTGTGTGTTACAATTCTTTCATGGCTATTACCTATTTTATGGATAATTATAAGAATTGATTCTAAAGGGCCTTTGTTTTTTAAACAAAAAAGAGATGGAATTAATGGTAGTCAGTTTTCTTGTTTTAAATTAAGGTCAATGACGGTTAATAATGATGCTGATAAAGTTTCTGCATCTAAAAATGATAAAAGAATAACAAAAGTTGGTGCATTTTTAAGAAAAACTAGTTTAGACGAGTTGCCACAATTTTTTAATGTTCTTTTTGGTGATATGAGTATCGTTGGTCCAAGACCACATATGAATATTCAAACAAAAAAATATACCAACGAAATAGAAAATTATTTGGTAAGAAACTCTGTAAAGCCTGGTATTACTGGTCTTGCTCAAATTAGCGGCTATAGAGGAGAAGTAATTAAAAAATCTGATATTAAAAATAGAGTAAGATTAGATATTTTTTACATAGAAAATTGGTCTTTCTTTCTAGATATTAAAATAATTGTTCAAACATTTTTTAATGTTTTTCTTAAAGAAGAAAAAGCTTACTAAATAAAAAGTAAACTAAAATTAAAATGTACTTCTCTCAAAAGTAGAATTCTAAACATTTTAAATATATTTGCAGACTTAACCACTCAACAAATGAATGTACTTATTTTAGGTTCTGGAGGTAGAGAACATGCCTTTACATTAAAACTTTCTGAAAGCAATAAAATTAGCAACCTTTTTGTAGCCCCAGGAAATGCTGGTACAGATAAAATTGCAAAAAATATTAATATCAATCCTACTGATTTTATAGCTGTAAAAGATCTTGTTTTACAGAATAATATTAATATGGTAGTTGTTGGGCCAGAAGCGCCTTTAGTAGAAGGTGTACATGATTTCTTTTTAGCTGATGCAGAATTAAAAAACATACCTGTAATTGGTCCTAAAAAAGATGGAGCTTTATTAGAGGGTAGTAAGGATTTTTCTAAACAATTTATGCAAAAGCATAATGTACCAACAGCAAAGTATCAATCTTTTACTAAAGATAATCTAACTGAAGGTTTTACATTTTTAGAAACATTAGAGCCACCTTACGTGTTAAAAGCAGATGGTTTAGCTGCTGGTAAAGGAGTTTTAATTTTAAATTCTTTAGATGAAGCTAAAGCAGAATTAGAAGAAATGGTGTCAAATCAAAAGTTTGGAGAAGCATCATCGACAGTGGTTATTGAAGAGTTTTTAAAAGGAATAGAACTTTCTGTTTTTGTTTTAACTGATGGAAAAAATTATAAAATCTTACCATCAGCAAAAGATTATAAAAGAATTGGTGAAGGAGATACTGGTTTAAATACTGGTGGTATGGGTGCAATTTCTCCTGTACCTTTTGCAGATGAATCATTTTTAAATAAAGTTGAAGAACTGGTTGTTAAACCTACAATTGCTGGTTTACAAAAAGACGGAATTGATTATAGAGGTTTTATCTTTATAGGTTTAATGAATGATAATGGTAACCCTTCTGTAGTAGAGTATAATGTAAGAATGGGAGATCCAGAAACTGAAGTTGTATTGCCAAGAATAGAGTCTGATTTATTCGATTTATTTGAAGGTGTTGCAAATCAAACTTTAGATCAAAAATCTTTTTCTGTTACAGATAAAACTGCAACAACTGTAATGTTAGTTTCTGGTGGATATCCAGAGGCATATCAAAAAGAAAAAGAAATAACTGGTTTTGATAACGTTAATGATTCAATTGTTTTTCATGCAGGTACTAAGATAAAAGACAATAAAGTTGTTACAAACGGAGGTAGAGTTATGGCTATTTCCTCTTTTGGAAATACTATAGAAGAAGCTTTACAAAAAAGTTACAAAAGCATTGATAAAATTAATTTCGATAAAATGAATTACAGAAAAGATATTGGTTTTGATTTAGTTTAGCAAAAAAAAAGCTTTAAGCTAACATTCAAATTGTTTTTATATAAATCAGAAGATGTATATATTTCTTTACCTCGCTTTTTCGAGTGTAAAAGAAAACTCAGAACCTTCACCATAAACACTTTTTAGTAAGATGTTTTCATCATGGGCTTCAACAATATGTTTTACAATAGAAAGGCCTAAACCAGAGCCACCTTGCTCTCTAGATCTACTTTGGTCTACTCTGTAAAAACGTTCAAATAATCGTGAAATATGTTCTTTTTTAATTCCTTCACCATTATCAACAACTTTAATTATAAATTTTTTCTCAGAGTAATCTTGAACACTAACGTAAGTTTTTCCATTAGGTTTTCCATATTTAATTGAGTTTACAACTAAGTTAATTAATACTTGTTCAATTTTTTCTATATCGCCTTTTACAAAAACAGGAAATTCATGAGTTTTATCAAAAGTTAAAGTGATGTTTCTTTTTTTGGCTTTCATTTCGAACAAATCAAAAACATTCTGAATCAGCTCTAAGATATTAAATACTTCTACATCTAATTTTGTTCCCTCATTTTCTAATTTAGCAATCATATCTAAATCTTTAATTACAGCAACCAATCTTTCAACACCTTTATTAGCTCTTTCTAAATACTTCATTCGTATTTGTTTGTCATTAATGGCGCCTTCAATTAAGGTAAGAATATAACCTTGTACAGTAAATAAGGGTGTTTTTAATTCATGAGCAACATTGCCTAAAAAATCTCGTCTAAAAGAGTCTCTTTCTGTTAAGCTTTCTATTTCTAGTCGCTTACCTTCAACAAACTTTTGCATACTTTTAGATAGTTTTTCTATATCTGTAGTTGCAGATTCTCTTTTTAAATCATTTACATTTAAAATAGAAACTTCTTGATATAATTTTTTTAACCTTCTGTAAATAAAATGTTCAGCTCTGTATTGAATAATAAAAAAAGAAATAATAAATAATACAATCGAAGAAATTAAGATTGTGGTAATACCTAAATGTTCACTAATTATAAAATAAGAAATCATGGAAATTACAACCGCAAGCAAGGTTAGGTAAATAGCCGACCATAAAGCATAAGAGTATGTTTTTTTTAGTTTCAAAAATTCTAGTATTTAACTCTTAATTATTTTTTATTGACCTTCGTCTTCTAACAAAACAAATTTATAACCTACACCTTTAACGGTTTTAAAATGGTTATCACCAATTTTTTCTCTAAGTTTTCTAATATGCACATCTATTGTTCTGCCACCAACAACAACTTCATTACCCCAAACAGTATCTAAAATAACTTCTCTTTTAAAAACTTTACCAGGTTTAGATGTTAAAAGCGAAAAAAGTTCAAACTCTTTTCTTGGTAGTGCAATTTTTTTGCCAGATTTATAAACTACATATTCATCTCTGTCAATAATAATATCACCAAGTTTAAGAGAATCTTCAGTCTCAGATTCAGTTTTTAGTCTTCTTAGTAAAGATTTTATTTTACTTACTAAAACTTTTGGTTTTACTGGTTTGGTAATATAATCATCTGCACCTGCTTCAAATCCTGCAACTTGAGAATAATCTTCACCTCTTGCAGTTAAAAAAGCAATTATTACATTTTCTAGAGATTTAATTTTTCTAATTTTTTCACAAGCCTCAATACCATCCATTTCTGGCATCATAATATCTAATAATATTAGGTGAGGTATATTTTTTTTTGCAGATTTTACGGCGTCTAAACCATTTGCGGCTGTAAATATTTGATAGCCTTCGTTTTTTAGATTGTAACCAATAATCTCAATAATATCTGGCTCATCATCAACTAATAAGATTTTAATATCTTTTTTATTCATAATATTTTATCTGATAAAATTCAAAAATACTCATAATTCTATTATAATAACAGCTTCTTAACAATGATTTAATATTGTAACCTAAATATTAATATTAGCATTTAACAATAACATAATCAGACATATTTACCATTACTAAATAAAATTTATTAAATTTATCCCTTTAATTCAAAAACAAACAAACATGAAAAAAAATTACTTTTTTACATTATTATTAACTTTTAGTTTTACGTTACTGTCTTTTGGGCAAGACTTTTTAATTACAGGAGTAATTGATGGTCCTTTGCCAGGAGGTTTTCCAAAAGGATTTGAGTTATATGCAGTTAATGATATATCAGATTTAAGTATTTACGGTTTAGAAAGTACAACCAATGGAGCTGATGCTGCAGGTGAAGAGTATACTTTTCCTAATGATAATATTTCAGCAGGTACTTATATTTATCTAGGTAATACTGGGTCTTCAGCTGGTTTTACACAATATTTAGGAGTTACACCTCAATATGAAGATGGTGTAGCTAGTGTTAATGGTGATGACACAATTATATTATATAAAAATGGTACAATTGTGGATCTTTTAGGTAGAATAGGTGAAGATGGTTCAAATACAGATTGGGATCATTTAGATGGTTGGGCCTATAGAGATAGTGGTAAAGGTCCAAGTACAACTTTTGATGCTTCTGAATGGACTTTTAGTGGTGTAAATGCATTAGATGGTTGTGATAAGTCTGATGATACTGGAACAAATGGTGAATGTGGATCAGTATTTCCTGTAGGTACATATTCAGAAATAGCTTCTACAACTCCAACTATTACAGTAACTGGTTCAACTTCTAGTTTCGATTATTTCGAAGGTTATGGTCCTTCAGAAGAACAAACTGTTGTAATTTCAGGAGAAAACTTAACAGATAATATTAACTTACAAATGCCAGCTAACTTCGAGGTTTCTTTATCATCTGGTACTGGTTTTGGTAGTTCTGCTTCAATTCCTCAAACAGGTGGTATTGCTTCTGCAACAGTATATTTAAGGCTTGCAGCAGGGTTGTCTGTAAATACATATACAGGAGATGCTGTAGCGTCTTCTGCAGGTGCAGTAAATAACACTGGTACTTTAACAGGTGTTGTAAGTCCTGCAGATCCTCAGTTTTATTATACAGCTTATTTAGATGATTTTAATTATTCTATTGCTGATGGATTGCCTTCAGCTGAACAAACTTTTACAGTTGAAGCTTTGTTTTTATTAGGAGATTTAAAAGTTACAGCACCAACAAACTTTGAAGTTTCTTTAACAACAGGTTCTGGTTTTGATTCTTCTGTAACATTAACGCCCAACTCTGGTTCAATTGATGAAACTACCATATACATGCGTTTAAAAGCTGGATTATCAGAAGGTAATTATACTGGAGATGTTCTTATAACTTCTATTACTGTTGACGATAAATCTTTTTCTGTTGTTGGTAATTCTTATGGTGCAAATACGAATAGTTTAGTAATATCTGGTATTTATGATGGATCTCTTTCAGGAGGTACTCCTAAAGGTGTAGAAATTTATGTTTTAAAAGATATTTCAGATTTAAGTGTTTACGGAGTGAGTTCTGTAACAAATGGTCAAGGTTCTACTGCTGGTAATGTAGAGTTTTCTTTTCCAGATGATGCAGTTACAGCTGGTACATTTATATATATTTCTACTGAAGAAACAAACTTTAATGCATTTTTTGGTATGAATCCAACTTATACTTCAGGAGTTTTAACTATTAACGGAGATGATGCAATAGAGTTGTATGAAAATGGTCAAATTATTGATGTTTATGGTGATGTTAATAATGATTTTTCTGGAGAAGCTTATGATTATTTAGATGGTTGGGCTTACAGAAAATCTAATACAGGACCAGAAGGAACAACTTTTACATCTTCGAACTGGACTTACAGTGGAGTAGATGGTTTAGAAGAGGGAACAAATAATGCAACTGCAACTACTCCTTTTCCTTTAGGTACTTATAATGTAACAGCTTCAGTTAAAAATAACCAAATCGAAGGTTTTGCAACATATCCAAATCCTGTAAAAAATAGTCGTTTTACAATTACAACTAATAGTACAGATAAAAAAGAAGTTGCTATTTTTAATGTATTAGGTAAACAAGTTTTATCTACTAGCTTTTCTGCAACAAAATCTAATATTGATGTTTCTTCAATAGCATCAGGATTATACATTTTAAAAGTTACAGAAGGTACTAAAATTGCTACTAGCAAGTTAGTGATTAAATAAAAACAAATTTTTTGAAATTTTAAAAGCTCTGATTTATTCAGAGCTTTTTCTTTTTTATTATATTTATAGAAATGAAAAAGGAATAAAGCTATGAATCTTACCTATAAATTAAACGATATTCTATTTTTAGATATAGAAACAGTACCACAAGAAGAAAATTGGGAAAACGTCTCTAAAACAACTCAAGAATTGTTCGATAAGAAAACCCAATACCAACGTAAAGATGAATTTACAGCAAAACAGTTTTATGAAAAAGCAGGAATTTGGGCTGAATTCGGAAAAATAATCTGTATTTCTGTTGGTTATTTTGTAGATGTAGAAGACAAAAAACAACTAAGAATAACTTCTTTTTATGGTGATGATGAGAATAAGGTTCTAATTGATTTTAAAGATTTATTAGACAAACACTTTGCTAAAAAAACAAATATTTTATGTGCTCATAATGGTAAGGAATTCGATTTTCCTTTTATTGCGAGACGAATGATTGTACATCAAATAGAATTACCTAAAAAACTGAATTTATTTGGTAAAAAACCATGGGAAGTTCCGCATTTAGATACGCTAGAATTATGGAAATTTGGCGATTACAAGCATTATACTTCCTTAAAACTACTAACTTCTATTTTAGGAGTGCCATCACCAAAAGATGATATTGATGGTAGTGAAGTAGCCAAAGTTTATTACCAAGAAAAAGATATCGAAAGAATTGTTAGGTATTGCGAAAAAGACACAGTTGCAGTTGCACAAATATTATTACGCTTTAATAATGAAGAATTAGTAAAAGAAAAAAATATTGTTAGTGTAGATTAATCTTCTAATTTCATAGAAATTTCAAGCCAACGTTCCTCTTTTTGTTCTAAAGTAATAATGATTTCTTGCAACTCTTCAGATTTTTTCTGAATATCATCTGCAGCAATTTCTACGTTTACAAACTGTTGTTCAATGGTGTCTTTTCTTTTTTGTAACCTTGCAATTTCTGCTTCTAAAGCACCAAATTCCCTTTTTTCGTTAAAACTTAAGCTGCTTTTAGTAGTTTTCTTTTCTACTTTTTTTACAACAGGCTTTTCTTTTTCTACTTCTTTTTCTGTAGAATTATCATAAGCCCTAAAATCTGAGTAGTTTCCAGGAAAGTTTTCAACAACACCATCGCCTCTAAAAACAAATAAAGCATCCACAATTTTATCCATAAAATAACGGTCGTGAGAAACAACCAATAAATTTCCAGGATAATCTAACAAAAAGTTTTCGAGTACATTTAAGGTAACAACATCTAAATCGTTTGTAGGCTCATCCAGAATTAAAAAATTAGGATTTTGAATTAAAACAGCACACAAATACAAACGTTTTTGTTCACCTCCAGAAAGTTTTTCTACAAAATCGTATTGTTTCTTTTTATCAAACAAAAAACGTTCTAAAAGTTGCGAAGCAGAAATTTTTCTTCCTTTTGATAAAGGGATGTATTCACCAAATTCTTTTATAACTTCTATTACTTTTTGTCCTTCTTTTACGTTGATTCCTGCCTGTGTATAATAACCAAACTTAATAGTTTCGCCAATAACAACTTTACCAGCATCAACAGGGCTTTTCTGTGTAAGAATATTTAAAAAAGACGATTTACCTGTTCCGTTTTTACCAATAATTCCTATTCGTTCTCCTCGTTTAAAAACGTAATCGAAACCATCTAAAATTACTTTATCTCCAAAAGATTTATGCAGTTTGTGAAGTTCAAGAATTTTGCTTCCTAAACGTTCCATATTTATTTCTAATTGAACAGAATGATCTTTTCTGCGTTGATGCGCTTTTTCTTTAATTGCGTAAAAATCATCAGTTCTAGACTTTGATTTTGTAGTTCTAGCTTTTGGTTGTTTACGCATCCAGTCTAATTCTTTTTTAAACAGACTTTTGGCTTTACTTAAATTGGTAGCTTCTAGGGCTAAACGTTCTTCTTTATTTTGTAGATAATAAGAGTAGTTACCTTTGTATTTGTAGATTTTACCTTCGTCTAATTCTAAAATTTCATCACATACGCGTTCTAAAAAATAACGATCGTGAGTAACCATAAAAAGTGTAATCTTTTCTTTGGCAAAAAATGATTCTAGCCACTCAATCATTTCTAAATCTAAATGATTTGTTGGTTCATCTAGAATTAATAAATCTGGTTTACTAATTAACACAATAGCTAGAGAAAGACGTTTTTTCTGTCCACCAGAAAGCGATGAAATCTTCTGAGTTAAATCGTCTAATTTTAATTTAGATAGAATTTGTCTGTATTGTGTTTCAAAATCCCAAGCATTGTATTGGTCCATTAAATCGAAAGCAGTTTGGTAAGCTTCTGCTTCTTCTGGGTTTTTTAATGCTTTTTCATACTGATTAACAATAGAAAGTATTTTGTTATCTGTAGCAAAAATGGTTTCTTCAATGGTTAAATTTGGATCTAAATCATCACTCTGTGCTAAATATGCTATAGAAATATCTTTTCTACTAACTACTTGGCCTTCATCAGCAGTATCTAAACCAGCAATAATATTTAGAATGGATGTTTTACCTGTTCCGTTTTTGGCAACAAATGCTATTTTTTGATCTTTACTAATACCAAAAGAAATGTCTTGAAACAAAACACGTTCTCCATAAGATTTAGAGATATTTTCTACAGAAAGGTAATTCACGATTTAAGTTTTTGCAAAGAAACAAAAAACCCAAGAGTTAACTTGGGTTTTTTACATCATTTAAAATAAACAACAAAGGGGGGTGGATTATTTATCTAT
Source organism: Polaribacter sp. Asnod6-C07 (assembly GCF_045063625.1). Taxonomy (NCBI): domain Bacteria; kingdom Pseudomonadati; phylum Bacteroidota; class Flavobacteriia; order Flavobacteriales; family Flavobacteriaceae; genus Polaribacter; species Polaribacter sp. Asnod6-C07. The sequence goes on along the minus strand of NZ_JBEFOF010000005.1, from coordinate 763,509 downwards.
TTTCTATCTATGTGTAAAAATAAATAACTAATTGGGGGACAAGATTATTTATCTATTTCTACACTGTAAATCTAAATGAAATAAAGCTATCTGTCAATCCCTATTTATGGTGAAATTTTTGCCTCCCTATTTATGGGGGGAAGCCTCCCTATAAATGGGGAGAGAGTTAACAATTCTAAAATATTTTAAGAGATTTTTAGAATAAAAAACAATTTTAGTATCTGTTAATTAATGTTATCTTGCAGTAGTGTTTAACTAAAAAATATTATATGAAAATTATTGTCCCTATGGCTGGTATTGGTTCTCGTTTAAGACCTCATACTTTAACAGTTCCAAAACCGCTAACAGTAATAGCTGGTAAACCTATTGTACAAAGATTGGTAGAAGATATTGCCTCTGTAATAGATGAAGAAATAGAAGAAATTGCATTTGTTATAGGTAGTAGAGCCAAAGGTTTTCCTGCAGATACAGAAGAAAAATTATTAAAAATTGCAAAAGAATTAGGTGCAAAAGGTTCTGTATATGTGCAAGATGTAGCTTTAGGTACTGCACATGCTATTTATTGTGCAAAAGAATCTTTAAGTGGGCCATGTGTAGTTGCTTATGCAGATACTTTATTTAAAGCAGATTTTAAATTAGATGTAAACGCAGATGGTGCAATTTGGGTTAGTCAAGTAGAAAACCCAAGTGCTTTTGGTGTGGTTAAGTTACAAGAGGGTGTAATTACAGACTTTATAGAAAAGCCAAAAGAATTTGTATCAGATTTAGCAATAATTGGTATTTATTATTTTAAAAGTGGTGAAAAAGTTTTAAAAGAAATTCAGCATTTAATAGATAATGATTTAAAAGAAAATGGCGAATACCAATTAACCAATGTTCTTGAATCTTTAAAGCAACAAGGTGCAAAATTTATACCTGGAACTGTAAATGCTTGGATGGATTGTGGTAAAAAAGACCCAACTGTAGATACTAACAAACAAACTCTTTCGTTTGAGCATGAAGCTGGTGTTAACTTAGTTTCTGATGATGTTGTGTTACAAAATTCAGAAATTATTCAGCCTTGTTATATAGGAGAAAACGTAGTTTTAAGAGATTCTAAAGTAGGCCCATATGTTTCTATTGGTTCTAATAGTTTAGTAAATAATTCTACAATTGTTAATTCTTTAATTCAAAAGAATGTAGACATTTCTAATGCTAATTTAGATAATGCAATGATTGGTAATCACGCAAAATATAATGGCGAATTTACCTCTGTAAGTATTGGTGATTATACAGAGTTAACATAATATATGTCTAGCATAAAGAAAATAAATATTAATAATAAGAGGCACTTTACAAACATAAAGTTGTCTCTTTTGTCTTTGTTCTTTATGCTAATTACTGTTGATATTTTATCGCAAGACAGTATACCTGAAAAAGAAGATTTAACTGAAGAAGCAGAATTAAAGTTTCAGCATTATTTTTTTAAAGCATTATCAGAAAAATCGATTGGAAATCATCAAAAAGCTATTGAAAACCTAGAAAATTGTAATCAACTTTTAATTAATGATGTTGCAGTTTTTTTTGAGTTTTCTAAGAATTATTTATTACTCAATAATACTTTATTAGCCAAAGAATATATTAACAGAGCTTTAGCTAAAGATGTAAATAATCTTTGGATGTTAAAGCACTTGGTTCAAATAAACCAAAAGGAGAAAAACTATAAAGAAGCGATTAAAAATCAGCAAAAAATAATAGCTATTAATCCTAAAGAAAAAGAGTTTTTAGTAAGACTTTATTTGTATGATAGACAATATCAAAAAGCTTTTGCTTTAATGAATTCTTTAGAAAAGGATAATATGTTATCTTCTAGATTAAAAAGAATTAAATATAGTTTAGAGAATACCAAGTTACCTGAAAAAAAAGATGAAAACCTTACAGATATAACTGGTTTAATCAATCAATTTAAAACAGATAAATCTTATAAAGTATTAGAAAAGATTTTAAAGTTATCTGCAGATAAACCATTAGAGTTATTAAAGTTTAGTGAAGAAGGAATTACACTTTTTCCTGCACAACCTTTTGTATATTTAATGAAAGCCAAAGCATTAAATAATCAGAAAAATTATAAAAATGCGTTAACTACTTTACAAAATGGTATCGATTTTGTAATAGAAGATAAAATGGAAGTAGATTTTTATAATGAATTTGCAAAAACCTATAAAGGTTTAGGCAATGTAAAAGAAGAAAATAAATACCAGCAAAAAGCTAATAAATTGAAGAGTTAATACATGAAGTTTATAAAATACATTCTCTTTTTTACAATAATATTTACGTCTTGTAAAACAACAAAAAACATGATTGATGCAACTGCAACAGCCAAAAGTATTTCAGCAAGAAAAGTAGCAAAAAAACATGTTGCTGCTAATTTTGATAAAAATACAATTGATGCAAAATTAAAGATGAATTTTGATAATGGAAAAACAAAGCAAAGTTTATCTGTTAGCATGAAAATGAAAAAAGACGAAGTAATTTGGTTAAAAGGAAGCAAATTTATAACGGTTTTTAAAGCAGAAATTACACCAACTTCTGTACGTTATTATTCGTCTTTACTTAAAAATTCTTTTGAGGGCGATTTTTCTATGATAAAAGAATTACTAGGTGTAGAAATTAACTTTGAACAGCTACAGAATTTGTTTTTAGGGCAATCTTTAATGGATGTTAGAGCAGAAGATCAAGAAGTAGAAATTGTTAATAACAGGTATGTTTTATCTCCAGAAAAACAAGCAGCATTGTTTGATGTTTTCTTTAATATAAACCCTGCACATTTTAAATTAGATGAACAAACCATTATAAATACAGAAAAAGATTTACGATTAGATGTAAAATACCCTTCTTATAGTTTAATTGATGAAGTTGTTTTCCCTACAGGGATAAATATTAAAGCAAAGAATAAAAAATCGCTAACAACCATAGATTTAGAATACAAATCTGTTATTTTTAATGAAGACGTAAATATGTCTTTTAGTGTACCAAAAGGTTATAAAAAGTTATCTTTTTAATGAAGTTTATAAAGTATTATCTTCTCTTATCATTAGTTTTTCTGATGAATTTCTCTGCATTTAGTCAAACTAGAAAGCAGTTAGAAAATCAGCGAAAAAAGTATAAATCTGAAATTCTAAAATTAAACAAATTGCTTTTTAATGAAGTTAAAAAAGAGAAAAATGCTTTAGAAGCTTTAAAAGACATCAACCGAAAAATTGATGTTCGTAATAAGTTAATTAATACAATTAATTTAGAAGCAAAGCTTTTAACGAACGAAATTAATGGAAATGAGCGAAAAATCACAAAGCTAAATAAAGAATTAAAAGCTTTAAAAGCAGATTATGCAGAGATGATTTACAAATCATATAAAAGTAAATCACAACAAAGTAGATTAATGTTTTTATTGTCTTCGCAAAACTTTTATCAAGCTTATAAAAGATTAGAATACACCAAACAGTATACACAATTCAGAAAAAAACAAGGCGAACAAATTCAGGTTCAAGCAAATTTTATTAAAAAATTAAACGATTCTTTGTTTTATCAGAAGAAAGTAAAAGACACTTTAATTTTGGTTGAAAAAAATCAAAAAAATGAAATTGAGTCTGATAAAAAGAATCAAGAAAGTTTAATCTCTCAAATCAAAAAGAAAGAAGGTAAATACAAAAGAGAGATTCAAAGAAATGCTAAAGAAGAGAGAAAAGTTGCTGCTAGAATAGATAAAATTATTAAAGAAGAAATTGCTAAAGCCAATAGATTGGCATTAAGTAAAAGTAAATCTAAAACAAATAAAACAGTTGTTAAAAAGAGCAGTAGTTTTATATTAACTCCAGAAGCAAAAGCTTTAGCAGCTAAATTTGAGCTTAATAAAGGTAAGTTACCTTGGCCTGTAAAAGAAGGTATTGTGGTTAGAAAATTTGGTAAACAACCACACCCAACTTTTCCTGGAATTATCATAAACGGAACAGGTTTACATATTGTAACAAGTAATGGTAGCAATGCAAAAGCTATTTTTAAAGGTGAAGTTTTAAATATTTTGGTGGGTTCTGGAGGTACAAAAAATGTATTAATTCGTCATGGAAACTACATAACTTCTTATAATAATTTAGAAAACTCTTTTGTTAAAAAAGGCGATAAAATAGAGGTTGGCCAAGATATTGGTAGAATTTTTACAGACAAAGTTTCTAAAAAAACAAAACTTGTATTTGTGTTATTTAAAAATACAACACGTTTAAATCCTGCTTCTTGGATTTTAAAAAGATAAAATTTTCTTAAAATAGTATTTGTGTCAATTTCACAATCTAATGAGTTAAACAATGGTTTTAATCATTCATAAATTTGAAATGAGTTAATAAAGTATTAACTTTTGTATGAATCTTAAAAACATAGAAATGGAAAATTTAGATAGAAAGACAGTAGCAATTTTAGCTACAAATGGTTTTGAAGAAAGTGAATTAAGAGAACCAAAAAAAACATTAGAAAAAGCAGGTGCAGATGTAGAAATTGTATCACTAGAAAAAGGTGAAATAAAATCTTGGAACAATGGAGATTGGGGTAAAGCTTATAAAGTAGATAAAACTTTAAACGAAGTTACACAAGCAGATTATAATGCGTTAGTTCTTCCTGGTGGAGTTATTAATCCAGATATTTTAAGAAGAGATAAAAACGCAATTAGTTTTATAAAATCTTTTTTCGATAATCATAAACCTGTTGCAGCTATTTGTCATGCACCTTGGTTATTGGCAGAAGCAGACGTTTTACAGGGTAGAAATGTAACTTCTTTTAGTTCTATTAAAACAGATATTATTAATGCTGGTGCAAATTGGTCAGACGAAGAAGTTGTGGTAGATGCTGGTTTAGTAACAAGTAGAAACCCTGATGATTTACCTGCATTTAATGATAAATTAGTAGAAGAGGTTTACGAAGGTAAACACGAAGAGCAGATGGCATAATATTTAATTATTGTCAATAAAAAAAAGTGCAATTTTTAATTGCACTTTTTCTTTTTTAAAGATATTTTAAGCTTTAAAACGAATGTTTTTCTGAATAATTACAGAATTAGGTATTGTAATTAATTCGCCTTCTGGCGTTTTTAAAGTGATGAAAAACACACCAATATCTAATATTTTTCCAGTAATGTTATTGTCTTTTTCTAGTACTGTAATTGTATCTCCAATTTTTACAGGATAATTAATAAACAAAATTAAACCTGCTGTAATATTAGAAAGAATAGACCATTGTGCAAAAAAGGCAATCCCTAAAATGGTTAAAAATGAAGAGATGTAAATTAATAATTGCTTTTCATCAACTCCCCAAATAAAAGCAATAACAACAATTAAAGTAATGTAAATTAGTACAGAAACTATTTTATTCGTTACAATTATTCTTGCTTGTTGAAAACCGAATTTTAATTGAATTTTCTTTAAAGAGTTGGTTACGAGTAACCTAATGAAAAAGCCTAAAATAAGAATAATAAAAGACTCTAAAATTTTAAAATGATTTAAGAATTCCATTTTTTTTATTTTTAACTAAATAAAGCTTTTAGCTCAGTAGCTTCATTTGGTTTTATTTTACCAGCTAAAACTAAGCTTAATTGTTTACGTCTTAAAGCACCATCAAAACGTTCTTTTTCTAAATCTGTTTCTGGTATTAAGCTCGGTATTTGTACAGGTTTTCCTGTTTCATCAACAGCAACAAATGTATAAATACCTTCGTTAACTTTTGTTCTTTTACCAGATTGTCTGTCTTCTATCCAAACATCAACATAAACTTCCATAGAAGAGTTAAAAGCTCTAGAAACTTTTGCTTCTATAGTAACAACGCTACCTACAGGTACAGACTTACTAAAAGCAACATGATTTACAGAAGCAGTAACTACAATTCTAGATGAATGACGTCTGGCAGCAATGCTACAAGCTCTATCCATTCTAGCTAATAATTCGCCACCAAAAAGATTATCTAAATAATTAGTGTCTCCAGGTAAAACTAAATCTGTAAGTACAGTTAAAGATTCTATAGATTTTTTTGCTTCCATTCTTTTAAAATTTCTGCAAAGATATAAGGATAGTATCCTAAATAAAAGTTATTTTGTTTCTAATAACCAAGCATCTTTAGATGCAGTAGCTTGTATTTTATACAAATTATTTATAGCATCATTTCTATCAGCAAAACTATTAAAAACAACCTGAGTTAAACCCCATTTGTTAACACCAATAATACTGGCATTAAACCCTTGTTTTTTAAGTTGATCAACTTTTTTCTGAGCATTTTCTTTAATTTGAAAAGCACCAGCAACAACATGATATGGTTTTGCAGCTTCTTTTACCACGTTTAACTCAATAGTTGGTAAAGGGTTAGAAATTACAAATGTTGCAGTCTGTATTTTTTTCTCTAAAGATTTTTGCTGATTAGCAAGTATGGTTTCTTGTTTACCTTGTTGATAAAAATTATTAGCTGTAAAACCTAAAGTTAATAAAATTGCAGCTGTAGCAGCATACTTAATAAATGTAGGTATTCCTTTTCTTTCTTTTTTATTAACAATAGGTACCAAAGGCTTTACAATTTCTTGATGCCTTTTTACTGCTGAATTTGTAACTGTAGTTAAACCAAAAGATTCTGGTAAATAGTTTACTGTACTGTTTGGTTCAAAAATAATTTGACCATTATCGTTTAAAGATAAAGCACCAATAGCACCAATCTCTAAAGATTTAGATTGTAATTCATTTTGCCATCTAATTACAGATAAAGTAATTGCATTAGAAGCTTTTTCAAAAGAAATATTTTCTGAAGAAGCAATGTAGTTAGCCAATAAACCATCACTTATTTTTAAATGACTATTAAAAGTAATTTGTTTAGAAGGTGCATAAAACATATGCGTGTTTTCATCTAAACTTGCACCTATTTTATTAGTTACAAAACCTCCAAAATCAGGTACAATTACGCAATCGTATCTGTATAGTAAATCGTTTATATAGTTGGCTAAATTCATAAATACAAAAGTAGAATATTTATTTTATAAATTAAATTATTTCAAAAAAATATCAGTAAAAAATTATATATTGTATTTAAAATTGAGTTCTATTGAAAGAAGAAAAATTATTAGCCATTTTACGCTTACAAAAAAGCAAAGCTATAGGAGATATTTTGGCTAAAAAATTAATAGTTAATGTAGGTGATGTTGAGCAAGTTTTCAATGAAAAAACATCAATTTTAGAAAAAATAAATGGTATTGGAGCTCATGCATTAAAACATTTATTTGACAAAGAAAATTTATTACTTGCAGAAAAAGAACTCGATTATATTTTAAAAAATAATATTAAGTACACTTATTTTTTAGATAAAAACTATCCTAAAAATCTTCAGAATTGTATTGATAGCCCTATTTTGTTTTTTAGAGATGGTAACATCAATCTAGAAAATGATAAAATAATATCTGTTGTTGGTACCAGAAATATGAGTTCTTATGGAAGAGATTTTATAAATAATTTAATTACTGAATTAGCAGAATATAACCCAATAATTGTTAGTGGTTTTGCTTATGGTGTAGATATTTGTGCACATAAAGCAGCTATAAAAAATAATTTGCAAACTATTGCTGTTTTGGCTCATGGCTTTGAGCAAATTTACCCTAAAGTGCATAAAAAATATATTAATGAAGTAAATGAAAATGGTGGTTTTTTAACAGAATTTTGGAGTGAAGAACAACCTTTAAGAGAGAATTTTTTAAAGAGAAATAGAATTGTTGCAGGTATTTCTAAAGCAACAATTATTGTAGAGAGTGCATCTAAAGGAGGTTCTTTAGTAACTGCAGATATTGCAAATTCTTATCATAGAGATGTATTTGCAGTGCCAGGAAGAACAACAGATATTTATAGTAAAGGTTGCAATAATTTAATAAAAAATAATAATGCACATTTGTTAACATCTGCATCAGATATTATTAAAATGCTAAATTGGGATATTAAAGAACAACCTATAGTAATTCAAAAACAATTATTTATTGATTTGAATGAAAGTGAACAAAAAATCTACGATTTATTACACCTAAAAGGAGCTCAAGTTCTAGATGTAATCTCTTTAGAATGTAATATTCCTATTTTTCAATTGTCATCAATTTTATTACAAATGGAATTAAAAGGTGTTACAAAGCCTTTACCTGGTAAGATGTTTGAAATCGTCTAATTTAATCCCTATTTTTGTAAAATACCACAGAATTTATGGCTGATAATCAAAAATTAATATCTAAAAAAAAACCTACTTTTCCTGTTAGTAAGTTACTAACAGCGTTTTTAAAAAAACACAACAGAAGTACTAAAATTAGTATTTTGTACAACGATTTATTGCGTTTTCAGGGCTCAGTAACTGTGTTTGATAAGAATGATGAAGACACACTTTGGGTAAGAACTTATTATTCTGAATGGGATAGAAATGAAATTGATTTAAGTTTAAAAAAGATTTACACCATTTTACATTCTGATGGTAATGATAATACCATTCCTTTTTTAAATATAGATGCCATAGACTTTTGTACGTTTGGTAATTCTAAACCTTTTCGTATTAAAGTTCGTAATATTTTAAATGATAATTTTACCTATTTTTATGTAAAACAGGCTGATGCTTCTCGTATTTATGGTTTAGAATTAGAGCACATTTTATCTCCTTACACCATGAATTACTTGGTGTATAAAGACACTTTAATAGAAGAGCATATTTCTGGAATTCCTGGTGATGATTTTATCGATAATTTTTTGCCAAAATGTACAGAATCAGAAAAGTCGCAAATTGCAAAAGAATTTGTGAAGTTTAAAGAGCGTTGTTTTATTCGTCTTTTGGGTGATATGAGATCTTATAATTATGTAATTACACCTATTCACGATTTCGATCATATTGTATATAAAATTAGAGCCATAGATTTTGATCAACAATCTTTTGAAGGTAATTTAAAAGTGTACAATTTACAGTTCTTAAAAGAGAATTTTAAAATGGTAGAAATGGTTGGTAAAAAATTACAGAACAGCTCTATAAATCAGTATAAAATTGAAGAACGATCTTACATTGCAAAAAGAATGATCAGCTCACCAGATAGAATTCAGCACATCATTAGATGTATGAAACAAGATAATATTTCTTTTCCAAAACATATAGAACGTTTAAAACAAGATTTAATAGATTATGTGGGTGATGTTGAGTTTAAAAAATGTAAAAATATGGGCGAAGTTTTAGAAACTATTTTAATTTTTGTAAAACGAAATTATTTAGACATTAGCAGTAAAGAATTGTTTTAACAGCAATTTTTAACTCAAATTTACAGCGAAAAGAAAATGACAGAAAATACAATACTACATTCAACAATAAAAGGAGAAGGCAAGCCATTGCTTATTTTACATGGTTATTTTGGCATGTCTGATAATTGGAAAACTTTGGGAAATCAGTTTTCAGAAGATTACCAAGTACATTTAATAGACCAAAGAAATCACGGACGCAGTTTTCATACAGATGCTTTTAATTATGAGCTTCTAGCAGAAGATTTATACAACTACATAAAACATCATCAAATAGAAAATGTAAATATTATTGGGCATTCTATGGGCGGAAAAACAGCAATGTTGTTTGCTGTAAATTATCCAGATTTCGTTAATAAATTAATTATTGTTGATATTTCACCTAAAGCCTATGAACCACACCATAATGCAATTTTAGCAGGTTTAAATTCTGTTGATTTTTCTATCCAAAATTCAAGAAAACTGGTAGATGAGCAATTGAGTAAATATATACCAGAATTGGGCATTCGTCAATTTTTAATGAAAAATGTTTATTGGGTAGAAAAAGGACAATTAGGCTTTCGATTTAATTTACAATCTTTAACAGAAAATAATCCAGAAGTTGGTAAACCTTTACCTCAAAATACATCCTTTGATAAAGATACTTTGTTTTTAAAAGGAGAGAAATCGGGTTATATAATTCCAGAAGAACAAATTATTATCGATAATCATTTTCCTAATAATACAGTTGTAGAAGTTGCTAATGCAGGTCATTGGTTGCACGCAGAAAATCCCAAAGATTTTTATGAAACTGTTTGTGAATTTTTAGCTTAAAAGAATAATCTCTATACGTTCTTCTTTATTGATACTTAAAATATATTATGGTTTTAATATTGAATAGCATATAAAATAAACTAAATTATTTTATTACCACTATATTTGTGGATTCAAATTTTTTTTTATGATGAAAAGAGTTTTTCTTTTTCTGTTATTTTTCTGTTCATTCAATAGCTTTTCGCAAAATCAAAAAGTATCTTTTAATTTAGATACAGAAAAAAATCTATGGCAAAATTTTACCTATGATTTAGGTAATATTGCAGGAGGTATGGGTTATGCATATTCAAGACCTTTGTATTGGCAAAAAAAGCAATTTACAAATTTAGGTTATGTTGCAGCTGGTACTACAACTTTTTATTTTATTGATGATAATGTAGATAGATGGGCTGTAAATTACAGACCCAAAGCACCAAATTGGTTAGTAAACTATGGTAATAATATTGGAGACCCTAATAACAATTACAGATTAACAGGTGCTGTTTATTTAGCAGGTTTGTTTACTAAAAACCCTAAATTACGAAGAACAGGAGTTTTATTGATTTCATCTGCTTCTGCTGCTGGTTTATTACAGCAAGTATCAAAAAGAATTATTGGTAGAGCCAGACCTAGAATAGAAGTAGGTAAAGCTACATTCGATCCTTTTCATATAGATCGCGTTTACAATTACGATTCTTTTCCTTCTGGTCATGTAATGTTAGGTTTTACAAATGCTTACGTAATTGCTAAACAATTTAAAAATCCATGGATAAAAGCTGGTTTATATACCATTGGTTCTATACCAGGTTTTAGTAGAATTTTAGATCGTTTTCATTGGATTTCTGATGTTGCTTTTTCTACAGCAATTAGTATTTTTATTGTAGAAGCCATAGATCGTTTTTTAGACACAAAGTATGATGATAAATACAATGAAATTAAAAAGGATAAAAAAGTAGCTTGGAACTTGCAGTTTGCACCTGGAACTCTAGGTGTAACTATGAATTTTTAGCAATTTTATTAAACTAAAATATATTTGAAAGCGCAAAAAAGATGAATATTCAAAATGCACAAGAACAAGTAGATAATTGGATTAAAACTCACGGAGTTCGTTATTTTAATGAGCTTACAAATATGGCGCAATTAACAGAAGAAGTTGGTGAAGTAGCCAGAATTATTGCACGTAGATATGGTGAGCAAAGCGAAAAGGAATCTGATAAAAATAAAGATTTAGGAGAAGAATTAGCAGATGTTATGTTTGTTGTACTATGTTTGGCAAACCAAACAGGTATTGATTTACAAGATGCTTTTGATAAGAAATTAGATATTAAAACAAAACGAGATCATAATCGTCATCATAATAATGAAAAACTAAAATAAAGCTAACTTAGTTTTATTCTCTTTTAGCATTTGCCAAAGGAAAAATTACAAAGAAAACTGCATATATAGATAAAATAGCAAGAATTATATTAAAAGTAAGTTCGCGATTTAGAATACTCTGCCCTCTATTTCTTCCTATTTCTTCATATCTAACTACAATTTTATCCATTATAGGTAAAAATCGTTCAGTGTTGAATAAGGTTAAGTTGATGTATTTGTTAATTTCAGTTTTATCATTTTGATTTTTGATGAGTAATCTTGAATTTTTAATGATGTTTGAATAAAACATATCAATTTCACCAAAATATTCTTTTAAATAGAAATCATCATATTTTTCAAAATAATTAGATTTTAAAAGTTGATGGGCTTTAGAAAATTCGGAAAGAATTTCTTCTAATTTTATGGTGTTTTCCAAAAAAAAAGTTTCATTAACATTGTTGTATGTCAAAACTAATTTTGAGATTCTTTGACTGTACATTCTTTGTTTACCTGAAATGTTTACAACAGTAAGATTTTCATTTTGTCTGTGAATGTCTTTATGTAAGCTGAATTTATTTATGCCAAATAAGATGATAAAAGTACATAAGATAAAAAGTGATCTACTCTTCATTTATTTTGGAGAATGAAAGTGATATTGAATAAGTATCAAATATAATTATAATTTTGTTAATATTGCTCACCGTTAAAAATAAAAATTATGTCGTTTTTAAAAAAAGTAAAACAAAAAGAGTTTTGGGTAAATACACTTAAGATTTCAGTTCCATTTTTTGTTTTCGTAACTATAATTTCATTGCTAATAAATAGTTTTAGTGATATATTTTCAGGAAATTTAATAAATATTGCAGAAACAAATTTTAATAACGGAAAATGGATTCAATTTTGGGTTTATAAAATTATTTTGAGTTTATTTTACGGAATGTATATGACAGATAAAAATATGAAATAATTTATTTTTAATAAGTTTAATTACAACTCTTCTGTTTTGGACTTTGTTTTTACGTGTTTTATTTTCAACAGAATATGTATAGCAATTAATTTAAAATTGGTATACTTTTTAGCACTCTTTTGAGTTTTTTAAAAAGTATACCAAGAAAATAAATTACACTATAATTAATCCAACTGAATCAAATCAATATTACTCTCCTTAACTTTAGTATTTAACTCTTTTACATTTTTATCAAATAACGAATATAACTTCTCCAATTCTAGATCAATTTCTTTTGTAATTTCATTTTTAAAAGCAATGGCTTGATTTGTTGGTGCATAGTTTCCAATTCTAGTTAACGAATTTAAATGACCTAATTTATTATTCAAACGAATTGGATAATTTAAAGGATCTTGCCCGCTTTTAGATTTTGTTTGATATAATTTTTCTTCAACAATAGTCATATCTTTTACTAATTTATCAGCAAAATCAATTAAATCTTTATGTTTCTTTTTGTCTTTGATTGATTTTTTTAACAAACCAACTTGATTTTTAACTTTAGCAACATTCTTTAAAGCTTTATGAATTTCAGTCATTTTTTTGTTGATGTCATTAATAAAATCAAACTGAGCTTTCATATCACTTTCAGAAGCTTCAGACATTGGGTTTTTAACAATTGAAAAGTTTTTCGATTTTTTCACATCATTTACAGTCAATTCAACTTTATAAGTACCAGGTAAAGCCATTGGTCCAGACAAAGAAGCCCACCATAAAATCATACCTTTTACAGATTCTGCACCATCATACATCATGTTCCAATTAAAAATATTGTTGCCTTCTTCTATGTTCAATTTGCCTTCTTTTTTATCTTTATCAGGCTTTGTAGAGAATTTTTTAATCAAGTTATCATTGGCATCAAAAATAGAAATAGATGCAACATCTTTTTCCTTTAGTTCATTGATATAATAATAAATATTTACACCTCCAGAATGGTTTGTTCCTGAAGTTCTAGAAGTTCTTCCTCTACCACCAGATAAATTATAAGCATCTTTTGGTTTGTACAAAATAACATCTTCTTTTTCTAATGTGTTTAACTGATGTAAAGGAGTTAAATCATCAATAATCCAAAGAGAACGACCTTGAGTTGCAGCAATTAAATTATCGTCTTTTATTGCTAAATCTGTAATAGGGACAATTGGTAGATTTTGTTTAAAAGTTTGCCAGTTTTTACCATCATCAAAAGAAATATACATACCTCTTTCTGTACCTGCGTATAATAAACCTTTACGTTTTGGGTCTGCTCTTAAAGCTCTTGTAAAATCTTCATTCGCAATTCCGTTTACAATTAAATCCCAAGATTTACCATAATTTTCTGTTTTGTAGATATAAGGTGAATAATCACCAGATTTGTATTTTGTACCTACAATATAAGCGCCACCTTTTGTAAAAGGATCAATTTCTATGCAGTTAATCATCATCCATTCTGGCATTTTTTTAGGAGTAATGTTATCCCAAGATTCACCATTATTTTTAGTGATGTGTACCAAACCATCATCAGAACCCGTATAAATTAAACCAGGTTCTAAAGGAGATTCTGCAACTGCGAAAATAGTTCCATAATATTCTACACCAGTATTGTCTTTGGTAATTGGTCCTCCAGAAGGTCCTAAAGTTTTAGGGTCGTTCCTTGTTAAATCTGGACTAATTAATTGCCAAGATTGCCCTTCATCTTCTGTTGCGTGTAAATGATTAGAAGCTGCATACAATCTTTTCTTATTATTTGGCGAAAACAAAATCGGGAAATTCCACTGAAAACGATATTTAAAATCCTCAGCTCCATGACCCATAGGATCATCTGGCCAAACATTTACAGCTCTAGATTCGTTGGTTTTATGATTTACTCTTGTTAATAAACCACCATAACTACCACCATAAACAATATCATCATTTAAAGGATCTACAGCAATATGTGCACTTTCTCCACCAGCAGTAGAAGACCAATCAGATTCAGTAATAAATCTGCCTCCAGTTCTATGAGAAATTCTTACAGTAGAATTGTCTTGTTGTGCTGCTAAAATTCGATAAGGAAAATGATTATCTGTAGCAAGTCTGTAAAATTGAGCAGTTGGCTGATTGTTCATTGTGCTCCAATTTTCGCCTGCATCAAAAGAGATTTGAGCACCACCATCATCACCAATAATCATTCTTTGGTTGTCTTTTGGTGCAATCCATAAATCATGATGATCTCCATGAGGAGCGTTGTAAGTTTTATAGGTTTTACCACCATCAGTAGATTTATGATAACGTACATTTAAAACATATAAAATATTTTCATCTTGGGTGTCTGCATACAAACGTGTGTAATACCAGGCTCTTTGTCTTAATTTTCTTTCAGAATTTATAAGTTTCCAAGTTTTACCAGCATCTGTAGATTTGTAAATTCCTCCTTTTTTATTTTCGATTAAAGCATACACAATATCAGAATTTACAGGTGAAACTGTAACTCCAGCAATACCCCAAATTCCATCAGGTAAACCTTTGTTAGTAGAAATGTTTGTCCAAGTTTCACCTTCGTCAGTACTTTTCCAAAGTGCAGATCCATCACCACCAGAAGACAAACTATAAGGAGTTCTTCTAATGTTCCATGTTGTTGCATATAAAATTCTTGGATTATTTGGATCGATCACCAAATCTACAACTCCAGAATCTTCGTTAGAAAATAATACTTTTCGCCAAGTTTCACCACCATCAGTAGTTTTATAAACGCCACGTTCTTGAGTCGGTTTGTATAAATCGCCCATAACTCCAGCAAAAACAATATCAGAATTTTTAGGATGAATGCGCATTCTAGGAATATGTCTAGAGTTTTTTAAACCCACATGTTTCCATGTTTTTCCTGCATTTTCAGATTTCCAAATTCCATCACCAGAAGAAACATTTCCACGAACGGTTTTTTCTCCCATTCCAACATACATTACATTATTATCAGATTCAGAAACAGCTACAGCACCTACAGAGCCTCCAAAAAATCCATCAGAAATATTTTGCCAAGTATTACCAGCGTCAGTAGTTTTCCAAACTCCACCACCAGTTGCACCCATGTAAAAAAGATTTGCTTTGCCAGAAACACCTGTTACTGCAGCACTTCTTCCTCCTCTAAAAGGGCCAATATTTCTCCATTTTATTGCGCTAAAATATTCATCAGAAACTTTGGTAGATTTTTTTTGTGCATTAACTTTGGCATTTGCAGAAAAGAATATGCAAATTACCAGAAAAAGTACTTTTTTCATGTTGGTTAGTTGTAAGTTTGAAATTTAAAAATAAGAAATAAAATCAATTTTTAGAATGGACATATTGTTAAATGTTTTACAAGAAAAAAAGATAGACCAAAAAATTACAATTTCTGGTTCTAAAAGCGAATCGAATAGATTATTGATTTTACAAAAATTATTTCCAGAACTTTCTATAGAGAACTTATCAGATTCTGATGATTCTGTGCACATGCAACACGCACTTTCTACGGATGATGAATTGGTAAATATTGGTCATGCAGGTACTGCAATGCGTTTTTTAACTTCATATTTTGCCGTTCAAAAAGGCAGAGAAACTGTATTGACAGGTTCTGATAGAATGCAAAATAGACCTATAGAAATTTTAGTTGATGCTTTAAAAAGTTTAGAAGCAAATATTTCTTACGAAGCCAAAGAAGGTTATCCACCAATTAGAATAAAAGGAATTCAAATAACTAAAGATAAAGTTCAAATTAATGGTAATGTAAGTAGTCAATATATTTCATCATTATTGTTAATTGCAGCAAAATTAGAAAACGGATTAGAAATTGAGTTAACAGGTAAAATTACCTCTATTCCTTATATTAAAATGACGTTGAGTTTGCTTTCTCAAATAGGTATAGAAAGTAATTTTGAAGGGAATATTATTAAAGTTTATCCAAAAAAATCAATTAAAAAACAAACGATTGTTGTAGAGTCTGATTGGTCTTCTGCAAGTTATTTTTATTCTATTGTTGCTTTAGCAGAAATTGGTTCAGAAATTCAATTATCAGCCTATAAAAAAGAAAGTTTACAAGGCGATTCTTGCTTAGCAGAAATCTACGAACATTTTGGAGTAACCACCACTTTTGGTGAGAATTTTATCACTCTAAAAAAAGAAACTGAAACTAAGAAAGAAGCTTTGGTTATCAACCTAAAAAATGCGCCAGATATTGCACAAACTATTGTGGTTACTTGTTTTGCAGAAAGCATATCATGTAGTTTATCTGGTTTACATACTTTAAAAATTAAAGAAACAGATAGGTTAGTAGCTTTGCACGATGAATTATCTAAATTGGGTGCAAATATTTCTGTAACCAACGAAACTTTAGAATTGGCTGTAACTTCCATAATCCATAAAAATATTGCTATAAAAACCTATAACGATCATAGAATGGCTATGGCTTTTGCGCCTTTAGCTTTGCGTGTTCCTATTCAAATAAATAATGCTGAAGTAGTTACAAAATCTTACCAAAAATTCTGGGAAGATATGCAACAATTAGGAATTAAAATTGACGAACTTTAAAGATAAATAGCTAAACACTTGACAACGCCTGTTTTCATATCGTATATTTGCATCTTTTACAGCAAAATACATTTATGAAATTATCAAACTTTGATTTTGAACTGCCAGAAGAATTATTAGCAATTTATCCTGCAGAACATAGAGACGAATCTCGTTTAATGGTCTTAAACAAAAAAGACCAAACTATAGAACATAAAACATTTAAAGACGTTATTAATTATTTTGATGAAGGCGATATTTTAATGTTAAACAACACCAAAGTTTTTCCTGCAAGAATGTTTGGTAATAAAGAAAAAACAGGAGCTAGAATTGAGGTTTTCTTATTAAGAGAACTAAATGCAGAAAATAGATTATGGGATGTTTTGGTAGATCCTGCAAGAAAAATTAGAATAGGTAACAAATTATTTTTTGGTGAAGATGATAGTTTAGTAGCTGAGGTTATAGACAACACAACCTCTAGAGGTAGAACTTTACGTTTTTTGTTTGATGGTAGTTACGAAGCTTTTAGAGAAAAATTACTAGAACTTGGTGAAACACCTTTACCAAGAACTATAAATAGAGAAGTAGAAGCTTCTGATGAAGAACGTTACCAAACTATTTATGCAAAACACGAAGGTGCAGTTGCAGCACCAACAGCAGGTCTACACTTTTCTAAACACTTATTAAAGCGTTTAGAAATTAAAGGAGTAGATTTTGCAGAAATGACATTACATGTTGGTTTAGGTACTTTTAGCCCTGTTGAGGTAGAAGATTTATCGAAACATAAAATGGATTCTGAGCAAATTGTTATACCAGCTGCATCTGCAGATAAAATTAACAAAGCTAAAATAGAAAAAAGAAGAATTTGTGCTGTAGGTACAACTGTAATGAGAACTGTAGAATCTTCAGTATCTTCTAATGCAGAACTAAATGCCTTTGAAGGTTGGACAAATAAGTTTATTTTTCCTCCTTATGATTTTAGCATTGCAAACACAATGATTACTAATTTTCATACACCAAAATCTACATTAATGATGCAAGCAGCAGCATTTGCAGGTTACGATTTTTTAATGGAAGCTTATAAAGAAGCTATTAAAGAAGGTTATAAATTTTCTACTTACGGAGATGCAATGTTAATTATATAAAACATTTAAGAATTTTAAAATTCAATAATTAAAACTGACAATTAGTAATTTAATTGTCAGTTTTTTTATTTTGTGTGTTCCTAAAGGTTGTACTTTTTATTATATCTCTTTTTTTTGAAACTCAAAAAAAAAAGGATGCTATTTCAAATGTGAAACATTCACGATTTCAATAAAAATAATAAAGTATGAGTAATCACTAACACAGCCTATTAACAAAGCCAAAGCAAACCTCAAAATATTAGTGTATTTTTGCACAATTAATACAACACTTTTAAACTAGAAATCTATTGAATAAAAAGAAAGACATAAGAGCCTTAACCAAAGAGCAGTTACGTGATTTTTTTGTAGAAAATGGCGATAAAGCTTTTCGTGGAAACCAAGTTTATGAATGGCTTTGGAACAAGTCTTTACATACTTTTGAGGATATGACAAACATCTCTAAAACAACAAGAGAAATGTTAGAAGCCAATTTTGTCATCAATCATATTAAGGTAGATTCTATGCAAAAGAGTAATGATGGTACTATAAAAAATGGTATTAAATTACATGATGGTTTAGTAGTAGAATCAGTTTTAATACCTACAGAAAAAAGAACCACAGCTTGTGTTTCTAGTCAAGTTGGGTGTAGTTTAGATTGTAAATTTTGTGCAACAGCACGTTTAAAAAGAATGCGTAATCTAAATCCTGATGAAATTTACGATCAAGTAGTTGTTATTGATAAACAAAGTAGATTATATCATAATAAAAAATTGACGAATATTGTTTTTATGGGAATGGGTGAGCCACTTATGAACTATAAAAATGTATTGAAATCTATAGAAATGATAACGTCTCCTGAAGGTTTAGGAATGTCATCAAAAAGAATAACAGTTTCTACATCTGGAGTGCCAAAAATGATTAAAAAAATGGCAGATGAAGAGGTTAAATTCAATTTAGCAGTTTCATTACACTCAGCAATAGATGAGGTTAGAACATCAATAATGCCTTTTAACACTAATTTTCCTTTAAAAGATTTAAAAGAATCTTTAGAATATTGGTACGAAAAAACCAAAAGAGCAATTACTTACGAATATGTAGTTTGGGATGGAATTAACGACAGCAAAGAAGACATAAAAGCACTTGTTGAGTTCTGTAAATATGTGCCATGTAAAGTCAATTTAATCGAGTACAATCCTATAGACGATGGTCAATTTCAACAAGCAAGTAATTCTGCTATAAATAACTATATTTCTAATTTAGAAATGCACGATATTACTGTAAATGTAAGACGAAGTAGAGGTAAAGATATTGATGCAGCTTGTGGGCAATTGGCTAATAAAGCTTAACTTTTATAGTTAAATCATGAATTTTGTAATGATTTAATTAACAAAATCCGACTTTTATTTTTTGTATTTTTACACCAATTACTGAAACCTGTTCAGCATAAAATGAAGCCAGTAGAACTTTTTAAATTACCTATTAAAAACGAGATGGAGCTCTTTGAAAAGAAATTCAAAGATGCAATGCTTTCTAAAGTTCCGCTTTTAAATAGAATTACCTATTATATAGTTCGCAGAAAAGGAAAACAAATGCGCCCAATGTTTGTTTTTTTAGTCGCAAAAATGGTTTCTGATGGAGGTTTTGATGAAAGAACTTATAGAGGTGCATCTGTTGTAGAGTTAATACATACAGCTACTTTAGTACACGATGATGTTGTAGATGATTCTAATAGAAGACGTGGTTTCTTTTCCGTAAATGCTCTTTGGAAAAACAAAATTGCAGTTTTAGTAGGCGATTTTTTATTGTCAAAAGGATTACTTTTATCCATAGATAATGAAGATTTCGATCTGTTAAAATTGATTTCTATTGCTGTTCGTGAAATGAGTGAAGGTGAGTTATTACAAATTGAAAAAGCAAGAAAATTAGATATTACAGAAGATATTTATTTTGATATCATTCGTCAAAAAACAGCAACTTTAATTGCAGCTTGCTGTGGAATTGGAGCTGCTTCTGTAGGTGCAAAAAATGATGTTGTGCAGCAAATGCGAAAATTTGGAGAATACATAGGTATTGCTTTTCAAATAAAAGATGATTTGTTCGATTATTCTGATGCCAAAATAGGTAAACCAACAGGTATAGATATTAAAGAACAGAAAATGACACTACCTTTAATTTACACCCTAAATAACTGCTCTAAAAAGGAAAAAGCTTGGCTTATCAATTCAATAAAAAAACATAATAAAGATAAAAAGCGAGTAAAAGAAGTAATTGCGTTTGTAAAAGAAAATGGCGGAATTGAGTATACAGTTTCTAAAATGAATGATTACAGACAAAGAGCATTAAATATTTTAGAAACCTACCCAACATCACCTTATAAAAAATCTTTACTACAAATGATTGATTATGTGGTTGAAAGAAAAATTTAATCCAGGTTTATTACATAATTTTTAGGATGCTTTACAGCATATTTTAGTTTAAAGTTTTTAACTTCTTTTGATGGTAAATTTATATTCCATCTTATTTCACCAGATTTGGTATTCAGTTTCCCTTTTGTAATATCTGTATCTAGTTCAATTTTTATTGTTTCAGACATTGATATCGGAATTTGATCTAAAACTATAATATTAATCGCTTCATTTTTATTGTTTTTTACTGAGTAGTTCCACACTCTAGATTCTTCTTTTTTGTTTCCTATAAATTGTCTTGTTGTAAAATCTTTTTCTTTAGTTCTAGAAATGGTTACATTTTTATCAATACCTAAAGAAATTTCTAATTCTTTTTTGGCAATCCTTGTATCAATTAAAGTAGTGCCAACAAAAGTGTCTTCAAAATAAATATTGGCTTCAGCTTCTAATAAATTAAACTTTTCCCAATCTGTGATTTTAGCTACTAAAAATGCACTTTGTTCAGCTTTAGGAAAAGAATAATATTGATAATTACTAGCTATATCAAAAATTCTCATTGGTATGCTAAAATTTTTATTACTAGTTTTAATAGAGTAGGGTTTAACCACTTCAAAATTAACTGTGGTTTGGTTTATTACTTGTTTAGTGTTAATAATACTTACTTTTTCTTCTTTTATAGATGATGCTCCTCTAATAGAAATACCAGCAGCTCTGCCAGTTAATGCAGTTCCTATATTTCGTTTGTTTTTGCTGCTTCCTTTTCTTTTTGTTCCATAACCTACAACTACAATTTCATCTAATTGATTACTGTCTTCTTCAAGGTTAACATTTATATAATTACTATTAACAGACATTTCTTTTGACTTAAAACCTAAATAGTTAATTAATAATGTGCTATTTGTATCAGGTATTTCTAGGGAAAATTTCCCATCAAAATCTGTGGTTGTTCCAATGGTTGTGCCTTTAATAGTAATAGTTGCACCAGGTAAAGGCTCTCCAGAACTACTAACTATACCTGTAACTTTATTAATATTGTTTTTATAATTTGGCGGATTTGTTCCATAATTTATAAAATAAGGAATTACTTCTTTTACTTTGTTTGATTTTGATGGGTTACCAGAAGAAAAACTTAGTTTTACATTGGTCCAATCTACTTTTGAATTTTGATACAAATTTGCTTTGTAAACTAATTCTAAAGGAGAGTTTATATCTTTTACTCTAACATCATAAGAAGGATACCAACCAACATTATCAACATTATAACTTAAAATAAATTTGGTGTTTTTAGTTTGTTCAGATTTTAAACGGATTGTAATTTCACCTGAACCAAAATTTTTGTTTGATGTAAAATCATTTATCTGCTTTTCTATTTTAGAAGCTTGTAAGTTTAAAGTTCTTATTTCATTTTTTAGTTTAAACTCGGTTGTTTTTAATGTTTTAATTTTGCTTCCATAATAATTAGCAGCTTCCTTAAAAGTTGTTGCAGTTAAAGTTTGATTGCCACCAATTGATTTGTTAGATTTTAAAAATAAAACTTCTTCTTTAACAATTTCTAAATCAACATTTTTTGAATTGATATTGTTTACAATTAAAGATAATTGAGTTTTTAATTTCTGTAATTCAGGATTCTTTTTTATTTGTTTTAAGTAATCTTTCTGAAAATTAATAGCCTGAATTTCTATATCCTTAGCTCTAACTTGAATGCTTTTACTGTCAACGAAAGGAGATAAGTTTGTAAATTTTAATATGTTTTCACCTTTAGATAAAAAAACAGTTTCTTCTCTATTAACTTGTGCGTTTTCAAGAAAAATCACAGCCGATTTAACTTCTGATTTTATGATTTTTTCTCTAGCTTTTTGCGCTTTAGAAGAGATTGAAAATTGAATGCAAATAAGTAAAAAAAGAACTTTTTTCATAATAAATATTTTTAATGGAGTATATCTACATCAAAAATATATTTTTCATATGCTAGTAAAAATCAGTATTGAGTAAGTAAGGTGTTTTATTTGGTGAAATAGAAGTTTGAGTTAGTTAAAGTTTTAATAACTCCTCAATAAAATCTCTTTGGTTAGATAATCTTGGTACTTTATGTTGTCCACCAAGTTTGTCTTTTTTCTTAAGCCATTCATAAAATAAACCTTCTTTGGCAACGTGAATTTTTGGCATTGCTAAGGTCATAGAATTATAACGTTTTGCCTCGTAATCTGAGTTAATAGATTTTAAAGCATTGTCTAACATTTCAGTAAAATAATTCATGTTTTCTGGATGTTCATTAAATTCAATAATCCATTCGTGACCACCACTTTTTTTATCCTTCATAAAAATAGGGCCTACAGTATAATCTGCAATTGTAGCTTCTGTTTTTTGGCAAGCTAATTTTAAAGCATCTTCTACATTTTCAATATTAAGCTCTTCACCAAAAACATTTATATAATGTCTTGTACGTCCAGTAATTTTAATTCTATAAGGCTCTAAACAAGTAAAACGAATGGTGTCACCAATTAAATAACGCCATAAGCCACTATTTGTAGTAATAATTAAGGCATAATCTATGCCCTTTTTTACTTCAGAAATTGGTATTGTTTTCGAATTTTCGCCTTTATAATTAGACATAGGTATAAACTCATAGAAAATTCCATAGTCTAACATCAACAATAAATCTTTAGAATCATTTCTGTCTTGAATTGCAAAAAAACCTTCAGAAGCATTATAAGTTTCATAATATTTAAAATCTTTTTTCGGAATCAATTTTTTATACTGTTCCAAATACGGATTAAAGTTTACGCCTCCATGAAAATATACTTCTAAATTTGGCCAAACCTCTAAAATATTATCTTTTCCTGTTCTTTTTAAAACGTTATTTAAAAGCACTAACATCCAACTTGGTACACCAACTAAACTTGTAATATTTTCGTTTATAGTTTCTTCTATAATAGCATCCATTTTGGTTTCCCATTCAGCCATTAAAGCTACTTCTTGGCTTGGTGCAGAACTGTAATCTGCCCAAAAAGGTAAGTTTTCAGTTATAATTGCAGACAAATCACCAAAGTAAGAATTGTTGTCTTTGTAAATCTCAGAACTACCACCTAATTTTAAACCTTTACCCGTAAAAAGTTGCGTTTCTTCGTTATTATTAATGTACAAACACAACATATCTTTACCAGCTTTCATGTGGCAATACTCTAAAGCTTCTTCACTTACAGGTATAAATTTACTTTTTGCATTTGTAGTTCCACTAGATTTTGCAAACCACTTTATTTGCGTTGGCCAAAATAAATTTTGTTCACCTTGTCTACATCTTTCTATTAAAGGCTCTATAGTTTCGTACTTCTGTATAGGTACATGTTTTACAAAATCATTATAATTTTTGATAGATGAAAACTGGTGTGTTTTACCAAATTCAGTTCTTTTTGCAGTAGCAACTAATTTTAAAAGTAGTTCATCTTGTACATCATTAGGATACTTTAAAAACAATTCAATTTGATGAATACGTTTTTTTAAAAACCAAGAAATTATAGAATTTACAATGGGGTAAGCCATAAATTAAGTTCGAATTTTTACGTAATTTTGTGAGAAGCTAAAAATACTAAATTTTGTTATGCAATATCAAGGAGTCTTAAAAAAAATGAAAACTGAAAATTCTACTGAAATTCAGTATTATTTAGATATGAAAACTGATTTTTTAAATATGAATCAGTTATTAAATAAAGAAATAACACTTTCGTTTGTTACTTACGAGTGTTTAAACTGCCATTTAGAAAAGAAAATTTACAGACAAGGGTTTTGTAAATCTTGTTTTTTTGATGCTCCAAATGCTGGAGACTGGATCATGCGTCCAGAGTTAAGTAAAGCACACTTAGATATCGAAGATAGAGATTTGGTGTATGAAAAATCGGTGCAATTACAACCACATATTGTGTATTTAGCAAATTCTAGCAATGTAAAAGTTGGAGTTACAAGAAAGCAGCAAGTACCCACAAGATGGATAGATCAAGGTGCACATGAAGCCATAGAAATTGTAGAAGTACCTAACAGATATTTAGCAGGAATTACAGAAGTTGCTTTAAAAGAACATGTTGCAGATAAAACAAATTGGCGTAAAATGCTAAAGAACGATATTGAAGATGAAAATTTAGTAGAATGGAGAGAGAAGTTAAAAGCATATATACCAGAAGAGGCCAAAGAATACTTTATTGAAAATAATTCTGAAACGAATATTAACTTTCCTGTTGTAAAATATCCTGTAAAACCTAAGAGTTTAAATTTGATTAAAACTCCAAAATATTCAGGAAAATTAGTAGGTATAAAAGGTCAGTATTTAATCTTCGATGATGAAACTGTTTTTAATGTTAGAAGTAACGAAGGTTTGGTTGTAAGTATTGAGGTTTAAAATATTTTGAAATGAAACAGTTAGTCGTTTTATTATTTCCTGTATTATTCTCTATGCCTAAAAATTGTGAGAAACTTAGTATTGTTCAGAAGGTAAATATTAACTGTTCTGATAAGGGATGCCAAGGTGAGTATATAGGTCCAGAATTTATAAATGGATCAGATGTAGCTCATCAATTTTCAAATAAAATGTCGGCTAAGGTTGGAACTAAGTTAAAGGCACTTTACATTGAAAAAGACTATAGAAAGGTAGATTTTTCAAAAATTGAAATGAATACTATTGGAATGGGTTCTGGTAATGTAATTTATAAATTATCAATTCCTTTTGTATTAGTAAAAGAGAAGTGTGATGCTTTTACTTCTTTTGATCACGTTGGAGGTTGGAATCATAGTCCATCACTTTTAAAAAGAAAAAAAGAATTGAAAAATGTTTTAATGACAGGGCATAAACTACATATTAGCGAATTAAAACAAACTCCAGAAGGTTTGCAAGAATACTGGATTCAGTGGAAAAATAAATATACTCAATCAGATTGTAAGTAATCGAAATATAAAAACATGAACAACATCCTAAAAGTTGCATTAGCACAAATTTCTCCTGTTTGGTTAAATAAAGAAAAAACAATTGAAAAAATTGAAAAATCAATTGTAGATGCTGCAAAAGAAAACTGCGAACTCATTGTTTTTGGAGAGTCTTTGTTGCCTGGTTATCCTTTTTGGTTGGCTTTAACAGAGGGTGCAAAATGGGATTTAAAAGTAAATAAAGAAATTCATGCGCATTATGTTCGTAATTCGATAACTATAGAAAAAGGTGAGCTAGATTCAGTTTGTAAATTGGCAAAAGAAAACAAAATTGCTATTTACTTAGGGATTATGGAACGTGCTCAAAATAGAGGAGGACATAGTATTTATGCTTCTTTGGTGTATATAAATGAAGTTGGAGAAATAAAATCTGTACATCGCAAGCTTCAGCCTACCTATGATGAACGTTTAACTTGGGCTCCTGGAGATGGAAATGGTTTGCAAGTACATCCTCTAAAAGAATTTACAGTTGGTGGTTTAAATTGTTGGGAAAATTGGATGCCTTTACCAAGAACTGCTTTGTATGGTTTAGGAGAAGATTTACATATTGCTGTTTGGCCAGGTTCAGATCATAATACAAAAGATATTACACGTTTTATAGCAAGAGAATCTCGTTCTTTTGTAATTTCTGTTTCTAGTTTAATGGCAAAATCAGACTTTCCTAAAGATGTGCCTCATTATGATAAAATTATAAAAGATGCTCCAGATGTTTTAGCAAATGGTGGTTCTTGTATTGCATCACCAAATGGAGAATGGTTAATTGAACCAGTTTTACACAAAGAAGGTTTAATTATAGAAACGTTAGATTTTAATCGTGTTTTAGAAGAAAGACAAAATTTTGATGCTGTTGGTCATTATTCTAGGCCAGATGTAACCAAATTACATGTAAATAGAGAAAGACAAAGTACAGTTTCTTTTGATGATTAAATTATGATTTTCGAGCAAAAAGAAATACAATTACAACCTTATAAAAGAGGTTTTCATTTAATTACAAATATTGTTTTAGGTGAATTTCTGGAAATAAAATCCATAGAAAAAGGAATTCTTAAAGTGTTTATAAAACACACTTCTGCAAGTTTAACGATTAATGAGGATGCAGACCCAACTGTTCGTTTAGACTTTGAAAGTCATTTTAATAAAATGGTGCCAGAAAATGCGCCTTATTATATTCATACTTACGAAGGTTCTGATGATATGCCAGCTCATTTAAAAGCTTCTTTATTGGGGAGTTCTGTAGAAATACCAATTACTAAAGGAGAATTAAATTTAGGTACTTGGCAAGGAATTTATTTATGTGAACACAGAAATTATGGAGGTGCTAGAAAGTTGGTGCTTACTGCTTTCGGAGTTTAGATTATTTTGCTATTTTTTTGTGTTTACCAGCTTTTCTAAAATACGCTCAACTCCATAATTATCATTGCTTTTTGTAGTGTAATTGGCTAATTCTTTTATGTCTTTATGTGCGTTTTCCATAGCAAAACTAAAGTCTGCTTCTTGCATCATTTCTATATCATTATGATAATCACCAAAAACCATTGTTTCTGCTTTGGTAACATTTAAAAGTTGTTGTACATGTCTTAAAGCATTTCCTTTGTTTGCTTTTTCATCAGAAATGTCTAACCAATTTTTACCAGATACTTTTAGTAAAACTTCATTTTTTAAATGTTTTATAGCTGGATAAATAAATTTTTCTGAAGAATCAAAATGATACACTGCAACTTTAAAAACGGGGGTAGTTTTTGCAATTTCCATAAGATCATCAACTTGTTGAAAACTATGGTAATATTCTTGAAAAAGATTGATAAAACGTTCGTCTGTACTTTCAATAAAAGCAAAACCATCGCAACATAAAACCATATTTGCACCATCTATTTGCCTTAAAACAGGTATTAGATTGATTACTTTTTCTGGCTCTAAAAAATTAGAAAGTAAAACTTTGTCTCCTTTTTTGGCAACTCCACCATTTTCTGCAATTACATGGATTTTTTCTTTAATGTCATTTAATTTAGACACTATACTATTGTGTTGTCTGCCACTTGCTGCGCAAAAATAAATGTTATTTTTTTGTAGTTTTTTAAAAAGTTCAAAAAAAAGAGGACTCACTTTACCTTGCGAGTTTAATAAGGTTCCATCCATATCAGAAACCACTAACTTTACTTTCGAGAAATTGTCCATTTTTTTATCTAGTAGAATCTCTAATTACCATATCTGTAGTAATTACTTGAGTAACTACCTCTTTGGTTTTATTTTTTAATTTATCAATTAAAATTTGGGTTGCTTTTGCACCCATTTGCTCTCCATGTTGACTAATAGTTGTCATTTTAGGGCTAGAATGTCTTGATAAAATTCCGTTAGAAAATGCAACAACAGCAACATCTTTAGGTATTTTTTTTCCGCTTTTTCTAAGTGCTTTCATTGTAGAAACAGCAACAGATTCACCAGTTGTCATTACTGCATCTAAATCAGTAGATTTTATAAAAGGTTTTACTTCTTTTCCGTATTTTTTATAATCACTTTCATTAATATTTAATACCAAGTTTTCATCAAAAGGAAGTCCCATTTTTTCTAGACCTTTTTTGTAACCTAAAAAACGTTGTTTACCAATTTTATAATCGCTCATTGTAGAAATAAAAGCAATTCTCTTGTGTCCTTTTTTGTATAAAAACTCAACAGTAGTTGTTGCAGAATTAAAATCGTCTGTTATAATTTTATCACAAGAAATCGATTGCGCTACTCTATCAAACATAACAATAGGAGTTCCGTTTTCTATAGATTCTTTAAAGTGATTAAAATTGTTTTTTAGTTCAGTTTCTTTAGCCATAGACAATAAAAAGCCGTCAATACTTCCATTAGAAAGCATTTCTATAATTTCTACTTCTTTATCAAAAGATTGGTTAGAAATACACGTAATTACCTTGTAGCCATTTTCTAATGCTGTTTTTTCTATACCTTTAAAAACTTGAGCAAAGAAATAATTAAGCATTGTTGGTATAATAACGCCAATAGTTTTTGTGCTTCTATTTTTTAAACTTAATGCATTAAAATTAGGTTTGTAATTATGCTCTTTGGCATATTTTTGAATTTTTGCTTTGGTGCCTTCGCTAATTTCATAACTATCATTTAATGCCTTTGAAACTGTAGAAATAGAGACATTAAATTCTTTGGCAATATCTTTTATGGTTAGTTTTTTCATAAAATAAACTTAGCCACTAAGATATAAAAATATTAACGACTCACATTTTAAAAAATTATTAAATGTAATTTTTTCTAAAGGTTTTTTTTATGATTTCATAAACTAAGAATGAAATAACTATAATATATTCAAGTGCAACAAACCATAAATTTTCTTGCCAAGGATTATTTGAATAAGCTTGATAACTTAAAATGATTACCAAACTCCAAACCATAGGGAATTTATATTTTGTAAAAACGGATAAGATAATTGGAGTAGCTACATACCAAGGATGAACTGTTGTTGATGTAAAATAATAAAAACATAAGCTAAATAACATTGTTGTAAATAGCTGTTTTATGCTGATGTTTTTTTTGAAAAAAGTTAGAAAAAGTAAAAATAGAATGGTTAAAATTGGTGTTATTTTACCAATGATTGCAATTTCATTATAGCCTCTAAATAAGTAGCCAATTTCTCTAAAAATGTAATAAAAACTTGCATTAAATTCGAATTTACCAAACCACAAACCTACAGAATTAGAGTAATTAGAAATTAATGTTGATGATAAAAAAGGTAGAAATAAAATAATATTTACAAGGATTATTATGGTGTAAAAAGATACTATTTGAAACATCTTTTTGGACTTAAATTTAAAACCAATCCATTTTATATTGTTTGTTTTGTCCTTGCCATAAATTTTAATAAACCATTGAAAAAATAATGGTAAAAACAATAAAGGAATTAGTTTTACAGAAATTGAACAGCCAATTAATATAGCTGCTAAAAGCCATTTTTTTTGATGTAATTTGTACATCCCAAAAATAAAGAAAAACAACATTACTGGTTCAAAATGCAAATTCCCAGTCATTTCTATAATGATAAAAGGATTTAAAACATACCAAAAAATATTTTTTACAGGTAGGTTTATTTTTTCTAAAAGTTTCTTTCCAAAAAATAGGATTCCTATGTCTGCCAAAATAATGATCAACCTTAAAACGACAACAGAACCAAAAATACTTTTACTAGAAAAAAGTGCTGCTATAAAAAAACAAAGCTGATTTAAAGGTGGGTAATTGGTGTAATGACTTCCATTTAATTCACCCATTCCAGAATACAATTCAGCAGCTTCTGCAATTGGATAATTGTGTTGTTGAATAAAAGTTTCTGGTAATGATAAATACGGATTTAAACCTTCAAGAAT
This sequence comes from Polaribacter sp. Asnod6-C07, assembly GCF_045063625.1. NCBI lineage: Bacteria > Pseudomonadati > Bacteroidota > Flavobacteriia > Flavobacteriales > Flavobacteriaceae > Polaribacter > Polaribacter sp. Asnod6-C07. Next base: position 733,686 of record NZ_JBEFOF010000005.1, on the reverse strand, counting down.
CATTCTTCCATCCCAAATAAATCTGTAAAAATCTTGAGATAAATTAGGGGTTGCAAACAAGAATATCAATCTAAAAATAATAGAAATTCCTACTAAATTAGAAAATGAGATTTCGTTGTTTTTCATCAGCAGATAAAAACATCCGAAGAGAGAAAACCATAAAAAAATTAAAATATTAAATTGAGTTCTTTCTAAAAAATAAGCAAAGAAAAAATATAAAACAATACTTATTGAAATTAATATAACATGCTGATATTTTTTAAGAAAAGACACTAAGCTTTAGAAAATATCGATTTAAAGAAAACATAAGAAAACCCAATAAATAACATAAAGTGAAATGGGAATAAACCAAAATCACCTCCTTGATCTCCTACCACAAATGCGCTATACATACCAAATACAAAATATAGAGAAAGTAAGCCTTCTAAAACAACGTGTACAGAAGGTTTCTTTTTAATGTATTTATTGGTTTTCCAGCCGTCTTTTAGGTTTTTTATATTAAATTTTGGTGTTCTTACAAACTCACTTTTCTTGCCAAAATGACCTTCTAAAACAGCAATTGTATTGTGTAAAGAAAAGCCCATTGCTATAGAGAAAAATGTAAAAAATGCTCCTATATACCTAATAAATCTTTTAAAACCACCACCATAAATATTTTTGTACATAAACCAATAACATGTAAAAAATATAAGAGTGCTAACTACAAAAAAGCTCATTACAAAAAAGTAGATTTTTAAATGAGCATATTCATTTTTAATGTATAACATTGGTATACTTAAAATGGCAACTAATAAAATACATGTAAACATAGAGCTGTTTAATAAATGCAGCATACTATGAATTTTGGTTTTAAAAGAAGAGTTTTTATTAGTGACAATTCGTTTTATCATTTTCTGAAAATTCTCTGCACCACCTTTATTCCATCTAAATTGTTGAGATCTTGCAGCACTAATTACTACAGGCAATTCTGCAGGTGTTTCTACTTTTTCTAAATATTTAAATTTCCAGTTTTTTAATTGTGCTCTATAACTTAAATCTAAATCTTCTGTAAGTGTATCACCCTCCCAATTACCAGCGTCGTAAATGGTTTCTTTACGCCAAATACCAGCTGTACCATTAAAGTTTATGAAATGTCCTTTACTATTTCTACCTACTTGTTCTAGTGTAAAATGCGCATCTAATGCAAAAGCTTGAATTTTAGTAAGCGTAGAATAATCTCTATTAATATGCCCCCATCTTGTTTGTACAACTCCAATTTCTGGATTTTTAAAATAAGGTACAGTTTGTTTTAACCAATCTGTTTTTGGTAAAAAGTCAGCATCAAAAATGGCAATATATTCACCTTTAGCAATTTCTAAACCTTCTTTTAATGCACCTGCTTTAAAACCTTTACGATTGCTTCTTCTAATATGCTGAATGTCTAAACCCTTTTTTTGAATATCTGCAACAAGTTTAGCAGTCATTTCTACAGATTCATCAGTAGAATCGTCTAAAACTTGAATTTCTAGTTTTTCTGTAGGGTAATCAATTTTAGCAATGTTTTCTAACAAACGTTCCATTACATACAATTCGTTATAAACGGGTAATTGTATGGTTACAAAAGGTATTTCTTCTGGATTGGTAAAATCGAATTTCGGAGAGTTATCTTCTTTATTTCTGTTTTTTAAATAGTTTACCAAAAGGTTTAGTTGCGCTATGGCATACATAAAAATAAGCAACAAACTAATAGAGTAGATAATTATTATTATATATTCTAGAACCATTATTTAAAACTGTATTTAAAAATCCAACTTAAAATTTTAATTCCTGCAAATATAGTACCTTTTACTGTACCTGAAACTTTTGAGACACCAATTCTGTTTCTATATTTTACAGGTATTTCTACATAACTTAATCTTTGTTTTAATACTTTTAGTTGCATTTCAACTGTCCAACCATAAGTTTTGTCTATCATATTAAGTGCTAGTAGTTTATTGTATTTTATTGCTCTAAATGGCCCTAAGTCAGAAAACTTAGCGTTAAAAAATAATTTCATTAAAAAGGTTGCTAACCAGTTACCAAAAACTTGTTGAGGTGTCATTGCACCTTCTTCTCTTAGTTTTTTTACTCTAGCACCAACAACAAAATCGACATCATCATTAATAATAGGAGCAATAATTTCTGATAATTGTTCTGGGTAATCTGAATAATCACCATCTAAAAAAACAATAATTTCTGGTTTTGTTTTTTGTTTGCTGATGTAATCCATACCTTTTAAACAAGCATAACCATACCCTTTTTTAGTTTCGGTTAAAACAGTTGCGCCTGCTTTTTCTGCGTTTAAAATAGTATTGTCTGTAGAATTGTTGTTTACAACAATAATTTCATCAACAATTTTAGGAATGTCTTTTATTACAGAACCTATAGAGTCTTGCTCATTATAAGCAGGAATAATTACTTTTATGATTGGTTGCATTTATCTTAAATCGTTTAGATTGTTCTCTTTTCTAAAAGATGAAAAATCTGTCCATTCTTTTATTTTTTTGCCACCTTTAAATTTAGAAGCTTTTATAAGTTTGTTCTTTTTGTAAATCAAACAGTATCCGTTTTTTTTATTATTTTTAAGTTGGCATTTATGATTAATATTCCCGTTTTTATCATAAAATAACCACCAATCACTTTGTAAACCCATTTTATAATGACCTTCTTTTTCAGGAATTGCGTTCACGCTGTAAAAGTACCAATATTTTACTTTTTTTCCGTTTTTATAACGACCTTCTTCTTTTATGTTACCGTTTTTGTAATAAAACTTCCAATAATCAACTTTTTTTTCATTAAAAAGCCAGCCTTCTTCTTTTAGTTTTCCATTTTTAAAATATTCTTTTTGATATGTTTTTTGAGCAAAAACAACAATTGATAAAAAAATGAAACAAAATGTAAGTATGTTTTTCATGTTAAAATAGGCTACAACAAGCTCAATAAGACATTTTTTAATTTGTCTTAGTTTGTTGTTATAATTAAAATAATTCTCTTTTTTTTAAGGAGTAGTTTTTGGGATGTTTTATTTTTTGTTAACTAAATTCATTAAATCAACATCATTACCTAATAAAACATCAGTAGGATTTATTCTACCATCTTCAGGGCCATTTTCTAGTTTTAATACACCTCTTGGGCACACAGCAGAACAAACTCCACATCCCACACAACTAGAACGTACAATGTTTTCTCCCTTTTGTGCATAAGATCTAACATCTATTCCTTGCTCACAATACGTAGAACAGTTTCCGCAAGAAATACATTGTCCACCATTAGTGGTAATTCTAAACCTCGATTTAAAACGTTGTACAAAACCTAAATATGCAGCTAATGGGCAACCAAATCTACACCAAACTCTGTTACCAAATATTGGATAAAACCCTGTACCAATTACACCTGCAAAAATAGAACCTATTAAGAATCCATAAATGTCTTGAATGGTTTGTGTTTTAATGCCTAAAACTTGATTTGCTTCAGTAAAGAAAGTGTACAATGCAAAACCTGTCATTACCAAAACAAAAACCAAAACAGAATGAATTACAATACGTTCTACTCTCCAAGAAAGTAGTGTTTTACTCGAGTTTTGTCTATAAGGATCTCCTAAAGTTTCAGCCAAGCCTCCACAACCACAAACCCAAGAACAGTACCATCTTTTTCCGAAGAAATAAACCATTACTGGCACAACTACAATGGTTAAAACAATTCCCCAAACTAAAATAAACAATCCAAAACCACCACTAGCAATTAGCTCATCAATATTCCATTTAAAGAAAAAATCGTAATCTAAAGGAAATGCATTTTTAAAATCGTACCAAGGTTTTTCGAAACGAACTAAAATTTCTGGAATTAAAAATGCAAATACAATTTGGAAGAATAAAACAGAAGTTGTTCTTAAAATTTGATATTTATTATGTCTGTATTTTATATACATTCTAACTGCCATTACTGTCATCACAACACAGTATAAAAATCCGTATAAAAACCACTGACTTGCAGTATTTCCACTAATAAATTTGCTAATTGGGTCTACCAAATACACCCAGTTTACAATTAAATCTGGATAGAAATATAATAAAATATAAAAAGTAACTAAAAAGATAAATGCAAACCAGCCAATCCAACCTCTATTTGTGGCAGCACTTAAAAATATTCCGTCGTTTTTAATCCCTGGTTTTCCAAGTAAAACAACATCAGGAACTATGAACATTAGTGCTCCAATAATTCCCAACCCAAAAGTTAAAAACCAAGCTAAACCTGTGTTTTCTGTTATAAAACCTTTGCCTGCTTTTTTTGCCAATTCAAAACTTAATGAATGTGGTTTTCCTCCTATTTTATATTGATATTGCTCGCCTTTTTTAGTCCAGTTTTTTTCTGAATTGTATTTTGAAATTAAAGCATTATAATGCTTATTAGAATTTTCAAATGCATTAATTACCCCACTTGAAAATTGAAAAATATTTAAATTTTCTTCTGTAACAATTGCTTTTGATAATTCGTTTTTGATAATTTCACTTTTATATCCTTTTTCAGCAATGTAAGTCTCTAATTCTTTTTCTGTGAAAGAGAAATTACCTGTAAAAAGAGATGCTATAAAGATTGATAATCCTATTAAAAATACGATTAAGCCTGTTTGTTTTATTAGTTTCAAAATGATGATTTTATGATGTTAGTTGGATGAATTAATTTTTTCTTTTGTTATGCTTTTGAGAAAATTCGTTTCCAACTTTTCTTTTTTACTTGAATGTTTGTGTTGTTTTCTTGATTGAATTTTGCCACAATTTCAGCTTCATACAATTTGTAAAATTCAGGATCAAAATTGGCATCCTTTAAATATTCTAAAACGTGTTCAATTGATTGGTTTTCTGACAACCATTTATCAAAAATTTCGTGTCGCATTCGAATTCCGAAAGTATTTATCCCCAAAAATTTATTACTGTTTTTATCATAAGAAATGGTAATACAAATATTTTCTTTTGGATGTTGCCATTGAAAATAAGCTTCATTTTCTTGCTTATTTCTTTCGCTAAAAACCCATCCATAAGTTTGGTATTCTATATCTAAGAATTTTGCAGAATTAAACCAATGACCTGGTTTGTATGCTGTTTTTTTGTTACAAATTGTTTGCGCTAAAGTTTCTCCCATCATTCTACCTGTATACCAAACAGCCTCAATATTTCTTCTTTGGCCTATAGCTTCATGTTGTTCTGCACAATCACCAATTGCATAAACATCAGTAATATTAGTTTCTAAAAAACGATTTACTAAAACACCTCTTTTAGTTTCAATTCCTGAGTCTTTTAAAAAATCGATATTTGGTGTTACACCAGCTGTTAAACCAACAACATTACAAGGAATTTCTTCTCCAGTTTCTTCAATAATTATCGATTTAACTTTACCATTTTCATCAGATTTTATTTCTTTTAAATTGGTACTCAATCGCAAGTCTATATGATGTGCTGCAATGTGTTTGTTAATCAATTCAGATTCTTGGGCAGGTAAAACTCCGTTCCAAAAACTAGCTTCTCTTACTAGAAATGTAACAGGTATTTTTCTGCTTCTTAGCATTTCTGCCAATTCAATGCCTATTAATCCTCCACCTACAATTACAGCTCTTTTACAAACCTTGTTATTAGGTGCAAACTTTTCTAAATTTTCTAAATCTTGCTTGTGATACATTCCTAAAACACCATCTAAATCTTGGCCTGGCCAACCAAATTTATTCGGTTTAGAACCAGTTGCAATGATTAATTTATCATAAGAAAGTGTAGAAGTATCTTTAAATTCTAAGATTTTATCATCTGTATTAATTTTAGAAACAAAACCACTTTTTAGGTTGATGTTATTCTTGTCCCAAAACCAATTTTCATAAGGCTGAGTGTGTTCAAATTTCATATGCCCCATATAAACATACATTAATGCAGTTCTAGAAAAGAAATATTTGGTCTCTGCAGAAATAATGGTAATTTTTTTATCAGAATTTTTTCTGATGTGTCTGGCAGCTGTAACTCCAGATATTCCATTTCCAATAATAACAATGTGTTCCATAGTTAGATGATTAATTCTTGGTTTATGTCGAAGCTAAAGTTAAGAACTTAAAACTTCTTAGTAATTTAGAATTAATATAAATAAAAGTTGTGAAATTAAAATTGTAAGTAATTAAAAAATGATAAGACCTATGTTGTAATTAAATACAAAAAAGTTTAAAAATAAAATCAACCAATATGAAAAATCATTATTTAAAAATTTTAGTTGCCTTAGTTTTAATTATTAATGTAAATGCTTTAGCACAAGAAAATGAAGATACTAAGAGTAATATTCAAACTTATACACCATCTAAATTATTAAATAAAGGTCAGTGGGATGTTAAGTTTTTTAACAACTTATATACAGAAACTAAAGCCACTAATAATGGCGTAAAGGCAGATAAAGCAAGAGAAACTTATTTTACATCTACTGTAGATATTTTTACAGGTATTTCTGATAATAATAGATTAAATATAGGTTTGCTTTTAGAGTATAGGTCTAATGCAATTAATGATAAAAGTGCTACTTCTGTTTTTAGTTTTGCTGATGACAATAGCTCTAGAAATGGTTTATCTTCTTTTGCCCCAGCTTTAAAATGGCAACCTATTCAAAGTATTGGTAATTTTTCTATTCAAAGTGCTTTTCATATACCTTTAATAGAGAACGAAACTGATGCAAATGGTGTTTATTTAGATCAAACAGCTTACACTTTTCAGAACCGTTTTTTTTATGATTATACATTACCAAGTGGTAATTGGCAATTGTTTACAGAGTTAAATACAGAATATAATTTTGGTGATGATGCCAGTTTTGCTGATAAAACTTTTGTGTTAGCACCAGGATTATTTATGAGTTATTTTCCTAGTGATAAATCTACAATTTTAGGTTTTGTACAACATTACCAACGTTTTGGAGATTTTACTCAAGATTTTTCTTCAGTAGGTTTTGGTGGTAAATATCAATTAACAAACACTTTAAATTTAGAGGTTTTGTACAGTAAATTTGTTAGAGGTACAGATACTGGTTTAGGACAAAGTTTTAACATTGGTTTAAGAGCATTGTTTTAGCAAAAAGAACTATTTTTAAGGGATTTATGAAAACAAAAATTCTCTTTTTAGTAGCTATTGTATTTTTACAATTATCTTGTACAAGTCAATCAAAAAAAATAAACGGTTTAAGTTTTGTAGCGTCAAGAGATTCTATAAACATTAATCACATAAAACCTGTTTTAAAAACGAAAGGTAATTTTGTTGCCTTAATGCCTTACAGTTTTATTCGAAATATCGAAATTCCAAAAATTGAATTCAACACAAACAGAGAATGGTTTGGCGAATCAGAAAATGGCTTGTTTCAATATGCTAAAGAGTTTAAAAAAGTAGGGGTTAAAATTATGATAAAGCCTCATTTATGGTTGAGAAGAGGTGGTTTTACTGGCGATTTAAAAGCAAATTCTGAAGAAAACTGGGTAATTTTAGAAAATTCTTACAGAAATTATATTTTAACTTATGCTAAAGCAGCCGAAAATATTAATGCAGAAATTCTTTGTATAGGTACAGAGTTAGAAGAATTTGTGGTGAACAGACCAGAATATTGGCAGCAATTAATTATAGAAATCAGAGAAGTTTATAAAGGTAAGTTAACTTATGCTGCAAATTGGGATGAGTATAAAAGATTGCCTTTTTGGCAACAATTAGATTTTATAGGTATTGATGCTTATTTTCCTTTATCAGAAAAAAAATCACCAACTGTAGCCGATTTTGAGTTAGGATGGAAAACTCACAAAGAAGAAATTAGTAGAGTTCAACAAAAAAATAATAAGCCTGTTTTATTTACAGAGTTTGGTTATAGAAGTGTAGATTTTACTGGCAGACGTCCTTGGGAATTTAATAGAATGCAAGGCAGTGTAAATTTAGAAGCACAAGCCAATGGTTTACAAGCCATACACAATCAGTTTTGGAAAGAAGATTGGTTTGCAGGTGGTTTTGTCTGGAAATGGTTTCATAGGCATGATAAAGTGGGTGGACTAGAAAATAATAGGTTTACACCTCAAAACAAACCAGCAGAAGAGCTTTTAAGAAAGCTATTTCATAAATAATTTTTAAAAGATGATAAATATCTTGAAATAAGATGTGTATCAAATCTATATTTGTAATATTAATTAAAAACAGATAATCATGAAAAAAATTATTGTACCAATAGATTTCTCAAATCACTCAGAATATGCTTTAAAAGCTGCAGCACTATTTGCAAAAAAAACAGATATTGTTATTTATGCTTTACATATGTTAGACTTAAATGAAGTTAACTTATCTCAAAGTCCAGATTTTAGTAAAGAAAAAGCAGTTTACTTTTTAAAATTAGCAGAAAAAAAGTTTGAAAAATTTTTACAAAAAGACTTTTTAAAAGACATAAAGGTTGTACCTATTGTTAAACATTTTAAAGTTTTTAGCGAAATAAATGATATTGCTAAAGAAGTAAAAGCAGATTTAATTATTATGGGTTCTCATGGTGCAACTGGGTTAAAAGAGTTTTTTACGGGCTCTAATACAGAAAAAGTTATAAGACATTCTGAAGTGCCAGTTCTAGTTATTAAAAATGAATTGAATGATGTTAACTTTAAAAATATAGTTTTTGCAACAGATTTTTCTGAAGAATCTATACCAGCGTATAAAAACATGCTAGCTACTTTAGATTTTTTAAATGCAAAAAAACATTTAATATATGTAAATTTACCCAACGAAGATTTTAAAACTACTCCAGAAATGGATGCTTTAGCAAATAATTTTTTAATCAAAGCAGAGGGTAATATAGATCGTTTAATAAATGTTAATATTGTTTGTGCAAAGTCTATAGAACAAGGGGTTTTAAATTATTCTAATGCTGCAGGTGCAGATTTAATTACATTAATTACACATGGTAGAACTGGTTTAGCGCATCTTTTTTCTGGTAGTATTTCAGAAGATGTTTCTAATCATGCAACATTACCAATTATGACCTTTAAAATCTAAAAAATTATATATGAAATTAAAATATCTTCTTTTTCTTCTTATAACGATATCCTTTTTATTTTCTTGTTCAGAAGATAATGATATTACAACACCAAGAAACCTAGAAGAATATATTAATGTCAATTCTGGTAGAGAATTAGATGAAGTAATTGCATGTGCAGCAAGTGCAGATGGTAGTACAAGTACAACCTATATTTTTTATTATCCTATAGATGGAGCTACAGATATTAGGTATTACGAAACAGAAGCTACAGATGTAGATGAAAATGATTTTTCCAATTACAGAAGAGAAGCCTTAACTTCTAGCGATGTTTTTGGCGGAAAACTACAACAGTTTACTAGATCAGATTCAGAAGAAGCTTGGTGTATTGTTACTTATTTAACAGATGGTAAATTACATAAATCGAATCCTATTCGTTTAAAAAATGATACGAATTCAACAGTTTGGGAAGAAGAAGTAACTATAGATCAAACAGAAAGTTTAATGCCAAAATTTACTTGGTCTGACTTTGATACCACAGATAATGCCATTTATTTTCAGGTTATTTCTGATGAAGATGATGAGTTTATTTCTGGTACTTATACTTACGATCAATATTTTCAATTTTACGATACAAGCAATGTTGTATTAAATATTAATACAACAACACCAGAAGATTTAGTAGCAGATGCTACGTATAATTTTACACTTATGGCTGTAAGTGAAGATAATTGGGTAAATTTGGTGATAGAAAATTCGTTTATAGTCCAATAATGACATTGAGAAAATTTCTCTTCTTTTTATTTTTTTTAGGATGCTCTGCAGTTATTTTATCACAAGAAAAACAAATTGTAGCTCTAAAAATTAACGGTGCAAAAAAGGTGAATATTCCTTTTTTAAAATCAATCATAACATCAAAAGAAGGGCAACCTTTAGATTCAATTACTTTAGAGAAAGATATTGTTCTTTTAAAACGATTACCAGCAATTGGTCACGCTTATTATCAAGTATTTTATTCAGATAAAAACTTATATAATGTTTTTATTTACATCGAAGAAAATTATACCATTTTACCCAATGTAAATCTTTGGACAGCCACAAACAATCAGTTTTCTTATAAATTAGGTTTGTACGATTATAATTTTTTAGGCAGAAACATCACCTTTGGTGGCTTTTATCAAAACAATGGTTTCGATTCTTATGCCATCAATTTTAAAGCGCCAAACTTGTTTTCAAAAAAATGGGGTTTGGCTTTAAATCACCAAAACTGGAAAAGTGAAGAACCGCTTTATTTTAAAAATCAATCTGCTAATTATCTTTACAATAATATTTCTGTAGAAGCCTTGGGCTTGTATCAAATTAACCTAAAACATGAAATTAATTTTGGTGTAAACTTATTTAAAGAAAAATATCAATATTTATCAGGAGCTACAGATCCAGCAATTCCGCAAAAATTGGACTTAAACAAAGCTTTGCTTAAAATGGTGTATTCTTTTGATAGTTTAGACTATTTTTATCAATACATAAGTGGTTTTAAAAGTATTTTATACGCACAATATGTAATTACAGAAAACGACTTTCAAAACGATTTTTACATTTTTTGGAACGATTTCTTTTATTTTAAAAGAATAAAAGAAAAAGGTAATTGGGCAAACAGGTTACGTTTTGGCTTAGCATCTAACGAAAACACGCCATTTGCTCCATTTGCAGTAGATAATAATTTAAACTTAAGAGGTGTAGGGATTCTGGTAGATAGAGGTACAGGTATTTTTGTGCTAAACACAGAATACAGACACACAGTTTACGACAAAAAATGGTTGGCAATACAAACTAATGTTTTTACAGATTTTGGTTCTTGGAGAGATCCAGGAGGTGAATTTAATGACTTTTTTAGAAGCGAAATTATCAGAATTTATTCAGGAGTTGGTTTACGTTTTATCAGTAAAAAAATATACAATGCAACCTTTAGAATCGATTATGGTTTTAGTGTTATAAATCATAGAGGTCAATCTAAAGGAGGTTTGGTTTTCGGAATAGGACAGTATTTTTAATAATAATTTAATGTCAATTATTTTAGTTTTAGCAAAAACAAGTTAGTTTTGTTCAACTAAAAAAATACAATGAGAACATTTGCAATTGGAGATATTCATGGAGGTTTAAAAGCACTTACCCAAGTACTAAATCAATTAGAACTTAAAGACGGAGATAAAATTATCTTTATGGGAGATTATGTAGATGGCTGGAGTGAATCTGCACAAGTTGTGGATACTTTAATTGATTTATCCAAAAAAATAGACTGTATTTTTATAAAAGGGAATCATGATGTTTGGTGCGAAGATTGGCTAAAAAATGATACTGTAAACCCTTCTTGGTATATGCATGGAGGTAAAGAAACGATGGAGAGTTACCACTATTTTTCTATAGCAGAAAAAAAGGAACACATTGCTTTTTTCGAAAATGCCAAAATGTATTATTTAGATAATAATAACAGACTTTTTTTACATGCAGGTTTTACTTCTATGCATGGTGTAGAAAAAGAACCTTTTCAGAAAACATTTTGCTTAGACAGAACTTTGTGGGAAATGGCTGTTTCTATGGATAAAAATATTGCTAAAGACACCTCATTTTATCCTAAAAGGTTGCAACATTATAAAGAAATTTATATTGGCCACACACCAACTACTAATTACGGAATACCTACACCAGTAAACATTGCAAATCTTTGGAATATAGATACTGGAGCTGCATTTAAAGGTAAAATTACTGCCATAAATATCGATACCAAAGCTTATTTTCAGAGTGATAATTTACCAGGATTATATCCTAATGAAAAAGGTAGAAACTAATAGCATCAGTATAAAAATATTCTCTTTTTGTAGCTATTTCCTGCTTTCACTACTCGCTTTTTTGTGAAAAACAAAAAGAGCTCAAACAAGTCGTTCAATCAGGGCTAAACTTGTTTGTTGGCTTTTTTACTAAAAACATAATAACTAGATTCTTTAAAAACAAAAAAAGGTGTAAAAACAAATCTTACACCTTTCTTTCTTGAATATATTTTTGGCATTACCAAGCACCAATATTTATGGTGATTAATTGCATGAAAAATAAAACGAAAATTATATATTGATTGACATCAAAAAAAAGTAAATATTATTTTCTACTTCTAAAGCTTTCTATAATTACCGTAGATAATATTAAACAACCACCAATAAAAGTATTAAAACTAGGTATTTCATTCACAAAAAGGTAAGCCATTATTATACCAAAAATTGGTTGTACACTGCTAATAATACTAGTTGTTGTTGCAGAAAAATGCTTTAAAGACTTTACCATTAAAGTATGCCCAATAGCTGTAGTTAATAAAGCTACCAATAGTAATAAAGGTAGTTGATTGACTGTATTAGAAAAATCACTAAAAAATAAAGTAGGTATTAATAAAACAGTAACTACAATCATTTGATAGTACATTAGTAGACTGCTATCGTATTTTGTAACTTCTTTTTTTACCATTAAATTTCTAAGCGCATAAAAGAAAGCAGAAAGTATTCCGAATAAAATCCCTTTTAATTCATTGTTTTCTAAGGAAAATTCTGGTACTAAAATATAGACTCCAATTAAAACTAAAATAGCTAAAAAAATATGCACTATGTTTATTCTTTTTTTACTAAAAAAAGGTTCTATAAAAGCTGTAATTACAGGAAAAGTATAAATAGATAACATACCCAATGCAACATTAGAGAGTTTTAATGCGTAAAAATAAGTTACCCAATGTGCACCCATTAAAAAACCACCTATTAAAAAAGAAATTTTATCTTTTGTTGTTTTTATTTTAAAATCTATTTTTTTGTATTTACAAAAAACAAACATTAAAATTGATGCTATAAAAGCCCTACATAAAATAATGGCTTCTGCTGGCATTGCTATATACCTGCCTAAAACACCAGAAGTACTTACAAATAGCGTTGCTAAAAGTAAAATAGATAAATTTTTTGCGTGTTGATTTTGCATTGTAAATTTTTAATTTAATGCTACTTAAAAGATGTTTTATATTTTCTGTAAAATTTTTAAAGCTGTTTTTACAGAATCAATCCTAATAAAAGTAATCATTAAACGCAAACTAGATTTTGTTTGTTTTTCTTTCATAACACAACTTTTAGGGTTTTGTTGAACGTATTTTAGCATTCTAGAAAAAGCTTCTGTTTGGTAAAAATCACTTTGTTGATTGGCAACAAAATAGCCTATCATTCTTTTTTGTTTTAAGATGATTTTTTCTAAACCTAAATCTTTTGCCAACCATTTTATACGTACAGAATCTAATAAATCTTCAACTTTAGTTGGTATTTCTCCAAACCTATCAGTAATTTCAGATTCAAAAACTTGTAATTCTTTTTCTTCTTTTAAAGTACCTAGTTTGTTGTATAGTGCTAATCTTTCTGTAATAGAATTTATATAATCATCAGGAAAAAGGATTTCAAAATCAGTATCTATTTGTACTTCTTTTACATACTCTTTTGGTTTAGAATTATCTTCTGGATACAGTTCTTTAAACTCATTTTCTTTCAACTCCTCAATAGCTTCTTGTAATATTTTTTGATAAGTATCAAAACCAATATCATTTATAAACCCACTTTGTTCACCACCTAATAAGTCTCCTGCACCACGAATTTCTAAATCTTTCATGGCTATGTTAATTCCACTTCCTAAATCAGAAAATAACACCAAAGCTTCAATACGTTTTCTGGCATCATCTGTCATCATATGATAAGGAGGTGTTATAAAATAACAGAAAGCTTTTTTGTTAGATCTACCAACTCTTCCACGCATTTGATGCAAGTCAGACAATCCGAAGTTATTTGCGTTGTTTATAAAAATAGTATTTGCATTAGGAACATCTAAACCACTTTCTATAATGGTTGTTGATACTAAAACATCAAAATCGCCTGCCATAAAACCGAGCATCAATTCCTCTAGTTTTTTCCCTTCCATTTGTCCATGACCAATCCCTATTTTTGCAGATGGAACCAATCTTTGTAATAAACCTGCAACTTCTTTAATGTTTTCGATTCTATTGTGGATAAAGAAAACTTGTCCTCCTCTAGAAACTTCGTAAGAAATTGCATCACGAATAGTTTCTTCAGAAAAACGAATCACATTACTGTCTATGGGATGCCTGTTTGGTGGTGCTGTTTTTATGACAGACAAATCTCTGGCAGCCATTAAACTAAATTGTAAAGTTCTCGGAATTGGAGTAGCAGTAAGGGTTAAAGTATCTACATTTTCTTTTAAAGTTTTTAGTTTGTCTTTTACAGCAACACCAAACTTTTGCTCTTCATCAATAATTAAAAGCCCTAAATCTTTAAATTTTATACGCTGATTGGTTAACTGATGTGTACCAATAATAATATCAACTTCGCCATTATTTACGCCATCAATTGCAATGGTTTTTTGTTTTGCAGTTCTAAATCTATTTAGATAATCAATCTTTATTGGAAAATCTTTTAACCTTTCTGAAAACGTTTTGTAATGCTGAAAAGCTAAAATTGTAGTTGGTACTAAAATGGCAACTTGCTTACCATTATCTACTGCTTTAAAAGCAGCTCTTACAGCTACTTCTGTTTTTCCAAAACCAACATCACCACAAACCAATCTATCCATGGGTTGTTCTTTTTCCATATCATTTTTTACATCTTGTGTGGCTGTAAATTGATCTGGAGTATCTTCGTACATAAAACTACCTTCTAATTCGTGTTGTATGTGAGTGTCTGGACCAAAAGCAAATCCTTTTTGTAGTTTTCTTTTGGCATACAACTGAATTAAATTAAAAGCAATGTGTTTAACTCTCGCTTTTGTTTTTTGTTTTATTTTTTTCCAAGCACCAGAACCTAATTTGTAAATTTTGGGTGCTTTACCATCCTTACCATTAAATTTTGATATTTTATGAAGAGAGTGTATACTTACATATAAAATATCGCGTTCTCCATAAATTAATTTAATAGCTTCTTGTTTATTGCCTTGAACATCAATTTTTTGCAAACCACCAAACTTTCCAATTCCATGATCCATGTGTGTTACATAATCGCCAATTTCAAGTTTATTTAGTTCTTGAAGAGTAATAGCTTGCTTTTTAGCGTAACCATTTTTTAATCGGAATTTATGATAACGTTCAAAAATTTGATGATCTGTATAACAAACCAATCTACGATCTACATCAACAAAACCTTGATAAAGAGGAAAAACTATAGTTTCGTAATGTACTTCTTGATCAGCATCATCAAAAATATCGTGAAAACGTTTTGCTTGCTGTTCGTTTGCACAAAAAATATAATTCGTAAAACCAGCTTTGTGGTATTCCTCTAAATTATCAATTAATAAATTGAATTGTTTGTTAAAAGAAGGTTGAGGTTGTGTGTTAAAAACAACATCAGATTTTTCATCTGAATTGGAATTTCCAAAATTTATCAATGTAAAATCTTGCAATTGATTTTTAATGAAATTACCATCACAAAATAATTCAGACGGTTTTGCGTGCTTAATTTCTTTGGATAATTCTTTAAATGCAACATCAGCTTTGCTAAAAAATTTGTCGAGGCTATTAGAAAGTAATTCTGTGTTTTTTGTAAAAATGATGGTTTTTGATGATATGTACTTTAAAAAACTTTCTCTTTTTTCTTGCAATGCCTTGTTTTCTACATTTGGCATTATCGAAACTTTTTTCAGTTTTTCTTTAGATAATTGAGTTTCTACATCAAAAGTTCTGATACTGTCAATTTCATCACCAAAAAATTCAATTCTGTAAGGTTCATCATTAGAAAAAGAAAAAACATCTATTATTCCACCTCTTACAGAGAAATCTCCAGGTTCTGTAACAAAATCTACACGTTTAAATTTGTATTCGAATAAAACTTCGTTTACAAAATCTAGCGATAAATTATCGCTAACTGCAATTTTTAAGGTGTTTTTGTCTAGTTCTGTTTTAGTTACTACTTTTTCGAATAATGCAGTTGGGTAAGTTACAATTACAGCTGGTTTTTTGCGAGAATTTATTCTGTTTAATACCTCTGAACGTAACAATACATTGGCATTGTCGGTTTCTTCTATTTGGTAGGGTCTTCTGTAAGAACCAGGATAAAAAAGTACATTTTTATCACCTAAAAGTTGCTCTAAATCATTTAAATAATAAGCGGCTTCTTCTTTATCATTAAAAATTAAAAGATAAGGCTTATCTGCACTTTTAAAAGTTTCAGAAATAATAAAAGAGAATGAAGACCCAACCAAATTCGTAATTTGAAAATGGTTTTTGTCTTGTTGAAGGGCTCTAATGATCTGCGAAACACTCGCAGATTTTTGATATTGATTTACAATGTTCTGCTTACTCAACGTAAAATGTTTTTACAAATGTAGCTTTCTTAACCTAGAAAAAACAGCAGATAAAGACATTTTATGCAATATTATAATATATTTGTAAGAAAAGAAGTTATGAATACGAACAAAACCCTGAGATTATGAAATTTAAAATTTTAATTCTGTTAATTTTTGTACTACTAATTAAAAGTAATGTTAGTGCGCAAGATGCAAATAATAAATGGGCAATTGGTGTAGGTGCTGCAGGTTTACTTTATTCTGAAGAAGATGGCTCTTCTGTTGGATTTAGATATTCTGATCAGTTTCCTAGATTTACATTGGCTACTTATGCATTTACGAATATCACTTTATCTGCTGCAATTTCAACATCTAGAAATGAAGGAATACAGTACACAACCTTTGATGGAGATATTAGGTACGATTTTGGAACATCAGAAAATACGCTTTCTATTTATGCTTTATTAGGAGGTAGTTTGGTAGATACAAAAGATTATTTAGCTCCGTTTATTAATGTTGGTGGAGGTGGAACTCTTTGGCTTTCTGATAGATTTGGCTTAAATGGACAAGCGATGTACAAGATAAATTACTATGGTTTACAAAGCCAAGGATCTCATATTTATGTTGGTGGCGCTATTGTTTACCGTTTTTCTTTTTCTGGTTCAGGAGGTGGTTCTTCTGGTAGAAATAGAATTAGAAGAGATACAGGTAGAAAACGTATTTGGGAAATGGACCATTAGTGGTTAAGATAATTTTCTAATATTTTCTTCATTTTTTTACTGTTGATAAAACTATCAACCTGAATATCTATTTCAAATTTTGAATTTAGAATTGTTGTTGTTGGGTAACTTATTTTGCCTCCTATAAATGCTAATTCTTTAGCCAATTGGTTTGTTCCTGTTTTATTTCCAGAAGGTTTGTAGAAGAATGTTTTGCCTAAAAAAGTGATGTCATTTTTTTCTTCTCCATTTAATTTGATAAAATAAAATTGGTTATTTAAAAGTGAAATAACTTCATTGTTCTTAAATGTAGTTTTTTTCATTCCTTCACAGATCTTACACCAATCTGTATAGATGAAAATAAATAGAGGTTTTGGGTCGTTTTTTTGCAAACTTTCAACTTCAGAAAACGAATATTCTTTTGGTTTAATTTCTGAGTGTTGAGCTTTTAAGGCAAAACATCCGAAGAAAAAAATAATAATTAGAACTTTACTTTTCATCTATTTTAATTAAAAGATTGTGTAACGTAAACCTATAAATGCTCTAATTCCTTGGTTTGATGCATAAACATAACTTGGGTCAAAAGTTAAAGCATCTGGATTATTTGGGTCTACTTGCTTGTCAAAAGGATCAAAAGCTCTTGAAATACTATTTGCTGCTGGTGTAAAATTTAATAAATTTTTCACTCCACCATAAACCTCAAAACTATTAGTAAACTTTTTAGATAATTGAATGTTTTGTATGCTATACCAAGGTGAATATTCGTCTCTTAAATCATTAGGCCCTAATAATGGCAGTCGCATTGAACCATATAAATTCCCTGTATAATCTAGTTTAAAATCATTATTAAAACGATAAGAAATAGACCAAACTCCGCTAAAACTTTCAGTTAATAATTGTCTCGTTTTAATATCATTTTCAGTTACAGAAACATCCATTAAAGTAGCACCTAAATTAATTGATAAACCATTTGTAAAAAGTACATCTGTATTTAAAGAAATTCCTTTAGAAACTGAATATCCATCTAAATTAGCATAAATAATTTTGTTTACATCTGTTTCGTAATCAGGTAGTATTCTGTTGTTAAAGTATGTGTAAAATGCACTTGCGTCTAAAGTGATAAATGAGTTTTCAGTATTTATTTTCTTTACAAAATTAAGATTTACATTCCAGGAGGTTTCTGGGTTTAAATCGCCTTTAAACTCAACCTCTCTAGCGCCAGTTAACGCTGCATGATCTTCTGTAAAAACGTTGGCAACTCTAAAACCATTACCAATACTTGCTCTAAAAATGTTCGAATTGTTTCTAGAATTCCATTTATAATTAATTCTTGGCGAAAAGATATTTCCGTGTAAACTATTATGATCCCATCTTGCACCTAATAGTAATTTTTTACGTTTGCTTAAACTAATTTCATCTTGTAAAAAAATACCAGGTAAATGAATTATTGAGGGTTTATTTGTAATTCCATCATCTTCATAAGTTGCAAAAGTATTGTCATCATAAGAAGTGTATCTATAAGCTAAACCTAATAAAATATCGTGAGTTTCTTTAATCTGTTTATTGTAAACCAATTGACCAAATGCAATGAATTGTTCAGCATCATAAGCATCAGTTCCGTAAAAAGAATCTTGATAATGCCCATTTGCACTAAATTGAAAATTAATATTTTTTACTGTTGGTAGTTGATATGTACCGAAAAGCTCCCATCTGTTTGTGTAAATACTTTCTCCGTATTTTATGTCTGTTCCTCTAAATTCACGTTCCCAATCTAATTCTCCTCCCCATCTGTCTTCATAAACATATCTCCCAGCAATTGTAAAAACCTTATTACTTTTTCGCTCAATATTAATTTTATTGAATAGTGATATTCTATTTTGAAGTGTTAAATCTGTAAAATTATCGTTGTTATTATCAATTCTATTTTGAAAATTAAAATAATTAAGACCTAATAATCCTTGAGTTTTTTCTGATAATTGATAACGTAAACCCAAGTCTGTATTTACTTCTCCCCAAGAACTTACAAAAGTATCTGTTGTTAGTTTTGGTGAATTTGATGGTTTTTTTGTGATAATATTTATAATTCCACCAACAGCTTCAGAGCCATATAAAGTAGATGCAGGTCCTTTAACAACTTCTACTCTTTCAATTAAAGCTTGTGGAATTCCTGTTAAACCATACACTGTAGATAAACCACTTACAATAGGCATTCCATCAATTAAAACAAAAGTATAAGGGCCTTCTAAACCATTTATATGAATATCACCTGTATTACAAACATTACAGTTTAATTGAGGTCTAACTCCGTTTACATTTTGTAGTGATTCAAAAACAGAAGGAGTAGGGTTTTTCTTAAAAAAAGCTTCACTATACACTTCTACAGGTACTGGGCTTGCTGTTTTAGAAACAGGTCTTAAAGTACCAGAAACTACTATCTCATCTAAAGAATTATCATCAGACAAAGTGATGTTTTTAATTAACTTCTGATTGTTTTTAATTGTAATTTTTAGTGATTTTGTTTTATAACCAATACTACTAACAATTAAAGTATAAGTTCCTTTTTCTATGTTTTTTAACTCGTAAAATCCTTTTTCGTTGGATGAAGTTCCGAATTTAGTTTTCTTTAAATAGATGTTTGCAAACGGAATATCATCACCATTTTTAGCTGTTATTTTCCCAGTTATAGTTTGGCTAAATATGTTATTTGTTGCGAGAAAAAATAGTATGATTATTAAGTTCTTCATTTTTGAATTTTAAGCAAATATAAAATAATTTTTAGACTTGTCTAAAAATTATTTTAAATAAATCAAAATTTACTATATTTGTAATCTAAATTAAATTGATGTTTAGTCAGTCTGAAGAAAATTACATAAAAACCATTTATCATTTAGAAACGATTTCTAATAAAGGAATTAGTACAAATGCTATTGCTAAAAAGTTAGAAACAAAAGCTTCTTCTGTTTCTGATATGATTAAAAAATTATCAGAAAAAGAATTGGTTGTTTATAAAAAATATCAAGGAGTTAAATTAACTCCTTTTGGTAAAAAAAATGCAGCCAATATAGTTCGTAAACATAGACTTTGGGAAGTTTTTTTAGTAGATAAACTTAATTTTTCTTGGGATGAGGTACATGAGGTTGCAGAACAGTTAGAGCATATAAAATCTCCTAAATTAATAAATCAATTAGATGCTTTGTTGGGTTTTCCTACACATGATCCTCATGGAGATCCAATACCTGATAAAGATGGAAATTTAAATGTTATCGATAAAATTTTGTTATCATCATTATTAAAAACTGAATCTGGAGTTTGTGTTGGTGTAGATGATTCTTCATCAGAATTTTTACAATTTTTAGATAAAAAAGGCATTACCTTAGGTAAAAAAATAAAAGTTTTAGAAAAAGAAGATTATGACGATTCTTTAACCATAACAATAGAAAATCAAAAACTATCTATTTCTAATAAAATAGCCAATAATATATACATTAAAAAGTTATGAATACATTCGATCAATTAGTTGATTTTGGTAAAGAACATCCAATCCTAGCAGCATTTTATGCCTCACTTTTTACTTGGGGTTTAACAGCTTTAGGAGCAGCTTTAGTGTTCTTTTTTAAAAAATTAAACAGAGCTGTTTTAGACGGAATGCTTGGTTTTACAGGAGGTGTAATGGTTGCAGCCAGTTTTTGGAGTTTACTCTCGCCAGCTATAGAAAATAGTCCTGGAGAAGGTTTTGTAAAAGTTTTACCAGCAGCAATTGGTTTTGCATTGGGTGCTTTATCTCTTTTTGGTATGGATAAAATTTTACCTCATTTACACATCAATTTTAAAGAAAATGAAGCAGAAGGTGTAAAAACAGAATTACATAGATCTACTTTGTTGGTTTTAGCAATTACTTTACACAATATTCCAGAAGGTTTAGCTGTTGGTGTTTTATTTGGTGCAGCATCAACATTAGTTGGTGTAGAGCAAACAGAAATGATTATTGCTGCAATTTCTTTAGCAATCGGAATTGGAATCCAGAATTTCCCAGAAGGTTTTGCAGTTGCAATGCCTTTAAGAAGGCAGGGAGTTAGTCGACTTAAAAGTTTTTGGTATGGGCAATTATCTGCAGTTGTAGAACCAATGGCAGCAGTTTTAGGAGCTTTGGCAGTATCATTTTTTACACCAATTTTACCTTATGCTTTAGCTTTTGCTGCAGGAGCAATGATTTTTGTGGTTGTAGAAGAAGTAATTCCAGAAACACAAAGAGATAAATATACAGATATTGCTACACTTGGTTTTATTGGTGGTTTTATTGTAATGATGTCTTTAGATGTTGGTTTAGGATAAAATTTAAAAGATACAAAATATTACAAAAGCCAAATAGATTCTGTTTGGCTTTTTGTATTTTGCAATAAAATTATTCTGTGCAACAAATAGCAACTTTTCAAGTTTATAATGCTTCTGCAGGAAGTGGAAAAACCTTTACTTTAGTAAAAGAATATCTTAAAGTTTTATTAAGCTCTGAAGATATTTTTACTTTTCAAAAAGTATTAGCAATTACTTTTACCAATAAAGCAGCTGGTGAAATGAAAGAGCGTGTTTTGGCTAATTTAGAAGATTTTTCTGAAGGCGTAGAAAATGATCTTTTTAAAATTATTATTGATGAAATTGCTATTGATAAACCTACAATTCAAATTAGAAGTAAAAAGATTTTAGATGTAATTCTTCAAAATTATTCTGCATTTTCTATAACTACGATTGATAGTTTTACACATAAAATAATTAAAAGTTTTGCTTATGATTTAGGGCTGTCTCTAAATTTTGAAGTAGAAATGGATGCAGTTTCTTTATTAAATGAAGCTGTAGATGTTTTAATTTCTAAAATTGGTACAGATAAAAAACTTACCAAACTTTTAATAGATTATTCTTTAGATAAAACTGATGATGATAAATCTTGGGATATTTCTAGAGATTTAAATGAGTTTGCAAAAGTATTACTTAATGAAGATGATATCAAGCATTTTAGAGGTCTTGCTGATAAAAAACTAGAAGATTTTAAAAACTTAAAAAAGAAATTATTTTCACATCAAAAAGAAGTGAAAGTAACTTTATCTAAAGTTGGGCAAGATTGTTTGGCTTTACTAGATGAGAATGATTTAGGTCAAAAAGATTTTTTACGAGGATCAATTCCTAAATTTTTTACAGATGTAAGTTTAAAATCGGTTGATTTTAATTTTTTATCAAGAGGAGAAACGATTGAAAAAGCGATTGAAAATCATCAATATTATTCCAAATCAACTTCAGATCTAATTGCTCAAACTATAGAAAATATTGTTCCAGAAATTGTTGGTTTTTACAATCAAGCAAAAGAAATATACAGTCAGTTTTTAATGAATAAATTGGCTTTAAAAAACATAATTCCTTTAGCAGTTTTAAATAATATAAATCAAGAATTGGACAGCATAAAAGAAGAAAGTAATATTAGGTTAAATGCAGAGTTTAATCAGCTAATTTCTGATAATATTAAAGAACAACCTGCACCTTTTATTTACGAAAGAATTGGGCAGCGTTTTCAGCATTTTTTTATTGATGAAATGCAAGATACTTCTGTTTTACAATGGAGTAATTTAATCCCGTTAATAGACAATGCTTTAGCACAAGAAAAAAGTAATTTGCTGTTGGTTGGTGATGGAAAACAGGCTATTTACAGATGGAGAGGAGGAAAAGCAGAACAGTTCATTGAATTGGGTTCTGATGCAAAAAATCCTTTTCATGTTAACAAAGAAATAAAAAGTTTAGAAACTAATTTTAGGAGTTATTCTGAGGTTATCAATTTCAATAATTCTTTTTTTCAATTCACATCTAATTTTTTAAATAATGAATCTTATAAAAATTTATTTGTTGATGGTAATAAGCAATTAGAAAATACTAAAAAAGGTGGATTTATTTCGCTTAATTTTCTTAATAAAGAGGAGGGTAAAGATGATGAGAAAATAAAATATCCGAAGAAAGTTTTAGAGAAAATAAATCAATTAAAAGACAGCTTTTCTCTTGGTGAAATTTGTGTGTTAACACGAACAAAAAAAGATGGTATTGCTGTTGCGAATTATCTTTCAGAAAACGGAGTTAATATTGTTTCGTCAGAAACTTTGCTTTTGCAAAATAGTAATAAAGTTACTTTTATTGTTGATGTTTTAAAACTTTTACAAAATCCAAATGACGAAGAAACACGTTTCGAAATATTGTACTTTTTATATCAACATTTACAAATCGAAAGTACTAAACATGTTTTCTTAAAAGAATTTGCCAAAGTAGAAAATATCGAGTTGTTTAAAGCTTTAAAAAAACACGGAATTTCTTTTGAAATACTCACTTTTAATCAACTGCCTTTTTATGAAAAAATAGAAGAAATTATTAGAAGTTTCAAACTAGTAAAATCTTCTGATGCTTATGTGCAGTTTTTCTTAGATGTTGCCTTAGAACAACAAAGGAAATCGACAGATGTTAATTCATTTTTAGAACTTTGGGAACTAAAAAAAGAAAGGTTAAGTATTGTTGCTGCAGAAAGTGCAAATGCAGTTCAAATTATGACGATTCATAAATCAAAAGGTTTAGAGTTTCCTGTAGTAATTTTTCCTTGTGATGTAGATATCTATAGACAAATAAACCCTAAAGTTTGGTTAGATGAGTTGCCTGAAAATTATGAAGGTTTCAAAGAGTTGTTAGTTGATTTTAATAAAAGTTTGGTGTCAGTAAGTACAAAGGGAGAAAATATTTATCATCATCAAAGACAAGAATTAGAACTAGATAATTTTAATTTATTATATGTTGGTTTAACAAGAGCAGTAGAGCAATTACATATAATTACTGAGCGAAAAATATCAACAAAAGGAGAAGTGAATACAAATTTTTATTCAGGTGTTTTAATTAATTATTTAAAAGAACAGAACCTTTGGAGTAATGATAATTTAGAATACTCTTTTGGGAAAGCTATTAGAATTAGTGGTATTCAAAAAGAAAATTCTGTTTCTCAAATTCACGAAAAATTTATTTCTACTCCTTGGCAAGAACACAATGTTGTTTTATTGGCGAATTCATCTAAATTATGGGATACAGATCAAGGAGAAGCAATTGATTTTGGGAATTTATTTCACGAGATATTATCAAAAATTTTTACAAAAAATGATGTAGAAAAAGTGCTAAAACAATATGTTCAACAAGGTGTTATTAATGATCTTGAATCAAAATCGTTAGTTACTAAAATTAATGATGTTGTAAATCATCCAAAAATCAATAAATATTTTTCTGAAGATGTACTTGTATATAATGAAAGGGAAATTGTTGATGTTGACAATCAAATTGTAATTCCAGATCGATTAGTTTTTGTTAATGATTCAGTTGTTATTATAGACTATAAAACTGGATTTAAATCATCAAAGCATAAGCAACAACTATTAAAATATGAACAAGTTTTAAAATCGATGAATTTTAAGGTTGATAAAAAACTACTTGTATATATAAATGATGAAATTGAAATAATAAAAGTGTAATTTTTTTCAAATGGGTGATACTAAAATAAATAGTATCAATAGTCCAATAATAACTAAATTATGATGAATATGTGTTGCTAGAAAGTAGTGTGTTTCTTTAAAATTAGCTATAGGCTATTGCTTATTTAAGGTTCATAAAACTTGTGGTTTTAGTAATATTTTGTAGATTTGTCTTTGTAAATAAGTTTTAACAACTTACTTTTGCATGTAATAATAAAGAACTTTTAATTTAAAAATTTGATAATGAAACGATTAAGAATAGCTGTGATAGCTTTGTTTGCGTTGATAATGGTTAGCAACGTTAATGCTCAAGATGAAAATAACCCATGGGCTGTTGGCTTTGGTGTTAATTTAGTAGACTTTTATGATGGTAGCGATATTAGCGGTCAATTAAAAGATGTTGTAGGTAATGGGGATTGGAATATTTTACCTTCAATTTCTAGAATTACTGCAGATAGATACCTAAATAAGGGGTTTTCGTTACAGCTAGCTGGATCGATTAATAAAATTACATATTTTGAAGCTGAAGATGATTCAGATTTTTTATATTACTCTTTAGGAGCTAATGTAAAATATGATTTAAATAATTTATTTGGTGAAACTGGTTGGTTCGATCCTTTTGTATATTTAGGAGGTTCTTATGTTTCAGCTGATTCTCAAGGTGATGCTATGGCTAATATAGGTTTTGGTTTTAATACTTGGATGAATGACAATTTAGGTCTAACTTTTCAACATGCAACTATAACTGGTTTTGCTGATAAAGTAAAAACTCATTACCAAACTTCTTTAGGTTTAACTATTCAATTTGGTGGTACAGATACAGATGGAGATGGTGTTTATGATAAAAATGATGCTTGTCCAGAAGTTGCTGGTTTAGAAGAATTCAATGGTTGTCCTGATGCAGATGGAGATGGAGTAAAAGATTCTGATGATGCTTGTCCAAATACAGCAGGTTTAGCAGCAATGAATGGTTGTCCTGATGCAGATGGAGATGGAGTTGCTGATAAAGACGATATGTGTCCAAATGAAAAAGGAACAAAAGCAAATAAAGGTTGTCCTGATGCAGATGGTGATGGTGTAGTAGGTAAAGATGATAAATGTCCTACAGTTGCAGGTCCTGCTGCTAATAATGGATGTCCTTGGCCAGATACAGATGGAGATGGTGTTTTAGATAAAGATGATAAATGTGTTAATGAAGCTGGTGTTGCTTCTAACTCAGGTTGTCCTGCTCCACCTAAATCTTATAAAGAATTAATTGGAGAAAATACTTTCAAAGCTATTTTATTTAATACTAATAGAGCTAGTTTTAAATCAGGAGTAACAAAACAATTAGATGGTATGATTGGTGTTATGAATGAATTTGAAAAAGCAGAATTTGATATTAATGGTTATGCTGATAGTACAGGTACTGCAGCTTATAACTTAATGTTATCTGATAAAAGAGCAAATGCTGTTAAGAATTACTTAGTGAAAAAAGGAATTAACGAATCTAGATTAACTGCTAAAGGATTTGGTGAAGATAATCCAGTAGACACTAACAGTACTAGAGCTGGTAGAGCAAAAAATAGAAGAGTAGAAGTTAAAGTTAAGAACTAAATCTCTTTAAAAAATATAGTATTAAAGCCTCATCATTTTGATGAGGCTTTTTTAGTTAAAAAAACTTTTTTAATTGCAATCAAAAAAGTAACTTTGCGCCTTGAAAATAGAGGGGAAATCCTAATATAAATAATAATAATTTAATTAGATACAAAAATGTCTACAACAACAGGTAAAGTTTCTCAAATTATTGGGCCAGTTATTGATGTTGAATTCAATACTGAAAGTAATGAACTTCCAAAAATTTATGACTCATTAGAAATTAAAAAAGCTGATGGTTCTATTTTAGTATTAGAAGTTCAACAACACATTGGTGAAGATACTGTGAGAACTATTTCTATGGATGCAACTGATGGATTACAAAGAGGAGCTGAGGTTATAGCTACTGGTAGTCCAATTCAAATGCCTATAGGAAATGATATTTATGGACGTTTATTTAATGTTACTGGAGATGCTATTGATGGTTTAGGTAACTTAAGTAAAGATGGTAATAATGGTTTACCAATACATAGATCTGCTCCTAAATTTGAAGACTTATCTGTGTCTACAGAAGTTTTGTTTACAGGTATCAAAGTAATCGATTTAATTGAACCTTATGCAAAAGGTGGTAAAATTGGTTTATTTGGTGGAGCTGGAGTAGGTAAAACTGTATTAATTCAAGAGTTGATTAATAATATTGCAAAAGGTCATGGTGGTTTATCTGTGTTTGCAGGTGTTGGAGAAAGAACTCGTGAAGGAAACGATTTACTTAGAGAGATGTTAGAGTCAGGAATTATCAAGTATGGTGATGATTTTATGCACTCTATGGAAGAAGGAGGATGGGATTTATCTAAAGTTGATAAACCTGGAATGAAAGACTCTAAAGCTACTTTTGTATTTGGACAAATGAATGAACCACCAGGAGCTCGTGCAAGAGTTGCTTTATCTGGTTTAACAATTGCAGAATATTTTAGAGATGGTGCAGGAGAAGCTCAAGGTAAAGATGTACTTTTCTTTGTAGATAATATATTTAGATTTACACAAGCAGGTTCTGAGGTGTCAGCACTTTTAGGTCGTATGCCATCAGCAGTAGGTTATCAACCAACATTAGCAACTGAAATGGGTGCTATGCAAGAGCGTATTACTTCTACTAAAAAAGGTTCTATTACATCTGTACAAGCAGTTTATGTACCTGCAGATGATTTAACAGATCCAGCACCAGCAACAACTTTTGCGCACTTAGATGCAACTACAGTATTGTCTCGTAAAATTGCTGAGTTAGGTATTTACCCTGCAGTAGATCCTTTAGATTCTACTTCAAGAATTTTAACTGCTGATATTTTAGGAGATGAGCACTATGATTGTGCACAAAAAGTAAAAGAAATTTTACAACGTTATAAAGAATTACAAGATATTATCGCAATTTTAGGTATGGAAGAATTATCTGAAGAAGATAAATTAGTAGTTCACAGAGCAAGACGTGTACAACGTTTCTTATCGCAACCTTTCCATGTAGCTGAACAATTTACTGGTATACCAGGTGTTTTAGTTGATATTAAAGACACAATTAAAGGATTTAATATGATTATGGATGGTGAGTTAGATAAATATCCTGAAGCAGCATTTAACTTAAGAGGATCAATTCAAGATGCAATTGATGCAGGAGAAAAAATGTTAGCAGAAGCTTAAACAGTTGGCAGTTAGAAGTTGTTAGTTTAATACTAATTACTTCTAATTTTTAACTAATAACTAAAGAAATATGTTTTTAGAAATTGTAACACCAGAAGCTATTTTATTTTCATCAGAAGTTGATTCTTTATCAGTTCCTGGTATTGATGGTGAGTTTCAAATGTTAAATAATCACGCACCAATAGTCTCTGTTTTAAAAGAAGGTACTATTAAAATTCATATTCACTCTCAAGTAAATATAGAATTTGATGATTTACATGGTAAACTAATAGCAGATGAAGCTGATGATAAAATTTTAACATTGGCAATTAACTCTGGTACTTTAGAACTAAATGATAATAAAGCTATTATTTTAGCAGATTAATCATTTTAAATAAAATTAAAAGCCTCACAATATTTATATGTTGTGAGGCTTTTTTTGTTAGTCAGATTATAGTTTATCACAAAAAAAACATCTTTATTTATAAAGATGTTTTTTTTAGCAATTTTCCCTTTTTGAGACGCATTTACCTTAGTAAATATAACACTACAAATATCAAAGATTATTACATTATATGTAAGAGTGAAAACATTGATATTTATATAGGAAAAACCCCTTTTTTATTTTCTTATGATGTTTACGTTTAAAATTTATAGTATATTTTCACATTAATAACTTTTAATTTATTTAAAATGAAATCTTTAAGTACCAAAGTATGCATATTGTTTGTTTTTATATTTTCAATTATTTCTTGTAAACAAGTCAACACCAAGTCTATAAATGACACTGGAGCTGTAGATTTATCATGTTATCCAAATAGTAAAAGACCAAGTCAAGCTATTACTTATAAGGAAATGGCTAGTATGTTCCATGAGTACGATAATGGGCAAAAAAAAGTGTTAGATGAGTATATAACTAAGAAATCTGGAGGTAAAGAAAAAGTCGCTACACTTTCTGAATTTTTTAGTATTGATGAATTGAAACAATACATTGCTTATATAGAAAAAACTTCTAAAGAAAAAGATATTGAGCTAACAGGAATCAAAATTTTTACTGCAGCCTACCCTTCAGATTATAATATTGAAGCCTATAGAAATAGAGTTTCTTTTATTTTAATGCCAACAACAAATATTGGTGATGATAAAAACGTTGCTTACGAGCCATTAAAATCAACCAAAGGTAAGCCAGTATCTATGCAGAGTGTTTTAAATAACTATGCAGGTGAATCTACAAAAAAAGTAAATAGAGCCTCAATATTATCTTTTAGATTTATGCAAGAAGATGATGATAGCTCTGCACTTAATAGAGGTTCTATAGATCCTAAAACTGATTAGTTATGTCTTTTGAGTTGGCAGAAATTTATAAATATTTTGAATACTTATCTTTAATTTTATCTTTATTTTTTTATAATAAATACAAGAACTATAGGTTTTATAAATTTTTTGTAATTTTTTTGTTTACGGGTGTAATATTCAATTTAATTGGTACTTATATTTTTAGCACAAAAAATTTGTGGTTATTCAATATCTATACTTTTTTTGAGTTTAATATTTTTACCTTATTATATTATCATCTTATTTCCTATAGAAGTAATTTAAAGATTGTTAAATTATTGGCTATTGTATTTAATTGTTTTTATTTTTTAAGTTTCCTTTTAAAAGAGTTACAAGCTTATTCAGTACCTTTTGAGGCGTTAATTAATAGTGTGTTTATAATTATATATTTTAAAGAATTATTAATGTCTGATAAAGTTTTAAATTACAAGAAATTATTACCTTTTTGGATTTCTGTAGGTTATTTAATTTTTTATTTAACTACAATTCCATTTTTTACAATAGTTTATTTTAACTTTTTTAAAGCTGATTTTGGTAGTGAACTACTCTATTCTATTATTATTTTGCTTAATTTGTGTTTTATATATGGATTAATTAGATGCAAGACCAAGGAAATATAGTACTTATAATATCATCATTACTAATACTTTTTATAGTAGTAGCTTTAATAATATTATTTACAGTTTTTCAGAAAAAGAAAACATTTTTATTAGAAAAACAAGAAGAAGATAAAAAACGTTTTGAAAGAGAAATAGCAGAAACTCAAATAGAAATTAGAGAGGAAACTTTAAGAAATATTAGTTGGGAATTGCATGATAATATTGGTCAATTATTAACCTTAGCAAAAATACAGTTGCAAAATGCAACTAAAGAGAATATAGCAGAAGTAACAAAAACCATTTCTCAAGGATTAACAGAAGTAAGATCTTTATCAAAATTAATTAATCCAGAAGCGATAAAGAATATAGATTTAAAAGAGGCTATTCAATTAGAAATTGATCGCTTTAATCGTTTAAATTTCATAGCATCTAGTTTAGAGGTTAATGGAGAAGAACAAGAGATTGATAAAAAATCTACCATTATTATTTTTAGAATTTTACAAGAATTTTTTTCAAACACTATAAAACATTCAAGAGCTTCAGAATTAAAAGTAATTTTAAATTATTCACAAACTAATTTGTTGATTATAGCTAAAGATAATGGAGTTGGTTTTTCATCCGAAGTAAAAAAGGATGGTATTGGGTTGATAAATATTAAAAATAGAGCTAATTTAATTGGTGCAGAAGCCTTGTTTACATCAGAAAAAAATAAAGGTACATCCTTAGAAATTAATTATAAATTATGACGAATTACTCAGTAGTTGTTGTGGATGATCACACGTTATTATCGCAAGCAATACAAACAATGGTTAATACTTTTGAAAAATTTGAAGTGTTGTATACTTGTAAAAACGGTCAAGAATTAGTCAATCAATTTTCTGGTTCACCCGAAAATATACCTGATATTGTTTTGATGGATATTAATATGCCCATTTTAAATGGAATTGAAACCACAGAATGGATTCAAAAAAATCATCCAATAGTAAATGTAATGGCTTTGTCTGTAGAAGATGATGATAAAACCGTTTTAAAAATGCTAAAAGCTGGTGCAATAGGTTATCTATTAAAAGACACTGAAAAATCTGTGTTAGAAAAAGCCTTGATAGAAATTGCAGAAAACGGGTTTTATCATTCTAAAAATGTAACCAATTTATTAATGAAATCTATTTCTGGTAATGGAGATGAAGAAATAGTTTTAAAAGAAAAAGAAATTATATTTTTAAAATTGGCGTGTACTGAATTAACTTATAAAGAAATTGCAGATAGAATGTGTTTAAGCCCGAAAACAATAGATGGTTACAGAAATAACTTGTTTATAAAACTTAATGTAAAAAACAGAGTTGGTTTGGTGATGTATGCTATTAAAAATAAGATATACACTCCATAAAAATATCGTAAATTTGCGGTATGGAAGAAACAAACAGACAAAGAAAAATTGCAGGAGTTCTGCAAAAAGATTTGGTAGATGTGTTGCAGAAAGCTGCACAAGATGGAATGAAAGGTGTTATTATATCTGTTTCTAAGGTTCATGTAACTTCAGATTTAGGTGTTGCAAAGGTGTATTTAAGTATTTTTCCATCAGAAAAAAGAGATGAAATTGTAAAAGGAATACAATCAAATACTTTTTTTATTCGTCATGAAATGGCAAAAAGAACTAGAAATCAATTAAGAAGAATGCCAGAATTATTATTTTTTGGTGATGATACTTTAGATTATTTAGAAGAAATTGATAAATCTTTAAAGGGTGAAGATGAAAATCCTATTAAAAACCCTGATGTTTTACCAAGACGTAAAAAAATATAAATTCAATATACTTCATTGAATTTTTCTCTATACATAGCCAAAAGATATTTATTTACAAGAACCAGTAATAATGCTATAAATATTATTACCATAATCGCATCTTTTGGTGTTATTGTTGGTTCTTTAGCCTTATTTATTATACTCTCTGGTTTTTCTGGTTTGCGAACTTTTAGTTATAGTTTGTTAGATGCTTCAGACCCTGATATAAAAATTTCTGTGGTTAAGGGCAAATCTTTTTTTATAGATGATGATATTCAGAATATTTTAGAAAATAATTCATCTATAAAAGTAAGTTCTAAAAT
Organism: Polaribacter sp. Asnod6-C07; assembly: GCF_045063625.1. NCBI lineage: Bacteria > Pseudomonadati > Bacteroidota > Flavobacteriia > Flavobacteriales > Flavobacteriaceae > Polaribacter > Polaribacter sp. Asnod6-C07. The sequence goes on along the minus strand of NZ_JBEFOF010000005.1, from coordinate 701,764 downwards.
TATTGAAGAACGTGTTTTTTTAGAATACAAAAGCAAGAATGAGATTGCTTATATAAAAGGAGTTGAAGAAAATTATGCACAAATTACAAATATAGATTCTACTTTAAGCGTAGGGAATTGGTTAGAAAAAGAATACTTAAAAACTGCTGTTGTTGGTAGAACTATAGCTGCAAAATTATCTTTGGGCGTTAGAAGTTTTGGTGAACCATTATCTATTATGATACCAAAACCAGGTACAGGCTTTATAAATCCTACTAATGCATTTTATAAAACTAATGTTCAGATTGTGGGTTTATACACAGGTACAGAGGATTTTGAAGGTAAATATGTGTTTGTAAATTTAGAAGAAGCTAAACGATTATTAAGGTTTAAAGAAAACCAAGTTACTGCAATTGAGTTAAAACTAACTGATGATTTATTAGCAGATGAATTTGCAGAAGAACTTCAACAAAAATTGGGAGATACTTTTAAAGTACAAACCAAAGAACAGTTAAATGAAGTGTTTTATAAAGTGATAAATACAGAAAATTTTGTTTCTTATTTAATTTTTACATTGATTGTAATTATTGCCTTATTTAATGTAGTTGGAGCTATAATTATGATGATTATAGATAAAAAACAAAACTTAAAAACCTTATTCAATTTAGGAACAACCATAAAGGAGATAAAACGAATATTTGTTTTACAAGGTTTTTTACTAACTATTACAGGTATGGTAATTGGTTTATTAATAGGTGTAATAGCTGTTTTTATACAGATAAAGTTTGGCTTTTTTATGATAACAGAAAACTTGCCTTACCCTGTAGAATTTAGATTATCTAACCTTTTCATAGTAATATTTACAATTACAACACTTGGGTTTATAGCCGCTAAAATTGCAAGTAGCAGAATATCTAAAGAATTTGTAGAAAAGTAAATTATCTAATTTCTCGAATAATAGTATTTCCAAATTTTTCTTCTACTTCATTAAAAGCGTTAAAAACATCTTTAGGATCATCAGAAGTAACCATTTTGGTTCTGTATTCTTTAAAATGTGGAATTCCCTTAAAATAGTTGGTGTAATGTCTTCTTGTTTCTACAACTCCTAAACGTTCACCTTTCCAATCTATAGCCATTTGTAAATGTCTTCTTGCCATTTCAGTACGCTCACCAATTGTGGGTTTAGGTAAATATTCACCAGTTTTAAAATAGTGTTTTATTTCGTTAAAAAACCAAGGATAACCAATAGAAGCTCTACCGATCATACAACCATCTAAACCATATTTATCGCGCATTTCCATAGCTCTTTCTGGTGATGTTACATCTCCATTTCCAAAAACAGGAATATGCATTCTAGGGTTGTTTTTTACTTGTGCAATTGGTTTCCAATCTGCATCACCTTTATACATTTGTGCTCTTGTTCTTCCGTGAATCGCAATTGCTTTACAACCTACATCTTGCAAACGTTCTGCAACTTCTACAATTCGTATAGAATCATGATCCCAACCCAAACGTGTTTTAACTGTAATTGGTAAATTGGTGTGCTTAACCATCGCTTCTGTTAAAGAAACCATTAAGTCTATATCTTTTAAAATACCTGCACCTGCACCTTTAGAAACTACTTTTTTAACAGGACAACCAAAGTTGATATCAATAATATCAGGATTTGATTTTTCAACAATTTCAATGGTTTTTAACATAGAATCTAAATTGGCACCAAAAATCTGAATACCTACAGGTCTTTCTTTTTCGTAAATATCTAGTTTGATAACACTTTTTGCTGCATCTCTAATTAATCCTTCTGAAGAAATAAATTCGGTATACACAACATCTGCACCATTTTCTTTGCATAAAGCTCTAAAAGGTGGATCTGAAACATCTTCCATTGGTGCTAACAATAATGGAAAATCGGGTAATTCTATGTTGTCTATTTTAACCATACTGCAAAGATACTTTAATATTTTGAGCATAAAAAAACCTCTTACAAAGTAAGAGGCGTTTATTGAGATAAAGAGTTTATTTTTTTAAAACTCTTTTGGTAATTACATTATTTTCTGATATAATTCTTACTAAATAAATACCAGATGTGTAATTTGAAAAATCAATTTTAGTTGCTTGGGTTTTTAAAACTTTTTTACCAATCGTATTATAAATTTCTGCATATTCAAATTCTCTTGAACTTTCTATAGTTAAGAAATTGGTAACAGGATTTGGAAATATTTTTACATCATTTAAAACAAAATTTTCTGTTGATAAAACTGTACTTCTGCATTCATCAAGATCTGCAACAAAGTTGCTTTTTGTGTCTTTTTTAAAATCTAATAAATAGTTTGCACTTGTATCATCTACCATAATACAAGTTAAATTGGGTGTGTTTGTAGCATTAAAAGAAGTGATGTTTGCATTGTATCCGTTTTTAATACTGATAGTAACTACATTCGGATTATTACTTAAATCGAGTGCTTTTAGATTTTTAAGTTCTTCTAAATTTAAAGTTTCAAAGCTGTTATTGCTGATAATTAGCGTTTCTAATTCTGATGTTTTAGTAGCAACTTCACGTTTTTTACCTGATGTTTTACTAATTAACGAAATCTTTTTTCTTGTTAACGGACTTAAATCATCAATATTATTACCAGATAAATTCAGTTTTTTAACTCTAGAGAAAGCTTGTAGACCTTCTACAGTATTTAAATTTTTATCACTTAAATCTAATTCATCAGCAAAAGCTTCTGCTTCTGCAATGGTTATATTTCCATCATTATTTGCATCTAAACCAGCAATTGATTCTAAAATTGATTGTGTTTTTTCATCAACATCTATGGTCCAAACATCATTACAATCTAAACTAAAAGTAGCTTCGTCATCTATACCTTTAGACCAATTTGTGTTGGCATAATCTACATCCCAAACTTTTATACATGTTATATTGTTGTTGTTTGCAATTAAGCTATTTAAGCTTGTGTTTTGAGATAGATCTAATCTGTCTAATTCAGGATTATTTCTAATAATTAAAGAATTAAGTTGTGTGTTATTAGTTAAATCTATTGATGTTAAAAGGTTATTATCAATATTTAAAACTTTTAACGATGTGAATTCTTCTAAACCTGATAAATCAACAATATTAAGAGATGCTAATTGAAGTGTTTCTATAGAGTTTGCTGTACTAGCTAAAATATAACCATCTAATACTGTATCAAAATTATTATTTATTAAACCACGTTCAAAATTTTCATCAGCAATTCTTATATAACAATTATCGCCAAAAGAAGCTTCGTTATCTATGTTTTCTGACCAGTTTTGGTTTGCATAATCTACATCCCAAACATTTATACAAGATAAGTTATTAGATCTTGCTTCAAAATCTTTAAGTCTGATGTTGTTTGTTAAATCTAAAGTGGTAAGATTATTTCCCCTTAATCCTAATTCTTCTAAATTTCTGTTATTACTTAGATTTATTGATTTTAGACCTAAGAAAGTATTCATCCCCATAAAACTAAGTTCTAGTTTTTTTAGATTTGTATTATTAGATACATCAATATTTTCAATTTCATTACTAGCAATTTGAAACTCTTCTAATTTTATATTGCTACTTAGATCTATAGTTGTTAGTTTATTGCCAGAAAGTAAAAGTCTTTCTAAATTTGGTAAAGAGCTTACATTAAAACTAGTTAAGTTGTTATTGTAAAAATCAACTTCTATTAGCGTTGTTGTTTCAGGAAGTATTACAGATTCTATTTCGCTTCTTTGAGCAATAATAGTTTCTAGAAGTAGGTTTTCAGATAAATCTACATTTTTGATAGAATTATTACTAAAACTTAACGATTTTAAGCTGGTAAAGGCTTCTATTCCAGTTAAATCTTCAATTTTAATTGTTTCAGTATTATTTAAAGAAAGAGATAATGTTTCTCTGTTTTCAATAATAGATTTTAATACAAAATCATCTATTGTATTATCAAATTTACTTTCAAAATTATCATCTGGCATATATACATAATCACCACCAAAGAAATTACAGTTGTAGTAAAAATTAGTATGATTGTCTATAACTGTATAGTTTTCTGTTGCATAATCTACATCAATAACATCAATACAGGTTAAATTAGTGTTTCTTACTGAAGCGAAATCAGTTAGTTTTGGTAAATTTTCTGAACTTATTTTTAAATTTAAACTACTAAGGTTATTATCATTAACCAATAATGTTTCAAGATTTTCGGTTTCACTTATATCTAAAGTAGTTAAATTATTAAAACTACAATCCAACGTTTTTAAATCATTTGCAGTATTGTGGTCTAGTGTTAATACTTCCATTTCATTATCTCTACATTGCAATTCTTCTAAATCAAATAAAAGCGCAAGGTTTAGTTCTATAATATTATTATTTCTAACATCTAGCTTTTTTAAGTTGTTTTTTCCTGATAACTCAATAGTAGATAAGTTACAGAAACTAGCATCTAAAGAAATTAAAGAAATCATTCCGTCTAAATTTATTTCTAAAAGTTCATTATTACCTCTAAGATCTAGTTCTTCTAAGTAAACTAAAGATAAATTAGATACATTAAATGAGGTAAATTTGTTAGATTTTAAACCTAATTTTTTGGTTGACCTAGATACTTTTATAGTTGTTAAATTATTATAATCTGCATTTACATCTTTTATAGAACTGCTCCAAGTATCTAATGTTGTTAATTGATTACTATTAACATCTATTGTTTCTAAATTACTGTTGCGATTTGAAAGTACAATTTCTGTTAACAAATTAGCAGATACATCTAAAGTTACCAAAGCATCAAAATCTTCTATACCTGTTAAATCTTTAATTCCTCTAGCTACCATTGCTAAGTCTTCTATTTGGTTGATGTTTGCTGTTAACACATAATCGTCTAAAGTTTCATCTGTATCAATACCATTGTCTATCAAATATTGTTCAAAATTATCATCTGGAATATAAGTATATAGACTTAGGCAGTTTTCTGAAAATTCTGTTTGGCTGTCTTTATTAAAATTACCATTTTCTGTAAAATTGAAACTATTGGCAATATTTACATTATCTACTTCTACACAAGTTAGTCTTGGATTATTGTCAATACGAAGCGTACTTAAGTTGCTTACATTTAATTTTAACGTATGTAATTTGTTGTTTGTTAGAGAAATAGTTTCTAAATTATTATTGTTTTTTAAATCTAAAAAAGATATTAAATTATCTGTTAAATCTAAATCTCTTAATGCTGTAAAGTGTTGAATACCCTCTAAATTTGTGATACCTCTATCATAAGCAAAAAGATAAGTTACATCTTCTATGTTTGATAGTAAAACTTTATTGTCTAATGCATCATCTAAATCTCTTTCAATAAGATATTGCTCAAAAGCATTATCTGGAATATCTACTGTTCTAGTGTCTCCACAATTCACATTAAATGAAGTTTGAGAATCAATATTAGTAAAGTTTGTGTTTGCAAAATCTAAGTTTGCAGCCTCAACTTCTATACACTCTAAATCTGGATTATTTGTAGCATTAAATTCTGTAATATTTTGAGTATTTCCTGTTTTTAGAATTATTTTACTTAAACTATTATCTTGTGCATAAAATTTGGTTAAACTGTTAATACCAGTTACATCTAATTCCTCAATATTATTATTGTTACAAATTAATTCTTCTAATTGAAATAAAGAAAATAATTCTAAACTTGTAATTTGGTTAGAGCTACAATCTAAATGCGTAATTTGATATAGTGAATTTGTATCCAAAGCATTTAAGTTATTGTTATTGATACTTAACTCTTGAAGAAAATTATAATTAAAACTTTCAAATTCGTTTAAACCCATACTATTTAAAGACAATTTTGTTAAGTTAAAATTCTGACTTAAATTAAAAGTTAGATTGGTATTTCCATCTAAAATTAATTCTTGAAGCGCTTCAAAATCTTCAATACCCGTTAAATTTTCAATACCAAGATTGCTTAAATCTAAAGTATTTACTGTATTAATATTTGCTGTTAATACTTGATTATCTAAATCTCCTTCATCATATCCATTATCAATTAAAAATTGTTCAAAAGCATCATCAGGAACATTTGTTGTTAAACTAGACGTTGAGCAGTTTTCTGAAAAAGAAGTTTGATCATCCTTAGTATGTAAACCTAAATCATCATTAAACACAAAATTTTGAATAACATTTATATCATCAACATCTACACAAGTTAAATTTGTATTGTTTTCTAAATGAAGCTCTTGTAAATTACCAACATTGATTTTTAAAGAAGTAAGGTTATTTGTTTTTATATCTAAAGTAATTAAATTTTGGATATTAGATAAATCTAAAGACGTTAAACTATTTTCAGAAGTATTTAAGTGCTGTAAACTGGTAAAATCTTGAATACCTTCTAAACTATTTATATTTTTGTTTTTGATGAATAAATTTGAGATAGTATTTATATCTTCCGTTAAAACATAACCATTATTGGTGTCTGAATCGTCTAAACCTAACTCACGTAAAGCAGTTTCAAAATAAGGATCTGGAATTAAAGTTCTATCTCCATTATCAACAATTGTTTCACCATAAAAATGCAACTCTTTGCCTAAGGTTTGATTCTCAGCAACAAAAAGCAATTTATCACCCAAAACATTAAAGTATTCTGGTTTAAAATCGTTTTCTGTGTTCATATCAGCCACTAATACTGTACCTGCTTCTGTACCATTACTTTTCCATAATTCCTCTCCAGTTGTTCCATCATTTCCTTGAAAGAATATAAGATTATTATAAACAACTAGTTTGGGGTTAGATATACCTGCATTTGGGCCTTCATATATTTCTTTTATTTTGCTAATTTCTACCCCTTCTTCTATAGTCTCAAATATCCATAATTCATTACCTGAAGTAAATTGAGGACCTGCAGCAAAATAATATTTATCATTTAACTCAACACCATCTTTTAAGTTAATACTAGAACCATTAGGTTCTATGGTTTTAAAAAATCCTGTTCCATCTTCTGTTCCATCTGATTTAAAAATTTGAAAACCATCATTTATATTCGCTTTAAAATATAAACGATCTTTAAAAATGATTAAATCACTAGGATAGCTACCATTTGATCCTGATTTTAAATCTTTAACAATAGTTGTGGTAGCAGAAGTACCATTAGTTGTAGCCCATAACTCTCTACCATATTGTGAATCTGCAACAAAATATAATTTATTTTGAAATGTTATTAAATCTGTAATATTAGATCCAGAATTACCAGGTTTTATATCTTTTACAATATTTGTGTTTTCTGGTGTACCATCAGAAACCCACAATTCTTTTCCTCTATCAGAATCATCAGCAGAAAAATAAAGTTTGCCATTAAATATAGTTAAATGTTCTATGCTAGCACCTTCACTACCTGGGTTTATATCTTTAAAAAGAAAAGTAGTTTCTGTTGTACCTTCTGTTGTCCATAACTCTTGTCCATTTATGCCATTATCTGCAGTAAAAAATATTTTACCTTGAAATTCAATCATTTCTGTTTCTGCACCTAAAGAACCTAGAAAGTAACCATCATGAATATCTTTAATTATTTCAGTGCCATTAATTGTGCCATCTGTAACCCAAAGTTCTTGACCAAGTGTGCCAAATGATGCTGCAAAATAGAATTTATTATTAAATTCAATACCAGAATTTGGTCTACCATCTTTTAAGCCCTCTTTAAGAATTACTGTACCACTTTCAGTACCATCAGAAATATATATTTTACTTTGAGGGTCTGCACTTTCTGCCTGAAAAATAAGTTTGTTATTAAACTTATTAAAGTTAATAGGATTTGAAGGTTGTGCTCCTGAATAAATGTCCTTTAAAATATTTATGTTTTGTCCTATCATTTGAAATGATATAAAACATAAAATAAGTAAATAGTAATGTTTAGTTTTCATAATTTCTCATATTTTAGTTAGTATTAAGAGTCAATTTTTTTACTCAATCAAATTTAATTGATGATGTTCTTTATACTTATAAATCTTTAGTGAAACAGGTTTTTTTTTTAGTGAAACATGAAGTAGATGTTTTATTAAAAAACTATAAATCAATGTTTTGAATTTTATTTAATAAAAAACCTCTTAAAGTTTTAACTTTAAGAGGTCTTATAAATTGAAGTGTAATTTTAAAAGCTAATTAATGTTTTTTATTACTTTTAAAAGAGCAGGCCTTCTAGCTTCGCTCAATGAAATTTCTATGGAATTTAAATGCAATGTTTTTTTACCAATATCAGTTATTTTATTGGTGTTTACACAGTAACTTCTGTGTGGTACAAAAAAGTGATTTCCTTTTAATTGCTCTCTTACTTTTTTTAATGTATGAGGCACTAATATTTTTTTAGGTTCTACGTGAATGTAACAATAATTATCGTAAGCTTCTAAAAACAAGATGTCTTTTTCTGGAATTCGATAGACATAACCATCAGATTTTACCGACAATATGCTTTTTTTTTCCGATAAGTATTTATTCCAAACCACAGAAATACTGCTCCATAAACCTGCTGTTGTATAAGGTTTTACTAAATATCCTAGAGGTTTGGTATTATTTACTTCAGATATGGTTAAAGGATCTGTTTGTGCTGTTAAATAGAAATAAGGCAATTGAATCTTATCTAACTCCTTAGCAAAAACAATACCATCAAATTTTCCTTTCAGTTGAATGTCTACCAAACATAAATCTGGTTTTTTTTCGTGTAAAAGTTCTAGTGCGATTTCTAAATTTTTGGCAATACCAACTACAGTAACATCATTTTTTTCTAATGTATTTTTTATGGTCCTAGAAATAAAAGGATCGTCTTCAATAATTAAAAATCGGTGTTTAGCCATTATGTTTTTTAAAAGTGATGTTTACCCCAAAATCGTTTTCAGCAAAAGGCTGCTTTTCAGCTTCTAAACGTTCAATAAGAATTTCAATCAATTCAGAACCATAATTCTTTTTAGTTTCTGAAGTTTTTTCTGATGTACCATTATCAAACATTTTAAACTGAATGGCACCATCTTTCTCATCAATGGTTAAATTGATGATTTTTTCTAATTTGTTTTCTTGCCAAGCATATTTAATCGAATTTGTAGCCAATTCATTTACCAATAACCCAATTGAAGTTGCAGTATCAATATCTAAGATTGTTGAAAAAATATTAGTTTTAAAATTAATATTTTCAGACGCGTAAGAGCCCATTATTTCTTCAATTAAATCATTTATGTAAATTTTTAAATCGATACTTAATAAATTATCTTTAGCATATAATTGTTGATGCAATACAATCATAGAATTTACTCTTTGTACGGCATTGTCTAAAGCAGTTACAGCAGCTTCAGCTTCACTTCCTTGGGCTTGTAATTGCAATAAACTACTTACCATTTGAAAACTATTTTTAACACGATGATGAGTTTCTCTCAACAACATATTACGTTGATTTAATAGTTTTTCTAACTCAACTTTGTTTGCATTTAACAGCTTTCTTTTCTGGCTATTTTTATATAATAGAATTGCAACAATTAACAAAACAATAAAAGCGAAAATAGAAATATAACTCCATAATTTTTTTTTACTTTGCTCTTCTACAATCTGTTCTTCTTTTTTTCTAGTTTGGTATTTGGTTTCTAGTTCAGTAACGCTCTTATCGTAGAATTTTGAGTTTATAGAATCTTTTATCCCAATTAGCTTAGATTGATATTCTAAAGCTTCTTTTGGGTTATTTAAAAAGTTAGAAACTTTAGTCATAGCTTCGTAAAAACTTCTTTTTACTTGAAGATTTTTTTCTTCTTGAATACTCCTCTTTAAAATTGGAATATATTTTAGAAGTGCTTCATTATCCTTTAAATGGAGAGAATTTTCAATTAATTGTGTGTAATCTTGAACATATTCTCTTTGACCTTTTAAAGAGTCTAGCTCAACTATTTTTAAGAATAATGGTTGAGCTTCTTTATATTTACCTTGTTCTCTATAATTTTTGGCAATTCTTAAATAGCCTAAATTTTTTTCATAAGTTGATAAAACTTTAAGAGTTAAAAAGTAGTCTAAAGTTTTTTTAGCTTCATCATATTTCTTTAGCAAACTTTGCGAAATCCCTAAATTCACATAAGCTTTGGCTTCATCTCTTTGACCTTTTATAATTTTTGTGTTTTCAACAGCTTTTGTTCCATAATATTCTGCCTTTTTATAATCTGTAGACATATACATAATACATAGATTATTGTATAACGAAGAGACAAGTTTTGGATGTTTCTTTTCTGCAATTTCAATTGCTTTAAAGTAAAGTTCAGAAGCAGTTTTAAAATCATTTTTAACTTCTTCAAAATAAATCCCCTTAATTTCTATGTTTAAGACCTCTCCTATTGAAGAGTTGTTTTTCTGAGAATACTCAATGCCTTTATTAGCAAAATATAGAGTACTATCACTTTGTAATTCATATTTATCCCAAGCTTTATTAGAAATAGCTTTCGCTATTGAATCTACGTTGTTTTTTTGAGCGGATACTATACTTGATATTGAAATAAAAAAAAGTAGAATTGTAAAAGATTTCAAAATATAAACTTTTGATTGAAATCAAATTTAAAAAATAAACTAAAAAATAATTGAATTTTTGTATGTATCGTAATAAATTAAGTATGAACGGCTAAAAATTAATTTCCTTTTCAATTTCTGCCTCACCTCTCTTTACAACTACTTTAGTAGTATTCCCATTTTCAAAAACAGATAAAGCTCGCATATAACTCATCATATTTGTAACTGTACTATCACCTAATTTTATGACAATATCACCTTTTTTAAGTCCGGCTTTTTGGGCAGGTTTATCTTCAGAAACACCATCAATTCGCATTCCTTTTCCATCAAACAAATAATCAGGTATTACACCTAACCCAACTTTAAATCTAGGTGTACTATCACTTTCATTTTTGGTCTTTCTAAAAGCGAGTTTTCCATTATCATCTAAATCAGAAATAATATTAAAAATATAATCAGAAATTAAATACAATCCATCATAATTCAATTTTTCTGAATCATCTCCAGGTTTATGGTAATCTTCATGTTGTCCTGTAAAAAAATGCAAAACAGGAATATCTGCCAAATAAAAACTAGTATGATCACTTGGTCCAACTCCAGATTCTTGCTGAATTAATTTAAAACTATCATTATGCGATTTTAAAACTTGTTTAAAAATTGGCGAAGTTCCTGTACCATAAACTGCTAAAGATGAGTCTTTTTTCATGCGTCCAACCATATCCATATTTATCATATAAGATACTTTTTTGGTGTCAATCGTTGGGTTTTTTACAAAATAATTAGAACCTAAAAGGCCCATTTCTTCACCAGAAAAAGCCATAAAAAGAAAATTATTATTGGTGTTTTTTGCTTTTAGTTTTGCAGCTAAATTTAATAAAACAGCAATTCCAGAAGCATTATCATCAGCACCATTATGTATTGCTTTTATAGAATCTCTATATAAAGAACCTTCACCACCAAAACCTAAATGATCATAATGTGCGCCAATAATAACAGTATTTTCTGCTTTATTATCTATAAAACCAAGTACATTATTTCCTGTAATAGTTCCATCACCATTTACATTAAATTTTACTTCGTCATGCGGATTTGTTTTTGGCTTAAATGTAAAAGGTTGTAAGTATTTTTTTGTTCCTTTTTCTTGTAAGCCTAGTTCATAAAAACGTTTAGAAATATATGCTGCTGCTTTTTTTTCACCTTCGGTTCCTGTTTGTCGTCCTTCTAATTCATCAGAAGCCAAAAAAGTGACATCTTCTTTAATTCTGTTTTCTTGATTAATTTCTGGTTTGCAAGAAACTAAAATGCTCAAAAAGATAAAAAATACAAGGTTTTTCATAATGATAATATTATTTTAGCAAAGTTAATTAATAAATAAGAAAATGAGAATTCTTTCTTTACTTGTATTAGCGTCTTTGCTATTTTCTTGCAAAAACGATAAAAAACCAACTGTAGAAAAATCGACAAAAGAAGTTGTAAAAGACTCTTTAATTTATCCAGAAGAAACACATTTTAAAAGTATAAGACAAGTTACTTTTGGTGGCGATAATGCTGAGGCTTATTGGAGTTTTGATGACAAACAGCTTGTTTTTCAATCGAACTTTAAAGATTGGGGAGTAAACTGCGACCAAATGTTTTTAATGAATGCTGATGAAACATTTAAAGGTACTCAACCACCAATGATTTCTACAGGATTAGGTCGTACAACTTGTGCATATTTTTTACCAGATAACAAACATTTTGTTTATGGTTCTACACATTTAGTTGATAAAGAATGCCCAGATGTTCCTTTACGTAAAAACGGAAAATACGTTTGGCCTATTTACGATTCGTTCGATATTTTTGTGTCTGATTTAGAGGGGAATGTAGTTAAACAATTAACCAATGAAGTTGGTTATGATGCAGAAGCAACAGTTTCTCCTCAAGGAGATAAAATTGTATTTACATCTACCAGAAGTGGCGATTTAGAATTATATACCATGAATATTGATGGTTCTGATGTTAAACAAATTACAGACGAATTAGGTTATGATGGTGGTGCATTTTTCTCTCCTGATGGAACTAAATTAATCTTTAGAGCCTCTAGACCAAAAACTAAAGAAGAAATAAAAGCTTACAAAGATTTATTAGCTCAAGGTTTGGTTGAACCAACTGATATGGAATTATTTATTTGTGATGCAGATGGTTCTAATTTAAAACAATTAACAGATTTAGGAAATGCCAATTGGAGTCCGTTTTTTCATCCTTCAGGAAAAAAGATTTTATTCTCATCAAATTTTGAAGCAGAAAGAGGTTTTCCTTTCAATTTATATCTAATTGATATTGATGGTAAAAACCTAGAAAGGGTTACTCATGGAGAAACTTTTGATGCTTTTCCTGTATTTTCTAATGATGGTAAAAAACTTGCTTTTTCTTCCAATAGAAATAATGGAGGAGGACGTGATACAAATTTGTTTATAGCAGAGTGGCAAGATTAAAAATTTATTTTCAATATGATTTTAATCTTGTTATTATATAATTAAAAAATTATTACAATGGGAGCAAAAGAAAATATATTAAAAGACATTCATACTTTTATTTCAGGTCAGTTTTCAAATCCAGAAGAAGCATTCCAAAAGTTCGATAAAGATAAAGATGGATCTTTAAACAAAGATGAAATTAAAGATTTATTAAAAGAAGCTGGCGTAAATAGCTTTTTAAGAGGTTTGGTTGCTGGAGAAATGATTAAAGGTTACGACAAATCTGGCGATGAAACTATCAATTTTGAAGAATTTAAAGTTGCAATTGCAGAGTTGAATAGAGATTATTAATCTAACCCAAAAATAGTTCTAAAAGTACAATGGTTTCATTGTGCTTTTTTTATTTGACAAGGTGTGTAAATAACATATCTTTGTCAGTTGAAAGTAGTTAGAAAACGAAGTATGAAGAACATAAGAAACTTTTGCATAATCGCGCATATTGATCATGGAAAAAGTACATTAGCAGATAGATTGTTAGATTATACTGGCTCTGTAACAGAACGTGAAAAGCAGAACCAGCTATTAGATAATATGGATTTAGAGCGAGAACGTGGAATTACCATAAAATCGCATGCCATTCAAATGGATTATATCCACAATGGAGAACCATTTATTTTAAATTTAATTGATACTCCAGGTCACGTAGATTTCTCTTACGAGGTTTCTAGATCTATTGCAGCTTGTGAAGGTGCCTTGTTAATTGTAGATGCTGCACAAAGTATTCAAGCACAAACCATTTCTAACTTATACTTGGCTTTAGAGAACGATTTAGAGATAATTCCGGTTTTAAATAAGGTAGATTTACCATCAGCAAATCCAGAAGAAGTTACAGACGATATTGTAGATTTATTAGGTTGCGATCCAGAAGAAGTTATCCACGCAAGTGGAAAAACTGGTTTTGGAGTTGATAATATTTTAACGGCAATTATAGATAGAATTCCTGCGCCAAAAGGTGATCCAGAAGCACCATTACAAGCCTTAATTTTCGATTCTGTTTACAATTCTTATAGAGGAATTGAAACCTATTTTAGAGTGATAAATGGAGAAATCAAAAAAGGCCAAGAGATTAAATTCATGGCAACTGGTAAAAATTATTTTGCTGATGAAGTTGGTACTTTAAAACTTGAACAGGTTGTAAAAAAATCTGTAAAAACTGGTGATGTTGGTTATTTAATTACGGGTATTAAAACAGCTAAAGAAGTAAAAGTTGGTGATACAATTACAGACGCACACAAACCAACAACAGAAATTATTGATGGTTTTGAAGACGTAAAACCAATGGTTTTTGCAGGTATTTACCCTGTGGATACAGAAGATTATGAAGAGTTGCGTTATTCTATGGAAAAACTGCAATTAAATGATGCTTCCTTAGTATTTCAACCAGAAAGTTCTGCAGCTTTAGGTTTTGGTTTTCGTTGTGGATTCTTAGGGATGCTGCACATGGAAATTATTCAAGAACGTTTAGAGCGTGAGTTTAATATGACAGTAATTACAACAGTACCTAACGTTTCGTATCATGCGTACACAAAAAAGGAACCTGATGAATTAATTATGTTGAATAACCCAACAGATTTACCAGATCCTTCTAGATTAGATAGAGTAGAAGAGCCTTTTATTAAAGCTTCAATTATTACAAAATCAGATTTTGTTGGGCAAGTAATGAGTTTGTGTATTGAAAAACGTGGGCAAATTGTAAACCAAACCTATTTAACAACACAAAGAGTTGAGTTAATTTTCGAAATGCCATTAGCAGAAATTGTATTCGATTTTTACGATCGTTTAAAAACGGTTTCTAAAGGATATGCTTCTTTCGATTATCATCCAATAGGTATGAAAGAATCGAAATTAGTAAGAGTAGATATTTTATTAAATGCACAGCCAGTAGATGCACTTTCTGCACTTTTACACGCAGACAATGCTTATTCAATTGGTAAAAAAATTGTTGAGAAATTAAAAACGTTAATTCCAAGACAACAGTTTGATATACCTATTCAGGCTGCAATTGGAGCAAAAATTATTGCCAGAGAAACTACAAAAGCTTTACGTAAAGATGTTACTGCAAAATGTTATGGAGGTGATATTTCTCGTAAACGTAAGTTATTAGAAAAGCAGAAAAAAGGGAAAAAGAGAATGCGTCAAGTAGGGAATGTAGAAATTCCACAAGAAGCATTTATGGCAGTTTTAAAATTGAATGATTAATTCCGTTTAAAACAAAATATTAAGAATAAAAAAACCTTTTTGAGAAATCAAAAAGGTTTTTCTAATTTGCAATTCTTTTTTTAATTATTGCAAGATTCATTAACATATTCTTCAAATGTTTTACCCTCAGGAATTCTAGCAGTTATGCCTATGGAACCAGTTGAAGTTGAAGAAGCGCTATTGGATACAGTTACTGTTCCATCTCCATTATTACAAATTGTTCGAAATAAAAAAATTCCACTACTCGAATAAGTTTTACAACTTTCACAATTTGAATCATTATCATCATTAGAACAGGCTAAAAACAATATTATAATTAATGCTGAAATAATTTTTTTCATAAGATTTTTTAAAAACAAATATATTTATAATATGTAAATTAAAAAAAAAATAACTTATTACGTAAAATAGATTTAAAGCTAATTCTTAAAACTGATAAAAATTAAGAATAAAAAAAGAATGTCTCAAGTAGGGAATGTAGAAATTCCAGAAGAAGCATTTATGGCAGTTTTAAAGTTGAATGATTAATTCTGTTTAAAACAAAATATTAAGAATAAAAAAACCTTTTTGAGAAATCAAAAAGGTTTTTTGTTTTAGGTTTTTTTGTTTAAAAAAATAAAAAATAGATGTGATAAATGTCATATTATACTTCCGTTTTCTAATGGAACTTTGTAGTAGTAAATCAATAGTGAGTCATTTAAAAAAAATAAAATATGTTACAAAATAGAAGAATATATTTGCCACCATTAAGCCTTATTGGTCCTGGAGCTTTAAAAGATTTAGGAGAAGAATTAAAAACGTTACATTATAAGAAGGCTCTTTTTGTTACTGATAAAATTTTGGTAAAATTAGGAGTTGCTCAAAATGTATTGGATGTTATAAAATCTGCTAATATTGAAACTGTTGTTTTTGATGACGTACATCCAAATCCAACTGTAAAAAATGTTGATGATGGGTTAGCATTATTAAAAGCAAATGATTGCGATTTTATTATCACTTTGGGTGGAGGATCTCCACAAGACTGTGGAAAAGCAATTGGTATTTTAGCTAAAAATGGAGGTCATATTGAAGATTATGAAGGAATTCATATGTCAAAAAATGCTTCTTTACCTATTGTCGCAATTAATACTACAGCAGGTACAGCAAGTGAAGTAACGATTAATTATGTAATTACAGATGAAAAACGCCATATAAAAATGGTAATGGTAGATAAGAACTGTTTGGTTTCTATCGCTGTAAATGATCCTGTATTAATGTTAGGGAAACCAGCATCATTAACAGCAGCTACAGGTATGGATGCTTTAACGCATGCTATTGAAACTTATGTTACAAAAGGAGCTTTTGGTTGGTCTGATGCGCTTGCATTAGAAGCTATTAAGTTAATTTCTCAGAGTTTGGAAATAGCTGTGGTAGATGGTCAAAATCTTGAAGCAAGAAGTAAAATGGCCTGGGGTCAGTTTATTGCTGGTCAGGCATTTTCAAATGCAGGTTTAGGTTTTGTGCACTCTATGGCACACCAACTAGGAGGTATGTATGATATGCCTCATGGAGTTGCAAATGCAATTCTATTACCTTATGTTGAAAAGTTTAATATCCCTTCTTGTGCTCATAAATTAAAGAAAGTGGCAAGAGCAATGGGTGTAGGAGTTTTAGAAATGAGCGACACACAAGGTGCTAATGCAGCTATAGAAGCTATTAAAGCACTTTCAGAATCAGTTGGTATTCCATCAGGATTAAAAGAATTTAATGTTAAAGAAGAAGATTTTGAGGAAATGGCAAAAAACGCTTTAGCTGATGTATGTACAGGAGGAAACCCTAGAGAAGTTACGTTAGAAGATACTATAGCAATTTATAAAGCTGCTATGTAAAATATAAATCGTTATTATAATGATTTTTTAGTAAATTTGTGTTAAGTAAAACCACTTTGCCTAGGCAAAGTGGTTTTTATTTATATTGTTCTGTATTTAAATATTTTTTTTACAATTTAATGAATTGCAAAATTAGATTGTATGGTAAGTGCTTTTGTGAAAATTTAACTCTCCAACCATTTTCTAAAGTCAGAAGTTATAGAAGAGCTTGTCATTACTTTTTCTTTATAATTTTTTACAGAAATCAATAATCTGTTTTTAAAATGACTTTCTATGTTTTCTATAAAATCGATATTTATAATTTCGCTTCTATTAATTTTAAAGAATTTTTTAGGATTTAACTGCTGATGAATTGCTCCTAAATTTTGTGAAATTGTATGTCGTTTTCCGTCTTTATCATTTACCAAACAGAAATCTCCAGAAGCAGTTATTAAAGCAATGTCTATGGCATTTAGCAATTGAATTCCTGTTGTTTTTTTAATTACAAAACGTTTTTTATAATTGTGGTTTTCTTCTTTTAAAGCAGATTTTAAAACATCAATAGTTTTATTATTTAAAGTATTGTAAGAACCTTTTTTAAACAAAGCTTGGTATTTTTGAATTGCTTTGTTAAAATCGTCTTGAGAATAAGGTTTTAAAATATAAGCAATTCCGTTTGTACTAAAAGCCTGAAACAAATAATCATCGTGAGCAGAACAAAAGATAATAGGTGCTTTTACATCTATGCTATTAAATAAATCAAAAGACAAACCATCTAAAAGCTGAATGTCTGATAGAATAAAATCGTAAGAATTTTCTGCTAAAAGTTTTTTTCCATCAAAAATAGAACGTGCCCAATCTTGCGATGTTTTTACATCAAAATAAAGATCTAAACACTTGGTTAGTTTTTGATATGCAGGAATTTCGTCTTCTAAAATTAATATTTTCATAGTTGTCTTATTTTTCTGCTTGCATCTCTGTCTTGTGGAGAAGTCTAATTGATAAAAATTTAGCTGCTTAATTCAATGATCGGAATAAAAATTTCAAATTTAGTATCCATATTATGAATTTGAATTTTCTCATCCGAAAGTAATTTATAACGTGCTTTTAAATTATCTAAACCTGTACCAAAAGATTCGTTTGTAGATTTTGTTTTCGATTTAGAATTGGTAATTATCAACCAACCTTCATTAATTGTTAGGGTTGTTTTAATGGCATTTGTACCATCAGTTTTATTATGTTTTACAACATTTTCTAATAATGTTAAAATAGATCCTGTGGGTATAAATTTATCAACTAAAGCAATGTTTTCTTCAATTGTAAATTCATAATCATCAGCAAATCTAGTTTTAATTAAAAAGATATAGTTTTTTGCAAATTCAATTTCATTTGCAAGTTCCATAACTTCTGCATCTTTGGTTTTAATTAAATATCTGTAAATTAATGACAATCGATTAATGTATTCTTTTGCCTTAATTGGGTTTGTGTCAATTAAAGAATCTAAAGTATTTAAGTTATTAAATAAAAAATGAGGATCTATTTGCGAACGCAGTAATTTTAATTCGTTTTCTTTCTGAATTTTCTGAGTTTCTACTAATTGTTGTTGGCCTTCATAGAATTTTTTAATGAGTAAAATTCCTAAAGGAAGCCCAACCATATCTGTGGCATTGTATAATCCTTTTTGTATAAAAGTAAAAATATTAGTAATACTATTTAAATTACTACCAGCACTTAACCTGCCAAAGATATTGTCTATTGTACCAAAAAAAGTTAAGAGTACTAAACTGCTTATGGCAAAAAGAAAATAGGCTTTTTTATGTACTAAAAACGCAGGGACAATTCTTTGAATAAATACTAGAATTATTACTATTGTAAATAAGATAGATGATGGAAAATCTACTAAATATTCGATTAATTTATTGCCTTCTTTATAATAATCTATACAACCAAAGAGCGTATTAAGTATAAATATTATGCTAAGAATTGTCCAGTCTGATTTATTTAATTTCGTATTCATAGTAAAACGAAGGTATTAATTACTGTCGTTAATTCTGTCTTCTTCGTCTGTATTTCTGTTTCTACTTGCTTTTTTCTTTCCAAATTTAGAACCAAAACTATATACAAATCTTAATTGAATATTTTGTCTAGAACCATTGCTTTCTACTGCTGCAGTTCCATTTCCATAATCTATAGAACCATTAAAACCTCTATTAAGCACTTTACTAAAACCAAGATTTACTTTTAATTTATCGTCTATAAACTTTTTACCGAAAGAAAAATCTAAATCTGCAAACCAATCTGCTTCAATTTGTCCTTCTAAAGCACCAGTTCCGTAATTTGCACTCAATTCAAAATTGATGTCCCAAGGTAACTGATAATTCGCTTGTAAGAACCAAATTAAATTCCATTTGTTTAAGTCTACACCATAAGTAGAAGATTGGTAATCTGTATTAGTAACAATAATACCTGTGTAACCTTCTAAACCTTGTGTAAAATTTACAGGTGCAAATAATCTAAAATTCCAGTTGGCATTATTTTCTACGTTTACTTCTTGCTGTCTTATTTGTGCAGTTTCATTGTCTTGTCTTATTAAATCAAAAATAACATCATCTGTTTTACTATAACCAATTGTAAAAAATGGTTGCCCTTCATAAGTTAAGTTAAATTGATAATTATTAGTGTAAGAAGGTGTTAAATTTGGGTTTCCTTCACCTGCAGAATATGGGTCTAAATAAGTAGCAAAAGAGTTTAAGCTGCTGTAAGATGGTCTTTGAATTCTGTAACTATATGATAAACTTGCACCTAAAATATCATTAAATTTTCTGCTGATAGAAGCACTTGGAAAAACTTTTTTAATTGGTCGTTTTTTTACTTCGGATGTTAATACTCCATTGTCTAAAAATGTTGAGGTTCCATCTGTATTACTATCTTCATAACGTAATCCACCAGAAAAAGACCATTTACCAGAAGTAGCATTAATTTTAGAATAAAAGGCAAAAATAGTTTCATCAATTACAAAACGACTGCTTTCATCATCATCTTTATCAAAATTACCATTTGTGTTTAGTGAAAAAGATTGTAAATCATTGTCGGTTTTTACATCAGCAAAACGAGTACCTACACTAACTTTTAAATCGTCAGAAAATGATTTAGAATAATCTGCTCTATATGTTTTTATAGAATAGGTACCATCTTGAATGTATTTTCGGTCTGTAAAAGAAATTGTGCTACCTGCTACATCAGATAAAATATTGGTATTATCATTGGAGAAATCTACATAATTAAAATCGATAACTAATTTGTCTGTATCTGTTTTGTACTCATAATAAGGGTTGATGTTAAAGTTTTTTCTTTCTCTATCAAAACTGTTTTCAGAAAATAAAGTATTTGTAGTGTTGTCATCAGAAATAATAGTTTCGCTAGTTGCAATTCTGTCTGAGTTTCTTGTGTTTATTCTTGCTCCAATACCTATTGAATGTTTGTCGTTAATATAATAATCTAAACTACCACCAATATTAAAGTTAACAGGATCGTAAGGTTCTCTAGTAATTTGATCATATGTTTCATCGCCCACAGTTCTTATTAAGAATAAATCTTCTCTCCAAGTTGGTTTAGAATAACCTGCATTTGCTTGCCAATTTAATTTGTTTTTATAGCTGGCAATAGAAAAACCAGACCCCCATTCAAAACCTTCGTCTTCACCAATCCAAGTATTTACGCTACCATGTGTACCTAATTTTACATTTTTCTTTAAAATAATATTGATGATTGCTCCAGAACCAGAAGCTTCGTATTCTGCGCCAGGTTGTTCTACAACTTCAATTTTTGCAATATTATCTGCAGGAAAATCTCTTAATAAAGTTTCAACATCCATATATTCTGTTGTTTTTCCGTTTATTAAAATTCTTACACCACTATTACCAGCAATAGAAATTCCGTTATTTGTAACTAAAACACCAGGTACTTTTCGCATTACATCTTGTAAGTTGGTGTTAATCATTTCAGACTTTTCTAAATCTACAATTAGTTTTTCTGCTGTTTGTTTAATTACAGGTCTTTTACTTTTTACAACAACTTCGTTTAAGGTTTGTGTTTCTTCTTTTAAAGTGATGTTTAGTGTTTTGTCTGAGTTTAAATCAAAATCTTCTATTTTTTGAGTTGTAAACCCAAGCATCGAAATTTCTATTTTGTAATTTCCAGAAGCTATTTTATCAAAAATGTAAGTTCCATCATCATTAGAAACAGTTCCATTTGGTTTTGCTTCTTCACCGGTTTTATATAAAACGATATTTGCAAATGGTAAAGGTTGGTTTTGCTCATCAATAATTTTACCAGAGATTTTGTGTTGAGAAAATGTTGTTAAAATTCCGAAGAAAAAAAAGATAGTAATTTTTAAAACTTTCATAAGATTGATTTTTTAGGTGCTGTTTTAATATTGGTTGATTTCTTTTTAATAGAAATTGAGTTAAACACGAATTTTTATAAACTGTTATTTTAATTAACACTGTAAAGGTGTCTGTTTTGTTACAACTTTAAAATGCAATTCTGATGAACTGGGTTAAAATTCCGATAAACAGATTTCTTTTTCTATTTAAACAAGACGCTTAAAATCAATAAAAAGTTTCCTGCATAAAAAAAACTTCGATTTTTATCGAAGCTTTATAATTAAAATATTTTGTAATAATGTGATTAATCTCTGCCACCCAAAACTTGCATACCCCAATATAAAAGCATAGCTAGTGAGCCTAAAGCTGCAACTAAATATGTTCTTGCTGCCCATTTTAAAGCATCTGTTGCACCAGCTAATTCTTGTTGAGAAACCATATTTTTGTTTCTTAACCAGGCTAAAGCTCTATTACTAGCATCATATTCTACAGGTAAAGTAACAAAACTAAAAACAGTTGCAATTGCCATTAAAGCTAAACCAGCAACAGCCACATAAAAACCTATACCAGAGTTGCCTGAGGCTGCACCTAAAATTAAACCTCCAATTACCATCCATTGAGAAAATTTAGAAGAAATACTAACTACAGGTACTAATTGAGATCTTAAAGATAACCATTGATAGGCTTTTGCGTGTTGCACTGCATGACCAACTTCATGTGCAGCAACAGCAGCTGCAGCTGCATTTCTTTGGTTGTAAACAGCCTCACTTAAGTTAACAGTTTTATCTTTTGGGTTATAATGGTCTGTTAATCTACCAGGTGTAGAAATTACTTTTACATCAAAAATACCATTATCAGCCAGCATTTTTGTAGCAATCTCAGCACCACTCATTCCGTTTCTTAAATTGATTTGAGAATATTTTTTAAATTTTTGTTTTAATTGATTGCTTACAAGCCAACTCACTAAAGAGATTGCACCAATTAATATATAGAACTGCATCATAATTTTATTGCGTTTTAAAAATTTATATCATTTTTGTTTGATAAATTTACAACATAAATTATTCCAATCTAAATTTTAAAGTTAAAGAACTTTTATTGGCATAGATTTAATCATTAAAATTAAGAATTCATTAAGAATAGATGTCAATATGGCAAAGAAACCAAACATTTTAATTGTTTATACAGGAGGTACCATTGGTATGATTAAAGATTATAAAACAAATGCTCTAAAGGCTTTTGATTTTAGTCAGATAGTAAATAAAATTCCAGAATTAGAACAATTAAATTGTAATATTGAAACAATTTCTTTTGAAGAACCAATGGATTCTTCTAATATGAATACCTTATATTATAAAGAAATTGCAGAAACCATAGAAGAAAATTACAAAAAGTTCGATGGTTTTGTAATACTTACAGGTTCAGATACCATGTCTTATATATCGTCAGCAATTAGTTTTATGTTAGAAAACTTGCAAAAACCTATAATTTTTACAGGTTCTCAACTACCAATTGGTGATTTACGAACAGATGCTAAAGAAAATTTAATTACCTCTATAGAAATTGCTTGTTGTCAAAAAAACAATAAACCTATTATTTCTGAAGTTTGTTTGTATTTTGAATATAAACTTTATAGGGCAAATAGAACAACAAAAATAAATGCAGAGCAATTTGAAGCATTTACTTCTATGAATTATCCGCCTTTGGCAGAAAGTGGCGTTAATTTGAATTTTAACCAATATTATATTAGTAAGCCATCAGAAATAGAAAAGGAGCTTGTAGTTAGAAAGGAATTGGTGAATGACATTGTTGTTTTAAAACTGTTTCCAGGTATTACAAAAAGAGTTGTGCAAAGTATTTTAAATATTGATGATTTAAAAGGAGTAATTATAGAAACTTATGGAGCAGGTAATGCACCAAACGAACTTTGGTTTTTAGAGTTGTTGAAAAAAGCAATTTCTAAAAATATAAGAATTGTAAATGTTACACAATGCTCAGGAGGTAGTGTAGTGCAAGGTCATTATGAAACTAGTTTAATTTTAAAAGAAATAGGTGTTATTAGCGGAAAAGACATAACTACAGAATCTGCAGTAGCAAAATTAATGTATCTTTTGAATGAAAATTTACCTTTAAATGAATTTACAACCTATTTTGAACAATCCATTAGGGGAGAAATAACTAATGAATAACTAAAATTTTAGTAAAGATTTTTGCGAACTCCATTTTTTCTAGAATAAAACGTGTTAAAACCGAGAAATAGCGCAAAAAAATTTTTTTATGCATAACATTTTTTGTTACTTGGCAGTCTCTTAAACGAAAATGAAGCTGTTGTTAGTAAAAAATAGATAAAATGCTTTTTATTTTCTGTTTTTGAGATGAAAATTTATATCTTTAACCCGTTAACTATTAAAATTAATTTATAACTAAGATGAAAAAAGTAGTAAATGTCTTATCTGTAACAGGATTTATGTTTTTTGGAGCTGTACAATCCTCTTTTGCTCAAGAAGCAGCAACAGAATCACAAACGTTTCACCAAATATTAAAGAAAAACTTTATTGATGGTGGACCAGGATTTATGGGAATTGTATTAGTAGCTTTAATTTTAGGATTAGCTATTGCCATTGAAAGAATTATTTATTTAAATATGGCTACAACTAATACTAAAAAATTATTAGCAAATGTAGATGACGCTTTAAGTTCTGGTGGTGTAGAAGCTGCTAAAGAAGTTTGTAGAAATACAAAAGGGCCAGTTGCATCTATTTTTTATCAAGGTTTAGATAGAGTTGATGAAGGTGTAGAAGAAGCAGAAAAAGCTGTAGTTTCTTATGGTGGAGTTCAAATGGGTCAATTAGAGAAAAACGTTTCTTGGATTTCTTTATTTATTGCATTAGCACCAATGTTAGGTTTCATGGGTACTGTAATTGGTATGATTGGAGCATTTAACGACATTGCTGTAGCAAATGATATCTCTCCAGCAGTAGTTGCAGGTGGTATTAAAGTAGCCTTATTAACAACAGTATTTGGTTTAATTGTGGCTATTATTCTTCAAATTTTTTATAATTACATTGTTGCAAAAATCGATAGTATTGTAAACAATATGGAAGACGCGTCTATCTCTTTGATAGATTTATTAGTTAAGTATAAAAAATAATATTCAATATGAAAAGTAATAAAATTTTAAGTATTTTCATTGCTGCAATTGCTATAATTGGAGGTATCCTTTTCATAAGAATATTTATGGAAGATGCTGACGCAATTGAAAATGACGTAGATGTAGCTAACAGTGTTGTTAGTCCTCTAATATATTATTCTACTTGGTTGTTTATAGCTGGTGTAGTAATAACAATTGGTCTTTCTTTATTTAGTTTAGTAAGAAATCCAGAGAACTTAAAGAAAACCTTGGGAGGTTTAGCTGTTTTAGCTGTTCTTTTAGTAATCGCATATTTCTTATCAGACAGCGAAGCTGTATATGATGCAAACGGAATTGGTATTTTGCCTGGTGGTGAAGAAGGTTCTTCTGTAAATCAATGGGTAGGTGCTGGTATTTGGTACAGTGTTATTTTAGGTGTAATTGCAAGCGGTTTTTTTGTTTGGGATTTATTAAAAGGATTAGTTAAATCATAATATATGGCAAGAAGAGAAAATCCAGAAATTAACGCAGGTTCTATGGCAGACATTGCTTTTCTGTTATTAATTTTCTTCTTAGTAACCACAACAATGAATGTAGATTCAGGTGTCTCTAAGAAGTTATCAGAAAAACCGCCAGCAGACTACGTTCCTCCTGTAATTAAAGAGAAAAATATCTTTGAAGTAAACATTAATAGAAATAACGAACTTCTTGTAGAAGGAGAACGTATGGAAATTAAAGATATTAAAGATGCCGCTGTTAAATTTATAGATAATGGTGGTGGAATAGGTAAACCTAGTGAAAATGGTACTCCTGGTAAAGCATGTGATTATTGTCAAGGTGATAGAAGTGATGATTCTTCAGATCACCCAAATAAAGCAATTATTTCTGTTCAGAGTGATAGAGGTACAGGTTATGGAACGTATATTGAGGTTCAGAACGAATTATTAAGAGCTTACAGCGAATTAAGAAACAGATTGTCTAAACAACGTTATGGAATTACTTTCGACGAATTAGAAGAATCTTTTAAAGACGCTAAAAAGAGTTCAGAAGGTTTGAATCAAGTTGATGCCTTAAGAAAAAAAGTTGAAGATATCAAAACTGCATATCCTCAAATTATTTCTGATGCTGAGCCAACCTCATAATTAATTTAAATTTAAAACAAAACTATGTCTAAATTTAGAAAAAAGAAAAAAGGGATTCCTGCTGTAAATACAGCTGCATTACCAGATATCGTTTTTATGTTATTATTCTTCTTCATGGTAACTACTACTATGAGAGAAACGAATCTAGTAATTGAAAATCCAAGATTACCAAGTGCTACTGAAATTAAAAAGTTAGAAGATAAAAGTTTGGTTAGTACTATCTATGTTGGTAAATCTAAAGATCCTAATAGAGATGGTGTAGGTTATAACAAGATTCAGCTAAATGATAAAATTTCTAGTGCAGATCAAGTTCCTGCTTTTATTTTTAGTAAAAGAGATAAATTAGCAGAAGCTTTGCATCCTTTTATGACAACTTCTATAAAGGCAGATAAAGAATCTAATGTAGGTACAATTATAGATATTAGATTAAAATTAAGAGATGTTAATGCTCTTAAAATTAACTATTCTTCTACTGCACCTGCTAATTAGTAGTACAGAAAATTATATAAAAGGGTTAATTCTTAAGAATTAACCCTTTTTTGGGTTTAAAGAAGATATTTTAATTAAATTGTATATTTAATATTTGTTATTTAAATATGAAAAACATTATTTATTTTGCATTATTTTTATTCTTTAGTCTTAATGTTTATGCTCAAAAAGATTCTTTGCAATTAGGAGATAGATATGCAGAAGATCAAATTTATACTTCTATTTCTTATGCTCAATTTTTTGATCAACCAGAAGGTATAAGTAGAAGTGGTTTTTCTTATGCATTATCTTTTGGTTTTATAAAAGATTTTACCTTAAATAAAAAAGGAAATGTTGCAATAGCATTTGGTGTAGGTTATGGATTTGATTTCTACAACCATGAGTTAAAAGTAGAAGAATTTAATAATATTACAAGTTTTAGTGATGGTAGTTCTTTAACTTCAAATCTTTTTAAAACACATAGTTTAGAGTTTCCTTTAGAGCTAAGATGGAGAACATCAACAGCAAAGAAATATAACTTTTGGAGAATTTATGGTGGTGTAAAGTTTTTATACAATCTTTCTAATAAATTTGAGTTTGAAGAAAATTCAACTGTTTTTACATATAAAAATGTTAGTTCATATAATCAATTTCAATATGGCTTAACACTTTCTGCTGGGTTTGATGAATTTAATATTAATATTTTTTACAGCTTAACACCAGTTTTTGAAAGTGCAACCTTTAATGGAGAAGATATTAATTCTAGTATTCTTAAATTTGGACTTATATTTTATATATTATAAGATATAATTTAATAAAATAGGAATAATCATCCCTAGAAAAAAACCAATATATACTTCTTTTTTGTTGTGAGCCTTTAAATGTAATCTAGCACTTGCTAAAATACCAGAGAGTAATATTAATATTATAATTACAATGATATAAGATTGTGAATTGTTAGTGCTTAAAACCAAGAAAAAGCCTGTAGGTATACTTATAGATAATAAATGAATACTTGCTTTAATTTTAAAAAAGAATAGAATGTATATTATTATTAAACCTATAGAAGTAGCATAAAATAATAATGATAATTCTCTTAAACTTGAAAGGTTATTCATTGTATTTCCTAAAAAATAAAATAAAAATATCATTAAAGCAA
This sequence comes from Polaribacter sp. Asnod6-C07, assembly GCF_045063625.1. Lineage (NCBI taxonomy): Bacteria > Pseudomonadati > Bacteroidota > Flavobacteriia > Flavobacteriales > Flavobacteriaceae > Polaribacter > Polaribacter sp. Asnod6-C07. Next base: position 674,426 of record NZ_JBEFOF010000005.1, on the reverse strand, counting down.
CAGGTAATTTTCTTTCTTTAATACTTTCTGTCTGAAAATTTTTAATAAGCTTAAATTTCTTTAAAAGTACCAAAACTAAAAGTGGAATTAGATAGGATGAAATAAATATTAAGCTTAAAACACTAAATTTTTTATCGCTACTTAAGTTAATTGGTATCAATAGAAAATACAACATAACCCCTAATGTTGGTGTTACAATAGGATGTAAAATTGTTGATATGAACTTGTGAAAACTCACTAAATTTCTTTACGTAAACGAGCCACAGGTAAATCTAACTGTTCACGATATTTAGCAACTGTTCTTCTTGCAATAGGGTAACCTTTTTCTTTTAAAATTTTCGACAATTTTTCATCAGTTAGAGGTTTCTTTTTGTTTTCTTCAGCAATTACTGTTTCTAGAATTTTTTTTATTTCTTTAGTAGAAACATCTTCACCTTGATCATTCTTCATAGACTCTGAGAAGAATTCTTTAATCAATTTTGTTCCATAAGGTGTAGAAACATATTTGCTGTTTGCTACTCTAGAAACTGTAGAAACATCCATATTAATTTTATCTGCAATATCTTTTAAAATCATTGGTTTTAACTTGCGCTCATCACCTGTTAAAAAATAATCATATTGATAATGCATTATGGTGTTCATAGTAACCAAAAGTGTTTGCTGGCGCTGTTTAATAGCATCTATAAACCATTTTGCAGCATCTAGTTTCTGTTTGATAAAAAACACAGCATCTTTTTGAGATTTACTTTTTGTATTAGATTCCTTATAACCTTTTAGCATATTATTATACTCTCTAGAAACGTGTAACTCTGGTGCATTTCTAGAGTTTAAGGTTAAATCTAATTCACCATCAGTTATTTTTATAGAAAAATCTGGTACAATTTGTTCTGCAATTTTATTATTACCAGCATAAGAACTACCAGGTTTTGGGTTTAATTTTGAAATTTCTTTATTAACTTCTTTTAATTCTTCTTCAGAAATATTAAACTTTTCTTGTAGTTTTTTGTAGTGTTTTTTTACAAAATGATCAAATGCATTTTCTAAAACATCAATTGCTAGACTTCTAGTTTTATTACTGTTTTTTGCTTTTAATTGTATTATTAAGCACTCTTTTAAATCTCTTGCACCAACTCCAATAGGATCTAAAGTATGAACTGCTTTTTTTAATACAGAAATTACTTTTTCTTCGGATGTAAAAATATTGGCGGTAAAAGCTAAGTCATCAACTAAATCTATAATTTCTCTTCTAATGTAGCCACTATCATCAATACTACCGACTAAAAATTCTGCAATTGCACGTTCATCATCATCTAAACTATAAGTGTTTAATTGATTTTTTAAAGATTGATGAAAACTTGTTCCTGCAGCATAAGGTACATTCTTTTCTTCATCATCAGATGAGTAATTATTTGCTTGAGTTTTATAGTTAGGTATTTCATCATCACTCAAATACTCATCAATATTAATATCTTCTGCATCTATTTTTTCTGTACCAGCATCATCATATTCGTTAGATAAATCTTCATCAAAAGTATCAGATTCATCTTTACCAGTGTCTAAAGCTGGGTTTTCTTCAATTTCTTGCTTTAAACGTTCTTCAAAGGCTTGTGTGGGCAATTGAATTAATTTCATCAACTGAATTTGTTGAGGAGATAATTTTTGAAGTAGTTTGTATTGTAAACTTTGTTTTAGCATAGAAACAAATATAAGAAATCGATTAAAATAAAATCGTCATTCTTTTTAGGAATGACGATTTGAATACTTAATTTAAGTTTTTATTAAAACTCTGCGTTTTGTGGAGTTCTTGGAAAAGGAATTACATCTCTAATATTACTCATACCTGTTGTAAATTGTACTAACCTTTCAAAACCAAGTCCAAAACCAGAATGAACTGCAGTACCATATTTACGTAAATCTAAATACCACCATAATTCTTGTTCTTCAATATCTAAAGCTTTCATTTTATCAACTAAAACGTCATAACGTTCTTCTCTTTGTGAGCCACCAACAATTTCACCAATTCCTGGAAAAAGAACATCCATAGCTCTAACTGTTTTTCCATCATCATTTAAACGCATGTAAAATGCTTTTATATTTGCAGGATAATCAAACAAAATTACTGGACATTTAAAATGTTTTTCTACCAAAAAACGCTCATGCTCTGATTGTAGATCTGCTCCCCAATCTGTAATGGGAAACTGAAATTTTTTCTTTTTGTTGGGTTTAGAGTTTCTTAAAATGTCTATGGCTTCTGTGTAAGAAACACGTTTAAAGTTGTTATCAACTACAAATTTTAATTTTTCTAATAAACTCATTTCGCTTCTTTGAGCTTGTGGTTTACTTTTTTCTTCTTTTGTTAAACGTTGATCTAAAAAGGCTAAATCGTCTTTACAATTTTCTAAAACATCATTAATAACAGATTTTATAAAATCTTCTGCCAAATCCATATTACCATCTAAATCCATAAAAGCGACTTCTGGTTCTATCATCCAAAATTCTGCTAAATGACGTGTGGTATTTGAATTTTCTGCTCTAAAAGTAGGGCCAAAAGTATAAGCTTTACCTAAAGACATAGCAAAAGTTTCTGCCTCTAATTGGCCAGAAACTGTCAAATTGGTTTCTTTACCAAAAAAGTCTTTTGAATAATCTATTTTTCCATCTTCTGTTAAAGGTGCTTTATTGTCTTCGAAATTAGTAACTCTAAACATTTCTCCTGCGCCTTCTGCATCTGAACCTGTTATAATAGGTGTATTTACATAATTAAAACCATTTTCTTGAAAATACTTGTGTACTGCAAAAGATAATTTTGAACGCACACGCATAACAGCACTAAACGTATTTGTTCGCATACGTAAATGTGCATTTTCTCTTAAAAATTCGAAACTATGTTTTTTTGGCTGAATAGGGTATTCATCTGGATTTGAGTCTCCTAAAATTTCAATTTCAGAAACTTGTATTTCTACAGTTTGTCCTCTTCCTTGACTTTCTACCACAGTTCCTTTAACAGCAATTGCTGCTCCAGTAGTAATTCTTTTAAGAGTATTCTCATCTGTATTTTCAAAATCAATAACGCATTGAATGTTTTTTATAGTAGAGCCGTCATTTAGTGCTATAAATCTATTACTCCTAAAAGTTCTTACCCAACCTTTTAATTGTACTTCCTGTAAAACAGAATCCGTTTTTAAAATTTCGGCAACGTTTTTCTCTGTCATATTTTACTATTCTTTGATTTACTATAAAATTTACTGAAATGTAAATATACTTTTTTTGTAGTAAAATATGCAGTGGTTTTTTCTTGAAATTTAAAAAAGATAAAAAAAATTATCTTTGAATTATAAAAATTACTATGAAAAAAACAATTCCATTCAATAAAATTCTAAAACAATTAAAAGCAGATTTAATTGGGAAAGATTCTTACAGGGGTATTACATTAACTTATGCTTGGCTTGCCAATCAATTTGGGCATATTTCATTAGGGTTTATACCTACTTTTATTTTATTTCAATTTTTTAAGATCGATGTTATTGATGGGGCAACTTATGTTTCTTTGGCCTGGTTACTTTTCGAAATTTATAATTTTTTAGGACCATTGTTGAGCAAAAAAGAATCTGATTCAAATATTATTTTCATTCCCAAAAAATCCAATTATACATTTAAACCAAAATGGGGTAATGTTGCTTTTGATACATTTACAGATGTTTGTTTTTTTACTTTAGGTGCATTTTTATTTTGTTTATCAATTATAAAAGATGAAAATGTTTATGTTATTATTTTTATAATTCTTTTAAGTATTTATTTACTTTTTGCTTCAAGATATTGGTATATCACAAAAATGTATCAGGTTTATGCAAAATTTCCTTTTCAATTTCGATTAAGTCAATGGGATTTTAATATTAATAGAGATGATAAATTAAAAGTTGAAAGTTTTTTAAACTCAAAAAAAGGAGAAGGAAATCATTTATTAATTTATGGCAATTTTGGTTCGGGTAAAACAAGCTTGGGAGTTGGCGTTTTAAATGAGTTAAGCATTAAAAATAATTGTAGTTTGTATGTAAATGCAATTAAAATTTTTAATTATTTTTTTGATGAAGATGATGAATTAGAAACTTATGAAATTTGGAATTGGAGGACAACCGATTTTTTAATGATAGATGATATAAACCCAAGTGAACCAATAGAAGATGAATTAATATCACCAGAAAAATTATTAGGTTTCATTGATACTTTACAGCACGAAAACAAGAAGAATAGAGAAATTTTAAAAAATAAAAATGTGATTTGGGTTTTAGGTAGCAAACAAAATTTAGATATTGATGAAAAAGATAAATGGAAACAAATGTTGTTAAAAATTGGTGTTGAAGAAAATAAAATTTCAAAAATAAATCTTATTTAAATTATTGTTTCTATAAAATATAGTTGTCATATGCAAAACTGATTAAATGTGGTAAACTTTTTACATTAAAACGTTTGTATAATGGTATTATTCTTTTTTCTATAGCTGATTGGCTAACTCCTAGTTTTGAAGCTATTTCTTTAAAGGCAAATCCTTTAGATGCTAATTCTAAGGCTTCTTTTTCTTTTCTAGAAATACCTAATTCATTAAATAATTGATCGTTTAAAGTATCTTCAAAGCCATCTTTTTCTGGTCCAAAAGCTGCATATTGCATAACATTGCCTAGTTTTCTGGTATGGATTTTTTCAGAAATACCTATAACTTCTAATATGTTTCCATTGTAAGACTTGTAAACACCAACTCTAGAAAATAAAGGAATAGTTTCTCCATTTTTATGAATTTTTTCAACTTCAATGGTAAAACTATATTTGTCTAAATCTTTTTTTTTGGTTTTTAGAAATTGTAAGGCTTTGTCATTTAATTCGCTAGAGAAATTAAAATGTCTTTTAGATGAACTACTTATTATTTTTAGTAGAGTAATTTCTTCGTCTTTATAGCCTAATAAATCTTCCCAGCCATAAGCATAAACCATTCTTTCTTTTACAAAGGAATATATGTATATAGCCTGACCTACAAATTGAGGTACTTTTTCTTTGTACTCTTTATAGGTTGGGTCTTTGATATCAAAAGGGATATCTGACACCCTTTCTCTTGTGTATTTCCCAAAACTCTCTTTCATATTCGTAAATTTAACGAAAACTGCGAAATAACACAGTTGATTTTTTCTTAATACTTTGCTAAATTTGTTATGAAAAAGAATGTTTGTTTAGATTCCAAAATTGCTATGAAAAGGGATAATTGTTTTAAAAAAAAGTTAGTCCCCCTAATTTAATTCTAGAATAAGCCTTTATTAAATGTAATAATTTAATAAAGGCTTTTTCCTTTTATAGGCTATTCTTCCTTAGGAGGAATAATTTTCATCTTAGGTTCTTTAAATACCTTTTTATTGGCTATTTTTTTCTCAAATGTTAATAGTAATGAAGGTAGTAGCAGTAAGTTAGAAACCATTGCTAAAAGTAAAGTTACAGAAACCAAACCACCTAAAGCAATTGTGCCTCCAAAACTAGATAAGGTAAAAGTTAAGAAACCGAAAAACAAAACGATAGAAGTATAAAACATACTTACACCAGTTTCTTTTAAGGCAGCATATACAGAAGGTTTTATTCTCCATTTATTTGCGATTAATTCTTGTCTGTATTTTGCTAAAAAGTGAATTGTATCATCCACAGAAATACCAAAAGCAATGCTAAAAACTAATATTGTAGATGGTTTTATTGGTATATCAAAAAAGCCCATTAAACCAGCAGTTATTAATAAAGGTAAAATATTTGGCAGTAAAGAAATTAAAATCATTTGAGGTGATCTAAACATCCAAGCCATAAAAATTGCAATTAAAAAGATGGCTAATGATAAAGACAGAACTAAGTTTGTAATTAAATAATTGGTTCCTTTTATAAAAACCAAAGCTTTACCAGTAAAAGAAACTTCGTATTTTTCTGATGAAAATTCTTTATTAACAACAGCCTTTAATCGCTCTTGAATTATGTCCATTTTATCTGTACCAATATCTTTCATATAAGTCGTTATTCTTGCATAACGTCCTGTAGAATCAACAAAATTCTTTAACAAACCAGCATCGCTATTTGTGTTTTTTGTATATGAAAAAATATAACCTTGTTCTTGACTTGTTGGTAATTGATAGTATTTTGGGTTTCCTTTGTAATAAGCTTGTTTTGAGTATTTAACAAGATTTACTACAGAAATTGGCTTAGATAGTTCAGGAAAAGATTCAATAGCTTCATTAATTTTATCCATCTTTTTTAAGGTAGATAATTTCATTACTCCTTTATCTTTTTTGGTGTCAATTAAAATTTCTAGAGGCATTATACCTCCAAATTCATTTTCAAAAAACTTTATGTCTTTATAAAAGCCCATGCTTTTAGGCATATCTTCTATTAAACTACCAGAAACTCTAATTTTATAAACACCAATTATACTTAATACAATAAAGATAACTGTTGCAAAATAAACAGTTATTCTTTGTTCTCTTACCATTTTTTCCATCCAGTTTACCACATTTTCAATCCATCTTCTTTCTAGATGGTTTAAATGTTTTTTCTTTGGATGAGGCATAAAGCTATAAATGATTGGTATAATCAATAAAGCAAGAATAAAAATACTGATGATGTTTACGGATGCTAAAATTCCGAATTCACGAAGTAAATTACTTTTAACAAAAACAAAGGTTGCAAAACCAGATGCAGTTGTAATGTTGGTCATTAAAGTAGCATTACCAATTTTAGAAATTACTCGCTGTAAAGATTTAGCTTGGTTACCATGTTTTTTTATTTCTTGTTGATATTTATTAATCAAGAATACTGCATTTGGCACACCAATTACAATAATTAATGGCGGAATTAAAGCTGATAAAACCGTAATTTCATAGTTAAACCAACCAATAAAACCAAAAGCCCAAGTAACCCCAATTAATACAACTAGAAGTGTAATAAAAGTAGCTCTAAAAGATCTAAAAAAGAAAAAGAATATAATAGCAGTAATAACTAAAGCGCCTAAAACAAATAATAAAATTTCGTCTTGAATATTTTGCGCATTTAAAGTTCTAATATAAGGCATACCAGATATGCGTACATCTACATTATTATCTTTTTCAAATTTTTCTACAATAGGGATAAGACTATCAAAAATAAAGTTTTTACGTTTTGGCGTATTTATTATTTCTTTATTGATATAAATTGCAGTTTGTAAAGTACCTGTTTCTTTATTAAAAAGTAAGTTGTCGTAAAAAGGTAGTTTTTCGAAAAGTTGTTTTTTTATTTCTAAAACTTCTTCTGATGATTCTGGTTCATCTTCATAAAGAGGTTCTAGTACAAATTTTCTTTTATTTCTATCTGCTTTTAATTTTTGAACATCAGCAATAGAAAGTGTAAAATCTATTTCATCTAGTTCATCAAATTGATCTACCAAACGATTCCAAGCATTAAACTTTTCTGGAGTAAAAACAGTAGAATCTTTTATACCAAGAATTACTAGGTTACCTTCTTCACCAAAAATTTCTAAGAATTTGTTGTATTCTATGTTTGCTTCATGATTTTCTGGCAACAGATTGGCTTCTGTGTGAGAAAATCGAATGTTTTTCATTTGCGTTGCTAACAAACCTGTAATGATAGCAATACCTAATAAAACCAAGTAGCGGTTTCTTAAAATAATACCCGCAACTTTTGTCCAGAAATTCATTTAAAAAAAATTTGTGCAAAGGTAGTTAAAATGTTGCAGGGAATTTAAACAAAAAAAGAGTGTTTTAAAACACTCTTTTTTATAACTCTATACAGTTTAAACTGTCATTATTTCTTTCTCTTTTACTACGAGAATATCTTCAATATTTTTTGTGAAGGTATTGGTTAACTCTTGCACATCAGCTTCTGCATTTTTTTTCATATCATCAGAAATATCAGTTTTTTTGATGTCGTTATTGGCATCTTTTCTTGCATTTCTAACGCCTACTTTTGCATGTTCTGCTTCTGCTTTAGCTTGTTTAGTTAAACCAATTCTGCGTTCTTCTGTTAATGGTGGTACGTTTATCATAATAACATCACCATTATTCATTGGGTTTAAACCTAAATTTGCAATCTGAATTGCTTTTTCTATAGGTTGTAACATGTTTTTTTCCCAAGGTTGTATGCTTAATGTTCTTGCATCTGGTGTATTTACGTTTGCCACTTGCCCTAAAGGTGTTTGAGAGCCATAGTAATCTACCATAACTGTACTTAACATTGCAGGTGTTGCTTTACCTGCTCTAATAGAGCGCAATTCTTTTTCTAAATGCTCAATGGCATTATTCATAGCTTCTTTAGCACTATCTAAAATAAATTCAATTTCTTCATCCATCTTTTTAAAATTTAAAGATTCTTTTATAAAACATCAACAACAGTACCAATTTTTTCTCCAGAAACTAATTTCATTAAGTTTCCAACTTTATTCATATCAAAAATAATAATTGGTAGTTTATTTTCTTCACTTAAAGTAAATGCAGTCATATCCATTACTTTTAATCCTTTTGTAATAACATCTTTAAAAGAAATAGAATCAAATTTTACTGCATTTTTATCTTTTTCTGGGTCTGTATTATAAACACCATCAACTCTTGTTCCTTTTAAAATAGCATCTGCATTAATTTCTATAGCTCTTAAAACAGCAGCAGTATCTGTAGTAAAATAAGGGTTACCAGTACCAGCACCAAAAATAACAACACGCCCTTTTTCTAAATGTCTAATGGCTTTTCTTTTAATGTAAGGCTCAGCAACTTCTTTAATTTCTAAAGCAGTTTGTAAACGTGTATGTACATCTTCATCTTCTAAAGCACTCTGTAAAGCCAAGCCATTTATACAAGTTGCTAACATACCCATATGATCTCCTTGTACACGATCCATACCATTACTAGCACCTGCAACACCTCTAAAAATATTTCCACCACCAATTACAATGGCAACTTCTATACCTTTTTCTACAACTTCTTTAATTTCTTTAGCATATTCCGCAAGACGTTTTGGGTCTATTCCATATTGTCTATCGCCCATTAAAGCTTCACCACTTAATTTTAAAAGAATTCTTTTATATTGCATTTTTAGTTGATTTTTGTGCCTCTGTATAGAGAATTTTAGTTAAGCAAAATTAAGTATTTTTTTTATTTATAAACGAATCACTGCTACAGTTTTAGTTTTTAATTATTTACAGAAATTAAATACGATTCGAAATTACTGAAATAGAAGTGTTTAAAGAGTTGTAAAATCAATTTAATTGATTAATTTTGCACTCGATTTTTTAAGAACTAGATTAATAAGAAATGAATATTACAAAAGAGAACGTAGATGCATTAAATGCAGTTGTAAAAGTTGATATTGTTGCAGAAGATTATCAAGCAAAAGTAACAGAGGTTTTAACAGATTACCGTAAAAAAGCAGATATTCCTGGTTTTAGAAAAGGGCACGTACCCATGGGAATGGTTAAAAAACAATATGGTAAATCTGTAATGATTGATGAAGTAAACAAGCTTTTACAAGATTCTTTAAATAAATTTATAACAGAAGAAAAATTAGATATTTTAGGTAATCCTTTACCAAGAATTGAAGAAGATTTTAATTGGGATGCAGAAACTTTTTCTTTTGAATTTGAATTAGGATTAGCTCCAGAATTCGAAATTGATTTATCAGCAAAAAATAAAATAAAGCAATATAATATTGTTGCTACTGATGAATTATTAGAAGAAGAAGTTAAAAATATTCAGACTCGTTATGGAAAAATGAGTTCTTTAGATGAAGCTACTGAGCATTCTAATGTTACTGGTACATTTGTTAACGAAGAAAAAGAAATCAACAAAAAAGGTACTTTTTTAGTTAACGATTTAAAAGGTAAGAAAAACGAAAAGAAATTAATTGGTACTAAAGTAGGTGATGTTGTTGAGTTAGAGACTAAGAAATTATTCGAAGACGATCATAAATTAGAACATCTTTTAGGTCTTTCTCATGATGAAATTCACGATTTAGATATCAAAGTAACTTTTACTGTAGAAGAGATTACAAAAACAGAACCAGCTGAATTAGACAAAGAATTATTCGATAAATTATTTGCTGATGGTAGCGTTTCTACTGTAACTGAGTTAAAAGAAAAAATTAAAGAAGATGCTGAAAAGCAATTCGAGCAACAAGGAGATCAATATTTATTAAATGCTGTACAAGAGTATTTAATAGAAAATACAAAATTCGATTTACCTGCTGAATTTTTACAAAAATGGTTACAAACTGCTGGTGAAAAACAATTAACACCAGAAGAAGCAACAGAAGAGTATAAAAAATCTGAACAAGGTTTACGTTATCAATTAATTGAAGGTAAGCTTATGAAAGATAATGATATTAAATTGGATTATGCTGAATTGGTAGATTACGCAAAAGGATTTATCAGAACTCAAATGGCTCAGTTTGGTAACATGAATCCTGAAGAAAAAGAATTGGATGATATTGCTGGTAGAATTTTACAAAACCAAGAAGAAGCGCAAAAGTTACAATCTCAATTAATTAGTCAAAAATTATTGACTTTCTTTAAAGAGAATATCAACTTTAAAACAAAAGAAGTTTCTTACGAAGAGTTTGTAAAAGAAGCATATAAGAAATAATTTCTATTAAGATTTTATAATCTTTAGTAAAGAAGAATTGTCTTATAATAAGGTAAAACCTGAATTGAAAAATTCAGGTTTTTTTGCCTAAAAACTGTAACAGAATATTAAGAGAATAGTTCTTATCTTTACAAATCAAATATTTTAAAAGAATCAAGAAATGAATTACGGAAAAGAGTTCGAAAAATATGCTACAAAACATCATGGAATTAGTAGCACTGCATATACCAAAATAACTAGTAGTTTAACTCCATACATTATGGAAGAACGCCAAATGAACATTACTCAAATGGATGTTTTTTCTCGTTTAATGATGGATAGAATTATCTTTTTAGGTACAGGTATTAACGATCAAGTAGCTAACATTATACAAGCACAATTGTTATTTTTAGAAAGTGTAGATGCTAATAAAGATATTTCTATTTACATAAATTCTCCAGGAGGAGGCGTTTATGCAGGTCTAGGTATTTACGATACTATGCAATTCATAAAACCAGATGTTGCAACAATTTGTACAGGAATGGCAGCTTCTATGGGTGCAGTTTTAATGTGTGCAGGTCAAAATGGTAAACGTTCTGCCTTACCACATTCTAGAATTATGATTCATCAACCTTTAGGTGGTGCTCAAGGTCAGGCTTCTGATATAGAGATTACTGCAAGAGAAATCCTAAAGTTAAAAGACGAATTGTATGCAATTATTGCAAATCATTCTGGGCAAACTATAGAAAAAGTTCATAATGATTCTGATAGAGATTACTGGATGAAAGCAGATGAAGCTAAAGCCTATGGTATGATCGATGAAATTTTAACAAGAAAGTAATAACATTAAGTTGTGGGTTTAAAGTTGTTTGGTGAAATCTTTCTCCCAACAACCAATAACTAAAAACCAAAACCAATTCAAATGTCGAAAGAAGAAAATTTAGAGTGCTCATTTTGCGGACGTAAAAAAGCAGAAACAGACTTGCTAATTGCTGGTATGGATGCTCATATATGTGATAAATGTATAGAGCAAGCACATGGTATTGTAGAAGAAGAAATTTCTGAATCTAAAACGAGTAGTTTATCAAAAGATTTAACCTTAAAAAAGCCAAGAGAAATTAAGGACTTTTTAGATCAATATATCATTGGTCAAAATGAAACAAAACGAGCAATGGCAGTTGCAGTTTACAATCATTACAAAAGGTTATTACAAGATAAAAATACAGAAGATGAAGTAGAAATCGAAAAATCGAACATTGTTTTGGTTGGTGAAACAGGTACAGGTAAAACATTGGTTGCAAGAACAATTGCAAAAATGTTAAACGTGCCATTTTCTATTGTAGATGCTACAGTATTAACACAAGCAGGTTATGTTGGTGAAGATGTAGAAAGTATTTTAAGTAGACTTTTACAAGCTGCAGATTACGATGTAGAAAAAGCGCAAAGAGGTATCGTTTTTATAGATGAAATAGATAAAATTGCAAGAAAAGGAGACAACCCATCCATAACAAGAGATGTTTCTGGAGAAGGAGTACAGCAAGCTTTATTAAAACTATTAGAAGGTGCAGTTGTAAATGTAGCTCCAAAAGGAGGTAGAAAACATCCTGAGCAAAAATTTATAGAGGTAGATACTAAAGATATTTTATTTATTGCAGGTGGTGCTTTTTCAGGAATTGATAGATTAATAAGTAAACGTTTAAACAGACAAGCTGTTGGTTTTGGAGCATCTTTAGAGGATGATAAAATTGATGAAGAAAACTTATTACAGTACATTACACCTTTAGATTTAAAATCTTTTGGACTAATACCAGAAATTATTGGGCGTTTACCTGTCTTAAGTTATATGAATCCTTTAGATGCCAAAACGTTACGTGCTATTTTAACTGAGCCTAAAAATTCAATTATTAAACAATATGCAAAATTGTTTATTATGGATGAAGTTGAGTTTACAATAGAAGAAGAAGCATTAAATTACATAGTAGAAAAAGCAGTAGAGTATAAGTTAGGTGCAAGAGGATTACGTTCTTTATGCGAGGCTATTTTTACAGATGCAATGTTCGATTTACCAAGTTCTGATGACAAAGTTTTTAATGTAACCAAAGACTATGCAGAATCTAAATTGTCTAACAGCACTTTAAAGAAGTTAAGAGCAGCATCTTAATTTTATTATTGCGTTACCTTTCAGGTCAGGCTTTACACTATATCTTTTTTCTGAAAAAGAAAAAAGGATGTCGTTTCAATCCTTAACGCATATTGCTAACTTTATAGTGAAGTTATCAAAAACAACAAATAGTAAAAAGGCTTTTTAATATACAAAAACCCTTCAGGTTTTTAAAACCTGAAGGGTTTAAAATTTAGAAATAAACGAATGATTTCCAGAAGTACCATAGACCGAGTTTTTGAAACAGCAAGAGTAGAAGAGGTTATAGGTGAATTCGTACAACTTAAAAAAGCAGGAAGTAACTTTAAAGGATTAAGTCCGTTTGTAGACGAAAAATCACCATCTTTTATGGTATCTCCAGTAAAACAAATCTGGAAAGATTTCTCTACAGGTAAAGGGGGTAATGCCATTTCATTTTTAATGGAACACGAACATTATTCGTATCCAGAAGCCATAAAATGGTTAGCTAAAAAGTACAATATAGAAATTGAAGAAACTGAGCAAACATCAGAAGAAAAAGCTCAGCTAAATGAAAGAGAAAGTATGTTTTTGGTATCTAGTTTTGCTAGAGATTATTTTCATAATACAATGCTGAATTCCAATTTAGGGAAGGCAATAGGTTTAAGTTATTTTAAAGAAAGAGGTTTTACAGACGAAACTATTAAAAAATTCGATTTAGGATACTGTATAGATGAATGGGATAATTTTACAAAAGCAGCTTTAGAAAAAGGTTACGATTTAAAATATTTGGCTTCTACAGGACTAACAATTGTAAAAGAAAACAAACAATTCGATCGTTTTAAAGGTCGAGTAATGTTTCCTATACATTCTATGTCTGGTCGTATTTTGGGTTTTGGTGGTCGTATTTTAACTGCTGATAAAAAAGCAGCAAAATATCTAAATTCACCCGAAAGCGATATTTATCATAAGAGTAAAATTCTATACGGAATTTATCAAGCTAAAAAAGAAATAGCTAAACAAGACAACTGTTTTTTAGTAGAAGGGTATACAGATGTTATTTCTTTTAACCAATCTGGTGTAGAGAATGTTGTGGCTTCTTCAGGTACAGCTTTAACATCAGATCAAATACGTTTAGTAAACAGATTAACTAAAAACATTACAGTTCTTTTTGATGGAGATGCAGCAGGAATTAGAGCTTCTATTCGTGGAATAGATTTAATTCTTGAGCAAGGAATGAACGTAAAAGTAGTTCAGTTTCCTGATGGAGAAGACCCAGATAGTTTTGCAAAAGCACATTCTAATGCAGAATTAAAAGAGTATTTAGAAAACTCTGCTCAAGATTTTATAAACTTTAAAGTGTCTTTGCTTTTAAAAGATTCTAACAACGATCCTATAAAAAAAGCAAGTGTAATTCGTGATATTGTTACTAGTATTTCTAAAATTCCAGATTCTATTCAGCGTGAAGTTTACATACAAGAATGTTCTAGAATCATGGAAATTTCAGAGCGTGTTTTGTTTAGTGAGTTGGCACAATTACTAAAGAAAAATATTCAGGAAAAAAGTAAGAAAGTAAGCAGAAAGCAAAGTGCACCACAGCAAGATCCCAATGAGCCTCCTCCAGAATATTTTATGCAGCAAGAAAGTGCGCAAATGGGCTTGGTTAAGGTAGCAGATACTGTTTCTACACAAAAAGTAGATCAATTATCAATTTTAGAAAATGAAATTATAAGAATTTTACTTTTATTTGGTAATGAAGAAGTAGAGTTTACAGAAGAAGTTGTAAATGTCGATGAAAATGATAAAGAAACGATAGCTATTAGAAAATATCTAAATACAGTTTCAGCAGAAATTTATGTGCATTTGCACGATGATGAAATTGAGTTTTCAAATACTACTTTTCAAGAAATTTATAACGAAATTATTCATCAATTAAATCAATTAGAAAAAGTAGATATTGATGGTTTAATCAATCATAAAAATACTGATATAGCAAATACGGTTACATCTATTTTAATGGATGAAGAAAAACACCAACTTAGTAATTGGGAAGGTCAAAATATTTTTGTAACAGGTGCCTTAGAGGTTTTAAAGAAAGCAGTAAACGATGCTGTTTTTAATTTAAGAAGAGTTTTAATTGGCGAAAAAATCGAAGAATTAATGAAAGAAGCTACAGAAAATAGCGCCATTAATATCGATTTAGAAACTATTAGAAATTACACAAATTTAAAAATGAGACTTTTTGATAAGCTAAATCGTGTTGTGTAATTATCAAATTAATAACATTTACAAACTGTAACTGTTATTCTAATATCCTAATGCTTTTTCATTATCAAATCTGTAAAAATTAGTATTCTAATTTCTTAATATTTACCAGTTAATACACTCATATTAAGGTCTGGTATTTTGCCTTTTATTGATAGTCAATTATTTAGAATATTGCTAAATTATAAAATCAGGGTTTTTCCTATGAATACATTTCTGCTTATTTATTTCTTTTTGTGTACATTTGTTGCACGAAAAAGAGTAAAAAGACTATTATGAAAAAAGTATTACAAATTTTGAAGATCATTTTTATGTTCATTTCTTTGCCTTTCGAGATCTCTAACGGATCTAAAAGAAGAGCTCATGTAAGAATTAAAAAAATGATGATTGCTGCTAACTTACTTTAATAAGTAACCAAAAAAACATTAAAAAAATACCTTAACAAATTAAAAGTTAAGGTATTTTTTTATGTTTTATTTTTAGTAAAAGTTTTGTGTTATAAATATTTTGTGACCATTTTTTTAAATCTGAGTCTAAATAATAGACACTATATTTAAATGAAACTAACTTTAATTTTTTTTAAAATTGCACATCTTCTAATTAAATTGCCTTTCGAAATTTCTAAAGGATCTAAAAGACGAAGCTATAAAAAAATAAAAAAGCTAATGGTTGCAGCAAATTTACTTTAAGTTTTCTGGAATCTCACAAACTGGTATAGGTTGCATTTTATGCTGATTAATGGTGTTTAATCTAATATAAATTTTAAATACTTCTTGCTCTCTACCTGTAAAATCATCTGCAGATTTGCCTTCATTTTGCATTTTCATAGCCCATTCTAGTTCATCATAAGAAGCTCCAATTTGGTCTTCATCTGTTCTGCTATCTCCAAATAAACCATCTGTAGGTTGTGCAACTTGTATAGAATTTGGCACACCTAAATAAGCTGCTAATTCATAAACTTCAGACTTCATTAAATCTGCTATCGGACTTAAATCTACACCTCCATCACCATATTTTGTGTAAAAACCAACACCAAAATCTTCTACTTTGTTTCCTGTTCCTGCAACCAAAGCACTATTAATTCCTGCTAAATAATATAAAGTAGTCATTCTAATTCTTGCTCTAGTGTTTGCCAAAGACAAATCTACTTTTGCAGTATCTTCTATGCTTGGTACAACATTTTTAAAATCTTCAAAAGTGGCAGTTAAATCTACTCTAACTTCATTAACATTATCAAAGCGTTTTTTTAATTGTGCAATATGTTCTTCAGCTCTAGAAACCTGACTTGCTGCTTGATGAATTGGCATTTCTACACATAAAGTAGGTAAGCCTGTTTCTGCACATAAAGTTGATGTTAATGCAGAATCTATTCCTCCAGAAACTCCAACAACAAAACCTTTTACTTTTGCATTAATTGCGTAATCTTTTAACCAATTGATGATGTATTCAGCTACTTTTTCGGTATTCATTGATAAACTATTTTAGTATTTTTATCGTTCTTTAATTCAAAGACTAAGATACAAAGAATATGAGATTTTTATTTGCGGTTTTAATGGTTTTCTGTCTGTTTTTTTCTTGTTCTGATAAAAAACAACAACAAATTGATGTTTCTAAAGTAAAAGTTGATTTTTCTGTAAAGAGATATGATGTTGATTTTTACAATGCAACAACAAAAACTTTATCAAAAGTAAAACAGAAGTACCCTTATTTATTCCCTGATCAATTTACAGATAGTTTAGCATTTGTTAAAATAAATGATAAAGATGAACAAGAGTTGTTTTTAGAAACTCAGAAAATTTATGCTGATTTTAATACTGAAGAAAAACAATTTTCATCACTTTTTAAATACGTTAAGTATTATAATCCGAAGTTTAAAGTACCTAATGTAGTTACACTTTTAAGTAACATAGATTATGAAAATAGGATAATTTATGCAGATAGTTTAATGATGGTTTCTTTAGATGTTTATTTGGGGAATAAACATAGTTTTTATGCAGATTATCCTAATTACATCAAAGAAAATAATACTAAAGAACATATAATTGTTGATGTTGCAAATGCAATAATTGAAAAGCAAATACGCCCATCAAACAAAAGAAGATTCATAGATAAAATGATTTATGAAGGTAAAAAAATGTACTTGTTAGATGCATATTTACCAGAAGTTTCTGATCAAGAAAAAATGGGCTATTCATATGATAAATTCAATTGGGCAAAAACAAATGAAGAGCAAGTTTGGATGTATTTTATAGACAGAAAATTATTATTTAGCACAGACACTAAACTGAATCAAAGGTTTTTAGATAATGCACCTTTTTCTAAGTTTTATTTAGAGCAAGATAATTTATCTCCAGGAAGAATAGGAGTTTGGTTAGGTTGGCAAATAGTTAATTCTTATATGCAACATAATGATGTATCTTTGCAAGAATTATTAAAAATGGATGAAGATATAATCTTCACAAAATCTAAATACAAACCAAAAAGATAATGGCTGTTAAACATAATTCTGAAGTAAAATTTAAAATAGGTTTAGACGAAAATAAAGTTCCTGAAGCAATTTCTTGGACTGCAAAAGATGGTGGAATTGATAAAGAAACGTCGAAAGCAGTTATGATTTCTGTTTGGGATCATAAGAAAAAAGATACTTTACGTATGGATCTGTGGACCAAAGATATGCCTGTAGATGAAATGAAACAATTTTATCATCAAACTTTAGTTTCTATGGCAGATACTTTTGAAAGAGCAACAGACGATCAAAAAATGAGTGCAACAATGCGAGATTTTTGTGATTATTTTGCAGAGAAATTAGAGCTTAAAAAGTAAGTTTTTAACCATTTTTTATTTGATTGATGATGTTTATATAATCTTCAGGATTATTAACAAAATCAAGTTCAGAAACATCAATTACTAAGGTGTTTAAGTTTTGCTGCGTGCTAATAAAACTTTTATAGCCATCGTGTATTTTTTGTAGATAAGAAGCTTCTATATTTTGCTCATAATCTCTACCACGCTTTTTAATGTTTTGTAAAAGTCTGTCTGTATTTTGATATAAATAGACGTACAAATCTGGTTTTGTAATTTCTTTGTACATCAAATCGAACATTTTTCTGTACAATAAATATTCATCTTTATGCAAAGTGATTTGTGCAAAAATTAAAGATTTAAAAATGTAATAATCAGAAACTACAAAATTTTTAAACAAATCTAATTGAGCCAAATCGTCTGATAATTGTTGATATCTATCAGCCAAAAAACTCATTTCTAAAGGAAAAGCATAACGTTCTTTATCTTCGTAAAATTTTGGTAAAAAAGGATTATCAGCAAAACGTTCTAAAACAATTTTTGCATTAAACTCATCAGACATCATTTTAGAAAGTGATGTTTTACCTGCACCAATATTGCCTTCAATAGCAATATAATTGTATTTTTCTGAGATAGGAATTGGGCGTTTTAGTTTTTCATTAACCAAAGAAATTCCAGAAGAATCACTACAATTTTGTAAACAAATAGATATTTTTTGTTTTTCTATAGGATGAATTATTGAGCCTGCAATTTCTGATAATGGAACCATCACAAATTTACGTTCTAGCATTTTAGAGTGAGGTACAATTAGTGTTTTAGAAAAGATAATTTCATCATCGAATAATAAAATATCAATATCTATATTTCTATCAGAATATCCAGTTGAATTGTTACGTTTTCTACCCAAACCACTTTCAATTTTTAAAAGGATTTGCATCAATTTTTCTGGTGGATGATATGTTGTGACTTTTAAGCAGGTGTTATAAAAATCATTGCTATCAAACCCCCAAGAAGCAGTTTTGTAAACTGAAGAAATTTTAAGAACAGCACCTATTTTATCAGCAATTAAATCTATTGCTTTTTGTAGGTTTTCCAATTTGTTTCCTTGGTTTGTTCCTAAAGATAAATAAGTAATTCTTTGAATTTTCATAAGAAACACAAAGAAACGAAAAAGCATAAAAAAATCGCCAATTATCATTGGCGATTTTTCTTAAACTTATTAAGATACTGAAACGAGTTCAGTATAAAATTTAATCTTCTTTTCTTTCTCTAGGTTTACGATCATCACGTCTGTTATCACGTCCACGATTATCTCTACCTCTGTTGTCTCTTCCACGATTATTATCTCTAGGCGGTCTTTCTACGAAACCTTCTGGTTTAGGTAAAATAGCCTTTCTAGAAACTTTTTCTTTACGCGTTCTTGGGTCTATTCCAAAATATTTAACATCTAAAATATCTCCCATTTTAACTACATCAGAAACATTATCTGTACGTTCCCAAGCTAATTCAGAAACATGTAATAAAACTTCGTTTCCTGGAGCTTCAGTATATTCTACAACAGCACCAAAGTCTAACATTTTAATTACTTTAACTTCATATACAGAACCTTTTTCTGGTTTGAATAACATAGATTCAATCTTAGCAATTACTGCTTCGATTCCTTCTGGTTTTGTACCTAAAATTTCAATAATTCCTTCTTCAGTTACAGGATCTTCAGTGATTACAATTGTAGTTTCTGTTTCTTTCTGTAATTCTTGAATATTTTTACCACCTGGTCCAATAAATGCACCAATTAACTCATTAGGTATTCTTCTGTTTACCATTTTAGGAGCATGCGCTTTTACATCTTCGTTTGGAGTTGTAATAGTGTCTGTTAATTTACCTAAAATATGTAAACGACCATCTCTAGCTTGTTTTAGTGCATTTACTAAAATCTCATAAGAAAGTCCTTTTACTTTAATATCCATTTGACAAGCAGTAATTCCTTCTGCAGTACCAGTTACTTTAAAGTCCATATCTCCTAAGTGATCTTCATCACCTAAAATATCAGATAAAACTGCGTAACGATCTCCGTCAGAAATTAACCCCATAGCAATACCAGAAACTGGTCTTGTCATTTGAACTCCTGCATCCATTAATGCCATTGTACCAGCACAAACAGTAGCCATAGAAGAAGAACCATTAGATTCTAATACTTCAGAAACTACTCTTACTGTATAAGGACAACTATCTGGAATCATTCCTTTTAATGCTCTTTGGGCTAAATTACCATGACCAACTTCTCTACGAGATGTTCCTCTTAATGGTCTAGCTTCACCTGTACAAAAAGGAGGGAAGTTATAGTGTAAATAGAAGTTTTCTTCACCTTCGTAAGATGGCATATCTATTTTCATTGCTTCTCTAGATGTTCCTAAAGTTACTGTAGCTAAAGCTTGAGTTTCTCCACGAGTAAAAATAGAAGAACCATGTGTTGATGGTAAGTAATCTACCTCACACCAAATTGGTCTAATTTCATCAGTTTTACGTCCGTCTAAACGTAAACCTTCTGCTAAAGTTAATTCTCTAACTGCATTTTTTTGAGATTTGTTAAAATATTTTCCAACTAAATCACCATAGTCTTCTAATTCTTCTTCAGTAAAAGTAGCTTTTAATGCTTCTTTTACTTCTGCAAAAGCATTAGTACGCTCTACTTTAGAAGTTCCTTTTTTAGCAATTGCATAACATTTGTCGTAACAAAAGTCATTTATTTTTGCTGCTAATTCTTCATCTTCTCTTTCTCCTTCGTATTCTCTTGTTTCTTTCTTACCAAAAGCTTCTGCTAATTTAACTTGAGCAGCACATTGAATTTTAATAGACTCATGTGCAAACTTAATAGCATCTGCCATTTCTTCTTCAGAAATTTCATCCATTTCACCTTCAACCATCATTACAGAATCAGCTGATGCTCCAATCATCATATCTATGTCAGATTCTGCTAATTGAGCTCTACTTGGGTTGATAACGAATTCTCCATTAACTCTTGCAACACGTGCTTCAGAAATTGGGCACTCAAATGGGAAATCTGATAATTGAATAGCTGCTGACGCTGCTAAACCTGCTAATGCATCTGGCATAACGTCTTCATCATGAGACATTAATTGGATCATTACCTGTACTTCTGAATGGTAATCTTTTGGGAATAATGGACGTAAAACACGGTCTACTAAACGCATTGTTAATACTTCTCCATCACTTGGTCTTGCTTCTCTTTTAAAGAAACCTCCTGGATAACGACCTGCAGCTGCAAATTTTTCTCTATAATCTACTGTTAAAGGTAAAAAATCTACTGTTCCTGCTTTGTAGCTAGATACTACTGTACATAACAACATTGCTTTACCCATTTGTACAACAACTGAACCGTGTGCTTGTTTTGCTAATTTACCGGTTTCTAATGAGATAGTTCTTCCATCTCCAAGGTCTATAACCTCTCTAAATACTTTTGGAATCATAAAATTTTTAAATTCTAATTTTTAATTTGTTTATTGTTGTGTTGCAGTTGTTGTGTGTTTTTCCAATGGAAATTCAAAAGGGCTGTTAGTTCTTCTGAGTTTTTTATAAGATTCTGTTTGTTAAGCAGAATTTAATTTTGATGAGAAATTGCTAATATTAATTTTAAATTTCTCGTTTTCATTTTTTTACATAAGAAATGAAAATAAAAAAAGAGGCACGTTTATAGAGCCTCTTTTTGTTAAGAAATTATTTTCTAATTCCTAATTCTTTAATAATTGCACGATATCTAGAGATTTCAGTTTTCTTTAGATAATCTAATAAACTTCTACGTTTACCAACCATCATTACTAATGAACGCTCAGTGTTAAAATCTTTACGATTTGCTTTTAAGTGCTCTGTTAAATGGTTGATTCTGTGCGTAAATAATGCAATTTGACCTTCTGAAGAACCAGTATCGTTTTTTCCTTTACCGTGTTTTTCGAAGATTCCTTCTTTAATTTCTTTTGTTAAGTACATGCCAATATTATTTAAATGATTTTTATGTATATCAATGAGTTTTTCATTGAGGGTGCAAATATAGAATTATTTTTTAAAAGAAAACCAATAAAAGTAACACTTTTATTGGTTTTATATAACTTGTAAAGTTTTGATTTTCTATGCTTTTACTTCTGATCTTATTGGTAAATTCTGAATTAAATCGATATATAAATTTACTTGTTTTTTTAAGTTTTTACGCTCGTAAATTGCATCTAAAAAACCGTGCTCTAAAACAAATTCAGATCTTTGAAAACCTTCAGGTAATTCTTTACCTGTAGTATCTTTTACAACTCTTGGACCTGCAAATGCAATTAATGCATTTGGTTCTGCTATATTAATATCTCCTAACATTGCATAAGAAGCAGTTGTACCACCAGTGGTTGGGTCTGTACATAAAGAAATATAAGGTATTTTTACTTCTGCTAATTGTGCTAGTTTTGCGGATGTTTTTACCAATTGCATTAAAGAAAGAGATGCTTCCATCATTCTTGCTCCACCAGATTTAGAAATCATTAAAAACGGAATCTTGTTTTCTATAGAGTAGTTAATTGCACGTGCAATTTTTTCTCCAACTACAGAACCCATAGAGCCACCAATAAAAGCAAAATCCATAGCAGCAATAACAATATCTTTTCCTAAAGATTTACCAACAGCTGTTCTTACTGCATCTTTAAGCTTTGTTTTTTCTTGAGCGGCTTTTAACCTTTCAGGATATTTTTTTGTGTCTTCAAACTTTAAAGGGTCTTTAGAAGTTAGTTTTTCATTTAACTCTTCAAATTTGTTTTCGTCAAAAAATAACTCGAAATACTCTTTACTACCAATTCTTACATGATAACCGTCTTCTGGACTAACATATAAATTCTTTTTTAGTTCTTCAGTATCTATAATTTTACCACTAGGTGTTTTATACCAAAGACCTTTGGGTGTATCTTTCTTATCTTCTGTAGCAGTTTGTATTCCTTTATCAGTTCTTTTAAACCAAGCACTCATAGATTTGATTTTAAAATTATGTTTGTTTAAACGTTTCCTTTAAAAAGAAACGGATTACAAATGTAAAAGATTTTTTATGAAGTATTTGTAGCAATCAAAAAAAAAGCATTTTGAGAGTATCAAAATGCTTTTTTAGTAATTTTATTTATATAATTATAGAGTATCTACATTATTTAAATCAGCAAATGCTTGTTTTAAACGTGCTTTAAAAGTTTCTTCTCCTAAACGTAACCATTTTCTTGGATCGTAATACTTTTTGTTTGGTTGGTCTGCTCCATCAGGATTACCAATTTGAGTTGCTAAATAATCTGCTTTACCTTGCATATAATCTCTAATTCCTTCTGTAAAGGCAAATTGTAAATCAGTATCAATATTCATTTTAATAACACCATAACCAATAGCTTCTCTAATTTCTTCTAACGTAGAACCAGAACCACCATGAAATACAAAATCGATATGGTTTTCTTCAACTCCATATTTTTTAGTGATAAATTCTTGAGAGTTCTTTAAGATTTTTGGTGTTAATTTTACGTTACCTGGCTTGTAAACTCCATGTACATTACCAAATGCTGCTGCAATTGTAAACTGAGGAGAAACTTTTAATAACTCTTCATAAGCATAAGCAACTTCTTCTGGTTGTGTGTATAACTTAGAAGCATCTACATCAGAATTATCTACACCATCTTCTTCACCACCAGTAATACCTAATTCAATTTCTAAAGTCATACCCATTTTGCTCATTCTAGCTAAGTATGTTTTACAAATTTCCATATTTTCTTCAAGAGGCTCTTCAGATAAATCAATCATATGAGAACTATAAAGAGGTTTACCTGTTTCTTCGAAGTGTTTTTCAGAAGCATCTAATAAACCGTCAATCCAAGGTAATAATTTTTTTGCACAGTGATCTGTATGTAAAATAACAGGAACTCCATAAGCTTCTGCTAAGGCGTGTATGTGTTTTGCTCCAGCTATACCACCTGCAATTGCTGCTTTTTGATTTTCATTAGATAATCCTTTACCTGCATTAAATTGTGCGCCTCCATTTGAAAACTGAATAATTACAGGAGAATTTAATTCTTTAGCAGTTTCTAAAACACTATTAATTGTATTAGAACCAATTACATTAACTGCTGGTAAAGCAAATCCTTTTTCTTTAGCGTAATTAAAAATTTCTTGAACTTCTTTTCCTGTTGCTACACCAGGTTTAATATTATGACCCATTTTTTAATTTTTTTATTGATGTTATTTGTCAAAAATACTAAAAATTAGTAGGTTTTTTAACAAATAGCGCGCATAAAATAACGAAAACGTTACCTTTTTTTAGAAAGGATAATTGATACCTATATTATAAACAGCATCATTAAAATTGTAATTTTTAAACCACTTGTTATCATTTAGAGAGGGTTCATAGGTTTTAAAACCAACATCAAAACGAATTATTAAGAAATTAAAATCTAATCTTGCACCAAAACCAGAACCAATTGCTATGTTTTTTAGTGATGAAAAACTGTTGAATTTTGCTTCGTCTTCAACAAAACTAGAGCCAGAAATATCCCAAATATTACCTGCATCAACAAAAATAGCACCTTTTAACCTGTTAATTACATCAAATCTATATTCTGCACTTGTTAAAAATTTAAAGCTACCTACATTGTATTCTAAGCCAGAGTCTCTTGCTCCAGGGCCAAGTTCGTATGTTTGCCAAGCTCTAATATCATTAGAACCACCAGCAAAATAACTTTTTGTAAAAGGTATATCAGAATTATCATAAGTAATAATTGCTCCTAAAAAGGTTCTAAAAGCAAAAACTGAATTTCCTTTACCTAGTGTCCAGAACTTTTTATATTCAATATCCGTTTTAAAATACTGAGCTAAAGGAATACCCAATAGGGTTTTTTTATCGTTGGCATTTGTTTCTTTTGATAAAAGGCCTAATAGGTTACCAGAGTTGGCTAACCTTACTCTAAAGAAAGAAAAATTGTTGTCTTTAAAATCTGATTGATTATTGTAAGTATAATTATATGCAATTGTAGGAATTAAGAAATCTGAAGTAATAATATTGTATCTGTCTAAAATATTTAGAGTATTGTTAAACTCTTCTGGATTTGTACTTTGAAAACTATTATCATTTGCAACAGTATTCATAAAAGAAATGGCTTCTTCTGGCAAATCTAAAGTTCTATCTGAATTATTGTAGTTGAAATTATCATAAGATTGTGCAACTTCATTTAAGCTTTCGTACTCCGAATTGTAAATTGTAAAGAAACTACTTACGTTTAAATTTTGGATGTATTGTGCGTTTATAACTTCTAATTGAATCGTTTTCTTTGCATTATATTGCCATTTGTAATCGGTTAAAAAAGTAAAGGTTTGCCTATCTAAACCTATATTTTTTTGAAAACTAGAACCTAAAGAAAACAATGTTCTTGGAGACATTTCTTTGGGTACTAATTTACTTAACCCAAAAGGAGCTAAAAATCTTGGTATTTCTATTGAGGCATCTGCACCAATTTCCCAACCAGGACCTGTATTTGAGTTAAACCAAGAGCCTAAAAGCGATAATTTTAATAATTCTGCACCTTTAAATGTATTTCTATTGGTGATTGAAAATTTACCAGAAACTCCAAAATTTCGAATATTTGAATGGGTTAATTCAGATTCTATCCCTAATGTGTATTTCTCTAGAGGTGCTAATAAAATATCCATCTTTAGCTCGTCATCAGATCCAGGAATAGTGGTGAAAGAAATGTTGGTGGATTTAAAATTTTGTAATGATTTTAAATGAGTTCTTGTTAGGTTTGTTAGTGTGTCTTTGTAGATTTCACCTTGGTTTAAAAATATAGATTGTGATAAATATTTAGGATTGTATCTTATTTTACGATAAGCATAAAAGTTTATACCATTATAAGAAACTGTATCTCTAAAAGTTTTATCTTTCCTTGTATAAGAATAATCTGTAATTACATTTACTTCTTTAACAGTGTGTACTTTATAAGGTCTTTCTTTATACTGTCCATTATCATCAATTAATCGATTTGCAGAAATTATAAAATCTACATTTGTTTTATAATCTGTTCTTGTAGAATCTACATAAAAACCTAAAGCAGATTCAGTAAAATGATAAACACCTTTGTTTCTGAACAATTTTACAATACTTGCTGCTTCTTTTCTAAAGGTTTGATCTTTATACTGGTCGCCTGTTTTTAAAACACTTTCTAAGTTTGAATTTTTATAAATAGAATCTAAAACAGTCGATTCTATTTTTATGTTTATAGTATCTAAAGTTGTTGGTTTACCTTTTTTAATATAATAACTAACTGTTGCTTTTTTGTGTGTGGAATCTCTTTTAATTTCTGCATTAACAGACGATTTAAAAAAACCTTGAGTTTTGTAATATGCCCATAAATTATCTGCAGTTCTTTTTACTTTAATATCACTTACAATTTCTGGACCTTTATAATCTAGAAAAGATTCATTAAGATTTATAAAAGAATTGGCATATGCAATACTTTGCTTCTCAGAAAAAATACTCTTCACAAAATTATAAGAACGTGGATTTTCTTTTGCCCATTCAGTTGGTGTTTTTGGTTTGTTTTTATCACCTAAATTATAAATATACAAACCTAAAGGTAAACCTAAAAAACGCGGATTTGGCTTCTGTAAAATGTATTTTTGTAAATCAGCACCTTGTGTTTTTAAGCTGTCTATAAAAATTTCGTTTTTAATAAGCATATGTTCTCCCTCAATTACATGTTTTGTAGAATTACATGAAATTAAAAAGACAATGAATAAAAAATAGAACGAAAGTTTTTTCATTATTTTAGCAGTCCAAAGAATATCAAAAATAGTATTTTTAAACGTTATATTTCTATTTAGAACAAATTAATGAGCATCTCTAAAAATCAACTTAAAACTATAACAAGTTTATCTCAAAAAAAGTATCGACAAAAATACAATTTGTTTATTGCAGAAGGTGTAAAAGTTGTTAAAGAACTATTAAACTCTTCTTTTGAGGTTGATCTTTTATTTGCTTCGGATGATTTTGAAACTACAATTTCTTCTGATAAAATTATTAGAATTTCTGATGTTGAATTGCAAAAAATTAGTAATTTAAAATCGCCTAATAAAGTTTTAGGGTTATTTAGAATTCCTGATGAAAAACCGCTTCAAAAAAATGGATTAATCATTGCTTTAGATAAAATAAATGATCCTGGTAATTTAGGAACAATTATTCGTTTATGCGATTGGTTTGGGGTAACACAATTAATCTGCTCTAAAGATACTGTAGATTGTTACAATCAGAAAGTAGTGCAAGCTAGTATGGGCTCTTTAACAAGAATTTCTATTAAATATTTAGATTTAGAAACTTACTTAAAAGAAACTGCTTTGCCCACATTTATTGCTGATATGGATGGTGAAAATGTTTACAAATCTGAATTACCAAAAGAAGCCATTTTAATTATGGGTAATGAAGCAAATGGCGTTTCTGATGAAATTAAAAGTCTGATAAAAAATAAAATATCTATCCCAAGATTTGGAGAAACTCAAGAAACTGAAAGCTTAAATGTAGCAACAGCAACCGCTATTTTATTAAGTGAGTTTAAGAGGAATATTTAGGAAATCAATAACAATTCTTAGTAGTCAAATCACTTTGTAACTTTTATGCTTTGCATCTTTGCAACTAAAATTACTCAAAAGCAAAATTTAAGAAAACACCACGAGTTCCCATAAAATTTACAGGAGCTGTCCAATTACTATTTGGGTCATCATCGTATTTTATTTCATTATTGATGGCAAAAACTCCACGAATAGAAGGTGAGAATTTAAAGAATGATAAATAAATATCAATTCCAATTCCTGCTTCGTACATAAAATTGCTAGTTGTCATTCTAAATTGTCCAGAAGAATTATCATCTTGATTAGCTTCGTTGCTAGAAAAGTTATGATCGTAAGAAACACCTGCTAATAAATAAGGACGAATATTTTTGTATCTATCTGTGCTAAATTTAAAAACCACAGGAAAATGTAAATAAGTAGATCCAATTTCTCTGATACTATCTTGTGGATTACCTGTAGAATTTAAGTGATTAAAAATTATATTCTTAGAGTTACTCACCAATCCTGGCTCTAAACGTATGCTTAAATTTTTATGTAAGCGTAATTCTGCAATTAAACCTACATTAAAACCATAAGTTGGTTCTACTGTAATATCTGCATCAAAAACCTCGCTATTTCTTAAATTGAGTTTAAAATCATTTTGATTTAACCCTAAATAAAAACCATAATGTATTTTTCGTTTATCGAAAGTTGGTAAGTTTTCTACACGCTCCCTTTGTGCAAAAAATGTTGCTGAGATCATCAGAAAAAATCCAAAAAGAATAATTTTTTTAATCATTTTTATTTGCTTGCAGTATAAATTGTGGCAACTCCAAAAGTTACTGGTGTATCTTTTGTATGTGTAAACCCATTTTTTTGTAAAATATTGTTGAAAGCTTCACCAAAAGGAAAAGAATTTGCAGATTCTGATAAATAAGAATAAGCTACTTTGTCTTTAGAAAACAATTTACCAATAACTGGTAAAAATAAATTGGTGTATAATTTATAACCTTGTTTAAAAGGAAATTTAGTTGGGTTAGAGGTTTCTAAAATAACCAAAATTCCTGTTGGTTTTAAAACACGTGCAATTTCTGTTAAACCTTTATCTAAGTTTGCAAAATTACGTACACCAAAAGAAACTGTAATAGCATCGAAAGTATTGTCTTCAAAAGGCATAGCTTCAGAATCGCCAACCATCATTTCTATTTTATCAGATAAATTAGCTTTGGCAATTTTTTGTTTACCAACTTCTAACATTCCTGCAGAAATATCTAAACCAACAATTCTATCAGGATTTAAATCGGCCATCATTAAGGCCAAATCTCCTGTACCAGTTGCTATATCTAAAATTTGTTTCGGATTGTTTTTACCAACAATTTCTACAACTTTTTTACGCCATTTTACATCAATTCCTAAAGAAATTACTCTGTTTAAACCATCGTAATTTTCAGAAATATTATCAAACATTTGGGCAACTTGTTCTTTTTTGCCTAGTTTAGAATCTTTATATGGGTTTATTTTTTCTGCTGACATTCTTATCCGTTAATAGCTACAACTTCGTTAATTTGATTTGGTAACATTTCTTTTAACAAGGTTTCAATTCCGTTTTTTAAAGTGGCAGTAGAAGAAGGACAACCACTACAAGCACCTTGTAAAACAACACTTACAACTTTGTTTTGCTCATCATAAGAACGAAAAGCAATATTACCTCCATCACCAGCAACTGCAGGTTTTATGTATTCATCTAAAATATCTGCAATTTGTGCAGGTATACCTTCTAATGCTACTTTTGGTGCTGAATTTTCTGCTTTTGTTTCAGTTGATGTTTGATTAGGTAATTCTTTAATTATCGTTTTTCCATCAACTAAATACTCACGAATAAAGGTTCTTACTTCTGCAAAAACTTCTTTCCATTCAACCATATCATATTTTGTAACAGAAATGTAATTATCAGAAATAAAAACTTCTTTTACAAAAGGAAAATTAAAAATTGCTTGTGCTAATGGCGATGATTTACTTGCTTCTTCAATGTTTTTAAACTCAACATCAGTTTGAGTAAGTGATTTGTTTGTGCCAAATTTCATTACTGCAGGGTTTGGTGTAACTTCTGCGTAAACTTCTATTGCTTCTTTTTTAGTTGATGAAGTTTGTTCATTTACAACTACATTTCCATCAGTAATATAAGCTTCAATTTGTTCTGCAACTTCATCTTGTACATCAATCCACTCTACAATATCAAAACGTTGAATTGCTATAAAATTGGCAGTAATAAATATCTTTTTTACAAAAGGTAAGTAGAATAATTGTTGTGCTAAAGGAGAGTTTTTAGCTTCGTCTATATTAGAAAATTCATAACTACCTCCGTTTATTAAAATTTTGGTGCTATTAAATTTTAATATGGTGTTATTTGTAGTTTCTTGTATGGTAATTTTTGTCTCTTGCATAATCATAATTGTAAGTCGCAAAATTACGCCAAAAAACTGAAATGCAATAAAAAAGACCTTGTATTTCTAAAACATACAAGGTCTTTTTTTTAAATGTCTTTTGTTACTATAAGCTTAATGAAATTGTTGCTGTAAAAACTCTATTATCTAAAGTTAAGTTTGCAGCATCTACACCAAAACCAGAATAAAAATTATAAGCTGCAGTTCTGTTGCTATCACTATAAGCAAAATCTACTTTAAAATTACCGAAATTATAACCACCACCTACAGAATAGCCTTGTAAATCATCAGACTCTAATGCAGCAATATCTGGGCTTTGTTCAAATTTGTAACCACCTCTTAAACTTAATCTATCAAAACGCCATTCTGTACCAATATTAAAGTTGTGAGTGTTTTTGTAATTGTCTTGAAAGTCTTGGTTTTCTGGTGAAAAATCTGCACCAGAAAGTCTTATGTTTTTATAGTTTTTATTTGTGTAATCAAAACTAAATAACCCCATTTTACCAAAAACCAAAGCTCCACTTGCTGTTAATTTACTTGGTGTTTTTAGTCTATAAATAAAGCTTTGACTTGGAAAACCACCAAAATCTGTATTTCTGTAAACAGCATTATCATTACTAACTACTATTTCTGTATCACCAAAAAAACCATCATTATCAACGATATTTGTTTCTTCGATAATTTCTGTAAACCAAGTAGGTGTTTGGTAAGATAAACCAAATCTAAAATTCTGATTCGCTTTATAAATGAAACCTAAGTTTGCAGAAAAACCTGTTCCAGTAGAAAAATTTTCTTGATATAGAAAAGCATCTAATTCGTTACCATTTACATCACTATTCAATTCAGTTAAATCAGATTGCTGACTAAAATTTAAATCATAAAAATTAAGTCCTAAACCTACGTGTAGTTTGTTTTGATGAACGGATGAAAAACCAACAGAAAATTCACTTAATTCACCTGTATAACGATTATCAAAGCGCTGTTCATCTGCAATATTATAATTGAATTTAGTGTCATTGTTGTCTAAAGGGAATTCATTAAAAGTAGTTATACCGCTATTACCTGTGGCTAAAAAATTATTATTAAAATCTTTAGTAATTCTATAGTTAAAACCCATTGCAAACTTTGTCCAGTCGCTTTTGTAGGCACTATCAAAAACTAAAACAGCACCAACTTGCGATAAATTAATAAAATTATTTTGCGTGGTTAAAGCGTTACCATAATAATTAGCATTAATATCTGAGTTTCTAGAATTTAAACTACCAGATAACAAGCTGGTATTAAATACAGATAAACCTGCAGGATTTATATTTATAGATGAAATATCTCCACCTAATGCTCCAAAAGCACCACTCATTGCTGTAAAACGAGCTGTTCCATTATTGTCGTCTTGAGAGAATAAAAGTCCTAAATCTTGATAACCTAAGGATTGAGAAAAAGACGTAAAAGTTACTGCGAACAAAGCCGCTATTGTAAAAAATCGTTTCATACTGTTTTGAATTTTTTCTAAAGAATTTTATTAATTACCTCTTCTAGAAGATGAACTTCTACTAGAACTACTAGATGAAGATGATCTGCTACTACTGCTACTGCTACTTCTTGTAGATGAAGACGATCTAGAAGAACTTCTGCTTGAAGATGATGATCTTGTTCTACTGTTTGAAGATGAATTTCTAGAAGGTGTGTAACTTCTATTATTTCTACTTGTTGTAGAAGATGATCTTCTAGTAGTTGAACCACTGTTTCTTGAACTACTACGTCTAGTTGTTGTAGCACTTCTTGTTGGTGTAGTACTACGTCTAGTGGTTGTACTTCTACTTGTTGTAGAAGAATTTCTTGTAGGAGATGTTGTAACTCTATTTCTACTAGTTGTACTTGTAGATCTTCTACTAGTGGTTGTTGTGTTTCTTCTACTAGTACTAATTCTATTATTAGAATTTAAGCTATTTCTTCTGTAGTAAGTGTTGTTGTAGGCTGTTCTTCTACCATAGTTGTAGTTTCTGTAATGTCTGTTGTTATTCCAAAAACGATTGTTATAAAAGTTTGTGTAAAAGCCACTATAAACACCCCAGTTATTATGATAAGGATGCCAATAAGGATTGTACCTCCAACTTCTGTATCCCCAAAAACGATTGTTCCAATAAGGGTTTCCATAATAATTCCAGCCATTAAATACATTAGAATTATAACCATACCAATAAGGATTTGATATTAAGTTTACATTAACTACTACATCATTATCTTCATAACCCCAAGGCTGATTAGCATCATAATTTAAAGTTTCGTCTATAATCTCATCATCTACATAAACATCTTCAGAATCATAATCATCAACATCTGTAAATATTTCATTGTTTTCAATTGTTTGTAAGTTATTTAGACTTTTAGTAAAGTAATTGTCTTCGTAATCTTGATAATCATCTTCATTAACAATAATAGTTTTTTGTTCTTGTTCTCTTGTTTGTGAATTATCAGCATAAATACCATCATCATTGTTGTAAACGCTTTGGTAAGTTCCGCAAGAAACTAACAAAACATTAGCTGTTACAAATAAAATCAGTTGGTTTAGCTTTAAGTTTTTATAATGTAGTTTCATAATATTTTATTTTTTGATGTACCTTTATTAATGAAATTTTGCTTTATAAACGTTAAATTATAGTAGTTTTGTATCAATTTTATAAAAAGATACATTTAACAAAAATTTCACTATAAAGATAACAATATTTGTGCCAAAGATTAAATTATGAGTAAGAAGTTAACAAAAAGATCAGAAGATTATTCTAAATGGTATAATGAATTAGTGGTTAAAGCTGATTTAGCAGAAAACTCTGCAGTAAGAGGTTGTATGGTAATTAAACCTTATGGTTTTGCTATTTGGGAAAAAATGCAGGCTGAGTTAGATAGAATGTTTAAAGAAACAGGGCATGAAAACGCTTATTTTCCTTTATTTGTTCCTAAAAGTTTGTTTGAAGCTGAAGAAAAAAATGCGGAAGGTTTTGCAAAAGAATGTGCAGTAGTTACCCATTATCGTTTACAAAACGATCCTGATAATGAAGGTAAGTTAAGGGTAGACCCTGAAGCTAAACTAGAAGAAGAATTAGTAGTTAGGCCAACATCCGAAGCAATTATTTGGAATACTTATAAAGGATGGATTCAGTCTTATAGAGATTTACCCCTTTTAATAAATCAATGGGCTAATGTTGTAAGATGGGAAATGAGAACCCGATTATTTTTAAGAACTGCTGAATTTTTATGGCAAGAGGGGCATACAGCTCACGCAACAAGAACTGAAGCAATTACAGAAGCAAAACAAATGCAAAATGTTTATGCTGAGTTTGCAGAAAACTTTATGGCAATGCCAGTTGTAAAAGGAGTAAAATCGGATAGTGAACGTTTTGCAGGTGCAGAAGATACTTATACTATAGAAGCATTAATGCAAGATGGGAAAGCGTTACAAGCTGGTACATCGCACTTTTTGGGTCAGAACTTCGCAAAAGCTTTTGATGTAAAATATACTTCTAAAGAAGGGAAACAAGAATATGTTTGGGCAACTTCTTGGGGGGTTTCTACACGTTTAATAGGTGGTTTAATAATGACGCATTCAGATGATAATGGTTTGGTCCTGCCTCCTAAATTAGCTCCAATACAAATAGTAATTGTTCCTATTTATAAGAATGATGAGCAACTAGAAGCTATTTCTCATAAAGTAAACGCAATTGTAAAAGATTTAAGAAAAAAAGGTATTTCTGTTAAGTTTGATGATAGAGATACTTTTAGACCAGGTGCAAAATTTGCAGAATATGAATTAAAAGGTGTGCCAGTAAGAATTGCAATTGGTAATCGTGATTTAGAAAAAGGAACTTTAGAAATTGCCAGAAGAGATACATTAGAAAAGAAAACTGTTGCGCAAGATGAAGTTATTACTTATGTAGAAAATCTTTTAGAAGAAATTCAAGAAAACTTGTTTAATAAAGCAATTGAGTATCGAAAAGAATATACAACTGTTGTAAACGATTTTAAAGAATTTAAAAAGGCAATTAAAAAAGGAGGTTTTGTTTCTGCACATTGGGATGGAACAGAAGAAACTGAAGATAGAATAAAAGAATATACAAAAGCTACTATTAGATGTATACCTAATGAAGCGATAGAAGAAGAAGGAGTTTGTGTTTTAACAGGAAATCCATCATCAAAAAGAGTGCTTTTTGCTAAGGCATATTAAATTTTAAAAAAAAATGTATTTTTTTTAAAAAAAATGTTGCAGAAGTTAAAAAATGTTGTATATTTGCACCCGCAATTGAGAGATAATTTAATTGTTATGGTCCGTTCGTCTAGGGGTTAGGACGCCAGGTTTTCATCCTGGTAACACGGGTTCGATTCCCGTACGGACTACAAAAGTTTTAAAAAAAACGAAAAAACAAAATTATGGCAAATCATAAGTCAGCATTAAAAAGAATTAGAAGTAACGAAGCTAAAAGATTACGTAATAAATATCAGCATAAAACGACAAGAAATGCTGTTAGAGATTTACGTGCAGTTGAAGATAAAACTGAAGCTGAATCAAAATTAGGAAGTGTAATTTCTATGATTGATAAGTTAGCTAAGAATAACATTATTCATAAGAATAAAGCTTCTAACTTAAAATCTAAATTAACAAAGCATGTAGCTGCTATTTAAGATTTTAATTTAACAAGATTAAAAAGCTCTAAATTTTTATTTAGAGTTTTTTTTGTGCCTATTTTTTTAAAAGAAAAGTACTTTGTTTTGTTAAAAATCGTAATTCTTATGAGCGTCTAATCTTATAAAGATAAAAAGTAAGATTGTAAAGCCCCATAAAGACGAACCTCCATAGCTGAAAAAGGGTAAAGGTATACCAACTGTTGGTAGAAGACCTATAACCATACCTATATTGACGATTACATGAAAAAATAGAATAGAAGCTAAGCCATAACCATAAATTCTACCAAATTTATTACTATGTGTTTCTGCTAAGTAAATAATTCTATATAGCAGTAACATAAAAAGAATTATAACTAAACTGCTTCCTATAAAGCCCCATTCTTCACCTACTGTACTGAAAATGTAATCTGTGTGTTGTTCAGGTACAAAATCTCCTTGGGTTAAATCTCCTTTTAAAAATCCTTTTCCGTTAAAACCACCAGAACTTATTGTTAATTCTGATTGATAAGAATTATAACCAATACCCTTGTTGTCTACTTTTTTTCCTAATAAAATATCGAATCTATCTTTTTGATGTATAGGTAATACGTTTTTGTAGATGTAACCAGTACCTACAATAAAAACTCCAATAATTAGGTAAACACTCAGGATTTTGTGCCAATTGAAACGAAAAAAACGTTTTCCTCCTCTATAAAACAAATAAACAACAAGTATTGTCGTCAATAAAAAGGATATGGTTACCACCCATTTATATCCGAAGAAAATAGTTAAAATAAAAAGTATAATAAAGCCAGAGCCTAAAAGGATGTAATTTAAAGTTAAACCTTCTCTGTTTAACACAAAAAAGAATGATAAATAAATGATAGCTGACCCTGCATCTGGTTGTAAAAAGATTAAAAATGCAGGAAAGAATACAATAATAAAAGCTTTTATCTGATTCTTAACAAGTTTAAAATTATATTGCCTATCACTTAATAGTTTTGCTACTGCAAGGGCTGTACATGCTTTTGCAAATTCTGATGGCTGCAAGCCCATGAAACCAAAATTAAACCAAGATTTGGCTCCGTTAATTTCTTTACCAAAAGGAAAAAGTAGAATTAAAGAGAATATGGAAATTAGATAAAGAATACTTGCGTATTTTTCGTAAAACTTTGAGTTAAAAAAAAGAATTGCTATTACTAATGGTACACTTAATCCTATCCAAATAAGTTGTTTGCCATATTTTGTAGTTAAATCTAAAATTTGATTACTGTCTTCGGTTCTAGATGCTGCATAAATATTTACCCATCCAAAGCCAACAAGAGCAATGTATAGAAATACTAAAATCCAATCTATACCTGCAAAAATATTATTTCGTTCTTGACGCAACTTCTATAGGTTTTTGTAATTGAATATCATAAATATCTTGTAGACTTTTGTTTAACATATTTAACTCCCTGTATTTGTTTCTAGGTGATATTTCTCCATTAATGTATTTTTCAATCATTAAACTGGTTATAGGTGCTGCAATTGTAGACCCATATCCACCATTTTCAACAAAAACAGCTAAAGCAATTTTAGGATTGTCTTTGGGTGCAAAAGCTACTAAAATAGAATGATCTGCGAGCTGTTTTTTTATGCCTTCAATAATTACAAAATTTTCTGCTGTTCCTGTTTTTCCGCAGATTTCGAGACCTTTTACCTGGCTATATTTTCCTGTACCTGTTTTAAATACCTCGTGCATTGCTTCTACAACAGGTTCAAAATGTTCTTTGTCTATAGTCGTTTTTTTACGCTGTGTGTATTTTGGATTATCAATAAAACTAGAATCAATTTTTTTAACAATATGAGGTGTGTAAAAATATCCTCTATTAGCAATAGCTGCTGTAAAATTTGCTAATTGAATAGGTGTTATTAATATTTCTCCTTGCCCAATTGCATTCGAGATTATAGATGAACCATTCCAACGATATTTTAAATTATCATCATAATATTTTCCATTTGGAATAAAACCAGGAACTCCAGCTGGTAAATCATAACCTAAATAATTACCTAAGCCAAAACTAGCTACGTGATTGTGCCAATTATTTACACCTTCTGTAGGATTATTGTCTTTTTCTACAATTCTCTTATAGGTGTTAGAAAAATAACTGTTACAAGATTTTGCAATTGCAGTTTTTAATTTAAGAGGCGTACCATAAATATCGCAATGGCATTTCATAAATTCATTAGCTCTGTTACCATATCTATAGCCACCATAACAACTAAAACCTGTTTGTTGATTAATTACTTTTTCTTGTAAACCTATTAAAGCATTCATCATCTTAAATGGTGAACCAGGTGCGTAAGCGCCAAGCAAACCTCGATCGTAACTTGGTTTACTTATTGTATCGTTAAATAATGTTACTGAATTTTTAGATCGTTTTCTACCTACTAACATATTTGGATCATAAGAAGGTGCAGTAACTAAAGCTAAAATTTCTCCTGTAGAAGGTTCAATGGCCACAATTCCACCTCGTTTTCCTTTCATTAATTTTTGTGCATAAACTTGTAAATCGATATCAAGCGTAAGCATAAGATCTTTTCCGTTTTCAGGTAAAGTATCGTAAATACCATCTTTAAAAGAGCCAGTAACTTTGTTAAAACGATTTCTGTGTAAATATTTTTTTCCTTTTCGACCTCTTAAAACATCTTCATATTGTCTTTCAATACCATCTTTACCTTCTAATTCTCCTTGTTGATAGTAATCATTTTTTCTAGCCTTTTGTTCATTTACCTCACCAATATAACCTAAAACATTTGCAGCAGCTTTTATTGGATAATCTCTAATTATTCTTTTTTGGATATAAAAACCTCTATATTTATGAAGTTTTTCTTGTAAAAAAGCAAAATCTTCTTTAGCTAATTGTTTTAAAAAAACGGATGGTAAATATGAGGCATATTTTTCAGCTCTTTTAAATCGTTTTAAGAATTCTTCTTTATCAATATTTAAAAGTTTACAAAACTCTAATGTATCTAATTCTTTAACTTGATTTGGTTGCACCATAACATCATAAGAAAGTTGATTAGCAATTAACAATTTTTCATTTCTGTCATAAACATAACCACGTTCTGGGTAATCATACATAATTTTAACGGCAGCATTATGAATAGGGTCATAACTTTCGTGTTTAATTATTTGTAACTGAAACAGTCTTCCAATAAAAATTAGCCCAATAAGGGTTATTAAAAAATAGAGTAAAAAACTTCTTTGCATTATTCGCTTTTAGTAAAAATATAAGTTCCTGTAAAATACAATAGTAACGTAAATACACTAGAATATAGTGTGTTTAAAAGTACGTTTGAGTAATTATAGAAGCTAAAGTTAGCTAAAGAAAAGTAGATTAGGTGATGAATAAAAGTTAAAGTTGTAACATAGTTAAAAATTTTACCAAAAGATTCTGATTTCAAATTAAAAAATGGATAATCAGCTTCAACTTTCTTAAAGTATAATCGAACAAAAAAAAGTCTTGCATAAGCAATACATAAAATTGAAAATGCATGGATACCACCAGAATCAGAAAAAAAATCAATAAATATACCTAATAAAAAACTACTAAAAAGAAACGTAAATCTATTTTCTTTTAAAGGATATAAGAATACAAAAACAATATATATGTAAGGGTTTATATAGCCTAGAAATAAAATGTTATTTAGGACAAAAACCTGCAAAAAAAGCAGGAAAAAAAACAATATGGCCATGCTAAATGGTTTATTCATTCTGTGTTTCTAAATTTTTTATTTCGTCTTTGTCTAAGTTTTTAATAACCTGAACGTAGCCAAGGTTACTCATGTCATTAAAAAGTAGTACATCTACTTTATTATCTGCTGTATTCCCTTTATTTACTTTTGATATTGTTCCTATTAAAATACCTTCTGGAAAAATAGTAGATTTACCACCTGTTTCTATGGTATCTCCAATTTTTAAAGGTGCTTGTCTTGGTATATCTGAAAGTTGAACTGTATTATATTCTAGTCCATTCCAACTTAAAGTTCCAAAATAACTACTATTTTTTAAACGTGCATTTATTTTGCTATTTCTATTTAATATAGATTGTACTCTTGCGTAATTACTAGAAGCATTATCAGTAATACCAATAATTCCTTTACTATTTATAACAGCCATTTCTTTAGTAATACTTTGATTTTTTCCTTTATTAATGGTAATAAAATTAAAAGCTTTAGAATAATTATTATTAGTAATTTTAGCAGTGGTATATGTATATTTTTGGTGATATTTTATAGTATCAACAACAATAGAATCAAAATTATAAATTATTGTACTATTTTGTTCTATCAAGTTTTTTAGACGTGTGTTTTCTTCTGCTAAAAGTTTATTTTCTGATTTTAAACTCCAATATTCAGAAATACTTGAAGCTTGAGAGAATAAACCACCTGTTATAGAATTTGCAGAATTTACAAACTTACTTTTATGAAAATTAAGGTTATTAAAAGTTAATGCAAGTGATATAAGTGCAAACAATAAAAAGAACAGAAAATTTTTAAATTTCTGTAAAAAAAAGATAAGTTGCTGCATTGTTAAAACTTAAAAATGCTAATTCATTAAAACGTTCTTGTATTTACTAAGTTCTTTTAAAGCAATGCCAGTTCCACGAACTACAGCTCTTAAAGGATCTTCTGTAACATAAACAGGTAAATCTGTTTTACGAGATAAACGTTTGTCTAAACCTCTAAGCATAGAACCACCACCTGCTAAATAAATACCTGTGTTATAAATATCCGCAGCTAATTCTGGTGGAGTTTTAGATAAGGTTTCCATTACAGCATCTTCTATTCTTAAAATAGATTTGTCTAGTGCTTTTGCTATTTCTCTAAAAGAAACTTTTACTTGTTTAGGTTTTCCACTTAATAGATCTCTACCTTGAACTAGCATTTCATCTGGTGGAGTTTCTAAATCTTCTGTAGCAGCCCCAATAGTTATTTTCACTTTTTCTGCAGTAGTTTCACCAACGTGTAAGTTATGTTGTGTACGCATGTAGTACATAATATCACTAGTAAATAAATCTCCAGCAACTTTTACAGATTGGTCGCAAACAATACCACCCAAAGCAATAACAGCGATTTCTGTTGTACCACCACCTATATCAATAATCATATTTCCTTTAGGCTCCATAATATCAATACCAACACCAATTGCAGCAGCCATTGGTTCGTAAATTAAATAAATTTCTTTGGCATTCATATGTTTAGCAGAATCACGTACAGCACGTTTTTCTACTTCTGTAATTCCAGAAGGTATACAGATTACCATTCTTAAAGCTGGTGGAAATATTTTTTTCTTGATAGAAGGTATCTGCTTTACAAATTCCTTAATCATTTCTTCTGATGCTTGGAAATCTGCAATAACTCCGTCTTTTAAAGGACGAATTGTTTTAATATTCTCATGGGTTTTTCCCTGCATTAAATTAGCTTCTTGACCAATTGCAATAATTTTGCCAGTGTTTCTATTTCGTGCAACAATAGAAGGGCTGTCTATAACAACTTTTCCATTATGAATTATTAAAGTATTTGCGGTTCCTAAATCAATCGCAATATCTTCTGTCATAAAATCAAAAAAACCCATAAAATATTTTTCTTATTTTTAAGTGTGTAATCTTACAAATTTAATAAAATTAATCTGTAAAACTGTTAATTTCTTAATGTTTAAAATGTCTAGTTCCAGTCATTACCATAGATATGTTGTTGGTATTACAATAATCTATACTTAATTGATCTTTTATAGAACCACCTGGCTGAATTACACTTGTAATTCCTGCTTTATCTGCAATTTCTACACAATCTGGAAAAGGGAAAAATGCATCACTTGCCATAACTGCTCCTTTTAAATCGAAACCAAAACTAGTCGCTTTTTCTATAGCTTGTCTTAAAGCATCAACTCTACTTGTTTGTCCTGTTCCACTTGCTAATAATTGATTGTTTTTAGTAAATACAATCGTATTCGATTTAGTGTGCTTACAAATTTTAGAAGCAAATAATAAATCTTTTATTTCGCTTTCACTTGGTTTTGTATTGGTAACATAAGTTAAATCTTCTAAAGTATCAGTTTTAGAATCTTTATCTTGTACTAATAACCCGTTTAAAGCTGTTCTAACATTCTGAACAGGTAATTTTGTAGTTTTCTGAATTAAAATAACTCTATTTTTCTTACCTTTTAACGTTGCTAAAGCTTCATCAGAATAACTAGGTGCAATTACAACTTCACAAAATAATTTATGAATTTCGGTTGCAGTTTCTGCATCTATTTCTTTATTAGCGATTAAAACACCACCAAAAGCAGAAACAGGATCACCAGCTAAAGCATCTACATAAGCTTGTTTAATTGTGTTTCTTTGTGCAAAACCACAAGCATTATTGTGTTTTAAAACTGCAAAAGTAGGATCTTCGTCTACAAATTCATTCATTAAATTTACAGCAGCATCTACATCTAACAAATTGTTGTAGCTTAATTCTTTACCATGTAATTTGTCGAACATTGCTTCTAAATCTCCAAAGAAATATCCTTTTTGATGTGGGTTTTCTCCATATCTTAAAGTTTTAGAAGAGGTTTCACTTGCTTTAAAAACTACTTCATCTTCATTAAAATAGTTAAAAATTGCAGTATCGTAATGAGAAGAAATATTAAAAGATTTTGCAGCAAACTTTTTTCTTTGGTCTAAAGAAGTTTCACCATTATTTTCTGTTATAATAGATAAAAACTCATCATACTGTTCCATAGAAGAAACTGTAAAAGTATCTTTAAAGTTTTTTGCTGATGCTCTAATTAAAGAAATACCACCAATATCAATTTTTTCTACAATATCTTGTTCTGGAGCTCCAGAAGCCACAGTTTTTTCAAAAGGATATAAATCTACAATTACCAAATCTAATTGTGGAATTTTATATTCTTGCATTTCTGCAACATCACCTTCATGATCTTGTCTGTTTAAGATTCCTCCAAAAACTTTTGGATGTAAAGTTTTTACTCTTCCTCCTAAAATAGAAGGGTAAGAGGTAACATCTTCTACAGGAACTACATCTATGCCTAGTTCTTTAATAAAATTTTCTGTACCACCAGTAGAATAAATTGTTACTCCTAATTCGTTTAATTTTTGTACAATTGGTGCTAAACCATCTTTGTGAAATACAGAAATTAATGCAGATTTAATCGTTTTTGAAGTGCTCATTTTTAGTTGTATTGTTAAGCACGCAAAACTAAACAAACCTTAAAGAAAACACAATAAAAGATAGTAACAAAATAGGGTAGTAATTAACAATTTATTAAAGTAGAAAATTTACTCGGCATTATCTAAAAATTCTCTTATCCAATCTCTAAATTGATAAATTAAAGATTGTGTTTTTGAAGCATAATTTGTTGATGAATTTTGTGAAGAAAAAGTAGCGGTAGTGTCTTGGTTTCTCATTTTAATAGTTTGATTGTTACGAATTTGAGTTATATTCATCAAATTTAAGTAAAAACCAAATAAAAATCAAAGAAATTAAAGAATCTTTGATAATTTTTCACAAACATACTCTAAAAGCTCCTCATCTTTTGCAGAAAATGTATTTGCAGTATGAGAATCTATATCAATTTGACCTATATTTTCTCCCTTTACAAAAATAGGAATTACAATTTCAGATTTTACTTTCCAACCACAAGAAATATAATTGCCTTGCTCAGAAACATCTTGCACAACAAAATTTTCGTTACTAACAGCAACTTGTCCACAAATCCCTTTACCAAAAGGTATAATTGTGTGTTCAGTTTCTTCGCCTGTATATTGTGCTAATTTAAGTTCTTCTTTGTTTCCGTTTTTAAAATAAAAACCCACCCAATCATAATAAGAGACTTCACCTTCTAAAAAATTGCAAATAGTTTGCAGTTTTTTTTCAATAGTTGAAGCAGATGTAATTATTTTGTCGATTTCTTGTTTTAAAAATGGTACGTTCATAATATTATAAAATTGTCTGCAAAAATAAATCAAAAATTTCATTATTTAATATTTCTGCTTTTTATTTCATTTCTTAAATTAGTTTAACAAAATTTTTAATTTACTTATTGTAAATTTGCAATTCAGAAATGAAAAAACAATTTACTAAAATAGCATCCATTACTTTAGCATTTTTTGTGCTATTTTCTACGTTTTCTTTTACCGTAGAAAAACATTATTGTGGAGATTTTTTAGTTGATGTTTCTTTTACAGGTGATACTGAAGTTTGTGGAATGGAGATGAATGCGATTTCCGAAACCAAAATGAAAAGCTGTTGCAAAGATGAGGTTCATAAAGTAGAAGGTCAAGACGAATTGCAAACTCAGAAAACAGAAAAAATAACTTTTGAAAACCAAAAGTTTTTAACTGCTTATATCATTTCTTTCAAAGAATTATTGATAAAAAATGAATCTAAAAACATTTTTTATCAAGATTTTTCTCCTCCAGATCTCCCAAAAGATTTTCAGGTATTGCACCAAACTTTTTTAATTTGATTTTATTGATAAGAGTTGTTTAACCGTTTTTAAGGTTACATACTCTTTACAAATGTTGTTTCTGTAATTACAGAAATTAAGAAAATTTATGTCCTTTTTTTAGGATAAATTTTTACATCAAATCAATAAAAACACAATAATGAAAAAAAATATTATAAATAGTTTACTGCTATTTGTGCCTTTTCTCATCTATTCTCAAACTACTTACAAAGGGATGATTATGGATAAGAATAATCCGAAAGATAATTTGGGTGTAGAAGGTGCCACAGTACATTGGCTTAATACAAATGTTAGTGCAATAACCAATAGTAAAGGTTGGTTTACAATTGATTATAAAAAAGAATATACTAGGTTAGTAATTAGTTATTTGGGTTATAAAACAGATACAATTACAATTAAAGGTTTAGAACCAATTCATCATTTTTTAACTGCAGAAAGTGATTTAGAAGAGATTACCATTAAGAGCAAAAGAAATGCTGTTCAGAAATCTTTTTTATCAACCACAAATATGTTTACCGTTAATTCTGCTGAATTGTTAAAAGCAGCTTGCTGTAATTTAGCTGAAAGTTTTGAAACAAATCCGTCTATAGATTTAAGTTTTTCTGATGCTTTAACAGGTACAAAACAAATACAAATGTTAGGTTTAACAAGTCCGTATTTGTTAATTACCCAAGAAAATATACCTTCTGTAAGAGGTGCTAGCCAGGTTTTTGGGTTAACATTTACACCAGGAACTTGGGTAGAAAGTATACAAATTACAAAAGGTGCAGGTTCTGTTGTTAATGGTTTTGAAAGTATTTCTGGACAAATAAACGCAGAATTGGTAAAACCTATGTTTGATAATAAATTTTTCTTTAA
The DNA here is from genome assembly GCF_045063625.1 of Polaribacter sp. Asnod6-C07. Lineage (NCBI taxonomy): Bacteria > Pseudomonadati > Bacteroidota > Flavobacteriia > Flavobacteriales > Flavobacteriaceae > Polaribacter > Polaribacter sp. Asnod6-C07. The sequence goes on along the minus strand of NZ_JBEFOF010000005.1, from coordinate 630,530 downwards.
TGCGTATTCATCTTTAAACGGAAGGTTAGAATTAAATACACATTTTAATAAAAAAGTTTCTGATAAATGGCATACAGGTTTGTATGTTCATGGAAATTATAGAGGGGAGAAATTTGATAAAAACAACGACAATTTTTTAGATATGCCATTGTCTAATCAAATTAATGTAATGAATCGTTGGCAATTTACAGATGCAGAAAAAGGTTGGGTAAGCTTTATAAATCTTCGTTTTTTAAATGATGAAAAACAGACTGGTGAAATCAAATTTAATCCAGACTTAGATAAAGGCACTACAAATGCTTGGGGTAGTGAAATTGATACAAAACGTTTTGAAACATCAGCAAAGTTAGGTTATGTTTTTCCAGAATTACCTTTTCAAAGTGTAAGTTTTCAGGTAGCTTATAGTAATCATCAACAAGATTCTTATTTTGGTTTAAAGACATACGATATACAGCACCAAAGTATTTATTCTAATATTATTTTTAAATCAATTATAGGTGACACTAGAAATAATTTTAAAACCGGAATTAGTTTTACGCATGATAACTACGATGAATTAGTTGATTTTACAGATTATGAAAGAATTGAAACTTCTGTTGGTGCTTTTTTCGAATACGCATTCGATAATTTAGAAGATTTTAGTTTAACTGCTGGTTTACGAGTAGATAGGCATAATTTGTTGGGTGCTTTTGTAACGCCAAGATTACATGTAAGATATGTGCCTTGGGAAAAAGGTGTATTTAGAGCTTCTGTAGGTAGAGGAAAAAGAAGTGCAAATATTTTTGCAGAAAATCAACAAATGTTTGCAAGTTCTAGACAGATTAATATTGATAATGTTGGCGGTAATATCTACGGATTAAATCCTGAAATTGCCTGGAATTATGGAGTTTCTTATTTACAAAAATTTAATCTTTTTGATAAAAAAGGAGATGTTACTTTCGATTTTTATCAAACAAAATTTGATAACCAAATTATTGTTGATTGGGAAAATCCTCAAGAAATTTCATTTTATAATTTAGAAGGTAAAAGTATTGCAAACAGTTTTCAGTTAGAAGTAAATTATAATTTGGCACCTAATTTTAATTTACGAACTGCGTACAAATATTTTGACATTTCTTCTGATTATAAATCTGGTAATTTGCAAAAACCAATACAGCCAAAAGATCGTTTTTTTGCAAACCTTTCTTATGAAACTGAATTGACAGAAAAAGATGCACAATGGAGGTTTGATATTACTTTTAATAATATTGGTACACAGCGTTTGCCAAATACAAGTTCTAATCCAGAGCAATATCAATTACCAGTAAATTCAGAACCTTATCAATTGTTAAATGCTCAAATTACAAAGGTTTTCAACAGTAAATTTGAAGTCTATTTTGGAGGTGAAAATCTTACAAATGTTCAACAAAATAATCCTATTTTAGCTAGTGAGGATCCTTTTGGAGCAAATTTTGATACTACAATTGTGTATGCACCTATTTTTGGAAGATCGATTTATGCAGGATTAAGATTTAAAATTAAGTAATTAATAAATAATAACAATAATTTAAAATATAATAAAAATGAAAAAAATAATTTTAGTATTTAGTTTGTTTTTGATTGGGTTTTCTGTTCAGTCTCAAGAAGTAAAAAAGAATAAAAATGCAAAAACTTCTTTTAAAGTTGATGGTATTTGTGGAATGTGTAAAAATAGAATTGAAACAGCTGCTTTAAAAACAAAGGGAGTAAAGTTCGCAGTTTGGAGTGTAGAAACACATCAATTAAGCCTAATTATGGATGAGCGTAAATCTGATGTTGCAACAGTGCAAAAAAATATTTTAGCTGTTGGGCATGATATCCTTCTAGAAGAAGATAAAAAATTAGTAGCTGCAACAGAAGCATACAATTCTGTGCATCCTTGCTGTAAATACAGAGAAGATGAAATTGTGAAAGAACATAATGGAGAGTTGAAAAAGAAGAAAAAAACGAATTAATAATTTTCTTTCAGATTTTAAATATTTGAAAAATGTTTGTCAATAAAAAAATCCGATAGAATTTTCTATCGGATTTTTTACGTTTCACATAAAGTGAAAATAAATTATCAGTAACAATTTACTATTACATCATTCCTGGCATTCCACCACCCATTGGAGGCATTCCACCACCTGCAGGTGCATCTTCTTTAATATCAACTAAAGCACATTCAGTAGTTAAAATCATACCAGCAACAGAAGCAGCATTTTCTAATGCAACTCTAGTTACTTTTTTAGGATCAATAATACCAGCTTCTAACATATCTACATAAGTTTCAGTTTTAGCATCGTAACCAAAGTCTTTTTTACCTTCTAAAACTTTGTTGATTACTACAGAACCTTCACCACCAGCATTTTCTACAATTGTTCTTAATGGAGATTCAATTGCTTTGTTTACAATTTGAACACCTGTAGTTTCGTCTAAGTTATCTGTAGCTAAAGATTCTAAAACTTTTTTAGCTCTAACTAAAGCAACTCCACCACCAGCAACAATACCTTCTTCTACAGCAGCTCTTGTTGCGTGTAAAGCATCATCTACTCTGTCTTTCTTTTCTTTCATTTCTACTTCAGAAGCAGCACCAACATATAAAACTGCAACACCACCAGCTAATTTAGCTAAACGTTCTTGTAGTTTTTCTTTATCGTAATCAGAAGTAGTAGTTTCTATCTGAGCTTTAATTTGATTTACTCTTGCTTTAATGGCTTCTACATCACCAGAACCATTTACAATTGTTGTATTGTCTTTATCAATAGTAATACCTTCTGCAGTACCTAATAAATCTAACGTTGCATTTTCAAGAGAAAATCCTCTTTCTTCAGAAATTACTGTTCCACCAGTTAAAATTGCAATATCTTCTAACATAGCTTTTCTTCTGTCTCCAAAACCAGGAGCTTTTACAGCAGCAATTTTTAATCCACCACGTAATTTATTAACTACTAAAGTAGCTAAAGCTTGTCCATCTACATCTTCTGCAATAATTAATAAAGGTCTTCCAGATTGAGAAACTGGTTCTAATATTGGAAGAATTTCTTGTAAGTTAGAAATCTTTTTATCAAACAATAATACATAAGGATTTTCTAAATCTGCAATCATTTTATCAGCATCAGTTACAAAGTAAGGAGATAAATAACCTCTATCAAACTGCATACCTTCTACAACATCTACATAAGTATCTGTACCTTTTGCTTCTTCTACAGTAATTACACCTTCTTTACCAACTTTATCGAAAGCAGTTGCAATTAAATCTCCAATAACTGAGTCGTTATTTGCAGAAATTGAAGCTACTTGTTGAATTTTATCAGAAGAATTACCGACTTTTTGAGTTTGTTTTTCTAAATCTGCAACAATTGCTTCTACAGCCTTGTCAATTCCACGTTTTAAATCCATAGGGTTTGCACCTGCAGCAACGTTTTTTAAACCTTCTTTTACAATTGCTTGTGCTAAAACAGTAGCAGTTGTAGTTCCATCACCAGCTAAATCATTGGTTTTAGACGCTACTTCTTTTACCATTTGAGCTCCCATGTTTTCTAGCTCGTTTTCTAATTCTACTTCTTTTGCAACAGAAACACCATCTTTGGTAACAGTTGGCGCTCCAAAAGATTTAGAAATAATTACATTTCTTCCTTTTGGTCCTAAAGTTACTTTTACTGCATTTGCTAACGCATCAACTCCGCGTTTTAAGCCATCTCTTGCTTCAATATCAAATTTTATATCTTTTGCCATTGTTTATGTTTTTTGCTTTTAGCTGTTAGTTCTTGACTTTTTGCTAAAATAGTTTGCATTAATTTTTATTTTTTTGCTAAAGGCAAATAGCCAAAAGCAAATAGCTCTATTTATATAATTGCTAGAATATCAGATTCACGCATCATTAAATAATCTTTACCTTCTAATTTTAAATCAGTTCCACCATATTTACCATATAAAACTGTGTCTCCAACTTTTACAGTTAAAGGCTCATCAACTTTACCATTACCAACTGCAACCACAGTTCCTTTTTGTGGTTTCTCTTTTGCATTATCTGGAATTATTAATCCAGAAGCTGTTTTTGTTTCTGCTGGAGCAGGTTCTACAAGAACTCTGTCTGCTAAAGGTTTAATGTTTAAACTCATTGTATATAAATTTTTAATTAATTAAATTATTATTAACTCTTAAAGAATTGTCAGAAATTATGCCATCAGAATAAAACTGACAATTTTACTTTGATTGATTTTATCCTTAGAATTTATGCAAAAAAAAATGCCAACGTGTCATTTACGTTGGCATTTAAATATTTTATAATTGATAGTTAGTTAATACTATCATTTGTTGCTGGTGCATTATTTTCTGCAGGAACTGTAGTTTCTATACCATCTAAAGTATTGTCTAAATTCATGTCGTTAGAATTAGCTCTTGGAATTGCAACGTTAGATAATAAGATAAGAACAAACATAGCAATAGCTAATGTCCATGTAGTTCTATCTAAAAAGTTATTTGTGTTTTGTACACCTCCTAAAGATTGTGCACCTCCACCACCAAAAGAAGAAGATAACCCTCCACCTTTAGGATTTTGAACCATTACTATTAAAATTAAAGCTACTGCTACAATTAAAATTACGATTAAAAATGCTGTATAACTCATTATTTATGTTTTTGTAAAATTTGTACTCTTTTTATTTGGTCTGCAAAGAAACCACTTTTTTCTGGATATTTCAAACTTAAAATTCGGTAAGCTTGTATTGCGTTTTCATACTTCTTTTGTTCTAAATAAACTTTAGCTAAAGTCTCTGTCATTAAAGAGGAGTCTTGCATGTTCTTAGTAACAGCTATAGTTAATTTTTTGTCTTTAGAAAGTGGTTCGATTTTTGGGTTACTTTGTATGAATTTTTCTATAATCTTAACTTTCTTAGATACTTTTTTAGGTGATGATTCTGATCTAACAATTGGTTTTTTTGTTGATAATTGTAGCCATTGATTAAAAGAATGGTTTTCTGAAGTATTAAATGCAATTGGCTTTCCTATCTCTAGTTTTTCTTCTGATTCTTTTATAGGTTCTACAACATTTTTTTCTATTGTTTTTTTAGTAGCTTCAACCTTTGTTTCTTCTGATATTGTTTCTTTTGATGTTAATTCTTCTAATTGTATTTCTTCAGGAGTCTCTTCTTTAGTTGATGTAACTTCTGGTTCTTCATCAGCAGATTCAATAGAAGTTTCATCAGAAATTTTATCAATGATTTGTTGATGAATTTCTTCGTTAGGATTTGTGAATTTTTTAGAAGTAATAAAATCAAATAAAACAGTTCTGTCTGCAGTGTAAGCTGCAGTAATCTTTAATTCTTTGTTGTATTTAAAACTATCCTGATTTTTTAATCCTTTTAAATATAATGCTCTTGCTGATTGAAAATATGGATATGTTTCAACAATAGATTTTAACTCAACAGTTTCTAATTGTTGAATTTTTTGGTTTTCATTTAAGACCTCTAAGAATGTGTTTTTATTCAAAATGCTATTTTTTTATTCCAACATCTAATTTACTACCACTTTGCAACTGATGCATTAAAAATATCTTGAGTAATTCTTTCTAAAATTTCGTCTAAAGCACTTTCTAAAATACTACCCGTTAACTGAGAATTTGCATCAAAATCAGAATAAAAAGAAAAGTTTTTTTCGAAATCGTCTTTTTCTTCTAGTTTATTTTCAAAACGAACATTTACTGTAACTGTTAGTCTATTTTGAGCAGCAGTTTGATCTGATGTTCCACTTAAAGGAGTAATTCTGTAACCTGTAATTTCTCCACTAAAATGTAAATCTCCATTAGAGTTTGTTAGCGTTAAATTTGTTTGGCGTGTAAATAAATCTTGAAATTCATTAGTGAAACGTTGTGTTAGTGTTGGTTCTACTAAAGGAGCTTGATTTGGGAAAAAATCAATTTGAATTGTTTTTGCATCACCTGTATTACCTCCTGTAAAAGAGTAAGCTCCACAACCAATTAGTGTTGTAATTATAACTAAGGATAAAATTATTTTTTTCATTTTAAAAATCATTTGCAATTGATAGGTTTAAAATATCTTGAGTAATTCTTTCATTGATTTGATTTATCAAATTATTTTGAAGGTCTCCAGAAAGTTGAGCGTTTGCATCGAAATCTGAATAGAAAGAAAATACTTTCTCAAAATTTTTATTACTATTATATTTATTTTCAAATCTAACATTAACCGACATTGTTAGTCTATTTTGTGCTGCAGTTTGATTTGATATTCCACTTATAGGTGTAATGTTGTAATCTGTAATTTCACCACTAAAAAACAAATCCCCATTAGTGTTTGTTAATTGTAATTTTGTTTGTTCTATAAATAAACTCTGAAGACTCTCTGTGAATTTTTTACTTAATTGTGGTTCTATCAAAGTTGCTTCGTTTCTAAAAAAATCTATTTGTAGGGTTTTAGCGTTTCCTATATCAAAGTTTTTAAATGTGTATGATTTACATTCTATTAAAGTTAATAATATTAAGGTTAAAAGTGTTTTTCTCATCGTTACTTACAGAGTTCTTTGCAGAAATTTACAAATCATATTGTTTTATTTTTCTGTATAAAGTTCTTTCAGAAATACCTAATTCTTTAGCTGCCAATTTACGTTTGTTGTTGTTTTTTTCTAAAGATTTTTTAATCATCTCTATTTCTTTGTCTTGTAAAGATAAAGATTCGTCTTCTTCAATAGTCTCAATAAAATCATAATCTTTTTCTGTTGATGAGTCTTGAGGTATGTTTAAAACTTCGATATCTAAATCTTCTAGATCTTTATCGTTGTAAATTTTTTCTAAAAGGCGATGATTTTCTTCTTGTACTTCATCAACATTGCCGTTTTTCATTAAATCTAACGTCAATTTCTTTAAATCGTTGATGTCATTACGCATATCAAATAAAATTTTGTACATAATATCACGTTCCGTAGAAAAGTCATTTTCTTTTTTACCACCAACAACTGCTGGTAAATTACCAGAGTTATTAGGTAAATATTGTTGTAGTTTTATGGCAGATATTGTTCTTTCTTCTTCAATAACAGAAATTTGTTCGGCTAAGTTTTTTAACTGACGGATGTTACCAGGAAAACGATAGTTTAATAAAATATTTACAGCACTTTCATCTAATCTGATAGATGGCATTCTGTATTTTTGAGCAAAATCAGCAGCAAATTTTCTAAATAATAAATGAATATCTTCATTTCGCTCTCTTAAAGCTGGTAAGTTAATTTCTACTGTGCTTAACCTGTAATATAGATCTTCTCTAAATTTTTCTTTCTGAATTGCAGACTGCATATTTACATTGGTTGCTGCTACAATTCTAACATTTGTTTTTAATACTTTAGATGAACCAACTTTTATGAATTCGCCATTTTCTAAAACACGCAATAAACGTACTTGAGTTGTTAAGGGTAATTCACCAACTTCATCTAAAAAAATAGTTCCACCATCAGCAACTTCAAAATATCCTTTTCTATCTTGTGTAGCACCTGTAAAAGAGCCTTTTTCGTGGCCAAATAATTCACTGTCAATTGTTCCTTCAGGAATTGCACCACAGTTTACAGCAATATATTTTGCGTGTTTTCTGTGCGATAAAGAATGTATGATTTTTGGAATATTTTCTTTACCAACACCACTTTCTCCAGTTACTAAAACAGAAATGTCAGTAGGTGCAACTCTAACTGCTTTTTCTAAAGCTCTGTTTAATTGAATATCGTTTCCAATAATTCCAAAACGTTGTTTTAATGCTTGTAAGTTTTCCATAAGCCCCTTTTAATTTCCCCAAAGGGGAAAAATTTGCCCATCCTAACCTTCCAAAAGGGAAGGAATTCTGAACGTCTTTTTGATTTCTTTGTCTTGTATTTTTTTTAATTTTAAAACTCCAACCTAAATACCCCAATTTTCCATAAAGATTGGAGTTTCTTCCCTTTTGGAAGGTTAGGAGGGGTTATTTAATTATTATCAGAATAACCAACAGCAGTTCCTTTTAAGGTTGCTGAGGTACAATCTTCTACTTTTACATTTACAAAATCGCCTAATTTATAATGTTCTTTAGGAAAAACGATTACTGTATTTTGTGTGTTTCTTCCTTTCCATTCTTTAGAGTTTTTCTTAGAAGTGCCTTCAATTAAAACTTCCTCAACTTTTCCTAAATGAGCTTGAGTTCTGTATAATGCGTGTTTTTGTTGTAAATCTATAACTTCTGTTAAACGACGTTTTTTTACATCCGCAGGCACATCATCATCCATTTTTTTACCTGCTAAAGTTCCAGGTCTTTCTGAATAAGCGAACATAAATCCGAAGTCATATTTTACATATTCCATTAAGTCTAATGTGTCTTTATGGTCTTGTTCTGTTTCTCCACAGAAACCAACAATCATATCTTGTGATAAAGACATTTCTGGAATTATTTTATAAATATTATCAACCAACTCCATATATTCTTCACGAGTATGTTGTCTGTTCATCGCTTTTAACATTGCATTACTTCCACTTTGTACTGGTAAGTGAATGTATTTACAAATGTTTTTGTGTTTAGCCATAGTGTGAATAACATCTAAACTCATATCTTGAGGGTTAGATGTAGAAAAACGAAAACGTGTTTTAGGAAATTTGGTAGCACACATATCTAACAATTGTGCAAAATCTACTGCTGTAGCTTGTGCCATTTCTGTAGCTTTCTTAAAATCTTTTTTTAAACCACCACCAAACCAAAGAAAACTATCTACATTTTGACCTAAAAGCGTAATTTCTTTGAAGTTTTTATCAAGCATAGATTGAATTTCTTCTAAAATACTTTTAGGGTCACGACTTCTTTCTCGTCCACGAGTAAAGGGAACTACACAAAAAGTACACATATTATCACAACCTCTTGTAATTGATACAAATGCAGAAACTCCATTAGAGTTTAAACGAACAGGAGAAATGTCTCCATATGTTTCTTCTTTAGATAAGATTACGTTTACAGCATCTCTACCCTCATTAACTTCTTCTAATAAATTTGGTAAATCTTTATAGGCATCTGGACCAACAACTAAATCAACAATTTTTTCTTCTTCTAAGAATTTTTCTTTTAAACGCTCAGCCATACAGCCCAAAACGCCTACTTTCATTGTTTTGTTAGATTCTTGTTTTACTCTATTATATTTCTGTAATCTTTTACGTACAGTGGTTTCTGCTTTTTCTCTAATAGAACAAGTGTTTACTAATACCAAATCTGCTTCTTCTAAAACCTGAGTAGTGTTGTAACCTTGCTTGTCTAAGATTGCAGCAACAATTTCGCTATCATTCATATTCATTTGACAACCATAGCTTTCAATGAATAATTTTTTAGAATTTTCTTTTTTATTTTCAGTAACAAGCGCTTTGCCTTGTATTCTCTCGTCGATAATTTTTTCTACTTGTTCCATCTCTCAATTTAACATTTGAAGGTGGGCAAAGATACAACCAAATTTATATTTTAATGACAAATTGGCAGAAAAAATATTGTTGTAAATCTGTTAATTATTTATCGAAAAGTGATGAAAAAATTTTTTTTAACAAAAAACTGACTACTTTTGCAGAGAGAAAAGCTACGTTTTTAAAGCGTTTTAGTGATAAAAGAAAGATAAATGGCAAAGAATTTAGTAATAGTTGAGTCACCTGCAAAAGCAAAAACCATCGAAAAATTTCTTGGAAAAGATTTTCAAGTAGAATCGAGTTATGGTCATATTGCAGACTTACCATCCAAAGAATTGGGTATAGATGTAGAAGGCGATTTTAGCCCTAAGTATATAATATCCACAGATAAAAAACCTGTAGTTAAAAAATTAAAAACTTTAGCAAAAAAAGCAGAAACTGTTTGGTTAGCAAGTGATGAGGATCGTGAAGGAGAAGCAATTGCTTGGCATTTAAAAGAACAGTTAGATTTAAAAGATGAAAACACAAAACGTATTGTTTTTCATGAAATTACTAAAAAAGCCATTTTAAAAGCTGTAGAAAATCCTAGGGATATAGATTATGATATGGTTAATGCTCAACAAGCACGTAGAGTTTTAGATCGTCTTGTAGGTTATGAATTATCGCCAGTTTTATGGCGTAAAGTAAAAGGAGGTTTATCTGCAGGAAGAGTACAATCTGTTGCTGTACGTTTAATTGTAGAAAGAGAAAGAAGCATTTTAGATTTTAAAGCAGAAACACATTATAAGGTAGTTGCAGAATTTACGAATGATGAAGGTAAAAAGTTTAAGGCTGCTATCCCAAAGAATTTTGATTCTAAAAAAGCTGCAGAAGATTTCTTAAAATCTTGTGCAAATGCTGATTTTTCTATTGCAGATTTAACTAAAAAACCAGCAAAAAAATCGCCAGCAGCACCATTTACAACATCAACATTACAGCAAGAAGCTTCTCGTAAGTTAGGTTTTGCAGTAGGTAGAACAATGCAAGTTGCACAACGTTTGTATGAAGCAGGTTTAATAACCTACATGAGAACAGATAGTGTAAATTTATCTGTTGATGCAAGAGATGCTGCTGAAGAAGAAATCACCAATTATTATGGTGCAGAATATAGTAAACAACGTGTTTTTAAGTCGAAAGCTAAAGGAGCTCAAGAAGCCCATGAAGCTATTAGACCTACAAATATGAAAATGCATTCTGTTGATATTGAGTATGACCAAACTAGATTGTATGATTTAATTTGGAAAAGAACATTGGCCTCACAAATGAGTGATGCTCAGTTAGAAAGAACCAATATAAAGATTGAAAATTCTGAGAATAAGAAAGTCTTTACTGCGAATGGAGAAATGATAAAGTTTGATGGTTTCTTAAAAGTATATTTAGAAGGAACTGATAACGAAGAAGAAGAGCAAGCAGGAATGTTACCAAATTTAAAAGTTGGTGAAAACTTAAATTACGCTTTTATTAATGCTACACAGCGTTTTACAAGTCCTCCTTACAGGTTCACTGAAGCATCTTTGGTAAAACAATTAGAAGAATTAGGTATTGGTCGTCCATCTACTTATGCACCAACAATTTCTACTGTTCAAAGAAGAGGTTATATAGAAAAAGGTCAGAATGAAGGTGTAGAAAGAAATTATGAGCAAATGATTTTGGTTGATGGAACTGTGAAAAGTCAGCAACTGACAGAAAAAACAGGTTCAGATAAAAATAAATTAGTGCCAACTGATATTGGTAATATTGTAAACGATTTTTTAGTAGCTAATTTTTCTAACATTTTAGATTTTGGATTTACAGCAAAAGTTGAAAATTCTTTTGATGATATTTCTGAAGGTGATGAAGATTGGATAGAAATGATAAAAAGTTTCTACATTAAGTTTCACGATAATGTAGAAGATGTAAAAGAAAATGCAGAAAGAGAATCTGGAGAACGTATTTTAGGGAAACATCCAGAGAGTGGAAAAACAGTTTTAGTACGTTTGGGTAAATTTGGGCCAATTGCTCAAATTGGTGCTCCAGAAGACGAAGAAAAGCAGTTTGCTAGCTTAAATAAAGACCAGCATTTAGGTACAATAACAATGGAAGAAGCGTTAGAATTATTCTTGCTTCCAAAAACTTTAGGAACTTACGAAGGCGAAGAAGTTATTGTTTCTAATGGACGATTTGGACCATACATTCGTTTTGGAAAAATGTTTGTTTCTTTAGACAAAGGAGAAAACCCAATGGAGGTTGATTTGCCAAGAGCAGAAGATTTAATTAGGGCAAAACAAAAAGCAGATGCGCCTATTTATCATTACGAAGATTTACCTGTTCAAAAAGGTGTAGGACGTTTTGGGCCATTTATTAAATGGAATTCAATGTTTATCAATGTAAATAAAAAATACGATTTTGATAATCTTTCTGATGACGATATTGTTGAATTAATTGAAGTTAAAAAACAGAAAGAAATAGACAAAGTTATCCATAATTGGGAAGATGTTGGTATTCGTGTAGAAAAAGCAAGATGGGGGCGTTTTAACGTTTTAAAAGGTAAAATTAAGATAGAATTACCTAAAACAACAGAAATCGAAAAACTATCTAAAGAAGAGGCTGTAAAAATGATTGAGGCTAAAACACCAAAGAAAAAAGCCGCAAAGAAAAAAGTAACAAAAAGAAAAACAACCAAAAAGAAATAAGATTTTTTATATCTTGCATACTCAAAAAAATTGATGAATAAAGACTTCTTATCCCCTGTAAAAGAAACTGCTTTAGCGCATTTAGTGCTGCATTCTCCATATTGTTTGGGGAACAGAATTAAAATTTATACAGAACAAGAAGGTTTTCCTGATTTAGATGATGTTAAACTAGCTATTCTTGGTGTAGAAGAAGATAGAAATTCTGAAAACAATTTTGGTTGTGGAGATAATTTACATTTCATCCGAAGAAAACTATATGAACTTTTTCCTGGAAATTGGAATGCAGAAATTGCAGATTTAGGTAATGTTTTAAAAGGAGAAGCTGTTTCTGATACTTATTTTGCGGTTTCAGAAATTATTACCTCTCTTTTAAAAAAGGATATTATACCTATAATTATTGGTGGAGGTCAAGATCTTACCTATGTAAATTATAGAGCTTACGATGCTTTAGAGCAATCTGTAAACATTACTGCTGTAGATAGTCGTTTTGATATGGGTAGTTTAGAAGATGAACTTACCTCACAATCTTATTTGAGCAAAATTATTATGCAAAAGCCTAATAATTTGTTCAATTATAGTAATGTTGGGTATCAAACTTATTTTAATTCTCAAGGAGAAATTGATTTATTCGATTCACTTTTCTTTGATACTTGTAGATTAGGTAAAGCCAAAGAATTAGAAAACATAGAACCAGCTTTTAGAAATGCAGATATTGTTTCTATAGATATGGGTGCAGTTAGGCAAAGTGATGCTCCAGCTAATAATAATGCATCTCCAAATGGTTTTTATGGCGAAGAAATTTGTGCTATTACAAGGTATGCAGGGATAAGCGATAAAGTTTCATCATTTGGTATTTATGAATACAATTCTAAATACGATAATAATCATCAAACTGCGAGTTTAATTGCGCAGATGATTTGGTATTTTATTGAAGGTGTTAATTTTAGAGTAAAAGATTATCCTTTTTCTGGCAAAGAGAATTATCAAAAATTTACCGTAATTTTGGAAGATGATGATCCTTTAGTGTTTTATAAAAGTAATAAAACTGGTAGATGGTGGATTGAGATTAATATTTTATCAGATAATAAATACAAAAGACATGCGTTAATACCATGTACTTATAACGATTACATAGATGCTACCAAGCAAATTATACCTGAAAGATGGTATAAAGCAATGCAAAAAATGATGTAATTTAAGAATTTAATAAAAATGAATACGTTAAAATGTAATTTCAACATTGTATTTTAGCAAAAAAAATAATAGGTTTACGAACTTTTAGTAAAGACAAAAATAAAATATGAAAAAAGCAGCAATATTTGCACTTTTAATAACCGTTTTTTACAGTTGTGGTTCTAATGATAGAGGAGAATTAGTAGGTGTTAAGGCAAAGAAAAAATGGTTTTCAGAAAAACCTTATGGAATGTCCTTAATTCCAGGTGGTTCTTTTACAATGGGTAAGCAAGATCAAGATATTTTAGGTACTTTAAACACACCTACAAAAACGGTTACTGTTAGGCCATATTACATGGATGAAACTGAAATTACAAACAAAGAGTATAAAGAGTTTGTATTTTGGGTAAGAGATTCTATAGTAAGAACAAAATTAGCTGAACAAGCTGAATTTGCTTCTTTAGGAGCCACTCCAAATCCAAATGGAAATAATCGTACTTCTGGTATTCAGAGTTATGCTTATAAAGCTGCAGATACTACAGATTCTAATGCGTATCAAAAATATATGAATGAAAACTATTGGAGTTTTGATACTATTAAGCCTTTAAATTGGGATGAAGAAATAGTTTGGGTTAAAGAAGATTTTCCAGATGTAGATTACGTAGAAGTAATGGATTCTGTATATATCAGCAAAGAAGAAGCTGTAGATGGTGTTAGAACTTTTAATACAAAGCTTTTAAATTATCAGTACTCTTGGTTTGACAGAGATAATGCAGCCAGAAAAGGTGGTAGCAGAAAAGATTTTGTACAAACAGAAGTGTTAAACATATATCCAGATACAACAGTTTGGGTTAGAGATTTTAATTATTCATACAATGACCCTATGCACCAAGATTATTTTTATCACCAATCTTATGGAGACTATCCTGTTGTTGGTGTAAGTTGGGGGCAAGCAAATGCTTTTTGTAACTGGAGAACTAAAAAGAAAAACGATTATTTAAGAGAGAGAAAAGGTTCTACTTTAGTGCCTGATTTTAGATTACCAACAGAAGCTGAGTGGGAATATGCTGCAAGAGGTGGTTTAGAATTTGCAACATATCCTTGGGGAACAGGAAGCACAACAAGTGATAGAGGTTGTTTCTTAGCAAACTTTAAACCTGTAAGAGGTAATTACGCTGTAGATGGTGCTTTATATACTGTAGAAGCAGAATCTTATAATGCAAATGATTATGGTTTGTATAATATGGCAGGTAATGTTTCTGAATGGACAAACACTGCATATAATTTATCTTCTTACTATATGGCTTCTACCATGAACCCTAATGTTGAGGATAGAAAGAATAAGAGAAAAATTGTTAGAGGAGGTTCTTGGAAAGATGTTGCATATTATTTAGAAGTTGCTTCTAGAGACTACGAATATGCAGATACAGCAAGAAGTTATATAGGCTTTAGAACAGTTCAGAACTATATAGGAACAACAAATAAGTAAAAAAAGTTAGAAAAAAGAATAAGTAATCAAATAACAAAAACACAAAAAATGGCACAATCAAGAGGGTATAAAAAGACAATGAATTTCGTTTACGGAATGGGAGCTGCAGTAGTAATTATTGGAGCATTATTTAAAATACAACACATATCATTTGGTCCTTTAACTGGTGGTTTAATGTTAACTATTGGTTTATTAGTAGAAGCAGCTGTATTTGCTGTATCAGCTTTTGATGCTCCAGAAGATGAGTTTGACTGGTCTAAAGTTTACCCAGAGTTAGGAGAAGACACTTATAAAAAAGAAAAAGAAGAGAAAGTTAGTACAGAAGGTATGTTATCTCAAAAATTAGATAAGTTATTACAAGATGCAAAAATAGATTCATCTTTAATGTCTAGTTTAGGTAACAGTATGAAAAACTTTCAAAATGCTGCAGAAGGTTTATCATCTGCATCAGAAACAGTAGCATCAACTAACAAATACAATGAACAAGTTTCTTTAGCAGCAGTGCAAATGGAATCTTTAAATAGTTTATATAAAGTTCAAGTAGAAAATACATCAAAACAAGCATCTTTAAATACAGAAGTAGTAGAAAATACTCAAAAATTAAAAGATCAAATGGATTCTTTAGCAAAAAACCTATCTTCTTTAAATGGGGTTTATGGTAATATGCTATCTGCAATGTCAAGCAAATAATTAGTTAATTTATATGTATAACTTTAAAAAAATTAATTAAGCTATGGCAGGAGGAAAACTATCAGCAAGACAGAAGATGATAAACCTTATGTATCTTGTATTTATTGCAATGTTAGCAATGAATATGAGTAAAGAGGTGTTATCTGCTTTTGGTGTAATGAACGAAAAACTTACAGAAAATAACGTTTCTACAACAGAAAAAAACAATGAAGCTTACGCTAATTTAGCAACAAAAGCTTCTGAACAAGCAGCAAAGTTTGGTGAATTAAATAAACAAGCGAATCAAATAAAGAATTACTCAAATGAATTTTATGCGTATCTAGAAGAGCTAAAGTCTAAAATGACTGCTGATATAGAGAACAAAAAAGATTATGAAGCAATGGATAAGACTGAGTTCTTAGACGTTTACTTTTTTGAAGGTGATGGATACACAACAGAAGGTCAAGAGTTTTTAGGTAAAATTGATGGTTACAGAACCAATGTTATCAATGTTTTAGGAGAAAACAGCAAATTTACTCCAGCAATAAAAGATAGATTTTCTACTGAACCAGTTAAAAATAGTAAAACAGGAAACACAGTAGAATGGTTAAATGCAAGATATGAAGGTTTTCCTTTAGTAGCTTCTTTAACAAGTTTAACACAAATGCAAGCTGATATTAAAAATACAGAAGCAGATATTGTTAGTTCTTTATTAGGTGGTAAATTAGAAGAAGCATTATCGTTAAATAATTATAAAGGTATTGTTGCATTAGATAAAAATGCATATTTCGCAGGTGAAAAAGTAACAGGTAAAATTGTTTTAGGACGTTATGATGCTACTATGATTCCTGATAATGTAATTTTAAATGGAAAAGATTACGAAAACATTCAATCTGGTCAAGTAATTATAGATATGCCTGCAGGTAATGTTGGTAATCATGATATTAAAGGTAAAATTGCATTTACTCAAAATGGAGAAGTTGTAGAAGTACCTTTTGAGAGTTCTTATTCTGTAATTCCAGAACCAAGTAATGCAGTAGTTTCTGCAGATAAAATGAATGTAGTTTATAGAGGTTTAGATAACCCTATTTCTGTTTCATTACCAGGTGTTGGAGACAATAACTTAAATGTTTCTGCTGCAGGTGGTAGATTAACAGGTAGTAGAGGTAAATATAGTCTAAGACCTGGATCTGGTAACACAGCTACAATCAATGTAAGTGCAAAATTAAGTAGTGGTAAAACTGTAAACTCTAAAGCAACTTTTAGAATTAAAGATATACCAGCAGCTATGGGTTCTGTTCGTGGTCAATATGGTACAGTAAGAATGCCAAAATCAGGTTTGTCTAGAACACCAATTGCAGCAGGTTTACCAGATTTTGAATTTGATTTAACAATAAAAGTTCAAAGTTTTAAAATAAAAGTTCCTGGTCAATTAACAATTATTGTTAATGGAACAACTTTAAGTGCAGCCGCTAAAAAAGTTTTAGCAAAAGCTAAAAGAGGAGATCAAATTAATATTTACGATATTAAAGCTACAGCTAATGGTGTGCCAATTAAAAAGGTATTACCAGTAAACATAGAGCTTACTAATTAGGATAAAAGATTAAATTATGTATAAAAAAGGTTTCATATTATTTTTAGCCCTTATAACTTCGGGTTTAGTAAGTGCGCAAGCAGGTTTACTAAATGCTAAAGATCCTGAAGACATAGGTAAAAAAAATGAGCAACAATTGCTTTCTGACAATGATGGGCCAATACCTTATGGTTATGTAGATGATAGAGATGTAATGTGGTCTAAAGTAGTTTGGGAGTTTATAGATTTAAATCAGAAAATAAATTTACCTTATTATTTTCCAATAGATACTACAAACATTTCTCCAGACAGAAGATCTTTGTTTGATACACTAGTAAAAGGAATTAGGCAAGGTAAAATAACAGATGCTTATACAGATTCTTTTTTTACATCTAAAATAACTCAAGATGAAATAGAATCTCGTTTGGTAAATGTTCGTGAAGAAAATGGTTTTTCAGATACTTATAATTTAGGAGCAGAAGATATTGGGGGTTATATGATAAAAGGTATGTGGTATTTTGATAAACGTCAAGGCGAAATGAAATACAGATTACTAGCATTAGCACCAATGGGTAAAGATGTACAAACAATAGGTGTAGAAGGTGTAGAAGACGAAACTTTATTCGAGTTATTCTGGGTATTCTTTCCATCTGCAAGAGAAGTTTTACACGATGCAAAAGTATTTAATCCAATGAATGCATCTCACCCAATATCTTACGATCATTTATTAAATGCAAGACGATTTAGTGGTGTAATTGTAAGAGAAGAAAATATTTATGGTAATAGATCTATTTCAGATTATGTTAGAGGTAACTCTTTATTTCAGCTTTTAGAAGCAGATAAAATAAAAGAAGATATCAGAAACAAAGAAATTGATATGTGGAACTATTAATGTTACCTAATTAGAAATATCTAAAATCGTTTACGCAAGTAAGCGATTTTTTTTGTAGCTATTTCCAGCTTTTCGCACTCGCTTTTTTTATCCATTTAAATTAACTATTTGTAAACTTAACAAGTAATTATTATTAAACCACAAATAGAATAGAAGCCAAATATAAAAAAGAGCTCAAACAAATGCTACAATCTGGGCTAAGCCTATTTATAAACTTATAGAAAACTAGTAAAAACAAGTAAAACTTATTTATTTTTACATTGTGAAGGTAGATTATATAATAGTTGGTTTAGGATTAGCAGGTTTAGCGTTTGTAGAAGAATTATTAACTGCAAATAAAACTTTTATGGTGTTCGAAGACGATTCTCAAACATCATCATTAGTGGCAGGAGGCGTTTATAATCCTGTTATTTTAAAAAGATTTACCCCAGTTTGGAACGCTAAACAACAATTACAAGTAGCTTTACCATTTTATGAACGTTTAGAAAATAAGTTCAATACTAAGTTCGATAAAAAAATAGAAACCAAAAAAGTTTTTAAATCAATTGAAGACCAAAATAATTGGTTCGAAGCTGCAGACAAACCTTTACTTATAGATTATTTAGATCCAAAAATAGAAGCTAAAAAACGAGATGGAATAATAGCAGATTTTGGTTTCGGAAATGTAAAAAACACAGGAAGAATAGATACTAAAAAGTTAGTAGAAACTTATAGAACCTATTTAAAATTAGCAAATAAAATCCGATTTGAAAAATTTGAACATCAACAAATAAAATTCAAAGAAGATTGGTTAGATTACAATGGTATTAAAGCCAACAGAATTGTTTTTTGTGAAGGCTTTGGAATGGCCAATAATTTATTTTTCAATTATTTGCCATTAAACGAAGTAAAAGGAGAATTAATAACTATTTACTCACCAGATTTAAAAATCAATTTTTTATTAAAATCTACATTATTTATTTTTCCTTTAGGAGATAATCATTATAAGGTAGGAGCAACCTTTAATTGGAAAGATAAAACCTCAAATCCATCAGAAGAGGGTAGAGAAGAGTTAGTCGAAAAATTGAAAAAAGTAATTACAGTTCCTTATAAAATTATATATCAAACAGCAGGTGTAAGACCAACAGTTAGAGATAGAAGACCTTTGGTAGGTAAACATCCTGCATATCCTAATTTAGCAATTTTAAATGGTTTAGGCACAAGAGGAGTAATGATTGCACCTACAGTTGCCAAGGAATTATTTCTTCATTTAGAAACAGGTAAGGAGTTAGATTCAGAAATAGCAATTAATAGATTTAAATAATTGTTTTAATTAAGAAGTACTTGTTTATAATTTTTCTTGAAAAAGCAACCTGATTCATAAGAAAAAGATTGCTTTCTGGGGGGCTTAAATGTGTTTTAATTTCTTTGTATTTTATAATAGGATTTGATTTTTATACTTAAATTCAAACCAAAGAAAATAAAATTTTATAAATTATTTGTGGGTATTAATACCCATAATAAATTAATCTTTAGTTAAATAGATGTTTGTTTTTTAAAACCCATTTAGAAAGAGAACCAGTTTGCTGACCTAAGTTAAGTTTGGTAATAATTTTACTACGATGTTTTTCTATAGTTCTTGGTGATGTAAATAAGATATGTCCAATTTCTTTATTTGTTTTGTGTTGCGAAATTAATTTTAAAATTCTTCTTTCACCTAAGGTTAGCTCTTTTAAAATTGAATTGGATTCGTTTGTAAAACCAATATATTTTTTAACGTTTTTACTAAAATATGGAATTCCATTTTTTACAGAATTTATGCAAGTTTCTATCTCCTCTAAAGCAAATTCTTTTAGTAAATATCCATAAATGTTTAGTTTTTTGGCTTTTAAATACAGGTCTATTTCTTTATGAAGTGTAATTAAAATAATTTTGGTAATAATATTGTTTTTTTTGCATTCATCAGCAATCTCTATACCTGTTAAGTTAGGCATTTCTACATCTAAAATGGCAATGTCTGGTTTGTTTTTAATAATAAAATTAAGAGCAGATTGGCCATCTGTTGCAATGCCAATCACATTCATTTTTTTCTCAATTAACAACTCATTTAAACCTTTTATTAAAATAGGATGATCGTCTGCTATATAAATAGATTGTTTCATTTTAAAGGAAATAAAATTTTAATAACGGTTTCATTTTTTTTTACGCAACAGACTTTTAAAGAACCTTTTAAAAAATCTACTCGTTGATTTATAGTTTTTAATCCGAGACTTTTATTATCATTTAATTTTTCTATATAATTAAAACCAATTCCATTATCTTGAATAATAATGTAAATATGATTCTTTTTAATTAGTTTTAAGGTTACTCTAGCAGAACTTGCATCTGCATGTTTAATAATATTAGTAAGGCATTCTTGTATTATTCTAAATACATTAACCTCTTGTTCAACAGTTAAAATATTATCAATATTATCAATATCACCAAAAATAAAAGTTTCGCTATTATCATCGAGTTTACGCATAAGGTTGTCTAATGCACTTGTTAAGCCAATACCTTTTAATTGAAAAGGGTATAAAGCTCTAGATATACTTCGCATTTCTTCTATTGCATCATTAATCAATTTTTCTAGAGACTTGTCTTTTATAGATGTTATTTTATGCTTAATTAGTAATAAACTATGCCCTAAACCATCATGTAAATCTTTAGAAATTCTTTTTCTTTGTTCTTCTTGAGCTAATAATAGTTTCTGTGAATAATTTATTTGTATTTTTTTCTCTTTTATAGAGAGTAGTCTATTCCAATATAAGTAGATGATAATTAATAAAAGAACTATAAAAATTATAATTGCAATTAGTAATTCTTTTTTAGTTTTATTCTTTTTTTTTAAATGGATTATTTTATTATTCTGTAATTGTTCTTCTTTTTCTTTTTCGGATAAAGTTTGATAATAATTAACAACACTAACTGAATTAATATTAGTAATTGAGTCTTTTATTTTGGTAAAAGATTGATAATATTTTAACGCATTTTTAGCATCATTTTTATCGATGTAAATATCAAAAATTAATTTATTTAATTCTTTTTTAGATGCTAAATCACCTTGTTTTTCAATTTCCAATATCGTTTTTTGTGCTAATTTCAAGGCACTTTTTGGTTGATGATTTTTATAAAGGTAAAAGCATTTTATTTTATTAAAAAAATCTTTACTAATTGAATTAGCATTGTCAGTTTTAATTTCTAAAGCAGCTTTTTTTAAAAATATTTCTGCTTGAGATAGTTTGCCATATTGTAAATAATATTGGGCAATTGCAGTTTGATAATAGGGTATAAAGCCATCATTATCGTTACTCTTTTCTTTATGTGCTAATGCTTTATCTAAATATGCTTTATAGTTTTTTATGTTACCTACTTCTTTGTAGTTAATTGCTAAATTGTAATAATTAGAAGTTAAACCAATGTTGTATTTTAAAGACTTTTTTTTAGCTATAATATTTAATAGCTTTTCTATAGCAATTTCGTTTAAACCGATTTTAGTATAAATAGAAATAATTGCTGTTTTAATAAAAAAAGTGTAAGTTAAATCGTTTAAATTTTCATAATAAACAGAAGCTAGTTCGTAGTTTTTAATGGCGTCAATGAAATTATTTGTTTTTACTAATATCTGTCCTTTTAAAAAAATAGCATCTGCTTTATAAAGCGAATCTTTTGCTGTATGACCATAGTTTTTTATAGAAATATTACAGTTTTTATAGGCTTTTGTAAAATTACTTTTATCATAATAAGCTCTTGCTTTTTTCTGATAAATTCCTCCTAAAAGATAAGTATCATTAATCTTGTTTGTATGTTCTTCTAATTTATTTAGTAAAAGAATTGCAAAATCAGGATCGTTAAATTCCATTTCAATTCTAGAGCATAAGCTTAAAATTTTGGAGGTAGCAACGCTATGTTTGTCTTGTTTAAACGCAAGTTCTAGATATTGTAAGGTAAAATCTTTAAAAGATTTTGAGTCTTTAGTATCATCAATTAAGTGTACTAAAGATTTTAACTGAATAGGTTTATTTTGTTTTGTAAAATGTAAGTCTTGGGCAGTATTATAATTACTTTTGTTATGATTTGAAAAAATAGTATGTGACAATAATAAACATAAATAAAATATTTTTACTTGTTTCATTAGGGAGGGGATTAGTTGAAAAATGTAAAAGTCGCAAAAAAAACATCAAATAATTGGGTATTAGTACCCTAAAAAATAGTTTTTAATAAGATTGGTATATCATTTTTCATCATAACTTACAAACATGTTTATCCATAGAATTCTAGATAATCGTAAATTTATGGGTGCTAGAATAAAAAGAGCAGCAACAACAGCTAAAAAAGATTGTAATAAATTAAAGTCTAAACCAAGTTTTGTAATTACAAAAACAACTATAGAAATAGCTACTGTAATACCGTAATTTACATACATAGCTCCATAAAAAAATGAAGGTTCCATCATATATTTTAAATTACAATGCGAACAATTATCATGTAATTTTGTGATTTTTGATGGATTAAAAGTAAAAGAATACTTAAAGAATTCTCCTTCTTGACATTTAGGGCATTTACCATTTGCAATACTATATAATTTTGTCCCTTTTTTAAACATCATAACTTTAAAATTTATCTACTTTTGCAAAGGTAAATTTTTTACCACTTTAATTAAGTAACAATTATTACATTTCATGTTAAACGTTCATAATTTAACAGTTTCTTTTATGGGAACTGATTTGTTTTCTGGTATCACTTTTAAATTAAATAAAGGAGATAGAATTGGTCTGATTGGTAAAAACGGAGCAGGAAAATCGACTTTACTAAAAGTACTTTCTAAAGATATAGAAAGTAGTGGAGGAACTATGGCGTTTGATAAAGATGTGCAAATAGGTTTTTTAAGACAAGATATAGATTTTGTAGAAGGAAGAACCATTTTAGAAGAAGCATACCAAGCTTTTGAAGAAATTAAAAAAATTGAGTTAGAATTAGAAGATATTAATAATCAGTTAACCATAAGAACAGATTATGAGAGCGATTCTTACACGCAATTAATACAAGATTTAACAGACAAACAAGAACGTTACGAACTTCTTGGAGGTTACAATTATCAAGGAGATACAGAAAAAATATTACAAGGTTTAGGTTTTCAAAGAGAAGATTTTAATAAACTAACAGATACTTTTTCTGGTGGATGGAGAATGCGAATAGAGTTGGCAAAACTGTTATTACAAAACAATGATATTTTGTTGCTAGATGAGCCAACAAACCACTTAGATATCGAATCAATTATTTGGTTAGAGAACTTTTTAAAAGGTTATTCTGGCGCAATTGTGTTGGTTTCTCACGATAAAATGTTTTTAGATAACGTAACCAACAGAACTATAGAAATCTCTTTAGGGCAAATTTACGATTATAAAAAACCATACTCTCAATTCTTATTATTAAGAGCAGAAATTAAAGAAAAACAATTACAAGCTCAGAAAAATCAAGAAAAAGAAATAAAACAAAAGCAACATTTAATCAATAAATTTAAAGCAAAAGCTAGCAAAGCATCTATGGCACAATCTTTAATGAAACAGCTTGATAAAGTTGAGTTGATTGAAGTTGATCAAGATGATAACCAAGCCATGAATGTGCGTTTTGCTATTTCTAAAGAACCTGGTAAAATTATTGTTGAAGCAGAAGATTTGTCTAAAAGTTATGGAGATAAACATGTTTTAGAAGGTGTAGATTTATTAATAGAAAGAAATAGTAAAATTGCTTTTGTTGGGCAAAATGGACAAGGAAAATCGACTTTAGCTAAGATGATGGTAGGCGAAATTCCTTTTGAAGGGCATTTAAAACTCGGTCATAATGTAGAAGTTGGGTATTTTGCGCAAAATCAATCAGAATATTTACCACCAGAAAAAACAGTGTTAGAAATTATGGAAGATGCTGCAACAGACTCTAACAGAATGCGTGTTAGAGATATGTTAGGTTCTTTCTTATTTGGTGGAGATGCTGTAGATAAAAAAGCTAAAGTACTTTCTGGAGGAGAAAGAAACAGGTTAGCTTTATGTAAATTATTATTACAGCCATTCAATGTTTTAATAATGGATGAGCCAACAAATCACTTAGATATTGCCTCTAAAACTGTTTTAAAAGAAGCGTTGAATAATTTTAATGGTACTTTAATTGTAGTTTCTCACGATAGAGAGTTTTTACAAGGTTTAACTAGCACTGTTTATGGATTTAAAGACAAAGAAATAAAAGAATATTTAGGTGATATTGATTATTTCTTAGAGCAACACAAAATGGAAAATTTACGTGAAGCTGAAAAGAAAACTGTAGTAAAATTAGAAAAAGATACTTCTAAAAACGAAGCATATCAATTAAGTAGAGAGCAAGAAAAAGAGTTAAAAAAGCTAAATAACAAGCTTTCTAAAATAGAAACTGAAATTGCAGATTTAGAAGCTGAAGTAGAAAAACTAGATTTAGAACTAGCAAAAAATTACGATGAAGTTTCTGCTAAACCTAATTTCTTTAAAAACTACAAAGCTAAAAAAGCAAAAGTAGATACTTTAATGGAAGAGTGGGAGAAAGTAGAAGCAGAAGTTTCTAATTTTTCCTAGGTTTTTTTATAAGTAACCTGCTCTAGAAACTTTAATAAATGAGGAGTATTTATTGAAAATAATTGAAGAAAAATTCAATTATAACACTAAGAACAATACTTAAAATAGTTGCTAAATAAGACAATGGTTTTAGTTTAAAAGTGTTAGCAAATGCTAGGTACAAACTAACGATAGCACAAATTGTTAAAATTATTGTGCCGTAAATGGGAACAATACTTTTAAAAAGCCCTATTATATTAAAAACAGGATCTAATAAAGCTGTAAAACCAAAAATTGCAAGAGCTAAATTTGTTTTTTTGTGTTCCGTTAATAAGTAATAGCTTGCAAAGGTTAATTCTAGACTTATGGCTAGAGCTCCAAACTTGTTATAGTATTCTCTTTTAAAATAAGGTTCAAAACTTTGTGGGAATTCAATTTTTAAAATAAAAGTGACACTTAAAATTAGTCCAGTAATCAAAAGTAATATCGAAACAATTTTTCTTTTTTTCATGCCTTAAACTTTTTCTTTCTTTTTCAGGTCTGCCTTTGGAGATTGCAAAATATAAAGAAATTACAATAATAGCGTAACTTAGTTTAAAGGTAAGAATTTAAATTTAAGTATTTAGATACTAGAATAAATTCGTTCTTAAAATAGTTTTTATTATTGAAAGTTTAGTTGTTATTGAAAACAAATTGTTACAATTTGGCTCAGTCTAATAAAAAGTGTCTTACGATTTAAGCTATTAATACAAAA
Source organism: Polaribacter sp. Asnod6-C07 (assembly GCF_045063625.1). Classification (NCBI taxonomy): domain Bacteria; kingdom Pseudomonadati; phylum Bacteroidota; class Flavobacteriia; order Flavobacteriales; family Flavobacteriaceae; genus Polaribacter; species Polaribacter sp. Asnod6-C07. Next base: position 605,264 of record NZ_JBEFOF010000005.1, on the reverse strand, counting down.
GATCTAATTTCTGCTGCTCTTCAACCTTTATTTTTCCTGAGTTTATAACAGTATTGTTTTTATGATGATTGTTTTTAACACCCCATAAAAGAGCAACCAATTTAACAGGGTTATTACTAAAAGTATTTTCGTTTAAAAATACATTTACTATACCTCTGCTTTTTATTAAAACACCACTTTTTTCTTTTTTACCACAAGATTTAAAAGTATTATTTGTTAAAGTTAATATACCACCAATAGTAGATTCGTCATAACCACCTCTATAAAAGTGAATCACATTTTTATTAATATTTTCAAAATTACAACCTTTAAAAGTTACCATTTCTGCATTGTAATCTCCTTTTTCTTCTGCAGCCAAAATAAAACCATTTTCGCAATTTTTAATAGTAGTGTTTACCATTTTTATAGTATCAGAAAAAGATCCTTTAGAAGCTTTTAATACAGTTTTAAAACCCTCAACATTACAATTCTCAGTCAAAATATTATAAGCAGAAGACATATTCATAATTAAAGGTGCAAAGGCTAAGTGTTCTTTGTTACCTATAATTGAAATATTTTTTAAAATGATATTTCCTTTAGGATTCATTTCAAATAAAGGAGAATTTTTATCACCTTTAAAAATCAATTTTGCTTTGTTTTTAGAACTAGAAATTAAAGTAATTTCTTTATCAATTTTTAATGATGATTTTAAATGATAGTTTTCATCAATCAAATCTATAATATCGCCAGAATTTGCTTTTTTTAGTGTGTTTGCTAATTCATTTTCCTTGGCTGATACTTTAAATACAGTTGGTTCTACCTCAATTTTTTCTGTAGAAAACCAGCTTGGGCCATAATTTTTCTTATCAATTTTAAATTTTTCTGCTTTAATTAAGTTGCTAATTGCACCTACATAATTCTGATTAATTCTATCGCTATTAAACAAGTCTTTGTCAATTTTATCAAATTCAAAACCATTATAAGTTTCATTAATAAAGCCAGTTTGTCCATTTTCTGGAGCATATAACCAATCATTTATTTTTTTTATTTTTAAAGATTGATGTTGTAGCGCGTTAAATTCTGTAAAAGGAACTTTATTATTATCAAGCACATTATTTTTAAATAAAATACCATCAATATTATCATGATTTACCACTAAAGTTTTTTCTGTTTCGTGATTATAGATTAAATTATTTGCAATTATAGAACGAATAGGAGGTGCAGATCTAATTTCTACTTCAGGTAAAACACCTGCACTTTTCTTGTTTTGGCCAACACCAATTTGCCAAGGCATTTTGCAATCTACCCAAGTATTATGAGCAATTACAACATCTGTTACTTGCCTGTATCTATTTAATTGAGATTTAGGAATTCCGTTCATCACAGCTAAAGGACTTCTAAATTCAGATCCATTTATTTTATAGAAATAGTTATTTGTAATCCAATGACCTGTGTTGATTACACGAATTCCCCCATAAAAATCAGAATCGTCATCACCAATAAAAATATTACCATTTACTTTGGCAAAACTTCCATGTCTTAATACAAAAGATCCTTCGCATTTGTAAAAAATGTTATCCGTAAAAGTGTTGAAATTTGTTTTATCAGAAATAATTTCAACTTCGCCATTACAAGCTTCAAAATAATTATTAGAAACGTTTACATAACCAGGTGTCATGTGTGTTTTGCTATCTCCAATTCTAATGGTTTCTGCTCTTGGGCCTCCTTTTCTTGGTCTTGGGCCAAAATAATTATTTATAATTTGATGATGATTGCTATTATGTTTATTACCTGTTTGAAAAACACGCAATGTTTCACCATCATTAGATTTTCCTGTAATATAACAATGAGCTAAAGTATTGTGTTTGCCAAAAAAGTTAATCCAATGATCGTTTGTTAACCTGCTTGGTTTTGTAAATCCATCAATAACACAATTTGTTATTTTACTATAAAAAGCAGTTGAATCTTCGTTTATTTGATAAGAGATAATGCTATTTTTAGGCGAATATCCATTTCTAAAATACAAACCATCAACCTTTAAATATTGCCCACCCAAATGCAAAAAAGATTTACCTTCTATAAAAACTTTTCCAGAATTTTCTGCTCTTAAAATTATAGGTTTAGTTTGTGTACCAACTCCATAAAAATTAATTTCAGCATCTTTCCAAACACCATTAGCTAAAACAATTTCTGTACCTGGTTTTACTTCTTTTATTGCTTTATTAAGTTGGTTAAGGTCTTTTACAAATACACTATTTAATGTTGATTTGCTATTACAAGAAAGTAGCAAAACCACTAATAAACTAAGTAATAAATTGTTTTTCATGGAATATGATTTTTGATAATTTTAATATTCTATTAGAATATGTATGCAAAAATATGGTTGTTAAATTCGTTTTTTTTTTAGATACTATTTTTTTATAAATGCATTATAATATTGTAATAATTCTTTACTAGTTTTAGCTTTTAATTTTAGTTTAATTTTTTTTATATGTTCTCTTACAGTGTGAATAGAAATAAAAAGAGTGTCAGCAATTTCTTTATGCTTATTTCCCTTACCTAAGTAAGATAATACTTCTAATTCTCTTTTGGTTAAGCTAGTGTACTTGTCTAAATTCTTTTTAATAAATTCATTTTCTTCAAAAATAGATTGAAAAGTTTTTATTGTTTTTGCAATCTCAGAAGGAGAACTCCTTAATTCTAGTATAGCTTCACCATTTTCATTTAAACCTTTATAAATTAGTTCTTTTTCTTTAATGTTGTTTGGAGCAATAATAAATTCTTTGTTTAACCAAACTCTTGCTTCCTCTTCAGTTGCAAAATGCTTTGGATTAAAAACACTTGGAGAGGGTTCATCAAAAACACCCATAACTTCCATATGAGAAAGCACATCTTGACCTACAACAAAAGCTATTGGATGATAGCCATCTTTATCTGCTGTAACAAAACCAGCTTCAAATCTTGGTTTTAAAATATTTTCTTCTACCCAAAGTTTAGTTTTATCATCAATATTATAGGTAAAGTTTTGCTGCAACCAAATAATTTGGATTGGATTTATTTTTTCTAAAGCTTTACGATATTGTAATAATTCACTTTTAAAAGATAAAACACTGTTAGGTGGTGTGTTCCAGGAATTAATAAATCTATTATTTTCAATTTCAAATTTTACTTTTAAATAAGGTCCGTTATAAACAATCATAAAATTTTATTAGAATTTGGTACGTTAAAGTACAGTTTATATAATTGTTTTCAATTAAAAATTGAATATTTTAAAATATTTGCTTCAATTCTTAATTAAGTACAATTATATGAAAATTGCATTTATGATTATTAATAATTGGTATTGTTGTTTTATTTATTGATTTTCAGTTGAATAGAGTTTTTGGAAATAGTTTGAATATTAATTTATAAATTTATGGTTTACTTGTAAAAAAAATCAAATGTGCAGATGTAACTTTTTGATTAGAAATCTATTATTTTTACTGCTTATTAAAACTAGTATTGAGCTTAGCAAAAAATCCTTTTATCATATTGCCCTTAGATATTAAGAATCAACAAATTCATCTTCCTGTTTTAGAAGAAAAAAAGGTTGAGCTTTTTATAAAAAGAGAAGATTTAATTCATCCTTTTGTTTCTGGTAATAAATTTAGAAAATTAAAGTATAACATTCAAGAAGCTGAAAATCAAAATAAAAAAGTATTACTAACTTTTGGTGGAGCCTTTTCCAATCATATTTTAGCTACTGCAGTAGCAGGTAATTTAAGCGGTTATAAAACTATTGGTATCATTAGAGGTGATGAGTTAGGGAACGATTTAGAAAAAACATTAGTTAATAACTCAACTTTAAGAGAAGCTCATAAAAACGGAATGACTTTTGAATTTGTTTCAAGAGCTATTTATAGAAATAAATCTGATGTTGAATTTAAAAATCAACTTAAAGAAAAATTTGGCGATTTTTATTTGATTCCTGAAGGTGGTACAAATGATTTTGCCATTAAAGGTTGTGAAGAGATTTTAACAAATGATGATGTGAATTTCGATTATATTTGTACAGCTGTAGGAACAGGAGGTACAATTTCTGGCTTGATAAATGCTTCTGATAATCATCAAAAAATAATTGGTTTTCCTGCTTTAAAAGGAGAGTTTTTAGTTGATGAAATCAATCAGTTTGTGCAAAAAAAGAACTGGAACTTGCAAACTAATTATCATTTTGGGGGTTATGCAAAGTATAATGATGCTTTAATTCAATTCATCAACAATTTTAAAAAAGAAACTGATGTTTTGTTAGATCCTGTTTACACAGGTAAAATGCTTTTCGGAATTTTAGATTTGGTTGATAAAAATCAATTTGCTAAAAACACTAAAATTTTAGCAATTCATACAGGTGGAATTCAAGGTATAGAGGGTTTTAATCAAAAGTTAAAAAGAAAAGGACAACAAATAATACAATAATATATGAAGTTTAGGATTTTATTTTTTTTATGTTCAATTTTATTTTTTGCCAGTTGTGGTTCTAAAAAGAAAGTAGTTAATAAGAAAAATCCTGGAGTTGTAATTGTAGAGCCAAAACCTATAGAGTTACCATCTGTAAACGAAGTAGAACTTACCAAGAAATTAAAAAAGAAAAACCCAAGTTTAAATAAATATACATTGGCTTATATTCGAAAATATGCGCCTATTGCTGTAAAAGAAATGCACGAATATAAAATACCTGCAAGTATAACTTTGGCTCAGGGAATTTTAGAATCGGGTAGAGGTAGAAGTGAACTGGCTTTAAAATCTAATAATCATTTTGGTATTAAATGCCATACAGGTTGGACAGGGGAACGTGTGTATCATGATGATGATAAAAAAGGGGAGTGTTTTAGAAAATACGTGTATCCAGAAACTTCTTACAACGATCATTCTTTGTTTTTAACCCAAAGAAGACGCTATGCTTTTTTGTTTGATTATAATATAAAAAACTATAAAAAATGGGCTTATGGTTTACGAAAAGCGGGTTATGCTACAGATAAAAAATATCCTGTTAAGCTTTTAAAAATCATTAAAGACTATAAATTATATGAATTTGATGATGTAAAAAAAGGAAAATATACCAAAGAAATTAAAAAGTTAAACGAAGGTAAAACCTTTAAAAAACCGATTGTAATTAAAAAGAGCAAAGAGAATATGTATCAAGTTAGAAAAGGAGATACTTTATATTCAATTAGTAGAAAATTTGGAATTACTGTAGATTTTTTAAAGAAGCTTAATGGTTTAAATGACAACACCATTTCTATTGGTCAGCAACTTTTGGTAAAGTAATCAGAAACAAAAATTACTTTGTTATACGATTAGTTGTTTCTGATTTCTTAACCTAATTATTTTAAATTAAATAAGATTACTTGTCTTTAAGACTAATTCAACATTTTCCAAAGTTTATCTTTTAGTTCTTGTAAACCAAATTGAGCAACAGAAGATATAAATATAGCATCTATACCTTTTGGTAAATCTGCTTTTATTTCTGCTTTTAGCTCATCATCTAACATATCAGTTTTAGAAATAGCCAATAATCTATCTTTGTCTAATAACTCAGGGTTGTGTTTTTTAAGCTCATTTAGCAAGATTTCATATTCTTTGTTAATATCATCAGAATCTGCAGGAATTAAGAATAACAACGCAGAATTACGCTCTATATGGCGTAAAAAACGATGTCCTAAACCTTTACCTTCTGCTGCACCTTCTATAATACCAGGAATATCTGCCATTACAAAAGTTTGATGATTTCTGTTTTCTACAATACCTAAGTTTGGTTTTAAGGTTGTAAAAGCATAATCTGCAATTTTTGGTTTTGCAGAAGTTATAACAGACAATAAAGTAGATTTACCCGCATTTGGGAAACCAACTAAACCAACATCTGCTAATAATTTTAATTCAATTCTAAACCAACCTTCTGCACCATCCATACCTGGCTGCGCATATCTTGGAGTTTGATTTGTAGAAGATTTAAAATTCCAGTTTCCAAGTCCACCTTTTCCACCACGTAATAAAACAACTTCTTTTTTGTCTTCGGTAATTTCTACAATTACTTCATCAGTATCAGCATCTTTAATAATTGTTCCTAAAGGTACATCAACATAAATATCTTCACCATCTGCACCAGAACTTCTACTTTTACTTCCTGCTCCACCACCTTCTGCTCTAAAATGACGTTTAAATTTTAGGTGAAATAAAGTCCACATATTTTTATCTCCACGTAAAATTATGTGTCCTCCACGTCCTCCATCACCACCATCAGGACCACCTTTGGTTATATATTTTTCTCTGTGTAAATGTGCAGAACCTTGTCCGCCTTTACCAGAAGAGGCATATATTTTTATGTAATCTACAAAGTTTCCTTCTGTCATAATTATTAGTATTGTAGTTTTTTGTCAACAATGTTACCTATAAATAAATTGTCTAGATTTGCTTTTGTTGCAACTTTATCCATTGGATTTTTATATACAGGAGGCAAACCAATATAAGCAGCAATTTCATCTTTTTTTGAATCAATAATTAAAAAAGATAAACTTAGCTGGTTTTTTATGGGAGGAGTTCCTGCAAATCCTATTGTTGCTAAATTAACTAATCTACCTTTTACTTTTTTTAAAATTGTATTTTCTTTATTGTATATATATCCAAAACCTTTTACAACTATTGCAAATCTTTGTTTTCTTGATTCAAGAAGAGAATCTATTACTTTGGGTATTTTAATTTTATTTGCTCCAAATAAAGGAGAAGTAAGATTGTAATACAAAGAAGATATTTCTCTATTTATACTATCTCTTAATTTATCATTAGAAATTTTAATCTTATTGTTTATTCTATAATTTTCTTTGTTAGAATCAATTATAGAGTCTAATTTAAGTGAAAATCTTTTTGTTAAAGAATCACTATAATAAAATTTATTTGTTCTTTCTACAATCTGAATCGTAGCAAAAGAATCAAAATAGTCTAATTTAGGATATTTTTTTTCAGATTTTACAAGTTTTAGATATTTATTGCTTACACAAGATAGAAGATTAAAACTTATAACTATAATTATGAAAAATTTATATCTCTTCAACTCTATGAATTAATAGTATTCAATCTTGAATATTAAACTTTAAATCTAGAATTTACAGTGTATCAAATACTTCTGCAATTCTTTTGGTAATATCTTCTATAGAACCAACACCATCAATACCATAGTATTTGTTTTGTGCATCAAAATAATCTTTAAGAATGGCAGTTTTTGTGTTGTATTCGTTAAAACGATTTCTAATTTTGCTTTCATCAGTATCGTCTGTTCTACCACTTGTTTTTCCTCTTTCTAGTAAACGAGTTACTAAAACATCTTCTGGTACCTCTAAAGCAACCATAGCATTAATTTGCTCGCCTTTATCACCTAAAAAAGTATCTAAAGCATCTGCTTGAGATTGTGTTCTTGGAAAACCATCAAAAATAAAACCATTGGCATCTGCATTTTTTTCTACTTCTGCTTTTAGCATATTAATGGTAACTTCATCTGGCACTAAATCGCCTTCATCCATATATTTTTTGGCTAGTAAACCTAATTCAGTAGCGTTTTTAATATTGAAACGAAATACATCTCCTGTAGAAATGTGTACTAAATTGTACATTTCTTTTAAGAAGTTTGCTTGTGTTCCTTTTCCTGCTCCTGGAGGGCCAAATAATACGATGTTTTTCATTTTGGGTTTTGGTGTTAATTGATATATTTCTGGATAATTTCTTCCTATTCCATTGTAATCTAATCCATATCCAACAATAAATTTGTCTTCAATACTTTTACCTATATAATCTATTGGTAATTCTTTTCTAAACACATCTGGTTTAAAAAATAATGATACTATTTTTAATTTTTTAACATCTAGGTTTTTAAAGATATTATAAATTTCTTGGAGCGTGTTTCCTGTATCTATAATATCTTCTAGAATAATAACAGTTCTGCCTGTTAAATCTTCATTAATACCAACTAAATGTTTTACTGTATCTGTTGTTGATGTTCCTTGATAAGAGGCTAGTTTTACAAAAGATACTTCGCAATTACCATTAAATTCTCTAATAAAATCTGCAGCAAATAAAAAGCATCCGTTTAAAATACCTACAAAAATAGGTACTTCGTCTTTTGGTAAATCGTCTTTTACTTGTTCTGCTAAATATTTTACAATAGCATTTATTTCATCTTTTTTGATGAAAGGTTTAAAGTATAAATCGTGAAGTTTTAAAATACTCATAAGAATGCAAATATAACAGATATATTTAATGAAAAAACCGTTTTTAATCTGATTTTCAGAGTTAAAAACGGTTTCTTTTATTTAAAAGAGAACTATTTCTTCTTTTCTTCTTTTTTAGTTGTATCGAACATTATTGGTGTTGCTACAAATAAAGATGAATATGTACCAACTGCTACACCTACAATTAAGGCAAACATAAATCCTTTAATAGAATCACCACCAAATAAGAAGATGGCTAACATTACTAATAATGTTGTTAAAGATGTATTTATAGTTCTACCTAATGTAGAGCTTAATGCTTTGTTTACAACTTCGCTGTATTTCCAATTAGGATATGAACCTGTAAATTCTCTAATTCTATCAAAAATAACTACGGTATCATTTAAGGAGTAACCAACTACTGTTAGTATGGCTGCAATAAATGATTGACCAATTTCCATATCAAAAGGCATAAAACTATAAGTAATAGAGAAAACACCTAATACAATTAAAACATCATGGAAAACTGCAATTACAGCTCCAATAGAGAAAGATACTTTTCTAAAACGTAATAAGATGTATAAGAAAACTACTAATAAAGATCCAAAAACTGCATATAAAGCTGATGTTTTAATATCATCTGCAATAGTTGGTTCTACTTTCATATAACTCATAACCCCTGCACCTTCTTTTTCGAAACCAGGTTTAAAGTTTTCGTAAGTTGTATTACCTAAATAAGATTTTAAACCAGTAAATAAAGCGTTTTGTACTTGATCATCTACCTCTGTACCTTCTTCATCAATTTTATAAACTGTTGTTATTTTAAGTTGATTAGACTCACCATAAGTTTTCACTTCAGGAGCTGTACCAAAAGCATCTTTTAAAGTACTTGAAACTTCAGTAGCATTCATGTCTTGATCAAAACGAACAACATAAGAACGACCTCCTTTAAAGTCTACACCTTGTTTTAAACCAATAGAGAATATAGAAATAATACCAGCAATGATAATACCACCAGAAATAATGTAAGCAATCTTACGTTTCTTTAAGAACTCTACATTTATATTTTGGAACCATCCTTTAGAAATAGAAGTATTAAATGTTAATACAGAACCTTTGTTTACTGCTCCATCAATTAATAAACGAGTAATAAATACAGCTGTAAATAATGATGTTGCAATACCAATCATTAACGTTAATGCAAAACCTTTAATTGGTCCTGTACCAAAAATATATAAAATAATACCTGTTAATAATGTAGTAATATTTGCATCAATAATTGCAGATAATGCTCCTTTAACAGAGAAACCTTCTTCTACAGATTGTTTTAATCCTTTCTTTTTGAATAATCCTTCTTTAATTCTTTCGAATATAATTACGTTGGCATCTACAGACATACCAATTGTTAAGATAATACCAGCAATACCAGGTAAAGTTAACACAGCATTAAAAGATGCTAAAATACCGAAGATGAATAAAATATTTACAATTAAAGCAACATCTGCAAAAGCACCAGCTTTACCATAATATAAAATCATCCAAAGTAAAACTAAAACAATAGCTAAACCAAATGATAGGAAACTTGCATTAATAGCTTCTTGTCCTAAAGATGGCCCAACAACTTCTGCTTGAATAATTCTTGCAGCAGCAGGTAATTTACCAGCTTTTAATACAGTAGAAATATCTTCTGCTTCTGCAACAGTCATTGTTCCTCCAGAAATAGAAGTTCTACCACCAGTAATTGCTTGGTTTACAGAAGGAGCAGTGTAAACGTAGTCATCTAATACAACAGCAACAAAATTACCTACATTATCAGCAGTCATTTTTGCCCATTGTTTAGTTCCAGAACTATTCATAGTCATAGAAACTTCTGGTTTGTTTAATTGATCAAATACTTGACCAGCATCTAAAATAACATCACCTTCAATAGTTGGTTTGTCATTTCTGTTACCTTTAATAGCGTATAAACCAATTAATTCAGTTGTACCATCTGCACTTGTGTTAGATTTATAATCCCATAAAAATTTTGCATATTTAATTTCATTAGGTAATAATGCTCTAATTTCTTTTTTAGATAATAAATCGTTTACAGTAGCTGTATCTAAAACACTAGCATAAGCAACTGTAGAATTTAATTGTTGTTGAGATTGTGCAAAATTTGGCATTAAGTAAGTAAATAAATTCTTCTGAACTTTAGTAGAATCTGATTCTTCACCTAATAAATCATCAATATCATCTTTTTTAGTTGTATCTTTTTCTTGCTCTAAAACAGAATCATCTTTTAACATTTCTGCTACTTTAGCATTTGCAGTAAAGAAAAAGTTTTGTACTTCTGCATTAGTGTATACACCCCAAAACTGTAATTCAGCTTTACTAGTAATTAGCTTTGTAACACGCTCAATATCTTTAGCACCTGGTAATTCAATTTGAATTCTACCAGAATTTCCAATTCTTTGAATGTTTGGTTGTGTAACACCAAATTTATCAATTCTACTTCTTAAAACTTCGAAAGCAGTACCAATAGAACTATTAATTTCTTCTTGTAAAGTTTCTCTTACAGTAATGTTTGCTTCATCAAAAGAAATTTTATCACTTAAAGCTTTTGTACCAAAAATAGAAGGATCACTTAATTTTGTAGTTCCTGCAACTTTTTCAAATTCTTCGAAAAATAAATCTAAGTAATTTAAGTTACTACTTTTTTGTCTAACATCTGCAGCTTCTAAAGCAGTATTAAATGCTTCGTTTTTAGAGTCGTTAGCTAAGCTTTTTAATACTTCTTTTACAGATACCTGTAAAATTGCATTAATACCACCTTTTAAATCAAGACCAAGATTCATTTCTTTGTCTTTTACATCATTATAAGAATATTGTGCTATTCCTAAATCTATAATGTCTTTGTTGGCAACACTATCTAAATATTTTCTTTCGTAACTTGCTTTTTGTCTAGCATCATCACTATCAACAGCTTTGTTGTTAGAGTAAGTTACAGCATCATCTTCAACTTTATTAGCTAAAAATGTGAATGATAGTTGATACAAACTCACTAATCCGAAAAGAATAGCGAATAATTTAATTAATCCTTTATTTTGCATTTGATATAGTTTTAGTCAAAAATTTTTAAAACGAGCAAATATAGATAACTTCTCGAACTTTTTGACATTTAATTATGTTTATTGATTTGTTTTCAGAAGATTGCGAAATCGCGTCATTCTGAGGTAGATATTTTAAAATTATCTACTTAAATTGTTTAAGATAAGTAATAAAAAGGGCCAGCTCTAACTTCTGGTATGTTGTGGGAAGTACTATTTTTTACTATAAATAATTGTTTGTAAAATCTAGATTTTGATTTATAAACAGTATTGGCTTCAATTAATAATATTTTTTCTGATGAAGCATAATTTTGTTGATTTGTGTACCTCTCTGAATCATATTTGATTTCTATAATAGAATTACCATCAAAATTTGATGAATCTGCCTCATTTTCTAATTCATAAACATCAAAATTAAATTTAGATTTTTTTTCTGATGGATATTTTTTTTGGTTGTTAGATGATTCTCTAACAGCAATTTCATTTTTTTGAGAAAGTGCTTCTTTAATATAAGAAACTTGGTCTGAACTGTAATATGAAATTTTTAACCTACCATTTTTAGCTTCTTGAATTTTAATATTTGATGCGCCAGCAGTAGTCAAGCGATTTTTTATATCGGCTAATGTAAATTCCTTTTCAGAATCATTTATTTTAGAATTATTAAACTCTAAAACAATTTCTTGATTGGGTACAGGAATATTTTCGTGGAAAGTACCAAGAAAAGTAAATAAAACTAAAAGTGCACTAAAGTACCATTTTGGGTTCATGCGCCAAATATATAAAAAAAGATTGCTTTTTGTAGAAGTATAAAACTTCAAATTTAGCAATAACAGTTTTTTTCTTAAAAAAGTAATATAAAACTGATAATCAATAACTACAGAAAGCAATAAAATTACTCTTTTTTTAGAATTAAAGTTATGCTGATTCTAATTTGGCTGTAAGAAACTTCTTCGTTAAGTTTTTCGTAAATGGGTTTTAATTCCATTTTTTGATTAAATTGATTAAAAACGGTTTTAACTTTATCAATAATATCTTGTGTAACATATTTTTTAAGATCAATATTTTTGCCTTCTGTATATAGTTGAGATAAATGAGAAAAAATAGTAGTTACAGATAATTCTCTTTTTTCTGCAATTTCTTTTGGATTTAAGCCTTGTTTATAAAGATCTAAAGTTTTTTGTGTTGTAGGTGTTTTACGTGGTTTTTCCACATTTTTAAATTGGCGAATTATCTGCATAAAATCTTCACCATATTTTTCCATTTTATTTATACCTACTCCAGAAATGGCTAAAAATTCATTTTCTGATGTTGGTAATTCACTTGCCATTAATTTTAATGTTTTATCATTAAAAACAATGTAAGCAGGCATATTTTCTTCTTTAGATATAGAATGTCTTAATTTTTTTAGGGCTGTAAATAAATCGTTATTTACATCACCTATAATGGTCGCTTTTACTGTTTTTTGTTTGTTCTTTTTATCATTTGGACTAATAGGCGTTGTTAATCTAATCTTTTTTTCGCCTTTTAAAACTTGCCAACCAATAGGTGTTATTTTTAAAGCAGAGTTTTCTGCATACATTATTTCTATCAAACCTTGGTTTGCCATTTGAATTATATAATCTCTCCAATCGAAAAAAGAAACATCTTTTCCTATTCCGTAAGTTTTTAGATTAAAATATTGTTTTGAGTGTATATCTGCATTATTGCTACCTCTTAAAACATTAATTAGCATTGTAATTCCGTCTTTTTCTTTCATTCTAGCAATTCCAGAAAGTGCCTTTTGTGATAAAATAGTACCATCAAAATCTTGTGGTGGATTTTCACAAACATCACAATTGCCACAATTTTGGGTAAGATGTTCTCCAAAATAAGACAATAATATTTTTCTTCTACAAGATTTTGCTTCTGCAAATTGCAACATTCTATTTAGCTTTTCTTTTTGCATTGCAGTGTTTGCACCTTCGTCTGCAAATTGGCTGTACAATACAAAATCTCTCATATTGTAATAAAGTAGGGTTTCAGAAGGTAAACCATCTCTACCTGCTCTACCAATTTCTTGATAATAACCTTCAAGATTTTTAGGTAAATTGTAATGAATTACAAAACGAACATTAGATTTATCTATGCCCATACCAAAAGCAATAGTTGCTACAATTATTTTTGTATCATCATTTATAAAATCAGTTTGAGTTTTTTCTCTTTCTTCGTTACTCATTCCTGCATGATAAAAAGCCACAGAATGCCCTTCTTTTTGAAGATAGTTAGCTACTTCTTCTGTGTTTTTTCTACTTAAACAATAAATAATACCACTTTCATTTTTTCTCCTTTTTATAAAATTGATAATTTCTTGTAATTTTTTCTTTTTAGTAACTTGTCCTCTTACTTCAATACTCAAGTTTTTTCTATCGAAAGAAGAGATAAATAATTTTGAATTATTTAAACCTAATTGTGCTTCAATATCTTTTCTAGCAGATTTATCTGCAGTAGCAGTTAAAGCTATAAAAGGTACATTGGCTAACGAGTTTCTAAATACTTTTAGTTGAGTATACTCTGGTCTAAAATCATGCCCCCACATACTTACACAATGCGCTTCATCTATAGCAACTAATTTTATTTTTAATTGTTTAAGCCAAGAATTACTTACTGATATTAGTTTTTCTGGGGATAAATATAAGAGTTGTAAATCGCCATTAATTGCTTTGTTGATGACGTTGTTTTCTTCTTCAACAGAAATAGAGCTGTTAAAGAAATCTGCCTTAATTCCGTTTGATTTTAAGGCTTGTACTTGGTCTTTCATCAATGAAATTAATGGCGAAACTACAATAGTTATACCGTTAAAAAGTAAGGCAGGGATTTGAAAACACATCGATTTTCCTCCTCCAGTTGGCATTAAAACAAAACTATCTTTACCTTCTAAAGTTCTGTTGATAATTTCCTCTTGCAGAGGACGAAAATTATCATAACCGAATATTTTTTTTAAAATAGTGTTTGTTTGGTTTGTCATCTTTTAGCAATTACTTTACAAAAATACATACTTTACATTGCTAAATAAAAATTAGAATAATGGATTGTCTGAAAAAGAGAATCTAATTTTTAAATAGATGCAACAAAAAATCCAGCTCATTGAGCTGGATTTTTATAAGTCATAAAAAAGACTTTATATTATAATTCTAATAAACCATTAGTTTTAGAAACACCTACAGCAGATTCTTCTAAATGAGCTTTTTCAGCATCACTTAAACTAATTTCTACAATGCTTTCTATGCCATCTTTACCTAAAACAACAGGTACACCAATACATAAATCATTTAAACCAAATTCACCTTCTAATAAAGAAGAACATGGGAATATTTTTTTAGTATCGCAAGCAATAGCTTGTACCATACCAGAAACTGCAGCACCTGGAGCATACCAAGCAGATGTGCCTAATAAACCAGTTAAAGTAGCACCACCAACTTTAGTATCTTGTTTTACTTGTTCTAATCTTTCTTCAGAAATAAATTCTGAAACAGGTACAGAGTTACGAGTAGCTAATCTTGTTAAAGGAACCATCCCTTTATCTGAGTGCCCACCAATAACCATACCATCAACATCAGAAATAGGCGCACCTAAAGCTTCTGCTAATCTATATTTAAAACGAGCAGAATCTAAAGCACCACCCATACCAATAATTCTGTTTTTTGGTAAACCTGTAGTTTTATGAACTAAATACGTCATAGTATCCATAGGGTTAGAAACCACAATAATTATTGTATTAGGAGAATGTTCGATTAAGCTAGAAGAAACAGTTTTTACGATTCCTGCGTTAATACCAATTAATTCTTCTCTAGTCATACCTGGTTTTCTAGGAATACCAGAAGTAATTACACAAACATCAGAATTTGCAGTTTTTGTATAATCGCTTGTGCTTCCAGTGATTTTAGTATCAAAACCGTTTAAAGAAGCTGTTTGCATTAAATCCATTGCTTTACCTTCTGCAAAACCTTCTTTAATGTCTAAAATTACTACTTCAGAAGCAAAATTTTTGATTGCAATGTATTCTGCACAACTTGCACCTACTGCACCTGCACCAACAACTGTAACTTTCATATAAATATTTTTAAAATTTGTTAAATAAATCTAATCACAAAAATACAATATTCTGAATGTTTTATTGTGATATATGTCATAAAAAAAGTTACGAATTTTATTGATTTTATCTATAAATTGGAAAGAATATTACGAGTTTATGTGTAAAAGTTGTATCAATTGTATTGAATCTTGTATGAATTGTAAATAATACCTACATTATTTTTCTATATTTGTTAAACAACATTTAATAACTTATAAATAAAAAAATTATGAAAAAATTTAAAATTATTCAAACAATGCTAGTGCTTTTTGTAGCTTTTACATTTAGTAATTGTGAAGAAGATGGAGAAATACAATTTATTGTAATAGATGAATTTGAGAGTAATGCTGTGGTTACAGGATTAAACACTGCAACTTCATTTGAAACTTCTAATTCTACTAATATTCAAGATTTATTAGACAATGCAAGTGAATTTGTTGAAGCAGAAATTGAAAAAGTTACATTAACCTTAGAAGATGATTTTTCTGGAGAAGCGATTACAGGTAATTTTGATTTAACAGTAGGGCCTATTAATATAAATCAAACTCTAACTTTAACTAAAGGAGAAGGTGTAGAAGTAATTATACCTACAAACGCATCAAGTATTTTATCAGTAGTTAATGCTGGTGTTTTTCCTTATGTAATTAAAGCTGATTTTACTCAAACACCTGCAGATGATAATTTTACTATCAATTTGAAATTTAAAATTAAAGCTACTGTACAGTAAAGTGCAATAACTTATCTAAAATTAACTAAACTATAAACTATATGAAAAAAGTATTTTTATTTTTATTTACTGCATTTACGTTAACTTCATATTCACAAATTGAATTAGAATCTATTTTAGAAGGTGGTGTTGCAGATGCAAGAGCTTTATTACAAGGATATGTAGAACCTTTTCCTACAGGTTTTGGAAATGGAATTAATGGAGGTTGGTATTCAACTGCAAAAACTCACAAATTATTTGGATTTGATATTGCTGTAATTGCAAATGGTGCTTCTGTGCCTTCTTCAGCAGAAACTTTTACTTTTAATAATGCAGATTATTCTAACATTAAATTAGAAGATTCTAGTATTTCTTCTGCAGAATTACCAACATTATTTGGGTCTCAAAAGTTAGATGATAGACCTTTACTAACATTTACAGATGACACAGGTAATTCTATTTCTACGTCATCTTTACCAGGTTCAGGTTTAAAAGAAGCTATTGGGTACAATGTTGTTCCTTCTGCAATGTTGCAAGCTGGTATTGGTTTGTTTAAAAATACAGATTTAATAATAAGATACATTCCAGAGCAAAATGATACAGATTATCAATTTTCAACATTTGGTTTTGGTATTAAACACGATTTAAAACAATGGATACCTTTCGTTAAACGTTTACCTTTTGATGTTTCTGCTTTAGTTGGATGGAATGATGTAAAATCTAAATTCTTTATAGATCCAGAAGATCAGCCAACTCAAGCATTAGAGTTTAATACAAAGACTTTTATCTTTCAAGTTTTGGCATCTAAAAAACTTTCGATTTTTACTATTTATGGTGGTGTAGGTACAACAAACTATAAAACAGATGTTAATATGTTGGGTTCTTACACAACATCAGCTTCTAATACTACATATACAGACCCAATTAGTTTAAAATATGATGGTAGCTCTATGAAAGCTAATTTAGGTTTAAGTATAAAATTATTATTCTTAAATATTGCAGCTGAATATGCAACACAAGAGTATGATGTATTTTCATTGAGAGCAGGTTTTAGTATCAGATAAAAATAGAATATAGAAATAAAAAAAGGTGTAAGAATTTTCTTACACCTTTTTTGTTTATTTACCTTTTAGGTATTATGCGTCTATATTCGCATATTTTGCATTTCTTTCAATAAAATCTCTACGAGGAGGAACTTCATCTCCCATTAGCATAGAGAATACTCTATCTGCTTCTGTAGCGTTGTCGATAACTACTTTACGTAAAGTTCTAAATTCAGGATTCATAGTTGTATCCCAAAGTTGTTCTGCATTCATCTCTCCAAGACCTTTATATCTTTGAATGTTAACACCACCACCTAATTTTTGAGCAATTAAATCACGTTGGTTATCATCCCAAGCATATTCTCTTTTCTGACCTTTTTTTACTAAATATAAAGGTGGAGTAGCAATGTAAATGTAACCTTGCTCTACCATTTCTCTCATATATCTAAAGAAGAAAGTTAAAATTAAGGTAGCAATGTGAGAACCATCAACATCGGCATCACACATAATAACTACTTTATGATAACGTACTTTAGTTAAGTTTAAAGCTCTTGGATCTTCTTCTGTACCAATAGAAACACCTAAAGCAGTAAACATGTTTTTAATTTCTTCGTTTTCAAAAACTTTATGTTGCATTGCTTTTTCAACATTCAAGATTTTTCCACGAAGTGGAAGTATAGCTTGGAAGTTTCTGTCTCTACCTTGTTTTGCTGTTCCACCTGCAGAATCTCCCTCAACTAAAAATATTTCACATTGAGCAGGATCTGTTTCTGAACAGTCAGATAATTTACCAGGTAAACCACCAATAGACATTACTGTTTTACGTTGCACCATTTCTCGTGCTTTACGTGCAGCGTGTCTTGCAGTTGCAGCTAAAATTACTTTTTGTACAATAGTTTTAGCATCAATTGGGTTTTCTTCTAAATAATCTGATAACATTTCTGATACTGCTTGAGATACTGCAGAAGTAACTTCTCTGTTACCAAGTTTCGTTTTTGTCTGTCCTTCAAATTGTGGTTCTGAAACTTTTACAGAAACAATTGCTGTTAAACCTTCTCTAAAATCATCACCAGCAATATCAAACTTTACATTTTTTAATAATCCAGATTCATCTGCATACTTTTTTAAAGTACCTGTTAAACCACGTCTAAACCCAGATAAATGTGTTCCTCCTTCGTGAGTGTTGATGTTATTTACATAAGAGTGTAAATTTTCTGCATAAGAAGTATTGTAAACCATAGCAACTTCTACAGGAATTCCGTTTTTTTCGCCTTCCATAGAAATTACGTTTGCAATCAACTGCTCACGTGTAGAATCTAAATATTGAATGAATTCTGGCAAACCTTTATCAGAATGAAAAGTTTCTGAGATAAAATTACCTTCATCATCAGAATTTCTTTTGTCAGTTAAAGTAATAGTAATTCCTTTATTTAAATACGCTAATTCACGCATTCTAGTTGCTAGAGTTTCGTAATTGTATTCTGTAGTTTGTTGAAAAATAGATTTATCTGGTAAAAAAGTAACTATGGTACCTGTAAAATCAGTTTCTCCAATTGTTTTTACTGGATATAAAGTTTTTCCTTTTTCGTATTCTTGTTGCCAAACTTTACCTTCTTTATGAACTGTAGCTGTTAAATGATCTGATAATGCATTAACACAACTTACACCAACACCATGTAAACCACCAGAAACCTTATAAGAATCTTTGTCAAATTTACCACCTGCACCAATTTTTGTCATTACAACCTGTAATGCAGAAACACCTTCTTTTTTGTGTAAACCTACTGGGATTCCACGTCCATTATCTTTGGTAGTTATAGAGTTGTCTTCATTAATTGTAACATTAATAGTGTCACAATAACCACCCATTGCTTCATCAATAGAGTTATCTACAACTTCATACACTAAATGATGTAAACCACGCACTCCAACATCACCAATATACATTGAAGGACGCATTCTTACGTGCTCCATACCTTCTAATGCCTGAATACTGGAGGCATCATAATTATGCTTTTTTTCTTCGCTCATTATCTGTCTAAATTTTCTATTATTTGATTGTTGATTGTAAAAAATACAACCTATCAAATATAAGGAAAAACATAAGTTTTAAAAGTTTTTTATTGATAAAAGTCTGAATTGTTGATAAGTTTAAAAGTGTCTTAAAACCTCTAAAAAGTGTTTTAAATTAGATTTCAGTGTTTTTTGATGAGTCTCTTTTTTACAGAAAACTCAAAGTTCTTTAATTTAAATGTTTTGATGTTTTTCTAAAACTAGAATGCGGTCTAAAAAGTTCTTTAGATATGATTAATGTCACATTTTATAAGGAAAGTTCATTCTAATTTTGTCTTATAAATGAGCAATAAAAAATGAAGGTAATTATAAAATGTTTGATGTTAATTGTACTTTTTTCTACAATTAATTTAAAAGGACAAGAAAAAGAAAAATTTACACCTAAAATTAAATGGAATTTAACTACTCAGATTTGGTTTAGGTATTCTGATTTAAATGAGGGATCTTTAATAAATGGAGAAACTACAAATAGTTATTTAGATGTTTCTTTAAGACGATTACGTATTCCTATTTCATCTCAAGTAACTCCAAAATTGTTTTTATATTCAATTTTTGGAGGTAATAATTATAATTTTCAAGATCGTAGTTTTCCTATTGAAATTTTAGATTTATATGCAGAGTATTCTTTCAGTAAAAAGCTTGAAGTAGGTTTTGGTAAATCTGGTTGGCAAGGTTTAAGTAGATATAATGTGCGTTCTAGTAAATCTTTAATGGGGTTAGATTCACCTTTATTTGTATTAACAACTGTAAATAAAAACGATCATATAGGTCGTTCATTAGGTATTTGGGCTAAAGGACAAATTAGTAAAATAGATTATAGAATTTCTTTTAGTAGACCAACTTTGGTAACAAGTGTGCCAAATGGAAAAGTAGATTTTGCAAATAATAGACCAAGAATAAGAACATCTTCTTATGTAAAATATCAATTTTTAAATCACGAATCTAATAAGTCAGCTTATTTACCTGGTACTTATGTTAAAGGAAAAAAAGTGTTTAATATTGGTGCTGGTTTTCAATATCAAGAAAAAAGTATGAGTAATGGTGATGCATTGTTAACAAATACTAATTTGTATGATATGAAACATTGGGCAGTAGATTCTTTTTTAAACCTTCCTATATCTAATGGAGATGCATTTACTGGCTATTTAGGTTATTTTGATTATGATTTTGGAAAGGATTATATTAGAAATATTGGAGCAAATAATCCAACAACTGGAGGTGGTACAGATTTTAATGGGGCAGGAGTTGCATTTCCGATGATTGGTACAGGAACAACATTGTACTTGCAATTAGGTTATGCTTTTAAAGAAACAAAGGTTTTAAATTACCCAATAGTTATTCAGCCAAATATTGCTGTTCAGAGTTCTAATTGGGATGCTTTAAATGAGCAAATGACAGTTTACGATTTTACACTAAACTTTTTATTGAATGGAACTCATAATAATAAGTTGAGTTTGGGATACCAACATCGCCCTGTTTTTGATGCTACTACAATGCAACAAAAAAATTATAAAGGAATGGCTGTTTTACAATATCAAGTTTCATTACATTAAAAAGATTTTTAAATTCGAAAAAAAATATCATTAATAAGAGTTAAATAAATTATTAATATTTGGTAAAACTTTTACTAAAAATTAACAATATGTAATAAAATAAGTAACTCTAAGATTACAATAAGCTAACAAGTTTCTAAAACCGCAGGTATAAATTTGAACTTTATAACAATTCATAAAATTCAAAAATACAATGCGTTTAAAATTTTTATTTACAGTATCAATAATTTTTTTGGGTATACTTAGTATTAATGCTCAAAATTCGAATACGTTAAAAGGTGTAGTTGCTACAGAACAGGGAGAGCCAATTATGGGGGCTAGTATTTTTCTAAAAGACTTATCTATTGGAACAACTACAGATTTTGATGGTGCATTTTTATTAAAAAATATACCAAATGAAACCTACACTATTCAAGTGTCTTATGTTGGGTACAATACAATTACAAAAGAAATTGTAATTAATAAGCCAGTATCTGTGCAGAACTTTGTGTTAAAAGAAAGTTCTTATATGTTAGAGGGTGTTGTGGTAACATCTCAAAAAAGAGAACAAAAAAATAAAGATGTACCAATTGCAATTACATCTTATGGTACAGATTTTTTAGAAAATCAAGGAACTTTTGAATATGATGCTTTATCAGAATATGTGCCAGGTTTTCAAGTTCAAATTCAGAGTGTAAATAACCCAGGTATTGTGGTTAGAGGAATTACAAGTGATAGTGGAGATTCTAGAGTAGAGCCAAGAGTTTCTATTTTTCAAGACGGAGTTTCTATTAGTAAATCTAGAGGTTCTGTTGTTGAGTTGTTTGATATAGAACGTGTAGAAGTTTTAAAAGGGCCACAAGGAACATTGTTTGGTAGAGGTGCTCAAATAGGCGCAATGCATATCATTCAAAATAAAGCAAAAAACGAAACTTCTGGTTCTGTAAAATTAGGATATGGTAATTTTAATCAATTTTTAGCAACAGGACATTTTAATACGCCTTTAGTAGATGATAAATTATTTTTTAGAGCTGCTGCAATTTACAATGGTAGAGATGGTTTTATTGAAAATATTTCTGGTGGCGATTTAAACGGAAAAGAAACAGTAGCATTTAGAACTTCTTTTAAATATTTATTAAATGATAATACAAGTTTAGATGTTATTGCAAATTGGCAAAAAGACACACCTCCAGGTACTTCTTTTAAAAGCGGAACTTATGCGCCTTTAGGTGGAGATACAAACCCTAATACTTTTGCAGATTTAGAAAGAGGAGAAGAATTAGGTTTAGATAGAACAGTTTGGGGTATAACTGCAATTTTAAAGCATAGCTTTAACGATGTTTGGGATTTAACATCAACTACTGCATACAGAGAATTCGATTCTAATGAAGCTTTTGATGCAGATGGGACTGTAGCTCCAGCTTTATTCTTCAATGAAATATCAATTGGTAAACAATTCAGTCAAGAATTTAGATTTAATTTTGATAATGATGATAAATTCAGAGGTTTTTTTGGAGCTAATTTCTTCTACGAAGATGGTTCGCAAAGTGTGCCTTGGGAATATGATGAGAGAAGTGTGGCAATGTTACTTTTAAATCCTGCAAATCTTGTTGTAAACGGATTGCCTATTTTATTGCCAAATATTCCTAACGATCCAGCTACATTTGGTGCAATTGCTGGTGCTCCATTAAGTGCTTTTAACAAAGAAACGTATACAAATTTTGGAGAAAATTATTCAGGTGATGTTTTTATTGATGCTTCTTATGATGTTACAGATAAATTATCATTTACCTTAGGTTTAAGAGCAACTCTAGAAAATATTAACGCAGCTTACGAAGTAGAAGATGCAGAAACACCATCTTTTTTAGGTTATTTGTCAGGTAATTTTCCAAATACATTATTTGCGTTAACCAATGGAAAAATATCAGCTAGTGAAAACTTTTTATCTGCTGTAGGACGTTTTGCAGTAAATTATGATGTTAACGAAAATATTACATTATTTGGTACAACCTCTATAGGAAGAAGACCTAATGTTATCAATGTAACTGCAACAGAAACCAATGTTTTATCAGATGAAATTGTTTGGTCTTATGAGGTAGGTGCAAAATCATTATTTTTAGACAATAGATTGCAATTTGATGTAAACGCTTACATATACGATTATTCTAACTTTCAAACATCAGTGGCTAAATTAGAAAACGGAGTGTTAACAGCTACAACAGAAGATAGTGGTAATGCAAGTTCTTTTGGTTTTGAAGTTGCTTTGCAATATGCTTTTTCTAAAACGTCTAGTTTCTTTGCAAATTATGGGTATATAGATGCTTCTTTTGATGATGTAGATTCTGATGGAAATGTGCAAGAATTAGCAGGTAATACTTTTAGATTAACTCCAGAGAATTCTTTTTCAGCAGGTTTTAATATTAATATAGAAGTCAATAATAAATTAGATTACTTTTTTAGACCTACATATACTTATAAATCTAAAGTATTTTTTGAAGAAACTAACTTACCTGAAATTTCGCAAGATGCTTATGGTTTGTTAAACTTTAGAACAGGTTTAGTTGTTGATAAAAATTATGAAATTAACTTTTATATGACCAATGTTTTAGACAAAGAATTTATTGTTGATGCTGGTAATACTGGTGGTGCATTTGGCATTCCAACTTTTATTGCAGGTGCTCCAAGATTTTTTGGTGTTCAAGTAAAAGCAAAATTTTAATAATAAGATAAAGAGAATTAAAAGCTGACTAATTAGATTTAGTCAGCTTTTTAAATTGAATACCTATGCAAAGAACATTTTTAATTTCAGTTTTATTATTTGCTATTCATTTGGCAGTTTTTGGACAAGAAGTAAAATCGATAAAAACAATAGAAAGTATTGTAAATGCTAAAGAAAAAAGCATTTTAAATATCAAACCAAATAATCAAGCAAAAATTATTTGGGCAGATAATTTTAATCAAAAACAATCGGAAATTGCGTTTGTGTATTTACATGGTTTTGGAGCAAGCAGCAGAGAAGGAGAACCAATTATGAGCCAGCTTTCTAAAAAATACAAGGCCAATGTTTACATGTCTCGTTTAAAAGAACATGGAATTAATAGAGAAGATAGTTTTAAACATTTAACACCAGAAAACTATTTAGCATCAGCAAAAGAAGCATTGTCAATTGGTAAAATTATCGGAAAAAAAATAATTTTAGTAAGTACTTCTACTGGTGGTTCTTTAAGTTTAAAATTAGCATCAGAAGAGAGTTCTATTGCGGGTTTAATTATGTATTCGCCTTTTATAGATCTTAAAAATCCGGCTTTTAAAATGATTGTTACCCCAGAAGGTAAAGCAGGATTTATCAAAATGAACAAAGGGAGTGAAATTATGAAGCAAGAAAGACCAGCAGAGGAAGCTAAATTTTGGTCTACAATTTATCATATAGATGGTTATGAAGCTCTAATAAAGATGATTGTAGCTACTATGAAACCCGAAACTTTTTCTAAAGTAAAAGCACCTGTATTTGTTGGGTATTATTACAAAAATGAGCAAGAACAAGATCAAGTAGTTTCTGTACCTGCCATGTTAAAAATGTTTGATGATTTAGGAACATCAACAGAAAAAAAAGTAAAAATTGCTTTTCCAGAAACTGGGAATCATGTAATTGGTTGCGATTTAAGATCTAAAGATTGGCAAAGTGTTTACAAAGAAACTGTTCAATTTATTGATGATGTAATTTTAGAAAAAAAGCAACAATATAATTTTGATCTTCAAGGGCATAGAGGAGCCAGAGGTTTATCTCCAGAAAATACGCTTCAAGCTTTTAAAAAAGCATTAGATATAAACGTAAATACAATAGAGTTAGATGTTGTAATTAGTAAAGATGATAAAGTAGTAGTATCTCATGAACCTTATTTAAATGCTGAAATTGTTTTAGATGCAAAAGGCGAAAGAATTACTAAAGAAGAAGGTTTGGCATTTAATTTTTATAAAAATAATTATAAAAAAATAAAAAAATACGATGTAGGTTCTTTAGGTAATGCAAAGTTTTCTGAGCAAGAAAAGAGTATTGCTTACAAACCTTTGTTATCTGAAGTGATTAATTATGTAGAACATATAAATTCACAAGTTTATTATAATATAGAAATTAAAAGTACTCCAAATGATGAGAAAAAAGGGTATCAACCATCCGTAAAAGATTTTTCTGATTTGGTTATTACGCAATTAAAAAAATCGAAATTACCAGTAAAACGAATCACTTTACAAAGTTTTGATCCGAGAGTTCTTGAGTACCTTCATAAAACATATCCAGAATATAGATTGGCGTTTTTAACTTACCAAAATGATGCAAAAACGAATCTAAAAATGTTAAGTTTTGTACCTCAGATTTATAGTCCATATTACATTTTAGTAAACAAAAATGAAGTTGATGCAATACATCAGCGAAATATGAAAGTAATTCCTTGGACAGTTAATAAAAAAGAAGATATGATAAATTTACTTAAAATGGGTGTTGATGGTATTATTACAGATTATCCTAATATCGCAGTTCCTTTAAGAAAGTAATTTTTATTAAAATAGTTATATTGTTTGTATTGTTGATAAAAGAAAATCCTGCGTAAAGCAGGATTTTTTTTGTTTATTAATTCGATAAAATTATTAATCTATCTCATAATCTTAACATTCATTTCTTCTACTTTTTTATCAGAAAGAATTGATGGTGCATTAAATAATAAATCTTCTGATGTTCCAGTTTTAGGGAAAGCCATTACTTCTCTAATAGAAGCTTTTTTCTCTAAAATCATCATTAAACGATCTACACCCCAAGCAATTCCTCCATGAGGAGGTGCACCATATTGAAACGCTTTGTACATTGTTCCAACACTTTTTATCATTTCTTCTTTGTTGTAACCCATATTTTTATAGGTTGCTTCTAGAATTTCTGCTTTGTGTGCACGTACAGAACCACCACCAATTTCATAACCATTTAAGATTAAATCGTATTGTTGAGCGATGATTGTTCCTATTTCTTCATCTTCACCATTCATATGTTTTTCTAAATCGTATACGGCTGGCATTGAGAATGGATTATGTGTAAACGTCCATCTGCCTTCATCTGTTTTTTCAAACATCGGGAAATCTACTACCCAAGCAGGTCTTAATTCCTTCGGATTTATCAGTCTTAAAATTCGTCCCATTTCTTGACGAACAGCATCTAAAGCTTTGTTTGCGGTTGCATAATCAGCAGCAGAGAAAAATACAATATCACCAATTTGAGCATCAGTTGCTTTTATAATGTTGGCTGCAATTTCTTCACCTAAGAACTTAATAATTGGCGATTGTAAATCATTTTCATTTACAATAATATATGCCAAACCACCTAAACCATTTTGTTGCGCAATTGCAGTCAAATTTTCTATCTGACCTTTAGACATACGTTTGTTTCCTTGTTCTTCCGCAGAAACTTTTATACATTTTACAATTCCACCTTGATCAATAGGTTTACTAAATACCTGGAAAGTAGTGTCTTTTACTATGTCTGTAATATCTTGCATTTCTAAACCATAACGTAAATCTGGTCTATCACAACCATATTTATCCATAGCTTCTTTGTAAGTAATTACTTCAAAAGGACGTAAAATCCATTTTTTACCATAGATTTTCTTCACTATTTCATTAAACATTTTTGTGTTTAAATCTATAATTTGCTGCATACTTGCGTATGCCATTTCTATATCTAATTGTGTAAATTCTGGTTGACGATCTCCTCTAGAATCTTCATCTCTAAAACAACGTGCTATTTGAAAGTATTTCTCAAATCCACCAACCATCAACATTTGCTTAAATTGTTGAGGTGCTTGTGGTAACGTATAAAAAGAACCTGCTTGTTTTCTGGTTGGCACAATAAATTCTCTTGCCCCTTCATCAGTTCCTGCAGTTAAAATTGGCGTTTCTATTTCTAAAAACTCTTCTTCATCTAAAATATCACGTAATAACTTTATAACTTTATGACGATTTACAATTGCTTTGCGAACTTCATCATTTCTATGATCTAAAAACTTATATTGAAAACGAACATTTTCATTGGTTTTCATTGCTCTTTTTATTTCAAAAGGCAAAGTTTTAGATAGGTTTAAAATTTCTAATGCAGATGTTTCAAGTTCTATTTTACCAGTTCTTAAACCTGCATTATAATCATCTTCTCTTCTCTGAACAACAATACCAGTAACCATAATTACAGTTTCTGGTTTTAATTTTACCAATTCATCTAAATTTGGGAAAGTTTCTCTACTTAAACGAACCTGAAAAACTTGATAACTAGAATCGCGTAAATCGATAAAAATTAATTCTCCATGATCACGAACACTAGAAACCCAGCCAGATAATGTTACTTCTGTATTTATAGAATCATCAGATAATTCCGATATTTTATGGGTTCTATATTCATCTTTTATGATGATTGGAGTTTCTTTTAATTCCTCTTCAACTTTAGATTTTGATTTGTCTTTGTTAGTTTCAGTTTTAGATGTTTTTACAGTTTCAGAACTCTGAACTTTTGACCCTGAACTTTTAACTTGAGATAAAATTTCTTCACGAATCACTTTTCCTGAAGCTCCTTTACCAATAATTTTGATGACTTTACCAACTAAAATTCCAGCTTTACCCTGATTTCCGTTTTTGATGTCGTTGGCAATTGCTTCGTTTTCAGATATTACTTTAGATACAGCGTCCTTAATTTTATCTTCAGAAATGGTATTGTCTTCAAAATATTTATTGTAATCGAAAGTTCTATCTTTTAAATATCTTGTAATTCCATTTTGAACTAAAACAGACGTAATTTTATCTGCTTTAAATAATTGAAAAATTTCAATTAACTGATCTACATTATGAATATTGGCATATTCATCAGCAGCAATATTATTTACCAAAGTTTTAGCTACAAAAGACGGATCTTTTATCACGTTATTAATAGCAATAAAAGTTTCAGAACGCAATGAATCTGCAGTAAAAAACTTAGCATCTTGTGGTAAAACTCCTCCTTTTATCAAAATAGATTCAACAGCAAAAGGTAAAGAACTAACATCAACATCTATACTTTCTACAACATTTTTAATACTTACAAAAGGTAAATCTGGTTCAGAAATAAAACGATAATCCGCTTCAAACTCCTTTTTACGCATTGTTTTGGTTTGCTTTAAATCTGCATCAAACAATACTGTAGTTTGGTCTGGTCTAAATTCTTTGTGCTCTATATAATAGTTTAATTGTTTTTCTACTTCTTCTTTTAAAGCTTCAATCATAAACTTAAAAGAATTTAAGTTCTTGATTTCTGTTCTTGGGTTTAAATTATAGCTGTGTTTTTTTCTAAGTGATACAGAAACATCAGATTTAAATTCCCCCTTTTCAAGATTTGCTTCAGAGATTTTTAAATTTTGAACAATTCTCTGAATATATTGCGCATACGTAGACGCATCCTCAATATGTCTGATGCAAGGCTCTGTAACAATTTCAATTAAAGGAACACCAGCTTTGTTAAAATCGACTAAAGAGACTTTCTTTTCATGCATCAATTTAGCAGCATCTTCTTCAATATGAACTTGCGTTAAATTCACAGTAAATTGAGATCCATCATTTCTGAAACAAGAAACTTGTCCATCAGGAATTACAGGGTTATGAAACTGTGTAATCTGTATATTTTTAGGATTATCTGGATATTCGTAATGTTTACGATCCCAAGAAATTACTTCGTTTTCAAAAGTTGATTTTACAGCTTTACCAAAATAAATTGCTTTGGTAATTGCTTCTTTATTTATAGATGGTAAAACACCCATTTGCCCAGTACAAACTGAACATATATTTGTGTTTGGCTGTGCAGATTCTGTATTTGCACAAGAGCAAAACAACTTGGTTTTTGTGTTTAAACGAACATGAGTTTCTAAACCTATTACTAGTTCTAACTCGTATTTTTTTAATAAATCATTTAATTTCTCTAGCTCCATTATATTAAATCATTTAAGAAATTAGCGAATTGTAAAACCAAAGCATCATTGTTTTTTGCTGCAGAAATTTGCAAACCTGTTGCAGTTCCTTTTGGTATTGTTAACGTTGGTAATTGACCTAAGCTAAAACCAACTGTATAAGCATCAGATAAATACATTGCTAGAGGATCGTTTAAGCTGTCTCCAATTTTAGGAGGTGTATTTGGTGTTACTGGCGATAAAATTATATCAACTTCATTAAAATCTTTTTCAAAATTATCAGAAATTTGATCTCTTAAGTTTAAGCCTTTTAAATAAATTTCATCAGAAAAACCTTGAGATAAAACTTGATTACCACCAACAATTCTTCTTTTAGATTCTTCAGAGAAGTTTTCTGAACGAGTAATAGAATAGGTGTCTTTTAAATTATCACCTTCAATTCTTGCTCCATAATTTGTACCATCTAATCTTGATAGGTTAGAAGCAGTTTCAGCCATTGCTAAAGTATAGTATGTAGAAACTAAAGTATCAGATTCAAAGAAATCAAGTTCTTTAACTTCAATTCCTTTTGTTTTTATTTTTTCTATGGATGCTAAAAAATCTGCTTTTACTTGGGCATCAATAGCATCACTTTCTATAAAGTTTTTAAAATAACCAATGGTTTTTATTTCATCAGTATTTAAAATAGTTTCTTCGGATATTTTTTCTGATTGATAAGTAGTTTGATCTTTTATGTCTTTACCACTCATTACATTTAAAACGATTCTAATATCTTCAATTGATTTTGCAATTGGCCCAACACAATCTGTAGAAGATGCGTATGCCATAATTCCAAAACGAGAAATTCTACCATAAGTAGGTTTTAATCCGAAGACATTATTATAACCTGCTGGCTGACGAATAGAACCTCCAGTATCTCCACCAATAGAAAAAACGGTATAATCTTTGGCAACATTTACAGCAGAACCTCCACTTGAACCTCCAGAAACTAAATCTGAATTAATGGCATTTTTTACAGCACCAAAAATGGTGTTTTCAGATGATGAACCGTGACCAAAACTATCGCAATTTTCTTTTACTAAAGGAATTGCACCTGCATCTAATAATTTCTGAATTGCAGTAGCTGTGTAAGCCGATTTATAATTTTTTAGTAAATCAGAACTTGCTGTGGTGTAAGTTCCTTGTACCATATAAACATCTTTAATTCCGAAAGGTATTCCTTCTAAAAGTCCAATTTCTTGTCCGCTTTCAATTTTAGCATCAACTTTAGCCGCCAATTCTAGAGCCATTTTATCTAACAAAGAATTTACAGAATTATAAGAATTCGATTTTAGTAAATTTAATTTGTCTTGTACTAACATTGTACAAGTAAATTCTTTGGCCATCAATTGTTGATGGATTTTGTGTATTTGCGATTTCATATTTATTCTTCAATCACTTTAGAAACAACTAAATAGCCGTTTTTTTCTTTAGGGAAATTTTCAATAATTATTTTTTTCTCTTCTTTTGGGCTGTCTATTACAACATCCTCTCTCAAATCATCTAGAGAAACAGCATTATTATGATTATTCTTAAAAGAATTGTTATTCGTTAAATTGGCATTTTTAATTACCTCAAATAATTTATTTACAGCTTCAGATGGCTGAGCTCCTTTAATACTAGACAATATGTCTACTGTCATAATTTTACTCATCTTAATATTGCTTTTAATTAAAAAGTAAAGCCTTCCGAAATCGGAAGGCTTTATTTATATATTTCTAAACAACAACCTTCCAATCCTAAAAATTAGGATTATTAAAATTATTATTGTTGTTATTATTCATAATCATTATTAATTGGTAGCAAATATATATAGAATTGTTGTGTCTGCCACGTTAATTAATTAGTTTTTAAAAGAAAACACCAATAATTTATAAGATAAATCATTGGTGTAGACATTAATTCAGTAAATTCAAATCAAACACGTTGTTTGGAGTTACAAATTTAAGTTTTTTGTTTGGTATTGTAAATAGATTTCATTTAACCTGTTATAATATTTAATTAAAATGATTATTAACATATGTAAATGTAAGTACGAAAACGATTTATTGAATTTTTCTTTTAAAAAGTCTAATTAAGAGAAAAAAAGATAAAATAAAATTTGTGCAAAAAGAAATAGCTCTTTACATTTGTAATTCAGTATGAAGAAAATAATAAACAATACTTGGTGGTGGAACTCTCTTATCTAATAAGTGAGAACTAATCCTATATGTATAAAATATAAAAAAAGGCTTATCTCACGATAAGCCTTTTTTTATGCTGAATTTATATCAGCAAAAAAATAAAAAGATCCTGAATCTATTTCAGCATAAAAATGAAAAAAATACAGTTTAAAACCATTCACAAAACTAAAATTGCAGATACAATAACTCCTGTAGGTTTGTATTTACGTTTTAGAGATAAATATGCAAATACACTTTTGCTAGAAAGTTCAGATTATCATAGTAAAGACGAAAGTTTTACGTTTATAGCTATTGAGCCTGTGGTTTCTATAAAAGCAGAAAATCATTATTTAAGTTTTTCGCATAATGGAGTTGAATTAGAAAATCAAGAAATTGGTAGAAACTTCAATACTATTTTCGAAAATTATAGTAAATCAATCGCTTTAGATTGTCCTGCAGAATTAAAATCATTTAACGGTTTGTATGGTTATACAACTTATGATTCTGTTCAGTATTTTGAAAATATTGAATTATCTGTTGCTGATGCTCCTTCTGCAATTCCTCTATTACAATATAGTTTTTACAGATTTATTATTGCTATCAATCATTTTAATGATGAAATGACATTGATAGAAAATATAGAACAGGGCACTGAATCAAGAATAAAGGAAATTCAGACAATTATAGATGCACAAACTTTTAATACTCAAAAGTTTGATATTGTTGGTGATGAGACATCAAATGTAAAAGGAGAAGAATTTATTGATTATGTAAAAAAAGCAAAATCTCATTGTAAAAGAGGAGATGTTTTTCAGTTAGTTTTATCTCGCCAATTTCAACAAAAATTTAAAGGTGATGAATTTAATGTGTATAGAGCATTACGTTCTATAAATCCATCTCCATATTTATTTTATTTTGATTATGGTTCTTTTAAATTAATGGGATCTTCACCAGAAGCACAAATTAAAATTTCTGCAGGTAAAGCAACTATCAATCCAATTGCAGGTACTTTTAGAAGAACTGGTGATATGGCAAAAGATATTCAGTTGGGTAAAAAATTATCCGCAGATAAAAAAGAAACTGCAGAACACGTAATGTTGGTAGATTTAGCACGAAACGATTTAAGTAAACACGCAGATAAGGTAGAAGTTGAGGTTTTTAAAGAAGTACAGTATTTTAGTCATGTAATTCATTTAGTTTCTACAGTTTCTGGTCAATTAAAAGGAAATCCGATAGAAATTGTAGGTGATACTTTTCCTGCAGGAACTTTAAGTGGAGCACCAAAATACAAAGCAATGCAGTTAATTGATAAATACGAGAATCAATCTAGAGGTTTTTATGGTGGAGCAGTTGGTATTATTGGTCTTGATGGTTCTGTAAATTTAGCGATTGCAATTCGTAGTTTTGTAAGTAAAAACAAGACTTTATATTACCAAGCAGGAGCAGGAATCGTAATTCATTCTGATGAAGAAAAAGAATTACAAGAAGTAAATAATAAATTAGCAGCGTTAAAAAAAGCGTTGATTTTAGCGGAAAATATTTAAAGAATGCTTTTAGTTATTTGCTGTTAGCTTTTAGCTAGTTGCCAAAAACCAAAAGCCAAAAGCTTTTTAAAATGAAAATATTAATTTTAGATAATTACGATTCGTTTACCTATAACTTAGTTCATATGGTAGAAAAAATTACAGGAAAATTTCCTGCAGTTTTTAGAAACGATGAAATCAGTATTGCAGATGTAGGTAACTACGATATAATTATGTTATCTCCAGGACCAGGAATTCCAGACGAAGCAGGGATTTTAAAAGATGTAATTAAAACCTATGCAGGTGTTAAACCAATTTTTGGAGTGTGTTTAGGCTTACAAGCAATTACAGAAGTTTTTGGAGGAACCATTATCAATTTAGAAGATGTTTTTCATGGGGTTGCTACAGAAATGAGAGTTGTAAATACAGAAGCAGAAATTTTTAAAGATGTTCCTGAAACATTTTTAGCAGCACGTTACCATTCTTGGGCTGCAACAGATATAGATTTTCCTCCTGAGTTAGTAGTAACTGCAAGAGATGAAGATGGATTAATTCAAGCAATTGAACATAAGCGTTTTAATATTTCTGCGGTTCAATTCCATCCAGAATCTATTTTAACAGATGTTGGGGAGCAATTGGTAACTAATTTTATCAATGCAAATAGCCCATCCTAATTTTACCTAAGAGAGAAATTAAAAGGGACTTTTTTATGAAAGACATATTAAATAAATTATACAATCACGAAAGATTGTCTAAATCTGAAGCAAAACAAATCTTAAAAGATATTGCTGCAGAAAAATATAATGATGCACATTTAGCATCATTTATGACTGTTTTTATGATGCGTCCTATAACTGCAGATGAACTTTCTGGTTTTAGAGATGCGTTAAAAGAATTAGCTATAAAAGTAGATTTATCAGATTACAATACTATTGATATTGTTGGAACTGGAGGTGATGGAAAAGATACATTCAATATATCAACATTAACATCATTTATAGTTGCAGGTACAGGTCAAAAAGTGGCAAAACACGGTAATTATTCTGTGTCTTCTCAATCTGGTTCTTCAGATATGTTAGAAAGCTTTGGGTACAATTTTACAAATGATGAAAATATTTTACGTGAACATTTAGAAAAAGCAAACATTTGTTTTTTACACGCACCAAAATTTCATCCAGCAATGAAAGCTGTTGGACCAACAAGGAAAGCGTTAAAGTTAAAAACGTTTTTTAATATGTTAGGACCTTTGGTAAATCCGAGTTCTCCTCAAAACCACATGTTAGGTACTTTTAATTTGGAAGTTGCACGTTTGTATAATTACATTTTACAAGAAGAAGAAAATATCAATTACGGAATTATTCACGCTTTAGATGGTTATGATGAAATTTCGCTAACAAGCGGATTTAAATTATTCAATAAAAAAGGAGAACAATTGATAACTCCTGAAGATTTAGGGCAAAAAAGGTTACAACAGTCTGATATTTTTGGAGGGAATTCTGTAGCTGATGCTGCTAAAATTTTTAAATCTATTTTAGAGGGAAATGGTACTGAAGCACAAAATAATGTGGTTTTAACAAATGCTGCATTTGCATTAACGATTGTTGATGGTCAAAAGTCTTTTGAAACTGCATTTGAAGAAGCAAAAAGTTCTTTGTTTGGAGGTAAAGCAAAACAGACCTTAGATAAATTAGTAAATATTTAAAATGGCAAAAAAGAAAAACAATATAATTTTGATAATACCTGCTTTCTTATTAATGGGAACAGCTATAGGAATTCAAACCAAAGATCTTTTTAAACAAATGATTATTGGTTTAATAGTAGGTGTAATTGTTTACTTTTTTCTTAGATATAGAAATAAAAAATTAAATAAATAATGTCATTTCGAACGAAATGAAATCAAGTTGAGAAATCTAAAAATAATAATAAGATTCCTCCAAAAAGTCGAAATGACAAATATTGAAAATAATGACAATTTTAGATAAAATAATCGCATTTAAAAAGAAGGAAATTGCTAAAATAAAAGCAGAAGTTCCTATTAAGAAATTAGTAGAAAGTCCTAATTTTGATAGAACACCTTTTTCATTAAAAAAGGCTTTACTAGAAGTTGGTTCAACAGGAATTATTGCCGAGTTTAAACGTCAATCTCCTTCCAAAGGAATAATCAATGATAAAGCAACCATTGCAGAAGTAACTAATGGGTATTTAGATGCAAATGTTGCTGCGCAATCTATCTTAACAGATACTTCTTTTTTTGGTGGAACAATGGCAGATTTAATGGAGGCAAGAACAATCAATCAACAAAAACCGATTTTAAGAAAAGATTTTGTGGTTGATGCTTTTCAAATTGTAGAAGCTAAAGCAATTGGTGCAGATGTAATTTTATTAATTGCTTCTTGTTTAACATCAGCAGAGTTAAAAAACTACGGAAATCTTGCTACAGATTTGGGTTTAAGTGTTTTATATGAAGTGCACACGCAAGAAGATTTAGATAAAATTAATGATTTAGATAACAAAATTATCGGAATCAATAACAGAAATTTAAAAACTTTTGAAGTTGATTTAGAACACTCTATAAAATTAGCAAATCAAATTCCTGATACTTGTATTAAGGTTTCAGAAAGCGGAATTTCTGACCCAAAAATTATTACTGGTTTAAAAGAATTTGGGTTTCAAGGATTTTTAATTGGTGAGAATTTTATGAAAGAAGAAAACCCTGGAGAAGCTTGTCAAGAGTTCATCAGTCAAATTAGATAAGTATGAAACTGAAAGTCTGTGGAATGAAATATGTAGAAAATATTCAGCAAGTTGCTGAATTAAATCCTGATTATTTAGGGTTTATTTTCTATGAAAAATCCAAAAGAAATTTTGAAGGCATTATTCCAGAATTTTCAAATTCGATTAAAAAAACGGGTGTTTTTGTTAATGAATATGTAGAGATTGTTATTTCGCTAGTAGAAGAATATAGATTAGATGCTATTCAATTGCATGGTGATGAATCTGTAGAATATATTATCAAATTAAAGAAACAATTATCAGAAAACAGAGCTTTGTTTATTGAAGAAAACAAGCAGATTAAAAAGAAGAAAAATCAACATTATATCTCGAAAAATGAAGTTGAAATAATTAAAGTTTTTGGAATTAAAGACGAATTTAATTTTGATGTTTTAAAACCGTATTTAGATGTTGTTGATTTCTTTTTGTTTGATACAAAAGGTAAAGAAAGAGGAGGTAATGGAACAAAATTTGACTGGTCTGTTTTAGAAAAATATCCTTATGGTAAACCTTTCTTTTTAAGTGGTGGAATTGGTCCAAAAGATATAGAACAAATCCAAATAGTAAGAAAAACAAATTTACCCATTTACGCGTTAGATGTAAATAGTAAATTTGAAATGGAGCCAGGTAGAAAGAAAATAGAAGAATTAAAAGAGTTTAAAAAGAACGTCATTACGAACGTAGTAAAATAATCTGCTGATTAATTAGGAGATTGTTTCGTAATTCGGAATTACAAAAAATAAAAATATGAAATCACAATTTCAGCCAGACAAAAATGGATATTATGGACAATTTGGTGGAGCATTTATTCCAGAATTGTTATATCCAAATGTAAAAGAGTTAGAAGATAATTATATTAAAATTATCGAATCTGATGAATTTCAAAACGAATATAAATCTTTATTAAAAGATTATGTTGGTAGGCCAAGTCCTTTGTATTTAGCCAAACGTTTGTCAGAGAAATATGGTGCTTTTATCTATTTAAAGAGAGAAGATTTAAATCATACAGGGGCTCATAAAGTAAACAATACAATTGGTCAGATTTTGATTGCTAAGAAATTAGGTAAAACTAAAATTATTGCAGAAACAGGCGCAGGTCAGCATGGAGTTGCAACTGCTACAGTTTGTGCTTTAATGGGCTTAGAATGTACTGTTTTTATGGGCGAAAAAGATATTGAGCGTCAAGCACCAAATGTTGCTAGAATGAAAATGTTAGGCGCAAAAGTAGTTCCAGCATTAAGTGGAAGTAAAACTTTAAAAGACGCTACAAATGAAGCTATAAGATACTGGATTCAGCATCCAGAAACCTTTTATTTAATTGGTTCTGTAGTTGGTCCACATCCATATCCAGATATGGTTGCTCGTTTACAAGCTGTTATTTCTGAAGAAATAAAATGGCAATTAAAAGAAAAAACAGGTAAAGAAAACCCAGATACAATTATAGCTTGCGTTGGTGGTGGTTCTAATGCAGCTGGTGCTTTTTATCATTATATGGATGATGAAGAAGTAGAGCTAATTGCTGTAGAAGCTTCTGGTTTAGGTGTAAATTCTGGAGAGAGTGCTGCTACTTCTCAATTAGGTGAAGTTGGTATTATTCACGGTTCTAAAACCATTTTAATGCAAGATGAATATGGCCAAATTGTAGAGCCTTATTCAATTTCTGCTGGTTTAGATTATCCAGGTGTTGGACCTTTGCATGCCTATTTATTCGATTCTAAAAGAGCAAATTTTATGGATGCAACTGATACAGAAGCATTAACGGCTGCTTACGAATTAACAAAAATTGAAGGAATTATCCCTGCTCTAGAAAGTGCGCATGCTTTAGCTGTATTATCAAAAATTAAATTTACAAAAGACCAAGTTGTGGTTGTAAATTTATCTGGTAGAGGAGATAAAGACCTAGAAACCTATATTAAACATTTAGAAGATTAGTAACTGTCATTCCTGCGAAAGCAGGAATCTCATAATTAACATGAGTACATTTAAAAAAAGATTCCTGCCTAGGCAGGAATGACAACAAATAATTATGAATTCAATTAAAGAATTATTTCAACAAAAAGATAAAAATTTATTATCAATTTATTTTACTTGTGGTTATCCAAAATTAGATGATACAACTAAAGTAATTACTGCATTAGAAAAAAGTGGTGTAGATTTTATTGAGGTTGGTTTACCTTATTCAGATCCTTTAGCTGATGGACCAACGATACAAGATAGTAGTCAAAAAGCACTAGAAAATGGTATTAACCTAGATTTGGTTTTTGAGCAGTTAATGACGATTAAAGAAACCAATAAAACACCTTTAGTTTTAATGGGGTATTTAAATCAAATGTTAAAATATGGTGAAGATAAATTCTGTCAAAAAGTTGTAGATTGTGGTATTGATACGTTAATTCTACCAGATTTACCTATGGTGGAATTCGAAAATCATTATCAAGAATTGTTTGATAAATACGGACTTACAAATGTGTTTTTAATAACACCTCACACATCAGAAGAAAGAATTAAAAAGATAGATGCATATTCAAAAGCATTTATTTATGTTGTGGCTTCTGCATCAATTACAGGTGCTAAAGGAGAAATTTCTAATAAACAAGTTGCTTATTTCGAAAGAATTAAAGCAATGAATTTAAAAAGTAATCTAATTGTTGGTTTTGGTATTTCTGATAAACAAACATTTAATACAGCTTGTAATTATGCAAATGGTGCAATTATAGGTTCTGCTTTTATTAAAAATTTAGGGAAAAACGGAGTTGCCTCTATTGATGGTTTTATAAAACCGATAATTAGTTAAATAAAACTTAAAACAGTCTTAAACAATTTTCGAAATTTAAGAACCGGTCTTAATATAGTCTAACTTAGTTGTTTTAAATTCAAATAAAATGACTAAAAAAACTATTCTATTCATTGCAGTTCTCTGTAATTTAACTTTTTTAAACGCCCAAAATTCGTTGGTAAGAACACCAACCATTAGTCCTGATGCTTCTAAAATGGCATTTGGTTATCATGGAGATATTTGGGTGTTAGATTTAAACACTAATCAAACTAATAGATTAACCATTCATCAAGCTTATGAGAGTAATCCTATCTGGAATACCAAAAGCAACGAAATTATTTTTATGTCCAATAGAAAAGGAAGTAGAAATATTTTTAAAACTGATTTAAATGGTGGTGTACCAAATCAAATAACCTTCTATCCAACAACAGATACTCCAAGTCAGTGGAATGCAAATGGAGATATTATTTTTTCTAGTAACCGAATTTTTAAAGGTACAGAAAGAGAGTCTTCTATCTATAAAATTAACGAAAAAGGAGAAACACCAACTCGTTTTATGGAAGCTTTAGGAAGTCAAGCTTCTGTTTCTCCAAATGGAAATTTTGTTGCCTTTGTAAAAGGAACTTGTAGAATTTCTAGAGAAGATTATAATGGCCCTGCACAAAGAGATATTTGGATTTATAATATAAAATCAAAACAATATCATCAAATTACAACTAGTAAAAAGAACGATCATACTCCACTTTGGGATGCAAATAACAATCTGTATTATATAGGTTCAGAAAGTGGTAGATATAATATTTACAAAACATCATTAAATGCAAATGGTAGTAAATCTGGTTCTGAAACTCAATTAACAAATTTAAAAGTTGATGGAGTTTTATCTTTTTCAGTAAGTAATATTGGTACAATTGTTTACAATAGTGGAATTGAAGTTTTTAAAATCCAAAACGGAAAATCTAGTAAAGTAAACTTAAATTTAGCTACAGATAATAGATTCGAATTAGAAGAAACAAAAACAGTTTCAGACGGAATTAGAGATTTAAGTGTATCACCTAATGGAAAATTAATCGCTTTAAGTATTAATGGAGAAATTTTTGTAAAAGAAAACAACAAAGACCAAACAAAAGCGAATAATGTAAGTAATCATCCTTTTAGAGATGATAACCCTTTTTGGATTGATGATAATACTTTAGGTTTTTTATCTGACAGAAGTGGTCAAAATGAACTGTATAAAGTTGTTTCTACGGATGAAAACGTGAGTTTAAATAGAAGTTTAAAAATAAAAGTAACTCAACTTACTAAAAGTAAAATTGATGTTTTTGAACCTATTTTATCTCCAAACAGAAAGAAATTAGCCTACAGAATTGGTAGAGGTCAATTAGTTATTGCAGATGTAAATGATGGGAAATTAGACAAACCAAAAAGTTATTCAGATACTTGGGCTGCTGCAAATAGTGTTGCTTGGAGTCCTGATAGTAAATACATTGCTTACTCTCAATCAGATTTAGATTTTGATAGCGAAATTTATATTCAGTCTATAGAAAATCCATCAAAAAAGATGAATATTTCTATGCATCCAAGGTCAGATTCTAGACCAGTTTGGAGTCCTGATGGTAAAAAACTTTCTTTTGTTTCTAATAGAGCAGGAGATAGAGGAGGTATCAATTATGATACTTGGATGGTTTGGTTGCAAAAATCTGATTGGGAAAAAACGAGATCTGATTATAAAGAAGGTGATTATTATCAACCAAAGAAAGATAAAAAGAAAGATAAAAAAGAGGTTGTTGTTAAGATAGATGAAGATAAAATTTATGATAGATTAGTGCAATTAACAAGTTGGGCAGGTAATGAATATGGAGCTATGTTTAGTGCAGATAGTAAAAGTATTTATATTTCTGCAACAAATCCAGCAACTAGAAGCAATGGATATTATAAAGTAGATTTATTAGGAGGTACTCCTAAAGAAGTTAAAGGTGTAACTTTTGTTGGTGGCAATAGCTTAAACAAAGGTACTTTGTATTATTCATCTAGAGGGAAATTAAAATCTTTAAGTTTAAAGAGTGATAAGGTTGCTTCTTTTTCACACTCTGCAACTTATACAGTTTATAATGATAAATTAAACGAACAAGTTTTTTATGAAGGAGTAAGAGCAATAACTGCAGGTTTTTACGACCCACAATATCATGGTTATGAGTGGGATAAGATTGTTAAAAGATATACTCCTTGGGTTTTATCTGCAGCTACAAAACAAGACTATACTTTTATGTATAATAATATGCTTGGACAATTGAATGCAAGTCATATGGGGTACAGAGGTAGTTCTCCAGAAGAAGTTTCTAGTGATAAAGTTGGTCTTTTAGGTTTAGCAGTTTCTAATGTAAATAATGGTGTTAAAATTGATTATATTTTACCAAATTCAGCTGCAACAAAAACAAATGTTTCTTTAAGTACTGGTAATGTTATTACTGCTGTAAATGGAAAGAAAATTGGTAAAAACACAAATTTTTATAGTGTTTTAAGAAATACTTCTGGTGATGAAATTCTTTTAACTTTAGCTGATAAAAAAGAGGTTGTAGTAAGAACAGAATCTACAAGAACTATTAGTAGTTTACGTTATGAAGAATGGATAAATTCTCGTAAAAAATTAGTTGATGAATATTCTAATGGACAGTTAGGTTATATTCATATTCAAGGAATGAACTTGCCAAGTTTTGAGCGTTTTGAGCGTGAATTAAAAGCAAGTGGTTATGGTAAAAAAGGTATTGTAATAGATGTTAGAAATAATGGAGGTGGTTGGACCACTGATCGATTATTAGCCGTTTTAACTTATCAGCAACATGCTTATACAGTGCCAAGAGATGCTACAGATAATCTTCAGAAAAATAATTTAAAGTATAAAGAAAACTATCCTTATAATGAAAGAGCTGTTTTATCTGTTAATACTAAACCTTTAGTAGCATTATCTAATCAAAGTAGTTATTCTAATGCAGAGATTTTTGCACACGCATTTAAGAGCTTAAAATTAGGTAAATTAGTAGGTCAGCCAACATTTGGAGCAGTAATTTCTACAGGTAGTCATCGTTTGCAAGATGGTTCTATTAGAATGCCATATAGAGCTTGGTACGTTAAAGAATCTGGATTA
This sequence comes from Polaribacter sp. Asnod6-C07, assembly GCF_045063625.1. NCBI lineage: Bacteria > Pseudomonadati > Bacteroidota > Flavobacteriia > Flavobacteriales > Flavobacteriaceae > Polaribacter > Polaribacter sp. Asnod6-C07. The sequence continues at coordinate 564,116 of NZ_JBEFOF010000005.1, read as the reverse complement.
AATATGGAACATGGGCCAGCAGTACCAGATGTTTTAGTAGAAAACAAACCAGGTTGGAAAGCAAGGAATGAAGATGATCAACTTAAAAAAGCTGTTGAGGTTTTATTGCAAGATCTTAAATAATATTACTATTTATTTTATTATAAATCAAAAAAGCGAAACTTTTTAAGTTTCGCTTTTTGCTTTTATTTACGTAAAAAAAAAGGGAACAATTTAAATTTAATGCTGTATTATAATTTTTTTTGTTGTACTTATATTATTTTCATTAGATAATAGTACAAGGTAAATACCTTCAGATAATTCAGATGTATTTATGGTTTGAACTGTATTAGTAATTTTTTTAGATATAATTTTTTTACCTAGTAAGTTGTAGATTTCAACTTTGCTAACTTTATTGCTAACATCATTTATTTGTAATTGATTGTTTGTAGGTATTGGATATAATTGGGTTAAATTTAATTCCTTCTCTTCAACAGAAGCTACAGCACCTTCTTGGTAAAAACGTAATTCGCTAATAGTGTTCCAAGCACTTGAGTTTGCTTCTGTAGTTGCGTTTATTCTACCATAACAAATTAGTTTTACATGAGTTATACTATTTTGTACACTAGGCAAAATAAACTGTTTGTAAGTGCCATCTATATTACTTTGTTGTTTAGCTCCTCCATATACATCAGTATAATTAGTACCATCAGAAGAAACTAATAATTGAAAACCATAAGGATCATCTTTAGCTAGAGTTAAATATTGAATTTCAGCTAAATTATAAGTAGCTCCTAAGTTAAAAATTAACGAAGCTTCACCTGTAGCATTACCTAAGTTTCCTGCCCAATCAGTATCATCATCATTATCAACAATGCGTTCTTTCACGTTATTTTTAGTGTCAGTAACTTCTTCATCAAAAGCAGAGACAGCAGTTACACCACTTATTTCTGTATTGCTTGTTGTTTCTTGCGCAGCTATTGTGAAGCTTAAAAATAGTAGTAATGTGTTAAAAAGTGTTTTTTTTTGTTTTAGTAAGTTTAAAGTAATCATTTTTTCGATAGTTTTAGTTTTAAGTTAATAATTAATAAATGGTTAACCAATTTGGTTAACCAAATATAGTAATTATATTTTAATTGCTAAAAAAATGAATTAATGATTGTTTTTTAGATGTTTTATTGAGAATAACTATGTATTTTCTGATTGAGAATAAATTTGATTCCTAGATTGGGGTTTTATCTTTAAGTTAATAACTTTAGGGTTAAAAAAATAATATAGAGTTTATATTTTTTTAATTAATCGTTATAAGTTTTACATCGAAAAGAACCACTTCTCCTGCCAAAGAAGAATAGGAATAATAAGGGTAGCCAATTTTAGAAGGAATTATTAAAGTAGCTTCACCACCTTCTTTTAAGTAAGTTATACCTTCAGAAAAACCAGTAATTAATTGATTTAAATTAAAGGTTGCACCATCTTCAGAACTTTCATCAAAAACAACACCATCTGTGTTATAACCTTTATAATATACAGTTACATTAGATGTAATTGTTGGTGAAACTCCAACACCTTCTTCTTTTATGATATAATACAAACCAGAATCACTTTTTTCTGGATTTAAATTGTTTTCAGTAATATAATCTTGAATTTCAATTTCGTTTAAAGCATCATAATCAACAGGATTTTCATCTATTGGCTCAGAGTTTAAACAAGAAATACATGTAAGTGCTAAAATTATTATTGATAAATAGGATTTCATAAGTAAGTTTAAATTTATTCTGTTTTTTCGTTTTCTATTATTTTTTCTTCCTTTTCTTCTTCATTCTTTTTAACTACTTCTTTTATGGTATACACATTTTCTCCATTTAAATAAGTAGCTATTGCTTTTGTATTAGGTATTTCATTACCATCTATACTCATAAGATCTTGACTTAGAATTACAAAGTCTGCAAATTTACCAACTTCAATTGTTCCTTTTTCTTGCTCTTCAAAATTTGCATGTGCAGCCCAAATTGTCATCCCTTTTAAAGTTTGAGTTCTTGTTAAAGCATTACCAATTTGAAAACCTTCTTCTGGAAAACCTTCTAAATCCTTACGATGTCTTGCAGCGTAAAACGTTAAAAACGGATTTACTTTTTCCACAGGAAAATCTGTACCTAAAGCAATTTTTCCATATCTGTTTAATAAATTTCTATAAGCGTATGCACCTCTCATTCTTTCTTTGCCTATCCTTTCTTCTGCCCAATACATATCTGAAGTTGCATGAGTTGGTTGTACAGAAGGTATAATGTTGTTAAAACTTCTAAAATCTTTACTAGATATTATTTGTGCATGTTCAATTCGCCAACGTCTATCTTCTTGGTCTTTTAAAGCTTCTTTATAGGTTTTTAACATCCAAGTATTTGCAGAATCACCAATTGCATGTGTGTTCATTTGAAATTCTGAAGCAGCAATTTGTTTGGCAATTTCTCTATATCTTTCTGGAGTATAAATTAAAGCTCCAAAATGATTTTCTCTATCAGAATAAGGTTCACGTAAAGCAGCACCTCTAGAGCCTAAAGCTCCATCACCATAGACTTTAAAAGATCGTACATTTAATCTGTCTGTTTTGTAAATTCCTTGTTTTATATAGTAATCAATTTGCGATTGTTTATCACCAGAAACCATTGCATAAATTCGCATTTTTAATTGATTTTTCTTTTGTAAGTCATCAATTAAATCGATTGTGTTTTTATCTAAACCTGCATCATCTACAGTTGTTAATCCATAAGAGAAACAGATCTTTTGAGCTTCTAAAAGAGCGTCAATAGATTCTTGTCTTGTTGGTTCTGGTATTTTTATAAAATCCATAGCAGCATCAATTAAAACACCAGTCATTACTCCGTTTTTAGTAATGATTTCTCCACCAGTTACAGGAGTGTCTTTATTAATACCTGCTAAGTTTAGGGCTGCTTGGTTTACTAATAATGCATGGCCATCTATTCTTGTAATGGCAACTGGAGTTGATGGAAACAAAGCATCTAATTTTTCTTTAGTTGGGAACTCTTTTACTTCCCAATCATTTTGGTCCCAACCACGACCAGTTATAAAACTTACATTTTTTTCTTTTTGGTATGCTACTAAAGTATCTAGAATAGCATCGTAACTTTTTGTGCCTTCTAAATTTGCTTTTTGTTGTTGTAAACCCATTCTGTAAAAATGACAATGTGCATCTATTAAGCCAGGTATTATTGCTTTTTCTTGTGCATTTACAGTATCTAAAGCAATGTAATTGTCTAAAATTTCTTCATCAGTACCAGTAGCAACAAATTTCCCGTCCTTTACTGCAAAAGCCTCTTTTTTTTGAAAAAGGTCATTAATTGTGTAGGTGGTAGAATTATAGACAATTAAGTCTACCTTTTCCTTACCACAAGAAAACAGTAATAGTGTTAAAAATAAGATGGGGATATTTTTTATCATAAATAATTAGTGAATATACACAAAATATATTCTATAGATTAATATAAATTGAAGTGGAATTCTAATGATTTCTAATTTCTTTTAACCTATTTCAGGTTTTACTTTTGTTACATTCCATATATGAATGAATAATATAATTATACTTAATGCTGAATATTTTACAGTTGCTCTAAATAAAAGACCTAAACCTAAAATAAATTCGATAATACCAGCAGTGTACTTATTCTCTTTTTTAGGTAATAAAATTGAAACAAAGTGTTTGAAAAGCTTAGGTTTAATTAAATTCATAATTCCTGCGAAGCAGGAAAGTGAACTATAAATAATTTTTAATATTAGGACTCTTATTTTCAATTACTTTAAAGTTTTACTGGCGAATCTGAGTATAAATATTTATCCATTAAATAAACAATGCTTGCCATAGATGCACTACCTAAAACTAATTCTCTTTTATTAACCTTATCAAAAGTATCTCTACTTGTATGATGATAATCGAAATAACGTTGAGAATCTGGTCTGTAACCTACTAAAGTTACATTTTCGCCTTTTAATGGGCTAATATCTGCACCAGAACCACCTTTGTCTAAATCGTGTAAACCATAAGGAGAAAGTAATTTCTTCCAGCTTTGTAACAATTCTGTGTTTACACTATTAGCATCAATAGAAAAACCTCTTGGTGTATGGCCACCAGCATCAGATTCTAATCCTCCAATATGGTTTTCTTTGTTTAAAGTTGCTAGTTCAGCATATTTTTTAGCACCTCTTGTTCCATTTTCTTCGTTCATAAAAAACACAATTCTAATGGTATTTTTTGGTTTGATGTTGTTCTTTTTAAACAGATAAGCAACTTCTAAAGACTGTACAATTCCTGTTCCATCATCATGAGCACCTTCACCTAAATCCCAAGAATCTAAATGACCACCAACCACAAAAATGTTTTCTGGTGTTTTTTCTCCTTTTATTTCACCAACAACATTAAAAGAAGGGGCATCTGGTAAAGTTTTACAACTTTGTTTAAAGTAGAATTTTAAATTAGGATTTGCTTTTAAATCATCACTTAAAATATTAGCAGCTTTACTACTAATTGCTGCAGTAGGTATGTGTTTTTCTATTGGTAAATCTCCATAACTCATTGTTCCTGTATGTGGATAATCATCAATAGAATTAGTCATAGAACGTACAATTACACCTTTTGCTCCAAACTCTCCGCAAATAGCTGCACCTCTAACACGTTGATCTACACAACCTCCATAAGCTCTAAAAGTATTGATTAATGTATCATCAAAAGGACGATTAAAAAACACAATTTTACCTTCCATTTTATTACCTAAAGCTTTAGCTTCTTCTAAACTTTTAACCTCAATAACTTCTGCTAAAACTCCAGAATTTGGTGTTGCAACAGAAAAACCTAAAGCACAAATTGGCACATTTTTCTGATTTCCATTTGTTGTGTAAGTTGCTACTTCTTTTTCGCCACGAACCCAATGAGGTACCATAACTGGTTGCAACCAAACAGAATCTAAACCTACTTCTTTCATTAACTTTTCTCCCCATTCTACAGCTTTTTGCGCCTCTGGAGAACCAGATAATCTACCACCAACATTTTTTGTTAAGTCTCTTAACCACTCATAAGATTTACCTTCTGTTAAAGCAGAATTAAAAATAGTTTTAATGTTTGTAGAATCTGTTTTTTCTGCAATAGAAAGCAGATTGGAATTCTCTTTTTTTTCTATGCTTTTATTACAAGAAAAGATTAATAAAGAAAAGGGTATTAAAAATATAATTTTTTTCATGTGATGTAGAGTTTGAATAGGAATTAAACTTCCTTTAATAATTTCTTAGATTCTTGATAGATGTATCTATATTTTCGTTGATTTACTTCTATCATATTATTTATTTCAGCAATAATCTCTTCTAAAACAATTTTTGCTTCTTCCTTTTTGTTTCTTCTAATAAAAAATTTTGATAGTTCTAATCTTTCTGGGTAATTAGAATATCTTTTGTCAATTTTTTTAAATTGATGTTCAGCTTCATCAAAATCGTTACATTTTTCTAAAGAAATAGCATAAATATAAAGAGAACTTCTAAAGGATTTGTCTAAATCTATTTTACTTGCGTAAGCTTTTACTTTGTTATAATCCTTTAATTCAAAATAGCATTTTATAGCTTTATTTAATGTATGAGGATTGTTTTTGTAATTCCCTTCTAAAGCTTTCTCATAATAGGGTATTGCTAATGCAAAATCTTTATTGTCTCTATGTGCATCTGCTAAATCTATTAGGTTTTGATAGGTTTCTGAAAAACTTAACCTCTTTTCTAGTTCTTTAATCTTTTTAGTAGGGTTTAAAGCAGTATCTACAGCATCTGTTAAACTTTTTAAATTAGCCCCATTAAGTATGTGCATAAAAAGGTAAACTAAAGAGCCAATTACAGGTACAAAAAAGATAACAAAGTACCAATAGGTTTCGTTTCTACTTTTATAAACGTGAAAAATACAAAAAGCTTGAAAAGCTATTATAATGTAATAAAGCATAGTCGTAAATATAAGAAAAATGTGATTTTAACTTATATCTTTTTTAAATAACTTAAACTATTTAAAACTTTAAGTAATAGGGATTTAAAAATCGAACTTATAAGTTATACCTCCTAATACTTGAAAACCTTGCACATTAAAGTTTCCAAAACGTTGGTAGTCTGAATTTAGAACATTATTTAATCTTAAAAAAGCTGAGAATTTATCGTTAAAATGATAACCTCCATTCAAATTAACATCAACAAAGGCATCTAAAGTTTGTATGGCACTTACAGCCGATGGTGAAGTTGATGCATAAATAACGTCTTTTCTTTCGCCAACATAAAATATATTTGTGGTTGCATACCATTTATTGCTTTTGTATTTACCAATAAAAGCACCTTGTATTGTTGGTAAGTTCCAAGCTTCAAATTGAGAACTCATTGTATAACTATCAAATTGAACGTTGGTAGAAAGTGTAATTCTTTTGGTTAAATCATATTCTAATTCTGCTAAAAAAGATGTTGTTTTTACATCGTCATAAACTAATGTAAAAGAATTGCCATATTCAAAACCTTGTAAAGCAACACCGTTTATAAAATTATTAGTGCCATTAGATTTTGAGTTATTTCTGATGAATAAAGCCTTGTCTTGCTCTTCTTTAAAACTTGCTGATAAATTAAAACTAAGATCGTTATTAATTACACCATTAAAACCTAAAAAAGCATTGTATTTTTCTGCTGTTTGGGTAATGAACAAAGTAGGAGAAACATAAGGATTTTCTTCAGTAAATTTCTTGTAAGTATTGGTTTTAAAATCACCAACAACACCTGCGTAAGCATTAAGTTTTTCTGTTATTATTGATTTTTGAATCTTAATATCTGGGTAAACCAAAACATTATTCACACTATTTTCAGCATCAAAAGAACCAAAAAGTTTTGCGCCTAATTTTACAGAAAATCCACCAAAAGTGGCATTATATTCTGGATTTAATTTAGCAGTAAAAATGGAGTATTTTAAAGCAGTATCATTAGTATAATCGCTTTTAAATTCGCCATTTAATAATTCTACAGAAGTTTTTAATTGTAAATTATTAAGACTTCTACTAATAAAATCAATAGGCAAATCAAAATTTGTATTTAGGTTTATAAAAAACTCACTGCTTTTATAATCGTCCATAAAATAAGACAAAGACAAAACACTTTTATCTATATAAGAATCTAAAAAATCTACTTCACCAGTTGCATTAAAAAACTTATAAGCTTGGTTTTCTTCTATATTTTGAATAGTACTTGGTGCAAAAGAATTTTCTTGTAAACCATACCAATTGTAATTGTTTAATTCTGTGTTTAAAATTAATTTCCAATCGAAATAACGCTCTTCTTGTTCGTAAGAAACACTGGCTAAAAGATTAGAAAAATCGCTGTCTAAGTCTGTGTTTTCTATGTTAGCTAAAGAAGCTTCGTATTTAAGAGAAACACCAATTTCACTTTCAAAACGAGTGTAATTATGTAAATACGCTTCAAAATAAGGAGATGTAAAATTGCCAAAACCAGCAGCTATATAATTGTCGTAAATACGTTCTTTAACACCAACATCTATACCTTTTACAACACCACTTTTTGGTATAAAAGTAGATGCAACTGGAGCCGAAAAAATGTTATAAGTCAGTTTTTTCTTTTTGCTGTTGTCTGATAAATTTACAACAGGGTTTTTATGAATCTTGTTAGCATCTGCAATTTCTGGATTGTAAGTAGTAATTACTTCTACAACCTCAGTTTTTACGGTGTCTTTTGCAACAACAGGTTTTGTTTGTTGTGCATTTGTGACTAACAATGCAAAGAAAATTAAAAATATGATTAAGCCTTTTTTCATTAATTTTTATTTTGTGGAGTTATAGAATTATTGGTTTTGGCTTCGTTTTCTTTTATTTTATCGAGTTCTATTTGAGCTTCTTTTACAATATCATCAAACTGAGTAAAGTTTTTAATTACGTTTTCTAAGATAAATGTTGCTTGGTAAGCATCTTTTAAACTGTAATAATTTTTAGCCATTATTACATAACTCTTTACTCCCCAATATTTATAAGCAGAATAATTTGCAATTAATTCTTGCACAACTTTGGTAGATGCTTCAAACTCGTTTTCTAAATTTTTAAAGTAAGCATTGTAATACAAGGTTTCTGCCTTTAACTCTCCTGTTGCTTCTTGTTCTACAACACTATAATATTCTTGCGCTTTTTGTAAATCTAGATTTAAAAAAGATGCTCTTGCAATAATAATTTTTGCATCTAATTCTAAACTATCATCTAATTTGTCTTTTTTCAATATTTTTTCAGCGTATTCTATAGCCAAGAAATAAGATTCTGTTTTTGAGTATGCTTTCATTAAATTACTCTGAGCAAACAAAATATTTTCTGATACATAAGCCTCAAGTTCTAATCTTTCTAACAAAGGTATAGCCTCATTAAGATTTTCTTTTTGTAGATATATTTGAGATAATTTAGCCAAAACATCTTCGCTAAATTCACTTTGGCCAGCTTCTAAAACTACTTTATATTTATCTGCAGCTTGGTTAAATAAACCTTCTTTAAACAAAATATCTGCTAAGTAATAGTTCGCTTTTAAACTGTTTTTACCATCTGGGAAATTTCTTAAATATTTTTTTAGACTTAAAATACTTCCATCATTTTTACCTTCAAAGTATTTTCGTTCTGCAATTGCAAAAGTTGAGTTTTCTAATTCATTATCAGAAACATTTACAAATCGTAAAGTTTTTGTCCAAGCAACATAACCATCTAAATTATCTTCATCTACATAAATGTTTTTGGCATTTCTTACAGCCTCTAAAGCATCCGAAGAATTTGGGAATTTACTCACCATCAATTTAAACTTTTCTAAAGCTTTTGCATTCTGATTTTCATTATAATACAATAATCCTTGACGTACTAAAGCTCTTGGTAAAAAAGCACTTTTTTGATGTTTTGCTAACAAACGATCGTAAGCTTGGTGTGCTTTTCTGTTGTCTTTTATTTTGGTATAAGTATTTGCTAATTGATACAATGCATCATCTTTTAAAGTAGAATTACTATACTTATTTACTACTTTGGATAATGCATCAATTTTAGCATCATTTTGGTTTTGAAAACCATAACTCATACCAATTTGATATTGTGCATAATCTGCTTCTGCACCATTTTTATCAACTACAGTTTTATAATTATTAATGGCACTTGAGTAGTTTCTTAATGCAAAATAACTATCTCCTAAACGTATAAATGCATCATCAATTAAAACTTCATCATCAACCTTAGTTTTAGAAAAACGATTAAAAAAATTAATTGCATTTTCGTATTCTTTTAGTTTAAAATAAGTGTAACCAATATTATAATCTATCAAAGAAAATTCTTCCTTATTTATTGATGTTAAATTGTTTTTTGCTGATTTAAATTTGGCTAAAGCTTCTGTATAATTTTCTAAACGATACAGAGTTTCTGCTTCCCAATAATTTGCTTTTTGAGAAATTTCTGCATCATTTGCACTTTTAGCAGTTGTAAAATAAGGTAGAGATTGTTGTAATTTCTTTTGATTAAATAACTGAATTGCTCTGTATAAAGAAACTTCTGATGTTAGTGTTAAATTTTCTTGCGATTTTTTCTTTTTTAAATAATCTAATGCACCTTGATAATCTTGTTGATGTAAAAATGATGAAACTACCAATTCATTAATTTCGTTATAAGAAGTTGAGTTTGGATATTTTTTTAGATAATTCTGTAAAACATCAGAAACGTTTTCAAAAGGGTTACCTTCTTCGTAACTCAATTTAGCATAATTTAAAGCAGCATCTTGCTGAATTTTAGAGCTAAATGTCATTTCGCTTGCGGTTTTAAACGCATTTAAAGCTTCATTTTTCTTATCAATATTTAAATAACATTCAGCTAAATGATAATATGCATTTTGTGATACTTCATTTTTTTGAGTGATGATTTTATTAAAATAACTAATGGCGTTTTCAAAATCGTTTTGCTTAAAATAGGCATAACCTAATTGATAATAATCTGTGTTATTCCATTTACGAGCTTTGCCTTTATATGCAATAAGGTAAGGAATTGCTTCTTCGTATTTTTGTAAGTTAAAATAACTTTCACCCACAATTTTTGATATTTCTGAAATGTCTTTTCTTTTGGCTGTTTTTAAAAGTTCTGGACCCACTTTTACACAACGTTCAAATTGCCCAGCTTTAAAACTGATGTCTAACAAATAATAAGAAATTTCTGATTTGTAAGATTTATTATCAGCAATTTCTTTTAACGTAGATTCTGCAATGCCATAATCTTCTTGTTTGTAAGCTATATAACCATAATAATACCTAGAATCATTACCATATTTAGCATCGTTTATTAATGGTAAAAAACGATCTTTAGCTAAGGTTAGTCTATTCGCAACTACATAACCATAACCCATTTTAAAATTTAATTCCTTTCTGTTATCCTCAGAAATTAAATCCATATTTACTTTTTGATACCATTTTAAAGCATGTGCTGCTTTTTTATTGGCAAAGTAATAATTACCTACATTAAAAAATGCTTTGTTCTTTTTATTGCTTGTTGGGTTTTCATCAACAAAAGTTAAAACTTTATCATCTGCATTAGTTTGGTTTAATTTTACAGCACACATTGCATCGTAATAAGATGCATCTGCTTTTAAACTAGAACTTTCTTTGGCATCTGTTTGTACTTTTTCGAAGGTTTTTTGTGCAGCAGCATACGCTTTATTATTATAAAGTTTAAGTGCATTGTTAAAGTCTGTAATTACACTAGCCTCTGCAATAGATTGTTGTGAAAAAGCAACAAAAGTTGATAGTAAGAAAGTAAATGATAAAATAGATTTTATACTAAAACTAAATTTCATACAATTGTTTTTGTTATAACCTAATTAACGAACATTTTTTTAATTTGTTGGATGATGTCTAAAAAAATATTCAAAATAATTTACTGCAAAAATAAGAATTATTGAATTTTTGTATGCTAAAATCATAAGAAACTAATAAGTTTGTAAAAACGACTATTTTTATGGAAAAACCAGTTTTACAATTAGAAAATGCAGATATCTATCAAAGAGATAATTTGGTGTTATCTAAGGTTAATTTAACCATTCAAAAAGGAGGTTTTTACTATTTAATTGGTAAAACAGGAAGTGGAAAAAGTAGTTTAATGAAAACACTTTATGGAGATTTAAGACTGCAAAAAGGTAAAGGTTCTATTGTTGATTTTGATTTAAGAAACCTAAAGGATAAAGAAATTCCGTTTTTAAGAAGAAAAATAGGAATCGTTTTTCAAGATTTTAAATTATTAAGTGATAGAACAGTTTTTGGAAATTTAGAATTTGTTTTAAAAGCTACTGGCTGGAAAAATAAAGAAGAAATTAAAGCCAAAATAAATGAGGTTTTAGATAAAGTAGGTATGCAATCTAAATATTACAAAAATACTTTTGAACTTTCTGGGGGTGAACAACAAAGAGTAGCTATTGCAAGAGCTTTGTTAAACGACCCAGAATTAATTTTAGCAGATGAGCCTACAGGAAATTTAGATCCAAAAACATCGTTAGAAGTTATGGGACTTTTAAATGAAATTCATAAAAGCGGAAAAACAATTTTAATGGCAACTCACGATTATCAATTAATTGTAAAGTTTAAACACAATACATTAAAAGTAGAAGCAGGAGAATTGTTTGAGGTAGTGCAACAAGCAACAGTTTAATGCTTTCTGTATTAATACCAACATATAATTACAATACCTTTTCTCTGGTTAAAGAACTTCATCAACAATTAATTTTAGAAAATATTAATTTCGAAATTCTTTGTTTTGATGATGCTTCAAATTCTGAATTAAATTTAGAAAACCAAAAAATAAATATTTTACCAAATTCAACTTTTAAAAGCTTACCACAAAATTTGGGCAGAAGTGCTATCAGAAACTTATTAGCTAAAGAAGCTAAAAACAAATGGTTGCTTTTTTTAGATGCAGATGTTCGCCCAAAAAGCAAAGACTTTATCAAGCAATATATTACAAAATTTAAAGTTACAGATACTGTTTTTTGTGGAGGATTATTATATGAAGATACACAACAAAATAAACAGTTGTTACGTTATAAATTTGGTAAAAAACACGAAGCAATAACTGTAAAAGAAAGACGAGCTAATGCAGAAAAGTATTTTTTTACGTCTAATTTTTTAATTGAAAAAGTAGTTTTTAAATCAGTAAAATTTGAAGAGAAATTAATAAAATACGGAAGAGAAGATTTATTATTTTCTTTAGAATTAGTCAAAAAAGGTTTTAAAATTGAGCATATTACTAATGAGGTATATCATTTAGGTTTAGATGATAATGCTACTTTTGTTGCTAAAACAAAAAAGGCAATGGAAAACCTTATTTTTATTGAAAAAGAACAACTAATTGCATCAGAAAACATAACTTTATTAAAATTTGTAAATCAACTTAAAAAGGTAAAACTGAATAAAACTCTAGGTAAATTTTATACTTTATTTGAGAGGTTAGCTATAAATAAATCTTCAGTTTTTTACTTAAGCTGTATGAAAGTTTGCTATTTGTGTTACCTAAAATCTAGCTATGAATAGAATTGAAATAGGACATTTAATTTATAAAAACTTACTTAAAAATAAAGCTGTATTAAAAGAACAGTATTTATCTTCTAAAGATAAAATTGGGTATTTTTTTATTGATGATATTCTGCCAAAAGAATTAGCAGAAAGTATTTATAAAAAATTTCCTAAAACTGAAGATGCAATAAAGAAAAAGAATTTAAGAGAGTTTAAGTATTTAGCCTATCAAATGGATAAGTACGATGATCTTTTAGAAGAAGTTATTTATGCTTTTCAAGATAAAAAAGTAGTAGAAATTATTGCAGAAATTTGTGATTTGCCTTCTATTTTTCCTGATGAAAATTTGTATGCAGGAGGTTTATCATTAATGGGAAAAGACAATTTTTTAAATCCGCATTTAGATAATTCGCATGATAAAGACAGAAATAGATGGCGTGTTTTAAATTTACTGTATTATGCTACTCCAAATTGGCAATTAGAAAATGGTGGTAATTTAGAATTGTGGCAAAATGGTTTAAAAGAAAAACCATTAACTGTAAAAAGTAAATTTAATAGGCTTGTTGTTATGGCAACGCATAGTAATTCTTGGCATTCAGTTTCTAAAATATCTGAAGAAAATGTAAGAACTTGTGTGTCTAATTATTATTTTTCTGATAAACCAATTTTTGACTCAGATACTTTTCATATTACAACCTTTAGAGCAAAACCATCAGAAAAAATAAAGGATTCTTTGCTGCAAATAGATAATACTTTAAGAAGTACTGTAAGAAAGGTTTTTAAGAAAGGAGTTAGAGAAAATCCACATCAATATAAAAAGTAAAATTATTTAAAATGAGATAACAAGAGTTGTTCTTGTGCTTCCCAAATTAATTCTGATTTTGCTTTAACAAGTGCATTACTAAAATCTTTTTTAAGCATGGTTTCTATTTGATTGGCAATAGCTTCTGGAGTTCTTTTTTCTATAATTTCACCAACTTTATATTCAGTAACAATTCTTTTCATTTCTGGTAAATCAGATACTAAAATGGGTGTTTCTGCTTGAATGTAATCAAATATTTTGTTGGGTAATGCAAATCTATAATTGAGCCCTAAATCTTCTTCAAAACTAATTCCAATATTAGCATTTGGTGTAAGTTTATGTAATTCTTCTGGATTTAATTTTCCTAAAAAATAGACTTTATTTTGTAATCCTTTTTCTGTAATTTTTGTTTTTAAAGATGTTGCTATATCTCCATCACCAATAATTACTAAAATCGTATTATTTAAAAAAGGAACAGTATCAATCATTAATTCTAAGCCTCTACCAACATTTAAAACCCCTTGATATAGAATTATATTTCTGTTTGCTACATCAAAAGAAAAGTTTTCTTTTACAACTACTTTTTTCTTGGGTAGGTTTCTTATAGTATTAAAATTAGTTTCATAAAGATTTTTGTAATAATCAGCAATACTATTACAAACTGTATACGTGTGTTTTAGTTTGGGTAAAATCATTTTTTCTAAACCCACCCAAATACTTTTCTTAAAAGGTTTATTTACCAATTCTGGTACTTCAGAAAATAATTCGTGACTATCGTAAACTATTTTTTTTTGCTGTAATTTGCTTACAAGAAAATTAGCTAATAAAGTATCTAAATCGTTAGCTAATAGTATGTGTTTCTTTTTAAAAAGGAGAAATAAAAATAAGCGAAAATTAAATTCAGCATAGAATAAAAAGCTCTGATTAAAAACTAATTTTAATCTTTTTGTTTTGTAGTTTCTGTCAATTTCTATTGATGATTTTAATTTTCTACCAACAAGTAGAACATCAAAATTATTTTCTACTAAAGTAGTACAAACCTTGTGTACTCTTTGGTCTGTGGTTAAATCATTGGTAACAGAAACAATTACTTTTTTCAATTTTTTTCTTTTGTGCAATATAGAAATAAAAAACCCACTCCTCAGTGAGGAGTGGGAAAATTGCTATGAAAAAGAATGATAAGATTACTCTTACCATATACTAGGACGTATCTTTATTTAAAAAATTACAATCAATATTGATTTTAACATTTTTTTAATAAAAAAGGACTAAAAAATCAGACTAAAAACGGTCCCTTCATTTTCTACACTATTCACTAAAATTTTCCCTTTGTGTAATAACATGATTTGTTTACAAAGACTTAAGCCTATTCCACTCCCTGTAGATTTACTGGTAAAAAAGGGTATAAAAATATTTTCCATAATATCTTTGGGTATTCCTGTTCCGTTATCAAAAACTTTAATAATTGTATTGTGGTTTTGGGTTTGAGAAGCTGTAATTTTAATTAACGGTTTTTCTTGTTTTTGGCAAGCATCTTTTGCATTTAAGATTAAATTTATTAATACTTGTTCTATTAAATGCACATCAATATCTAGTTGTAATCTTTTAGAAGAAACTGAAAATTGAATATCAATATTTTTAGCTTTTATTGATGGTGCCATTAATAATTCAATATTATTGAAAAGTTCAGAAACTTGTGTTTTTTGAAGATTTAAGTTGGTTACTTTGCTTAAACTTCTGTAAGTTTTTGCAAATTTTAATAAACCTTGACTTCTGTTTTTTATCGTTTTAATACCTGCATTTAAATCTTCTACCTCTAAAGAGTTGTCATTAGGGTTCTTAATATTTAATTCTAGATTTCTTTGTAAAGTGTCTGCCAAAGAAGAAATAGGAGCAATAGAATTCATTATTTCGTGTGTCATTACACTTAATAATTTTTTCCAAGCCTCAGATTCGTTTTTATTTAATGTATTATCAATATTTTGCAGCACAACTAGTTTAAAAGAGTCTTCTTTTATCTGAAAAATGGTGTCAGAAATTAAAACTTTTAAACGTTCGTTTTGGAGTGCTATTGTAATTGAGTTTGGTTCTCTATTATAGGTTTCAAAAATAATATTGTATAATTCTGGTTTTCTATTTTCTACAAAACGAATATTTTTAAATGATGGAAAATCGATAATTTCTTTAAAGGTATCATTTAGCCATAAAACATCTCCTGTTTCTATATTATAAGCTATAATTCCAACATCAATCATTTCTAAAATTTTTTGCAGATAGATGTATTGTGTTTCGTTTTTAATGTTTATTTCTTTGATAGTTCTATTTACTTCATTAAAACCAGTATATAAAAAACGAATGTCTTTAGGACCTCTGTCTTCTGGAAACCATCTAGAAAAATCTCTGTATTTTACAGATTCAAAAAAATCATCAATAGCAGAAAAACGTCTTTTTATAAATTGATATAAGTTTACAATGGCAATTATTAAACCAAAACTTAGCAAAATTGTATATGTAATTTTATCTTGATAGACAAAATAAATGAGTCCCAGAATTAATGTAATAAGTATAAAAATTCTGAAGAATAGTTTTAAAATATATCCTTTATAATTCATACTTTTCTAATCTTCTGTAGAGTGCAGCTCTTGTAATACCTAGTTCTTTGGCAGATTTAGAGATGTTGCCATTGTGTTTTTCTAAAACAGTTAGAATTGCATTTTTTTCTAAATCATCTAAATTTAGTGTTTCTGGAATATTGTTTTCTATTGATCTTTCTATGGATGAAAAGACCAAATCTTCTGCTTTTAAAATAGTGCCATCAGTCATAATTACAGCTCTTTCTAAAATGTATTGTAGTTCTCTTACATTGCCAGGAAAATTATGGTTTTTTAGTTTTTTAGTAAAACTTACATCAAACTCAAAAGTGCTTTTATTGTATTTTTCTTCATATAGATTCACAAAATATTTAGCGAGTAAAACAATGTCAGTTCCTCTTTCTCTAAGTGGAGGTATTGTAATATCTAAAGTGTTAATTCTATAAATTAAATCTTTACGAAACTTCTTTTCATCAGCTAAAACATTAGGGTTTTCGTTGGTAGCACAAATTAAACGAATATCAATATTTACAGGTTCATTAGAACCTAAAGGTGTTATTTGCCTGTTTTGTAAAACTGTTAGTAAACGCACTTGCTGACCTAGAGAAATGTTACCAATTTCATCTAAAAATAAAGTACCACCATTTGCAGTTTCAAAACGTCCTTTTCTGTCTTCATTTGCACCTGTAAATGCTCCTTTTTTATAACCAAATAATTCGCTTTCAAATAAGGTTGTTGTTAATGCACCAACATCAACTTTTACAAAAGGCTTATTTTTTCTATTAGAATTTTCGTGTAAAGCTCTTGCAATTAAATCTTTTCCTGTTCCATTTTCGCCTAAAATTAAAACGTTTGCATCTGTTGGACTAACTTTTTTTAGTTTGATAAAAACATCTTTCATTACTGCACTTTCACCAATTATAGGAATGCTATTTGAAGAAAAATTGTCTTTCGGTTTTTTTTCTGATTTTAAAATAGATTTGATTGTATTTATAATTTTCTCATTCTTCCAAGGTTTTATTAAAAAATCAGATGCTCCTTCTTTTAAACCTTTAACAGCTAAATCAATATCTGCGTAAGCTGTCATTAAAACTACAGCAATATTGGGGTTAAATTGTTTAATTTTATTCAACCAAAAAATACCTTCATTACCAGTATTTACTAAACCATTAAAGTTCATATCTAGTATAATTAAATCGAACTTTTTACTTTCAATTTGAAAATTGATGTTACTCGGGTTTTTCTCTATTACAATTTCAGCAACCAATGGTTTTAGTAAAAGTCTGATTGCTGTTAAAACATCAACATCATCATCAATTACCAATATTTTTGCTTTTTTCAAAACCATATTTACAATATTACAATTTTATAATCAAGATTTTAAATTGATGAAAGAAAATTATTAAGATGATTTTTTTTGTATCAAAACCGAACAGAAACTGTATCAAAACCGAACACTTTTATTTTTGATGAAAAATTTAAAATACTGATAATCAAAGTGTTTAATTTTTGGCATCATCTTGTCTATGAAGTAAGAGAAATAAAAAAGTAAAAATGGACATTCAAATAGAAAAAAAGAAATTTTCTACATCAACATTATTAAAAATTAGTGGAATTGCACTTCTATTACTATTAATTATTTATGTGATTTATGCAACCTCTGGAGGCTCTAAACTTTCGGTAAATAAAGAACGAATTGCAATTAATGACGTAAAAAATGGTGTCTTTCAAGAAAATATACCTGTAAGCGGAATTGTGTTACCCATAACAACTATTTATTTAGATGCTGTAGAGGGTGGTAGAGTAGAAGAGAAGTTTGTAGAAGATGGCGCAATTATGAAAAAAGGCGAGCCAATTTTAAAATTAGCAAATACAGATTTGGAGTTAAGTTTAATTAACCAAGAAACTTCTGTTTATAATTTATTAACGCAAATGCAAATTTCGCAGAATGCAGCAAGACAGAATACAATTAATAGATTAAATCAATTTACAGATGTAGAAAATAATTTAATTGAAGCGAAACGTTTGTTCGATTTAAATTCAAAATTATATGAAAAAGGGGCTATTGGGCGTCAAGATTATGAGTCTTCTGTAAATAATTACAACTACCAAAAGCAAAGAATGAAATTAACGAATGAAATTTTACAAGAAGATTCTATTGCTACAAAACAAGAAATTCAACAAGCTAAAAACTCATATCAAAGAACCCAAAGTGCTTTGAAATTGATGCGAAAAAAGGTAGAAGATTTAGTAGTTAGAGCACCTATTGATGGTCAATTAACTTCTTTAGATGCAGAAATTGGTCAGTCTAAAAATAAAGGAGAAAGATTGGGTCAAATAGATGTAGTTACAGGTTATAAAGTAAGGGTAGATATAGATGAACACTATATTTCTAGAATATATACAGGACAAACAGGAACATTTAACCTAAATAACAAGCAATATACTTTGGTGATAAAAAAGATTTTTACACAAGTTACAAATGGACGTTTTCAAGTAGATATGGTTTTTGAAAACGATGTGCCAAAAGGAATTAGAAGAGGTCAGAATTTACAAATTAGAGTGGCTTTAAGTGCAGAAAAAGAGGCAATGTTAATTCCTGTTGGTGGCTTTTTTCAAAAAACAGGTGGTAATTGGATTTTTAAACTATCAGAAGATGGTTCTACTGCTTATAAAGTAGACATTCAATTAGGAAGCCAAAACACAAAATATTACGAAGTAATTAGTGGATTAAATGAAGGTGATAAAGTAATTACATCTAGCTACGATTCTTATAACGAAATAGAGCAAATAATTATAAAGTAGTTAGACTTTAGACGAGAGAAAATAGAATAAAGAAAATAGATAAAAGAGTTAAGAATTAATATCAAAAGAGAAAAAAATAAATTTAAAAATCCAAAGCTAATAGCGAAAAGCGAACAGCGTAAAGCCAAAAATAATGATAGAAATTAACAATTTAGAGAAATTTTATAGAACAGATGAGGTACAAACCATAGCATTAAACAAGTTGTCTTTTGAAGTTAAAAAAGGAGAATTTGTCGCAATTATGGGACCATCAGGTTGTGGAAAATCAACTTTATTAAACATTTTAGGTTTGTTAGATGATCCTGATGCTGGTAGTTTTAAATTTAATGGAGAAGAAGTAGCTGGTTATAATGAAAGAAAAAGAGCTCAATTAAGAAAACACAATGTTGGTTTTGTTTTTCAGAGCTTTAATTTAATTGATGAATTAACCGTTTTTGAAAATGTAGAGCTGCCTTTAATTTATACAGGTGTTAAAACATCAGAAAGAAAAAAACGAGTAGAAGAAGTTTTAGAGAAAATGCAAATTATGCACAGACGTAATCATTTTCCGCAACAATTATCAGGAGGTCAACAACAAAGAGTTGCTGTTGCAAGAGCAGTTGTAAATAATCCTAAATTAATTTTAGCAGATGAACCAACAGGAAATTTAGATAGTACAAATGGTAATGAAGTTATGGATCTGTTAATCGATTTAAATGAGGCTGGTACTACAATTATTATGGTAACTCATAGTGAGCACGATGCAAAATACAGTCATAGAATTATTAGAATGTTAGATGGCCAAAAAGTAACAGAAAATATTTTAGTGTAAGCGTTATTGCCTAAAATTAAAACCAATTATTCTTAAAACCAACCCATAAAAACTGAGCAAATGTTTAAAAATTATATAAAAATAGCATTTAGAAATATGATGAATCACAAGGTGTTTTCATTCATAAATGTTATTGGTTTAACCATTGGTTTTAGTGCTTCTTTTATAATAGGTTTAATGGTGTATTACGATTATACTTTTGATGATTTTCATAAAGATGGAGATCGAATTTATAGAGTAGTTACCGATTTTAAATTTCCAGAAGGTGAGTTTTCTAATTCAGGAGTAACTTTAGCATTAAAAGGGGCTATACAAGATAATTCTAATTTTGATGTAGTTAGTGAGTTTTATTTAGAAAGACCCATGAAGGTTAATAATAGAACAGAAGATTTAGAATTTAAATTACCCAAAGATGTAATCTATGCAGATGAAAATTATTTTAAAATTTTTGATTACAAATTTATTGCTGGTGATGCTATTAAAACACTACAAAACCCTAATGAAGTAATCTTAACAGAAGAACGCGCATCTAAGTATTTCCCAAATACAGCAGTTTCTGAAATTATTGGTAAAACGTTGGTGTATAATGATTCTATTAACGCAAAAGTTACAGGAATTGTAGAGGGTTTTAAAAACAGAACAGATATTATTTTTCAAGAATTTATTTCTCATCCAACTTTGTTGCAAACAAGATTGCGTGGAAATATAATTGGTAAAAGATGGAATAATACTAATTCTAATTCTCAATTGTATGTTAAGTTGAGTGCAAACGCAAATAAAGCATCAATAAAAAATAATCTTAAAGAAATTGCTATTGAACATAGAGATGAAGATGATATAAAATATGGTGAAGAAAGAATATTTAACCTTCAACCTTTAAATGATATTCATTTTAATGAAAATTACGGAACTTATGATTGGTCTAGTGGACAAGCAAGCAAGTCTTTATTAAAAAACTTAGTATTTGTAGCGATCTTTTTATTGTTGTTAGGTTGTATTAATTTTATCAATTTAAACACAGCACAAGCTGCACAACGTGCCAAAGAAATTGGTATTCGAAAAACGTTAGGAAGTTCTAGAAATCAGTTGATTGGGCAGTTTATGGGAGAAACATTTTTGTTGGTTTTAATTGCTGCACTTTTATCATTAATACTTTCTAAATGGCTAATTAATGTCTTTTCAGATTTTGTGCCTGTAGGCTTAAGTTTCGAATTATTCAAAGTACCTATTGTAGTAATTAGTATAATTTTATTATTAGTCTTAGTAACTTTTTTGTCTGGTTTTTATCCAGCTATTGTTTTATCAAAAATTAACACGATTTCAGTTTTAAAAAATCATTTAGGAGTTGGAGATAAAAAGGTACGTTTAAGAAAGTTTTTAACTGTATTTCAGTTTACAATTGCACAAGTTTTTATAATAGCCACACTTTTAGTAGGTAAACAAATTAATTTTTTATTAAGTAAAGATATGGGTTTCAAAAAAGATGCAATTGTATCTGTTTATAAACCTTTAGAAGAACAAAGTTTTGAGAAAATTAAACTGTATTCAGAAAAATTAGCAGCAATACCAAGTATAAAAGAAATTAGTCTTGGCGCTAATCCACCTGCATCTCAAAGCAGTAACAGAACTGATATGAGAAGAATGGTTGACAACCAAGAAGTGTATGGAGAAATACAATTACTTGCTGGTGATACCAACTATTTAAATCTTTTTGAAATTGATTTACTTGCTGGTCGTGTACAAAGAAATGATACCATAAAAGAACTGGTAATAAATGAAGCTGCAAGAAAATTTTTTAGATTTAAATCTGCAGAAGATGCTGTTGGTAAGTCTTTACTTTATGATAAAGAAAACTTGCAAATTGTTGGGGTTATTGGAGATTTTCATCAACGTTCTTTAAAGTCAGATATTAAACCTCTCACTTTGCATGGAGATTGGTACAGAGGTGAATGGTCTTATTTTCAAGCAGTGCATATTTCATTACAAAGTAATTCCACCGAAAATTTAAAAAATAGTCTTTCAAAAATTGAAAAAGTTTATAAAGAAGTATATCCAGGCACTAACATGAGGCTAGAATTTTTAGATGAAACCATTGCTAAATTTTACAAAAAAGAACAAAAAGTATCGAAATTATTAAACTGGGCAACAGGTTTATCAATATTAATTAGTTGTTTGGGGCTATTAGGTCTTGTAATTTATACAACTAATAGACGTGTTAAAGAAATTGGAGTTCGTAAAGTGTTAGGTGCATCTTTATTTCAAATTAACGCATTGTTGTGTAAAGAATTCTTAATCTTAGTTGCAATTGCTTTTGCTATTGCTGCACCAATTGCTTGGTATGGAACGTACAATTGGCTTCAAAATTTTGCTTACAAAACCAGTATTAGTTTTTGGGTGTTTGTTGTAAGTGCTTTTGCTATGATTCTATTTGCTTTAATTATTATTAGTGCAAAAACATTACAAGCTGCAAATGCAAACCCAGTAAATTCTCTACGTTCAGAGTAATAAAATCATTAAAAATTAGAAAACTTAAATTTATGTTTAAAAATTATATAAAAATTGCACTCAGAAATCTCCTTAAAAATAAGGTGTATTCGCTAATTAATATTTTAGGTTTAGCCATTGGTATTACAGCAACTGTAATGATTGGTTTGTGGATTAACGACGAATTGAATTACAATAATCATTTTGAAAACAGTAATACCATAGCACAAGTATTACAAAATGAAACCTATAATAATAAAACCGAAACTTCAGAAGCAATTCCTAGAGCCTTAGAATTTGCTATTAAAAAAGATTATGAAGATAATTTTAAACACTTAGTGATGTCTTCTTGGACACAACCTAGATATTTAAAATATGGAGAAATCAATTTAAATTTTCAAGGAAACTTTATGCAGAAAGGAGCTTCTGAAATGCTGAGCTTAGAGATTGTTTCTGGAGTTAAAAATGGAATAGATGATCAAAAATCAATAATGATTTCTGAATCTACTGCAAAAGCGTTGTTTAAGGATATAAACCCTATTGGAAAAATTGTAAGAATAAACAGTACAGATGATTTAACTGTAAGCGCAGTTTATAAAAACATACCTAATAATAATAGTTTTTCGAATTTAGATTTTATTGGTTCTTGGGATTATTATGTGGCTTCAAGAACTTGGATTCAAAATGCTAAAACTTCTTGGGGAAATAACTCATTTCAACTTTTTGTGCAGATTAATGAAAACACAACAATGGATGCTGTTACAGCAAAAATTATTGATGTTAAAAAAATAGCATCTCCAGAAGAAGCGCAGTTTAATCCACAAATGTTTTTATTTCCAATGAAAGATTGGTATTTGCGTAATAAATTTGATGAAGGAATACAAACAGGTGGAAGAATTGAAAACGTTTGGTTATTTGGTATAATTGGTGTGTTTGTATTATTATTGGCTTGTATCAATTTTGTAAATTTAAGTACTGCAAGATCAGAAAAAAGAGCCATTGAAGTTGGAATTAGAAAATCTATAGGATCAAAAAGAAGTCAGTTAATAGCACAGTTTTTAAGTGAATCTTTTTTAATAGTGGTACTTTCTTTTGTGTTATCAATTGGTTTGGTATTGTTGTTTTTAAATGGTTTTAATGATTTAGCAAGTAAAAAAATAGTTTTTCCTTGGTCAGATTATCAATTTTGGGGAGTTTCTTTTATTTTCATCATCATCACATCATTTCTAGCAGGTAGTTATCCAGCTTTATATTTATCATCTTTTAATCCTGTAACTGTTTTAAAAGGGACATTTAAAACAGGTCGTTTTGCAGCTTTGCCAAGAAAAATATTAGTAGTTACTCAATTTACAGTTTCAGTTGCATTAATTATAGGAACTATGATTGTAATAAATCAAATAGATTATGCTAAAAACAGACCAACAGGTTATAACAAAGAAGGCTTAATACAAATACCTGTAATGACCTCTGAATTTAATGGGAAACAAGAGATGATGCGAAATCAATTTATAGCATCTGGTGCAGTTATAAATATGGCAGGTACAAGTAGCCCAATGACAGATGTTTGGTCTAATTGGAGTGGTTTTAAATGGGATGGAAAAGATCCTGAATTTCAAGAAGAATTTGCCTATACAAATGTTTCTTATGATTTTGTAGAAACTTTAGGGTTAACAATAATTGAAGGTAGAGGTTTTTCTAGAGATTTTGCTTCTGATTCTACTGCTGTAATTTTAAATAAAACAGCTGTAGAATATATGGGAATTGAAAACCCTATAGGAAAATACGTTAGAGATTCTGATGATGAAGACCCAAGAGAACCATTAAAAATAATTGGTGTTATAGATGATATTCTTGTACAGTCTCCTTACAGTCCTACAAAACAAGCTTTTTATGTTTTTGATAATAATGAATCAGCTAGTTATTATAACTTAAGATTAAACCCAAGCAAAAGTATTGCAGATAATTTATCAAAAATAGAAAGTACATTTAAAGCAAATTTTCCAAACTTACCTTTCATTTACCAATTTGTTGATGAGCAATATGGACAAAAATTTAGATCTGAAGAAAGAGTAGCAAACTTGTCTAAAGTATTTACAATACTTGCCATTTTTATAAGTTGTTTAGGCTTATTTGGTTTAGCTTCTTTTGTAGCAGAACAACGTACCAAAGAAATAGGAATACGTAAAACATTAGGTGCTTCTGTAAGTCAATTATGGATTTTGTTATCTAAAGATTTTTTAAAATTGGTTGTAATTTCATTATTAATTGGTTCTCCAATTGCATATTTTATGATGAAAGAATGGCTGCAAAAATTTACTTATAGAACCAATATTTCTTGGACAGTTTTTGCAATTGCTTGTTCTGGTGCTTTATTGATTACTTTAATTACAGTTAGTTATCAGGCAATTAAATCTGCAATATCAAACCCTGTAGACTCTTTAAAAACAGAATAAGTTACAGGTTAAGGTTCATCAAAAATTAATTTGTTCTGATGAAAATTAGAACAGCTTAAAAGTATTAAAAATGATAAAAAGAAGTTTCGTTTATTTAATTGCATTTGTTTTCAGCAATTCTATGTTTTGCCAAAATGAGCAAGAAAAAATATATACGCTAGAAGAATGTATACATATAGCTCTAGAAAATAATTTAAGTTTAAAATCAACTAAAAACACTGCAAAATCAACTAAAATAAATTATCAACAATCTAAAGCAAACCTATTACCAAATGTAAATGCAAATTATAATTTAGGTATAAATAATGGTAGAAGTATAGATCCGTTTACAAATGATTTTATAAATCAACAATTAACATTTTCAAACGCAAGTTTAAGTTTAAATGCAACTGTTTTTAATGGTTTTAGATTACTAAATACCTTAAAACAACAAAGATTAAATACACAAGCTGCTAATTTAGAAGTTGAGCAAGAAGAACAAAATTTAATTCTTTCAGTAACTTTGGCCTACTTGCAAGTTTTAAATAGTAAAGATTTATTAGCGTTAAATAAACAACGATTAATAGCTACAGATAAGCAATTAAAAATTCAAAAAGATTTGTTTGATGAAGGTAGAGAAAACCCTGCAGATTATACAGATTTGTTAGGCCAAAAATCTTCCGATGAAACTAGTATTCTTTCTGCAGAAATTGCTTTAAATAATGCAAAATTAAGTTTAACATCACTTTTAAATCTACAAGTTAAAATGGATGTTAATGCAGATGCTTTTTTATTAAGTTTAAAGAAATACAAATTTACACCTAACCAAGTATTTAATGAAGCTTTAGAAAACTTGGCTACTTTTAAAGCAAGTGAATTACGATTAGAATCTGCAAAAAAAGGAGTAAGTGTGGCAAAAGCTCAATACATACCAGAAATATCTTTGTTTGGAGGTTTAAATACGAATTATTCAAGTGCAGCAGAAACCTATATTGAAACAGGAACAACTATTGCAGAAACAGGAGATTTTGTGTCAATCAATAATCAAAATACACCAGTTTTAACCAATCAAGCCTTATATAGTACTCAGAATATTAGTTATTTAGATCAGTTTGATAATAATTTTAATTCTGTAATTGGTTTTTCTGTAAGTGTACCAATTTTTAATGGTTTTCAGGCAAAAAACAATGTTGCTTTAGAAAAAGTGAATGTAGAAGAATCGTTAATTGCATTAGAGCAAACTGAATTAGATATAAAAAATGCCATTCAGCAAGTCCATTTTGATATGGAAGCAGCTTTTGCTAGATATCAAAGTTTAAAAAAACAAGTAGTTGCTTTTCAAAAATCTTTTGAGATTAATGAAACCAGGTTTAATAACGGAGTTTCTAATTTCTTGGCTTACATAACCAGTAAAAACAATTTAGAAAACGCAAAAATTAATGTTTCTATTGCCAAATACGATTATTTTTTAAGAGTAAAAGTTTTAGAATATTATAGAGGAGTTAATTTGTGATTTTACAATAAAAAAACCTGTAAAATATTTATTTACAGGTTTTTAAGTGGAGACGCCGAGAATCGAACTCGGGTCCAAACAAGCAGCCAAAAAGCTTTCTACATATTTAGTTCTTATTTGGTTTTCGTTTAAAAGCTGATTAAGAACAACCCACTTATAACTTAGCTTTTTTAGTTTCGAAAACTTACCAAAGCTTTAAGTTTTCTATGTTTATTTTTACGATGCCCAAAAATGAAACGCCATAAACCAAGGCTTTTCGTGGACATAAAGCTTGCTCACCTTGTGAGCCTAGGCTAATCCTACTATGATTCGGATTAAGCAGCTAAAGCGTAGTTATCTTCGCCGTTTAAAAAGTTGAAATTAGGTTTTACGAGTGTTATTTCATAACTCGATATGCTTACAAATTCACTGACCTTGCTGTCAAAACCAGTCGTCCCCAAAATGTCAAAGAAATATTTTATATAAAATAAAATACGGTTTGCAAAAGTATAAAAAAATACAATTGTTAATCTCTTTAAAATCTAATATCTTCGAACAAATATTATACCAACTTTTACAGCAGTAATTTCAGTAACCTTTAAATCAATTATTATGAAGTTTGGCATCATTAAAGAACGTAAAAATCCACCTGATAGAAGAGTCGTATTTTCACCGGAAAAATTACAAGAGTTTAAAAATCAATTCCCTACAGCTTCCATAAAAGTTGAAAGCTCAAATATTCGAGTTTTTTCTGATGAAGCTTACAGAAAATCTGGTTTTGAAATTACTGAAAATATGTCAGATTGCGATGTTTTATTTGGTGTAAAAGAAGTGCCAATTGATGCTCTAATCAACAATAAGAAATATTTTTTCTTTAGTCATACCATTAAAAAACAACCTTACAATAGAAAGTTATTAAACGCAATTTTAGATAAAAATATAGTATTGTTCGATCACGAAACGATTGTAAAAGAAAACGGAATGCGTTTAATTGGTTTTGGACGTTATGCAGGTATTGTTGGGGCATACAATGGTTTTAGAGCAATTGGTTTAAAGAAAAAAACTTTTAGTTTACCAAAGGCTGAAACTTTAGATTCACAAAAGGAATTAATTTCTGAATTAAAAAAAATAACACTACCTAAAAATTTTAAAATTCTTTTAACGGGTAATGGAAAGGTTGCTTATGGAGCCAAAGAAATGTTAGATGCAATACATATTAAAGAGGTTTCTGTTGATGATTATTTGAGTGAAAATTTTACTGAACCTGTGTATTGTTTGGCAGATGTTTTAGATTATAACAAACGTAAAGACGGAAAAGTAATCGATAATTTTGATTTTTACGATCACCCAGAGAATTACGAATCAGATTTTATGCGTTTTGCAAAAGTGTCAGATTTCTTTATTGCTGGGCATTTTTATGGTAATGGAGCACCTTATTTGTTTACCAGACAAGATGCAAAATCAGAAAAATTTAAGATTAAATTTGTGGCAGATATTTCTTGTGATGTTGATGGTCCTGTTGCATCAACCCTAAGAGCATCGACCATTGCAGATCCTATTTATGGTTACAATCCAAAGACAGAAAAAGAAGTAGATTTTACAGATGATAATGCAATAGTTGTTATGGCTGTAGATAATTTACCTTGCGAATTGCCAAAAGACGCAAGCGAAGGTTTTGGAGAAATGTTTCTAAAAAATGTAATTCCTGCCTTTTTTAATAATGATAAAGATGAAGCTTTAGCAAGAGCAAAAATGACAGAAAACGGAAAACTTACAGAACGTTTTTCTTACTTACAAGATTTTGTTGATGGAAGAGAATAACTTTCAAAATAGACAATTCTTATTAGATTTAGCTAAAGCGAAAATGCCTTTCGGTCAGTTTAAAAATCGATATTTAATAGATTTACCTGAACATTATTTGGTTTGGTTTAAGAATCAAGGTTTCCCAAAAGGTAAATTAGGTTTGCAAATGGCAAGTGTTTATGAGTTGAAGTTAAATGGTTTAGAAGATTTAATTAGAAATATTCAACAGGTATAGCTTTGAGTTTAAGATTATATAAAAAAAGTATATATTTACTTTTAATCTAACAAATTACGCTCATTATATTATGATATTAAATTATGTTTATTTTGGAATTTCTATATTAGGAATTTTTCTATTTTTCTTCATTTTTAAAAAAATATTCAAAAAATTACAAACTAAACTAGATAAGCTAGATAGAAATGTTCTCTTCAAAAATAAAGAAGTTGCTAAACTCTTTCGTTTTATTACACCTAGAAGAGAAAAACATATTCTAAAATTTGCAACGAGAACTATTAGAATTGGTTTTAGCATTGTTTTTTTAGTATTGTATTTACCTTTTGTTTTTAAATTTATTCCAGAAACTAAAGAAATAGCAGATACCATATTTTCTTATGTTTTAAAACCAGTACATTTTGTTGTTGATGGTTTTTTAGAATTTATTCCTGGGTTGTTTTTTATTTTGGTGATTGTTTTTGCTACTAAATATTTATTAAAATTCTTAAAATATTTAACTGGCGAATTAGAAAGAGAAGCTGTTCGTTTAGAAGGTTTTCATGCAGATTGGGCTAAACCAACTTTTAATTTAATTAGAATTGTAATTATTGCTTTTGCAGCCGTAGTTTGTTTTCCTTACATACCTGGTTCTGGTTCTGATGCTTTTAAAGGTGTTTCTATCTTTTTCGGAGTTTTGTTTTCATTAGGTTCTACAGCTGCTATTTCTAATATTGTTGCAGGTGTTGTAATTACTTATATGAGACCATTTAAAGTGGGGGATAGAGTAGAAATAGGCAATACAGTTGGCGATGTTACAGAAAGAAGTTTATTAGTAACAAGAGTTAAAACCATAAAAAACTTAGATGTAACTGTACCTAATTCTACTATTTTAGGGAATCATATTATCAATTTTAGTAAAAATGCAGCAGAAGAAGTTGGAGTTATATTACATACTTCTGTAACAATTGGTTATGATGTACCTAGTGGAGATGTTATACAGGCTTTAGTTAAAGGTGCTAAAAACACACAAATGATTTTAGACAAGCCAGAACCTTTTGTTTTGGTAAAAAGTCTTGACGATTTTTACATAAATTACGAAATTAATTGCCATACCAAACATCCAGAGAAATCTGCAGTAATCTATTCTTATTTACACGAAAGTATTAAAAATGAGTTACACAATGCTGGTATAGAAATATTGTCTCCACATTACAGCGCAATTCGTGATGGAAATGTTTTAACTGTTCCACCAGAAAATGTACCTAAAGATTATGTTAAACCAGGTTTTAAAGTGGGTAATTTTAATATTGGGGGATAACTTTTATTATTTAATTATAACTTTTCAAAGATTAAAATGGTTGCAACACCTAAAGTATAAGCAACTAAATCTGGAATAGAAAAAGAGGTGCCTAAAATAAGTTTAAGAATACTTCTATATTTTAAAGGATATAAATTTTCAAGATTTGTCAATTGTAAAAATTCAATTATATAAGCGATTAACAAAACAATAAAACCTGCTTTAAGAGCTGATATCTTTATAAAGCTTTTAATAAAAGTGTATAATAGCATTACAGACAAATAATCTCCAAAAGTATGTCTTAAAAATCCTGTTGCATATTTTGCAATTAAAACTTCTGATACAAACAGAATTATAAAAATTACGAAATATTTTATATTGAATTTTATCATAATTTATTTTTAAAAAGAGCAAGGCTATTTACTTTAAAGTCTAAAGCCTTGCTCAAATCAACTTACTACTAACTAACTAACTAACTTTTTCTGAATAAGTTTTTTATTTATTTCTGGTTTGCAAAGCCAAACCCAAGCTTGTATTAATGTAAAAAATGCTGTTATAAAGAAAATGCATACAAATATTTGAAAGTTTGAAATTATAATTGAATAAGCGCAAACACAAAAAATTACAATTGCATTATAGGGGAAAAAACGTCTAAAAATTTCATTATTACTCATCTTATTTCTAACAGAATAGTACAAAATTAAAATGCAGAAAAAAATAGTAAGAGAGCATATAATAAATATTGGTATTATTGATAAAATAACATAAGGTATAATTCCTATTACTGTGCTATAATCTTCAAAAAGAATCTGTACCCAAAATATGATTGCAGATAAAACAGATGCTTTCAATATTAATTTTGGTATTTTATTAGAATTTTCCATCTACTTTATTTTTAGATTATCAAATATCATTTCTTGCCAAGAATTACTCTCTAAATCAATTAAATAAAGTCTGTGTTTTTCATCAATTTTTAAATTTTTAATATCATTTTTTACAATGTAATCTTTTAATAAAAACACGTTGTTGTTTGATAGGTTAATAAGATATTTTAAATCAATTTGTTCAGCATAATTAATGTTATTATAAGTTATTATTTTATCCCAATTTATTGTTGAAGAAATAACAAGTATTACAAATGCAATTTGTGTATTTTTTCTAAATAAATACCATAAGTTTTTAATTTTTGTTACCTTAAAATAGGTTGTAATTAGGCCTATTGCAGTTAATAATAAAAAAAACAAAACTCCAATTCTTTTATAGGTTAACCCAAAAGAAAAAATATACTCAATGTTTTTTATTGCTGTAATTATGATCATTATAAGATTCAGAAAAATCCATATAAAAGTTAATATTTTTAAGTTTTTATTATCTTTTATAAAGTTTAAGCTTCCTCTAAAAAAATACAGAATTAATACAATTGCTAGTAAATTTGAAAAGATTAATGCATTTACACCTGTATGTACTTGTTCAGAAAGCTGTGGAGCTGTCATTTTATGAATTTCAAATAAGTATAATGTATCAGTTACCAAGAAAAGTACAATTAGAATATTTAAAGTAATTAATAATATAAAACCCATTTGTTTCTCACTTTTTATTTTTTTGGGTGATGTATATTTTAATTCTTCTTTAAGCAGGTTATTGCCAGTTTTTAAATCTGTAGAAGTTACAGGTTCTATTTGTATGGGATTTGTAATATTATAGAATAAATAATACCCTAAGCCTGTAAAAACAAACCATTGAAAATTGATATAACTTAAGTCAATTTTGGTTATTAAAGCATCAAATTTTGGATTTCCATTTCTGTATAAACTGATAAAAACTATTACTATTATTAAAGGAATTCCAGCAGTTTTAAACCAATAAACATAATCTATTTTTTTTCTTTTTTCTGGTTCTTTGTCGCTATTTATTTTATCAAAATGTAAAGAAAAAACAGCAACAATAGTAGTATATAAACCGTTAATCCATTGTATATAAATTGATGATTTTTGTTCAGAAATACTACCTATTAGAGTAATAAAAGCAAGAATATTTGCAATTATTGTTAAGTTAGATTTAAAAAGAAAAATAGTAATACCTGTAATAAAATATCCAACAGTTATAAATAAATTTTGTTTTTTATTAAAAGATTTAGGTTTATGTATAGCCAATATTATAACAGTTAATACTGAAAATAAGAATAGATTTAAACCAAAATTTTGCTGATAAAAAAGTAGGCTAAAAAATATAGCACCTATTAAAATTACTAGTTTCATCCATTTTTTAGATGCTTCTTGTTTTTGAATATCAATTTCCATAGTTATTGAATTTGTAGTATTTGTTGTTTATTAAAGATTGCTTCTCTAATTTCTTGAAAAGAAAAGTTTAAAAGGTTTTTATAATTAAAGTGATAAAATTGGTTGCAGTTTTTACCTAATTTGTGAGACTTTATATAGTATTTGTAGTATTCAGGCAGTATTAATGTACCAGCTAAAAGTACACCAATTAAATACGGACTTCTTTTTCCATTACCAAAGCATACATATTGTAAAGCAATTTCATCTTCCACAGTTGTTCCATAACCAGTTATTAAATGATAACAATCGTGTCTTTCAACTTTTGGTAACAACTCAAAGTTGTTTTCAATTAGTAGTTTTCCTAAATGATAACCAAAACTCTCTTCTGAATAGGTTAATAGTTCTTCTGAACTTATATCCCATGGTTTCTTGTTTTTATATTTGATATAAATTCTTTGAGAACACTCAAACAACCAATAAATAAACTTCTTTCTCATATTTTATTTTTTAAAAGAACTTTGAAATACAAAGTAATTAGATAAAAAAATATTCTATTTGTTTTTAATTAATTTTTCAAGAGCATCAATGTGTTTTTTAAACTCTTTTTTTCCTAATTCTGTTGCAATGTATTTTGTGTTTGGTTTTCTACCAATAAATTGTTTTTCAACCTTAATAAAATCTACTTTTTCGAGCGCCTTTGTATGGCTTGCTAAATTACCATCTGTTGCACCCAATAATTCTTTAAGGGTATTAAAATCTGCAAATTCATTAACCATTAAAACAGACATTATTCCTAATCTAATTCTATGATCGAATGCTTTATTAATATTTAAGATGATGTTTTTCAAAAACCTATTTTTAAGTTGCTAAATTACATCTATTTTCTATCGTACTTGTAGTACATAGATGCTCCATAAATAATATGCATAAATCCAAAACCAATTACCCAAAACCAAAACCCATAACTAGGGAAAACAGCACAAAGTAAACCTAAAACAATTTGAGTGTAACCTAAATATTTAACATCTCCCAAAGTATATTTTGATGCATTTAGCAATGCCAAACCATAAAATAAAAGCATTAAAGCTCCTGTTTGCCCATATTTTTGTTGATTTAAAATAATAAGTATATAAATTCCGCCAGTTAATAAAGGCAGAATAAAACTTGTTAGTAGTCTTTTGGTTAAGGAATCCCATATTTTTTCATCGTTTTCTTTTGCCTTTTTTGTAGTTAAAAGAATGGCAGTTCCTATACTTAAAACCCCAACAACAAGTAAGTCTAATATAAGAAAGTTGAAAATTTCACTTTCTATTACAATATATTCATTACCATCTAGTGTATAAAACCAATAAGCAAAAGAGGCACCAATTAAGGCGTATAAACCTGCTAAAATACCAGACAAACCACTCAATGAAATGAATCGTGATGATTTATTCATTAATGTTTTAATTTCTGATATGTCTTTTAAATAATCTTCTGAATTCATTTTTAAAGAACTTTGAAATACAAAGTAAATAATTATTTTTTACATTAGCAATAAAAATGATAAATAAATTTCTAATTACTTTTTACCACCAAACCATAAGTTATATGGGCAATTCCTAAAATTAAAAGTGATGAATACCAATAATTAGGAATCAAGAAACAGATTAAGGCTAAAAACAAAGAAACACCTACTAAAATAAAAAGGTTTTTACTGTTTTTAAGTTTTAAAAAGAGTAGGGTTACAGCATATAATAACAAGAAAAATGGAGCTAAATAATCACTATAATTAAAGAATATTAGGTAAGTAAGCACCAAAAAAATAACAATAAAACTAATCAGGTATTTCCATAAAATAGTTTTTGTTTTAGAGTTCCATAGTTTATAATCTAATTTTTTAGACTTTGCTTTTCCGTTTAAAAATAACGTTACAGAAGAGAAAATAAAAGTTGTAAATATTATTGTTAGAATAAAAATTTCTATAATTTGAGGTGATAAAGCTCCTATAGGATTTCCATCAACTAAAAAGCCCATTATTAATTTTTTTATTAAAAAAGTAGCAACTAAAAAATAGATTCCTATTAAAATACTTGAATAACCTTGTAAAGAAAAATTTGATTGAATATTATCTTGTATCGCCATAAATATTTAAATTGGGCTAATATACAATAAAATGAAACCTGCAGAAGAATACATTTTAAATCAACAAGAACCTTTTAAGTCTATGTTAATGCATTTACAGATTTTAATTGAAGGTTCTTTTCCTGAAGTTGATTTAAAATTTAAATGGAAAATTCCCTTTTATTATTTAAATGATAGACCTTTTTGCTATTTAAACCCGTCTAAAAAGAAAGGACATGTAGATGTTGTTTTCTGGGTTTCTGCACATTTAACTAAGTATAATGAGTATTTGATTTCAGACAACAGAAAAGTAGTAAAATCTCTAAGGTATTTTAAGTTAGATGATATTAATGAAGAAATTTTATTAACGGTTTTAGATGAAGCACATCAACTAAAAGAAAAAGGTTTTTATAAAAGGAGTTAAAAGTTTTGTCTAGAAGTCTTTTTTATTTTACCTAGCCTTAACTTTAAAATGCAAAGCATCTTCTTTATTGATAAATAAAACCAAGTCTGTATTTCTATTCGGATTTTTTATTGATAATGTAGTAATACCATTTTCCGATTTTATAACTGGTTTTAATGCAAATTTATTTCCTTTTAGAGTATAAAAAATAAGTGCATTTGTATCTAGATTTTTAAATTTTAAAGTGATGCTCTCTGATGATTTTAGGTTGATTATTCCAGTTTTTGGTGCAATTAATTCAGCTTGTAAACTCAAAAAAGTCTGACTATAAATTGGCTGATTGTAAAATTCTTGAATGCTCATTCTACCAAAACGTAACACCCAAAGGTTGTCTTCTGGAAAATGGGTTTTAAAAATTTTATCTTTAGGCATATTAAAAAAGTAATTATTAAACTCTCTAATCCATTTGCCATTATATTCGTAACCAGCTGCCCAAGTTGCATCTAAAATTATCCAATCATCATTAATTTTTACAGCATTCCAAGCATGATTTGTGGAGCTTTCTATCTTGCCAATTTCATTGGAATTACTTCTAACATTGCCTTTTATTACTTGAGATTCAATCTTTAATAAATCACATATTTTCTTAAAAGATTGTGCATATTCTTCACAAACACCCATTTTTGTTCTAAAAGCTGTATTGACCAATTCATCTTTAATAGCTTGTAGTTTTAATACTTTTTCTTCTTCGGATGCATATCTAAATCGATATTTTCTTTGCCTAGGATTGTAGTATTCTTTTAAATTATATCTGATGTTCTTTGTCAGCCAAAAAAAGGCAGCTCTTACTTTATCGATATCTTTAGTAAAATCGCTTTCAATTTTATTGGCTAAATCATCTACCTCAGAAAACCTTTGATATTGTAAAACTTTGGCATCAACTTTTTCAAAATCTTGAGAAAAATTAGCAGTAGAAATTAAAAGAAAAAAGAAGAGTTGTTTCATTATAGTGTATTAAACAACTTAAGAAATCAAATATTGTGCCTTTTCTGCAAGGTTGCTTTAAAAACTTCTAGGTTTTCTGTTTTAAAGAATAAATGCCTACAAGGTTTTGCAAACCTTGCAGGATATATGTTTCTGTTTTATTGAATTGAGTGAGCGCGTTAAGGATTGAGTGGTCTGTTTGAGCTCTTTTTTCTTTTTCAGAAAAAAAGCGAGTAGCGAAAGCCTGTTAAAACGCCCAAAAACTATTTTAAAATAAATTGTATTTATAAACTATTAATCGTTTTACGAATTGTAACCAAATTACTTAAAAGACCTTCTAAATTGTCTAAATGTAACATATTTGCGCCATCAGATTTTGCGTTTGCAGGGTCAAAATGGGTTTCTATAAATAAACCATCAACATTATTTACAACTCCAGCTCTTGCAATGGTTTCTATCATTTCTGGTCTTCCACCTGTAACACCTGCAGTTTGATTTGGTTGTTGTAAAGAATGGGTTACATCTAAAACAGTAGGTGCAAATTCGCGCATTTCTGGAATTCCTCTAAAATCTACAATCATATCTTGGTAACCAAACATGGTGCCTCTATCTGTAATCCAAGCTTTGTTAGAGCCTGCATCTTTTACTTTTTGTACAGCGTGTTTCATGGCTGCAGGACTCATAAATTGTCCTTTTTTTAAGTTGACCACTTTTCCTGTTTTTGCAGCAGCAACTACCAAATCTGTTTGACGAACTAAAAACGCAGGAATTTGCAAAACATCTACATATTCAGCAGCCTTTGCAGCATCAGAAACTTCGTGAATATCTGTAACTGTAGGTACATTAAATGTTTCTGAAACTTTACGTAAAATCTTTAATGCTTTTTCATCTCCAATTCCTGTAAAACTATCAATTCTACTTCTGTTTGCTTTTTTAAAACTTCCTTTAAAAATGTAAGGTATTTCTAATTTATCAGTAATAGTAATTACTTTTTCAGCAATTCTTAACGCCATTTCTTCGCCTTCAATTGCACAAGGCCCACAAAGCAAAAAGAAATTATTAGCATTTGTATGTTTTATATTCGGAATTTCAGATAATATCATTTGTAAAATTTTACACAAAAATAAGCATTTAAATTAGTTATATTTATGCTTTAAAATATTAGAAATATTATGACGAAAGCATTTAAAATATTAGTTGTATTAGGATTGTTTTTATTGAGCAACTGCAAAATAGCTGTTAAAGGAAATGATGGTAAAGATGGTGTAGATGGAGCATCAGCAGAAAAAACTAGCAATTTAAAAAAGGAAGTTTTACCATTTTTTATTGATTCTGCAACAGTGAAAAAACACTTATACACATTAGCTTCTGATGATATGGAAGGTAGAAAATCTGGTACAAAAGGTATAGAAAAAGCTGCACA
This sequence comes from Polaribacter sp. Asnod6-C07, assembly GCF_045063625.1. NCBI lineage: Bacteria > Pseudomonadati > Bacteroidota > Flavobacteriia > Flavobacteriales > Flavobacteriaceae > Polaribacter > Polaribacter sp. Asnod6-C07. The sequence continues at coordinate 527,631 of NZ_JBEFOF010000005.1, read as the reverse complement.
ATATATAGAAAATGAGTATAAAAAAATTGGTTTAACCACTTTTAATGGTTTAGATTCTTACAGGCAAACTTTTAATTTTACACCAAGAAGAAGTAAAGAAGAAATTACAAGTGCAAATATTATTGGTGTTTTAGAGGGTAAAAGTAAAAAGGACGAATATGTATTAATTTCTGCACATTATGATCATTTAGGAATCAGAAAAAAAGAAGGCGAATTAGATAGTATTTATAATGGCGCAAATGATGATGCTTCTGGTGTAGCTGGTGTTTTAGCTTTGGCAGAATATTTTAAGAAAGTGGGTAATGAAAGAACTATTGTTTTTGCTGCTTTTACTGCAGAAGAAATGGGGTTAGTAGGTTCAAGTCATTTTGGAAAAGGAATTGATGCTAGTAAATTTGTAGCTGGTATTAATTTAGAAATGATTGGGAAAATACCAAGTTTTGGGCCAAATACAGCTTGGTTAACAGGTTTTGAAAGATCAGATTTTGGTAAAATAATTCAGAAAAATTTAGAAGGAACAGGTTATCAATTATTTCCTGATCCGTATAAAAAGTTTAATTTATTTTTTAGATCAGATAATGCTTCTTTGGCTAGGTTAGGGGTACCTTCTCATACTTTTTCTACAACACCTATTGATGTAGATAAAGATTACCATAAAGCTTCAGACGAAGTAGAATCTTTAAATATGACAGTAATTACGCAAACTATTCAGGCAGTTGCAAAAGGTACTGCAAGTATTATTAATGGAAAAGATACTCCAACAAGAGTAGTGTTAGAAGAGTAATAATAACAGTTTAAATGAAGTATATTAAGTTTCTTTTTTTGTTTTTATTGATGAGTTGCTCATCATCTAAAGTGATAGCAGATTACGACTCTGAAATCGATTTTAATAACTTTAAAACCTATAATTTTTTCGAAGATTTAGGTAAAGGATTAAACGAGTTAGATATAAAAAGAGTTTTATCAACTTTAAATACAGAGCTTAATAAAAAAGGATTAACGCAAAATGATAATCCTGATTTTTATATCAATACAATTGCTAATTATTCAGAAGCTCAGAACTCTAATTCTATAGGAATTGGTATTGGTTCTGGAAATAGAAATGGTGGTTTTGGAATTTCTGGAGGAATACCTATAGGAAGTAAAAAATTAAATGAAGAATTCATAATTGAGTTTGTAAATGCTAAAACCAATGCAATTATTTGGGAAGGGATTTTAAATTCTACCATTAAAGAAAAACGAGAGACAGAAGAGAAAGAATTACATTTTAAAAATATTATCAGCAAAATTTTAACCCAATATCCTCCAAAAAAACAATAAACTAAATGGCTTATAATGAGTTTTTAGCAGATAGAATTGCGCAGTTTTTTATAGATAAAAAGGTTTCTTTTAATGAAAAAAAGATGTTTGGTGGCACTTGTTTTATGATAAATGATAAAATGTGTGTAGGTGTTATGAAAGATGAAATTATGGCAAGAATTCATCCTGATAAATATGAAGAATCTCTAAAAAAGGAAGGTTGTAAAGAAATGAACTTTACAGGTATAACAATGAAAGGGTATGTTTTTTTATCTGTGGATGCTTATGATTTAGAGGTTGATTTACATTATTGGTTGCAATTGGCCTTAGATTTTAATCCGCTTGCAAAAGCGAGCAAAAAGAAAAAGGTTATAAAAAAATAAAATTAAGCTGCCATTTTTTTAAGTTTTAACCTTATTAATAAATCATTAATAAGCCAATTTCTATATTCTTTATGTGAAATTGTTTTTAATATAAAATCTCTTTTTCTGATAAGATATAGCTTCAATTTAATCTTCTTATAATCTTTTTTACGTTTTTTTTCATCAACTAAATACAAGTTAAAATCTTCTAAATACTGTTCTATTTCTGAGTTAGACTCGTAAGTTAGTGAGTCAATCTTATTAAATGTTTGATAGCATGAGGCTAAAAAACAATTCAAAGGATGTTTTAAGTGATAGAATTGTTGAAAAGCTTTTTTAGCATTTGTTTTTTTTGATAATAAATATGCATCATAGGCGTGTTTTAAAGTAAGGTTTTTTATATAATAACCATCATCATTTATCTGATTAGAAAGTATAGATAAAGACAATTGATGGTCGTAGTTTAAAACAGTTATATCATTAATTTTAATACAGTTTTTTTCAATAAGATTAAAATTAAATTCGTCTGCAAATTTTTGAATTAAAACCTCTTTATGAATTTCTACAGGAGCTACACAATCTTTTTTATGTAATCTTGGGTGGTGTCTGAATACAGGTGAATGATGTTTAAATTTATTTACTTTAGTGTAACCAAATTTCTTAACTAAGATAATTGCCTTGATGTAATTTTCTTTAGAAACTATAAAATCAATATCAGCAATCATTCTTTCTGCAATATCATCATAAATATCTTGAAAAAGACTTCCTACACCTTTCAAAAAAATTGGTGTAATATTATTCTCAATTAAAAGTTTATTTAATTCTTTAGCCTGTTTTAAAATTTCTAAATTTCTATCGAGATTTAATTGTGTAATGTGTTGCATAAAATCAACTAAATCTGATGGTAAATAACTAAGAAGATTGGCTTTTTTAAGATTGCAGTATAAAGCAGGGAAAACATAGTGACTTGTGCTTAGTTTTACAACTGCTTCCCAATTAATAGCTTCGTTTTTTAACTGATTTTTTATAATTTCTAGATTATGTTTTTCTCGGTTAATGGTTAAGCATTTACCAATAAAAAACAGCGTTTCTTTATAGTTCATAATCTAATATTTTAGAAACAGTTGTAATCATTTTGTTTGGTTATCGGTTTTTTTTAATCCTAGTTTTAGAATATTTTAAAAAAAGCACCTCATTTTTAGGAGGCGCTTTTTATAATTTTTATGAACCCCAATCATCACCAGGTGTAGCTGGGCCACCACTAAAAGCTTGTACTTTTTTTGGGTTTAAAACTACATAAGTGCCTAATGCAGTTAAAGCTGCATATTTACTATATTTACCGAGTTTTTTTAATGCTTCTTTTCTTGTAATTTCTTTAGATTTTTGTTCTGAATTTTTCATTATTAAATTTTAAAAAAGTTAGGGGATTAATTGATGATTATCTTTTTTGATAATTGTATTTCATTATCATCTAAATTTACAATATAAATACCTTTAGATAGTTTTGGAAGTTTTATTGTAGTTAAACCAGTTGATGTAATTTTAGTATTTAATACTTGTTTGCCATCTATTGCATACATTTTAATTTCTGCATTTTTAGTTTGTAAACCTGCAATAGTTAAAATGTTTTTTGATGAATTATAGATATTTATATAGTCTGTATTTACACTAATATCATCTGTACTTAAAACACTGTTTGTAGTGGTATGTATATAAAAACGACCAATACCATTTAAAGAAGCATTTAAAGTGATTTTAAAATCTTCTAGACTTAAATTTGTAAAAGTATTGTTTTCTCTATCTTCTAAATAAACATTTATGTCTGAAGGTAGGTTATTTATTTCTGCATTGATGGTAATTTCTTCGCCTAGAGCAGCAGTTATTCCTACAGGTACAACCATGTTTTCATAATCAGAATTTGGTAATGATTGTACTTGAAATTTTACACCTTGAAACTCTACATTTGAATTGCTACTTAATAAATGGGTATAAATATCTAAAGGATTTGCAATTCCATGAAAAGTTCTACCATCTAAACCATTATCAAACTCTGTAGTAGCATTTTGATTATAGTATATTTTAGCAACTCTATTTTTATTACCATCAGTCATATTTAAAATAATTTCTGATTTTGCTGTTTTTTGAAAACTACCAGAACACGAATGACATCTAACATTTTTATTAATTGTAATATTTGTGTTGTTTCTAGCTTTTACTAAAAACCCTTGAGTTGGAGCAGCAATAAAATCATCAGCACCAACATAAACTTCATAATTGTCTTCTTGTTGATTCCATACCCAAACAGCTTCCATTACTAAATCAGAAGTATTGTCTTGTAATAAGTCTTGAGTGCTAATATTTGTAGAGTAAGGATTAGAGATTAAATTGTAACCACAACCTGTGTTTAAAACAGGTATTGTAACATTTTCTGTATTTAAAGTTCCTGTAAAAGTTAAAGGTTCTTCTGTATTATCTCTTTTTATAGAATAACCAACACCAGGTGTAGCATTCAATGAACCACCTGTTTGTAAATAGCTCCATGAATCTGTAGGTGTAAGATATTCTGCAATTGCTATATCTGTATTTAAGGTTGGTATATTGTTAGCTGTAACAAACTCATCATTAAAAGTATGACCATTAAGTGGAGATCCCATTAAGTACCAGTTTGTAGAAGTGGTTTCTCTTTCTTGCCTAACTCTACCAGAACAAGAAGATAAAGAATTAAATCTTGCACCAGATTTTATTTTTAGAGATTTTAAATTTACTGGGCTATAAGATGTTGGGTAATTTGTAACTCCTGTATTTGGTATTGTTACATTGTCGCAATATAAATTTTTATGTGTATTATTTTTCCAATTGCTACGTTTATGAAAGTCTTCACTATCATTACCAACCCAAACATTTTTTATAGGTGCTTCTCCACAACCTCTTAATCCTCTTGTACCTGAAGGATTAGAGTTAGTTTGTTTAAACCTTGTACTTGGGTTAGACCAACCAGAACTTGTACCTGAGCTAAAAAACTGATTGTCATTTTCGTAATCTTTAATACTTAAATTACAATTTCTAGTTTCTACACCTCCACCAGACCAAGAATCTCCTGGATCTGTTGCTGTTAATTCACCAAACATATCATAAACAGTACCACCAGAAGTTGTAATGTTTGATAGTATAATGGTGTCATCACCATCAAAATTAAAATCATGTTCTATAAAAGTAACGTCTGTAAGTTCATTTTCTGTTAAATAATCTTCAATTTCAGAAGAACCAACAACTAAAACCTCACCACCAGAAAGTGTACCAGAAGAAATGGTTAAAGCATTAGAGTAATTTGCACTATTACCTTCTGTTGCAATATTTATACAAACATTATTGTTAGAAAAATTAAATGTCCCTGTTGTTGGGTTAAAAATTTCTATACCTCTTGGTGCTGTACCAGAATCAGATTCTATATACTGACTAATAATAAGTGTAGAAGTGTTTGCTGTAGAGGTAGAAACAGATAATAAAGCTTGCTGAACTTCAGTAGCGCAAGGATTTGAATTACCTATAACTATATAATAAGTTGTGTTATCTAAACCACTAACTACTTCTATATCTAAAGTTGCTGTATCTGCTCCTGAATATATACCTTGGTTTGTAATTGCTTCTCCACCATTTTCAGGATCACCAATATACCATTGGTAGGTAATATTGTCATTATCATTCCCTGGGTTTCCATAAATAGGAGTACCACTATTATAAGAAGTTGCAGTTGAAGATTGACCAACTACTGTAAATGAAGCTGTTTCGTATTCTAGAACACTGCTATTAGAAGGAGAAGAAGTTATTTCTACTGTTTGTGCAATTGCTTCATAACCAGTAACACCATTATAACCTCCAGAACCGCCAGTCACCTGACCATTTGATTGGTTATAACTTGTTCCATCTAAAATTCCATCTCCATTAGCATCAATACCACCAGATTCAGTAACATCATAACAACCATCATTATCAGAATCTGTATCAAATGTATCAATAAGTCCATCACCATCAGTATCAGAACTCGATTCATTAGAATCTAATATTCCATCATTGTCATCATCTTCATCACAAGAATCAGAAATACCATCACCATCATTATCTGGGTTTCCAGAAGCTACTGAATCACAAGGATTAGCAATTAATTGTGCATTTTCAGTTTCTTCTAAATTATCATTATCTAAATGTGTTAATCTTACATAATATCTGTTTGTATATAAACCTGTAGCAGAACTTATAGTTAAAGTTGCAGTATTTGTGTTAGAATATACCCCAGTATCTGTTAAAGCAATGCCATCTGTATCTGGATTTCCTAAATACCATTGATAAATAATTCTAGCAGAAGCATTTCCTGGAGAATCGTAAACAGGACTTCCGTTTAAATAATTGGTTGCTTGCTCTGCTGTAGCTATTACTGAGAAAGAAGCAGTGCCACCAAAGCCAGTAGTATCATCTGATGGAGATGTAGTAATAGTCATTCTGTGAGCTTGGTTTTCTGAACCACTAGAACCATTGTATCCTCCAGATCCACCAGTTACTTTACCTTCAGAGTCAAAACCATTTCCATCTAACATTCCATCACCATCATTATCTACACCACCAGCTTCTACAACATCGTAATAACCATCTGCATCAGAATCTAAATCTTGAGAGTTAGGTGTACCATCATCGTCTGTATCTAAACAAACTTGGTTACCAGATAAATCTACACTTAAAACTTTTGCACCATCATTTGTGCTTGAAGCAGGGCCGTTTGAAAAAACGGTGGCTGTCAATCCATTTCTTAACTCCATTATATAAATATCACCTGTAGTGTTATTACTCATGTAAAAATTACCATCTAAAGTTGTATAAATTGCTCCATAATTACCTGATGGTAGGCCAGAAATATTCCCTTCAATTGTAGCAGTTTCGTTTGTAGTATCTATTTTATGAAGTTCATTAGAACTATTTTTTATACCATAAATATTTCCATCAGATGTGTTATATCCTAAATCAATTAAATTTCCACCTGATCTAGAAAAAGATGAAACTTCTGTTTTATAAGTTGGAGAATCTGGATCACCATCAAAAACTTGAACTAATGAAGGAGTAGCAGTTACATATTGTTTTTTAATTGGGTCATAAGCTCCAGAAACTGCAGAATCACTGATGTTTAAGGTATCAACAATGTTAAAGGTATAAGGGTCAACTAAAACTACTTGATTAGAACTTTTATTAATTGCCCAAAAATAACCATCATCTTCGTTTACAGTTACTCCGTTAATATAGTATGAAAGTGTTTGATGCAGCGTAGAAACACCAGTATCTAAATCAACTAAATAAACATTCGTTGGGTTTCCTTGAAATAAGTAACCTTTTTCTGCATTTGGGAAACTAGTAACTGTGTTAGCACATGCTTCGTCTTCATCTAAAATACCATCATTATCATCATCTAAGTCACAGATATTGTTAACTCCATCACCATCAGTATCATTGGCAGTAGGTGTGCCTATAATAGCACCATCTGTACAAGGATCATTTTTGCCTATAAGACTTTTAAAGAAATTACTTTTCGAAGAAGGTTTTTCTTCTGAAATAGTTTCGTCTATTGTTTGAGCTTCGTTTTCTGAAGTTTTAGTAAAAACATTATTATACCATAATTCTGTATTTGTATCAGAATTTAAAATAGTGTTTTCAGTAAAATTTGAAAAATCATTTTGAAGATTATTCTCATTTAAGTTATTTAATTGAGCATGTAAAGAAAAAGACATAACGTTAATAATAACGAAAAGTATAATGTTGGGGGACTTCATAAGTATTTAATTTAGTAGTTTTTTTAATTCATTTATTAATGTTGATAATTTTATTATAAATTATAAATACGTTGATAATTAGTCTATCACAGAAATTTCTGGATATTACTAATTGTTTGTAAATAAGCTAGTTATTGTTTTGCTAGTTATTTATGTAAAATGTTGTGAAAATGTTTGTTGTAAACTAAGATTAGAGAAAATCTGATAGTAAAAAAGAAAGAAATCATATTATTTGTTTTGGGGGTTAAACTAAAATACAAGACGAATATATGTAAAAAAAATAAGAATTACTTAAAAATGTTAAATAATTCTTATTTTTTTTATTGAATGTGCTTAAAATTGGTATCTAACTGATAATGCTACATTTGAGTTTAAACCATCTAAACCACCAGCAAAACCTATTTCTGGTCTGTAATCGATAGATAATAAGATTGGTGCATTAAAATCATATTCTAGACCAATAACTCCAGAACCATAAATACCTGTTCCGTTTGCAGAAACAATTCCACCACCAGCACCTGCGTACCAGTTTAATTGGTCTTCTAGACTCCAAACCCATTCATATAATCCAGTTGCTTTAAAGTTAGAGAATTCATTAGCTAAACCTAAATCAATTTCTAATCTATTGTTACTTCCTAAAGCTTTTTGATAAGAAATTTCTCCTCCTACACCATCTCCACCACCAAAACGTAAACCAATAGCATTGTCAGAAATACTTTGTGCGTTCATAGAGATTACAGACGCGAATAATAAACCAATTGATAAGATATATTTTTTCATAATATTAGTATTATTTTAAAATTAATAATGATGCAAATCTAAATTTAATAGTTTTACTTTTTTAACTCATATGAATAAGATATTGTTAAAATCGATAAAAATTAATTCTCAATCTTTAAACGTATACCATCTGAGTGGCTACTAAATTCTGGTGCATACATACTTTGTATGGTAGAGATACCATTGCTAAAATTACCAGCGTTATTTACTCTAACATCATATTCAAAAACATATACACCTTTTGGTAGTCTATCAAAAAAGAAATTGGTAGCAGCATCTTTTGTGCTTTCATAATACCCTAAATTGTCTTGCCATTTGTATTTAGAAAGTACATTTATAGGTTCTACACCAGAAGCTCTCATATCTTTTAAATGAATAAATTCCATATTTCTGTCTGAGCTTAATTCAATTCTTACTGTAATTAAATCTCCAACTTTTAAATGTGTTTTATCAGTAATTTCTTTTAGTTCTTTACCAGTATCAGAATTTACTTTTAGGAATAGTTTTTTCTTTAATTTTAAGGGTGTTTCTGCGGATGTAATTTTGTCTAAATCTTCAAAATATTGCCAATATAAACCACCCCAAGCAATACCATTATTTTTTTTACTGATGGTAACAGTTGCCATTTCTGGAGTAATTTCACTACCATTCCAAGAAGTTTTAAAATAACCAGTTCCAGCTTCAATTTTTGCATCATCCAACTTTGTTGGGTCCATTTTTCGATTTCCGATTTTTATATCTACTAGTTCAGTAGTAGAAATCCAGTTACTGCCATTTAAAAGTAAAGCATAAACAGCTTCTGTTGTTGCTTTTGTGGTTTTCCATCTGTTAGTTTGCTTGTTTTTTAGCAACCAAATTTTTAAATTATCATTAGTTTTTTCATCATTTTTAATTTCAGAAAAGGTTTCTATTAATAAAGAATGTGTTTCTACAGGTGCTTGATAAAAGTAATAACCAGCAGTATTATTTTTCCAATACATACCCAATTCATCAGAAATAATAGCGTTTTCTTTTAACGATTTTAAAATTTTATTGGCTATTGTTTTTTTATCATTTCTAAATAATGATAAAGCAATTTGTCCTTTTGCATACAAATTATAGTCTTTCCAATAGGTAACTGTTTGCTTTTGATAGTAATTAAAAGCGGTTTTAAGATTGTCATCCATAGAAAAATCAGCATAAAAACTACGCATATACAAGTATTGAATGGTAAAATAATTCAAGTTATTGTTTGATAAATAATCTTGATACGCTTTTTCTCCTTTCTTTTTTGTTTTTGCTTTTTGTTTTGCTTCTTCTGCTTTGTTTAATAGCTTTTTATATTGTTCTGCTATTTCATCATCTAAAAAATGAACAGCATTTTTAATCATATTTTCTGTTGATGAATTAAAATCGGTAACGCCCAATTTTTGTAAATGCCCAAAACCAGTGGCAATATGTTGGGTTATAAAATTACTTTCGTGACTACTGCCTTTAAACCAAGGAAACCCTCCAGAATTCATTTGAATATCTTCTAGTTTGCGAATTGCTTTTTCTTGTTCATTTTTCATTTTATTTAAATCGAACAATAAAGCAATGCGTTTCTTTTGCTCGGTTTCTGATTCAGCATCTCTTAACCAAGGTGTTTCTTGAATAATTAAAGATTTTAATTCTTGATTTTTTTCTAAGTTCGATAAAAGCGCATCCGAAGATTTCCAAGCATTAAAAACTTCTTGAATTTTAGGATTAGAATTTGCGACAAAACTTGCTAAAGTATTTGCATAATATCTTGAAAAAGTTTGCTCTGCACACTCATAAGGATATTCCATTAAATAAGGCAAACTTTGAATTGCGTACCAAACAGGATTTGACGTTATCTCTAAAGTCAACTTATGATTTTTTAAGGTTGATGAGGTGTTGTTTTTCAATTTATCTAACGTAAAAGTTTTGGTTTGATTAGAACGAACCCACATTGGTAATGTCTCTGTAACTAACATTCTGTTCGTTAAAACTGGTAATACATTTTGTTCTCCATCAGAAAAATCACCAGCTTTTGCAACAATTTTATACTGTACAGTTTGTATGTTTTCTGGTATTGCTAAATGCCAAGATACGTTAGTATTGCCATCTTTGTCTACAATAAAATTTTTGTTAGCATTTTTGTTTTGTAACTCTGTATTAATTTCTTTTCCAGAAATACCATCCGTTAAAATTAGTTTTGCAAAACCACTTAATTGGTTATTTGTTAAGTTGGTAATTTTTGCACTGAATGTAATTGTATCTTTTTCTCTTAAAAAACGAGGTGCATTAGGTACAACCATTAACTCTTTTTGGGTAATAGTTTGCATTGTTTTTGATGCATATTTTACATCAGTAGTATGTGCTAGTAATTGCAATTTCCAACGAGTTAAAGCTTCTGGCATCGTAAAAGAAAAACTTACTTTACCATTTTTATCTGTTTTTAATTGCGGATAAAAGAAAGCTGTTTCTTTAAAGTTTTTACGTGCTTTAACATTGCTTAACTCTTTATCTAGTTTTGCTTGTCCTTCTTTTGTGTTGATAATTACAACTCCGTTTGAAGCTCTAGAGCCATAAAGAGCAGTTGCTGAGGCATCTTTTAAAATATTAATCTGTGCAATATCATTGGCACTTAAATCAGGGTTTTCTACAATAACACCATCTACAATATACAATGGTGCTTTGTTGTTGTTGTTTAAAGAACTCGCTCCCCTTAGAGTTATATTATCACCATTTTTAGATATTGAATCGCCTGAAGTAAATCCATTTAAAGCAGTAACCTCTTCTGAAATTGTTTCAGCTTCAATTTCATCAGCACGAATTACAGAAACAGCACTAGTTACTGATTTCTTTTTTTTGGTTCCATAACCTATAACTACTATTTCATCTAAATCTTCTAAATTTTCTGCTAAAGAAACATTTAATGTAGAGAAATTTTCGGCTTTAATTTCTATGGATTGATATCCTAAGTAGCTAAAAATTAAAACATCATCTTTTTTAGCAGTTATTCTGTATTCACCATCAAAATTGCTAATGGTTATATTTTTTGTGCCTTTAATTAAAATGTTAACACCAGCTAAAAGATGCCCTTTTTTATCAGAAACTCTTCCTTTTATAGTACCTGTAAATTCTCCGGATTTAACATAGGTAGATTTTTCTTTTTCTTCTTGAAATTTAAGGGCTATCTTGTTTAAATACTGTTGATTAACCCATCTGTTATTTCTAAAACTAAAACCAAACCAATTGTAAGTTGTGTTTTTTATTGATGGAAAATTATAATAATTCCTTTGATTATTTTTTATGTAAAAATTTGAATTCCCAAAACTTTTATATGCGCTGCTAGAACTATAAGAATAATATTTAGGTTTATTAGGTGTTGGGTTAAAACTCCAATGATGTGTTTTAAATTCATCTAAAGAAGCATCATACATAGAGGCTAAAACTTCTGCAGCAATAGCATCGTTTTTATCATCTTTTATGGTAAAACTCCAAGTTTCTTCTTGGCCAGGTTGTAATTTATCTCTAAAAATATTTGTGGTAATACCAATGTTGTTTTTAGGCGGATATGGAACATTAATTAACAGATTTCCGCTTTTAAAATAGTTATAATTTAGAAAGTGATATTTAATTGCAAAACCACCAATATCTTCTTTGTTTATCGGAATTTGAATTGTTTTGACATTATTGTTTAATTGTATAAATTTTGTGTCTATTATTTTATGATTTTTTTCAATTTGTACAACTACAGTCATGTTTTTAGAAGCAGAACCTAATTGCAGTTCAACATTATCATTAATAGTATAATTTGCTTTAATATTACTGATAGTAAACAATTGATTGTCTGAAACTTTACTTTCTTTTGATGAAAAAAGAGTAATAATTTTTTCGTCTTTAACATCTTGCCCAAATTTGTCTTTACTTTCTAGAAAGATGATGTGTTTTCCAGAAATCCAATTTTGCGTGTTGTTTAGAATAATTTCTTTAGAGTTTTCTGTGTTAAAATCCGCAGCAAATACTTGTTTTCCTTTTTGCCAATTTTTAGCATCAGTTTCATCCTTTAAATAAGAATCGTTTGGAAATAAAGTTCTAAACGTATTTTCAGAAATATCTTGATAATCTGGAGCAGGCCAAGGTCTTTTTCTTAACGGATTTTTAGGTGCTTGTAATTTATATATTTTAATGGTTCCTTTGGCAGCAACAAATTCATCATTTAAATTTTTTGTATCAATTTTTAAAATGGTTTCTTTTTCGTTTTTATCAATTTTGTCATCCACAGAAAAAGAAGCTATTAAAGAATGATACCCAACTTTAATAATTGAGGTCGCTGAGCGACTTTCGCCATTAACATCTGTAACATCCGCAGTTATTTCGTAGCTAAAAATTGGTAAACTTTCTTTAGAAACATTTTCATCAGGCAAAGCCTTAAACTGTATTGAAAAATTACCTAAATGATCTGTAATACTTTCTCCATTTGTAATTTCTTGAGAACTTGAATATGAATTTGGATTTCGCCAATAATACCAACTAGGGTATTGCACTTTTCTATGAACTCTATACACTACTTTTGCATCAGTAATATTGGCACCAGAAAATGCTTTTGCAAAACCATTTACAGTTACAGAATCATTAATTTTATAACTTTCAGTTACTGGTTTAAAATCAGTTTCAAATTTTGGTCTTTTGTATTCTTCAACAGAAATTTGTTTATAACTATCTTCAAAATAAACATTTTCACGATCATAAAATTTACTTTTAGATTTGGAACTTTCATCCACTTCTATTTCAAACTCACCAGTTAAACCATTGTTAGGCAATATAAATTGTCCAGCTACAGAACCGAATTCATTTAATTTTAAATTTAGTTCTTTAACAATTTGGTTATTTACATCTGTTAAGCTAATTGTTACATATTCGTTTTTTAAAACTGTAGATTCATCAGCTTGTTTTTTAATAGCAATTACTTTAAAGTATACAGTTTGTCCAGGTCTGTAAATACTCCTATCAGTAAAAATAAAAGGCTTTATGGATATTTCATCATCTGTTTCTATATTATCTTTAGTACTTTGATTTCGGAAATAATAACTACCAAAAATTGCAGCATCATTTTTTGTTTTTACAGAAATATCAACATTATTAGAATAGCTTTTGCTTTTAAAAGATGCGAATCCGTTTTTATCTGTAATTAGTTTTTTGTAAAAATACTGACCTTTAGTTCTTTGCTTATTGTTAAGATCTAATACTGCGTTTTCTATCGGTTTTCCTGTGTTTCTATCAACTACTTGATAATTGTATTTTTTATCAAAAGTATTTTCTATTAAAGTTAAATTGGTAACTTGAATAATAGACGTTCCATAAATTGACTTTTCATCTAAATTTTCATTTTCAGAAGCAACAATTAAATACATTCCGTTTTCTAATTTCGGAACAATTATTTCTGATGAATGTGCTAAATAATCACCTTTATTTCTTAATTGATGTTGCCAATTTTTATGTTTTTCAAGCTTTTTCAAAATAGCTTTTCTATCTTCTATTCTGTAGGTTTTATTAAAAGTTTCTTGCTGTTTTTCATTGATTTTATAACTCGTAAAAAAAAGTTTTTCTATATTTTTATAAGTAACTAAAATTCTAGAGTTTGTATTTATAGGGATGTATTTTTCTGATTGAATAGAAAGTGTTTTTGCTTCAATTTGCTTTTTTAATAGGATACATTTTTCTGCACCAAAGCTGTCATTAAATTTATTTATTATGTTTTCACAAATTTCTAAAGCTTGTATGTTTTTAGCGTTGTTTTTGTGAATTTTTGCAATTTCAAAAGCATATAGACCACTAGCTTTGTGGTTTGCAATTTGCTCTTGTGCGTTTTTAAAAGTTTGTAAAAATAAATCACTTTTATTCTTAAAAATTGCATGTTGTTTTATAAAGTTTAAACGTTCTATATCAATATTTACTAAGGCATTTTTATTGTTTGTTTTGATATGAAATGCAAGTAATTTCTGATAGATTTTTAAAGCATTTAATTGAAGTGATAAACTGTCTTTAGATGCAATTTTTAAGTTTTTAAAAGTATTTACATCGCTTAAAAAATCAGGATTATCAATTGTAAATTTGTAAGCAGGTCTTGTAATTGAATTTTCGGATGTTTTATAGAAATTAAGTGCGTTTTGTGCTAAGAAATCGAATAGAGTAGGTGTGTACTCTTTTGTTGTTTTTTGAATTTGAAGAATATCAGAAAAAGCTTCTATTTCTATTTTTTGAAGTGCTTTTTCATCATTTAAAGAAGCATTAAAATAGCCGTTAATTTCTCTAAATAAAGTGTCTAAATCCCAAGTTCTAAAATCATCAATATTAGATTTATTATTCGTTTTTGTTCGGTTATAAAATTTATATCTATTTTGATTGTAATATTGCCAATATAAATTTGCTAAAATATTTTCTAATACATTTCTGGTAGGAAAATTACTATTAGCAATTTGCTTTTTAAAACTATTAATAATTTTTAACTGGGCATCTTCCTCTAAAGTTAAAGCAAACTTACTTTTATAAAATAGCGATTTTATAATTTGAGGAGAATTGTTCTCTTTTTCTGCTTTTGCGTATATTTCTTCTACAATTTTTAAAGCAGATTTTGGTAAATCATCCACCTCAAATTTTTCAACTTCTAACCAGAGGTTGTCAAAACTATTTTGAGCAGATGTAATTGTAGAGAATAATATGAGCATTAATAAAGTAGTTGTAATTTTTTTCATAATCAATAGATTTAATGTTGTAAAGCACGTATAAATCATTTAGTAAAACAATTAATAATTAGTAAACTGTTATTTTGAGTTCGTAAAACTAATTTTTAGTTGAGTTTAGTTCTAAAGATAATTAATATTGGGTAAGCTTTTGTATTTTTACTTTTTAATAATTTTTAGACATGAACATTCATTTTATTGCAATTGGAGGTAGTGCAATGCACAATTTGGCAATTGCTTTACACCAAAAAGGATACCAAGTTTTTGGTAGTGATGATACTATACACGATCCATCAAAATCTAGATTAGAAAAATATGGATTATTGCCAAAAGAGTTTGGATGGTTTCCGGAAAAAATAACTGCAGATTTAGATGTAATTATTTTAGGAATGCACGCAAAAAAAGACAATCCTGAATTGTTAAAAGCACAAGAATTAGGTCTTAAAATATATTCTTATCCTGAGTTTTTGTATGAACAATCTAAAGATAAAACTAGAGTTGTAATTGGTGGTTCTCATGGTAAAACTACCATAACTTCTATGATTTTACACGTGCTAAATTATCATGAAAAAGAAGTAGATTATATGGTTGGTGCACAATTAGAAGGTTTTGAAACTATGGTGCATTTAACAAAAGACAATGATTTTATTGTTTTAGAAGGTGATGAATATTTGAGCTCACCAATTGATATGCGACCTAAATTTCATTTGTATAAACCTAATATTGCTCTTTTAAGCGGAATTGCTTGGGATCATA
Source organism: Polaribacter sp. Asnod6-C07 (assembly GCF_045063625.1). Lineage (NCBI taxonomy): Bacteria > Pseudomonadati > Bacteroidota > Flavobacteriia > Flavobacteriales > Flavobacteriaceae > Polaribacter > Polaribacter sp. Asnod6-C07. The sequence continues at coordinate 511,890 of NZ_JBEFOF010000005.1, read as the reverse complement.
TTAATGTTTTTCCGACGTTTGAGAATTATAAAGAACAGTTTTCTGTTTTTACTGATTCAATGGTAAATGGTGGTAGCATGGTTTATAATAGTGAAGATGAAAATGTAGCTGATATTGTAGAATCTTCTGAGAATCATATTAAAAAATATCCTTACGAAACTCCAAATCATTTTATAGAAAACGGAATTACCTATTTAGAAACAGCAGAAGGAAATTTACCTTTAGAAATATTTGGTAAACATAACTTACAAAATTTAGCTGGAGCAAAATGGATTTGTCAGCATATGGGAATTGATGAAGATGATTTTTATGAAGCAATTGCTAGTTTTAGTGGAGCAAGTAAGCGTTTAGAAGAAATTGCTAAAAATAATTCAACCGTAATTTTTAAAGATTTTGCACATAGTCCAAGTAAGGTTGCTGCAACTACCAAAGCTGTAAAAGAACAATACTCTCAGAGAACAGTTTTAGCTTGTTTAGAATTGCATACCTATTCTAGTTTAAATGCAGAATTTCTGTCAGAATACAAAGGAGCATTAGATTTTGCTGATAAAGCTGTTGTTTTTTATTCACCTCATGCAGTTAAGATTAAACAATTAGGCGAAGTTACAAAAGAGCAAATTGCGAATGCTTTTCAAAGAGACGATTTGATTATTTACACCAATCCTGCTGAATTTAAGGAGTTTTTATTTAGTCAGAATTTGGATAAAACAGCAGTTGTTTTAATGAGTTCAGGTAATTATGGAGGTTTAGATTTTAATGAAGTTAAACGTTTGGTTTAGTTTTTTTTAGGCCGAATTCTATCATTTTTTTTCTTAACCATTTTTTATCTGTCATTGTGTTTTTAAACCAAATTCTATGTTCTTTACTAACAATTGATTTATAAGTCATAAACACTCTATGATTTAAAATTATTTTTTTACTTATTTTTTTATGATGTGTTTTTCGTAAAATGTCATCATTAAGAAATTTGTTAAATAATTTAAGATAAGATTTAGTGTTTTTATTTGATGAATATCTTAAAGAATTAGGTTTGTTAAAAATCACATAACAACTGGATAAAAAGCAATTTAGTGGTTTTTTGAGTTTAGCTAAATTATTGAAAGCTGCTAAAGCTTTTGTTTTTTTAGAAAGTAAAAAAACATCATAAGCATTTCTTAATGTTATATTTTTATACAAAAAACCATGATCGTTTATTTGTTTAGCAATTATTGATAGTGCTAATTGATTTTCAAAACTAAGTACAGTTATATTATCTATATTTTGAGTGTCTTTTTCTATTAAATTAAAATTAAACTCATTTGCATATTTTTCAGTTAAAAGTTCTTTATGTATTTCAACAGCTGCGATATTATTTTTTTTATTTAATCTTGGGTAATGTTTAAATTGTGGGAAATCATAATCAGTTTTATGCACTTTTTTATATCCAAAATTTGCTAAAACTTTAATTGTTAGGGGGTAATTTTGTTTTGAAATAATAAAATCAATATCACCAACCATCCTTTCAGCAATATCATCATATAAACCTTCTAATAAATTTCCAGTTCCTTTTAAAAAAATAGGAGTGATATTATTGGCAAGTAATAAGTCATTAATTTCTTTGGCTTGCTCAATTATTTGTTGATTTCTTTCTCTGTTTAAATCAGTGATGTGTTTCATATAATTTACCAAATCATCTGGTAAATAATTAAGAAAGTCAGCTTTTTTTATGTTGCAGTATAAAGCAGGAAAAACAAAATGAGCTGTACTTATTTTAACAACAGCTTCCCAATTAATATTCTCTGACTTTAATTCTTTTTCAACTATTATTTTATTACTCTCTTCTTGGTTAATAGTTAAACATTTTGCAATAAAAAAAAGCGTTTCTTTATAAGTCATTAGAAAATAATTTATGAACAGTGTCTATCATTTCTTTATTGTTAGAATAAGTTAATTGATAACAATTTAAATTAACAAACCAATCTAAAAATACTTGTGCATTTTCTGTTTTAGGTGAAAGCCAAGAATCAGGAATTAACTGCTGAAATGCATCAATTTTAGAAATTTTTGTACAAGTGAGTTCACTATCTTTTTGATATTTAATAAAAACCAAATCGTTGCAAGGTAAGTGAGCAAAGTAATTAGTGTTATTGGGTTTTAAGTACCTTACAATTTTATTTAACTTAACCAAGTTGTATTCTTTGCCATCTTTAAGTTCAGGGTAAATAGGTAATAAAGTTTCTAAACTATTTTTTTTGATGGAGATTGCAGCAGGAAAGCTATATACTTCTTGTTTTTTAACATCTACAGGTACAAAATCATCAGCTAAACACGTAAAACCATTGGCTTGTAAAAGTGCAAGTGAAGTACTTTTTCCATTACCAGAATCGCCTAAAAAAAGTATAGATTTTTCTTCATTACTTACAGCAGAAGCATGGAAAACTCCTAACCATTCATTTTCTTCTTTTTGATGAATTCTTTGAATGAATTCCATAGAAAATTTACCCTGAAAATAGTGCACATTATTATGACTCCATGAATCTATATGTTTATTATTTACGTATAAGAATATGAAATTGTTATTAATAAAAACTTCAAATTCGTTTTCATAGTTTTCGGTTTTATCAATAATTAAATGAGAGAATTTTGGATGTATTAAATCGAGTTCAGTCTCACTTAAAAATGAAATTTTAAAGACAACATTATTTACTTTATAATAATTTACAAAATTATAGTTTCTAGGTTTTTCTATATCTCTGTAATCATTAATGATTGCTTTTTTATTGCTTTTTTTTGGGTCATTTAGCTCCTTTTTTAAATGAATTATAAAGTCTGCAGCTTTGTCTAAAGGAACGTCTAATTTTTTAGATAATGAAAGCGCAATTTCTTTAACCGAAATTCCGTTATTTAATCGCTTTAAAACATCAGCAGTTGTGTTTTCTAGTATTAAATATTCATTTCTGTCTTCAAACCAAGTAATGGTTTTATCCTCAATTTTTTTATAGAGTGTCTTCATTTATTTCAATATCGATAAAAATACTTATTTTATATTTATATCAAATAAAAAACGCCTCAAAAAATGAGGCGTTTAAAAGTTTATTTTAAATTTAATTAAAATCCAGTTCCAGGATCTGAAGGTCCTGAAAATGCTTGTGCTTTCTCTGGATTTAAAATCATATAAGTACCTAATGCAGTTAAAGCTGCGTATTTACCGTAATTACCTATTTTTTTAATAGCTTCTTTACGAGTAATTTCTGGATTGTTATCTTTAATATTTTTCATAATGTAGTAAGTTTTAAATTATCGTAATTATTCTAAAGTAATTTTTTTATTTAATTTTCCAGTTTCAGTTTCTAATTGAACAATGTATATTCCTTTAGTCAAAGTCGGTAAAGAAATATCTTTAATTCCATTAGAAGTAAAAGTAGTTTTTAAAACCTGTTTACCAAGAATGTTAAATAATTTAATACTAGCTTTTCCTTCTGATAATCCAACAATTCTTAAATTAGAGTTGTCAGTTTTATAGATACTTACATTGTCTAAATCTAAATTTTCAATATTTAAGGCAGAAGATCTTGTATGCAAGTAAAAACGACCAATTCCATCTAAAGCTACATCAGTAGTAATTTTGTATTCACTATTTGCTTCGTCTAAACTTGTGAATGTATTTGTTAATCTATCTTCTAAAAATACTTTAGTATTAGAAGGTAAATTTAAAGCATCAGCAGTAAAACTGATTTCTTTATTAGCTTCTACTTTAACTCCTAGAGGAATTGTCATAGTTTCTAAATCTGAATTTGGTAAAGATTGTATTTGGAAATTTTTGCCTTCACTATCTGTAACTAAATGAGAAAACAAGGCAAATGAATGTTCTACACCTTCAAACAACTTACCATCAAAACCATTGTCATAACCAGTTGTTGTACCATCTATATAGTAAATATTTGCATATTTTTTGTTTTTACCATCAGATAAAAATAAATGTACTTCTGGTCTTGAGCTTTTTTGAAATGTTTCTGTAGCTTGATGTGTAACATCAGCAATATCAAAAGTTAGGTTTGTATCTGCAGCAGCTTCAACAAAAAATCCTTGACCTGGAGCAATTTCAAAAGAGCCATCAGTTCCAGATAATTTTGTGTCGTAACCAGAACCATTCCAAAAATAGGCACTTGCGTCTGTTATTACTGAGCCATTATTATCTGTGAAAAAATCACCTAAATTTAAATATGCCGTAAATGGATTACCAACCATATTAAAATTAGTTGAAGCTCCTTGAGTAATGCCTATTACTTGGCTATCTGTGTACAAACCAGCACCTGTAAAAGAGATTGTACCAGAACCATCTCTTATAATTCCATAACCTTGTCCAACATTAAAAGTTCCATTATTGCTATTGTCAGATTGTAAATACCTCCAATTTCCGGTTTCAGTATCACTACCTCCAGCATCTGTATCAGTATCATATGTTGTATTGTCATATAAACTTAAACCCTTATTTAAGTTTTGACCTGATAATATAGAATTACTTGTTGCCCAATTATTATCATAGGTTTCACCTATTACTGGAGATGACATATAATACCATTGACTTCCATTTGTTAAGGCTCTGTTGTAAGTTACAGTTCCAGAAAAAGAACTTGTAGCTATTAATGAAGAACCTGATGCAATTGAAATTGAATTAACTGTAACAGCTCCAGAAGTTGTAGGTTGATTTGTAGTATTTATAATTTGAACATCATCACCACTCCCAGGTACTGTTCCTAAGCTCCAGTTAGATGCAGTTGTCCAAGAAGTATCTGTTGCTCCTGTCCATGTGTTTGTAGTAAATGGCTCTCCTGTTGTATTGTATCTACCAGGAGAAGCACTTACAGGATTAGAATTAATAGTTTCGTGCTTTACGAAACTACCTGTTAAATCTGGACTTCTACCTATTGATTCATCGCTGTTGGCTTCACTACCATAAGTATATGTTGCAATAATTGTTCCATCTGCATTTTTTAAGTATACAGTATCTCCAGTATTGGCTAACCCTAAAATGGTACTTTCGTTAACTGTATCAGAAATTCCAGGAATTCCTGTTGGTGTACCACCACCAAAAATAACAACAGATCCCCCTGCTGGTATAGTCGTAGCTCCAAAAGTATAACGTAAAGAGCTGTCTTCTATAGTATACCCTGTTAAATCATATGAAACAACATCTGTATTTACAATTTCTATAAATTCGTCATCAGAAGAATCAACAATACCATCACCATTAGCATCCACAACAGAACCTGGATCTGCTAGTAATTCATTAATAATAATATTAGGTAAATCATCGTCTGTAATTGTTAAAGTATGAGTAGCTTGAGATATCACTAAACCAGTAACAGAGCTTGTTTCTGTAATTGTAAAAATAATAGTTTCATTATCTGTGTCAACATCATCGTTAATATCAATAGTTATATTTTGAGTACTATCTGATGAAAAAGACAAAGATTGTGTAGTATAAGAATAGTCAGCAGGTTCTGCTGTACCTCCAGTTATAGCAACGTCTATGTCTATTTGGTTTCCATCGTAGTTTGTTACACTAATAGGAATATTAGCACTTGTAAAAGTAGCGTCTGTTTCTGTTTCTGTACTTGTTGCAGAATCGAAAGTTATTGTTGGGTCAGAAGATGCAGGATTACCTTGTACTAAGATGTCATCAAGCCTATGATATTCAGTTCCAGCATTATTATTCATTGTTACTCTAATTTCTAAGGTTCCACCTGAAAGTCCTAATTGAGATACAGTTGCACTTGTAAAATCATCATTTAATAAACCATTTGTTGAAGCAGCAGTCCAAGTACCATTATCTATCCTATATTCTGTATTAAAAATATCAGCAGCTTCCATTGTTCCGTCTTCAACAGCAGATAATGAAAATTGAACGTTTGTAAATCCAGAAATATTTATTGAAGGAGAAATCCAGATAGCATCACCATCTATATCTCTTGCTTCAAAAATTTCGCTTGTAACTTTAAACCAATCAGTATTTGCGCTTAAATCTGTATCAGAAATGTCTACTGTCCAATCAACACCAGACAAATCTGTAGTAGGGGTAGGCCCAATAGAACCTTTATCATCTTGTCCTGAGAAGTTTTCAGAATAAATTGTTGTTTGAGCATTCAAATTAAATGTTGAAATCCATGTTAAAAAGAATAAAAAGGTAATTTTTAAAAAGTTTTTTTGTTTCATGAGTTTTTGATTTTTTCAGTGATAAATGTACAAAAAAATATAACTAAAACCTTATTAACGATCTATTTAACAGTAAGATAATGTTATGGTAAAATAAAAATAATATTTTTATTTTTTTCGCAAAAAAGAGTGTGTGATTTTATGAAATTCTAAAAAATAAAAAAGAATTAAATTTTAATTTTTCCTCCAAAAGAAAGGGGTAAATAAAATTAAAACAGTAAACAATTCTAGCCTACCAATTAGCATTAAAAAAGAGCAAAACCATTTTGCGCCAGCAGATAAATGTGCAAAACTATTTACAGGGCTAACAGAACCTAATGCTGGGCCAATATTACCTAAAGAAGATGCAGCAGCACCTAAAGCAGAATAAAAATCGAGACCTAAGAATGTTAATATTACAGAAGAAACTATAAATATTAACATATAAATTATAAAAAAGGAAAGTATGTTAAATACAATATTCTGACTTACAGATTTACCATCATACCTAACAGGAATTATCGCATTTGGATGCAAGGCTTTTTTAAATTCTAAAAAACTGTTTTTTAACATTACAATATGTCTTACCACTTTAACTCCACCACTTGTAGAACCAGCAGAACCACCAGTAAAAAATAAAGCAAAGAAAATACCAGTTGCAAAGAAACTCCACATTGTAAAATCTGCGGTTACAAAACCGGTTGTGGTAACTACAGAAGTAACCATAAAAAGAGCGTGTCTTATGGCACTTTCTGCTTCTCCATAAACTTTAGGATGCGCAATTGTGGTTTGTAAGTTTGGGTCTTGAAAAAAGTAAATTATAATTACAATGATTGATGATACCCCAATAATACCAAGTAAGTAATATTTAAATTCTTCACTCTGAAAAACTTTTTGAATCTTACCTTTCAAAGCAAAATAAGTTAATACAAAGTTTGTACCTGCTACCAACATAAAAAAGATGATTATGTATTGTATAAAAGGTAAATTATTATAAAAAGCAACACTGTTGTTTTTAGTAGAAAAACCACCTGTACTTACTGTAGCCATTGCATGGTTTATTGCATCAAACCAGGTCATACCTGCAACTTTTAATAGAAAAAACTGAGCAAATGTTAACACCACATATATTAAATACAAACGTTTTGCAGTATCAGTAATTCTTGGGTGTAATTTGTCTGCAGATGGCCCAGGTGCTTCAGCTAAAAAAAGCTGCATACCACCAATACCTAATAATGGTAAAATAGCAATTGTAAGCACGATAATTCCCATTCCTCCAATCCAATGTGTGGCAGACCTCCAGAAAAGGATTCCTTTTGGCATTGCTTCAATATCTGTTAAAATGGAAGAGCCAGTTGTAGAATAGCCAGAAATAGTTTCGAAAAAAGCATCAGAAACATGTGGAATTGCACCAGATAATAAATAAGGTAACATTCCTGTAATTGATAGTATTAACCAACCTAAAGTAACAATTAAATACCCTTCTTTTTTTTGAATATTCGTGTTTTTTGGCTTGTTAAGGAAAAATAATAAAAGTCCTATAAACGTGGTGATTACAGCCGCATTTAGAATTCCCCAAGCTGCATCTTCATCAGAAAAAAAACTAAAAGGAAAAGCAATAAACATAAAAAAACCGTTTAATATGGCTGTTACGCCTAAAAAACGATAGATTACTTTTAAGTTTAAATTTCCCATTTTCTTATTTAAATAAACGCTCTACAGCTGTTATTGCTTCTGGTAAACAAAAAACAATTACTTTATCTTCATTTTGAATTTGCATATCACCATAAGGCATTAAAGCTTCTCCATTTCTAATTACTCCACCAAAAACAGCTTCTCTAGGAAAACGTAAATCTCTAATTGGTTTTTCTGTAACTTTTGCTTTAGGTTGTACTTCAAACTCAAAAACTTCTGCATCAATATTGTGTAAATTTGCTAATTCTAAAATTTCACCTTTTCTAATATGTTTAAAAATATTACTGGCTGCAATTAGTTTTTTGTTGATGAGTGACTGAATACCAATTGTCTGAGAAATATCAATATAATCCATATTTTCTACTAAAGCAATTGTCTTTTTTACACCTTTAGATTTGGCTACCAAACAAGACATTATATTGGTCTCAGAATTACCTGTTACAGCAATAAATGCATCAGTTTCTCTTATGTTTTCTTCTTCAAGTAACTCTAAATCTCTACCATCACCATTTATAACTAGTGTGTTGCATAGTGTTTCTGCCAAAGATTCTGCTTTTTCTCTATTTTTTTCAATAAGTTTAACCTTAAAATTATCTTCACAAAGATTTCTTGCTGTTTTTTCGCCAATACTACTACCACCTAAAATCATAACGTTTTTAATCTGGAATTGAGTTTTACCAATTATTGGGTATAAATCTGTCATACTATAATTTGGTACAGAAAAATATACTTGATCATCTATTTGATAAACAGTATCTCCCCTTGGTATTATAGTTTGCGAAACGTTTTCTCTTTTAATGGCAATTGTCGTAAAATCTACGCTAGAAAATTTCTGATTACCTTCTTTAACAGATAAATCTACCAATGGCGATTTATAATCTAAAGTGGTACCTAAAACGTTAATCAATCCACTTTCAAACTCTACAGTATCATTAAACGAAGATTGATTTAGCAGCATTTTAATTTCGTTAGCAGCTAATTCTTGAGGAGAAATCATAAAGTCTAATCCGAATTTAGAAAAATCGACCTCACATTCATTTAAAAACTCAGGGTTATCTATTCTAGCAATGGTTTTTTTTACTCCCAAAGATTTACCAATAACAGAAATTGTAAAGTTGGTGTTTTGACTATCTGTTACAGCAATTAACAAATCTGCAGAAGCAATACCAACTTCTTTTAATAATTTTATAGAAGTTGCATCACCTTTTTTGGTAATAACATCTAAATGATTATTAAGGTAATCTAACTTATCACCATCAAAATCGATAATGTAAGTGTCTTGAGACTCGTAAGAAAGAAGCTTGGCCAAGTGAAATCCAACATCTCCAGCACCAGCTATAATAATCTTCATATAAAATAAATAGAATATAGTATGCAAAGATATGAAGAGTTTTATTGGAAATACAAATTAATAGAATTTTTCAGTTGAGTAACAATTAAATATTATATGATAATTATCTTCTTTTTTTTAAAATAGAAGTTTTAACTTTACTTTATAATTAATCTTAACACGCAAATTTGTGAACACAAAACAGCAGAGTTTATCCGTTATTTTTGCCAGTATAATTTTAATTTTGTTGTTTTATTCTTGTCAGAAAAAAGAAGACTACAAAGAGGTTAATACAAAAAAAAGCGTATTTCTAACAGGTGAAGTTATTCCAGATAGCCACTTTTTAGGTGATCAAAAATGTAAAGAATGTCATCAAAATGAATTTAAAAAATGGAAAGGTTCTCATCATGATAAAGCAATGCAAATTGCAGATAGTGCTACTGTTTTAGCAAATTTTAATAATAAAAAATTTACAAGTCAAGGTGTAACTTCTCACTTTTTTAAAAAAGGAAAAGATTTTTATGTAAACACAGATGGGCCTGATGGTAAAAATCACGATTACAAAATTATTTATGTCTTTGGAATAACACCTTTACAACAATACATTGTTCAATTTCCTGATGGGCATTATCAATGTTTAAGAACAGCTTGGGATTCTGTAAAAAATAAATGGTTCGATTTATATCCAGACTTTAAAGTAGTGCATTCAGAATGGTTGCATTGGTCTAGAGGAGGTTTAAATTGGAACAACATGTGTTCAGATTGCCATTCTACAAATGTTCGTAAAAATTACGATGTAAAAACACACAGTTATAATACCAAATTTGCAATTATAAATGTGAATTGCGAAGCTTGTCATGGGCCAGGAAAACAACATGTTACAGATGTTGATAAAATGGGAGAGAACTATGTTTCTAATGGGCGTTTTCAAATGACTTCTAAAACAGAACCTAAAGAATTGGTAGATCAGTGTGCACGTTGCCACATGAGAAGAGAGCAATATTCTGAAACTTTTAATTTTGAAGGAACTATGTTAGATCATTATTATCCTCAATTATTAGAAGAAAGATTATATCAAGCTGATGGGCAGATTTTAGATGAAGTTTATGTTTATGGTTCATTTACACAAAGTAAAATGTATCAAAATGATGTTACTTGTACCAATTGTCATGATGCGCATACATTAAAACTAAAGTTTGATGGAAATAAATTGTGTGCACAATGTCATGTTCCAGAAACTTATGATACTCCAAAACATCATGCTCATCCTTTAAATACTGAATCTTCAAAGTGTGTAAGTTGTCATATGCCAGGGCGTGTTTATATGGGGAATGATTTTAGACCAGATCATAGTTTTAGAGTGCCAAGGCCAGATTTAAGTGTAAAATATGGAACGCCAAATGCATGTTCTGGTTGTCATAAAGACAAAGATGATGTTTGGGCAGCAGCAAGTTTTACAAAGTTATTTGGAGCTGTAGATTCTGTACATTATTCAGAAAAATTAGCACCAGGTATTACAATGCAACCAAATGCTCATTTGGGTTTAATTGAGTTGATGAACGAAAAACATCAACCAGAAATTGTAAGAGCATCAGCAGTAAAAGCATTATCTAATTATGATGTAGATAGTTTTATTGATGAGTTTACGAAACTTTTAAAAGATGAATCTGCCATTGTTAGAGGCGCAAGTGTAGATGTTTTAAATTTGATAAACAACACAGATTATACAGCTTATTTTTTACCGCTTTTAGAAGATCCAAAAAGAAGTGTTAGAATTAAAGCATTCTTTGGTTTAGGTACTTTAGATGCTTTATCAATTCCTAAAGTCTATCAAGAAAGTTATCAAAAAGTAAAAAATGAATTTTGGACCCATATTAACACCAATTCAGATTTTGTAGGTACAAGAATGAAGAAAGGAGATTATTTAATTAAACAAGGCAAACTTTTCGAAGCAATTAAAAGTTACGAAAGCGCACTTGATATTGATGATATTAATAATCAAATTAGAGTAAATTTAGCAACTTTATATTACAATACGCAACAGTTTGATAAAGCTGAAACCACTTATAAAGAGATTATTAAATTACAACCAGATTATGGACCTGTTTATTATTCTTTATCACTTTTATATGCTGAGCTTAATAGAGTGGATGGAGCTATTGAGCAATTAAAGAAAGCCCAAAAGTTAATGCCAGAAAATATAAGAGTCTATTATAATTTAGGATTGTTATATGATAAAAAGCAAGATTTTAAACAAGCAGAAAAAACAATAATTACAGGTTTAAAGGTAGATAATACTAACGAAAGTTTGTTGTACGTTTTAGCTTATATTTATGGAAAATCCAATCAAAAAGAAAAAGCAAAAAACATTGTAAAAAAGTTAATTGATTTATACCCAAATAACCAACAATACAGAGCTTTTTTAAGTCAGTTATAGTTTCTTTTCGTTTTTCGTACTTTTATAAAAAACTGTTTATGGAAAAGTTAACGATTAAATCTTGGGCTTTAGATGATAGACCTCGTGAAAAATTATTGGCAAAAGGAAAAGCAGCATTGTCTGATGCAGAACTAATAGCTATTTTAATTGGTTCTGGAAATAGAAACGAAAGTGCTGTGGCTTTGTCTAAAAGAATTTTACAATCTGTAGAAGGTAATATTAATGCATTGGCTAAACTATCCGTAGAAAAACTTACTGAATTTAAAGGTATAGGAGAAGCCAAAGCTATTGCAATAATTACAGCTTTAGAATTGGGTAAAAGAAGGCAATTAGAAGTAGCTTTAGAGAAACCTAAAATTACTAGTAGTAAAGATGTTTTTAATGTAATGCAGCCAATAATTGGCGATTTAGATCATGAAGAATTTTGGGTTTTATTTTTAAGTAATTCAAATAAAGTTATTGCAAAATCTCAAGTAAGTAAAGGTGGTTTAACAGCTACAATTGTAGATGTTAGGTTGTTATTTAAAAGAGCTTTAGAGTTAGCTTGTGTAGGTTTAATTGCTTGTCATAATCATCCTTCAGGAAAATTAGTGCCTAGTAATGCAGATAAAAATATTACTCAAAAAATAAAAGAAGCAGGTACTATTTTAGATATAAAATTGTTAGATCATTTAATAATTACTCAAAAAGCGTATTTTAGCTTTGCAGATGAAGGGATTTTGTAAAAAATAGAAATTCGTAAATCAAAAATTGTAATTCGTTTAATGATATTAGTTTATACACATAAAATTACACCTAGAGTTCGCTATATTTTTAAGCATATTCTTACAAGAACTTTATTGATTTCTGTAGACTTTACCAATAAAGTAGAAGAATTTGTTGCACATAATGGACCTAAATTATCATATACAAAAACACCTTTAGGAACTGAGTTTTTTATAAAAAGTAATGAGCTGTTATTTGAACAGGGTTTAAATGATGTTGAAATAATGATGAATAAATGGGAAGATGTACCTTGCTTTTTTGCAACAAATTCAAAATCATCTATTCCTTTTGATATTTTTGCGGCTAGTTTTTACTTAATTACACGTTATGAGGAATATTTGCCACATGTAAAAGATATTCACGGACGTTTCACAGCAGAACAGAGTTTAGCTTTTAAAAAAGGTTTTTTAGAAAAACCAGTTGTAGATATTTGGGCATTTAAATTTGTAGAATTATTAAAAGAAAAGTTTCCTGATTACGACTATGAAAAGCGGACTTATAATTTTATTTCTACTATAGATATAGATAATGCTTTTGCTTATAAACACAAAAGTTTAGTTAGAAGTGTAGGTGGTTTTTTTAACGATTTATTTCATTTTAAATTGTTGAATGTTTGGACACGTTTTGTGGTTACTTTTAATATAAAAAATGATCCTTTTAATACGTTTGCTAAACTGCTTAGGTTTAAAAAAGATTATAATGTAAAGACAATATTCTTTTTCCTAATAGGCGATTATACTACTTTAGATACCAATGTTTCTGCATCAAAAGAGAAATACAGATTACTTATTAAAGAAATGGTAGATTACGCAAAAGTTGGTTTGCATCCTTCTTACTTTTCTATGCAAAATTTTGCAATGCTAAAGAAAGAAAAAGAAAGGTTAGAGGGTATAACAAATACACCTGTAAAAAGCTCTAGACAACATTATTTGCGTTTTAGTTTGCCAGAAACCTACCAACATTTAATAGATTTAGAAATAGAAGAAGATTATTCTATGGGGTACGCAAGTAACGTAGGTTTTAGAGCAAGTACATGTACACCTTTTTATTTTTACGATTTAGATTTCGAGATTCAAACTCCATTAAAAATTTATCCTTTTGCAGTTATGGATACTACTTTAAACGATTATATGAAGCTTACTCCAAAACAATCTTTAGGTAGAATTAGAGATTTAAAAAATGAAGTAAAAGCGGTAAACGGAACTTTTATCACCTTGTTTCATAACGAAAGTTTAAGTGATTATTTACGCTGGAAAGGTTGGAAACGTTTATACGAATCTATGCTTAAAATAGCTACTTCTTAAATGATTAAATACATTAAAAGAAAGGATTTAGAAGATGATAAATATGATGCTTGTATAGAAAATTCAATACAAAGTAGAATCTACGCTTTTTCTTGGTATTTAGATATTGTTGCAGACAATTGGGATGTTTTAGTGTTGGATGATTATGATGCTGTAATGCCAATTATTTGGAGCCAGAAATATTTGATAAAATATATTGCACAACCACCATTTTGTCAGCAATTGGGTGTTTTTTCTTTAGATGAAATATCCGAAGAAATTCAACAAAATTTTATTGCTAAAATTCCTTTAAAATATTTAAAAGTTCAGCTTGTTTTTAATAGCAAAAACCTAATTATAAAAAAGAATTTACGAGTAAATTACGTTTTAGATTTATCAAATGAATATTCAGAAGTAAAAAAACAATTTTCTAAAGGTAGAAAACACGCCATAAAAGTTGCAGAAAAGAACTGCTTAACTATAAAGGATGTAAAAATAAGCAGTTTAATAGAAATACAGAAACAACATTACAATTACATTATTTCTGAAACTAAATTAAAGAATTTGGCTATAGCTCTTATCAACAAAAATAAAGGTGAAGTTTTAGGTGTTTTTAAAGATGATGTTTTAATTGGTGGAGGTTTTTTTATAAAATCTAAAAGTAGAATTATCTATTTGTATTCTTCTTTTAATGCTGATGGTAGAAAATACCAAGCTGCAAGTTTTTTGATTAATTATGTTATTCAGAAAAATATAAAAAGCAATTTTTATCTAGATTTTGAAGGTGGTAATTTACCAAATATTGGTAAATTTTATAGAAGTTTTGGGGCAGAACAAGAAGATTATTCCTTTTTAGAAAGAACTTTGTTGTAATTTATTTGAAATAAAATTGCTGATAAAATTCCTGTAAACCACATTAAAACAGCAGAGGTAATTGCGGATCCTGTAATACCATACTCAGGTATTAGATAATAATTTGTAATTACATTAATAATTATTGCAATGCTAGAAATGTAGTAATTTATATGTGCTTTACCTATGGAAGAAAGTAAGTTGCCAAACAAACCTCTAAAAATAAAAATACCTGTAATACCTAACATCAAAATTATAAAAGGTTCTGTATAATTGATAAAATTAGCATCTAGTAAACTTAAAATTTCGGCAGCAAAAAAATAGCAAACTAAAAGTGCACACACACTTACAACAGAGAAGAAAAGCATGTAACTTTTAATATAATTTAATATGTATTTTTTATCAAATATTTTTTCTGTGAAGGCAACAAAATCCGTAGAAATAAAAACTCTTGGTAAAAATAATAAGCTAAAAGGTATTATAGAAATGTATCTGTAATTGGTTATCATTTCTTTATCATCTAATAAATAACCAATTAAAATAATATCAATTACAAAAAGTAGTTGTGTTACAACGTTAGATAAACTTGCAAAAAAACCATATTTCCAGAAAGAGAAATTAGTGATGTCTAATTTAATTTCTGAGTTAAAATTAATGTCTAATTTTTTTATAAATAAGATTGATGTTAAAAGAGGAGTAATTAAAAGTGCAATTGCATAACCTGTACCTTTAAAAAAATAACTCAACCCCAAAACACTTATTAATAAAATAATACTATTGGTAAATTCTGTGTAAGCAAAAGATTTATTGTTGTGTTTTAACCTAAATTGGGCTCTAATAATTTCGAAAATAAATGAAGGTAAAATTATAAAAGACAAAATAATTACATAAAATTGTGTGTTTTCAAATTTAAAAGTGATAAAAAAACTACTAATAATTATAAGTGCTATTATAGCTAAAGAAGCCCAAAAACCTTTTTTAAATACATAGATGAACAAACTATTTTTTTCGTCATCATTTTTTAGCAAAGCACCATATCTTATTAAACTTTGGTGTAAGCCAAAACCACTAATAGGAATTATAAAAACCACAATATTATAAGCAAAAAGCACAACCCCTAATTCGTCATTAGAAATTAGTTTTAAAGCTAACCAAGATGCAAGAAAAGAGAACAATCTTGCAATTATAGTAGCAGAAAAAACATAACTGCCAGATCTGCTTAAAAAATTTAATATGTAGTTTTTTAATAATTTCAACTTAGCTGTTTAGAGATTTAAAATATAATTCAGAAAATTGTTTAGCAATTACATCTTTACTAAATTTTAGTTTGATAAAATTATGCATTTCATTTATATCTAAATCAGCAAAAATGGTTTTATGATTTAAAATGGAGCTTAAGAGAGCGTCTTCATCTTTAATATTAATAATTTTACAGAAATTTTCATTTTTAAAACTAGTAGCAATACCTGTATTTGTTGCAATAACAGGGGTTCCACAAGAAATAGCTTCTGGTATTACAATACCAAAAGTTTCGTAATTACTAAAAGAAACACAAACAGTTGCTTGTTGTAAATCGTTTACAATTTCATGATGGTTTTTATGTGCAGCAAAAGATATTTCAGCATTTTTAATGTTTAAACTTTGTAAAAATTCTTGGTATTCTAAACCATTATTTCCTATAAAATCCCATTCAAAATAATCTATTTTATCACTTAAACGTGCAGCAACACGTAACATTCCTTTTATGTTTTTGTGTTCATTTTTAAGTGATGATATATGGATTATTCTTAAAATTGAACCTTCTTTTTTTTGAGGGATAAATAATGTTGAGTTTACCACATTTGCAACCACTTTGTAATTGCCTTTAAGGTCTAAATCTTGTAAGTTTTTGGCCAAATAATTACTAACAGCACAAATAGCTACTGCATTTTTTGTGATAATTTTAGAAATTAATTTCTCTAAAAAAATAATCGATATTTCTGCTTTTCTTAAATAGCCTGTCCAGTGTTCAGAAATTATATAGGGTGTTTTTTTAAACCATTTTAAATAGAGGCTGAAAATTCCGAAAGGAAAAATTTCATTTAAATGAACAACATCAAAAGGTTTAATTTTATTTAAAAGCAAACGAAAAGCATTAAAAAATAAGATTGCTTTTTTTAATGGATTTTTAGAAAACTTAGTATAAGCTATAAAAGTTTCAACACCATTAATTGTGTTTTCGGTAATTATAATGTTTTTAGTCGCCTGTTTATCAGAAATTATATGAACAACAGTAACATTATGTTCTAAAAATACAGTTTCTGCATGTCTTTGGATAAAATCTCCATTTGTAGGAGAAATTTTTGAAGGATACCATCCACATAAAAATAAAACTGATAATCGCTTTTTCAAAAAATATTATTTATAACAAATATAACAACTTAAACAATTTTCATAAGCATAAAAATTTTACATTTATTGCTATGAAAATACAGCACATCTTTTTCGATTTAGATCATACCCTTTGGGATTTTGAAAAAAACTCAGCTTTGGCACTACAAAAAGTATTCAACAAGCAAAATATAAACTTAAGCTTAGATAAATTTTTAGAAGTTTATAAGCCAATAAATTTAGAATTTTGGCGACTGTTTAGAAATGAGGAGGTAACCAAAAGTGAGTTAAGATATGGTAGACTCAAAAACACTTTTGATGCTTTAAATTATACTATTTCAGACGATTTGATAGATACAATAGCCATAGAATATATAGAGTTTTTACCTCATTTTAATTATTTGTTTGATGGTACTTTCGAAATTTTAGATTATTTAAAAGCCAAATATAAACTGCATATTATTACCAATGGTTTTGAAGAGGTACAGCTTCTAAAGATGAAAAGTTCAAATATTATAGATTATTTTGATGTAATTGTTACCTCTGAATCTGTGGGAGTTAAAAAGCCAAATCCTAAGGTTTTTACTCATTCTTTAGAACTTGCAAATGCAAAAAAAGAAAACTCTATAATGATTGGAGATAGTGTAGAAGCAGATGTTTTAGGTGCAATAAATGTAGGTATGCAAGCCATTCATTGTAATTTTGATTCTAAAGTTATAAACGCTAAAAACTTTAAAAGTGTTA
This sequence comes from Polaribacter sp. Asnod6-C07, assembly GCF_045063625.1. Taxonomy (NCBI): domain Bacteria; kingdom Pseudomonadati; phylum Bacteroidota; class Flavobacteriia; order Flavobacteriales; family Flavobacteriaceae; genus Polaribacter; species Polaribacter sp. Asnod6-C07. Next base: position 494,240 of record NZ_JBEFOF010000005.1, on the reverse strand, counting down.
CCAATTTATTAGAAATAAAACAATATCTTTAGCTTTAAGTTCGTTTTGTTTTAAACACAACATTTAGAAATTTCCCCTAAAATTTATGAGATTCTCCAAATTAATATACTTTATATTAAGTTTTTTTGTCTTTACTTCTTGTGCAGAAAGTCTAGATTTTAATCAGTTAGATGATTATGTAGTTAAACCTGTTTTAACATCTTCCTTAACCTATTTTAAAGTTTCACCTATACAATTTTTTGATGAAAATGGAGTGCAACAAAATAGCAGAGAAGATATTACAGATTTTATTGTTTTTGAAAACTCTTTCTTTAGGAAGAGTGTAGTTAAAATGGTTTTTAATGCAGAATTTAAAAATGAGTTTGATAGAGATGCAATGATACAAGTAGATTTTTTGGATGCTAATAATATCGCAATTTACTCTTTTGCACCAATAACTGTAAAAAGTGGAGATGTAGATCCTCCACCTTACGAAGAAGAAATTGTTATTGCGACCAATCCAAATATTTTAAGCGCTACAAAAGTACGGTTTAGAGCTTTTTTAGAAGATACAGGTACTCAAATGAACCCTTTAGATACAAGTGAATTTGAGTTTAAATCTTCTGTAACCTTATTTGTAGAATCAGATTTTTAAAGATGAAAAAACTTTTATTTTTTTTACTGATTTTATGTATTCATAAAACTGTAGCTCAAAACAAACAAGTCTTGTACAATTTTGCAGAGTTGCCACAAACTCAACTATTAAATCCTGCAGCAGAAACCAATTATAAATATTATGTTGGTATTCCATTATTATCTGGTTTTTCTACAGATATTGGGTCTACAGGTTTAGTTTTAACAGACCTATTTGCAAGAGATAATATTAATATAAATGATAAAATTGCATCAGCCTTTAATAAATTAACAACACAAGATTTTGTAAAAATAAACACACAAATAGAAGTTTTTAGTGGTGGTTATCGTTTAAATGATAAAATAAATTTAAGTTTTGGTTTTTATGAAGAGGTTGATGGTATTGGGTATTATGCTAAAGATGTATACGATTTGTATAGTCAAGGTAATAGTGCTCATTTGAATAGAAGTTTTAGTGTATCACAAATTCAATACAAATTAGATGTTTTGGGAGTTTTACATTTTGGAATATCAAAAAAAGTAGATGAAAAATTAACCATTGGTGGTCGATTTAAAATTTACTCAGCCTCATTAAATTTAGAATCTAATAACAATACAGGTACTTTTACTACAGTAGAGGGTGCAAATAATTTATATACCCATTACTTTAATAATATAAATGCTACCTTCAGAACTTCTGGACTTGTAAATGCAGAAACAGATAGGTATAATAAAGATATAGATGAATACGTTAAAAATACTTTTTTAGCAGGTAATTTAGGTCTAGGTTTTGATGCTGGTTTTACATACAAAGTATCCCCTCAATTAGAGTTTTCTGGTAGTATTTTAGATCTTGGGTTTGTTTCTTATTCTAAAAATGTTAAAACAACTAATGTAGAAGGCGATTTTGTTTTTGAAGGTGTAAATTTTCTCTTTGGTGAAGATAACGTAAATTATTGGGGAGAAATTGATGAACGTTTTAATGAAGAATTACCAAGAACAGATAATCAAGATACTTATATTTCCTGGAGACCTACAAAATTAAATGCTGCTGTAAAATATAGTTTTGGACAGAGAAAAAGTAAAGTTTGTTATGATAATCGTTACAAAGATTTTTATACAGATGCAATTGGTGTACAAATTTTTAGTGTCTTTAGACCTCTAAGACCACAGTTGGCGCTAACAGCATTTTATGAAAAATCATTGTCTAATAAAATACACACTAAATTTACATATACTGTAGATGATATTTCATATGCTAACCTTGGGGCAGGACTTTCTATGCAATTAGGTAAAGTTAATTTTTATGGCATGTTCGATAATATTTTATCTTACAAAAACCTCTCATCATCAAATAGTGTATCTTTACAACTAGGTATAAATTTAATATTTAATTAAAAATGATAAAAAAAATAAGCTTTACTATTCTTTTATTTATAAGTATTTCTATTTATAGTCAAGAATATAATTTTGATCAATATCAATACATTATTGTTCATGAAAAGTTCGAAGGTTTAAAAGAAGTAGACGAATATCAAACCAGTTCATTAACCAAGTTTTTGTTAAAGAAAAAAGGATTCAAAGTTTTTTTAAGTAATGAATCTATTCCTACAGAAGTTAGTCAAAATAGATGTTTGGCATTGTTTGCAACAGTAAAAGACGAGTCTAATATGCTTTCTACCAAAAGTTATATAGAAATTAAAGATTGCACAAACAAAGTACTTTATAAGTCTCAAGTTGGTAGAAGTAAGTTAAAAGATTTCAAAAAAAGTCATCAAGATGCCATAAGAAAGGCTTATGAATCTATGGAAGATTTTGAATATACTTATAATCCAAATTCAGTTTTAACACCTAAAGTAATTCAACCAGCTCATCATCCTGTAAAAGAAGCATCAAAGCCAGTAACAGCCGTGCCTAAAGTTGTAAAAAAAGCGAAAGAAGAAAAAACAATTAAAGTTGATAAACCAACAAAAGCAGAAATTGTAAAAACTGCTAAACCAGCACCAGTTTTATACGCTCAGCCAAAAAATAACGGATTTCAATTGGTTAATATGAAACCAGAAGTTGTGTTTATCATCTTAAAAACCAATAAAAGTGATGTTTTTATCATTAAAGGTAAAGATGGTACACTTACTAAAAAAGGAGATAATTGGGTTGCAGAATATTATAAAAATGATCAATTAGTAAAAGAAGAATACCTGGTTAAGTTCTAATAATTGTATTTTGTTTTCCATCTATTTTTTAAAGTTTCTCTAAATTGATTTTCTCTAGAATTGTTACCTGGTTCGTAAATTTTTGTTCCAGAAATTTCATCAGGTAAGAATTCTTGAGTTACAAAGTTATTAGGATAATCGTGCGAATATTTATAGTTTTTTCCATAATCTAAATCCTTCATCAATTTTGTAGGCGCATTTCTTAAATGTAAAGGGATAGATAAATCACCTGTATTTTTAACCAAATTAAGAGCATTGTCTATAGCAAGGTAAGATGCGTTACTTTTTGGTGAATTCGCCAAATACACAGCACACTGACTCAAAATTATTCTAGATTCTGGATTACCAATAACAGAAACTGCTTGAAATGTGTTAGTTGCTAAAATTAAAGCTGTTGGGTTGGCATTACCAATATCTTCGGATGCAGAAATTAATAACCTCCTTGCAATAAATTTTACATCTTCACCACCTTCAATCATTCTTGCTAACCAATATACAGCTCCATTTGGGTCACTACCACGTATCGATTTTATAAATGCAGAAATAATATCATAATGTTGTTCTCCAGTTTTGTCGTATCTAACTGTGTTTTTTTGTATTTTTTCTAAAACGAGTTTGTTGGTGATTTCAATTTCATCATCACTAGAAACTAATAATTCGAAAATATTTAGCAGTTTTCGAGCATCTCCACTAGAAACCTGTAAAAGCGCATCTGTTTCTAAAAGTGTAATTTTTTTGGTTGATAAAATTTCGTCTTTTTCCATTGCTCTATGTAGCAAAGCAACTAAGTCATTTTTATCAAAAGAATTTAAAATGTAAACCTGACAGCGAGAAAGTAGGGCAGGAATCACCTCGAAACTCGGATTTTCTGTGGTAGCCCCAATTAAAGTAACCCAACCTTTTTCTACAGCTCCTAAAAGCGAATCTTGTTGGGATTTACTAAATCTATGAATCTCATCAATAAATAATATAGGATTTTTTGTGGTAAACAATCCACCACTTTTTTTCGCTTTTTCTATAACTTCTCTTACATCTTTTACACCAGAACTTATGGCGCTTAAAGTGTAAAAAGGTCTGTTAGATTCTTTAGCAATTATGTTTGCGAGTGTTGTTTTGCCAATTCCTGGAGGTCCCCATAATATCAAAGACGGTATAATGCCTTGTTTAATTAAATTGGTTAAAACACCATTTTTACCTACCAAATGCTGTTGACTAATATAATCATCGAGCGTTTTAGGTCTTATTCTTTCTGCCAAAGGTTCATTCATAAAGTAAAAATAATAAAGATTTCTGACAGAATTTGCAAAATTAGTATTTGGTTAGATTATTGTTATTTTTATTTTGATGAACGAAGAGAATCAACTTAAAATATCAAAATCAATTTTTTTAGTACCAGTTGTATATGTGGTGTCTATTTGGTTTGTTTATTGGGTGGAAATTCAATTTGATTTCAATTTTAATAAATTAGGTGTTTATCCTAGAACTTTAGAGGGTTTTAAAGGGGTTTTTTTAACACATTTCATCCACAGTAATACAAGTCATCTTTTTAATAATTCAATACCTTTATTTGTGCTATTAACCAGTCTTTTTTACTTTTATAAAGATGTTGCTTTTAAGGTTTTGCTTGTAGGTGGTTTTTTCTCCGGATTTTTAACTTGGTGTATTGCCAGAGAATCTTATCATATAGGCGCAAGCGGAATTGTGTATTTACTGTTTAGTTTTGTTTTTTTTAGTGGAATGATAAAAAAACACTTTAGATTGGTAGCACTTTCTTTAATTATTATTTTTCTCTACGGAAGTATGATTTGGTATGTTTTGCCAATTAAAGATGGTATGTCTTGGGAAGGACATTTATCGGGTTTTCTTGTAGGATTAGTTTTTGCTTTTTTATTTAAAAATAAAGGAATTGTTAAACAAGAACATCAATTTACAGAAACTGAGTTTGATACTATGTTTGATGAAAATGGAAATTTTGTTCAGCCAGTTTTAGAGGATGAAAACGAAAAATAGAAGAGTAGAATAGTGGTTATAAAAAAAGGACATCTTGATTGATGTCCTTTCTATTTTTATTATACTATTACTATTTACAAATTCGGCTGAGGTGTTAACCTTAAATAGGGTTTAACTTCTTTGTGTCCTTTAGGAAACAATTCTGGAATTTGCTCATTACTTACAGCAGGAGAAATTACACAATCTTCACCATTTTTCCAGTTTGCTGGTGTAGCAACTTTATGGTAAGCTGTTAATTGTAAAGAGTCTATTACTCTTAATAATTCTTCGAAATTTCTACCTGTTGATGCAGGATACACAATTATCAACTTTACCTTTTTATCAGGATCAATAATAAAAACAGATCTTACAGTTAAGTTGTTGTCTGCATTGGGATGAATCATATCATACAAAGTAGAAACTTTTTTATCTTCATCTGCAATAATAGGAAAATCTACTTCTGTATTTTGTGTTTCGTTGATGTCTTTGATCCAACCTTGGTGAGATGAAACACCATCTACACTTAATGCAATGGTTTTTACATTTCTTTTTTCAAATTCTGATTTATATTTGGCTACTGTACCTAATTCTGTTGTACAAACAGGAGTATAATCTGCTGGATGCGAAAATAAGATACCCCAACTATCACCTAACCATTCGTGAAAATTTATTTCTCCTAAAGAAGACTGTGTAGTAAAATTTGGTGCTGTATCACCTAATCTAATAACGCTCATATTTTTATTTTTTAAGATTAAAATCTAGTATAAAACTACAACTTATTGAATCACTTAATCAATTTTAAGCGCTAAATAGCTGTTAAAAAATAAATAAAGAAGTGTTAATGCTTAGATATAAATAGGTGTTATTAATTTATTGTAATCTTTGTCTTACAGTTTCGTACAAAAATGCACCACAGGCAACAGAAACATTTAAAGAAGCTATTTCGCCTAAAAGAGGAAGTTTAGCTTTATAATCGACCATTTTTAATATTGATGGATTTACACCTCTATGTTCAGACCCCATAATAATAGCTATAGGTTGTTTAAAGTCAATATCAAAGATAGAATCTTCTGTTTTTTCAGTAGCTGCCACAGTTTTTATTTCTGATGCTTGTAATAGAAATATAGCATCTTTTATATGATCAACTTTACATATTGGTATTTTAAAAGCGGCACCTGCAGAAGTTTTAATAGTTTCTGCGTTTACTGGTGCACTTCCATTTTTTTGAATGATAATCCCATTTACACCTGTACATTCTGCTGTTCTAATAATTGCACCAAAATTACGTACATCAGAAAGTTGATCTAACAATAAAAATAAGGGAGTATCACCTTTTTCTAAAGTAGATTCAATTAGTTTTTCTAAATCATAAAATTCTACTGGAGATATTTGAGCAACTGCACCTTGATGATTGCTGTTTTTAGATAATCGATTTAATTTTTCTACAGGAACTGTACTTGTAGCAATTTTATTTTGTTTTATTAGTTTGTCTAATTCATAAAATAAGTTTCCTCTTAAGCCTTTTTGTAAATATACCTTGTTAATTGTAGATCCACTTTCTATGGCCTCTATAATTGCTCTAATACCAAATATGTTTGTAGTTTCTGTAATCATATTGCAAATGTAAGGTATTATATAATAAAAAAACCACCTCAAAAAGAGGTGGTTTTAAAAATATATATTAATATATATTTATTTATGGACAAACTACTGTAGTTGTATAAACTACACCAGCAGGAGGTATAATGCTATAAGTAAAATCACCTACAGAATAAACAGTATTGTCAGAAGCATCAAATATAGAATAAGATATTTCTTCATCATAATCTCCAGATACAAATGTAACTGTCATATCATAACCGACAGGAGCTGAAAATGATTCTAATTTATAACCAGCATCATCATCAGTTAAAGCCATTACAACTGGAGCTAAATCAACAGCGCCATCAAAAGTTATTTGTAACTCTGCACCATTCCAGCTATCACCCCAAGTATCGTTCATTTCTACACTCCAGCTACAAAGTGATAAAACATCTACATTTTGAGAAGAAACTTCAGATGTAGAACCGTTAGCAGCTACTTCATAAACAGATATTGTTGCAACACCAATTTGGTTGTAGTTCACATTAATTTTGTGAGTTGCACCTTCAATTGCTTCCATTTCTGCACCAGTAACTTCCCAAACAAATGTAGATCCGGCTCTTGGTGTTACAGAAAATTGTTCTACATCACCTAAACTTACTAATGTTGGTCCTGAAAAATCGAATATTTTAGCAACTATTTTATCAGTATCAGTTCCAAAATCATCATCATCATTACAAGCAACTAACACTACTAAACTTAATGCTAATATTGCTAATGATTTTATATTTAAAAATTTATTAATCTTCATAATTTATATATTTTATTTTTTTATTATCTCCAACCACCAGTTGAATAATCTTCACCAGCAACACCTGTTGTACCTCCAAAAGTGTAAATTTCAAATCCACCAGCTAATAATACATCACCAGGAACTGGAAAATGTAAAGGAGTACCTGCTTGTAATAAATCTTTACCTCTCATTTCAAAAAATGCTAAACCTAATCCAGAATTCATTAATTCAACAATTCTTTCATAATGAATTGCTTCTTCAATTTCTGAAGCGGTAGCACCAATTGCAGGTAAATTACCTCTTAAAGACCTACTACTAGCATTAATTGTTGCTGCAGCACCAGCTAAGTCACCTGTTCTGTATTGAGCTTCTGCTTTATATAAATCATTTTCTGCTTTTAACATTTCTGGTGTAGCACCTGTCCAGTTAGATCCATGCGCTTGAGCATCAAATCTGCTATGTCTATATGTAGAGAAGTGATAAATACCTCTAGAAGGGATAAAATCCTGACTTGTTAAATATTGAAAATCTGATGCCAACCTACTATCATCACTCGAACTTTCTGGGTAAACGCCTGAAGCCTCTGTGAAGTAATCTGGAGTATTAGGGTCTAACATATTGATAACTCTCATATCTGTTCTACCCCAACCTGGATATATTTGATAATAAACCCATTCAGTATACCAAGTTGTCCAACCATCAGAGGTTATATTGTAATCGTAGGTTAGTCCTTTATTTGTATAAGCTAATACTCTTGACCAATCTACTGCCGCTTTTTGTGAAGCATTTCTCGGCATATTAACCATTAATCTAGCTGCAAAAGAATTTAAGTATTGAGACCATTGAGTACTTGTTAAAGTTACTCCATTAATAAAATCAGTAGTGATTTCAAAGCTATTGTTGTCTGCAATTGCAATGGCTTGGTCTAATTTTTCTAAACACAATTCTAAGGCCACCTGAGGTGTAACAGATTCACCATCATTTATTGGCCCTGATTCATCTTTTAACCAAACTTGGTCAAATAACAAGGCGATATAGCCAAAATTAGCAGCTTGAGCAAATCTAGTTAAAGATTCAGTTCGTCTAGGAAAAGCGTCATCTGGATCATCTCCAGCAAAAGCAATTTTAGCCATTAATGCATTAATATCATTAATTGAATTATATAATGAATTGAAATAAGTAGTAGTAATGTAACCACTACCATAAGTGGTTTCGTTGTTCCATGCTACTCTAGGTTCACTAGAAGTATCTCTCATTCCTGAATTACCCCAAGAGCATGTACCAGCATCTGCCATACCTGCTATTGCTAATCCAGGACCATTATAAGAATTCGTGTTATTGTACCAACTTTGTATAAAAGTGTTTGCCAAATTATAGTTAGCTAGTTCATCTGAAGTTGGATTCTCTGCGTAATTAACATTAACGTCTGTGCTTAAATCTTCACAACTTGTAAAAACAATTGTAAATATTAGCGTTATATATAAACTTATTTTTTTCATTTTTTTAAATTTAGAATTTTAATGTTACTGATAAAGTATATGTAGTACTAACTGGATATACTCCATAATCTACAGCGTAATATTGGAAAGTATCTCCATCATATAATTGTACTTCAGGGTCCCAACCAGAATAATTTGTAAAGGTTAACAAGTTGTTACCTGTTAAACCTATTCTAAAAGATTCAAAGAACCCATTAGCAACATTTTTTAATTTGTCAGAATCTAAAGTATAGAAAATAGAAGCTTCTCTTAGTTTAACAAAACTTGCATCTTCTACCCAAAAAGCATTGTTTTCATTTGTATCGTATAGACTTTGGTAGTAAGTTATTGTTTTTTGTTCTCCTGGAGCTTTACCACTTTGGTCTATCATAGCGTGTCTATTGTCTCTAGTTAACCATTGACCATTTCTGTTGTATAAATCTCCACCTTGTTTCCAATCCCATAACATATAAAAATCAAAACCTTTATAAGAAATGGTGTTTCGTAAACCCATATTAAAGTCTGCTGTAGAGTTACCAATGTCTCCAACCCAAGTAGATCCGTCTTCATTTAACTTAATGGTACCTATTTCATATTTTGTACCGATAGTTGAAGCATCAACTACAATACCGTCAGAATTAACAACATATTCGCTAATAGTTTTACCTGTTGGTAATTGTGTCGCCATTTCATCTAAAGTTCTTACAAAATCTCTACCATACATAGTACCAAATTCAACTCCTTCTTCTAATCTGAAAATTTCACCATTTGCTGGTCCTTCAATTCTTGGGTCTATATTTAATTTAGTAACTTCATTTGTAGTTGTTGAGAATACAACACCAGTATTCCATTTAAAATCTGGAGTATTAATAATTTTTGCGTCTAAAACAAGTTCTATTGTATTAAATTCTACTGTACCAACATTTTGAAATTGATTATTACCGTCACTAGATGGAGCAAATAAATCTACTAGCATAAATTGATCCTCAGTTTGTGCATTAGAGTAGACTCCTTCAAAAGAAAATCTGTCTAAAAAGTCAATATTTAAACCGAATTCCTTTTCTGTAGTGTTTGATGGTCTTAAATCTGGATTACCAACAGTTTGTAAATTACTAGGGTCACCATTATTAATATCTCTTCTTGTATATTGCCAATAATATTGTGGTCTTTGACCTGCTGTACCATAAGCTGCATGAACTTTTAATTCTTGTATGCCAGGGATTTCAATATCTTTTGAAATTCTATAGGCACCTGAAATTCTAAAGTAATCGTTAGTCCTATAATTTTCACCAAATAAGGAAGAGTTATCAATACGATACATACCATCAAATATATATCTGTCTTTGTAGTCTAAACCTAATATAGCAAAATAGTTATTTGTTACAGCATGTGTTTCATTGGATCCAATAAAAGTATCTGTATAGTTGTCTAAAGAAATCGTTCTACCGCCAGCAACTGCAACATTACCTTGTCCATAGTAGTATTCATAATCAGAATTTTCTAATAAATAACTTAATTTACCAGTAAGATTTAAATCCTCTCCAATAGTTTCTTTAAAATTAAGTGTGGTTTGAAATTTTTGTGAAGTATTTCTGTAAGAACTCATAAAGTAACTACCTTGAGAATAGGTTGCAAATAAATCCTCTCTATCTCCACCACCAGTCCAAGTAGTCGTTGAAGTAAAATCTTTTAATTTACTATCAGTAGATTCAATTGCATATTCCACATCTAAATTTAACCAATTCGTGAATTTAACATTTGCTAAAAAGCTACCTGAATATTTTACATCATTTCTGTTTTCTGGATTAGCATATAAAGGGTATAATGGATTTGTAACTGTAGAAGCCCAAGTGTTAGGTGCATATAAATATGGCTGACCATCAGGGTTAAGTGCATTTAAGTTTACATCTGGGTCCATTACAGATACATCAAAGAAAACTCCGGTTCCACCACCAGGTGTATTGTCAAAAGTACGGACAAATTGGTTTCTAGAACTAATTTTCAACCATTCATTAACTTTAAACTCTCCATTAAGTCTTATTCCATTTCTTTCGTAACCACCAGTGTTTTTTAAGATACCACCTGCGTTATTTTTTTCTATAGATAAGAATAAGTTAGAGTTTTCGTTTGCAGTTGATACTGATGCGTATAAGTTTTTGTTAATACCCGCATCAAAGAATTGATCCTGATTGTTGTAATAAATACCATAAGGATTGTCTGCTATTTCGTCATCTTCGGCTTGTCTTGCACCTGAAACGTTTTGATAGTTAGATCCATTATAATCACTTGGGTAAGTTACACCAGCATATTTTGTATATACACCTTGTACACTTTGCCAATCTGAAGCTAATTGATAGTGGTGAGAGTTATTTAAATCAATAAAGCTATTTAATTTAGAAATACCTACCTCACTTTTTAAGGTAACTTGCATTTTACCAATTTTACCTTTTTTAGTTGTAATTACAATTACACCATTACCTGCTCTAGAACCATAAAGTGCAGAAGCAGAAGCTCCTTTTACAACTTCGTAAGAAGCAATATCATCTGAGTTAATGTCTTGAAGACCATTCTCTACAATTACACCATCTACAATTACTAACGGAGATTGACTACCAAAAATATTTGTAGCACCTCTTAATTGAATTGTTGCTCCTTGACCAGGTTGACCAAAGTTTGTTACAGTAACCCCAGCTACCTTACCTTGCAAAGCATTAGCTGCAGAAGTAGTAGGAATGTTCTCTAAGTCTTTTTCACTAATTTTATTTACTGTTACAGAAAGTTTTTTTCTGCTAGTTGCACCAGCAACCCCTGTAATTACAATTTCATCTAATATCTCACCACCTTCAGTAAGAGTTACATTGATAGTGCTATTAGATCCAATTGTTTTTTCTACAGACTCATAACCTAGGTAACTAAAAACTAAAACATCACCAGTGTTCGCTTTAATAGTATACTTACCGTCAAAATCTGTGTCTGTACCTTTATTGGTACCCTTAATTAAAATACTTACTCCTGGTAAAGCACCTGATTCATCAGAAACAGTTCCAGAAATAGTTTTTTCTTGCGCAAAAGAAATTTGCACCACCAACGCTAAAAAAAGCGTTAAAATTCCATTAAACTTTGTCTTCATTTGTATAATTATTTGAATTAATTAGTGCCAAAAGTCTTAAATTAAACTTAAAAAAACAATTAATTAACAGAAAAAAACCAATATTTTGTTAATTAATGTTAATATACCAATAAAGTTCTGTTAATAATATCATTTTAATTTTTAAGACAGTTTAAAAAGAATTTTTCTCTTTTTTTTAACTTTTTTAGAGAAAAGTTAAAAATTGGTTTTCCAATTAATAATGATTTTACTTTCATTAAAATTTAGGTTTTGTTGGGGTTTTTTGCCTATAGCTGTGCTTATTTTTATCTGAAATTTATTAATAGTAAACAAATAACCTAGACCTATGCTTAAGAAATTTTGGTAAGTAGAATTTAATTTTAAATAACCTAAATCAGTTATTGTATATAGATAGGATTCCTTATTTGTTAAAAATCTATATTCTGTGTTAAAAAAACTAAAACTAGGTGAAAAAATACTCTGTTCGTTAAAACCTCTTAATGAGTTTGCGCCTCCTAGTCTAAAAAATTCATTGTCTAGATAGGTGTCAGAGTTTAAATGTCCTGATGTGTTTTTTATGTAGAAACTGCTTCTTTGGCTTATGTCCCAAATATAAGTGGCTGATGTTTTAATCTTTATTTGATTTGTTGAAGTATTATCATACTTCCTTGTCCCAAACGTGGGATTAATATTAAAAGAAAACTTATCATTAAAAAAATAATCATTTTTTGCGATTCTGTAATTGATTTCAATCCCCCAAAAAATATTTTTAAATGTTTCTATGTTATTGTTTGTTGATTCCGCTAGGTTTTCTGATGATTCTGAGTAATATGTTGCAGCAATTTTAACGCTTGGGTTGATGTTGTAGAATAATTTAGAGTTAAAATTTGTGTTTAAAAAAGTAGAGTCTTGTTTGTAAATGGATAGAGATATTAAAGGTGTTAATTTAGAATTGAAAATGAATGGTATTTCTGTACTAAGTTTTAATTCTTGTCTTTCATCTCCAATACTATTCCAAAATAGTTCAAATTTTTCTCCACTGTTTAAAATATTATGTAGTTTAAAGTCTATGTTACCATTAAGTAAAACACCACCATCTTCTTGAGATGCAAAATTTACAATACCGTCAAAACTGTTTTTTTGCAATTTTTTAAGATACATATATATAAAGGTAGAATCTTTTGTAAATAAAACTTCAGGAGGGTTTACTTCTTTTATAAAGTCTAGATTTTTAGAGTTGTTTGATATTTGTTTTAATTTTTTTTGATTGAATAGAGTGTTGGTTTTGATCTTAAAATAATTTTTCAAATAAGGTTTAGGGAAATCTTCATATCCTTTTATAATTATTTTATTGATGGTTCTTTTTTTAGTTTGATTAACATCTAAATCCGCATATAAGATGTCTTTTTTTATTACAATATTTTTTAATTGAACTTTTGAGAATGATTTACCGTCTTTTTCAAGTTTCTTAGTAATATTTGAAAGCAAGATTTTTAATTCTCTAATATGAATCGAAATAGTTTCACTATCTACTTTATTGTCTTTTAAAACTAAATCAGAAAATTGATGTGTTTTTATAATCGCCTTTTCGATTTTAGTTTTTAGAGAAATGTAAACTGTGTAGTGTTGTTTTTCTTTTTTTATACTGTCTATGGTATTTGTGAAATATCCAATATTTTTTAGGTGTTCAGATATTTTATCAATCTCTTTAAAAATGGAAACTGAATCATCGTGTTTTTTTTGATATTCTAATTGTTGTATTGATGAGAGTTCTCTTTTTTCTATAGGAATAATTTTTATTAATAACTCTTGTGCTAAAAAATCATTTATTATGAGAAAAGTAAAAAAAGTTATTAAATATGTAGATTGTTTTAGTTTCAATATGATTGTGATATGTAGTTCAAATGTAATTTAAATTCATAAAAAACTACGAATAAAAAATCATTAACAAAAAATAACTCACTGATATTTGAATAATTAGAAAATATTCGTACATTTGCGGACTCTTAAAAAGAGCAAAGTTTAATTATAAACGAAAAACAGTAATTATTTAGTATGCCAACTATTCAACAATTAGTTCGTAAAGGAAGAACCAAAATAACTAAGAAGAGTAAATCGGCTGCTTTGTCGTCTTGTCCTCAAAGACGTGGAGTTTGTACTCGTGTTTATACTACAACACCAAAGAAACCTAATTCAGCAATGCGTAAAGTTGCCAGAGTTAGATTGACAAATGGTAATGAGATAAACGCATACATTCCAGGTGAAGGACATAACTTACAGGAGCACTCGATAGTATTAGTTAGAGGTGGAAGGGTAAAAGATTTACCAGGTGTTAAATATCACGTGGTACGTGGAGCATTAGATACAGCAGGTGTTGAGGGAAGGACTCAGCGTAGGTCTAAGTATGGTGCGAAACGCCCAAAAAAGTAAAATTAGTAACTTTTTTAATGTAAAGACATGAGAAAAAGAGCAGCAAAAAAAAGAGTCTTATTACCAGATCCAAAGTTTAATGATCAGTTAGTAACACGTTTCGTGAATAACTTGATGTGGAGTGGTAAGAAGTCAGTAGCGTTTAAAGTATTTTACGATGCAATGGATATCGTAGAAGAAAGAAAAGGTGAAGGAGAAGAAAAAACAGCCTTAGAAATTTGGAAAGAAGGTTTGTCTAATGTAATGCCTCACGTAGAAGTTAGATCTCGTAGAGTAGGTGGTGCAACATTTCAAATTCCAATGCAAATTAGACCAGACCGTAAAGTGTCTATGGCAATTAAATGGATGATTTTGTATACTCGTAAGAGAAACGAAAAAACTATGGCACAGCGTTTAGCTGCTGAAATTTTAGCTGCGGCTAAAGAAGAAGGAGCTGCTGTTAAGAAAAGAGTAGATACACATAAAATGGCAGAAGCCAATAAAGCATTCTCACACTTTAGATTTTAATAATAATGGCTAGAAATTTAAAATTTACTCGTAATATTGGAATTGCAGCACATATTGATGCTGGTAAAACTACAACTACAGAGCGTATTTTGTATTATACAGGTGTTTCTCATAAAATTGGAGAGGTACATGATGGTGCAGCAACTATGGACTGGATGGAGCAAGAGCAAGAAAGAGGTATTACAATTACTTCTGCAGCTACAACTTGTACGTGGGAATTTCCAATTGAAAATGGAGCAAAAACACCAGATACTAAAGGGTATCATTTTAATATAATTGATACTCCTGGTCACGTTGATTTTACTGTAGAAGTAAATAGATCTTTACGTGTATTAGATGGTTTAGTTTTCTTATTTTCAGCTGTTGATGGTGTTGAGCCTCAATCTGAAACTAACTGGAGGCTTGCAGATAACTACAAAGTGCCAAGAATTGGTTTTGTTAACAAAATGGATCGTCAAGGTTCAGACTTTTTAGGTGTTTGTCAACAAGTAAAAGACATGTTAAAATCAAATGCGGTGCCAATCGTTTTAAATATTGGTGACGAAGATGAGTTTAAAGGTGTTATTGATTTAGTAAAGAATCGTGCTATTGTATGGCATGACGAAACTCAAGGAGCAACGTTCGATGTTATCGATATTCCTGAGGATATGAAAGAAGAAGCTCGTAAGTATCGTGCACTTTTAATTGAAGAAGTAGCAAGTTATGATGAGAATCTTTTAGAGAAATTTATGGAAGATGAAGATTCAATTACAGAAGAAGAAGTGCATGCTGCACTTAGAGCTGCTGTAATGGATATGGCTATCATTCCTATGATTTGTGGATCTGCGTTTAAAAATAAAGGTGTTCAGTTCTTGTTAGATGCTGTTTGTCGTTATTTACCATCTCCTACAGATAAAGAAGGTATTGTGGGTACAAACCCTGATACTGGTTTAGAAGAATTGCGTAAGCCGGATGTAAAGGAGCCGTTTGCTGCTTTAGCATTTAAAATTGCAACTGACCCTTTTGTAGGTCGTTTAGCATTTTTTAGAGCGTATTCAGGTCGTTTAGATGCAGGTTCTTATGTATTAAACAATCGTTCAGCTAAAAAAGAACGTATTTCTCGTATTTATCAAATGCATGCTAACAAGCAAAATGCAATTGATTATATCGAAGCTGGTGATATTGGTGCTGCTGTAGGTTTCAAATCTATTAAAACAGGAGATACTTTAACTGATGAAAAGCATCCAATTGTATTGGAATCTATGGATTTTCCAGATCCAGTAATCGGTATCGCTGTTGAACCTAAAACAAAAGCAGATGTTGATAGATTAGGTATTGGTTTAGGTAAATTAGCTGAAGAAGATCCAACTTTTACAGTTCGTTCTGACGAAGCTTCTGGACAAACTATTATCTCTGGAATGGGTGAATTACACTTAGATGTAATTGTAGATCGTTTAAAGCGTGAATTTAAGGTAGAAGTTAACCAAGGTCAACCTCAAGTAGAATATAAGGAAGCTATTACAGCTGCTGCAGATCATAGAGAAGTTTATAAGAAACAATCAGGTGGTCGTGGTAAATTTGCTGATATTGTATTTACAATGGAGCCAGCTGATGAAGGTGTTCAAGGATTACAATTTGAGTCTATTATTAAAGGTGGTAATGTTCCTAGAGAGTTTGTGCCTTCTGTAGAAAAAGGATTCAAAGAAGCAATGAAGAATGGTCCTTTAGCAGGTTATGAGATGGATTCAATGAAAGTAACATTAAAAGATGGTTCTTTCCACGCAGTGGATTCTGATCAATTATCTTTTGAGTTAGCTGCAAAATTAGGTTACAAAGCTGCTGCAAAAGCTGCTAGAGCTAAAATTATGGAGCCTTTGATGAAGTTAGAAGTATTAACTCCTGAGGAAAATATGGGAGATATTGTTGGAGATTTAAATAGAAGAAGAGGGCAAGTTAACGATATGAGTGATCGTAATGGGTCTAAAGTTGTGAAAGCATTAGTGCCGTTATCAGAAATGTTCGGTTATGTTACTGCTTTAAGAACTATGTCTTCTGGTAGAGCAACTTCTACAATGGAATTTTCACATTATGCTGAAACTCCTTCAAATGTATCTGAAGAAGTAATTGCAAAATCTAAAGGTTAATCGACTAAATAATATAAGATGAGTCAAAAAATTAGAATAAAATTAAAGTCTTACGATTATAATTTAGTAGATAAATCTGCTGAAAAAATCGTAAAGACAGTAAAAAGTACTGGTGCTGTTGTAAACGGACCAATACCTTTACCAACACATAAAAAGATTTTTACAGTTTTACGTTCTCCACACGTAAACAAAAAATCTAGAGAGCAATTTCAATTAGCTGCGTACAAAAGATTGTTAGATATTTATAGTTCTTCTTCGAAAACTATTGATGCTTTAATGAAGCTTGAATTACCAAGTGGTGTTGAAGTTGAGATTAAAGTTTAAGTATTAGAATATTAACTTTCGGTTTAATTTTGTTAAACCGAAAGTTTTTTATACTTTTGCAACCCGAAATAGAGTAGGGTACCCTATTTTTTGATGTAAAAATCAATAATAGATACATGTCCAGAGCGTTTCGCGAAGGAAAAACGGAAAAACAAAATCAGCGTTGAATTTGTTTGCGCTGTTTTTTTTTAAGTGAAATTTTACGGATTAAGAGTGAAACAATTGTTTCAAAACAAATAATTATTAATAAGAGACGCGCTGGATAAATATATCTATCGTCTAAAATTTTAACTAAATGTCTGGGTTAATAGGTAGAAAAATTGGAATGACCAGCTTATTCGACGAAAATGGGAAGAATATTCCTTGTACAGTAATCGAAGCAGGTCCTTGCGTTGTTACCCAAGTCAGAACCGAAGAGGTTGACGGATACAATGCGTTACAACTTGGTTTCGATGACAAAAAGGCGAAGAGTTCTAACAAAGCGTTAGATGGTCACTTTAAAAAAGCTGGCACCACTGCTAAGAAAAAAGTCGTTGAATTCCAAGGGTTTGAAGAGGAGTATAAATTAGGAGATGCTATTACAGTAGAGCATTTTGAAGAAGGCGAATTCGTTGATGTATCAGGTGTGTCTAAAGGTAAAGGTTTTCAAGGTGTTGTAAAACGTCACGGTTTTGGTGGTGTTGGTCAAGCAACTCACGGTCAGCATAACCGTTTAAGAGCTCCTGGTTCAATTGGTGCTGCTTCTTATCCTGCAAGAGTATTCAAAGGAATGCGTATGGCAGGAAGAATGGGGGGAGAAAAAGTGAAAGTACAAAACTTAAAGGTATTAAAAGTAGTTGCTGAAAAGAACTTACTTGTTGTTAAAGGAGCTATTCCTGGACACAAAAATGCTTTTGTAACTATTCAGAAATAATGGAATTAGCAGTTTTAGATATTACAGGAAAAGATACAGGTAGAAAGGTTGAGCTTTCTAATGATGTATTTGGTATTGAGCCTAATGATCATGCAATTTATTTAGATGTTAAACAATACTTGGCTAATCAACGTCAAGGAACTCATAAATCTAAAGAAAGAGCAGAAATTACTGGTTCTACAAGAAAGATAAAAAAGCAAAAAGGAACTGGTACTGCAAGAGCAGGTTCTATCAAGTCTGGTGTTTTTAGAGGAGGTGGTCGTATGTTCGGTCCAAGGCCAAGAAATTATTCTTTTAAATTGAATAAAAACTTAAAGCGTTTAGCACGTAAGTCTGCTTTAAGTATTCAAGCAAATGATAAGAATTTAGTAGTAATCGAAGATTTAAACTTTGAGACTCCAAAGACTAAGAACTTTGTAGATGTTTTAAAAGCTTTAGAATTAGATACAAAAAAATCTTTATTTGTTTTAGGTAATGATAATGCTAATGTGTATTTATCATCACGTAATTTAAAAAATTCTAAAGTAGTAAAAGCTTCAGAAATTAATACTTATGGTGTTTTAAATGCTAATAAAGTTGTTATTACTGAAAGTTCTTTAGAGGGAATTAACTCAAATTTAAGCAAATAGGGATATGAGTATTTTAATTAAACCTATTATTACGGAAAAAGCTACAAACGATAGTGAAGTATATAATCGTTATACATTTGTAGTAGATAAAAAAGCTAATAAAATAGAGATTAAAGATGCTGTTGAAGCAGCTTATGGAGTTTCTATCTCAAGTGTAAAAACTTTAAATTACCCTATTCAAAGAAACACTAAGTTTACTAAAAAAGGTTTAGTAACTGGTGTTAAGAGCGGGTATAAAAAAGCGATTGTGCAATTAGCAGAAGGAGAAAGTATTGATTTTTATAACAATCTTTAAGAAAAGACAGAATGTCAGTTAGAAAATTAAAACCAATAACACCAGGTCAGCGTTTTAGAGTTGTAAATGGGTTCGACACCATAACAACTGATAAGCCGGAAAAGTCATTATTGGCACCGAAAAAAAGATCTGGAGGTCGAAACAATCAAGGTAGAATGACAACTCGTAATATTGGAGGTGGTCATAAACAAAGATATCGTATTATCGATTTTAAAAGAGATAAGAATGATATGCCTGCAACAGTTAAAACTATAGAGTACGATCCAAATCGTACTGCATTTATTGCTTTACTTAGTTATGCTGATGGTGAAAAACGTTATGTAATTGCTCAAAACGGTTTAAAAGTAGGTCAAACTATTGTATCAGGTAGTGGTGTTGCTCCAGAAATTGGAAACGCTATGCCTTTAAGTGAAATTCCTTTAGGAACTACAATTTCTTGTATAGAATTACACCCAGGTCAAGGAGCTGTTATGGCTCGTTCTGCTGGTTCTTTTGCTCAATTAATGGCAAGAGATGGTAAATATGCAACAGTTAAGTTACCTTCTGGTGAAACAAGATTAATTCTTTTAACTTGTTCTGCTACTATAGGAGTTGTATCTAACTCAGATCATCAATTATTAGTATCTGGTAAAGCAGGTAGAAGAAGATGGTTAGGTAGAAGACCAAGAGTTAACGCTGTAAGAATGAATCCAGTTGATCACCCAATGGGTGGTGGAGAAGGACGTTCTTCTGGAGGTCATCCAAGATCTAGAAATGGTATTCCTGCTAAAGGATTTAAAACTAGATCTAAGACTAAAGCTAGTAATAAGTACATTATCGAACGTAGAAAGAAATAATTAAGTTATGGCAAGATCATTAAAAAAAGGACCTTACATTCACTATAAATTAGAGAAAAAAGTGTTGGCTAATGTAGAAGCTGGAAATAAAACAGTAATCAAAACTTGGTCTAGAGCAAGTATGATTTCTCCAGATTTTGTTGGACAAACTATTGCTGTTCATAACGGACGTCAGTTTGTACCAGTTTATGTTACAGAAAACATGGTAGGGCATAAATTAGGCGAATTTTCACCAACACGTTCTTTTAGAGGACACGCTGGTGCAAAAAATAAAGGTAAAAAATAGTAGGAAATGGGAGTTCGTAAAAAAAATATGGCAGATCAGTTAAAAGCAGATAGAAAGCAACGTGCTTTCGCTAAGCTTACTAACTGTCCTACATCACCAAGAAAAATGCGTTTAGTAGCAGATCAAGTACGAGGAGTAGAAGTTGAAAAAGCTTTACAAATCTTAAAGTTTAGCCCTAAAGAAGCATCCATCAATTTAGAGAAATTGTTATTGTCTGCAATTGCAAACTGGCAAGCTAAAAATGAAGATGCAACTATTGAAGACGCAGGTTTATATGTGAAATCTATTTGTGTAGATAGCGCAGGAATGTTAAAAAGATTAAGACCAGCTCCACAAGGTCGTGCTCATAGAATTCGTAAGCGTTCTAATCACGTTACTTTAGAGTTAGGTAGCAAAAATTTAAGTAATTAATCAAAGTAGAAATGGGACAAAAAACTAATCCAATAGGAAATCGTTTAGGAATCATCAGAGGTTGGGAATCTAACTGGTATGGTGGAAATGACTACGGAGATAAAATTGCTGAAGATGATAAGATAAGAAAGTATATTAATGCTAGATTATCTAAAGCAAGTGTTTCTAGAGTAATTATTGAGCGTACGCTTAAACTTGTAACTGTAACTATTACTACTGCACGTCCAGGTATCATTATTGGTAAAGGTGGTCAAGAGGTAGACAAGTTAAAAGAAGAGCTTAAAAAAATTACTGGTAAAGAAGTTCAAATTAATATTTTTGAAATTAAACGTCCAGAATTAGATGCAAAATTAGTTGCAACGAGTGTAGCACGTCAAATTGAGAATAGAATTTCTTACAAGAGAGCTATCAAAATGGCTATCCAAGCAACTATGAGAATGAATGCTGAAGGGATTAAAATCCAAATTTCAGGTCGTTTAAATGGAGCAGAAATGGCACGTTCAGAACATTTTAAAGAAGGTAGAATTCCTCTATCTACTTTTAGAGCTGATATTGATTATGCACTTGTTGAGGCTCATACTACTTATGGAAGATTAGGTATAAAAGTATGGATCATGAAGGGTGAAGTTTATGGTAAAAGAGAATTATCTCCATTAGTTGGCTTGTCTAAAAAACAAGGTGGTAAAGGTGGTGACAGATCTAAACGTGGACCTCGTAGAAGAAAATAATTTTTAAAAATTAGAAATTAAAAATGTTACAGCCAAAAAGAGTAAAATACCGTAAGGTACAGAAGGGCAAGGGAAATATGTCTGGTAATTCTCAAAGAGGAAATCAACTATCTAATGGGATGTTTGGTATTAAATCGATAGATCAGAACTTATTAACTTCTCGTCAGATAGAGGCAGCTCGTATTGCAGCAACTCGTCATATGAAAAGAGAAGGTCAGTTATGGATTAAAATATTTCCAGATAAACCTATTACCAAAAAACCTTTAGAGGTACGTATGGGTAAGGGTAAAGGAGCACCAGATCATTTTGTTGCAGTTATTAAGCCAGGTAGAATTTTGTTTGAGGTTGGTGGTGTACCAATGCACGTAGCAAAAGAAGCTTTACGTTTAGCTGCTCAAAAACTTCCAGTAAAAACGAAGTTTGTAATAGCAAGAGATTTTGATATTAATGCATAATTCTAAATAAAATGAAACAATCAGAAATAAAAGAATTATCTATAGCAGATCTTAATGAGAAATTGGGAGCGTTGCAAAAGAATTATACCGATCTTAAGATGGCTCACGCAATAACTCCAATGGAGAATCCATTGCAATTGAGAAGCTTAAGAAGAACTGTAGCAAGAATTGCAACAGAATTAACAAAAAGAGAATTACAATAATTCTATAGTCAGTTTTAAAGATGGAAAAAAGAAATCTTAGAAAAGAAAGAATTGGTGTTGTTTCTAGTAGCAAAATGGAGAAATCTATTGTTGTAGCAGAAACTAAGAGAGTTAAGCACCCAATGTACGGTAAATTCGTTTTAAAAACGAAAAAGTATGTTGCACACGACGAACAGAATGATTGCAACGAAGGAGATACTGTAAGGATAATGGAAACTAGACCTATGAGTAAATCTAAACGTTGGAGATTAGTAGAAATCCTAGAAAGAGCTAAATAATATGTTACAGACAGAATCAAGATTAAAAGTAGCAGATAATACTGGAGCTAAAGAAGTTTTAGTAATTAGAGTTTTAGGAGGAACAAAAAAACGTTACGCAAGTATTGGAGACAAGATTGTTGTATCAGTAAAAGCTGCAACTCCTAACGGAACTGTAAAAAAAGGTCAAGTATCAAGAGCAGTTGTTGTAAGAACAAAAAAAGAAGTTAGACGTAAGGATGGATCATACATTAGATTTGATGATAATGCTTGTGTACTTTTAAATCCTACTGAGGAGATGAGAGGAACACGTGTATTTGGTCCTGTAGCTCGTGAACTTCGTGAGAAACAATTCATGAAAATAGTATCATTAGCACCTGAAGTGCTTTAAATCATTATATAAGATGAAGAAGTTCAAATTAAAATCAGGAGATACTGTAAAAGTAATTGCAGGAGACAACAAAGGGTCTGAAGGTAAAGTTTTACAAATTATCAAGGATAAAGATAGGGTATTAGTAGAAGGTGTAAACTTAGTATCTAAGCATACAAAACCTAGTGCTCAAAATCCTCAAGGTGGTATTGTAAAAAAAGAAGCATCTTTACACATCTCTAACGTTATGTTAGTAGAAGAAGGTGTTGCTGTAAGAGTTGGTTATAATGTTGATGGAGATGCTAAAACTAGAATCTCTAAAAAAACTAAAAAATAGTAGTAATCATGAGTTACGTACCAAGATTAAAAGCAGAATACAAAGAAAGAGTTATAAAAGCTCTTACTGATGAATTCAGTTATAAGAATGTAATGCAAGTGCCTAAATTAGAAAAAATAGTTGTTTCTAAAGGTGTTGGTGCTGCTATTGCAGATAAGAAATTAATAGATTATGCTGTAGAAGAATTGACTAAAATTACTGGTCAAAAAGCAATTTCTACTATGTCTAAAAAAGATGTTGCATCATTTAAATTACGTAAAGGTATGCCTATAGGTGTAAAAGTTACGTTAAGAGGTGATAAAATGTATGAGTTTTTAGATAGATTAGTTACTGCATCTTTACCACGTGTTAGAGATTTTAACGGTATAAAAGCTAATGGATTTGATGGGAGAGGTAATTATAATTTAGGTATTACTGAACAAATCATCTACCCAGAAATAAATATTGACCAAGTTAAAAAAATTAACGGTATGGATATTACATTTGTAACATCTGCAAATACTGATAAGGAAGCAAAGTCATTATTAGGAGAATTAGGTTTACCATTCAAAAAAAATTAAGAAATGGCTAAAGAATCAATGAAAGCTCGCGAACGTAAAAGAGCAAAAACAGTTGCAAAATATGCAGAAAAGAGAAAAGCTTTAAAAGAAGCTGGAGACTATGAAGCATTGCAAAAATTACCAAAAAACGCTTCACCAATTAGAATGCATAATAGATGTAAGTTAACTGGTCGTCCAAAAGGATATATGAGACAATTTGGTATCTCTCGTGTAACGTTCAGAGAAATGGCAAATCAAGGATTAATACCAGGTGTTAAAAAAGCAAGTTGGTAGAAATTTTAAATAAAGCTTAAATATAAAAATAGAATGTGTATCTTTGCACGCTCTATTTTTTTTGAGTATAAGAATTTTAACTGATTATAGGTTCATTTATCACAGAGAAATCTGTAGCATAAATAGAGGTAATTGAAAACCGTAATCGCAATTTTATATTAATATGTATACAGATCCAATCGCGGATTTTCTTACAAGAGTAAGAAATGCAATCGCTGCAGGACACAGAGTAGTAGAAGTGCCAGCTTCAAACTTGAAGAAGGCAATGACTAAAATTTTGTTCGATCAAGGGTATATTTTAAGTTATCAGTTCAATGACAATAAAGTTCAAGGAACTATTAAAATAGCTTTAAAATACGACAGAGAAACAAAAGAGTCAGTAATTAGAAAAATTCAACGTATCAGTACACCAGGTTTACGTAAATATGTTGGCTCTACAGAGATGCCAAGAGTATTAAATGGACTTGGAATTGCTATTGTTTCTACATCAAAAGGTGTAATGACAAACAAAAAAGCACGTTTAGAGAACGTTGGAGGAGAAGTTTTATGTTACGTTTATTAAATCTTGAAAGATGAGTAGAATTGGAAAAAACCCAGTTAGCATAACACAAGGTGTAGATGTAAACATTAATGAAAATGTAATCACTGTAAAAGGGAAATTAGGAGAGTTAACTCAAACTATTTCTAATGGAATTTCAGTGAAAATTGAAGATGCAACTATTGTTTTAGATAGAGCGTCAGAAAGTAAAGACCATAAAGCACAACATGGTTTAATGAGAGCTTTAATCGCTAACATGATTGAAGGTGTTTCTAAAGGATGGACTAAAGAATTGGAATTGGTTGGTGTAGGTTATAGAGCCTCTAATCAAGGACAAAAATTAGATTTAGCTTTAGGTTTCTCTCATAATATTGTTTTAAATTTAGCTCCAGAAGTAAAAGTTGAAACTGTATCTGAGAAAGGGAAAAACCCAATCATTAAATTATCTTCATTTGACAAACAATTAGTAGGTCAAGTTGCTGCAAAGATTCGTTCTTTCAGAGCTCCAGAGCCATATAAAGGTAAAGGTGTGAAGTTTGTTGGTGAAGTATTAAGAAGAAAAGCAGGTAAATCTGCATAAGATATAGCACTATGGCATTATCAAAATTACAGAGAAGAGCTAGAATTAAGCGTAGAATCAGAAAAATTATTTCTGGTACAGCTTCAAAACCAAGATTATCGGTTTATAGAAGTAATAAAGAAATTTACGCTCAATTGGTAGATGATGTAAACGGAGTAACATTAGCTTCAGTTTCATCAAGAGATATAAAAGCAAGTACAAAAGCGGAAGCAGCAACAGCAGTTGGTAAATCAATTGCAGAAAAAGCTGTAAAAGCAGGAGTAGAAACAGTTGCTTTCGATAGAAATGGTTATTTATACCATGGTAGAGTTAAAGTATTAGCAGATGCTGCAAGAGAAGCTGGTTTAAAATTTTAAGAAATTATGCAAGGTTATAAAAACGTAGAAAGAGTTAAGCCAAGTGGATTAGAGCTTGTAGATAGATTAGTTGGTGTACAACGTGTAACTAAAGTAACAAAAGGTGGTAGAGCATTTGGTTTCTCTGCTATTGTAGTTGTTGGTGATGGTAATGGAGTTGTTGGTCACGGATTAGGTAAGTCTAAGGATGTTTCTTCTGCTATTGCAAAGGCAGTAGAAGATGCTAAGAAAAATTTAGTAAGAATACCAATTTTAGAAGGTACTTTACCTCACGAACAAAAAGGTAAATTTGGTGGTGCAAAAGTATTCATCAAACCAGCTTCTCCTGGTACAGGGGTAATAGCTGGTGGTGCAGTTCGTGCAGTTTTAGAGTCTGTAGGTGTACATGATGTATTATCTAAATCTCAAGGATCTTCTAACCCTCATAATGCAGTAAAAGCAACTTTCGATGCTTTATTACAATTACGTAGTGCAGCTGCAATTGCGAAACAAAGAGGTGTTTCTTTAGAAAAAGTATTTAACGGATAAATCTAAGAACGATGGCAAAAATTAAAGTTACACAAGTAAAAAGTCAAATCGGGCGTCTTAAGAATCAAAAGAGAACTTTAGAGGCATTAGGTTTACGTAGATTAAACCAGACAGTTGAGCATGAGGCAACTCCTTCAATTGTTGGTATGGTAAATAAAGTTTCACATTTAATTTCTGTAGAGGAATTAAAATAAGATATTTAAAATGAGTAGTTTACATAACTTAAAACCAGCAGAAGGATCTGTTAAAAAAGAGAAAAGAATCGCACGTGGTGAAGGTTCTGGTCATGGAGGTACTTCTACAAGAGGTCACAAAGGGGCAAAATCTCGTTCAGGTTATTCTAGAAAAATTGGTTTTGAAGGTGGGCAAATGCCACTTCAAAGACGTGTTCCAAAATTTGGTTTCACTAATATAAACCGTAAAGAATATCAAGGTATCAACTTAGACAAGTTACAAGCTTTAGTTGATAGTGGTAAGATAACTGATACAGTAAATTTAGATATTTTAATAGCTAATAGATTAGCAGGAAAAAATGACCTAGTTAAAATTTTAGGTAATGGAGAGTTAAAAACTAAATTAAACATAACTGTACATAAATATACAGCATCAGCAAAGGCGGCTATTGAAGCAGTTGGAGGAGAAGCTGTAACTTTATAACATTCCGTAAATGATGAATTTAATTAATAAATTAAAAGAGATTTTTAGTATTGAAGAATTAAAAAATAAAATTCTTCTGACTATCGGTTTAATTGCTGTATATCGTTTTATGGCATCAGTTCCTTTACCAGGGATTGATCCATTACAGTTAGCAGCTTTAAAAGATAGTGCTGCAGATGGTCTTTTAGGATTATTGAATGCATTTACTGGAGGGGCATTTGCACGAGCGTCTGTTATGGCTCTTGGTATTATGCCTTATATTTCTGCTTCTATTGTAGTTCAATTAATGGGAATTGCTGTTCCTTATTTACAGAAATTACAAAAAGATGGGGAAAGTGGACGTAAAAAGATTACACAGATCACAAGATGGTTGACTATTGGTATTACTTTGGTGCAAGCACCAACGTATATTACAGCTATTAAAACTCAATTTGGTTTAGGACCAGAAGCATTTTTAGTTTCTGGCCCAACTTTTTGGGTTTCTTCTATTGTTATACTTACTGCAGGTACAATATTTGCAATGTGGTTAGGTGAGCGTATTACAGATAAAGGAATTGGTAATGGAATATCATTATTAATTACTGTAGGTATTATTGCTAACTTTCCTGCAGCATTTTTACAAGAGTTTGTGGCTAAAACTACAAACGCAGGTGCTGGTGGTATTATGATGGTTTTAATTGAAATCATAGTTTGGTTTGTTGTAATTTTATTATCTGTATTATTGGTTACTGCTGTAAGAAAAATTGCAGTTCAATACGCCAGAAGAACTGTTGCAGGTAATGTGCAAAATGTTGCTGGATCATCTAGAGATTATATTCCTTTAAAATTAAATGCAGCTGGGGTAATGCCAATTATATTTGCTCAAGCAATAATGTTTTTACCTGTTGCTTTAGCCCAAAAGTTTCCATTTATGGCGAGCTTGCAAGATATTAATGGGTTAGGATATAATATTATTTTTGCATTATTAATTATCATTTTTAGTTATTTCTATACTGCTATTACTATTCCCACAAATAAAATGGCAGATGATTTAAAAAGAAGTGGTGGTTTTATACCAGGTATCAGACCAGGTAAAGACACCGCAGATAGATTAGATTCTGTATTATCAAGAATTACATTACCAGGATCTATATTTTTAGCAGTATTATCAATATTACCAGCAGTTGTAGTTCAGTTTGGAGTACAACAAAGTTGGGCAATGTTTTATGGAGGTACATCATTAATTATTATGGTTGGTGTTGCAATTGATACCTTACAACAAATAAATTCATATTTATTAAATCGTCATTATGATGGTTTAATGAAACCAGGAAATAGTAACAGAAAATCGAATAAGTAAGATGGCTAAACAACCCGCAATTCAACAAGATGGAACTATTACAGAAGCATTGTCAAATGCTATGTTTCGTGTAGAGTTAGAAAACGGACATATTGTAACGGCTCACATTTCAGGAAAGATGCGTATGCATTATATCAAATTATTACCTGGTGATAAAGTGAAATTAGAAATGAGTCCTTATGATTTAACAAAAGCAAGAATTACTTACAGATACTAAAAAAATATACAGATGAAAGTTAGAGCATCAGTTAAAAAAAGAAGTGCCGACTGCAAAATAGTACGCAGAAAAGGTAGATTATATGTGATTAATAAACAAAATCCTAGATTTAAACAAAGACAAGGGTAATGGCAAGAATAGCAGGTATTGATATTCCAAAGAATAAAAGAGGAGTTATTGCTTTAACTTACATCTTTGGTATAGGAAACAGTAGAGCTAAAGAAGTTTTAGCTAACGCAGAGGTTGACGAAAGTATTAAAGTTCAAGATTGGACAGATGATCAAATCGCAGCAATTAGAGAACAAGTAGGTACTTTTACAATTGAAGGTGAATTACGTTCAGAAGTTCAAATAAATATCAAACGTTTGATGGATATTGGATGTCAAAGAGGAATCCGTCACAGAATGGGATTACCTTTAAGAGGTCAAAGAACAAAAAACAATTCTCGTACTAGAAAAGGTAAGAGAAAAACTGTTGCTAACAAGAAAAAATAAGTTAGTGATTAACCTAGTTATGGTTTAGTGTGCCGTATTTATATATACAATTTACTAAACATAATAACTAAACATTTAAAATTATGGCAAAAGCAAGTGCAAAAAAACGTAAAGTAATAATTGATGCAATAGGTGAAGCTCACGTAACAGCATCTTTTAATAACATCATTATTTCTTTAACAAATAAAAGAGGAGACGTAATTTCTTGGTCTTCTGCAGGTAAAATGGGTTTTAGAGGTTCTAAAAAGAATACTCCATATGCAGCTCAATTAGCAGCAGAAGATTGTGCAGGTGTTGCAAAAGAAGCAGGTTTACGTAAAGTAAAAGTTTATGTAAAAGGACCTGGTAATGGTAGAGAATCTGCTATTAGGTCTTTACACAATGCAGGTATCGAAGTAACAGAAATTATTGATGTTACTCCAATTCCTCATAATGGATGTCGTCCACCTAAAAGAAGAAGAGTATAATTTATATTCTTATAAAAAAAGATGCTGAACAATGTTTCAGCATCTTTTTTAAACAATTAATATTATTTTTTAACTTGATAGGATAAAGATTAGCGAAGGATAAGCCTTAATTCATAATCCCTATCTATAACACAAAAGAAATGGCAAGATATACAGGACCAAAAACTAAAATTGCTCGTAAATTTGGTGAAGCAATTTTTGGAGAAGACAAAAACTTCGAAAAAAGAAATTTCCCTCCAGGACAGCATGGAAATGCAAGAAGAAGAGGAAAGAAATCTGAATATGCTACTCAATTAATGGAGAAGCAAAAAGCAAAATATACTTATGGTATTTTAGAGCGCCAATTCAGTAACTTATTTAAAAAAGCATCAGCTTCTCAAGGGATTACTGGTGAAATTTTATTACAATTATGTGAATCTCGTTTAGATAACGTAGTTTACAGAATGGGTGTTTCTAACTCTAGAAGTGGAGCTCGTCAATTAGTATCTCACAGACACATTACTGTTAACGGAGAAATTGTTAACATACCTTCTTATAGTTTAAAAGATGGTGATGTTGTTGCTGTAAGAGAAAAGTCTAAATCATTAGTAGCAATCGAAGATGCATTAGCATCTAATAGTACTGTTTATGAATGGTTAACTTGGAATAATGATACTAAATCTGGAACTTTTGTAAAAGCACCAGAAAGACTACAGATTCCAGAAAACATCAAAGAACAATTAATAGTAGAATTATATTCTAAATAATAATTTAATCATATTGGTATTTAGCCAAAGGGTTAGTTTGTTTTTCTTCACTCTTACAAACCGCGCAACTAAATAACAATTAAAACGAAGAAATAAATGGCAATTTTAAATTTTCAGAAACCTGATAAAGTAATTATGATAGAATCTACTGATTTTAAAGGTAGATTTGAATTCAGACCATTAGAACCAGGTTTTGGTTTAACAGTGGGTAATGCTTTAAGAAGAGTTTTATTATCTTCTTTAGAAGGTTTTGCAATTACATCATTAAGAGTAGATGGTGTAGAGCATGAGTTTTCTACAGTACCAGGTATTGTAGAAGATGTTACAGAAATTATCTTAAACTTAAAACAAGTTCGTTTTAAGAAACAAATTGATGAAACTGATAGAGAAACTGTATCTGTTTCAATATCTGGTCAAGAGCAGTTTACTGCTGGAGATTTACAGAAGTTTATTTCTGGTTTTCAAGTATTAAACCCAGATTTAGTTATTTGTAACATGGATAAATCTGTAAAATTAAATGCAGAAATTACCATAGAAAAAGGTAGAGGATTTGTACCTGCAGAAGAAAATAAAAAATCTTCAGCACCAATTGGTACAATCTTTACAGATTCTATCTACACACCAATTAAGAATGTAAAATATTCAATCGAAAATTATCGTGTAGAACAAAAAACGGATTATGAAAAATTAGTTTTCGATATTGATACTGATGGTTCAATTAATCCTAAAGATGCATTAACAGAAGCTGCAAAAATATTAATTCACCACTTTATGTTATTCTCTGATGAGCGTATCACTTTAGAGGCTGATGAAATAGCACAAACTGAAACATATGATGAAGAATCATTACATATGCGTCAATTATTAAAAACTAGATTAATTGATATGGATTTATCTGTTAGAGCCTTAAATTGTTTAAAAGCAGCAGAAGTAGATACATTAGGAGATTTAGTTTCTTTTAACAAAAGTGATTTAATGAAGTTTAGAAACTTTGGTAAAAAATCATTAACAGAACTAGAAGAATTAGTTATAGTTAAAGGTTTAAGTTTCGGAATGGATTTAACAAAATACAAATTAGATAGAGATTAACCTTTCATATTTTGCTCCTCAAAATGGGTAGATGCAAGATGAAAGCATAAAACAAACGTCAAAATGAGACACGGAAAAAAACACAATCATTTAGGTAGAAAAACAGCGCACAGAAAGGCGATGTTAGCTAATATGGCTTGTTCTTTAATAGAACACAAACGTATTAACACTACAGTAGCAAAAGCAAAAGCATTAAGAGTTTTTGTAGAGCCATTAATTACAAAGTCTAAGTCAGATACAACTCACAATAGACGTGTTGTATTCTCTTATCTACGTGATAAATATGCAGTAACAGAACTTTTTAGAGAAGTTTCTGTTAAAGTTGCAGACAGACCAGGAGGTTATGTTCGTATTATTAAATTAGGAAATCGTCAAGGAGATAATGCTCCTATGGCAATGGTTGAATTAGTTGATTACAACGAAATTTATAACCCTAAAGGTAAACAAGCTAAGAAAACTACTCGTAGAAGTAGAAGAGGTAGTTCTAAAACTGAAGCAACTGCTCAAGTAGAAGAAACTTCAACTGAACAAAAATCAGAAGAATAAAAAATGAAAATTTTTTAGTTTAAATATTTTAAAAAGGGATAAGCATTTATGTTTATCCCTTTTTTATTGTCAAAAAAAACTAATAACTCTTTGACTTAAAAAAAGATGATAATTCTTATTTTTGCAAAGTCAGAAAAATTATCAAAACAAGAATGAAATATCAACAAAGAAAGAAAGCACTAGTACTATTAGCAGACGGAACAATTTTTTATGGAAAATCTGTTGGTATAGAAGGAACTTCTACAGGAGAAATCTGTTTTAATACAGGTATGACAGGTTATCAAGAAATATTTACAGATCCATCTTATTTTGGACAATTAATGGTGGCTACAAATGCTCACATTGGTAATTATGGTATAAATAATGATGAAGTTGAATCTGATGGAATTAAAATTGCAGGTTTAATTTGTAGAAATTTCAGTTTTACACACTCAAGAGTAGATTCTGATGGAAACCTAAAAGACTGGTTTATAAAACATAATTTAGTTGCAATCTCAGATGTAGATACTAGGGCATTAGTATCGTATATTAGAGATAATGGTGCAATGAACGCTATTATTTCTACTGAAGTTGATAAAATTGATGAATTAAAAAGTCAATTAGCAGCTGTACCAAGTATGGAAGGTTTAGAGTTGGCTTCTAAAGTATCAACCAAAGAACCTTATTTTATAGGAGATGAAAATGCTGATATAAAAATTTCTGCTTTAGATATTGGTATTAAAAAGAATATCTTAAGAAATTTAGCTAAAAGAGGAGCTTATATTAAAGTATATCCATATAATTCAACGTTTTTAGAATTAGAAAATTTTAATCCTGACGGATATTTTATTTCTAATGGACCTGGTGATCCTGAACCTTTAGTAGAAGCACAAGAAGTTGCAAAAGAAATTATAAAAAGAGATTTACCATTATTTGGTATTTGTTTAGGTCATCAAGTAATTGCCTTATCACAAGAAATTTCTACTTATAAAATGCACAATGGTCATAGAGGTATTAACCATCCAGTTAAGAATCTATTAACAGGAAAAGGAGAAATTACTTCTCAAAATCACGGTTTTGCTATCAATAGAGAAGAAACAGAAGCTAATGATAATGTAGAAATTACACATTTGCATTTAAATGATCATACTGTAGCTGGTATTCGTATTAAAGATAAAAATGCTTTTTCTGTACAATACCATCCAGAAGCTAGTCCAGGACCACATGATTCAGAATATTTATTTGATCAATTTATTTCAAATATTAAGGAATCTAAAAAAGTTTTATCGTAACATTTTTGCAGATGGTCTATGCAAAATCGTTATTTATCTATTTTATGGTATTTTAATAAATATTTGAATTATATTTGAACTGTGGTTGAGAAATCACATTCTTTTTCATAGCAATTTTCCCACTCAGTTTCTGAGTGGGTTTTTTTTATTCTAATAATAGCAAACGTTTTCGTAATTAATCAAATACATATCATATATAACTTGTTTCATTTTTGTAAATTAGCACTGTAGTAAAAGATTCAATTAATTAAACAAAAAATATTAAAATGAGCATTATTATTAGCGTTCACGCACGTCAGATTTTTGATTCAAGAGGAAACCCAACTGTAGAAGTAGATGTAACTACTGAAAATGGAGTTTTAGGTAGAGCAGCAGTTCCTTCTGGAGCATCTACAGGAGAACATGAAGCAGTAGAGTTAAGAGATGGGGGTAAAGATTATATGGGTAAAGGAGTTCTAAAAGCTGTAGATAATGTAAATAGCATTATTGCAGAAGAACTTTTAGGAGTTTCTGTTTTTGAGCAAAATGCAATAGACAAATTAATGATAGATTTAGATGGTACTCCAAATAAATCTAAATTAGGAGCTAATGCAATATTAGGAGTTTCTTTAGCTGTTGCAAAAGCAGCTGCAAATGAATTAGGTATGCCTTTGTATAGATACGTAGGTGGTGTTTCTGCAAACACTTTACCATTACCAATGATGAATATCATTAATGGTGGTTCTCATTCAGATGCACCTATTGCTTTTCAAGAATTTATGGTTATGCCAGTTAAAGCTGAAACATTTACAGAAGCTATGAAAATGGGTTCTGAAATTTTTCATAACTTAAAGAAAGTTTTACACGATAGAGATTTATCTACAGCAGTAGGAGACGAAGGTGGTTTTGCACCAACTTTAGATGGTACAGAAGATGCACTAGATACAATTGCTTTAGCAGTTAAAAATGCTGGTTATTCTTTTGGTGATGAAGTTAAAATTGCTTTAGATTGTGCTGCAGCAGAATTTTATGTTGATGGAGCTTACGACTATACTAAATTTGAAGGAAGTAAAGGTGTAGTAAGAACTAGCCAAGAGCAGGCTGATTATTTAGCTGAATTAGCAGCTAACTATCCTATTATTTCTATTGAAGATGGTATGGATGAAAACGATTGGGAAGGTTGGAAATACTTAACTGAAAAGATTGGAGATAAAGTTCAATTAGTTGGTGATGATTTATTTGTAACAAATGTAGAGCGTTTAGGAAGAGGAATCGAAAATGGAATTGCAAATTCAATTTTAATTAAAGTAAACCAAATTGGTAGTTTAACAGAAACTATTGCAGCTGTAAACATGGCTAAAAATGCTGGTTATACTTCTGTAATGTCTCATAGATCTGGTGAAACAGAAGATAATACTATTGCAGATTTAGCTGTAGCATTAAACTGTGGGCAAATAAAAACAGGTTCAGCTTCACGTTCAGATAGAATGGCTAAATACAATCAATTATTAAGAATTGAAGAAGAATTAGCAGAAACTGCATATTTTCCAAAAGAAAATGCGTTTAAAATATAAATAGATAATATACTTATCAGTTTTAAAACCTTACTTTTTAGTAAGGTTTTTTTTATATTCTTTAAATTTTTGCTTAATCGATTAACCTTATTTGATAATATCGAAAATCTATATGTTACATCTTTCAAAATCCTTTATATTTTGGTATATTCGCAAAAACAAAAATCATTACTAAATGTCAGAAACTGCTAAATTACAGATAGCCGATAAAACTTACGAGTTTCCATTAATTAAAGGAACAGAAGATGAAGTTGCAATTAATATTAAAACATTAAGAGGTGCAACTGATGGTGTAATTACAATAGACCCTGGTTATAAAAACACAGGTTCTTGTGAAAGCGCTATAACGTTTTTAGATGGAGAAAAAGGTATTTTAAGATATAGAGGTTATTCTATTGAAGAATTAGCAGAAAAAGCAGATTTTTTAGAAGTAGCTTATGCTTTAATATTTGGAGATTTACCAAATAAAGAACAATTAGAAAAATTTCACGCAGATATTAAAGAACACTCTTTAGTAGATGATGATGTGAGAAAGATTTTAGAAGCATTTCCAAAGAATGCTCATCCAATGGGTGTACTTTCTTCTTTAACGAGTGCATTAACAGCTTTTAATCCTGCTTCTGTAAATATAGAATCTA
Source organism: Polaribacter sp. Asnod6-C07 (assembly GCF_045063625.1). Taxonomy (NCBI): domain Bacteria; kingdom Pseudomonadati; phylum Bacteroidota; class Flavobacteriia; order Flavobacteriales; family Flavobacteriaceae; genus Polaribacter; species Polaribacter sp. Asnod6-C07. The sequence continues at coordinate 459,509 of NZ_JBEFOF010000005.1, read as the reverse complement.
GAGAAGATATGTATAATGCAATCGTTAGAATTATGGGTAAATTCCCAGTTTTAGTTGGTTGGACAATGCGTAAGAAAAAAGGAATGCATTTAAACTATGGTAAAAAATCATTGGGCTATGTAGAAAACATTATGTATTTAATGTTTAAGCAACCAAATGAAGAGTTTAAAATGAACCCTGTAATAAAAAATGCTTTAGATAAATTATTAATTTTACATGCAGATCATGAACAAAACTGTTCTACATCTACAGTAAGAATTGTAGGTTCATCTCATGCAGGTTTATTCGCTTCTTTATCTGCAGGTATTTCTGCTCTTTGGGGGCCATTACATGGTGGTGCAAACCAAGCTGTATTAGAAATGTTAGAAGATATTAAAGCAGATGGTGGAGATACTAAAAAATATATGGCAAAAGCTAAAGATAAAAACGATCCTTTTCGTTTAATGGGCTTTGGTCATAGAGTTTATAAAAACTTCGATCCTAGAGCTAAGATTATTAAAGTTGCAGCAGATGAAGTTTTAAATGATTTAGGTGTTAATGATCCTATTTTAGATATTGCAAGAAGTTTAGAGCAAGAAGCATTAAACGATCCTTATTTTGTTGATAGAAAATTATACCCAAATGTAGATTTCTATTCTGGTATTATTTATAGAGCTATGGGTATTCCTGTAGAAATGTTTACTGTAATGTTTGCTTTAGGACGTTTACCAGGTTGGATTGCTCAATGGAAAGAAATGCGTCTTAAAAAAGAACCAATAGGTAGACCTCGTCAAATTTATACTGGTGAAACACAAAGACCTTTTGTTGAATGTGAAAAAAGATAATACTTAGTATTTATTTAATAAAAATTTAAAAGCTTCATAATTTAATTATGAAGCTTTTTTTATAGCTTTGATGCTATGATAAAATTAAATGTAAATAACGAAACGTCTAGATTAAGAGCAGTAGTTTTAGGAATAGCAAATAGCAATGGTAAAACACCTAAAGTTAAAGACTGTTATGACCCTAAGAGTATAGAACACGTTTTAGCAGGTACTTATCCTAGTGAGTCTGATATGATTCCAGAAATGGAAGAAGTTGCAGCTGTTTTTAAGAAATACGATGTAAAAGTATTTAGACCAAACGTTATCGAAAACTACAACCAAATTTTTTCTAGAGATATTGCGTTTGTAATAGAAGACAAATTAATAAAAGCTAATATTTTACCTGATAGAGAAAAAGAATATTTAGCAATACAGCATGTTTTAGATCAAATAAACCCAGATAATTTAATTCAGCTACCAGAAGAATGTCATGTAGAAGGAGGTGATGTTATGCCTTGGAATGATTATATATTTGTTGGTACTTATACAGGAGATGATTATCCAGATTATATTACAGCACGTACAAATTTAGAAGCTGTAAAAGAACTACAAAAAATATTTCCAAATAAAACAGTTAAATCTTTCGAATTAAGAAAGTCGAATACAATTGCTAAAGACAATGCACTTCATTTAGATTGCTGTTTTCAACCAATAGGAAAAAACAAAGCCATCATCCATAAAAATGGATTTTTAATAGAAGAAGAATACGACTGGTTAATAAATTTTTTCGGAAAAGAAAATGTTTTTGAAATTACTAAAGACGAAATGTATAACATGAATAGTAATGTGTTTTCTATTTCTGAAGAAGTAATTATTTCTGAGAAAAATTTTACAAGATTAAATACTTGGTTAAGATCAGAAGGTTTTATAGTAGAAGAAGTAAATTATTCAGAAATTGCTAAGCAAGAAGGGTTATTGCGTTGTTCTACAATGCCATTAATTAGAGATTAATTTAATTTACCATTTTGTTTTATCAACAGCCATTGTGTGATTGGCAATCAAGATACATTTACCATTTTTTTCAGAATAAGTTCTCATAAAATGATAAATTACTGGTTTAGCATCCTTAGTTTTTAGAACAACTGTAAAACCATTTACAATGCCTGTTTTGCCATAAATAACAGTAGATACACCCTCAGTAGTTCTAGAATAAGAGTATTTAATTTTATTTTTTAAATACCTTTTAGCTCTGTTAATAACAGCATCTTTATTGTCAATAGTTTTTGCGTTGTTATGTGTCCAAACAAAGTTTTTAGACAAGTTATTCTCAAAAAAATCAACATCAGAATTCAATTGTGCTTTTTCCCAAGCTAAATCTATTTGTTTTAAATTTTTGTTACTCAAACAACTTTCTTGTGCAGTTAAAGAGTTAAATGAAATCAAACAAAATAAGAATATGATTTTTAGAATTTTCATTCTGATTTTTAGTTATTTAGGTCAGTATCATAATAATGCCTACAATTTAAAATTTTCTAAGTTTAGACGCAAGTAAAATTATTTTAAAGTGATAAAATTATGTCATAAAAAAGCCTAATTTTACCCTTTTAATAAAATAGATATGCAACAAACTACAAATACAATCTTAATGGTTCGTCCTGTAAGTTTTAGGATGAATGAGCAAACTGCTGTAAATAATTATTACCAAGAAGAAATCGATTTAAAGAATTCAGAGATTAATAATAAAGCACAAAAAGAGTTTGATGAATATGTAGATGTTTTAAGAAGTTTTGGGGTAAATGTAGTTGTAGTTTCAGATAACGAAGAATTTGATACTCCAGATTCTATTTTTCCTAACAATTGGATTTCTTTTCATGCTGATGGTACTGTTGCAATATACCCAATGTTTGCGGAGAATAGACGTTTAGAAAGAAGAGAAGATATTCTAGAAGAGATAGAAAATCAAGGTTTTTTAATAGATAATATTGTTGATTATACAAGTGCAGAAGAAGATAATATTTTTCTAGAAGGCACAGGAAGTATGATTTTAGATCGAGAAAATAAAAAAGCATATTGTGCTTTATCTCCAAGAGCAGACGAAGAATTATTCATAGAATTTTGTGAAGATTTTGAGTATACACCTGTTATTTTTACAGCAAATCAAACAGTAAACAATACAAGAGAAGCAATATATCATACCAATGTTATGATGTGTGTTGCAGAAACTTTTGCAGTAGTTTGTCTTTCTTCTATAGATGATAAAAAAGAACGTAAAAACCTTTTAAAGCATTTAAAAGAAGATAAAAAACAAATTATTGATATTACAGAAGAACAAGTAACTCATTTTGCAGGTAATATGCTACAAGTTAAAGGCAAAAATAACGAACGATTTTTAGTAATGAGCCAAGCAGCAAATGATTGTTTAACAGACAGCCAAAGAGCTAAAATAAAAAATCATTGTAATATAATATCTAGTTCATTACATACCATAGAAACTTGTGGAGGAGGAAGTGCACGTTGTATGATGGCTGAAGTTTTTTTACCTAAAGCAATTAAAAATTAAAATAAAATGAAGTTATTACTACTTGCAGTTGCACCTGTAATGATTGTGGTTATTTTTATTTACCTAAAGGATAAATATGAAAAAGAACCCATTCATTTCTTAATTAAGAATTTTTTGTTAGGTGCAATTGTTAGTGTTTTTGTAACATTACTTTTAGGTGCTGTTGCCAATGCAATTTTTCCTGTAACAGATTACACAAATATTTTTCAGCAATTTGTAAAAGCATTTTTTGTAGTTGCTTTGGTAGAGGAGTTTTCTAAATATATTATTGTAAAATTTTATGCTCAAAAAAACAAAGAATTTAATGAACCTTTTGATGGTATTGTTTATGCAGTAATGGTTTCTATGGGTTTTGCAGCCTTAGAAAACATAATGTATGTATATCAATTTGGTTTTACAACAGGTTTGTTAAGAGCATTTACAGCTGTACCAGCACACGCAACTTTTGGTATTTTAATGGGCTATTTTATGGGGAAATCTAAGTTTTCTGATAAAAAAGTACAAAACAATTTAATAGGTTTAGTAGCAGCAACAATTTTTCATGGAGCTTACGACTTCTTTTTGTTTATTAATTTTATACCAGGTATGATAATAGGTGCAATATTGTCTTTACTAGTTGGAATTATTTTAGCAAATAAAGCCATAAAAAAACATCAATTAAGTTCTCATTTTAAATAGAACCTAATTGATGCTTAAAAAAATAATACTTTTTTATTTTAAAGCCTCTTCAACAATTTTTCCTGAGGATGAATTTGGAGCCTCTATTTTTAGTAAGTTGGCTATTGTAGGTGCAATATCTGTAATATTATAACGCTTTTTAGAAACACCTTTTTTAATTCCATTTCCATAAAAAAGTATAGGAACGTGAGTGTCATAAGAATAACCAGAACCATGAGATGTACCTGTTTTTCCACCAGTTAAAGTTGCAGGAAAAGGAATCATTAGCACATCACCAGAAAACTTTTGATTGTATCCATTTTGTAAAGAGTTCATAATTCCGTCAGAAAAATGAGAACTTTGTAATGTTTTTGCAGTTACAGCTTTATAAATGCCATCAAAATTTACAATTTCTTCAGCTATTTTTTCAGCTACCTTATTTTTATTTAAACCTAAAGACTCAATTTTCTTTTTATCCAAAAATACTTGATAGTTAGATACGTTTTCGATTAATTCTTTTGAGTTAAAATATTTTTGAGTAATTGATAAAATATCATCTCTAAATCGCTTTGTGTCTAAGTAATGAGCAGGAATTTTTAAAGATTGCAAATAAGCTGGTACATGAACGGCTGCATGATCTGCTGTTAAAAAAATTGTGTATTTGTCATTTCCAACTTGTTGGTCTAAAAAAGAAAATAGGTCAGCTAAATCTTTATCTAAACGTAAATAAGTATCTTCAATTTCTTTTGATGCAGGCCCAAATTGATGTCCAACATAATCTGTAGAAGAATAACTTACAGCTAAAAAATCAGTATGCGTATTTTTACCTAAATTTTCACCAATAATTGCAGCCTTAGCAAAATCTGTAGTAAAAGAATTTCCATTAGGTATTGCCTTTAAAATATCTAAATTCCCATTTTTTTCTTTAATTTCTGGAATATTATGAGGAAAAGTACTTGTAGATTCTCCTTTAAATTTTCCTTCAAAAATATTATCATCAACAATACTATTTGTATACGTTTCAATATTATATAAAGTTTCCCAAGGGGTTTTAACATAACTTTCAGCTTTATCAGAGTCATTAAAGTCTAAAACCCATTTAGGCAACTCATCAATATAAAAAGAAGACGAAATAAAATCACCTTTATCTTTACCATAATACCAATAAGCTGCATTTGCTGTATGACCTGCAGGTAAAATTGCAGATCTATCTTTTAAGGCAATACCTATGGTTTTACCATTCATGTTTTGTGCTAATTTTAATTGATCTGTAACAGTTGTAGAATACATTCTGTGTGGCGATTTTTTACCATCATTACTATCATTACCAATGGTTTTATAATTAGCATCATCTACACAATAAATAGATTTTTTTAAAAATTTATCATACCAATTGTTAGATATTATTCCGTGATTAGAAGGTGTTGTTCCTGTATAAATAGAAGAATGACCAACAGCTGTATAAGTAGGTATTAGGTTATAATGTGCATTTTCTAAAGAAAATCCATTATTTAATAATCTTTTAAAACCATTTTCAGAGTATCTATCATAAAATCGAGTTAAATAGTCATAGCGCATTTGATCTATTACAATTCCCACTACAAGTTTTGGTTTTGTTTGTTTTTTTTCTTTCACCTCACACCCAATAAAAAGTAGAAGGAAAAAAGTAAAAAACAGAATATTATTTTTCATAAAGAGTATATATGTTTATTTATTGCAAAAATAATTAATTTTTTATTTTGATTAGAGTAATTTTATATTGTCTAAATGTTATTTATTAATTTAGCATAAAATTTATTTTGTGAATTATATAGAGCATATTGGTAAATATTTTATAATGCTAAAGCAGGTTTTTAAAAAACCTCAGAAAGGCAGAATATTTTATGAATCTTTATTAAAAGAAATTGAAGAACTAGGTTTAAAATCTTTAGGGATCATCATGTTTATTTCTTTCTTTATTGGAGGTGTAATTGCTTTGCAAACCGCATTAAATATAGACAGTGCATTTATACCCAAATCTTTAATTGGTTTTGCCACTAAAAGGTCTATTATATTAGAGTTTGCACCTACTTTTTGTTCTATTATCTTAGCAGGTAAAGTAGGCTCATATATAACGTCTAGTATTGGTACTATGAGAGTTACAGAGCAAATAGATGCTTTAGATGTTATGGGTATAAACTCATTAAATCATTTAGTATTACCAAAAGTAATTGCAACAGTTTTCTTTTACCCTTTTTTAATTTTATTAGGAATGATGTTAGGCCTTTTTGGAGGATGGATTGCAGGAGTACTATCAGATTTATTTAGTGGTGTAGATTATATAGAAGGTTTACAAACAGAATTTAAACCGTTTTTAATTTTTTATGCAATGCTTAAAACTTTGGTTTTTGCCTTTCTAATTGCAACTGTACCATCTTACCATGGTTATTATGTAAAAGGTGGTTCTATTGCTGTTGGTAAAGCTAGTACACAATCTGTTGTTTGGACAACTATTTTAATAGTTATTGCAAATTATTTTTTAACTCAAATGATGCTTACATAAATGATAGAAGTTAAAAATTTACATAAAGGTTTTGGAGATGTAAAAGTTTTAAAAGGAATTACTACCTCTTTTCATCCAGGAAAAACAAGTCTAATTATTGGGCAAAGTGGTTCTGGAAAAACAGTTTTTCTAAAAACTTTAATTGGTTTGCATCAACCAGAAGAAGGCACAATTTCTTTTGATGGTAGAGTAAATACAGAATTTACAATTGAAGGGAAAAGACAATGGAGGCAAGAAATTGGTATGGTTTTTCAAGGAAGTGCTTTATTTGACTCTCAAACTGTAGAGGAAAATGTTATGTTTCCTTTAAAAATGTTTACCAAACAACCACTTTCAGAAATGTTAGATCGAGTAAATTTTGTTTTACAAAGGGTAAACTTAGATAACTCAAATAAAAAATTACCAGGAGAATTATCTGGAGGTATGCAAAAACGAGTTGCGATAGCAAGAGCAATTGTAATGAACCCAAAATATTTGTTTTGTGATGAACCAAATTCTGGTTTAGACCCTGAAACAGCAATAGTAATCGATAATTTGATACAAGAAATTACAGATGAATATAAAATTACAACTGTAATAAATACTCATGATATGAATTCTGTAATGGAAATTGGAGAAAAAATATTATTTCTTAAAAATGGAACAAAAGCATGGGAAGGAAGTAATAAAGAGATTTTTAAAACTGATAATGAGTCTGTTGTGAAATTTGTTTATTCTTCTAATTTATTCAAGAAAGTTAGAGAAGCATATTTAAATGAAATAAATTAAAAATAGATTTGTTTTATTGAAAATAACTTATATATTTGCACCCGCTAAAAGGAAAAAATAATTGACCTGGTAGCTCAGTTGGTAGAGCATCTCCCTTTTAAGGAGAGGGTCCTGGGTTCGAGCCCCAGCCCGGTCACAGAAAATTATAAAAACTCTGCAAAATTTTGCAGAGTTTTTTGTTTTTATATCTTTTTTATTAATATAAAAAATAATTCTACTTTTTTGTATCTTTCCAAAGTATTCAATTTATATCAATGCAAGAAAATTCGGAAAATAAATCAACTGAAAAAGAAAAAATAGCTAGCCCTTTAGAAAGTATAAGTAGTTTTTTAATGGAGCTTTTTGATTTTAGAGAAGATACAGATCATACAGCAACAATAGATGCAATTAAAGCAGATATCCCTTTTAAAGGAGCTACAGCTTGGATTTTAATTTTTGCAGTTTTTGTAGCTTCTATAGGTTTAAATGCAGATTCTACTGCTGTTGTTATTGGAGCCATGCTTATATCTCCATTAATGGGGCCTATTTTAGGTTTAGGAATGTCTTTTGCGTTAAATGATATAGATACATTTAAGAAATCTCTTTCCAATTTAGGTATTATGATTGGTTTGAGTCTTTTTGCTTCATTTATGTTTTTTTACTTTTTTCCTTTAAGTGAAGATACTTCTGAGTTATTAGGTAGAGTTAGTCCAGATATTAGAGATGTTTTAATAGCATTTTTTGGAGGTTTAGCATTAATGGTAGCAAGAACAAAAAAAGGGACAATAGCTTCTGTAATTTTTGGTGTTGCTATTGCAACAGCTTTAATGCCTCCTTTATGTACTGCAGGTTATGGTTTAGCAAAAGGTAATTTCCCTTACTTTTTTGGTGCTTTATATCTATTTACTATTAACACCATTTTTATTGCTTTAGCAGCATTTATAGTATTAAAAATGCTGAATTTTCCAATGCATAAATATGCAAATACAGCAAAAAGAAAAAGATATGCAACTATTGCAACTATTGTTGGTGTTGCAGTAATGATACCTGCAATATTTACTTTTTTAACTGTATTTAAAGAAAGTCAAATAAAGTTGCAAGTAAATTCTTTTGTTAAAAATGAAATTAAAGCTATAGATAACTTTCAGCTTATAGAAAATTCTTATGATGCTAATGAAAAAACACTAAAATTAAGTTTTTTTAATGAGGTTACTGAAGGAGAAAGAAATCTATTAAAAAATCAACTTAACAAACAAGAATATAGTAAAATAAAAGACTTTGCTATAAAAATAAAAGGAAGTGATACCAAAACTTTCGATTTAATTTCTTCTGCATACAAAGAAAACAGAGAAGAGTTGCAACAGAGTAAAAATATAATTGATGGTTTACAGAAAGAAATTACTGATTTAAAAGAAACCATTTCTACATTAAATAATAGAATAGAGCAAGATGCTTTAAATAAAAATCAAAATGTAGTTGCATTTAGTAGTATTGCTAAAGATGCAAAAATTAGATATTCTGATATTGAAGCTATAGGTTTTGCAAGTGTATTATCATCAAAAGATTTTATTAAAATAGATACAATTCCTGTGGCAACAATAAAATGGAATATGAGGTTGCCAGACAGTATTATATCACCTAAAGAAAGAGAATTAAGAAGCTGGCTTCAATCAGAAATGAAATTAGATACTTTATTTATTAAAAGAGAGTAAGCTAAATTTATTTCAACAACTCTATTTCTACATTCTGATTGAATAAATACACTCTTTTATTCGTAGTATTTAAGCATTCAATTCTTGTTCTTCGTTTATTACCTCGTTTGTAAACTACATTTTTAAAATTAAATAAACTACCAACAGGAATTTCGAATATAAAATGTTTACCTGTTTCTGGTTTGTTTTCTCTTAACGCTAAAGATAAATTCACATCAGAATCTGTACTTGCTTTAGGGTTTTTTAAATAATTAGCCAAATGATTTAACATGATAACAGGGTAAATATCAGGCCTTAAAAAGGGTAACATTAAATGCTGAAAAACAGTTTTCCATTCTTTTCCATGAGGTTGTACTCTTCCAAATTTTTGATGGGTAACATGGTGTGCAATTTCATGGACTAGAGTTAATAAAAATTGATGCTTATTAAGATTATTATTTACTGTAATTTGAAATTTACCATTGGGTAATTTTCTGAAATCGCCATGTTTTGTTTGACGTTGTTTTACGATAAATAAATCAAAAGAATGTTTATCAATTAAAAATTGAACAAAAGGAATTGCTTTTTGAGGTATGTAATTGTGGTAGCTATTACTCAATTTTAATTAAATTTCTTTTATGGTGTTGAGTTAGAAACTTGTAATACTTTACCATTATAAAATTGATTTCCTGTTAAAGAGAAATCAAAAATATAATTAGCCATTTCTGTAGCAGAAAGTGGTGCTTTATAATCAGGAAATGCTTCTGCTAACATTTCAGTTTGTACAGCACCTAAAGCCAAAACATTAAAAGCAATTTGTTGTTCTTTGTATTCTTCTGCTAATAATTCTGATAAAGTGATAACAGCTCCTTTAGCGGATGAATAAGCAGCTAAACCTGGAAATTTCATGCTTCCTTGAATTCCGCCCATAGAACTTATGGTAACAACATGGCTTCCTTTTTGTAAAAATGGAATTAAATTTTTAGTGATTTCTGCAACTCCAAAAACGTTCACTTTATAGACTTCTAAAAAATCTTCCGAAGTTAATTCTGTAAAAGGTTTATTGATTAATTTACCTGCGTTATTAATTAAAATATCAACTTGTTTCCAGTTGTTTTTAATAAAATTAGAAACTTTTTCTAAATCAGTACTGTTAGAAATATCAACAGAAAGTACTTTAATATTTTTATGGTTTTCTGTTTCTAAAGGTTTTGTATTTCTAGAAAGTGCTAACACATTATGGTTGTTATTTGCAAATAACTTTGCTAATTCAAAACCAATCCCTCTACTTGTACCAGTAATTACTACGTTTTTCATTTAAAATTGAAATATTTAAAGGAGCAATCTACTTAAATTTCCATACATTTAAGAATTAATATCAAACAAAAGAAGAAAACAATTTTATTTTTTACTGCATTTATTTTTATGCAAAATATAATCGGATAAACTACTTATATTTTATGTGATATATTCATTGATATGAAGTCTAGTAAGGTTAGTGCTGAAAAAACAATTTTAATAAACGAAAATAAATTATTAACCTTAAAGCGGTTTACATAATACTAAAAGGCAGGAATTTAATCGATTTTCATTTAATATAGAACAAGAATAGATTTATTTTGCACTTGGCTTCTTTTTTAATTCAATAGTTTGCATCGCTTTTTTTGTTATTGTAAAAATGTATGTTTCATCCTCAATTTTAAAAGATAATTCAGTTTCTTCATCATTATTATTGAAAACCACAATTGCAATAGAACCATCTGTATTTTTTGCAGCCGTATAAATTAATCCATCTGTTGTATTTCCATTTAAGTCAATTCTTACAGCATCTGGACGAATAAATTTACTAAAGTGACTTAATAAATAATACAAAGGCGTATAAATTACTTCATCCGTTTCTGGGTTTATTAAAATCGGAGCACTATTAAAATTATCATAAGGATTTGGTTGACCTTTATGGCTTAAAATACTACACCATTCTACATATCCTTGTGTACCATGATTTAAATCGGTAATAATATCATAAGCATACGTTTCAAAAGGAACAAAAGTACCTGCATAATCTGTACTTTCTCTAAAATACTGATTAACTGGTTCTTTTTCATCAATATCTATACTAGACTCTGTATGAATCATAGCTTTTTGAGGCCAATTTTTCTGTAATTTATCTAGTTCTTCAGCATAAAAATTATTTTCATTTAATTCAGAATTTGCGTACCAATGAAATCCTGTTCCCCAAGCATATTTTGCAGCTTCAGGATCAGAATATGTTGGATTTACGTAATCATTCATTACAGATTTATTATGATCGTAAATTAACACTTTAAGACCAGCGTTTAAATCGTCTGTATTAAGAAGACCATCTTTGACTAGTTGTGGCCCTAAATGATCTTTTAAAAAATCACGACCTTGTTCTGGTGTAAAACCATTACTGTCCCATCTTGCATCATGATAATGAAGTGGTTCATTCTGTGGGGTAATCGCCCAAATATTAATTCCTTTTTCCTTATATGCACTTACATATTTTGATAAATATTTTGCCCAAACAGGATAGTATTTAGGTAATAAACTACCATTTGTCATTGTACTTGTTTCACCAGATTTCATCCAAGAAGGAGGGCTCCATGGAGATGCAATTATTTTAAAATCTGCTCCAGGAATTTTAGAAGCTTCTAAAATCATAGGAATAAGATCGTAAGTAGCATCAACTAACTCAATGTTATTAACTTGTTTGTTTTCATCTCCAGAAAATCCTTTTAAATCTTCGTTTAAACTAAATGTTGATAAATCTTCATCACCTTCTTCTATGTAAGTGTAATGAGTGTTAGAATAATCGCTACTGTTTATATGAGTTCTAGTTAAAGAAAAGCCAGCACCTTCTGTTGGACTAAACATTTTGGTAAGTACCTCTTTACGAAGATTAACAGGAATTGCAGCTAAATTCCATGCAGAAGATTCTGTAAATGAAGCTCCAAAACCATAATATTTTTGAAATTCTTTATTAGGAAGTAATTCTAAAGTTACTTTTTTTATTTCTTTATCAGTTGTCTTAAGATTGTTGGTATTTATTAATTTTAGATTATCACCAGCATAAGAAGTTTGATATACTTGTGAGGTGTACTTGTATTCTTGATTGGTTTGTTTGGAGGAACATCCAGCCAAAACAAGAAACAATATTAAGAATGATAAACATACAATTTTAGGAAAATTAGTTTTACTAAGTTTTGATTGCATTTTAATTGTTTTAGGATAGTCGTTTAATTTTTTAGGATTACACTTTTTTGTTTTGTGTAATTTACTAGTATTTAAAGCTTGTTTATTTGCTAAATTTATCGAGCTAAAATAACTCTTTAAATTTTAGTTTCAAACAAAAATAGGTTTTGTGATTGCAGTAAATCTCAATTAAAATTAAAAATGATTAAGCCTTAATTTTATTTTAAGTTGTGTTGTTTTAACGGAATTTTAAAATAGTTTTATTTTATCCAATTTCTCCACGATGAGGTTTTAATGCATCTCTATAAATTTTCATGTCTTGTTCATCAACTGTAATAAAAGCAGAAAATAACATTTCATTTTTTTCTTGAATATCAATTTCATGAAAAGCTAAATTTTCAATCGTTGCAAATTCTTTTAAATGAATAGTATGATGTTTCGCAGTTTCTTTTGCATCAGGACCTCTAAAATCCCATAATAATTTTATTTTTCTATTCATAATTTATTTTATAAATGATTGATAAAAATGAATAATTCTCCATTTTTAAAGGTAATTTGTATATCGTTTTTGATTGCTTTATTTCTTGTGCCAATTCTTTTGCCAAAAATTAAATCTTCGTTATTTAATTGATATTGTAAACCTTCCGTTATAATATTTGTTGCTTTAGGAAAAGGGATTAAAGAAATGGTTTTGTTTATACAATTGGAAATACTGGTGTTTTTATCAGCTAAAAAATAACGACTATGATTATCGAAGAAAGTTAATTTTAATTTCTTTTTCCATTGAATTGCAGTGTTTAAATTGCCTAAGAAATGATCTTGTTCTTTGCCGCTTGCGCCATAAACATCTATCAAAAAAAAACCTTTATCAAATAAGATTTGAAGGATTTTATCAAAATCTGTAAAATCTTGATTTGGCGTGTGAATAACTTCAATATCTTTTGGTAGGTTTTCTAAAGAATCAAAATCGCCACTAATAAAATTGGGTTTAATATTGTTCTTTTCTAAAAATTGATAAGCGCCATCTGTTGCACAAATCATCTCGTAATCAGAAAATTCTGGAAGTATTTTTGGAGTTTCACCATTTAAAAGTAAAAAGACTTTTTTTTGTTTCATCAGAAGCAAAAATACAAACAAAAAAGCATCATTTCTAAATTTTAGAAATGATGCTTTTTAATGAAAAGAATAAATTGATTTTACTTTTTCATCGAAGTCAAAATAATAGTAAACAATTTTCCTATTAAAAAAATCACCATTCCAAAAGTAGGGGAAAGTAAGCCGATTTTAAATCCACCAGCTAAAACTTGAGGTGCAATATTATTTGCGTGAGATATATCGTCTAGAGCTCCTAACATACCAATTACAAAACCTAAAACTCCAAATACGAAGGAAAATAATGCTAAAGAATTAATGAGTTTGTGAGTTTTTTCTGTGTTATTTTTTAATCCTTTTGCAAATAAAATAATAATAACAATCATTAAAGTTAATAAAGGAACCATAAAAATTGGTCCACCATCCATAATAAAATTCATAATAAAGTTTTTTAAATTATGTTGCTAAAGTATTTGTTAAAGCTAAGCAATATTTAATAATGCGACCAGTAACCGATTTTTAAAAGGATTTAGCAGAAATTCTATAGAGATTCAAAAACAGCATTAATTTGGTAGAATAGGGGTTTAAAACTAAAATTCATCTATATTTAAAGTGTATAGAAATTAATAATAGTTACTTTGTAAGATGAAGCATCACATAAACCGAACGTTAAAAAAGATTCCTTTACACCTGTTGTTTTGGTTGGTGGTTTGGTTCTTTTTCTTTGTGTTTTTTAGTGTGGGTTCAGAGAATAAAAATTTTATTTTTTGGTTTTCTACAATTTTAAGCGTCATTACCATAGCTGCGTCTTATGTGGTTGTTTATCAATTAATTCCAGATTTTTTGCTCACAAAAAAATATAAATCATTTGTGTTATATGTTTTTTATGCACTTGTTTTTATAGCCTGTGCAGTATTAATGACAGTGGTTTTTGGCTTTGTGTTTTTCTACAATTTAGAGTTTCAGAAAATGCCAGGGTTAACTAAAAATTCAGGAGTAATTATAGTTTGTAGCTTGCTCATTATTGCACTTGCAGGCGGATTTAAAATTCTAAAACACAATTATCAATCTATTGAAGAAAAAAAAGCCTTAGAAAACAGATTTCTTCAAACGCAACTCGAACTAAAAGAACAAGAGTTGAGGTTTTTAAAGATGCAAATTCACCCACATTTTTTGTTCAATACATTAAATACCTTGTATGGTTTTGCTTTAAAAAAATCGGATCAAGCTCCAGAAATGATTTTAAAATTATCGAGTTTGTTAGATTATATTTTATATCAAGTAGAAAAACCTTTTGTATTTTTAAAGGATGAAATCAATCATATAGAAGATTACATAATGCTAGAAAAAAGTAGATTTCAAGATAGTGTAGAGATTGCTATTATTAAAGATAATTTTGATGATGCATTGCAGATACCACCTATGTTATTATTACCATTTGTAGAAAATGCATTTAAACATGGATCGCAAATTGATGGTAGATTAAAAGTGAATATTAGTTTACAGGTTGATGATAAATTTATATGTTTTAATGTCGAAAATTCAGCCAAACAAAAAGTCCATTCAAAAAAAGGAATTGGTTTGCAAAACATTAAAAAAAGATTTGACATGTTGTATGGTGAAGATGGTTTTTTAAAAATTTCTGAGGATGAAAATTTGTTTACCATCGATTTAAAAATACCCATAAAAAATGAAGCATAAAATGCGATGTGTTATTGTTGATGATGAACCAATGGCAAGAGAAATCTTAGCTTCTTACATAGAAAAAACTGCTAATTTACAATTAATAAAAAGTTGTAAAAATGCTTCAGAAGCCTTGGTTTTTATGCAAGATAACCAAGTTGATGTGTATTTTTTAGACATTAATATGCCAGAAATATCTGGTTTGAGCTTGGCAAAAATCATAAATAAAAAAGCACAAATTATTTTTACAACAGCTTATAGAGATTATGCTGTAGATGGTTTCGATTTAATGGCGGCAGATTATTTGTTAAAACCCATTTCTTATGATCGTTTTTTGGCAGCTGTAGAGAAAGTAAATCCTATAAAAGATTCAAAAAACAATAACCATTTTATGTTTGTAAGAGCAGACAGAAAAATGGTGAAAATTGATTTTGAATCCATTTTATATATCGAAAGTTTAAGCGATTATGTAAAAATATTTACATCAAAAAAGAGTATTATAACCAGAGAAACCATTTCTAATTTAGAGCAAAAATTAGAGGGTAAATCATTTATTAGAATTCATAGATCTTATATTGTTTCTATAGATAAAATTACATCTTACACCAACGAATTTATTGAAATTGATAAAAAAGCCCTGCCCATAAGTAGGAGTTATAAAGAAAGCGTTTTGCAAAAATTAGCAGAAGTGTAGTTGAAACTTTATCTTTGTCATAAATTTTCAGACCTTGAATACAGATCAATTTTTAGTAAAATCAGATTTAAAATTTATTGACAAAACCAGTTATACTTGGCAAACGCCAAGCAACATTGCTTTGGTAAAATATTGGGGAAAAAGCAATCCGCAAATACCAAAAAATGCATCCATTAGTTTTACGCTAAACAATTGTCATACTATAACTACAATAGAATTTGAACGAAAACTGACCAAAGACAGACGTGTTATTTTTGATTTGTTTTTCGAGGGCAAAGAAAAAGAAGAATTTAAACCAAAAATTGCAGAATTCTTTAAAAGAATTCAAGAATATTGTCCTTATATTTTTGATTATAAAATGACAATTAATTCAGAGAATTCTTTTCCGCATTCAAGTGGAATAGCTTCTTCTGCAAGCGGTTTAAGTGCTATTGCAAGATGTTTATTAAGTTTAGAAAGTAAAATTATTTCAGGATTGTCTGAGGAATATATCAACAAAAAAGCATCTTTTTTAGCAAGGTTAGGTTCTGGATCTGCAAGTAGAAGTATAGAAGGCCCTTTAGTTGTTTGGGGAAAACATCCAGAAATTGAAGGAAGTTCAGATTTATTTGGAGTGCAATTCCCATATCAAGTACATCCGATTTTTGAGAATTATCAAGATGCCATTTTATTGGTAGATAAAGGCGAAAAACAAGTGTCAAGTACAGTTGGGCATAACTTAATGCACAATCATCCTTATGCAGAAATTCGTTTTGTACAAGCCAATGAAAATTTGGGTAAGATGTCTAAAATACTTCAAGAAGGAAACCTAAAAGAGTTTATCAATTTAGTAGAAAGTGAAGCTTTAACATTGCATGCTATGATGTTGACCAGCAATCCGTATTTTATTCTGATGAAACCCAATACTTTAGAAATTATCAATAAAATTTGGGAATATCGAAAAGAACAAAACAGTAATATTTGTTTTACACTAGATGCTGGTGCAAACGTACATGTTTTATATCCTTTTAAAGAAAAAGAAAACGTGAATCAATTTATTGAAAATGAGCTTTCTAAATTCTGTCAGAAAAATCATTATATTTGTGATGCTGTTGGTTTTGGAGCAAAAATGATCTAAAATTGAAGTAGTAAAAACATAACGTATTATGAGAGGTTCAACTTTAATTTTAGGATTCATAGTTATTTTTTTAACATCATCTTTTACAGTTCAAGAAACGGTTTGGTTAGATAAAAACTTAAAAGTTACAAGTCAGGCAAAAGCTGTTTATTACAAAATAGGAAATAAAAGAGATGGTAGTGTTTCATATTTTTATAAAAGCAAAACCGTTTACAGAAAAACTTATTTTGTTGATGGTAAATTGGATGGAAAATTTAATGAATATTATGCTTCTGGAAACTTAAAAGTAGATGGAAAGTATAAAAACGGAACAAAAGACGGCAATTGGAAAACGTATTATAAAAACGGAAAAATAAAATCTAAGGGAAGATATAAAGATGGAGAAAAAGTGGGGATTTGGAAATTTTTCTACAAAAATGATTGATAATCTTACTTTTAGATATTAATTCGTATTTTTGTACTTTAATTGAAAAAGAAATGAAAGGACCCTTATTTTATGCTAAAATTCTACTTTTTGGAGAATATGGAATTATAAAAGATTCTAAAGGTTTAGCAATTCCTTACAATACCTATAGAGGTGCTTTAAAAACTTCAGAAAATTTAGAAGGTATTTCTAAAACTTCTAATCAAAACTTATATAAATATTACGATTATATTTCTAATTTAAAATCAGATTTAGTTACATTTAATGTAAATGAATTTAAATCAGATTTAGAAAACGGAATGTATTTTGACTCTTCCATTCCACAAGGCTATGGAGTAGGTAGTTCTGGTGCTTTAGTTGCTTCTATTTATGATAAATATGCAAATGATAAAATTACAGTTTTAGAGAATTTAACCAGAGAAAAACTACTAAAATTGAAAGCTGTTTTTTCTTTAATGGAATCTTTTTTTCACGGAAACAGTTCTGGTTTAGATCCTTTAAATTCTTATTTAAGCTTACCAATTTTAATAAATTCTAAAGAAAATATAGAGCCAGCAGGTATTCCGTCTCAAAAAGAAGGAAAAGGGGCTGTTTTTCTATTAGATTCTGAGCAAGCAGGAGAAACTGAACCAATGGTTAACATTTTTATGAATAAGATGAAAAACGAAGGTTTTAGAAAAATGTTAAGCGAAGAATTTTCAATACATACAGATGCTTGTATAGAAGATTTTTTACAAGGAAATGTAAAATCTTTGTTTAGCAATGTTAAAAGCTTGTCTAAAGTTGTGCTTAAAAACTTTAAACCAATGATTCCTGATGCTTTTCATAAAGTATGGGCAAAAGGGATTAGCACAAATGATTATTATTTAAAACTTTGTGGTTCTGGTGGTGGAGGTTATATTTTAGGATTTACTCAAGATTATGAAAAAGCACAAAAAAGTTTAGAAAATTATAAATTAGAATTGGTATATAGATTCTAAAAAAGCATTTATGAGTGCTTCAAAAACAAAAACTTTTTTTAAAAAAATATTCAGCTTATTATCAGTTGTAAGAGGTTATAATATTTTAGTATTGATTTTTGCTCAATACTTAGCATCTATTTTTATATTTTCATCTCAAGAGTCAGCTACCTCTGTTTTTTTTGATTTACATCTATTTTATATAGTCATTGCTACAGTTTGTGTAGTTGCTTCTGGTTATATCATCAACAATTTTTATGACAGTCAAGTAGATAGAATTAATAGACCTGTAAAAGCTGGTTTAGATAATTATATTAAACAAGAAACTAAATTATCACTTTATTTTACTTTAAACTTTATAGGTTTTGTATTTGGTTTTTTAGTTTCTTGGAAAGCCGCTTTATTTTTTGCAATTTATATTTTTGCCATTTGGTTTTATTCTCACAATTTAAAGAAACATCCTTTTAGAGGGTTGTTAGCAGCAACAATACTTACAATTTTACCTTTTTTTGCCATTTTTGTGTATTATAAAAATTTCTCAAAAATTATTTTTGTGCACGCTGTTTTCTTGTTTTTAGTAATTATGCTCAGAGAATTAATTAAAGAATTAGAGAATTTAACAGGTGCAATTGCAAATAATTATAAAACTTTTACGGTTTCTTATGGAGAGAAGATTACGAAAAAACTATGTTTTGCACTTCTCTTTTTAACTATTTTTCCTGTTGTAATTTTGTTTAGTTATCCTGAATTGAGTTATATGAAATATTATTTTTATTTTGCTTTAATAACTTTAATTTTTGTGGGTTTTTATCTTTTAAAATCAACTAAAAGAAGTCAATATAGATTTTTACACAACATTTTAAAATTATTACTTCTTGTAGGTGTTTTTTGTTTGGTATTTATTGATACTTCTTTAATTATTGAAAAAGTGATAGATAAATTGAATTAACCTTTATCTTTTCAATTTTATATTTAAACCAAAGTAATAAAATTGGTTTTAGCTTTATTATTAGGATTTTAGGTTTCGAGATATTCTTTATTTACCTTTGCAAAAATTTTAAAAAATGAATTCAAATAAAAACTCGTCGCGAAGACGACAAGAGGGAAAAAAAAGTACTCCTCTAAACAGAAAAAGTGCTAAAAAAGAGTACAAAAAAATAAAACCTACTCAAAAATCTGATGAAACTTCTGGGGTTCGTCTTAATAAATACATTGCAAATTCTGGTATTTGTTCACGTAGAGAAGCAGATACATATATAGAACATGGTAGTGTAGAGGTAAATGGAAAACTAGTAACAGAAATGGGTTACAAAGTACAACCAAATGATGTTGTTCGTTTTGATGGTACTGCAATTTCGCCAGAACAAAAGAAATATATTTTACTAAATAAGCCAAAGAATTACATTACTACTATGGATGACGATCGTGGTCGTAAAACAGTAATGGAGTTGATTGCAAATGCTTCTAAAGAAAGAATTTATCCTGTAGGTAGATTAGATAGGAATACAACAGGTTTATTGTTATTTACTAATGATGGTGATTTAGCCAAAAAGTTAACCCATCCTAAACACAATGTTCGCAAACTTTATCATGCTTCTTTAGATAGAAAATTAGAATTAAAAGATTTAGAGAAACTTAGGGGAGAAGTAATTATTGAGGGGAGAAAAGTTTTTATTGATGCTGTTTCTTATGTAAATGGAGAACCAAAAACAGAAATTGGTATAGAAATTCATTCTGGTAGAAACAGAATTGTTCGTAAAATATTTGAACACGTAGGTTACAAAGTAAATAAACTAGATAGAGTAATTTTTGCTGAATTAACTAAGAAAAATTTACCAAGAGGTAGATGGAGAGAATTAACTAATTTGGAGTTAGTGAATCTTCAAAAAATGCAATAGTCTTTTTATTAAAATCCAGCTTTTAGCTGGATTTTTTCTTATATTTAAAATAATATAATTAGAATAAATTATGCATAAAGAATTGAAGCTAATAGAAGATTACCTGATTCATTTTGATAAAGAAAATTCAAAGATTTCTAAAGCTAATGTTGGTTGGCACTTAGACCATTCGTTAAAAGTTGTAAATAGTGTTTCAGAGTTTTTAATTAATTCAGATCCTAAAGCTTATAAAAAAACATTCAGTTTTTCTAGGGTTATAACTTTTGCATTAGGTATTTTTCCAAGAGGTAAGGTGCAAGCTCCTAAAAGAGTATTGCCTCCAGAATCTATTTTAAAGAAAGATTTAGTAGATCAGATAGAATTAGTGAAAATAAATTTAAAGTTACT
Source organism: Polaribacter sp. Asnod6-C07 (assembly GCF_045063625.1). Taxonomy (NCBI): domain Bacteria; kingdom Pseudomonadati; phylum Bacteroidota; class Flavobacteriia; order Flavobacteriales; family Flavobacteriaceae; genus Polaribacter; species Polaribacter sp. Asnod6-C07. The sequence continues at coordinate 439,042 of NZ_JBEFOF010000005.1, read as the reverse complement.
TGAAAATATAGAAAACAATAAATATTTTGTGCATCCAATTTTTAAACAATTGAATAAAAAGCAAGCTTTGCAGTTTTTAAAGATTCATACAAATCATCATTTAAAAATTGTAAAAGATATTTTAAATTAAATTTTAAACATAAAAAAAACCCAAACATAAGTTTGGGTTTTTAAGTGGTACCTCCAGGAATCGAACCAGGGACACAAGGATTTTCAGTCCTTTGCTCTACCAACTGAGCTAAGGTACCATTGCCTTAGCGGATGCAAATATAATATGTTTTTTTACATCTCCTACAAAAAAATGAAAAAAATCTATTGTATTTTTGAATTTATATAAAAAACAAAAATGAATCTGATTATTGATATTGGTAACACTCGAGTAAAAGTAGCTGTTTTTGAGCATGATAAAGTTATTGAATTGCTCGTTTTTAATAAAAATAGGATTATATCCGAAGTAAAAAAAATATTAAAAAAATTTCAAATTGATGAAGCAATTATGTCTTCAGTATCATCAATCTCATTAAAAAAGACAGAAAAACTCCAAGAATTAGTTTCGTTAACGTTAATTTCATCAGCAATAAAAACACCTTTTAAGAATTTATATAGAACTCCAGAAACTTTAGGTGTAGATAGAATTGCGTTGGTTTTTGGTGCAGTGATAAAATATCCAGTACAAAATATCTTAATTATTGATGCAGGAACATGTATTACTTTCGATTTTGTAAACAAAGAAAATGAATATTTAGGAGGTGCAATCTCTCCAGGAATACAGATGAGATATAAATCTTTACATCAACTTACAGCAAAGTTACCCTTGTTAGAGACAAATATACCTGATAATTTTATTGGAAATAGTACAAAAGAAAGTATTAATTCTGGTGTTGTAAATGGTGTAATTCAAGAAATTGAGGGCGTAATACAACAATACAAAAAGAAATATTTACATTTAACAGTCGTTTTAACAGGTGGCGACACAAATTTCTTGTCAAAACAATTAAAAAGTAGCATATTTGCCAATCAAAATTTTCTCCTAGAAGGATTAAATGAAATATTGATTTTTAACAAAAACAAATGATTAGAAACATTGTAATAATTGTTTTACTTTTTACTTCTTTGACTTTTATGGGACAAAGAACAAGTTCTTCCCCATATTCTTATTTTGGTATTGGAGATGAGTTTAGTGCTACTACAGTAGAGCAAAGCTCAATGGGGGGTATTGGTGTTGCTTTTAGCCATTACAAATATTTAAACTTTACAAATCCTGCGGCTTATGCTAATTTAAGGTACACAACTTACGGATTTGGATTGTTAAACAACGATTTAACAATAAAAAGTGGAGATGTTAAACAAAGTAGTACTTCTACAAGTTTGTCTTATATAGCTTTAGCTTTTCCAATAGGTAAAACAGCAGGTTTTTCTTTTGGACTACAACCAATTTCTTCTGTTGGATATTCTTTATCTAATAGTACTGTAGATGCAGATGGTAATACTACAGAAATTTCTTTGTTTGAAGGAAATGGTGGTGTAAATAGATTTCATGCAGCTTTTGGTATTAAAATTTATAAAGGTTTATCTCTAGGTATTGAAGGTGATTACAATTTTGGAAATATTGAAAATAGTATTACCAATCAAATTGCAAATGTATCATTAGCTACAAAATATAAAGAGGATACAGAAATTAAAGGATTGTCTGTTAAGTTGGGTGCACAATATGAACATAAATTAAAAAATAATTTAATTTTAAATGCAGGTGCTAGTGTTAAATTAGGTAATGACATAGATGTTACAGGAGAGAGTTTAATCTATAGTTTAACACTTACTAATACAGGTGGTGAGTTTATTAGAGATACTCTTGCAGATCAAAATGGTGATAAAATAACAGCCATTGATGGTAGTTTTAAATTACCAATTAATACTACAATTGGTATTGGTGTAGGAGAATTAGATAAATGGTATGCAGGTTTAGAGTATGAAAATCAAGATGCAATTACTACTTCTGGTTTATTAGCAAATACTACAGGTGCATATAGATATGGTAATTCTAACAGGTTATCTTTAGGAGGTTTTTATTTGCCTAAAATTAATTCTATTTCAAGTTATTGGAACAGAGTAACCTATAGAGCAGGAGTTAGCTATAAAAATACTGGTTTATTGGTTGATGGTTCAGGGAATAATTCAAATTTTACAGAGATAAATGACTTTGGCATGTCTTTTGGTCTAGGTATACCACTGAAACAATTATCTACAGTAAATGTTGGGTTTGAGTTTGGTAAAAGAGGAACCACTGAAAATAATTTAATACAAGAAAATTATTTTAATTTTAGATTAAGTTTATCTTTGACAGACAATTGGTTCGTAAAAAGGAAAATAGATTAACAAAAAATAAAAAAAAATGAAGAAAATTACGTTTTTATTAGCTGTTACAGCATTTTTAGTTACAGCAAAAACAAATGCACAAGAAGACGCAAATAGAGAATGTCAAATTAAGTACAATCTTTTTAGAGGAGATTTTAAGTCTAAAAAATACGATGAAGCTTTTGTAAATTGGACATACTTAATGGAAAACTGTCAAGATTTATCTGTAAACATCTATAAAAATGGTTCTACTTTAGCAGAAGATGTTAAGAAAGATCCTGTTTTAGCTAAAAAAGTTTACGAACAAAGACTTAAATATTTTCCAGAACATCATGATACTAAAAATAATCTTGCAAAAGCACATAGTGATTATGCAACTTATTTAATTAAAAATAAGTTAGCTTCTGATGATGAGGTTTTCAATATTTTAGAAACTGCTTATAAAATATCTCCTAAGGATATGAGTGTAAAAAATATTTACAAATATTTTCAAGGAGTTACAGATAAATATAAAGACGTAGAACCACAAAAGGTTTTTGATACTTATGATGACGTAATTGAATCTGTAGGAGAAAAATTAGATGATTATACTAAGAAAATTATCAAACTTACAGCAGATTCAACAAAAGTTTTAAGCGCAAAAGAAAAAAGATATTTAAGAGCTTATACTATTAACTCTAAAGCTTTAGGTCAAGTAGAGGGTGGTTTAGATAATATTATTTCTGTAATTGCAACTTGCGAGAGATTAATACCAATTTATCAAAGAGATTTCGAAGCAAATAAAACAAATGCAGTATGGTTAAGAAGAGCAGTGTCTAGAATGTTTAATAAAGGTTGTCAAGAAGACCCTTTATTCGAAACTTTAGCTAAAGCTTATGCAGAGGCTACACCTTCACCAGATTCTTATTCTTTTTACGCAGGTATTTTAGAAAAGAATGGAGATGCAAGTGGTGCTGCTGAAATGAGACAAAAAGCATTTGATTTAGAAACAGATCCTTTAAAGAAAGCAAAAACAAAATTAAAGTTTGCACAAGCAGCATTAGCTAGAGGTCAAAAATCTAAAGCTAGAAGTTTAGCAAGAGAAGCTTTAAAATTTAACCCAAATTACGGTAAAGCATATTTATTAATAGGTAGAGCATATCAATCTAGTGTAAATAGTTGTGGTTCTGATGAGTTTGAAAAAAGAATGGTTTATGCTGCTGCATTAAGACAAGCACAAAGAGCATCTTCTGTAGACCCAAGTATTTCTTCTACAGCAAGAAAATACATTGCAACTTATAGAGCTAACTTACCTAGTAAAAAAGTGATTTTTACAGCAAATAGAAAAGTAGGTGAGTCTTACACAATAAAATGTTGGATTGGAGAAACTGTTAAGGTTGCTTCTAGTGGCAAATAATGAGAATTAAAAATAAAATATTATTACAAAGCACTGCTGTTATTTTAACAGTAGTGTTTTTTTCTTGTTCTAAAGATACCCAAAAAGCTAGAGATTTTTTGGCTGATAAAAATTTACCAATTGGTACTTCTAAAAATGCATTTCATGTTTATAAAGATTCTGGCAGAGTAACATCTAAATTGATTACACCTTTAATGTTAGATTTTAGTAACAGAAAAGAGCATCCTTACAGAGAGTTTCCAACAGGTATTAAAATAATTAATTTCGAAAATAAAGGGTTAGATTCTGTTACAGTAATAGGCGATTATGCCCTTTCATACGCAACAACATCTATATCAGAAATTAGAGGTAATGTAGTTGTTGTAAATCATACAGATAATTCTAGATTAGAAACAGAACAATTATTTTGGGATCAGAAAACAAAATATTTTGTATCAGAAAAAGCATTTAAACTTACTAAAGAAAAAGACACTATTTTTGGTGTTGGTTTTGAGTCTAAAGACGATTTAACAAAGCACTTGGCTAAAAAAACAACTGGTAAATTAGAAACTTCAGAAGAATAAATTATGAATAAAATTTGGAAATTTTTTCAATACGGATATTTAATGGTTGCTTTTATATGTGTAATAGAAGCTATAGTTCGTTGGAATTCAGAGAGAACAAGAGCATATTTTTTTCTTGGTTTTGCAATTTTTATTACATTAGTGTTTTTCTTTAAAAGACATTTTAGAAAAAAAGTTCAGCAAAGAAATAATCAAAATAAGAAATAATATAAATCTTTAATGGAGGTTGAACTCATAATTATTATTATATCAATCTTGTTATCTGCATTCTTTTCAGGTATGGAAATTGCATTTGTATCTGCCAACAAAATGCATATAGAATTAGAAAAGAAAAGAGAAGGTTTTATACCTAAAATACTTACCAAAATAACTCAAAAATCATCAAAGTTTATTACTACAATGTTAGTGGGTAATAATATTTCTTTGGTAATTTACAGTTATTATATGGGCGAATTTCTTTTAAGATTTATACCCACAAATTCATTTAACGAGTTTTCTTTATTACTTCTACAAACAATAATCTCTACAATTGTAATTTTAGTTACAGCAGAGTTTTTACCAAAAGCAATATTTAGAATTTATGCAAATGAGGTTTTAAAAGTTTTTGCTTTTCCTGCATATATTTTTTATAATTTATTTCATTTCTTTTCTGAGTTTATTACAATGATTTCTGACTTTTTTCTGCGTGTTTTTTTTAAAACAAACGCAGACGAACAACAAACAGAGTTTAGTAAAGAAGAATTAGGTATTTATATTAATGAACAATTAGAAACAGGTAATGATGATGATGAAATGGATTCTGAAATCCAAATTTTTCAAAACGCATTAGTTTTTCAGAATGTAAAAGCTAGAGAAGTTATGGTGCCAAGAACAGAAATTATTTCTGTAGAAATGCACGAAACAGTAACAAATTTAAAAAAGATTTTTATAGAAACTGGTTTGTCTAAAATTTTGGTTTACAAAACTTCTTTAGATGATGTGGTTGGTTATGTAAATGCATTCGAATTATTTAAAAAACCAAAATCTATAAAATCTATTTTATTGCCTTTAGAAATTGTGCCAGAATCTATGATGATTAATGATATTCTAAACACTTTAATGAAAAAAAGAAAAAGTGTTGCTGTTGTTGTTGATGAATATGGAGGTACTTCTGGTATGATAACTGTAGAAGATATTGTAGAAGAATTGTTCGGTGAAATTGAAGATGAACACGACTCTCAAGAATTTTTAGAAGAAAAAATAAATGAAGATACATTTAACTTTTCTGCAAGGTTAGAGGTAGATTATTTAAATGAAGAGTATGATTTAAATATTCCTAAATCTGAAGCTTACGAAACTTTAGGAGGTTTTATTATTGAGCACACAGAAAATATACCCGAAGAAAAAGAATTGATTGATATTGAAGGTTTTGAGATTAAAATCTTAAAAATGAGTGGAGCAAAAATTAATGAAGTTTCCATAAAATTACCTAATAAAGAAGATTAAAAATCAGCTTCTTTTTAGCGCCAAAAAAAACTACATATTTCAACTAACTATTTAGTGTTAATTGGTTTGCAAAATTAAAACCAAAAATCGTATATTCGCCCACTGAAAATAAATAAAAAGAATGGCAATTTTATCAAAAATTAGAGAACGTTCAATGTTCTTACTTATCATTATTGGATTAGCACTTTTTGCTTTTGTATTAGATCCATCAACACTTGGAGATTTTTTTAACTCAAGTAAAGTAAATGAAATTGGTGAAGTAGATGGGGAAGCAATTTCTAGACAAGAATTTGCAAATGAATTAGAAGCATATAAGCAGCAAACAGGTAATAGAGTTTCTGAAATGCAAGCAGCCAAAACTGTTTGGGATAATATTGTTAGAAAAAAAATATATTCTAATCAATTAGATCAAGCAGGTATTACAATTGGTGAAGAAGATGTTTGGAATCAAGTAGTAAGTGCACAATTTGTACAAAGTAATCCTCAATATCAAAACGAAGCAGGTTTATTTGATGAATCTAAATTCAAACAATTTTTAGCAGATACTAAAGAGAATAATACAGAATTGTGGTCTCAATGGGCAGGTTATATGAACCAAATTAGAGATAATTCTGAAAGAGATACTTATAATAATTTAGTAACTGCAGGTTTAGGAGCTTCTTTAAAAGAAGGAGAGCAAGAATATATGATAGAGAACACTAAATTAAATGCTCAATTTGTATATGTACCATATACTTCTATTGCAGATAGTTTAGTAAAAATAAAAAAGTCTGAAGTTGAGGCATATGTTAAAGCACATTCAGATGACTTTAAAGTAGAAGCATCTAGAGATATATCTTATGTAAAGTTTGATATTGTTGCATCTTCAGAAGATGAGCAAGCAATAAAAGCAGATGTTGCAACTTTAATAGAAGATTTTAAAACTACAGATAATGATGCAGTGTTTTTATCAGAAAATGATTCTGATACTAGTATTAATCCTAACTATCAATATAAAAGTTCTGTAAATCAAATAGTAGCAAATCTTATTTTTGATGGTAATAAAGGTGATGTTGTTGGTCCATACAAAGACAAGGAATATTTTAAAATTTCTAAAGTTTTAGAAGTTACTCAAATGCCAGACTCTGTTAAGGCAAGTCATATTTTAATCCCTTATATGGGAGCTCAAAGTGCAGCTGCAGATGTAACTAGAACAGAAGAGGAAGCTAAAAAATTAGCAGATAGTCTTTACAATGTTGTAAAAAGAAGAAAAAGTAAATTTGGTAGTTTAGCTAAAGATTTTTCTTCGGATTTAGGTTCAGGTGCAAAAGAAGGAGATTTAGATTGGTTTAATTATGCTAGAATGACGCCTAAGTTTAGAGATTATACTTTTCAAGGTAAAAAAGGAGATATAGGTGTTGTGCAAACTCCATTTGGTTTTCATATCATTAAAATTGATGATCAGAAAAACAAACAAAAAGTTTTAAAATTAGCTACTTTTAGTAGAAAAATTGAAGCTTCTGAAGCAACTGAAAATGCTGTATTTAGAAATGCTAAAGAATTTGAATTAGCAGTTTCTCAAGGAAATGATTTTTCTGAAGTTGTTAAAGAGAAAAATTATATTACTAAACCAGCTGTTGGTTTAAAATCTTTAGATGAAAATGTACCAGGAATTGGTAATCAAAGACAAATTGTAAGTTGGGCTTTTAATACTGATTCAGAAATTGGTAGTTTTAAAAGTTTTGATTTAGAAGGTAGTCATATTGTTGCAGTTGTTACTGCTGCAGAATCTAAAGGGTTAATGTCTGTAACAAAAGCAGCAGGTAGAGTTAAACCTATTTTAATAAACGAAAAGAAGGCAGCATTATTAAAAGATAAATTACAAGGTTCAGATTTAACTGAAATTGCTACTGCAAACAGTGTAAGTATTAGAACAGCAAGTAATGTAACATTAAAAAGCCCTACACTTTCTGGAGTAGGAGTAGAGCCTAAAATAGTAGGTGCAATGTACAATGCAGAGCTAAATAAAATTTACAATTCAATAGAAGGTACAAGAGGAGTTTATGCTTTTAAACTTACTAATAAAGAATTACCAACTGCTTTGCCAAATTATGATGCAAACAGAAAGAGAATTGCTGAGTCTAGAAAAAGATTAACTTATAAAATTTACGAAGCTATTAAAGAAGCTTCAGCTGTAGAAGATAATAGAGATATTATGTATAGTAATTAATATTCTTTTAATTTATCATATAAAAAATCCGTTCTTTTTAGAACGGATTTTTTGTTTTATATAGTTTTTAAACATCAGAAATTATTAAACATAAAAAAACCTTTTAGAACTATTCTAAAAGGTTTTTTTATGTTTAATAATTTAATTCCTATCCATTCATAGAAATTAGAAATTCATCGTTATTCTTAGAGAATTTAATTCTATCATTAATAAATTCCATTGCTTCTATAGGGTTCATATCAGCAAGATATTTACGTAAAACCCACATTCTTTGTACAGTTTTGGCATCTAGCAATAAATCGTCTCTTCTTGTAGAAGATTTAATTAAATCAATAGCAGGGTAAATTCTTCTATTAGAAATATTTCTATCTAACTGAAGTTCCATATTACCTGTACCTTTAAATTCTTCGAAAATTACTTCGTCCATTTTAGAACCAGTTTCAGTAAGTGCAGTAGCAATAATTGTTAAAGAACCACCACCTTCAATATTTCTTGCAGCACCAAAAAAACGTTTTGGTTTGTGTAGAGCATTAGCATCTATACCACCAGAAAGTATTTTTCCAGATGCAGGAGCAACAGTATTGTAAGCTCTAGCTAAACGTGTAATAGAATCTAAAAGAATAACTACATCATGCCCACATTCTACTAAACGTTTTGCTTTTTCTAAAACAATGTTTGCAACTCTTACGTGTTTGTCTGCAGGTTCATCAAAAGTAGAAGCTACAACTTCTCCACGAACACTTCTTTGCATATCTGTAACCTCTTCTGGGCGTTCATCAATCAATAATACAATTTGATAAACTTCTGGATGATTTTTAGCGATTGCATTAGCAACGTCTTTTAAAAGCATTGTTTTACCCGTTTTTGGTTGGGCAACAATCATACCTCTTTGTCCTTTTCCAATAGGCGAAAATAAATCTATTATTCTTGTAGATAAAGAACTACCTTTTTCTGCTAAATTGAATTTTTCTTGAGGAAATAAAGGTGTTAAATGCTCAAAAGAAACACGGTCTCTAACAATGTTAGGATTTAATCCGTTAATTTTTGATACCCTGATTAAAGGGAAATATTTTTCGCCTTCTTTTGGTGGGCGAACATTACCTCTTACTGTATCTCCTGTTTTTAAACCAAATAATTTAATTTGAGATTGAGATACATAAATATCATCAGGTGATGATAAATAGTTATAATCTGAAGAACGTAAAAAACCATAACCATCAGGCATCATTTCTAAAACACCTTCACTCTCTATAATTCCATCAAATTCAAAATCTGGGTCTCTGTATCTATTGCCAGATTTATGTCTGTTAGAATTATTTTTAGCGTTGTTTTGGTTATTATTCTTGTTTTTATTATTCTGTTGATTGTTGTTTCTTGGCTGGTTTTTAGCAGCTCTTGGTGGGTTGTTATGCGCAGGTTTTTGTTCTTTTGTTTCTTTAACTTCTGGCTTTTTTACAACTTCAGTTTTATTCTCTTTAGAAACCTCTTTTTTAACAGTTCGTTTAACTGGTGTTTTCTTTTCTTGAACAGGAGGAGCTTTAACTTCAGCTTTTTCTTCAACAACAGGTTTTTGGGCTGCAACTGCAGGCGCTTTTTTTACAACTCTTTTCCTTTTAGGTTTTTCTGTTTTAGGCTTTTCTTCAGCAGGTGTAGTGGTTTTTGCTGAATCTGGATTAGAGGCTTGCGTATCTAAAATTTGATAAACTAGATCTAATTTTTTTAATTGACTCGTTTTTGTAAGCCCAATGGATTTTGCAATTACTTGCAAATCAGCAATAGTTTTTGCTTTTAGTTCAGAAATTTCGAACATTTATGTATTTATTAAGTTATGATAAATCTTAAACTTTTAAGATATTTAAAAATTGTTTACTTGATTTTTTTAATTATTGTATATAGTACTATACAATATTTTGTGTGCGGTTATTATAATAACAAATATAAACTTTTTTTTTAACTTACAACTTTTCTTTTTTTAAAAAAGAAATTCTACTTTTGTTGAGTAATATTATGATATGATACAAAGAATACAATCTATTTATTTATTATTAGCATCTGTTGTTTCTGGAGGCTTAATTTTTGTATTTAATTTATGGAATACAATTAAAGAAAAAATATTTGTTGTAGATTTGTTTTCGAAAGAAGCAATTACTTTAAATGTAATTCCTTTTATGTTCATTTTGTCTGCTATTTTATCAATAGTAACTATTTTTTTATTTAAGAATAGAAAACTACAATTTGTAGTTGGCAGAATTATAATTTTGATAAATCTTTTTTTATTAGGTTTATTGATTTATTTGTCTCTAAATTTATCTGGAGAAACAAATGTTTCTGAGAAAGGTATTGGGATGTTTTTACCAATTTTGGCTATTTTGCTTGTTGTTTTGGCAAATAAAGCTATTAAAAAGGATGAAGATCTCGTGAAATCTGTAGACAGATTGCGATAAAACTAACAAATAGTATATTTAGTGCGAAAAAAACCGAGAAATTTTCTCGGTTTTTTGCATTTTAAAGAAATAATATTTAGTTTATATTTATCAATTCTTAATAAAATGTTGTAAAACATGTTTTAATAAATTTCTGATAATTAGTTTGTTAAAATATTTTCCTCCCTATTTATAGGGAAAGGACTCCCCATTTATAGGGAGAAGAAAATTTCACCATAAATGGGGATTGTGTAATGCTAAAAACTAGTTTAAATTTGTAAAGTAACAATGAAAAATAAGATATACGTTCATGTAGCTGATGACCATAAAATTGTGATTGATGGTATTATAGCTGTATTAAATACTGATAAAGATATAGAAATAAGAGGATATTCTCTTACAGGTAAAGAAGTAACAAACTGGTTCGAAAATGATCAAAACCAAGCAGATGTTTTAATACTCGATATTACAATGCCAATTTTAGATGGTATAGGAGTTTTAAAGTATTTCAAAAAAAACAGAATCAGACAAAAAGTTATTATTTTATCTAGCTATGATGATATTAAAATTGTTCAAGAAATGTTAAGCCTAGGTTGTAAAGGTTACATTACAAAAAACAATGCAGGAGAACACATCATAGAAGCTATTAAAACTGTAGCAAATGGAGAGCAATATTTTAGTCCTAACATTCAAAGGCAATTATTAAAAACTTTAGCAGGTCAACAAGTTGAAGAAGGTGCTCTACCAGAAAATTTTCTAATAGATACCTTAACAGACAGAGAATTAGATGTATTAAAATTAATTACAAAACAATTCAATACATCAGAAATTGCAGATACTCTTAATTTGGGTATTAGCACAGTAGATACATATAGAAAAAGTTTATTAAGAAAATTAAAAGTAAAAAATGCAGTAGGTCTAGCAATGTATGCAGTAAAAAATAAAATAGTATAAGCCTTCCCCCAATTGGTTTAATTTAATCGTATTTCACCTCTTTAGCTATTTTCATGGTTAATCCCTAAAAGATTTGAAAAAGATTTCCCCAATATTTCTATTTATTGTGTGCATTGTAAAACTTACTTTTTATGAATCCAATAATAAAGTATTATTAAAAACCTTAACCATGAAAAAAATTAGTTTATTAGTATTAATTGCAACAGTAGCATTCGTATTCACATCTTGTTCAAATGAAGAAACTACACAGGTAGAAAACCAAAACGTTAGCTTATTAAAAACTTTTGAAGTTAAAAGAGATGCTACAGGTGCATATTCTGTTAATTTTGATGTTTCAGACAATACTAAAATTGATAAATTTACTGACCTATCAGAAAATAAAAGCGAATTTCATTTAACATCATCAGATTTATTTACTCAAAAAAGTGTTTCAGAAGAATTATTAATCGATAATAATAATTTAAAAGTAGGTTTTGTTGATGCAAATACAAATGGTAGAAAATTAATTTCTATTACAGACGACAATATTTCTTTCTTAAGTAAGTCAGAAGATTCTAAAAAATTATCAAATTATAGTGTAATATCAAACGAAGATGGTACTTATAATTTAGCCTTTAGTGTAAAAAATAATGTAGAAGTAACTTTTGTTTATAATGAAGGGGTTGCTACTTATGAGGTGCATTTAGAAGATGGTAAAAGTGCAGATTTAGATTTTATTAGAACTTTAGAGAAAGAAGAAGATTCTCCTTTAAAAATAGATTTTGTAAATCATATTTCAAATGAAAATGCTAAATCTTCTTCAGAATCTCAAATAAGAAAACCAAGAATTCTTGTAGATACGAATGATCAATTTTAAAATTTTGAAAAAGTTAATTCTCTTTGTCTGAAGAGTTGATGTACACTTGTTTTATTTATAATTATTTGAAAAAAAAATATCTTATATTAATACTTTTTTTCTTTTCTATGCATCTAATTAATGCTAAAGAGAGAGAAAAAATAAAAATTGGAGAAGTCTTAAAACTTGAGACCTCTTCAGTTTTTTCTATTAAAAAAGATTCTTTATTAATTAAGTCAAAATTTGATAAAATATCTGATTTAAATAAAAAACAAGAATATTTTAAAGCTTTAGAAGAAGCATTAAAACTTTTAGAGGAAAGTAAAAAACTCAAAAGCAACTATTGGATTTTTAAATGTAATTACTTGATTGCAGAAATTTATAGAAAAACCAATAGATTTCAAAAAGCTATAGAATATTTTAATCAATCGTTACTGAAAATACGTTTATCTAAAGTTGATAAAAACTATATTAAATTTTCAGATTTTGATTATTTTAATTCATTATTACAACTTGGTACTTCATACCATGCAATGCATGTTTCTATTAATTTTAATAAAAACCATTCAAAAAAAGATAGTATTAGATTAGCTTACAAAAAGAAAAGTTATATAGATAGTGCAATGGCTATTTATAAAAAAATAGAGAAATTACCTAGTGTTAATCGAGAAGTTGAAGTTTTAAAAGGTACTGCTTTTAATAATATTTCAAATATTTATGAAGAAGATTCATTATTTACAAAAGCAGAATATTATGCATTAAAAGCAATAGAAATTCATAAAAAAAATAAGGATAAACTAAAAATTGCTACATCCTTAAATAAATTGGGAAATATATCTTTATCTCAAAAAAAATATCAAAAAGCAAAAAAAATATATATAGAAGCAATAGAATTAATAAAATATAATAACAATTCAACAGCAATTAGAAGAAAAGCTAATTTGTATTATAATTTGGCTTGGGCAATGCGAAATCTAGAAGAATTTGAGGCGTATGATTTCCAAGAAAAATTTTATGAAATTGAAGAAAATGAAAGGGATAAAGAATTTAGGGGAATTATAGAAGAAATTAGCGCCAAATATGATGTAGATGTAGCAGAAAGTAGAGTTAGGCAAGAAGAAGAAAATAAAAGGTTAAAATCTCAAAAATTTTTTTGGAATGCAGCAATAATAGCTGTCATAGTAATTATCTCTCTAGCTTATTGGCTTGCATTAAATAGTCTTAAACAAAAAAACTTAGCATTAAGTTTATCACAAACAAAGTTAATTCAAGATCAAAATATAGAGAAGCTTAAATCTGAATCTCAAGTAAGAGTTTTAAATGCTACTATAGATGGTAAAGAATCAGAAAGAAAGCAAATAGCAGAAACTTTACACGATAGTGTAAGTGCATTACTGTCATCTGCAAACCTTCATTTACAAGCTACTAGAAAACAGTTTACTAATGTGCCTGTAGAAATTGACAAAACTCAAGAAATAATTTTAGAAGCTTCTCAGAAAATAAGAGATCTTTCTCATACTTTAGTCTCATCAGTTTTATTAAAATTTGGTCTTACATTTGCAATTAAAGACATTGCAGAAAAATATTCGAATTCAGAATTAAATATCGAAACCGAAATTAATAATGTAGATAGATATCATCAAAATTTCGAAATTAAAGTTTATAATATTATACAAGAATTTGTAAATAATATTCTAAAACACAGTAAAGCAGATAACGCTCTTATTGAATTAGAGCAAAAAGGTGAAACATTATTTATTACAATTTCTGATGATGGTATTGGGTTTGATAAAATAAAAATAACATCAAAGGATGGATTAGGTTTAAATCAGATTGATGCTCGAATTCAAATGATGAAAGGTAAGTTTAAGATTGATTCTTCAAAAAACAACGGAACTCAAATATCTGTAGAGTTACCAGTTTTAGAAAAAGAAGAACCTAACCTCGTTTAGCTAATTCAATAATTTCTAAATTTTTTATTTCTCCTTTTTGCAGTTCAAAACGAAGCATAGTTCTAACTTTATGAAAACCGTGGTTACCAGCTGCACCAGGATTTAAATGCAATAGGTTTAATTTTTTATCATATTGTACTTTTAAAATATGAGAATGCCCTGCAATAAATATTTTTGGAGGGTTTTTACTGATTTCATCACGAATTCTTAAATTATATTTATTAGGATACCCACCTATATGTGTCATCCAAACAGAAACATTTTCAACGTTAAATTTGTTGTCTAAAAGAAATTCAGTTCTAGCATTTTTATCGTCAATATTACCATAAACAGCACGTAGAGGTTTTAATTTTTTTATGGTATCTGTAACATCTAAATTGCCAATATCGCCTGCGTGCCAAACTTCATCAGCTTGTTTTACAAACTTTAAAATTTGATCATCAATATAACTATGCGTGTCTGATAATAATAAGATTTTTTTCACATTTCAAAAGTAATCATAACAAAATAAATTATGTAATTTTGGTATCTTCAAAAAAACATTTTCTTGAGATATTTTATAGAACTTTCTTACAATGGAAAAAAATATCATGGTTGGCAAATTCAACCTGATGTAGTTTCTGTACAAGAAAAGTTAAATTATGCTTTAAGTACTATTTTTCAAGAAAAAATAGAAGTTGTAGGTGCTGGAAGAACGGATACAGGTGTACATGCCACTCAAATGTTTGCACATTTTAATATTGATAAAGATTTAAAAGATAGAATTGTTTTTAAACTGAATTCAATTTTACCAAATGATATTTCTGTACAACAAGTTTTTTTGGTTGATGATGAAAAACATGCAAGATTCGATGCGAGTTCTAGAAGTTATGAATACAAAATTTGGTTAGGCAGAAATCCTTTTTTGTTAGATTTCTCTTGGCAAATTCATTCTCAAAAACCAAATATAACTTTAATGAATGAAGCTGCTGAATTACTTTTAGAATACACAAATTTTCAAACTTTTTCTAAAGTAAAAACAGAAGTGTACACTTTTAATTGCGATGTTACAGAAGCTTTCTGGCTACAAAAAGGAGATGAATTAACCTTCCATATATCAGCAAACCGTTTTTTAAGAAATATGGTAAGAGCAATTGTAGGTACTTTAGTAGATGTAGGTTTAGGTAAATTGTCTGTAGATGATTTTAGAACAATTATAGAAAGTAGAAATAGAGGTAATGCAGGGTTGTCAGTTCCTGCAAAAGGATTATTTTTAACAAAAATAAAATACTAAGTTTTGGCAGAAAAAACAGGAAATGCTTTTGATATGCAAATTTTTTCGAGACTAATGTCTTTTGCAAAACGCTATCGTTTGTATTTTTTTATTGCATCTTCATCAACTATATTATTAGCGCTATTTTCGGTTTTATCACCTTTGGTTTTAATAAATACAGTTAACGATTATATTTTATCTAACGATAAAGTTGGTTTAAGAAATTATGCCCTATTAATGTTTGGTATTTTATTAGTAGAAGTTTTATTACAATTTACTTTTATCTATTTCGCAAATTGGGTTGGTCAGCACATTATTAGAGATATTAGAGCTAAAATATTTAGACATATTTTACAGTTTAAAATGTCTTATTTTGATAATAATTCTGTGGGTAAATTAGTAACAAGAGTTGTTTCTGATATAGAAACTATTGCTGCTTTTTTTAGCAATGGAGTTTTTACTATTTTAAGTGATATTCTAAAAATGTTAGCGGTAACAGTAGTTATGTTAGTTTTAAACTGGAAACTAGCATTGATTACTTTATCAATTTTACCAATTTTAATTTATGCTACAAAATTATTCCAAGTTGCTATAAAAGCTACTTTTCAAGAAGTAAGAAATCAAGTTGCTAATTTAAACGGATTTGTACAAGAGCGAGTAACAGGAATGAAGATTGTACAACTCTTTAATCGTGAAAAAATAGAATATCAGAATTTTAAAGATATTAATGAGAAACATAAAAATGCAAATATTAAAACCATTTGGTATTTCTCTATCTTTTTTCCAATTGCAGAAATTTTATCATCAATAGGTATAGGATTAATCGTTTGGTTTGGTGGTGGACAAGTTGTGCAAGATTCAGGGATTTCTATTGGTATGATAATGGGTTTTATTCAATTTGCCCAAATGTTATTCAGACCTTTACGTCAAATTGCTGATAAATTCAATCAGTTACAAATGGGTATTGTTGCTGGTGAACGTGTTTTTAAAGTAATAGATACAGATAGCAGTATTGCTAAAAACGGAACAATAAAAGCTACAAATTTAAAAGGAGACATTAATTTAGAAAACGTAAGATTTAGTTACATTAAAGACGAAGAGGTTTTAAAAGGGATTAATTTAGATGTAAAATCGGGACAGACAATTGCAATTGTTGGTGCAACTGGTGCAGGTAAATCCACTATCATTAATTTAATAAATCGTTTTTATGAAATTGATTCTGGAACTATCAAAATAGACAATATTTCTTTGGATGACTATACTTTAGAGAGTTTAAGAAGTCAGGTTGCTATTGTTTTACAAGACGTTTTTTTGTTTTCAGATTCTATTCTAAATAATATCACTTTAAAAGATGAAAATATCACTTTAAAAGAGGTAGAAAAAGCGGCAAAACAAATTGGTATTCACGATTTTATTATGACACTTCCTGGTGGCTATCATTATAATGTAAAAGAAAGAGGAGCAATGTTATCTTCTGGGCAAAGACAATTAATTGCATTTTTAAGAGCTTATGTAAGTAAACCTAGTATCTTAATTTTAGACGAAGCCACTTCTTCTGTAGATGCTCACGCAGAACAAATGATTCAATATGCAACTGAAACTATTACAAAAGACAGAACATCTATTGTAATAGCGCACAGATTAGCTACAATAAAACAAGCCGATAAAATTATTGTTATGGATAAAGGTTTAATTGTTGAAGAAGGTTCTCATCAAGAATTATTAGAAAAAGAAAATGGCTATTATAAAAATCTTTACGACAAACAATTTAGTTTAGATGTCGCTTCTTAATTAGTTTTTTAAGTACTTAAAAACCAAATCTGCTCTAGTAAACGAGTTAAAAAAAGAATTTTTAGAGATAATAAACAAGTTATCATAAATCTATTTTTGTATCACAATTAGTTATTAATTAAAACAAAATAGAAATTATGAAAAAACTTGGATTATCAATATTAATAATGGCAACCTTAGTAGTTACATCTTGTAAAAACGAGACAAAGAAAGATATTAAAGAAGAAACTTCAGAAATTGGAAACGAAATAAACGAAGGTTTAGATGAAGCAGGAAAAGAGTTAAATGAATTTGGAGAAGATGTAAAATCTGCTTTTGATGATATAACAATTCCAGAATTCGATGATGAAGAAGCAGAGGCAAATTTAAGATCTTATGCAGCATACGTAAAATCGCAAATGGATAAAGGTGCAGAAAACATAAAAAACTCTGAGTTTGCAAAAGAAACTAACGAGTTTGCTGATAAAAGTGAGAAATTTATGGAAAACTTAGGTGCTGAAGCAAAAGCATCTTATAAAGCAACAATGGCAAAAATTAACGAAAAAGTTAAAGAAATTGAGGATGATATTGAAGATTAATTTATATCATTTTTAAAATATAAAAAAGTAAAGGCTCTCTAATTTAGGGAGTTTTTTTTATTTTAAATACTGTCTTTTTTAATCTTTTCTATTAATTCGTCTTGAGTAGTGTACAACACAAATTCACCATCTTTTATGTAAGAAATTTCGCCAGTTTCTTCAGATACTAATAAGCAAATTGCATCTGTTTTTTCACTAACACCAATAGCAGCTCTGTGCCTTAAACCAAATCTTGCAGGTATTTTTGTGCTATCAGAAATAGGTAAAACAACTCTAGTTGCTACCACATAATTATCTCTAATAATTGTTGCTCCATCATGTAAAGGGCTATTTTTAAAAAATATACTTTCTAAAATAACCTCATTTACTAAGGCATTCATTTGGTCTCCAGTATTAATTAAAAAATCTAAACTGTTGGTACGTTCAATAACAATTAATGCCCCAGTTTTATTTTTAGACATATTATTACAAGCTTTTACTATTTTTTCAGCTTCAATTTCAGAGCCAATTTCAGTCTGTAAAAACTTTAACTGCTTTAAAAAACTTCTTTTGTTAGAAAAGTTTGTAGTACCTATCATCAACAAAAACTTTCTAATTTCTTGCTGAAAAACAATAATTAATGCAATAACACCACCAGAAAGTAAATAGCCTAAAATACCACTTAACATTTCCATTTTTAAAGCTTGTGTAATTTTCCAGATTAAGAAAATAAGAGCAATACCAATAAAAATGTTAATGGCTACAGTACCTTTTAGTAATTTATAAATATAGTAGAGCAATGTTGCAACTAGCAAAACATCTAACACATCTAAAATAGAAAATTCAATAAAATCTAACACGCAATAGATTGATTTTAGGTAAAAGTACTAATAAATTCTCTGAGTACCATATCAGTTTTTTATATCTGCATCAGATAATAATAGCGGGTATTTTTCACGAATTAATTTTATTTTTACTTCTAGAGATTTATCTATATGATTTGTTTTTTTATAATCTTCTAGTAAGCTTACATAATTTTTAGCATACATTTTTACGGCCAATTTATTTCTTAAATGTGTATAAGCTGAGTTCAAGTTATCTAGCGTTAAAATATAAGTTTCATAATTGGTGTTTCTATCTGTTTTTACTGATATAAATGCTTTTGTTGGATGATCTGAAGAAGTTGTTAATTGATTTCCATTACACCAATCACAGGGCTTGTTTTGGTTATCTAAACCACCACCATTATCTATAAAGTCGATAGCAATTTGTTTTAAAGTTGTAGGAGATACAATTTCGCCCTCAACAAAAATTTCATTATTAAGGTTGATGTTTACCTCTAAAATGTTCTTGTCTTTAATGGTTAAAGCTGCTGCTGATGGATCTTTTTTCGGGATTTTTCGATTAATACCTGCATCTACATTCATAGTTGTAGTAACTAAAAAGAAAATTAATAATAAAAATGCGATGTCTGCCATTGAGCCTGCATTAATTTCTGGAGATTCTTTTCTACTCATAATACCTAGTTTTTAAAAGTTAATAAATTGGTTTTTTACCTCTTGATAAAATTCAAGAAGCTTATTAAAGTTTAGGTAAGTTGAGTTGATTGCGTTAACATTTCTTTAACAAAAAGAATGCCAAAAACCCAAGTTGAAAAATTTTATTCGATAATTAAATGAGGAACATTATCTAAATTCCAGTCAATTACTAATCCACCAGCTAAAGATTGGGCAATTTCTTTGCCATATAAAAATTCACATAAATACAGAGCAGCTTCAAAAGATTTTGCGCCACCTGCAGAAGTAATGTATTTATGATCGTGTACAAATAAAACCTCTTTTCTAATATCTAAATCAGGAAACATAGTTCTCATTTTATCAATATCCGAAGGAAAAGTTGTAGAAACTTTATTGTTCAATAATCCAGCTTTCGCTAAAACAAAAGCACCATCACAATGAGAAGTTACATATATTGCTTCTTTGTCAACTTGTTTTACAAAATTAATTAAAGCTTCATTTTCTAAGTCAGAATCTAAATGATGTTCTGCAGAAGGAACCACTAAAATGTCAATTTTTGGCAACGAATCTTTAAGATAATTAAAATCAGGTAACATTCTAATTCCTTCGAAAGTTGTAATAGTTTTATCAGTATTTGCAACTGTAAACACATTCATAGCTTTAATGTTTTCTCTGTAAATGGTGTGCTGAAAAATATCGAAAGGAGCCGTTAATTCTGTATTAAAAGTTCCATCCATTATTAAAAAAGCGACATTGTATCTATCTTCTATTAACTCAGGAAATTCTTTTTTTGACTGGTAAGTTTTATCAGTTTTGTGATTAGAACAACTAAAAAGTATAAATGTTAAAAGTAATAAAACAGTATTTTTCATAAGGATGTATTTCAAAAAGCACAATATAAAACATTACAAAAACTTTCTTAATAGAAATTTTTTGTAATTTAATATGAATTACAATTCTATCAATAAGTAATAAAAGTGTGGATTACTTCAATTTTTTTAACAGTAATTTTAAGAAATAATTATGATTTATCTAAATCTCTTAGTGCCCTTATCAGATTTTTTTAATTTAAGTTTTTGTAAGTTTATGACAACAAATCAAACACCATTATGAAAACAAAATTTATTGTATTTTTAGTAAGCATTTTTATATTCATTTCCTGTAATTCATCCACAGAAAAAGAAGTAAAAAAAGACACTTTTGTAGCAGATAATTATACAAAAAAAGAAGTAGATATAGAAATGAGAGATGGTAAAAAACTCCATACTACAATTTATTCTCCTAAAGATACTTCTAAAAAATATCCTATTTTAATGCAAAGAACACCTTATAGTTCTGCTCCTTATGGAGAAGGAAAAATGAAATCTAAAATTGGCCCAAATGTTCATTTAATGAAAGAAGGTAATATTGTGGTTTATCAAGATGTTAGAGGTAGATGGATGAGCGAAGGCGTTTACGATAATATGCGCGCTTACAAAACAAATAAAAAAGAAAATGAATCTGATGAGGTTTCTGACACTTATGACACGATTGATTGGTTAGTGAAAAACGTAGAAAATAATAATGGAAATGTTGGTACTTGGGGTATATCTTATCCTGGTCATTATGCAACAGTTTCTGCAATAGAAGCACATCCTGCATTAAAAGCGGCTTCTCCACAAGCTTGTATTGGCGATTTTTTCTTTGATGATTTTCATCATAATGGAGCATTTTTGCTAAGCTATTTTAGAGCAATTTCTCTTTTTGGTACTTATAAAGATGCACCAACTGATACTTCTTGGTATTCTTTTCCAAAGATGAATTCTCAAGATCAATATCAATTTTTCTTAGACAAAGGTCCTTTAAAAAACTTGAATGAATATTTTCAATATGATAAATTAGACGTAAATTCAACAGCTTCTAAAGATAGAATTGATGATTTTTTCTGGAAAGAAATTGTAGAACATCCAAATTATGATGAGAATTGGCAAAGTAAAGGAATTATTCAGCATATGGATAAAGTGCCAA
The DNA here is from genome assembly GCF_045063625.1 of Polaribacter sp. Asnod6-C07. NCBI lineage: Bacteria > Pseudomonadati > Bacteroidota > Flavobacteriia > Flavobacteriales > Flavobacteriaceae > Polaribacter > Polaribacter sp. Asnod6-C07. The sequence continues at coordinate 417,746 of NZ_JBEFOF010000005.1, read as the reverse complement.
GCACAGTAGCAACTATGATTGTTGGTGGTTGGTTTGATGCTGAAGATTTATATGGGCCTTTAGAAACTTATAAAGGAATAGAAAAAAACGGAAAAGAAAACTACAATACAATGGTTTTTGGTCCTTGGGATCATGGAAAATGGGCTAGAAATACTGTGAAAAATACGGTTGGTAATTATTATTTTGGCGATTCTATTTCCTTAAAATTTCAATCAGAAATAGAAACAAAATTCTTTAACCATTTCTTAAAAGGTAAAGGTGATAAAAATTCAGGTTTACCAGAAGCTTATGTTTTTGATTCAGGTAAAAAAGAATGGAAATCTTATGATTCTTGGCCGCCAAAAAATGTTGAGAAACAATCTTTTTTCTTAAATAGAAATCAAGGTTTAGCTAAAAAGCATGATGGTATACTTACAAAAGAAATAAAGTTTATTAGTGATATCAAACATCCTGTGCCTTATTCTGAGGATATTAAAACCGTTTTTACACCTAGAAAATACATGACAGACGATCAACGTTTTGCAGCAAGAAGGCCAGATGTTTTAGTATTTGAAACGGATATTTTAGACGAAGATTTTACATTAGCAGGTGATATTTTAGCAAAGTTAAAAGTAGCAACTACAGGTACTGCAGCAGATTGGGTTGTAAAGGTTATTGATGTTCACCCAACAGATACAAAAGAAGATAATGAAGGCTTACAAGATCATTTAAAAATGAGTAATTATCATTTAATGGTTAGGAGCGAAGTTTTAAGAGGACGTTTTAGAAATAGTTTTGCAAAACCACAACCTTTTAAACCTAACAAAAAAACGGATGTAAATATTAAATTGCAAGATGTTTTTCATACGTTTAAAAAAGGGCACAAATTACAGATTCAAGTGCAAAGTACTTGGTTTCCTTTAATCGATTTAAATCCACAGACTTATGTAGATAATATTTATAAAGCAGATGAGGCCGACTTTAAAACTCAAACTCACACTGTTTTTACAGATTCTAGTATAGAGTTTTCTGTCTTAAAATAACACAAAGTAATTATGAAAAACAATAACAAAATTCAATTTATATTTTTTCTTTTTTTAACGATTTCATTAAATGCACAAAAAGCAGTTCCTGTTTTTAAAGATGGTGAAGCACAGATAGTAGAAGCTTTTAATGATTCTAAAAGCTGGATTCGTCATGATTTATGGGTAGAAACAAGTTTTGATACAGATGGAGATGGAAAATTAGACAGAGTTCACGTAGATGTTACTAGACCAAATCAAACTGAAACAGAAGGTTTAAAATTACCTGTTGTTTACGAATCTAGCCCTTATTATGCAGGTGTTGCAAGTGGAGGGAAAGAATTATTTTGGAATGTAAAACACGAATTTGGAGAAAAAGTTCCAGAACCAACACGTTCTGATGTTGAAAGAAGAGGAAAAAGACCAATTATTTCGAATTCTCAAATTAAAACTTGGGTACCTAGAGGTTATATTGTAGTGCATTCTTCTTCTCCAGGAACAGGTTTGTCTGATGGATCACCAACAGTTGGAGGAGATAATGAGTCTTTAGCACCAAAAGCGGTTATAGAGTGGCTTAATGGAAAAGCAAAAGGTTATGCTTCTAGAACAGGAAACGAAGAAGTTAAAGCATTTTGGTCTACAGGAAAAGTAGGTATGACAGGAACTTCTTATAATGGTACAATTCCTCTAGCAGCTGCAACTACAGGAGTAGAAGGTTTGGAAGCCATCATTCCAATTGCGCCAAATACTTCTTATTATCATTATTATCGATCAAATGGTCTGGTGCGTTCACCTGGTGGATATTTAGGTGAAGATATTGATGTTTTGTACGATTTTATTCACAGTGGAAAAGAAGAAAATCGTGCCAGAAATAATAAGGTGGTTAGAGATTCAGAATTAGTTAATGGAATGGATAGAGCAACTGGAGATTATAATGATTTTTGGGCTGGTAGAGATTATTTAAATGAAATGCAACCAATGAAAGCAGCATTATTAATGTCTCACGGATTTAATGATTGGAATGTAATGCCAGAGCATAGTTATAGAATTTATAAGAAAGCATCAGAAATGGGTTTACCAACTCAAATATTTTATCATCAAAATGGTCATGGAGGACCACCACCAATATCAATGATGAATCGTTGGTTTACACGTTATTTACATGGGGTTGAAAATGGAGTTGAGAATGATGCAAAAGCATGGATTGTTAGAGAAAATGATAAAAGAGAGGCACCAACTTCTTATGAAAATTATCCAAATCCGGCTGCAAAACCAGTTACTTTTTATTTAAATGCAGGTGCACCAGGAGCAGGTACTTTATCTACAGAAAAACCAACATCAAATACAAAAGAAACATTAGTTGATAATTATTCTTTTTCTTCGGAAGCTTTAGCGCAAGCTGATTATACAAATCATCGTTTATTATATGTAACTCCGGTTTTAGAAGAAGATGTTCATATTTCTGGATTATCAACCATAACCATAAAAGCAGCAAGTTCTAAACCAGCTGTAAATTTATCTGTGTATTTAGTTTCATTACCTTGGAATAAAGGTAGAAGAGCAAAAATAACTGATAATATTATTACACGTGGTTGGGCAGATTTACAAAATTATAAATCCTTAACAAAGAGTAAGCCTTTAACACCAGGCAAGTTTTACGAAATGACTTTTACTTTACAACCAGATGATCAAATTATAAAAAAAGGACAACAAATAGGTTTAATGATTTTTTCTAGTGATAATAATTATACATTACTACCAAAACCAGGCACAGAGTTAACTGTTGATTTAGAAAATACCTCTATAACAATACCTGTTGTGGGTGGTGTAGCTAGTTTTAAATTTTAGATTAAAGAAACTAAAATAGAATTTAATTAACATGTAATTTACCTATTTTTGCAACATGTTTAAACCAAGAATAGAGCTAGAAAAAGACGATTTTTATTTAAACGAACAAGGTTATAAAGTTTTTACAGAAAAATATCACCTAAAACGTGGTTATTGTTGTAAAAGTGGTTGTAAACATTGTCCTTATGGTTATGATAAAAAAACAGATAGTTTTAAATAATTTGAGTGACTTTTCATAAAAAAAGTGTCTAATAATAGTATAAAATAAATCAGGAATAATGATAAAAAGAATTTTAGTTTTAGTAGTTGCAATTCAGTTTGCAGGTTGTGCAGAGTTACAAAAAGTTGTTAGTCAATTACCAAGTGGAGGTGGAGTTTTAACACAAGAACAAATTGGTAATGGATTAAGACAAGCTTTAGATCATGGAATTGAAAATCAGGTTACAAAACTAACTTCTGTAGATGGTTTTTATAAAAATGATTTGGTTAAAATTTTATTACCACAAGAATTACAAGCTGTAGATAATGGTTTAAGAAAAATTGGTTTAGGTAATTTAGCAGATGAAGGAATTAAAGCATTAAATAGAGCTGCAGAAGATGCTGTAAAAACAGCAACGCCTATTTTTGTTGATGCTGTAAAAGAAATTACTTTTGCAGATGCAAAAAATATTTTATTAGGCGATCAAAACGCTGCAACATCTTATTTACAGTCTAAAACAAATCAAAGTTTATATAATAGTTTTAGTCCTGTAATTAATCAGTCTTTCTCTAAAGTTGGTGCAGATAAAATTTGGAGCAACTTAATTACTAAATATAATTCTATTCCTTTTGTAAATAAAGTAGATCCAGATTTAACATCTTATGTTACTAACCAAGCTTTAAAAGGCGTTTTTACTATGATAGAAGTAGAAGAAAAAGGAATTAGAGAAAAAGTAGGTTTAAGAGACACTGCATTATTAAAGCAAGTTTTTGCTTTACAAGACAATAGATAAAACAAGTTTTTATTATCAGTATGGTATTTGTATAGGTGTTTTTTTACGAAACACCTGTATTTAAAGATATATTTGTAGGAATACATCAAAATCTTAAAAATGCGAAATTTTTTTATACTGATTGCCCTAGTTTTTATCAACTCTATTTTAGCACAACAAAAAGTCGAAGACGATTTTGAAGGTAATGGAACAATTTCTTCTTGGTTTGGAGACGATTGTGTAATTGATAATTCATCTCTAAATCCTTTTAAAACCGATTCAAATACATCAGATACCGTTTTAAAATATACTGATAATGGAGGGCAATATGCAAATGTTCGTTTTGATGTTCCTATAAACTTTAATTTATCTACAAACAGTACGTTTTCAGTTAAAATTTATGTTCCATCTTCTGGTATTACTGGTAACGAAACAAACCAAGTTTCTTTAAAGTTACAAGATGGGACAGTTGGCAGTCCTTGGGCTACACAATCCGAAATTATAAAACCTTTGGTTTTAGATCAATGGCAAACAGTTTCTTTTGATTTTAGTAGTGATAACTTTATCAATTTAGATGCAAATTCCCAAAATCCAATAAACAGAACTGATTTTAATAGGATATTAATTCAGATAAATGGCGAAAACAATAACAGTTTTGTCACAGCTTATATTGATGATTTTATTTATGATGGAACTCTCAATGTAGGAACAAATCCTGTTTTTAATCATTTGGTTTGGTCTGATGAATTTGATGGAACAGGAGCTATTGATGGTGATAAATGGTTTCATCAAACACAATTACCAAATGGAGGAAGTTGGTATAATGGAGAAATTCAGCATTATACAAATCGAGTTGAAAACTCTTCAGTAAATGAAGGAATTTTAAGCATTACTGCACAAAAAGAAACGTTTACAGACCAAGGTTACACTAAAAATTATACTTCTGCTAGGTTAAATTCTAAGTTTGCTTTTAAATATGGTAAAATAGAAATTAAAGCAAAATTGCCAACAGGTGCAGGTACTTGGCCAGCCATTTGGATGTTGGGCAAAAACATTATTGAAACTGGTGGTTTTTGGACTGATACTTTTGGCTCAGAATATTGGCCAGCTTGTGGAGAAATAGATATTATGGAACATTGGGGACGTAATCAAAATTTTGTGCAAAGTGCTATGCATACACCTTCTAGTTTTGGAGGAACTGTAAATCATGGAGGTAGAAGCATTGCTACAGTTTCTAGTGAATTTCACATATATTCCTTAGAATGGTCTTCAGAAAAAATGGTTTTTAAAGTCGATGATGTAGAACATTATACCTACAACCCAAGTATAAAAAATGAAAATACTTGGCCTTTTGATAAAGAGCAATATCTCTTATTAAATATAGCCATAGAACCAGGTATTGCTTCATCTTTTACAAAAAGTGCTTTGGAAATCGATTATGTAAGAGTATATCAAGAAGCTGTAGCCTCTGTAATAAATGTAGATGATTTAAGTAAAGTGAAATTTTACCCAAACCCTGTTCAAAATAATTTAAACATTCAATTGTCATCTAATTTAGAGAAGTTTCAAGCTGAAATTTATAATGTATCAGGTCAAAAAATACTATCATTTTATCAGAATTCAAATCATAAAACAATCAATCTTTCACATTTATCAAAAGGTATTTACTTTTTAAAATACGAAACTGAAAACGGAATTAAAATACAAAAAATTGTAAAAAACTAATTAGATTTCTAAACTGATTAAAAAGTATAAAAGATAATGTATTTCTTTTAAGAAGATTTTATGATATACTATTAATTGCTAGTTAATAATTTTTTATTACATTTGAAATATAATATTAAAACCCCCATTATTATGCACTACAAAGTACAGCTTTCAAATTTTAAAAAGCAATTACAAAAACGTTACAAAAACCTTGTTGAAAAGTCTAACAGTTATAGACATATAAACGAAGCAGTAAGTGATTTAGCAGCTTTTAAAGCTATGAAAGTTTTAGAAAAGTTGAATAGATTTCGTTATTTGAACAGAGAAGTAGCAGTTTAAAAAGCTCATTAAAACTTTTTAGAAATTTATTTATTTCCTATTTATTAGGAAAAAGAAATCACCATTAATTTATTAAGTTAATGGTGATTTTTTTTTGATTTGACTTGACTTATGAAGATTTTAATAATATATCTCTTCTAAACTTGCAATCTCTTCGTCTTTTCTACGTCTAAATACTTGATTTGCTTGTATATCTTCAATAGAATCTAAACCAATAGCTGCAACCATTTCTTTTACAGCTGTAATAGTTTTATTATGGTAATTTTTAACACGAACGTTTTTTTGTTCTACTACTAAAGCTTCAACTAAATCTTCATCTTGTGTAGCTACACCAACTGGACAAGTATCTAAATTACACTCTCTAGCTTGTATGCAGCCTAAACTTAGCATAAAGCTTCTTGCCATTCCTATTGCATCTGCACCTAAAGCAAGATATTTTACAATATCAAAAGCATCAATAGCTTTACCAGAAGCAATTATTTTAATTTGATGTTTTAAATTATATTGTATTAAAAGTTTATTTACAAAAACTAACCCCTCTACTAAAGGAGAACCAATATAATTGGTAAATTCTAAGGGAGCAGCACCTGTACCACCTTCACCACCATCAACAGAAATAAAATCTGGGTAATTGTTAGCTTCAGCAAAAGCTTTAATCATTTGTTCAATTTCATCATTATTACCTACACAGAACTTAATTCCTACTGGTTTCCCTTCAGATAAATCTCTTACTTTCTGAATAAAATCAATCATTTCAGAATAATTAGAAAACGCAGAATGACCTGGAGGAGAATCTACTTGAGTACCTGCTTCTACAGCTCTAATTTTTGCGATTTCAAGTGTGTTTTTCTTGGCTGGTAAAATGCCTCCATGACCAGGTTTTGCACCTTGAGAGAATTTTATTTCAATCATTTTTACTTCTGGTCTAATTACGTTTTGTTTAAAAATATATTCATCAAAAACACGTTTGCCATCTACAGATTTTCCTGCTCCAAAATAACCTGTACCCACTTGAAAAATTAAATCTCCACCTTGTAAATGATAAGGAGATATTCCTCCTTCACCTGTATTGTGTGCAAAATTGCCCATTTTAGCTCCTTGATTTAAAGCCATAATTGCATGACTACTTAAAGAACCAAAAGACATTGCAGAAATATTTATAATAGAGCCACTATACTTTTTTGTGCATTTATCAGAACCAAAAAGAACTCTTTCTCCTTTTGTTTGATGATGAGTTTTAGGAAATAAAGAGTGTTTTACAAACTCATATCCTTTTTCATATACATTATGTTGTGTGCCAAAAGGTATAGTGTCTTTTGCTAATTTTGCTCTTTGGTAAACGATACTTCTTTTTTCTCTATTTATTGGTGTGCCATTTAAATTGTCTTCTATAAAATATTGCTGAATTTTATCTCTTTCTTCTTCAAAAAACCAACGTAAACGAGCTATTAAAGGAAAAGCTCTCAATAATGAGTGCTTGGTTTGGAAACTATCGTAAATGGCTATTAAGGTTAATAATCCTGATATTGAGAGCAGTATTATATTACCAATATGTGGTAAAAAATAGACTAAAACTCCAGAAAGAATAGTTGCAGTTATTAAAATAGAAAGTATGGTATTTCTCATTTTTAATTTTAGTTTTTAAGAAGATTAAAAGTAATCTATTTGTTTTAAAATAATTAAAAAAGTTGGCAAATAATTGCGTTAGGGGTTGCAGTGGAAATCCTTTTTTAAGCTGTTTTTTTCAGCTAAAAAAAGATTGTAGCGTAAAACCCGACCTGAAAGGAAACGCCCAAATAATTATTTTTTAATTTTATTGAAAAGAAAAAGCCTCAACAATTGTTGAGGCTTTTGATATTGTTAAAACTCTAAGAAAATTATTTCTTGAATTTTGCGTATTTGTTTTTGAACTTGTCAATACGTCCTGCAGCATCAATAAGTTTAGATTTACCAGTGTAAAATGGGTGAGATGTTCTAGAAATCTCTAATTTTACTAAAGGATACTCTACACCATCAACTTCTAAAGTTTCTTTAGTGTCTACAGTAGAACGTGTTAAAAAAACGTCTTCGTTAGACATGTCTTTAAAAGCTACCATTCTATAATTTTCTGGATGAATTCCTTTTTTCATTTTATAATATTTTAATTCTTTAATGTTATGTTTGCAAAGTAAAGTTGGTAAGGCTTTACAAAATTCTCTAAATAGCTATAAATTACTATTTTGAGGATGCAAATTTAAGGATATTTTTTAATTTACAAATAAATAAATTACTTTTCTTTGTAGTTCTAATGAATTTCTGGTTTAAAACACTAAATATAAGTGGTTAAAAGTTATTTTTAGCTACTTTAAATCATATAAAATAAATATAAAAATGAAGAAAATTGCTTTTGTTACATTACTATTATCGTTCTTTTTATTTACAAGTTGCGATAAAGATTACAAGTTTACTTTAAATGTAACCAAAAAAAATACGATTAAAGATAAAATTACAATCAATCTAAAAGAAGAGAATAACCAACAAGTTAATAGTGTTCAGTTTTTTGTAAACGGAAAAGAAATTTCTTCTGATGGAAATTCATTAACGTTAAATGCTGCAGATTTTGGTGTAGGTAAACATTCTGTTTCTACATTGGCTTTTTATCCTGGAAAAACGAAAAAATTAAACAATTCTTTTGAAATTTTTGCTGACAAAAAACCTGTGCTTTACAATTTTGAAATTGTAAATTCTTATCCACATGACACTAATGCATTTACACAAGGTTTAGAGTACAGCAATGGTTTTTTATATGAAACAACTGGTAGAAGAGGGCAGTCTACGCTGAGAAAAGTGGATATTAAATCAGGTAAAGTGTTACAAAAAATAGATTTAGATAAACAATTTTTTGGTGAAGGAATGACTATAGTTAATGATAAAGTGTATTGGCTAACTTGGGAAGCTAAAAAAGGTTTTGTGTATGATTTAAAAACGTTTAAACAAGAGAGTGAGTTTAAGTATAATAAAAGTAAAGAAGGTTGGGGTTTAACACATAATGATAGAGAATTTATAAAATCTGATGGTTCTAATAAAATCTGGTTTTTAGATTTAGAAACATTAAATGAAAAAAGAGCTATACAAGCGTATACTAATAAATTATCACTTAAAAAGTTAAACGAATTAGAGTGGGTTAATGGTAAAATATATGCGAACTATTGGCAAAAACCTTTAATTGCAATTATAAACCCTAAAAATGGTGTTGTAGATGGTATTATAAATTTAAAAGGTTTAGTTAAAGAAATGGAGAAAACTCAAAAATTAAAAGATCAAGATGATGTTTTAAATGGTATTGCTTACGATGCTGCTAATGATAAACTTTTTGTTACGGGTAAAAATTGGGGTAAACTTTTTGAAATCAAATTAATAACTGAATAATAAACCATTCATTTTAAAGTTCTATTTTTATAAAAATTGATTTATGCGTTATTTTATTACTTTTTTAATTTGTGTTGCTTTAATTTCTATGAGTTCTTGTAGAAAAGACTTTTCTACTGTACCTAGTTTTGGTAGTTTAGAATTCTCTAAAGACACTGTTTTTTTAGATACTATTTTTACAAACATTGGTTCTGCAACTTATAATTTAAAAGTTTATAATAGAGGTAATGAAGCTATTACAATTCCGCAAATTTCTTTAGAAAACGGAACCACATCTAACTATAGATTAAATGTTGATGGTATACCTGGTAAAGAATTTAACGATATAGATATTTTAGCAAAAGATAGTATTTATGTTTTTGTTGAAACTACCATTGATGAAAGTACAATTTCAGATCCTTTATATACAGATCGTATTTTGTTTGATACAGGAACAAATCAGCAAGATGTAGATTTGGTTACTTTAGTACAAGATGCCAATTTTATTTTTCCTGATAGAGACCCAATTACAATGAAAATTGATAGTTTAACCATAGATGGACAAGCAACAACAATAAAAGGAAGATATTTATTAGATGCAGAGTTAACGATTACAAATACAAAACCTACAGTAATTTATGGCTATGCAGCTGTGCCTGCTAATAAAACATTAACTATAGAAGCTGGTGCAAAACTCTATTTTCATGATAATTCTGGTTTAATAATCGATGATAAAGCCACTTTAAAAGTAAATGGAACTCTAAATGAAAAAGTAGTTTTTGAAGGAGATCGTTTAGAGCATAGATTTAACCAAACTCCAGGTCAATGGGGTGCAATTTGGATGCGTGCAGGAAGCAAAGACAACGAAGTTTATCATGCACAAATTAAAAACGGAGTTATAGGTATTTTAATTGATAGTATTGGCTCTGATACCAACCCAACTTTAAAGTTGCAAAATACAGAAATCTACAACCATTCTAATTTTGGAATTTTAGCAAGAGAAACCAATATAGAAGCACATAATGTTGTAATTGGTTCTGCAGGCGAAGCTTCTTTAGCAGCAACCATTGGTGGTACTTATAATTTTACTCACAGTACTTTTGCAAACTTTTGGAATAATGGGATTAGGCAATTACCTGCAGTTTTAGTAAATAATTTCTTTGTTTATAATGATGAAAATGGACAAGAAATTATAGAAACTAGAGACTTAAAAGCGGCTAATTTTACAAATTGTATTTTTAATGGGAACAACAATATCGAATTTGTTTTAGATAAAGTTGAAGGTAGCTTATTCAACTATAACATTAGCAATTCTATGATTCAATTTAACGATGTAAGTGATTCTTATACAGATTTTGCTGAATTAGATTTTACCAACAATACCAATTATCAAAATATAATTTTAAACGGGTTTGTAAATTTTAGAGATTCGCAAAAGGAAGATTTTATTATTGGTCAAGATTCTGATGCTATAAACAAAGCAAAAACAACATCTTTTTCTTTTGATATATTAGGGGTAGATAGAACTACAAATCCTGATATTGGAGCATATCAAAATATTACTTTTGATTAATTTTTAAAAGCTTTTGTATAAAATAATAATAGTTTTTAACACCTATTATTAACCATACAAATGCTAAGAACCAAAATTTAAATTCTTTACCTAAAATAGTAATTGAATTAATTTGATTCGTTTTTAACTCGTTAAAAATGATTATTGTTGCTAAAATAGCCCAAAAAAGATTCAAGTATTTTTTCATAGTAGAATTTTTCTTGGGGGAAGAGTGTAATTAGTTTTAAACTAATTGAATACAAATATAAAGTAATCTTCTTTGTTAACGCCTAAGTTCTAGTTAAAATGTAATATTTTATTTCCATTTAATACCACAACCTACACTTGGCTTTTGGTTTTCTAACGGATTTTTAAGTGTTAATATATTGTTTAAAGAAGTTCTTAAATCAAAACCTGTAACAGATTTGCCATTTCCTGGTCTAGAATCATCTAATTGTCCATGATAAACTGATTTTAAATCAGTATCAAAAACATAAAAATCTGGAGTACAAGCAGCATCATAAGCTTTAGCAACTTCTTGTGTGTCATCATATAAATAAGGAAAAGTATACTTTTCTTTTGCAGCCAATTCTTTCATTAGATGAGGTGCATCTTTTGGATAATTATCAACATCATTAGAACTTATAGCTATAAAATTGATGCCTTTTTGCTGATACTCATTTGCTATTTTTACCAATTCTTCGTTAACATGAATTACAAACGGACAGTGATTACAGATAAACATAATAACAGTTCCTTTATCACCTTTTAAATCATTTAAAGAGTAATTTTTATCATCAATAGAATTTTTTAGACTAAAATCTGGAGCTTTTGTGCCTGTTTTAAATTCGTTAGATTCTGTTCTTGCCATTATAAATTAGTTTTTAAGTATTCGTTTGTCATTTCGATTTTATGGAGAAATCTCTAATATTTATATCTCAAGAATTCTCAATTTCGTTTCACTTTATTTAAAATAACAAAAAAAGATTAATTTTCAGCTAATGCTTTAGCGCAAATATAACCACCTGTCCAAGCATTCTGAAAGTTAAATCCACCAGTAACAGCATCAATATTTAAAACTTCACCTACAAAGAATAAATTTTTATGTTGCTTACTTTCAAAGTGTTTAAAGTTAATTTCTTTTAAATCTACACCACCAGCAGTTACAAACTCATCTTTAAAAGTAGTTCTGCCATTGGCATTAAAAGTTCCTTTTGTCAATTGATTTGCTAAATTCTCTAATTGAGAATTCTTTAAATCTGCCCAATTTTGATTATTTTTTATTTCTGATGCAATTACAAAACGTTCCCATAATCTTTTTGAAATTTCAGAAAAAGGTGATTTTAAGATTACAGTTTTACGTGGTTCTTTCTTTTTTAGGTTCAATAAAACGTTTAAAACCTTATCAGTTGGTCTAGATAACCAATTGACACTTACATTATATTGATAATTTTTATCAGCTAAAATTCTTGCACCAAAAGCAGATAATTTTAAAATAGCTGGACCACTCATACCCCAATGTGTAATTAATAACGGCCCAGAAGCTTCTAATTTTGTACCCACAATATTTACAGTAGCATTGGGCACAGAAGTCCCTAATAAATCTACAAGTCTTTTATCGTTAATGTTAAACGTAAATAAAGACGGAACTGGTTCTACAATAGAATGATTTAAAGATTTACATAAATCCCAAACTTTTTTAGAACTACCAGCAGCAAAAACAACTTTATCAGCTGTAAAATTTTTATTTTTTGTGTTGATAACCCACTCATTTTCTTGTTGATAAACTTCATTTACACCACAGTTTGTTAACACTTTAATTTGTAGCTTATCAACAGCATTTTGAAAACAATCTATAATTGCTTGACTTGTATTTGCTTCAGGAAAAACACGATTATCATCTTCAATTTTTAAAGGCACACCTCTTTCTTCAAACCACTCAAAAGTATCTCCTGTCATAAATTGATGAAAAGGACCTAAAAGTTCTTTTTTCCCTCTTGGGTAGAACTGCACCAAATCTTTAGGAATAAAACAAGCGTGAGTTACATTACAGCGTCCACCACCAGAAATTTTAACTTTTTGTAAAACATCTTTTCCTTTTTCGAGAATGGTGATGTCTAAATCAGGATTGTTTTCTTTGGCATTTATGGCTGTAAAATATCCTGCTGCACCACCTCCAATTATAATTATTTTAGTCATAAAATCATTTCTTGATATGTAAGAATTGTATCAAATCCTTTGTTGTTAAAATATGCTTTTGTTTTTTCGTTTCCTGTTGCCATTACAAAATCTCCACCCCAAGCTCCTAAACTTTTAATTTCTCCAAAATAATCAGAAAATAATCGTTCTTTTACAGGTTTTAGTTTGATGATTGAGCTTATAATCTGTTCGTGTTCTACAATTAATTTATTAAATTCAATAATTGAATTCGCTTTTAAAAAGGCATCAGAAATTTCAGAAATACGCGCTATTTCTTTTTCAAAATTAATGTTACTTTCTCTAAATTTTGCAATCCCTTTTTTAGAATCTTGTTTCTGATTCAAATACACAAAAAAGATGTTTTCTTTAAAACTAGGATTATAATTAACTTGCTTTACAACTGGTTTATTGTCTTGAATTTCATAAAAAATAGGAGAATTATTTTGAGCACAAGCAATGTCATATCCACTGCCTTTAAAGGAATTCCACAGCAATTGAAAAGCATCAACCTTTGCCCAAGTTGCAATAGAATTTATTAAAGTAGAAGAGCTGCCTAATCCCCAATTTCTAGGGAAAGTCAGTTTTGTTTTTACAATAAATCCATTTTCTGAAGACAAAAATTCTGGTTTCATTCTTTTGGCTTCCTGTAAAATTTCTAACAAAGTCTCTGCAATAAACTCTGCACTTCCTTCTTTATCAGAATTAAAAGTACAGTTTGCTAAACGTAGCTTTGGTAAATCAAAAACGGCTTCAAACCAGCATTCACCTGTATTTGTGAAACTTCCCCAAATAATTTGAGGTTCTTTAATTTTTTCAATAATTAAATCTTGCCCAAATTTTGTAGGAATTGCTAATGATTTTGCACCATCTAACACAAGATATTCTCCTGTTAGTAGCAATTTTCCATTAGAGTAATAGTTTGTCATTTGGTATTAAGGATTTTTCTTTTTTTTTATTTAGAAACACACAAAGATAGTTATCTTCGTTTACTAAATAAGTAAAATAGTTGCTTCTAATTGATGTTTATATTTTGTTGATTTTATGGATAAGATAAAAAACAAAATCAAAAAAAATAAAAAACCATGGCCAACTCAAAAGGCAATGGAGCAGATTTATGACTTGAATCTTTGGGGAGGAAATAAAACTGAATTTTATTCTGGTTTTGGCTCTCATCATCCAGAATTGGTGGAACCATATAGAGATATGGTAAAATCTTTTTTAACTTCTTTTGATGTTCCTTTAACAGTTTTAGATTTGGGTTGTGGTGATTTTAATATTGGTAAAGAACTCTATAAATACTCTAAAAATTATATTGCTATTGATATTGTTGAAGATTTAATCAATTACAATACAGAAAAATATAAAGCGAATAATTTAGAATTTAGATGTTTAAATATTGCAAAAGATAATTTGCCTAAAGCAGACTGTGTAATAATTAGACAGGTTCTACAACATTTATCGAATGCAGAAGTAGAGAGTATTTTAAATAAATTAAGTAATTATAAATACTTGATTTTAACTGAACACTTACCAAATGGAAACTTTGAACCCAATAAAGATATTATTTCAGGACAAGGTATCAGAATAAAAAAACAAAGCGGATTGGATATTTTAAAACCACCTTTTAATTTTAAAGTGAAATCAAAAAAAGAAGTATTATCTATTGATTTAGCTGATGGAAAAGGTGTTGTTGTTACTTGGTGTTTTGAGATTTTTTAATGATTAAAAAAATCCGTCTAAATTATTTTAAGCGGATTAATTCTAAAAAATTGAAGAATATTTTTAGTTATAAATAATAAGTGAATCCGAAAAGAAAATCTGAGGAATTTAAATGTTAGTTTACTGGTAATATAAGTCTGTTTTAAGCTTTTTTATTTTCTATAAACTTAGATAACTTAAAGAAATGTTTTTGCATCATTTCTTCAGCTTTCTTCGTGTTTTTTGCTTTTATTGCTAAATAAATATCTTTATGTTTATTTATTTCTGAAATAACTTGATCACCATCGCAAACAGCATCTCTTTCGTAAGTATCTAAAATTGGTGGTATTATTAAAAGCATAACAGAAAGCATTGTACTGTTTTTACTTGCTTTAGCTATTGCTAAATGAAACAATAAATCTTCTTCTAAATAATCTTGCCCATTAGTAATTTTTAATTCAAATGCTTTAAGCGTTTTTTCAATTCTAATTAAATCTTCTTCTGTTCTTCTTTTAGAAGCCAATGCAACAGTTTTTAATTCTAGAGAAATTCTAGTTTCTGCGAGTTCTATAAAAGAAGGAGAGTCTATTGTTAAAATTTCTTCTACAATTCCGTTAAAACCTGTTAAGCCAATAGATAAAAATGTACCACTTTGCGATATTGATTTTACAACTCCATAAAACTCTAACCTTTTAATTGCCTCTTTAATATGATTTCTTTTGATATTAAATTTTTCAGAAATAACGCGTTCAGAAGGTAATTTTTCTCCACGTTCTAAATTTTTAGAGTTTATTAAATCTCTAATTTTTCTAATAATATCATTTTGTAAAATTCTATTTTCATTAGAATCTATTAAGCTAATCTTCATTTAAATAATCAATCAATTAATTATGTGTTTTCTATTGTATGTCTATAATAATTGATAAAACTATCAAATTTATTTATTTATCAATAATAATTTAATAGTTATTTGTATAATTTTATTAAAATTATTTTTTTTAAGACATAATTTCTTCTACATATAATCTTCAATTGGGGTACAAGAACAATTTAAATTTCTATCACCAAAAGCATCATCTACTCTTCTTACAGTTGGCCAGAATTTATTATCAGCAATATAATCTAAAGGAAAAGCTGCTTGTTTTCTGGTATATGGCAATTGCCAATCATCTGCAGTTAGCATTTCTTGAGTATGAGGTGCATTTTTTAAAGGATTATTTGCATCCTCTTTCGTTGCATTTTTAATTTCTTCACGAATAGCAATCATTGCATCACAAAAACGATCAAGTTCAGCAATAGATTCAGATTCTGTTGGCTCTATCATCATTGTGCCACCAACAGGAAAAGAAACAGTTGGAGCATGGAAACCATAATCCATTAAACGTTTGGCAATGTCTACAACTTCAATCCCTTTTTGTTTAAAGTCTCTACAATCAATAATCATTTCGTGAGCTGCACGTCCTTTTTCGCCTGTATACAAAGTATCAAAATGACCATTTAAACGCTCTTTAATATAATTTGCATTCAAAATTGCATTTTTTGTAGAGTTGGTTAATCCTCTAAAACCTAGCATGGTTATGTATCCATAAGAAATTAGGCAAACTAAAGCAGAGCCCCAAGGAGCAGATGAAATTGCTGTAATTGCATTTTCTCCACCAGTTTCTATTACAGGATTTGTAGGTAAAAAAGGGACTAGTTGAGGTGCAACACAAATAGGGCCAACACCTGGACCACCTCCTCCATGAGGAATAGCAAAGGTTTTGTGTAGGTTTAAATGACAAACATCTGCGCCAATTGTTGCAGGGTTTGTTAAACCAACCTGAGCATTCATATTTGCACCATCCATATAAACTTGACCACCATTATCATGAATAATTTTAGTGATTTCTTTAATTTCACTTTCAAAAACACCATGTGTAGATGGGTAAGTTACCATTAACGCTGCTAAATTATCTGAATGTAATTCTGCTTTTTCTAGTAAATCAGCAACATCAATATTACCATTTTCGGCAGTTTTGGTTACAATCACTTTCATACCAGCCATAACAGCAGAAGCAGGGTTTGTACCATGTGCAGAAGCAGGAATAATACAAATATTTCTATGTGATTCGTTTCTAGATTGATGATAAGCTCTTATGGTCATTAAACCAGCAAACTCACCTTGTGCACCAGAATTTGGTTGTAAAGAGGTACCTGCAAAACCAGTAATAATATTCAATTGATGTTCTAACTTTTTAAGAACTTCTTGATAACCTTGCGCTTGATTTAAAGGTACAAATGGATGAATATTTCCCCAATTAGGATTACTTAAAGGCAACATTTCTGATGCTGCATTCAATTTCATTGTACAAGAACCTAAAGAAATCATAGAATGATTTAAAGCTAAATCTTTACGTTCTAGTTTCTTTATATAACGCATCATATCTGTTTCTGAATGATATGTATTAAACACTTCATTGTCTAAGAATGATGTGTTTCTAGAAACAGAATCATTAATAACTTCAAAATCTGAATGAAAAGGTTCTTGTGTTAAAATTTGAGAAAAAGTATCGTAATTTTCTTCATTTACAGGGTTTGGTCTTTTTTTCATCTGACCAAAAATGGTAAACAAAGTCATTAAATCTTTTTGAGTTGTAGCTTCGTTTATAGAAATAGAAACAGAATTATCATCAACATAATTAAAGTTTACTTTAAAAGATTCTGCAATTGGTTTTAATCTAATGGCATCAATCTCTACTAAAAGCGTATCAAAATAAGATGAGTTTAGTTGTTTAAAACCAGCCTTTTCTAAAAAGTCTGCAACTAATTTTGTTTTATTATGAACTGTATCAGCAATATATTGTAATCCGTTTTTACCATGGTAAACTGCATACATACCAGCCATAACTGCTAATAAAACTTGTGCTGTACAAATATTAGAAGTTGCTCTTTCTCTTTTAATATGTTGCTCTCTAGTTTGCAATGCCATTCTTAAAGCATGCTTACCATTCATATCTTTAGTAACGCCAATAATACGTCCTGGAATACTTCTTTTATATTTTTCTTTGGTAGCAAAATAAGCAGCATGAGGTCCTCCATAACCTAATGGGATTCCAAAACGTTGTGTGGTTCCTACAACAACAGAAGCACCAAATTCACCAGGAGCTTTTAATTTTACAAGTGATAATATATCAGCAGCAACTGCTACTTTAATATCATTTTTATTGGCTTTTGTAACAAAATTTTCATAATCAAAAATTTGACCAAATTTTCCAGGATATTGTAAAATTGCTCCAAAATATTCATCAGAAAAATCAAATTCTTCATGGCTTCCTATTACTAGTTCTATACCAATAGGAGTGGAGCGTGTTTGTAATAAAGATAAAGTTTGTGGTAGAATTTCATCAGAAACAAAAAACTTATTAGCGCCAGCTTTTTTCTTTGCACGTTCTCTAACATCAAACAATAATGCCATAGCTTCTGCAGCAGCAGTAGATTCGTCTAACAAAGAAGCATTTGCTAATTCCATTCCTGTTAAATCGCAAACCATGGTTTGGTAATTTAACAGAGCTTCTAAACGACCTTGTGCAATTTCTGCTTGGTAAGGTGTATAAGCTGTGTACCAACCTGGGTTTTCTAAAATATTTCTTTGAATTACACTTGGTACAATCGCTTCATGGTAACCTAAACCAATATAGGTTTTAAAAACTTTATTTTTATTAGCAAGGGAGTTAATGTGCTGTAAGTATTCATATTCGCTCATTGCAGGATCTAAATCTAAATCATCTTTTAAACGGATATTATTTGGTACAGTTTCATAAATCAGTTGTTCTAAACTATCTGCTTTAATAGCTTTTAACATCTTTTCTTGCTCATTTGCATTTGGCCCAATATGCCTTAATTGAAACGAATTTGTGTTCATTAAATAAAGTTTTTAAAGTCTTATTTCAATCGATTTAGTCGTTTAAATTCTTAACGAATTTTATCGATTTTAAAAAACAACAAAAATAGCGATTTAATGAGTTCTAAAGTTCTATTAAAAATGATAAAAGTCTGTTAATTATCAACCAAATTAAAATGTTATTAACATAAACTTTACTTTTGTAAAATGAGATTCTTAAAATTGATTTTCGACTTTTATATTAAAGCTAGCATTCACGTTGCTATAGCTGTATATGCTTTTTTAAGAATCACAGAAATTTATTTTGATTTACCTTATAACTCAAACTTAAATTATTTTGTATTTTTTGGCACAATAACAGGTTATAATTTTGTAAAATATGCAGGCGTCGCAAAATTGCACCATAGAAGTTTAACAAACAGCCTAAAAGTAATTCAAATTTTTTCGTTTTTTTGTTTTCTAGGGCTGTGTTATTATGCATACTTAGTTCCTATAAAAACGTTATACTATACACTTCCATTTATTGCATTAACTATTTTATATGGTGTACCTTTTTTAAGCGGATTTGATAAAACTTTAAGAGAAGTTAGTTATCTTAAAATTGTAGTTGTAGCCTTAGTTTGGGCTGGTTTTACTGTTTTAATTCCTGCAATGGAAGAAGAGAAACAAACCTCGATTAATATTGTTTTGTTAATGTTGCAGCGTTTTTTAATTGTAGTAGTTTTAATTTTACCTTTTGATATTAGAGATGTAAAATATGATGCAATTTCTCTACAAACTATACCAAAGAAAATTGGTGTAGAAAAAACAAAAAGATTGGGTTTAATGTTAATGGTTTTTTCGTTGATTTTAGAATATTTAACTTCAACATCAAACACAGTAAAAACTCCTTTTATGATTTTCTTTTTTTTGGTGATTATTTTCTTAATGAGAGCCAAAATAGATCAATCTAAATACTACAGTTCGTTTTACATAGAATCTTTACCAATTGTTTGGTGGTTAATACTTTTAGGATTTGATAATTTTTAATTAGAAAGTGCCTTTTTTTTAAAATGTTTTTTAAAGAATTCCAAGAAATTAAATTTATATCATAAAACTGCTAACTTACTTCTTAATTCCCTACTATATTTGTAGATTTACTCACTTAAATTCAATTAAGATTTTAAAGTAATGATTACTACAAAAAGAAATTACATTTTCGACTTTGACAGCACTTTAACACGTGTAGAAGCCTTAGATGTTTTAGCCGAAATTACGCTAGAAAATAACCCTAAGAAAGACGAAATTATTCAACAAATTATAGATATTACCAATTTAGGAATTGATGGTGAAATCTCTTTTACAGAATCTTTAGAAAGAAGAATTAAGTTATTAAATGCGAATAAATCTGATTTAGAAGGTTTAATAAAAGCGCTTAAGAAACAAGTATCTAAATCTATAGAAAGTAATAAAGAATTTTTTGAAGATTTTGCAGACGATATTTATGTGATTTCCTGCGGATTTAAAGAGTTTATAGATCCTATTGTTGCAGAATACAATATACCATCAGAAAGAGTATATGCAAATACTTTTGAATTTGATACTGATGGAAAAATTGTTAGCTTTGATGCTAACAATCCTTTATCACAACATAATGGAAAAATCAAGTGTTTAAGTGATATGAACCTTGAGGGAGAAATACAAGTAATTGGAGATGGTTACAGCGATTATGTAACTCGAGAAGCAGGTGTAGCAGATAAGTTTTTTGCATATACAGAAAATGTTTCTAGAGATAAAACAACAAAAAACGCAGACCATATTGCGCCAAATTTAGATGAATTTTTATACGTTAACAAGTTGCCAAGAAATATAAGTTACCCAAAGAACAGAATTAAAATTTTATTATTAGAAAACGTACATAAAGATGCTTTTACAAAGTTATCTGGAGATGGGTTTTCTGTAGAAACAGTTTCTAAAAGTTTATCAGAAGATGAATTAATAGAAAAAATAAAAGACGTACACGTTTTAGGTATTCGATCTAAAACACAAGTAACTCAAAAAGTAGTTGATGCAGCAGAAAAGTTAATGGTAGTTAGTGCATTTTGTATTGGTACTAAACAAATTAATTTAGATGCTTGTAAAGAAAGGGGAGTTGTTGTTTTTAATGCACCTTATAGTAATACACGTTCTGTAGTAGAATTAGCTATTGGAGAAATTATTATGTTAATGCGTTCTGTTTTTCAAAGAAGTACAGAAATACATAATGGTCAGTGGCAAAAAACAGCAGCAGGTTCTAGAGAAGTTCGTGGTAAAAAACTAGGTATTGTTGGTTATGGTAATATTGGTAAGCAATTATCTGTTTTAGCTGAAGCTTTAGGTATGGATGTTCATTATTATGATGTAGAAGATAAACTTTCTTTAGGGAATGCTACAAAAATGAATTCATTAGAAGAGCTTTTAGCTATTTCTGATGCAGTAAGTTTACATGTAGATGATAATGCAGCAAATAAAAACTTCTTTGGCGAAAAAGAAATTTCTCAGATGAAAGATGGTGCTGTATTGGTAAATCTAGCACGTGGTTTTGTAGTAGATATTCCAGCTTTGGTAACTGCTTTAAAAAGTAAAAAAATAGCAGGTGCTGCAATTGATGTATATCCTTCTGAACCAAGAAAAAATGGTGAGTTTGAAACAGAGTTAAGAGGTTTAGATAATGTTATTTTAACACCTCACGTTGGTGGTAGTACAGAAGAAGCACAAAGAGATATTGCAGATTTTGTACCAAGTAAGATTATGGCTTATATTAATTCAGGTAATACTGTAGACGCTGTGAATTTCCCAAATATTCGTTTACCAAGACAAACGAATGCACATCGTTTTTTGCATATCCATAAAAATGTTCCAGGAGTAATGGCAGAAATCAATAAGATTTTAGCAAAATACGAATTGAATATTAGTGGGCAATATTTATCTACAGACCCTAAAGTAGGTTATGTTATTACTGATTTAGATAAAGAGTATAATAAAGAAGTTATAGACGAATTAAGAGAAGTTGAAGGTACTATTAAATTTAGAGTATTGTATTAACATTATTTTATAAGATAAATTTAAGCCTCTAAGTGTTAAAAAGCATTTAGAGGCTTTTTTATGAGATAGCCATTTATAAAGTGTAAGTTAAAAGGCTTATATGCTGTTAAATACTTATAAAATCACATCTAAAACACCCTTTTTTAATAAATGATAAGGAAAACAACAAAGTTAACAAAATGTTAAATACGCGCATGTAGTATTGTTAAAATCTGAAATAGTTGCGAATTATATTAACAAAATTTTTAGTTTCGTTCGATATTAATATAAATCAATTCAAATTTTTTATGAAACAAATTAACAAAAAAGCGTTGTTGTTGGTATTTCTCTTGGGAGTAATCACTTCAATTAGTGCTCAAAAATTGTCGGTTACAGGTACTGTATCCGAGGATTCAGGCGTTTTACCAGGTGTAAGTGTATTAGTTAAAGGTACATCTACAGGTGCAGAAACAGATTTTGATGGAAAATACACTATTTCTGCTGCAAAAGGAGATGTGTTAGTTTTTCGTTACTTAGGTTACAAAACAGTTGAGAAAACTGTAGGGAACTCTACTACTATTAATATTTCTATGGTAGAAGATAGTAGTGTTTTAGAAGAAGTAATTGTTGTTGCTTATGGTACAACTACAAAAGAAGCATTTACAGGTTCTGCAGATGTTGTTGGTGAAAAAGAATTAGCCCTTAGAACTGTTACCAATCCAATTGCTGCCATAGAAGGTAAAGCAACAGGGGTTCAGTTTATTGCTGCTTCTGGTCAGCCAGGATCTTCACCAGAAATTGTTATTCGTGGTGTAGGTACGTTAAATGGTAGTACTGACCCTTTATATATTGTAGATGGGATGCAATTCGATGGGTCACTTAGTGCAATTAACCAAGATGATATTGCTTCTATGACAGTATTAAAAGATGCAGCATCTACTTCTTTATATGGTTCTAGAGCAGCAAATGGTGTTGTTATTATTACTACTAAAAAAGGTAAAAAAGGTAAATTAGCTGTAAATGCATCTACTCAATATAGTGTTATTACAAGAGCTATTGATAACTACGAAACAGTAGGAGCAAAATCTTACTATGAGTTAATGTGGGAAGCTTACAAAAATACTTTAAGTGGTACAGATGTAGAGGCTCAAGCTTCTGCTACAATTTTTAATCAATTAGGTTATAATCCTTTTGATGTTGCTAATGATCAAATTGTTGGTACTGATGGTAAGATAAACCCAGATGCTAATCTTAAATACCAATCTTTAAACTGGTTCGATTATTTAGAAAGAACAGGTTCTAGAGAAAACCATTCTGTAAATGTAGCTTCTGGTGGTGATAACTATAATGTATTTTACTCTGCTTCATTTTTAAAAGAAAAAGGTTACGTAATAGAAAGTGATTACGAAAGAGTTACAAATAGAATAAATGCAGATTTTCAACCAACTGAAAATATTTCTATTGGTGGTAGTGTTTATATTACAACTACAGATTCTCATGGACCAACAAGTGGAGGTTCTGGTTCTATAGTTAATCCATTTAACTGGGCAACAGATTTAGGTCCTATTTACCCTGTTTATCAGGTAGACAATGATGGTGCTATTATCAATGATACAGCTGGTAATCCATTATATGATTTAGGAGAAGGATACCCAGATTACAATATTCAAACAAGACCATATAACCCAGGTAGACATGGTATTGCAGAGTTAATTTTAAATGAAGATGTAAATAGATTAAACCTTTATGGATTTAGAAACTATTTAGAAATCGGAATTTTAGATGGATTAAAAGCTAAAGTAACTTATGGTAGAGATATTCAAGATAATATCATTAAAGGTTACGAAAATGAAATCGTAGGTGATGGAGCACCAACAGGTAGATATAGTGAAGACAGATTTAGAAGAGTTATAGAAAACTTTACTCAAATCTTAACTTATGGTAAATCTTTTAATGACATACATAACTTAGATGTTACTTTAGGCCATGAAAGTATGGATAGAAACTATTCAGCTATGGGAGGTATTGCTAATACTCAAACTGCAACAGGTATTTATGAGTTTGATAACTTTGCTGCTGGAGATAATGTAGATGGTAGTACAACTGAACATAAAATTGAAGGATATTTTGCAAGGTTAAACTATAACTTTGATAGTAAATATTATTTAAGTGCTTCTGTAAGAAGAGATGGTACATCAAGATTTTCTAAAGATGCAAGATGGGGAACATTTTATTCTGTAGGTGGTTCTTGGAGAATAGACCAAGAAAAATTTATGGAAAACGTTTCTTTTGTAGATAGATTAAAATTAAGAGCTTCTTATGGAGAGATAGGTAACGAAAGAATTGGTAGTTTTTATGCATCTCAAGCATTATATGAAATTTTACCAAATGCAGGTGCTCCTGGTATCTTTTGGAGTACAACAGGTAATACTCTTTTAGAGTGGGAAAACCAAATTAGTTGGGATGTTGCTTTAGAGTTTGGATTATTTAATAACCTTATTGATGGTTCTGTAGAATTCTATAAGAAAACAAATAAAGATTTATTATATAACTTACCTATTCCAATTTCTGAAGGATTAAATGAAGCACCAACTAATGTTGGAGATATTTATAACCAAGGTATTGAAGTTGGTTTAACAGGTCATTTAATTAAATCAAACGATTTTAATTGGGATTTAACTGTACAAGCTTCTACTTTTAAGAATGAAATTACTAAATTAGATAGTCCTGCAGATAATGGGTCTAAACGTTGGGAAGTTGGTAGATCTAGATATGATTATTACATTTATCACTTTGCAGGAGTAGATTCAGATAATGGTGATGCACTTTACTATATGTTCGAAGATGATTTAGAAGCAGGAACTAGAGTACCAGTTTTAAACGCAGATGGTACACAAGCTACAACAAACGATTATCAAGCAGCAGGTGAAGCGTATACAGGAGATAGTAGTATACCAGATGTAATTGGTTCACTTTCTAACTCTTTTAGTTACAAGCAATTTTCTTTAGATTTCTTATTCACATTTGGTCTTGGAGGTAAAATCTTAGATGGTGGTTACTCTAACGCAATGCATGCAGGTACTTATGGTAGATCATTACACGTTGATGCAGAAAATGCTTGGAGAAATCCAGGAGATATTACTGATGTTCCACGTTTAGAAAATGGAAACCCAAATCAAAGTATTGCTGGTTCAACTCGTTTTTTAACTGATGCTTCTTATTTAGCATTAAGAAACGTAAACTTAGGTTATAATTTAGATAAAAGTGTAGCAGAAAAATTAGGTTTAACTAATTTACGTCTTTCTCTTTCTGGAGAAAACCTATTTATCAATGCAAAAAGAAAAGGAATTAATCCTCAATATAACTTAGCAGGTACACAAGGTGGAAACGACTTTAATCCTTCTAAGATAATTACAATGGGGTTAAATTTATCTTTCTAAAAAATAATAATAATTATAAAATATTACAATATGTTACGAAAAATAAACCTATTAATTTTAGGGATACTAGTAGTTTTTGTTACAAGTTGTTCAGAAGATTTTCTTGAAACAACACCAACAGATTCTATATCAGAAGGAGACGCTTTTGCAAGTGTTAATAATATGTTTTTGGTACTTAATGGTTTGCATAGACAAATGTATGCTCAAAACCCATTATCAGGTACAGCTTCAAGTAGAAGTGGTCAGAGTCACTTTATGCCATCTTTAGATGCTATGGGTGGAGATATGATTCACTCATCACCAGGTAATGGTTGGATGACAAGTGATTTACGTTGGTTAACACATACTAATTCTACTTTTACTACAGTAAATAACTTTTGGTATGAGCGTTATCACTTTGTAGCTACTGCAAATAATTTAATAAACTTAATTGCAGATAATGGTTACGAAACTACAGACCCAGATATTAGAAATATTCTTGGTCAAGCATATGCATATAGAGCTTGGGCTTATCACCAATTAGTAGCTACTTATGCTAAAGGTTATTTAATTGGTTCTCCATCTACAGATCCTGGTGTACCATTATTATTAGTTGCAGGTGCACCTTATACTAGTGAAGCTAGATCTACTGTACAAGTAGTGTATGATCAAATTAATTCTGATATTGCTAATTCAATTAGCTTTTTTAATGGTGCTTCTAGCCCTGATAATAAATCTCACTTATCTATTAATGCTGCACAAGGTATTAAAGCAAGAATAGATTTAACTCAAGGTAATTGGGCAGCAGCAGCTACAGCAGCAGCAGCAGCAAGAGATGGTTTTCCATTATTATCAGAGTCTACTTGGTTATCAGGTTTTAACTCTGCAGATTTGTCTGAGGTAATTTGGGCAGGTACAGTAATCGATGCTGAAACAAATTATTTTCAATCTTATTTCTATTACATCTCTCCAACTTTTAACGGAAGTCAGAATAGAACAAACCCTAAATTGATTAATAATGAGGCTTATGATGCAATACCAGATACAGACTTTAGAATTAATATGGCATTACCTTTAGCGCCAAATACAAATTCTTCTGCATCTAATGGTTTAGGAGGTAGTTTTGAAACTGATCCAAATTATGATAATGCAGACGATTTCTGGGGTGCTTGGGAAGATATAATTAATGAATATGGTATGACTACTGGTCATAATACTCACCCATATATGGCTGTTAAATTTTTACAATCTAATCCAGGAGGTATTGATCCAGATGACGTTATCTATATGAGATCTGCTGAAATGTATTTAATTGAAGCAGAAGCTAAAGCAATGCTAAATGATGTTTCTGGTGCACAAGCTGTATTACAAGTATTTGGGTCTAGCAGAGATTCTGCTTATGATGCTACAGCATTCGCTACACAAGATGATTTAATGGACCATATTAAATGGCAAAGAGCTATTGAACTTTATGGTGAAGGTTTCAGTTTCCATGATCACATTCGTTGGGATGAAGGAATTGATATGACCAATTCTGGAGCTTCTGAAGTATTATATAGAGATGGATTTATGCAAGACAAGCCTTCTGTAAACGATGCTTGGATATGGAAAATTCCACAGGATGAAATTGATGCAAATCCAAACTTAACTGAAGCAGATCAAAATTAAGATTTAAGCTAATAATTAGTTTTTAAATTGTCAGACATATTATTTGACAGTTTTGCAATAAATATTAAAACCAGAACAAGTAATTGTTCTGGTTTTTTTTTATGAAAAATTTTCAAAATGAATAGTTCAAAGATTTATAAAAAGTATTGAGTTAATTTCATTTATAAATTAAAATGAAGGTTTAGTATCATTTTAACTTCTGATTTTTAATAAGAATTTTCGTTATTAGTTAAGAATTAATGTTAAAATTATTTATTTAATAGAAACTCATATAAGCTCTTAAATATTAATTTTGATTACATATTGGTTAATTTAGAACTTGTTAACTCTTTGATAATTAGTTATTTTAATGGAGTCTAAACAAATATAACTAATTATGAAAGCTTGTCCCAAATGTAAATCTACATCAAGATATAGAATGAAAAGGGATTGGTATGTAAAGCTAATTCCAGGTTCACATTCTTATGCATGCGATAAATGCAACACAAGATATACTTGGATTCCAATCATAAATCGTTCTATTTAAAACTAAAAAAACCTCGCAATTGCGAGGTTTTTCAATAATATAAATGCTTTATAGTTTATTTAAATAGCCTAAAAATATCATTTCCGTTTGCAAAGAGTAGTAGTGCAACTAATAAAACAAAGCCAACTACTTGAGCGTATTCTAAAAATTTATCACCAGGTTTTTTACCTGTAATCATTTCCCAAAGTGTAAAAACTACATGACCACCATCTAAAGCCGGAATTGGTAAAAGGTTCATAAAACCTAACATAATAGATAAGAAAGCTGTAATATTCCAGAAAGATTCTGCACTCCATTCATCAGGAAAAATACTACCAATAGAAATAAAACCACCTAAACCTTTATAAGCACCTGTACTTGGGTTAAAAATCTTCTTTAATTGTTTTACGTAATCTGTTAAGGTTTTCCAAGATTTGTTCCATCCAGCAGGAATAGCTTCTGCAAAAGAATATTCTATATCAGCTAAATCATAATATCCTAATTTTTCTAAATCTTTGTATTTTAATCCTGCAAATGCAACACCAATTTTACCTTCGTTTGTTATTTTTAAAGTAATATCTTTAGTTTCAGTTCCTCTTTTTATGGTTGCAGTTACTTCTTGTCCTTTGTAATTAGATAATACTTCTTCTGCCTCATCATAATACTTTAAAGCATTACCATTTATAGCAGTAATAATATCTTTCGCTTTAAGTTCTGAATCTATATTAGGTGAATCTTCTGAAACTTCTGCAATTGCAAACGGATAACGTGGGTATAAAAAAGCGCCTGCTTCTTTGCCACGATCCATCAATTGAGAAATAAAATCTGTAGGAATTTCCTTATCAATTACAACACCATTTCTTTCAATCTGAAAATTATTTCCGTTGATAAACTCTAAAGTTAAGCCAGAGAATTTTTTAATTTTCTGTCCATCAATAGTTAAAATTTTATCACCAGTTTGTAGACCTAAATTCATCGCTAAAGAGTCTTGTACCCAAATACCATCTTTTACGTTTTCATTAGGCAGATACTTTTCTCCATAAGCATACATCAACATAATGTAAATAAAAATACCCAAAACAAAGTTTACAAAAACACCACCTAACATAATTATTAAACGTTGCCAAGCTGGTTTTGAGCGAAACTCCCAAGGTTGTGCAGGTTGTTTCATTTGTTCAGTATCCATACTTTCATCAATCATTCCAGAGATTTTTACATAACCTCCTAAAGGAATCCAACCAATACCATAAACAGTTTCACCAACTTTTTTCTTAATTAAAGAAAATTTATAATCAAAAAATAGATAGAATTTTTCTACTCTTGTTTTAAATAATTTTGCAGGGATAAAGTGCCCCAATTCGTGCAAAACAATTAATAAAGATAAACTTAAAATAAATTGCGATGCTTTTATTAATATTTCCATTCAGCGTTAAATCATAATTAAAAAACGCACAAATGTACGTTTTTAAAGATTGGATAAAAAGAACTATTTTAGGTTGATTTTATTTTTAACAAACATTTTGGTACAAATTTAATTCGCCTCACTTTTCTAAGCTATTTTTAAGCAGTAAATTTGCAGAAATAACTCGTTTAATGGATTTTAAATTCTTCAAAAAAAGTAAATCAACATTAATATTTTTAATTGTTTTTTCGGCAGTTTCTCTCCCTGTTTTTTATCATTTATTAAAATCTGATAAAAAATTAAAAGTCTATAGCCCTGCTGATGTAAATCCCAGTTTAGTTGATGCTTCAATAAAACATATAACCAAAGATCATACAATTGCTAATTTTGAATTAACAAATCAAAATGGAGATATAATTACCAATAAAAATTATGAAAATAAGATTTATGTTGCAGATTTCTTTTTTACACGATGTACGAATATTTGTATAGCAATGGCATACAATATGAGTGAATTACAAGAATTTTATAAAAATGATGATGATGTAATGTTCTTATCTCATTCAGTAACTCCAAATATTGATAGCGTTTCTGTTTTAAAAGAATATGCCATAAATAAAGGTGTAATTGATAGTAAATGGAATGTTACAACTGGCTCTAAAAAGCACATTTATGAACTTGCTAGAAAAAGTTATTTTGCAGTTATTGAAGATGGTGATGGAGGAGAAAACGATTTTATACACACAGAACAATTTGTGTTAATTGATAAAGAAAGACGCATTCGCGGATTTTACGATGGTACAGAAAAAAAAGATATGGTAAAATTAAAAGAAGATGTTGCGCTATTAAAAGAAGAATATAGCACTAAATAACTTGTTTAGAATCATTCTAAAGTATTATCTTTGTAGAGAACAATATATCCCGCTTTTTTTTGCGGGATTCTTTTTATAACAAACGAATTGAGTACAATTGCAACTTTAAATATTGGTGAAATAGGTTATATTTCTGAAGAATCATTAGATTTTATTCCTTTAAAATTATTAGAAATGGGCTGTTTGCCAGGTGCAGAAGTAGAGTTAGTACAAATTGCGCCATTAAAAGATCCACTTTATATATGTGTAAATGGCAGTCATTTGGCAATTAGAAAAGAAACAGCAAGTAAAATTCAAATTCTTAAAGCAAGTAATTAATGTCTAAGAACGATATAAAAGTTGCTTTAATAGGTAACCCAAATACAGGTAAAACCTCTTTATTTAATCAACTTACTGGTTTAAATCAAAAAGTAGGGAATTACCCAGGAGTAACTGTAGATAAAAAACAAGGAGTAAGTAAATTATCACCTACTCAGAACGCAATAATTACAGATTTACCTGGTACTTACAGTATAAATCCAACTTCGTTGGATGAAAGTATTGTTTTAAAAACCCTTTTAAATAATGATATTAAAGCTTCACCAGATGTTATTCTTGTGGTTGCAGATATAGAAAATTTAAAAAGAAATTTACTGTTATTTTCGCAGATTAAAGATTTAGAAATTCCTACAGTTTTGGCCATAAATATGGTTGATCAAATGCATAGAAAAGGAATTAGTATAGATTTATCTCTTTTAAAGGAAGAATTAAATACAGAAATAGTTCTTATTAGTGCAAGAAAAAATGAAGGGATTAAAGAGGTTAAAGAAGCTATAATTCGTTGTCATGTTGCAGCAAAAGCGTCTCCTTTATGTAGTATAGATTCTAAAATTGATCCTGATTATTTTGAAAAATTAAAAGAAATTAGCCCTAACTTCTCAATGTATCAATTGTGGTTAATGGTTACCCAAAATAATTTTCCAGAATCTATTACTAAAGAAGAAAAAGAAAAACTTTTAGCTTTTAAACAAGATATTTCTAAGCTTAAAAAATATCAGCATAAAGAAACCATTTATCGTTATCAAGAAATAAATAAGATTTTAAAAAAAACTTATATTATTGATAAAACTAAAGCTACAGACTTAAGAGGTAAATTAGATAAAATTTTTACCCATAAAATTTTTGGCTATGTGTTTTTTAGTTTGATTTTACTTGTAATTTTTCAATCTATTTTTGATTGGTCATCAATTCCTATGGATTTTATTGATACCATATTTGCACAATTGGCAGACTTTGCAAAAAATAATTTACCAACAGGTGTTTTTACAGATTTGTTAATAGAAGGTATAATTCCAGGAATTGGAGGTGTTATTATTTTTATACCTCAAATTGCAATTCTATTTTTATTTATAGCTATTTTAGAAGAAACTGGTTATATGAGTAGAGTCGTCTTTTTAATGGATAAAATTATGAGACGTTTTGGTATGAATGGTAAGAGTGTAATTCCGCTAATTTCAGGTACAGCTTGTGCAATACCTGCAATAATGGCAACTAGAACTATTTCTAGTTGGAAAGAACGTTTAATTACCATTTTAGTTACACCCTTTACAACCTGTTCTGCACGTCTACCTGTTTATGCTATTCTAATTGCATTGATAATTCCTGACACTAAAATTCTAGGATTTTTAAATTTACAAGGTTTAGTTTTGTTACTGTTATATTTCTTAGGTTTTGCGTCAGCAATTATTGCTGCTTATATTTTACACAAAACATTAAAGATTAAAACAAAATCTTTTTTTGTAGTAGAAATGCCAAATTACAAAATACCATCTGTTAAAAATGTTTTTTATGAGGTGTTAGAAAAAACTAAAGCATTTGTTTTTGGAGCAGGTAAAATTATTTTAGCACTTTCTATTGTATTATGGTTTTTGGCATCTAATGGAGGTGAAGACTATAAAAAAGCTGAACAAAGTGTAATTACTAATGTTGATAATCAGAATTTAAATGATGATGAGCTTCAGCAAAAAATAGCATCAGTAAAATTAGAGAAGTCGTATATAGGTGTTTTAGGAAAAACAATTGAACCAGCAATTAAACCTTTAGGTTACGATTGGAAAATAGGAATTGCTTTAATTACCTCTTTTGCAGCTCGTGAAGTGTTTGTTGGTACTTTGGCTACCATTTATAGTGTAGAAGCAGATGATGAAGATACTACAACAATTAAACAAAAAATGGCTTCTGAAATAAATCCTGATACAGGTAAAAAACGATTTAATTTTCCTGTGGGTATGTCTTTAATGGTTTTTTATGCTTTTGCAATGCAATGTATGGCAACTTTAGCCATTGTAAAACGTGAAACAAAATCTTGGAAATGGCCTTTAATTCAGTTGTTTGGAATGGCATTATTGGCTTATGTTTCATCATTATTAACCTATCAAATTTTAAGTTAATGCAACAAGTTATTGTATATCTTTTAGTGGCTTTAGCAGCTGTTTTTTTAATAAAAAAGTACGTTTTTCCATCAAAAAAAGATAAGAATTGCAGTTCAGATTGCAATTGTCATTAAATATTAACAGAAACTTAAGGATTGTCTTTGTAAGGTTTTTTACTTTTATAACACAAAACAGAAAATATAAATTTAAAATAAATGAAAAAAGCTATTTTATCAATTGCAATATTTACAATTGCTTTAATTTCAACAAAAAACACTTTTGCTCAAGAATTTGCTAAATTAGATGTAAGTCCTATGGATGCAGCTGCTTATCCTGTAAACTGGAGAAATGCAGATAAATTAGTAAAAGTTATTTACAGTAGACCGCAATTAAAAGGAAGATCTTTAGAAAAACTAGCGCCAAAAGATAAAGTTTGGAGAACTGGTGCAAACGAAGCTGCAGAAATTACATTTTATAAAAATGTAACTTTTGGAGATAAAAAAGTAAAAGCAGGTACTTATACGTTATTTACTATTCCTGCTGATGGTAAATGGACAGTAATTTTAAGTAATCAAAAAAATGTTTGGGGTTCTTATTTTTATGATGAAGATGAAGATGTAGTTAGAGTTACAGCAGAAGTTTCTAAAAGAAAGGAATCTGTTGAGGCTTTTTCTATTGCTTTTGATGGTGAAGAAGAGAACGTAACAATGTATTTAGCTTGGGGAGAAACAGTTGTTTCTTTGCCAGTTAAAGGGTAAAAAACGGATAACAATAAAAAATAAAAAACCTCAAAAGTAAATATACTTTTGAGGTTTTTTTATGAGAATTCAATATAGAATTAAGATTGTTTCTGTTGCCATTTCCAAGCAGATTCTAAAGCTTCTTCTAAGCTTTTTTCTGTTTTCCAGTTTAATTCTTTGTTTGCAATTGTAGTATCAGCAAAAGCAGCAGTAATATCACCTTCACGTCTACCAACAATTTTATAATTTAATTTTACGTTGTTTACTTTTTCGAAAGTATTTATAATTTCTAAAACAGACGTTCCTCTACCTGTACCAACATTAAAATATTCAAAAGTTTCTTTGTTGCT
Organism: Polaribacter sp. Asnod6-C07; assembly: GCF_045063625.1. NCBI lineage: Bacteria > Pseudomonadati > Bacteroidota > Flavobacteriia > Flavobacteriales > Flavobacteriaceae > Polaribacter > Polaribacter sp. Asnod6-C07. The sequence goes on along the minus strand of NZ_JBEFOF010000005.1, from coordinate 384,755 downwards.
ATTACCAATTAATCTTTTTAGAGCAGCAATATGTGCTTTGGCTAAATCTACAACGTGAATATAATCACGAACAGCAGTTCCATCTTCAGTTGGGTAATCATCACCAAAAACAGATAATTCTTTACGAATTCCTGCAGCAGTTTGTGTTACAAAAGGTATTAAATTGGCAGGTACACCTAATGGCAATTCTCCAATTTTTACAGTTGGGTGAGCACCAACAGGATTAAAGTAACGTAAAGCAATTGTGTTTATATTGTGTGCTGTACTAGCATCTCTAATAATTTCCTCTCCAATTTGTTTTGTATTTCCATAAACAGATTCAGCAGTTTTTACAGGTGCATTTTCTGTAATTGGTAACTCATCTGCTTGTCCATAAACAGTACAAGAAGAAGAAAAGATAAAGTTATCTAATTTACGATCTCTCATTTCTTGTAGTAAATATACAAGGCTTCCTAAATTATTTTCGTAATAATCTAAAGGCTTGCTCATACTTTCTCCTACAGCTTTAAAGGCAGCAAAATGTATAATTCCATCTACTTTGTTATTGTCAAAAAAGTTTTTTAAATCATTTTTAACACGTAAATCTATTTGGTGAAAATCTGGTTTTGTACCTGTAATTTCTGTAATGCTATCTAAAACAGAAATTGTTGTGTTAGATAAATCATCAATAATTACTACTTCAAAACCTTCATTTTGTAATTCTACTACTGTGTGCGATCCTATAAAACCTAGACCTCCTGTTACTAAAATTCTTTTCATTTTTTTTGATTGTTATTTTTAGGGTTAGTTAATTTAAAAAATTGATTATAGTTTCTGTAATAAAAGTAAGTTGTTCTTTATCTAATTCTGTGTGCATTGGTAAAGAAATAACTGTTTTTATTAAACTGTTGGTTACAGGGAAATCTTCTTCTTTATATCTTTTATCTTGATAGGCTTTTTGCGAATGTAAAGCTACAGGATAGTAAATTGCATTTGGTATGCCTTCTGCAAGTAAATGTTTATGCAATTCATCTCTTTTTCCGTTTGTAATTTGTAATGTATATTGATGATAAACGTGGCAGTCACAAACATCACAAATAGAATTACAATTTTCTGTTTTATTAGATTTTATAGTAGGTGTAATAATGTTAGAGTTGTTTGCAAAAGCTTTATTGTAAAAACGTGCGGCATTTCTACGAGCATCACAATAACTATCTAACTTAGGTAGTTTTGCTTTTAAAACAGCAGCTTGCACAGAATCTAATCTAGAGTTTACACCAACAACATCATGATAGTATCTTGTATACATTCCGTGATTTACAATTCCACGAATTGTGTGTGCAAGTTCGTCATCATTTGTAAAAATAGCACCTCCATCTCCATAACAACCTAAGTTTTTTGATGGAAAAAATGAAGTTGTACCCACATTACCAATAGTTCCTGCTTTTTTCTGTGAACCATCTTTAAAAGTGTAATCAGCGCCAATAGCTTGTGCATTATCTTCGATTACAAATAAGTTGTATTCTTTAGCTATTTCTAAAATAGCATCCATATTTGCTACTTGTCCAAATAAATGAACAGGTACAATGGCTTTCGTTTTTGGAGTAATTGCTTTTTTAAGAGCATCAATATCAATGTTAAAAGTATCAGCTTCAACATCAACCAAAACAGGTGTTAATTTTAGTAAAGCAATAACTTCTACAGTTGCTGCAAATGTAAAATCTGCAGTAATTACTTCATCACCTTGTTCTAAACCTAAACCCATCATTGCAATTTGCAAGGCATCTGTACCATTGGCACAAGGAATAACGTGTTTTACGCCCAAATAATCTTCTAAATCTTTTTGAAATTCTTTTACTAAAGGACCATTTATATAAGCTGAAGAATTTAAGACTTCTTGAATTGAAGTGTCAACAGTTTCTTTAATTTGTTGATATTGACTTTGCAAATCAACCATTTGAATTTTTTTCATAAAAGCTACATATATTGATACATCAAAAATACGATTTAAATCCTTTATCTTTGATAAGTTCAAAAATTTTCAAATGAAATTTCTAAAAAAAGGTTTAAAAGTTGTAGTTTTTCTTGTAATTCTAATTGCTGTCTTAATTTTTGTGTATTCTAAAGTAAATGAACCAAAATATTCAGGTGAATTAGAAATTAAAAATCTATCAGAAGAAGTAACTGTTTATTTTGATGAAATTGGTGTGCCACATATAAATGCACAAAATCAGAAAGATGCATATTTGGCTTTGGGGTATATTCACGCACAAGATAGATTGTGGCAAATGGAACTCATCAGAAGAATTGCACCAGGAAGATTATCGGAAATTTTTGGTAAAGATTTAGTAAGTACAGATGTGTTTTTCTCTGGATTAGGAATAGAAGAAGCTGCAGATAAAACGATTGCTAGTTTAGATAAAAACTCAGATTCTTATATGTTATCTCAAGCTTATTTAGATGGAATTAATCAATATTTAGAAGAAGGAAGTACGCCTTTAGAATTTAGGTTATTAGGTATTGAAAAAGAGAAATATACCCTAAAAGATATTTATAATGTGTTTGGTTATATGTCTTTTAGCTTTGCTGTTGCTCATAAAACAGATCCGCTTTTAACAGAAATAGAAGAGAAATTGGGTAAACCTTATTTAGATGAAGTTTTAGGTGCTTACTCCAAAAATTTATTCATCAACAAAATGGATAGCGTTTCTAAAATTAATGCTAATTTTTCTAAAAGTGTAAGTGCAATTATGGATCAAATGCCAGTTCCGCCTTTAATAGGGAGTAATTCTTGGGTAATTGGTGCTGATAAAACTAAAAACGGAAAAGTAATTTTTGCAAACGATCCTCATATTGGTTATTCTCAACCTTCTGTTTGGTATCAAAATCATATAAAAACACCCGATTTTGAAATGTATGGATTTAATATTGCATTAATGCCTTTTCCATTATTGGGTCATAATAAAGATTATGCATTTGGATTAACAATGTTGGCAAATGACGATTTAAACTTTTATATCGAAGAAAATAATCCGAAAAATGAAGGAGCTTATAAAACTGAAAATGGTTATAAATTTTATGAAACTAGAACAAAAACTATCAATATAAAAGGAGATACAGATACTACTTTTACAGTTAAAGTTTCTAAACATGGGCCAATTATGAACGGTATTATATCTCATTTAGAAGATAAAAGGCCAATAGCAATGAATTGGATTTATACACAATTAAAAAACGAAATGTTAGATGTTTCTTATGGAATATCTCATTCTAATTCAATTGATGATTTTAAAGTTGCTGTTTCTAAAATTCATGCTCCAGGTTTAAATGTAATGTATGGTGATGCTGATGATAATATTGCTTGGTTTGCTTCTGCAAAATTGTATCAATTAAGAGATAGTTTGTCTACTAAAATGTATTTAAATGGTGCTTCTGGTAAAGATGAAATTACAGAATATTTAGATTTCAGCGAAAATCCGAAATCGATAAATCCGAAATCAAATTATGTTTATTCTGCAAATCATCAGCCAGATTCTGTAAGAGGTAAATTGTATCCTGGTTATTATCAGCCAGAAAATAGAACTAAAAGAATTGTTACCCTTTTAGAAGCTAAAAACGATTTTACAAAACAAAATGTTGCAGAAATGTTATACGATGTTACTTCTTCTGTAGATCATAATATTGCTCATGATATGTTGCAATTTGTTGCTAAGGATAATCTTGGAGCATCAGAAAAACAAGCATTTTCAATTTTAGAAAATTGGGAAGGTATTTATTTAAAATCATCAATTGCACCTACAATTTACAATCGTTTTTTGTTTGAGTTTTTACAAAATACCTATAAAGATGAATTAGGTAATGGGTTTGATTTATTTATCAATTCTCAGTTACAAGATCAGGTTTTGGTTAGTCAAATAGATAGAGAAAATTCTGTTTGGTGGGATGATGTTTCTACCAAAAATAAAATTGAAATAAAAGAAGAAATTATTACAACATCGTTTAAAAATGCAATCTCTTTTTTACAAAATCAATTGGGACAAAATGTAGAAAGTTGGACTTGGGATAGAGTGATTTCTGTTGAACACGAACACGCAATTGGTAAAGCTGGTGGACTTTTACGTAAAATTTTTAATGTTGGGCCTTTTAAAACAGTTGGCGGTAATGAGGTAATTAACAATCAAATTTTTAAGTTAGATAGTACAGGGATTTATAAAATAACTTCAGGGCCATCCTCTAGAAGAGTTATCGATTTTTCTGATGTAGAAAATAGTTTAGGTATTGTTCCAACAGGTCAATCTGGTAATGTTTTTAGCAATTATTATAAAGATCAGGCACAAAAATATGTTGATGGTAAATTTGAAAAAATGAAATTAAATGAAACCGAAATTAAAAAAAGTGAGAATGTCTTGATTTTGAAGCCTAAGAATTAATCAAAATCAAGATTTTTAACTTGTTTAAGAGTATAAACTTTATAGGTAATGCTTAATTGTTTAGAATATTCTTCAATTGTTGAAGTAAATCCTGTAGACTTTCTCAGTTCATTAATTTTCTCAGGATTTTTAATTGGCCAAATAAACCATTTATATTCTTCTTCTCCAGTATCTTTATTCTTTATTAGTCTTGAAGATCCTTGTGTCCCGTAAATTTGCTCTTTATTTTCAAACATTAATTGTCTGTCTTGCATCATAGCAACTAAAGTAAATTTCAGTTCACCATTTTTACTAGCATTTTCTATAATAGGTAAATATTCTTTTATTTTTTTTGAATGCTGAATCACATACCAAACTACTTCATTTGTTGGGTATCCTACTAAGCTTTTTCCTGGGTAACCATATTTTCTTATAATCTCTTCTATTCTCTCAAGATTTAGCTTGTCGTGTTTGTCTATAATTGGCCAACTGTTTGCTCTAAATTCTTTTAGAGTATAACCTTGTTCTTTTAGAAATTCATTTAACTCTGATGAAGAGTCAGCTGAAGAATTATTTATAAAGCGTCTGAAATTTTGATCAACTTTATATATGCTATCTAATTCAGTTTTTAGAGAGGCTTCATTTTCTTTAGTTTGACTAAATATTATCAGTGGAAAAATAAGCAATAGAATTAATAATTTTCTCATTAGAATTTTTCTATAAAGATAATTATTAACTACAAGCATTCCAAATTACTTCAATAGGTGTAGGTGCAATTACAGAAATCTGTTCTTTAGAAACAGGGTGAATAAATTCAATTTTTCTAGCATGCAAATGTATGCTGCCATCTTTATTACTTCTGTTAAAACCGTATTTTAAATCGCCCTTAATAGGAAAACCAATAGAAGATAATTGTGTTCTAATTTGGTGATGTCTGCCAGTTTCTAAATCAATTTCTAATAAAGAGTAATTGTCTAATTTTTTAAGAACAGTATAATGTAAAATTGCTCTTTTAGAGCCTTCTATTTCTTTATTAAAAACAGAAGATTTATTGTTTTTAGGGTTCTTTTTTAGGAAATTAATAAGTGTGTCTTTTTCTTTCTTCGGATGATTTTTAACAACAGCCCAATAGGTTTTGTTAATGGTTTTATCACGTAACATTTTGTTTAAACGCTCTAAAGCTTTAGAGGTTCTTGCAAAAATAATTACACCAGAAGTGGGTCTGTCTAAACGATGTACAACACCTAAAAAAACATTCCCAGCTTTATTGTATTTTGCTTTAATGTATTCTTTTACAACATCACTTAAAGGTTTGTCTCCAGTTTTATCACCTTGTGTGATATCTCCAGAACGTTTGTTAACAATTATTATATGATTGTCTTCAAACAAAACCTGTAAGTTGTCTTTGTTAGAATGCATTATCGATTATTTAAAATCTTTGGCAACATCTTTATTAACACCATCAATAAATTCTAAAAATTCTTTTCTACCTAAACCAGAAGTAGATGAGGTTAAAAAAGAAGTAGGTAAAGTTTCCCAGTGTTGCAATAACTTTTTCTTATAAGATGTTATTTGTTTGTTTAATTTAGAACTTGGTAATTTATCTGATTTTGTAAAAATTAAGCAAAAAGGAATTTGGTTTTCGCCTAAAAAACGCATAAAATCTAAATCGATCTTTTGTGGGTCGTGTCTAGAATCAATTAAAACAAAAGTACAAACTAGCTGTTCTCTTTCTTTAAAGTAGTTCTCTATAAAGTACTGAAAAATAACTCTTTTTTTCTTAGAAACTTGAGCATAACCATAACCAGGTAAATCTACCAAAAACCACTCATCATTAATTTTAAAATGATTAATTAATTGCGTTTTACCAGGTTTTCCAGAAGTTTTTGCAAGCGCTTTACGCTCCATTAACATATTTATTAATGAAGATTTACCAACATTAGAACGCCCTATAAAAGCATATTCTGGTAGCCTTTCTTTAGGTGCATTAATAACATTGCTGTTACTCATTACAAATTCAGCAGTTTTAATTTTCACAACGTAAAATGTTTAGAATTTTGTCGATTTTAACCAATCACCCAAAATCTGATTAAATTCTTCAGGTCTTTCCATCATTGCAGCATGTCCACATTTATCTATCCAAAACAAGTTTGAATTTGGTAACAATTTATGAAAATCGTGAGCAACTTCAGGAGGCGTAACTCCATCTTGTTTTCCCCAAATTAAACAGGTTGGTTGTTGCATGTTTGGCAAATCATTGGCCATATTATGTCTAATGGCACTTTTTGCAATAGATATTGTTTTTAATGCTTTTATTCTGTCGTTAACAGTGGCATATACATCATCTACCAATTCTTTAGTCGCTACTGCAGGATCATAAAAAACATCTTTCGCTTTTTGCTCTATAAATTCATAGTTTCCTCTTTTCGGAAAACTATCTCCCATTGCATTTTCATACAAACCAGAACTACCAGTAAGTACAAGACCACTCACTTTTTCTGGGTAATGTTTGGTAAAATACAATGCAATATGGCCTCCTAAAGAGTTTCCTAATAAAATAGCGCTGTCAATTTCTTTATATTCTAGAAATTCTTTTAAGTAAGCAGCTAAGTTTTTAACATTAGTTTTTATTAATGGAAGTGTGTACAATGGTAATTCTGGAATTAACACTGTGTAACCTTCTTTAGAAAAGTGTTCGAATGTAGAACCAAAATTACTCAGAGCCCCCATTAAACCGTGTAAAACAATGATTGCAGGTCCTTCTCCAGCTTCTGCATATGTAAACTTACCTTCAGTTTTTAACTTGTCAGTCATTGATTTTTGTTTGAATTCACTAATCGCAAATGTAGTTCTTTTTTATGATATAAAAATTGATTTCAGTATCAGTAAGTTAGAGTTGTTAACAACTGTTTTTTCTTGCAAATACTGAGGATGCTCTGTTTTTATTAACAAAGTGGTAAAAAGTGGTAAAAAGTGGTATATTTTGTATATTTTTGACCTATAAATCGAGATTTTAAGTGATAAACCTAATTGGTGAACATAATTGCAAGGCAGATGCCAAAGGAAGAGTGATGCTACCATCAGCTTTTAAAAAAGCACTTGCGCCAGTTTTACAAAAAGGTTTTGTGTTAAAGCAATCTATATTTGAGTCTTGTTTAGAGTTGTATCCAATGCAAGAGTGGGATGTAACAATGGCAGAGGTTAGTAAAAAAAATAGGTTCAATAAAAAAACAAACGATTTCATAAGAATTTTTTCAGCGGGTGTAAAGTTAGTTGAATTAGATGCAACAGGTAGGTTTTTAATTCCAAAGAATTTATGTGATTTCGCTGGTGTAAAAAAAGAAATCGTAATGTCTGCATCAGCAGGAATTATAGAAATCTGGGATAAAGAGAAGTACGAAAAAGCAATTGCAGATGCTAGAGATAATTTTGCAAGTTTAGCTGAAGAAGTAATGGGGGATTCAAATAATAATGATAATGAGTAGTTACCACAGTCCTGTTTTATTGCACGAAAGTATAGATGCATTAGCCATAAAAGAAGATGGTATTTATGTTGATGTTACTTTTGGAGGTGGAGGTCATTCTAAAGAAATTTTAAACAGACTTGGCAAAAACGGAAAATTGTTCGCTTTTGATCAAGATCCTGATGCTTTAGCTAATGAGATTGACGATGAGCGTTTTATTTTGATTCCAGAAAACTTTAGATACATTTCAAGATTTTTAAGATTTCATAGAATAAAAAAGGTTGATGGGATTTTAGCTGATTTAGGAGTTTCTTCTCATCAGTTTGATGAAGCTGAAAGAGGTTTTTCAACGCGTTTTGAAGGTGATTTAGATATGCGAATGAATCAGAAATCTAAAAAATCTGCACAAGAAATTATAAATAAATATTCTGAAGAGCAATTAGCAGCTATTTTATTTGCTTATGGTGAGTTAAGAAATTCGAGAAAGATAGCGAGACTTATAGTTCATGATAGAAGTAATAAAAAAATTGAAACCAGTTTTCAATTAAAAGAGGCTTTAAGAACAGTATTGCCTAAAGCAAAAGAACATAAAATATTGGCTCAAATTTTTCAGGCCATCAGAATTGAAGTGAATGAAGAATTAGATGTTTTAAAAGAGTTTTTAGAACAAGTGCCAAATTTATTAAATGATGAAGGTAGGTTAAGTGTAATTTCTTATCACTCTCTAGAAGATCGATTGGTGAAAAGATTTATAAGAACAGGTTTGTTTGAGGGTGAACCTGAAAAAGATGTTTTTGGGGTTTCTAATGAACCATTAAAAAAGGTGGGGAAATTAATTATTCCAAAACCTGAAGAAATCAAAATTAATAATAGAGCAAGAAGTGCAAAATTAAGAATTGCAACTTTAAAGAATTAGAATGGCAAAAGTTAAAAAAGGGGTTTACGATTTTCTAAGAGGAAGTTTCCTTACAGACGAATCAGCTTTTAAAAATTGGCGAATTATCATTTTTTTGGTGTTATTGATGTTAATTATGATTTATAGTGCTCATAGTTCTGAAAAGAAAGTGTTTGAAATATCAGAATTAAATAAAAGAAAAAGAGAATTAAGAGCAGAGTATGTAGATACAGGTACCATTTTAATGCGAATGAAAATGGAATCTAGTGTTAGAGAAAAAGCAAAAGCAAGAGGATTAAAACCATCAGAAACTCCTCCAAAGAAAATAAAAGTAACGATTAAAGACTAATAAAATTGGCAACTCACAAAAAAAGCATACTTACCAAATTCTACATAGTAGCTTCTTTTATGACGCTAATTTTGTTTGCAATCATTTTTAGGGTTGTAGATATTCAATACTTTCAAGGAGAAAAATACAAAAAACTTTCTACAGAACTTACAGTTAAGCAATTTACAATTGCTGCAAATAAAGGAAATGTTTATGCTGCAGATGGTAATTTGTTAGCAACTTCAATGTCTAAATACACTATTAGAATGGATGTTGTAGCTGTAAATGGTAATGTGTTCGAAAAAAATATTGCAGCTTTATCTAAAGAGTTATCAAAAATGTTTGGTAGATCTGCAAGCTACTATCAGAATAAATTAAGAACAGCTAAAAAACGCAAAAACAGATATCTGTTAATTGCCAGAAATGTGGGGTATAATGATTATCTAAAAATGAAGACATTCCCAATTTTTAAATTAGGTGTTTATCAAGGTGGCTTTATTGCAGAACATAAAACTGTGCGTGCGCATCCAATTGGTAAAATTGCAGAACGTACAATTGGTTATGATGATTTTAGAGGAGAAGCAGGTATAGAAGGTGCTTTTGCAGATTTTATGCAAGGTGAAAATGGTTTAAGATGGAAACAGAAAATTGCTAAAAATCAATGGAAACCAATTTCTGATGTAAATGAAAAAGAGCCAATAGATGGTCATGATATTATTACAACTATAGATGTAAATATTCAAGATATAACACATCATGCATTATTACGTCAATTAGAGAATTTTGAAGCGGATCATGGGTGTGCAGTAGTTATGGAAACTGCAACAGGAGAAATTAAAGCGATTTCTAATTTAGGAAGAACATCAAAAGGAAAGTATTTCGAAAAGAGAAATTACGCAGTTTGGGAAAGTCATGAACCAGGGTCTACTTTTAAACTAGCAAGCTTAATGGCGGCTTTAGATGATAAAGTAATTGATACATCTACAGTGGTTGATACAGAAAAAGGTAGAATTTACATCAATAACAGAAAAGTAGAAGATTCTAGAAGAGGTGGTTATGGTAAAATTTCTGCAGCGCGTGTTTTTGAGGTTTCGTCTAATGTTGGTATTGTTAAGTTGATAAAAAAGCATTACGATCATCAACCAGAAAAATTTATTGATAAAGTAGAAAAATACGGATTTACAAAACCAATTGGTTTTCAAATTAAAGGTGAAGGAAAACCTTATGTGCCAAAACCATCAGACAAAAGTTGGAGTAAAATTTCTTTAGAATGGATGTCTTGGGGATATGGAATTTCTGTAACACCAATGCAAACACTTATGTTTTATAATGCTGTTGCTAACAATGGAGTTATGGTAAAACCACGTTTTGTAAAAGAATTAAGAAGAGAAAATAAAGCAGAAAAAGTTTTCGAAACAGAAATTGTTAATCCAAAAATTGCATCCGAAGAAACTTTAAAGAAGATTAAAAAAGTGATGGAAAATGTAGTCATTAAAGGTACTGCAGATAATATTTATTCTCCAAACTTTTCGATGGCTGGTAAAACTGGTACTGCTAAAAAATACATTCCAAGAACTAAAAATAGTAAAGGAGAATGGCAAGGTGGTTACTATTCTACAAAAGAATATGTGGCTTCTTTTGCAGGTTTTTTTCCTGCTGATGAACCAAAATACTCGTGTATTGTTGTGGTGCATAATCCTGATAAAAAGAAGGGGTATTATGGAGCAACAGTAGCTGCACCAGTGTTTAAAGAAATTGCTCAGAAAATTTATACAACAACGCCTATTGATAATCAATCTGTAGATGATAAAGTAGAATTTGCAGCAATAGATGATCAGTATAAAAAATACAACAAACTTTTAAGTGTAGATTTTACAAAAGTGCCAAATGTAAAAGGGATGAATGGAATGGATGCCATTTCTATGTTAGAAAATATTGGCTTAAAAGTAAAATTTTCTGGAGTTGGGAAAGTAAAATCGCAATCTATTAAAAAAGGAGAAAAGTTAGTAAAAGGAAGTACCATTATTTTAAAATTATCATAAACTGAAAAATTTACAAGACATATTATATAAGGTTGCTATCAAACAAGTGTTTGGTATTACCAATATTGATGTAAATCAGATTGTTTTCGATTCTAGAAAAATTGAAAAGAACGATGTTTTTATTGCGCAAAAAGGTGTGCAAGTAGATGGTCATTTATATATTGATAAAGCAATTGCTTTAGGTGCTACAGCTGTTGTTTGCGAAGATTTTCCTTCGGATAAAAAGGAAGGAATAACTTATATTCAGGTTGATGATGCAAATGTTGCTTTGGCAATTATGGCTTCTAATTTTTATGATAATCCTTCCACAAAATTTCAAGTTGTTGGTGTAACAGGTACAAATGGTAAAACCACAATTGCATCACTTTTATATCAGTTATTTCATAAGGCAGGTTATAAAGTAGGCTTATTATCAACAGTTAAAATTTTGGTTGATGATGCCGAGTTCAAAGCCACGCATACCACTCCAGATTCAGTTACCATTAACAAGTATTTAGATATGATGTTAGAGGCTGGTGTTGAGTATTGTTTTATGGAAGTGAGTTCGCACGGAATTCATCAAAAAAGAACAGAAGGTTTAACTTTTGCTGGCGGAATTTTTACAAACCTTTCTCACGATCATTTAGATTATCATGCAACTTTTGCTGAGTACAGAAATGTAAAAAAACAATTTTTTGATGCTTTGCCTAATTCGGCTTTTGCATTAACAAATATCGATGATAAAAATGGCAACTTTATGTTGCAAAACACCAAAGCTAAAAAATACACTTACGCTTTAAAAACATTAGCAGATTATAAAACTAGAATTTTGGAAAAACAACTTTCTGGAACTTTAATTTCTGTGGATGGTACAGAAGTTTGGACCAAATTAATAGGTGTTTTTAATATCTATAATCTTACTGCAATTATTGCAACTGCAGAATTATTAGGCTTAGATAAATTAGAAATATTAACAATTGTAAGTCAATTAGAAAGTGTGAGTGGGCGATTTCAGTACACAATTTCTGATGATGGAATTACAGCAATTGTAGATTATGCACACACTCCAGATGCATTAAAAAATGTATTAGAAACCATTAATGATATTAGAACCAACAACGAAAGTGTGATTACAGTTGTAGGTTGTGGAGGTGATAGAGACAAAACAAAAAGACCAAAAATGGCAAATATTGCATCGCAATTAAGTAACCAAGCCATTTTTACATCAGATAACCCAAGAACAGAAAATGCACAAACCATTTTAGATGAAATGGAAGTTGGGGTTTCTGCAGAAAATTATAGAAAAACATTAACAGTATTAGATAGAAGACAGGCTATAAAAACAGCGTGTAAAATTTCTAAAACTGGAGACATTATTTTAATTGCTGGAAAAGGACACGAAAATTATCAAGAAATAAATGGAGTTCGTACTCATTTTGATGATTTAGAAGAAGTTACTAATTGTTTCAATCAACTAAAAAAGAAGTAGAAATGCTGTATTATTTATTCGAATATTTAGAAAGTCAGTTTAGCATTCCAGGCGCAAGTGTGTTTCAGTTTATCACATTTAGAGCAGCAGCAGCTTTTATTTTGTCTTTATTAGTTTCTTCTATTTATGGTAGAGGAATTATCGATTTTTTAAGAAAACAACAAATAGGTGAAACAGTTAGAGATTTAGGTTTAGAAGGACAAAAACAGAAATCTGGTACACCAACAATGGGAGGTGTTATCATTATTTTGGCAACTTTAATCCCAGTTATTTTATTAACAAAGTTAGATAATATTTACATTGTAATTCTAATAATAACTACAGTTTGGATGGGTTCTATTGGTTTTTTAGACGATTATATTAAAGTCTTTAAAAAAGACAAAGAAGGTTTAAAAGGTAAATTTAAAGTTCTTGGGCAAGTTGGTTTAGGTGTAATTGTTGGTTCTATGCTTTATTTTAATGATGGTGTTACTATAAAAGAACAATTGCCAGTAGAACAGCAAGTTGTTCAAGAAAATGGAAAGAGAAAGGTTTTTGGAGAGGCACATAAATCAACCAAAACAACAATTCCATTCTTTAAAAATAACGAGTTCGATTATGCAAAACCTTTAAGTTTTTTAGGTGATGGTTATCAAAAATATGGTTGGATTATTTTCATTTTCATCACCGTTTTTATTGTAACAGGTATTTCTAATGGAGCAAATTTAACAGACGGAATTGATGGGTTAGCTGCAGGATCATCAGCAATTATTGTTATTACACTAGCAGTATTTGCTTGGGTTTCTGGGAATATAATTTTTGCAGATTATTTAGATGTAATGTACATACCAAATTCTGGAGAAATGACAGTTTTTATACTTGCTTTTGCAGGAGCTTTAATTGGGTTTTTATGGTACAACACATATCCTGCTCAAGTTTTTATGGGTGATACTGGTAGTTTAACCATTGGTGGTATTATAGCAGTAATTGCAATTTCGATTCGTAAAGAATTGTTGTTGCCAATTTTAGCAGGAATTTTTGTAGTAGAAAATCTTTCTGTGATTATGCAAGTTTCTTGGTTTAAATACACAAAAAAGAAGTTTGGTGAAGGACGAAGGATTTTTAAAATGGCGCCTTTACATCACCATTATCAAAAGTTAAATTATCACGAAAGTAAAATTGTTGTTCGCTTCTGGATTATCGGAATTCTATTAGCAGTTTTTACAATTGTTACTTTAAAATTAAGATAAAAATGAAGAGACTAGTTGTTCTTGGAGCAGGAGAAAGTGGAGCTGGAACAGCAATTTTAGGCAAACAAAAAGGATATGATGTTTTTGTTTCAGACAAAGGTTTAATATCAAAAAAGTACAAAGAAGTTCTTTTACATAACGAAATAGATTTTGAGGAAAATCAACATACAGAAAGCAAAATTTTAAATGCTGATGTTGTAATGAAAAGTCCTGGTATACCTGATAAAGTTGCCTTAATTCAAAAATTGATTAAAAATTCGATTCCAGTAATTTCTGAAATTGAATTTGCAGCACAATTTACGGATGCAAAAATTATTGGTATTACAGGTTCTAATGGTAAAACAACGACCACATTATTAACGCATCATATTTTAAAAAACGCAGGTTTAAACGTTGGTATTGCAGGTAATATAGGTGACAGTTTTGCAAAGCAAGTGGTAGAAAACGATTTTAAAAACTATGTTTTAGAAATCAGTAGTTTTCAGTTAGATGGTATTGTAGATTTCTGCCCACACATTGCAATTATAACCAATATTACACCAGATCATTTAGATAGATATGAATATGATTTTGATAAATATATAGCCTCAAAATTTAGAATTACTAAAAATCAAAAACCAACTGATTATTTAATTTATGATGCAGATGATGAAGCAATATATAATTGGTTAAAAGTAAATAAAACAAGCGCAAAATTGGTTCCTTTTTCGCTTGACAAAGAATTAGAATATGGAGCTTATATCAAAGAAAATACAATAATGATCAATATAAATAAAGAAAAAATAAATATGCCAATTTCAACATTATCAGTGAAAGGAAAACACAATACAAAAAATGCAATGGCTTCTGCTATGGCTGCACAATTGTTGAGTGTAAGAAAAGAGTTTATTAAAGAAAGTTTGGCAGAGTTTGAGGGTGCAGAGCATCGTTTAGAAAATGTTGGTAAAATAATGGGTGTAGAATACATAAACGACTCTAAAGCGACTAATGTTAACGCAACTTTTTATGCATTAGAGTGTATGGAAAAATCAACAGTTTGGATTGTAGGTGGTGTAGATAAAGGAAATGATTATGCAGATTTGTTGCCATTAGTTAGAGAAAAAGTTAAGGCAATTGTTTGTTTAGGTTTAGACAATACCAAAATTAAAAACACGTTTGGCAATGTTGTAGATTTTATTGTAGAAACTGCAGGTGCAGAAGAAGCAGTAAAAGTATCTCATAAATTGGCAGAAAAAGGAGATGCTGTTTTGTTATCACCAGCTTGTGCAAGTTTCGATTTATTTGAAAGTTACGAAGATAGAGGTCGTCAATTTAAAAATGCAGTTAGAAATTTATAATAAATAAAATCCTAGTTTTTAAAAAGAGATAAATAGGAAATGAAAACCGTTTTTCAACATATAAAAGGAGATAAAACCATTTGGGCAATTGTTGCTATTTTGGCGGTTTTCTCATTTATGCCAGTGTATAGTGCAAGCACAAATCTGGTATATGTTGTGGGTTCTGGTTCTACTTTAGGATATTTAATAAAACATATGGTTTTATTAATTATGGGTTTCGCTATTATTTATGGAGTACATAAAATACCATACAGATATTTTTCTGGAGGCTCAGTTTTAATGCTGCCAATCGTAATTATTCTATTGATTTTTACTTTAATGCAAGGTACAGTAATAGAAGGCGCAAACGCAAGTAGATGGATTCGTATTCCGTTTGTAGGTGTTGGTTTTCAAACATCAACTTTAGCTGGTTTGGTATTAATGGTTTATGTAGCAAGATATTTGGCAAAGAATAAAGAGAAAGAAATAAAATTTAAAGAAAGTATTTTTCAACTTTGGTTGCCTGTAGCTATAGTTTTAATATTGATTTTACCCGCAAACTTTTCTACAACAGCTATTATTTTTGTAATGATTTTAATGGTTGTTTTTATAGGTGGATACCCAATAAAATATATAGGGATCATTTTAGGAGCAGGTATTTTAGCACTAGCATTTTTTGTTTTAATAGCAAAAGCATTTCCAGACGCAATGCCAAACAGAGTGCAAACCTGGCAAAATAGAATAGAAAATTTTTCTGATAAAGAAAGCAAAGAAGCCTATCAAGTAGAAAAAGCGAAAATAGCAATAGCAACAGGAGGTCCAATTGGTAGAGGTCCAGGAAAAAGTGTACAGAAAAATTTTTTACCACAATCATCATCAGATTTTATTTTTGCAATAATTGTAGAAGAATATGGTTTGGCTGGCGGACTTATGGTAATATTTATATACTTTCTATTGTTGTTTAGAATTTTTGTTGTTATTAGAAAAACGACCACAATTTTCGGAACTTTATTGGTGGTTGGTGTAGGTTGTCCCATAATTTTTCAGGCAACAATAAATATGGCAGTTGCTACAAATTTGTTTCCAGTAACTGGACAAACATTACCATTAATTAGTAGTGGTGGTACTTCTATCTGGATGACTTGTTTTGCACTTGGAATGATTTTAAGTGTAAGTGCATCAAAAGAAGAAACGGAAGAAGATATTTTAGATGATAACCCTTTAGATATTTTGCATGAAACGATATAACATACTTATTTCTGGAGGAGGAACAGGAGGTCATATCTATCCTGCAATTGCAATCGCAAATGAAATAAAATTGCGATATCCAGATGCAAACTTTTTGTTTGTAGGTGCAAAAGATAAAATGGAAATGGAAAAGGTGCCACAAGCAGGATACAAAATTAAAGGCTTGTGGATTTCTGGTATTCAAAGAAAAATAACATTCAGTAATTTAATGTTTCCAATTAAATTCATTAGTAGTTTAATTAAAGCATCAAGTATAGTAAGGCAGTTTCAGCCAGATGTTGCTATTGGTACAGGAGGTTTTGCAAGTGGGCCAACATTAATAATGGCAAGTAGAAATGGAGTGCCAACATTAATACAAGAGCAAAATTCTTTTCCAGGAATAACGAATAAGTTATTAAGTAAAAAAGCTCATAAAATATGTGTAGCGTACAATAATTTAGAACGTTTTTTTTCTTCGGATAAAATTGTAAAAACGGGTAACCCTGTTCGTCAAGATTTGTTAAATATTTATACAAAAGTTGATGAGGGAAAACAGTTTTTTAAGTTAGATAAAACAAAGAAAACAGTTTTAGTTTTAGGAGGAAGTTTAGGCGCAAGAAAAATAAATCAGTTAATAGAAAGTAATTTAGAGTTTTTTAAAAAGCAAGAAGTTCAAGTAATTTGGCAATGTGGTAAATTTTATATTGATGATTATAAGAAATACAGTGATTTAGAGTATACTCAAGTACATCAATTTATCAATAGAATGGATTTGGCTTATGCAGCTGCAGATTTTGTGATTTCTAGATCAGGTGCAAGTTCAGTTTCTGAATTATGTATAGTTGGTAAACCTGTAATTTTTATTCCTTCTCCAAATGTGGCAGAAGATCATCAAACAAAAAATGCAAAAGCAATTGCAGATAATCATGGAGCAATTTTATTACCTGAAAAAGAAATAGACACATTTCCAATTGTTTTTGAAACTTTATTAAAAGATAAAGGGAAACAAGAAAATTTATCAGAAAACATTAAAGAATTGGCTTTGCCAAGTGCAACAACAAATATTGTAAACGAAATAGAAAAGTTATTAAATAAGTGAATTTAAAAAATATACATAACGTTTTTTTCATAGGTATTGGAGGTATAGGTATGAGTGCAATTGCACGCTATTTTGCCGCCAATAATAAAGCTGTGTCTGGTTATGATAAAACTCCTTCTCAAATTACAAATGATTTAGAGAAATTAGGAGTCGAAATTCATTTTAATGATGTTGTTAAAAACATTCCAATTTCATTTTTAAATAAGGATAAAACTTTGGTTGTTTATACGCCTGCAATTTCTAAGAATCATAAGCAATTAAATTATTTTATACAAAATGATTTTAAGGTTTATAAAAGATCAGAAATTTTAGGAGAAATTACAAAATCTACCTTTTGTTTAGGAGTAGCAGGTACACATGGTAAAACCACAACTTCTTCTATTTTGGGTCATATTATGGCAGAAGTAAAAGCCACTTCTTTTTTAGGCGGAATTGCAGAAAACTACAATTCAAACTTAATTTTAGGAGAAGATAAAATTTCTGTAGTAGAAGCAGATGAATTTGATAGATCTTTTTTACAATTAAGTCCTAACATTGCTTGCATAACTTCTATGGATGCAGATCATTTAGATATTTATGGAGCCCCAGAAGCTTTACAAGAATCGTTTTTTGCATTCTCACAAAAAGTGTCAGATACTTTAATAGTTGCCAAAGGCTTACCTATAGAAGGATTAACTTATGCTATAAATGAAGATGCAGATTATAAGGTATTTAACTTAAGGATTAAAAACGGAAAGTATATTTTTGATGTACAAACACCATCAGAAAAAATATATGATATAACGTTTCTTTTACCTGGTAATCATAATATAATGAATGCTTTGGCAGCTTTAGCTATGGCAGATGTATATGGAGTTTCTTTAGAGATTATCAGAAAAAGTTTAGCAACATTTAAAGGGGTTAAACGTAGGTTTTCTTATAAGATTAAAAGCAATGATTTTGTTTTGATTGATGATTATGCACATCATCCAACAGAAATAAATGCAGTTGAAAGTGCAGTTAGAGAAATGTATCCAAATGAAAAAGTGTTGGTTGTTTTTCAGCCGCATTTGTTTTCTAGAACTAAAGATTTTATAGATGATTTTGCAAATGCCTTATCAAAGTTTGATGAAATCTTGTTATTAGATATTTATCCTGCTAGAGAAGAACCAATAAAAGGAGTAACCTCTGAGTGGTTATTAAATAAAATTGAGAATAGCAACAAAAAGTTGACCCAAAGAATACATTTGGTTAAAGATATTAAGAATTCGGCATCAAAAATAGTAGTAATGTTAGGTGCAGGTGATATTGGAGTAATGATAAATGAGGTTGCAGAACAATTTTTAAAACCCCAAGAAAATGAAGTTTAAAAAGGTTTTAAAATACACTCTATTTCTTTTGATAATAGCTAGTTTAGGGTTTTTGTATAGTTTTTCATCTGTAAGAAATCAAGAAAAAAAAGTATCAGAAATAGTAATAGAATTTGAAGATGGTGACAATAATTTCTTAACACATTCGATGGTTAATAAATTGTTAATACAAAATGACTCGAGTGTGATAAACCAAGCAAAATCTGTGATAAATTTATACGGTTTAGAAAAACAGGTAGCAAAGAACCCTTATGTAGAAAAAGCATCTGTATTTTTAACCATAAATGGTACACTTAAATCTATCATAAAACAAAGAACTCCTGTAGCAAGAATTATTGCTGATGGTGGTTCTTATTATGTTGATAAACAGGGAGTAAAAGTGCCTTTGTCAGAGAATTATTCAGCAAGAGTTATCTTGGTTTCTGGTATAGGAAAAGAGGAAGATATTAAAGAAATATTGCCTTTAATATCTAAAATTCTAGAGGATGATTTTTTGCAAAAAGAAATAGTCGGAATTCAGAAATCTGACGTTTCTGAGTATAAATTTTCTGTAAGAAGTGGTAATTATAAAATTGATTTCGGAAAATTAGAAGAAGTTGACGTAAAATTTAAAAAATTAAAAGCGTTTTATAATAAAACATTTTTGGATAAAACTATTCAAAATTATAAAACAATAAATGTAAAATATCACAACCAAGTTGTGTGCACTAAATAAACTAAAATGGAAGATAATAAAATAGCTGTTGGTTTAGATATTGGTACAACCAAAATAGTTGCCATGATTGGTCGTAAAAACGAATATGGAAAAATTGAGGTTGTTGGTATAGGTAAAGCAAAAAGTTTAGGCGTTAAACGTGGTGTAGTAAGTAATATTACACAAACTATACAATCTATACAACAAGCAGTAGATGAAGCAGAAAGTGTATCTGGTGTTAAAATTGAAGAAGTTGTAGTAGGTATTGCAGGTCAGCATATTAGAAGTTTACATCACAGCGATTATATCACAAGAAATAATGCAGATGAAGTAATTGAAGATGTAGATATAGATGATTTGGTAAACCAAGTACATAAATTGGTAATGTTACCAGGAGAAGAAATTATTCACGTGTTACCACAAGAATTTAAGGTGGATTCTCAAGCTGATATTAAAGAACCAATAGGTATGTATGGAGGTCGTTTAGAAGCTAATTTTCATGTAGTTGTTGGGCAAGTTTCATCTATCAGAAATATTGGAAGGTGTGTAAAAAGTGCTGGTTTAGATTTAAGTGAAATTACTTTAGAACCTTTGGCATCAGCATCTGCAGTATTGAGTCAAGAAGAAAAAGAAGCAGGTGTTGCTTTAATTGATATTGGTGGTGGTACAACAGATTTAGCCATTTTTAAAGATGGTATTATTAGACACACAGCTGTAATACCTTTTGGAGGTAATGTTATTACTGATGATATTAAAGAAGGCTGTTCAATTATAGAAAAGCAAGCTGAATTATTAAAAATTAAGTTCGGTTCTGCTTGGCCAGGAGAAAATAAAGAAACAGAAATTGTTTCTATACCAGGTTTACGAGGTAGAGAACCAAAAGAAATTACCTTAAAAAATCTATCAAAAATTATACATGCTAGAGTTCAAGAAATTATAGAGCATGTGTATTTAGAAATTAAAAATTACGGACATGAAACTGCAAAAGGTAAACTAATTGCAGGTATTGTGTTAACAGGTGGTGGTTCTCAATTAAAACACTTACGTCAGTTAGTAGAATATATTACTGGTATGGATGCTAGAATTGGATTTCCAAACGAACATTTAGCAGGCGATTCTGATGAAGCACTGTCAAGCCCTTCTTATGCAACTGCAGTTGGTTTGTTAATGGAAGGTTTAGAAAAAGAAATAAAAATTGAAGAGGTTGTAGAAGAAATTGTAAACGAACAAACTGAAGAAGAAACAGAAGAAGATACAACACCAAAAGTAGAAATTAAGGCAAAGCCAAAAAAGAAATCTTTCTTCGAGAAGTTTACAGAAGGATTAAAAGATTTTTTAGATAATGCTGAGTAAGATCAGTAAAGAATAATAGAAAGAACAAACAACAATATAAATTTAAAAAGATAAACGTTATTATGAGCGCAGAATTTGATAACATTTTATTTGATATGCCAAAAACACAATCGAACACCATAAAAGTAATTGGTGTTGGTGGTGGAGGTAGCAATGCTGTAAACCACATGTTTAAGCAACACATTAACGGAGTAGATTTTGTAATCTGTAATACAGATGCACAAGCTCTAGAAAATAGCCCTATTCCTAATAAAATTCAATTAGGTGCAAACCTTACTTCAGGTTTGGGTGCAGGTGCAAATCCAGAAATTGGAGCACAAGCTGCTAAAGAAAGTATGCAAGAAGTACAGCAAATGTTAAATACCCAAACAAAAATGGTATTTATTACTGCTGGTATGGGTGGTGGTACAGGTACAGGAGCTGCACCTATAATTGCAAAAATTGCAAAAGATATGGATATTTTAACGGTTGGTATTGTAACAATGCCATTCGCTTTTGAAGGTAAAAGACGTACAAAACAAGCACAATTAGGAATTGATCAACTGCGCCAAAATGTAGATTCTTTAATTGTTATAAACAATAATAAATTAAGAGAAGTTTACGGAAATCTAGGTTTTAAAGCTGGTTTCTCTAAAGCTGATGAGGTTTTATCTACTGCATCTAAAGGTATTGCAGAAGTTATTACACATCACTATAAACAAAATATTGATTTACATGATGCTAAAACTGTACTATCTAATAGTGGTACAGCAATTATGGGTTCTGCAAAAGAAGAAGGAGAAACAAGAGCCAAAAATGCAATTGTTAAAGCCTTAGATTCACCTTTATTAAATGATAATAAAATTACAGGAGCCAAAAATGTATTGTTGTTAATAGTTTCTGGTACTAGTGAAGTTACATTAGATGAAATAGGAGAAATTAATGATTATATTCAAGATGAAGCTGGTTATGATGCCAACATTATTATGGGTATTGGAGAAGATGAAGAATTAGGAGATGCTATTTCTGTTACCATTGTTGCCACAGGTTTTGCTGCAGATCAACAAAGTACAATTACAAATACAGAGGTTAAAAAAGTAATTCACACATTAGAAGATGAGCAAAAAGCAACTTATAATTTTGCAGAAAAAACAATTACAAAGCAACCAACAATAAATACACCTTTAGCTACAAATAGAGCAGAAGAAAAAATAGTACATACTTTAGTTGAAGAAGTAGAGGATACTAAACCTAAAATGGATTTAGTAAAAACGAATGCTATTATTGCAAGTATGCCAGTAGAATTCGAAGAAGTTTCTAATACTATAATTTCTGAGGATGACTTTATTATTACTGATATTGTTAAACAAGAAAAAATAGAAGAAGAGCCAAAACCTATACAAACTGATTTGTTGTTTGATTTGCCTTTAAATTCTTACACAGAAGTTACAAAAGACGATGAAATAAAATTTAGCATTACAAACGAAGAAAAGGAAGTAAATGTTAATAATATTGAAGTGTTTGGAGCAACAGAAATTGTAGCAAAAAAAGAAACACGTTACGTTTTAGAAGATTTTGCAGCAGAACCAACAATTGGTAAGAGTTCTAGAATTACTGAAGAAAGAAAAATTGCAGAAGAAGAAATTAAGTTTGAGCTAAAATCAGCTACTCCAAATGAAGTTAATAATATAGAAACTTTAAGTGAAGAAGTTTCTCCTATGGATTTAACTATAAATGAGTTGCAAAAAAGAGCAGAAGAAAGACGTAAGAATATGAAAAAATTTAATTACGACTTTAAAGAAAACTTAAATAAAAACATAGACGAAATAGAACGTCAGCCAGCTTATAAAAGACTAGGAGTAGATTTAGATAAGAATATGACTACAAGTAAAACTAAAACAGCGTTAAAAAAAGATGAAGAAAGTATTGATTTTAAATCAAATAACTCTTTTTTACATGATAATGTAGATTAATTTTTAAGTTTTCATTAAATTATAAAAGTCACATCGTTTTGATGTGACTTTTTTTTGTAAATTGTTATCAAACAAGTAATAACCCCCAATTATACCGTTAGTCGACACTTTAAAGTAAAGCAACTTTTTTTAAAGTTTTATAGTTAGTCCACTCTGTATCTTTGACCAAAATCTAGGACAATGAAAACAACACAAAAAAAAACCAAAACATTTAAACTATTCGTATTAATTCTTTTAGTAGGATTTTTCGGGTATGCACAAGACGAACCTTTTAGTTGCGATTATAATGCATATTTATTTCAAAGAAATGATATTTATGCATTAGATTTAGCTTCAGGAAGCTCTTATTTAATAAAAGAAAATGTTACTGAAGGCAATGTTAATGCTGTAGGTTACAATCCTACAGATGGGTACATTTGGGGGTCAGTAGCTACTCCTTCTAAAACAATTGTAAGAATTGGAAAGAATTTTAATGTAGAAAGTTTTTATATTGATGAATTGCCTACTTCTAGTAGATATATAGGAGATGTTAGTTCAGAAGGAATCTATTATTTAAAAGGAGGAGGAAAAATTTATTATACAATTGATTTAAATCCAGATTCTGAAAATTATACAAAATTTATAAGTCAAGGAACATTTTCTGTAAATTTAAGTATTCATGATTGGGCATTTAATGCTGTAGATGGGCATTTATATACTGTAGAAAAAGGTACAAATCATTTATATAGAATAAATGGAACAACAAGTGAAATTGTAGATTTAGGTGAAGTGCCAATATTAACAGGATTAGATTATCATTATGGAGCCGTTTATTTTGATGCTTCTGGTCGTTTTTATGTATCAGCAAATCAAACAGGTACAGTATATGTAATTAAAGATGTACAATCTTTAGAATCAGGAGATACAATGGATTCTAATCTTTTTGCATTCGGACCTTCTAGTAGCTCTAATGATGGTGCAAGATGTCCTACAGCTCCTGTACCACAAGAAGATTGTATTAATGGTTTAGATGATGATGGAGATGGTTTAACAGATTGTGATGATCCTTCTTGTTCTGGTGTTGCAGAATGCCCAGTTATTTTACCAGAAGTTTCTAGTGGTAATGATGGTGGTTTAGAAAGTAACGATCGTTTATCACAAAAAATTAATCAGAGAAATTATTTAAGAGTAAAAGGCAATCATAAATTTGATATTCAAACTGCTAAAAAAGTAGTAAAGACTAAAAAATATAAAACATCCATAGCAAAAAATGAAAATATTGCTTTACAAGATTTAATTCCTTTAGATGTAATAGAGGGTGCAACAGCAGTAGAATCTTCTGCTACAGATTTAGTTGATATTACAAATGCTACAGAATTATATTCTTTAGATTATGTGAAAAATAACGAAACTATAGCAGTAGTCTTAGCAACTAAAACAGAAGATGGTGTTTATGAACATACTAAGTTTATTTGTGATCGTTTATTAGGTGCAGAATTATTATCTGTCTCTACAATTGAGTTATTTCAAGAAAGTGATGAAAATGGAGAAGGAGAAGGGGTTCATTTTATAAAATCAATTATAAAAAATAGTAATGGTAGTAAAGAATTTGTTTTAAGTTTTTCTGGTAGATTAATTAATAATGACGAAAACTTTCAAATTGATAGCCATTGGAATATAGATAAATACGAAGCAGGTGCAACATATTACAACTTCCAAATTTGGGCAAGTAGTATAGATGATTTATTAACACTTGGTCATGAAGCATTAGAGTTATTCGAAGTACAAAAGCCAATTACAAATTACGATACATCATCTCCACCACCAATATTTGTTAAAAAAGGTGAATATGTAAACGGAAAATTAGAGTTAGAATTAATTAATGTTAGAAGAAGTTCTTCTGCAGTAATAGATGCTGGTTTTAAAAGAACAGAAACTTCAGATACAGAATACTTTAATAATACAATTCAATTAAATGGTAACTATATAGAACACGTAACAATAGAAACAGGAAACATTTTTGATATAGGTTTTAGAATTGAAAATGAGTTTAATTTAACTCCTGATGATTTGTTTATGTCTGATGGTGTTTGGGGTAAAGACGATTCACCTGCAGGTACAACTGTAACAGAGTTTACAATATCTCAAAACGATAATGTTTATACAGGAAGTGGTTATAGAGTAGAAAGAAACATTTCTTTAAAAGCAAATACAAGTGAATATGTTGCAGTCTTTAGATCTTTTACACCAAGATTTACAGCATTAGATTTATCAGAATACGATGTTTTAGAGTTTGATGCAAGTGGAACAGGAGATATAGAAATTACAATACTTAAAGAAAGCGTAGATGCTTGGGAGAGCCAATTTAGAACAACAATTACATTAACAGAAGGAGAAACACATTATGCAATACCTTATTCTTATTTTAAATCAACAACAGAAGGTGATATAGATTTAAGTGATGCTGTAAATATGGTCTTTACGATGTCTTCTGATGGACAAACAGCGGTTGATAAAGAATTGGAACTAAAAAACATTGAGTTTACACAACAAGCTTTAAGTGTAGGATCTGAGGTTATTGCTGAAAATGAAAGCATCATTTACCCTAATCCTTTAAGTACAAAAACTAATATTCGTTTTTATTCAGAAATAGATACTAAAACTAAAATTGAAGTGTATTCTTTAACAGGTGCTTTAATTAGAAGAGTAGAAGTAGAAACTCAGATAGGGAATAATAGTATAGAATTGTTTAGACAAGGCTTAAAAAGAGGTTTATATTTAGTAAAAGTCTCTAATGATTATAGAAATTATACTGCAAGTAAATTGGTAGTAGATTAGTTTAATAAATAGTTAATATTAAATTTAACCATCAAAAAGTTTATCTTTTTGGTGGTTTTTTTGTTTTATTTTGATTTTTTTTCTGATGCTCGTAAACCATCAATGCTATAAAAAATGATTTTTTGGGCTGATTGTTTGTTGTTTAGCTTGTAACAAAATAAATTATATCTCGTCTTAAGTATGTAATCAATTTAACCAAACCTTATGAAATCAATATACACAAACACAACAGAAAGAGGAATTTTAACATCAACTTATAAAAGAGAAATTAAACAAGGTATTTCAGCCTCTAAAAGAGCTACATTATCTAATTTTAAATCTATAATAGAAAGTCATCAAGATCATGTACAAAGCCAAACAGGTACTATATTAAGAGTTGCTTTGTTTTTTGTAGCAATAATTAAAATTGTTTATTAATTAAAAAGTATTTGTAAAAATAAAAATCCATCTTTTTAGATGGATTTTTATTTTTAATATGCGAAAATTATTTAGGTTTAAGACTAACTTAAAGCCTCTTTAATTCTCTTAACTGCTTCTCTAATTTGTAATTCAGAAGCTGCATAAGAAATTCTAATACAATCTGGTGCACCAAAAGCATCACCAGTTACAGTGGCAACATTAGCTTTTTCTAAAATAAATAAAGAAAAATCGCTGGCAGTTTCAATTTTTACGCCATCAATAGTTTTACCAAAAAATGCAGAAACATCAGGAAAAACATAAAAAGCACCTTCAGGTACATTTACTTTAAATCCTTCTATTTCTCTTAATAAGCCAATAATAATATCTCTACGAGTTTTAAACTCGTCTACCATATATTGAATTTTATTTATTGGAGCTAATACAGCAGTAATTGCAGCCCTTTGTGCAATACAGTTTGTACCAGAAGTTATTTGCCCTTGCATTTTTGTACACGCCTTAGCAATCCATTCTGGAGCGCCAATATAACCAATTCTCCAACCAGTCATTGCAAATGCTTTAGCTAAACCATTTACAGTTATAGTTCTATCGTACATACTTTCTATAGCTGCAAAACTAAAAGGTTTTGTGTCGTAGTTAATATGTTCGTAAATTTCATCAGATAAAACATAAATCTGCGGATATTTTTCTAAAACTGCAGCCAATGCTCTGTACTCAGCTTCACTATAAATAGTTCCACTAGGGTTGTTTGGTGAGTTAAAGAAAATCATTTTAGATTTAGGAGTAATAGCAGCTTCTAATTGTTCTGGTGTAATTTTAAAATCAGTATCAATAGAAGAAGGGATTTCTACAAAAGAAGCTTCACATAAAGTTGCAATTGCAGAATAACTAACCCAATAAGGTGCAGGTAATAAAACTTCATCTCCAGGGTTTAATAAAACTTGTGCAATATTTGCAATAGATTGTTTAGCTCCTGTAGATACTACAATTTGACTTGGTTTGTAATCTAAATCGTTGTCTCGTTTAAATTTTGTACAAATTGCTTCTTTTAATTCTCCATAACCATCTACAGGTGTGTAAGAATTATAGTTTTCATTAATAGCATCAATAGCAGCATCTTTAATAAAATCTGGTGTGTTAAAGTCAGGTTCTCCTAAACTTAAACCAATAATATCTTTTCCTTCTGCTCTTAATTCTCTTGCTTTAGCAGCCATTGCTAATGTCTGAGACGCTGGCAAGCTGTTAATTCTGTCCGATAATGGATGTGTCATTTTAAATGTAAATTGTTGAAATTTTGTTTACGCTAATTCAGGTTCTTGTCCTAAAACACCTAAGTGTTTAAAGTGCTCTATAATAGCTTTTCTCATTGTTTGATATTCATTATAGGGCAAATTAAATTCATTAGCTGTTTCTTTTACAATTTTAGCTAATTTACTATAATGTACATGAGAAATGTGTGGAAAAATATGATGTTCAACTTGATGATTTAAGCCTCCAGTATAAAAATTTACAAGCCAATTGCTTGGTGCAAAGTTACTTGTGGTGTATAATTGATGGACTGCCCAAGTGTGTTCTAAATTTCCATTTTCATCAGGAAGAGGCATTTCTGTATTAGGTACAATGTGTGCTAATTGAAAAACCAAACTCAAAATCATACCTGCAGTATAGTGCATTACAAAAAAGCCTATTAAAACTTTCCACCAAGCAATGTCTAAAACCAAGATTGGTAAAACTATCCAAAGTGCATAGTATGCAATTTTAGAAATCACTAATTTAGTCCATTCTACTTTTGGATTAGGAAACTTACCATAAGATAATTTGCGTTTTAAATAACTACGCATTTGTTTTATATCTGTAGTTATTGCCCAATTTATGGTTAGTAATCCGTATAAAAATATAGAATAATATTTCTGAATTTTATGAATTTTTAACCATTTAGAATGTAATGAAAAACGGATAATTCTACCAGCATCTATATCTTCATCATGGCCTTCTACATTAGTAAAAGTATGATGTAAAACATTGTGTTGTACTTTCCAATTATAAACATTACCAGCTAAAATATAAATGCTGCTCCCCATTAATTTATTAACCCATTTTCTTTTAGAAAAAGATTCATGATTAGCATCATGCATTACATTCATACCAACACCAGCCATTCCAACACCAGTAATTACCATTAAAAGTGCCATAACCCATTGAGGCATAGAAACTGTTAGTATTAATATAAAAGGAATTAAAAATAAAGAAAACATTACAATTGCTTTTGTATATAGTTTCCAGTTCCCTGTTCTTTTTATATTATTTTCTTTAAAGTAAGTATTTACTCTTTTATTTAGAGTTCTAAAAAACTTAGCTTTATCTACTCTAGAAAATTTTATTGTATTCATATATTTATTAAAGTTAGCAAAAATAAGATATTTTACATTGCTGTATATGATAAACGTCAGCTTTTGTAAAGAATTGTAAGTAACAAATAACTATTTTTGCATTACAAATTTTATTATTCATGGAAATTATACACAAATATTTTAAAGATTTATCTGAAAATCAAATTAAGCAATTTTCTAAATTACAAGATTTATATGAAGATTGGAACTTGAAAATAAACGTAGTTTCTAGAAAAGATATTGATGAGCTGTATTTAAGACACGTTTTGCATTCTTTAGGGATTGCTAAAGTAATGCAATTTAAACCAGGAGCAAAAGTAATGGATGTTGGTACAGGTGGTGGTTTTCCAGGTATTCCTTTGGCAATTTTGTTTCCAGAAACACAGTTTCATTTAGTAGATTCTATTGGTAAAAAAATAAAAGTGGTAGATGAAGTTGTGGTAGGTTTAGGATTAGAAAATGTAAAAACAACACATGGTAGAGTAGAAGAGGTAAAAGATACTTACGATTTTATAGTGAGTAGAGCAGTTGCCCAAATGGAAACTTTTGTAAGGTGGAATAAAGGTAAAATTGCCAAAAAGCAAAATCACGATTTAAAAAACGGAATTCTATATTTAAAAGGTGGTGATTTATCAGAAGAATTAAAACTATATACTTCTGCAACCATTTACGATTTGCCTAATTATTTTGATGAACCATTTTTTGAAACTAAAAAAGTGGTGCATTTAGGTATGAAGTATAAAGCGAATTAAACAGCAAAATCTATAACTCCCATAACACTCAAAAGCAAAACTATAATAGTAGTAATTATAAATAGTATTAAACAAACAACTGCTAAACCAAATAAAAACTTTAGTGTTCTTAGAAAATTTTTCCAAATAGACACTTTAAAAAATCTACCAAAAGCATAGATATAAAATAGTATATAAAGTAAAGTACTGTAAAAGTATATAGAAGGATAAAAGGCAATTGCTAAGAAAAATAAGATTAAAGTTAAATAATTAGCAAAACCATATATGTAAGCATTAATCACTAAATGTTCACCATAATTATAAGGTTTCCAAAAGGTCCATTTACTTAAAATAGCAAGTATAAATAAAAATACAAAAGTTAAAAGATTTAAATAACGAAGCATAAATTGCATTATACCATCATTCAACTTCAATTGCATTTCTGCAGTTTTTTTTCTTCTTTCTAATTTGCTTTTTTCTTTTTCAGACAGATCTATCATTTTAGAAGTGTCAATTTTGGTGTCTTTTTCTAGTTGAATTAATTGACTTGTGTTTACAGATTTATTGATAGCAATAAAATCATCAGCAAAATAATTGAAAACTAAAAGAGAAATACCAGCAGAAACTGCTAAAAATGCAAACGGATTCATATAGCGTTTGCGAACTCCACCTAAATATTCCTTTAGAATTTTTTCAGGAGTAATTAAAATAGTTCTCATTGTTAGAAAAAAAGTACTATCAAAACCGAAAACATTTATAAAAAAATCTAAAAACAGATTTTTAAAAGTAATTTTATCTGTAACTACTTTAGCTCCACAATTTTCACAAAAATGTGCATTTTCTTTTAAAGGATTTTGGCAGTTTTTACAATTCATAAAACCAAAGATAAAAATAAAATTATTTTAACTTTAAATAATTGAATTTTAGTTTTTTAAAAAATAGAAGAAGCTGTTTTAGTAGTAAATTTTTCTAAAAATAGCATTCCTTTATAAGAATTCCCTTTTTTATTTAATTTTGGGCTCCAAACTGTAATGCAATATTCATCAGGATGAATGGCAACAATACCACCACCAACACCACTTTTACCTGGTAAACCAACTCTAAAGGCAAACTCACCAGATTCATCGTAAAAACCACAAGTAAGCATTATTGCATTTATTCTTTTTGCCTGGCTTTCAGTAAGTATACTTTCTCCTTTTTTGTTTGTATACTGGTCATCAGTTAAAAAAAGGAAAATTTCTGAGAGCTCTTTACAAGTCATTTCTATAGAGCAAATATGAAAATAGAAATCTAAAACATCATCTACATCATTTTTAATATTGCCAAAAGATTTAATAAAATTACATAAAGCGACGTTTCTAAAACCAGATGTTTTTTCAGATTCAGCAACTTTTTCATTGTAATTAATGTTTTGATTGTTTGAGATTTCTCTGCAAAATTCTAAAAATTCTTTCTTCGGATTTTTTAAATGACTAACTAAAACATCACAAATAACAATGGCTCCTGCATTTATAAATGGGTTTCTAGGTTTCCCAAAATCGGCTTCTAATTGCAAAAGAGAATTAAACGGATTTCCAGAAGGTTCTACATCTACTCTGTCCCATAATTTTGCGCCTTCAAATTTATACGCTAAGGTTAATGAAAGAATTTTAGATACACTTTGTATAGAAAATTTTTTTTCAAAATCTCCAACTCCAAAGTTTTGTTTATCAATTGTAGTTATACTAATTCCAAAATTATTAGAATCTACAAACGCCAATTCTGGTATATAATCTGCAACTTTACCTGTATCGTTTATGTGTTTTAAATCATCATAAACACATTCAATTACTTCTTTATAATTTTCCATTGATTATTTATAGAATTAGTACTTGCAAACGTATTAGAATATTTGTTAAGAAACAACAAATAAGAAATCAAAAAAAGGAACTACATTGCTGTAATCCCTTCTTAATATTTTATAGATTCTGAAAAAAAATCAGAATTAGTAATTGTTAAACAATTTCTACAAACAAACCTTCATCAGTTTTAGAAACCTTTGCAACATCTTTTTTAGTTAAGCCTTTAATGGTTTTATCCCACTTTTTGTTAGATAAACCAGATTGTGTTTTTAATGCAACTAATTCTATTTTTTCTGCTTTTGTAATAATTTCTAAAACCGCTTTTTCCTCATCATTCAGTTCTATAGAAGGAGCTTTTTTTTCTGGTCTCATTTGCGGAAAAAATAACACTTCTTGTATAGATTGGTTATTTGTTAAAAACATTATTAATCTATCCATTCCAATTCCCATTCCAGAAGTTGGTGGCATTCCGTATTCTAAAGCACGTAAAAAGTCTTGATCAATAAATTCTGTTGCTTCATCATCTCCTTTTGCTGCTAATTTTAGTTGATGTTCAAAACGCTCACGTTGGTCAATTGGGTCATTTAATTCAGAATATGCATTTGCAATTTCTTTACCACAAACCATCAATTCAAAACGCTCTGTTAATTCTGGGTTGTCTCTGTGTTCTTTACAAAGTGGAGACATTTCTTTTGGATAATCTGTAATAAAAGTTGGCTGAATGTAGTTTCCTTCACATTTTTCACCAAAAATTTCATCAATTAATTTTCCTTTCCCCATTGTTTCATCCACAGGAATATTCATGCTTTTAGCAGCTGTTCTAATTTCATCTTCTGTTTTTCCTGTAATGTCAAAACCAGTAAAATGTTTAATAGAATCTGCCATAGTAACTCTAGCATAAGGCGCTTTAAAGTCTATTTTGTGCTCACCAAAAGTAGCTTCAGAAGTTCCGTTTACAGCAATTGCACAATGCTCTAAAAGTTGCTCACAGAAATCCATCATCCAGTTGTAATCTTTGTAAGAAACATAGATTTCCATGGCTGTAAATTCAGGATTATGAGTTCTATCCATTCCTTCATTTCTAAAGTTTTTAGAGAATTCATAAACACCATCAAAACCACCAACAATTAGTCTTTTTAAATACAATTCGTTAGCAATTCTCATATAAAGAGGTATGTCTAAAGAATTATGATGTGTAATAAAAGGTCTTGCTGCTGCACCACCAGGAATTGGTTGTAAAACCGGAGTTTCAACTTCAAAATAACCAGCATCATTAAAGAAAGAACGCATTGCATTAAACAATTTTGTTCTTTTTACAAATACTTCTTTTACATGCGGATTTACCACTAAATCTGCATAACGTTGTCTATAACGCATTTCAGGATCGTTAAAAGCATCAAAAGTGTTACCTTCTGCATCTACTTTTGGTAATGGTAGTGGTTTTAAAGCCTTAGAAAGCAATTTAAAATTGTTAACCATTACTGTTTTTTCACCAACTTTTGTAGTAAATAACGTACCTTCAATACCTATAAAATCACCAATATCTAGTAATTTTTTATAAACGTCATTGTACAACGTTTTATCTTCACCTTTACAGATTTCATCACGATTAAAATACACTTGTATTCTACCTTCACCATCTTGTAATTCAGCAAAAGACGCTTTACCTTGTATTCTTCTAGACATTAGTCTACCAGCAATAATTACCTGTTTTTCTTCAGTAAACTCCTGTTTTATTTCCTTCGAATTTGAATTTATTGGAAATAAATCTGCTGGATAAGGGTTTATACCCAAATCTCTTAATTTTTCGAGTTTCTCTCTACGTACAACTTCTTGTTCTGATAATTGCATTTGCTTATAATTCTAGTGTTAAATAAAGGCAACAAAGATACAATCTATGAGTAAATAGACAATTGAGAAAATTGTAAAAAAACAGATAATTATTTCTTGATAATTAAAAACAGTGTATATTTGCATGTTGCTTTTTGTTAAAGTAACATTTAGTTGTGTTGTTTTGGCACTTTAGTAAAAGTGTCGTGGTTTTGTTAACCAATGGAAAGCTTCCCTATAAAGGGACGCTTTTTTTGTTTTTACACCTTTTTTATACTCTTTTAGAAACGAGACTTTTATATATATTATTTGTAGCTATTTCCAGCTTTCATTACTCGCTTTTTTGTAAAAACAAAAAGAGCTTAAACAAGCCATTCAATCTGGGCTAAACTTGTTTGATGTGTTATTGAAGTTTTTAAGGTTATTCGAATCTTAAAGAAGAATACTATTTTTTATAACATTTTCTGTTGTTTTTTATAAAACGAATCTGCCTGTAATTTCATTAACTCTCTTGCCATTTTTTGTTTGTAGTTGTACAATTCTTCATCAGCAGTTATATCTTTATAAACTTTATTATCTATAGTAATATCAGCATTTAACATTTGTTCTCTTTGTTGCATTTGTTGAGTTGCCCAAGTTTTAACAGCAGATAATTTTTCTTCGAGTTTAAAATCATATTCACCTTTTGGCGCTAATAATTTTGCAATAATTGGAGATGTTTCAATAGCCAAAAACAGCAAGAAAATAAAAAAAGATGTAAAGAATGGTAACTCACCTAAAGCATTAATTCTTGCCATTAATCCATCAAAATTAGAAATTATGGGTTGCGATTTTGTTTCTGCCAACTTTTGATTTTCTATTAAAGAAGCAATTGTACTTTCTTTTTGTTCAATTTTAGCTGAGTTTTCTTTTTTCAGTTGCTGTAAAGCCAATAAAGAAGCGTCGTGTTTTGCTCTTTTTTCTTTGTAAACGGGTCCTTTGCCTAATTTTTTTGTTCCAGTTGTACCTTCTGCTTCAGAAATATAAATCTCGTACAAATTATTGGTTTCATTTTCTTTACTAATAATTTCTTGTTGAAGCACTTCAATTTCAGCGTTTATTTTATCAATCTCTGGTATAAATTGTTGTGCAATTTGAGATTTGTTGTCCAAAGTCATTTGGTTTTTTTCTGTCAACAAAACCTGATTGATTTCTTTTTCGAACAATTTTAATTCTAAAGGTTTAGAAATAACAGTTGCAATAATAATTGCCAAAATTATTCTAGGAGTTGCTTGTGTAAATTCTTTCCATTTAGAATCTGTTTTTTTAATGGTAGAGACTATAAACCTGTCTAAATTAAAGATTAACAATCCCCAAATTAATCCGAAGAAAATAGCACTATACAAATTATCGAAAACAGTGTATAAAGCATATGAACCAGCAATAATTGCCATAATTGCTGTAAAAAAAACTGTGGCACCAATACCAACATATTTATTTTGTTCTCCATTAGAACACTCGTTAATTAAATTTTTATCAACTCCAGAACAGGTAAGAAAGAAATTTTTAAGCAAAAGTTTTGTATTTAAATGTATAAATACAACGTTTTAAAAGCGAATTTGTTACATAAAAAAAAGCCTCAAATTTTCGAGGCTTATAAACTGTTTATTTAATTATAGATTTCACTTTATTTTCATTAATTAGTAGTTTCATCTTTTCATTAGAAGACCCACTAACGCCTTTCCACTTTGTGTTTTTTGTGCTTTTCATATCAAAAGTGCCTTTATCTTGTAATAGAACTAAGTAAAAAGAATCATCTTTATTTCTTTGATTCACTTCGTTTAACCCATATTTATTTACAATTTGAGGAGTTTTTAGATTCAGCTTAAAATTTAATTCTTTCCATTCACATCCTTTTTTACAAATCATTTTAATTTGTTCTTGATCTTTTTCAAGAATGATAGAAAATTTTGTTTTCACTACTTTATTTGTGCTGTTGTGAATACTTATTGTTCCTTTCTCTGATGGTTTATTCTTTAGTGATGTATTTGAAATCCATACTTTATAATTGCTATTATTTGTGCTTTCTGAGTGTATGGTTAAACTTTTATTCTCTTTTAATAAGGCTATTGCTTTATCAGAATTTATAGGCTCTTTTTCATAATAAAATTCGGCTCCTTTTTTTGCCATTTCAATCACTTGGTCTAAATGATTATTTGGTGGAGGTAGAGGAGCAAAGTCATTTCCAGTCCTTTTTTTCCAAGCTTCATAAGCTTTTTTCGCTCTTAAAATTTCTTCTTCTGATGCATTTGGAACAGGTGGTGGAGGTGGAATTAATAATTTGTCTTCTTCTGTTAATTCTTTTCTTAATTTATAAAATACTTTATTGTTTTTTCTTAATTTTAAATAAGGATCATAGGGATGAATAGGTCTTTTAGCTTTTTCTTTATTTTCTTTTGATAATTTAAAGTACAAACTCCCTAATTCTGAAAATAATTTTTCTAATTGTTTTTGTCTTTCTTTAGTACTTTTTACAAAATGTGGTTTTTCTAAACGTAATTCTTCGTAATATTTATTTTTTCTGTTATAAACATTACTTGTTGAATTTATTTTTGCATATAGTTTTTTAACATCCGCTAACTTAATATCATTAAAACTTTGTTGAGAACCATTACTGCTTGGAGAATTATATTTCTTTTTTTGCTCTTTTATTTCAATTTCTTTTGGCTTCTTTTCTTCTATAACTTCAATAATTTGTATAGTATCTACATCAGATAATTTTTGCCATTTAGCTTTTTCACTTGGTTTATCATCTAGAAACTCACAGAATACTTTATTATTTAAGTATGTTTTTGTTATGTAATTATCTGGTAGAATTTCACTTGCATTTGCTTTTTTATTTGATAATGTTTTACCATTTTTATCACTCAATATTCCATTTTTATTATAATATTTAATAGATTTATTTACATCTACATAAAAATATTTGTTGTTTTTAATTTCTATAAACCCTGTTTTAATAGGGTATCCTTCTTTTGAATTAAGTTGTTCTTCAATAGTCTCTATTGGGTTTTCTACAATTTCTTGTACTTCTTGCGCTTCAACTCTTTCTGCAAAGAGGTAAACAAATCCTGCTAATAACGGAATTACCGCCAGTTTTTTTAACAAGATTTTTGTGTGCGAACTTTGTGTGGTCATCATTTTTAATCTTTTTTTAGTAAGTGAATAATTCAAATTACTGGCCAAGTAATATTCGTTTTTCCAAGCAGCTTTATTTACTAATAAATGCTGATATTGGATTGTGTTTTTATGTTGATGAATTACACTCTCATCTGCCAAAAATTCATGGTTTAGTTGCACCGCTTTTTTTAGCAAAATAAAGAAAGGGTTTACCCAAAAAATGGCTTGTAATAATTCTAAGAGTAATATATCTAGTGTGTGTTTTTGTGTAACGTGTGTTAGCTCGTGTGTAAAAAGTTCTTTTTCAACCTTTTTGTTTTCGTAATCATTTTTATTGATGAAAATATAGTTCCAAAAAGTATGAGGTAATATTTTATCATTAACCAAAATTAAAATTGCTTTTTCAAAAGGAATTGCTGTGTTTTTTCTTGTTTTATGAATTATGTTAAATAAATTTTTACATAAACGAATGAATAATATTGTTGATATTATAAAATAAATGGTGACTAAAATTGATTTGTAATCAATAGGGTTCTCAATAATAATTTCTGATGAGATATTTTCAATATCGTAAGTTATATTTCCGGCTGAAACATTCTCAATAATGATAGGAGTAGCATCAACATAAATAATATATAAAGGAGCTAAAAATGAAAAGAATATACTACCTATTAAATAGAATCGATTAAAATTATGCATTTTCTCTCTTTCTAAAACTAAGTAATAGAATGCAAGAAGTAATGCTAAACAAGTTGCTGATTTTAAAAGATATGCAATCATTTTTGTTGTTTTTTTATTTGAGAATCTATTACCTTTTTTAATTCTTCTAATTCATTAGTAGATAAATTTGTTTCTTTAGTAAAAAACGATGCAAATTGACTTGCAGAATCATTGAAGAAGTTTTTGATTAGACTATTTACGTGTTTCGAAAAATAATCTGTCTTTTTTATGATTGGGTAATATTCCCTAGATTTTCCAAATAATTTATAATCTATAAAACCTTTGTCTTTAATTCTTTTTAAAAGGGTTGCAACAGTTGTAGTCGCTGGTTTTGGCTCAGGAAAATCTTCTAATAAATCTTTTAAAAATGCCTTTTTACGCTTCCATAAATATTGCATTAATTGTTCTTCTGTTTTTGATAATTGCATCCTTCAAATATTTTTACTCTACAAACATAGAATAAAAATTTTAATTCTACAAACGTAGAGTTAAAATAGTTTTTACTTTTTATACCTTTGGTTTTATAAAAAAAATAGAATGAAACGAATTTTACTATTAGTATCGATACTTATAATGTATTCTTGTGCAGCAAAAAAGTTTAATGAAAAATGGTTAAAAAAAGAAGCTCCTGCTAGTTTTAAAGCAAGATTTGAAACTACAAAAGGTAATTTTGAGATTGAAGCAAAAAGAGAATGGTCTCCAAATGGAGTGGATAGATTGTATCAACTAATAAAAAATGATTATTATGAAGATATAGCTATTTTTAGAGTTGTACCAAATTTTGTTGCTCAATTTGGTTTACATAATGATACTCTAATAAATAAAGCTTGGCAAAGTAGAAAAATTATAGATGAGCCTGTAGTTCAGAAAAATGATTCTATGACTATTTCTTTTGCTAGAGGAGGAGTAAATTCTAGATCCAATCAAATATTTATCAACCTAAAAGAAAATCATAGATTAGATAAATTGGCTTATTCTGGAGTAACTGGTTTTCCTGTAATTGCCAAAGTAATTTCTGGTCAAGAAAATATTTTAGAGTTTTACGATGGTTATGGAGATAAATTAGGCCGTAAACAAGATTCTATAAACAAATTTGGGAATAAGTTTTTAAGAGAAAAGTTTCCTAAAGTAGATTATATAACCAAAGCTTATATTTTAAAAAAATAACTTTAAGAAAGCTTAGAGTTTCTTATAATATAAAAAAAGCATCAACAAATTAATGTTGATGCTTTTTAAATATGATAAAATTTAAAATTTATTTAATTTTAAAAGTAACTTTTCTAGCTAATTGTCTTGCGTCTTTTGCAACAGATGTATCTTCTCCACCACCAAAATAAGAAAGTCTTGTTGGGTTTATTCCTGCAGCTACTAAAACGTCAAATACCATTTTTGCTCTATTTTGAGAAAGTGTTTTGTTTCTTTCAGCAGTACCAGTTTCATCAGCATAACCAATTAATTCTGCATTTACATAAGGGTTATCTAACATAAATTGTTTTAAATAATTTACTGAGTTTAATGAACCATCCTGAATTTTAGTTTTGTTTGTATCAAAATATACATTAATATAACCGCTGTTTAGTAAGTTTTTGATAAAATCTACATTAGAACCACTAACAACATTTGCATATTTATTAATTTCGTTCTTTTTAACATATCTTTCATCAAGTTCTGTCATAATAAGTTCTTTATTAGGACCAGATCCTTTTGTTTTTAAGATTGCAATTTCTTTCTCAGCTGAATCTAAACGCTTTTTTAATGTAACTAGTTCGCTATCCATTACTTCTTCATCTAATTCTTCATTCCAGAAATCAGCAGATTGCTTGTTTTTACCTAAAGCAATATTTAGACCTATAGAAGTATTCATTAAACTAATATTAGATTCTCTTGAACTTGTATTAGCCCCACCATCAAAATTATCTTCTTGATGAAAATGAATTAAAGAATTGATATCTAAAAATAATGAAAACCTATCTGTTAATTTAATTTGTGGTGTTAACCCCAAATTCATTACATACATTAAGTCTCCACCATTATCTGTTGGTTCTGTAACATTTAAAGAAGCTGCACCTGCACCAATATGTGCTAAAAGATTAAAACGATTAGTAAACGATTTAAAATTTAAAAGGTTACCTAAATTTACAACACCTTCTAAAGAAGCTCTGTAATAATTAGATTTAAAATCTGCAGTACTGTTTTCGTTTGCACTAAAGCTATTGTAACCTAAGTCTAAACGTACACCAAATTTTTCATTGAACATATATCTATACCCCATACTTCCTTGCCCTAAAATATTTGCAGAATAACCTGGAGATATAGTTGAACCAATTTGATGTAATCCACCTCCAATATCTATAGACCAGTGGTCGAAATCTTCTTGTGCTTGAGTTAAAAAAGACAATAATGTAAATACTGCCCCAAAGTAAATTTTCTTCATCTTATTTTTGTTTATTTATTATTTTTTTTTCAGTTACTTGATTAATGACAAAATTAATACTATTAATGATTTTGGGGAATTTTATCTTATCAACTGTTTCATTTTATCGTTAAAGAGATAAAATTACTTGTTAAATTGCGTCAAAGATAATAATTATTAGTAAAGCTTAGTGAAATTAGTATAAAAATATGGAATAGTTTCAATGCCCTTTAAGTAATTCCAAACTCCAAAATGCTCGTTAGGAGAATGAATGGCATCTGAATTTAACCCAAAGCCCATTAATATAGTTTTACTTTTAAGTTCTTTTTCAAATAAGGCTACAATTGGTATACTTCCTCCACTTCTTTGAGGAATTGGAGTTTTACCAAAAGTTGTTTCATAAGCTTGGCTTGCTGCTTTATAAGCAATGTTATTTGTTGGAGTTACATAACCTTGACCTCCATGATGAGGTTTTACAACTACTTTTACTGATTTTGGAGCAATACTTTCAAAATGATTTTTGAATAATTCCGTAATTTCTCTCCAATCTTGATTAGGAACTAAACGCATAGAAATTTTTGCAAAAGCTTTACTTGCAATTACTGTTTTTGCACCTTCACCAGTATAACCTCCCCAAATTCCATTAACATCTAAAGTAGGTCTTATTGCATTACGTTCGTTTGTAGAAAAACCTTTTTCTCCATAAACATCATCTATTTTTAAAGCATCTTTATAATCATCTAAAGAAAAAGGTGCTTTTGCCATTTCTGCTCTTTCTTCAGTTGATAGTTCTTCTACATTATCATAAAAACCAGGAATTGTAATATGATTATTTTCATCATGTAAAGAAGCAATCATTTTGGTTAAAATGTTGATAGGATTTGCAACTGCTCCTCCATATAAACCAGAATGTAAATCTCTATTTGGTCCAGTAACTTCAACTTCTACATAACTCAATCCACGTAAACCAGTTGTTATGGACGGAATATCGTTTGCAATCATTCCTGTATCAGAAATTAAAATAACATCATTGGCTAATTTTTCTTTGTTTCTTGGTACAAACCAAGCTAAACTTTCTGAACCAACTTCTTCTTCACCTTCAATCATAAATTTTACGTTACAAGGCAAATTTCCTGTTGATGTCATGTATTCTAAAGCTTTAACATGCATATACATTTGTCCTTTATCATCACAAGAACCACGTGCAAAAATGGCACCTTCTGGATGAATCTCCGTTTTTTTGATAACAGGTTCAAAAGGAGGAGAATTCCACAGTTCTATAGGATCTGCAGGTTGTACATCATAATGACCATATACTAAAACTGTAGGTAAACTTGCATCAATAATTTTTTCACCATAAATAATTGGATTTCCTGGGGTGTCGCATAATTCTACTTTATCACAACCTGCTTTTTCTAAACTTTTTTTAATAAAATCGGCAGAAAGTAAGATTTCTTTATGATAAGAAGCATCTGCACTAATAGATGGAATTTTTAAAAGTTGAATAAGTTCGGTTAAAAAGCGATTTTTATGTTCTTTAATATAGTTTTTTATAGAATCCATAAATTTTTAAAGTGTTTTTATTTTTGACATCAATAGTGTGAAGATATTAATTTTTCATGGTTTTTTTTGGCAATGATCAAGAGATAGCTAGTATATTTTATAAAAGTGCCAATAGTTGAAAAATATTAAGATTCAAAGTGCATTTTAATGGTGACTGTTGTAAATTTACAAACAATTTTAAGAATAATTTACATGAATGTTCAAAAATCAGATTTACCAAGAGTTGTAGTAATAGGTGGAGGGTTTGCAGGTTTAAATCTTGTTAAAAAACTGAGAAAACTTCCAGTACAATTAGTAATGATTAATAAACATAATTATCATGCATTTCAACCCTTGCTGTATCAAGTTTCTACAAGTGGTATTGAACCAGATTCCATTGTTTACCCATTACGAATGTTCATCAAACGCCAAAAAAATTTCTATTTCAGATTAGCGGATGTAAAAGAAATAAATCCAGAAAGTAAAACAATTATTGCTGATATTGGTGAGTTGACGTATGATTATTTGATTATAAATACAGGGACAAAAACCAATTTTTTTGGTAATAAACGTATTGAAAAATTTGCGATGTCAATGAAGACTATACCTCAGGCATTGAATTTGCGAAGTTTGATTTTACAGAATTTTGAAAAGAGTACTGTAGTTGTTCCTAAGGCTGATAAAGAATTTTTATTAAATTTTGTAATTGTTGGAGCAGGGCCAACAGGAGTTGAATTAGCAGGTGCCATTGCAGAATTTAAGCATAGTGTGCTGCCATTGGATTTTCCTGATTTAGATCCAGAGCTGATGCAAATTCACATTTTGGAAGGTGCTGATAGGGTGCTACCTCCAATGAGTATAAAATCTTCCAATAAATCTGCTGAAGCTTTAAAGAAATTAGGTGTACAAATACATACCAATACTATAGTTACGGATTTTGATGGTACACTTGTAAAAACCAAAGACGGTAAAGAGTTTAAAACGAGAACGCTTATATGGTCTGC
Organism: Polaribacter sp. Asnod6-C07; assembly: GCF_045063625.1. NCBI lineage: Bacteria > Pseudomonadati > Bacteroidota > Flavobacteriia > Flavobacteriales > Flavobacteriaceae > Polaribacter > Polaribacter sp. Asnod6-C07. The sequence continues at coordinate 343,087 of NZ_JBEFOF010000005.1, read as the reverse complement.
AGGAGTAATAGGTAACCTAATAAAAGGTTTTCCTGAAGAAAGTTACAATGCAAGAAGTAAACGCTATTATGTAGATAAATACAATAAAATTAAAGGCTATGAGGATGTGTTTGCTTTAGGAGACATTGCTTTAATGGAAAGTGAAGATTATCCTAATGGTCATCCACAAGTAGCTCAACCTGCAATTCAGCAAGCAAATAATCTGTCTAGTAATTTTAAGAAAATATTGAAAGGTGATACTAATTTAAAGTCATTTAAATATAAAGACAAAGGTTCTATGGCAACCATTGGAAGGAACAAAGCTGTTGCAGATATTGGAAACTTACAACTTAATGGGTTTTTAGCTTGGTTGGTTTGGATGTTTATTCATTTAATGGCTTTAGTAGGATTTAGAAATAGGCTAATTGTGTTTTTTAATTGGATATATAATTACACAAATTATAATAAAGCTTCAAGGCTAATCATTAGAAGGTTTAGTGTAAGTGAGAGAAAGGTGAGAACAAATTCTGAATTGTAAGTGTTTGTCTTTCGAATAAACATAAACACATTTTTATACTTTCTAGGTTTGCTATTTAAAAATCTTGATTATATTTGCAATCCAAAATGCAGGCGTGGTGGAATTGGTAGACACGCTAGACTTAGGATCTAGTGCCGCGAGGTGTGAGAGTTCGAGTCTCTCCGCCTGTACAATAAGCCTTTCAGAGTTTTTCTTTGAAAGGTTTTTTTATTAGGACAACAAATAAGGATTTACTTTAGTGTTTTAGAAAATCCAAAAACATAAGATTAAAATTTTGGTCTTTTTATTAATCTTAAAACCTATAAATTATGGATAAAAAAGAGAATTCAAAACGACTTAATTTCCAGAAAAATTAATGATGGCTGTCAGCTCTTGATAATATGGATTAGAAGAAAAAAGTTTTGAAGTAAAAGAGAAACTAACCCAATATGAGGTGGTTTATTTGTTTGCTAGTAAGATGATTTCTTACTTCTTTTTTCTCCTTTTTGCATCAGCAAAATTTATATAATCTAGAAGATTTATATCATAAATTTTGATGCTATAATTACTCGTAGTTTTACTATCAGAACTATTTGTAAAGTAGTCATTCAGAAATGTACTTAGATTGTTTATTCCCTTATTATAGTTTTTAGGAGGTATGCTACCATCCTTCATTACTAAAAGTATGGGAGCATAAATACATATAAGAATTTAATGAAGAAAAATTAGCATAAAGAAGTATATCATTCTGATCAAAGATCAAATAAGCAGGTTTAGTTATTTTTGGGGTTTCTGGGTTTGATGAAGGATCCGTAACTCTTCCTTTGGGAGTTCAAACACTACATCTTTTTTTTCAATATATTTTTTAGATGACATGTTATAAACATCATATAGGTTTATTTCTTTTAAATTAAAATTAAACCTCTTTAAAATCTATTTCAGGACTTGTATTTGTTTAAGAAATATAAGTAGGAAATACTTCTTTCCAGTTACCTATGTTTTTTCCGCCAAAAAATCTAAAAACTAAAGTCTAGGTAAATAATCTTAAAAACTTTTTAAAAAGGATAAGAGAATAAATAAGAATTGAGCTTTTATCTGAACAATCAAAAAATCTTAAAAGTATACAGTAATTATAGTTTTGTTACTAAAGCATTTAAAACGACATTATAGAGATGTGGCGTCGTTTTTACTATTTATTCTACAACTAATGAGTCTTTAAAATACAAAATTTAGTGTTTAGTAAATAATTACAAGAATTTATTAAAGAATAATTAAAAATATGCATATTTTTAGAGCAAATTCAAAAAAAGTAGCATGCATAGAATTGTATTCTTTATTGGCCTTGTAATTACGCTATTTACACAGCAAATTAATTCTCAAAATTTTGAAAGAATTTCTAATAACGAAGGCTTTAATCAGAATACTGTAAATGCCATTGCACAAGATAAATATGGGTTTTTATGGTATGCAACACCTAATGGATTGATACGATATGATGGGTATGAGTTTAAAACTTTTACCACGCAAACTAAAGGTAAAGGTGCAATTTCAAGCAATAATATTACCTATTTATTTAATGATAAAGATGGTATTCTTTGGATAGGAACTAATATTGGTATTAATATATATGTACCTTGGTTAGAACGTTTTTTTACAGTTCCGCTTAAATATAATATTGACGTAAATAAAATTGATTCTGAAAATGATGGTTCTGTATGGATTTCATCATTTAAAAAAATAATAAGATGTAAATTAACAAGTATTAATGAAGGTAGTTTTTCTGTTTTCGATAATATTCTTGAAAATAATACAGAAAACATAAAAATTAACACTTTCGCTTTTGGACTCAATTCTACTATTATTCTAGGAACAAATAAAGGTTTAAAAAAAGTTAATTATTCGTCAGATTTCTTATTAGTAAATAAAGGTTCTTTTAATTTAGAAGAATTTAGTTTTTTTAATAATAAAGAAATTACTGAATTAATTAAAGTAGATAATATTTTTTGGATTGGCACAAGAAAAGGGTTATTCAGTTCTAATTTAGACTCCAATTCAAAACATTTAGTTAAAAAAATAAAAATTAATAATCAGGATACTACGTTTTTTGTAAATAGTCTTTTTAAAGATAATGAAAACACCATTTGGATTGGTACATTGGAAAATGGCATTTATAATTATAATCCTATTTTAAATTCCTTTAATCATTATAAATATGATTTAAATGCTAAAAATAGTATTAGTAGTAATCAAATTAATGCTATTTATCAAGATAGTTTTAACATTCTTTGGGTTGGTACTGCCCAAGGAGGAATTAATAAATTAGACCTTTTTCAAAAGCCATTTTACGCTTACACAAGTAACCCTAGTAATAAGTTTTCTATTGGAGACAATCTAATTACCTCTATATTAGAAGATAATACTGGTAAAGTTTGGATTTCTGGTTATCATAAAAAATTATTTAGGAGTACTGAGGCAATTAATGAAAATAATGTTGACAACCTAAAATTTAAAGATATACAAGCTGAATTACCCATAGGAGAAAATGATGTAATTAGGTCTATTTATCAAGATCAAAAAAATTACATTTGGTTTGGTACAGACAAAAAAGTATTTGTTTACAATCCCAAACAAAGAAATTTTAAAGAAGTTCAGTTTTTATCAGAAAATGGTAAATTACCATTGCCTTTGGTAAGAGTTATTTCACAAATAAATAAAAATGAGATTGTTTTATCTGGAAAGAGAATTATCGTTATAGAAAACCCTTGGAAAGAGCTAGATCAAAAAAGAAATCCTGAAATTAAAGTTAAAGCTAGCCTAGAAATTAAAGCTGCTAAAGTGCAATGTTTTTTACAAGCAAGTAATAAATACTTATGGTTTGGTACAAATGATGGTTTGTTGCAATGTACATATGAAGGTGGTAATATTACTGTAATTAGACAATATCAAAAAAACAAAACAGGAAACCATAAATTAAGTTACAATAGTATTTTTACTATTTATGAAGATGAAAAAACTAATATTTGGATTGGTACCTTTGGTGGTGGATTAAATAAGATTAGATTTGATAAAGACCAGAATCCTATAAAAATTGGTTATTTTAGAAAAAGCGATGGATTACCAGATGACGTTGTCTATGGAATTTTACCTCAAGAGAATAGCAATAAAGTATGGATAAGTACAGATATGGGCTTAGTTCGTTTTAATAAAGATACAAACCAAGTTAATGTTTTTGATGTAAACGATGGTTTAATGCAAAATAATTTTAGACAATCTGCCTATACTCAAGGTAAATCTGGTTTTATGTATTTTGGAGGTTTAAATGGTTTAACCATTTTTAATCCAAATAAAATATATTTAAATAACCAACCTCCAAAAGTTTTAATAACTTCTTTATCTGTTAATAACAAACCTATAGAAATAGGTGAAAAATTAAATGATATTGTTATTCTTAAAAAGGCAATTTCCGAAACAGAAACAGTTACTCTTTGCCAAAGTCAACGAATTATATCTTTTAATTTAGCTGCAGAGCATACAGCTGCACCAACTAAAAATAAATTAGCGTATAAATTAGAAGGGTTTAATAAAGATTGGGTAGAAATAAATAAAGGAAAGTCTACTATTACATATACAAATCTGGCTGCTGGCACATATAATTTAAAAGTAAAATCTGCCAATGGCGATGGTATTTGGAGTGCAACAACAAAATCATTAAAGCTCGTTATTTTACCTCTTTGGTATCAAACTTGGTGGAGTTATTCTTTATTGGTATTGCTCTTTTTAGGTGTTGGAGTAGGTATCGTTTTCTATTTTGTTAGACATGAAAAGTTGAAACAAAAACTTATTTACGAGCAACTAGACAAGGATAAAATGGAAGTGATTAACCAAGGTAAATTTAAATATTTCACAAATTTATCTCACGAGTTTAGAACACCTCTAACATTAATATCAGGCCCTTTAGATAGAGTTATAGAAAACAATGTTAACAAAGAAAACGAACGTTTTTTAGCAATCATTAAAAGAAACACACACAGACTTTTAAGTTTAATAGACCAATTAATAACATTTAGACAGGCAGAACAAGGTTTTCTAAATTTAAACTATACAAAATCTACTTTAGGTGATTTTTTATATCCAACAACAGAAGCTTTTGAAAATTATGCCCTAGAAAAAAATATTAATTTTTACTATAAAATTAGTTCGCCTAATGAAGAAATTGTTATAGATGTAGAAAAAGTTGAAAGAATACTTTTTAACCTACTCTCAAATTCATTTAAAAACACGCCAGCACAAGGAACTATAAGTATTGATGCATCAATTGTATTTGAAGACAAAGTTAAAAGTATTAAAATTGATGTGGTAGATACAGGAAAAGGGATTCCCAAAGAAAACTTAGACAATATTTTTGAAAGATTTTATCAATTAGGAAATCAAGATGGTAATGTAAGTGGTGGTGGTGTTGGTTTGTCATTTTGTAAATCTTTAATAGATTTATTTGATGGCAGTATTTCAGTAAAAAGTATCCCAAAAAAGGAAACTCGTTTTACAGTTGTAATTCCATCTTCTAAAACAGAAGAGATTCTGATAGAAGAGAGTAGTGTAAAAAAGTCATTTATAAAAAATTGGGTGCCTTTACAATCTGAAAACTTAGAAGAAAATACTAGTAAAAAACAAAGTAAAAAGAAGCAAAGTGTTTTAGTGGTAGAAAATGAACCAGACATTCAAAATTTCCTAGAAAGTGCACTTTCAAACAACTATAATATAACAATAGCCAACAATGGTGTTGAGGCATTAGAAGAAATTAATAAAACAGAATTTAGTACCGTTATTAGTGATGTTATGATGCCAGAGATGGATGGTTTTGAACTGTGTAAAAGAATAAAAGAAAACCCAAAAACTTGCCAATTACCTGTGCTTTTATTAACTGCTTTAGGAGATAATGCAGATTTAATAAAAGGATTAGAATTTGGCGCAGATGAGTATATAAGCAAACCATTTTCATTAAAACATCTAGAGCTACGTTTAAAAAAATTAATTGAGAACAATCTTAAAATAAAAGATTATTTTTCAAAAAACAGTTTACCACCAAAAGATAAAAAAGAATTAAGTCTATCTAAAAGAGATTTAGAATTTTTAGAGAAAATTGCAGAAGTAATAGAGAAAAATTTATCTAATTCAACTTTTGGTGTAGAAGAACTTTCTATACAAGCAGGTTTAAGTTCTGCTCATTTCTATAGAAAACTAAAACAACTTACAGGGCAAGTACCTAATGTATATTTGCGTAACTTTAGATTGCAAAAAGCGGCAGAATTATTAGCTAGTAATAGTGGTTATAATGTTGCAGAAGTAATGTATCAAATTGGTATAGAGTCTAATTCTTATTTTTCTACATCTTTTAAGAAATTACATGGAGTGTCTCCTTCTGAGTATTCTAAAAGATCCAAAAGATAGTTTTTGAGCTAAATAAAAACCAGAAAATTCCAATTACTTATTCTCAAATAAACAGCTTTAGGAGTTAGTATTTATGGAAGATAAATGTTTAACCAAATCATTTTTTTTTGTAATACAAAACCAAAAAAGAATAAAAAACATTTAACTTTTTTCTAAAATAAGCTTACACATTGTATAAAAAATAAGCAAATTTTACTAAATCTATTAAAAGTATATAAAGAACTTTTAGGGCAAATATCAAACGTAGTTTTATGTTATTATTGATTCTAAAAAACTGCTAAATTATCCTTTTGAAATAATATTTTTAGAGTTATTCAAACTTTGAGAGGACAGTTAAAATGGCTATTTTTATTTTACAACATTTACTAAAAAACCATACAGAGATTGCATTTTAGCCCCTAAAAACAACAAAATGATGGCATTGAGCAAAAGAATGATGAATAAAAGAAAATCCATTTATCTCTATACTTAATAGATTTGCAATAGATTAATTTAACTATAAAAATATATCATGAAAAAACAATTACAAAAAAACTTTAACATGAAAAAAACTGCACTTCTGCTACTGGCTTTTATAGGCTTATGTAGTTTTCAAGTAAATGCGCAAACAGAATTAACAGTAACAGATGTTGTAGAAGTTCAAGCCTTTACGGTTCAAAGGGATGGAGATCTTGATAGTACTATAAGTGCAATTACTGCAGGAACTGGAACAGCAACAGAAAGTGGTGGTTTTATCTCTATTTTATCTGATGCAGTGGGTTCTGCAGAACCATATTCTTCATCTGATAATGTGCAAGGAACCTTCACTTTTACGGTAAGATCAACTGGTGTAGATGTAACTTCAGATATTACATTATCTTTTAGAAAAAGAAGAGGTAATTCAGTTACTGGAAGTGTTGATTTAGAGGGTAGTGAAGTCGCAACTTTCTCTGCTGCTTCAGATGGTACTACAAACCAGCCTCTCCATGATATTTCTGATGTAGTTTTAAGTAATGTTACATTAACAACTACACCTAAAACTATTGTAGTAAATTTAACTTCATTATTAAGAGAATCTCAGATTTCGTCGCATTCGCCAACATTTAGGTTTGATGGAGTTTCTATTAATAAAACTGCTGTTGCTGGTGCTCCTACTGCAACCACTTACACAACAACAACTGATGGTGCTTGGGAAACTCCTGGTACTTGGGTAGGTGGTGTTGTTCCTTTTGAAGCAACAGATAATATAATCATAGATAATACTGTAACTATAAATTCAGATGTAACAATAAATGATCTTGCACGTTCTTCAGGTAGTGTAACAGTTGAGCCAGGTTTTTCTATTACTATAAATGGAGTGGCAGACACAGGACATCAGCTTTTTGGAAATTCAACAGAAACTAGTTTTGCTAGTATAATGTTAAATGGTTCTGTAACCCAGGCTGTAGGGTATAACTTATTTATAGATTCAAATGGTAATGGTAACGAGCTTATTTCACCACCTTTTATTGAATCTTTATCAAGAATGTTATCTCAATCTGGTGGAGATCTTTTTGAGAATACTTTAGATACAACTGAAAAACTTTTTGGTCCTTTTAATAATGATAGTGGGATGTTTGAAACATGGAACACTACTGACAATAATAGTACTGACGCAGAACCAGGAACTGGATATAGAGCAGCAACAACAGGTGGAAGTACTGTTCAATTTAAAGCTGTACCAGCAACAATAGCAAATATAGAAGTTACTATTGATCATGGAAATCATGCAACGTATGGTCAATGGAATTTAATAGGGAACCCTTACCCTACTTATTTAAATTTTCAAGAATTCTTTACAGCTAATACAGATCAGTTTGAATCTGGTACAAACAATGCTCTTTATATGTGGAATGGTGCAGGTTATTCAGTTTATAATAATGCTAGTACCACAGCTACTTCATTGATAGCTCCAGGTCAAGGTTTCTTTGTAAAAACAATAGCTTCTACAACAGGTACTGTAACATTTACGCCAGCAATGAGAAAAATTGCTGCTGATGGAACTTTAGTGTCTAAATCTGCTAATAATAATGAGAAAGCTTTAGCAAAAATAAATTTAACTACAGCTACAAAAACATTTGCTACAGATATCTATTTTATACAAAACCAAACTAGAGGATTAGATGTTGGTTATGATGCAGGTGCTTTTGCAGGTAGTACTGATGGTATTTTTACAAATTTAGTTGAAGCTAACACAGGTGAAGGTCTTTTAATTCAGGCTTTACCTTATGATGATTATAACAATGTAGTTGTACCAGTTGCTATTAATGCTGAGGCAGGTGCTGAATTAACAATTAGTTTAGATATAGCTTCATTAACGTTACCAGAAAATACTTATGTATTTCTTAAAGACAATGTGTTAAATACTACTACATTATTAAATGATGTAGATTATGTTTTTACACCAACTACAGCATTAAATGGAACTGGACGTTTCTTTTTAGAATTCTCTGCTAAATCAGTATTAGCTACAGATGAGTTTTCAGTAAATGAAATGTTAATCTACACAAACCAAGCAAATAAATCAATTATTATTAAAGGATTATTAAAAACGGATGCAAGTGCAAAAGTATTTGATATACAAGGTAGAATGGTATTAGAACAAAAAATAGAAAGTTCTAATATTACAAATGTAATTAATGCTAATTCATTAAATACAGGAGTATACATGGTACAATTAGAAAATAAAATTCAAAAAGTTATTATTAAGTAATAGACTACTAATAACTATTTAAATTTTTAAAAAAAAACTTTAATAAAATTATTTAAAACATATAAAATGAAAAACAATCAAGAAGAAATCACAAGAAAAGAAGCTGTTAAAAAACTGGGTAAGTATGCTGCACTTACGGCATTAGGTACATTTATAATATTAAGCCCACAAAAGGCACAAGCACAATCTGCACCACCTGATGCAGGTAGTGGATTTTAAATAAAATAATTAACATAACATATTACAAGCATTTAAAAGAAATGATATTTTAAATGCTTGTATTTTAATAACAATTCGAAATTATGAAAAAAATAATATTATTTTTAGTATTTACAGTAGCAATGATTAGCTCATCATTTGCTCAAAAAAATATAGAAAAAAAGGTAAATACATATGTAGAAACTGTTGCAAGTAAAATAACACTATCTAGTAAAGAAAAAGAAACCTTAAAAACCTTAAAAGCGGCACAGATGCAATCTGCTTTTGAAATTAATAAAAAGTATGAAAAAGGTACGCCAGAATTAAAAGAGCAAAGAAAAGCAAGTAATAAAGATTTTTCTAAAGCTCTTATAAAAGCTTTTGGAAAAGAGCGAGCTCAAGAAATAAGAAAAGCAGCTAAAAAGAAGAAAAAGAAGAAAGAATAAAACGAGCTTTTAGTATTTCTTTTACATATAGAACATCCTTTTGTGTTTCTGATATTTTTATAAAATTCAGCCAAAAGGATGTTCTGTGTTTAGAAATAGGTAAAGCCTACTAAATCTTGTATTTGTAGGAATGTGTTGATTTAATATTCATCTTGTTTATACACTAAACAAAGCAACAAAAAGATGTAATAGAGTAAAGACTTAGCGACATTTAATCTTTAATTTGTTCTAAAAATTAGAAAAAAGATGAAGCTATACAAGTATTATTTTATCATTTCGATGTTTATCGTGTGTAATAGAAACTTAAAGAAGAAACATTAATCTCATGCTTATATTTAACAGCTTATTATAATAACAATTATCAGTTGGGTATTTATAAACTGTAACAATAATAGCATCCTAATATGTTCTTGTCAACAGAAAAAAAATAAGTGTTTCCAAAATATTCAGTATCATCAAATTTTAGACTTATTTCAGTAAGAAATTGTTTAATTCGAGAAAGTACAACATTCCTATTTCAATAGTATTTGCAAAAAAACCATCAATAATATGATTAAAAAGGTATATTTAATAGTTATGTTTTCATGCATCTGTTTATGCTCTTTACAAGCACAACATCTTTGGTACGAAAATGAAACAGACATAGAGAATATTATATTTTCAAACTCTGGAAATGGTACTTTTTCTATTAACGAAACCAATCCAGATACCAGTGGTATAAATACAAACGCATTAACTTCTAAGTTTGTTAGAGAAGCAAATGTTACCAAAGGTTTTTCTTATTTTGAATTATCACAAAACCTTTTAGAAGATGTAACATATACGATAAGCCTTAAAGCATATGTAGATATACCAACTGAAGATTTGACAAGTATAAATCGTATACGTTTCTATATAAAAAATACAACTACAGGAGATCTTAAGGCAGTTCAATTAAAATTTTCAAAAGGCCAAGAATGGGAAGAGTTCTCGTTTGTTTTTAACCAAGGTGATTTACCTTCTGAAGGATTTATAGAGGATGGTTACAATCAAGTATATATAGGTTATGGAAATGGACAAGGATCAACATCAGAAGTTACTTATTATATAGATCAAATATATGGTTCAGTTTTACAGGAAATAGTTGTGCCAGAACCGCTTCCAGAAGATCCACTTGTAAATGTACTAAAAGGATCATGGGGTGGACGTTTTTATGTAAGAGGAGGTGAAGACTTAGATGAATATGTTGACAACAGAGGCTATGATTATATAGCAGGAGCACAAGAAATTGCTGATAATTACCCTACAATGGGGCATGTAATTACCAATGGTACTAATAATGCAAATTCACATTTGTGGACTTTAAGAACAAATCCTAATGTAGATGCTGTAATGGGAGCTACAGGTTCAGTTGTAGATGAAGAATTTGTACCGAGTTTAGCTAATGAACAAATCATTATTGATGTTATTGATATCTTTAAAAATTCAGGTAAAAAAGTAATCTTATATATAAACTCTTTAAGCCCAGGAGATAGAGCAACAGATGAAGGGGCAGCATCCTGGAATAACTATGTAGATACTTATTTTGAGGGTAGTAATCATGAAGCATGGATGAATTATTGTGAAGGTTATATCAAACGTTTTACAGAATTAGGAGTTGATGGTTACTGGTTTGATACATTTGGACAATATGCTAGAAATAATAGTCTTGGAAGTGCTGGTGTTGATACGACTGATGAAGAAAAAAATGAGTTTGTAGAAATGATTCGTAATACAGCTCCTAATGCTATTATAGCAAATAATAAAGATAAACATCAGTTTCTAGATGAAAACGGAGAGCTAATACTTGTTGATACTGATGGGATTAATGAATCAGTAGGTATTGATTATAATGATCTAGCTGAAGGTGAAGATGATGATGATATACCTTTTGAGGAAGATGAAAGAGATTATGCTATAATAAAAATGCAAGCAACAAACCCTTGGTCAGACTTTACAGCAGGACATATTACACCTTTAGGGCAAGGAGCTCCTCCTAATTCTTGGGCGTATGAAGAATTCACAGTACCAGATATTGAAGAAAATCATATAACGATATATGAAGAAAACTCTAAACAAACATTAAAACATTTATTTTTACCTATAAGATCTACTTGGTCTAGCGAAAGATCTGATTTAATGTTTGATAAAGAACAAGCGTATCGTTTTGCTAAAAGAATTACAGATGCAGGAGGGTCAGTTACTTTTTCTAATACAACATCTACAGATGGTACTACTTCAGATGATGAGGTAGAAATATTAACATTTATAGATCAACAATTTGCTATCAATGCAGATGCAACCGTTTATCAACGTCCTGCAGGTGCCTTTCTTGTTGGCGAAGTTCAAACATTAAATACTTGGGATGGATCTTCAGATTCAACTTGGGGTACTGATACAAACTGGAGTAAAGCTAAAGTACCAGTGTTTACAGACAATATCATAATACCTTCAAATGCGCCAAATTACCCAACAATTACTACTGCAGTTTCTGTAAACAGCGTTTCTATAGAAGACAATGCTTCTTTAGTATTTAGTGCAGGAGGAACTTTAACTGCTACTACAAATGTAGTTTACAAAAGAATAATAGATGCTAACAAATGGTATCAAATATCATCGCCAGTAATAGGAGAAAGTTTTGATGACGATTGGGTTACTGAAAATGGTATTGCTACAGGTACAAGTAGTAATAGAGGTATAAGTATTTTTGACAATACTTCTTTAGATGATACAACTGGTTATTGGAGATATTTTCAAACAGATGGAGCTGTCACCTCCTTTAATGTAGGTCAAGGTTATGGAGTTATTCGTGCAACAACAGGTACAATTTCTTTTACAGGTTCTGAGTTTTATTCAGATAGTCAAACCACTACTATTACACAAAGTACAAGTAATTATAACTTAGTAAGTAATCCTTTTACTGCATATCTAAATTTAGGAGACTTTTTTCAAGATAATGCTACATCTAATTTATTAGGTCAAAATTCAATTTGGGTTTGGAATGCTACTAATGCTACTTATGATGTAAAAACCTCTGGAAATGATGGTGATTATGAAATTGCACATGGTCAAGCATTTTTTGTACAAGCAGGAACCGCTGCGAATACAGATGATAATTTAACTTTTGATATCAATGCTGTTTCTCACCAAGGAACAGATACTTTTCAAAAATCTACAAGTACAAAATCTTCAATAAGTATTTCTATTACTGATGAAGATAGTAATATTAGAATGGCAAAAATCTATTTTAATGAAGAAGCAACTAAAGGTTTTGATAATGGTTATGATGGAGAATTATTTGGGGGTATTTCTCATTCTTTTGCTTTATACTCAGAGTTATTAGATGATAATGGTAAAAATTATCAAGTACAATCTTTACCAACATCGTTAAAACAATCTGCTATTATTCCTTTAGGCTTACATGTAGATGCTAATAAAATCATTACTATAAATACAGAATTCGATAATTTTCTATCAGATAGTTATGCGTATTTAGAAGATAGAAATAAAGGTTCTTTTACATTATTAAATGATAATACTTCTTTTAGCTTTACTACGGAAGAAGTTTTAAATGGAAAAGGACGTTTTTATCTTCATACTTCAGGACAAGTATTAAGCACAGAAACTCAAATTTCAGAAAATGTAGCTATTTATAAAACTAATAATTCTACCTTAAAAATAAAGGGTTTGTCTAAAATAAAAGCAAATATTAAACTATTTAATACTCTAGGTAAACAATTAATGAATGTTTATTTTGATTCAAATGGTAGTGCTAACGATAATATTTCTTTACCAAAATTAGCAACAGGAATTTATATAGTTCAGTTAAAAACTGCCTCAGGAATACTGAACAAGAAAATAATTTTAGAATAAATTTATTATAATCCCTAAATTTTAAAGTTGAGAACTTATAAGTACTTTTTTATTATTTTGATGTTTGTGATTTCTGGTATTTCATATGCTCAATCTTCGAATTTATGGATTACTTTAAAACCCAATGCAGGTAGTGTAGATCAAATTAATGAAGATGTTACCATTAACAATGGAGTTTTTATTAACGATATTTCTTCAGGAAATATAAGTGTATCACAATCTACTATAAATGATGAGTTAAGATATTCAGTTACATACACAGATAGTGATTTTGATAATAATGGTACAGAAAATCAAGTATCTTTTGACTTAAGAATAAAAGGTTATAGAGAAGCAACATACAATTATAGTACAGAAACAAATGCTTCTTCTGTAACAGATTACGGATTACAATCTGATGTAACAATTATAGACAATACTTGGGGAGTTTTTGGTGATTTTGATATTGATGCTGGTGAATCATTAGTTTATGAAATAGAAAACTTTACAATTAATGGAGTCAGTTCTGATTTTAGTAGTAATATTCGTTTCTCAGTTTTTAATTTAATTGAAACAAATGGAGGTAGAGATCATACCATGGTTTTTGGTTTTGGTAATGATTTAGAATCATTTGAAATAGATGTTGATAAAAGTGTTTCTCCATTGGGTATAAATACTGTTTTTTCTTTAACAGGAGCAGGAAGTCTTACTACAACTTTTCGAGAAATTGCAGTTTCATCCTTAAAAATTAAGATTGAAATAAATGGACCAGATACTACTTTTTGGGATGTAACTGATTATGCTACTTTTGAAAAAGGGCCTACTTTATATCATAATTATCCTACACTAACAGAAAAGAAAACAACATTACCTAAATTTTCATGGAATAAGATTCCTAGATGGCTTGCTGTAAGAAATAGTGCCTCTTTTACTGAAGAAGACGTTACAAGTATAGCAAACAATTACCAGTTAGTGATGTTAGAAAAAGCGAATCAACAAGGTTTTCAATATATTGAAGATGGTGTTGAAAATGCAGCAACAAGAATTAAAGCTATAAATCCAGATTTAACAACGCTGTTTTATTACAATACACGTATAAATTACTTTAATTATGAAGCAAACCTGGAATTCAATGATAATGCTGCAGATTGGAGCACTTATGAAGATGGAGAAATATATCTTTTTAAAGACCTATATTATTGGTATAATCATGATGTAGAAGCCATGAGAAACTGGTGGATTGATACCTGTGTAACAATGGCTAATTTAGATGTAATTGATGGTGTTTTTGTAGATAAAATTACAAATCCAGACGCTAATGGTAATTTATATGATACAGATGAGAACTTAGCAAATAATTATGTTAAAATGTTGAGTGATTTAAATGATGAATTACCTGATCATAAATTACTTATTGGTAACACGTTAAGAAATGAACGATCAGGAGGTGCTAGAGCACTTATGCAAATCATGGATGGTTCTTATTTAGAACGATGGGATATAGCAAGTAGTGGACAGTCTGAAGCAGATGCAATTGCTGTATCTATCCAATTAATGAGAGAAGCATTGCAAAAAGGCAAAATGATTAATCTACAAACAAACCCAAGTTATAGTACAGATGATGATGAGCCTACAGATGATGATGAGTTAATGGCCTATACAAAAGAAAATATACACTTTCCTTTGGCAGTTTTTTTAATAATTGCAGAAGAGAACGCCTATTTTAGTTATACAACAGGTGTAAATGCTTTACCTTCTAGTTCAGATTTATGGGACGCAAGTTTTATAGATGAATTTCAGTACTTTCTAGGAAAACCTTTAAACAATCCTATAAAAAATGGTTACATCTACGAACGCTCTTTTGAAAACTTAGATCTTTGGGTAAATATAGAAACCAATGAAACTGTTTTTAATTGGAAAGATAAAACGATTTTGTCTACTGATAAACAAATCTTTAATGATATCATCCGTCTATATCCTAATCCTGTAGAGGATACTTTTAGTTTATCAAAAAAAATTACATCTGCAACTGTCTTTAATTTATTAGGTCAAGAAGTGATGTCGTTTTCTAATAACCAAAATCAATATGATGTATCTAGTCTTAAAAACGGTTTTTATATCGTTAAAACTGTGTTAGATAATGATAAGATAAATAGCATTCGTTTTGTGAAAAAATAGATTAAAATTTCAATTACATCATATCAAAAACAATAAACCCCTCTAAATGAGTGTAATATATGTGTAAGCAAGCAAGTAAATGATGGATTTAAGCAATTTACATCTACTAAAATCAATTACTTTTACATAAAATGATTAATCAATAAACATAAAATTATGAAAAAAACATTACTTTTTACTTTCGCCTTTTTATTAGTAACCTTTGTTGCCTCTGCACAATCAAACACATTAACATATACTAGTGGTGGTGATGAAAATCAAGAATTAGGTCTTGGATCTAACCAAGAAATCTATGCGCTTTCTGCTGATCCTTCATTCACACAAGGTGGTGCATTTATCCAATATAACAAAGAAATTGTTTCTGGTGTTGATGCTCCTGTTAGTGAAACTTTTAGTATAAACACGGATGGTAGTAACATAAATGCAACCCTAACATTTAAATATAGAAAATTTGCAGCTAGTACTGTAAGTGGAGTTATTTCTATAGCTGGACAAGCTGATTTTCCTTTTGATTTACCAGATACTACAGTAGAAGATGGAGATCCTGATCATTCTGGTACTCATAAGTTTTTTGATTACACTGTAGAATTTCCTATATCTTCAACAGCAACTAATGTAACATTCACTCTTAATGAATTTGTTAAAAATGCTGCTTCTACGCTACGTTTTAGAATTTACAGTATTAAAATTAATGGGACAGTACCTACTCCTCCTTTAGATTCAGAAGCAACTTTAGATGCTGGAAATGAGTGGTATTTTAACTATAGTCCAGATACATTTGGAGCAACAGTTAATGAGGTGCAAGGTGGTGTGTTTTTAGCACAAGGAGATGCAGTGGCTACACCATCAACTACTGAAAATAGTAGTACTTTAGTTGCCAAATTCACAAAAGAAGACGAGGCAAGTTCACAAGTAAAATTCCAATTACCAGCTCTAATTACCACAGCAAATCAATCGAAGGCTATTTTTAAAATCAGAGCCTATATACCGTCAACTAATAATGCACCTGGAACTACGGCTAGAAGATTAAGATTATTTTTACGAGATGGAGACTTAAGTAACAATACTCAAAAAAATGTAACCATTGATGTTACTACTTTTGATAAATGGCAAGAATATACCTTTGATTTTACAGGGGTAAATCTTACAGCAGATAGTTATAGTACTGTAAACCTATTATTTGATCAACCAGACCCTAATTTTGATGCTACAGGAAATGTGTATTATTTAGATGCTTTTCAAGGGCCTTCTGCAGATACATTACCTGTAGATAACTTTGAGTTAAATAGCGCTTCTATTACAGCATATCCTAATCCTGTAACCAATAGCTTTCAAATAGATTCTAGTGAGAAAGTAGATAATGTAAAACTGTATAATATTAGTGGACGTTTGGTAAAGACATTTAAAGCAAATACTAATTATGATGTTAGCGATTTAGCTACAGGAGTTTATATTACAACGATTAAAACTCAATTAGGGTCTAAAACATTAAGACTTGTAAAAAAGTAACCATATATCTTTATTATTTTTTGAAATTTTGTTTCTGTAAAATATTCAAGAATATATAAATTTATTGAAAAGAAGAGGTGGTAATTTTATATTACTACCTTTTTTTTTGTAAAAACAACTATCTTTTTCCAGATAATTTTAATGGATTACAATCATATACAATAATGAAAACACATTACAAAAATCAGCTCACTTTATTTTTATTAAGTGCACTACTATTTAGTTGTAACACACAAAAAGTAGCCAACAACAAAACGCAGAGCACAGATAGACCAGAGCCAAATGTTGTGCTCTTGCTTACAGATGATTTAGGTTGGCAAGACTTAAAAGTTTATGATATTGATGAACCATCTCCTTACGAAACACCAAATATTGATGCTTTTGCTAAAGAAGGTGTTCAGTTTTGGCAAGCCTATTCTCCAGCACCTACTTGTGCACCCAGTAGATGCGCAATTATGAGCGGAAATCATCCTGCAAGAGCACAAAAAACACATGTTGTAGGTGGTGGACCTCCTACAGTTTATGCTGGTAAAAATTCACAAAGAATTATAGAGCCTTGGTATAGTGGTCGTATGCCAGAAAACGAAATGACATTAGCGAGAGTCTTACAACAAAAAGGATATACAACAGGGCATGCAGGTAAATGGCATATGGCTATAAACCACTTTGCTTATCCGCAACCAGAAGACCAAGGTTTTAATGTTACTACGCATGATCGTGGAGTTACAAGTCCTCAAAAACCACATAGACTTACAGATTTTGCAACTAATAAAGCATCAGATCCTTATCGTTTAGATGAAAAAGGGTTTCCTTTTCATCTAAATAACGAAAATGCGTTAAAGTTCTTAAAAGAGAACAAACAAGATCCATTTTTCTTGTATTACGCTACTTTTTTAGTACATGCTCCAATACATACTAGAAGTAAAGCGCTATTAGAAAAATACTGTGAAAAATTAGGTCTAGAATACCCTACAGACCCTAGTCATTGGGACGTAAAAGGACAAAATAATCCATATTATGCTGCAATGGTAGAAATGTTAGATTATTATGTAGGACAAGTTTTTGATTATTTAGAAACTACAGATGATCCTCGTTGGCCTGGTCATAAATTAAGTGAAAATACTTATGTTATTTTTACTTCTGATAATGGAGGAATGGAAGGTCACCCAGGTGAAGTTTTTACAGATAATTATCCTTTAGATAAAGGGAAAATAAACGCTAAAGAAGGTGGTACAAGAGTTCCTTTAATTATTTCAGGACCTGGAATTAAAAAAGGAATACAATCTGATGTTGTTGTAAATGGGCTTGATTTTTACCCTACAATTCTTTCATTATTAAATGTTGAAAAACCAGAAAATAAACATTTAGATGGTGATGATTTATCAACTTTATTACTTAAAGATCCTACGGATTCTAAATTAGTTTTAGACAAAGAAGGAAATGAGAGAAATACAATGATGTGGCATTTTCCACATTCATCATATCAAAGTACATTACGTGTAGGAGATTATAAAATTATTAGGAATTATGATTATAAAAACAATCCTAAAACTCAAGAATTTGAGCTTTACAGATTGTATGATACCTCTAACGGAATTGCTGAACGTGTTGATATAGAAGAAGCAAATAACTTAGCAAAAGTAGATACTAAAAGAACAAAAGAGATGAATGATAAGCTTACATCAATCTTAACAGAAATGAAAGCAAGTTATCCTTCTTACAATCCCTTTTACTTAAAAAAGATGGAGCATAAAGAAACGGTTCCAACAGTGATTTCTGAATCTAAAAAGAAAGGTAAGGCTACATTTAAGTACAAAGAAAATGGAGCAAAAGTGGTAAAAGCTAATCTTATTTATACAACAAATGGCGGACATAAATATGAAGAGTGGTTTAAGGCAGATGCAAAAATAGAAGAAGATTTTACGATAACAGCTGTTCTACCAAAAGGAACAACTCACTATTTAATTAATTTAATTGATGAGCATAATTTTTTAGTAAGTTACCCAGAAATGCCTACTAAAAAATCTCTTAAGACAGAGAAAAAGCAATATTCTAAATATGCTTTGAAGAATAACTAGATAATTATTTTTAGTATAATCTAAAAACTATAAAAAAAACGGGCTTTGTCCCGTTTTTTTTGTTATATAGATGAATTACACTTATTTGAAGTGTCTTTAACATTCATTTAATTTTGTTTCCTACTTATTTGAGAATTGATTAATTGTTGATTTTTTAAAAGTAAAGTGCATTTACTATTGTTTTCATAAAGTCTGAGGAGTGTTTTGATGAATAGGAGTATGATTAGATAAGACAGAGTAAATAACCTCAAGCTTCATTGTGTAAACTTATATAAATTATTAAGAAAAAATATATTTATATTATGAAAAACAATTACTTACAATTATTTTAGCTTTAACAGGATCAATACATTGACAATTCAGTAACAGATTTAAAATTTACATCTACGTGTGATGGACGTTCTGTTTCAATATCAGATTAGATAATAAAAAGGTTTCTTAGTATATATTTCTAAGGTACCTAGAAATAAATTCTACTTAGACAACTTACCCTTCGTCTAAATATCATTAAATCATAGTTTTTATATTTAAATGAGTGGCGTTCTTACATTTCGAATATTTCTAGCCTTTTTTTCACTTATTGTCTGGTTAATAAAAAAAACGTTTCTATTTCTAGATATTAAAAGAATACTTATCTATGTACGTAAATTGAAATAAGTATATACAATAACTTTATTCTCTAACGATTCTTATTTATATAAAAATCCCCCTCTAATTTATAGAGGGGGGCTTAAATTGGGGTATAATAAACTTATTCTTTTAATAATTTTATATGTTTTCTGACGCCATCTTTACATATTACTTTTAGTAAGTATATACCTGGCTTTAAATTAGATATGTCAATGTCTTTATTTTCGTTTTCAAATTTGTACGCTATTGCCCCATATGCATTGTACAAAATACCAGATTCTACTTCCTTTGTGAGGCTAAAAGTATTCTTTACAGGATTAGGATATAGATTTATCTCTTTATTCGTTTCCTTATCAAAATCATCAACTCCTAAAACAAATTCAGAGATATGAAATATAATATCTTGAACTCTTAATCGTCCAACAACATCCGCTCCTGAATTAGAAAGACCTGTTGTTACAAATTTTATTTCTGTAGCCTCATCATCAGCTATCGTAAGTGGAGTATCAAATACAAACTCGAAATTATTACCTTCATTATTACCACCACTTGTATAAGTATCTTGCTGTTGCGTCTCTCCATTAATGGTAATTGCCACATCTACAATATCATTTTTTTGAGAAGTCGCAGCAAATGTTACTTTATTTAATGTACTTTGATAACCCTCTGCAGATTTCACAAGAAATTTAGCTCCATCTCCTTCAAGATTATCTTCTGGGTCAATTTCTGTTCTCATTTGCAAATAAATATTACTCCCAGCAGCTGTACCTCCAAGCAATTCTGAATAATTATCTACAGCTGTAAAAGTTTGTTCCAATTCTGAACTATTCAGAATTATTTCATGAAGTGGTTCTGTTGCCCCTAAAACATTAAAGAAAAGATTTACAAATCTTACTCTCGGTGCTAACCCTTCTGAGTTAGAAAGTGAGGTTGTTATCACCTGAATTTCTTTAGCTGACTGTGTAAATGTAACTGGAGTATCAAATTCAAATAATTCAGCAGTATTATTATTTGTACTTACATAGGTAAAACTTTGTGTTTCTCCATCAATAATTATATCAACATTTACAGTATCTCCTGATTGAGATATAATTCCTAATGTAATTTTATCACAAGTTATAGTTTCAACATCAGCAGGAGCTTTTACATAAAATTTAGCTCCATCTCCTCCTTCTTCAGTCCTTGCTTGTAAATAAGCTGTACCTCCTATAGTTGTATTTCCAATTATCTCAGCATATTCTTCTACTACTTTAAAAGATTGTTCTCCAACAGAATTAGCAAGTGTTATCTTATGAGGATTAAATATTGATATCGCTTCTGATTTTACTAAAAAATTATTTTCATCTACTAACGTAAATATAACCCCTGTAGCTACTTCTGGTACATCAGCTGTAATCACATTGCCATTTATAGTTGCTGAAATTTCAAACCACTCTTCTTCTGATGAATCTACCTCTTCTATTCTATAAAGTAAATAAGCCGTTTCAATAATAGCATCTCCAGCATTAGTAGTTAGTGTTGCTGTGGCTACACCTGTATCTTGATCAAAAACTGTTGAAACAACAGACGGAACAATATCTTGATTCTCTAATGGATCACCATTATAATCTGGATTAAACACTGGTGTTCTTGCATTGTTCTCAGTTAAAAGGGTCTCTAATTTTTGGATCATTTCATTTTTTAGAGATGAATCCATTGTATCTATAACATCAAACATTTCTTCTATATCATTATCAGAACCATCGTCATTATATAATTTGTACGCTTGATAATAACCTCCATCAACATAGATTTTATACAATTTATAATTTCCACTTCTAATAGCTGACGCTGATCTATCATCTGTTCCATGTGGGAAATGCCAAAAAAGATCTGTTCTTTCTGTATCGTCGTTGTTTTTTATTTCTGTTTCAGATCCACTTAAAAAAGGATATAAACTTACACCATCTAAATTAGCTATTACATTTGTATTATCAGCATGCTCATCAGCTCCAGTCACCTCCATAATTGTAGGATAGAAATCTAAATGAGAAACCATATTATTGTATGTTTCACCTGCAACAATACCAGGTCCAGCAATCACAAGAGGCGTACGTAACCCACCTTCTTTAGGACTTGTTTTTCCTCTATCTAAAGGGAAGTTATCTGTAATAATTTCTGTACCATGAACTTCTGCACCTCCATTATCTGATGAAAAAATAATATACGTAGTTTCAAATAATTTTTTCCCTGGATTTCTTGGGTCATCAGTCTCTTTTAAATAATCTACAACTCTCCCTAAACTCCAATCTAAACTAGCAATCATTGCTCCATAATATGGATTCGTTTGCCCTGGTGTCGTAATATTTGCATCCGTTGTTGGCAGAGGAATTCCTAATTTATCACAATAATATTGTAGCAATGCTAAATCTCTAGTTTGAATAGGAGAATGTACCAACCAATGAGCCATGTAAAGAAAAAAGGGCTCTTCTTTATTGTCAGCCATAAAATCCAATGCAAGTTCTGTTACAGCATCATAAGGTCTTCCATCTTCATCTAATCTATAAGGATCATCTTCAGCATCAGTAGCAAAATCAACTGACCTATCTCCCATAGATCTCGTAATTCCTCTATCAGTATCTTGATAATCAAAACCTTGATCTACGGCCTCTGGATAAATATTGTGATTGGCTGCCATATGCCATTTACCAACATGACCAGATACATATCCTAAAGGGTTCAAAGCTTCAGCTATAGTAACTTCATCAAGTTGTAATCTACCTGGATAATATGAAGGTATGATTTTATTTGAATTTTTTCCTTCAGGTATTTGCCCTCCAGCTACGTGAGTCATTTTATTTTTAAGAGGCATTCTACCACTCATTGTACCTCCTCTTGATGGAGCACAACTAGGTGCTGAAGCATAGGCTTGTGAAAAATTAGCTCCACTCTCTGCCAATGCTAACATATTTGGTGTTTCCCAAGGAACAACATCACCAACATCATTTAATTGAGTGTCTTGCCAACCTAGGTCATCTGCGTAAATAAAAACAATATTGGGCTTAACTAATTCTTGCCCTTTAAGAGAAAAAATTGTGATAAACAAAAAGAAATATAAAATTGATTTTTTCATTATTTATGTTTTATTATTTTTTATACAAAAATAAAGGGCTCTACAATATTCAATTTGCTCTAAACAATCAATTATTGACTCTATGATTACAATTAACTTATAATTTGATAAGTAATTATTCTATACTGTTTGAGTAGCTTATTTTGTTATTATTATTTTTCTAGTGATACTCAAGTTATTACCACTTGAAAGTTTTATAAAATACATTCCTGATTTTAATTTAGACAAATCTAATTGTGTTGTTAAAGTCCCATCATCCCATAACTTTTCTAATACTTTTGTACCTGTAACAGACACAACAATTATCTTTGAGATACCAGTTGCAGTCTTTGTAATGGTTAACTCATCAACTACAGGGTTAGGATATAAATTAATTTGAGATGGATTGGATGTTGGATTTATAAAACCATCAGTTGATAAAAGAATATCATCAATTTCTCCCAACAGAAAAGCTCCTTCTGGTCTTACATAAGGCTCATAATTAGGTACAGAACTAGATAAAAGTCTATCATTAATTTCTTTCATAATCACCATTTCATCTGGAGTCATACGTCCCGCAATTCCAGTAGTACTAGATACTGTATTAGCAAATGTAACACCAGCTTTAGCATCTAAAAGAATTTTAGAAAATCGGTAAGCGTCTTCTATCCCAAATACTAAATCAGATCTGGTTCCATGCCAAGAAGCTCTAATAGGAAACCATGCATGTTTTAGTACTTGTTTCTTTTCATAAATTGACCAAGGATTCCCAACCATAGCAGGTAATGTAAACTCTTCATATCCCCATGAATTTGGAGGAGCTCCACCACCCAATGCTGAGACGTGTCCTCTTGTAAAATCTGAATAAGAGTTGTTTCCTCTAAAGTTTGATACATTATAGTCTCTTTCATCTTCATCATCAATTCCATCTGAATCAACAGTAACTGGTTCTCCGTCTATATAATGTAAATGCCCAAACTCAGAAACTGACATTGCAGCACCAGGATCCGCATCTTTAAACATTTGTACAAAATCTTCTAAATATCCATCGTCACGAAGTGTTGAGGTTGTGTCAAACCAATAACCATCAGCATATTCTGCTATGGCAGGAATAAATCCTTGTACTAAATCCCTATATGCTGCATATTCATCTCCACCAAAATTAGCTGTATAATATGCTGTCCAAGCTGCTTGTGTTTCATCACTTGCTCTGTTTAAATAATTTGTAGATATGTACAAAATAATTTTCTTTCCAGAATTTTTTAGAGTTTGTAAAACTTCAAGTATTATTTCTTGATTTTCAGCACTAGGAACTAAACTTTCATTTATCTCAGTAGCTACATCTACATTGGTATTGTCTCTGATAGTAAAATAATGTGAATGAGCAAAATAAGAAAGATTTGTAATTACATGTCCTACTGCAGGAAGTTCTGTTACTAGTTCCTGTACACCGCTTATAGCATCGTGACCGCCAGCGACTTCTGTATCTAGCCTTTCTCCACCCCAAACAGGAAAGGTAGCACCCCACGAACCTGCTAACCATTCAGCTGGGTGATCTACTGTTGTTGCAGTTTGATCTGTTGCTCCATATATTTCATCAAAATAGTAAGTTGTAGCTGGTTCTTCTATACTACCATTAGCTAAACCAATAACCATAAGATCATATCCTCCAACATCTAATACATTTTGTGGAATAGCAACATCTTGAAAATGAAATGTAAAAGTTTCCCATTGTTGCCCAACTGTGAAATTCAATTGTTCAAAAACACGTCCTCCTTCATCTGAACTTTGAAAAAAGACTCTAAGTTTTGAATTGTTTGAAGTAAGCTCATCAGTAGGTATGTCAATATATGCTTTAAGAGTAACTGTATAATCGGTTAAATCTGTTACATAATTGAATAAGTTAAAAGATAAAAAATCACTAGTCCCTTCAGGTCTATTATATTTAGAGACAATAGTGTGTGTGTTAATTCCTGATGTATTAGGGTTTGGAATGTTTCCTGTTAAATTTGTAGGTATATCTTCTTCGGCTGTAAACTCAATTTTGCGCGTATTTGTTTCATCTTCTAACCACAAAAATTGTGCGTTAGAAACTTGTACAGAAAAAAGGAATACTATTAAAAACGTAATTTTTTTGATCATGATGTTAGTGATAAGGTTGGTTCATTACTTAAATTAGAAACATAGTTTTCAATGTTTGGTACATTGTAAAATATCCCTTTTTCTTTGATTGAAATATATTATTTAACTTGTATTGCTTTCGTTGCAAATAATTTTGTGGTTTTTTGGTAACCGGCATCTGGATAACTAATTAAAAAATTGTTTTCGTCAACCAAATTAAAGACATAATGTGTGGTTCCTTTAGGTAATTTTACGCAAACTTTATTACCAGTAAGCTTCATGGTAATAGGAAACCAAATTTCACCTTTTACACCGCCGTTTTTTGTATATATTAACTCTGCTTTTACAACTTTAGCGCCATTGTTTTTAAACTGTAGCCATACTTTATTTCCGTCAACACCATTTTTAACAACAGTAGGTATTTTAGCTTTATTAGGTAATGATTTCTTACTAGCAGGGTTTAAAAATGGGTATCTAGCATTTAATTTCTCCAATCTTTTATCTAAAAGGCGATCCATTTCTTTTGCTTTTTTAGGCATTGCAGAAGCAATATTTTTAGCCTCTTCAATATCTATACGTTTTGAACCATCTTCGTATAAATGATATAACTCTAATTTTGCTTTTTCATCAGTATCAACATATTGACGAACAAGTTTGTATCCATCAATACGTAAGGTGGATTGCATAGAGCTGTTAGGGAAATGCCACATCATTGTGTTTCTTGGGCCTCCAGTCTCAGTATCTATTACTAATTTTGAATCTGTAGGATCTTTGTCTAGTAAAATAGACAAATCAGCACCATCTAAGATTTGATTGTCTTCTTTTTGGGTTCCTGTCCAACTAAGTATTGTAGGATAAAGGTCAAGACCATTTACCATTACGTTAGATTCTATATTTGAAGAAATTGTTGGGCCTTTTACAATAAAAGGAACTCTGGTACCTCCTTCTTTAGCATTGATTTTTCCTTTATCTAATGGATAGTTGTCTGTAATAATTTCACCAGTATGTTGCTCCATACCTCCATTATCAGAAGTAAAAACCACATACGTATTTTCAATTAACATATGCCCAGGCCACCTTGGGTCTTCAGTTTGTTCAAGGTACTTAATCAATAAACCTGTATAATGGTCAATCGTTTCTACCATTGCACCATAATAGGCATTTCTTTGTCCTTTTTCTTCCCAAAGATCCTTTTCTTTAGGATAATCTATTCCTAATTTCTGGTAGTATTTTTTTAATAAAGCTTCACTTCTTGTATGAATTGGTGTATGAACTAAACGAGAACAATAGAATAGAAAAAATGGATCGTTTTTGTTTCCATCCATAAAATCGATTCCATCTTGAGTAATATCATCAAACGGAAAACCTTCTTCATCTAAATAAAAGGGATCAGATTTATCAGAAGTAGAAAATCCTTTTGTGCGGTCTTTCATTCTTTTATGAGATCCAAAACCATGCTTTGAGAAATCAAAACCTTGATCTTTCGGTTCTGGATAGTCTGTTACTGCAATACCTACATGCCATTTACCAGAATGTCCAGTTTTGTAACCATTGGTTTTAAGAGATTCGGCAATTGTAACTTCTGATGTGTCTAAAGCACCTCTCATCCAAGGACTTATTAATGAAGACCCATGATTAAAAGGTAATGGTGGATGACCTCCTCTAACGCTAGTTCTTTCTAGACGAACAGGATGTTTACCTGATAAAATAGCTCCTCTAGAAGGAGAGCAAACAGTTGCAGCAGAATAAGCTTGCCAAAAAAGAACGCCTTCTGTAGCTAATTTATCAATATTTGGTGTTTCGAATGGAGAAGGTTCGTCAATATCGTAACACTTTACATCTTGCCAACCTAAATCATCAGTTAATATTACTAATACATTTGGTTTTTGTGGTCTTTCTTGTGTAAAACTGCTTGACGTAACTAAACAGGCCATTACTAATAGAAATACTTTTTTCATGATGCTAATTACTTAATTTTAAAACTAATTTAGTTCAGACACTAAGGTTTTACATTTTTGTCTGTATTCGTTTAATATTTTGATATATTTTTTATCTCCCGCTAAATTATTTTGTTCTTTTGGGTCTTTTATGATATCGAACAATTCCTCGTAAATAGGTTGTTCGTTATTTTTTGAAGATAGATTTGGAACATATTTATTTCGGTCATTTAATTTACTAAAAGAACGAATGTATTTATATTGCTTAGATCTTACTCCTTCTTGACGTGGATATCCTTGATCTGTAAATAAGTTTTCTAAAAAGATTTCATCTCTCCATTTTACATTATTTTTTTCAATTAAAGGAAGTACACTTTCTCCTTGATAAGATTTAGGAATAGTTACACCACACATTTCTAAAAGAGTAGCAGGAATATCTTGACCTACCACCAAATTATCTATTACTTTTCCTTTTGTTTTATTTTTGAAAAAAGGAGAATACACAATCATAGGTACATGTACAGATTCATCGTATAAAATAGTTTTTCCACCTAATCCATGTTCGCCTAAAAATAAACCATTGTCTGAAGTAAATACAATAATTGTGTTTTCATCTTCACCAATTTCCTTTAAAAATGAACGCAAATTACCTACCATCACATCAATGGCATGAATTGCTCGAGTCATTTTTAGTTTCTCATTTAATAATTTCCCTTTTTTTGCAGTAATATAATATTTCATTAAATCTTTAGTGGCATATACATCTTCAGGTAAACTGATTTTCTGTGGATATCCATCTGGCAATTCAATTTTATGTTTCACATCATCATATCCTGTTTTGTAATATTCAGGATCAGATGCTCTTGTACCCATTCCTCCAATACTAGATGCATGTGGAAGGTTTAAGTTAATCCAAGCAGAAAAAGGTTTTTTAGGATCTCTTTTTTTAATTTGATTTTTAATAGATTCATCCGCATTTTTATAAAAATAATCATAAGTTTCTCCTTGTGTTAAAAAAGCTTTAGTAGCCTCTAACATTCCTTCAACTTGTGTTTCGTTTTTTAAGTTTCTAAATACTTTGTGCTTTTTACCAGGATAAAATCCTAAATGACCATTACCATAATAACAAAAATCAACATCTTCTCTTAAAGGTGTGTTTTTTTTATCTCCAATTTTCGTGTGATGTTTTCCAATAAAAGCGGTTGAATATCCTGCTTCTTTTAATTGTGCTAGCCAGCTATTTTTATAGGTGTTTTCAGAAATAAGATTTTTAGAAACAGAAGTAAAGCCAATTTTATTTCTTCGTTCCCATTGTCCTGTAAAAATATTTGCTCTACTTGGTCCACAAATAGGACTCGTCATATATGCATTGTTAAAAAAGACTCCTTCTTTAGCCAATTCATCAATATTTGGAGTTTGAATAATAGGGTCTCCTGTCATACTCAAAGAATTGAATCTTTGATCATCAGAAAAGATAAAAATTACATTCGGTTTTTTCTTTTGCGCTTGCACAGTTTGTGTAACTGCAGTGCATGATAAAAAGGAAGAAATAATAAATAAATTATATAAAATTGTTTTCATTGTTGAATTTAATAAGCACTGTAATATTTATGACCAGGTAATCTTTTTGTTTTGCTCCCATATCCAAAAAGATTCTGTTCTTTTTTAGATTTTGGTAACTCTTTAATACTTAAATCGGTTTTGTTTAAAGTTTTGGAAGTAATTATTACCGATTCATTTTTCTTTAAATTTATATGATAAGAACCATTTGCATTTTGCTTTATTGAAACACATTTTCCATTGATATAAAATTTAGGGTTTTTAAAATCGACCTGAACGTTACATTCGTTTCCTTTCAAACTTTTTACGGATACAAATTCTGTTGTTCCATCTACTTTTTTTGCGCTAACTAAAAAGGCTCCTTGTGTTCTTAAGTTATGAAACGAAACATCTTTCCATCTTTTTGGACTTGCAGGAAATACATTTATTTTACCTCCCCAACTTTGCAACATCATATCATGTAAACTTGTAGCAAATGATAAAGGACTTTCAATTACTGGATTGATTTTACCTTCTGAATACATTGTTGTTGATGAAATATTTTTATGTTTGATTAAAAAATCAAGATAATAATAAGCTTTTTCTGCGTCTCCTAAATTAGCGTACATAGAAGAAGCTCCAGTAGCTGTATAACCTGTTACAGGCATTGCTTTAATTTTTTTACCACTATTAAAAGTAACATCTAACCAATGGTCTAATGAAGTGCGTAATAGTTTTTTATCAGCTTCTTTTTCTGGAGTAATAACCATTAATGGATAAAAAGCCAATAAGTGCGAATAATGTCTGTGTGGATTTGCAAAAGGTCTATCTTTTCCTATCATCAATCCGTTTTCATCAATTTGAAAATCAACCAAATTAGTTAGTAAATTCTCCCATTCTTTTACCAAAGGATCATTTAAATTGTGTTGCTTATCAATGTCTATTAAAGTTTGACAACTCCAACGAATTAAAGCCAGCGTAAAATTAATGTCTTGACCACGACCTGGTTTGTATTCTGGAGACCAGCTATATTTTATATGAATTTTTCCATCTTTAGCATCAACAGGATTGTCTTTAATGTAATTTAAATAACTATTCACTGTCTTCTTTAAAATAGGAAATAATTTATCTCGCATTCGGATATCATCACCATCAAATTGACAATGCAACCAATAATCATTTAATATCCAAGCTAACATATCTGGCACTTTCCCACCATTAAAAGCGATTAAATCTTGAGGCATTAAAGCAGCAACTGCAGCACTGTTTTTCCAATGTTTTGGTGTGTTTCCTTCTAAATTAGCAGTGTATTTATCAATATTATTTGGTAAAGATTCACCAATAAACATTCTATTTGCAGTTAAATGTGTCCAATAAATTAATTGCACATTTAAATCTCCCCAAACCATTGGCCAAAAAGTTCTATTGTACCAAGGTCCCATCAGATCTAAAATAGGTCCATTTCCTCTAGATGCAGATCCTAGTTTATACATCTGTATCCAATAGAAAGATTCTTTTTCTGCATCATTAATAGTTAAAAAACTCAACGGATAATACTCATGCCACCATTTTTTATGTGTTGAAATAAAGCTATTTTCTTTAATCAGTTTTTCTCCGATTTCTAAATTTTTAGTAACTATTTCTAGTGAATTTCGTTCTGGATAGCTATGATGAACGCTCGTTATTAATTGCTGTTTTCCAGAAGGATTTCCAGTAATTTTATAACCTGTAGTGGTTTCTCCTCTATGATCAAATAAAGGTTGATAACAAAAAGAGTAGCCGTTTTTCTCGCTAAATGTTGGTTTTGGAGCCATCTCTAAAGTTACCGCTCTCATTTTATCCCAAGTGCCACCTTTTGGACCTCCTCCACTTTTTAAAACTTCATAAACAGGAGGAATAGGATCTTCTGCATGCCAAGTAATTTCTACATTTTCATCAGTTGTGTCTGTTTCAAAAAAGATAACATCTTTTGTGCTGTGCGTAAAACCCTTAATTTTATAAGTTCCTTTAGAAGTAGTTACAGAACCTGTTAATTCAGCATTCCATAAATCCAAACGCATATCAACTCCTGTTATTTTTCCTTTAGATTTTAACTGAAAATGGCCAAGAGGTAATCTACTTCTTTTTATCCAAAGCATTTCATCTGCCTTTGTTTTAGCTTCTCTATGGTCGTAATAATCATGTCTTCCTATGTGAAGAGAGATTACATTTTTTTCTGATTCTTGTGCTTGATAAAATAAAAAACCAATATTTCCATTACCTGAATAAGGTGCTGTTTGCCATTTATCAGGAACTAAATCCCAAAGCATATCATGTTTAGATAGAAACGATTCGTAGTCCACTTTAAAATCAACCTGTTTTTCTTGAGAAGAAAACGGAATTGAAAATAAAATTAAAATACAAACAAATAAAACTTTTAAGTTAAACATAGATAATTATTATTTACAAAAGACAAAGTTAATTTTTATATTAAAAAAAGCTTTACTCTAATCATTCAATTCCTTTCTGTAATTCAACATTTCGCTAACATTTAGTTGATAAATCTGAAATATAAACAATTCATTATAAGGCGATAAGTATGTATGATGAGAATTCTTGTCATAAAGTATGGATGTTTAACTCTATTCAATAAGAGCAACAAAAAGAGAGATTAGAGTAAGCTTATATTAATGATAAATAATAATTTTACCTTAACAATATAATCTTATTAAAAATGTACAAATCTATAATTGCTGTTGTTGTTTTAATTTTGAGTCAAAATTTTTGGGCGCAAAAAAAGGCAGATATAAGTCGTCCTAATATCATTTTTATTTATGCTGATGATATGGGAATAGGTGACGTTTCTCATACCACAGGGAAAGCTGCAACACCAAACTTAGATCGTTTGGCTGCAGAAGGAATTCGTTTTACAGATGCGCATACTTCATCTTCTGTTTGTACACCTTCTCGATATTCACTTTTAACAGGACGTTATAATTGGCGTACAAGTTTATCTAAAGGGGTTATCAATAAACCAACTACGAAACCGTTGCTTAAAAAAGGTGAAACCACTGTAGCAAGTTTGTTAAAGCAAGCAGACTATCATACAGCTATGGTTGGGAAATGGCATTTAGGTATTGGTTGGGAATTGTTACCTAATTACAAAAAAGAAAAATGGCAAATAGGTGGTGGATGGAATATCGATTATACAAAACCTGCTATAACACCTACGAGTAATGGTTTTGACTACTTTTATGGAATAGGAGCTTCTTTAGATATGCCTCCATATGTATATATTGAAAATGAAAAAGTGACAGAACTTCCTTCTGTTATGAATGATCCAAAAATACGTTCTAGGAAAGGACCATCTGCTCCAAGTTTTAAATCAGGTGAATGTTTGCAAGTTTTTGCAGAAAAATCTGTTGATTATATAAACGAGAGAGCTGGAGAAAAAGAACCTTTCTTTTTATACTTGCCATTAACCTCACCACATACGCCTATTGTTCCTAGTGAAAGATGGAGAGGAAAATCTGAATTGGGGCCTTATGGAGATTTTTTAATGGAAACAGATTGGGTTGTAGGCCAAGTTCTAAAAGCACTTGATAAACATAATTTAGCCGAAAATACAATTGTTTTATTTTCTACGGATAATGGATGTTCGCCTGCAGCAAAAATTCCTGCTTTAAAAAAGAAAGGACACTCACCAAGTGGAAATTTAAGAGGGAATAAAGCAGATATTTATGAAGGTGGACATCGCGTTCCTTTTATTATTCGTTGGCCAGAAGTTATAGAACCTGGAACGCAAACAGAAAGACTAACATGTATGACTGACTTTATAGCTACTTGTTCTGATATTACAGGTGTAAAGTTAGATGATGCATCAGGTGTAGATGCCATTTCTTTTTTATCAACATTAAAAAATCCAAAGAAAACAAATAGAGAAGACATTATTAGTCATAGTATTAATGGTTCTTTTTCTATCAGAAAAGGAGATTGGAAACTAGCTCTTTGTCCTGGATCTGGTGGTTGGAGTACTCCAAGAGCTGGTAAAACTCCAGCAGGATCTCCTAGTTTGCAGTTATTCAATCTATCAGACGATATTGCTGAAACCACGAATCTGTATGATAAATATCCTGAAAAAGTAAAAGAATTGACAAAATTACTTCAATCTTATGTAGATAAAGGAAGAAGTACATCTGGAGAAAATCAAAAAAATGATAGAGAAGTAAATATATATGCAGAAGATAAAGCTAAATAATTTACTGTTTAAAAAGGAAAAAAAATAAAAATTAATATATAAGTTAATGAAGAAATTAATCGTCTTATTATTAGCACTGTGCATTATGCCAGTGTATGCAATAGATATCCATGTGGCAACTAATGGCTCGGATTCTAATGATGGAACAAAATCCAAACCTTTACTTACCATAAAAGCAGCACAAGCTAAATTAAGAGCTAGTGGGCTTTTAGGAAAAGAAGCATGTAACATTATTATACATGAGGGAGTTTATAGATTAATAACGCCTTTACAAATTACCACAGCAGATAGTGGTAATGAAAAATATCCTGTTGTTTATGCTGCAGCTAAAAATGAAAACGTAGTTATTACAGGAGGACAATTAATTACTTCTAAATGGGAAGAATTTAAAGATGGTATTTATCGCACCAATGTGGGAGATTTAAATGCAATTGATCAACTTTTTGTAGATCAGAAAAGACAACACATGGCAAGATATCCTAATTTTAATGCAGGTTTTATACCTACTGATGGTGACCCTTCTGTACGTGGAAAAAAAGCAGGAACAGTTCCTTTTTCAGGAGCAGCTCCAGATGCTTGGGATGCTAAAAAAGCGGCAGAATGGAAAGATCCTACTGGAGCAATTTTAAATGGTATGCATAGAGGGTTATGGGGAAGTCAGCATTATTTTGTGACTGGTAAAGATGCTAAAGGAGAATTGGTTTATGAAGGTGGTTGGCAAAACAATCGTTCTGCTCCACCTCACAAAGGGTATCGAATGATAGAAAACGTTTTTGAAGAATTAGATGTTCCAGGAGAATGGTATCATAATACTAAGGATGGTTGGTTGTATTATATGCCAGAAGCGGATATAAATCTTAACAACATAAAGATTGAAGCTGTACTTCAAATTAAGCATCTTATCAATATTTATGGAGACTATAAGCATCCTGTTTCAGAAATGGTCATTCTTAAAAGTGGTAATGCTCAAAAAGAGACCGTTGTTAAAAATTATGAAACAACTAATCCAGTAAAACATATTCAGATTTCTGGAATTAATTTTACAGGTACTAAAAGAACTTTAAGAGAAACCATTGAACCTTTACTAAGAAGTGATTGGTGTGTATATCGTGGTGGAGCTATTCATATGAGAGGAACGGAAAATATTGTCATCAATCATTGTTCTTTTAAAGAATTGGGAGGAAATGCTGTATTTGTTGATAGCTATAGTCGTAATATTCAAATAAAAGAAAATATTTTTCAAAATAATGGTTCTACGGATGTAAACTTTGTTGGTTCCTTTGCTGCAGTTCGTGATCCTTCATTTAGTTTTCAACATCTTCCTCCACCATTAGATGAAATAGATACTACTATTGGACCAAAATCAGAAGATTATCCAGCAGATTGTATTGTAGAAAATAATTTAATGATGCTTTGTGGTCGTTTTGAAAAACAAGCATCAGGAATTAATATATCTATGTCATCAAGAATTACACTTCGTCATAACACAATCAGTCATACACCAAGAGCTGCCATTAACGTTTGTGATGGAACTTGGGGTGGTCATATTATTGAATGGAATGATTGTTTTGAAACGGTTTTAGAAACACACGATCATGGAGCTTTTAACTCTTGGGGAAGAGATCGTTACTGGTTTAGAGCTGGACCATCAGGACCTGACTATAGAGATGAGAATGGAAAAGCAATGATTAGTTACTATATAGAAAAGTATCCAAATGCTCCTTTATGGGATGCTTATCAAACAACTATTATTCGAAATAATAGAATGCAATGTGATCATGGTTGGGATATTGATTTAGATGACGGATCTACCAATTATGAGATCTACAATAATATAAGTCTATCTGGAGGTATTAAAACACGTGAAGGATATCATCGTGTTGTAACTAATAATATCATCCTTGGCAGAGGATACACGTGTAATGTACCCTACCCTAAACCAACTCAGGATGTTTTTGAAAGAAACATTCTTTGGGGTTCACCAATATATCGTTCTAGTAACCCAACGCTTTGGGGAGGAACTAGAAATTTCAATTTCGCTCACAATCCAGATTCTAAAAAAGTTGTACCAGCTTATGGAGCACAACAGCAAACACAAGATGATGCAGAAAGTCTATATGGTAATGTTCTTTTTACAGAATCTAAACTTGAGCATGGCGATTTTACAGTCTCAAGTAAATCAGAAGCTTTAAAACTTGGATTTAAAAATTTTCCAATGTCTGGTTTCGGTGTTACTTCAGATAAATTGAAGCGTTTGGCAATGAAACCTAAAATTCTTTCACCTAAAGAAGTAGCGTCTAATGTTTTTGTTAAGAAAAAGATGAAAGGGCTTTTTGGAGCTAAATTTAAAACATTAAATACAGAAGCAGAACTTTCTGCAACTGGAATGTTTCAGAAATATGGAGTGTTATTAGTTTCTGTTCCTAAGAATAGTAAATTGGCTAAAATGGGATTTAAAGTTGATGATGTTGTGATAGAATTAAATTCTGATAAAATAAAAGAAGAACAAACTTTTATTAAAAATATGAAAAGCTTACCTAGTGGTAAACACACAGTAAAAGTGTGGAGACATCAGAGTCCAATTACTTTCTCTTTTACAAAATAAATAATATACAAAATTCAGTATTTACAATTAAAAAATAATTTAATGAAAACAAAGAATAGAATACAAATAAGTAATGCCTTTTTACTAGCATTTACAACTTTACTTTTCGTAGCTTGTGGAGTCCAACAAGCCCAAAACATTGATTCTTCAAAAGGTAACACTTGGACAATTGAGTCACAAGAAGACTGGCAAGCAAATATTGCTGAGAAATCAAATTTAGAAATCACCGAAGGAAAAGTAATTCCTACTGAGAAAGAGGCTGTTTTCAAAAGCTCAATGAAAAAGTTTACGAAAAAGAAATCTGCAAAATCCATTACTTTTTCTCAATCAGCAGAATGGTTAAATTGGGAACAAATTCCTACTGCAGCACCAGCCAATTTAGGTGATGCCCCTGTAGCATTACAGTTAGGTGATGGAAACTATTGGATGTTTGGTAAATATGATACTAGAAAAAAGAATAAACGCCCAAAAGATTTTAAGAGTAAGGATACAACCTTAATAGGTTATGATGTTGTATTAAAAACAACACATCTTAAAAATCAATTTGATGCACCAGCAGGATTAAAGAAAACTAAAAAGGGGTACCATGCTTGGCATAGTATCGATATGAAAAACTGGGTGCATTATGGACCTATATCAGATATGTCTTCACGTTGGGTAACTTCTGCAGAATATATTGATGGAAAATTTTATTTTTATTATGATTTTCCAAACGATCAAGATCCGCATTTACTTATTGATGAAAACTTAACTGATGGTCTTATTGGTAAAAAAATGGGCATGGCTTTTAAGGATCCTTCAGATGGTTCAGATTGTGCAGTTATTAGAGATTTAGATGGAAATTTTCATATTATAGCTGAAGATTGGTCGCCTATTGATGCTTCTACGCATGCTTGGGATTCGCCCTTAGCAACTCATGCAGTTAGTAAAGATGGTTTTAATGATTTTAAAATTTTAAATCCTGCTGTAGATGAACGCACCAAACCAACTGGTAAATTTGCTGAATATGCACATCCACATTGGTTTAAGGAAGACCCTGATAACTATCCTGGAAAAGCGTCACCTGTTGATATTCCTAGACAAAGAATCAAAAAAGGA
Source organism: Polaribacter sp. Asnod6-C07 (assembly GCF_045063625.1). Taxonomy (NCBI): domain Bacteria; kingdom Pseudomonadati; phylum Bacteroidota; class Flavobacteriia; order Flavobacteriales; family Flavobacteriaceae; genus Polaribacter; species Polaribacter sp. Asnod6-C07. The sequence continues at coordinate 306,875 of NZ_JBEFOF010000005.1, read as the reverse complement.
GACGTCGTTTCTTTTGGTAAATACGAAATCCATGAGCCAGAACAAAATTCTTTTGGAGATTGGGCTTCTATTTCTATTGGTGGTCAATATTATTTATTCGCAGATTATGATCCTGCAGGTAAAACAGGTGGTAAACATATGAGTGTCGCTTGGTTTACTTCTGATAACATCAATAAACAATTTGAGTTTTGTGGAAATATAGGTCAAGGACATCCAGATCCAGATATTATGTTTGCAGAAGGTAAATACTACTTACTTACACAAACAAGAAATGATTATGTAAGTTCTGGTCCTTGGGTTGAAACCGTAAAAGTAAGAATGGGTGTAGATACCACTAATGATGGATTGGTGAATGAGTGGAGCGATTGGCAAGTTGTAAAGGAGCAGTATGATTATATCAAAGGTTTTTCTAAACAAATTGAAAAAACTCCTGCGCAAATGAATTTTTCTGACTTACCTAAAGGATATGGTTTTCAATTTGAGGTTAAAATGACGGATACTACAGAAAATGAATCAAAACCAATTTTAGATAAGGTAGTTGTTTCGTTTGATAAATAAGATTTAAAAATCACCACTCGTATTTAAAACGAAAATTAAATTTTATAAGATGATAATAAACAGAAATTTATTAACAATCCTTCTAGTTCTGTTAATGCTTAGCAATTCTTTTGCGAATGATATTTATGTATCTCCCAAAGGAAATGATGCGAATTCAGGCACAAAAAACAGTCCTTATTTAAGCTTTGAAAAAGCCTTACAAGAAGTAAAAAAGTATGCAGGTAAAGAATTAGTAACCGTTTGGTTTTCTGCTGGTGAATATTATATTAATGAAACGCTTACATTAGGTAACGAGTATTCAGGGGCAACAAAAAAACCAGTTGTATTCTCTGCAATACCAGGAGAAAAAGTTGTTATTAAAGGTTCTCGTCAATTAACATCTTTAAAATGGAAAAAACACAAAGGAGGGATTTATAAAACTCAAGTTCCTAGTGGATTGTCAATGGATCAATTATTTGTTGATGATGTTCGTCAGGTAAGAGCGCGTTTTCCTAATTATGATTACGAAAACCCACTTCGTGACGGAAAAGGATACCTTCAAGTAACAGGTGGTACAGACAAACGTTATGACAAGTGGTTTTCATACGATCCTAAAACTTTTTCAGATAAAAAGTGGGAGCACCCAGAAACAGGAATTGTACACGGTTTTCAAAGTCATAACTGGGGAAATATGCAGTATAGACTTAAATCTATAAATAGAGAACAAAATAAAATTTTTCTGAACGAAGGTGGTTGGCAATTACAAAGAACACATGGTATTGGAGGAAAAAAAAGTCATGCTTCTTATTATTTCGTAGAAAATATTTTTGAAGAATTGGATGTTCCTGGTGAATGGTTTTTAGACACCAAAACTAGTACTCTTTACTATTATCCGATGCAAGATGTAAAATTAAGTGACGTTAAAATTGAAGTACCAGTAATAGCAGATATCATTCAATTAAAAGGAACTAAAGAATCTCCTGTAAAAAACATTCAATTTAAAGGGTTCAATTTTACACAAACCAATTTTACGTTTATGGAGGCTTATGAGCCAGTTGCTCGTGGAGATTGGGCTATTCACAGAGGTGGTACCATTTTTATGGAAGGTACAGAAAACCTGTTAATTGAAGACTGTAATTTTGAGTATGTAGGTGGTAATGGTGTATTTATGAGTGCTTACAATCGTAATAATAAAGTAAGCGGTTGTCGATTTGTGCATACTGGAGAAAGTGCTGTTTGCTTTGTTGGTTCTCCTAAAGCAGTTCGTTTTTATCAAACGTGGGACGATAGATTATTGGATGGAAAAAATTGGAATAAAATGCGTGAAAACATGGATTTAGAGCCTGGACCTAAAACACCTGATTATCCAAAAGAATGTATTGTTGAAAATAGTATCATGCACGATTTTGGAGATGTTGGTAAGCAAGTTGCAGGTGTTTATATTTCTATGAGTCATAAAATTACAGCGTCTCACAATACCATTTATAACTGTCCGCGTGCAGGAATATGTATTAATGATGGAACTTGGGGAGGACATCTTATTGAATTTAATGATATTTGGGAAACGGTTAGAGAAACTGGTGAGCATGGACCTTTTAATTCTTGGGGACGAGAAAGACAATGGAAAGGTGGTAGAGGAACCAATGAGCATTTTATAAAGGAATTTACTAGATTGGATGCTATTGACAACACTATTTTACGAAATAACAAAATAGCCAATTATAGAAAATCTATTAGTGCAGGAAACTGGACTATTGATTTAGATGATGGTTCTAGCTATTACGAAATATACAATAACTTAAACTTAGGTTCTACCATTAAGTTAAGAGATGGTATGGGGCGTAAAGTGTATAATAATATTACAGTAAGTGCAGTTCCTTCAGGATGGCATGTATGGCCTGAACATTCAGAAGACGAAATATATAAAAACATTTTTGTGATTGCTGGTACATTACCTGGTAAAAATGTACCTACTAAAAACTTTATTCGTGGTGTAGGATTGTCTAAAGAAGTTAAATGGAGTGAAAATTATGACAATAACACGTATTGGAATGTAAATTTCCCTGATAATTTTGAGATGTCACCAAATCAAAAAATAGAAGTTTGGAATAAGGAAGGATATGATTTAAACTCTGTTTCAGCAAATCCAAATTTTGTAGATCCAATCAACGGTAATTATCAAGTTAAAGAAAATTCTCCAGCATTAAAGACAGGGTTTATAAACTTCCCTATGGATCAGTTTGGTCATAAAATGACACGTATTCTACCATTTGGAGGTGATTTCGAAAACGAAACCACTGTACGTTTAAAAGCAGATGATAATGCAGGTAAAAAAGCCAAAGTGTATTATACAATAGATGGTTCAGAACCAACAATGAGTTCGTTAAAATATTCAGAGCCATTTACAATAAACGAATCAATTTTGTTGAGAGTTAGAACGTTTACAGCTAAAGGAATTCCAGTTGGTTTTACAAATGAGGTTGAATTTACAAAAGTTAAAAGAGTTACCTACCCTAGTTGGTTAGCAACGCTATTAGCTGGTAAATATGATGGAGAAACTGTTGCTGTAGGAAAGACTGCAAAAACAAAAAAAGCACTTAAAAAAGAAGTAAAAGGAGCTTTGTTAATAAATATTGCAGATGATCCAGATTTAATAGATGCTACAGGTGGCTATAATTTTGGTTGTTATATTGAGTCATTAAATCCTAAAAAAGCTAAAATTTGGTTAGATGCTGGATTAAAAAAAGATTGGGTAATTCAAAAATTAAATCAACATAAAATTTCAAATATTGCTCATTTACAGAAGTTTCTTAAAAAATACTCTGGACAAACCGTAAAGATTACTGCTGCCAGAGATTATGGTTCTAAAGTATTTGAGCTAACCATTCCTTAAGTAAATTATATGTGTTTTAGTCTAAAAAAAACTCAATAAATTAAAATATTTTTTTATGAAAAAGATTACTACTTTTTTAATCATTACAACAGCTTTTGTTGTTTTGTTAACCTTCTTTTTTAAAGAAAATAAAGGAGTTACTAAAGCAGAATTTAAAGCGTTGATAGATCATCATCCAATGCAAGAAAGATTAAAATTATCAAAATCAGAGAGAAAAAAAGCAGGAACTCCCCCAAATAGATATTTTGATGATCAATATTTATTAGAGATGAATCCTACTACAGGAAAAACAAATCCTGAAAACATTCAAGCAATAATAGAAGAAGAAAGAAATTCCAAACTATTAGGGAATTATGCTAAATCACCTGGTGAAACTTCAGAGAATGCTTGGGTAGATAGAGGGCCAAATAATATTGGAGGTAGAACTAGAGTTGTTTTTTATGATCCAAATGATGTAAACGGAAAAAGGGTGTTTGCAGGAGGAGTAAGTGGAGGTTTATGGGTAAACGATGATATTAGTGATGCATCTTCTTCTTGGACTCAAGTAGGAATAGATGAAAACTTAGCGATTACGTGTTTCGCTATAGATCCAAACGATTCTAATACTTGGTATGTAGGTACTGGAGAGGCATATACACATAATGATGGTACAGGAAATGGAGCGTGGTATACTACAGATGGAGGAGCTACATGGTCTGTATTATGGTCTGTAAACCTGAATCAAGGGAGAGGAAGACGACCTTACTTCTTTAATGAAATTGTAGCCTGGGATAATAATGGTACAACCGAAGTGTTTTTCTCATTAGATGGCTGGTTAGATTATGATTATGTTGGTTTTAATGCAGCTGGTTGGTATAAAATGGATACTAATGGGGACATAAATCAAATAGAATTTGAAGTTGATGGAAGAGCCTATGTTTTTAGTGATGTAGAGGTAGCTGCAGATAATTCTTTGTGGTGTGCTACAAAAAAGAATAGATGGAATAATGGAGGTGGAGAGATCTATAGAACAACAGATGGTGAAAACTTTACACAGAAATATTCTTTATCTACAGGGGATAGGGTAGAACTTTCTGTATCTAAAACAGATGCTAATGTAGTATATGCTTTGGTAGAAGAAGGAAATTCGACAGGTGTTAGAATTGTTAAAACAACAGATGGAGAAAACTTTACGCTTTTATCAGAACCAGCAGATGTAGATACTGGTATTGATCCAGATCATTTTACAAGAGGTCAGGCTTTTTTTAATTTAATGATAGAGATTGATCCTACAGATGATGACATTGTTTATGTAGGAGGAATAGATTTATTTAGATCTAATGATGGAGGTACTTCATGGGATCAAATTTCTAAATGGTCTAATAATAATGATTTAGCAGATTTAGATGTATCCTTAGTTCACGCAGATCAACATGCACTTGTTTTTGATCCCTCTGATTCTAATAAAGGTATCTTTGCCAATGATGGAGGAGTTTATTATTCATCTAATTTGTCAAGTGCTTCATCAAGTGAAAGGGCAATAGTTGCCAGAAATAACAATTACAATATTACACAATTTTATTCAGGAGCTATTGGTCCAGATCCTGAAAATGAGTTATTATTAGGAGGAGCACAAGACAATGGTTCTTTATATGTTGCTAATGCTACTAGTGAGTCCAATTCATTTTCTAGAATTTATTCAGGTGATGGAATTGCTACTTTTATAGATAAAGATGAAGAGTATTTAATAGTTTCTTATGTATATAATGTATATGAATCTTATTTATTACCAATAACTGCCAATAGTAGGCCTATAGAAATTAGAGACGATACTTCAAGAGGTTCTTTCGCAAATGTTGCAGATTTAGATGATAATTTAGATATTTTATATGTGAATGGTTCTTCAGGTGGTACTTATAGAGTTTCACGATTTACGGATTTAACTTCTGGTGATGCTGGGGCAGGTAGTTTTGCTAATACTAATTTTATAGACAGTGAGCCTACTGCAATTAAAGTTTCTCCATATACTACAGGTAGTACTACATTATTTGTGGGTACTGAGACAGGATCAATTGTAAAGATAGTAAATGCTGATGACGATAGTTTTGGTAGTACTAGTCTTACTTATACAAATTTAGATGTTGATGGTGTTTTAAATACAGGTGCAATTTCTAGTATAGCGTTTGGAGCAAATGAAGACGAGATATTGGTAACATTTCATAATTACGGTGTAAATAATATTTATTACACTTCTGATGGTGGAGCTAATTGGGCTGAAAAAGAGGGGGATTTTGCAGACATTCCTGTAAAAGCAATAATGATGAATCCTTTGGATAAAGATGAAGTAATTATAGGAACAAATTATGGAGTTTGGCAAACAGATAACTTTACAGATGATACCCCAGAATGGGAACATTCTCAAAACGGAATGTCTAGTGTAAAAGTAACATCCTTTGAATTAAGAGAAGCTGATAATACAGTGTTAGCTTCTACTTATGGTAGAGGTTTGTTTACAAGTACTTTTACAACAGATGAAGCTTTATCAATAAATGATAATGAGTTAAATAGTAATTCTTTAGTTGTATATCCAACAATATCAAATGACGGTGTTTTCAATATAAAAACAACAGAAGAAAACTACAATACTTCTGTAGAAATTTATAATTTACAAGGAGCCAAAATATATGATGTTCATAATTTAGAATTAAAGGCCTCTAATACAAAACAAATAAAATTAGAAGCTTCAAGTGGAGTATATATCTTGAAAATTTATTCAGGAAATAAAGTATTAAAATCTCAAAGAGTAATTATTCAATAAGTAAAATAAGTTTTGAGGTTAATAATTCTATAAAACTATAGTATTATTAATTCTGTTTCTTTTTGATTCTTTAATAAGAATCAACACTTTATGGCTTAAATATATCTGTACGAAATGGATATACAGGAAAGTCCAGCTCATTAACCAAATTTACTGCTGCTTTCCCTATAAAGCATAACGAATGTATTTCGGTTTTGAGATTTGACTAGTATTCTAAACTTTTTAACACGATTACTGAAAACAGAAAAAATTATTCTTTTAATAATTTCAGATGTTCTTTACGGCCATCCTTATAATTTACCTGTAATAAATACAAACCAGAACTTAGATTTGATATATCAATGTTTTTATATTGATTATTAAATTCGTATGATTTAGCACCAAATGTATTATACAAAACACCAGATACAACCTCTTTTGTAAGACTAAAAACATTTTTTACTGGATTAGGAAATACTTTAAGAGAGAAATCTTCAAGCACGTTAGATTCTATAGAAAGAACTTCTTCTCCAACAAGAAATGCTCCCTCAGGACGTTCATAAACAGTTGCATCTGCATTGATGGCAAATTGTTGATCCATAAATGTTAATATTTCTACTTCATCTTCTGATGTGGTACCATCTGTAGCAGTTGTGTTTGAAAATGTAACGGATCCTCCTGCATCTGTAATTCTTTTAGCAAAACGATAGGCTTGATCATTATCAAACATTAAATCGGATCTTTCACTAGACCAAGTAGCTCTTATTGGTAAAAATAAATGTTTTAATGCTTGTTTTTCATTTTCATATATAGATATTGATGATTCTTCAATATCTGTTACTGTGAATTCTTCATACGCCCAAGAGTTAGGAGGAGCTCCTTGTCCTAGAGGAGTAATATGTCCTGCTGTAAAATCTGACCAAGGGTTAGTTGCTGTCATCTTTATAATAGTATAATCTCTATTAGGATCATCACCAGTTCCATCAACACCTACCAATTCATCAATTCCATCAGTATCTACCAATATTAAATCTCCATTTTCATCAACAAAAGAATCTTTATCAATATTGGTTGTTATGATAGCATTAGGAGCTGCATTACGAATCATTGCTACAAATTCATCTTTTTGCTCAGTAGTACTATCAACATCAGCATTTCCAAGACTATTATTTATATTATAACTTCCAAATGAATCAAACCAATAGCCATCAACTCCTATTTCTGTAAAACGTTTTATATAACCTTCACAATAGTTCATCCATGCTGCATGACCATCACCAGCAAAATAAGTATCTACATAATTATTCCAAGCTACTGCTCCTGATGCTGTTGCTCTATTTGCTGGACTTTGCGTATTTACATATAAAATAACTTTTTTACCTGAATTTTTAAAGATATCAATAACATCAATAATAATTTGTTCATTAGCTAAACTAGGTACAAATTCTTCATCTACAACTGAACCTGTAGCTCCCATTACAGCATCTACATTAGGATTTGTTCTTAAAGACCACAATTGCGCATTTGCGTTATTGGTACCATTGGTAATTATATGCCCCATTGTAGGGTAACTATCAGCAATTTCTTGTGCTCCTGTTATATAATCATAGCCTCTATTATCTACATACTCATCTAAATCTTCTCCTGATCTTATGTAAAAACGACCTCCCCAAGAACCTTTAAGAACTTCATCAAGTGGCACTTGTGGTATTGATCCTTTAATTTGATCTATATAATAGGTTATCTCAGAAGTTGATTCTTGTCCATTTCCAAGACCTATGTCTAATCGATTATAACCTCCACTTTCTAAACCTTCTGTAGTAAAATCAGTAGCTTCAAAAACAAAAGAGAACTCCTCCCAGGCTTGACCTACTGTAAATGTTTTGGTTACCTGTTTAAAATCTCCAGTAGTTGTATTTCGTAAATAGATACGTAAACGATTTGGTTCAAACGATAAGTCTGAAGTTGCAACATCTATGTAAGCTTTTAAGGTTACTGTATATTTTGAAGCAGTTGTTAGTGGGGTAAACAAATCAAAATAGGTAAACCCTCTAGTAACATTTGCATCTCTAACAAACTTAGAACTTGTTGTGTTTGTATTTATATCGCTAACATCTGGATTGGTTTCATTTATAGTAAAAGTACCATCTACTGTTTTTGTAAATGTAATATTTTCCTTTTCTGATTCATTTTCATACCAAATATGTTGTGCATGAATTTTGTTTCCTAACAAAAGGAAAAATGACGATATTAATAAAATATTTAGCTTTGACATTTTTTATTTTTTTACTAAAGGAACTAATATTTATTTTTAAGTTTTTAACTTATCACAGTAAAAAACAATTTGTAAAATAAAATATTCCTTCTTGATATTTGGTTTTACAATTTTGTCTTTTTTTTCTTATTATTTATGCTTGTTTAGATCATTTACTTTCTCTTTTCAATTACATAGTAACAAAAACAATTAATATAGATTGATTAAAGTGTTTTTTTAGTGTTTTATATATTTATAAGAATTGAATGGTAATTTTTTCTTTTTCAAAGAATTCTTCTTTGTTATATAAAAAAACTGAGCGATACATAATAGGTTTTATGTATTGCTCAGTAAGTATTTGTGATAAATTAAATTTTAAAAGTTCTAAATAAATTATTTTTTCGCTTTCTTCTTTTTATTTTTCGCTTTCTTACTTCTTTTAACAGTTCTTTTTTTCCATAAAATGATATTATCAATATCGTTTTGAGAAAACTCCCCTGTTGTACTTCTTCCATTTTTAATGTCATTTTCTAAAAGTTCTAATAACTTTTCTGCAATCTCTGGACGCTCTAAATATAAGTTAGTTGTTTCAGTAGCATCATTTTCCATATCATATAACTGAGCAATAGGCATATTATCTAATGTAGTATTGTCTTCTTGAGGTGAACTCCAACCTCCTGACCCTCTTGCTAATAGTAACTTCCATTTTCCTTGTCTATATCCAAAATGGCCACTTATTGAATGATGTATAACACCAGGTCTAGTGCTTTTTAATTTTTCTCCTTTTAAGGCAGGTAAAAAACTTACACTATCTTCTCCACTTTTACTAGGTACAGGAACGTTTATGATCTCTGAAAAAGTAGCAAACATGTCTGTTAAACAGATTAAATTATTATTTACAGAACCTGCTTCTACTTTATTTGGCCATTTTACAATAAAAGGCACACGATGTCCACCATCCCATAAATCAGATTTTGAACCACGATAACCTGCACTTACAATATGTCCTTTTTTCGCAAGGCCTTTTATATTTGCTGCTTTAGAGGTACCATTATCACTACTAAAAATTATCAATGTATTTTCTGATAACCCATTATCTTTTAGTGCTTTTGTAATAGCGCCTACAGTGGCATCTGTTTGCATTACAAAATCTGCATAATTTCCAAGTCCACTTTTACCTTGCCATTCTATTGAAGGTACAATTGGCGTATGTGGCGAACCTAAAGGCACATATAGAAAAAATGGTTTTCTATCTTTATTTTTTGCTTGATTATTAATGTATTCTACAGATTTTGTTGTTAAACGAGGTAGCATATTAATTTCATCATCATGAAGAATCACTTTATCATTCTCTAAAACCGCTTTCATACTACCAGCATGATGAAAACCATGGTAATAATCAAATCCTCTATGAATTGGTCCATCTGGTATAAGTGAACCTACTGCAGGTAAATTTCTACCTTTTTTTCTTATTGTTTCTTTCGAAATAGAATCTACATATTGAAAGTTTAAATGCCATTTACCTATGATTGCTGTGTTATAACCTTGATTACCAAGAAAATTTGCAACGGTTGGGCGATCTTCTTTAATTAAATCTGGAGCAAAACCAGATACCACTCCACTCTGCAATTTTGTACGCCAGCTATAACGCCCTGTCATAATTCCATAACGAGTAGGTGTACAAACTGAAGACCCTGAATGAGCATCCGTAAAAACCATCCCTTCTTGGGTTAGTTTATCAACATGAGGAGTTTTAATTTTACTTGTTTCTGGAGCTAAACTTTGTATCTCTCCATATCCTAAATCATCACATAGTATAAAAACTATGTTAGGTTTTTCTGATTTATTATGTGCAATTGCTGGTTTACTTTGTGCACATGAGGACAAAACAGATACCAACATTACTAAAAAAACTAATTTTACATTAAAAAAACTAAATTTATTCATGATTATTTTACTTTATGTTTTACTTTTTAAATAGTTATACTAATGAACAGACTATACTACTAACTCTTATTGTTTTTTAAGAATGCATACCAAATCGTGTCATTTCTCATAATATTATAAGTCTATAAAACAAATTTAAAGCTAAACTAAAAACAATAGTTTCTCTATTCAATCGTTTGTTTGCTTTAATTAATTATAAATGAGAAACAAAATAATCAATTGTTGCTTGTTCAATATTTCCTCTATTAGGATTAATATCCGCACCAACTTTTCGCCAATTATGTCCTGCATTTTTTACAATTAATGTGGTTACAGGTGCGCCAAACTCATTTGCTTTTTCTGCCATATAATAAGCATGTTTTACTGGGATGGTAGTGTCTTTGTCTCCTTGAATCATAAATAACGGAGCACTGTTTTTATCTAAATAATTAATCGGACTCATTTCTTTATATAGCAATAATTTGTCTTTCGGTTTGGTATTTGGTTTTGTTATTCTTGCACCAAATCTATCTTTAAAATTTGGGCTATCATCATGGTTGAATAAACTAATATCTTCAAAGTCACAAGGGCCATACCAAGAAACTCCTGCAACCATTTTATAAGTATGTTTTTCTAATGATTTTTCTCCTTTTAGACTTTCAGGAGGACTTAGTAATAACATCTGTGCTATTTGACCACCAGCAGAATCTCCAAAAGAGAAAAAACGATTAGCATCAATTCCTAGTGTTTCTCTATGTTTAGACAAATAACGCATAGCATCTTTACTGTCTATTACACAATCTCTCATAGTAGTATTTCCTCCTTTTTCCCAAAGTCTATAACTTACAGAAACTACGCAAAACCCTTTTTCTAAAAGTGCTTTATGTACGGTTTTAAAAGATGCGTTTGCAGCAACATGTCTGCTTCCTGCAGCCCAGCCACCTCCATGCGTATAAATAACTACAGGTAATTTTTGACTTACTTTTTTGTTTTTAGGATAATAAATATCTAGATATAGATTTTCTTCTTTAGTTGTTTTGTATAGAATGTTTAACTTTCTTTTTCCTTCCGTCTGCAAATACGGAACTTGCTTTTTAGTCGAAAATTCTTCAAAGCTAATTAGGTCATCTTTGTTACTGTCCAATAATTTATTTAAATGTTTCCAAATACGTTTGTTATCCTCCTCTGTAAATTGACCGTCTTTGTTTTCGTCTAATCTTTCCCAAGTTTTGTTAATGTAAACTTCACGATACGCACCATTGGATTGATCGTCTGTTTGAGCAATTCCTTTAAAAAAAGGAAATGTGATACATAGAATTACTAGTGAAACATTAAAATTAAATTTTCTAGATTGCGTCATAACTCTGCTGTCTTCCTATTTATTACTATAACCTTGTTTTTTATACTTTTCTAAAAGACTACTTAATTCTGCAACCACTTCTGGATTTTCTTTATACAAATTGTTTTTTTCTTCTGGATCATTAATTATATCATATAAAGTTCCTGCAGCTTCATTGGGTTTTGCTTCTACATTTTTTGGTTTTGTAAAACCACCTGATCCTAATTCTGGAGTATATTTCCATTTTCCTTTTCTGATGGAAAACATACCGTACATAGAATGGTGTACAACCGCTTCTCTAATGGGTGTTTTTACATTAGAAGTATAAGCAGGCCATATGTTATAACTATCATCTGCGCCTTTTTCTACTTTTGGTTGATTTAAAATACCTGATAAAGTTTCAAATAAATCGGTTGTACACATTAATTGATTCGATTCCAATCCTGCAGGAATTACACCAGGCCACTGCGCAATATAAGGCACTCTATGACCTCCTTCATAAATATCTGCTTTTTGACCTTTGTAAATATAATTTGCACGATGGGCAAATTTTTCCTTGTCTCTTTCTGTCCAATTAGATCCGTTATCAGAAGTAACAATAATCAATGTATTTTCTAATTGACCAGATTTTTTTAACGCAGTAATAACTGTACCTACAGCATCATCTACCATCGTCACAAAATCGCCATAATTGCCAGCTTTAGATTTACCAACGGCTTTACCTACTGGCAACCAAGGAGTATGAGGTGCTGTTAACGCAAAATAAAGAAAGAAAGGTGAATCTGTTTTTTTTTGATTATCAATAAAAGAAACAGATTTTTTTGTAAAATTATCTAATACTTGGTCAAATACAAAATTAGGTGCTTTTTCTCCTGGTCTCCAACTAAGACCTCGACCTTTTCTTTTCTCTGTTGTATATTCTGTAGGTAGTTCTACAGCTTTTCCATTTTCTATATAAAGATAAGGAGGGATGTCTAAAGAAGCAGGAATAATGTATGAATAATCAAACCCTAAATCACTAGGATCTTTTATTGGTTTAGAAAAATCTACATTACTAACTCCGTCTTTTGCTATTATCCTTTTATCTCCATCTTTTGGTTGTAAACCTAAGCCTATATGCCATTTTCCAATACAGGCTGTTGTATAACCATTACTTTTGAGATAAGAAGCAATAGTAGGTCTACTTTCTTCAATTAAAGCTGGCTTATAACCATTTAAAACCCCTTTTTTTAAGGAACTTCTCCAAGCATAACGTCCTGTAATTATTCCATATCTAGTTGGTGTACATACTGAAGAGTTGGTATGTGCATCTGTAAAATGAACACCTTCTTTTATGATTCTATCCATGTTAGGCGTTTGAATACCTGATTCTGAATTTAATCCAGAAAGGTCTCCATACCCCATATCATCCGCTAAAATATATACAATATTTGGTGCTGTTTTTTTAGAAGGAATAATCTGTTTTTTTGTAACTTGATTAGCTTTACAAGAGATTACTACAAATAGTATGAAAAGTAATTTCAATATTTTCATTAGATTTTTTGATTTAATATTTACAAGGAAAAATTATTTTTTAAAAGCAAAATCTGCTTGTGGCCAAGGATCTAAAATAGGATCATTTTTTTGAACTTTTCCAGATGTACTTCTACCTTCTTTAATTTGTTTGATTAACAAATCTTTTAATTCTTTTACCTTCTCTGGAAATTTACTAGCAATATTTTTTTTCTCCTTAACGTCTGTTTTTAGATTGTATAGTATTTCTTTTGATGAAATATCTTTGTGTATTTTTGTTTTTCCAGATGCTGCAATTCCAGAATTTGGCGATACAATTAATTTCCAATCCCCTTTTCTAATCGCAAATACCCCATATTTATCATGATGAATCGTTGCGTCTCTTAAAAAGGTTCCTTTATTGGTTAATAATGGTAACATACTGTAGCTATCTTCTGCTTCATTATCTTTAAAATCATAATTAATAATGTCTGCACAAGTTGCTATAAAATCTGTGGTACATAAGGTTGCATCAGAAACCGAATTTGGTTTAATTTTTCCAGGCCATTTTACTAAAAACGGTACTCTATGTCCACCTTCTAAAAAGCTTCCTTTGTAACCGCTATAAATATAACTTGGACTGTGTTTTTCCTTTTTTAGAGTTTTTAAATCGTTTGTAGTAGCATAACCATTATCACTTGTAAAAACAACTAATGTATTGTCTTCTATACCTTGTTCTTTTAATGTTTTAAAGATAGTACCCATTAAATCATCAATCATAATTACAAAATCTGCGTAAGGACTACCAATTTCACTTTGTCCTTTCCATGGAGCAATTGGTAAAACAGGATTATGTGGAGAAGGCAATGGAATGTACATAAAAAAAGGTTTTTCTTTATTGGCATTCTCTTTAATAAATGAAATTGATTTATTTACAACGTTTGGAAGTACTTCTTCATGTTTAAAATCATCAGCAACATCTCCTTTTATCCAACTACTAAAAGGGTATTTCTTTCTGCTTCTTTCAGTTATTTTTGTAGGAATCATAGTTGCCTTATTGTTTTCTATATAAACAAAAGGAGGCATATTTAAGGATGCAGAAATCATATAAGAATAATCAAATCCCATATCATTAGGTCCAAATTTTAAAGGTTTACTATAATCAATATTTTTGAAATTTAAACGCTCAGATTTATTTGAAAAATGATCAAACTCTGGGCTATCATTTTTCATAGACCAGTTTAAACCTAAATGCCATTTTCCTATACTTGCTGTGTTATAGCCATTATCTTTTAGTAATTGCCCAACTGTTAATCGTTCTTTTTGAATTAAAGATGGTGAGTTTCCCCAAGTTACAAATTCTTTTAAGGGTGTTCTCCAATTGTATCTACCTGTTAAAATACCATATCTGGTTGGTGTACAAACAGAAGAGGAGGTATGTGCATCTGTAAATTGCATACCTTCTTTACCCATTTTATCTAAATTGGGCGTTTGTATTTTACTTTTTTCATTATAAAGGCTAACATCACCAATACCTAAATCATCAGCTAAAATATAGATAATGTTTGGTTTTTTTTGATCTTCCTTTTTTGATGTCTGGCTACTAGCACAATTTGTAGTAATTAGTAATACTGTTAAAAGTAGAAATCGTATTTGAAGAATTTGATTCAATTTACTTTTCATAATGTAATTTAGTTTAATTGTTTTTTAAAGTAACTTCTATAACATAACCAAGCGCATTTTTTGGTAATCCAATTACAGTTGTTTTTAATCCGTTTTTATTTTGATTCCATTTAAGGATTTTGCCGCTTCCTAATAACTTTACTTGTTCAATATCTCCTTCACCTTTTCTCAGCGATTTTATAAGGATATCTCCCTCTGTATTTGTTAAAGAAATAGCATATACTTTATTTTCTTTTGTTGTAAACCAAAAATCTTTGGAAGTAAATTTTCTTTCAAAACCTTTAGCAGCTCTATGACCTGTACCATCTAAAAGGGTTTCTTCTTGACCTTCATTTGGTGTTTTCCAACGAGATGTTCCATAAACAGCATCAGCATTTAGATGAATCCATTTACCCATTTCGCGTAAATTTTGGGCGCTTGTTTCTGGTACATTTCCTTTTCCATCAGGTCCAATATTTAATAAGTAATTTCCTCCTTTTGATAAAATATCAACAAAGTAGTATAACAATTCTTTTGGGCTTTTCCAGTCTTTATCATAAGATTTGTAACCCCAAGAATTGTTTGTTGTTCCACAGGTTTCCCAATATTTTTCTAACTTTTCTGATGCAGAAGGAATTTTATTATCTCCAGCATCTAAATAATCTCCAAACGCATAACCAACTCTTCTGTTTACTACTACATTTGGATTGGTATCATAAACCAATTTATAAAACTGAAATGCTTGTTCTTCTGTAGTAAAACCAGTTCCATCAAACCAAATTAAGCGCAATTCTGGTAATAAATTTAAAAGTTCTTTTACTTGAGGATATGCTTTGTTTTGTAGGTATTCTTTATGTGTGTTTTTACTTGGATCCCATAAGTTTTTACCTGTTGGATGTGTGTAAATCCCTAAAGAATCATTTATTTTCTTAACGTTGGCATAATTACCATCAGCACCATCCATCCAATCATTTCCATGAGAATAATATACACCAAAATCGATACCTTCTTTTAAACAGGCGTCATACAATTCTTTAATAATATCTGCTTTATATGGTGTTGCATCAGCTATGTCAAATTCTGAACTTTTAGAGTCGAACAAAGCAAAACCATCATGGTGTTTAGAGGTGATAACCATATATTTCATACCAACATCTTTTGCAAGTTTTGCAACGTTCTGAGCAAATGATTTATCAGGATTAAACGTTTTAGCAAGTTCTTTATATTCTTCTCTTGGTATTTTAAAAGCATACATTAACCATTCTGCAACTTTTGGTCCAGGGTAAGGAGAATGACTTATTTTAGTTCCTTTCCATATTCCACCAATTTCAGAATATAATCCCCAGTGAATAAACATTCCTAACTTTGCTTCTTTAAAACGTTTTAGTGCTTTTTGTTTTTCATCAGAATTGTGCATTGTTAACCATTCTTGATGATAGTTGCCAGAACCAATTGGTTTTTTATAATAAGGAATAATTCTTAGCGTTTTAAAATTTTTATCAGTTGTTATTGAAATCTTCTGTTCTCCTGTATTTTTAAATTGAATTTTGCTTTTGAATTCTGAAACGATCTCATTCGAGTTAATTAGGTAGTTTTCTGAGAGTGATTCTTCAAACTCTTGTTTATCAATCTTTACTTTTACAGATTTTTTATCTTCGGATATTGCTCCACTTGAAACCATTTGAAGCACATATTCAGCAGGATGTTTTACATTAAAGTACCAAGAATATGTAGTTTCTTTTTTTTCCGCATTTGTTTTTTCCAGTACAATCCAATTATTGGTTTGGTCGAATGGTTTTTCAATCGACACAGTAATATCTTCCTTTTTTTTACAAGATATAGTAACTAAAAACATAGAAAACACAATACTATAGATTCTTATTTTGGTTTTAGACGGACGCATTATAACATTCATTTTCGTAATTTTTTAATCAACTGTAGGTTTCCATTCTAAAATCCCTTTCTCCTTTAATTGCTTATAATACTTTGCATGAAGCGGTTGCTCCTTTATTCTTTTTCTATTTTCGTTAACCATTAGAGGAATAGAATTACTCCACCATTCATCATAAGGTTGTTTAAAATTCTCTATCACTTCAGGGTTTTCTATTGCAATATTTTTTGTTTCGCCAGGGTCATTGATAACATCATACAATTCTTTATTGTTTACAAAACGCCATTGCTGACTTCTTATAGCCATTTTAGTATATTTAGCTTCTTCTAATTTTCCTGTTTTCCAGCGTCCACAATGCGTAAACATCAAACGATCTTCCCAATTTGTTACTGTATTTTCTAATAAAGGAATTAGCGATAATCCTTTTAAAGATTGCATGGTTCCTGGCAATTTAGCACCAGCCAATTCTGTAAAGGTTTTGTATAAATCTATATGTGCTGTAAGTTGGTTGATATCTTTTCCTTCGGATAAAACACCTTTCCAATAAAAGAAAAGAGGTACATGATTACCACCTTCATTAGGTGAGTTTTTTCCACCTTTTAAATTGGCATTAAAATGTTTTACTTTATCTCCATTTAATGTTCCTCTTAAATGTGTTGCGCCATTATCTGTTGTAAAAATAATTAACGTATTATCTAAAACATCCCATTCTTTCAGTTTTTTTATCAACCTTCCAAAATTATCATCAATGTTTTCAATCATTCCATATCTGCCAGCAGTACCTTCATCATAACCCAATTCTAAGAAACGCTTTTTATACGTTTCAGGAGCAATCAATGGGGCATGAGGTGCGTTTAATGATAAATATGTAAAATATGGAGTTTTAGTATCTATTTGTTTTTTTGTCCAAGCCAATCCTGCATCAAAAAAAACATCTGTACAAAAGCCTTTCGTTTTTACAATCGTTTTATTATGAAGTAAAACATTGTCAAAATATAAGTTTTCTTTATTCGCAGGGAAATCGCCTAAACTTACTTGACCAATACCTCCAGCACCATGCATCAATACTTCATCAAAACCTCTATTTTGAGGGAGATATTCATCTCCATCTCCTAAATGCCATTTGCCAAAAAGACCTGTTTTATAACCTGCCGATTGCAAAGCTTGTGGAAGTGTGTAAATGTCCAAAGCCATTCTTTCACGTTCTAAAATAGTATGTGTTACTCCTGCGTTAAACTCATGGTTACCACTCATTAATGCAGCTCTTGTTGGTGCACAAGTAGGACTTACATGGTATTCTGTAAAACGTGTTGACTTTTGATAAAAAGCATCAATATTTGGCGTTTTTACTACTTGATTTCCCATACAAGAGAAATCTCCCATACCTTGATCATCTGTCATTACAAAGATGATGTTGGGCCTGCTATTTTTTAATTTTTTTATGCTTTTTTGTGAATATGTTATTTTTGATAAAAACAGGAAACACAAAAAACAAGTAGTAACGATATTTTTCATAATTCCTGCTTTTATAATTTTGCTTTATGGAATTCTTTTTTCCATAAAAAGACTATAAATCTATTAAATACATATAATCTATTTTCACTTCTTTTAAGAGCTTATTTCTTTTTATTCTTTTTCTTTTTACCTTTCTTTTTCTTTTTTGGTGCTTTTATTAATTCATGGAATTTACTTGTTACCATAAATCTATTTTCATCAATAAAAACAACACCACACGCATGTGTATCTTTAGGTACATTAAAAGTGTATTCTAATTTATCTTTACTAGCCTCTAAAGGCACTTCTATGTATGTTGTTTTTAACTTTTTTCTTCCTTTAGCACTTGGTTTATCAGAAATTTTAATAAGTGCATAGCTTTCAATTACTTTAGATTTTCCTTTTTCTAATTGAATAGAAACTTTACGAGATGTTGCGTCATAAACATCTGTTACAACAACTGGAATAGCAGTTGAATTTTTATCATTTTTAAATTTTGAAACGTCTTTATATGGCAATTTTGCATCGTAATCTTTAAGGTACTTTTCTAATTTCCCAGCTAATTCTTTAACAATTTTAGGAGATTCTGCTGCAATATTATGTTGTTCTTCTAAATCATGTCTCTTTCCGTTTTTATATAAACGATGTAATACATATTTACCTGAGTTAAAGTTTTTATACAATTTATAGTCTCCAGATCTAATAGCAGATTGGTTTTTAACATCATCACCATAAGGATAGTGCCACCATAAATCTTCTCTAGGGTTGCCTTTGTTATCTTTTACATCATTTTCGTTATTCAACAAGACATTAGAAATATCTAGACCATCAAAATCATCACTGTACTTAGAAGGTATTTTACTATTTGTAAGGTTTAAAATAGTTGGATAGAAGTCTAATTGATTGATTAAAACATCTTTTGTTTTTTCCTTAGGAATACTTGGTCCAGAAATAAGCATTGGCACTCTAATACCACCTTCTTCACTATATTTTTTACCTTTATCTAAAGGAGCATTGTCAGACATTACTTCTGCCTTACGAGTTTCAGCTCCACCATTATCAGATGAAAAGAAGATGTAAGTAGTTTCGTATAATTTTTTACCAGGATTTCTAGGGTCATCTGTTTTCTTTAACAAATCTACAACACGTCCTAAACTCCAATCTAAGGTTGTAACCATTGCACCAAAATAAGGGTTGTTCTGACCTTCTTTAGTCCATTCAGTATCTACTTCTGGAAGCTCTACACCTAATTTATCACAATAATAGTCTAATAATTTACGGTTTTTTGAATGAATTGGGTAATGAACCATCCAGTGTGCTAAATATAAAAAGAAAGGTTCTTCTTTACTTTCGTTAATAAATTTAAGTGCATTTTCTGTAACTGCATCAGTTGGATAAGAAATTCCTTTAGGATCATCCTTTGTAAAAGGAAAATACTTCTCTTTACTTAAACGGAATGGATCACTTGCTGAGTTTGTAGCAAACTTAGTTAAACGAGTGTCTGGCTTTTTAGGTCCTTGGTGAGCTCCTCTTGATTCATGAACAAAATCAAATCCTTGATTTTCAGAACTCTGAATTTTAAGTTCTCCTGCATGCCATTTTCCTACATGACCTGTTTTATAACCATTCATTTTTAAAGCTTCAGCTATAGTAAAATTCTTTGGCATTAATCCTGATGGGAAATAAGGACTAATAAATCTAGAACCCTTACTTGCTTTAGGAATGCTTCCACCACTTACATTTGTAATCCCAGTTCTAGCAGGGTGTAAGCCTGATAAAATAGCAGATCTTGAGGGCGCACACGTAGGTGCTGGAGAATATGCATTCGTAAAATTAATAGCATCTTCAGCTAACTTTGTAATGTTTGGTGTATCCCAAGCACAAGGTTCGTCTAAATCATTTAATTGTACGTCTTGCCAACCTAAATCATCCGCATAAAAAATGATGATATTTGGTTTTATTAATTTAGAATTCTTTTGACTATACATTGTATTAGATACAAGTAGTGATAAGAACAATAAACCTAAAAGATTTGATTTGTTTTTCATTTTAAGTATTTTAGTTTTTATTTTTTCTATTTTTCTTAACTTTTTTAGGCGATTTTAAAGTATGAAATTTACTCTTAATCATAAACCTATTTTCATCTATAAAAATGATACCTGCTTCTGTTACTCCAACTGGAAGGGTTAAGGTATATTCTAATGTTTTTTTATTAAATTCTCCTTCTAATTTTGTAAAAGGTTCATGTACTTTTCTTTTCTGGCCATTTTTCTTAACAGCATGTAAATCTTTGTAAGATATCAATCCATAAAACTCAATAACTTTAGACTTTCCTTTTTCTAATGTAACCGTAATTTTACGTGATGTAGGATCAAAAGAATCTGTTTTAATTTGTGGAATAGCAGCTACATTTTCTGGTTCTCCTTTTATTTTTAAAGGATTTTTATAAGGGAATTTAGCATCGTACTCTTTTAAATACTTTTCTAATCTTGTAGATAAATCTTTAACAACTTTAGGAGACTGTTCTGCAATATCAAATTTCTCTTCTAAATCTGCTCTTTCACCATTTTTGTACAAACGGTATAACTCATAATTACCTTTTACATGGTTTTTATACAATTTATAATCTCCCGCTCTTATTGCAGATTGCATTTGAAATTCACGATTGTGAGGAAAATGCCACCATAAATCTTTTCTTGGATCTCCATTGTTATTTTTGATAACAGTTTCATTATTTAACAAAACACCAGAAATATCTAAACCATCTAAATCTGAACTGTACTTAGTAGGTATCTTACTATTTGTAAGGTCTAAAATTGTTGGGTAAAAATCTAATTGATTTACCAATCCATCATATACTTTTCCTTTTGGTATACTTGGTCCAGAAATAAGCATTGGTACTCTAATACCTCCTTCTTGAGCATATTTTTTTCCTTCATCCAATGGAAAATTATCTGTAACTATTTCTTTACCTACGTGTTCAACAGCTCCATTATCCGAAGAGAAAAAGATGTACGTAGTTTCGTGTAATTTTTTACCAGGATTTCTAGGGTCATCTGTTTTCTTAAGTAAATCAACAACACGTCCTAAACTCCAGTCTAAAGTGGTTACCATAGATCCAAAATATGGATTTGTTTGACCTTCTGTAGTTACAGGAACATCTTTTGTTGGAAAATCAATTCCTAATTTATCACAGTAGTATTGTAATAACTCGCGGTTTTTAGTATGAATTGGAGAATGAACCATCCAATGTGCTAAATATAAAAAGAAAGGTTCGTTTTTACTTTCACCAATAAATTTAAGAGCATTCTCAGTAATTTCATCATATGGGTATGAAATTCCTTCTGGAGATTCTTTTGTAAAAGGAGGATATTTTTCTTTACTCAATCTATATGCATCATTTTTATCATATGTTGCAAACTTTGTTAATCTATTGTCTGGTTTTTTAGGTCCTTGATGTGCTCCTCTAGATTCATGAACAAAATCAAAACCTTGGTTTTTTGATTTTTGAGAATCGTCATGTCCTGCATGCCATTTTCCAATATGTCCTGTTGTATATCCATTCATTTTTAAAGCTTCCGCAATTGTAAAATGTTTTGGAAACAATCCTCCTTCAAAAAAAGGTGATATATAGTTTGCACTTTGTCCTGCATTAGGCATTTGCCCACCAGCAACGTGTGTTACTCCTGTTTTGGTAGGGTGTAATCCGCTTAAAACAGCACATCTAGATGGAGCACAAGTAGGTGCAGGAGAATATCCGTTTGTAAAGTTTACAGCATCTTCAGCTAATTTTGAAATATTAGGCGTTTCCCATGGGCTTGGTTCGTCTAAATTATTTATTTCTGTATCCTGCCAACCTAAATCATCAGCATAAAAAATAATGACATTGGGTTTTATTAAATCCTTTTTTTCTTGACTAATAACATAATTAGAAAAGAACAATAAAATTGCTAGTGATGTTAAAATTGATTTCATTTTTTTAATTTGTTATATTAATTCTAGGACGTAAAGTTTTATTTATAGTTTAATTTTGATGTTTTGTTTTTGATATCTAACCAGACGTCTACATGTTCAAATTTTCTGGTATAAATGTAGCCTTCGCGTTTTGCAAAACCCAAAGGTTTTCCTAAAGGTTTTTCATATTGAGGAAACGTTTTAAGCCAAACAGCAGATTTTTCAATACCATAACCATCATGTGGATATACGTAACTGTATTTTTCTGCACAAACAAGAAAAATGGCTAATAGATAATCTAATCGTTTTGTAAAATCTTTATTTATGCTTACTTTTTTTCTAACATCATCAATACCTTCTTCTACGCCTTTTAATCCTTTACCAATTCCAAGAGACATGGCTATTACTTTCCCTTCTCTTGCAGATTTTTGTACAGCTTCAATTCCTTGTGCTAAGTAATCTTCATAAGTCATGCCAAAACTTTTATGTTCAAACCCTTCTAAATAAGAACCGTCAAAGAATTTTAAGTATTCTCTACCAGAATCTTTAAATTCTGGTCGAACACGAAGAATATTTGCTATGAGTAAATTATCATCTCCTAATTGTGATTCTAAATCTGACATCATGGCTAAATATCCCTTCTCAATTGCTTTTTGTTTTTCTTCTCCAATACGACTATTAAAAAAACCTGGAACTAGTACTTTTATATTAGCATCTAAAAAAACACCATCAATAAATGGATTTTCAGTAACCTTTTTTACATGATTTAACCAATACTTACGAACGTAATCTTCTGATATGTCAAAGAATCCTGTTTTACCATTTGGCATTACCGCTTTTTTTCCTTTGGCATTGACTAATAACGCTTCTGGCTGTTCGTATAAAAAAATTTCATCTTCATTATAGCCTCCCCAATTGATAACTACATTCTTATAATATAATATTTTTGCATTTGGATTAATACGTTTTACGGCTTTAGCAGCTTTAATAGTTCCTTTTTCTGTTGATCCAAAAGTTTTATTTCCTGTTGTTTTTTCAAAAGTTATTAAAGGAAATTTTGATAAATATTTAATCTCTTTTTTAGTAAAAGTAGTTGATTTACGTACATGCATATACAAAGGCATTGTATCCCAAGAAAATTCTGGCAACTTATTTTTTACCAACTTCACAGAAGGGGTATCTATGTTTTGTGTTTTGCAAGAACTTAAACAAAGTGCTAAAACAACCAATAAAAATGAAGATTTTAAATACATTTTATACATAAATTATTCTAGAATTATTTTAAAACAAAGGGCTGATTGATTCGATAATTTTTGAAAGTTATTTTGAATAACTAACCCCTCTTTTTTATGATGCCAAGTAATTTTTTGATTACTACCTAACAGTTTTATTTCTTTTATCTGTTTTTGTAAAACACCATCTTTACTTAATGTTTTAATTAAAATATCTTCTGTTGGTACTGCTAAAACAAAAGCAAAAAGGTTTCCTTCTTTTTTAGTAAAACGAATGTCTTTTTCAGAGAATTTTTTAAGATTTTCACCTGCTCTTTTAGTAATTATTTTTAAAGGCCCTTCCCCATAAACTATCCAAGGTCTTGTATTGTAAATTCCATCTTGATTAACTTTTACAAATGCACCAAAATCACTTAGCATTTTTGTTTGGTTTTCAGGGATAGTTCCATCTCCTTTTAAAGCAATGTTAATCATAACTACACCATTTTTACTGATGGCATCAATGGCATTGCCAATTAAAACATCTAAAGACATTTTTGTGAAAGATTTTTTTCTGTAGAACCAACTTCCAGATAAATCTGTAGCCCAAATCCACGGATGTTTTTGTTGTTCGCCAAACATACCTCTTTCCAAATTGTAGGTAAATGCTGCTTTATTTTCTTTCGCATTTTTAAAAGATAAAACAGTGGTTTGTTTTCCGTTATTTTCTTTTAAATCTCTATTTAAGTAATCAGAAAATAGTTTAACACCTAATCCTTTTCCGGTTTTTATTGTTGGATAAGGAGAATCGTTATTAAACATATCTGGATCATATTTCTCTATCAAATCCCAAGAACGTTTGTACCAATGTTGGTTCCAACTATCTTGGCTGGCAAATTCTTTAGTATCATAATCCATATTAAAGAATTCCCATTCTGGAGTATCTTCTTTCTGAAATTTTCTTGCAGTTCTAAAAAAACGAGGAGACCAATATAAATGAGTTGAGACTCCGAATTTTAAATCATATTTTGTTGCAGCATTTTTCCATTCTCTAAGAATGTCCTTTTTTGGCCCCATTTTAACAGAGTTCCAAGGAAAAAAAGAATCATACATATCAAAATTATCATGATGAGTTGCCACTGGCATAATAAAACGAGCTCCACATTCTTTCACAAACTTTACAATTTCATTGGCATTAAAGTTTTCTGCTTTAAAATCTTTTATAAATTTTTCATAACCAAATTCAGCAGGATTTCCATACCTTTCTGCATGCCATTTGGTTAATTTTACAGTTCGTACTCTGTCTGGTTCGTTTCTGGCATCGTAATCTGTATCTCCATACATTCTTCTTCCATAATGCGATCCATCTTCTATTCTATTTTCATCAATAGAGGAAGGAATTCCCCAATGCATCCAAACTCCAATTTTACCATCTTGAAACCATTCTGGCACCTGATAGTTTTTTGCCATTGATTCCCAATTAGCATCAATTGTTTTTTGAAGCTGATTGTTCTGACAGAAAACAAAAGATGCACTTAATGTTAAAAAAAGGATTGTTAAAAATTTCTTCATTGCTATATTCATTCATTTATCAGGTAAACAAAGTAACTATTTACCTATTAACAAACGATTCTCTATTCCATCAATTTTTTGCTGTAAAAAATAAATATCAATAACAATAAAGAGAAAAATGTTTTTTAGAAAATAAAAAATTGATGCACTATTAAAAGCAATATTTTTTTTAAAGGCCTTATATATAGCAGCAAAGCCAAGGTGTATTACTAGTGTTTTTTTAAAAAGAGCAAAGAAATGATTGAAATAAGAAGACCATTTGTTTAAATAAGTTAGAAATTAGCATCACATAATTAGACTAGAACTAAATTTATTAAACATGAAAAAAATCATAACTATTATTATTGTTGTTTTGATGTCATCATTTGCTTATTCGCAAGGAAAAGTGATTAAAGGAAAAGTTACTGATGAAACCAATCAACCCTTACCAGGGGTAAGTATTATTATTAAAGGAACTACTAATGGTACAGTTTCTGACATGGAAGGTGAATATAGTATAGAGGTAAAGAAAGCTAATGCAGTAATGACATTCTATTATTTAGGGTATAAGACTAAAGAAATTGCAATAGCAGATAAAAAACAAATTAATGTTCAAATGGATGTTGATGCACAATCTTTAACAGAAATTGTGATTACAGGTATTCGTGCTTCTAATATATCTGAAGTAAGAGCTAAAAGAGATGCTGCTACAGTTATAGAAGCGATTACTCCAGAAGATATTGGTAATTTTTCAGACACCAACGCAGCAGATGCTTTGCAAAGAGTTGCAGGTGTACAAATAGAAAGAGATGTTGATGGGGTTTCTGGAGATAGAGTTTCTATTAGAGGAATAGGGCCGCAATTTGTTGGTGTAACAATGAATGGACGTACACCAATATCTGCAGGTAATGAAGGAAAATCAGATTTTAGAAAGTTTAATTTAAATGTGATCCCTACCGAAATTATTTCGGGAGCAAGAATTCATAAGACAACGCAGGCTAAAGAAGTTTCAACGAATATTGGAGGTACTGTAGATTTTCAAACGATTAGACCATTAGACGCAAAATATAGAAAGAAGAATTATTTTGCCAGTATAAATGTAAGAGGTGCATCTAATTCAACTATTGAAGATCTTGATTTTGGTCATAGATTTTCAGGTGTTTATGGTACTAAAATAAATGATAAACTAGGTGTCGCTCTTTCAGTTATTTATGCTGATGAAGACAATATAAAAGATGAAGCTTCTTTAAGAGGGATTACTCAGGGTATAAACCTTACAGATGAAAATGGGACAGAATATTCTGATGTAATTGTTGGAAGAACCATTAATAATTCATTGTTAAGAACCAATCAAGTGCGTTTTGCAACATCTGCAGCTATACAATGGAGACCAATAAAAGAAATAGATATGGTATTAGACTATACTCGAACAACTGTAGAAGCTAATTCAGATAGACAGCAATTTCAGATAGGCTTGGGAAGTACAGGAGGTACTCAATTATTAGGAGGAAACCATATTTTTAATGAAGAAGATCTTGATTTTAATGGAAATATATTAACTTATATTAGTCCTTCTTCAGAAGACAATGTAAGGACTACCATTACAAATGCAAATCAATTTTATGACAATCACTCAACCAATAATATAGTTGGTTTAAATACAACATATAAACCAACAAGAAAATTAAAAATCATTTCAGATATTTCGTATTCAGATTTAGATTATTTTCAAAATTTAACACAAATAACTCACAGAGTTCAAGGACGTAATGGAGGATATGATCAAACAAGTTTGGATGTTGATTTGAGAGGGGATACTCCTGATTATGGATTACCAGTAGAGGCTTTTGATCCAGCTTCTTTCGATCTTAATAGAGTTTCACGTAGACTTATTAGAACTAAAGGGTATAATTATGCAGCAAAAGTTGATTTTGAATATAAGTTAGATAAAAAATCAATAATATCTTTTGGAGCTAGATATGCGGAAACTGATTTTGAAGCTAGGCAAACAACTTCATCGCATACTGATAGTGATCAATTAAGTGGTTTATATGGAGGTATTGTGGCTGACCTAAATTCTAGTGGTGCTTATACAGACCTTTTAGGAGAAATTACAGGAGTAGGTTTTAATGAAGGCAATGTTGCTGGTTTAGAAAATGGATGGGTTAAAGTACCTGGGCAAGCAGTATTAGACTTAATTCCAGGTTATTCTGATATAGATGGAGGAAGTATTTTTGATTTTGATGTAGATTTAAAAGACGTAGAGGCAGAAGAAAATAATTTAGGTTTTGATGCTAGAAGGTCATATGGTGCAAATGAAGCTACAACCGATTTTTATACACAAATGGATATAAAAACAGCGCTTTTTAAGCTTCCTGTAAGTTTTAATTTTGGAGTTAGAGCTGTAAGAATACAAAATAATTCTAGAGGATTTAGTGGAGTTGCATTTGAAGATGCAGATACTGGTGATGATCTTGATGAGTTTTCAATAGAGAATTTTTATTATGAAGTAGAAACTTCAAGATGGGATGTATTACCTAGCTTTAATGCCAATTTTACATTACAAAAAAGAACAAAATTAAGATTTAGCGCTTATAGAGGAGTTTCAAGACCAAAGTTTGTTGATTTAATTCCAAACAATGAGATTACTTTTCTATCCAATATTGCCCCTGCAGATGCAGCAGACCTAGCTAATTCTGGATTAAGAGGAACTATTGTATCTGGGAATCCTGATTTAAAACCTTATACAGCATGGATGTATGATACTACTTTGGAGTTTTATACTAACAACGGAGGTGCTTTTATTTTTAGTGCTTTTTATAAAAATCTTAAAAATTACATCGTAAAAGCAGTAACACCAGATCAAGCATATCCTGGAGAAGAATTATTAGGGATAGCATTACCAGATGGAACAGGTGGTACAGATGATTTAACTGGTTTGTTATTTGATATAACTAAGCCAATAAACATTACTGATGGACAAATTTATGGTTTTGAAGTGGGCCTTAATCAACACCTTTCTTTTTTACCTGGTTTTGCAAAAGATTTTGGTATAAAAGCTAATTATTCTTTTGTAGAAAGTGAGTTTGATGGAGATTTAGGTGAGCAAGCTGATGGTTTTCCTGGTACAGCTAAGCATAATGCTAATGGAACTTTGTATTATGAACGATCTGGTTTTTCGGTAAGGTTTACGGCAGCTTATAGAGGTGATTACTTGAGTAATTTAGGAGCTATTGGAGGAAATACACGTGCAGATGAACCACACTATACTGAAGGAAATACTACTCTTGGAATTACCGTTAGAAAGAATTTATTAAATAAAAAATTACAACTTAGTGCAGGAGTATCTAACCTTACAGGTGAAGATATTCGTAGATTTCAAGGAGGTGATACTAGAAATTTTTCAGCTTACTATGCTAGAAACCCAATTTGGAAATTAACGATGAGATATAAATTTTAATAAAAAAAATAGTTGATTCAAAATAAATTTAATTAGAATATACACATATGTTTAAAAAAGGATATTTAATTTTTTCCATTTTAGTACTCTTTATTGGTGTCTTAGATATAAATTCTCAAGAACCTAAAGAAAAAGGAATGGAAGAAATGTGGGGAGAAACGAAAGTTTCTGGAGATGCTTTAAAAAGTGGAAAAGCAAAATTGTTTGATGAAGGTAATTACGGAATGTTTATTCATTGGGGGTTATTTTCAAACCTAGCAGGTGTTTGGGATAATAAAACATATTATGGTATTGGAGAGTGGATTATGAATCCAAGAATGGCAGGTATTCCTGTAGAGGATTATAAGAAAGTTGCTAATGATTTTAATCCAACAGGATTTGATGCTAAAGCAATTGCTCAATTAGCAAAAGATGCTGGTATGAAATACATTATTATAACAAGTAAACATCACGAAGGATTTGCTATGTTTGATAGTAAAGCAAGTGATTTTAATATTGTAAAAGCTACACCATTTGGTAGAGATCCTATGCATGAGTTATCAGATGCTTGTCATGAATTAGGGTTAGGTTTTGGTTTCTATTATTCGCATAATCAAGATTGGACTGCTCCAGGTGGAACTAGAGGTCCTAAAGTTGATGAAAATGGAAAAGAAGCTACATTTGAAGATTATTTCTACAATAAATGTAAGCCACAAGTAAAAGAAATATGTTCTAACTACGGACAAATTGATTTTGTTTGGTTTGATACTCCAGGAGATATGGAGGAAAAATATGTTGTAGAATTAGCAGATTTGGTAAGAGAATTACAACCAAATGCAATGATGTGTAGTAGAGTTGGTTATGGTTTAGGAGACTATGCTAGTGTTGGAGATATGGAGGTGCCTACAAAAAAAATTAAAGGATTATGGGAAACTGCAGACACAAACAACGATTCATGGTCTTATGCTTGGTATGACAACAACTTTAAGAGTCCTAAAGTAATTTTAGGAAGAGTTATAGAAACTGTTGCTAGAGGTGGTACTTATTTATTTAATGTAGGTCCAAATCAAATGGGTGTTATTCCAGAAATTGGAGCAAAATTTTTAAGAGAATCTGGAGATTGGTTAAAGAAATATTCTCAAGTTGTTTATAACGCTAATCCATCTCCATGGAGTTACAAATTACCTTGGGGAGATGTTACAACTAAAGACAATTCTATGTTTTTAGCGGTTTCTGAATGGCCTACGGATGGTAAGTTATACTTACCAGGATTAAAAACTAAAATTAAATCAGCTTATATTGTTAATCCTAAAGGGAAAAACAAAAAAGTTAAATTTAATCAAAGTGATGATACTGATTGGGTATCTTTTGATGTGCCTTATAAAGCACCAGATGATTTAATTTCTGTTATTGAAGTAAAGTTTGATAAAGAAGATACAATTTCTGTAGAAGATAATTCTTTAGGTGTTTACCCAAATACAGATACTGTTTTAATTACAGAATTTGGAGAAGCTAAAAATGCAACTCAATCTAACAAACGTTGGATGGAAAAGTTTGGTGAATGGAAACATGCTGATCAAGTGAGTAATTGGAAAGAGAATGGAACAATTACATGGAATATTGATGTAAAAGAAGCTGGTTATTATTACTTAGATTTATCGTATGCAGGTAAAAAAAGATTAGTATGGAAAACTGTTACAGATGAGGGAGTTGTATTACAAAATCAACAAGCAGCTACAGAAAAGTATGTTTTTTATAGTATGGGTATCTTAGAATTTAAAACTCCAGGGTTACATACAATTACAACATCTTTAGTTGATGGAGATAAAAAAACATCAAGTTTAAAATCTCTAAAGTTAAGACCTATCAAATAAATACAAGAATAATGAAATACCCTTTTTTGCATACATCTTTATTGCTAGTTGGTTTGTTTTTAGTGCAAACAGCATTTTCTCAAAACGACTCATATTATCCAGCTTTTAGTTGGGATAAAGTTCCTGTAGCTTTTCACTTTGGAAAAAAAGGAGATCTTTTAACAAAAAAAGAGGCAAAGTTTATTGCTTGTCATTCCAATTTTGTGGTATTAGAAAAAGCACATGGTTTTCCAAAATATAAATATTCTGAAGAATCAATTGCTGCAGATGCTAAAGTTTTAAAAAAACTAAATAAAGATGTAAAAGTGGTTTTTTATTGGAATGCTTTTTTAGATTATTCTATGTATAAAGCGCATAATGAATATCAAACAAAAGAGGATTGGTGGTTAAAAACAGCAAAAGGGGAGTATGATTTAAAAGATAACAAAATTAAAAGATACGATCTATCTAACCCGGAAGTTAGAAATTGGTGGTCTAATATTGCCAAAGAAAATTTGGATAATAAAAATATAGATGGTGTTTTCTTTGATGCATTAAACCAAGTAACCAGTCCAGGGAATAAAAGGTTGTGGGGTATTGATAAGTACAATGCAATCCAAAAAGGATTAAA
This sequence comes from Polaribacter sp. Asnod6-C07, assembly GCF_045063625.1. Taxonomy (NCBI): domain Bacteria; kingdom Pseudomonadati; phylum Bacteroidota; class Flavobacteriia; order Flavobacteriales; family Flavobacteriaceae; genus Polaribacter; species Polaribacter sp. Asnod6-C07. The sequence continues at coordinate 275,973 of NZ_JBEFOF010000005.1, read as the reverse complement.
AGATTTAATTAAAGAAACTAGAGCTAAAATTGGTGACGAAAAATTAATCGTTTATAACGGAATTCGATCAACTCCTAAAAGAATTACAGGAAATGATTTTCCTGAAAATACGGATGCTATAATGATTGAGCATTTTGGATACTTTAATAGTAAAACTAAAGAAAGTATGCTTAGTGATATTCAAGAAATGGAAAAAGCGGGTAAAACTGGTAAAATTGTAGTTTTTAAAACGTGGCCAGAAAATGCTTGGTTAAACAAAGGTTTTATGGCCAAATCAGAAAAAGAAAAAGAGGAAATTTCTAAAAAACATATAACTTTTGCTCTAGCATCTTTTTTAGCTGGAGCACAAAAACATTCTTATATTATTTACAATTGGGGTTATCGATTAAAAATGGGGTCTCTTTTATGGTATCCAGAATTTGACAAACCTTTAGGAAAGCCTTTAAATGAAATGCAAACGAATGGTTGGGTTTTAACAAGAAAATATGAATATGCAAACGTTTGGGTAGATTTAGAAAATAAAAATGCAAAAATCGATTGGAAAAAATAGGTTTAAGGAATGAAAATAAGTAACTATTTCTATTTTCTTCTTTTGATGTTTTTAACATTTTGTAAGCAAGAAATAAAATTATCAAAAGAAGAAAATAAACCAAATATCATTATTTTTTATGCCGATGATATGGGTTTTGGAGATTTAGCAATTCAAAATTCACAATCAAAAATACCTACACCAAATTTAGATCAATTAGCAAGAGAAGGAATGCTAATGACAGATGCTCATAGTTCTTCTGGAGTTTGTACACCAAGTAGATATGCGCTTTTATCTGGCAGATATCATTGGAGAGATTTTAATGATATTGTGCATTCTATGGACGAATCCGTTTTTAAAGAAAATCAAGTCACTTTACCAAAAATTCTTAAAGATAATGGCTATAATACTGCAGCTATTGGCAAATGGCATTTAGGTTGGAACTGGGAGGCTATCAGAAAAAAAGAATTTACAGAAAAAGTAAAAACAAAATTAAGGAAAAAGGAAATCGAAATTTGGCCAGCACAAGCGTATGATTGGAATAAAAAGATTCCTAATGGACCTTTATCTATTGGCTTCAATTCTTATTTTGGTGATGGAACTATTAACTTTCCTCCTTATACTTGGATAAAAAATGATAAAGTTACAGAAGCACCAACAATTACTTTACAGCATCCAAAAAAAGAATTTGCCCTAGAAGGAAATTGGGAATTAAGACCAGGACCAGCAGTTAAAGATTGGGACTTTTATAAGGTTTTACCTACAATAACAAAAACTGCAGTAACGTTTATAAAAAATCAAGAAAAAGCAAAGAAACCATTCTTTTTATATCTGCCATTTCCTTCACCTCATGCACCAATAATTCCTAATAAAGTGTTTAGAGGCAAAAGTAAAGCAGGCCCTTATGGTGATTTTGTATATCAAACTGATGATGCAGTTGGTCAGGTTTTAAAAGCATTAAAAGAAATAAAAGCTGATGAAAATACGATTGTTATTTTTACTTCAGATAATGGATCTGAAAGATATGCTTATGATCGAATTAAAAATTATAATCACGATAGTTCAAAACCATTTAGAGGAGTTAAAAGAGATATTTATGAAGGAGGACATCATGTGCCTTTTATCGTAAAATGGACAAAAAACATAAAAGCGGGCACAATAAATCATCAATTATTCAGTCAAATTGATATTTTAAAAACCTTAACATCTATTACTAAAAGTGAGTTACCTAAAGGTTTTTTACACGATAGCCATAATTTTTCTGAGGTTTGGTTAAAGGATACTGATAAACCTGTAAGAGATCTGCTTGTGCATAATACTTGGAAAACTAAATATGCAATTAGAAAAGGTGATTGGCTGTATATCAACAATAAAGACGGATATCACTCAAGAATACCAAAATGGTTTGAAAAAGGAAATCATTTTGAAACAGCTAAGGATAGCGTTCAACTATTTAATCTTAAACAAGATATTGAACAAACCAAAAATTTAGCAAGTACCTATCCAAATAAAGTTATGGAATTAAATGCAGCATTAATCCATCAACAAAAAGAAGAAACATTTAAAGATTAAAGTGATAATGAAAATAAGCATTATAAAATACATTGCATTGTTATTTGTTACAGTTTCAATGCTTTCTTGTGCAAATACAAAAAAAGATGAGCAAAATTCATCCGAAGACGTAAGACCAAATATCATTTTTATTTTTGCTGATGACTGGGGTTATGGAGATTTAGGTGTTTATGGAAATAATGAAGTAGTAACGCCAAACATCGATAAAATGGCTGCTGAAGGAACACGATTTACACAGTTTCATGTTACAAGTGGGGTGTGTTCTCCAAGTAGATCTTCGGTTTTAACAGGTCATTTTCCTGCAAGAAATCGTGTTCATGGTCATTTTGCAGGAAATGAAGTGAATGCAAAACGTAATATGCCAAATTATTTGAATGATTCTTTAGCTGTTTATTTACCTAGAACAATGCAAAATGCAGGATATAAAACTGCCCATTTTGGAAAATGGCATTTAGGTGGTGGTGGAAAACCACATGGAGATCCAACTGCGCCAGAACCAAAAGTATATGGTTATGATGAAACCAGAGTTTGGAACGGAAATGGCCCAACTTGGAAAGGTGATAAAAAATGGCCAACCACAAGATATATGGATAATGATACACTTTGGGTACAAAGTTCTAGTAGAATTGTTGTTGATGAAACCATAAATTTTATAGAAAGAAATAAGGGAAAACAACCAATGTTTATAAATCTTTGGTTAAAAGATCCACATACACCTTTATGGCCTTCAGAAGACCAACGTAAACCATTCAAGGGTTTATCTCCAAGTAAAGAAACCTATTATGCCGTTTTAAAAGATGCTGATTTTCATGTAGGAAGGTTATTAAATTCTTTATCAGAAATGGGGCTAGATGAAAATACATTAGTGATTTTTTCTAGTGATAATGGACCTGCAGGTTGGGGACCATCTAAAGAAGCAGGTTCTACTGCTGGTTTAAGAGGTAGGAAAGTTGATATTCTTCAAGGTGGAGTTGTAGTACCTTTTATTGTAAAATGGAAAAATCACGTGCAAGCGAATAAAGTAGATTCTACAAGTGTACTTTCTACAGTAGATTTATTACCAACATTTGCAAGTTTAGCACAAACAAAATTACCAAAAAACTATAGCATTGATGGAGAAAATATTGCATCAATCTTAGATAATAAAAGTTTTGAAAGAACAAAACCTTTGTTTTGGGAATGGCGTTTTCCAAAAGTACAAACAGATCACTGGGCAAAGGGTGCTGTTAGAAATGGTGATTTTAAATTACTTTTTAATGAGGAAATCAATAGAGAAGAATTATATAATATTGCTAAAGATCCGTTTGAAAAAAATAATTTAGCAGAAAATAATAATCAAATTGTAACTGAGTTTAAAAGTTTGTGGAACGATTGGAAAAAAGATTTACCTAAATAGGTTTTTATAAAATTTGATGGTCATAAAATTGATTAGTCTTAAAATGAATAAAAAAAGGCAAAATTAATTTAATAAATAAAATAAAATGAATAAAAAAATAGCGCTGTTAATCATTCTTGCAGGAATTACAATTTCTTGTACTTCTCAATCTAAAACTTCTCAAAAAGTAAAAAGACCAAATGTAATTGTTGTAATTACAGACGATCAAGGTTATGGAGATATTGCTGCTCATGGTAACACATTAGTTAAAACACCTGCTTTAGATAAATTTCATGATGAATCTGTTCGATTAACAGATTTTCATGTTGGGCCAACATGTGCACCTTCTAGATCAGGTTTAATGACTGGTAGATATGCAAATAGAGTAGGTGTGTGGCATACAATTGGTGGTGTTTCTATTTTAAGAAAAGAAGAAGCTACTATGGCCGATGTTTTTAAAGAAAACGGTTATGAAACAGCAATGTTTGGTAAATGGCATTTAGGTGACACGTATCCTTCTAGACCACAAGATAAAGGCTTTAAATATACAGTATCTCATGGAGGTGGAGGTGTAGGGCAAACACCAGATTACTGGAATAACGATTATTTTGATGATACGTATTTAAAAAATGGAGTTCCAACTAAGTATAAAGGTTATTGTACTGATGTTTGGTTTGATGAAGCTATAAAATATATTGAGGAAAAGAAAGATGAACCATTTTTTGCCTATATTTCTACTAACGCACCACATTTACCTTATAATGTGCCAGAAGAATATTATAATCAATACAAAGATTTAGATATCCCAGAATTTCAAAAAATATTTTACGGAATGATAACTAATGTTGATGAAAATTTTGCAAAACTTCAAAAGAAATTAAAAGATTTAAAAATTGCTGATAATACAATTGTAATTTTTATGACTGATAATGGAACTGCTTCTGGTTATAAAAAAATAGGAGGTAAACAATATGGTTTTAATGCTGGAATGAAAGGGACAAAAAATAGTGAATATGAAGGAGGACACAGAGTTCCGTTTTTTATATCATACCCAGAAAAAAATATTAAAGGTGGTAAAGATGTTACTGATTTAACAGCACATTTAGATATTTTACCAACATTAGTAACTTTATGTGATTTAGAGTTACCAGAAGGAAAAAGAAAAATTGATGGTTCAGATATTTCTTCATTACTTTTAGGAGACAAAGAAACTATTGGTAGAGAATATCTTATTACAGATTCTCAAAGAGTTCAGAGTCCTATAAAATGGAGAAAAAGTACTGTAATGTCTAATAAAATGAGATTAGTTAATGGTACAGAGTTGTACGATTTATCTAAAGATCCAGGTCAAATTAATAACATTGCAAATCAATTTCCAAAGAAGGTTGAAAAAATGCGAGGTTATTATAATGAATGGTGGAGTTCAGTTTCTACAGAGTTTAATATTTTTCCAGTTGTTATTTTAGGGTCAGATAATCAAAATCCAATAGAATTAACTTGTCATGATACGCATATTCACGATTCTAAAATTCCTTGGAATCAAGATTATATAAGAGAAGCTAAAAAGAATCCTATTGGGGGTGAGTTTACTGTAGAGTTTGAAAAAACTGGTAAATATCAAATAGAAATTAGTAGATGGCCTTTTGAATCTGGATTAGCGATTAATGATGCTGTTAAAGGAAGACCAGAAACAATTTCTACAGAAGAAATTAGTGAAGGTAGAAGTATGAATTTTACAAAAGGTGGAATTAAGATTGGAGCTTGGGAACAAGAAAAACAAGTAATAAAAGATGCTAAAGCTATTGTTTTTGAAGGAAATTTTTCTAAAGGAAAAACAAATATGAGTACTTGGTTTAAAAATAATAAAAATGTTGATTGGGGTGCTTTTTATATTAGAGTAACAAGATTATCTAAATAATCCCTTCAAACAAAAAAACTAAAGGATTTTTAAGGACTAATGTTATAATTAGAATTTATTTATCTAAATTAAAAAAGCTTCTCATTATGAGAAGCTTTTTTAACTTTATATGTTATTACAAGCAATTTTTAATCATTTTTACAGCCTGTTCTGGAGTAATATCTCTTTGTGGAGTTCCAAACATTTCATAACCTACCATAAATTTCTTTACAGAAGCGCTTCTTAATAAAGGTGGATAAAAACTCATGTGCCAATGCCAATGTTTATTAGTATTTCCATCTGTTGGTGCTTGGTGTATTCCACTAGAATAAGGGAAAGAAGTGTTAAAAATTTTATCGTAAGCTTTTGTTAAAACAGCAATTGCTTCTCCATATTGTAATGTTTCGTCTTCTGTCATTTCTAAAATATTAGATAAATGTCTCTTAGGAACAATCATTGCTTCAAATGGCCAAATTGCCCAAAAAGGAACTAGCACAACAAAACCATCATTTTCAAAAATAATACGTTCTTTTTTTTCTAATTCTTGTGCTAAATAATCACCTAACAAACTACTATTATTTTTTTCAAAATAATTTAATTGTTGTGTGTTTTTTTTATCAACTTCGTTGGGTAAAGAAGATTGACTCCAAATTTGCCCATGAGGATGAGGGTTGCTACATCCCATTACTGCCCCTTTATTTTCAAAAATTTGTACGTAGTTGATGTTTGGATTTGCTGCTAATTCTGTATATTCTTTTTGCCATGCAAAAACTACTTTTTGTATTTCTTCTGATGACATATCTGCCAAGCTTTTTGAATGATCAGGACTAAAGCAAATTACTTTACAAATACCTGTTTCACTTTCAGCTTTTAAAAGACCGTCATTTATATTAAATGTAGGTGAATCATTTTGTAAAGCAGCAAAATCATTGGTAAAAACAAAAACATCTTTATATTCTGGATTTATTTCTCCGTTAATTCTTGTGTTTCCTGCACATAGATAACAAGACTCATCATATGTTGGTCTTTTCTCGTTATTTACTTCTTCATTTTGACCTTGCCAAGGTCTTTTTGCTCTATGAGGTGAAACTAAAACCCATTCTGCTGTTAAGATATTAAATCGCTTATGCGAATAATCTTGTAGATTGGTATTGCTCATTTTTTTTATTTTTAGTTGATTATTTTACTAAATGTGTTCCTTCAGAAAGTTCAATAAAATACACAGAACAATCTTTGTCAAATTTATTTTTGTAAGCTTTTGAAGCTGTTTCAGCAAAAACTTTTGCTTCCGTTTTTGCAATTAAGTTGATAGTACAACCACCAAAACCACCACCCATCATTCTTGCTCCTAAAACATGTTTATTCTTTTTTGCTTGTGCAACAAGAAAATCTAATTCTTCGCAACTTACTTTGTATTGATCAGATAAACCTGCGTGAGATTGATAGATTAAAGAACCTAATAATTCTAAATCATTGTTTTCAATAGCTTTTGCAGCTTTAATTGTTCTTGCATTTTCTTGAATAACATACAATGCTTTTTGATAATTAGTAGGGGTAACTTTATCAATCACAGTTTCTAAAAGTTCTTCTGTGGCATCTCTTAAAGCTTCAACTCCTAATAATTCAGATATACTTTCACAAGCAGAACGTCTATCATTATAAGCACTATCAGACAAACTATGTTTTACATTTGTATTGATTAACATTAGTTGATGTTCTTTAAAATCAATTTTGTAGGGTTTAGATTCTACAGTCCTACAATCTAAATGCAATGCATGGTCTTTAATTCCAAACATACTTGCATATTGGTCCATAATTCCACAGTTTACACCCACATAATTGTGTTCTGCTTTTTGAGATATCAAAATCATTTGATGTTTAGTCAAACCTAAATCAAACAATTCATTTAAACCAAAAACAACAGAATTTTCTAAAGCTGCAGAAGAAGACATACCTGCACCACCAGGAATATTACCTTTAAATATGATGTTAAAATCACCAATAATTTTATTTCTATTCTGAATTTCTGCAACCACACCAAAAACATAATTTTCCCAACTACCTTCTTTTGATGGTTTTAATTTGTCTAATTCAAAATGGATAGTGCTATCTAAATCCATAGCAATTGCAGTACAACTTCCTGTATCACTTTTTTGAATTGCAGCTGCAATTCCCTTATCTACTGCTGCAGGAAATACAAAACCTCCATTGTAATCTGTATGTTCTCCAATAATATTAATTCTTCCAGGAGAAAAAACTAACATAGGTTCTAAATTAAAAGTTTTTAGAAACTTTTGCTTTACCTCTTTTACTAATATTTCACTCATATCTTTTTTTATTTAATATCAATATCTAAATTCCAAGTAACACCATCTGTTTTTTGAGGTTCTAATACCTTTAATCCTACAAGGTTGTTAAAGCTGTTAGAAATGCCCGTCATTGGTTCTATAGCTATAACTGGTAGGTCTTTGGGTGTATATAATTGCAAGAAATTTTCTTTATTACTACTTGTTATTTGTAAGTTGTATTTTGATGTTGAAAATGATGCTTTATTGTCTTTTAAGAAAAAGCAATCATCTAACCCTTTATCTTCAATTCTAAAAAGTTCATCTTGTGTGTTTTCTACAATTTCTTTCGTGATTAAGTTTTCATCAAAAATTACTTTTTTATCACTCTTAAACTTTAAAAAACTATTTGATAATTCATCACTTAAAAAGTAAGGATGCCAACCTAAAATAAAAGGAAAAGGAGAATCGTCTATATTTTTAATAGTAATATTTAATTGCAAACTATTTTCAAATAAAGTATAGGTAAGCGATATAAAGTATTTAAAAGGAAAACCTACGCTTTCATTATTTTCATAATAACTTAATGTTACTGAGCAGTTGTCTTTATCTGTTTTAGAATCAAATAATTCAAATTTTTTATCATAGACTAAACCATGTAATGCACTTGTATTATTGTCGTTTTTCTTTAGTTGATATTTTTGTTCTAAGAAACTGTATGAGCCATTCTCAATTCTACTAGCAAATGGGAATAAGATCGAAGACGAATAAGAATTTACATAATCAAAATTTGCGATGTCTTTTATTAAATAGATATTTTTACATTTTAATTCTTGTAATCTACCTCCTTCTTGTAAAGAAATTTTTGCTGAAGTAGAGTTGTCTGCGTTTTGTAAAATGATGGTTGGTAAATTGTTCTCAGTTTTGTTGAATATGCTAAACATTATATTGATTTTCTAAAAATTAATTTACTTGGATTTGCAACAGAAGTTTGTGAGTTATTAGTAATCATATCTGCCAATGTTTTACCCATCAAATTAAAATCTGTTGAAATGGTTGTAATACCATCTGCAACCACTTCTTTTAACAGTGTGTCATTGTAAGAAATAATTCCAATATCTTTAGTTAGTTCTAGTTTTTGTTCTTTAATTTTTTTAATAATTTTAATTAGGTCTTTATCTTCAAAAACAAGATACAATTCCCCATTTTGTGGAACTCTCTTGTAGATGGATTCAGTAACTTCAAAATTAATTTTGTAATCGTTACAAAAACTTTTAAATCCTTTTAGTAATTGATTGGGTTGTTTGTAATCTGAGAAAACTAAAACTAATTTTTCATATTTCCTGATGGCGTGCAAACCAGTAAATAGCCCTTTTTGAATGTCATTTTCAAAATCCTGATAAATTGCTGGGTAATTCTCTAATCCTTCAGGTACTTGATCTAAAATGTAAACTTTATCATCTGGTAAACTATTGATGATAGCTTTTGTGTTATTTATATTAGCAGGCATAATAACATAATAGGAGTAATTGCCTACGCTATCATTTATGAGTTTTTTAAATACATCATGGTTAAAGTGGTGAAAGAAAATATCAACCTGAATAGAGTCTCCAAGGTTCTCTAAAAAAGAATTATATAAATCTTCTTTAAAAGAATTCAATTCATCAAACAATACAAATATTTTTTGTTGAACTAAAATGTCTTCGCTGGTAACATAATACCCTTTACCAACTATAGAATGGATAATGCCTCTGTTTTTTAATTCGTTAAATGCAGTTAAAACAGTGTCTCTAGATAGTTTGTGTTTGTCTCTTATAGCGTTTAAAGAAGGTAATTGGTCTCCTTTTTTTAATAACCCATTAGATATAGCTTCTTCTATAGAGGCAACTATCTGTTTGTATTTTGGAATACCAATATTTTTTTTAAGTGATACAATTTTCATACAACAAAGATATATGTTTTTACTATAAAAAACAACTAGTAGGTTCTGGTATGTTTTTTTTTATTTTTTTTGTTGTTCTAAAAATGAAAAATAAAATTAAAATGACTAGTTATATTGGTTCTCACACTGTAATTGAATTAAAAGAAAGCAAGTGCTATGTTGTAATTTTAGATGACTTGTCAAATTCATCAAAAGTAACATTAGAGAGAATCTTTAAAATTATAAGTACAAAATCAACTTTTATAAATACTATTTTTCCTAGAACCACAGTGGCTTTTAAAAGAAAAAAAAATGTATTTGTGTGAATGATTAAATAGATGAACCATTTTTTCTTTATTTAAATATTCAGATAACTCTAAAATAATTTCAGGTTTTATTGTTTTAAGTTATTCTATTAAAGGAAGTCTTATTTTCTTTTTTATCTTTTTTTTATTCCATTTTATAATTGCCCTAGTATAGTTTTAATAATTTAAATGATGTTTTATTTAATAAAAATAAATTAATTATCAATTTTTTTCGAAATCTCTAATAATAAGTGATATACTTAAAATTTATAGTTAAAAATAATTAAAAGTAAGTAATAATACGTAGTTTTGTGATATAAAATACGTAATTATGAAAACTATTATAGTTGTAGGTAATGGAATGGTAGGTTATAAATTTTGTGAAAAATTTGTTTCAGCTGCTAATAATAAAGGGTTTAGGGTTATCGTATTTGGTGAAGAGCCAAGACCAGCTTATGATAGAGTTCATTTAAGCGAGTTTTTTGAAAATCAAGATGCAAAGGCTTTAGAAATGGCACCTGCTGAATGGTATGCAGAAAATGCTATCGATTTAATTGTTGATGAAAGGGTTTCTGATATCCAAAGAAATACAAAAACAGTTATAACTGCTAAAAATAGAGTTTTTACTTACGATTATTTAGTCTTAGCTACAGGTTCTTCTGCTTTTGTGCCTCCAATTAAAGGAGTGGAAAAAGAAGGGGTTTTTGTCTATAGAACCATAGAGGATTTAGAAGGTATGTTAGCTTATGCAGATAAGCTAAGAAAAGAAAACCCAGATGCAAAAGCTGCTGTTTTAGGTGGTGGGTTGTTGGGTTTAGAAGCTGGTAAAGCTGTTATGGATATGGGGTTAGAGCCACATATAGTAGAGTTTGCTCCTAAATTAATGCCAAGACAATTAGATTCTAGAAGTAGTCAGGTTTTACAGTTAAAATTAGAATCTATTGGTTTAAATATACATTTAAGTAAAGCTACAAATCAGATTTTAGGTGATGAAGGTAAAATTACTGGAATGGAATTTGGTGAAGATGATGTTCTAAATGTAGATATGCTAGTGGTTTCTGCAGGAATTCGTCCAAGAGATGAGCTTGGTAAAACTTCTGGTTTAGAAATGGGAGTTCGTGGAGGAATTGTAGTAAACAATAAAATGCAAACTTCAGATGAAAATATTTTTGCAATTGGTGAAGTTGCTTTGTATAATCAAATGATATATGGTTTAGTAGCTCCAGGTTATGATATGGCTGGAGTTGCAGTAGACCAAATTTTAGGTAATAAAGAAAGTTTAATGCCTGCAAGTATAGATATGTCTACTAAATTAAAATTAATAGGTGTAGACGTAGCAAGTTTTGGAGAACCTTTTATGCCTGCATCAAAAGGGCATTCTATCATTTTCGAAAATAAAACACAACATTTATATAAAAGAATTAATGTTAGTCTGGATGGTAAATCTTTATTAGGAGGAATTTTAGTTGGTGATGCATCAGACTATAATATGTTGCATCAAATTTATTTAAACGGAATGAAAATTCCTGAAGATCCAGCACAATTAATTTTACCTGCAACAGAAGGCGGTTCTTCTTTTGGTGATGTTATGGATTTGCCAGATGAAGCTCAAGTTTGTTCTTGCGAAAACGTTACAAAAGGTCAGATTTGTGGAGTTATAGAAAGTGGAGAAGCTAAAGATTTAGCAGATGTAGTTTCTTGTACAAAAGCAGGTACAGGTTGTGGTGGTTGTAAGCCTATGGTAAAAGATATTACTACAGCAACATTAAAATCTTTAGGTATAGAAGTTAAAGATTCTGTTTGCGAACATTTCGATTATAACAGACAAGATTTATATAAAATTATAGAAGTAAAAGGGTATACAACTTTTAATGAAGTTTTAGATAATCACGGAAATGGAGGTCATGGTTGTGAGTTATGTAAACCTTTAGTAGCTTCTTTAATGGCTACAATTAATGCAGATACTGCAAATAAAGAATATGCAATTCAAGATTCTAATGATAGATTTTTGGCAAACATCCAAAGAAATGGAACCTACTCTGTTGTTCCAAGAGTTCCTGGTGGAGAAATTACTCCTGACAAATTAATCGCTTTAGGGCAAATTGCTAAAAAATACGATTTATACACTAAAGTTACAGGTGGAGTAAGAATCGATTTGTTTGGTGCAACCTTAAATCAACTGCCATTAATCTGGAAAGAATTAATTGCTCACGGTTTTGAAAGCGGACACGCTTATGGTAAATCATTAAGAACTGTAAAAACCTGTGTTGGTTCTACTTGGTGTAGATATGGAATGGCAGAAAGTGTCAGTTTTGGTATAGAATTAGAAAATAGATATAGAGGAATTCGTGCACCACACAAAATTAAAGGAGGAGTTTCTGGTTGTATTCGTGAATGTGCAGAAGCTCGTGGAAAAGACTTTGGTTTAATTGCTGTAGAAGGTGGTTGGAATCTTTATTTAGGTGGAAATGGAGGCGCAAACCCAAGACATGCAGAGTTGTTTGCAGAACAAATTGATAATGAAACTGTAGTTAAATATCTAGACAGATATTTAATGTTTTATATGAGAACAGCAAAACCTTTACAAAGAACTGCTGCTTGGCAAGAGCGTTTAGAAGGTGGTTTAGAGTATTTAAAAGAGGTAATTATTGAAGATAAATTAGGTATTGTAGAAGACTTAGAAACTGAAATGGAAACTTTAGTAAATAAGTTTGAATGTGAATGGACGCAAGCTGTAAATGACCCAGAAGTTATGAAGCGTTTTAATCACTTTGTAAATTCTGATGAAGAAGATGATAATATAGTTTTTGTACCAATGAGAGATCAGAAAATGCCAGAACAATGGGTTTAGTTTCCTGCAAGGTTTCAAAAATGGTGTAGGTATATAAGAGATAAATTAATTTGGGCGTTTTAACGGGCTTTACGCACTCGCTTTTTTTCTGAAAAAGAAAAAAGAGCTCAAACAAATGCTTCAATCCCTAACGCAAAAGCCAGCGAATACAATTGGTAAAAACTAATTTAATAGAAGCATTTTTAAGACTAAATAAAAAAAAAGACTTTTCAGGTTTTTAAAACCTGAAAAGTCTAAACAGAATAAAAATAATACTATTTCTCTAATAATTATTTCTTGTATTCAGAGATACTAAGGGGGTTTTTAATTACATAACTATGGAACAAATTTTAGAACAATACACATCAACAAAACTAGAAGATGTAAAAATCTGGTTTAAAGCTGCAACTGTACAAGATTTTCCTTTAGATGGTGGTGCTTGTGTAAAATACAAAAACAAACAAATTGCTGTTTTTAATTTTGCAAGACTAAATAAATGGTATGCTTGCCAAAATGTTTGTCCTCATAAAATGGAAATGGTGTTAAGTAGAGGTATGATTGGTGATGATAAAGGAACTCCAAAAGTTGCTTGTCCTTTACATAAAAAAACATTTTCTTTAGAAGACGGATCTAATTTAACTGGCGAAGATTTTAAAATTGCTACTTATCCTGTTAAAATAGAAGATGAAATTGTGTATATTGGCTTTTCAGAATAAAGCCATTTTATGAAGCCAACAAGATTCGAAACTGCAATTGCCTTAATAGATAAAAAAAATGCTGAAGACCCAAATGCCTATCAAGTTGCTGGTCTAGAATACGCTAAAGAGCTGTTGTACTCGCAAAGAATGACAAGAAAATTACTTCAATTTGAGCCTAATGCATCTAAGGCATTACAAATTGCAGCAAGAGCACAGCACATTTGTAGGTGGAAAATTGAAAGGAAAGAATATCCTATGGATAGAGTTGGGTATTTAAAATGGCGAGAAACGCTTAAAAAAATGCACGCAGATTTAACTGTAGAAATTTTGCAACAAGTAGGTTTTGATGAGCAATTTCAAGAAAGAGTAAAGAAAATTATCCTTAAGAAATTAATAAAGAAAAACGAGGAATCTCAAACTTTAGAAGATGCCATTTGCTTGGTTTTTTTAGATTATTATTTCGATGAATTTGCAGCTAAACACAATGATGAAAAAGTAATTGATATCTTAAAAAAGACTTGGGTTAAAATGTCAGACAAAGGTCATGCAGCTGCATTAACTATTCCTTTTTCAGATAAAAGCTTGGCTTTGGTAAAACAAGCTATTTCATAACAAAAATGACTTAAAATGACAAAAAACGGGAATTCTTTAGATCAACGTACGTTTTCTAAATTAAGCCGTTTGTATATTCTTGCTTTAAGTACAATTGCGCTTTCTGTTATAATTAGCCAAGTTTTAGTTCGTAATCATTTGGCAAATCAAGAAAGTGATTCAACTGTAATAAATGTTGCTGGTAGGCAACGAATGTTAAGTCAAAAATTAACAAAAGATATTCTTTCCTTATCTATTTCAGACCAAGAACTTACTAGAAATCAATTAAAAAATAGAATTAAAAATACATTAACTTTGTGGGAGCTTTCTCACTATGCACTCCAAAATGGTAATGATTCTTTAGGTTTACCAGCAGAAAATAGTTATGAGATAAAAAGACGTTTTAAAGAAATTAACCCTGTTTTTAAGATTATAAAAACTGCTTCAGAATCTATCATAGAAAAATTGCAACAAAATTCAGATTTGGCTATTTATGATTTAGCTACTGATATAAAAAAAGTGACTCAAAATGAAGGTTCTTTTTTAGCAAAGATGGATGATATTGTAAATCAATATGATTTAGAGGCAAATGAAAAAGTAGCTTGGTTAAGAAAGTTGGAGTTCTTTTTAATGGCATTAACCTTAATAATTCTTTTAGGTGAATTTTTATTCATTTTTTGGCCAACTGCAAAATCGGTAAAAGCAACATTGTCAGAATTATTATTGGCTGAAAAAAGAGCTAAAAAAATGGCTTTTAATGCAGATCAGTTAAGTGTTGCTAAAGAAGAGTCTGTAAAAGAATTACGAGCTTTAAGTCATGCAATGGATGAAACGTTGTTGTTTGCACGAATTTCTCCAAATGGAAACTTAATCCATATGGGTAATAAGTTTTCGCGTTTGTTTCGATTATCAAACTTTAATAAAGAAATTTTATTTTGGGACCTTTTGTCAATCAACGAAAATGAAAAAGTTGTAATAGAAAATTTAATAAATAAACATAAAAAAATAGGTTGGCAAGGAGAGGTAAAAGCAACTGCTAAAAATAATATTTCTATTTGGTTAGAAATGTCTATTATACCTTATAGACCCACAGAAGATAAATCAGAATTATTAATTATTGCATCAGAAATTACAGATAGAAAAGAAGCGCAGATAGAAGTAGAGAGACTTACAAAAGTTAGTTTCGAAGAGAAGATGAGTCAGCAAAAAATAATTTCTAGCAAGATTATAGAAAATCAAGAAAAAGAACAAAATAGAATTGCAAAAGATGTTCATGATGGAATAGGGCAAATGTTAACAGGCTTAAAGTTTAATTTAGAAAGTATAAATTTAGGTGATTTAGAAAAGTCTAAAACTAAAATTGAGCACTTAAAAGAATTGACTACCAATATTATAAAAGGGGTTAGAACAGCTACTTTTAATTTAACGCCACCAGAATTGTCAGATCATGGAATTGTACCAGCAATATCAAAATTAACTCAAGAATTAGGTAAACTAACAGGTAAAGAAATTCTTTTATTTAATAAAACCGATTTCAATCAACGATTAGATTCTTTAACCGAAATAAATTTATACAGAATTACGCAAGAAGCAATTAATAATGCAATAAAATATGCAAATTCTTCCAGTATTTTAGTGTCACTTTCTCATAGTAAAAATATGTTAAGCATTGTTATAGATGATGATGGTAAGGGTTTTGAGCCAGCCAAAGTGAAAAAAGTTAAAAATGGTGATGGGGGAATGGGTATGACTTTTATGAAAGAAAGAATTAAGTATATTGATGGTCGTTTGTTCTTAAATTCTGAATTAGGAAAAGGTACTAGAGTAACTTTAAATATCCCTTTAAAAACAGTTTAATTTATTTTAATATGCTTGCTAAAGCATCATTTTATATCTAAGTTGACAACAAGCTGAAAAATTACGAATCCGAAATTGAGAGATAAGAATCGAATACCGAAAATATTAAGTGAACTGGAAAGAATTTGGAAAGCTAATCCTGATTTTAGATTAGGTCAATTAATTATTTGTGGAACTAAGACTAAAAAATCTAATCCTGAAGTATTTTATATTGAAGACGAAAATTTATTAGAAGGGTTATTAAAATTCGAAAATAGTTTCGATTTAAAAGCTCAAGAATTGGAGTCTATTTATGATTGGAAAACATATCCTAATGTTACCAAAATTGAACACAAAGAACTATCTTTAGAATTGCTTTCGGAATTGATAAATACTCTTAAAAATTCTGAAAAAAAAATAGTTATTACCCCAATTAATTTAATGAAATTGAATGGAGCACCTGTTTCTAATCAAGCTTGGTTGTTAGGTCAAAAGCAAAGGATTAAGGTCTTAAAAAAACTATTACGAGAATTAGAAGAAAACGGAATATTAACTGAAAGAAAATCTAAACAAGATTTTTTAGGAATTAAAGAAATTGGATTCGATATTGTTTAATAAAAATCCAATTGACAACATCACATAAAAATATTGCTAGATTTACTTATTTGCGAAATTCTGAAGTAATTTCGACGTTCATGGTTTATTTACTAAATTAACAACTGAATCACGCAACTAAACTTATATAAACACGATAGTTATGAATATTTTTCAATGCCCTAATTGTAGTAATACTGTTTATTTTGAGAATACAAGTTGCGAAAATTGTGAAAGCACTTTAGGTTATCATCTAGACTCTGATAATTTTAAGATACCAGATAATAATAGCCTAAAATTTTGTAAAAATTATATCTATGATAATTGTAATTGGTTGATAAATGTTTCTGATGAAAATGATTTCTGTACAGCTTGCCAATTAAATAGAACAATACCAAATAAAAGAGATCTTGATGACTTTAATAAATGGGAGCAATTAGAATTTGCTAAACATCGATTAATTTATCAGTTGTATAAATTAAAATTACCATTAGTTGCAAAAAACCTTAATGACAAAGGTATTGCTTTTGATTTTTTATCAGAAAACAACAAAGAAAATAAACTTACTGGTCATGCAGATGGTGTTGTAACTATAATCCTTTCTGAAGCTGATGCTGTTCATAGAGCTCAGTTAAAAAAGCTGATGAACGAACCTTATAGAACTTTGTTGGGGCATTTTAGGCATGAAATAGGACATTATTATTGGATGCTATTTTTCGAAAAAGAACACTTACAGAGTTTTAGAAATCTTTTTGGTGATGAAAGAAAAGATTATGGTAAATCATTAGAAGCACATTACAAAAACGGTGAGCAAAAAGATTGGAACGTGAATTTTATAAGTAACTATGCAAGTTCACATCCTTGGGAAGATTGGGCAGAAACCTGGGCACATTATCTACATATTATGGATACTTTAGAAACTGCAAGTTCTTTAGGTATTTCTTTTACAAAATCTAAAACAATATTGTCTAAAGATTGTGTTTCTAATTTTGATGATCCTTATAAAATTAAAGATTTTAGAAAAATTTTTGATGCAAGTATTACTTTAACTTCTGCTGCAAATAGTTTAAATAGAGCAATGGGCTTGCCAGATATTTATCCTTTTGTTATTCCAGAGCCCGTTTATTTTAAGTTAGAGTTCATTCACAATTTATTATTTAATAACAATTGGAATCTGAAATAATTTAATATAAACTTAATCTAATTATTCAACATACGTAGTTTTACTTAAAATTCTTATTTTTGTAAGTATAAAATCTATAATTAATTATGATAAATGTTGTGTTAGCAGACGATCACGTTTTGGTAAGAGATGGAATAAAAGCGCTATTAGAAGATCAATCAGGAATTACTGTAATTGATGAAGCTTCTAATGGTATAGAGGCTTTAGAGGTGCTTTCTAAAAACAAACCACACGTTTTAATTATAGATATTCGTATGCCAGAAATGAATGGAATTGAAGCTGTTGCAGAAGTAAAAAAACATTTTAGTGATGTAAAAACTTTAATGCTTTCTATGCACGATTCAGAAGAATATGTAGTAAAATCTATACAAGCAGGTGCAGATGGTTATTTGTTAAAAGGAGCAAGTAAAGAAGAATTTTTAAAAGCTGTAATAAAAGTAGCTTCTGGTGGTAAATACTTTACAGGTGATGTTTCTTCTATAATAATGAACAATTTTGTAAGCGGAAATACCACAAGTATTGATACTTCTATAAAAGTAAGTACAGAGCTTCCTTTTAAATTAACTAAAAGGGAAAGGCAGATTTTAGATCTAGTTTTAGAATTAAAAAATAATAAAGATATTGCTGATGAACTTAAAATCAGTAAACGAACTGCAGAAGTACATCGATTTAACTTAATGAAGAAATTAGAGGTTAAAAATCTAATGGAATTAACTAATAAGGTTAAAGAATATCAATTAATATAAGTACTTAGTTAAGTTTGTTTTTTAAAACAATTATTTTTTAACGTCAATTTTACAATATCCTTAAAATCAGTGTTGTGTAATTGTTGATATCCTAATAATTAGAATATACGTATTTTTATACTTAGAATTAAGTATTTATACTTAGTTTTGTAGTATAAATATATGTATTATGTCTACTTTAGCTCAAGAAAAAGCAACAAAACTAAGTTTGTTTAATTTTAAAAATGTATCCACTCGTACTTTTTGGATTACATCTATTTCATTTTTTATGTGCTTTTTTGCCTGGTTTGGTATTGTGCCTTTTATGCCAGATGTTGTAAAAGATTTAGGTTTAACACCAGATCAAAAATGGAATTCTATAATTTTAGCAGTTTCAGGAACTGTTTTTGCGCGTTTACTAATAGGTAAATTATGCGATAAATATGGGCCAAGATTATGTTATACTTGGTTGTTAATGTTAGGTGCTATTCCAGTTATTTTATGTGGTTTAGTGCAAACACCAACTCAATTTTTAGTTTGTAGATTATTTATTGGTTTTATAGGGGCATCTTTTGTAATAACGCAAGTACATACTTCATTAATGTTTGCGCCAAATATTGTGGGTACTGCAAATGCAACTTCTGCAGGTTGGGGTAATTTAGGAGGAGGAGCAAATAGATTAGGAATGCCTTTAATAGCTGGGGCAGTTGTTGCTTTTGGAATTGCAGATGCAGATGCTTGGAGATATTCTATGGTTATTGCAGGTGTTGTTTGTTTTTTAATGGGTATTGTTTATTTCTTTTTTACACAAGATACTCCAAAAGGAAATTTTAAAGAATTAAAAGCTTCAGGAGAAATGATTACGACCAAAAAAGATCAGATTGGTTTTTTAGAGGTTTTAAAAGATTATAGAGTTTGGATTCTTTTTGTAGTATATGCAGCAAGTTTTGGAATTGAATTAACAGTTTACGGAACTATGGATGATTACCTTCAAAATACATTTCAATTAGAAAGAGTTACAGCTGGTAATATTGTACTTTCATTTGCTTTAATGAATATTTTTGCAAGAACTTTAGGTGGTTTCTTTGGTGATAAATTTGGGAAATTAAAAGGTTTAAGAGGTCGAGTTTTATTCTTGTCTTTTATCTTAACATTACAAGGTATTATGTTGATATCCTTTTCAGGATCAACAAGTATAATTTTAGGAATTGTTTTATTAATTTCTTTTAGTTTAAGTGTACAAATGGCAGAAGGAGCTACATTTTCTGTAGTGCCATTTATCAATAAAAAAGCAATTGGTTCTGTTTCTGGTATTGTTGGTGCAGGTGGTAATGTTGGTGCTTTTTTAGCAGCAATGTTATTAAAATCAAAATCTGCTGTAGCAGAAAAAGCAGCTATTGCAGCTAATGAAGGTTTGGGAGAAGAAGCAATTAAAGCAGCCCAATCTGTAGCTTCATCAAGTGCAGTTTCTAGTGGGTATTTATTAATTGGTTTTGTGGTAATTGCAACAGCAGTTGTATCTTTAACTATTAAGTTTTCTAAAGAAGATGAATACTCAGAAGCATCAGAAAAAATAAAAGAAATAGCACCAGAATTGGTAACTGTAAAATAAAGAATTACAGTTGTTGTATTCTTAATCAGAAAAAAATATTTGTTTTTTTTTGATGTAAAACCAACTAAACTATTTTAAGTTATTAAGAATAATAAAGTCAATGTTTGGTTTGTGAAAATTTAATGTCGTATTTAGTATAAAATCTTAGTTTAAATGATCAAAAATGAAGTTAAAACAACATGTTCTTATTGTGGGGTAGGTTGTGGTATTATCGTAAAAAAAGACATTAACAACAAGGTTTTTGTTGAAGGAGATAAAGATCATCCTGTAAATAAAGGGATGTTGTGTTCTAAAGGAATGAACTTACATTATGTAGCAAATGATGTGTCTGATAGAATTTTATATCCAGAAATGCGTTGGTCTCGTTCTCATCCTAGAGAAAGAGTTTCTTGGGATACAGCTTTGGATAGAGCTGCAAACGTATTTAAATCTATCATAAAAAAACATGGGCCAGATTCAGTGGCTTTCTACGTTTCTGGACAAAGTTTAACAGAAGAATATTACATCGCAAATAAATTAACCAAAGGTTTTTTAGGTACAAATAATATAGATACAAACTCACGTTTATGTATGAGTTCTGCTGTTGTGGGGTACAAAAAAACTTTTGGAGAAGATAGTGTACCAGTTTCTTACGAAGATATAGAATTAGCAGATTGTTTTTTAATAACAGGTGCAAATCCTGCTTGGTGTCATCCAATATTATTTAGAAGGATAGAAAAAAGAAAAGAAGAAAACCCGAATGTAAAAATTATTGTAATTGATCCTCGTAGAACAGATTCTGCAAATTTTGCAGATTTACATTTACAACTAACTCCAGGTACAGACATAGTTTTGTATAATGCAATTGCCAGACGTTTGTATAAAAGAGGTTTAATTGATGAAGATTTTATCAAAAAACATACTCAAGGTTTTGAAGATTATCGTAAAATAATTTTAGATACAAATCTTAAAAAAGCTTCAAAAATATGTGGAGTACCTGAAGATGATATAGAAAAAGCTGCAGAAATTATTGGGCTATCAAAAGGCTTTATTAGTATGTGGGCAATGGGTTTAAACCAAAGTGTGGTGGGTACAGATAAAAATACATCGCTTTTAAACTTATCGTTAATTACGGGGCAAGTAGGTAAACCTGGTTCAGGTCCATTTTCGTTAACAGGTCAGCCAAATGCAATGGGTGGTCGTGAAGTTGGTGGAATGGCTAATCTTTTAGCAGTTCATAAAGATTTAGGAAACGAAGAGCATAGAAGAGAAGTTGCACAGTTTTGGGGTGTAGATAAAATATCACCAAAACCAGGCTTAACTGCAACAGAAATGTTTGATGCTTTAGAAAGTGGAAAGCTAAAAGCAGTTTGGATTGCTTGTACAAATCCGTTAGTGAGTTTGCCAAATTCGCATCAAATAGAAAAAGCGATGGCAAATTCTAAGTTTGTTGTGGTACAAGAAATTTCTCATAAATCAGATACTGTAAAATATGCAGATTTGGTTTTACCAGCAGCAGCTTGGTTAGAGAAAGAAGGTACAATGACAAATTCTGAACGAAGAATTTCTTATTTGCCAAAAGAAATAGATGCACCAGGAGAAGCAAGACCAGATGTAGAAATTTTCTGCGATTTTGCGCAAAGAATGGGCTTTAGAGGTTTTAATTACAATAGTGCAGAAGAAATTTATGACGAATATGCATCAATGACAAAAGGTACAAATATTGATGTTTCTTTCTTAAACTACGATCGTTTAAAAAACGAAGGTACTTTTCAGTGGCCAGTAAATGAATATCGTCATTCTGGTACACCTCGTCTTTTTGAAGATAAAAAATTCTATACACCATCTCAAAAAGCAATTTTTAATGTTCCATCAACCATAGAGAATACATCAGTAAAAACGAATCAAGATTATCCATTAATACTTACTACTGGTCGTATTCGAGATCAATGGCACACCATGACAAAAACGGGTAAAGTGTCGCGTTTAAAAACGCATTATCCAAAACCAGTTTTAGAAATTAATCCTGTTGATGCATATTTAAATGGAATTAAAGATGGTGATGTTGCAGAAATAAAAAGCACAAATGGTGTAGTTAGAGTGCGTGTAAAAATTACGGATGCTATAAAAGAAGGTGTCGTTTTTTTACCTATGCATTGGGGTAAGGTTTTAAAAAGTAATTTAAATAGAGCTAATAATTTAACAAATACACATATAGATCCTGTTTCTAAAGAGCCAGATTTTAAATTTACTACGGTTTCAGTTTCTAAGTATAAAAAAATAAAAGAAAAAATAATTGTTGCTGGTGCAGGAGCTGCTGCTTTTCGTTTTTTACAGAATTATAGAGATTATAATGAGGTAGATGAAATTCATGTGTTTTCTAAAGAGTCAAACTTATTTTATAATCGTGTTTTGTTGCCAGAATATATTACAGAAGAGCTTACTTGGCAACAATTATTAAAGATTAAAAATGCTGAATTAAGTAATTTAGACATTCATATTCATCCAGAAACTTTAATTGATAAGATTGATAAAGAAGCTAAAATAGTTACAGATTCAAATGGTGAAACGCATAATTTTGATAAATTGATTTTAGCCACAGGTAGTAGAGCATTTATTCCTAAAGATGTGCAAATTGATTTACCTGGTCGTTTTACAATGCGTAATAAAAGTGATGCAGATGAATTTAAAAAATATTTAGAAAATACAGGTTTGCCTCCAGAAGAGCAACATGTTGTTATTGTTGGTGGTGGTTTATTAGGTTTAGAATTGGCTGCAGCAATGAAGCACAAGAATGTGAAAATTACAATTGTGCAAAGAGCATCAAGATTAATGGAGCGTCAATTAGATAAAATTTCTAGTAAATTATTGTCTTTAGATGTACAAGAAAGAGGCATTCAAATTTATTTTGATAATGAAGTAAGTACTGTTTTTGATGATGATGAAACTGGTGAGTTAACCATCAACCTAAAATCAGGAAAATACATTACAGCTAATGCAATTGTGTATGCAATTGGTACAAGACCAAATATAGAAATTGCAAAAAATAACGGAATTGTTTGTGGTAGAGGTGTAAAAGTAAATCAGCATTTACAATCTTCACATCCAGATATTTTTGCTATCGGAGAAATTGCAGAATTTAACAATCAATTATTTGGTATTACATCTGCAGCAGAAGAGCAAGCAGGAATTTTAGCCAATTTTATTGCAGGTGATATTAGTGAATCTTATAAAGGTTCTGTGTTAATGAATATCTTAAAATTCAACGATTTAAACCTTTGTTCAATAGGTGAAATTAAAGTGCCAGAAAACGATAATAGTTACGAAGAAATCATTTTTACAGACATGTCTAAACGATACTATAAAAAGTGTATTGTTAAAGATGATCTTTTAATTGGAGCTGTTTTAATGGGTGATAAAAACGAGTTTGCAGAATTCAAAACAATGATAGAAAGCAAAATCGAAATGTCTGATAAACGAGATACTTTATTAAGAGGTTCTTCTAATGATGTGCCAATGTTAGGTGAGTTGGTTTGTTCTTGTAGTCAAGTTGGTGCTGGTAATATAGAAGAGGCAATTGCTGGTGGTTGCACAAACTTTACAGAATTATGTAATAAAACTGGTGCTGGTTTAGGTTGTGGAAGTTGTAAAACTGAGGTAAGAGAAATTTTGAATAACGCAAAAGTAAAAGTATGAGCAAGCAATTGAATCGAGTTATTGTAAAAGGTGGTGTTTTATCGCCAGGAGAACTAAAATACATTTGCGAATCTGTAGAAAGTTTAGGTCAAGAAACTATTTCATTTGGTTCTAGACAAGATATTTTATTGCCTAAAAAAGTAAAAAAAGAAGATTTATCTCAATTTGATAAATTACAAGTGGTAGAAGCAGATGAAATTGGTATAGAGAATATGGTGTCTTCTTATGTTTGTGCAGATATTTTTCCTAGTACTTCTTGGTTAACTGGAGATAGATATTTGTATATTTTAGAGCAATTCCGATCAAAATCAACCTTAAAAATAAATATTACAGACCCAAAACAACGTTTAGTGCCTTTATTTACAGGGCATATTAATTTTATTGCTTCAGAACACGAAGATTATTGGTATTTGTACATAAGGCTTCCTGGTTGGGATGAAATAAAAATGTACCCAGCTTTAATTTATACTTGGGATTTAGATAAAATTGAAACGACAATAGAGAATATTTTAAAAGAAGAGCCTGAGACTATTGAAACCATTTTTGAATTGGTAAACGATGCTTTAGATGCAAATAATAGAACTGTAGATAAGCCTTTAGAGGTTCCTTTTTACCCTTTTCCTTATTTTGAAGGAATGAATAAAATTGGACCTGATAAGTATTGGTTGGGTTTATATTGGAGAAATAATAAATATGATATTTCTTTTCTAAAAGAAATGTGCGAATTATGTTCAGAAAACAAGATTGGTAAAATTTCAATTACACCTTGGAAATCTTTTATTGTAAAAGGAATTCCAAGAGAATCTAAATTAGTTTGGGAAAAATTTTTGGGTAAAAGAGGTATCAATGTGCGTCACTCAATGTTAGAGTTAAATTGGCACTTACCAGTTGCAAATAAAGAAGCATTAAATTTAAAAAAATACTTAGTAGCTAATTTCGATCAAAATGATATTAGTACCTATGGTTTAACTTTTGGAATTACAAATTACAGTAAAGCTTCTTATTATTTTACATCTATAGTAGTTCAGAAAAATAAGCAACCAGAAATGATTGGTAATTTTCAAACTAGAGATACTTATAATTTATTGTATGCCAAAAACTTTGATCCAAATACAAGGCAATATATCATGCATGTACAAGATGTAGATAAAGTTGAATTACCTGGTTTGTTAATGGAGTTAAGTCAGCTGTATTTTGATGACTTAGGTAGTGAAAAAGAAGATGAAAAAGGAGCTGAAGTTAAAAAAGAACAGGTTGAGTTAGAGGTGTATCAATGTCAAGATTGTTTCACAATTTACGATGAAGCTTATGGAGATGTAACTCAAAATATAGCACCAGAAACCTTATTTACAGCGCTTCCAGAAAATTACGAATGCCCTCTTTGTGAGGCTTCTAAAAGTAATTTTGAAAAGGTTGTGATGGTAAAATAAAACCCTAATTATAAATTGGCATTTAATCAAAACATAGCGGTAAAAAATTCAAGAAAAGTAAATGTTGATTTTTCTTGTGGTTCTTGTATTAATACTAATTGTTTAATTAAAAAGAATATAAATATTATTGGTAACGCTGGTTTTGTTGATAATAAAAAATCACTGAGATGTAAAAAAGGTCAACAATTTATTATTGAAGGTGCACCAGTAAATGGCTTGTTTTTTATTTTAAAAGGTACAGTTAAAGTATTTAGAACAGGTATTAATGGTCGTGAACAAATTGTGCGCTTTGCAAAAGAAGGTGAAATTATTGGGCACAGAGGTTTTGGTACAGAAGAGTATTATTCAATAGGTGCAATCGCATTACAAGATACTATTTTGTGTTATTTTTCTAAAACTGATTTACAAGAAGCTTTATTAAAAAATCCGAAGTTTGCTTATGATATGATGTTGTTTTACGCTAACGAACTCAATAGGAGTGAATCTAAAGTTAAATCTATTTCTCAAATGACGGTTCGTGAACGAGTTATAGATACTTTATTATATATCAATAGAAAATTTGGTGACTTAAGAGGTTTTTTAAATTTGCCTTTAAGTAGAAAAGAATACGCAGATTACGCAGGTACAACAGAAGAGCAAGTAATTAGAGTTTTTTCTTTATTAAAAAAAGAAGAATTAATAATTGCTAAAGGAAAAAAGATTGGTATTACTAATCTTCAGGCACTTAAAAACGAAATCAGCGAACATAATTATTATCTAGATTCATAAAATTAGTACCCTTTTTTATTTTTGAACCATAAAGTCTTTCAGTTTTTTAATTGAAAGGCTTTTTTTTACGTACTTATTTAAAAAAAAAATAAGTATATCTAGTTTTTACTTAGTGCTTGTTTTTTAGTTAAGTATATGTATAACAATGTTTTATTGTTTAAATATGTTTTTTGATAGGTTTTTATATGTATAAAAAGAGTTTTAAGTATGTGTAATATCATAAGTTGAAATAATAACTAGGTATATATTTGTTAAAAAATTAAGTATTAATACGTAGATTACTAAAACTTACGAAACAATGAAATCTTTATTTAAAAAAACAATTTACATTTTACCAGTAGCAATGTTATTATTTGCTTGTGGAGGTAAAGGAACAAAGAAAGAAACAACAACAGAAGTTGTAAAAACATCAAAAACAAAACAATTAGACATAGAAAAACCTCAATTAACTTTTGGTTTTATCAAATTAACAGATATGGCACCTTTAGCAATTGCTAAAGAAAAAGGGTTTTTCGAAGACGAAGGTTTATTTGTTTCTGTAGAAGCACAATCTAACTGGAAAAATGTTTTAGACAGAGTTATAGATGGTCAATTAGATGGTTCTCACATGTTAGCAGGTCAGCCAATTGCTGCTGGTGCAGGTTTTGGTCGTCAAGCAAAATTAGTAACTCCTTTTTCTATGGATTTAAATGGAAATGGAATTACAGTTTCTAATGATGTTTGGTCTAAAATGAAACCAAATGTACCTACAGATGGTGATGGAAAACCAGTTCATCCAATTAAGGCAGATGCTTTAAAGCCTGTAATTACAGAATACAAAAATTCTGGTAAAGCCTTTAAAATGGGTATGGTTTTTCCTGTATCTACTCATAACTACGAAATTAGATATTGGTTAGCTGCTGCAGGGATTCACCCAGGTATGTACACAAAAGAAAATGTACAAGGACAAATTGATGCAGAGGTTTTATTATCTGTAACTCCACCACCACAAATGCCAGCAACTTTAGAAGCAGGTACTATTTTTGGATATTGTGTAGGTGAACCTTGGAATCAACAAGCGGTTTTTAAAGGAATTGGAGTTCCTGTAGTTACAAACTACGACATCTGGAAAAATAATCCTGAAAAAGTATTTGTAATGACAGAGAAATTTATCGAAGAAAACCCAAATACAGCAGTTGCAGTTACAAAAGCATTAATTAGAGCTGGTAAATGGTTAGATAAACCAGAAAACAGAAAAGAAGCTGTACAAATTTTATCTATGAGTCAATATGTTGGAGCTCCAGTAGAAGTTTTAGCAAATTCAATGACAGGTACTTTCGAATTTGAAAAAGGTGATAAAAGAGAAATGGAAGATTTTAATGTTTTCTATAAATACAATGCAACTTATCCTTTTTATTCTGATGGAATTTGGTTCTTAACTCAAATGAGAAGATGGGGACAAATACCAGAAGCTAAAACTGCAGATTGGTATTCTTCTACAATAAAAGATATTTACAGACCTGATATCTGGAAAAAAGCTGCGGCTCTTTTAGTAGAAGAAGGTAATATACCAGCAACAGATATACCAGCAACAGATGGTTATAAACCAGCAACTGCAGATTTTATAGATGGTACTACTTATGATGCAAAAGATCCTATTGGATACATCAATAGTTTCTCGATAGGTAATAAAGACAAAAAATAATTTAGTTTACTAAAATCCTACAAGGTTTTAAAGCCTTGTAGGTATAACTTAAAGCAAACAAAACTAAAAAGGATAAAAAAATGAAAGCAAGTTTAACATTAGGAAAAGTTTCTAGTTTTTTAGGATTGGGTTTCTTTACAACGCTTAAAGATCTATTTACTGGAAAGTTAGAAAAAGAAGACTTTAAAAATTTACTACGCAAGTTTATTGTTCCACTTGCTTCCATTTTATTGTTCTTTCTTTTATGGCATTTAGGTGCAAAATCTTTATACAATATAGAGGCAGAATATAAAATTGAAAAAGCTTTACAAGATCAAGGGCAAGCAGCAGCAGATGCTTTAACAGCTTGTATAGCTTCTGGCGAATCTAGTTGTCAGCCAAATACATTGCCATCTCCAAGTCAAGTTTGGGATTCTTTTCAATCATTATTAAGAGATCACAATATTATTAGTGCAGACAAATCCGCATTTGTAGAAAAAACAGCAGCTTTAAATGCAAAAAGAGTTGCTGCTGGTAAAGATGCAATCGTTTATACAGGTAGACCATCTTTTGTAGACCAAATCTTTAGAAGTTTACAAACTGTATTTGCAGGTTTTTTATTAGCCTTATTTATAGCTGTGCCACTAGGTATTTTTATTGGATTGAGTCCTACTTTAAAAAGCGCATTCAATTGGTTTATTCAAATTTTTAAACCAGTATCTCCAGTAGTTTGGTATCTATTAGTTTTTATGATTGTAAAAACATTATTAATAGGTTCTACAGACGATAGTTCTTTTACAATTTCATTTATAAGTGTTGGTTTATGTTCTATGTGGGCAACATTAGTAAATACAGCTATGGGAGTTTCTACTGTAGATAAAGATTATATAAATGTTGCAAAAGTTCTAAAATTAGGAACTTTTCAAAAGATATTTAAAGTGGTGTTACCATCTTCTTTACCATTAATTTTTACAGGATTAAAAATTACATTATCAGTAGCTTGGATGGTTTTAATTGCAATCGAATTATTAGCTCAAAGTCCTGGTTTAGGATTATTTGTTTGGGAAGAATTCCAGAATGGAGCTAACGATTCTAATGCAAAAATTATTGTTGCAATGTTTGTGATTGGTATTATTGGTTTCTTATTAGATCGATTAATGTTAACTATTCAAAACTGGGTTTCTTTTGATAAACAAGATGCAATATAAATATGTGTAAACGTGTAATTGTTAAATCGTGTAAGCGTAAACAATTACCCAATTAAACAATTAAACAATTCAACATACAAAAAATGGCATATTTAGAATTAAATAATATTTATAAAACCTATGGTCAAGGAGATAGTGAGACAGAAGTATTGTCTAACATCAACTTAAAAATAGAAGAAGGAGAATTTGTTGCCATAGTTGGTTTTACGGGTAGTGGAAAAACTACTTTAGTAAATCTTATAAATGGATTATTGAAACCTACTAGTGGTGAGGTTTTGTTTAAAGGTGAACCTGTTTCTGGAACTAGCCATGAACGTGGTGTAATTTTCCAAAACTACTCGTTATTACCTTGGTTAACTGTTGAGCAAAATGTTTTAATGGCAGTAAAGGAAGCATTTCCGAAAAGAGAAAAAGCTGTTTGGAAACGTAAAGCTGCACATTATATAGATATGGTTAGTTTAACACCTGCTATAAATAAACTTCCAAAAGAATTGTCTGGAGGAATGCGTCAAAGAGTTGCTGTAGCTAGAGCTTTATCTATGAAGCCAGACATGATTATAATGGATGAACCTCTTGGAGCTTTAGATGCTTTAACTCGTGGTAATTTACAAGATCAAATCTTAAACATTTGGGGTAAAGATAAAAGAACAGCTTTGTTAATTACTAATGATGTTGATGAAGGTATTTATATGGCAGATAGAATTATTCCTTTAAGACCTGGACCAAATGCAACTTTAGGCCCTGAATTTAAAATTGATCTAGACAGACCAAGAGATAAAACAGAAATGAATGATAGCGAAAGTTTTAAGAAAACTAGAAACGCAATTATTGAGTATTTGATGGATATAGGGAACGAACGTAAATCTGAAGCTAAAGAAGAATTTATATTACCAGATTTAACACCAAAAGATTTTGTTAATCAATTTAGATAGGAAAAATTATGAGCATAATAACTGAAAATACCATCACAAAAAATGTTTTAGAAAACGGAAAATTTCCTTCTAATGATGTAATGTTAGATCTAAACGATTTAAAGAAAGTTTACCCAACTCCTAAAGGAGATTATGTAGTTCTAGAACACTTAAATTTGCAAATTCGTAAAGAAGAATTTGTAACCATTATTGGGCATTCAGGTTGTGGTAAAACAACTATGCTTTCTATGATTGCAGGTTTAAATCCTATTTCTGGAGGTAATATTTCTGTACTGGGTAAGCATATTAAAGGTCCAGGGCCAGATAGAGGTGTAATATTTCAATCGCCAAGTTTAATGCCTTGGATGACATCTTTACAGAATGTTTTACTTGGGGTAAATCAAGTTTTTCCTCACGCAACAAAAGCGCAAAGAAATGATATTGCTAAATATTATTTGCAAAAAGTAGGTTTAGAAGATGCTTTTCATAAAAAAGCAAGTGAATTATCGCAAGGAATGCAACAACGTGTGGGAATTGCAAGAGCATTTGCTATAAAACCAAAAGTATTATTGCTAGATGAACCTTTTGGAATGCTAGATTCTTTAACAAGAGGAGAGTTGCAAGATATTTTAATCGAAATCTGGAACAAAGAAAAAATTACTGCTGTAATGATTACTCATGATGTTGATGAAGCCATCTTTTTAGCAGACAGAGTAGTAATGATGACAAGTGGGCCAAGAGCAAAAATCGGAGATGTTTTAGATATCGATTTTAAAAGACCAAGAACAAGAAAATCAGTTTTAGAACACGACGATTATTATAAATATCGAAAACACTTAATCGACTTTTTAGAGCATTAAGAAAGTATAATAAACAAACATAAATTTTAAAATTAAAATCGGTTTTTGAAGTATGAAACTTCATAAACTTAGGCATTAACAGCCAAAACTTAACAAATTAAATAACAAACAACACTAATTAAAAAAGTAAAAAAATGAAAAGACAATACACAATTTTAGCGATATTGTTAGTAAGCTTTCAATTCGTAAATGCACAGTTTACACTAGATGGAGAATTTAGACCACGTACAGAATATAGAAACGGATTTGGTAGTTTAATTCCTGATGCATCAGATGCAGGTTTTGGAATATCTACAAGAGCAAGATTAAATGCAGGTTTTAAAACAGATTCATATAACGTTTTTATTAGTTTGCAAGATGTAATGGTTTGGGGAGAAAACAGACAAATTTTGCCTTATGATGCTAACAATTCATTTGCAGTTTTCCAAGCTTGGGCATCTCTTAAGTTAGGAGAAAATACAACTACAAAAATTGGTCGTCAAGTACTTTCTTACGATGATCAAAGAATTTTAGGAGGTTTAGATTGGGCACAACAAGGTAGAAATCATGATGCAGCATTAATTAAATATAAAAAGGATAAATTTATGTTAGATTTTGCGTTTGCTTTTAATCAAGATTACTCAAACCCAACAGGTTTTATTTCATCAGGTACAGCATATAATACAACTGGTTTTTTCTCATATAAAACAATGCAAATGTTATATATGAAACAAAGTTGGGAGAAATTTACAGGTAGTTTATTACTTTTAAATAATGGTTTTCAAGAATTTGATGCAGCAAGTGCAGCAGATGGTGTAAGTAATTTACAAACTATTGGTACACATTTAAATTATAAATCTGGTAGTTTTGGTTTGGCTGCTAATGCATTTTTACAAACAGGTAAAAGACAAGGAGCTGTAGATGTAAAAGGAGCTTATTTATTTAGTTTAGATGCATCACTTAAAGCATCAGATAAAGTTACTTTAGGAGCAGGTATAGAATCTATAAGTGGTAATGATGGTGCAGCAGGAGAAACAGGAGCGTTCTTCCCTTTATATGGTACAAATCATAAATTTAATGGTTTTATGGATTATTTCTATGTAGGTAATCATGCAAACTCAATTGGTTTAGTAGATTTTCATGTAAGTGCTAATTTTAATTTAGGTAAAGGTTCTAGTTTGTTAGTAAAAGCATTAAATTTTAGTGGAGAGCAAGCTTTAGCTAGTGGAGAGAAATCTTTAGGAACAGAGGTGGATTTAGTATACAAAAAGAAGTTTAAAGGTTACGCTTTAGTTGCAGGTTATTCTCAAATGTTTGCTTCTGATGGTATGTATGAATTAAAAGGAGTAACAGAAGCTGCAGCTGCAGGTACTCAAAATTGGGCTTGGGTTATGTTGGTAATTAAACCAAAGTTTTTAGGTAAATAAATAAACTTTTTATTATTTGAATTTGATAATTAGCTATAGGCTGTTCTACGTAGAACAGCCTTTTTTTATAAAATAAAACTTGACTTTACTTAAAAAAGTATATCGTTGAGGTCTACTTGTATTATCAAAAAAAAACTCAATTAATTGTGTAATTTAAGTTATTTGTTCTGTTGGTTTATGTTCTAGCTATTACTATTCTTTTTAATATATAGTATATTTGAGTCTTAAAAATTAACTAAACAAATAATAAAAACAATTATGACAGCAGGATTTGATATGTGGGACTATGTAGTTTTTGTAGCTTACGCCATTTTAATTTTAGGTGTAGGTTTATGGGTTTCACGTGATAAAAAAGGGCACCAAAAAAATGCAGAAGATTATTTCTTAGCAAGTAAATCTTTACCTTGGTGGGCTATTGGTACATCTTTAATTGCAGCAAATATATCAGCAGAACAATTTATTGGAATGTCTGGTTCTGGTTTTGCATTGGGTATTGCAATTGCTTCTTATGAGTGGATGGCAGCCTTAACTTTAATTATTGTAGGTAAATACTTTTTACCGATTTTTATTGAAAAAGGCTTATATACAATTCCTGAATTTGTTGAAAAACGTTTTTCAACAAACTTAAAAACCATTTTAGCGCTTTTTTGGTTGGCATTATACATTTTTGTAAACTTAGCTTCTGTTCTTTATTTAGGAGGATTAGCCATAGAAACTATTATGGGTGTAGATATGATGTATGCTATAATAGGTTTGGCATTATTTGCAGCTGCATATTCTTTATATGGTGGTTTATCTGCAGTTGCTTGGACAGATGTTATACAAGTAGTTTTCTTAGTTTTAGGAGGATTAATAACCACATATTTAGCCTTAAACACAGTTTCTGGAGGTGAAGGAATGATAGCTGGTTTCTCTAAAGTGTGGGCAGCTGCACCAGAAAAGTTTCATATGATTTTAGAAGAAAGCAATGAAAACTATGTAAACTTACCAGGAATTTGGGTTTTAGTTGGTGGTTTATGGGTTGCCAATTTATATTATTGGGGATTCAATCAATATATAATTCAAAGAACTTTAGCAGCAAAATCTTTAAAAGAATCTCAAAAAGGGATTTTATTAGCTGCATTTTTAAAATTAATTATTCCATTAATAGTTGTTGTACCAGGTATTGCAGCTTATGTTATGGTAAATGACCCTGCAATTATGGCAAATTTAGGTGAAGTTGGCATGTTAAACACACCTTCTCCAGAACAAGCAGATAAAGCTTACCCTTGGTTATTACAATTTTTACCTACAGGATTAAAAGGTGTAGCTTTTGCTGCATTAGCAGCTGCTGTTGTTTCTTCTTTAGCATCTATGTTAAATTCAACTTCTACCATTTTTACGATGGATATTTACAAGCAATACATCAATAAAAATGCAAATGATAAACAAACTGTAAATGTGGGAAGAATTTCTGCTGCAGTTTCATTATTAATTGCTGTAATTGTTGCTCCTTTATTAGGGGGTATAGATCAAGCCTTTCAATTTATACAAGAGTGGACAGGTATTGTAAGTCCTGGTATTTTAGCTGTATTTATGTTAGGTTTATTTTGGAAAAAAACTACTAACAACGCAGCAATTTGGGGAGCTATTTTATCAATTCCGATTGCATTAGCTTTAAAATTCATTCCAATTGCGGCTTTAGAGCCTTGGATGCATCAAATGGGAATTGCAACTTTATTATCTATGGCAGTAACAATGATATTAAGTTATTTACAGAACAAAGGTGCTGATGATGAAAAAGGTATAGAAATTTCTAAAAACCTATTTAAAACATCACCATTATTTAATATGGGGTCAATCGTAGTTTGTATTTTATTAGCAGTATTGTATTCTTTATTTTGGTAAAAATTAAATTAAAAATCAATAAAAAAACGTCTAAAGAAATTTAGACGTTTTTTTATTGTAATTATTTTTTTAGAATTATTTCTTCATAATCATCACTTTTGTCTGCTGCTAAAAATAAATGTTGAGCTTCTTTTGGAGGTACTGTTAACTTACGAGTTTTTAAATCTAACCAAGCACCGTAAACTTTTACAATTGCTGATAATTTACCTGCTTGATTAAAGATTTCATGAGTAATTTTCCAGCGTTCATTGTTTTTAGAAAGACCTAATATTTTAAAGTTTGCAGAAATATTTTCGCCAATATAAATTTCTTTTCTAAAAGAAGTTTCTTCTGTAAAAAGTATTGGTCCAATATTGTGTTTGCTAAAATCTTCTAACGTAAAGTTTTGGCCTGCAAAAAAACGAACTCTTACTTCTGCTGCATAATCATTATAGGCTGTATGACGCATGTGCCTGTTTGGGTCAAAATCTGACCATTTTGTTGTAAAGTTTACTTTAAATTCCATAGTTCAAAAATAAAAAACCTGATAAGTTATAGAAACTTATCAGGCTTAAAAATTAATTTTAATAATTGTTAATGTTTAACAATGTCTGTTTTTTCTTTTAATTTTAATTCACTTAAAACATTTAGAGCTTCAGATATATACATATCTTTAGATAAATTTTTGTGCCAAGCAACTCTTTTATCTTTTAAATCTTCATTTTCTTTAAATAAAGATTGTTCGTATTTTGGTGAAGTAAAGGTTAAATTAGATTTGTAATCAAAAACAGATTTAAACTTTTCTGCTTCTTTTTCTCTAGTTTCACTTTCTTTAAAAAATGTTTTATAATTTAATGAATATGAAGTGTCATCTTGGTTTTTCTTAAGCCATTTTGCATATTCATTTACTAATTTAAAGTTATCGCTATTTGCAATTCTTTGTTTACTATTATATACTACATCATTAAAATTAGTGTAAGAATTTGTTTGAGTAAAGTTGGCTTGTGGTACTTTGTCCCAATCTAAAGCATCTTCTAAATCACGCTCACCATATTTCATATAACTCAATCTGCTTGGCATTGCAATATCAGAGTAAACACCTTCTTTTTGAGTAGAACCACCATTAACTCTGTAGAATTTTTGAATTGTCATTTTTAAATAACCTAAGTCGCCTTCATATTTTTGATAAAATTGATTGATAGGTAATACATTTTGCACAGTTCCTTTACCATAAGTTTGGTTACCACCTAAAATAATACCTCTTTTATAGTCTTGCATTGCAGCTGCAAAGATTTCTGATGCAGATGCAGAAAATTCATTTACCAAAACAACAACTGCTCCATCCCATTGCATTTTAGGATCTATATCATTTTTAATAATTGGGCTTTCTCCTCTGTATTTTACTTGTACAACTGGGCCTTCATCAATAAATAAACCAGATATTTCTATGGCAGTTTTTAAAGAACCACCACCATTATTTCTTAAATCGATAATTAAACCATTAACACCTTCTGCTTTTAATCTTTCAATTTCCTTTTCCATATCTTTTGCAGAATCTCTGTAATTGTTATCAGAAAAGTCGATATAAAAACTAGGTAAATCTATAATTGCATATTTTTTTCCGTTCTTTTCTACAATACTCGATTTTACAAAAGTTTCATCAAGTTGTACAACATCTCTAATAATAGAAATTACTTTGGTAGAACCATCTAACTTTTTCTTAACTGTTAATTGTACTTCTGTTCCTTTTTTCCCTTTAATAAATTTAATGGCATCATCTAAACGCATACCAACAATATCTAAAGGTTCTTCATCACCTTGTGCAACTTTTAAAATAATATCTCCAGGTTCTAACTCACCTTGTTTAGAAGCAGGTCCACCAGCAACCAATTCAAAAACATGAGTGTAAATTCCCTTTTTTTGTAAACGCGCTCCAATACCTTCTAATTTACCAGAAATGGTTTGGTCAAAACGTTCTTTTATAGAAGGATCCATATAAGTTGTATGAGGGTCAAAAGCACCAACAACCGAATTTAAGAAAGTAGAAAACCAATCATCATGTTCTAATTCTTCAATTCTAATATACAATTCATCCATATTTTCTAGCACTTTAGCTCTCGATTCTTTTTCTAAAGTGGCAAAAGATTTTGGTTTAAATGTTTTGTCTTTTTTAAGTTTATTTTCTTGTAAGTCAGTTTGTTCTTCGATTCTACTTAGAGTTTGTAATTTTAATTGCTTTCTCCAATAATCAATTAATTCATTATCATTTTCAGCAAAAGGAACTTTCTCATAATCTAAATCAATAACTTCATTTTTGTTAAAATTAAATGGCTGAGCTAATAATTCTCCATAATAAGATTTTGCATTTTTAATTTTACTTAAAAAACGCCCGTAAACTAATTTGTAAAAAGTTAAATCGTCTTGTAAAAGCTGATTGTCTATTTGATATTTATATTTCGAAAACTCTTTAATATCTTTTTGAGTAAAATATCTTTTGTTGCTATCTAAACCATCAATAAAAGAATTAAAAACATGTTCAGAAAAATCATCATTCATATCTTTAACTACAAAATGACCTCTTGTTAAAATGTTTTTTAGTACAAAAATTAAAACTTTGTCTTTTTCAGGATCAAGGTTTGTTATTTCATTATTTTCTGATGCATTTATAGACATACTATTTATAAACAATACAAATGCTAATAAAATGGTACTTAACTTAAATTTCGTCTTCATAAATCTACTGTCGTTATTTTTATTTAAAAATTACTAATATTACTTGCTAATCTACTAAAATAGTGCCAAATTATTTAAGAATCAACACTTTTTATAATTACCTCTAAAATTTAAGAGATAATTAAGGTTTCTAATTTTATAGTAATTTAAACAGAATATTATATAATTAACATTAAAAGAAAAGTATTTGTTTTTTTAATGAGTTAAATATTTTTTCTGTTTAATTCCTTGTTATTTAACTAACAATATTACTTAAAAATAGAGGTTTTCAATCTTTACAAAATGTTAAAAAGAAATTTGATTAAAATAAATTACATTTGTTTAAAAGACTTAAATTTAAAATCTAAAAATTATTCTTTATGAATGAAAGACCTTTGATTTTAGTAACAAATGATGATGGAATTACAGCTCCAGGAATTAGAGCGCTTATTAAAATAATGAACAAAATTGGAGAAGTTGTAGTTGTAGCTCCTGATAGCCCACAAAGTGGAATGGGACATGCAATTACAGTTGATAATGTTTTGACATGTAATCCTATAACCATAGATGATGGACCTCAGTTAGAATATACTTGTTCTGGTACACCTGCAGATTGCGTAAAAATGGCAATTAGTGAAATTCTTAATAAAAAACCAGATTTGTGTGTTTCTGGTATTAATCATGGACCAAATTCATCTATAAATGTTATTTATTCTGGTACAATGAGTGCTGCAATAGAAGCTGGTATAGAAGGGATTCCTGCAATTGGTTTTTCTTTATTAGATTTTAAATGGCATGCAGATTTTAAATCTTGTGAAAACTTTGTAAAAAACATTACTTTAAATACCTTGTTAAACGGTTTGCCAGAAGGTATTGTTTTAAACGTAAATATTCCTGATCTAAAAGAAGAAGAAATAAAAGGAACAAAAATTTGCAGACAAGCAATGGGAGTTTGGAAAGAAGATTTTGATAAAAGAAAAAGTCCTTTTGGTAAAGAATATTA
The DNA here is from genome assembly GCF_045063625.1 of Polaribacter sp. Asnod6-C07. Lineage (NCBI taxonomy): Bacteria > Pseudomonadati > Bacteroidota > Flavobacteriia > Flavobacteriales > Flavobacteriaceae > Polaribacter > Polaribacter sp. Asnod6-C07. The sequence continues at coordinate 238,518 of NZ_JBEFOF010000005.1, read as the reverse complement.
TTGGCTTTCTGGCGAATTTGTAAACAGAGATAAAGGTCAAGACACAGATATTTATGCGCTAGAAAATGGTTACATTTCTATTGTACCTGTTCAGTTCGATTTAACTGCACATCATATGATTCAAAAATTAAATTCTTGGGAACTGTAAAAAAAGAAATATTCATAGGAGTTTTAGTGGCTGTATTTGCCACGCTTGCTGGTTGTTATTTATATGTAGAATATTTTTCTAATGTAGGTTTTAATGAGACTTTGCAATTGATAGAAGATGGAGATTTATATGGTAAAATTCTATCTATAGCAGCAATTCCTAATTTATTTGTGTTCTTAATTTTTATCAAAAAGAAACAAGATAATAGAGCAAAAGGTGTGTTAATGACAACCATTTTTATTGCTTTAACCACCTTAATTTTAAAATTTATCTGATGAAATATTACATTATAGCAGGTGAAGCTTCAGGAGATTTACATGGTTCTAATTTAATGAAAGCCTTGTATAAAGAAGATGCTGATGCAGATATTAAATTTTGGGGAGGAGATTTAATGAAAGCTGCTGGTGGTTATTTAGTAAGTCATTATAAAGAAAGAGCCTTTATGGGTTTTTTTGAAGTGCTAAAAAACTTAAATAAAATTCTAGTTTTTATTAAATTTTGTAAAAATGATATCGAATTATTTCAACCAGATGTAATTATTTTTATAGACAATTCTGGTTTTAATTTACGAATTGCAAAATGGGCAAAAAGAAAAGGTTTTAAAACCAATTATTACATTTCTCCACAAGTTTGGGCAAGTAGAGCTACAAGGGTTAAAGGGATAAAAAGAGATGTAGATAAAATGTTTGTGATTTTACCTTTCGAAAAAGAGTTTTATAAAAAATTCGATTATAATGTAGATTTTGTTGGTCATCCTTTAATTGATGCCATTGCAGATAGAGAGCAAACAGATGTAGAAAAATTTAGAGAAGAACATAATTTAGGTAATGAGCCAATAATTGCTTTATTACCAGGAAGTAGAAAACAAGAAATTACCAAAATGCTTTCTGTAATGTTGTCTTTGGTAGACGATTATCCTAATTATAAATTTGTAGTTGGTGGTGCACCAAGTCAAGATTTTTCTTTTTATCAAAATATAATTGGTACTAAAAGAGTAAGTTTTATAAATAATAAAACCTATGATTTATTATCGGTTTCAAGTGCAGCTTTAGTAGCTTCTGGTACAGCAACTTTAGAAACAGCTTTGTTTAAAGTGCCACAAGTGGTTTGTTATAAAGGTGGTTTTATATCGTATCAAATAGCAAGAAGAATTGTAACTTTAAAATACATTTCTTTAGTTAATTTAATTATGGATAAAGAGGTTGTTACTGAATTGATTCAGAACGATTTTACCAAAACAAAACTTAAAAAAGAATTGTCTAAAATACTAGATCAAGAACATCGAGAAAAATTGTTTTTGGACTATTTTGAACTAGAGAAAAAGTTAGGTGGTAAAGGAGCATCAGCAAAAACAGCAAAACTTATAGTAGAGAATTTAAAGCGTTAAGCCTATGCAGAAAAAAATACTTTTTATACTATTCCTTTTTATTTTAAGTTCTTGTTCTTCTACAAACAGTGCTGTAAATTACCATAGTAAAACAAAATCTAAATCTATTACAAAAGCAGATATTGTTGTTGCAAATGCACTAAAATATAAAGGTGTAAAATACAAATATGGAGGCACAACTAGAAAAGGGATGGATTGTTCTGGAGTTGTTTTTGTTTCTTTTGGTGCAGAAAATATTGCATTGCCAAGATCTTCTAGATACATGGCAAATGAAGGAAAAAAAGTTGCTTTAGGTAAAGTTAAAAAAGGCGATTTACTATTCTTTAAAATAAGCAGAAGGTCAAACCAAATTAATCATGTGGGTTTGGTAACTGAGATTAAAAACGGACAAATTTTCTTTATACATGCAACAACTTCTAGAGGTGTAATTATTTCATCAATGTCAGAAAAATATTGGAAAAACACCTTTGTAAAAGCGACTAATATACTGTAATAAAGTCTGTTAAAAATTTAGTATCTTTATCAAGCTATATGAAAAAGATACTGGGTTATTTACCCTTACATTTTGTTGTTTTTATAATTCTAGGGATTGTTTTACAATTTTACTTCAAAATTTGGCACTTTAGTTTTATCAAAATAGGAGTACTATTTTCTTTGCTTTTAGGTTTTATATTGTTGCTTAACAATATAATTATCAGAACTATTTTAGCATTCATCTTTTTCTTTTTTACAGGGGTTTTTTCTGTTTTTGTAAACAACGATTTGAATTATGAAAACTATTATCAAAACCATTTAACTGATAATTCTGCTGCTATTTTAAAGGTTGATAAAATACTAAAATCAAGTTTATATAATTATAAATTTGAAGCAGAGGTTATACAAATAGATAACATAAAAACCAGAGGTAGAATATTAGTAAACCTATCAAAAGATAGTAAACTTAAATCTTTTCAGGTTGATGAAGTTTTTTATATAAAATCATCTTTTCTAGCAATAAACAAGCCTGTAAATCCGCATCAATTTGATTATCGGTTTTACTTAGCAAAACAAGGCATTCACCAGCAATTATATCTTACAAAAAATAACTTTTTAAGCTTAGGTTTTAAAAGCTTTTCGTTAATTGGTTTATCAGCAAAAGTTAGAAATAAAATTCAAGAATCACTAGAAAAATATCAATTTAAAGATGATGAACTAGCAGTAATAAACGCGCTTTTATTAGGGCAAAGACAAGAAATTTCTAAAGAACTTTTAGCAAATTATTCTAATGCAGGAGCCATTCATATTTTGGCAGTTTCTGGTTTACATGTTGGTATAATTTTACTGATTTTAAATTGGTTATTAAAACCTCTTGTAAGAATTAAAAATGGTAGAATTATTAAAACAGTACTTGTTGTTGTATTACTTTGGATGTTTGCATTTATAGCTGGTTTATCAGCCTCAGTAACAAGAGCTGTAACTATGTTTACTTTTTTGGCAATTGGTATGTCTTTTAATCAAAAAAATGTTTCGTTATTTTCTTTAATAACGTCAATGTTTTTCTTGTTGATTTTTAAACCAATGTTTTTATTTGATGTTGGTTTTCAAATGAGTTATTTAGCAGTTTTCGGAATTATTTTAGTGCAACCCAAATTGTATAAAATTTATAAACCAAGATTTAAAGTTGATGAAAAAATCTGGCAATTAGCTTCAGTTTCTATTGCTGCTCAAATAGGAATTTTGCCTTTAAGTTTGTACTATTTTCAACAGTTTCCAGGCTTATTTATGCTTTCTAATTTAATCATTATTCCGTTTTTAGGAACTATTTTAATTTTCGGAATTTTAATTATAATATTGGCAGTATTTGGAGTTTTACCTCAATTTTTGGCAAATCTTTATGGTTATATAATCTCTGCAATGAACAGTTTTGTAAGTTGGGTTTCTCATCAAGAACAATTCTTACTTAAAGAGATCTCTCTTTCATTTTTTATGATGTTGTTAACTTATACTTTAATTGTATTCGGAATTCGATTTTTGATAAAAAATACACCCAAAAGATTAGTTTCTTTTCTAGCATCTATATTAGTTGTACAAAGCTTTTTCCTGTATGAGAAACATCAAAAGAAAATAAAGGAAGAGTTTATTGTTTTTCATAAAAGTAGAAATTCAATTCTTGGAAATAGAGTAGGAGAACAAGTTGTAATTCATCACGATTTAGATACTGTTATGATCCAAAATTTGGGTTTATTAGCTTCTTATAGGATTGGAGAAAATATACATCAAACGTTAAAAAATGAAGTTTCAAACATTTATCAATTTAAAAATGAAATTATTTTAGTTGTAGATAGTTTAGGTATTTATCAAATAAATGGTTTAAAAAATCCGATTGTATTGTTGCAACAATCACCTAAAATAAATTTAGAGAGATTAATTAATGAATTAAAGCCAAAACAAATTATTGCTGATGGTTCTAATTATAAAAGTTATGTAAAAAGATGGCAGAAAACTGCAGAGAATAAAAAAACTCCTTTTCATTATACAGAACAAAAAGGAGCTTATATTTTAGAGAATTAACTCTTATTTTAGGTTGCTTTTAAAACCTTTTTCAAAATTAATCCATTCTTGATCTTTATATGCTTTTGTGTTAAAAAAAGCGAGTATTTTTTCAAATCTCTCAGCAGATAAATAACCTGGTACTTTTTGTAGCATTTCTTCTTTAGCAGACATAAATATTGTTGAAGGATATGATAATTGACCTTCTAACAAAGCAGCAGATAATTCATGGAACTCAGTTCTGCCTTCTTTTTTATATTTAAAAGTGTAGCCTTTGTAATTAATATCTTCTTTGCCTTCTCCATTTAATTTAATAGCATAAAAATTTGTATTTACATAGTCTATAATTACTGGATTAGAATAGGTTTCTTTATCCATTTTTTTGCAATAGCCACACCAATTTGTATAAACATCTATTAAAATTGGTTTTGGGTTTTCTTTGTTTAAAGCGATTGCTTTTTCGAAAGAAAGCCAATTGATTTCGTTTTGTGCATAGCTTGTAAAACTAGCGAATACTATTAGTAATAATAAAAATGTTTTTTTCATAATTAAACATTTACAAAGTATATGCCAAAGTTAAATTTCTACTTTCATTAAAATTTAATGTACGTTCCCTAATAATTTTTTCATTAATGGAGAAAATAAAAGAACAATTGCTCCAGCACCAAGTGCATACATTGCAATTAAATTAAAACCATCTGTATAAACACCTAATGTGTCTATTGGATTTATAACTTGCCCAGGAACATTTTCTATAGCTAATTCTTCAGAAATAAACCCAACTATTTGAAACGCAAATGCAGATGATAAAAACCAAACTCCCATCATAAAAGCTACAATGTTTTTTGGAGATAAATCTGTGATTTTTGATAAACCTACTGGAGACATAAATAACTCACCAATAGAAATAATTAAATACATAGCAAATAAATAATAAAAAGGAACCATTCCGTTTTCATTGGCACTAGCTCCACTTATTGAAAGAATATAGAAACTTAAACCTGCAAAAAGTAATCCTAAACCAAATTTATAAGGAGTTCTTGGGTTTAATCCTTTTTTAGATAACCATCCCCAAAGTAAAGAAATTGGTATGGCTAAAATAATGATAAACATAGAGTTCAATCCATTAGTTTGACCTGCAGTCATTATACCTTCTAAATCGACATTTCTAGAAGCAAATAAAGTAATTACACTTCCTGATAATTCATGGAAACCCCAAAAAAGTGTCATAAAAAATGTAATTAAAACTGCCATAATTAATTTTTTTCTAGCTTCATTGCTATTTAATCTTGCAATAATATAACCTAGATATACTAAAACAGCAATACCTATAATATAGAAAATGTTACTTACGTAGTTTTGTTTCCAAGAAGATAATAAGAAAGCAATTGCAGGAGCACATAAAAAAGCGATAACTGGAATTAAAGTTTTTTGCGGAATTCCTAATACTTTCTTTTCATAAATTTCTTGACTTGGTGGCATACCTTTGTCTCCAAATACATTTTTCTTAATTCCACTCCAAAAGAAAACTAACCCAGCTAACATTCCAATTCCTGCTAAACCAAAACCATAATGATAACCATATTTAACAGCTAATAAAGCACATAAAAATGGTGCAACCATACCTCCAATATTAATACCCATATAAAAAATGGTAAAACCAGAGTCTTTTCTTACATCACCATCTTTATATAAAGCACCTACAAATGTTGATATATTAGGTTTAAAAAAACCATTACCAACTACAATAAAAGCCAATGCTAAAAAGAAAGCGATGTCATTTTCAATTGCTAAAACAAAATGACCTAAAGACATTAAAATTCCTCCTAAAAATATTGAAGCTCTCATTCCAAGAATTTTATCAGAAATTTGACCTCCAATAACTGTAGAAGCATAAACTAAAGATCCGTAAGAAGCATAAACAACAGCTGTAGCAGTATCTCTTTCTGTAATTGCAACAAATATTTTCTCTACCATGTAGAGCGTAAGTAATGCTCTCATTCCATAGAAACTAAAACGCTCCCATAATTCAGCAAAAAATAAATAAAATAACCCTTTTGGGTGTCCAAACATTTGTTGTTCTTCAACAGTTGTGCTAACTCCTTTATCTAACATAATTCTACTTTTATTTCTTAAGTTTTATTTGATTAGTTTAATAAATGTTCTACAACAAAATTTGTCATTTTGGTGTATAAATTTAATCTTGTATTTCTTCCTTTATAAATTCCGTGAGTTCTGTCTGGCACAATAAACATATCAAATTGTTTGTTGGCTTCAATTAAAGAATTTATCATTCTCATTGAGTTTTGCACGTGTACATTATCATCTCCTGTTCCGTGAACTAATAAGTAATTTCCTTCTAGCTTATCTGCATAATTTATAGGAGAATTATCATCATAACCACTTGCATTTTCTTGCGGAGTTTGCATGTAACGTTCTGTATATACAGTATCGTAAAAACGCCAAGAAGTAACAGGTGCTACAGCAATTGCAGTTGTAAAAATGTCATTACCTTTTAGCAAAACATTTGTACTCATAAAACCACCATAAGACCAACCCCAAATACCAATATTTTTTTTATCTATATAAGGCAATTCTGCTAATTTTTTAGCAGCAGCTATTTGATCTTCAACCTCAAATTTACCCAATTCTTTTTGTGTAACTTTTTTAAAATCTGCGCCTTTTAAACCTGTTCCTCTACCATCTACACAAACTATAATCATCCCTTTTTGGGCTAACATATTGTGCCAATAATCATTTGCTGCATTCCAATGATTACCTACTTGCTGAGAACCTGGTCCTGAATATTGAAACATAAACATTGGGTAAGTTTTGCTTTCATCAAAATCTACAGGTTTTATCATCCACATATTTAAATCATTACCATTTATATTGATGGTAGAAAATTCTTTAGGACTCATTTTGTATGCTGCTAATTCTTCTTTTAATTCTGCATTATCTTTAATCACCTTTAGCATTTTTCCTTTTGCATTGTATAAAGAATAAATTGGTGGAGTTTCAGCAGAAGAATATGTATTGATAAAGTAATTTAAATTGGTGCTAAAAGCAGCTGAATTTTGTCCATCAGCATTACTTAAAAGCTTTTTGTTTTTTCCATTTAATTTAATAGAATATACACCTCTGTTAATAGATCCGTTTTCTACAGATTGATAATAAATCGTTTTTTTAGATTCGTTAAAACCATAATAACGAGTTACTTCCCAATTTCCTTTTGTTATTTGATTGATTAATTTTCCATCAAAATCATAATGATATATATGGTTATATCCATCTTTTTCACTTGTCCAGATAAAAGAATTATCAACTAAAAAAGTAAGGTTGTCTGTAATGTCTATATACGCTTTATCAGTTTCGTTTAACAATACAGAAGTTGTGCTTTTTACTGCATCAACTTTATATAATTTTAAATTATTTTGATGACGATTTAAAGTGGTTGCCACTAAAATTTCATCATCATTAGACCATTTTATTCTTGGTATGTATTCATAATCACCTAAAGCAATTTTCTTACTATTTTCTGATGCAATCGTGTACATGTGTAAAGTAACTACTGCATTTGTTTCTCCTGCTTTTGGATATTTAAAAACTTGCTGATTTGGGTATAAATCTTTACCAACAATATCCATAGAAAAAGTTGGTACTTTACTTTCATCAAAACGTAAATATGCTAAGTATTTGCTGTTATTACTCCACTCAAAAGCTCTAACAAATGCAAATTCTTCTTCGTAAACCCAATCTGTAATACCATTTATAATACTGTTCTTTTTTCCGTCTTTAGTTACCTGAATAATTTTGTTTTCAGAAAAATCTTTGATAAATAGATCGTTGTTTTTAGCGTAAGCTACTTTTTGATTGTCAGGAGAAAAAATCGGCTCTTGAATATCTTCTCCTATTAAAGTTGCTTTTTTTGATGCAACATCATAAGCGTAATAAGTACCTGTATAAGAATGTCTGTAAATCTTTTTAAAGTTTGTACCTAATATAATTTTTGTCTCATCATTGTTAAAACTGTAAGATTGAAAACCATTAATTTCTGGTAAATCTTTGCTATTTACAATAGTTTCAACTTTTTCTAAAGTGGCATAACTATATTTATCAACAGAGGTGTTTCTGTCTTTATCCCTATTTAAGAGCGAATAAAAATCGCCATTCATAGAGTTTAAAGAGTTCATTCTTTTAGCAGAAAAAGTACCATCCCAAATTTCTTCGAGGGTAATTTCTTTGGTGCCAGAAGTGTTTTTTGATTCTTGTTGTGAATAATTTAAGGAAGTGATCAATGTGAAAATTGTTACTAAAATGATGCTTTTTTTCATTTGAGACTTTGTTTTTAATAAAGATTTGCCAAGTTTACGGAAAAATCCACAAAAAATATCTTAAAAATCCATAAAACTTGATTATATCATACTTTTTGAAAGGTTTCAATTATATTTGTTCTTTATAGCTTATAGATACTTAAATGAGTAAAATTATATCTGGTTTTTCAAAGTTTACCAAAGAAGAAAAAATTGATTGGTTAACTAAAAACTACTTTCACAATCAAACAGAAACTGTAAATATTATCAAACAATATTGGAATGTTGATACCAATTTACAAGAATTGCATGACGATTTTATAGAAAACACAATTTCTAATTTTTACATGCCTTATGGAGTTGCACCTAACTTTGTAATTAATGATAGAACCTACGTTATTCCTATGGTTGTAGAAGAAAGTTCTGTGGTGGCTGCAGCATCTTTGGTTGGTAAATTTTGGAGTACTAGAGGTGGTTTTAAAACAACCGTAATTTCTACAACTAAAATTGGGCAGGTTCATTTTATGTTTGCTGGCAATAAAAATGATTTAGAAATTTATTTTAATCAAAATAAAACTGAATTGTTTGCAGCAACTGCTTCCATCACCAAAAATATGAAAAAAAGAGGTGGAGGAATTTTAGATATTAAATTGATTGATAAAACTGATAAACTTGCCAATTATTATCAATTGCACGTAACTTTCGAAACCAAAGATTCAATGGGTGCAAACTTTATTAATTCTTGTTTAGAAGCGATTGCTAAAAAGTTTGAGAAAGATGACATCGAAATTGTAATGAGTATTTTGTCTAACTATGTTCCAGAATGTTTGGTTAGGGCAGAAGTGAGTTGTAAAATTGAAGAATTGGGAGGAGAAAATCCGCAGAAATTTGCAGAAAAATTTTACCAAGCTGTACAAATAGCAGAAGTTGAACCTTATAGAGCAGTTACGCATAACAAGGGAATTATGAACGGAATTGATGCTGTAGTTTTAGCAACTGGTAACGATTTTAGAGCAGTAGAAGCTGGTGCACATGCATATGCTTCTAGAAATGGTTCGTATTCTAGTTTGTCTCATTGTTCTATTGATGATGGCATTTTTAAATTTTGGATAGAAATTCCTTTAGCATTAGGTACAGTTGGTGGTTTAACAGCTTTGCATCCAATGGCTAAATTGTCTTTAGAAATGTTGCAAAAACCATCTGCAAGAACTTTAATGCAAATTATGGCAGCAGCAGGTTTAGCACAAAATTTTGCAGCTTTAAGAGCTTTAACAACCAAAGGAATTCAGCATGGACATATGAAAATGCACTTGCAAAATATTCTAAATCAGTTGGGTGCAAATGAGCAAGAAAAAGAAGAAATTACCAAATATTTCGAAACCAGAACTGTTTCTCATTCTGCTGTGGTTACTCAATTTAATGAATTAAGAAAACCGAAAATAAATTGGATTAATTTTTTAAATATAGATGAAATTTCTAATAAATTAAGTGGTTTAACAAGAACAACAAAACCTGTTTTTGGTAAAATGAATGGGCAACAAGTTATTGAGCATTTAAGTTTGTTGATGCAAATTTCTAACGGAAAAATTGATGCAGATTATTATGTTTCTGATGAAAAAACGGCCAGAAGAAAACCATTTTTAGATACAGATGGTGAATTGCATATTGGATTTAGAGCGGCTATTTTGTCTGATGAACCAACTCCAGAAAAATTTAACACTATACAAGAAGCGATTGCTGATTTAGTAGATCAAATTACCGATTTTAAAAATCATTTTAAAACAGCTACAACAGAAAATCATCCGTTTTTTGGTGAATTAGATTTTGAGTATTGGAAAAAATTTCACGTAAAACATTTTACGCATCACTTTAAACAATTCAATTTATTATAAACTTTTATAGCTTAATTTCTTCTTTTAGGTTGATGATGTTTTTATCCTCAACACCTAAATAACGTCTACTACCCAAATAACGGTTTTTATTAAACTCATCGTAATTTGGTTGATAATCATCAATAGAACTAATATGGACATTACCTGAAGCATGGATAAATTCACCTTTTCCATTACCAAGCCAAATACCTACATGTGTTACTTTTTTTCCTTTTTCTGCTGTGGCTTTTTTACCAAAAAACATTAAATCACCTTTTTCTAAACCTTCAAATTTCAAATCAGAATCCACAATTTGCCCAGCATGAACTTGTTGAGAAGCATCTCTAGGAATGATAAAACCGTTCAATAAATACACCATTTTTGTAAACCCACTACAATCCATTCCTTTGCTCGAAGTTCCTCCCCATAAATAAGGGAAACCATCCATAGACTTCGCTATTTCTTCAATATTAGATTGAGAAACTTGTAAATTAGTAAGCCAAGATTCAAATAAAGTAGCCTCATCTCTTTTTACAAAACCCATTCTTTTATCAGGGTATTCAACTTCAATAAAATCTTTATGCAAAGCTTTATATTTTAAAATTCCACCTAAAGTTATATCAGAAATAATCTCAGATTTATCACTTTTATGACTAAATATTGCTCCAAAGTTTTTAGTAAAAATTACTTTTTTTTCATTATTCCAAGCATCAAAATCGGCTTTGTTCATTCTTGTAATTCCTCCTTTATCAACCCAAGAAATATACTTATCAGGAGTTTGAACTCTATAAAAATCCCCTTTTTTATCTAATACTTTTAAAGGCATTCCTAACAAACCTTGTGTACCTAATTCTGCAGAATGTTTGGGTTGAGAACGAATGTTAATTACAGAATTTCGAGCAACAGCATATTTTAAATCTCCAACAGCAGTATCTGGTAAAACTCTAATTTCGTTTATGTATTTTATTTTTTTTCTACTAATACTATTCATTAATTTAAACATAGGTGTCTTAGTAGTTGTTATTCCTTCAAGTTTAATTTTATCCTCTTCATAATTAATATCCACATTAAATAGAGCTACTCTCTGATCTGGTGTTTCAGTCATTTTTAATAAAGAAGCATATTGTTTTATTTGTTTTAATTCTTTCTCTTTGTTATTACAAGAAATAAATAAGATTAGAACAAAAAGTAATATATATTTTAAGGATTTCATTTTCAGATTTAATTAATTTTAAATAAAGATAGTAATATTTAAAATGATAATAATTGTAAAAACCATTCGTTTTTAATTATGATGTTAATTAATATTTGAAGTAAAGTTATATGAAACATATAAAATACAAGTCCAAATTAAAATTAAGTCCTTGGAGAAAAATATCTTTAGGTTCTTGGAAACCAAAAGGAGATTCATCTACCTATGTTTTTGAAGATTTTAATGTGGATAAGGTTTTAGTTTTTTGTAAACAACAAAGTATTTCTTTTAACAGTTTTGTAATTAAAGCCTTATCATCAACCATAAATAAAAACAACAGAATTAATAGTATTGTTCGTTTTGGAAATATTTATCAAAGAGAAAAAAACACCATTTTTATACATACTTTAACCAATAGAACTAAAGATGATTTATCTGGTGTTTTAATTGAAGAAGCTTTTAGTAAAGAAATAAAAGAGGTAGATATTGAATTTAAATCAGAAATAAAAAAAGTAAAAAAAGGAGAAGAAAAACACATTTCATCTAAAAGAAATTTTAAAATAATTCCTGCTATTTTATCAAAATATACTTTAGATTTTTTAAGCTTTTTAATGTATTCATTAAACATTCACATTAATTTATTTCCATCACCAAAAGATCCTTTTGGAAGTGTAATGCTTACCAATATTGGAAGTTTAAACCTTCAAAAAGCATTTTGTCCAATTGCACCTTATACTAGAATTCCTATGGTGGTTTCTTTAGGTAGAATTGAACTAAAACCAACTATTTTAAACAATGAAATTGTAAAAAGCAATATATCTACTTTTGGGTTTACTTTTGATCATAGAATAATGGATGGTATTCATTTCTCTAAATTTATTGAAACGTTTCAAAGTTTTTTTTCTAATCCAAAATTAATCTTAAAATAACTGCTGCTAATGAAAAATATGGCATCAGATAATCATTATTTGTTACGGTTTTTTGCATCTAGAAATCCAAAATTTGTATTCCTTAAAATATTGCCAGTTTTGTGTTTTTATATTTTTGTGTTACTCCAAAACAATTTTATTTTTCACAAACTTTTGTTATGGATTGTTTTAGGTGTTTTAAGTTGGAGTTTTTTTGAGTATTTTGTGCATAGAGTAGGTTATCATAAACGCACAAATAGTAGAAAATTGCAATGGTTTTTAGATGCTTTTCATTTACATCATCATAAAAACTTAAAAGATTATCGAGTTTTAAATGCTGGTTTTTTATTAATGTATCCTTTAACTATTATTATTTTAGTCGTAATATATTTGCTCACAAATAGTATTGTTTTAACTGTTGGTTTTGGTTTGGGTAAAACTTTTTATTACCTCTTTTATGAATATGTACATTATCAAATTCATAAAAAAATACATAAAAAAGGATATCTAAATTTGTTTCAGAAATATCATTTATATCATCATTATAAAAACTGGAATGTAAATTTTGGAAATACAATTACTATTTGGGATAAGGTGTTTAATACTTATGATGATCGATACAAAAAACTGATTTTAACAAAAAATCAAATCGAAGATTTAATTTTAAAGAAATAAGTTTTTAATCATAAAAGTTTAGTCTAAAAAAGGATTGTTTTATATTTGAGAACAATCCTATTTTTTATTGATGAAGTACAAAAACACATTGGCTTTTGCCCAACAATTAGATAAAGAAGACAAACTCGCTCACTTAAGAAATCAATTTCATATCCCTAAAGATAAAAACGGAAATGACTGGTTGTATTTTACAGGGAATTCTTTAGGGTTACAGCCAAAATCAACAAAAGAATACATCAATCAAGAATTAGAAGATTGGGCAAATTTAGGTGTAGAAGGTCATTTTGAAGCTAAAAATCCGTGGTTACATTATCACGAATATTTAACTGATAAAATGGCGAAAATTGTTGGTGCAAAACCAATTGAAGTTGTGGTTATGAATACGCTTACAACAAATTTACATTTGTTAATGGTTTCGTTTTACAGACCTACAAAATCAAAATATAAAATTGTAATTGAGTCAGATGCTTTTCCTTCAGATAGATATGCTGTGCAGTCTCAATTAAAATTTCATGGTTTTTCTGAAGATGATATAATTGAATGGAAACCTAGAAAAGGAGAAGAATTGTTACATATTGATGATTTAGAAAAAATCGTTGCTACACAAGGTGATGAAATTGCTTTGTTGTTAATTGGAGGTGTAAATTATTACACAGGTCAGTATTTGGATCTTAAAAAAATTGCAGAAATTGGGCATTCAAAAAACTGTGTAGTTGGTATAGATTTAGCACATGGAGCTGGAAATATTCAACCTAATTTACACGATTCAAATGTAGATTTTGCAGCTTGGTGTACCTACAAATATTTAAACTCTGGTCCAGGAAGTTTAGCGGGTTTATTTGTACACGAAAAACATTCTAAAAATAAAGATTTACCACGTTTTGCAGGTTGGTGGAATCATAACAAATCTACTCGTTTTAATATGCGAATGCCTTTTGATGTTATGGAAGGTGCAGAAGGTTGGCAATTGAGTAATCCACCAATATTATCTATGGCAGCCATAAAAGCATCTTTAGATTTGTTTGATGAAGTTGGTATGGAAGTTTTAAGAGAAAAATCAGAAAAATTAACTGGTTATTTCGAGTTTTTAATCAATGAAATTGGTGCAGATAACATCAAAATTATCACACCAAAAAATCCAAAAGAAAGAGGTTGTCAATTATCCATTCAAGTTAAAAACGCCGATAAAAGTTTATATCAAAAATTAACAGAAAATAATATTATTACAGATTGGCGAGAACCAGATGTTATACGTTGTGCGCCAACACCAATGTATAATTCGTTTGAAGATGTATATAAAATAGTTACAATTTTAAAGAATCTTTTATGAGAAAAAACATCTTAATTATTTTACTGACTTTACAGTCTCTTGTAACTTTTTCTCAAAATAAATATTTGTCTGATTTCAATTATTTTTGGGAAACCATCCAAATGGAATATGCTTATTTTGATGTAAAACAAACCAATTGGCAAAAGGTAAAAGAGGTTTATAGTAAACGTTTAAATTCGATAAAAGAAGATTGGGAGTTTACTTATTTAATAGAGTTAATGAAACACGAACTTTATGATGCGCATTTTACCTTAAATAAAAATCTGGCTTTTTCATTTCGATTAATTCCTAATGATGTTGATGCTTTTGTATCAGTAAAAAATAACAAATATTACATTAAAGACATCAGAGAAAATTATACAATCACAAATTTTAATCTAAAAATTGGTGACGAAATTGTAAAAATGAATGGAGTTAATTTTGCTGATATTGTACAATGGAACTTACCTAAATCAATAGAAAATCCAGACCATAAAGTAAAAGAGTATTTTGCCAATTTAATTTTTGCAGGCAGACATAATAAACCAAGAAAAATTAAAGTTTTACGTAATGGTAAAATTATCACTTTAAAACTACTAAAACCTAATCTTAAAAAATACAATTCAACACTATTAGATTATAAATTGCTGCCAGAAAATATTGGTTATATTAAAATCAATAATTCTTTAGGTAATAATAATGTTATTAAGCAATTTCCGAAAATTGTAGATAGTTTACAAAATAGTAAAGCTATTATAATTGATTTAAGAAATACTGCAAATGGAGGTAATACAGATGTAGCAAAATCAATTATGGGCAAATTTGTAAAAGAAGAAATGCCTTATCAAATTCACGAAAGAGTAGGTTTAGAAAGAGAATTTGGGATCAAAAGAAAATATATAGAACTATTATCACCACTTAAAAATCCGTATAATAAACCAGTTTATGTTTTGGTGAGCAGATGGACAGGTAGTGTTGGAGAAGCAATTGCTCAAGGTTTTTCTAATATGGAAAATGTAACAGTTGTAGGTACAACAATGGCAAAATTATTAGGTGCAATTAAGTGTAATCAATTGCAGAATTCAGGAATTAGATTTTGTTATCCTTTTGAGAAATTATACAATGTTAATGGTTTGCCTAGAGAATATTTTAAACCAGATTTTACTACAAATAGTTATAAAGAAACGTATTTAAAAGCCTTAGAATTAATCAATGACAAAACAAGATAAAATATTAATTATAGGAGCAGGTTTATGTGGCTCTTTACTCGCTTTAAGATTGGCACAAAAAGGCTATAAAATAGAATTGTATGAAAGCAGACCAGATTTAAGAAAGGTTGATATTTCTGCAGGTAGATCTATAAATTTAGCATTATCAGATAGAGGTTTAAAAGCTTTACGATTATGTGGAATGGAAGAAAAAGCAAAAGAAATTAGCATACCAATGTATGGTAGATTAATGCATGATAAAGAAGGTAATACTTTTGCATCAAATTATTCTGGTAGAGAAGGTGAGTACATCAACTCAATTTCTAGAGGAGATTTAAATGCCATTTTGTTAGATGAAGTAGAAAAGCACGAAAATGTAAACATTCATTTTAATAGTGGTTGTGAGAGTGTAGATATAGAAAATACCATTGCTCATTTTAAAGATTATAAAAATAAAAGAAAGTTTTTTGTAAAAGCAGATGTTATTTTTGGTGCAGATGGTGCAGGATCTGCTTTAAGAAAAAGCTATATTTCTGAGCGTAAATTTTTGTTTAGTTATTCGCAAAACTATTTAAATCACGGCTATAAAGAATTAGAAATTCCTGCTGATAATTCAGGAAATCACCAAATAAGCAAAAGTCATTTACACATTTGGCCAAGAGGCGATTTTATGTTAATTGCCTTACCAAATTTAGATGGTAGTTTTACAGTAACACTCTTTTTAAGTTATAACGAAGGCGATTATAATTTCGAGAATTTAACAACTACAGAAAAGATAAATGAGTTTTTCGAAAAAGAATTTCCAGATGCTTTAGCGTTAATTCCCAATATAAAAAAGGAGTTTTCACACAATCCAACAGGAGCTTTAGGTACCGTAAAATGTTCTCCTTGGTCTTACCTCAACAAAACATTGTTAATTGGTGATGCTGCTCATGCAATTGTTCCTTTTTACGGACAAGGAATGAACGCTTCTTTCGAAGATGTTTTTGTGTTTGATGAAATCTTAAATCAAGAATTATCAGATTGGAAATCTGTTTTTAAAGCTTATGAAAAAGCAAGAAAAAAAGACACAGATGCAATTGCAGATTTGGCGATTGATAATTTTTACGAAATGAGAGATCACGTTGCAAATCCGTTGTTTAAAGAAAAAAGAAAAATTGAAATGGATTTAGAAAAAATGTTTCCAAATCAATATTTTTCTAAATATTCTTTAGTTACATTCAACGAAAATATAGGCTATAATGAAGCTATGAAAAGAGGTAGAGCACAAGATAAAGCTTTGTTAAATTTAATTGCAGATGATGAAGTCCACACGCATTTAAATATGACAAAAGAAGAACTAAGAACTATTTTAGACAAAGTAATTCACGAAACAGATAAAATATTAGAAGAAGATAAAATTGCAGGATTGTAGTTTTTTTAGAAGCTATTTCCTGCTTTCCATTATATCTTTTTTCTGAAAAAGAAAAAAGGATGCCATTTCAATCAGGGCTAAATCTATTTATAAAAACTATTGAATTTTGCTATCAATAGAAAATTTAAAAACTATAATGAATACTTACATTATTTTATTACGTGGAATTAATGTCTCAGGTAAAAACAAAATTCCGATGGCAGATTTACGAGATTTATTAAACAGTTTAGGGTTTCAAAAAGTAAAAACATACATCCAAAGTGGAAATATTATTTTAGATTCAAGTAAAACAAAATCAGTAACTTGTAGAACAATAAAAAAAGGAATTAAAGATAAATTTGGTTTTGATGTTCCTGTAATTGCAAGAACAATTCCTGAATGGGAAAAAGCGATTAATAATTATCCTTTTTCAACAGAAAATGAAAAAATAGTAGCATTTACTTTTTTAGACAAAGCATCAGAAATTACAGAAATTGAAATTAAAAATGTTGGAGAAGATGAATATAAAATAAATGAAGATATAGTTTATTTAAACTGTCCGTCAACATTTGCAAAAACAAAACTGACTAATAATATTTTAGAAAAAAAGTTAAAAGTAACTGCAACTACAAGAAATTTAAGAACAACTTTAAAATTGTTAGAATTGGCAAAAAGTTAGTTTCTATATTTAAAAAAAAATCAAAAATTAAAGAGTTCGTTTTAGAATAATTATGAATAAAGAAATCAAAGAAAAAATCATACAAGTTTGTGATGAAAAGATTGCTAAAAAAGGAGATAATGTTGGTTTGTCTTTTTACGCATTTTTCAAAAATAAAAACGATAATCCAAAATTATTAATGGAGGTTGCAACTTGGTGGATAGAAACTCATCAATTAGATCATTTTGAAAAAGCGGTTAAGATTAAGCAAATGATTAAAGCTTAACCCTCCCAAAGGTAGGTAGTGAGCAATATTATGAAAAATAACAACAAAACTTTAACCACCCAGTTTGAAGTCCCTTCCCTTTGGGAAGGTTAGGATGGGCTTTTTTATGAATTTAGAACTTAAAAATAAAAATGCATTAGTTTGTGGTAGCACACAAGGTATAGGTAAAGCAACTGCAATTTTATTAGCAGAAGAAGGTGCAAATATCACATTGTTAGCCAGAAACGAAGAAAAATTACAGACAGTTTTAGCAGAATTGCCAAATTCAGACCAAAAACATAATTATTTGGTAGCCGATTTTTCGAAACCAGAAGAATTAAAAAGAGTGTTAGAAACATCAAGTTTACAGTTTCATATTCTAGTAAATAATACAGGTGGTCCTGCAGGAGGTCCTATTTTTAATGCAGAAATTGGTGAGTTCGAAAGAGCATTTACCCAACATTTAAAATGCAACCATATTTTAGTACAAACTGTGGCTCCTTTTATGAAAAGTAAATGTTTTGGTAGAGTTATTAATGTAATATCAACCTCAGTAAAACAACCTTTAGATGGTTTGGGGGTAAGCAATACAATTCGTGGTGCAGTCGCAAGTTGGTCTAAAACTATGGCAAATGAATTAGGCGAATTTGGTATTACAGTAAATAACGTTTTGCCAGGTGCAACCAATACAGAACGTTTAAAGGAAATCATTAATAATAAAGCAGAAAAAACAGGTTTGCCCATAGAAAAAGTAGCTGAAATTATGATGAATTCTTCACCTGCAAAACGTTTTGCAAAACCAGAAGAAATTGCAAATGCTATTGTGTTTTTAGCAAGTGAAAAAGCAAGTTATATTAACGGAATTAACGTGCCTGTAGATGGTGGAAGAACAAAAAGTCTGTAAGTCCATCCCTAACCCTTCCCAAAAGGAAGGGAATTAAGTTCTGAAAAAATAATTACATTAGTAATTGAAATAAAAAAGTATTAATAAAGAATTCCAATTCCCACCCAGATTGGAGTTCCTTCCCTTTGGGAAGGTTAGGAAGGGCTTATTATGAATCTAGTACAACCAATAAATTTTAAAAAATGGATAGATGAACATCGTCATTTATTAAAACCTCCAGTAGGTAACAAACAAGTTTGGGATAATGGCGAATATATTGTTATGGTTGTTGGTGGGCCAAACAACAGAAAAGATTATCATTATAATGAAACACCAGAATTTTTCTATCAATTAGAAGGCGATATGATTTTAAAAATCATAGATAATAAAGGCAAACAAATTGATGTAGAAATTAATGAAGGTGATATTTATTTACTGCCAGGTAAAGTACCACATTCACCACAAAGAAAAGAAAATACAGTAGGTTTGGTAATCGAGTATCCAAGATCAGAAGGTATGTTAGATGCCCTAGAATGGTATTGTGAAAACTGTGGAAATCAATTGTATAGGGAAGAATTTGAACTCGATAATATAGAAACAGATATGCCAATTATTTTCGATAAGTTTTATTCTGATAAAGAAAAATGTACCTGTAGTAATTGTGGAACAATAATGCAAAAACCTCGAAAAATAAAATAAATGAATAGAAAAGCTTTTTTAAAAAAAAGTATGTATTCTGTTTTAGGGCTCAGTCTATTTACAGGTTTTTATTCTTGGCAATTAGAACCATTTTGGCTAGAATTTGTAAAACTAAAAATGCCAATCAAAAATTTGCCAGAAAATTTAGTTGGTAAAAAATTAATGCAAATTAGCGATATTCACGTAGGTAATCGTTTTGATTATAATTACTTAATCGATTCTTTTAAAAAAGCACAAAAGTTAAACCCAGATTTTGTGGTTTACACTGGCGATTTTATCGACTATGAGAGTGAAGAACAATTTACACAATTAAGTACAGTTTTAAAACACGTTGTAACAGGTAAATTTGGCACTGTTGGTGTTTTGGGTAATCACGATTATGGTAAAGAATGGTCGCAAGAAGAAGTAGCACAAAATGTAATTTCTATTTTAAAAGAACATAAAATAGATGTGCTTAGAAATAGTAAAACCAGTTACCAAGGTTTAAATTTTATTGGTATTGATGATTATTGGAGTTTTAATTTTAAACCAAAAGAAGCAACTAAAAATTTAGATGTAAACAAACCATATGTAGCACTTTGTCATAATCCAGATGTTTGTGATTTAGATGTTTGGAATGGCTATAATAGTTGGATTCTTTCTGGTCACACACATGGAGGACAAGTAAAACCACCTTTTTTACCACCACCAATTTTACCAGTAGAAAACAAAAGATATTCTTCAGGTAAAATAGATTTAGAAGATGGTAGAACATTATATATTAATAGAGCTTTGGGGTGTTTAAGGCAAGTAAGATTTAATGTAAGACCAGAAATTACCATATTCGAATTAGAACAAGCATAAATAATTACTTTTTCAATAATTTAATTTTAAATTAAAAATGTCAAAAAGAAAATTACGCATTAACGGACATTCGCATTTGTTGCCTTATCCAGAAGAAATTCCTCAGTTTATGAAGGAAAAAGAAATTTTTTGGGTAGATGATGAGCGAAAACACATGTTGCAAAAAGGCTGGAAAAGGCCTGTAACAGATTCTAGCTTTTTCTTAGATGAAAAACTAAAATGGATGGAAAGAAATAAACTAGATCATGCTGTTGTACTGAATCTTTCTCAGTTATATGGTAATGGTTTGCGTTTAGAAGAGATGAAAAAAGCCCTGCGTTTTCAGAACGATTTTAATGCTAAAATTCAAAAAAATCATCCAAGTAAGTTTACTTGTGGTTTTGTGGTTCATCCTGGTTTTATTTATGGCGCTTTAGATGAAATTAAACGTTGTGTAGAAGAATTAGATTTAAAAGTACTTTGTTTGCCAACTCATTTTATGGATTCTATTGGACAATGGAGATGTGTTTTTGATAAAGAAAATGACCGAATTTTTGAATTGGCAGATCAATATAAATTGGCGATTGAAATTCATCCTTATGATGGAGATAAAATGATAAAATTAGAAAATACCAATTGGCGTTTTCATTTAATTTGGATGTTAGCACAATGTGGAGATGCTTATCATTTTTATACTTTAAACGGAATGCAAGAACGTTTTAAAAATATTAGAACTTGTTTTGCACATGGAGGTCAATTAGCACAAATGAATTTAGGAAGAAGAATTCAAGGTTTTGATGGCAGACCAGATTTGTTTGAAGGCAAATACCATCCTAGAAAAGCTGTGGGCCATAAAAATATCTTTTTTGATACTTTAGTTCACGATACAGATTCATTAAAATTGATGTTACAAAGACAAGGAACCAAACAAGTTTTAATGGGTTTAGACGATCCTTATCCTTTAGGAGAAATGGAAAGTGATAAACAATCTTCTTATCCTGGTAAAATATTAGATTTAGCTATCGAAAAAAATATAATTTCAGAAGTAGAAAAAGGGCAAATTTGGGAAGACAATGTATTACAATGGCTTTTTGGTGATGATGAAAAAGCAAAACAAGATTTAATTGATAAAATTCTTAGTTAAAAAACAGTAAGCAGTTGCCAGTCTGTTTCAACTGCCAACTGCCAACTAATTTTTATCCTTGGCATTTTTGTAAAACTTCTTCAGCTCTTTTTAGTTGAAATTTTGGATAAAACTCTTGCTCAACTTTTTCAGCTTTTCCTAATTCAATTGCTTTTTTTATAGCATCGCAATAAGGGGCTGTAGACTTGCCAAAGAATTTTGCAGCACCCATTTCCCATTCAGCTTTTCCTAAAATTACTCTTGGGTTATTAGGTGCTAGTTCTAAAGCTTTAGCATATAACATATTGTTTTTACCAGAAAGTGTCATTCCATATTTTTGACCATCAAAAGCAATATATCCTAAATTTAATAAAGCCTGAGTGATTATAAGCTCTGGGTTGTTTTCTGAATTCGATTTTGCTGCATCTAAAAACTCTTGAGCTTTGGTTAGTTTTGCAGTTAAAACTGTTTCATTTTTTATACCAAAACTGCTTATAATTTCTACAGTTGCTGCATAATAAGCAGGTAACCAGTTTTCTGGTTCAGCTTTAGAAATTCGTTCAAATAATTGTGATGCTTCTGTTAATTTATTTTGGTTCCATAAATCGAATGCTTTTTGCATTCCTTTTTGATATTTTGTTTGCGCAGAAATCCCTGTCGCAATGAAAATTGCGATGATAAATAATACTTTTTTCATAATGTTAATGTTTAATTTACTATTTTAAAATGTTGTTTGTTAATAAAGTAAGCGACTAGAATATTTGGCACCCAACACAACCAGGCAATAAGTTTGTAGGCTGGTAAAAAAGCACCAAATAGAGGAATGAATATTGGTAAATAAATTCTTAAGGTAACAGCTGCAAAACAAATTGCATAACTGTATGTCATAAGTTTTTGATGTTTTATAATGTTTCCTTTTTTAATTGTGGTAAAGGCAAATAAAGTGGTTAGAAACCAGGCAACTGCCATTGTTATAAATCCAGATTTAGCAATTATGCCACCAGTAGCAAAGTAACCAATGTAAAGACCAGAAACAGCACTTAATAAAACAGAAAACACATATATTTTTCCAATGTTTTTATGAAGTTTTAAGTTCTTATTTCTAAATTTTTTATTGAATTGAAGCCAACCTATACATAATGCAATACCCCCTAAAATAATATGTATATAAAACATAATATTCCATAAATTATCAGCTAAAAGCTCACTTGATTTACTTGCAAGTAAACCGAATTTTCTATCAGAAACTATAAAATATGCAAAAGGATATAAGCCTATTAAAACCCCACATAAAGCAATTAAATAATAAGATATTTTTTTAAGTAACATTAGTTTACTTTTATGGTTATTGTTTTATTTGTATCTAAATTAAATTTAGCGTCTTTAAATTTAGGAGGTCCCATAAAACCTGTTGCATCATTAGAAAACCCATATGGTTCCTTAGGAATACCAAATATCTTGGTATCCATAATTTTATTGTCATTAGAATCGTGGAATAAAGAAACTGCATATTCACCTTTTGGTAACCCTTTAAAATAGGCTATTGCTTTACCATCTTTTACAATTGCGTTGGTTCCTTTTGTGTCTTTACTAGATTTTAAAAATATTTTTTCGCTGTTATAAATGGCTATAAAAACTTTTCCTTTATCTGTTTCCATTCCAGAAATATTGATGGTTAAATCGTAAGTATTTTTATCTTGTGCTTGTAGTGAAATGATTCCGCTAAAAAGAAAAGCTGCTATTAAAAGTATTTTTTTCATATTGTTATTTTTAAATTGTTTCTGTTTGATGATTCAAATATCTGATGTTTTTAGGGTTTTAAAACAAGAAACATACCCAATTGTAATTTTTTATTCCTGAATTGTAAATAAACTATTAATTTTTGATAAAACAGCTTCGCTTTCGTAAGTTATAGCAAGTAAATGCCCTTTTTTAGAAGTGAAAAAAACTTTTGGTTCTGCTGCGTTTTTAAAAACAATTTTAGAATGATTTATAGTTATAGATTTATCTGCTGTACTATGAATAATTAATTTTGGTATATTTTTTATTGTTTTTATTTCCTCTTTAGAAGGGTACATTTTACCTAATGCATTATCTATATAATCATGAACTTGTTCTGGTGCGTTTTCTTTAGCAATATCTGCAAAAGATGAAAAACCACCATCTAAAATTAAAGCGTCTATTTCTTTTTGATGTTTATTAGTAAGATGTGTTGCAATTTGGCAACCTAAAGAAGCACCATAAACAATTAGTTTTTTGTTTTTTATGGCTTTATGTTTTTTCATTTTCGAAAATACAATTTCACTGTCTGTAGCTACATTAATATGAGTTGCGTTTCCTGTAGATTTACCATAACCTCTAAAATCTACTGCATAAACTTGGTAACCATCTTTTACTAAAGGGGCTATCATAAATTGATAGGTAGAAATATTACCTCCTGCTCCATGAAAAAATAAAATGGTTGCTTTTGCTGATTTTTTTGGTTGAAAAAAAATAGTGTGTATCGTGTCTTTTTCTACTAATATAAATTCTTCTGTATGCGGAATTTCAATTTTTTTTAATTTTTTACTTGGGTAATAAAATCGATCTTCGAATTGTGCATTGCTAAATTGAATAAGAAATAGAAATAATATTGTTGTAAATGTTTTCATTAGTTAAAAAGTATAGTGGTTAATTATTATGCTGTTCGTTTGCAAACAGACTTAGCCCTGATTGAAGCATTTGTTTGAGCTCTTTTTTCTTTTTCAGAAAAAAAGCGAGTGCTGAAAGCAGGAAATAGCTTCTAAAAAGACTATAGATTATCTAATTGATTTGATTTTTTGTCATCGCTAATTGTCCAGAAAAAGCCTACAAAAAAGAAACTATCTGCATTGGGTACAATGGCTTGACTATCAAAATTTCCATTTGTATTTGGTGTGTTTTTATAATTGTAGCCAAAGACATTTTTGGTGCCTAATGCGTTATTTACAGAGAAATATAAAATTTTTTGTTGGTCTATTAAATACGCCCAATTTAAACTTACAGAATTGTAATTTTTGGTTTTATTATTTAAAAAACCTGGCTCATTTGGGTTTGTGTAGGTTCTACCAGATGCAAAATTGTAAGTAATACCAAACTGACTTTGCCATTTTTCTACCCAATGTTTACCAACAATCGATAAATTATGTGCAGATGCAAAATTGGGTGTTGCTGAGGTTGTGTAGTTTCTGTAATCTCTTTCTGTGTCTAAAAATGAGTAAGATACCCAATAATCTGTGTTTTTAATTTTTTGATTTTGTCTCCAAAAAATATCAATTCCTTTTGCATAGGCAGTTCCGTTATTTGAAAAATTAGAATCGAAACTAGCTATTTCAGAATCGTACTTTACCAAATCTTTATAGTCTTTATAATATGCCTCAATTCTAAAGATTTGGTTCTTTTTTGTATGTTGATAATTAGCTATTAAATGCGAAGTATTTTCTGCTTTAAAATCTTGATGAAACTTTAAATAATTATTGCTAGGGTTTTGATAAAATTGACCATAAGCCAATGATAATTGCGAATTTTTACCAGTTTTGTAAGATAATGATGTTCTAGGAGATACTGTAAATTGGTTTAGTAAATCAGAATTTTCTACTCTAACACCAATTTTTGCGGCTAAATTTTTAGAGAAAAAGATGTCTGTTTCTGCAAAAGATGCAAAAAGATTATTATTAAAACCATAATCAAATTTTTGATTGTTGATAGGTGTGTAATCTTCGTTAAAATTAGTGATAAAATATTCAGAACCAAAGGCTATTCTAAATCTGCTAGAAAATTGTTTTCTGATTTTTACTTTAAAATGTGCTGAGTTTTCTGTGTTGTTTACAACATCATCAATAATTTTTACGGTAGAATTATCATTTGTAAAACTTACTCCACTTTCTATTTTCCAATTGTTGCCAAACTTATTTTTGTAGGTACTATTTATGTAGAGGTTTCTGTTTTGTAAGCCAAAACGAAATCCGTCTTCGAAATTAATATCATCTTGAATAACATCTAAATCAGTATAACTAAAAGCGCCATACACTTTTAACATAGAATCGTCTTTAAAATTGTGTCTGTAAACAGCTTCTCCACTTGCAGCTTGGTAAGGTTTTAACCAATTATTTCTATCTGGAAATGCTGCTGTATAAGGACCAAGGTTTATATAAGAGGTATTTATACTTAAAGAATTGTTATCCCAAATTTGTGTGTTACCAAGACCAACACCCAATGTCATTAAAGAAATGTCTGTTTTTTCTTGGTCTGGTTTGTCTATGGTTGTTAAATCTAAAACACCAGATAAAGCTTGCCCATATTCAGCTGAATAACCACCAGTAGAAAATGTAATTCCTTTGAATAAAAATGGTGAATAACGACCACGAGTTGGAGTGTTGTTTGGTGTTGGACTGTAAGGTGTAAAAACACGAACACCATCTATAAAAATTTGTGTTTCTTCTGCATTACCACCTCTAACAAAAAGACGACCATCTTCTGCTGCTGCAGAAGTTCCTGGTAAGGTTTGTAGGGCTCCTAAAACATCGCCAACTGCACTTGCTGTGGTAACAATATCTAAAGGTTTTAAAACGGTTACTTTTGCTTTTTCGCCAGCTTTAAATGTACCAGCGTTTATGGTAACAGCATCTAAAGAATTTACATCGTCTCTTAATTTTACTTGTAAATTTTTGAATTTAGATACATCATCTATTTTTACAAAAGTTTCAAAAGAAACAAACGATATTACTAAGGTTTGTGTTCCTGTTTCTTCTGTTGTAAAAGTATATTCTCCTTTTTCGTTGGTTGATGTTCCATCGTAAGTGCCTTCTAAATATACACTTGCTCCTAAAATTGGTTGTTTTTTAGAGTCTGTAACTTTACCAGATATTGTGGTTTGTGCTAATAAAGAAAATTGAGTTATGGTAAATAGTAAAAATAAAATTCGTTTCATCATTATTAATTTTTGATGGTACAAAGATGTAATGATGTTCAATAAAAAAATAATAAGAAATACTGAGTTGTAAGTTTTGGTTGATGAATTGTGTTTTATAAAATAGGAATACAGAAGTCTACAATAAACTTGTTTTCTGGATGTTCTGCAGCATTGTTATAATAAATTTCAAAAGGATCATTATCGGCTTTTTTGTATCCATTTTCAGACATCCAAACAAAAGAAGATTCCCAAGCTTGTTGAAATTGAAAAGGTGTAATTTCGAATCGAGAAACAATACATTTTGTTGGACTTAGTATTCTTAAATTTACTGAATCATCCAAATCAATTGGATCATTTAAAACAATACAGGCACTCATTCTTAAATTATTTGGATCTGTAATTTTAGGACTATCATGATAAATAGTTACCATTCTTGTTTGCTCATTTATTAAACCTTTTGGTGTTGCCCATTTTACTAATTTGTTATAAACACTGCCAATTGCATCAATTTTTCCTTTATGAGAAATGTATGCTAAATCTAATCTTGGTGTTTTTTTTATTTCTGGCTTTGTGTTCATTTTTAACCAATTTAATGCGTTATTGATATTACAAATATATTGCTCAAGACTAATTTTAATTTGTCCTTTCTTGCTTTCTGTTTTGCTAATCTTGCTAAATTTATTAGGAGTTATTTCTTTGAATTTGGTTGGTGAAATTCCGTAGAATTTTTTAAAAGATTTAGAAAATGATGATAGGTTTGAATACCCTATAAGTTCAGAAATTTCAGTTACAGTTTTATCTTTTTGATGCAATAAAAAAGAAGCTGCTTTTTCTATTCTTTTTCTATTGATAAAATTTTGTAAAGTTTCATTGGTAACAACTTTAAATAATCTATGAAAATGAAAAGGAGAGAAGTAGGCTTTTTGAGCAACTTTTTCTAAAGTTAGTTTTTTGTCTAAATTTTCTTCAACATATACAATAGCATCACAAATTCTGGTAATTGTATTGTTTGTTATTTTATGTTGTGTATTCAATTTTGTTTGTTTTGCAGTTTGTAGAAAATGAATCCGCTTGCAAAATAAAGAATAACATCAACAAAATCTTTGGTATATCTTGCTAAATATTTAGGGAAAATAAATTCGAAGAGTATGCTATACATAAAACAAACATATAGAATTATGGGTAATGCTAAAGTAAAATCAGCATTGTTTCTAGACCGTTTTAAGAAATGTAAACTCAAATAAAGTACAATAGGTATTATTAAAAAATCATTCAAATAATTATTGATGATTTTAGGTAAAGAAATATTAAAATATTGAAAAAGGTAAATGGTAATACCTAAAAGAATTGATGAAATACAATAAATAGATAATTTTTTATTCATTTTAACCAGCTGCAACCATTGCAATAAACCAAGCTAAACCAGCACCAATAGCACTTACAACTGTAATAGCTGAATAAATTACCCAGCCTAAAACTCTAAAAAATATATTAGGATGTCTCTTTAAACGTTCAGCTAAATTAGGGTTTTCAATTTCGTGTATAGCTTCTTTAATCTGTTTTTGTTTTTCTGCTTTAATTTTAAGTTCTCGTTTTTTTTGATAAGATATTAAATGACCACAATTTTCACAATAATCTTTATTGGTGTTAAAAACTCCGCAGTTAGGGCATTTAATTCTTCTTATACTCATTTTAAGATAATTTATTTTTCTTCTTAAAAGGACGAATGATTAGTCTTGTTTCTCTATCAAAACGAATGTAGTTATACACCCAATTTAGAAATACAATGGCTCTGTTTCTAAAACCTATTAAAGAAAAAAGATGTACAAACATCCAAACAAACCAAGCAAAAACTCCTTGAAATTTCCATTTAGGTAAATCTACAACAGCCTTATTTCGTCCAATTGTAGCCATAGAACCTTTATCATTATAAACAAATGCTTTCTGTTTTTTATTAAAAATCTTTGCTAAAATATTTTTTGCAACCAATTTACCTTGTTGAATGGCAGGTTGTGCCATCATTGGATGACCATAAGGATTTTCTTTGGATGCCATACATGCAACATCACCAATTGCATAAATATTAGGATGATTTACTACTTGATTAAATTCATTAACTTTAATTCTTGCTGCACGTTCTATAACACACTCAGCTTCTAAACCATCTACCATTTCTCCTTTAACACCAGCAGCCCAAATTACAGTTTCTGCCCTAAAGTTATCTTCTCCATTAGTCGTTACAATTTTGCCATCGTAATCTAAAACACGCAAATTTTTCCAAACGTTTACACCTAATTTAATTAAAAAATCTTCTGCTTTTTCAGAAGCTTTTGCACTCATCCCTTTTAAAATACATCCAGAACTCTGTATTAGGTTTATGTTCATTTGTCTAATATCTAAATCTGGATAATCTTTTGGCAAAATTCCTTTTTTCATTTCTGCTAAAGCACCAGCTAATTCTACGCCTGTAGGTCCACCACCAACAATTACAAAGTTCATTAAAGCTTTTCTTTCTTCTAAGTTTGATGTTAAAAGTGCTTCCTCAAAATTTTCTAAAATTAAACTTCTGATGTCTAAAGATTGAGGTACAGATTTCATTTCCATCGTATTTTTTTGGATGTTGGTGTTTCCAAAAAAGTTGGTTGTAGAACCTGTTGCAATAATTAATTCATCATAATCTATATTACCAATAGAAGTTTCAATTTCGTTTTTATCAGGATTAATTTTGATAACGTTTGCCAATCTAAAAAAGAAATTATCAACATCGTTAAAACGTTTTCTTAACGGAAAAGCAATAGAATCTGGCTCTAAACCACCAGTTGCTACTTGATATAACAAAGGTTGAAAAGTATGATAATTATGTTTGTCTATTAAAACAACTTGTAGTTCTTGTTTCTCTAAACCTTTTGCTGCAGCCAAACCTGCAAAACCACCACCAATTATTACTACTCTAGGAAAACTTGACTGTGGTATGTTCATTTTAAACGGATTGATTTTTAGAATGGCAAATTTACTGAAAACCGATCATTTCTTATTTGAAACTTCTTTTTATTTCTTGCAATGTTTTATCCGAAGAAATAAATTCTGATATTATTTTAAAACGTAAATCTTTAATTGGTAACTTAAAATAAGTTGCCCATTTATCATCTTTAAATAAATGATTTATTTGTTTTATTCTTTTTTGAGCTTCTGAATAGGTAAATAAAATGTGTTCTTTTATTTCTTTTTCTGATTTAATTTTGGCTGTTTTTTCTTTAAAATCAACAGAAATAAAAAAGAGTTTTTCTGATGAGTTAATAGGGTAGAAGTTTGCCCATTTTGCAAAACCAATTACAATATTTTGGTTTTTGTAATTATCATTAGCAATTAATTTCCATCTGCAATTGGCTACTCTTCCCCAATGATTGGATTTTCTGTAAACCCCTTCTTTGGTATAAAAGTATTGACTTTCAGATTTACTTTTATAATTTGTGTTTTCTGGAAAATCAAAATCATTAACTTGTTGAAATTCACAGAAAGTGTATTTAAAGAAGTTGTTTTTGTTAAAAGTTTTCAAAACGTTGTTTTTGCAAAAATACTATTCTTAATGTTTACAAAACGTCTAAAGTAACATTTGAACTTGTTAATTGGGGATAATAGTAAAAACAATGTTTTTAAAATGTAGATGCTGAAACTTTTTATACTGTGTATAATTAGAGTCCGTTTTTCTGGAAAATAGTAGTTTTAATACTTACTATATTGATAATAGCAAAAACCTACAATTTGGATTGTAGGTTTTTATTATTATTAAAACGTATTATTTAGTACTTTACTAAAATACGGTTGTTACATTAATTTATATTTACTGACATTGTTTTGTAAGTACTTTTTCTAGCAGAATATTCACCTCCAACAACTTTTGGTGTTCCTACAATTTGAAAAATGTAATCGCCACTTTCTGTTATAAAACTTAAACTAGATCCATTTATTGAATTAGTGCCCCCAAAAGAACTAACATCTGTACTTCCTAAAGTATTTAAAGCTGCATCATAAACGAATAATTTAAGATTTAATCCAGTAGAAAAGTTTACAGAATTAAGGTAGCCTAAATAAAAAGTATTAGAAAGATTTATATTATTAGGTATTGTATAGTTTGTACTAGATGTTTTAAAAAAGATGTCATATAAATACTCTGAATTATCTGCATCGTATACGTAATATGTTCTTTCTCCTTGGTTAGGTGCATTATTTATAATAACCTCTGTATTGCTATCTTCTTCTAAAACATAAGCTTGGTAAGTATCTGGAACTGCATCAAATTCGGCCTTGTCAAATTTTAAAATAGTTTCTCCATATTCATCAATTTTATCAAAAGTTAAAGCTACTTTATATTCATTTTCTAGATAATCTCCCTTAATAACAATGCTATAATTATAAGCATCGTTATAATTTTCTACTTTAATAATTGGTGTAAAACTATTATTGATCACGTCTCCAAACTGAATGTTTGTATAGCCATTATCACTATAACTTGTATACGACTCAAAATTTGCAGCAGTAATACTTTGTTCTTTAATCATGTCATCATCTTCATTATTTGAGCAAGAAACAAATACCATTGTAATTGCTATTAATACTAATTTTGATGTTTTTATTAATTGTGTTTTTTTAAAATTTTTCATTATAAAATATGTTTTTTTTTATACCCACAAATCTATTAGCAAACAGTTATTTACGTCATTCAAAAAATGTCTATTTAAATCATAGTGCAACTATTTAATTCAAAAAATGACCATATGAATCAATTTAACTTTGTATGGTAGAAAAAAATGGTCTTAATATATTTATATTTACAAAAAAATAAAGACACCAAAACTTTACTGTCTTAGAGTACATTTAGCCCTTTTAAAAGATTTTAATTTTGTTTAAAAGTTAATATTTAATTGTTTTATGAGAAATAAATATGAAAGCATTATAGCTTTAGGAACAAAAAATAATTTTTCGAATAACCTTAATAAAAAAATACGTTTATTAAATACTTATTGTTTAGTTTGGGGGCATGTAGTTTTCTTTTTTTTATGTTTAGAAACACTTATTGGTTCTGGGCTTGAGGTTATTAATCAAAACACTATAACTTTTGATTTTGTTAATGTAAAATCTTTAGTTACTCATTTTTTTATACTCACCTCACTAATTTCGATAGTTTTTCTTAATAAAAATTTTCATTTTAAATGGGGGCGTTTTATTTTTATAAGTACTGTTATTATAGTAAATGTCTATGCTTCTCTTATTATTTCTCCTGGTAGCTATATTGAGTATTATTTTTTATTAATTTCACCTATAGCGATTACACTTTATGAGAAAAAAATTACATCATACCTTTTTTTAGCTATCGGTTTTTTGTGCTTTTTAACACCCTATTATATTTATATTGTTTATCCTCCTGAATATGTTGATCGATTAATAATTTTAGAAACTGCATGTATTTTTTTAGTGATACACCTTTTAGTAAATTATTTTAAAGCAAATAATTTAAAATATGAAAGGCTTTTATCTTTAGAAAGAGATAAAGTACTTTCTGATAAAATAATACTTGAAAAACAAGAAGCAGAATTGCACGAGTTGAATGAGTTTAAATCTCACTTTTTTGTAAACTTATCTCATGAAATACGAACACCATTAACATTAATTCAAGGGTATACAAATCAATTAAAATTTAAAGAATCTGATAAAGAGAACAAACAAAAAACAACAATTATAAAAGAGCAGTGCCAACAAATGCAAGATATTATTAATAGTATTATGGATTTGAGTAAAATGGAAAGCAATCAATTTAAATTAATAAGTACTCCTGTTGATATTAACGTTTTATTAGAAAAACACTACACTAATTTTGAAAGCCTTTTCACTAAAAAAAACATAAACTTTACTTTTAATAACAAAACTTTAGAAACCAGTATTTTAGTAGATGAAGAGCTTTTTTCTAAAGCCATTACTAACTTACTTAGTAATGCATTAAAATTTACACCAACTAATGGAACTGTTTCTATAAATACTTCTTTTAATGTTAATGGTCTTAATATTGATATTATAGACGATGGTATTGGCATCAATAAAGAAGAAACAGAAGCTGTTTTTAAACGTTTTTATCAAGTTAAAAACGATATAACAAAAAGCCAAGGAAGTGGTATTGGTTTGGCTTTTACAAAGAGTATAGTTCATGCTCATAATTTTACAATAGATGTAGAAAGTAGTTTTGGAAAAGGTTGTTGCTTTACTATTTCTATTCCAAAGAAGTATTTGAGTTCTTCCACAAATAAATCATCAGTAAAAACTATTGGTATTATTGATGAAAATACAAGTATTACCACAAAAAAAACAAAAACAACTTTTGTAAATAAACAACCAAAAATACTGGTTGTAGATGATCATGAACAAATGAGAACTTTCTTAAAAAAGGTCTTAAAAAACTACGACGTTACTGAAGCTGAAAACGGAAAAGAAGCTCTTGGTAAACTTCATAAAAATAGTTTTGATCTTATCTTAACAGATTATATGATGCCTGTTATGGATGGAGAAAATTTGGTAAAAGAACTAAAAAAACAACAAAATAAAACACCAATTATAGTACTTACTGCAAGAACAGATCAGCAAGGAAAATTATCTATGTTACGTTTAGGTATAGATGGTTATTTACACAAACCTTTTTTAGAAGAAGAACTTTTAATTAATATTAAAAACTCTATAGCACTTTATAAAAATGTTAAAGAGTTTGATAATGAAAATTCTCCAGAAACTTTAAAAAGTTTAAATGAATATGCTGATAAATTTAATACTAAAATTACATCTTACATAAACAAAAACCTAAACTCTCATTTGCTTACTGTAGATTCTATATCAGAATATATGAATGTTTCTAGAAGTACATTAAATCGTAAGGTAAAAAGTATCTTAGGACAAACTGTTAACCAATTAATACAAGAAGCACGTTTAGAAAAAGCACGTAATTTAAGAATAGAAGACCCTTTTGCTACGAAAAAAGAAATTGCAGAAGCTGTTGGTGTTACAAACACTACTTATTTGTTTGATAAATTAAAAGAACGTTATGGTACTTAAAAATTATCATTTTTATATTAAAATATTTTCATAAAAAAACCTCATAAACATTATGTTTACAAGGTTTTAAAAAACTAACTAAACTACTTTTTATTCTTTCATAAATCGTTTTGAGGAAATACTTCCATCTTCATCTTCTATTTTAATTAAATAAATACCTCTTTTTAAGTTAGATGTTGTAATGTTTTTTGATGAAGTTTCTAAAATCTTTATACCCAATACAGAATAGATGGTTGCACGTTTTAAGTTGCTATCCATTTTTATATTTAAAACTGATGTTGTTGGGTTTGGGTATATAGAAACCGTATTTAAACTAAAATCATCTACACTTAATGCTCCACAATTTGTACTAAAACTAGTTTGTGCATCTATATTTGTCCAGTTGGCATCACTATAAGCAACATCATCTACAGTAACACAAGTAAGGTTAGGATTTGTACCTGCATAAAAACTTGCGGTTACTATATTACTGTTATTACCATTTGCTACATTTAAACTTGTTAATTGGTTAATAGCACAAGACAATCTTGTTAAAGCTCTATTATTAGAAACATCTAAACTTGTTAATTGATTATTAGAACAATGTAACTGTTCTAAAACCGTATTATTAGAAACATCTAAACTTGTTAATTGGTTAATATATAAAGTTAAAAATTCTAAATTTATATTATTAGTAACATCTAAACTTGTTAATTGGTTAATATATAAAGTTAAAAATTCTAAATTTATATTATTAGTAACATCTAAACTTGTTAATTGATTGATATGGCACCATAAGTTTATTAATAAGGTATTTTGGGAAACATCTAAACTTGTTAATAAATTACCATTACAAGCTAGGGTTGTTAAAGCAGTGTTAGCAGAAACATCTAAACTTGGTATTAAATTATTGGCACAATCTAAATATTTTAAAGCTGTATTATTAGAAACATCTAAACTTGTTATTACATTACCATTACAAGCTAAGGATGTTAAAGCTGTATTGGCAGAAATATCTATACTGCTTATGTAGTTATTATAATTACAATTTAACTCTGTAATATTAATAAATGCCTCAATACCTGTTAAATAATTAATCGTTAAACTACTAACGTCTATTGTTCCAGTAAAAGCACTTGCTTCACTACATTGTATTTCTGTATCTCCATTTGTGTTTATTGCTGCGTTACCTACTAAATACGTTTTAAATTTTGTGTCTGGTATGTTTACGGTACAAGTTGTACAACTTGCACTATAAGTAGCAGTAGCATCTTTATACCAATCAGTTGGCGAAGTACCTACAATAGCAGCATCTACCTCAATACAAGTTAACGCAGTATTATTTGTAGCATAAAAAGAGGTCATATTTGCATTATTTCCATTGGCTATATTTAAACTTGTTAATTGGTTCTCATTACACCATAATAATACTAAATTTGGTTGCGCAGAAACGTCTAAACTCGTTAATTGGCAATCAGTAGCAAAAAAGTCCTCTAAAGCAGTGTTAGTAGAAACATCTATACTCGTTAATTGGGTTCTACTAATAGCTAGCCTTACTAAAGCAGTATTAGCAGAAACATCTATACTTGTCATTGGGTTTGTATCAAAATCAAGTTCTGTTAAAGCTGTATTACTTGAAACGTCTAAACTCATTAATTGGTTAGTATGACAACTTAAATTAGTTAAAGCCGTGTTAGCCGAAACATCTAAACTCGTTATTTGGTTTTCACCACATTTTAATTCTGTTAAAGCAGTGCTAGAAGGAAGATTTATACTCGTTAATTGGTTGTCTCGACAATCTATACTTGTTAAAGCTGTAAAAGCTTCAATACCAGTTAAATCTGAGATATTTAAAGATATAGCAACTATTGAACCTGTAAAAGCAGTTGCTTCACTACATTGTATTTCTGTATCTCCATTTGTATTTATTAATGAATTACCTACTAAATATGCTTTAAAGTTTGCGTCTGGTATGTTTACGGTACAAAGTGATGCTACTTCTGTTACACTTTTAAAACCAACCCAACCTGCTGTAGTATAAGCCGTTGTTGTGTTTTCTGGTATGGTTAAATCTGTATCAATATTATTATTACTAAAAGTAAAACTTAATAATGTTGCTGGTGTTGTACTTTCTGAAGTAACGTCTGTTAAATAATAATTATTTTCAAATGCTGAAGCTCCAATAGTTGTTACAGTTGCAGGAATGGTTATACTTGTTAATGAATTATTTTTAAAAGCAGCAGCTCTAATAGTTGTTACAGATGCAGGAATGGTAACCTCTGTTAATGAATTGTAATCAAAAGAAGCATCTCCTATAGTAGTTACATTATAAGTAGATCCAGAATTAGTAACTGTTGCTGGTATGCTAATTGTAGTGTTTGTTCCTATATAATCATAAGTAGCAACGATATCATTATTTGTAATGTCCAATATTTGATAAACGATATCATTTTGAGTAAACGTATAATCAATTGAATTAATGGTGTTAAAACCAACCCAATTGGCATCTAAATATGTTTGTTCTAAACCTGTTGGTATTGTTAAATCGATACTATTATTGTTATCAAAAACACCACTTAATAAAAATGCTGGGTTTGTGCTTTCTGAAATAACTGATACTAAAGATGAATTATAATTAAAAGCATAAGCACCTATAGCTGTTACAGATGCAGGAATGGTAATATTTGTTAATGGGTTATAACTAAAGGCACTTTGTCCTATTGAAGTTACAGAATTAGGAATGCTAACACTCGTTAATGAATTAAAAAGGAAAGCATCTTCACCTATCGAAATTATTGAATTAGGAATGCTAACACTTGTTAGTGAATTTGAACGAAAAGCTTCTACTCCTATCGAAGTTACATTATACGTTGTCCCATAAAAAACGGTTGAAGGTATGGTAGGTGTAAAATTATTTACATCTAAATAGTCTATAACAGCGACTTCTCTCACAGAAGAAGCATTTGCTGAACCTGCTACAGTTATTTGATATTTAAAACCACCTACTGTAAAGATAGTTCCAACAGTTTGTTGTGCATTTGCCACCATAGCAACAAATGTTACTAAGAATAAAATTAATTTTGTTTTCATAATTTAATGTTTTTAATATTTATTTTTTCGTTTTTTAAGGCTTAATTATCTTACAGTAATGGTGTTACCACATCCAGAATTTTTACTGTACACTTTTGTAGTGGTAGTTGTATTATTTACTTGTATATATGCATCTTGACCACAACTCCACTTTACAGAACCTCCAGCACTAATTTTTGTTCCTCTGTTCTTGCTTCCACTTCGTGCTACATAAATAGCACTTCCGCTAGTATTTCGTAGCGTTACAAAATCTGCTTTTTGACGACTTTGATAATTTGCTTCGTTTTGTCTTTTTCTGCGCTCTAAGTCTTTCCATTCTGGTGTAGCTTTTACAGAATCATTATATCTTTTAGCTTCTGCATAAGATGCATCTTTGGCTGCTTTTTCTTTTGCCATTTTGTTTTTAGTAAGGTTTGCAACGTTTGTGTCTGATTGTTTTTGTGCTGCAGTTCTACCATTTTGTTTTGCTTTCATGGTAACCAAATAATCAGTAATCAATTTCCTTATATTCTTCTTTTTAAACTCTTTATATTCAGACCCAAAAACACCTGCAGATCCTAATGCTTCATTTTTTAATGCCTTCATTTTAGAGAAAAAAGAATTTTTCTTTTTTTTCTTTTTTGTATTATCACTTGCTGCTTCAACCTTTCCTGCTTTAATGAAAACACTTAAAATGTCTTTAAAAGTGGCGTTTTTAGTTGAAACTCCTTTAAGGCAAAAAACGTAATCATCTATAGAAACGTAATAATAGTAATAGCCCCAATCTTCTTGACTTATAACTGATTCATAAGGATATCCTTTACAATCTATTTTTTTATCTGAAATATCAACTGTTACATCAGTTTCACCTTTTTTTTGGCCTTCTTGTAGAATAGTAGAAAATTTATAGCCTTCTCCAGTTGATAAATATTCCTTTTTAAATTTAACAGCTTTAAGCTTTTTTGTAGCCTTAAAAGTACCATCACCATTTTCAGTAATTCCACTATATATATTATATGTATCCTTTTCAGAAATGTTATCGAAAAAACTTTTTTGGGCTTGAGTTGCAGCAGTAATTAATACCACTATTGCTAAAATTAATTGTTTCATTTTTTTCATTTTTTGTATTAGTTTGTTTTTTTATTTCATGTCAAAATTACTTCTAAACAGATATTTACATCATTCAAAAAATGGCTATTCAAATCAAAAATCAACTATTTGATTCAAAAAGCATCCATTTGATTCAAACTGTTATTAGGGTAAAATAATTATATAATTAAAGTATATATTTGGGTAATGTTTGGCTGAAATAAGCTAATTATTTAGTGTTAGATTTTATATTAATACAAATTATTAAAAATTAAAAATCATGAAATTAAAAGGATTATTACTAGTATTATTGGTTAGCGTTTTAAATATAAATGCTCAAGACTATTTCCCAAAGAGTGATGTATTCAATGGAAAATATTACTCATTAAATAAGATCGGCAATCCTGGGCAAGAAGTAAAAGAAGTATACCTAGCAGTTGGAGAACCAGGTACAACAAAAATGATGACTCTTAGCTTAACAAAAGGTGGTATGCCAGCATATTTTGTATTTCAAGAACCTGTTGCTAAAAAAATAAAAAAAGCTGTTTTTCGTAACAGAATGTCTATGATTTTTATGTATGATGAAAACAGTTTAGTTATGGTTAGAGAAAAAAAAGAACGAAATCAAGCTGAAGGTGAAACAGTAGTAGATTTTTTTAGTAAAGACAAAGTAAAAGTTTCTACAATGACAAGAGAAAAGGCATTAGAATACGCAATGCAATATGTTGGAGAGTTTTAATAATCTTGGATTTAATGTTGTAACGCAACAAAACGTATATTTTTTTGATGTAAACATTTACTGAATCACTAATTTTCTAGAAAGTTCTCTTTCAAAACCTTCAACAAAAATAGTGTCTTTGCTAAATTTTACTTTTGCAAATGCAGAAGAGTTTTCTGTGTCTACCATTCCTTTAAAAGTTAAGTAATGTACATTGTCTACATACTCGTATGCACCTGCATGATTATGGCCATTAAAAAATAACTTTACGTTTTTATAAGGTTTTATTAGTGATAAAAATTGTTCTCTATTCCATATATTATGTTGGTCTACAGGATAAATAGGAAAATGACAATAGAAGCCAACTTTTTGGTTTTCTTTAGTAGCCAAATCTAATTCAGATTTTATCCACTTTAGTTGTGTGTTGCTTAAAGCGCCATTATACTTTTTTATATAAGGTAAATTTTTATCCTTTAAAATATTATAAAGAGAATCTGTTTGTTGTTTTTTATCAGCAGAAATTGCT
Organism: Polaribacter sp. Asnod6-C07; assembly: GCF_045063625.1. Lineage (NCBI taxonomy): Bacteria > Pseudomonadati > Bacteroidota > Flavobacteriia > Flavobacteriales > Flavobacteriaceae > Polaribacter > Polaribacter sp. Asnod6-C07. The sequence continues at coordinate 199,729 of NZ_JBEFOF010000005.1, read as the reverse complement.
CCATAAAAACTTAAATCATTACCATCTAAAACTATAAAACGCCAATTCTTTTTGGTGAAGCTGTAATACCTGTTTTTTAAATTTAGTTTAGCAATAATTTTCTTTTTGTTAGGTTCACCAACATCAAAATCGTGGTTTCCTAAAACGTGATAAGATGTTGATTTTAAAGAATTCCAAGTTGGTAGAATACTGTCTAAACTACTTATTCTTTGATCTATAAAATCGCCTAAATGAATAGTGTAACTTAAAGAGTCTTTATTTAGGGTTGCTACTGCTTCTTTTAATCTTTGTGGTGATTTTTTATAATATCTATCCCATTTTATTTCGCAATTACAATACTGGCAATCAGAAATTACACCTATTTTAAAAGTAGTGTTATTTGTTTGTTGAGAAGATGCAATATTTAATATAAAAGCAAAAAATAAAATTATTTTTTTCATTATTTAATGTAATTAGTTACAAATATATTGTAATAAAAAACGCAATCAAATTAAAGATTATGTTTTAATAATTAGATTTTTAATGATTTATTTATTGTGTAAAAATAAGAAACCGAACTGTAAATTACAGTTCGGTTAATGTTTTAAATAAGCTATCCCCCAATAGAATATTTAAAAAAAAGGACTACATGAGTAATCCTTTAAAATTTATGGTTGAATTTTTTTGTTAAAGGTAATAGTATTTGTGAAATTTACATAGTAATAGTTTCCGAACTGTAAGTATTTGTTTCCGAATTTAATTTTTAAGTTATAAATCTTAATTACTTCACTTACAAATGGTTTGTAAATATTTTTTCAAAATCATCTTTATGACCTTTGCTAATTGGTACTTTAAAACCGTTTTTTAAAATAACTTCTTTATCTTTTTTAGAATAAGTTTTAATGGTATTTATATTAATAATCCATGATCTATGTGCTCTAATAAATTTTTCATCTTCTAAGAATAAGTTTTCATAATAGCTAAGTTTTTTAGAAACTAAAAATGTTTTATCATCTAAAAGATATATTTTAGAGTACATTCTATCTGCCTCAATACACAAGATATTATCTATTTGTACTATTACATAATCATTTTTATGAGGAATAGCTAATTTTTTATTGTTCTCTTTTAATAATTTATATCGATTTACAGATATTTTATTTTTTATATTATTTTCTACTTTTAGAATTGCTTCTTTTAATAAATCTACATCTATTGGTTTTAATAGATAATCAATTGCTGCTACTTGAAATGCTTTTATGGCGTAGTTATCGTAAGCAGTTACAAAAATTATTTGGAAATTAATTTCTGAGAATTCTTCTAACAACTGGAAACCATTTTTTTGAGGCATTTGTATGTCTAAAAAAACAATATCTGGTTTGTTTTTTTGTATTAAAAGAACTGCATCTTTTACATTAGATGCTTCTGCTAAAATTTTTACATTACTACAGAAATCGTTTAATAAGTATCTTAAGTTTTCTCTTGCATTAATTTCATCATCTACAAGTATGGCATTAATTTTAGTCATCTGAAAAAGTGTAGGGTATTTTAATAATTACTTTAGTTCCGTTATTAACATCTTCATATTTAAAACCAATATCGGTTTTATAATAATCTTTTAAAATTTTTAATTTACTACTTATCGATTTTGTAGAGAAAGATTTTTTTGTTTTATTTCTTTTATCATTTATTATTGTTGCTGCTTTTATGCCAATACCATTATCTATAATTATACAATTTAATGTGTCTTCTAAAATAAATTCAATATTTATAATACCAACACCATCTGTTTTATGTAATAATCCGTGGTTAATAGCATTTTCTATAAATGGTTGAATTATCATAGTTGGTATTTTTACATTATCTATAGATTCTGATCCAATAATTTTATAAGAAAAACCATCTTTAAAACGTAAATTTTCTAACTCTAAATATTTTTTTATGATAGATAATTCTTCATCAAAATAAACAAAACTCTTAGTGCTTAAGATTAGGTTTTCTCTTAATAGTGATGAAAATTTAGTAAGGTAATTATAAGCTTTTTGTTTTTCACCTTTTAGTACTAAGTTTTGTATAGAGTTTAAAGCATTAAATGTAAAATGCGGATTCATTTGAGACTGTAAAGTTTCTAGTTTAGAGGTTATTAACTCTTTTTGCATTCTTTCTTTTTCTATGGCTTGTTTTTGTTTTCTTTCTTTTTTTCTGATGCTTTTTAAGATAATTAACCAAAATAATCCAAATATTAGAATTGGTACTAAGAATACAAACCATATTTGTCTATAAAATGGTGCATTTATTTTTAATATTATCGTTTTTTCTAAAGATTGTTGTTGTTGATTAAGTTTTATTGCTTTTAATGTAATATTATAATTACCTGGTGCAAGATTATTAAATGTAACTTGATTTATCCCTTTTTCAATAGTATTCCATTTAGGTTTATCAGAACCATCTAATAATTTGTATTTATAAGTAATATCACTATCACCTAAAAAACCATTTGTCTGAAAATTAATTTTTATTTTTTTTTCGTTGGATTTTAATTCATAATTTACTTTTTCTGTAACTTTTTCATCATTTATTAAAATAGATGTAAAGTAGAAATCAAGAATTTTACGGTCCAAAAAAACTTTTTCTTTATTTATTTTAAATAAGCCTTTATTTGAGCTAAAATAAATATGTTTTTCAAATGGAATTATTTCTGAAATATTAAAAGAATTTAAACCATCTTTTTGGGTAAGGTTTTTAAATTTTCCAGTTTCAGAGTTTAATAATTGTAACCCTTTATCTGTAGTAACCCAAAGATAATTTCCATCTCCTTTTATTTTACCTGCTTGGTTAGATAATAAACCATTTTTAGTAGTATAATTAATTACAGGTTCATTGTTTTTAAGCCCAATTATACCGTCTTTTAATGTAGATATCCAAATTATACCATTATTTGTTTCATCTATATCTATAGCAATTATAGGTTGATTTTTAAATTTTATTTTTGTGCTTTCGTTATTTTCTGAATGTTTTTCTACACCATCAACATAACCAACAAACATTTCTTTATTCTTACTATAATGTGTGGTATATGCTCTAGTTCTTCTTAAAATTTTGCTTTTTTTATTGTTAATATTAGTAACTCTAGCTGCATCATGTAAGGCATTAAGTATGTTGTTATTGTCTATTACAACAAAATCTTTAGCATTTCTTAAAAAATCATCTCTTACTAACTCTTTCTTTTTCTTATCATAAATTAATGAGTAATTATTTAAGCTTAAAAATACCTTTTCTTTATTTTGGCCAATATCATATATTTTTTTAGTGTACTTATTTTTTATAAAATTTAATTTGCTTTTTTTTATATTTAATATGGCTAAATCTCCTTTTACAGAACCCAAAAAAAGTGCATCTTTATCTATTTTAGATAATGCACTTATATTCGATTTTTCTTCAGGAATATCATATTTTTCTATATATAAATTAGGTATTATATAAATTCCATTTCTTAAAGATACAAACCAATAATTATCATCTCTATCTTTTAATAGGCCACCCACATCTTTTCCTATAAAATAGGTGTTAATATGTTTTAGCTTTTCGTTTTTTATAGTGTAGGTATAAACGCCTAAATAAGTACAGAGCCAAATTTGATTATTTACTTCATAAATATTTATAATTTCGTTATTATCAAATATTTTAGGAAGCTTTATTTCTTTTAGTTTATCGTTTATTTCATAAAATAGTTTTGGTTTTATTTTAGAATTTACAACATTGTATGCATAAATTAAATTCTTTTTTTCATAAGAATGTATAGACCATTTATTAAAACGAAAATTTTTATAACCGTCTAAATTATATATTATTTTAGATGATGAATTTTTAGTTGTTCGAAATATTTTATAATCTCTATAGATGTAAAGAGTATCAGTTTTTCTTTTGTTTTTTATTAAAACCCCTTTATTAAACTCTCTTAACTCAGAAGGATTGTCTATTGCATAAGTGTAAATACCTTTCATGGTATTTATTAATATTTTATTTTGATGAAAAGCAAAAGAAGTAATTATTCCATTAGTTTCATTACCTATATCTAAAAAAAGTGATAGTTCATCATTCTCAATAAAAAAAAACTGACCAGAAATATTATTACACCAGATTCTACCTTTTGAGTCTAATTTTAATCCAAAAACAGATAAGCCTCTTTTTTTTTGATGAGTGTAATTCTTAAAAGTTTTACCATCATAACGAAAAAGACCTTTATTAGCAGCAAGCCAAATAAAACCTTTGCTATCTTCAATAATATCGTAGAACTCAATATCAGGCAAACCTTCTTTATCAGTTAAATGATGAAAAATAGGGTGCTGAGCATTTATTTTAATTGAAAGAAATAAAAAACAGAAAACAAGAAATAAAGTAATTCTTTTCATAATGTTTAAAACAACTGAATCAAAAGTAATTAATATTAATAGAAAAACCCATTGCAATTTTTTGCAATGGGTTTTTTAATATTAAAAAAGACGTTTTCTTTTTTTGAAATTTCTTTTTTAAGGAAATAAGTGAATTACATAAAATTTCTATCGAAATTTTGTTATTCTACTTATTTTACTTCCTCAAAATCTACATCTTCTACATTATCTCCTTGGTCTGCACCAGATTCTGGTTGTCCTTGAGCTTCTGCACCAGGATTACCTCCTTGAGCAGCTTGTTCTGCAGCATACATTTCTTCAGAGGCAACTTTCCAAGCTTCATTAATCTTTTCCATAGCAGCATCAATTTGTGCTAAATCTTTAGATTCATGAGCAGCTTTTAATTCTACTAAAGCAGCTTCAATTGGTCCTTTTTTATCCGCAGATAATTTATCACCAAATTCTTTTAATTGCTTTTCTGTTTGAAAGATCATAGAGTCAGCTCCATTTACTTTTTCTGCAGTTTCTTTAGCAGCTTTATCAGCATCAGCATTTGCTTCTGCATCTTGTCTCATTTTTTCGATTTCTTCTTCAGATAATCCAGAAGAAGCTTCGATTCTAATTTCATGAGATTTGTTTGTTCCTTTGTCTAAAGCAGAAACTTTAATAATACCATTAGCATCAATATCAAAAGTTACTTCAATTTGAGGAACTCCTCTTTGTGCTGGTGGTAAACCATCTAAATGGAAACGACCAATAGTATTGTTATCTGCAGCCATTGCTCTTTCACCTTGTAAAACGTGAATTTCTACAGATGGTTGATTGTCTACTGCTGTAGAGAATACTTGAGATTTTTTAGTAGGAATTGTTGTGTTTGCATCAATTAATTTTGTGAAAACATTCCCCATAGTTTCAATACCTAATGATAAAGGTGTAACGTCTAATAACAATACATCTTTTACATCACCAGTTAAAACTCCACCTTGAATTGCAGCACCTAAAGAAACAACTTCATCAGGATTTACACCTTTACTTGGAGATTTACCAAAGAATTTTTCTACTGCTTCTTGTATTGCCGGTATTCTTGTAGAACCACCAACTAAGATAATTTCGTCAATTTCAGAAGTTGATAAATCAGCATTTTTTAAAGCTGTTTTACAAGGCTCTATTGTTCTTTTGATTAAATCGTCTATTAATTGCTCAAATTTAGCTCTGCTTAAAGTTCTAACCAAGTGTTTTGGTCCGCTTGCAGTAGCAGTAATATATGGTAAGTTAATTTCTGTTGAAGCAGAAGAAGATAATTCAATCTTCGCTTTTTCAGCAGCTTCTTTTAAACGTTGTAAAGCCATAGGATCTGTTGTTAAATCCATGTTTTCTTCCGCTTTAAATTCTGCAGCTAACCAATCAATAATTTTTGCATCAACATCATCTCCACCTAAGTGTGTATCTCCATCTGTAGCTAATACTTCAAAAACACCATCTCCTAATTCTAAGATAGAAACATCATGTGTTCCTCCACCAAAGTCAAAAACAACAATTTTTTTATCGTCATGTGCTTTGTCCATTCCATAAGCTAAAGCAGCAGCTGTAGGCTCATTGATAATTCTTTCTACTTTTAAACCAGCAATTTCACCTGCTTCTTTAGTAGCCTGTCTTTGTGCATCGTTAAAATATGCAGGTACTGTAATTACAGCAGAACTTACATCTGTTCCTAAATAGTCTTCAGCAGTTTTCTTCATTTTTTGAAGAACCATTGCAGAGATTTCTTGTGGTGTATATAAGCGACCATCAATATCTACACGAGGTGTATCATTATCTCCTTTTACTACTTTATAAGGTACTCTCTTAATTTCGTTAGAAGATTCAGAAAATTTATTACCCATAAAACGTTTAATAGAAGAAACGGTTTTTGTAGGGTTAGTTACTGCTTGTCTTTTTGCAGGGTCACCAATTTTACGTTCTCCTCCTTCTACAAAGGCAACAATAGATGGTGTGGTTCTTTTTCCTTCAGCATTAGGAATTACAACTGGCTCATTACCTTCCATTACAGAAACACATGAGTTTGTTGTTCCTAAATCAATTCCAATTATTTTACTCATAATAATAATTTTATATTAATTTTTTAAATTCAATTTTACAATGTGTATTAGTCAAAGGCTGTGCCAACCGCTTTTTGCATAGAAATTGTCAGTTTTTTTTAAAAAGACATTCATAGTTGTGACAATATGACACAACTTGTAAAACCTACATCTCAACGAATTCCACTTTACTTAAAGCATTTATTTTTATATATTTGAGTAATTCTTAAGAAATTAAAGAATCCTAATAATTAACTTAAATAAAAAACGATGAGTAAATTTGACGAGAAAGTAGCACAGTATTCTAAATTTATGGATGAAAAAGGGCTAAAGTATGATGCAGACTTATTAAAAGCTGTAACAAAAGGTTTAGGTCCGTCTATTTATAAAAGAGATGCTGAAACTGTATCTGGTTCAGATGCTAAAGAATTAGCCACTGTAAAAAAGAACTTTTTAATGAAAAAGTTAGGTTTAGATGATACACCTGCTTTAGATGAAGCAATTGCTAAAGTAATAGAAGCAATTGGTAAATCAGAAAGAAGTAAATACAGAGCTGTTGTTTATTATATGTTAGCTGTTGAATTTGGTAAGGAATCTATTTATAGCTAAAATAGAACTTTATAATTATTATAAAAAATCCAACTCATTGAGTTGGATTTTTTACTTTTACAGCCTAAAATTTAATCGCTTTTACGAATGTCGCAATTTATTAGTGTTTTTGATATGCTTAAAATAGGTGTTGGCCCATCAAGTTCGCATACATTAGGTCCTTGGAGAGCTGCCCAAGAATGGGTTAGTAATTTGAGAACTACTAATTTGTTTGATAAAATTGATGCAGTAAAAGTAGATTTATATGGTTCTTTATCTTTAACAGGTAAAGGGCATGCAACTGATTTAGCAATTCTATTAGGTTTAAGTGAAGCTGATCCTGAATATATACCCATAGAGGATATTGCCATTATTGTAGATCGAATTAACACACAAAAAGAAATTTATTTTAAAGGCGGCAAAAAAATCCCTTTTTATAAAGAATCTATTGTTTTTAATCGAGATTTTTTACCTTTTCATTCTAATGGAGTCACTTTTAGAGGTTTCTCAGAAGGAGTAGAAATATCAACAGAAACTTATTATTCTATTGGTGGTGGTTTTATTATTCAAGAGGATAATAATTTAGAGGATGAAATAGAAATTAATAAAAAGAACTTTCCTTATCCTATAAATCGTGCCAAACAATTAGAAGAGTATTGTGAAAATGAAAATTTACTAATTTCTGATATCGTTTTTAAAAATGAATTAGAAATCAATTCAGAAGAAAAAATTGATGCTGAATTGAATAGAATTTGGGATACTATGTTAGAGTGTATGTACATTGGTTGTCATACCAAAGGTATACTTCCTGGAGGTTTAAATGTAAAACGTAGAGCTTTTGACATTCAAGAAAAGTTGATAAAAGATGCAGTCTATACAAACCCTAAAGAATGGATTACTGCCATTAGAAGTTCTGAAGTAAAATTTAGAGAAATTCTAAAATGGGTAAGTTGTTTTGCACTTTCTGTAAATGAAGTAAATGCTGCTTTAGGTAGAGTAGTAACAGCACCAACAAATGGAAGTGCAGGAGTAATACCAGCAGTTTTAATGTATTATTTAGTAATTGAAAATCATGATGCTGGTTTTAAAGAAATAAAACAATTTTTATTAACAGCTGGTGAAATTGGCAGTATTTTTAAAAAAAATGCTACAATATCTGCAGCAATGGGTGGTTGCCAAGCAGAAATAGGCGTGTCATCTGCAATGGCTGCAGCAGCTTTAACAGAATTATTAGGTGGTACACCAGCACAATCTTTAGTAGCAGCAGAAATAGCAATGGAACATCATTTGGGTTTAACTTGCGATCCTATTGGAGGTTTGGTACAAGTACCTTGTATAGAACGTAATTCCATGGGAGCAATAAAAGCGATTAATGCAGCAGAAATGGCTTTAGAAACCAACCCTAAAGAAGTAAAAGTACCTTTAGATAAAGTAATTGATACCATGTGGGAAACTGCAAAAGATATGCATAAAAACTACAAAGAAACCTCAGAAGGTGGTTTGGCTATAAATGTTGGTTTGGCTGATTGTTAGAAGTTAGTCTATTAGTACACAGTTTGCAATAGACAGTAAGCAGTAACAGTGTAAATTAAAAAAAATCATTGTTATTTTAAGTAATAAATCTTTATTTAATTTCTATTTTATCGCCTAAAAATTTGGGTTTTACATCAAAAATAATATCCACAAAAACTTTAACCCTAGCAAGGTATTCCCTGAGTTGAACTTTAATTCCTGATTTTCCACTTACATCTTTTGCATTGAATCCGATTGCTTTTATATTAAAGTGTTCTGCTAAATAAATAGCTCTTTCATTATGAAATTTTTGCGATATTATGGTTACCGAATTTTGACCAAATATTTCTTTTATTCTTACAACAGAATCTAAAGTTCTAAAACCTGCATAATCTAAAAATATTTTATTTTCCGGTATTCCAGCTTTTATTAAATCGTTTTTAAAATCTGTAGGTTCATCATAACTTTTTGAGCCATTATCTCCACTAATAACTATAAAATTTATTTTACCAGATTTAAACAAATTAATTGCAGCATCTAACCTGTATTTGTAATACAGGTTTATATATCCATTTCTTAAATACTTTGAGGTTCCTAGAATTAATCCAATTTTATTTTTAGGGATATTTTTAGTTTCTGAAAAAACTTTTTCAGTTGCATTTTTTTGAATAATTATATTAGATATGAAAATGCTAATTAAACATAAGAGACCAAAAAACAGTAAAATCTTAGATGATTTAATGATCAATTTTTTCATTATTATCTAGTAAAAACCAATTCTGTATCATTAGACATTTCTTCAGAAAAACGATATTTATCAACATTAAAACCTTTTAAATCTTCTATAGTTTTAACGTTGTTTTCTATTATGTAACGAACCATTAAACCACGAGCAATTTTAGCATATGTCATTATGGTTTTATATTGTCCGTTTTTAAAATCTTTAAAAACAGGTGTAATCATTGGTGTTTTTAAAATCTTTTTAGGCAAAGCTTTAAAATATTCTGCACTTGCTAAATTAATGAGTAATTCATCATCTCCTAATTCATCATTTAAAGATTTAGCCAAAGTATCATCCCAAAATTTATATAAATTATCATTTCTGCCAACTTTTAATTTTGTGCCCATTTCTAATCTGTAAGGCTGTATTAAATCTAAAGGTTTTAATAAACCATATAAACCCGATAAAATACGTAATCTATCTTGCAGTAAAGGCAATTTTTCTTCAGCTAAAGAGTTTACATCAATACCTTGAAAAACAGCACCAGTAAATGCATAAATTGCTTGTTTTGAGTTATCTGGATTAAATGGTGTTGTCCAATTTTGATTTCTATCATAATTTAATGCTGACAAATCTTTTGAAATTGACATTAAATCTGATAACTTGTTTTTAGAGAGCGTTTTAAGTTTTTTATTTAGTTTTATAGATTGCTCTAAAAAACGTGGTTGTGTATGTAAACTTGTTGGTACTTTACTTTCGAAATTTAAAGATTTTGCTGGAGATATAATGATTTTCATTTGTTATAATTTTCTAATGTAAAAATACTAAGGTTTCTAAAACTTCTCAAAGAAACACATCAATTTATATTGATAAAACTATTTAAAAAATTTATCAGATTTAATGGGTTTGCCTTTTTCTGACTCTAAAATCAAACTATTTCATTTATCTTAGGTCTAAAGAATAGTAATCAACCAAAAATAACTTGAGTAAAGACGCTGAGCTTGTAAAAAAGTTGAAGAATCCTGCACTAAAAGATAAAGCTTTTAGTGAGTTGCTTAACGTCTATCAAGAACGTTTGTATTGGCATATAAGAAAAATTGTGGGTACGCATGAAAATGCAGATGATGTGTTGCAGAACACCTTTATCAGAATTTATAAAAGTATTGCTAATTTTAAAGAAAAGAGTAGTTTACATACTTGGATGTATAGAATTGCGTATAATGAATCTATCCGTTTTTTAGATAAAAATAAAAAAAGAAGTTATCAAAATATAGAAACGGTTTCTGATACTAGTTTACAAGTTTTATTTGAAGATGAGTATTTTGATGGTGATGAAATTCAGAAAAAATTAAATACAATTATAGACGGATTTAAAGAGAAACAAAAACGTGTTTTTCAAATGAAATATTTTGATGATTTAAGTTTTAGGCAAATTTCTGAAGTTTTAGACGTTTCTGAAAGTACATTAAAATCGACCTATTATGCAGCCGTTAAAATTATTGAACAAAAAATATTTTTATAATTATAAACTAAATAAAATTAGAAAGGTCTAAGAATTATAATATGGAAAAGTCAACAGAAAATAATAAGAATCAAAACTTTTTAAAAGAAGGTTTAAAAGGTGATGTTTCTACACATCATAAAGAATATTTAGGCACAACTATTCCTAAAGATTATTTTGCACAATCTAAATTGTCAATTTTAGATAAAATTAAAGAGGAAGCTAGAGTAGAAGAGGATTCAAAAAAACAAAATGTTTTTTATCTACAACCACAGTTTAAATATATTGCAGCAGCAACTTTAGTTTTTATATTAAGTCTTACAGTTTGGCTACAAAATAGTAACAATTCAAATTTAGAAATTGAAACTAATTTTGAAGAATTTACTTTTTCTGATGACGTTTTAATCAACTCTTTACTAATAGAAGATTTAGAAATAGATGCTTTTGCAGAAGCTACATTATTTAATGAAGTTGTGGTAAAGGCAGAGCTTACTGAACAAAAAATTGATAACTTAATTTTAAATTCACTTATTGTAGAAGACTCATTATTAGATAATTATATAGATGATGAGTTGCTAGAAACCATTATTTTATAAAAAAAATAAAAAATTTTCAAACTATTTTAAAAATTGTAGTTCTAAGTAATTGAATCAAAATTAATTAAAAACAAAAATCATGAAGACCACAATTTCTAAAGAAAGCATTTTAAAATCTAGCATTTTATTTTTTACAATATCTGCTTTAATTTTATCAGCATTATTATTTACATCTTGTTCAGATACTACAAGTGTAGAAGTTACTGACGATGAAGAATTAATTGAACAAATAGAAAGTGCAGACAAAACAACAATAGTAGAAGCAAGTTTACCATCAGCAACATCATCAGCATTAAATGGAGATTTAGCAGATAGTTTTGTAGAAACTGTTCAATTGGCTACAGAATTAGGATATCAAGTTGCTTTAGTTTCTGATAATCTTTCTTATGAAGATACAAAAACAGATGTTTTCTTTTCTATACAAGGTCGTCAATTAAATAGCACAAGTTCTAAAAGAGGAAGAAGTAGAAGTAAATGTTTTGAGTTTGTTTATCCTATAGATTTAATAATGCCAGACGATTCTTCTATTACTTTAAATAGTGCAGACGATTGGAGTTTAAAGAAAGATTGGTATGCAGCAAACCCAGATGCTACAGAAAGACCAGAATTAGTTTATCCTGTAGATGTTACTTTAGAAGATGATACTGTGCAAACTTTATTAGATAGTGATGAGTTAGCAATTGTAAGATCTTCTTGTAAAAGTGGTAAAGACAAAAGAAAATGTTTTAAATTGGTATTGCCAGTAAGTTTTACAATGGAAGATGGAACAGTGATTGAAGTAACAGAAAGAGCAGATTATAAATTGATAAGAGAATGGAAAAAAGCAAATCCAGATTTTACTGTAAAACCAACTAAAATTTTTCCATTAGATATTGAATATAAAGATGGTACAATAGAAACTATTGCAGATGAAACAGCTTATGAAGCTGCTAAAGACAGTTGTTCAATTTAATTTGTAAATTTGTACTTTAGATTTTTTGCAGTGTAAAATAAAAAAATGAAATTAAAAAACATCATATTAACAGTTAGCTTTTTAGGTTTGATGCTATTTAATACAAGACTTTTTGCTCAAGATTCTAATTATAATTTGATTAAAAAAGAGCTTACCCAAAAGCAAATTGATTTGTTACAGAAAGAAAGAGAGGTTATGAAAACAAATCGCGAAGCTTTTAAAGCATCTTTAACCACAGAGCAATTGGCTATTTTAAAAGATAGAACCATTTCTAAAACTGAAATGAAACAACGTTTGGTAGCTACATTTTCTGCAGATCAAAAAAGTATGGTTCAGAGTCAACAGGTTCGTTTAAGAAAAACTAGAGAAAGTTTTAGTAAGACTTTAACTAGTGAGCAAAGGAAAATGCTTAAAGAACGAATTGACAAAATCAGAAACTCTAAAGATAGAGGAGAGTTGAAAAGTGGACCAAGGATAAATAACGAAAAAGATAAAAAAGTTAGAAATAAAGAAGATTAGCTTTTAACTATTTATGGTGTATCTATATAAAGGATTAAAAACAACTTTACAGGTTTTAGGGTTGCTATTGTTTTCAATGGCAACCTCTTTTTGTTCTTATGCACAAGATAAAAATTTGGATAATTTAGAAGATTTAGATGGTTTAATTGATGAACTTTTTTTTAATGATCAACAATTTTTAGACGAATTATTAGAGAGCGATTTTTCTTATAATTTTTTATATACATCCCTTTCTTACAACAGCAATACCTATTTTTCTGGTAGAGATTCTGGCACAGATCAGTATAATATAATTCCTCAAGTTTCTTATTATCATTCTTCTGGTTTTAATGCCAGTATTTCTGGTATTTATTATCAAAATTTTGCCCCAAGTTGGGATTTTACCAGCCTTTCAGTAGGTTATTTTAATACTTTAGGAGTTACAGAAAATATCACTTATAATCTGGGATACACCCGTTTTTTGTATTCTGATGATTATGATGTTTTTACAAATTCTTTGGATGTAAGTTTAGGCATCAGAAATATAAAACGCACTATAGGTAGTACATTAGCAGTTTCTTATATATTTGGTACAGACCAATCTTATCAAATAGTATCTAATACTTATGCCAACATCAACTTAAAAAGAAAACCAAATTTTGCTTTAAGGTTAAGACCAAACATTAGTTTTGTAATAGCAAATCAGAGTATTACTTTTGATGTTAGAAGACTAACAGCTTCAGGATATAAAACATATAAATATACCCAAAATGTGTTCGATTTATTAAATACTCAAATTTCATTTCCTGTGTCACTTTCTACCAATTCTTGGGATTTTGAGTTAGGTTACAATTTAAATTTACCAAATGCCCTTGCAAACGAACCTGATGTAAACATAACAAGTTTCTTTAACCTTTCTGTAGGTTATATGTTTGATTTAAATAAAAAATAGAGATTTACTTTTTTATTTAACCACTTAATCGTAATATTGCAATAAATAAATATATTAATATGGGTTTAACTAAATCAGAAATATTTACAGACGAGCAAAATGAAATTGCAGCTATTGCAAAGGTATTAGGTCACCCAGCAAGAATTGCAATTTTAGATTATATCATCAAATTAAAATCTTGTGTTTGTGGAGATTTAGTAAAAGAAATTGGTTTAGCGCAACCCACTATTTCTCAGCATTTAAAAGAATTAAAAAAAGTAGGAATTTTAAAAGGAACTATAGAAGGTACCAGTGTTTGTTATTGTATAGATGATGAAAATTGGAAAGAAATAAATAATAAATTGAGTAAATTTTTAAGTAAAAATCCTACTGAAAGTTGTTGTTAAAAATTTTAAAAAGACAAAATATGAAGTTATCAGAAATTAAAAACCACCTAAATAAATTAGAAACTATTGGTTTTCAATTACCAAATGGAGAGTTAGTTCCTGCACATTTTCACGTAACAGAAGTAGGTAGAATAACAAGAGATTTTATAGATTGTGGAGGTAAAGTAAGAAGCGAAACTGTTATCAATTTTCAACTTTGGGAAGAAAATGATTACGATCACAGATTGCATCCAGAGAAATTAGTTAAAATTATAGAATTGTCTGAACGTATTTTTAATTTTGATGATTTAGAAATTGAAGTAGAATATCAAGGTAAAGAAACAATTGGTAAATACAATTTAGATTTTGATGGTAAAAACTTTTTATTAACCTCAAAAATTACTGCTTGTTTGGCATTAGATGCCTGTGGAATTCCAGAAGCAAAACCAAAAGTAAAAATAGCAGAAGTAGAGAGTTCTTGCTGTAACCCAAGTTCTGGTTGTTGTTAAAAAGAAAGTAAATTCTAATTTAATTTAGCGTAGAAAAAATAAAAAAAGCTTCAAGAAATTGAAGCTTTTTAAGTCAAGAATAATAAATTTTACATCGAATAGAAAAATTGCTCAGTTGCAATTTTGCCATCTTCTACACTAAAAACGCAAACTTCTTCCATTTGTTGCCTTCCTCTACTTTTAAATGTTACATCAAAAGCCATTTTACTAGAAAAATGTTTACCAGCAATTAAAGGTTCAGAAATTTCATTACTATGAAATTCAATAACATCATCTAACCATTGTTTACTTTTTTCTAGAACTTCTGTTTTACCTGTAAGCACTTCTCCATAAGGTACTCCTGGCATTTCTTTACTAACAATATTATCTGCATAAAGTTCTTCTATGCATTCAATATTTTTACCTTCAAGGCACATTTGTTTCCATTTTGTAGCTACTTCTAATGTATTCATAATTTTAAGTTTTTAGTAATTGCTTAAAGTTATAAAAAATTGAAATACAAAATATTAAATAATTGTTAGTTTTATTGATTTAAAAAAAATCACAATTTTTAAGAACACAAGTTTATTAAGAGACTGCTTCTTTATAAATTTTTAGACAACGTTCTCTAGCAGCTTTATGTTCTACAATTACTTTGGCGTAGGTTAATTCTTCAAATTCTGGCACCCATTTTTTTATATATTGTAAATCTTTGTCAAACTTTTTAATTTGAGTTGTAGGATTAAATATTCTAAAATATGGTGATGCATCTACTCCAGAACCAGCCACCCATTGCCAATTACCAACATTGCTTGCCATTTCATAATCGTGTAATTTTTCTGCAAAATAAGCTTCACCCCATTTCCAATCAATTAGTAAATGTTTGCACAAAAAACTACCCACTAACATACGCACTCTATTGTGCATAAAACCAGTTTGGTTTAGTTCACGCATACCAGCATCAACTAAAGGATAACCAGTTTGTCCTTTACACCAAGCATTAAATTCGGCTTCGTTATTTCTCCAAACAATTCTATCGTATTTGGGTTTAAAACTAGCGTTTACAGTATGTGGAAAATGCCATAGAATTTGCATAAAAAATTCTCGCCAAATTAATTCTTTTAAAAAAGTAATATTATTACTTTTTTGAGCCTTTTCTACCATTTTTCTGATACTAACAGTACCAAATCGTAAATGTGTACCTAATTTTGATGTTGCATCTTTTGCTGGAAAATTTCTAGTTTCTTCATAATCATCAATTAATTTTGAAGAAACTTTATAAGAAGCAACTTTTATTTTAGATTTTGTAAAACCAATATCAGATAAACTTAAAAAAGTATTATTTTCTTTTTTGATAAAATTACCTAAATTTTCTTCTGATGGATAAAATTGAAGTCCTTTAAATTGAAAAGCTTCTAACCATTTTTTTGAGTAAGGTGTGTAAACTTTATAAGCTGTTCCATCTTGCTTTACAATTTCATTTCTTTCAAAAATTACTTGATCTTTATAAGTTTTAAAATCAATTTCTTTTGATGCTAAAAAATCTTTAATTTCTAAATCTCTAGTTTTAGCATAAGGTTCATAATCGTGGTTTGTAAAAACAGTATCAAGATTATATTTTTCTGATAATTTTTGATAAATGTCTTTCGGTTTTCCGTGAAAAACAGCCAAAGAACTTCCAACTTTTTTTAATTGATTATTTATGCTCTCTAACTCTTGATGAATAAAAGTAACACGAGCATCATCTTTTGGTAATTTTGATAAAATATCATCATCAAAAATAAAAATAGGTAAAACGTTTTCACTTGATTTTAATGCGTGATATAATCCGCAGTTATCATTTAAACGTAAATCTCTTCTAAACCAAAAAATGTTAATTGCTGATTTCATTTATTTATATTCCCCAAAAAGTTCATGTAATTTTTTTTGTCTGTAAGCAAATATTTCCTCCAATTTTGGTTTTACCAAAAAAGGATGTACTATTTGGCCTAAAATACCCATAGGTATTTTGTAATCTATAATATCTTCCATTTCTACACCACCATCAATTTTTTTTATAAAATGTTTGTGATGCCATAAAGCATAAGGTCCAAAACGCTGTTCATCAACAAAATATTCTAATTCTTTAACGTGTGTAATTTCGGTAACCCATTTTGTTTTAATACCAAGAATTGGAGTAACAATATATTGAATAATTTGCCCTGGATACATAGGTTTATCTATATCAGAAATAATATCAAAACTCATGTAATCTGGTGTAATTGTTTTTAGATTTTTTGGGCTAGATAAAAATTCCCAAGCTTTTTCTAAAGAAATTGGTAAATTTTGTTTCTTATGTAAAGTGTAGATTTTCAAGGTTGTTTATTTTAAAATGGGTTTGGTATTATTTGATTCTTTATTTTTTATTAAATCGTTAATTCCGTCCCAAAGTTCAATTCTTTTTAACAATGCTTTTCTTGCTACGATATTTGCATTTTTCCATTTTTCATCATCATTACCACAAAGTTCTGCAACCATTTTTAGAGAAAGTGGCCCATGTTCATCTCCATCAAGTTCTATATGTCTTTTTAAATAATACTTTAATTTGTAGTATAATTTATTATCTGCATCAGCATTTTGTAGAATTTCTATAAACATATCTGGTATAATATCTTCTCTACCAAAAGTAAAAGCTGCTGCTATTAAATGTGGTTCTTTAGTATTAATAATAGAAAATGTAAATTTTAAAAAATCTACAACTTTTTGGTTTAACTGTGTTTCACTAAAAGCATAATTTAATTCATTACCTTCAGAAATTAAGTCTATAAATGTATCTATCTTATTAGTTTTTGCACCAATTTGATACATGGCATCCATATACATTTCAAAATGACTTTTAGGTATGCCAATTTCATTTACATCACTTTCTTCTTCGCGAACAATTTCGTTTATAAATCTTGATAATGTTGGGTTTTTTGGTGGTGTCCAAGGAATATTTACATTTGTTAAATGATTTTGTAAACTTTTTAAAAGCGACATAAAATCCCAAACAGCAAATACGTGGTTTTCCATAAAAATCTTAATATCATCTAAAGAATTTAAGTTTTTATAGAGTTTATGTTCCTTTAGCTTTGTTCTTAAATCAGCTATGTTTTTCTCAATATTTTGTGTGCTATTCATATTACTTTTTGTCATTTAATTATGAACTAAAATGTAAAGATTTAAAGAAGTGGCAATGCACAACCAGACCATATAAGGTAAAAGTAAATATTTATAATTATTTACTTTGGTGCTTAATTTAAAAAAATAAATAAATAAGAGAGACGTTAATAGTGCAATGGTAATTAAGCCAATTAATACTAAATGTTTATTAAAGAAAATATAGTTCCAACTTACATTTAAAATAAATTGAAAAAGAAATATAATTTTCATTTTTAAAGAATTTTCTTTAGTAAATAGCTTGGCTAAATAAATAGAAAAACAAATCATAATTAAAGTCCAAGCTACACCAAAAACCCAACCTGGAGGTGTCCAAGGAGCTTGATTTAAATTAACGTACCAATCTGAAGTTGGCCCATTATTCATTAACAAACTACCAATGGCTAAACCACCAAAATTAATTACTAAAAATAAAAAAGTAAGTTTTAATTGTTTCATATTTATTATGCTTGTATAGATTCTATTTTCTTTAAAAGAGTATCTGCTTCTAAATATTTTTGATCGCTATCACTTCTATTTATAGATTGTAATTTATAAGCTTCTTCCATCAATTTTTTATATTTCTCTTGAAGCTTTTCTATTTCTGATTTCTTTTTAAATAATCCAAACATTCTATCTATTTTAAATGTTTTGTAATTTTAGAACTTAATGGTTTTGTAATTGAAAAATAATAATCAATTAAATTACCTTCTGGAGAAACTAAGTATTTTTGAAAGTTCCATTTTACAGAAGAACTTTTTTTATCGTTAAATTTTTTTTTAGTTAGCCAAGAATATAAAGGATGTTGGTTAATTCCTTTTACATCAATTTTTTCAGTAATTAAAAAAGATACGCCATAATTTACTTGGCAGAATTCTTGAATTTCTTCTGATGATCCTGGTTCTTGACTTCCAAATTGATTACAAGGAACACCAATTACAACTAACTTGTCTTTATAGGTTTGATGTAGTTTTTCTAATTCTTTATATTGAGGTGTAAAACCGCATTTAGAAGCCACATTTATAAATAAAATGTATTTCCCTTTAAAGTTTGATAATTGTATAGGGTTATTCTGGAGACTATTAATCTCTATATTATAAATATCAGTCATAAATGTAATGTTGTTATATTTTAAAACTTACAATACCACAGTCTAACTCAAAAATTTGACCAGATATAGATTTTGCTTTATCAGAAATTAAAAAAGTAGCAAGATCTGCAACTTCATTTGGAGCCAAGATTTTTTTAAGAGGATGACGTTCTTTAATGCTGTCTATTAAACGTTCGTTACGTAATAATTTAGCTGCTAAGTCAGTATCTGTTACAGTGGGTGCAATTGCGTTTACACGAATCGTTGGTGCAAATTCTGCACCTAAAGATTTTGTAAGACCTTCTACAGCAGATTTTGCTGCAGCAACACTTGCATGAAAAGGCATCCCTAATTTTGCAGCAACAGTACTAAATAATACTATTGAAGGATTGCTTCCTTTTTTTAATGAAGGTAAATAATGTTGAATTGCCTTTACAGCACCAATAACATTAATTTCAAAATCGCTTCTGAAATCTTCTAATTCAAGTCTAGAAATTGGCTTTAAATTGATACTACCAGGACAATAGATTAACGAATCTATTTCATCTATATTTGGTAAATCATCTGTAAGAATATCACACGAATGGTGTGTTAAATTACTGTGAGGCTGCAAAGGCGCAGTTCTACTAATGTTAATAATTTTGTTTTTATTAACCAAAGCATTGATAATTGCATTACCAATTCCTTTGCTTCCTCCAATAATTAAAATTTTATTCATTTGCTTTAAGGTCTTCCTTTCAAGCGCTTTTCAATTTTTTGTTTAACTGCAGTTAAGCGCTTCATTTGATCCATAATTTCTGGATCTTTTTCTAATTTATAAACTTCGTTAAGCTCTAATATTAAAGCTTTTACCTCTCTAGAGGCTAAAATACGATCACTTGTTGTTTTAAATGAGAATTTTCTATTCTCAAATTCTACAGCTCTTTCTAATAAATTCATTCTTTCGTTTCTCTCTTTTAACTAATTTGGCAATATAATTATAAAAGTTAGAACTGCAAGAAAAATCTGAAAAATATTATGCTGCTGTTAGTGGTTTCCCTTTTAAACGCTTTTCAATTCTTTGTTTTATGGCCGTTAATCGTTTCATAATGTCCATTATATTTTTGTCTTTACTTTTTTTATAAACTTCGTTTAAGCTTAAAATTAAAGATTTTGCTTCTCTTGCTGCTAAGATTCTGTCGCTTGTAGTTGGAAATCTCATTTTTCTTTTTTCGAATTCTAATGCCTTGTCAATAAGTTCCATAACTTAATATTTTAATGTATTTTGTAATTCAAGAATTTTATCTTGGTTGTTAAATTTACCACCAAAGTAAGAAGTTACTGTGGATGAAGTATCGTCTTTAATTCCTCTAGATGATACACATAGATGTTTTGCGTCTATTATAACTGCAACATCTTCTGTTTCTAATATGTTTTTTAATTCTTCAGCAATTTGATTTGTTAAACGTTCTTGTACTTGTGGTCTTTTTGCATAATACTGTACAATTCTATTTAATTTTGATAAACCAATAACTTTACCTGATGAGATATAGGCTACGTGTGCTTTACCAATAATGGGCACAAAATGATGCTCGCAATTAGAATAAAACGTAATGTTTTTTTCTACCAACATTTGGTTATATTGATATTTATTATCAAACAATGCCACTTTTGGTTTGTTGGCAGGATTTAATCCTGAAAAAATTTCATCTATATACATTTTGGCAACTCTTTTAGGAGTGCCTTGTAAAGAATCATCAGTTAAATCAAGACCCATTACATCCATAATTTCAGAAAATAAACCTTCAATTTTTTCTTTCTTTTCATCATCAGAAAGTAAGAATGCACCTCTTTTCATTGGGGTTTCTAAACCAGTGTATAAATGGTCATCTCCAATTTCTTCGAATGAAAATCCATTTAATTTTTGGTCTGTTTGTTTTTCTTTTAATACTACTTCTGTAATCATTATTTGTCTTTTTAATGTGCTGTCTTTAAGTACTCTAATCTTAAAAGCAAAGCACTGTTTTTATCTTTTTGCTATAGAGTTATTAGATATTGATTTTTGTCTAGAACATTTAAATCTGCCTTTTGCGAATGTTCTTAATTTTTGGTGTTTTGTTCTTCTTCCTTGCACTCTTTTCCTCCACATTCTAAAACTAGAAGGTTTCATTTCTTTTCGCATTAAATTAATAACTTCTTGTTCTTTTAATCCGAATTGAAACTGTATGGCCTCAAAAGTTGTTCTGTCTTCCCAAGCCATTTCTATAATTCTATCAATTGCTATTCCATCTAACTTCATTCTCTATAGAATTAATTTATAACATCATAGAATTCGTACTCTTTGTCGTTTTCTATTTTTAGGTTAATTATTTTGTCGAGAAACTTCTTGTTTTCTTTCAATAATTTATTGTTTTTAAAACGAACAAAATTACCTTGAGCGTGAATGCTAAAACCAGAAGTTTTATAAGTGTGTAATTGATAAAAGGGAATTGCCCAGCTAAAATTTTGCAAACCTTTATTAATGTGTAATAAAATTCCTTTTTCTCTTAGCTCAATATTTCCATAATTAATATCAGAAACTGAATTCATATATTTAAAGAAACTAGGACTTACTTCTTCTATTATCATTCTTTTAGAACCAGTTCCTTTCATTTTTATAGATTGTAAAAATGAAAAAGGTTTGCCTAATAAATTATTAAACATTGATACTGCTTCTTTGTTTGTATTTGTTGTATTGTAAATCATTAACACATCAAATATAGTAATGTTTAACGAAATATAAAAATAGTTAAACAAAAATTAACAAAGCATTATAATTTGTTCAAAAACTATAGTTTAGTTGCTGTTTAACATCCTTTTTCTATCTGATAATGTGTGTTTTTTTAGAATTCTAAAATTTTCTGATAAAACTTCAGGATTTGTTCGCATTCCAAAAAGAATATCACTTGCTTTTTTTCTTGCAGTTTTTCCATCAACAATAGGAAAAGGATAATTTTCGCCTAATTTAAAACTATTGAATTGCTCATCCATAGGAGTCATTAAATAGGGTTCGTGAATAAAAGCCAAAGGTAAATTTGCTAATTCTGGCACCCATTTTTTAATGAATGTTGCATCAGCATCATGTTCTAAACTATTTTTAATCGGATTATAAATTCTGATATTATTAATGCCAGTTTCTGCGGCTTGCATTTGCAATTGAGGAAAATGAATACCAGGTTCAAAATCTAAAAATTGTTGCGATAAATGATGTGTAGCAGCTTGCCAAGGTTGCCATAAAATATGCGTAAAAAAGGAAACTAACATAGAACGCATTCTAAAATTTAAATAACCAGTTTCTACTAAACAACGCATGCTAGCATCTACTAAAGGAAAACCAGTTTGGCCTTCTCTCCAAGCTTTTTGGTAGGCTTCAGAAAGGTTTTTCTTTAATTTATGATAGCCTTTATTTACACTAGCTTCTTCCATGGTATGTTCCATTTCAAATTTTTGAATAAAATGCGCTTGCCATCTTAATCTAGAAATAAATGCGCCTAAGTGTTTTTTATTTTCATCGGTAATGTATTCTTGTGTTTTTTGATAAATCTGACGAATGGAAACATTTCCCCAAGCAATATAAGGCGATAATCTGCTCGAACTTTCTCTAGACAATGCTGGTTTAGAAATATGATACATGTAGTTTTTGTGCCTTTCTTTAAAAAAACCATTGGCATATCTCCAAGCCATTTTTGTGCCTCCTTTTTGAAAGTAAGGATGTTTTTCTGTTTCTAAATCTGTGGTAATAAATCTTTTTTCTAATGCTAGAATTTCATCAATATTGATAAAATCATCGTTCTTAAAATTAGTTTTAAATGGATTAGCACCCATATAATCATCCCATTTTTCGAACCAATCTTCTCTGTTTAACAATCCTCTTAAAACACCATTATTATTGTTTTCTTTCCAGTTAATATTATTGTTTCTACAATATCTTTTAAAATCTTTATCGCGATTATAGGTAATTAATAAGCCTGTTTCTTGATGCGAAAAAACAGTACCAATTTTAAAATAGGTTTGCAGTTGATTAAATACATTGATAACTTCTGAATTTACAGAGAGAATTTTGGTGTTATAATTTTCTAAATCTTGATTAAGATCTTGAATCGATTGTTTTATAAAATTCCAGTGGCGTTGGCTATAATGTGCATCGTTTATCAAAGAGTTTTCAAAAACATACAAAAATAAAACTCTTTTGTTTGTTTGTAAAGCATTGTAAATAGCTTCATTATCTTGCAAACGTAGATCTCTCTTTAACCAAACAATATTTATTTCTTCTCTATTGCTCATTGTCTAATTGTTTAAAAAATTGTTCGGCATTTTTAAAATGAGATTCTTTTTTATCTTGTGCCATTTTGTCAAAAGTTCTAATTAACATCCCTAATCTTGGGTTGCTTAAAAAGAAATCTCTGTGTTTGTCCATAAATGTCCAAAACAAACCATCCCATGTTTTTTGCCAATTCCCTTTTTTGTAATTACTCATTTTCATTACATAATTGCTGCTACTTATGTATGGTTTTGTACTCATTAAACCACCATCAGCAAACAGACTCATTCCATACACATTAGGCACCATAACCCAATCATAAGCATCTATAAAAAGTTCCATAAACCATTGGTAAACTTCATCTGGATCAAATTCGCACAACACCATAAAGTTGCCTAAAATCATTAATCGTTCTATATGATGTGCATACGCAGTTTTATTCACTTTTTTAATAACATCGTCAATAGGTTCTATGCCAGTAGTTCCGTTGTAAAAAGATTTAGGAATTTTTCTAGAGAATTTCCAGAAATTTTTGGTGCGTTCTTCAGAACCTTTGGCTTCATAAACACCTCTTATAAATTCTCGCCAACCTAAAATTTGACGTACAAAACCTTCTGTAGAATTGATAGGAACATCATTTTTAGTTGCAAAATCAATAGCTTTTTCAATAACATCTTTTGGGTGTAACAAACCCACATTAATTAAAGGAGATAACAAACTATGATTTAAAAAATGTGCTTCTTTTACAATCGCATCTTCATAAGTACCAAATTCGTGAAAACGGATTTCAAAAAATTGATGTAACCATTGTTCTGAGGTTTTAAAATCTATAGGATAAACGACAAAATCATTTAATTTCCCATAGTTTTCTTTATAGTTTTTGAGTACATATTCTTTAGCTTCTTTTTGATATTCAGATTCTTCTGGGAAATTTATATGTGGTGCAATTTTATTTTTAGGATATTTTTTTCTGTTTTCATCATCAAACGTCCATTTACCACCTGACGGATTTTTTCCGTCCATTAAAATATCTCTTTCTTTTCTTTCGGATTTGTAAAATGAAGTCTGAAAATATTTCTTTTTAGTGGATTTAAAAAAACTAGATAATTCTTCTTTTGTGTTGATAAATAAAGGATTGTTGTACCAAATAATTTCTAAATTTCCTTTTTTTTGATGGATATGTTTTTGCAACCAATTGTCTGTAGGATCTATCAAATGGATTTTAGTAATCCCTTCTTTTTCTAAATTTGGTAGTATATTTCTTACGTCATTTAAATTATTAATTGCATTTATATATCGTACATTTTTGCCCAATTGAATTAAATAATTTTCATAAGCTTTCATTGTAGCTCTATGAAAACTTATTTTTTGTTGATGAAATTTATATTGATTAAAAAACAAATATTCTTCAATCAAAATAATGTCGTCAACTTTATTTAAAACCTCAGTATTTTTAAACAACTGATGTGGAAAAATGATATGTATTTCTTTTATATCCATTTAAAACAAAGTTTTTTCTAACCATAAATTTCTAAATTTATAGTTGGTATCATAACGTTCTGCTTGCAATTGAGTGTTGAATTTTCTGTCTCTAGGATCATTCCCAACTCCTGCCACATACATCCAATTTCCGTAATTGCTGTGTACATCGTAATCTAATAACATCGACTCAAAATAAGCAGCTCCAATTCGCCAATCTTGTAGTAATTCTTTTGCAAAATACGAAGCCACATTTTGTCTGCCTCTGTTGCTCATCCAGCCTGTTTGTTGCAATTCTATCATATTTGCATTTACAAAATCGTCTTTGGTTTCTCCATTAATCCAATTTTGTATGATATTTTTATCAGTATTCCAATGATAATTTCTGTTTAAAATTCCACCAATTTTAAAGATTTTAGCATTATATTTTAAAGAAATAAATTTGAAATAATCTCTCCAAATCAACTCAAAAATTACCCAATACGTAGATTGATTTTTACCAAATTCTGCTTCGTAATTTTTAACTTGATGATAAATTATTTTGGCTGATAAACTACCATTTGCCAACCAAGGAGAAAATTTTGTAGAATAATCTGTACCTACTAAACCATTTCTTGTTTTTTTATAAAAACTAACTTTGTTACTTTGAAAAAGATAATAATTTAATCTTTTTAAAGCTGCAGTTTCTCCACCTAAAAAAGGAAAAGCAGTTTTAGGATGCATTTCAAAATCCGAAAAACCTAAATCTTTTAAAGTTGGAATTTTAGTTGTATTGTTAAATATATTTGTTTCAGGAAGTTTGGGGAAAGTTGCAATTTCTTTAATGCGAACATACTTTTCTAATTTTTTTCTAAACTGCGTAAAAACATCAGGAATATTACTAAAATTGTTAGAAACGGTGTCTGGATGATATAAAAACTGATCAAAATCTTCAATAAATTTCACATCACTTTTTAAACTATTTTTGATGTTAGTAGTGGTGTCAACTTCTTCTTTAGTCCATTCTTTTTGTGTGTAAATAGTATCCACAGAAAATTCATCACACAAAGAATAAATTTTATTTTCTGGAGCATCAAAATAGGTGAGAAGTGTAATATTTAACTTGGCTAAATTTTCTTTTAAATTGCTGATGGTATCAATTAAAAATTGGGCTCTAAATTTTGCAGTTTTTTGAAAACCAAATTCATCCACAGTAAAATATTTTGGATCAAAAAAATAGACAGCAATTACTTTTTTATGATGATCGATTGCTTTTTTTAATGAGATATTGTCTGTTGTTCGTAAGTTATTACGAAACCATATTAAGCCAGTTGTGTTTTGTTTCTCCTGCATTTTTCGCTGCAATATTTAACGTTTTCCCAATTCTTTTCCCACTTTTTTCGCCAGTTAAAAGGTCTGTTACAGACTGGGCAATTTTTAGAAGGAAGATTTTCTTTTTTCAAAATTATTTATTGATGTTGTTTATCATACCATTAAAAACGAACCAATGAAAAGGCATTACTGAGTACCAATACAATCTGCCAGCCAAACCACGAGGCCTAAAAGTAGCTGTTTGGTATAAAATTCCTTTTTCGATTTTAAATTCTAGCCAAGCTTCACCAGGTAAAATCATTTCTGCATAGAGTAGTAGTTTGCCTTTTTCTTTATCCGCATAAATTACGCGCCAAAAATCTAAAGCATCACCAGCATTTAATTCTGTAGGATGTCTTCTTCCTCTACGCAAACCAGCTCCTCCAAAAAGTTGATCTAAAAAACCACGGATTTTCCATAGAAAAGTGCCATAATACCAACCTGTTTCTCCACCAATTGCCCAAATTCTATTTAAAGCGCGCTCTTTGTCTTTTATATTTCTTTTCTTAAAATCTCTAAAACATCCATATTTTGGAACATTAATAAATTCATCAACATAATTTTTAAGTTTTCCACTACTTACATAAGAATCTTTCCAACTAGAAATAATGCTGTTTTGCTCAATTTTATTAAAAGCCAATTGTACAGCTTCTTTGTAACACATAGGGTTAATATCAAGTATTTGATTGATGTTACTTTTTTTACCAATAACTTCTACACCCATAGAGTTTACTAAAGAAGATGCTAGTTTGTATGAAGTTGAGGTTACAAAATACAACCAATAAGAAGATAATTTTGCAGTCATTACAGGCACTGTTATAATTGATCTTTTTAGTTTTCTAACGGCTGCAAATTGCAAAAGCATTTCTTTGTAAGTTAGAATTTCTGGTCCAAAAATATCGTAAGAAGTATTGTACAATTCTTTTTTAGCTAATGCTTTTTGTAAGAATGATAAAACATCTCTAATCGCTAAAGGTTGAGTTTTGGTATTTAACCATTTAGGTGCAATCATTGCTGGCAGTTTTTCTACCAAATCTCTAATAATTTCGAAGGATGAACTCCCTGAACCCACAATAATTCCTGCTTTAAAAGTGGTCAAAGCATATTTTTTAGAAGCTAATGTATTTTCTACATTTTTTCTTGATAATAAGTGTTTCGAAAGTTTTGTGTCGTTTGTAATTCCGCTTAAATAAATTACTTGTTTTATGGATGTTGATTCTGCAAATCGTTTAAAATTAAACGCACATTTTTCTTCTAAAACATGGAATTCTTTTGCAGAATTAGACATAGAGTGAATTAAATAATAAGCAGCATCTATGTTTTTAGGAATTAGATTTAAAGATTTTGCATCTAAAAAATCAGCTTCAACTAAATGTATATTTGTTTGATCTTTGTAGTAGTTTTCTGCTCTTTTTTTATCTCTAACAGGGCACACTATAGTATGACCATCGTTTAATAATAAAGGAATTAAACGTTTGCCAATATAACCAGTTGCGCCTGTTACAAGAATTTTCATAAGCTATTTATTTGTTTTAGGTCTTTGATAACCCAATTGGGTTTTAAACTTAGGAATTGCATAAGTATCTAACCCATTTATAGCAGCTACGTTTCCTTTAGATAAGTTGATTAAACCATCTTCTTGTAGTAATTTATCTTGAACATATAGTTCTTGAATTTGAGCTACAATCAACATAACATCATTAGAAGGAACATAAATTTCTTCTATAAATTTCATGTTCATTTGTACTGGTGCATTTTTTACAAAAGGAGCTTTGAAATTTCCTTTAAATTCAGGTTCTAGATTTGTCATATCAAACTCAGAAATATCTGCAGGATATTTTGCAGAAGTATGATGTGCATCTTCTACAATTTCTTCCCAAATATGATTGATTGTAAAATAACCAACGTCTTTTAAGTTTTGATGCGTGTTTCTTGGCACAGTTGTAGGTCTTAAAATAAAACCCAAAGTAGGTGGGTTAGAGCCCAAATGTGTAACAGAACTAAAAACGGCAACATTAGTAGTTCCATCTTTAGAAATAGAGCCAATTAAGTTGGCAGATTTAAAGCCAGAACAACTGTTTATAAGGTTTATCTTATAAATTTTTTCTAAAGCATTAATGTCATCAAAATTAAAAAAAGCCATTACAAATTGTTAAAATTATTAATCACTACATTTTTAGCTTTTAAATCGTGCATTAAATTATACAAGCCAAAAAATGTTCTGTTGATGTAAATAAAATGTTTAGAACCTCGATTACCATTCATGTTTTTAAGCTCTGTACTTTTTGCGTATTTCTGACCTAAATCTGAAATTTTTCCAAAGAAAACTTCATCAGAAAAGTCGAATTTTTCTTGTTGAAAAGGTTGGGTAAATAAGCTTAACATTTCGTGAAACATAGCTCTAAAAAAATCTAATTCTTCTTTAGAATCATCTTCACGTAAAATTTCTAATTCAAATAATTTTTGTTCAAAATAAACAGGATCAGAAATGTTTTCTTGTTTTGCCAATTCAAAATAAGGCACATAAAAACTATTAGGAATGGTTTTCATACAGCCAAAATCGATTACAATTAAATCGTTTTCTGGTGATATTAAAAAATTTCCAGGATGTGGATCTGCATGAACTTTCTTTAATTTATGGATTTGAAACATGTAAAAATCCCACAAAGCTTGTCCTAATTTATTGGCAACTTCTTGATTTTCTGTGTAAAATTCAGATAAATGTACGCCATTCATCCAATCCATAGTTATAATTCTATCCGAAGATAAATCTGAATAATAATTTGGGAATTTTAAATTGGGTATGTGCGCGCAGGCTTTAACAATGGCTTTACTTTGTTCTACTTCTAAAATATAATTGGTTTCTTCAACCAATTTATTTTCTACTTCTTTAAAATATTTATCAGAATCTTTACCTTTAATATTAAACATTTTAATAGCAATTGGTTTTACCAAAGCTAAATCTGATGCAATACTTTCTGCTACTCCTGGATATTGAATTTTAACAGCTAATTTTTTTCCATCTTTTTCAGCTTTGTGAACTTGGCCAATACTAGCTGCGTTAACAGAAACTGAGTCGAATTTATCATAAATTTCGTTCGGATTTTTACCAAAATATTTTTTAAAAGTTTTGGTTACCAAAGCAGGAGATAAAGGAGGTACAGAAAACTGAGAAAGCGAAAATTTTTCTACATAAGCTTGTGGTAAAATGCTTTTTTCCATACTTAACATTTGTGCTACTTTTAAAGCACTTCCTTTAAGTTGTTTTAAGCCATCGTAAATATCTTCTGCGTTGTTTTCGTTTAATTTCGATTTTGCTTCGTCTTCGGTTTTGGTAATTTTATCACCATAATATTTTAGGTAATTTACCCCAATTTTTGCTCCAGTAGTAACTAACTTAGAAGCCCTCTGAATTTTAGAAGTTGGTATAGAATCTATTGTTTTCATAGGCTTTTAATTAAAGTTAACTTTTTCTTTTAGGATGAATTTCCCAAAATCGATAATGCTTTTCAGCGGTTTTATATCCATTAAATCAAAACGAGCGTTGATGGATTTTTCGATAAAAATATCTGTTTTTTCAAAAGAAGCAGAAGTATCATCCAACCAAAATTTCATAGTCACTAATAAGTGAAACCAAGAAGATTCTTGTATGCTTTTATCTTGAATTTTTTCTAGCTTTTCTTGTTTTAAATCTAATTTTTCTATGCCCAAATTTTTGATGTAAGCGATAAAATCTTCACGTAATTTTTTTAATGATTTTAACTTTTTAAAATCTTTTTGGCTGTCTTTTAAGGCATAAACTACATAACTTCTATTGGCAGTTAAGATTTCGAAAAACGTAAAGTAAAAACTTAATAATTTGTTTCTTGCATCAAAATTTTCATAGTCTTCACTTTTTGCTAAAACATTAATGGTATGATGAAAGAATTCTGAAAATATGGCTTCTTCAATCGCTTCAAAAGAAGCATAAAATTTGTAAAAATCACTTTCTTCAAAATTATTGTCTTTTGCAAAACTAAAAACAGATTTTGGTTGATGATTGTTTTCTAAAACAAATTCCATATATAATGAAATAATGTTATCTTTTGATATTTTATCTTCTGTAGCCATAATTATTTATTTTGTACAAAGATACAAAATGTTTAATTAATTTTTAAATAAGTTAAACAAAAATTTAAAATGTAATATAACAGATAATTACAATCAGAAATTAGTAAGAATATGAGTTTCAAAAAGGGAATTTGAAAGTAGTTTGGCTTTTATTTTTTTATAAATTTTATGGCTTTGTTTACTTCTTGTTGAGGTAGTTTACAAGTCCCAAAATTACAGACATAAATGTAGGTTTCATCTTTAATAAATTTATTTTTTAATAAAGGAATTGTATTATTGTTTTTGATATCTCCAGCCAAAATTACATTTGGATTGTAGAGGCTTAAAAGAGCATCATTTTTTAGTTTTGCTTCTTTACCTACAGTTGCAACCTCATAAAAAGGTTTGGTGTAATTTACCATTAAATGTAACCAATTGCTATAACCAGCAGCACTTTCTAAAACATCAGTATGCATGTTGTTTAGCATTTGATGTGCAATTTTATTATAGTTTTCATCAGCAAAATATAGGCTTAATTTAAATAGGCTATTAGCTAAAATTGAATTTGGTGAGGCAATAACATTATCAATCACTTTTATTTTTCTAGAGATTAAATTGTAGTCTTTGTTAGAAATAAAATAAAACATAGTGTTCTCTTTATTAAAAAAGTGTGTTAAGCAATAATCCATGAGTTTTTTAGATTGCCTTAGCCATTTTTCATTTAAGGTAACTTCGTAAAGGTTTAGAAAAGCATCAATTAATGTGGCATAATCTTCAGAAAATGCGCGAATAGAAATCTTTCCGTTTTTATAATTTCTATAAAGCGTTCCGTCTTTTTTTAATTGATTTTTTAAAATAAAATTGGCGTTTTTTAATGCCGATTTTAAATAATCTTCATTTTTTAAAGCTTTGTAAGCATCTGTATATCCTTTTATCATTAAGGCATTCCAAGATGTTAAAACCTTATCATCTAAATTTGGTTTGTTTTTTAATTCTCTTGCATTTTTTAAAGTTTTTTTCCAATCTTTAACTAGTTTGTTAAGTGCATCCGAAGTTATTTTATGCTTTTTAGAAAAATCTTTATTCGAAATTTTTCTGATTAAAACATATCTTTCTTTTTTCCACAAACCAAAGTCGTTAATGTTGTAATATTCTTTAAATAAAGGATACTTATTTTTAATCAAACTTTGTAATTCTTGAGCAGTCCAATAATAATAATCACCTTCTTCTAAATCATTTTTGTTGTTTTTACTATCAGCATCTAAAGAAGAAAAAAATGTTCCGTTTTTATCTGTAAGTTCTAGTTTTACAAAGTTTAAGGTTTCTGTAATTACATCTTTATACTGTGGATTTTTATTTTGTTGATACGCTTTGGCATAAAGACTTACTAATTGAGCATTATCGTAAAGCATCTTTTCGAAATGTGGAATATGCCATTTTTTATCTGTAGCATATCTAGAAAACCCACCATTAATTTGATCGTTAATACCACCATATGCTAATTTTGTGAGTGTGTTGTCTATGTGTTTTTGCACCTTTTTATCGTTAAATTGATGCGCGTATCTCAATAAAAAATCCAAAGAGTTTGGCATTGGAAATTTAGGACTATCTATAGAACCACCATAAATGGTATCAAAATTTTGTTGCCACTTTAATACAGCTTTAGAAATATTAGATTCTTTAAAATTGATGTTCTCTTTTTTAAGTGTAATTAATTCAGAATTTTTAATTCCATCTGTAAGCTTATTTGCAAAATTGATAGCTTTTTCAGGATTTTCTTTATAAAGTTTAGTGATGTTTTGCAAAACACTTTTCCATTGTTCTTTGGTAAAATAGGTGCCACCAAAAATGGGTCTTCCATCAGGTAAAGCTATGCAATTAAGAGGCCAACCTCCACTGCCTGTCATTAACTGTACAGCATTCATATAAATATTATCAATATCTGGCCTTTCTTCTCTATCTACTTTAATATTGATAAAATTAGTATTCATTATTTTGGCAATAGAATCGTTTGTAAAACTTTCTTTTTCCATAACATGACACCAATGGCAAGCAGAATATCCAATAGAAATAATAATTAATTTATTTTCTTTTTTGGCAAGTTCTAAGCTTTTTGGATTCCAAGGTTTCCAATGCACAGGGTTATTGGCATGTTGTAATAAATACGGACTGGTTTCAAATTTTAGTTCATTTCCATTGTTAGATTTTTTAGAACAGCTCCATAAAAAAAGTACACAAATTAATAATAAGAAGTTTGTTTTAGAATTCAATTTTAGCTGTTTTTAATAATGATTACAATAAAAATGTGATGTGTACTAATGTATTATAAAACTGTAAATTATAAAATTCTTTTACTATAAAATCTAAAGCAAGGAGTATAACAGATGTGCTATTCTGTAGTAAAACCAATGTTTTTACAAAAAAAATGCAACAAATGTTTTAATCTTAGTAGAATAAGTTTTACTAGTATTTGCCCTTAAAAAGTAGTTTTATAAAAAAAACAATACCATATTAAATTAAAAACATGAGAGTACCGTTTAAAAAGAATATCATCGTTTTTATTTTATGTCTTAATATAACTTGTATACTGGCACAAAATAAAATTCCTAAAATTCAAGTAGAAAAAGGTGAAGCAACAACAGCATTTATAGAGGCAAAAATAGATAGTATAATTGCTGTTTTAACCTTAGAAGAAAAAGTTGCAATGACGCATGCGCAATCTAAGTTTAGTACAAAAGGAGTTGCAAGATTAGGAATACCAGAAGTTTGGATGTCTGATGGACCACATGGAGTTAGAGAAGAAATTAGTTGGGATGCTTGGGAAAATGCAGGTTGGTCTAATGATTCAATTACAGCTTTTCCTGCTTTAACCTGTTTAGCTGCTACTTTTAATCCTGAATTGGCCAATAAATACGGTTATAATTTAGGAGAGGAAGCAAGGTATAGAGAAAAAGATGTGTTACTAGGGCCAGGTGTAAATATTTATAGAACCCCTTTTAATGGTAGAAATTTTGAGTATTTAGGCGAAGATCCTTTTTTGGCATCAACAATGGTTGTTCCTTATATAAAAGGAATTCAAGAAAACGGAATTGCAGCTTGCGTAAAACATTTTGCTTTAAACAATCAAGAACATTGGCGAGATAAAATTAATGTAGAAGTTAGTGACAGAGCTTTACACGAAATTTATTTACCTGCTTTTAAAGCAGCTGTACAAAAAGGAAATGTTTGGGCTTTAATGGGCGCTTACAATAAATTTAGAGGGCAGTATACAACTCACAACAAAATTTTACATAAAATTCTAAAAACTGATTGGGGTTTTGATGGTGTTGTAATCAGTGATTGGAGTTCAGTGCACTCTACTAAAGAAGCTGCTTTGTATGGTGTAGATATGGAAATGGGAACAGGTACAGATGGTTTAGGTACTACAACTTCTAATCATTACGAACATTACTATTTAGCAACTCCGTTTTTAAAAGCGATTAAAAATGGAGAATTAAGTGAAGATTTGGTAAATGATAAAGTACGTAGAATTTTACGTTTAATTTATAGAACCAATTTAAATCCAGATAGAGGTTTAGGAAAACTAAATACAAAACAACATCATAAAGTAGCAAGAGAAGTTGCAGCAGAGGGCATTGTTTTATTAAAAAATCAAGATAATTTTTTTCCTATTCAAGATAAAGAAGGAATAACTATTGCAGTTATTGGAGAAAATGCCACAAGAAATATGACGCAAGGTGGAGGTTCTTCTCAATTAAAACCACTTTTCGAAATTTCTCCTTTACAAGGATTAAAAGAAAGGTATAAGCATGCAAAAATTATTCATACTATGGGTTATGAATCTGGTCCATCTGTATACGATGCAACCATTCCTGCAGCTTTAAATCAAGATTCTTTGTACGTAAAAGCAATAGAAGTGGCTAAAAAAGCAGACATTGTATTGTTTGCTGGCGGATTAAACAAAAGTTATCATCAAGACAGTGAAGGTGATGATAGAGAAAATTTTGCATTGCCTTATGGACAAGAAAAATTAATAAACAGCATTTATGAAGTTAATAAAAACTTAGGTTTTTTATTATTAACAGGTAATGCTGTAGGAATGAATTGGCTGCCGAAAACAAAAGGAGTTATACAGACTTGGTATTTGGGTAGTATGGCTGGCTATGCAATTGCAGATGTTGTTAGTGGTGATGTAAATCCTTCAGGTAAATTACCATTTTCTTTTCCAAAAGAATTAAACGATAATGCAGCGCATTCTTTTGGAGAAATTTCATATCCAGGAAATGGAGTAGATCAAGAATATAAAGAAGATATTTTTGTGGGTTATAGATGGTTTGATACAAAAAAAATAGAACCACAATATGCTTTTGGTTATGGTTTATCTTATTCAAATTTTACTATTTCTGATGTAAAAATCAACCAAGCAAAATTCAATAAGAACGATAAAATTAAAGTAACCTTTAACGTAACAAATACAGGTGATAGAGAAGGAGCAGAGGTTGTGCAAGTTTATGTAGGTAAGCCTAAATCTAAAGTTAAAAGAGCATTAAAAGAATTAAAAGGATTTGCCAAGATTTCTTTGGATAAAGGAACTGAAAAAACAGCTTCTGTTACTATTAACGCTTCAGATTTAGCGTATTATAATACAGAAATATCAGATTGGTCATTAGAAAAAGGAACTTATTATTTATATGTAGGTAACGCTTCTAATAACATCAAAAAGAAAATTAAGTTTATTATTTATTGATTTTTATTGTTTATTAATGTTGAAGAACAGTGTGAATTTATTTACACTGTTTTTTAAATTTTTTATCCTATGAAAAATAAAATATGCTCAAGTCTCTTCATCATTGGATGTTTTTTGGCTTGTAATTCAAAACAAAATTTAAAAGAAGAAAGGTTTAATACTCAATGAATAGCGAATAATGTAGATCGTTTATTGGTGAAAAAAACGTATTTTTCTTCTAACGGATTTAAACTGCCATATCGTTTGTTTATTCCTAAATTAAATAAGAATAAAAAGCTTCCTTTGGTAATTTTTTTACACGGAAGAGGAGAAAGAGGAACAAAAAACGGAAGTGAAATTTATAGAAATGCAGGGTTTATAATGAATAAGAATTCATTAATAACACCAAAATCTCAAAACAAATATCCTTGTTATGTTTTGGTTCCTCAATGTTCTGACAAAACAGAAAATGAAGAATGGGCAAAATGGATTGGCAATTCTCCAGAAACACCTTTTAAAGGTTTAGGTAAAGATGGTGCTTATCAAATAAATCCAATACCTTCTGATTCTGGTAAAGCAACTCTAGAATTAATAGAGCAATTAATTAAAGAAAAATCAATTGATAGTTCTAGAATATACATAACAGGTTTATCTATGGGCGGTTTTGGTACTTGGGATTTTATAGCAAGAAAACCCAATTTATTTGCAGCAGCAATCCCAATGGCTGGGTATTCAGATCCTAATCAAATACAGAAAATAAAAGAAATCCCAATTTGGATTTTCCACGGAAATAAAGACAAATGGAATCCTGTAGAAGGTTCTAGGAATATGTACAAACTTTTATCAGAAATTAATGCTGATGTAAAATATACAGAATACAATTTAGGGCATGGAGCTACTTTTAAAAAAGCATTTCAAGAGCCAGAATTCATACCTTGGCTGTTTTCTAAATCAAAATAATAAAATAATTTATGCTTAAAAAAATATCAATTGTTACTCTTTTAATTCTGATCATTGCTTGTAATTCATCAAAAAAAGAAAGCGAAAAAGAAGTGAAATCTAACAACATAAAAACAGCAACTTTAGCTTATAAAACAAAAGCAGTTTTAGGAGAAGGAGCTATTTGGAATTATAAAACACAAGAATTGTATTGGGTAGATATTGAAGGCAAACAGTTAAATGTTTTCAATCCAAAATCAAAAG
This sequence comes from Polaribacter sp. Asnod6-C07, assembly GCF_045063625.1. Lineage (NCBI taxonomy): Bacteria > Pseudomonadati > Bacteroidota > Flavobacteriia > Flavobacteriales > Flavobacteriaceae > Polaribacter > Polaribacter sp. Asnod6-C07. The sequence goes on along the minus strand of NZ_JBEFOF010000005.1, from coordinate 163,715 downwards.
AAAACAAAGTTTTAAAAACCAAATCTAGAATTGGTACAGTTGTTCCTTTTACTAAAGAAGAAGCTTTAATTGCATTAGAAGATGGTGTGCATAAAATGAATTTAAATTCAGGAGAAAGTACTTTGTTTACAGATATGAAAAACGAATTGTCAGGTAGTAGATTAAATGATGGTAAATGCGATCCTGCAGGAAGATTTTGGGTAGGTTCTATGCATTTTAATCAACTTAAAAATAAAGCGAATTTGTATACAATTACCTCAGAAAATATATTGATAAAAAAGGTAGATAGTGTAACAATTTCTAACGGAATTGTTTGGACATCAGATAAAAAAACGATGTATTATATAGATACACCAACATCATCTATTAAAGCTTTTGATTACGATAATAAAACAGGAGAAATTACAAACGGAAAAGTAGTTGTGCAGATTCCAGAATCTTTAGGTTTTCCTGATGGAATGACTATAGACGAAGAAAATATGCTTTGGGTAGGTATGTGGAATGGTAATGCAGTTATTCGTTTTAATCCTATAAATGGTAAAGTTATTTCTAAAATTGAAGTTCCTGCTCATAATATAACTTCTTGTGCTTTTGGTGGCGAAAATTTAGATATTTTATACATTACTTCTGCAAGTGTAGATATGACAGCAGAAGAGGTTAAAAAATATCCCTTAGCTGGTTCTGTTTTTAAAATAAAACCTGGAGTTAAAGGCGTAAATAGTAATTTTTATATAGAAAATAAATCAACGAAATAAATTATATTATGAAAAAAATAGTCCTTTTATTACTATTAATAGTAACACTTATAAGTTGTAAAGAAAATCAAAATTCATCTTTTGTAAAAGACACAAAGCATGAAGCAAAGATAGAAGCTTTACTTGCTAAAATGACTTTAGAAGAAAAAATTGGGCAAACCAATTTAAGAGGTGTTTCTAGCAGAGCAACTTCTTTGCCAACAGATTTAAAAGAGTCTGTAAGAAAAGGAAATGTAGGTGCTTTTTTAAATATTATGAACCTAGATTATGTAGACGAATTGCAAAGAATTGCTGTTGAAGAAAGTCCAAATGGAATTCCGTTAATTTTTGGTAGAGATGTAATTCACGGTTTTAAAACAATGTTTCCAATTCCATTGGGATTAGCAGCAACTTGGGATGCACAAATAGTAGAAAAATCTTCAGAAATTGCGGCTTACGAAGCTTCTGCTTATGGTATAAGATGGACGTTTGCACCCATGTTAGATATTGCAAGAGATAGTAGATGGGGTCGAATTGCAGAATCTCCAGGAGAAGATCCGTATTTAGCAAAAGTTTTAGGTGCAGCTTATGTTAAAGGCTTTCAAGGCGATGATTTAAGTAGTTCCTACAGAATGGCAGCTTCAGCAAAACATTATATTGCCTATGGAGCAGCAATAGGAGGTAGAGATTACAACACAGTAGATATAAGCGAACAATTGTTAAGAAATGTGTATATGCCACCATTTAAAGCTGCAATAGATGCTGGTTCTGCAACTGTAATGAGTTCTTTTAATGAAATTAATGGAATACCAGCAACAGGAAATGAGTTCTTATTAAAAGAGGTTTTAAGAGGTGAATTACAGTTTGATGGTTTTGTAGTTAGTGATTGGGATTCTGTTATAGAAATGGTTGCTCATGGATATGCAAGTGATGAAAAACATGCAGGAGAATTAGCTGCTAAAGCAGGATTAGATATGGAAATGACTAGTACAGCCTATGAAAACCATTTAAAACAGTTAATCAAAGAAAATAAAGTTTCTATAGAAGAACTGAATGATTTTGTTCGTAATATTTTACGTGTAAAATTTAGATTAGGGCTTTTTAAAAATCCACATAGAAATAAAGAACATTCAGGAAATTTTTATGCAGAAAATCATTTAAAAGAAGCTAAAAAAGCAGCAATTAAAAGTACGGTATTATTAAAAAATAAAGAATCCATTTTACCACTTTCAGAAAAAACAAAAGTGGCAATTATTGGGCCTTTGGCAAATGCGCCTCACGAACAATTGGGTACTTGGGCTTTTGATGGCGAAAAAGAACATACAAATACACCATTAGATGCGTACCATAAAGTGCATTCAAATTTTAGTTTTGCAAAAGGTTTAGGGCATAGTAGAGATCATTCTAAAAAAGGTTTTAAAGAAGCCATATCCATAGCAAAAAAATCTGATGTTATTTTATTTTTTGGTGGAGAAGAAGCGATTCTTTCTGGAGAAGCACATAGTAGAGCAAATATAGATTTACCTGGTGCTCAAGAAGAATTAATCAATGAACTGGCTAAAACAGGGAAACCTATTGTTTTGGTAATTATGGCTGGTAGACCCATTACAATTACAAATATTATTGATAAAATAGACGCTGTTGTTATGGCTTGGCATCCAGGAACAATGGGTGGAGAAGCTTTGTACGAAATTATAAACGGAATAAGTTCACCTGAAGGAAGATTGCCAGTTTCTTGGCCAAAAACTGCAGGCCAGTTGCCTTATTTTTACAATCATAAAAATACAGGGAGACCTGCAGATAGTATCAATTTTGTACCAATTGATAAAATTCCTATTGGCGCTTGGCAGAGTTCTTTGGGTAACGATTCTCATTATTTAGATGCTGGTTTTACTCCCCATTTTCCTTTTGGATATGGATTGTCTTATACAACTTTTAAATATTCTGATATTTCTATATCTAAAGAAACAATTCATTTTGATGAAGATTTAGAGGTGAAAATAGCAATTACAAATACTGGAAAAAAAGCAGGTAAAGAAATTGTGCAGTTATACATTCAAGATGTTGTAGGTAGTATTACTAGACCTGTAAAAGAGTTAAAAAGGTATCAACAAGTATTTTTAGAAACAGGAGAAACCAAAGAAATTGTTTTTAAAATTTCATCTAAAGATTTAGAGTTTGTCAATCATAAATTAATAAAGAGTGCAGAAGAAGGGAGTTTTAATCTTTGGGTTGGTCCAAATGCTGCACAAGGTTTAAAAACCGCTTTTTCATTAAAAAAATAATCCTTTTTTATGATTGATTTTACACTGATTGCAGCTGTTTTTATCGGAATTGTAATTTTACTTTTTCTTATTTTAAAATTAAAAATTCCGGCTTTTATAGCCTTGTTAATTGCTAGTATTGCTGTTGGTGTATTTTCTGGAATGGATCCTTTAGAAATCATTACTACCATAAAAGAAGGTATGGGTAGTACTTTGGGTTTTGTGGCAACTGTAGTAGGTTTAGGTGCAATTTTTGGAGCCATTTTAGAACATTCTGGAGGTGCAGAAGCTTTGGCAAATTATCTATTACATAAATTTGGAGAAAAAAATGCGTCTTGGGCATTGGTAATTACAGGTTTTTTTATTGCAATTCCTGTTTTTTTCGATGTTGCTTTTATCATTTTAGTGCCTTTAATTTATTCTTTACAACGTAAAACTAAAAAGTCTTTATTGTTGTATGCAATTCCCTTATTGGCAGGTTTGGCAATTACTCATGCTTTTATTCCTCCAACTCCAGGTCCAGTTGCAGTGGCAGATATTTTAAAAGCCGATTTAGGTTGGGTAATTTTATTTGGGTTTATTGTAGGTATACCTACTGCCGTTGTTAGTGGACCATTATTTGCAAAACATATTTCAAATAAAATATTTGTTGCTGCTCCTAAAATAGAACAGAAACAAGCGCTTCAAAATTATCCTGCTGTAGGTTTAATATTGGCTATTATCGGAATTCCTATTGCTTTAATTGTGAGTAATACCGTTTTAAATAGTCCTTTGTTTGCAGAAGATACAATTCCTGTAAATATAAAAAATTGGTTGCAAATGATTGGTCATCCATTTTCAGCATTAATTATAGCCAATTTAATTGCCTGGTATTTATTGGGGATTAAGAGAGGTTATCACAAAGAAACATTATCAAAAATTACCACAAAATCTATGGAGGCAGCTGGTATTATTATATTATTAACAGGTGCAGGAGGCGTGTTTAAACAAGTATTAATAAACACAGGAACTGGAGTTATGTTGGCAAATTATTTTGCAGATAAAGGAATAAGTATTTTGTTTTTTGCTTTTTTAGCAGCTGTTGTTGTGCGTGTTTTACAGGGATCTTCTACAGTTGCAATGATAACTGCTGCAGGAATTACAGCGCCACTTTTGGCGGATACTATTACAGAAATAGACAAAGCGCTTTTGGTAATTGCTATTGCAGCTGGGGCATCAATAATGTCTCACGTTAATGATAGTGGTTTTTGGCTAGTAAGTAAATATTTAAATATTGATGAAAAGCAAACGTTTAAAAGTTGGTCTGTTATGACAATTTTACTCTCTCTTGTAGGTTTTACAAGTGTTATGATTTTGTCGTTGATAGTTTAATTGTTAATTTTTACATACTGTATTTCATCATTATTTTTACCTACAATGATGTGTTTTGTGTTGTTGATTTGTATTTCAGCCATTTCTTTTACATCACCAGAAACATAAAAACCACTTTCTAAAACCGATGTTGCTTTAAAAGTTCCATTGCCTTTTCCTTTTAAAAATAAACCATAACTCGCATCGTTTCTTGGTGTTTCTACTTCAGAATTATGGAGATTTCCAGCAATTAGAGCATCTAATTTTCCGTCTTTATCATAATCATTAACCAATATTTTTTGAATGCTCGAAAACTGAGCTTCAATAGGTAGTTGATGTATTTTAAAAGAATCGCCTTTATTTTCTAAATAAATACTTGCAAAAGATTTTACCTGATAATGTAACGCTTTTTCTAAGTTTTGTTTGCCATAAACATCAATTAAAGTTGCAGTAGAAAACTCATCATAATTTTTAAATTTATTCTTAATTCCGGGTATTTGTTGAGAGGAACATTGTCTTCCACGAAGTGGATATTGCTCGCCATCATTATAGTAACTTAATACAATATCACTTTTGTTATTTTTATCAAAATCGTTAACATAAATATCAAAAGTTTCGTTTTCTGTGGCTTTGTATTTGTAGTTTAAACCATTGTTGCCCAATATGTAATCTAGATCACCATCATTATCAAAATCACCCTGATTAATACTCCACCACCAACCAGTAGTATCTTTTGTTAATCCCATTTTTGTAGAAACATCTTCAAAAGTTCCTTTATTGTTTTTATAAATTTTGATAGACATCCATTCTCCTACAATAATAATATCTTGCCAAGAATCGTTATTAAAATCTGTGATTATAGCACTTGTTGCCATCCCTAAATCAGTAAATAATCTTGTTTTATTTTTTATGAATTTTAAATCGTTTGTGGTAGTTTTATTTTCTAACAAATAACTGCTGGCTGCAAGCGGATATTTACCAGGAACTTGTCTGCCTAAAACTAAAACATCTTGTTTACCATCTTTATTATAATCTAATTGATAAACTTTAGAACCACTTTCTGTAAGTTTAGGTAATGCATTTTTCGATTTTTCAAAATTTCCAACACCATCATTAACATACAATCTGTCTTGTAACATTGATGAATTTTGAGCATATTCATAACCACCACTAACAACATATAAATCTAGATCTCCATCAGCATCAGCATCAAAAAATAAAGACCCTAAATCTTCTGATAACTTATCTTTTTCTATAAACGGAATATTAGTTTTTATAAAATTGCCATTTTTTTGCACATATAATTGTGCAGAAATACCAAAAGAACCGCCAATAAAATAATCTTCTAAACCATCATTATTTACATCAGCAACTGCTAAAGAAGGGCCTAGAGTAGACATTTTATGTGGTAATAAAACCTGTTTATCAAAATCGTTAAAAACGTTTTCTTTATGTTTTACTTTTAGAAAATCTGTTGTTTCTGTAAATAAATTTTTTGCGGTTTTTGTTTCTTTTTTTGTTTGATGAATTTTAGAATCTTTGAGATCTATCATTAATAATTGATTGGTGAAAACGTTTTTTAAAGTTTGTTTTTTTCCATTTTGCCAAACAATTTGCAAGCTATCAATTTTCTTTTCTTGGTTGAATCCAAAGTGAAGTTCTGGCGCAACTGAAGACTGAAAACCTCTTGTTAATGTTAATTCTTGCATTTGTTTTTGATGACCTGTATACGCGTAAACTCGGTTTCCTAATCCAAATTTATTAGTAGAATTACCTTTGAAACGTATTTTTAAATAACTGCTGTTTTCTGAACTATGGTTTTTAAAAATAGTGGCTTTTTCATCAATATTATTGATAATAATTTCTAAATCTCCATCATTATCTAAATCAGCATAAGCAGCTCCGTTAGAAAAACCTTTGTGCTCTAAACCCCATTTTTTACCAACATTATCAAAATTTAAATTCCCTTGATTTTTAAACATAAAATTGTCTATTTTTTCACTAGGAATCATTTTAGTTTTTTCTAATAATGAATATTTATCATATTCTTTTTTATCTATTTTTTTAAAATAATCTTTGTTGTTTACTTCTCTTCTTGTGCCATTTGTTATGTATAAATCTTTAAATCCATCGTTATCAAAATCGGCAAATAAAGGTCCCCAACTCCAATCTGTAGAAGACATTCCTGTAAGTCTAGAAATGTTAGAGAATTTAGGAATTCCATCATCAATTAACCCTGAATTTAATTGCAAACAATTGCTCATGTATTGATAATGAAAACCATAAAAAACAGTCTCAAAAAACAATTTAGGATTCATGCTTGCCATATTTGCTTTTTGACGACGGTTGTTGTTAGATTCCATATCTACTTGAAAAACGTCTAAAAATCCATCATTATTTATGTCAGAAATATCAATACCCATTCCGTAAAAAGAAGTTTGCGAAGTTGCTTCTTTAACAACCTCTTTAAAGGTTCCGTTTTTATTGTTGATGTATAAAAAATCTGGAATGCTATAATCATTAGATACATATAAATCTTGCCAACCATCATTATTTATATCAGCAGCAGTAATCCCTAAAGAAAAACTATAATTTTTAACTCCTGCACTTTCTGTAACATCTGTAAAAAATGCGCCATCATTTCTAAACAATTTGTCTGTTTCTTTGTCAGAAGCATTTTGCATTCTGTTTTTGTAAATCATATTAGATGTTGATGGATGTGCAATAGGATAATTGGCAATATAGAGATCTAAATCGCCATCATTATCATAATCAAAAAAAGTAGATTGCACAGAGTTTGCCTCATTATCTATATGATATTCTTTTGCTTTTTCTGTAAAAGTATTGTCTTTATTATTGATAAAAAGTTGGTTGTTTTTAACGCCATTTTTACCAGCAACAGCGCAATAAATATCTAAATATCCATCGTTATTTACGTCTGCCATTGTTGCGCCTGTATACCACCTATCATCACCAGAAATATTTGCTTTTTTAGTTATATCTTCGAATTGTAAATTTCCTTTATTTAAGTATAATTTATTACTTACTTGATTGCCTGTAAAAAAAAGATCTACTAAAGCATCATTATTAATATCACCCACAGAAACACCACCACCCATATAAATTGAGGTGTATTTAAAATAGTTTAAAGAATCTGTTTCTTTTAAATTGTTGCTAAAATTAATTTTTGACTCTTCTGATAAAAGTTGAGTAAAAATCGTTTTTGTTTTTTGTTGATGCGCTTTATCAGAACAACTAAAAAGAACTAAACAAATTAGAGATATTATGATTGATTTATACATAATTGAAAAGTTTAGTAAATGTAAATAAAGCAGTATGAATTTTTTCATACTGCTTTACGATAACAAATCAAAATAAAATATTAATAGCCGGGGTTTTGATCAGCGATTGTTAACTCGCTGTTCTTATCAATTTCTGTAATAGGTATTGGAAATAAATCGTTAGTAGAAGAGTAACCAGTACCAGCTAATTCTGTACTTGCTTTTCCCCAACGAACTAAATCCCAAAAACGTTGCCCTTCGTGTGCTAATTCTAAGAATTTTTCATTTACAATAGCTTCAAACAATGCATCTCCAGAAGTTGCTGCATCTATATCTGCTAAGCCAGCTCTGTTTCTTACTTTGTTTAATTCAGTTATTGCAGCAGCATCTTGCCCAGCTTTATTATAAGCTTCTGCTGCTAATAATAAAACCTCTGCATATCTGAACAATCTAAAGTTGGTACTGTAATTTAATTCTTTTACTCCATCTTCGCTAGAATCATCTGGATTTGTAGCGTATTTAATTCTGATGGCACCTTCATAATCCCAAATAACACCACCAGAAGCTGCTGAAGCATCTACAGCACCACCTGCAGCAATTAGTTCTGCTTCTGTCATTAATGTTGCTGCTTTTCGATCTACATCACCAGCAGTTTCAAAAGCGCTTACTAACTTGCTTGTTGGTAAGTTAAAACCCCATCCATTAATTAAACCAGTACCAGTAAGATCGAAAATTCCATCACCTCTAGGACCCATTAATTGTATATGTAAATTACTTTCGTTTCTACCTCCCCAAGCAAGGTTACCCCAATCTCTAGAAGTTGTAGATACATAACCAATTTCGAATAAAGATTCGATACCAAATTCATTATTTACACTCCAAACATCTGCTGGATTTGTTTCTAAATCGTGAGCAGTATTACTAATTACACTTTGAAAATAAGGAATGGCTTCAGAATATTTTTCTTGAAAAACCAATACTTTACCCATTAAAGCTTGTGCAGCTCCTTTAGAAACTCTAAAGTTATTTGCTAAAGCACCCTTTTCTGGTAGTGAAGCAATTGCGTCTGTTAAATCTAATTGTATTTGAGCGTAAATATCTGCTCTAGAAGATTTTGCTATTCCGAATTCTTCTGCACTTGTTGGTACCGTTAAACGTAAAGGAACATCGCCAAACATGGTTGTTAACTCCATGTAAGACCAAGCTCTCATAAATTTAGCTTCTGCTAATGCATTGTCTTTATTGCTTAAGTTAGAATCTTTAATGTTTTCTATAACTAAATTAGAAAGTGATATGGTTCTGTAATAAAGATCCCAAACACTGGCAATTGATACGTTTGATGATGACACATTTGCATAATCATCTATGTTTTGTAATTGCCCTTGATCTTCTGAATTTCCACCAGCAGCATTTGCATCATCTCCAGGTAAAAGTTTTACTAAAAAAGCACTATGCCAATCTCTACCATAATTAAATTGCATTAAATCGTAAATACCTATAATGGCAGATTCTACATTTTCTTCTTCAAGAAAAAATGTTTCTAAATCTTGTACATTTAATCTTGGGTTTTCTGTAAATTCTTCACTACAAGAGTAAACCCCAAAGAAAAGAACTACAATAATTGTTAAAAATATTTTTTTCATAATATGTTGTGTTTTTTATTAAAAGTCTAGAGATAATCCGAATATTGCTTTTGCTGCTGTAGGGAAAAATCCTCTATCAACTCCTATACTGTTAAAGCTAAAATTACCAACTTCAGGATCTAAACCTTTGTATTTTGTAAAAGTGAAATAATCATCAAAAGAAACATATATTCTTAAGTTTTTAGCATGAATTCTTTTTACAATTTGCTCTGGTAAAGTATATCCAAATTGTATTTGTTTAATTCTCATAAAAGAGCCATCCTCAACCATTAAATCTGTTTGATACGAGCCAATAACACTACCTGCACCTGGATATGTAGCTACATCACCTGGGTTTTGCCATCTTTCGTTAAAAAAGTGTACAGGTTTGTTTGTAATTGCTCTAGAAGGTTGGTGGTATGTAGAAATAATATCATTACCAATTGTACCTTGAAACTGTAAATTAAAGTCGAAAGCTTTATAACCTAAGCTAATATTACCACCAAATAAAACATCTGGATGTGGAGAACCAATATTTGTTTTATCGGCATTTGTAATACCACTTACACCATCAGTATCTACAATAATTACTTCTCCTGTTGCTGGGTCTATTCCATTGGTTTGGTAACCGTAAAAATACCAAGAAGGTTGCCCTTCTGTAAACCTCGTAATTCCGTCTGCATTTTGAGGTGCACCTGCTCCTGTAAGAGATGTACCTTCTGGAACAAAAAGGATTTCTGTTACCTCGTTTTGTAAGGTAGACAAGTTTGCGTTTATGTTATAACTAAGTCCGTTTTCTGTGGTGTCTCCATAACCCAATTCAAATTCGAAACCTTTATTTTCTATGGTTCCTGAGTTAAATTCGTTAGAAACAAAACCTGCAGAACCAGGTGTAATTAAACTACCATCGTTTACAATTGCATCTCTAGTTGTTTTTTTGTAGTAATCTATAGAAAAGTTTAATCTATTATCTAATGCTCTTAAATCTACACCTAAATCTAATTGTTCTGATGTTTCCCAAACTAAGTTAAGGTTAGAATATCCTGTAATTTGTGCACCTGTACTACCTAAATAATCAATAGTTTGTCCGTTAATAATAGAAGTAATATAGGTTTTGTCTGAGTTACCACTTAAGTTACTTCTACTTCCATTTTGCCCCCAACTAGCTCTTAGTTTTAAGTAATCTAATTTAGAATCTTCTTTCCAGAAATTTTCTTTAGAAACTACCCATCCAGCAGAAAATGCAGGAAAAGTACCCACTTTATTTGCTGATGGAAATTTATCTGATTTATCTCTTCTTAAAGAAGCTTCAAATAAATATTTACCAGCATAATCATAAGAGAATCTACCAAACATAGAAACCATATTGTCTGGTGATGGGTCTATTAAGTTAATTTGAGTATTAAAGTCAGGCAAATCAAAATCGAAACCTTTAAAATCTGCAATGGATGCTGATCCACTTCTAGAGATTACCGTTTTTACTCTTGTATTTTCAGCAGAATATCCTGCTAATAATTTAAAGGAATGATTGCCAACTTCTTTTTCATAAGATGCAAAGTTTTCCCACAACCATCTTTTAGATTCTACAATATCTTGAGAACCTGTATATGCTGTATTTGCTGCTTCTGATGTTACATAATAAGGGTTGATTGTGTTTCTAGTGTCCCACTGATTTTCATCATATCCAAATCTGGTTGTAAAAGAAAAACCATCAAAAGGTTTAAACTTTAAATAAGCAGAGGTTAGAAATTGATAAGCATCTACAGTTGTTTTGTTTATTACATTTGCATATGCTACTGGATTTATTACTTCTCCTGTAGAATAACTTGGGTAACCATAAACATTACCGTTTTTATCTCTTAATAAAGGTACTCCATTATCATTTGCATTGTCTATAACAGATTGTGGTACTTGCCCATCTGCATAAGTTACTGGAGTTAAAGGGTCTAAAATTAACATGTTTTGTATTACCCCTCTTGTATCACTATTCTCTGGAATTCCGCTTTTATCAGAATTAGAATAAGTAGAATTGATACCTACTTCTAACCATTTAGCAACATCACTTTTTAAGTTTACTCTAAATGTAGTTCTTTTAAAAGAAGTATTACCTCCTTTAATAATACCATCTTGGTCTAAATGAGAAGCAGAGGTGTAGTAAGAAAATTTATCTGTAGCACCAGATAAATTTATATCATTTCTATGCATTAAAGCTGTAGAAAAGGTTTCGTCTATCCAATTTGTATCATAGCCATTATCAACAACACTTGTAATACCAGCTTCGTTCATGTATTGTACAAATTGAGAAGCATTCATTAACTCCATGTTTGATCTTAATGATTGAACACCAAATTGACTGTTGTATGAAACTTTTAGCCCCCCTTTTTTACCTCTTTTTGTAGTAATTATAACTACACCATTTGCACCTTCTGTACCGTAAATTGCAGCAGAAGCAGCATCTTTTAAGATTTCTATATTAGCAATATCTGCAGGAGCAATATCTGCAATAGAAGAAGCTTTCATTCCATCAACAATAAATAAAGGTTCTGAGTTACCACTAGAACCCGCTCCACGAATTCTAATTTTTGCACCAGAACCAGGAGAACCAGAAGAAGAAGATACAGTAACCCCAGAGGTTCTACCTTGTAAAACAGCTTCTACTCTTTGGTTAGATGAACTTTTAATTTGTTTAGAATCTATACTAGAAATGGCACCTGTTACCAAGCTTTTTTTCTTGCTTCCATATCCTACAACTACAATTTCGTCTAAAGACTCTAAATCATCTTGTAAAACAACATCAATTTTAGTTTGATTGCCTACTAGAATTGTAGAAGAATTCATCCCTATAAAAGAGAAAATTAATTCATCATTTGCAGAAACATTAGATAAAGAGTAATTACCATCAAAATCTGTATTTGTTCCTTTTTCGGTTCCTTTAATCATAACAGATACTCCAGGTAAAAGGTTTCCGGAAGTATCTTTTACTTGCCCTGTAATTGTTTTGTTTTGTGAAAAAACATTCTGCATACATAACATTAGGCATGCAATAATCGTGACTTTAAATTTTATCATCATTCATATTAATTGGTTAGTAAAAATTTTTTGATTCACAATGAAAAAACAAGTAACTTAAATATTATTAAAAATTAATATTAGTAATAAAGACATTATTACTACTAATAGGATTTCATAGAATAATTTTTTTTTTGAGTTTTTTTGTTTCATGGACATTGCTGTACTCTTCAAAAGTATATGAACAAATTCAACTTTTTTGCCACGAAAAAAACAGAATTTAAAACTATTGTTGCTATTTAACCTTTAATTAACAGTTATGCTACATTTAATTCATTTAACGCAACAATTGTTTTATAGTTCTTTTTTGTGTTGATATTTAATATATAGCATTTTTTAAAAATTAAGTGATTAAATGTAATTGATTTAATAGTAATTAGATGTTAATTTTTAGAATTTTTGTTAGTTTCTATTTCAGAAGGTAAGATGCCAAAATGTGCTTTAAAGCATTTAGAAAAATAAGATGGAGATGAGAAACCTACACTAAAACATGCTTCACTAATATTTGCATTACCTGCATCTAAAATTTGTTTTGCTCTTTCTAATCTAATTTTTCTGATAAACTCGTTAACAGTTTGGCCTGTTAAGGCTTTAATTTTTCTATACAATTGACTTCTGCTTAATTTTAATTGAGATGCTAATTCTTCTACACTTAAATTAGAGTCAGAAATATTATCATTTATATAATCTAATAATTTTTGTATAAACTCTTTATCTATAGAATTTGAGTTTATTTTTTCTTCAGCTCCACTTATTGCGCCAAAAAACTTATCAAAAATTAATTGTCTACTAGTTATTAATTGCGATAAACGTAGTTTTAATAGTTTTAAATCAAAAGGTTTTACCATGTATGCATCTGCACCGTTTTCTATACCTTCTATTCTGTTTTCAATTGTTGTTCTTGCTGTTAACATAAGTACAGGTATGTGGCTGGTTGATGCATCTGTTTTAATTAAATTACAGAACTGAAAGCCATCCATTTCTGGCATTACTACATCTGTAATTACTACATCTGGCAATGTTTCTTTAGCTATTTTTATACCATCTGTACCACTACTAGTGGCAAATACTTTGTACTCTGTACCTAATTCTAGCTTTAAATAATCTAATAATTCTACATTATCTTCTACAATTAGAATTGTTTTTGTTTTATTGAAATCAGTATTTTTATTGGACTCATTTTGTGTTTCTTCTGGTTTAAATAACAAAAACTCTTCTTTTAAAAACTCTTCTTCTTTTTTTTCTGATAGTATTTGGTTTTCATTATAATGCTTATTACCAATAGGAAGTAAAATTTTAAAAGTAGTACCTAAATTAAGTTTGCTTTCTACTTTAATAGCTCCTTTATGCAGGTGAACGAAATTTTTAACGACCTCTAAACCAATACCAGTACCACCTATATATGTTTTATTTTGATTCTCTACTTGGTAAAAACGGTCAAATATTTTTTCTACTTCATTTTCATTTAATCCAGAACCACTATCAGAAATAATAATTTCTATTGCTTTTACAGGTTTTTTATCATTAATTAAAGGTAAGTTGTATAAATTGTCATTAGATAAAAGTTCTATATTAATGGTGCCTCCATTAGGTGTTGCTTTTATGGCGTTAGAAAGTAGGTTAAAAATTATTTTTTCTAGCATTTTTTCATCTGCCCAAACTGTTAAATCTGGCACATCTGCATCTACACTTAATAAAATGTTTTTCTTGTTAGCTTCTTCTTGAAAATAACTAGATAAATCTTTTGTAAACGCAATTAAGTTAATTTTACTAGCTCTAACTTTCATTTTGTTATGTTCTAGTTTTCTAATATCCATCAATTCATTTATCAATCGATAAAGCCTGTCTGTGTTCTTGTAAATAATAGCGTGTTTGTTTTTAACGCTTTGTGGTAAGTTTAGTTCTTTATTGTTGATTAAATCTTTTATTGGGTTGATAATTAGGGTTAAAGGTGTTCTGAACTCATGAGAAATATTAGTAAAAAACTGAAGTTTGTTTTTATTTAATTCATCATTTTGTGTTTGTTGTAAGCGTTCATTTTTTAGTAATTCTTTTTCTTTTACACGTTTTTGAGTTAAGTTGTTTAATAAATATACACAAAAAAGAAAAGCAAGTGTGTATGCAATTATGGCTAAGTTAGTTTTCCACCAAGGAGGTAAAATGGTAATTTTAAGTTCTAAAGGTGTTTCATTCCAAATGCCATCATTATTAGATGCTTTTAGTTTAAAAGTATAATTTCCTTGATCTAAATTTGTATAAGTGGCACTTCTTTTTCTGCCAACATAATTCCATGCAGTTTCATATCCTTCTAAATAATAAGCGTAATTATTTTTTTCTGGCCTTGTATAATTTAAACCTGTAAATTCTATGGTAAATACAGATTGAGTATGAGATAAATTAATACTTTTTGTTTCTGAGATTACTTTTTGCAGTGGCGAGTTTTTTGTGTTTGGTATAACTTTTTCATTAAAAAGTTTAAAATCTGTTAGGTGCAAAGAAGGTATACTAGCATTTGTTTTTATTTCTTTAGGATTAAAATAGTCTAAACCTTTAAAATTACCGAAATACAAAATGCCTTTTTCATCTTTTAAAACAGCCCCAAAATTAAAATCATTAGATAAAAGCCCGTCATTAGATGTGTAATTTGTAAATTCTAAATTATTTACATCCATTTTGGTTAATCCAGAATTACCACTAAGCCAGATATTTTTATCATTATCTTCAATTATAGCTGCAATGTTTTCTTCAATTAAACCTTTAGATTTATTATACCAAGTATAAGTGTCTTTAGTTTTGTTGTATCTACAAAGACCAGAACCTCTTGTACCTATCCAAATATCATTTTCAGAAGATTCGTAGATGTATAATATATGACTGGCATCAGAAGAATTACCAAATTCTTTTTGCATTCTTTCTCCAAGAGAAACTACTTTAAATTTGTTGTCATTAATCTTTTTTATTTTAAACAAACCGTCTGCTGTACCTACCCAAATAATATCTTCAGAATCTACAAAAACGGTCATTAATTTATTACTTAAAGATTTTTGTTCTAAAAATTCTTTAGACTTGTGTTTTTTAAATTGATTTGTTGCTGGGTTGTAAGAATGTAGCCCTTCAAAAAAAGTTGCAATCCAAATAATTCCTTTAGAGTCTTCAGAAAAACTTCTAATTGTGTTTGATGAAAAAATATCTGGTTTGTTTTTTTTATTAAAATTAAGAAATTTTTTAGTGCCATTTTTAAGTAAAAAAATACCATTATCCCAACTACCTGCCCATAAATTATTCTTAGAATCTAAAAATAAACTTACAATATAATCTGAGTTTAAACCAGAATATACTTTGTTGTTTTGAGTATTTATATGTGTTATTTTTGATGTTTTTTGATTGTAAACATCAATACCACCACCATCTGTAGAAATCCATAAATTGTCTGATTTATCTTTAACAATACTTGTTACAGAAGCTGTATTTAGGGAATTGATTTTATTAGGTAAACTTTTAAGATTATTAAATTTATTAAAAAGATGGTCGCTAACAGCAACTCCACTATTAAAATAACCTAGCCAAATTCTATCATTTTTATCAATAAAAAGTTCCCAAATAGAATTATGAAGTATGCTGTTTTCTGCGGATTTGTTGTAAACGTAATTTTCTATGATGTTATCATTTTCATCTAGGTGAAAAAGCCCGTCGTTTTCTGTTCCAATCATCATAGTATAGTCTGATAATTGAATGATTTTTAAGATTTTTTTACTAGTAAAGTTTAATTTTTTTAGGTTGATGATATTATTGTTTCTATCATCAGTTAATTTACATTTATAAACACCTTTATCTCTTTGAAAACCAATCCATAAATTGTCTTTATTATCTATGTATAGATCTTCAATAGCAGCATCAATAGATTTATTATTACCAGTAAAAACCCTGGTGTGTATTAATTTATTATGTATAAAATCGACCTCTTTTAATCCAAGATTTGTACCCACAAAAGTTTTGCCTTGTTTTGTGTGTTTTATACTGTTTATGCTTAAATCTGGGGAGGTGCTATTTAAAATTCGGTCTGCTTCTAAGGTGTTGATGTTTAGTTTATAGAGCCCTTTGTTATCTGTGCCTATTAGTAAATTTCCAGAAGAATCTTCCTCTATAGCAGTTACATTTTCTTTAAGTGTGCTTGTTTTATTTATTTGTACCCTTTTAAATTGGTCTAAATCTCTTATGTAAAGATTTAATCCGTTTTCTGTACCACACCAAAGTCTATTTTTACTATCAATAAAACTACATTGTACAAGGTTACTACTTAAAGAGTTTGAGTTTTCGAAATTAAATTTATAAGCAGTATAATCAATACCATCAAATTTATATAAACCTGTTCCAATTGTTCCAATCCAAATAAAACCATAATGATCTTGTATAATAGAAGAAACAGCAACTTTAGGAATACCTTCTTTTATGTTTACAAAACTATATTCTTTATTAGTTTTCTGAGCATACAGTTTTATGCACAAAAACAAGATTATTAAAACATAGGTTTTTTTCATACTTTAAATTTGATGGTATTGATTATACAGTTTTATTGAAATTATTCACTCCAAATAGCTTCAATTTCTTCTAGAGATTTACCTTTTGTTTCTGGGATAAATTTATATGTGAAAATAATTATAATTATGATAAAGAAAGAAAAAATAAAATAAGGTAAAGAACCATTCCAAAAATTATTATTATTTACCTCGCTAACTGTAACCATAGGAAAAGATTGAGACACCACATAGTTACCTGCCCATTGAACTGCAACTGCAACAGACATAGCAACACTTCTAATTTTATTAGGAAACATTTCTGATAACACTACCCAAACCACAGGTCCCATTGATAAGGCAAAAGAACCAATAAAAATTAAAACACCTAACAGAGATAAAATACCAATTGACTCTTGCTGAATGGTAAAACCAAGAATTAAAAAACCAGCTAACATACCTATAGAACCAATGTAAACAAGAGGTTTTCTACCAAATTTATCTACAGTTACCATAGCTATTAATGTAAATATTAAATTAACAAAAGCTAATAAAACTTGTTGTTTTAAAATATCTTCTTTACCAAAACCCAAAGATTTTTCGAAAATATCTGCTCCATAATACAAAACTGCATTTATACCTGTAAATTGTTGAAGCAAAGAGAATACAGAACCTATAATTATGATTGTAATAATACTTTTAGATAAATAATTTACCTTTCCTTTTTTAGTTTCTTTTGCCAAAGATTTTTTTATTTCATCCACCTCTTTTTTAGCATTGTCTTTACCATGTATTTTAGTTAAAACAGCTAAAGCTTCTTCGTCTTTGTTTTTAAGTAAAAGCCACCTAGGACTTTTAGGAACCAAAAATAATGCACTTAAAAATAAACCACTAGGTATTAATTCAGACCAAAACATTCTTCGCCAACCAAAGGCTAAGTTTTCTGCTTCTGTTAAATTATTTCCTATAAAATAGGTGACTAAAAAAACGGCAAAGAAACCAATTACAATGGCTAATTGATAATAGGTGACCAATTTACCTCTTTTTTCTGCAGGCGCAATTTCTGCAATATACATAGGTGCATTCATAGAAGCAATTCCAATACCTAATCCACCAATTATTCTAAACACTACTAATAAGGTTACAGATTCTTCTAGAAAACTAGGTAATCCAGATCCCCAGGCAGAAAAGGTAAATAAAATGGCAGAAATAATTAAAGAAGTTTTTCTACCTAATTTTATACTTAAAGGGCCTGCAATAATTGCCCCAAATAAACACCCTAATAAGGCACTACCAACTACCCAACCTTTTGTGGCTGCATCTAGTTGAAAGTATTTGGTTAAGTAAAATTGTGCTCCGTTTATTACGCCTGTATCATACCCAAAAAGTAAGCCCCCTAAGGCACTAATTGAAGTTATTAATAGTAAAAATTTTACATTATTCATTTTGCAATACTGTTTATTTTATGATGTTTAAAAAAGACCTTTTCTTTAATTAAAGAATGTTTAAAGATAGGTTTACAACTTAAATAAGGGTGCAACATAATAAACATCTACTAACAGAAATGTTGCTTTTAGGTAAAAATAACGTAAAGATTATGATTTTAACGCTAAGAAAAGCTAGCTGTTTAGAAATATAAAATATACTTCTAAAAATATTATTTAATTAATAAAAATAAGAGATAAGTTTATAAATGAGTGTTTTTTTTTTTTTAAAGAAGATTTATAATTGTAAGTATATAAGTGTAAATTTTAGATACTTTTTTTGATGATGTTTTAAGATAAACAATATTTAATATGGATGTAATTTTTAGATATTAAAAATATAAAGAGATTTGTAAATTAAAATAGATTAGCAGTTTTTAATAAAAGACTTCTTTTATGTTAAAGTATTTAAAACATTAATAAAAATGCAATATTTATTTATATTTGTTAAGAATGATTGTTTAAAAAACAGTAAAAGCTTTTATTTGTTACAAAAAATTTAATTTTTTTCGACCATTTTTTTTAATCAATTTAATTCTTTTTTAAATCTAATTATAATTTTATAATAATGAAGTTTCCTTTAATTTCACTAGCTTTTATTTGTTTCGTTTCTAATTTTTCTTTTGCCCAATCTTTTTCTGATTTTCCAAAAGAATACAAAGTTTTAAAGGTAAAACCTTCTGATACAGATGCAAAAATTACAGAAGCAAATTCGCCACATTTGGTAGCTTATAATCCTAAATCTAAACAAGGAAAATTGTTTTTTTTTATGCCAGGTACAGGAGGAATAGCTCTAAGAGGGCCAAAAAAGTTGTTTGCAACAGCTGTTTCTCAAGGTTATCATGTTATTAATATTTCTTATATAAATAGACCAGCAGTTGCTCAAATTTGTAGAGGAGAAAACTTAGCAAATAACACTAAATGTACATCAGAATTTAGAACAAAACGTATTTATGGTGATAACGATTTTTCTTTAATTGATGATAAACCTCATGATGCAATAGTTAGTAGGCTAACTAAATTATTAATTTATTTATCTAAAAATGATAAAGAAGGTAATTGGGATGCTTACTTAGAAGATGGTAAACCAAAATGGAGTGAAATAGCTGTTTCTGGTCAATCTCAAGGAGGAGGGATGGCAGCTTTTATAGCACAAGAACATTTAGTGGCAAGAGTTATCGATTTTTCTGGAGGTTGGGATTATGCAGCCAAAAATGAAATAGCAAAATGGTATTTTAATAAGAGTGTAACTCCTACTAATTTGTGGTATGGTACCTTTCATGTTACAGAACCTAAAGCGAAAACAATTAAAGAAACTTATGATGCCTTAGGAATTCCAGAAAACCATATTTATCCTTTTAATTTAGCTGTTCCAGAAGGAAAAAAAGGACATTCTAATGGAGTTAGAAATATAGGATATAAAGCTCAATGGATTGAGTTATTAGGAAAAGGAAATTAAAATGGATGTTTTTTAATCATTTAAGTTAAATAAAATCGTTCAAAACAAAATATATGAGGCTATCACTTCTAGTTCTAATATCATTTCTCTTATTTACATCTTGTAAAGAACAAAAGAAAGAAGCATTAAAACAAAAACCAAATATTATCTTTTTATCTATTGATGACTTAAGAGCAGATTTAGGTTCTTATGGTAATAAAGAAATAAAAACACCAAATATAGATGCATTATCTGCAAGTTCTATGGTAATGTTAAATACCCATTCTCAAGCAGCAGTTTGTGCACCTTCAAGAGCAAGTACAATGTTGGGGTACAGGCCAGATTCTACCAGAGTTTGGCATTTGGGAGATAAGTTTAGAGAAATCAATCCTAATGCTGTAACAATGCCTCAGTATTTTAAAAAAGCGGGATATCATACTGTAAATATTGGTAAGATTTTTCATAATTATATGCCAGATTCTATTTCTTGGGACGAGCCAGATTTAAAGCCTTATCCATATAATACCAAAGAATATTCTAAAAGAGATGCAGAAACATATTATTACACACCAGAAGCGTTAGCAGATCAAAAAATAAAAAGAGAAATTTTATTAGAAAGAAGAAAAGGAAAAGTAGTTTATGGTGATGGATGGAATAGAGGACCTGCATTAGAAAGTGCAGATGCTCCAGATTCTTTGTATTACGATGCTATGCAAACAAAATTAGCTTTAGCAACTATTGATCGAATTAAAGATAAAAAAGAACCTTTTTTCTTAGGGCTTGGTTTGTACAGACCACATTTACCATTTGTAGCGCCAAAAAAATATTGGGATTTATATCCTGCAGGATCCGTTTCTCCTGCAGCAAATCCGAAGTTGCCAAAAAATGCACCTATAATGTCTGCCAATGCAAATTACGAGTTAAGAGCTTATACAAACCCAACTAAAATTGGAAGACCAGAAGATGCACCTTTACCAGAAAAATATGCAGATTCTTTAAAAAGAGGTTATTATGCAAGTGTAAGTTTTATTGATGCTTGTGTTGGTAAATTAATAGCAGGATTAAAAGAAAGAGGATTGTACGAAAATACTGTTATTGTTCTTTGGGGAGATCATGGATGGAAGTTAGGAGACCATAATGGTTGGGGAAAAATGACCAATTTTTATATAGATACTCATGTTCCTTTAATTATAAAAGGAGCACATCAGCAAGAGGGAAAACGCATAGAAGCATTGTCTGAATTGGTAGATATTTTCCCTACTTTATGTGATTTAACAGGTGTTAATAAAGCAGATTATTTTCAAGGGACTAGTTTAACTCCTGTTTTTAAGAACCCAGAATTAGAATGGAAAGATGCAGTTTTTACACAATTCAGACGAAGACCAAGAATATCTAAAGACGGACAGGAATACATGGGGTATTCTATGCAAACCAAACAATACCATTATATAGAATGGTATCATTGGGACAATGTTAAAAAAGAAAAAGGAGATTTTGCAGCTACAGAATTATACGATCATTTTGTAGATGTTAATGAAACTGTAAATGTTGCAGCAGATGAAGATAAGGCTGAAATTGTAAAACAACTATCTATTCAATTATCAAAAGGATGGAAGGGAGCATTGCCTAAAAGTGTATTATAAAATTTATGAAAAAAGTAATTTTAAAAAATATAATATATTGTCTACTGTTTGTATTCTTTATTTCTTGTGATAAAGTAACTGACAAAAGCAAAACATCAGAAAGTACCAAAACAAAAATGGAACAAAATAAATTACCACACAAAGAAATGAATAAATTAGGGTTGATTGGTGGAACTTCTTGGCATTCTACTATAGAATATTATGCTGCAATAAATCAATCTATAAATGATTATTATGGTAATAATACAAATCCACCTTTATTGGTTTACACAATTAATCAAGCAGAAGTTCATCGATTACAAAAAATTAATAAATGGGATGCTATTGCAGAAATGTTAAAAGAAGCTGCATTAGGATTACAAAAAGGAGGAGCAAAATCAGTAATGTTTTGTGCAAATACACCACATAAAGTGTTTGATATTGTACAAAAACAATTAGATCTTCCCATAATTCATATTGGAGATGCAACTGCAACTGCAATAAAAAATAAGGGAGTTAATCGTGTTGGTTTTTTGGGTACTATTTATACAATGGAAGGTGATTTTATTACCAAAAGAATTGCAGATAATAATGTTGAGGTTTTTGTGCCTGAAGAAAAAGAAATTCTTACTGAATTACAACGAATTATAGAAGAAGAACTTACTTATGGTATTATAAAACCAGCATCTAAAACTTATGTTTTAAATGTTATTCAAGAATTGGTAAATAGAGGATCAGAAGGTATTGTGTTAGGGTGCACAGAATTTCCTTTAATGATTTTTGATGATGATTTAGAAATTCCTATTTTTAACACTACTAAAATACACTCAGAAGCAGCCGTAAATTATATTTTAAAAGAATAAGTTTAAAAAGATAAATTTGTCAGAAATTATATTCTAATAAAGACTTTAAACTCATTGGGTTCTCTGTATCCATCAAAATTAAATTTTACTAGAATTTTTTTTTAGTTTTCGAGGTTACATTAAATTTTCTGATAATTTATTTAAACTTAGTTCTCTCTTTTGTTCTGTTTTTTATTTCAGTATAAGTTTTTTGAAAACTCCCTAAGGCAACAACAAAAATATCCTCTAAAAATCGTATAATTTCTTTCATTCGAAGAATTCCTATGTTTTTCACTTCTGAATGTTTGAAGATATTAATTTAATTAAATCGGATCTGATTACATTTCAGATTGATTTTTTTTTTTTTCAACTAGATTTTTAAAATTATCATAAAAAAAATTGATCATTCATAGTGCTTAATACTTCTATTTTTTTTGCAAAAGCTTTTAATAAATTATTTGAAATGATTGCAGTACTTTCAAATAATTACTTGTAAAAACTCAGCATCTAAATAATAATGATTGTGGGTTAGATAGTTCTAATGATAAAACCTCTCAAAAAGCCTTCAGGCTGTTTACAATACCTTAAAAATGAAATAAAGTGTTTTCTTAATAATTAAATGAGATATAGTTTTGATTGAATTAGATATAAGAATAATAAAAAAGAAGAGCCAAATTAGCATTCCTAAAAATCATCAATTATTCCTAGTATTATGACTAAAAACACAAAAGAACATAGAAGTTTTGCTAAAGATGTATCATTTCTTCAAAAACATACAGATATTGTTGTTTTAAAAAATGATAATAGTGCAGTAGCTGTTGCTCCTTTATTTCAAGGGCGAGTTATGACAAGTACTACCAATTCAGTTGAAGGTACTGGATTTGGATGGATTAACAAAAAAGTAATTGAGACAGGTTTTTTATCAGAAGAAGAACGTAAAGGAAGAATAGAAAATCAAATTTATGTATTTGGAGGAGAAGAGCGTTTTTGGTTAGGGCCAGAAGGTGGTCAATTTTCTATTTTTTTTAAAAAAGGAGATAATTTTGATTTTTCTAATTGGAAAACACCTGCAGTTATAGATACAGATGCTTTTACTTTAGTAACTAAAACAGAAAGTACAGTTAAGTTTAAACACAGTTGTGAGCTAATTAATAAAAGTGGAACTATTTTTAAAATGGGTATTGGACGTACTGTTACTATTTTAGAAAAAAAATCTATAGAAAATATTCTTAAAAAAGATATTTCTACAAAAATTGAATTTGTAGGTTATCAAACAAATAATCAAATTACAAATACAGGAGAAGTCGCATGGATTCCAGAAACAGGGTTACCATCTATTTGGATATTGGGAATGTACAATCCATCTCCAGAAACAATTGTAGTTATTCCTTTTAAAGAAGGAAATGAAATTGAATTAGGAGAAAAGGTAAATGACGCATATTTTGGGAAAATATCTGAGGAATACTTAATAACAAAGGAAGATGTTTTGTTTTTTAAAGGAGATGGAACCAAAAGAGGTAAAATAGGTGTGGGAGCTAAAAGAACACAAGGAATTGCAGGTAGTTATGATGCTAATGGTAAAGTATTGACTTTGGTAACTTATAATATACAAGAAGCACCCAATGGTTATGTTAATTCTTCATGGGAATATCAAGAAGAACCATATGTAGGAGATGTATTAAACGCATATAATGATGGTTCTCCAGAACCAGGAGTTCCTCCAATGGGACCTTTTTATGAGTTAGAAACTTCGTCACCAGCAGCAGCATTAAAACCTAATGAAACTATGGTTCATATCCAAACCACGATTCATTTACAAGGAGAAGAACAAGAATTAAGTGAAATCTCAGAAGCAACATTAGGTGTTAGCTTAGATGAGATTATAAAAATGTTCTAATTTAAAGTTCGTTAAAAAGCAACATAATCATTTTTTGTACAGTAATTACAACCTTAAAAATTTTACATAAATGCAATACAAACAATAAAAAGTATTGAAATTGTTTAAGGGAAAATGGGCATTAGAGAAATCAATTTCATCTAGATACCCATTTCTTTGGATATTTTCATGTATTGAAATATATCACTGGGGAATATGTTTTTAATATAGATTTAAACTTAATGTTATAAAAATGATTCTAGTTTATCAACCATTTCTGTACTACCACAGAAAAAAGGTACTCTTTGGTGTATTTCAGTAGGTTTAATGTCTAATATACGTTGAACACCATTTGTAGCTTTTCCGCCTGCTTGTTCAGCTAGTAAAGCAATTGGGTTTGCTTCGTAAAGTAATCTTAATTTTCCGTTTGCGTTTTTAGTACAATTTGGGTACATATAAATACCACCTTTTAGCATATTTCTGTGAAAATCTGAAACCATAGAACCAATATATCTAGCTGAATATGGACGATCTTCTTCTTCTTTTTGACAATATTTAATATAATCTTTTACGCCTTGAGGAAAATGAGAATAGTTTCCTTCATTTACAGAATAAATATTTCCTGTTTTTGGTATTTGTATATCAGCATGCGATAAATAGAATGATCCTACTGCTGGGTTTAATGTAAAACCGTTTACACCATTACCTGTTGTGTATACTAGCATAGTTGATGTGCCATAAACAACATATCCTGCAGCTACCTGTAAACTTCCTGGCTGTAAAAAGTCTTCAAGTTGTACTGGAGTTCCAATTGGTGTAACTCTTCTAAAAATCGAAAAAATAGTACCAACTGATACGTTTACATCAATATTTGAAGAACCATCTAAAGGGTCCATTAAAACTACATATTTACCTTTATTGGCTTTATCACTTCCGTTTATAGAAATAAATTCATCCTCTTCTTCTGAAACAATTCCACAAGCAATATCACGTTTTATTATAGAGTGGATAAACTTGTCGTTGGCAAATACATCAAGTTTTTGTTGATTTTCTCCTTGAACATTTACCTCGCCTACACCTCCAATAATATCAACTAATCCTGCTTTATTTACTTCATGGTTTACCATTTTAGCAGCAAGTCTAAGACCATTTAACAATTTAGATAATTCGCCAGATGAATATTGGAATGCTGATTGATTTTCAATAATAAATTCTCCTAAAGTAATATGGTCGCTCATAGTTTTTTGTTTTTGTATGTTAATAGAAATAATTTATTATAGATATTTCTTCATTAACATAGCAGCCCCTAAAGCACTTTCGTTTTTACAGTTAGAAATTTTAATTTTACAATTCTTTTTTAATAATGATAAGTATTTAATAAATATTCTATTTCTATTAAAACCACCAGAAATATAAATACATTTTAGTTCCGAATTTTTATCTGATATTAAATTAATACCATTAATAACTTTTTTACAGATTTCTAATATTAATTGATAATAGGCAGTATCATAAGAGCCAAAATATTTGAATAATTTTTCATTTGCTTCAAATTCAGTATCTATACCTTCTGCTAAAAAAATTTGAGCGTTTTCGACAATTAGTTCTTGACAAAGTTTTTCATTTAAACCAAGGCTTAGGTGCCTATCTATATGAACGTTATAATGCTCACTTAAGGGTTTTAAATATACCTCATGAATGCGTCCTAAAAATTGCATTGAAGATTTTATTTGTTGCTTTTTTGGGGTCATAAAACATAAACAATTGTTAGTCAATTGATGACTTGTAAGCGTTTCATGACTAAATGGATTCATAGCAATAATCCAAGTTCCTGTAGAAAGTAACATAAAGTCTTTAGTGTTATTTTCTTCTAAAAGAGGGATTATTGATGAAGAGCTATCATGTAAACCAGAGCCAACTGCAACTTTTTTTCCATTTATAGTTGTTGAAATAGCAATTTCTCCATTAGTAGGTTCTGGTAAATTTATATTCTCTTTTTTTAACCATGAATGATATTCCATATTGTCAAAATCCCAAGTAGCTGTATGAGCACCAACAGAAGTAAAATCTGAAGTAATTTTCTTTGTAAAAAGATAACTTAAGTATTGAGGGTAATGTAAAATAGAATGTACTTTTTCCCAAACTTGAGGTTTTTCTTTCTTTAGTTTAAGAATCTGAAGACCAGTATTTAACATTCCATAAGAAGGAGATGCTGTTCTTCTAGAAAATTCTTCTACACCACCATTATTTTGATAGAAATCTTTATAATCTTCTGTTTCTAATGGTTTTAAGTAATTGTATAATGGAGCAATGCGTTTTCCTTCTTTATCTAAATAGATTAGTGACGCTCCATGTGTAGAAAAGTTAATAGCTTTTAAGTTGTAATAAGGATTGTCTTGAACTTTTTCTACTTCGTTTAAAATCCAACTTTCTATAGATTCTAAATCATCGCAAGGAAAACCATCCTCATCTAGAACCTCTTGAAATTGAGTGGAATTTTCTGCACAAACTTCAAATTTTTCATCGAATAAAAATATTTTTTTATTGGTTTTTCCAATATCTATTACAGCTATTACATTTTTCATTACAAACCCTAATTTAAAAAAGGTGTTTAGTTTTAACCTCACACCTTTTTAGTTGTTTTCTAAATTCGTTATTCTTTAAATCCGTATAAAGGACCATAATTTTTACAAGCTCTATAATCAGCACCTTCTAATCCTTCTCCAAAAGCAGACCATGCACTTGGTCTAAATACATCATCTTCACTAACATTGTGCATATTCACAGGAATACGTAACATAGCAGCTAAAGAAATTAAATCTGCACCAATATGACCATGAGAAATTGCTCCATGGTTTGCTCCCCATTTAGCCATTACTGTATAGACATCTTTAAAGAAACCTGTACCTGTAGTTCTTGGAACAAACCAAGTTGTTGGCCAAGTTGGGTTTGTTCTTTCATCTAAAACTTCATGAACATCTTCTGGTAACTCAACACTCCAACCTTCTACAATTTGTAAAACTGGTCCAATTCCTTTTACCAAGTTTATTCTACACATTGTCATTGGTAACTCACCTCTAGTTTTAAATTGAGATGAAAAACCACCACCTCTAAAATATTCTGCAATTGCAGCAGGCCACTTTGTGTTATCTAAACATCTTTGAACATCTTCTTCAGAAATATCCCAGAATGGTTTCATTGTAGGGTTTCCTTCAGCGTCTTCTTGTTGTGCAGTTGCATCTAAGGTTGTAGAACCAGAATTGATTAAGTGAATAATTCCATCTTTAGCAATTCCTGTTAATTTTTTACCTGTAACTCTTTCTACAGACTCAGGACTCCAATAAGTTCTTACATCAGAAAATAATTGTGCTTTATTAGTTAACAAATGTCCAAATAACATAGAAATTGCATTTAAACAATCGTTTTCTGTAGCAAAAGTATATGCTTGTCTAATTCCATTCCAATCAAAAGAAGAATTTAAAATAGACTCAGTATAATCTGCGTTTGGTTGGTAATCTGTCCACTGACGTTGACCTTGAAAACCTCCCATAATAGCATTTCTACCTTTAGATTCTTCACCAAAGCCCATTTCTTTTAACTTTGGATTTCCGTTCATTAAATCTTTACAGATTAATGTCATTTTCACAACTTTTTCCCACTCAGCTTCTTTTACTTCTGCCGATTTTTGAGCTTCAGGACTGTTATAGTCTTTTCCTTCTATACAGTTTTCTTTTGTCCAAGCCAATGCTTTTGCATATTCTTCTTGATCAAAAATTCCTTCATCTATTCTTCTTAAAATTTCTACAGACTCTACAAACTCAGATCTAACACCTAAATAATCTTGTAAAAAATTCACATCAACCATAGAACCAGCAATACCCATAGAACTATATCCTATAGATAAATAAGATTTCCCATTCATTTGAGCGACAGCCAAACCACCTTTTACAAAACGTAAAATCTTTTCAGAAACGTCTTGAGGAATTGTTTGATCTCCACCATCTTGAACTTCTTTACCATAAATACCAAAAGCTGGTAACCCTTTTTGAGAATATCCTGCCAAAGCTGCTGCTAAATAAACTGCACCTGGTCTTTCTGTTCCATTAAATCCCCAAACTGCTTTTGGAGTTGAAGGGTCTGTATCCATAACCTCTGTTCCATAACACCAACATGGAGTTACTGTTAATGAAACTTCTACACCTTCTCTTTTAAATTTATCTGCGCAAGCTGCTGCATCTGCAACACCTCCAATAGTAGTATCTGCAATAACACATTCTACTTTTTCTCCACTAGGGAAACGCAATGTTTCTTCAATTAGTTTAGCTGCAGCTTTAGCCATGTCCATTGTTTGAACTTCTAAAGACTCTCTAACACCTAATTCACGTCCATCAATCACTGGACGAATTCCTACTTTTGGTAATCTACCTATAAGTCTACTACTCATTATATTAATTTTTTAAGTCCTATGTAAATTGTTCTAACTCTGTTAATTGCTCGTTTGATAATCCTGCTGGTTTAAAACCTGCAGCCCAACACATCATTAACATTTTAGCTCCTTTATTAGCTACATCTAAAAAGTCCCATGCTTTCATTACATCTGGTGCTGTTGCTGTTGCTCCATGTTTTTCCCAAAGAGAAACATTTCTTGTTTTAAAAGCTTCTATTGTTACTTCAGCTAAAGCTGCTGTACTAGATAAAGCGTAAGGTGTACAGTGAATTCCTTTAGGAACAAATACTTTAACCTCAGGACACATCATCCAAATTTGTCTGTTTAATTCTTCTTCATTATCAAACAACTCATGATGACTCATACAGATTAATTCTAAAGGATGTGTATGCACAACTGCTAAATTTTCTGGATGATGAATGCTATTAAATAAGTGAATACTTGAATGAGAAATCAACTCACATGTAGGGCCAAAGTTTTCTCTTTCTCCACCCCAAACTATAGAATAACCAGTTGCATCTTCATTAATTAAAAGGATACAAGAAACATTTTCTAAATGATCTACTAAGTCTCTTAAATAACAACCTGTACCAGTAATGTATATAACAAAATTAGCAGCGCCTTTTGGAAATTCGAAAGGTACTTCTGTACCAATTCCTTTTAAATCTTCTATGTTGAAGAAAGAAGTAAGGTTCATAGAGATATTACCTGCATTTCTTTCTGCCCATTCACGTTGCCATAAATAACCTGCAACTTCAGATACTTTTTTTAATTCTATTTCTACTTCCTTAGGAAGATTAACTTTTTTCATAATAAGAATATTTTATTCTACAAAAATAAACCTAACTTCAAGTGTAATAAATATTTAAAATCTGTATTTTTGTATCTAATTTAAACATTCTACATTTTTGAAATACCCAAAAAGCATAGAGCTAGGAGATCCATCTTCTAACAATCAAAACCTAATAGATATTAAGTTAAAGATTCTTTGTTGTAGATATTGGCTATTAGACTTGTGGGATTGTCATGATATGGTTTTTCCATATTGGCGTATTTATTGGAATAAAAATGATGGTGGAGAATTAACACATGGAGAAAAAGTGTATGTTATGAATCCAGACAGTTTATATATAATTCCACCATTCACCTCTTTTTCATCTCGATTTGTAAAAAATAATATTTATTCAAAAGGGATACATGTTTCTGGGAGGCATTTAACTACGAATTATAGTGAAGAAAGCTATTTAGATAAATCTCTTGTTCATTTTTTTACACATTTTAATTTAGGACTTCCTTTTGATAACGTATATCCAGGTATTATCGAAATAAAATTAACAGACTATTTAAAAGATAGATTACATTATATTACTGAAAGGTTAAAAATAGAAAACACTAATTTTAAGTTGACTTTTAATTTAAAGCTGCAATCATTTATTAAAGAGGTTTTAACGAACATGGGGCCAGAATTATGGAAAGCCATAAATATAGATGATAGAGTTTTAAAAATTATTAGATATATAGAATCTAACATTACTCAGAAATTTAGCAACCCAAACCTTGCAGATAAGGTAAATATGGCTCCAAATTCTTTTGCAAGATTATTTAAAAAGGAGATGAATATTACGCTTCATAATTTTATTCAAAATAGAAAAATCGCAAAATCTTGTGATTTCTTTGATCATTCTAATAAAACAATTGAAGAAGTTGCATTTGATTTAGGTTTTTCAGATCGATATCACTTTTCAAGGGTTTTTAAATTAGTTACAGGTTTAACACCTGCTATTTATAAATCAGGGAAATATACTTAAATTTTAGTGCTTTTTTTTGTTGATGTTTTATTGGAGCAAAGTGCCGATGTTTAAATTATACATAATTTTGATTATTATGGATAAACTTTTACTTTTAATATTAATTTAGTTTTGCTTGGCTATCAAAGGTTTATTGGTAGTTGTTTAGGCTTAAGTGAAGTTTACTGATTTTTAAAAAGTACACAAATCACTAGAAAATTAAATTATAATAACTGATTTATTAAAATCAATATCAAAAAATTAAATTATATCATTATGAAAGAATTCGACCAGTTTATTAATGGACAATGGATAAAATCTACTTCAACAAAGGTTACAGAGGTTGTAAACCCTTGTACAGAAGAAGTTTTATCTGTTATACCAGAAGGTTCTATAGAAGATGCTAATAAAGCATTAGATGCTGCGAAAAATGCGCAATTTGGATGGAGATCCATGACTGCTATAGAAAGAGCTGGTTACTTAAATAAAATGGCATCAGTAATTAGAGATAATAGAGTTTTTTTAGCAGAGACTTTAGCTGCTGAACAAGCTAAAGTAATTGGATTAGCGCAAGTAGAAATTGATGTTACTGCAGATTATTTTGATTATTACGCTGGTTGGGCTAGAAGAATAGAAGGAGAAATTATACAAAGTGATCGTAGAAAAGAACACATCTTTTTACACAAATCTCCTATTGGTACTGCTGTTGGTATTTTACCTTGGAACTTTCCATTTTTTGTAATGGCAAGAAAAGTAGCAGCTTCATTAATTACAGGAAACACTTGTGTAATTAAACCTAGTTGTATTGCTCCAATTACCATTTTAGAATGGGTAAAATTAATTGATAAAATTAAATTACCTGCAGGAGTTTTAAACATGGTTTGTGGAACAGGACCAGTTGTAGGTAACGCACTTTGTAAAAGCCCAATTACAGGGATTATTAGTTTAACTGGTAGTGTTATGGCCGGACAAAAAGTTATGGAAGCTGCTGCAGAAAATATAGCAAAAGTTTCTTTAGAATTAGGTGGTAAAGCACCTGCTATTGTTTGTGCAGATGCTAATTTAGAATTGGCTGTTAATGCTGTTGTTAACTCTAGAGTTATATATAGTGGACAGGTTTGTAATTGTGCAGAAAGAGTTTATGTAGAAGATAAAATCCATGATCAATTTATGGAGATGGTTACTGAAAAAATGAATAATCTAAATGTGCAAGATGCATTTTCTAAAGATAATCCAGATTTAAGTGCTTTGGTTTCAAAAGCACAAATGGATAAAGTTGCAGAAATGGTAGAGTTTGCTAAAAAAGAAGGAGCAGAAGTTTTAGTAGGTGGTACTAAATCTAACCAATTTGATAAAGGTTATTTTTATCAACCAACTTTATTAACCAACGTGACTCAAGATATGAAAATAATGAAAGACGAGATTTTTGGACCTGTTTTACCAGTGATGAAATTCGGTTCATTAGATGAGGCTATTGCTTTGGCTAATGATTGTGAATATGGTTTAACATCATCAATCTTTTCAGAAAACTTTAATAAAGTGATGCATGCTGCAGATCAATTAGAATTTGGTGAAACATACATCAATAGAGAACATTTTGAAGCAATTCAAGGTTTCCATGCAGGTTGGAAAAAATCTGGACTTGGTGGAGCAGATGGTAAACATGGTATGCAAGAGTATTTACAGACTAAAGTTGTATACGCTCAATACAGATAGAAAGAAAGAGTAATAAAAGTGTAATTAATAATTACACTTTTATTTTAACTTATAAACTTAAAAAAATAACTATTTCCATGTCAGATCCGAAAAAAATACCAGTAGTATCCAAAGAAATGCTAGTTCCATTTATAATAATTACTTCCTTATTTGCGCTTTGGGGTTTTGCTAATGATATTACAAACCCAATGGTTGCAGCATTTGGTACAGTTATGGAAATATCTACAGCAAAAGCTGCTTTAGTACAACTAGCTTTTTATGGAGGATATGCAACAATGGCAATTCCTGCAGCTTTGTTTGTTAGGAAATTTAGCTACAAAAAAGGTATTTTATTAGGATTAACCTTATATGCTGTTGGAGCATTATTGTTTTTCCCTGCAGCAAAATTTGAAGTATTTGGATTCTTTTTAGGGTCTTTATATATTTTAACTTTCGGTTTGGCTTTTTTAGAAACCACAGCAAACCCATATATTTTATCAATGGGAGATGAAAGAACAGCTACAAGACGTTTGAATCTTGCACAAGCATTTAATCCTATTGGTTCTCTTTTTGGAATGTTTGTGGCATCAAAATTTATTTTAGTAGCTTTAGATTCTGATAAAAGAAATGAAGCAGGTGAATTAATTTTCAGTACTCTTGATGAAGCTCAAAAAGCAATTATTAGAACTAGTGATTTAGCAATTATTAGAAATCCGTATGTAATTCTTGGTTTTGTTGTTATTGCTATGCTTATTTTAATAGCAGTAACTAAAATGCCAAAAAGGAATAAGTCAGCAACTTATTCAAGTGCATCTTCATCATTTTCTAGGCTATTTAAAAACGGAAAGTATAAAGAAGGAGTATTGGCTCAATTGTTTTACGTTGCTGCACAAATTATGTGTTGGACGTTCATTATTCAATATGCTGGAAATTTAGGAATAGCCAAAGCAGATGCTCAAAACTATAATATTATAGCAATGACTATCTTTTTATGTAGCAGATTTATAAGTACCTTTTTAATGAAGTATATAAACTCCAAAAAATTACTTATGATTTTTGCACTTTGTGCAATGGTTACTGTTTCTGGAGTTATACTAATTGAAGGTATTATAGGACTGTATTTACTTGTTGCTACTTCTGCTTTTATGTCATTGATGTTTCCAACAATTTATGGAATAGCTTTAGATGGTTTACAAGAAGATGATAGAGCTTTAGGTGCTGCTGGATTGGTTATGGCAATTGTTGGAGGAGCATTAATGCCAATTTTACAAGGAACAATGATAGATATGGAGAAAATAGGTCCTTTTTCTGGGGTAAACTTTTCTTTTATCTTACCTCTTATTTGTTTTTGTGTAATTGCAGTTTATGGCTATAGAACTTTAAAAATTTATAAATAAAAATCAACCAACGTTAAATTTAAATATAAAATGGCATTAAATTTTAATACCAAATACCCATCTATAGATGATCTAAGGAAAAAAGCACAAAAAAAAATACCAAAATTTGCTTTTGAATATTTAGATGGTGGTTGTAATGAAGATGTTAATCTGCACAGAAATACATCAGAATTAAGAGATGTACAATTGGTACCTCAATACTTAAGAAAATTTAATGGAGCTAACCAAAAAACTAAATTATTTGGCATTGAGTATGATGCGCCTTTTGGAATTGCTCCAGTAGGATTACAAGGTTTAATGTGGCCAAATTCTCCAGAAATTCTGGCAAAAGCTGCTTTTGAACAAAATATTCCTTTTATTTTAAGTACAGTTACTACTACTAGTATAGAACGTGCAAGTGAAATAACTGAAGGGAAAGCTTGGTTTCAATTGTATCATCCAGCTGAAGATAGTTTAAGAGATGATATTTTAAAGAGAGCTGAAGCTGCAGAGTGCCCTGTTTTAGTTATTTTATGTGATGTGCCAAGTTTTGGATTTAGACCAAGAGATATCAGAAATGGATTGGCAATGCCTCCAAAAATGAACCTAACTAATATTTTACAAGCTTTTGGAAGACCTCATTGGAGTTTACAAACTTTAAAACATGGAATCCCAAATTTTGCGAATTTACTACCATATATGCCTAAAAATTTAGATTTAAAACAATTAGGTAAATTTATGGATCAAACTTTTTCTGGAAGGTTAGATGAAGAAAAAATAAAACCAATTCGTGAAATGTGGAAAGGTAAAATCGTTTTAAAAGGTGTTGCATGTCATCAAGATGCAGAAAAAGCAATACGTTTAGGTTTAGATGGAATAATCGTTTCTAATCATGGAGGAAGACAATTAGATGCAGGAGAATCATCAATTAAACCATTAACTTCTATTGCAGAAAAATATGGTGATCAAATTGAGGTAATGATGGATAGTGGAATTCGTTCTGGACCAGATGTTGCTAGAGCATTAGCAAGTGGAGCGAAATTTACATTTATGGGAAGATCTTTTATGTATGGAGCTGCTGCTCTTGGTAAAAAAGGTGGAGATCATACTATATCGCTTTTAAAAACTGAATTACAGCAAGTTATGGAGCAGCTTTGTTGTGAGAGAGTTGAAGATTTACCTAAACATTTATTGAAATAAGTAAAAATGAAAAAGAAAGTATTTGTTTCTGGTTGTTTTGATATGCTTCATAGTGGTCATATTGCATTTTTCAAAGAAGCATCTAAATATGGAGATTTGTATGTAGGTATTGGTTCTGACAGCACAATTTCAGAATTAAAAGGAAGACAAACTATAAATTCTGAGCAAGAGAGAATTTATATGATTAATGCCATAAAGCATGTAAAACAAGCATTCGTAAATTCAGGTTCTGGGATTTTAGATTTTAAAGAAGATCTTATAAAACTAAAACCAGATTTTTTTGTTGTTAATGAAGATGGCTATTCTCCGAAGAAAGAAGAATTGTGTCAGGAATTAAATATTGAATTAAAAAAGTTAAAGAGAATTCCAGATACTGGTCTTCCTGAACGATCAACAACAGCTATAAGAACTGGTGGAAATTGTACTTTACCTTATAGAATTGATTTAGGAGGAACTTGGATAGATCAACCATATGTTTCTAAATACCATCCAGGTTGGGCTATTACTATTTCTTTAGAGCCAATAGTAGAATATAATGAACGATGTGGAATGTCTACATCAACCAGAAATGCTGCAAAAAAAATATGGCCTTATTATTTGCCTTTAGAAAAGCCAGAAAAACTTGCTGAAATACTTTTTAAATTTGAAAATACACCAGGTTCTACAATGATATCTGGAGCACAAGATGCTATTGGTATTTGTATGCCTGGATTAACAAGGCATTATTATAATGATGGATTTTGGCCTACAAAATTTGAATCTATACAAGATGAAACCACATTAGAATGGTTAGAAGAACATATTTCTATGGTTCTTTTATGGCCTAGAGAAAAAGGATTAGATTTACTATCTGACACTTTTATCAATGAGGAAAATGTAAAATCTCTTACAACTGCAGCTGATAATGTTTGGGAATCTATAAAAGAGAAGGACTTAGAAGGGTTTGCTGATAGCTTTTTAAAATCTTTTAATGCTCAAGTTAAAATGTTTCCATCAATGGTTAATGATAGAATTTTAAATGAAATTGATAAATATAAAGAAAAAGCCCTTGCTTGGAAATTAGCAGGTGCTGGAGGTGCTGGATATCTAATTTTAGTTTCAGAAAAACCTATTGAAGGCGCTATGAGAATTAAAATAAGAAGAAAAGAAATGCTGTAACATAATATTACAATCTATTTTAAATAAAGTATGTTTTATATTGTTATAAGTTGATCTTTTTCGAAATTCTTTTACTATTCTGATGATTTTTTTGTCGTTTAACTATTTTTATTTTCTAGTTAAATCTCTTTTGTAAATATTTTTTGGAACTACTTTTTTGGATATATCTACACCTGTATTGAGTTCAATATTTGCAATAATATCTTGTAAAAACTCTTTTTTAAACTCAAGTTCTTTCTAATATTATGTTCTTTTAGTTTTTTAATTTCATCTAGTTTAATTATACCCGTTTATTGTTGCTCTAAGGTTCAATACCTTCTAATCCAGTAGCATATTATTCTCATATTTTTTACTTGTAAAGTTTGTTAAGATAAGACCGTTTTAAATTTGATAACAACCAATTATTGGAGATCTAAAGTTGCTTTTTGGTAATTTTTTTTCACTATTATTAATTTTGTGTTTTCATAAGTCACTGTAATTTATTTTTAGTCAACCTATTTCAGGAAAGTTCTGGTATTAATTGTGGTTCAAGTTTTCATGATTTTTCGTCATTAAATTTGTTGGAAAATAATTTAATACGAAAATCAAACCAATATAATTCGGTTGCCTTTTTAACTTTTTAAAATAATTTAGGCTCAATACCAAAAGTTTGGAGTAACGATAAAAAGCAGAACTTTGATGTTTAAAATATTTAAGGTTTGGAGATTTCAATTGATGTTATAAAATGCTCTAAAGTTATAATTGACGATAGAAAGGCAGCTTACAAAGCAACACAATATTTAATAGACATTGGTTGTAAAAGAATTGCACATTTTAGAGGGTCATTATTGCCTCAAAATTCAATTGATTGTTTTTTAGGTTACAACAGGCTTTAAATGATAATAATATAATTTATGACCCCAATTTGGTATACTTCTTAAATAATATGAGTTTTTAAGAAGGAAAATTTTAAGCGAATAAACGTTTAAAAATCATACCAGCGTTGATGGAATATTTATTAATACAGATTTAGTAGCCATTGGCTCCATATCAGAACTTAATAATCAAGGCATAAAAGTACCAGAACAAATAAATGTAATTGGTTTATGGCGTCTGTAATTTCTCCACCTTTAACCACTATAAATCAACCTGGATTTGAAATGGGTAAAAAGGCTTTTAAATTACTCTATAAAGAAATTAAAACATAAAAATATATATGCACATGAAGAAGTGGTTTTTAATACAGATTTAGTTTTTAGAAATTCAACAAGAAAGTAAAAATTAAGTTTTTGTTTTTTTTTGGGAGGTAAGTATATACCCAAATTATTACTTTTTAAATAGTAATATAATTTAAAAACTGTATAGCAACTCGACTTCGAAAATTACAATTAAATAGCTTATTATTTTTATTAAATTAACAATAATGTTAAATTAATGTAATATTCAAAATTATATAATTACCTGACAACGTATCTAGGACATTTTTGTATGTTAGCATTAAATAAATTTAAAGATAACTTTAAATTAAACTTTAAAAATGAGTTTTAAAAAAACCTCTAATTTAGATACACAAGAAGATTTATGGAAGTTATTTTTGAAAGGAGATATGATTGCTTTTCGTAAAATTTATAATTTTCATTATCAAATGATGTATAATTTTGGTCTTAGATATATTGATTCTAATGAGGTTACAGATTGTGTTCATGATACTTTTTTAAATATTATTCATTATAAAGATTCTATATCAGAAATTACTAATGTTAAAGCTTATTTATTTAAAAGTTTAAGAAATCAAATTTATAAAGTAAAGAAATCTAAAAAAATAGAATTTGATCTTATAGATGGCACAGTTGCTTATCAAGAAGATGATACAGATAAAGAAAAGGTTTTGAATGAATTAAAATTACTTATAGAAAAATTAAGTCCGAGAGAAAAGGAATTAATTTATTTAAAATATTTTCAAGGCTTTAATAATTTTGAAATATCTGAATTATTAGATGTTAAATATCAGACTGTTAGAAATGTTTTGGCAGGAGCTATTAAAAAATTAAGAAAATTAGGAAGTAATTTTATAGAAATTTTGTTTTTTTTATTGTCAAAATAATTTTCTTTAAAATTAACATATTTCATATAGTACAATTTAAATTTAGTTTGCTCTTAAAAACAATAACTAAGGTTTTTAAATATAAAGACAAACTTCTTAATGAATTTCTATATGACAAATACTCGTACGCTATTAGTAATTTTTACATTCTTTTTTTCTTATTTTTCTTTTTCTCAAAGTTACTTTTATAATGAATATGCTCCTTTTAATAAAAACATTCCAAGTCCAGAAGAGTTCTTAGAATATGCTATTGGAGATTATCATACCAGGCACGATTTAGTGGTTGCATATATAACTAAACTATCAGAAGTATCTAATAATGCAATTTTACAGCCTTATGGAAAAACAAATGAAAATAGGAAACTAATTAATTTAGTAATATCCTCAGAAAAAAACCTTAAGAATTTAGAAAATTTAAAAGAAAAGCATCTACAAGTTATTCATAAAAATATAGATATAAAAGATTTTTCTGATTTGCCTATTTTTATCAACTTAGGTTATAATGTGCATGGTAATGAGCCTTCTGGTACTGAAGCAGCTTTATTAACAGCTTATGTATTATTGGCATCAGAACATCCTAAAGTAAAAGAATACCTCAAAGAAGCTATTATTTTTCTAGATCCATTAATAAATCCTGATGGTAGAGATAGACATACCAATTGGGTAAATACTTTTAGAGGTAGTCCGTTAATAGCAGATAAATATGATATAGAACATAATGAAGCTTGGCCAAGAGGTAGAACAAATCATTATTGGTTCGATTTAAATAGAGATTTGCTGTTAGCAGTGCAGACCGAAAGTAATGCAAAGTTAAAATGGTATCATGAATGGTATCCAAATGTAGTAACAGATTTTCATGAAATGGGTACTAATAGTACTTTTTTCTTTGAGCCAAAACAACTTTCTGCATCTTTAACGCCAGTTACACCAAAAGAAAATTACACAGTTTTAAATGATGCTTTTGCAAAATTTTTTACTGCAGATTTAGATAAAATTAAATCCTTGTATTTTACTAAAGAAAAATATGATGCTACTTATCCTGGTTATGGTTCTACTTATGGCGATTTACAAGGTTCTTTATCATTATTATTTGAGCAAGCGAGTTCTAGGGGGCATATACAAGAAACACCAACAGGTAACATTACCTTTAAATTTACAATTAGAAATCAGTTTGTTACAAGTTTTTCTACCATAAAAGCTGCTATTTCAAATAAAGAGTTGTTGTATTCATATCAAAATAATTTCTTTAGATCATCTATAGATAAAGCATCAGAAAGTAAAATAAAAGGCTATGTTTTTGGTGATGATTATGATAAAAACAGAAATAAATCCTTTATAGACTTATTGTTAAAACATAAGATTAAAGTTTATGATTTAGAGAATGATATTACTGTAGAAAATAAAAAATACAGAAAAGACAAATCTTATTTTGTGCCTACAAAACAAGCACAATATTTAATGGTAAGAACTATGTTTGAAACCTATAATAAATATAGAGATAGTGTTTTTTATGATGCATCTTCTTGGTCTTTGGCTAATTTTTATAATATGAAATATAGTTCGCTTAAAAAAACACCACAATATAAAAGTGAACTTACATCAAAAACAAATAAAATAACTTTAGAAAAATTTACTAGAAGTAATTATGCATATTTAATTTCTTGGGATGATTATTATGCTCCTGCTTTATTAAATTATCTGCATAATAAAGGGGTAATTGTAAAAACTGCCACCAAACCTTTTAAAGTAAGTGTAAAGAATTCATCACAACAATTAGAAAGAGGCAGTTTGTTAATTGCTGTAGGAATACAAAATGTTTCAGAAGAATCTTTATATACTATTTTAAAAGAGGCATCAGAAAAATATAATATAAATATAAACGCTGTAAAAACTGGGTTTAGCTTACAGGGTATAGATTTAGGAAGTTCTAATTTTATAACTTTAGAAAAACCAAAAGCAATGATGTTAGTAGAAGGAGGTGTTTCTGCTTACGAGGCTGGTGAAGTTTGGCATTTATTAGAACAAAGAATGCAAATGCCAATTAGTAAAGTTCCAGAAAGAATTTTTTATAGAACAGATTTAAGAAAGTATAATGTTATTATCATGGTTTCTGGTTATTATAATTTGTTAAATGAAAAAAGTAGACAAAAACTTAAAGACTGGGTAGCTCAGGGTAATACGTTAATTACTATACGTACAGCAAGTTCTTGGGCAATTAGAAATAAATTGGTTAAAGAAAAATTGGTGGTTCATAAAAATAGTACGAAAGATTCTTTAGTACGTTTAAATTATGGAGAATCTAGAGAACATTTAGGAAGAAATAGCATAGGTGGAGCAATTTTTAAAGTAGATTTAGATACTACACACCCTATTGGTTATGGTTATCATAACAGAGAATTACCTATTTATAAAAATAATAGAGTTTGGTTGGCACCAAGTAAAAATAAATTTTCTACAGTAGCAAAGTACACAAAAAACCCACATATAGATGGTTATATTACCAAAGAGAATTTAGATAATTATCTTACAAAATCTGCATCAATAATAGTAAATCAAATAGGTAAAGGAAGAGTTGTAATGTTTGCTGATAATCCTAATTTTAGAGGAGCTTGGTATGGAACAAATAAACTATTTATGAATGCTATTTTCTTTGGATCTATTATAAATATCCCTTAGAAGCAATAATTATTCAATTCTTGATAATGAAGAGAAATGTCTGTTTTAATAGATTATTTCTCTTTTTTTTATGTTTAAGATGAATAAAAAATAAGAAAATTTAAATTTTAACACTTTTCTTATAGTACAAAATGGTAAAGTTTTACTTGTACTTATAAATCATAACGAAAAGTATGTTAAATAATCAAAATTTTAAGATTGACGAATTGTTAAATAATGATGATTTTATTCTTTGGATTAAATCGAACGAAAAAAATAGCAACGACAATTGGCAAGAATATAAAAAGCAATTAAATGCAGAAGGAAAAGCTAATTTTGAAAAAGCAATTTCTATCTTAAAAAAAGTATTTGCGTTACATATAGATGATACTAATTTGTCTGCAGAGTTTATACAAGAACAATATATTCGATTACTAGAAAAATCTAAGAAAGAGAAAATTGCAAAAAAATCGAAATATGTTGTTTTTAGAAATGTATTAAAATATGCAGCAATTTTTATTTTACTTTTTACTTTAGGTAATGTTGTTGTAAATAAGTTGTCAAAAAAATCTTTTGATAAATATCTAGCTACTTCAGACTTTAATTCTTCAGAAATATTAATTAAAACACCTAGCAATAAGTTTTATAAAATAAAAGATGATACCAATAGTAAATGGTTAATGGAAAACGGAATTTTAGTAAATGTAAATTCTGATGAAATATCTTTTGTATCTACAGATAATGTAAGTAAAGCAAGAGCTGTAGATTATACTATTTATGTACCGAAAAGTAAAAATTACCATGTTTCTATGATAGATGGTACAGAAGTAGAATTAAATTCAGATTCAGAATTCACTTTTAACAATTCTACTTTATCTAAAGAAAGAAAAGTTAACTTAAATGGAGAAGCTTTTTTTAGTGTAGCTCATAATAAAGAACGCCCTTTCTTGGTAAATTCTTCAGATTTAGAAATTAAAGTTTTAGGTACAGAATTTAATGTTTCTAATTACAAAGAAAATAATTTTACTAGTACAACATTGGTAGAAGGTTCTATACAAGTTTCTAATCCTCAAGGAGAAAGTAAAATTATAGAGCCAGGTAATCAGGCCAAATTATATCATAATCAAAATAAGATAATTGTAGAAAATACAGATGTGCAAAATGTAGTTGCTTGGACATCTGGCGTATTTATTTTTAGAAATGAAAAATTAGAAAAACTAATACCAAGATTAAACAGATGGTTTAATAAGGAGTTTGAGTTTGAAGGCGAAGAATTATTAGATTTTAAATTTACAGGAACCTTGAAAAAAGAAAACGACCTGAATCATTTTTTACAAATGCTTAAGTATACAAAAGGTATAAGTTATTCTATTGAAGGTAAAAAAGTAAAGTTAACCAAAGATCTAGAGAAATAAAATACACTTA
This sequence comes from Polaribacter sp. Asnod6-C07, assembly GCF_045063625.1. NCBI lineage: Bacteria > Pseudomonadati > Bacteroidota > Flavobacteriia > Flavobacteriales > Flavobacteriaceae > Polaribacter > Polaribacter sp. Asnod6-C07. Next base: position 121,793 of record NZ_JBEFOF010000005.1, on the reverse strand, counting down.
TTTACGCAAACAAGTTTTTTCAATTAAAGACAAAAAAAGATAACTTATGAATAAACATATTTTTATAAGAAGTAGTAAAAAAGTAATGCGAGTTGCAGTACAACTTTTAATTGCTATTTCAATATTTTCTAATTCCTTTAACACCTTTGGTTATGAAAAATTTAAGGACTCTACATTAACTGTAAATCAAGAATTAACAATTAAAGAATTATTCAATTTAATAACAGAAAAAACAGAGTATGATTTCTTTTATAATAGCGATTTAGAAGAACTAAATTATAAAATAGACTTGAGTGTAATTAAAGCACCTGTTTCTAAAATATTAAATATTGCTTTTAAAGATTTGTCTTTAGAGTATACTATAAAAGGGAACGATATTCTTATCAGAAAAAATACAAAACAGTTAAATAAAACAATTTCTGGTATTGTTAAAGACGATTTAGGTTACCCTTTACAAGATGTAAATGTTTTGATAAAGAACACAAGTAAAGGAACAATTACAGATGTAGATGGAAAATTTACCTTAAAAGTTAACGCTAAAGATGTTTTAGTATTTTCTTTTTTAGGGTTTAAAAATAAAGAAATATTAGTTGGTGATAAATCTTATTTTGATGTTGTTTTAGAACTAGAAAACAATATGTTAGAAGAAGTAATAATAGCTGGTGTTGCTTCTGGAACAAAAAGAAAATTAATGTCGGTTTCAGTATCTAAATTAAATGAAGATAAATTTAATGAAGTTCCGCAAACATCAGTATCAGCTTCTTTAGCAGGTAAAGTTCCTGGAGTAACAGTAACTTCTTTTAGTGGTTCTCCTGGTGGTAGTTCTAATATTGTTTTAAGAGGTTCTACAAATCTTACAGGTAACAATAGCCCTATGATTTTGGTTGATGGTGTTATACTTCAAGGCTCTTTAGCAGATATTAATATAGATGATATAGAATCTATAGAGGTTGTAAAAGGTGCTTCTGCTTCTTCTTTGTATGGATCTAGAGCAGCAAATGGTGTTGTTGTAGTTACATCAAAAAGAGCCGGAAATTTAAAAGATGGCACTACCTCTGTAACCATCAGAAATGAAGTTGGTATACAACAAGTTACTAAATACTTAGATTTATCAACATCTCATCATTATCAACTTTCTCCAGATTGGTTAGACCAAACTACATATACACAATATTACTTTGTAGATTATCCTTCTGATTATGTAACAGGTTGGGATCCTAATATTATTGGTAATAGAGTAGAGAAAGAAGATCATTATCAAGATATGCCTTATAGAGTAAATAATGATTTACAAGAGCAAATGTTTACTAATGGGCAATATTTAACCAACTATGCAGGTGTTGGGCACAGGGTAAATAACACGAGTATTTTTCTTTCATTCGAAAATAACCAAAACAAAGGTGTTGTTATTGAAACAGAAGGTTACGAAAGACAAAGTGTTAGAATGAATATTGATCATAGAATTTCTGATAATATTAAAATTTCTGCAAGTAATAATTTTATTAAAACTTCTAATGATTTTTTAGGTGGAGGTACACAAGCCTTTTTCGAAGTTTTAATGACAGATCCTGATGTAGATTTATTTTCAAACAATGTAGATGGTCAAAAATATAATTTTTATCCAAATCAATGGAATACTCAATTTGCAAATCCATTATACGATTTATGGGTTAAAGAAAGCGACTCAGAAAAAACAAGATTTTTAGGTTCTTACAGTTTAGAATGGAAAATAGCAGATTGGTTAAAATTCGAAGGATCTTTTGCAATAGAATCTCAAGATTATCAAAGTACAGATTATATACCAAAAGGTACAATTATAGATTTATTATCAGAAGAAACTAATAATAATTCTATTATAAGTCCACAATACTCAGAAGGTTCTTTAAATAAATATCGCTCTAAAATCGATAACAATAGTTTACGAGCTACTTTTAGTTTTAATAAAAAATGGAATGATTTAGCTTTTAACGGTAAATTAAGTTATTTATACGAGAACAATCATTTTAATAGTTTAACATCTTCAGGTACTGGGTTTACTTTACCAGGTATTCCATCTCTAAAATACATACCTCAAGAAAATATAGATGCTACAGATTATCAAACAGATCAAAAAGCAATTAACTATTTTGCTATTGCATCTTTTGTTTATAAAAACAGATATATTTTAGATGGTTTATTTAGAATAGATGGTTCTTCTTTATTTGGAGAAGAAGAAAGATGGCAAAATTATTTTCGTGTTTCAGGAGCTTATCGTTTAACAGAAGATATTAAGATAAAAAATGTAGAAGAGTTAAAGTTAAGAGCTGCTTATGGTACATCTGGGTTAAGGCCTTCATTTTCTTCGCAATACGAAACTTTTAATGTAAATGATGGTTCTTTTACAAAAAGCACTTTAGGTAATAAATATTTAAAACCATCACGTTCTAGTGAGTTAGAAATTGGTATAGAATCTTCTTTTTTTAAGAGATTTAATTTTGTAGCAACTTACTCTAATACAAAAGTAACAGATCAATATTTATTGGCTCCTTTACCTGTACACGCAGGTGGTTATCCATATCAATGGTTAAATGGAGGTGAATTAGAAAGCAATACTTTCGAAGCAATGCTAAACTCTAAAATTATCTCAAATGATCAATTTTCTTGGGATTTAACTTTAACATACGATAGAACAAGACAAGAAATAACAAAATTAAATATTCCTGAATATAGCACAGGACCAAGAAGTGCATTTAAAATACGTGAAGGTGAAGTTTATGGAAGTATGTATGGGGTAGATTTTGTTAGAACCTTAGACCAAATGTCTGAACAATTAGCTAGTGATGATGATATAACCAACTATATAGTAAATAGAGATGGAGTTGTAGTTAATAAAGCAGATGTTGGTACAGTAGACGAGAAGCCATTTGTTGTTTTAGATGAAAATGGAGCCGAAAAAAATGTTAAAATAGGTGATATTAACCCTAATTTTAGATTAGGAATCAATTCTACCTTTAAATACAAAGGATTTACAGCCTATATGCTTTGGCAATGGAAAAACGGAGGAGATCTTTATAATGCAACTGCTCAGTATTTAGTTCGCGACAATCGTCATGCAATGATAGACCAAATTTATACTAAACCTGAAAATAAAAAAACGGTAGATTATTATCAGGCTTTATATGATGCACAAGCTTTAAACGGATTTTGGGTAGAAGATGCTTCATACTTAAAATTAAATGAGGCTTCTATTTCTTATTTGTTTGATAAGAAAGATTTAGGTCAGTTTGGTAAATATATAGAATCTGTAAAACTTGGGGTTTTAGGTAGAAATTTGTTAACCATAACCAATTATTCTGGCTACGATCCAGAAGCAGGTTATGATGGTTTCTTATTCGATAATTTCGGATACCCAAATTTTAGTAGTTATTCATTTTCTGTTGAATTAAAATTTTAAAAATATGATTAATAACATGAAAAAAACTTTTTTACTTTTTTTAGGAAGTATGTTTTTTATTGCTTGCTCTTCAGAATTAGATGTAGAGAATATAAACGAACCAAATAGAGAAGAAGTTTTACGAGGTGCAGATGGTGTAAGAGCATTAGCATCTGGTTTATTTAATACTTGGTTTATACAAGAACAACATAATTTTGGTTCACCAGGTCCTGCAATGTGGGTAATGGCAGATTGGGGAACTGTTACTTGGGCTAATTATGGTACTCTAGATATGAGTATGGAACCTAGAGTTTTTCTAGATAATTCGCCTTCATATGCCTATCATTCTGTAATTAATAATTATTGGCGCTATATGTATAGTGTAACAACTACTGCAAATGATGTTGTTTTAGCGATTCAAAATGGTTTAGAGATAGGAGAAAATGGTTCAGAAACAGCAATGGTTAAAGGCTTTTCTCATTTTATGCAAGGTTTAGGTAATGGTTATATAGGTTTAGTTTACGATAAAACTTTTCCATCTGATGAAAATACAGATTACGAAACTTTACTAGTTACAGATTATGCAGCATCAATAAATTTAGCAATTGAGCAGTTAGAAAAATCCATAGAAATTTTTGATAATAATGATTTTGTATTACCAGAAGATTGGATAAATGGTAACGCATTTACTAGTGGAGATATGTCTAAACTCGCGCATTCTTTTATAGCGAGATTAATGGTGTATTCAGCCAGAAATAAAGAACAAACAGAGGCTATAGATTGGCTTTCGGTTTTAGAACATACTAATAAAGGAATTACAGAAGATTTTAATGTAGAGGGAGATGGAAATGGATCTGATAGAAAATGGATGTCTTGGTATAAATATTATTTAGCAAGACCAAACTGGGGTAAAGTAGATATGAGAGTTGTAAATCTATTAGATGAATCAATACCTGCAAACTGGCCAGATGGTGGTGTAAATGATTTACCCCATGAAGGGAAAATAATTTCTAACGATAAAAGAATTCTAACAGACTTTGAATATGATGCATCTAATAACAGGCCAGAAAGAGGTATGTACAGGTGGTCTACTTATAGATACTCTCGTTTAGACGATTATATAAATGCAAACTTTTTTGCACCCGTAATTTTAATGAGAAAAGCAGAGATAGATATGCTTAAAGCAGAAGCACTATTAAAACTTAATAGATTGTCTGAAGCAGCAGATATAATAAATTCAAGCACTAGAGTAACCAGAGGTAATTTACCAGAAGTATTAGTTAATGAAAATGATATTAGTAAAGCAATAACATACGAAAGAACTATAGAATTAGCATTAACAGGGATGGGAATAGAGTATTTTGATATGAGAAGAAATGGAAATTTACAAGATGGTTCATTACTACATTTTCCTATGCCAGCACAACAATTAGAAGTAATCCAAGAATCATTTTACACATTTGGAGGTTTAGCACCACAATTTGGAACACCAAATGAAGATGTTTCTGTAAACGGATGGTACAAACCTTAAATAATAACATAAAATAATTACAACAATATGAAAATAATTAAATTACTGATCATCATCTTTTCTTTAGGACTAATCTTTGTTTCTTGTTCAGATGATCCTGTAGAGGTTTATCCAGGTATAATTGTAAGAGTAGATACCGTTTTTGTAAAAGGAGTTAATCGTACTTACCCAACTTTTACAGGCTCAAATACTTCAGATGATAGATTTTACGCTTTTAGTGGAGGTGCAAGTACAGATTTAAGTTCAATGTCTGGAGAAGATTTTACTTATGAAACTTGGATAAAAGTAGACTCAGATGCATTAATTGGCAGTTTAGATTCTATCTCTGGTAAAACAGCAGGCGGAGCAAATATTATGGAAAGAGGTAGAAATTTTGAATTGTACTTAGTTGAAGATTCAGATGCAGATTTTGCAATAAAATATAATCGATTAGATGATGATAATCTGGCTCTTGGCTCAATGAATTCTAGTGATTCTAATATTAATTTAAGTTTTGATGAATGGGCACATATAGCCATTTCTCGTTCTTCATCAGATAATACAGCTAAATTTTATATCAATGGAGTTTTAATAGATTCTAGTACAGATGATTTATGGATACAACCAGTAAATGATACTTGGTTAGATTTTAATTATATGTATAGAGGTGGTAACATAAACTTTTTTAAAGGATCTTTTGATAATATTAGAGTTTCATATATAGATAGATATCCAACAGCATTTATTCCTAATCAATATGAAAAATTTGCTGTTGATAGTAATACATTATTACAAATGGATTTAGATGAGAATTTAACACCATTTGAGCCTGCTACAGATTTTGATAAAGTAGAAATTAAAGGAGTGTATAGTTATTATATACAAGTAATTAATACTGTTTATTGGACTAGCGAAGATTCAACAGTACCAACAAAATAAACAGATGAAGAAAAATAGTCTAAATCAATTATCAATTAAGGGTTTTGTATTCCTCTTGTTTTTGTTAACTAAACCTTTGTATTCACAAGAAATAAATCCTTTTTTAACAGATGTTTGGGGTGGGGTTAATTGTGTAGATGATAATGGAAAAACAATTTATCCAACAAATTACTATACACCAAACAACAGTTCACCAGGATGCGTAGCAATTTCTATGGCGCAAGTTTTAAATTATTATAAATGGCCTATCAAAGGAGTAGGTAATAACGTTTATTCCGAAAATTACAATGGGCAATTAAAAAGGCACTCAGCTTTTTTTGATAGTACTTATTATAATTGGGATGATATTTTAGATGAATACATGAATAAGCCATCTACTGAACAACAACAAAAAGCGGTTGGCGAATTAATTTATCATGTAGGTGTTGCTTTACAAATGGATTATGAGCCTTCAGGATCTACATCTAATATTAATAAAACAGCTTTTGTTTATCAGAATTTTTTTCGTTTTTCTGGGCATTATCAAGATGTAACTTGGTCAGGTTTTTGGGACAGATTGTATGATAATGTGCAGAAAGGTAGACCAGTTCCTGTAGCTGTAGATGCAAGTAGAACAGGAGATGGCCATGTGTTTGTAGTTGATGGGTACAAAGAAATTAATGGTAAACCCTATTATCATCTTAATTGGGGGTGGTATAATGATAATGGAATTAATGGTTGGTACAACATACAAGGATGGACTGCCTCTTCTGGAGGATATAATACCATTACAGGTGCTATGTTTGATGTTTTACCCAATCCACATATTACTTCTATTTCTAAATCAGATTTAGGGAATGGTTTTCTTGTAAAGTGGGAAGTAAGTGATAAATTAAATTGGGAAGTTTTTACGTTAGAACAAAAAGTAGACAATGGAGATTGGGAAGAAGTCTCAACAGAAATTACCTCAAAAGAATTTAATGTAAATAATCCAACTGGTAAAATGTATCAATTTAGGGTAAAAGCTAAAGTTGATGGAGATTATTATGCTAATTCTTGGTCAGAAATAGAAACTTATAATGTAACAGGTGGTTATAATGGTTATGTTAGTTTTGGAGGTAGCCAATATGCATATGCACGTCAAACACCAAATTACGATTTAGATTTTACTGCTGATTATACATTAGAAACTTGGTTAAGGTTAAAAGATAATAATGCAAATGGCAATACAATTTTAGACATAGAAGGAGTTTTTGGATTAGAAATTTTTGATGTAAATGCCAATAATTTTGCAATAAAATATAAATCTTACTCAAGTGGAGAAGCATTAGTTTCTAACAATACAATTTTATTAAATGAATGGGTACACGTCGCAGTTTCACACTCAGATAATAAAACAAAACTGTTTATAAATGGTTCTTTAATTAATTTTTATGAAGGTTCAAATTTTAATTTACCCAGTTCTAATAAAGCTTTAAATATCGCAGAAAAATATCATGGTAGTTATTCTTCTAGAATTAAAGCAGATTTCGATCAGTTAAGAATCTCTAAAGTAGATAGATATTCAGATAATTTTACACCAAGTCAAGAAAATCATTTTTCATTAGATGATAATACCATATCCTATTTTACATTTCAAGATATACATAAAGTTCGTTTTAAAGATGAAGCATCAAATATCAGTGTTATCGTTCTAAATGATATTAATAATACAGAATGGAGTTACGAATTAAATAGCGGTACTTTATCTATTGAAGATGTAAATAAAATTAAAAATTCCATAACATTATTTCCAAATCCGGTAGTAAATAAATATTTGCAAATATCATTAAATCAAGATTTTAACTTTGATGAAATTCAATTTAAAATGTATGATTTAGCTGGTAGAGATATGCTAATTAATACCAGTTTACAGTCTATGAAATCTTGGGAATTAGATGTAGATAAGGTAAAAAGTGGAGTGTATTTATTACAGATTACATTAGATAATTTGAGTATGACTAGAAAAGTTATAGTAAAGTAAAATTAGCTAAAGAATGTTTTAGGAGAAACTAAGTAAAGTCTGTAAAATAAAGTCTAGTTATAATTAAAACAGTATAACCATTATTCATTTCTAAATATTTAAACTATGAGAGCAAAACTACTTATTTTCACAATTATTTTTTTATTTATAAAGCTTAGTATAATAGCGCAGATAAAGAAAAGTGACTTTATAGAGTATGGTTTAGGTTTTCTAAACTCACAAAATTTAAATTTTGAGAATAATATTAAACCTGTAAGTGTTTTTGAGTTAAAAGATGAAAATAACGCTGTAATTTCTTACGTTGTGAACCTAAAACCTAAAGGGTTTATAGTTTTTTCTACTTCTAAAAATTTATTGCCAGTAATTTCTTATTCAACTGAATCTAATTTTAACTATAAAATTTCAAAAGAAAATATTCTTTTAGAAATGATAAAAAATAACGCAAAAAAGGAGTTGAAAAATTTATCAGAAAAAATAAATCTAAAAAAGAAAAAACAAGTTTTATTGAATAATGAATCTTGGGAAAAGTTAAAACAAGCAAGTTCTAAAGTTGCAGCAAAAACTTCAGCGAAATCTAATTTAATACAATATGGAGCTCATTTATCAAGTATTTGGGGAGGGGTAAATTGTTATAATGATTCTGGAAACGGAATAAATGTAGGTAATTATTACACTCCAAATAATTATTCACCAGGTTGTGTAGCAACATCACTTAGTATGATTTTACATTATTACAAATGGCCAGAGACAGGTGTTGGTTCTCATACAAATTATGATACTACTGGAAATTCTCAAACAAGTTGGACAGCAAATTTTGCTAGTGCCAACTACAATTGGAATAATATGTTAAATGAATATTATGGAGTTTCGTCTACTTTAGCTCAACAGCAAGCGATGGGTTATATTTCTTTTCATACAGCCACAGCCTTAGATATGGATTATGAATCATCTGGATCCACAAGTAATATTAATAGGATACCGTCTGCAGTTGGTTCTTATTTTAGGTCTTCAGGTCATCATCAATATTCTAGCTGGTCAAACTTTTGGTCTAGAATGCATGAGAATTTAGAAAATGGACATCCAGTACCAATTGCAATAGATGCCTCTAGTGGAGTAGGACATGCCCCTGTTGTTGATGGGTATCGTTATAATGAAGGGGATCCTGAAAATGAATTTTATTACCACTTAAATATGGGTTGGTATGGTACAAGTAATGCTTGGTATAGGTTGCAAGGATCTTTTAGTGCTGGTGGATATACTAGTGTTAGTGCTGCAGTTTTTGATCTTTTACCAGAGCCTGCTTTTGTGGAAAGTAGTATAACAGCAACTAGTAAAACATTTACTTTAAATTGGAAAACAAGTGAGAAAATAAATTGGGATGCTTTTGAATTACAAGAAAGTACAGATGGGGGTTCTTCATACACTACTATAAGTAATAATATTACAGATACCACATATACAAGAATAGTTCCATCAGCTGGTACATATAAATATAGAGTTCGATCTAAAGTTGATGGGAATTATTATGCTAATAGCTATTCTGAACCTATTGATGTTGTAGTTCCATATGAATATATCTATTTAGATTTTGATGGAAATGATTCTTTCTTTGTGTACGAAAATTCAAATAATGACTTTGATATTTCTAATACATATACTATCGAAACTTGGATAAATATTGATTCAAGAACAAGTGATACTTATCCAATTATTCTAGATAGAAGAACAGTGTTTTCTATGTTTTTAATTGCTGATTCAAATGCAGATTATGCTGTTAAATTTGTATCTCGAGATTCTTCAGGAAATATAAATGCATCATTACAATCTGATAATTCAACAGAAAATTTAAGTTACGGAGATTGGGTACATGTTGCAGTATCTAGAACAGGAAACATAACTAAATTATTTATTAATGGTAATTTAATTAATAGTTCAACAGATAGTGATTTTTCTTTGTCAGCATCATCAAATGCATTAAACATTGGAGCAAGATATTGGGGTAGCTATAGTCGTTATTTAGATGGCAAAATAGATAAGATTAGAATAACAGACAATGTTGTATACACATCTAATTTTATTCCCGATTTAAAAGAAGAATACTTTGCAGATAGTAATACAAGAATACTTTTAGCATTAGATGAAGGAACAGGAATTAATTTAACAGATGATGCAAGTAATTTTAGCACGATTCAGTTGCGTTCCTCTCCAAATCAGCCAAATTGGATGAGTTCAGATGATAATCTAGAATTTAAAACTTTAAATGTTGCTAAAGAAGTAAAATTAAATAAAGTAAAATTATATCCAGTTCCGTCTACAAATACTCTATTCTGTTATTTAGATAATACTTTATTAGAAGAAGTAAAAAAGATTACAATATATAATTATTTAGGAAAATTAGTAGAACCAAATACAATAATATATGAAAAGCAAAATAATAGGGTTGCTATAGATGTCTCAAATTTTAAAAATGGATATTATATAATTCAAATTGAAACAAACACGAAATTAATTAAATCAAAATTTATAAAAAACTAATATTAATTCTTTAAATAAATACAGTATGAAAACAAAACTACAAATTACCTTATTTTTTATTTTACTTGCAAATGTTTTTACATATGCACAAACAGATTATACCCTTGAGTTTAATGGTGTAGATCAGAGAATAAAGTATGAAACAGACGATACTTTAGATAAACTAAATGGAGTTTCAGATTATACTATTGAGGTTTGGGTAAAACCATTATCAACAGAAATTCATAATAGAGTTATTCTTAAAAGATGGAATCAATTTGCGTTAACTTTATATAAAGATGCTGATAAAAGATTCTATTTTACACATTATAGTACGTCAGGAAATACTTTTGTAAATACTATAGACAATGCAATTAATATTGATGAATGGAACCATTTAGTTGTAGTATGTAGTTCTGCTACAAATTCTGTAAAACTATACGCTAACGGAGTAGATGTAACATTATCTGATCAAGTAGCATTACCTTTGGCTACAACACCAGAAGCTGCTAATTTTTATGTGGCATATGGAGGTTCTGGTACCTATTTAAATGCAAACATAGATAAAGTAAGAATAAAAACGACCACAGAAATTATAACTAGTTTACAAACTGATATTGCAGATGCTGATTATACATCTGATGATAATACAGTTGTTTTATTAAATTTTAATGAAGGAAGTGGTACAGCAACTCTTAACGAGTCTAGTAATATTAGTGGAGAATTAGCCTGTACTGCAACAGATTGTACACAATTACCAACATGGGTAGAACTTTCTAATACATTATCTGTTAATAAATTAAACTCTACAATATTTAAGTTATTCCCAAATCCTTCTTTGGATAAAAGTTTTACAATTCAAACAAGTAATAACGAATTACTTAAAAGTATAGAGATGTTTTCTATTTTAGGTAAATCTGTAAAGAAAATTAATATAACAGAAAAAAAGAATAATATTTTAATAAATGCAACTGAATTAAATAATGGAATTTACTTTGTGAAAACAGTAACTGATAAAGGAGCAGGAATTGAAAAAATTATGATAAAGTAGTTATTATTATATTCTTGTAATTAAATAACAAAAACCTTCAGAACTTTTCTGAAGGTTTTTGTTTTGGTCGGGGTGGCAGGATTCGAACCTGCGACCTCCTCGTCCCAAACGAGGCGCGATGACCGGGCTACGCTACACCCCGAAAAATAGTCATCAATTTTAGGACTGCAAATATAGAATAATATTTATATATTGTATTTGTTTTTAGATTTTAATTTTAAAGATTATGAAACATTTTATTTTTATAACAATATTCTTTTTTAGTTTATCAATATTTTCTCAAAATAAGGAATATGAATTGATTGTTCCTGGTTTAAAAAATCCTTGGGGTTTTACTTTTTTGCCAGATAATTCTATGTTAATCTCAGAAAAAGATGGAAGGTTAATTCATTTTAAAAATGGTAAGAAAACCCAGGTTACAAATCTTCCAAAAATTTACGTTCGAGGTCAAGGTGGTTTTATGGATGTTGAAATACATCCGAATTATAAAGAAAATGGTTGGATCTATTTTACTTTCGCTTCTTCAGAAGGTTCAGGTAGTGGGGGTAACACCACTTTAATGAGGGCAAAATTAAAAGACAATGAATTAATAAATAAAGAAATTTTATATAAGGCGTATCCAAATACTACAAGAGGTCAACATTTTGGCTCTAGAATTACTTTTGATGCAAAAAATCATGTTTATTTTAGCATTGGAGACAGAGGGAATAGAGATGTAAATCCGCAAGATATTACTAGAGATTGTGGCAAAATTTATCGATTAAATGATGATGGTTCAATCCCTAAAGATAATCCATTTGTAAATAACAAAAATGCCAAAAAGGCAATTTATAGTTATGGACATCGAAATCCGCAAGGAATGGAAATGAATCCTTTTACTAATGAAATTTGGGCTCATGAACATGGACCAAAAGGTGGAGATGAGATTAACATCATACAAAAAGGAGAAAATTATGGCTGGCCAAAAGTGAGTTATGGAATTAATTATAGTGGTACTAAATTTACAGATAAAACAAGTGCTCCAGGTATGAAAAGTCCTATTCATTATTGGACGCCTTCTATAGCACCTAGTGGTATGGCTTTTATCAATAGTGATAAATATGGAAAATGGAAAGGTAATTTGTTAGTTGGTTCATTAAAATTCCAATATGTGAGCAGATGTATTTTAAAAGGAAATAAAGTTTTTAAAGAAGTTAAATTGCTTAAAGATATTGGTAGAGTGCGTTCTATTGAGCAAGGTTTAGACGGTTTTATCTATATAGGAGTTGAAAATTTGGGCATAGTTCGTTTGCTACCACAATAGATTTTTAACTTATTTTATTACTATTCTTTTCTCTTATTTTTTCATCATAAAAACTTATAAACTTTCTCTTTTTTAAGATGTAAAAATTTTTATTTTTACTATTCAAAATTGATACACAATATTATGTCTGAAAATATAGAAAAAATTAAATGTTTAATTATTGGTTCTGGACCTGCAGGTTATACTGCCGCAATTTATGCTGCAAGAGCAGACATGAAACCAGTAATGTATACAGGTATGCAAATGGGAGGGCAATTAACAACAACAACAGAGGTTGATAATTTTCCTGGTTACCCAAATGGAACTGATGGTACTGCAATGATGACAGATTTACAAAAACAAGCAGAACGTTTTGGTACAGAAGTTCGTTTTGGTTTAGTTACTAAAGTAGAATTAAACCCAGAAGTAGGAGGTAAACACAAAGTGATTGTTGATGAGTCTAAAGAAATTGAAGCAGAAACAATTATTATTTCTACTGGGGCAACTGCAAAATATTTAGGTTTAGAAAGTGAACAACGTTTAATTGGAGGTGGAGTTTCTGCCTGTGCAACCTGCGATGGTTTTTTCTATAAAGGACAAGATGTTGTAGTTGTTGGAGCAGGAGATACTGCTGCTGAAGAAGCTACTTATTTGGCTAATATTTGTAAAAAAGTAACTTTACTGGTGCGTAAAGATTATATGAGAGCATCTAAAGCAATGCAACATCGTGTAAATAAAACTGAAAATATCGAAGTTTTATATAATACAGAAATTGATGAAGTTTTAGGTGATAATGTTGTTGAAGGTGTAAGAGCAATCAATAATCAAACAAAAGAAAAGCACGATATTTCTGTAACAGGAGTGTTTATTGCTATTGGTCATAAACCAAATTCAGATTTATTTAAAGGAGTTTTAGATATGGATGAAACTGGTTATTTAATTACCAAAGGTAAAACTACACATACAAATATGCCAGGTGTTTTTGCAGCTGGAGATATACAAGATAAAGAATACAGACAAGCAGTTACTGCTGCAGGAACTGGTTGTATGGCAGCCTTGGATGCAGAACGCTATTTAGGTGCTTTAGAATAGATAGATATAAGTTTTGATATAAAAAAAAAGAGATTACATTTTTTGTAATCTCTTTTTTTTATATAATTAAATCAGTGTTTTAAGCTGATACAGAAGCTTTCATCGATTTTCTGTACGTAAAAGAATTAAAAATATTTCTTTTACCAAAATTATTCATAGATCTAGCATTTACAAATTTTCCGAAAAGAATTTTATTTACACCAAAATATTCATAAGTATTACCATCAGTAAAAGTTACTTCTAACAACATACTTTTATGATGCCAATCTGATACTTGAAATTCTGTTATCGTTTTTTTATAAGCCTCTAAATTTGCTTCTTTAGTTTCAGGAGCAATACTTACCAAAAAGTGATATCCATCTATAATTTCTGTACTTTTTATATCTGCTTCTGCTTTTTTTTCTTCATCCTGAAATTTGTCTGGATGCCATTCTTTTACTAAACCTCGATAAGTTTTCTTTAATTCTTTAAGATCGATTGCTCCTTCTACGTTAAAGAGTTTTTTATATTGTTTTATACGTTTCATTGCTTTGTTTTCAAATTGCGTGCAAAAGTATTGATAAAAAAGGGATTAGCTGTTTTAAATAGCTTTATTTCTAAATAATTTTATAAAAACCATAGAGAAGAAGATAAAAAAGATAGTATCGTTAATTCCGTAAATAGAATAGAAAATACCAGCCATTACATCTTTTTCAAAAATAGGAGAAAGATTGTTTTGTAAACGCCAATTCAACCAAATAAGTGCATAAATTAGTTTTTCGATTGCAAATACAGCCACAATCCATTTTACTTTTTTATAACTTTTAGCAACTGAGATATACGCAAAACCCCAAAGAACAATCATTAATAACCCAAAGTTAGACATTACTATAGCATCATATTTAGGAATATATTGGTTAGTAAAAAAGCGAGATAAAATTAAAATAGCAATTATATTTACTAATCCAGATAGAATGAAAATTTTAGATTCTGATATTTTCATAATTATATGAATTTATAAGCCTAATGCTTTTCGTTCATCAACATCAGCAGTTCCATTTTTACTCCAATATGCAGATTGTAACGTTTTTATTTTTTCTGCTTTAGTTATTAAAGTTTTATTACGACTAACTATTTCTTCTTTCCAGGATTCTATTATAAATGGAAATTCTTTTGTTAATTGTATAGAAAGTTTTCTTTTTAGTGATGGATAATTGATAGTATAGACTAAAAAATCGCTGTTTTTCAACAAACTAGCCTCAGCTTTGTAAGCTTGAATTTTTTTATGATTCAAGCTCAAATACTCAAAAGAAGGAATAATTTGCAATTCACCAACAGGTATTTTTTCTGGTGATATTCTCAGTTGATTCCAAAGTTCATTTTCTAAAATTTCTTTTTTTAATGTAATTTTCTTATCAGAATTGGTTTCAAAATAAGAATAAAACTGAATTTGATAATCACTTTTATTGTTTAATTGAGCAAAAGTATTTCCACACCATTCTTGGCTAGAAAAAGAAATTTTAAGAGCTTTTTTGTTGATATTAATAGGAGAGAAGGTACTTGTCATTATAGAATATGGATAAATACCAGTTGTAAATTTCTTAGTACTATTTAATTTTATAACAGGAATGTTTTTTTCATTTTGATAATCAGCTTTTACTTGTTTTTCAGGTAAAAAACCTTCTGTTACAAAGATGTTTACAGCAGTTCCCTCATAAATTTCTCCATAACGAACTTGTAATAGTTTATACGAAGTTATTTCTGCTTTTCCTGAATACCAATATTTATCAAAGTCAGGATTTTTTTTTACTATAATTGTATTTGATTTTGGTTTTTCTTTTTTTACTTCAGGTTTTGAACAATAAAAAAAGAGTAGACTTAGAAGAGTTGGTAAATATATTTTTGTGATTCGTTTCATAATTAATGCTTTAAAAGAACTAATTTACGATAAATTACAAAAACTATTTAGAATGATTTTTTTTTGAATTTGAAATAAGTATAATAATAGAACTTGTCTTAATTCTTAAGAAGCTTGATGCAGAGTGTTGGTATAACTTTTAATTAATTTAAAGCAATAAACTAAATCTTTTTCCATCTATTTCTATAAAAAACAAAAGGATTGTTTTCTAGAATTTTTCTATTAGAAAAGGAGTTAAACTGAACTTCAATTGTTGCACTTTTTTCTTGTTTTTAGATTTTCTATGGATAAAATATGGGCTTCAAAAGCTATATCAGTTACTTGGTTTTTGTTAATTTATTATCAATAAAAAAAACGATATCTATACTAATGGTTTTTGAACTGATTTACAAGAAGTAGAAACTGATAAAATTAAGATTACTATTAATTTAAATAATTATTTTTTTTGTTAAATAATTTATCAAAAAAAAGAGGTTACAAATTGTAACCTCTTTTAAATTTATTCACTTAAATCTTCATCAAGATTTTCTATAGCTTGAATTACAATCTTTACAGCCTCTATATAAAAATCTTGGTTTATAGAACCAAAAGTGTCTGTACTTCTATGATAGTCTTTATGATCTGGAACCCCAAAATAAATAAAAGGTATTTGTGCTTTATGAAAAACTCGATGATCAGAAGAGAAAGTCCAATCACTTTGTTCTTTGTTTTCAGGATCATCATGACCAAATAATAAAATTATTTTTTCTGATTTTATATCTTCTAAAGGATCTCTTAAATCTGGATAATGGTATAAACCACTTACAAATAACTCAGGATCGTAATCACTATGTGCAATCATATCCATATTAATATTTAAATCAATATTAGACTTGTCATTATAATTTTTTAAAAAATAATCTGCACCTAAAGAACCAATTTCTTCTGCATCTACAGCAGCAAATATTAAATTATGCTTTGTTGGTTTGTCTTTAAAATATTTTGCAATTGTAAATAAAGCAGCTGTACCAGAAGCATTATCATCTGCACCATTATAGATATTACCTTTTCTTATACCTAAATGATCAAAATGAGCACTAATTACAAAAGTTTTATTTGTTTGGCCCTTAAGCATACCAATTACATTACCCCCAGTTGCAGTTGTGTCTGGTACATTAGAGTAATCATCTAATGGTTTTGGTTTTGTCATAGGAAAAACCTCGTGTCTACTTTTACCTTTAAATGTATGAGAGAATTCTTGTACGTAATCGTTATTCATTACTTTTTGTAAACCTAATGCTGTAAATTGATCTACAATATATTGTCTTGCTTTTAAATTACCTGGAGCAGAAAAAGATCTTCCTTGCATTTCATCACTAGAAAGAAACTTAATAGATTCTAATAATTTTTCGGAGTTGATTTCAATTACCTTTGGTTCTTTACAGCTCCCTAAAAGCACAAAAAATAAAATAAATGAAAATAGTTTTGTTTTCATAAATTGGTTAAAGTTATGGTTAATCAGGGAATTTCAATGGCAAATATAACAAAAGACCATTAATTACAATGGTCTTTTTAAACAAACAACTAAATTTAAAACATTTTTAGTTTTAAAATAATTTTTAAAAACAATATTTGTTTTCTGCTTTTAATTTTTCTGCTATAGTGTTTCTTAGTGCAACAACATTAGGATAGTTAGCATATTTAGTAAAACGTTTTAACCCCATTAATAACATACGTTGCTCATCTCCTTCAGCAAAAGAAACAACACCTTCTCTACCATTTTTGGCAATAATTTCTACAGCATTGTATAAGTATAACTTAGCCATAGCTATTTGGCCTTCTTGTGCATCTTCTCCAAAACGTTTTGCATTTTTTTCTGCACGTAATAAAGTAGATTCTGCTAAATAAATCTCATTTAAAATATTAGCAGCTGCCATTAATAATTGTTGATGTTGCTCTAAATCTGGTCCATATTTTTGAATTGCAGAACCTGCAACCATTAAAAAGACTTTCTTTAGTTTAGCAATCATTTCTTTTTCTTCTGCAAAAAGTTCAGAATAATCTGGTGTATCAAAAGAAGGGATACCCATTAACTCATCTCCAACAGCAGTAGCAGGCCCTAATAAATCTACGTGACCTTTCATTGCTTTTTTAATTAACATACCAACTGAAAGCATTCTGTTAATTTCGTTTGTACCTTCGTAAATACGAGCAATTCTTGCGTCTCTCCAAGCAGCCTCCATAGGAGTTTCTTCAGAAAAGCCCATTCCTCCAAAAATTTGGATACCTTCATCTGCACAAGCTTGTACATCTTCAGAAACAGTTACTTTTAAGATAGAGCATTCAATTGCATATTCTTCAACACCTTTTAATTCAGCTTCTTGATGTGTGTTACCAGAAGCCATTCTCATATTAATTCTATCTTCAATATTTTTAGAAGCTCTATAACTAGCAGATTCACCTGCATAACAATTTGTAGCCATTTCAGCTAATTTGGCTTTTATAGCACCAAACTCTGCAATAGGAGTTTTAAATTGTTTTCTTTCTGTTGCATATTGTAAAGCAGTTGTTAACACTCTTCTTTGAGAATCGATACAAGCTGCAGCTAATTTAATACGACCAACATTTAATGCGTTTACAGCAATTTTAAATCCACCACCTCTAACAGATAGCATATTTTCTGCAGGTACAATTGTATCGTTATAAAATACTTGTCTTGTAGAACTAGCTCTAATACCTAACTTATGTTCTTCTTCACCTAAAGTAATTCCATTCGGATTTTCAGAATCATACTCAACAATAAATCCAGTAATGTTTTTATCATCTTCTATACGTGCAAAAACAATCATCACATTACAGAAACCTGCATTTGAGATCCACATTTTTTGTCCGTTAATTTTATATGATTTACCATCTTCTGTTAACTCAGCAGTAGTTTTACCAGAATTGGCATCAGAACCAGCACCTGGTTCCGTTAAACAATATGCACCCATCCATTCACCAGAAGCTAATTTTGGTACATATTTTTGTTTTTGTTCTTCTGTTCCATACAATGTAATTGGCATTGTACCAATACCTGTATGTGCACCAAAAGCAGTACTTAAAGAACCATTTCCACTCGAAATATATTCGCAAGTAATCATAGTAGAAACAAAGCCCATTCCCATTCCTCCATATTCTTCAGGAACAGCCACACCTAAAAAGCCAAGTTCTCCAGCTTTTTTCATTACTTCTTCTGTTAATGCATAATCTTTAGCTTCAAAACGATCTCTATTTGCAACAATTTCTCTGTCTGTAAATTCACTTACAGCTTCTTTCATCATTACTTGCTCTTCAGAAAAATCTTCAGGAGTAAAGATGTCTTCGCATTTTGATTCTTTAACTAGGAATTGTCCTCCTCTTAATATGTCTTTGTTTGTAGTTTCCATTTTAATGTTTTTTACGGATGATTAGTTTAAAAATTCAAAAATACCAGCAGCACCTTGTCCTGTTCCTACACACATGGTAACCATTCCGTATTTATTATTCATTTCTCTTTTGCGCATTTCATCAAACAATTGCACAGATAATTTTGCACCTGTACAACCTAAAGGATGACCTAATGCAATTGCACCACCATTTACGTTGATGATATCAGGGTTTAAGCCTAACTCACGAGTTACAGCTAAAGATTGAGAAGCAAATGCTTCATTTAATTCTATTAATTCAACATCATTTTGATGTAAACCTGCTTGTTTTAATGCTTTAGGTATTGCAGCAACTGGTCCAATTCCCATAATTCTAGGAGGTACACCTGCAGCAGCATAACTTACCATTCTTGCTATAGGTTCTAGATTTAACTCTTTCACCATTTCTTCGCTCATCACCAAAGCAAATGCAGCACCATCACTCATTTGAGATGAGTTACCAGCAGTTACGCTTCCACCAGCAGCAAAAACAGGACGCAATCTAGCTAAACCTTCAATATTCGATCCTTTTCTTGGACCTTCGTCTTTGTTAACTGTATATTTTTTGGTTGCTTTTTTACCTTTTGCATCAATAAAAGTTTGTTCTACTTCTATAGGTACAATTTGGTCTTGAAATCTATTTTCTTCTAAAGCTTTTAATGCTTTTAAATGCGAGTTTAAAGCGAATTCATCTTGGTCTTTTCTAGACACTTTAAATTCGTTAGCAACAGCTTCTGCTGTATTACCCATTCCCCAATAATATTCTTCATGACCAGCTGCAACTGTATCATAATTTAATTCTGGTTTAAAACCTGTCATTGGTACAGAGCTCATACTTTCTGCTCCACCTGCAATAATACAATCTGCCATTCCAGATTGAATTTTAGCAACAGCCATACCAATTGTTTCTAACCCTGAAGAACAAAAACGGTTTACAGTTACCCCAGGAACATCAACAATATCTAACCCCATTAAAGAGATTAAACGTGCCATATTTAAACCTTGAGCACCTTCTGGCATTGCATTACCAACAATTACATCATCAATTCTTTTTTTATCAAAATTAGGCAGTTCATTCATCATATATTGAATGGTTTCTGCAGCTAATTCGTCAGCTCTTTTAAATCTGAACAGTCCTTTTGGTGCTTTACCAACTGCTGTTCTATATGCTTTTACTATATATGCTGTTTTCATTTTTTTGTGATTTTTAGATTATTTGATTTTTAGATATTTAGATTTCTAACAATCGAGAAATCTAACATTCTAATAATCTAATTTCTTAAAGGTTTACCCGTTTTTAACATGTGCTGAATTCTTTCTAAAGTTTTACGTTCTGTACATAAACTTAAAAAAGCTTCGCGCTCAATATCTAATAAGTATTGTTCAGATACTTTTGTTGGTTCAGATAAATCTCCACCAGCCATTACATAAGCCAATTTATTTGCAATTTTCTGATCGTGTGCAGAAATATAGTTACTTGCTTCCATAGAATCTGTACCTACTAAAAACATTCCTAAAGCTTGTTTACCTAACACTAAAACATCATTACGTTTTGTTGGTTGTGTGTAACCTGCATCTGCCATTAATAACGCATGCTTTTTAGCCTGTGCAATTTGTCTGTCTTTATTTACAACCACTACATCTTTTCCTTTTTGTAATAAACCTAAATCGAAAGCTTCGTAAGCAGAAGTTGCAACTTTTGCCATACCAATTGTTAAGAAATGTTCTTGTAAAACATTCAATTGAACATCACCTTTATGAAACAAATCTGATGCTCTTAAAGCCATTTCTTTAGAACCACCACCACCAGGAATTACACCAACTCCAAATTCTACTAAACCTATATAAGTTTCTGCTGCTGCAACAACTTTATCTGCATGAAGTGATATTTCACAACCACCACCTAAAGCCATTCCATGAGGAGCAGAAATAGTTGGTATTGCAGAATAACGCATACGCATCATTGTGTCTTGAAAATATTTAATTGCATAATTTAATTCATCATATTCTTGCTCTACAGCCATCATAAAAATCATACCAATATTTGCACCTACAGAAAAGTTTGCAGCTTGATTACCAATAATTAATCCTTGGTAATTTTTTTCTGCTAAATCAATTGCTTTATTAATTGCAGCTAAAACATCACCACCAATGGTATTCATTTTCGATTGGAATTCTAGATTTAAAATTCCATCTCCTAAATCTTCAATTACAGCACCAGAGTTTTTCCAAACTTCGTTTGATTTTCTAATATTATCTAGAATGATAAAAGAATCCTGACCTGGTTTTTTAGTTTGAGATTTTGAAGGAATATCATAAAAATAAGTAGCACCTTCTTTAACAGAATAAAAAGAGGTAGAACCAGTAGCTAACATTTTTGTTACCCAAGTAGCAGGTTCATTTCCTTCTGCTTTCATTAGTTCGATTCCTTTCTCTACACCAACTGCATCCCAAATTTCGAAAGGACCATTTTCCCAACCAAAACCAGCTTTCATGGCATCATCAATCTTATAAAGTTCATCAGAAATTTCAGGAATTCTATTTTGAACATAAGCAAACATGGCAGCAAAGTTTTTTCTATAAAATTCACCAGCTTTATCTTTACCACCCACTAAAACTTTAAATCTATCAATTGGTTTATCAATCGTTTTCGTAAGTTCTAAAGTTGCAAATTTCGCACGTTTTTTAGAACGATATTCTAATGTGTCTAAGTCTAAGGTTAAAATTTCCTTTTTACCATCAACTACAGATTTTTTATAAAACCCTTGGCCAGTTTTGCTTCCTAACCATTTGTTTTCCATCATTGTGTTGATGAAACCTGGCAATTTAAACAACTCGTGTGCTTCATCATCTGGACAATTTCCATAAATACCATTGGCAACGTGTACCAAAGTATCTAGTCCAACAACATCTACAGTTCTAAATGTAGCCGATTTTGGACGACCAATTACAGGGCCTGTTAATTTATCTACTTCCTCTACAGTTAAACCTAATTCTTTTACTTGATGAAATAAAGATTGAATTCCGAAAATTCCAATTCTATTCCCAATAAATGCAGGAGTATCTTTTGCTAAAACTGATGTTTTACCTAAAAATTTATCTCCATACATCATTAAGAAATCTGTAACTTCTTGTTTACAATTTGGTCCTGGAACAACTTCAAAAAGTTTTAAATATCTTGGAGGATTAAAAAAGTGAGTTACTGCAAAATGTTGCTGAAAATCATCGCTTCTGCCTTCGTTCATAAATTGAATCGGAATTCCAGAAGTATTTGAAGAAACAATAGTACCAGGAGTTCTATATTTCTCTAATTTTTCAAAAACGATTTTTTTAATGTCTAGTCGTTCTACAACAACTTCCATAATCCAATCTACATCTGCTACTTTTGCAATATCATCATCTAAATTACCAGTAGTTATTCTACTTGCAAATTTTTGACTATAAATAGGAGATGGTTTCGATTTTAAAGAAGTGGTTAAAGCATCATTTACCAAACGATTACGAACTACTTTATCTTCTAATGTGAGTCCTTTTGCTTTTTCTTTGTCGTTTAATTCTCTTGGAACAATATCCAATAAAAGAACTTCTACGCCAATATTAGCAAAATGACATGCAATACCAGAACCCATAATTCCAGATCCTATAATTGCTACTTTTTTAATTCTTCTTGTCATTTCTTTGTAATTAGTTAACTATGTCTTATTTATCTTGATTTGTAGATTCAAAAATTTTCTTTTCGGCAATTAATATGTTAATGGTTTTCATCACCTTAAAAAAAGATTCTAAATCATTTTCATTAACATGTTCTCTTACAATATTGTTAAATTGATAAACGTGATTTTTAGAAAACTTACGTCTTTCTAATCCATAATCTGTTAGTTTTACAATAACACTTCTACCATCATCTGGGTTTTTTTCTCTGTAAATAGCCCCTTTTTCTTCCATAGATTTTAATATTCTAGAAAGGCTAGTGGGTTCCATACCCATTAATGGACCTAAAGCAGTTGATGGTGTTCCGTTTACTTTGTCTATGGTTAGCAAAACAAAAGCAGAAGACATTGTGCTATCATACTTTGTTGCTTGCTCATTGTATAGTTTTGCGACTGCTTGCCAAGTTGCTCTTAATTGATGATCTATTGATTTACTTTTGTCCATTTTGACAAATATATTAAAATTTATTATGCGTGCATAGTAAATTTTAAAAAAGTTATGCGTGCATAATAAAATTAACAATTTATTTATCTGTAACAAATCTCTTGTTTAGATACTAATAGCTGTAAAAAATACCTAAATTTGTGATTAATCAACTTTAAAAAATCGACTCTAATTTATGAATAACTTACTAGAAATAAATAATGTTGTAAAAAATTATGGAGATTTTAGAGCATTAAATGATGTTTCTATCCATATACCAAAAGGTAGTGTTTATGGTTTACTAGGCCCAAATGGAGCAGGTAAAACCTCATTAATAAGAATTATTAATCAAATTACAATGGCAGATGCTGGCTCTATTTTATTAGATGGTGAGCCTTTGTCACCAAAACATACTGCAGATATTGGTTATTTACCAGAAGAACGTGGCTTATATAAATCGATGAAAGTTGGTGAACAAGCTTTGTATTTAGCTCAATTAAAAGGTTTGTCTAAAACTGAAGCTAAAAAACGATTAAAATATTGGTTTGATAAGTTTGATATTTCTGCTTGGTGGGGTAAAAAAATTGAAGAACTATCAAAAGGAATGGCACAAAAAGTACAATTTATAGTTACTGTAATGCATAATCCTAAATTATTAATTTTTGATGAACCTTTCTCTGGATTCGATCCTATAAATGCACAATTAATTGCTAAAGAAATTTTACAATTGCGAGATGAAGGTGCAACAATTATTTTTTCTACCCACAGAATGGAATCTGTTGAAGAAATGTGTGATGAAATTGCATTAATTAATAAATCAAACAAAATATTAGATGGTAAGTTGGCTGATATTAAACGCGAGTTTAGAACAAATACTTTTCAAGTGGGCTTAAATACAGCAAATCCGAATGAAGTTAAAGCGCAATTAAAAGAGAGTTTCGAAGTTTTTCCTGCGGATTTTAAATTGCTTGGAGAAGAAATGACAATGAATGTGAAATTAGGAGATACAAATTCTGCAAACGATTTGTTATCATTTTTAACAACTAGAGGAGAAGTACAACATTTTGTAGAATTAATACCAAGTGCAAACGATATTTTTATTCAGGCAATAAATAAAAACAGTTAAGAAAATGAGCAAATTAACACTAATTATAAAGAGAGAGTTTATTGCAAAAGCACGTAATAAATCGTTTATAGTGATGACTTTTTTAAGTCCGCTAATTATGGTAGGTATGGGGGCTTTAGTTTATTTTTTGATGAAAAAAAATGACGAAAAGGTTAAAGAAATCGTTTATGTAGATCAATCAGGTTTGTTTTCTAAAGAAGATTTTAAAAATACCAAAACGTTGCACTATCAAGATTTTACGGCTTTAGGAGTTGAGGAAACCAAAAAGAAAGTAGAAGCTGGTAATCATTATGGAGCTTTAATAATACCTAAACAAGATAGTTTAGAGCTTTTGGCAAAATCAATAGAATTTTACTCAAAAGATTCACCAGGAATGTCTGTAATGGGTGCTTTAGAAAGTAAAATTGAATCTAAAATCAGAAACGAAAAACTAAATAATTTCGGAATTGATATTGCAAAAATTAATGCATCTAGAATTCAGTCTGATATTAAAATGTATAATTTTTCTGGTGAAGAATCATCAAAATTAATAAACGGATTAAAAATTGGAGTAGGTGTAATAGCTGGTTATTTTTTAATGATGTTTGTAATGATTTACGGAACTTCTGTAATGCGTAGCGTAATCGAAGAAAAAACCAGTAGAATTATAGAAGTTATTGTATCATCAGTAAAACCTTTTCAGTTAATGTTGGGTAAAATTATTGGTAATGCCTCTGCAGGTTTGTTACAATTTTTTATCTGGGGAATTTTATTGTTTATTATAATAACTATAGCATCTTCTGTTTTTGGGGTTGATGTGGCAGAAATGCAAACTTCTAGAATTCCTGCAGACCAATTAGAAGCTGTACAAAAAGCTGCTGGTGGAGATAAAATGCAATTGGTAATTCAAGAGATTTTAAGATTACCAATTTTAAAAATGTTTATTTTATTTATCTTTTATTTTTTAGGTGGTTATATGTTATATAGTTCTTTATTTGCTGCTGTTGGTGCAGCTGTAGATAATGAAACAGATACACAACAATTTATGTTGCCAATAATGTTGCCTTTAATTTTAGGTGTTTATGTTGGTTTTGCAACTGTAATTAACGATCCTCATGGACCAATTTCGGTTGCTTTTTCTTACATTCCATTAACTAGCCCAATTGTAATGTTAATGCGAGTTCCTTTTGGAGTTTCTTGGGTAGAATTGGCAATTTCTATGTGTCTGTTAATCATTACATTTGTATTTATGGTTTGGTTAGCTGCCAAAATTTATAGAGTTGGTATTTTAATGTATGGTAAAAAACCTACCTACAAAGACTTATATAAGTGGTTAAAATATAAAGGATAAATGTTGCAAGATACTATTGATAAAGTTAAAGAAACCATTGTAGAAGAAACCACTTCTATTTTAGATTATAAATTTGTTTTTAGTCAAGAAATAGGAATTACAGTAAGAGGGTTAATCTTTGTTGTGGTTGCATTATTGGTAACTTCTTATGTGTTAAAACTGATAAGAAGGTTTATCACCAGAAAAATGCCTGCTAATGATAAACAAAAATTTGCAACAGTTTTTGGTTATGTAAGGTGGTTTGTGTTTTTGGTTATTTTTTTAATTGCAATGAATACTTCTGGGGTAGATGTTACAGCAGTATTTGCGGCTTCTGCAGCTTTATTAATTGGTGTGGGTTTGGCATTGCAAACCCTTTTTCAAGATATAATTTCTGGTATTTTTATTTTGGTTGATAAAACTGTTCACGTTGGCGATATTATAGAATTAGAAGGAAAAATTGGTCGAGTTTTAGATATTAGATTAAGAACCACTAGAGCTGTAACTGTAGACAATAAAGTTTTAGTGATACCTAACCATTTATATTTAACCAATATTTTATTTAATTGGACAGAGAATGGAACAGAAACAAGAGAGTCTGTTAGTGTAGGAGTTGCTTACGGTACAGATGTAGAAAAAGTAAAAAAAATATTATTAGAAATTGCTAAAAATCAGCCAACTGTATTAAAAAATCCTGCACCTGTAGTATTATTTACAGATTTTGCAGACAGTTCACTCAATTTTAAGGTAGTTTTTACGTTAAATAATAGTTTTGAAGTACGTTTTACTCAAAGTAATATTCGTTTCGAAATTGATAAAGCTTTTAAACAAAATAACATAACAATCCCTTTTCCACAAAGAGATGTACATTTGTTTACCGAAAAATAATATAATTGTGATAAAAAGAATAACCTTATTAATCTTCTTAAGTTCTATCGGTTTTTTGAATGCTCAATTAACAGATTTAGCAAGGCTAGAATATTCTTTTATACCTAAAAAAAAATCAGATGACGAGTATACAAGAATTAGAGCTTTATTTAACTATCCCATAGAGTTAAAAAATGATAAATATATTTTTATAGGTGCTGAGTATAATAATATTTTTTTGAACCTTAATGATAATTATCCTTTTGATAAATCACTTTTAGAAACCTTAACCATATTAGATATTAATTTAGGTTATACATATAAAATTAATGATAAATGGAGGGCAGGCTTTAAACTAACACCAAGATTAGCATCTACTTTAACAGAAAAAATTACTGGTGATGACTTATTTTTAAATGGTGGTATGTTTTTTGTAAAAGATAGAACAAAAGCCACAAAATTAAAAAAGCCATATAGGTTAATTTTAGGTTTAACCTATAACACAACAACTGGTATACCTTTTCCTTTACCTTTTGTTAGTTATTTTAGACAAATTAATGAGTCTTGGTCTTTTAATGCAGGTGTGCCAAAATCGAATATAAAATATAGCTTAAATGATAAAAATGACTTGCAAGCTTTTGTTGGTATAGATGGTTATTTTGCTCATTTACAAAGACCAGCAACAATTTTAGATAAAGAAGTAGATCACATATCTTTATCTGTCGTAATTTCTGGTTTGGGTTATGAGTATTTACTTAGTAAGCATTTGGTATTGTATGCTTATTGTGGTTATACGTTAAGAATGAATAACGTTTTAAGAGACAAAGACAGAGAAAATGTATTTACATTAGATAATGTGAATGCTCAATATTTAAGAACAGGAATAAAATTTAAGATATAGATGGCAAAAATACTAATCATAGAAGACGAAGCAGCAATTAGAAGAGTTTTATCAAAAATAATATCCGAAGAAAATGATGATTACAATGTAGAGCAAGCAGAAGATGGTTTGTTGGGTATAGAAATGATAAAAAATAACGATTATGATTTGGTTTTATGCGATATTAAAATGCCAAAAATGGATGGTGTTGAGGTTTTAGAGAAAGCAAAAAAGATTAAACCAGAAGTGCCAATTGTTATGATTTCTGGCCATGGAGATTTAGATACAGCAGTAAATACAATGCGTTTAGGCGCTTTTGATTATATTTCTAAACCACCAGATTTAAACAGACTTTTAAATACGGTTAGAAATGCTTTAGATAGAAAAGTTCTAGTTGTAGAAAACAAGAGGCTTAAGAAAAAAGTAAGTAAAAATTATGAAATGATTGGTGAGAGTAGTGAAATTACTCACATTAAAGAAATCATAGAAAAAGTAGCAGCAACAGACGCAAGAGTATTAATTACAGGGCCAAATGGAACAGGTAAAGAGTTGGTTGCACATTGGTTACATGAAAAATCAAATCGTTCTAAAGCTTCTATGATTGAGGTGAACTGTGCTGCAATTCCATCAGAATTAATTGAGAGTGAGTTGTTTGGTCATGTAAAAGGTTCATTTACAGGAGCAAATAAAGATAGGGCAGGTAAATTTGAAGCTGCAAATGGAGGAACGATTTTTTTAGATGAAATTGGTGATATGAGCCTATCTGCACAAGCAAAAGTTTTACGTGCTTTACAAGAAAATAGAATCTCTAGAGTAGGTTCTGATAAAGACATTAAAGTAAATGTAAGAGTTGTTGCAGCAACTAACAAAAACTTAAAAGTAGAAATTGCAGAAGGTAGATTTAGAGAAGATTTATACCATAGATTAGCAGTTATTTTAATTCAAGTACCTGCGTTAAATGATAGAAGAGAAGATATACCTTTATTAGTTGACTTTTTTACAGAAAAAATATCTAATGAACAAGGTACACCTAAAAAATCTTTTTCTTTGGATGCAATTCAGCTATTACAAAAATATGATTGGACAGGTAATATACGAGAATTACGTAACGTAGTAGAGCGTTTAATTATTTTAGGAGAAAAAGAAGTTTCTGCAAACGATATTAAATTGTTTGCAAGTAAGTAACTTCTTTAGTTTCTAAGAGTGTAATTATTTCTTTAAAATTCTTTTCTTTTGCATAATCTAATGCAGATTTGTTTTCTAAATCTTTTAGTGATGAATCTGCATTTTGCTTTATTAAAAATTCTACCATTTTTGGTTGATTGTATAAGGTTGCAAAAATTAAAGCAGAATAGCCTAATTTATTTTGAATATTTATTTTAGCGCCATTATTTAATAAAAGTTCAGCAATTTCTACATTACCCTTAAAAGCTACACCTAATAAAGCAGTGTTACCTTTTGCATCTCTATGATTTACATTGGCATTGTGTTTTATTAAAGTTTCTGCAATTTCTTTTTTATCAAAATAAGTGGCAAAAACTAAGGGACTGAATCCTCTTTGATCTTTAGAGTTTGCTAAGCTTGGAAACCTTTTTAAAAGTGTTTCAATTAAGTTAATATTTACATTTTGGATTGCTCCAAAAAAAGCATTTAAAGTATTCATATTTTTATTTTTTAAAAAGGATAAACTCTATTTAAAGAGTTTATCCTTTATGTAGTTTATTATTTATTTGATGTCAAAACGATCTGCGTTCATCACCTTTGTCCAAGTTTTTACAAAATCGTTTACAAATTTTTCTTTGCTATCATCTTGTGCATATACTTCTGCATAAGAGCGTAATATAGAGTTAGACCCGAAAACTAAATCTACGCTAGTTGCAGACCATTTAAAAGTTTCTGTTTTACGATCTCTAATTTCGTATAAAGTACCAGCAACAGGATGCCACGTATTTGCCATATCTGTTAAGTTTACAAAGAAATCATTGGTTAAAGAGCCAACATTATCAGTAAAAACTCCATATTTAGTATCTCCGTAATTTGTTCCAATTACACGCATACCACCAATTAAAACTGTCATTTCTACAGCAGTTAAGCCTAATAATTGAGTTTTATCTAATAACATTTCTTCTGGGCTAACAATGTAATCTTGTTTTAACCAATTTCTAAATCCATCAGCAACAGGCTCAAGAACATCAAAAGAATCTACATCAGTCATTTCATCAGTAGCATCTCCACGTCCTGAAGAAAAAGGAACAGTTATATCAAAGCCAGCATTATTTGCAGCTTTTTCTACACCAACATTACCAGCTAAAACAATAGTATCTGCAATACTGATGTTGAATTCTGCTGCAATTGGTTCTAAAACAGATAATACTTTTTGTAATCTTTCTGGTTCGTTACCAGCCCAATCTTTTTGTGGTGTTAAACGAATACGAGCTCCATTTGCTCCTCCACGCATATCAGAGCCTCTGTAAGTTCTTGCGCTATCCCAAGCTGTACTTACTAATTCAGAAATACTTAAATCTGTATTTGCAATTTTTTCTTTTACTAGATTTACATCATAATTAGCATTACCTACAGGAATAGGATCTTGCCAAATTAAATCTTCTGTAGGTGTGTCTGGTCCAAAATATCTTGCTTTTGGTCCCATATCTCTGTGAGTTAATTTAAACCAAGCTCTTGCAAAAGTTTCTGTAAAATAATCATGATCTTTACTAAATCTCTCACAGATTTCACGATAAATTGGGTCAACTTTCATTGCCATATCTGCATCTGTCATCATTGGGTTTAATCTTATTGATGGATCTTCTACGTCAACAGGTTTATCTTCTTCTTTTATATTAATTGGTGCCCATTGAGTTGCACCTGCTGGACTTTTAACAAGTTCCCATTCATAACCAAATAAAAGATCAAAATAACCATTATCCCATTTTGTAGGTTCTGTTGTCCATGCACCTTCAATTCCACTTGTAAAAGTATCTCTCCCTATACCAGTTCCGTTAGAATTTTCCCAACCAAAACCTTGGTTTTCTAATGGCCCAGCTTCTGGTTCAGGACCTAATTTACTTGCATCTCCATTTCCATGAGCTTTACCTACAGTATGTCCACCAGCAGTTAAAGCAGCTGTTTCTTCATCATTCATAGCCATTCTTGCAAAAGTTTCACGAATATGAAAAGCTGTTTTAGCAGGGTCAGATTTGCCATTTACACCTTCTGGATTAACGTAAATTAGTCCCATTTGTACAGCAGCTAAAGGGTTTTCCATTGAGCTTGCTTCTTCTACATCTTCATAACGTTCATCACTTGGTGCTAACCATTCTTTTTCTGCACCCCAATACGTGTCTTTTTCTGGTTGCCAAACATCATTTCTACCAAAAGAAAAACCAAAAGTTTTTAAACCCATAGATTCGTAAGCAATTGTACCAGATAAAACAATTAAATCTGCCCAGCTTAATTTGTTACCATATTTTTTCTTGATAGGCCAAAGTAAACGTCTTGCTTTGTCTAAGCTTGCATTATCTGGCCAAGAATTTAAAGGTGCAAAACGAATATTTCCTGTTCCACCTCCTCCACGTCCATCAGAAAGTCTATAAGAACCTGCAGAGTGCCAAGCTAATCTTATCATTAAACCTCCATAATGACCCCAATCTGCTGGCCACCAATCTTGGCTATCTGTCATAAGTTTTGTAACATCTTCTTTTAAAGCAGCAACATCAAGTTTCTTTAATTCTTCATGATAATTAAATTCTTCACCTAAAGGATTTACTTTAGTGTCATGCTGATGTAGAATGTCTAGATTTAATGCATTTGGCCACCATTCTTTATTATCTTTTTCAGCTGAAGTATTGCCTCCGTGAAAAGGACATTTAGTGATATCTCCAGAACCGTGTTTTAAATTTTCCATTATAAATATATTTTTAAATTTTAGTTTTATTTTTATTGATGAGGCAAACCTACGACTATTTTATAAATAATTAAAATCTATTGTTTTTATTTTAATATAGATATTAATTATTGATAATGAATTGTAGCATTTCTAAAAATAGTAAATTTTAAATAAAGTTAATTTATCTTAAGTGTAATTTGGTATAAATAAAATTTATTAAAACATAAGAACATCCCATTAATATTTTTAAAATAGTTTGCTTGTATTAGTATCTTTGTAAAAGAAATAAGAACAAATTATTAATAAAATAAAATTTAAAAAAAATGGCAACAGCAGTTGGTAAAAAATTTCCAGATTTAAATGTAGACGCAATGAATGAAATGGGTGATACATTTAAAGTAAATGTATTAGAAGAAGCAGTTAATAATAACAAAAAAGTTGTTTTATTCTGGTACCCAAAAGATTTTACATTTGTATGTCCTACAGAATTACATGCTTTTCAAGCTGCTTTAGGTGAATTCGAAAAAAGAAACACAATAGTAATTGGTGCTTCTTGTGATACTCCTGAAGTACATTTTGCTTGGTTGAGTCAATCTAAGGATAATGGAGGTATAGAAGGTGTTACTTATCCATTATTAGCAGATTCTAACAGAAACTTATCTTCAATTTTAGGAATTTTAGATATTACAAACGAAACTTTTGATGAAGCTACACAAACTGTACAAGTAGAAGGTGATAACGTAACTTACAGAGCTACATATATTATTGATGAAGAAGGTGTTGTACAACATGAAAGTATCAATAACATGCCTTTAGGTAGAAATGTTGGTGAATATTTACGTTTAGTAGATGCTTTAACTCATGTTCAAGAAAAAGGTGAAGTTTGTCCTGCAAACTGGGAAGAAGGTAAAGATGCTATGTCTCCTAATGCAAAAGGAACTGCAGAATATTTAGCTTCTCATTAAATAGATTTTTTTTAAATGAGTTTGTGTTAGTGTTGGGGGATAATAGCACAAACTCATTTTTTAAATATAAAAAAACAGAATTATGTTACAAGAATTAAGTCAAGATAATTTATCAGAAATTGTTGCTGATAATCAAAAAGTAGTAGTACAATATTCTGCAACTTGGTGTGGAAATTGTAGGATAATGAAACCAAAATTTAAAAAATTGGCTTCAGAAAACGAAAGCGTAGCTTTTGTTATTGCAGATGCAGAAGCTTATCCAGAAAGCAGAAAGTTAGCAGATGTAAGTAATTTACCAACTTTTGCAACTTTTGTAGATGGTAAAATTGTAAATCAAACCCAAACCAATAAGTTTGATGTATTAAAAGATTTAGTAAACGAAGTTGTGTAGTTATGAAATTACCTGTAATAAAACACTTAACTAATTTTATCGAAGAAAACGATCAAGATTATGTTTTAGAAACTATAGAAACACTTGAAGCATTAACAGAAGTTCCTTCTTTAAAAGACGAAGAATTAGATGTTATTGGTGAGTTAATTTCTAACATGTATGGTGCTATAGAAGTAGATAAAATGGTAAAGACTGGCACACCAAAAAAAGAAGCTTTAAATACTTTTATGAAAAGAGTTTTAGGCTCTATAGATAAATAAGTATTGCAAAATAATAGTAAAAAACCTCAAGTGGAAGCTTGAGGTTTTTTTGTGTTTTATTCTTCTTGATATTGTAGTTCAATAATAGTTTTATCTACTCTTGTACCTTTTTCATTATTAATATCTATTAATGATGTTCTTTCGGTTTCTATTCTATGAGGTAAACCAGGGTAGTAATAATATTCGTAAGTATTTCTGTCTTTTATTTCAAATTTTGATGTTTTTAAAGCTTCTTCAAACTTTTCATCAGTAATACCTAATTTTTTAAATACCAATTTTAGTAATTCTAAAGAATCTTTAGGGTCTAAATCTAATTCTTGTTTAAATACACAAAAATCATCATCTACATCAACAGAATCAAAAAACACTTTTGCATCTGCTTTTATAGGATTTCCACCAAACATATTTGGTAATTGATCTACATAAGTTAATGTTTCATTAGTGTTAAATTCATATCCCATAGGAAAATGAAAATATTGTAATTCCTTAATAACCAGTTTTTCAATACCTTGTTGAGTAGCATACATGGCTTTGATTGGTTTCATAGATTTTTCTAAAACCTTCTCCATCTCTTTATCTTCTGCACCTAAAACAATAACAACATCATCAATCATGGCACTTAACAAAGTACTGACTTCTTGCCAGTTTAAAATTTCTAAAAACTCGCCAGTTTCAGAGGTTTTATACTTTACTTCTGTAAATTCATATTTTTCAAATTTTTCTAAAAGTTCTTCAGGAATGTTATAATTATTGCCCAAATCATTCTCATATTTCCAGCTAATCGTATAAGAAGTTTCGGTAGAATCGATCACTTCAAAAAGTGCAGTATATTCACTTTTTCTATCTTTAACTAATTTGCCTTCTTTAGTTTGTTGTTGAATTTTAGACACTTTATATTCATACATATCACCTAAAGACCAATAAGCTACAAAAGAAACAGTAGTGCTATCTGTTTGAGAAAAGGATAAATTTTGACAAAGAAGTATAAAAGCAAATAGTAATATTTTTTTCATTTTCAATTTTTTTAGGGTTTTTTATAATGATTTATAGGAGTTACAATTCAACATCCTTAGAATTCTCAGAATATGTTCTCCATTTTTCTAAACAGTCTGTAATATCTTTAGGTACTTCTGAATTGAACTGCATAAATTCACCAGTAATTGGGTGTGTAAATCCTAATGTTTTTGCGTGTAAAGCTTGTCTTGGTAAAACTTTAAAACAGTTGTGTACAAATTGCTTGTATTTGGTAAAAGTTGTTCCTTTTAAAATGTCATTTCCTCCATATCTTTCATCATTAAAAAGAGTATGGCCTATATGTTTAAAATGCGCTCTAATTTGATGAGTTCTACCAGTTTCTAACTTACATTGTACTAAAGTAACGTACGTTAAACGCTCTAAAACTTTAAAATGAGTAACTGCATGTTTTCCAAAATCACCATCAGGAAAAACAGCCATTTGCAAACGGTTTTTTAAACTACGCCCAATATTGCCTTCAATTCTACCTTCATCATCTTCTATATTTCCCCAAACCAAAGCGTAGTATAAGCGTTCTGTAGTTCTATCAAAAAATTGTTTCGATAAATGTGCCATTGCAAATTCGGTTTTAGCAACAACTAATAAACCACTAGTATCTTTGTCTATTCTATGTACCAAACCTGGTCTTTCGTTAGAATTTGTTGGTAAATTTTCAATATGATGAATTAATCCATTTACTAAAGTTCCAGAATAATTTCCATGACCTGGATGCACAACCATTCCTGCTGGTTTGTTAACCACAATAACAGTATCATCTTCGTAAACAATATCTAAAGGAATATCTTCTGCAACCAATAAGTTTTCTGCTGGTGGATATGCCAAAACAACTCTTACTACATCAAGTGGTTTTACTTTATGGTTCGATTTTACAGCAACATCATTCACTAAAACATTACCTGCTTTTGCAGCTTGTTGTACTTTGTTTCTTGTTGCGTTTTCAATGAAATTCATCAAAAACTTATCAACTCTTAATGGCTCTTGACCAGCAGTGGCTGTAAATCTATGATGTTCGTATAAATCATCATTTTCTATGTCTTGAGAATTATTTTCTTGCATATTTTCTAGTTACTAAGTTTCTAAGAAACAAAGTTGTAAAGTTTAATGAATTTTATTTTTGCTAACTAACTGCTAACTGAATTCTATCTCTCACCATCACCCAAAACCAACTCAATAATAGAGTTTTTAGGCAATTTATCATTAGGGTTTAAGATTTTTCCTTTGTGGCGTAAACCTCTAACTACATCTAAACCAATGTCTCTAACATAAGTATAATCTGTACCTACAATAAAACCAATTGCTGTTAATTCAGATTCAGCTTGTCTTTTGGTGCGTCCATTTAAATCTGGAATGGTAATATCTCTAAATTTAGACGGATTTAAAGTAAGGTATATTTTACGTTTTTCTTTAACAAAATCTCCAGCTTCAGGGCTTTGTTCTATCACAGATTTTTTAGGATAAGTTGGGTTGTAGCTTGCGCTGTCTATCACTTTAAAATCTAAATTTAATTCTTTTAATTTTCGTTCGGCTTCATCTAAAGTAATTTTATGAAGATTAGGAACTTGTATTTTTTGGTCGTGATTTGTGGTTATGTTTAACCAAAACTTTAAGACAAAAAATAATATAAAAAAACCAACAATTGCAATTACAATTTGCAATAAAAACGATTTGCTTTTCAGAAATTTAAAAATACTCATAAATGTTTTTTGATAGATGCACAAAGATATAAAAACTAAACGTTGCAGTTTCTATTTATATTTTGATAAATTTGTTATAATTAATACAATTTGATGAAAAAAAATATTGCCATAATAATGGGTGGATATTCATCCGAAGTTAACATTTCTTTAGTGAGTGGAAATGTGGTTTACAAACATTTAGATAAAGAAAAATACAACGCATTTAGAGTGCATATTCTAAAGGATAAATGGGTTGCTTTAGATGATAATGATAAGGAATATAAAATCAATAAAAACGATTTTTCTTTTGTTTTAGCGAATGAAACTATAACATTTAGTTGTGTTTTTAACGCAATTCATGGTGCACCAGGTGAAAACGGAATGCTATTGGGTTATTTAGAACTGCTAAATATACCTCATACTTCTGCTCCTTTTTATCAAATGGCATTAACTTTTAATAAAAGAGATTGTTTAAGTGTTGTAAAAGAATATGGGATTAAAACTGCAATTTCTGTATATTTAAATAAAGGTGATGTTATAGATACTGATGCAATTATTGAAAAAGTTGGTTTACCTTGTTTTATAAAACCAAATAATGCTGGTTCTAGTTACGGAATTTCTAAAGCTTATAATAAAGAAGAAATTTTAAAAGGAATTGATGTTGCGTATAAAGAAGACAATTCCATTTTAATTGAGTCTTTTTTAAACGGAACAGAAGTTTCAGTTGGAGTTATTGAGTATAAAAACGAAATAAAAGTATTGCCAATTACAGAAATTGTATCAGAAAATGATTTCTTTGATTATGAAGCCAAATACGAAGGTAAATCTCAAGAAATAACACCTGCCAGAATTTCATCAAAAGAAAAAAGTAGGGTAGAAGTGGTTGCGAAAAAAGTATACAAGGCCTTAAATATGAGTGGTTTTTCTAGATCTGAATATATTTTTGTTGATGGAGAACCTCATTTTTTAGAAATGAATACAGTGCCAGGAATGACAGAAGAAAGCATTTTGCCACAACAAGCCAAAGCTGCTGGAATTTCTTTAAAAGAACTGTTTGACAATTCCATTGAAATGACATTAAGATAATTTCTGTTACAAATTCACTGATAAAAAAATGTGAATTTATGACAATCAAAAGAATAAAGATGAAAAAAGCAATTTTTCCAGGATCATTTGATCCACTAACATTGGGTCACGTAGATATTATTGAAAGAGGGGTAACCGTTTTCGATGAATTAATTATCGCCATTGGTATTAATGCAGATAAAAAATATATGTTTTCTTTAGTAGAACGTAAAAAGTTTATCGAAGAAACCTTTAAACACGAACCCAAAATAAAGGTTGTAACCTACCAAGGTTTAACTGTAAATTTTTGTAGAGAACAAAATGCAAATTTTATTCTAAGAGGTTTAAGAAATCCTGGGGATTTTGAGTTTGAAAAAGCCATAGCACATACCAACAGAAAATTATCAGAAATTGAAACGGTTTTCTTATTAACATCTTCTGGTAAAAGTTATATTTCTTCATCAATTGTAAGAGATGTAATTAGAAACGATGGAGATTACACAGGTTTAGTGCCAGAGGCTGTTAGAGTAAAATAAAAATCAAAACAAATATGCTTTCCACTTTGTTTTGTCATTTCGACCTTGTGGAGAAATCTCATACATTAATGTTGATTTTATTGTCGACATTTTAATTTAATATAAAATGAAAAAAATAATCGTACTTCTTATCTCAATTTTAATTTTTTCTTGTGATGATTCATCCAAAGAAAATATAGATTTCACTACACTTTTTGAAACTTCAAAAGGTACAGAAACTCCAGAATACAAAGAGGTAATTTCGTATTACACAGATTTGGCAGAAGTATATGATGAAATTTCTTTGTTTTCTTTTGGGCAAACAGATTCAGGGGAACCTTTGCATTTGGTGGTGTATGACAAATCAGGCATTTATAATGTTGATGAAATAAAAAACTCACCAAAAAATCGAATTCTAATCAATAACGGAATTCACCCAGGTGAATCTGATGGAATTGACGCTTCTATGATGTTGTTAAGAGACATTGTGAAAAATGATTCTTTACAGAAAAAGTATCAAAATTCAATTATTTGTGTAATACCTGTATATAATGTTGGTGGTTCTTTAAATAGAAATTCGCACACAAGAGCTAATCAAAATGGGCCTTTAGAATATGGTTTTAGAGGTAATGCCAGAAATTACGATTTAAATAGAGACTTTGTAAAACAAGACACAAAAAATGCGGCAGCTTTTGCAGAGATATTTCACACTGTAAATCCTGATGTTTTTATAGATAATCACGTAAGTAATGGAGCAGATTATCAATATGCAATTACACATTTATTTACGCAACATAACAAATTAGGTGGCAGTTTAGGTAACTTTTTACAAAATAAAATGCGACCTGATTTAGAAACATCTTTGGTTAATAAAGGCATTAATATTACACCTTATGTAAATGTTTGGGGCACAACTCCAGAAACTGGATTTTCGCAATTTTTCGATTCACCAAGATATTCTACAGGTTACACAACCATGTTTAATACTTTAGGTTTAATGGTAGAAACGCATATGCTAAAACCTTATAAAATTAGAGTAGAGCAAACGTATGAGTTAATGCTTTCTGCTTTTGATTTTGCTGAAAATAATTCAGTAGATATTAAAGAATTACGTGCCAAAGCTACATCAGAAATTTTAGCTAAAAAAATATATCCTATACAATTTAAAGTGGATAGAGAAAAGTATAGAACTTTAAATTTTAAAGGTTATGAAGGTGAAATTATAGATAGTAAAGTTACCAATGGAAAACGATTGTTTTATGATAAATCAAAACCTTTTGTAAAAGAAACTAAGTATTTTGATGAGTTTAAAGTTACCAAAACAATCGAAATTCCGAAAGCGTATATTTTGCCTCAAGGTTGGCATAATGTTGTTGATCGATTAAAGAATAACAATATTGAGTTTACACGTTTTAATAATGATACCATAATTAAAGTTGAGGTAAATCATATTAAAGATTATAAAAGTAGAACATCGCCTTATGAAGGACACTATCTGCATTATAACACTACAATTTCTGCATCTAAAGAAAGTATTAAATTTTTAAAAGGTGATATTTATATTGATACCAATCAAAATGGAGTTCGTTATTTATTAGAAACCTTAGAAGCAGAAGCTACAGATTCCTTTTTTAACTGGAACTTTTTCGATACTATTTTACAACAAAAAGAAGGGTATTCTGCCTATGTGTTCGAAGATGTTGCTGAACAATTATTAGCAGAAAATCCATCACTTAAAAAAGAGTTTGAAGATAAATTAAGCAATGATTCAGATTTTGCTAAGAATCCAAGAATGCAGTTAGATTTTATTCATAAAAATTCACCATATTACGAAAAAGCGCATTTACGTTTACCCGTTTTTAAAGTTTTTTAATTTATTGAATAACTACAGTGTTTCTGCTGATGATTTTTTCATCATTTTTAAAGATTAAAAAATAAGTTCCGCTTTTTAAATGAGAAATATTATGCGTGTTAGAGCTGTTTTTTTGTTTGATATCAATTAATTTACCAAGTACATTATAAATGTAAATCTGACTGTAATCTTCAGGAAAATAATTAATAATCTGAATTTCATTTACAACAGGATTAGGAAATATTTTAATAATTTGATTGTTGGTTTTTAAATCGTTTACAGACAAAGTATTTACTTCTTCAATACTAAAATCGGCAAATAAAACAGCTTCATCTCTTAAATCTTGCACGTTGTTTAAACTTCTATAAATACCCCATTTTGGGCGTACAAATTCAGCACCATTTTGCCAATTATCAATAGAGTTGTTTTCGTATTCAAAAACAATAGTTTGGTTGTCAACTCTTTTAATTTCTATGGAATAATAACTGTTTGTGCCAAATTCAATTCTTTCTGTAAACTCAACCCAGTGTCCTTTTATTAAAGATAAATCTACTTTTTTTAATGTTTCTTGATCATCAGTGCTCGTTTGTCTTAATTCTAATTGATCTGGTGTCCCTTTTCTTGCAGTTAACGTATACATTGGTATAGAAGAAAAATCGCCACCCACAGATTTTAATTGATGCAAGTGTGTAAAATTAGGTGATGCTTGAAAATTTGCATCAATTTTCATTTTCCATTTGTAAACAACTTTTTCGCCTTCAATCGCTTTTAAATTTTCAGGACTTTTGTCATAAGATTTAATTTCAGTTCGTTGTCTATCGTCGTTTTTACAACGATCATCATCTTCATTAGCATGTGCAAAAAATCGAAAAACGTTTTTGTTTAAGTCAGCATC
Source organism: Polaribacter sp. Asnod6-C07 (assembly GCF_045063625.1). Classification (NCBI taxonomy): domain Bacteria; kingdom Pseudomonadati; phylum Bacteroidota; class Flavobacteriia; order Flavobacteriales; family Flavobacteriaceae; genus Polaribacter; species Polaribacter sp. Asnod6-C07. The sequence goes on along the minus strand of NZ_JBEFOF010000005.1, from coordinate 81,813 downwards.
AAAAAGTTCATCTATATGTCTGCCAAAAGTGGTGTGTTTGCAATCTGGCACTTCAACTACATCATAATTAGGTGCTAAAACAGAATTTATCAATTCATAAGTATTTCCTGAACCATCTGCAGTTAAAGTTACTTGAGAAAAAGTTGGAGAAGAAAAGCAAAATACAAATAAAAAAAGAAGGTATAAATGTTTCATTTTGATTGTGATAGAATTGGTTAACCAATTTTGGCTATCCAAATATAGAAAGAATTTTTGTGTTATATAAAAATTACGAGATTTATTAAATTAACGTCATAAAATTATCATTTTTAAAATTTATGTACCTTGTAAAACAATAAACATAAAATATGACAAAACTTTCAATTAATAATAAATCTTATGAGATTGATGTGCAGGATGATATGCCACTTTTGTGGGCAATAAGAGATATTGTTGGTTTGACAGGTACAAAATTTGGTTGTGGAGTTGCACAATGTGGTGCTTGTTCTATTTTAATTGATGGTAGACTCACAAAATCTTGTAGTATGCCAGTTTCTTATGGAGTAGGTAAAGAGATTTTAACTATTGAAGGGACAACACAAAATTTAGAATATTTAAGAGAAGCTTGGTTTAAAGGTAACGTGCCACAATGTGGTTATTGTCAGTCAGGGCAATTAATTGCAGCCACTTCTTTGTTAGATGAAATTGAAAATCCTACAGATAAAGATATAGATGATGCTATGAGTGCTAATATTTGCAGATGTGGAACTTATTCAAGAATTAGAAAAGCAATACACAAAGCTGTAGCACTTAAAAACCAAAATTGATGAGTAAAATACAACAAATAAATCGTAGAGATTTTGTGAAATTATTTGGTTTAGCATCTACAGGGATTATTTTAGGTTGCAATGTGTCATCAAACAAAAAAGAATTTTTACCAAAAGTGGATGGAACGTTTACACCCAACTTATTTGTACAAATTCAAAAAGATGGCAACATTACTTTAATTGCTTCTCGTTCAGAAATGGGGCAAGGCATTAAAACTTCTTTGGCTTCTGCTATTGCAGATGAATTAGAAGCAGATTGGCAATTTATTACTGTAAAACAAGCCACAGGAAATGCCAAATATGGTAATCAAAATACGGATGGTTCTAGAAGTGTACGAACTATTTTAGAACCTATGCGTAAAATGGGTGCAGCTTCTAAAATGATGTTAATTACTGCAGCAGCAAAAAAATGGAATGTAGCTGAATCTATTTGTAAAGCAGAGAATCACTATATCATAAATACCAATTCTGGTGATAAAATTTTCTTTGGAGATTTGGTTGATGAAGCTGCTAAAGTTGCAATTCCTGCTGATGAAAACATCAAACTAAAAAAAGTAGAAGATTTTAAATATATAGGTAAAGATTTAAAAAGTGTCGATTTAAAAGATTTCACACACGGAACTGCAACTTATGGAATCGATTTTAGAATTCCGAATTTAAAATTTGCAGCCATTGCAAGATGTCCTGTAACTTACGGAACTGTAAGAAGTTTTGACAGTGCTGATGCAGAAAAAGTTGCTGGTGTAGAAAAAGTGGTTAAATTAAACAAAATGGATCCTCCAATTGGTCAATTTTTTGGAGCTTTAGGTGGTGTTGCTGTAATTGCTAATAATACTTGGTCTGCTTTTCAGGGAAAATTAGAATTAGATATTGAGTGGAATTATGGAGAGAATCATTCTTTTAATTCTGATGAATATAAAAAACGCTTAACCCAAAGAGTGCATCAAAAAGCAAAATTAGTGCCAGGTAAAAAAGGCGATGTTTTTACTGTTTTTGAGGAAGCAGATAAAATTGTAGAATCTACGTATCACGTTCCTTTTTTGGCACATGCACCTATGGAAGTACCCAATGCAACAGCTTGGTTTCAAGAAAATAAAATTGAAGTTTGGGCGCCTGTACAAGATCCGCAAACGGCAAGAGCAGAATTAGCACATTTTTTTGAGATTCCTTTAGAGAATATTACTGTAAATGTAACTATGTTAGGAGGTGGCTTTGGACGAAAATCAAAGTCAGATTTTGTTGTAGAAGCAGTTACTTTATCCAAAGAAATGGGTACACCAATACAAGTAGTTTGGACACGTGAAGATGACATCAAACACGGTTTTTATCATTCTACAAGTGCGCAATATTTAAAAGGAAGTTTAGATAAAAACGGAAATGTTTCTGGTTGGTTGCAAAGATTGGCTATGCCTTCTATTGCATCAATTTTTAAACCATTGTCAGATTATGCAACTGGTTCAGAATTAAACCAAGGTTTTACCAATAACCCTTATAATTTAACAAACTTTAGATTAGAAAATGCGAAAGCAGAAGCACATGTAAGAATTGGTTGGATGCGCTCTGTAATTAATATTCACAGTGGTTTTGGGAATAACTCTTTTGTAGACGAGCTAGCAAATGCTGCAAATGTAGATCCTGTTCAGTTTCATTTAGATTTAATAGGGAAAGATAGGGTTATTCAAGGAAAATCAGAACATCCTTACAATTCAAAACGCATGAAAGATGTTTTAATAAAATCATCTCAAATGGCAAATTGGGGCAGAACTTTGCCCGAAAATCATGGATTGGGAGTTGCAATTCAATACAGTTTTTACAGTTATGTAGCTACTATTGTTGAGGTTACTGTTATAGATGATAAAGTTAAAGTCAAAAATACTTGGACCACCATAGATTGTGGTTTGGTTTTAAACAAAGACAATGTTAAAAATCAGCTAGAAGGTTCTGTCTTTTTTGGAATGTCTTTGGCTTTGTATGGAAAAATTTCTACAACAGAAGGTGCTGTTGAGCAAAATAATTTTTTCGATTATCAAATGACAAGAATGAAAGATGCACCAAATATCCATATTCATATTATGGATAAAATGAACGAAAAACCAACTGGAGTAGGAGAACCTGGAGTTCCAGTTATAGCCCCAGCAATTTGCAATGCTATTTTCAATGCTACAGGTAAACGTGTAAGAAGTTTGCCTTTAATTGATGCTGGACTGGTTTAATTTGTTTTTCTCAATAAGAAAAAAATCAATCCTTACTTTTACTACCTTCTTTATAAGTTGTAATGCCTCCTTTTAATTTACGTTTCATCTTTATTGAAGGTTAATAATTAATGTGTTATTTTTTAATGCTTTTATTGGGCGATAGGTGTTTATAATCTTCTTATGCTGTGCACTGAAATCCCGTTTTTAAATTTGTCTACTTTATCCAAATCTACAAGATTGCCTTTAGTCAAATAATACTACAATTTTTTTAAAATTATACACTTTACTTTTTAGAATATACTAGTATAGTGTTAAAAAAATAACTTACTAAGGATAAAAAAGTAACAAAAGTTATAGAAAAATATTAGGTAACAAATGTATTAAAGTATAAGGAGCAATATTATAAAGTTGTTGACTTTAGCTACAATAGTTAGTTATTGGTATTTCTAGAATTTTAATACATTAAAAATTTCATTAATTTTAGAATGAGAGTATTATTTTAAACTATAAATTATTTGTAAATTCGTTTAAAAGCAATTTCTTCAGCTTTTTGTGTTATGGAAAAAAGAATTAAAGTTACTTGTGCAATCATTCAATTTAATGATAAAATTCTAGCTGTACAAAGAAGTGATACAATGAAAATACCTTTAAAATGGGAATTTGCAGGTGGAAAAATAGAAAAAGGAGAAACAGATATTGAATGCATTAAAAGAGAAATATTTGAAGAATTAAATATTAAAATTGAAATTAAAAAAAGGCTAACTCCTGTAGCTTATGAGTATCCAGATTTTAAAATTAAATTGATTCCTTTTTTAACTGATTATATTTCAGGAGAACTAATCTTAAAAGAGCATTCAGATTTTGTTTTAGCTCATAAAAAAGAATTAATTAACCTAGATTGGGCTGAATCAGATGTACCTATTTTGAAAGAATTTTTAGCAATTTAATAGAAATGATGAAGTTGTAATTAGAGAAAAATCATATTTTCTATTTAGTTGTCTAGACTTAATTTAGAATGACAAGGTTTTTTTTTTAGGGTATTTCTGTTATACCAATCTCTTTTAAATAATTATAAGTTTCATCGTAAAAAGTTTTTGGTCTTGTTTGGTCTAATGTAGAGCCATCAGGAATAAAAATCACCATACCTTGTCTTGCTCGTGTTAATAGCACTCTGTAAGTATTTTTGAGATAATCTTTACTTATTTCCTGATTTATATTCATCCACTTACTACCTTTAAAACTTTGATATTTCCAGACACCATTATTTAAATGGAAGTTTGCTCCCCAAATCAAACAAGTATAATCAATCTCCAATCCTTGAATATCAAATTCAGTTGCTATATCTTCTAAAAAAAAAGAGGACCTTATATCATCTTCTGAATTCAAAAACCAATTAGGAGCTGAAATTTCATTTTTCACATTTAAACCTAATGCTTTTAATCTTCTAGCTCCTGATGATGCTATCAGCCCTGTTCTCTCAGATCCTTTTCTAACTTTTCGCAGCCAACTTTTAGCTGATTCAATATCTCTTGTTAAGTAAATAGGAAAATCATCTTTAATTTGAGAAAAAAGAGCTTTAGTTTTAACAATATTTAATTCCAAAAGTTGATAAATAAAATCTGATACCTTTTCTGACCTAAAAGAACGAACAGAAACTGATAAATGCAAATCCTTTTCTGAAATGGCGTTTTTTAAAAGCCATTTTTTTTGTGATTCTTTTTTTATATAATTTGAACTGTCAACAATTGAATTAGAATAATGAATCTTCCAATCATTAAAATTGACTTGAAAAGCATTAATCCACTCTTCTAAACCTGCTTCTCCAGTATTTATTTCTTGTCCTCCACCTATAAGACATACAATTGTACACCAATCTTTATGACGATTCATCACATCAATCAGAAACTCAGGTTCAGACATTTCAAAATCATCAATTCCTTTTTTTCTTTTCATAAAGGAACTTACTTGTTTTTTAGTCCAAGCCCTTTGAGCTTCATCAAAAACAACTACTTTTTCAGTAGGTTCTATTTTATGCTTTAAATATTCATCTCTAAAATGATGAATGTTTTGGATAAAAGCACTAGTTCTTCTTTTGGCTGATTCCTTTGTAATACTTTCCCCTTTTTCTTTAGAATTTTTAACAGTATCTCTTGTTAAAGCTTCTCTTAAAACATCAACTAAAGGACCATTTCCTGAAAGAAAAACGGCATGCTCATCTTTATCTGCATTCATTCTTTCATTAGCAATAGTTAAACCTGCTAATGTTTTACCTGCACCAGGAACACCTGTAATAAAACAAATAGATTTCTTTTTATTTAATTTTGAATTATCTATGACTTTACTTATGTAACTCGATGTTTTTGAAAGATTTATAGTTCCTGCATCATTTCTTGATATCTCTTCAACTTTATGTCCTTTATATAGAGCTTGCGTTGATTCTATTATTGATGGAGTTGGCTTATATATAGAGTTTTCCCAAAGATTAGCATCAATCTTATTTTTTGAAAAAGGAGTAAATTTTTTTATTACATCACTAATTCCTTCTTTATTACATTTAGCAACTTTGTTTAACTCAATCACTTCTTCAATATTAAAAGAACATGATTGTGCATTGGTTGCCACTAAAACAGGTACAAGTTTAACTAAGTGACTACCTTCATGGAAATTTCTTAAATCTAAGCAATAATCTATTACTTGTATTTCTGCATGCTTCCCATAAGAATCATCTCCAACTTTAAATTCCACAACAAATACACAATCATTAACAATAATTATATTATCAACTTTTTTTCCCATTCTGGGAATTGTAAATTCAAAGTAAATTATTCCATCAACTCCTATTAATTCACTTTTAAGAATCTGTATTTGTTTAACCCAAGCATTTTTTTGTAAATCTTCAAGAGAACGATTAGAATGGTTTAAACTTAATTGACCTAAAATTTTATTTGAATCTTCAAGTAAGAAATCTTTAATTGAATTATTATAATAAGCTCTTCTCATTTAATTATCAGATTTTAGTTGATAATCATGATAACTTAATTTGGGGTTCTGAATTTTAAAATTCAACAATTCAGAGACATCCATTTTAAAAGCTTTTGCAAATACAGTAATATTTGTAAGCGATATGTTTCTCTCTCCTCTTTCAATCATGTCTATATATGTGCGATGAAAACCTGTTCTGAAAGAAAGTTGTTCTTGACTCAAATTTTCTTGAGTTCTTAAATTTCGAATTTTTAAACCAAATTCTTTTAGAAGAAATTTATTTATCATTATTCGAAACTATACTTATTGTATGCAATAGTCAACATACAATTAGTATCATTTTTGTACTTTTGTCTAAAAAAAAGAAATTTTTAATTAAATTTAATTAAACATATTTTAATGAAAACGTATTCAACAATTGAGATTAAATCTGTTTTAGATCCGCCAATTAAACTAAATTTTATAGAATATATTAATTGTCCAAGTTGCGATATTGAAATAGATGTAAAAAACAATATTGTTAACAATAATAGTTTTATAACCTGTGAGAATTGCGAACATATTATGAGGTATAGAGTAGTTAAAATACAATAATAAAAAAAAGCTCAACTTTTAAAAGTTGAGCTTTTTTTTATTATTGTATTACTATACCTAAAACTTATACTCCCCTAAAGGTTTAGGGAATTTCTCAGGATTTGCAGCCAAGTGGTATCTAGGATCATCAATATCTTCTACAATAATATCCGTAAAAATTGGACTAGCTTTATATAGTAAAACTTTACAATCTTCGCTTAAATGTTTTAATACAATTTTTTTATCAGCAGCTTGGTATTTTTGAACTAAGGCAAAAATAGCTTCTATGGCAGAATGATCAGAAATACGAGCTTCAACAAAATCGATAACCACACTTTCAGGATCATTTTTTATATCAAACTTTTCGTTAAAAGCAGCAATACTACCAAAAAATAAAGGTCCCCAAATTTCATAAACTTTTGTGCCATCTTCTCTAAAACGTTTTCTAGCTCTAATCTTCTTGGCATTTTCCCAAGCAAAAGCTAAAGCAGAAACGATAACACCTAAAAAAACAGCCACAGCCAAGTCTACAAAAACAGTAACAGCAGATACTAAAATTAAAACAAAAGCATCCGATTTTGGTATTTTCTTTAAAATTCTAAAACTTGACCAAGCAAAAGTTTCTATCACCATCATAAACATAACACCTACTAAAGCTGCAATAGGCACCATTTCTATGTATTTATCAGCAAAAAGAATAAAAGTTAACAAGGTTATTGCCATCATTATACCAGACAAACGTCCTCTACCACCAGCATTAATATTAATTACAGTTTGTCCTATCATTCCACAACCTCCTGTACCACCAAACAAACCAGAAATAATATTTCCAGAACCTTGTGCAATACATTCTTTATTTCCATTTCCTCTTGTTTCTGTCAATTCATCAACCAAATTCATGGTCATTAAAGTTTCTATTAAACCTACAGAAGCCGCTAAAAAAGCAGGCAATGCAATAAATTGTAAAGTATCTAAATTAAAAGGTAAATTTTGCCATAAAGCTAAATTCGGAGTTGGGAATTCGCCTTTTAAACCTGTTCCACCACCTTCTATAATATAAGAACCTACAGTTGTTGTATCTATATTAAAACCGATAACTATTAAAGTAGTAACTAAAATTGCGGTTAATGCTGCAGGTAATTTTTTAGTGATTTTTGGTAGCAACCAAATAATGGCCATGGTTAATAAAACCAAACCAATCATGGTATACAGCTCAGTACCTTGCATAAAAGTACTTTTATATTGGTTAACGCCTTCTGCAGATACAGATAATGATTTATGAGAAAACATTTTTACCTGTGCAATAAAAATAACGATAGATAAACCGTTTACAAACCCCATCATTACAGAATGCGGAATTAAACGAACAAATTTTCCTAATTTAAAAACACCTGCAAAAATTTGAATGATTCCCATTAGAATAACACAAGCCATTAAATAGAAAAAGCCCATATTTTCTACTGGCTGATCTAATAACATTCCTTTGGTATGGCCTTCAGAAATCATGTGTACAAAAATTACTGCTACAGCACCAGCAGCACCAGAAATTAATCCTGGTCTACCTCCAAAAATAGCTGTAATTATTCCGATAATAAATGCACCAGAAAGTGCCATTAATGGGTCTATCTGTGCCACAAAAGCAAAAGCAACCACTTCTGGAATCATAGCTAAAGAAACTGTAATTCCAGCTAAAACGTCATTTTTAGCATTAGGTGTAATCTTTTTGATAAAATTTGTCATGAAAATCGGCCTGTTTAAGTCCGCAAATATAGTATGTTTTTTAGAAAACTACTGCGCTTTATAAGTAGCATACACTATTTTAATGTTCGCGTAAGTATTTTTTAAAATATCTTCAATTTCATCCGTTTTTTTAAACGAAACCTCAGTAATTCCTTCTTCCAATTGCGGAATTAAAGGTGCATTATAATTTGAGTGCATTAAATACCAATAAGTTTCTTTTAAAATGTAACCATTTTGATGATAAATATGATAAGTTGTAATTAATTTTTTTGTGATAGTAAGATTAAAAATTCCACATTCTTCTTCAACCTCTCTAATAGCAGCGTTTTCAAGAGATTCGTCTTTTTCAACCCATCCTTTAGGTAAATCCCAAACTTTATTTCTGTAAATAAATAGCGCTTCTTTTTTATCATTTAAAACCAAACCACCTGCAGCAGAAATAACTCTTAGGTTTTGTTTAAAGGTTTTCCAATCTTTCTCTAAATCAATAGAGTAGAGTATAATTCCTTTTATTAGTTTCTCGTTTAATCTTCTAAGAATTTCATCAAAAGTAATATCGTTAAATGCAAAAACAGGAAAAATACTTTCAATTTTTGATGATTGAGTTATAATAATAGGGGTATCATTTACAAAAACTTTATACATTTGCGATATGATTTTAAACAAAGATACTGCAAAAAAAACGGCTGAACTTTTGTTGCAAATAAAAGCAATAAAGTTGAGTCCAACAGAGCCTTTTAATTGGGCTTCAGGATGGAAATCTCCAATTTATTGTGATAATAGAATCACTTTATCTTATCCTTCAGTACGTGTTTTCTTAAAAGAAGAAATTGCTAAAATTGCTGAATTAGAATATGGTAAGCCAGATGTTATTGCTGGTGTTGCAACAGGTGCAATAGCTATTGGTGTATTAGTGGCTCAAGAATTGGGTGTTCCTTTTATTTATGTAAGACCCGAACCTAAAAAACATGGTAGAAAAAACCAAATTGAAGGGCATTTAGAAAGTGGTCAAAATGTAGTGGTTATAGAAGATTTAATAAGTACAGGTAATAGTAGCTTAAATGCTGTTGCTGCTTTAAAAGAAGCAGGAGCTGTTGTAAAAGGTATGGTTGCTATTTTTTCTTACGGATTTGATGTGGCTACAAAAAATTTCGAAGAAAAAAACGTAAACTTAAAAACGTTAAGTAATTACGAAAACTTGTTAGAACAAGCTTTAGATAGTAGTTACATCTCTGAAAAAGAATGGTTAACACTACAGAAATGGCGTGCCAACCCTAGTGAATGGAATATTTAAAAGCAAATAATAATGAACATTAAAGGTAATAAAGTAGTATTGCAAAAATCTCAACAAGAGACTTTTGAATTTTTAACTGAACTAAAAAACTTTGAGCAGTTAATGCCAGAATCTATCCAAAAATTCGAAGTGGATGGAGATTCTTTTATCTTCGGATTAAAAGGAATGCCAGAAATTAGATTGGTTTTAAAAGATTCTACAGAATATTCTAACATTACTTTAGGTGCTGCAAGTAGTAAGTTAGATTTTGAATTGGTTGCAGATATTAATGCTATTGATGAAAGTTCATCTGAAGTTCAATTAGATTTTAATGGTCAATTTAATGCAATGATGGCAATGATGGTTAAAAAACCATTAACCAGTTTTATTGAAACTTTAACCAGTAATTTAGAGAAAATTTAAACGAAAGAAATTTCTTTAATTCCGAATTCTTTAATGGTTTCATCTTCAATTTCAACTAAAAGGTTACCAAAACTAGAAATACCTGTAATTTTACCCATAAATAAAACACCATTTTTGTCTTTAAACATAGATGGTGTTTCTTTTTTGTATAATACGTTTAAATAATTACTTTCTAGTTTACTATAATTTTTTAAATTTAATTGATTAACCCTTTCTTTTAGATAATTGATTAACTCTAAAAGTAAGTCATCTAAATTATAGTTAATGTTAGTTATCATTTTTAATGATGATGCTTTTTCTAAATAATCTGGATAACTTTCTTGGTTTACATTTAGGCCTAAACCAATAATAGATGAATAAATTTTATTTTTTCTGATGTTATTTTCTATTAAAATGCCACATATTTTCTTATTTGCTGACATAATGTCGTTTGGCCATTTAATAGAAAGAGCTTTAATGTTGTTTGCAAATAATACATCAAAAATAGCCAAGCTAATTGCAAAATTCAAGTATTTTTGATGATAAATCTCTAAATCAAAATTTGTGATAAATATACTGGTAGTAAGGTTTTTATAGGGTTCAGAAATCCAAGTATTAGCTTGTTGTCCTCTACCTTTTGTTTGCTTGTCTGTAACAACAACAGTAAAGTTATCTATTGGAGATTTTTGAGACAATTCTTTTAAAAAAGAATTTGTAGAATCAATGGCACTAAGTTTGATTATTTTCAATTGTTAAATAAAGTGTAAACAAGTTCAATATTACATAAAAAACTCGCAAAAAAATAATAACTTTGCTTTTAAATTAGAATAAAATTAATGACAAAAAAACAAGTAAGCACAGACGATTTAATCGCTGTAATTATTAAAGGAATTGACGATGTTAAAGGAGAAAACATTCAATTACTAGATTTAAGAGAAATAGAAAATACAGTTTGTGATTATTTTGTAGTTTGTTCAGGTAATTCTAATACGCAAGTAAATGCAATTTCAGGTTCTGTACAAAAAATAGTTAGTAAAGAAATACAAGATAAACCTTGGCATATAGAAGGGCAAGGTAATTCTGAGTGGGTTTTAATGGATTACGTAAATGTTGTAGTTCATATTTTCCAAAAGCAAGTAAGAGATTTTTATGACATAGAAAGTCTTTGGGGTGATGCTAAAATCACCGAAATTAACCCAATTTAAACCTATTGATTTTATAACAATGAGTGATTCAAATAAAGAGAACAAAAGTAATTTGCCAAAATTTAAATTCAATTCTTATTGGATTTATGGAGCAATCTTAATCGTAATTATAGCAGTTCAGTTTTTTAATAGTGGAGATTTAGCATCAAAAAGTATTTCTAAAAATAAGTTTGATGCAATTTTAAAAGCAAATGATATTAAAGAAATTGTTGTTTTAAATAAAGACGTAGCTCAAATATTTTTAACGCAAGAGGCTTTAAAAAAAACGACTCATAAAGAGTTTACGAATTCTACATTTTACAGACCAGGTTCTGCTGTATATGAGTATAATTTTGGAGATCAAAGAACTTTTGAAGAAAGTGTAGCAAAAGCAAAACAAGAAAATGATTTAATTGTTGATATAGATAATAGAGAAAGAACTAGCATTTTTGATGCAATTATAGGTTTTTTACCTTTTATTATTTTAATAGCAGTTTGGTTATTTTTTATGCGTAGAATGTCTGGAGGAGGAAGTGGCTCTGGAGGTGGAGGTCAAATTTTTAGTATCGGAAAATCTAAAGCTAAATTATTTGATAAAGACACAAAAGTTAAAACAACTTTCGAAAATGTTGCAGGTTTAGAAGGTGCAAAAGAAGAAGTACAAGAAATTGTAGATTTCTTAAAAAGCCCAGAAAAATATACTTCATTAGGTGGTAAAATACCAAAAGGAGCTTTATTAGTAGGTCCTCCAGGTACAGGTAAAACTTTATTAGCCAAAGCAGTTGCAGGTGAAGCAGGTGTGCCATTTTTCTCTTTATCTGGTTCAGATTTTGTAGAAATGTTTGTTGGTGTAGGTGCTTCTAGAGTGCGTGATTTATTTAAACAAGCACAACAAAAATCGCCTTCTATTATTTTTATTGATGAGATTGATGCTATTGGTAGAGCTCGTGGTAAAAATTCTATGACAGGTGGTAATGATGAGAGAGAAAATACTTTAAACCAACTTTTAACAGAAATGGATGGTTTTGGTACAGATACTAATGTAATTGTTATTGCTGCTACAAACAGAGCAGATGTTTTAGATAAAGCATTAATGAGAGCAGGTCGTTTTGATCGTCAGATTTATGTTGACTTACCAGATATTAGAGAAAGACAAGAAATTTTTGATGTACATATTAAACCATTAAAAATAGCTAATGATGTTAATGTTGAGTTTTTAGCACAACAAACACCTGGTTTTTCTGGTGCAGATATTGCAAATATGTGTAATGAAGCAGCTTTAATTGCTGCCAGAAATGGTAAAAAAGCAATACATCATCAAGACTTTTTAGATGCTGTAGATAGAATTGTTGGTGGTTTAGAAAAGAAAAAGAAAGTAATAACACCAAAAGAAAAAGAAGTAATTGCTTTTCACGAAGCAGGTCATGCAACTGTAAGTTGGATGTTAGAACATGCTGCACCATTAGTAAAAGTTACAATTGTACCTAGAGGTCAATCTTTAGGAGCTGCTTGGTATTTACCAGCAGAAAGGTTAATTGTACAAACAGAGCAAATGTTAGACGAAATGTGTGCTACTTTAGGTGGTAGAGCTGCAGAAAAAATTATTTTTAATAAAATTTCTACTGGTGCTTTAAGCGATTTAGAAAAAGTTACCAAACAAGCTAGAGCAATGGTTACTGTTTATGGTTTAAATGAAGAAGTAGGGAATATTACTTATTATGATTCTTCTGGTAATGACGCATTTGTTAAACCTTATAGCGAAGAAACTGGAAAGAAAATAGATAGAGAAATCTCTAAAATGATAGAGTTACAGTATGCAAGAGCTATAGATTTATTATCAAATAATAAAGAAAAATTAACTGTTTTAGCAGAATTATTATTAGAAAAAGAAGTTATTTTTAAAGATGATTTAGTTAAAATCTTTGGTAAAAGACCTTTTGAAGTTAGTAATAATGAAGAAGTAGAGGTTATAAAAGAAATTGAAACGCCGTCTATAGATTAGGTTTCTGATTAAACTTTTTGAATGAATTTTTTTAAGAAAATTTTTAGTATCCCTGATAAAGAGGAAGAAGAGGTTCAAAAACAAGAAGTAAATCTAGCTTTAGATGATCTTTTTGCACATAATTTTGTAGAAAAAGGTGGTAAATTTTTGTATTGTATAAATAATCAGGAAGTTATAGCTAATTTTAAAAAAGTTATAGCAGAGAATAACTGGAAAAATATTTTTCTTTTAGATGATAGATTAAGTTCACTTTTAAAAACTAATGATTTAAATATAGTAGATTCTTTTAACGATGATCCTTCTATATTTACTTCTTGCGAACATTTAATAGCAGATAAAGGAGAAATTCTTTTTTCGTCTAATCAATTAAAAAGTACGCGTTTAAAAGATTTTCCAGATAATTTTATTGTTTTTGCAACTACAAGTCAGTTGGTTAAAGATACTAATCAGGGTTTAACAGGTATAAAAACCAAGTTTAAAAAAGATTTACCAACCAATATTTCATCAATAAAGAACTATAATAGTAATAATAGTGATGATAACTTTTTAAACTACGGTAACAATAACTCAAAAAACTTATATTTGCTCCTGCTTGAAGATTTATAAATATGCGCAACCTTTTAAGAAGGAGTTTTTCTGGAATTGTTTACATTTTAATTTTTATTTCTGCGATTCTTTTTTCAAAAGAATCATACATTATATTAATTACACTATTTGGCTTTCTTTGTATTTGGGAATTTTCTAAAATTGCTCAACTTAAAAGTTATGCTGCCTATTTGTTTTTTCCTCTTATTTTGTTTCTATTAATAAAAAGACAAAATAGTTTTGCAACTATTGGTATTTTAATTATTAATTTATTGTCATCAATATTATTAATCTATCAATTATTTGCAAAAAAAGAGATTAAATTCACAGATGACAGATCTAAATTAGGACTAACAATTCGTTATGTAATTTTTTCGATGTGTTTTTTAGTCATGTTGCCATTTTATGAAGATAGTTTTCATCCTTATTTAATGATTAGCATATTATCATTAATTTGGGTAAATGATTCTTTTGCTTTTTTAGTTGGTAAAAACTTTGGGAAAAATAAATTATTTCCATCAGTATCACCTAAAAAAACAATTGAGGGTCTTCTAGGAGGTTTGGTTTTTGCAATTATTACAGGCTTTATCATTAGTAAATATAATACAGATTTTACAACACTTAACTGGCTTATAATTGCTGTTATAGTATCTTTAATAGGTACAGTTGGAGATTTGGTAGAATCTAAATTTAAAAGACAAGCAAATATAAAAGACAGTGGAAATATTATGCCTGGTCATGGAGGTATTTTAGACAGGTTAGATAGTTTGTTGTTTGCTGCACCCTTTGTATATTTGTATATTAACTATATAATTTAACTATGTTTCGATTTCATAAAGAAGGCTATAAAATAATATCAATCACTTTTATTATTGCTATTGCAGCAATTTTTTTGGCAGAAAAATTTATTGATATTTATTGGCTTGTTAAAGTAATTCAAATAATAGTTTTAGCTTTTGTTATAATAGTACTTCAGTTTTTTAGAAACCCTACAAGAGTTGGTGTTTTAGAAGATCATACCATTATTGCACCTGTAGATGGTAAAGTTGTAGTTATAGAAGAAGTAGAAGAACCAGAATATTTTAAAGATAAAAGAATACAAGTTTCTATTTTTATGTCGCCAATAAATGTGCATGTTACTAGATATGCAATGAGTGGTATAATTAAATATAGTAAATATCATCCAGGTAAATATTTAGTGGCTTGGCATCCAAAAGCATCAACAGAAAATGAAAGAACAACTGTTGTTATAGAAAATAAAACTGTAGGTGAAATTTTATACAGACAAATTGCTGGTGCTTTAGCAAAAAGGATTGTAAATTATGCTAAAGAAGGAGATAAAGTAGTGCAAAGCACAGATGCAGGTTTTATTAAATTTGGTTCTAGAGTTGATGTTTATTTACCATTAGGTACTAAAATTAATGTAAAATTAGGAGATAAAGTTAAAGGTGGTGTCCAAGTTATCGCAGAAAAATAGAAATAATTCAGACGATTTAGATGAAAAGTTTAAAACGGCTTTTAAAAAAATATCTGAATTAAAAGAAGCAGTTGCACCAGACAACATGCTAAAATTGTATGCTTATTATAAGCAAGCAAATTTTGGTAATAAATTTTCTAATAACAACGAATTAGATGTTAGAAATGCTTTTAAATTTAATGCTTGGATGCAATTAAATGGTATGTCTGTAAAGGAAGCAAAACAAGAATACATTACACTTGCAAATATAATTTTAAATAGTAAAAATCTAAAATCATGAAAAAAATAAGTATTATTTCTTTTTTAATTGTAGCAACAGCATTTAATTTTTCTGCTTGTAAATCAGAAACTAAAAAAGAAGAAAATAAAGAAACGATAACTACAGAAGTTAAAACTAGTTCTGCAGCTTTTTCTGTAGCAAAGGCAAAAAACGATATTAAATTTACAGCTTATAAAACTACAGAAAAAATTGGGGTAGGAGGTCAGTTTGATAAAATTGATATTATTGCTGGAGGTGAAGGTAATTCTGTTAAAGAAGCTATTAACAACACTGAATTTTCTATACCTGTTAGTAGTTTAGCTACTAAAGATAGCAGTAGAGATTTTAAAATTAGAAAGTTTTTCTTTGGTGCAATGGCTGATACAAAATTGCTTACTGGTAAATTATCTTTAACTACAGATAAAGATGGTATTGCTAAAATTACAATGAATGGTAAAACAGAAGATGTACTTTTTACTTACACAATTGTAGATAAAACTTTTAATATGCAAACTACAATTGATATTAATAATTGGAATGCAGGTGAAGCTTTAGCGTCTTTAAATAAAGTTTGTGAAATTTTACATACAGGTGCAGATGGAGTTTCTAAAACTTGGAGCGATGTTGCTTTAAATATTACAACAACATTCTAAGATTTTAAAATAAAGTATTTAATGCTTTTTTAAGCGTTTTAAATCGAAAAGAATACCCATTCTTTTCGATTTTTTTTGCAGAAATTCTACTACCTTCTAAAAGTATTTTTGCCATATTTCCAAATATTACTTTCAACATAAAACTAGGTACACCAATACCCAAATATGGTTTTTTTATACTTTTTGCCAATTCTTTAGAAAAAGTTGCATTTGTTTGATGTTCTGGAGAAACAGCATTAAAAATTCCTGATAAATTATCATTTATTGTTTTAAAATATATTTGGCAAAGATCTTCTATATGAATCCATGGCATATATTGTTTACCAGAACCTAAAGGTGTAATAATTGGCGTTTTCATTTTTTCTAATGCACCACCTTTTTCTGATAAAACAACACCAGTTCTTAAAATAGTTACTGGTATATTTAAGGTTTTAAATTGATGTGCAGCATCTTCCCATTTTTGGCAAACTTCACCTAAAAAATCGTTACCAACTTTATCTAATTCTTCAAAAATTTTATCGGAAGTAATAGCTCCATAATAACCAATGCCAGAAGCAGAAATAAAACCTTTTAGATTTAAATTGTGTTCTTTTATTTTATGAAAAAGTAAGTTAGCAGTATCAACTCTACTATCAATAATTATTTTTTTTCTTTCGTTTGTCCAACGTTTATCAGCAATACCTGCACCAGCTAAATGAATAATATAATCTACATTTTCTAAGGCTTTTTTATCAATATAATTTTTAGAAATATCCCATTTATATTCGTTATTTTTCTTCGGATTTCTACTTAGAACAATGACATCATATTTGTTCTTTAATAACAATTCTGTAAGTTTTGTACCTACCAAACCTGTGCCTCCTGTAATAATTATTTTTGCCATATACCAAAGTTAAATATTTTTTTGTTTAATCTTTTTTAAATATAATAAAACAAATTTATGTGTACATATATTAAAGCAATGTTAATCTTTATTTTTTAAGTAGATAAAGCTGTATTTTTATACTGATGAAAGATAATATTAAAAGAAAAGGTTTTGTTTTTAAAACGTATGAAGCAGATAAACAATCTCCTTTTGAGAAACTTTTTGAAATTTTTAAAGAGTTAATCACTCATACTTCTGGCGATTTTGATGAAGCCATAGATTGGTTACGTTCTCTAGATAAAGAATATAATTTAACTGATGAAAATTATACCATTGATGATTTTATTGAGGATTTAAAGAAGAAAGGTTATATTAAAGAAGAAATAAAAGGAGATGGAACAGGAGGCACAAAAATTACTTCTAAAACAGAAAGAGCAATTCGTCAGCAAGCATTAAATCATATTTTTGGTAAGATTAAAAGAAGTGGTTCTGGGAATCACAAAAGTAAATCGCCAGGAATTGGAGATGAACATACAGGAGATTTTAGAGCGTATCAATTTGGAGATAATTTAGACAAAGTTTCCATGACTGAAAGTATTAGAAATGCTCAAATTAATAATGGAATTGGCGATTTTACACTCTCAGAAAATGATTTGGTTGTAGAAGAAACACTACATAAAAGTCAAATGAGTACTGTATTAATGATAGATATTAGTCACTCAATGATTTTATATGGTGAAGATAGAATTACACCTGCCAAAAAAGTTGCAATGGCTTTAGCTGAGTTAATTACAACTCGTTATCCAAAAGATACTTTAGATATTTTGGTTTTTGGTAATGATGCATGGACCATTAAAATTAAAGATTTACCTTATTTACAAGTTGGTCCTTACCACACAAATACAGTAGCTGGTTTGCAATTAGCAATGGATTTATTACGTAGAAAGAAAAATACCAATAAACAGATTTTTATGATAACTGATGGTAAACCAAGTTGTTTGCGTTTGCCTGATGGACAATATTATAAAAATAGCAATGGCTTAGATAAGCACATTGTAAATAAATGCTATGCAATGGCTCAACAAGCCAGAAAATTACATATACCAATTACTACTTTTATGATTGCACAAGACCCTTATTTAATGCAATTTGTAAAAGCATTTACACAGGCAAATCAAGGAAAAGCATTTTACACTGGCTTAAAAGGTTTAGGAGAAATGATTTTTGAAGATTATGAAACGAATAGAAAGAAAAGGATAAAAGGTTAGAAAAACAGCTATTGGCTATTGGCCTTTCGCTTTTAGTGGTAATAACATAAATGTAAGTGCTAATGGCTAAAAACCAAAGGCAAAAAGCAAATTATATGAACATAAGTACTATAAATACATTAGGAGAATTAAAAAATTCTGGATACGAATCAAAATCAATTAAAGACGAGTTAAGAGAAAATCTCATAAGTAAAATGATGAGTAAAGAAACCGTTTTTAAAGGTGTACATGGTTATGAAAACACAGTAATTCCTGAATTAGAAAGAGCAATTTTAAGCAAACATAATATCAACTTATTAGGTTTAAGAGGTCAAGCAAAAACACGTTTGGCAAGATTAATGGTAGATTTGTTAGACGAATACATACCTGTTGTAGAAGGTTCAGAAATCAATGATGATCCTTTAAATCCAATATCTAGATTTGCAGTAGAAATAATCAAAGAAAAGGGAGATGCAACTCCGATTTTTTGGTTGCATAGGAGTGATCGTTTTGCAGAGAAATTAGCAACTCCAGATGTTACAGTAGCAGATATTATTGGTGATGTAGATCCTATAAAAGCAGCCAATTTAAAATTGAGTTATGCAGATGATAGAGTTATTCATTATGGAATGATTCCAAGAGCAAACAGATGTATTTTTGTTATTAATGAATTGCCAGATTTACAAGCAAGAATTCAAGTGGCTTTGTTTAATATTTTGCAAGAAGGAGATATTCAAATTCGCGGATTTAAATTACGATTGCCTTTAGATATGCAATTCGTATTTACTGCAAATCCTGAAGATTATACAAATAGAGGTAGTATTGTTACTCCTTTAAAAGATAGAATTGGCTCGCAGATTTTAACACATTATCCAGAGGATATTGAAACTGCAAAAATAATTACTCAACAAGAAGCAAAAAATGTTCAAAAGGATTTTATAAAAGTTCCAGAATTGGCAAAAGATTTGTTAGAACAAATTGTTTTTGAGGCAAGAGATAGTGAATATATTGATGCTAAAAGTGGTGTAAGTGCACGTTTAAGTATTTCTGCTTTCGAGAATTTATTAAGCACAGCAGAAAGAAGATCCATTTTATCTGGTGATGCTGAAACTATGATTCGTTTAAATGATTTTGATGGAATTATACCAGCAATTACAGGTAAAGTAGAATTGGTTTATGAAGGAGAACAAGAAGGTGCACAGGTTGTTGCAGAAACTTTAATTAAAAGAGCAATTAAAACACTTTTTCCTACTTATTTTCCTGAAATAAAAAAATTGGAAAAAACTACAGATGAATCACCTTATGATGATATTGTGTCTTGGTTTTTTAATGCTGATGAAGATTTTGAATTGTTAGATGATTACTCAGAAGAAGCTTATAAAAAAGAGTTAGATAAAATAAAACCTTTAGATGATTTCTTAAAAGATCATCAACCTAACATGAATAAATCTGATACGTATTTTGTAAAAGAATTTGTGCTTTGGGCTTTAGTAGAATTTAAAAAACTAAGCAAATATCGATTTGCAGAAGGCACACAATTTAAAGATCCTTATGGTAATTTTATAAATGGATTATAATTAAAAATTAAAACCTCATAGACAAAAATCTATGAGGTTTCTAGTTAACATTAATTCAAGATTAATGGGTAATCAATTTCAATAGGGATTAAAAACTCTTCTTTATTATCATCTTTTAGTAATAACAACACTTTTAAATCTTCAATTTCTTCTAAACTAAAAATTAATATTAAATTTTGATGTAATGTAGTTACAGGTATTTTTCTTTTTTTAGTTGTACATGCATAATAATCTTGCCAGTAATCAATATCTATATTTGCAACATATTTTCTAAATTGTAAAAGTTGGTTTTTATCAAATTGAAAATACACATTATTATAGGTTAATGCATAGTTTTTACAACTATCGCAAACAGCAAGTTCGCCATTTTTTACACTTGATATTATTCTTGAATTCTGACACATATTTTATTGTTTGGGGTTATTTAAGTTTTCTCCAATTATTTAAATTCCTAACCAAGAAAATACTAGCCACTGAAACTAATGCCAACATAAAAATTTCTGAAATATTACTACTTTCAAAAATTAGGGCTTCTATAAAATGATATATATTATACATACTTGTAATAATTGCCCAGGTAAAAGAAGTCCATCTAAACCATTTTTTAGAAACTTCTAGAGTAAATAAAGCAAAAAGTAAACAAACTCCTTCAAATATCACTCTATAAATGTGATGTGCCATTGGTACTTTTCCTGTAGCTCCATCAATAATTAGAGTTTCATTATAATAGATGTTGAATAGCCCATATATATGATGAATAATCCAACCTATTGCTAAAAATATCCAAAGAATTATAATTTTTGTTCTCATAGAAATATTGTTTTTATTTAATGAATTTTTTACTGTAATTACTTTTTTAAGAGGTATAGTTGATTTATTTTTCTCAGCTTGTAATAATATTTTTCGATTCTTAAAATCAATAGGGTTTTTAGTAAAAGCACTTTGTTCTTTAATGGAAGGTTTAATTTTTAAATACACCAGAAAAGCTGTAATAGACAATAGTATCCATAAAAGATCTACTGAAAGAATTTCAAATTGATTATTCTTATAAGTATGCCAAATCCAATTATTAGAAACAATTCCGTTAGCAATTGGAATTAAAATTCCGATAATTGCGCCTGCTAATAAATTGACTTTGTTTGTAAAATAATTATCTCTCTTGTAGCGAAAATATATTGTTGTAATTAACCAAGTAATAAAAAAGAAAACATACAAAATGTCCATTCTTTGATTCATGTATGCTTGTGGTAACAGTTTTATCAATAAAAATGAAGCAGCAATAATAGGAAACATAGATAAACACATTGCTAAATAAATATGACCAACTTTAGCAGTAAACAAACGTTGTTTTAACGTCATGCTTTTTTTGTTTCTAGCTTCTACATAAATTAAAACTCCTGTAATTATTACAAAACAAGTAATTAATGCCAAAATAAAATAGATGATTTTCACCCAAAATCCACCAAAATCAGCAAAGTGTAATCTTGCTAATAATCTTTGTGAATCTTCTAAATAACCTAATTTATTAGGGTTTTTAATTTCTTGTATTTCTCCTGTAAATGCATTGTAAACAATTCTACCAATACCTATATATCTCTCTTTGTCACTAAGCTCTCCAATTAATACATACTCCATATTATTACCTTTATAATTTCTTATAAATGCTCTGGTTAATTGAAAATTATCCCAAGTATCGTTTGTTTTTTTAGCAAAAGAATTAAAACTTAAAACTTCTTTATCTGTAGTGGTTTTCCATTCGTAAGTTTTTCTTGCAGGACGTAAATCTTCTATTAATTTATCTTGACTCCCATTATATAAAAATGTGGCTGGTAAAAGCACTAGAACACCAATACCCAAATAAGCTCCTGTAACAGCAAATATAAATTGAAAAGGTAAACCAATAACACCAAGAGCTGTGTGAGAATCTGTCCAGATACGTTTTAATGTTGATTTAGGGTTGAATTGATAAAAATTAGGAATAATTTTTTTCCAATGAATAATAACACCAGTTATTATAGCAAACAAAAAAAATAAAGAAATAAAACCAGATAAGTATTGCCCAATAAAAGGAATTTGCCTAAAATAATGTAATCTATAAATAAACTCTCCTAAGCTATATTGTTCTTTATAAGTTTTTTGCTCAAACGTATTGGTGTTTATATAGAAGACTTTTCTTTCAAGATCAATTTTATTATTAATTGAGTCTTTTTGTGCATCAATAGAAACAGAAATATCATCACTTTTAAAGTTAAAGTTTAATTGTAAATCTCTACCTATTAAATTATATTTTTGATCTAAATTATTTAATATTTTATCATAATTTATATCTTTTTTCTCAATATGTTTTAAATTATTTCCTTCTTCCCATATTGAAATTTCATCTTTAAATAACGAAAATGCACCTGCAAAGAATATAACATATAAAGCTATACTTATTACAATACCGCTTACAGTATGTGTATTAAAAAAAATATTATAATTTCTTTTACTCATTATATAAAAGGATTTTGTTGTTTGCCAAAGAAGTAAATTGTATAAAAAAGTATAGATATTAAAATATATATCACCCAAACTTTCCATCCGTTTTTAAACAAATAAGGAATAATTAACAAAACTCCCCAAAGTATAAAAAAGGTATAGATAGATGTTATTAAAACCTCTTTATGATTTGGTAACCATAAGGCTAATGATAAATGAAAAAGAGCAGTTATAATATATCCTCCTATAATTCCTGCTGATATTTTAGCAAATTTTTGCCAAGAATTTTTAGTTAAATATTTTTTGTTAGCAGGCATATTATAAGTTTAGAATTATTTCAAGTGTTTGAGTTGTTAAAAACAGAATAATAATGTGTTTTTTCTTAAATATTTTTAACGGATATACTAGAATTAGTAAAATAAAAATAGTAGATATTGTAAAGAACCAAAAAAATAAGCCACTTGTTAATCCAAAAAAAATGATAGTTAATATGAGTGCAATAAATAAAATTATTAGCCCCAAATATTTAGTTCTTTTGATGTTTTTTTGCAACCAAAAATCTAATAGAGAGTTTTTTTCTAACTGAGTTTTTTTTGATGTGTTGTACAAAAAATAACACCCTAATAAAATAACTATTATTAAAATACTTATCATTTTTTTATATATTATAAAACTCTATACTTAGAATTTTGTATTCAATTAAACCTTTTGGATACATTAAAAATTATAGCTAATTGTGCCTAAAAATGCTCTAGGTGCTTGTGCGTTTACAGTTGTCCAACCATTATAATATATTTTATTTGTGAAATTATTTGCTTTTACTGCTATTCTAAATTTATCAACATTATAGTATAAACTAGCATTAAAAACAGTATAACTTGGTATTGTAAATACGCCTGCAATAGCATTGTTTTTTGTTAAGTTTTCAGAAGCTCCATTAAAACCAAAACCTACACCAAAGTTTTTTGCAAAACTATTTTCATCAAATTTGTAGTCTGCCCAAAAATTATATAAATTTTCTGCACCTGCTTCTGTGGGTCTTCTGTCTAAATATTCTACAACTTGTCTACCTACAATACCAGTTGTTGGATCTATTGCTTTTTCACTATATACATCTGTGTATTTTCTGTCGTTAATAGAATAAGAAGCTCTAATATTAAGGTTTTTAATAGGGTTTGTATTTATCTCGAATTCAAAACCTTTACTAATACTTTCTGCCATGTCAATTGTTACAGGAAATAATAATGCATAAGGATCACTTGTTGTAAAATCATTTACAGTTATATAATAATAACTAGCTCCTAAATTTAATTTTCCTTTAAATAAATTTGTTTTTACTCCTCCTTCAAACTGTACAGCTTTAGTTGGTTGAAAGACATCTACTGAACCATCTGCATTAACTATAGGATTGTTATTAACAAAACCTGTTTGGTAATTTCCAAAAACTGATAACTGATCTTTAATTGGCTGATATAATATACCTGCGCTTGGAGATAAGGTTGTTTTTGTATAATCATCTGCTGTAGTAGATTCTTTACCATCTTGTATAAAATGATCTAAACGTAAACCAACATTAACTGTTAATGCAGGTGTAATATTGATTACATCAGAAACATAAGCTGCAAGCGTTTGAGATTTTAAATTACTTACAAAAGGATCTAATTTATCAAAGTTTTCTTGTACATTTTTTGCATCTGTAAAATATGTAGCATTTGGTGTAAATGTAGTTGGTATTACATCTCCATTTGCTGCTATAAAAGCATCAAAATATGGAAAAGTAGAAAAATTGCTCTCTATTGCTTCTGAAAAAGGAGATAAACCTAAAGCATTAAGGGTGGCAATTAATTGTGGAAAGTTTGATGAAGAAGTAAGTTCTGTATTTCCATTTACATTTTTACTATTTCTTTGATTGCTGATGTAATCGACTCCAAAAACCAATCTATTTCTAGCATCTCCAATTTTAACATCTCCAGTAAAATTTTGTTGTAAGTTAAACCTCGTTTCACTTGCATCTCTTTCACTATAAACACGTGTAAAAGACTCTGAAGCTAATAAAGATGAAGCCTCTGCTAACATTGGGTTAACAAGTGGATCTATTAATGAGTTTAAATAACCCAAAGTAGCTGCATCTAAACCAATATTATTAAGTTGCCCAGTTATTGAAGTTAACAATAAAAGACCTGCAGCCCCACCATCAAATTGATATTGGTATAACCCATCTGTTTGTGCATAACTACTAGAAAAAGCAGTTTGTGAAGTCCAAGTATCAGATATTTTATAATCAAAAATGGCCCTTGTATTTAAAGTAGAGTTATCTAAAGTAATATCGTTAGAAGTAAAAGATTTATTTGGATCAATATTTAATTCATCGATATTTGTAGCTACAAGTGGCATACCACTTCTTAAAAATAACATAGAAGGATTTGTAGATTCTGTTTGCGAATATTCTAAGTTAACAGAAACATTTAATTTATTATTTATTCTATAAGACATAGAAGGTGCAATAAAAAATGTATTTTTAAAACCAGCGTCTTGAAAACTATCTTGAGTTAAATAAGAAGCATTTACTCTAAAAAATGGAGCATTTGTTTTTCCTAAAGGAGTGTTGTAATCTAAAGAAACTCTATTTAAACCAAAAGAACCACCAGTATAAGTTACACTACCTCCTTTACCTTCAAAAGGTTTTTTAGTCACTACATTTATTAAACCTCCTAAAGATGTTTCTGTACTTCCAAACAATGTAGCAGAAGGGCCTTTTATAACCTCTATTCTTTCAATATAAGATGGATCTATTGCACTAAAAGTAACACCAGCAATACCATCTACCATTCTTGGTTGTACACTAAAACCTCTAGATGAAAAATAAGCAGTTCCATTTCCAGGAGCTCTACCTGTACCTTCCCAAAGTTTATAAATACCTGTTGCATTTGTCATTGCTTCATCTAAGTTTGTAACAACTTGAGATTCTAACAAAGCAGAAGTAACAGTAGTATAAACATGAGCATTTTCCATATCTTTTAATGGGAGTTTAGATACATAAGCAGTTTTTTTACGAGAAAATGAATTTGTCCTAGAAGTTAGTACAACTTCTTGTAGAAGTTCATTTCCTTCAAATAAAATAATATTTCCTAAATCTGTTTGATTTTTTATTTGTATTTCTTTTGTTTTAAAACCTATTGAAGATATTATAATAGTTAGGTTATCATTTTTTATTTGTTCAATAACAAAATTACCATCAAAGTCTGTTTCTGTTCCTTTGTTTGTGTTTTTAAGATAAACTGAAACTCCTACTAAAGGGTTATTATCATTATCTAATATTTTTCCTTTTATAGATTTATTTTGTGCTGAAATAGTAACTGTTAGTAATAACAGAATAAAATTTGTAATAATTATTTTCATTATTTTTATTTAGATTAATTATTAATAGTAATTTTAAGCAAAAATATATTGTCTTTTTTAAATACGCAATATTTATTTAGATTAATTATAAATAAAGGTTAATTAAAAACTATATTAAATTTAGATAAGATTTGATATCTGATATTTTGATGATTAAAAGATAATTATGGTCAAAGATTAGACCTATGTTAAATAGAGGTAAAGTTGTAGTAATTAATTTTTGTTCTATTAAGAAAACTAATATTGTTATGAAATTTAATGTACAATACTAAATTTCTTTAATAACAATCTGTTTTAATTTGTTTGTTTTCTTGATAAATTTTTAAAGGTGTTTTTAAAGAATTTTCACTAATACTGTTTAAAACCTCTGTAACTCCATTTAACATGATTAAAGATCCACAAATAAGAATCTGATTTCCATTTTTTAAAGTATTTGCAATTAAATCAGAATGATTTTTTAAAAGATCTTGAACATAGATTTTCTCTTTTTGTTCTTGTGAAAGCGCTACATTGAAAGAGGTTAATCTTTTGTTTTTTATAGCATTGTTAATTATATTTTCATAAATTTTAAAAGATTCTTTAGTTCTTCCTCCCCAAAACAAATGAATTTTCTTGTATTTATTGTTGGCAATCATTCCTAAAAAAGGAGCAATGCCTGTTCCGTTTGCAATTAAAACAACTTCTTTGGCCTTTTTAGGAAAATGAAATTTTTCGTTTTTATGCACAGCAGCTAAAAGAGAATCATTTGTAAATAAATCATTTAAATAATTAGAACAAATACCCAACTCATGTTTTTTAATGCTTAATAAAACATTATTATTAATTTTTGCTATTGAATACAAACGGTTTTTAGTTTCATTTTTTGGTGTAATAGATAGTAAATCTCCAGATGTAAACTTTATCTTTTTTGATGGTTTTAACTCAATTAAAAAAGTATCATCTATATTTCTTTCAGTTTTATTTATAACTGTAAAGTTTTGTGGTTTAAGTTTTGATTTTTCGAAATCATCTTTATTAATATGTACATCTAACTTATAAAAATAACTCCATTCTTTTAACCAAGTTTCAAAGGCTAAAAATGCCTGATTATTAATTTTAAAAATTGGTAAAGCTGGCACAAAATTCTCATGAAGTTGCATTGTAGAATGCACTAAAATTGCATATTTACAATACGCTTTGTAATCTGTAGAACCAAAACCAATTACACAAAATTGAATTGTGTTTTTTTGAGTGATTTTAGTAAACTTATCAATAAATTTAGTTGCATTAATTGGTGCTTCTCCATCACCATATGTGGCAGCAAATACAATAATGTTTTTGGCTTTTTTATAAGTAGTATAACTATTTAAATCTGATATAAAAACCTTTTTATTAGCTGATAATAAGGCTTTATAGAATACAGTTGCAAAGTTATAAGTGCTTCCAGTTTCTGAGCCTACCAAAATTAAAAATTCAGTATCATCTTTGTTAAACCTATTTTTAACCAATGATGTATTTTTTCTTCTTTTAATTGTAAGTGAAAAACCAGAAAAGATAAAAAATAGAAGAGCAAAACAAGCCAAGAGTAAAACAATAGACCATAAAATTGAACCTTGACCTGTATGTAGTATTAAACTATAATAAGATCCTATACTGATTAAAGATTGTTTTTTATTGCTTACTATTTGACCATTAAATTGATGAATAGCAAATTCATTATCTATAGTTTTTAGGTAAAAATAATCTTCTTCATCCGAAGAAAAAGGGAATTCTAAACTAGTTACATCCGCTAATTTTGTAGTTTTAAAAAATTCAAAATCAGTAGGTTTTAGTTGGTTTGTTGTATTTGTAAATGCGGTGTTTTTTTGATGTTTATTTTTATCCTTTGGCAACAAAGAGAATTTTTCTAATGATAAATAAACACCAGTTATTGTGATAATTATAATCGGAATTAAAAACAATTTACCAAAAACAATATGGTAATATTGATTAAAATTTTCTTTTACAATCTTAGTGAAAACCTTAAAAAAGCCTCCTTGTCTTTTAGCAATTAAAATAACTCCAGAAATGGCAATTAGTAATAGTAGAAAAGAAACAAAACCAATTAAAAAACGACCTGTAGATTTTAAGAATAAAGATCTATGTAAGTTGGTTGCAAATTCAAAAATGGGTGATTTTTCTATTAGATCCCCCACTTTTTTACCTGTTTTTGGATTGAAGTAAAAAGTTTTGCTTTTGCCATCTTTGGTAACTACAGAAGCACTTACAAAATTATTTTCATCAACTTCTAGGGTAATTATTTCATCATATTTTTCTGATAAAATAGCTACAGTTTCTGCAATAGAAATTTGCTCAATATTTACAGGAGAATAAGGTTGTAGCTTATTAGAAATTGGTTCAAAAGCTAAAATTATTCCTGTAAGTGAAGCAATAATAATAAATAAAGCAGTAGATATTGCCAAGGTTAAGTGGCTATATCTCCAAATAGAAATTGTCATAAAAGAGTTAGTTCTAACTGTGTTTTATAAGCAAATCCACCAATTGGTTAGTTAAATCAATTCTGGTTAATCAGTGGAATTGCTATTAATTAAGTTATTGTGGCATCATTCTTATATATCGAATAAATCCTTTACCTTCAATTTTAGATTTTATATTTTCTGAAGTTAATTCAAATTCAACATCATCTTTATGATAATCTTGGTCTTCTACAGCAGTTTCAAAACGAATTTTATAACCTTGATCTAGTTTATCATCAGGAATTTGAATAACGCTTATAGAACGTTCTCCACCACTAATAGTTGCACCTGTAATAGCATCTATATCAGCACGTTTTTTTCCTTGAAAATTCCACCATTCTGTAATATCAAAATACCACTCATCATCATCACCTTGTACATATAAAGTCTCTTCATATTCACCTTCAGGATTTAATAAAGAGATTACTATATAAGCACCTTCACCTGTATAATTTTTCATTTGAATCATACATTTATAAGGCGAACTTTCTGTGTATTTTTTAAAACTAAATAAAGCAGTTATCATTAATAATATAACTGGCAATATTAAAAGGGTTCTTTTAGTTTTCATCTTCTTATTTTAAAAAGCTAATGTTTACATTTTGTTTCTTTAACAATTCATTTTCTGATGCTAAATCATATACAGTTTCATCAAAATCTGTTTTAATGTTTTTGTCTGCACCAATACCTATTAAGTATTTTATGATTTTATCATCTTTGGCTTTCATTGCAGAAATTTGTAAAGCTGTAATACCTTCTTTATTTTTTGCATTTACATCAATATTAAAACTAGCCAATCTTTTTAATAAAGCTAAATTATTTTCGTTTGCAGCAATATGTAATAAAGTGTTACCAGAGTTTTGAGGTTTGTTTATAATCAATCCGTTTTTTTCTAAAACCTTTAATTTTGTTTCGAAAGCATCTTTGTTTCTACCTCCAAAACTATTAATTAAGTAGTAAGAAAGTGTATTGTCATCTTTGTCTAAAGTATTAATATCAGCACCTTTTTCGATTAGAAAAGTAACAACATCTGTAGAGTTTCTACCAACTGCATTAGTTAATGCTGTAGTTCCTTTTTTATTCTTTAGGTTGATGTTTTTTACATCTTTAGCTAAAAATTCTATAGTTTTTAAGTTACCACTAGTTGTTGACACCATAAAAGGTGTGTTGCCTTCATAATCTTGTAAATTTATATCTACACCTTTATCTATAAAGAATTTATAAATATTAATGTCTTTATTGTTTCTTGCAATGAAATGTAAAGGATTTCTGTTTTCATGATCGACAGCATTTACTTTAATCCCTTTCTTTGCTAAAAATTGATAAGTTTCTAAAGTATTGCTTTTTCTTCTAGAACCTTGACTTGCAAAAATCATTGCATTTTTACCAGTATCAATTCCTTTATCAATTAAAGTTGATAAAAATTTAGTGTTTCCACCTTTTGCAGCATATTCAAAAAAGCCATTACCATTGTCATCTTTATCATTTAATGAAGCACCATTTGCAACAAAAAGATCTATAATTTTAAAATCTTTTACATTAGACGCAACCAATAACAAAGCATTTGCTCCATCATGATTTTTTTCTTTAGTAATGTCTGCACCAATTTCAATTCCGTACTTATAAATTTCTAGATTACCTTGTCCAGAAGAAGCTGCAAAATTTAAGAAAGTATTACCATGTGTATCTACAACATCAGTTTTTGCACCTTTAGAAATTAAGTATTTCATAATTTCTAATTTGCCACTGTAAGCTGCCCAATGTAAATAAGTTCTACCATCGTGAGTTAGTTTATTTACATTGTTTCCATTTTTAGAAATTATATACTCAATTATTTTATCATCAGATTTTTCTAGAATAGCATAAACAGTTGCATCAAAAGCATTACTGTTCGATTTTTCTATATCAATGCCTGTTGCAATTTTTTGTTCAATAATTTCTATGGTTGGTTTAGATTTCCAGAAACCTCTGTCGTGAAAAATATTCTTTTGTTGTGCAAAAGTTCCAATGCTAATCAGAAATAATATGATTGATATTTTTTGTGATTTTTTCATTTTTTATTTTTTTACAAAAGATTCAATTATAGAATTCATTTCTTTTTCTTCAGTAATATCATCAGAAAATAAATGTTTATAAAGTTGTTTGTTGTCTACTTTTGTTTCTAAAGATAAATCAGTGTTTCTGCCATAAACTTCTGCCCATTTATTTCTAACCAATTGCCATTTATCATTATGAGCAACCCACCAATCTGCAGCTGCTTTACATTTACTATCATCAACTCTTTTATAAGTATTGTATCCTTTTTCTTTAGCTAAAACAACATCATCTTTTCCAGATTCACGAATTACTTTACTATTATCTTGGTCATGTACCCAACCATAATTTGTAATTTCGTGTCTGTTGCCTCTTAAAGTTATGTTGTAATCGCTTCTTTTGGTGTATTCTCTTCTTGGTAAAGGTGCTGTTGTTGTATTTTCCCAATAGCTTTTTCCATCTACATGTACCCAAGAGCCAGAACCTTCATATCTAGGGCTGTCATCTACTTGATACACTTTTTGTGTCCATTGTTTTTTTACATTTCCTTTATCTTCTTGGGTAAATGTCCATTCATTATCTCCATTGTAAACATAAAAGTCTGTGTTTTCATACAACCAATCTTGTCTCCAATGCTTAATTATCATTGGCTTTGCAGGATTACCAACTTGAAGCAAATGTTGAATTGATATTTTGTTGTTATCATCAACCACTAAACCTGCCCATTCTAAACCCTTATCAACTTTAGTTTTAGAAGGTTTGTAGCCTTCATCTTCACTATAATTAAAAGTTTCAGCAAAATTGAAAGTTACCTCAAAACAGCCGCACATTTCTTTAATAGCATTTTTGTCTTTTGTTTTTTTGCTTTGTCCATTTGTAGTCATTGCTACAATACATATTAAACTTGCTAGTACTAATTTTTTCATTTATAATTTTATTTAAGTTGTATTTAATTTTTTTACAAAAATATACAATTTATTTAGATTGATTAAAAATAAGATATATATTTGTCGAAAATTATTAAGAATGTTTCTAAATAGAAGTTTAGTCGTACTTTTTTTTTCAATAACTACAATAAGTTATGCTCAAGAGCAAAAAAAAGATAGTACAGAAGTTACCAATTTAGATGAAGTTGTAATTACTGGTCAATATAACCCAAGGTCTATAAAAAAATCTGTACACAATGTAATTGTTATTAAGAGAGAGCAAATAGAAAATCAGGCTGCAAATAGTTTAGCAGATTTATTGAATTTTAATTTAAACTTAACAATTATACCAAGTTCACAAACAGGTAAGTCTACAATATCATTTTTTGGTTTAGATGCACAATACTTTAATATTTTAGTTGATAATATTCCGTTAGTAAGTGATAATGGATTAGGCAACAACATCGATTTAACACAAATAAATTTAGATGATATAGAGCGTATTGAAATTGTAGAAGGAGCAATGGGTGTAGAGTATGGAGCCAATGCAGTTTCTGGAGTTATAAATATTATCACTAAAAAAAATATAGATAATGATTGGCAAATTAGAGCTTCTGTACAAGAAGAAACTGTAAGTAAAGAATATGCTTTGTTTGATGAAGGTAGGCATATACAATCTTTAAATATTGCAAACCAACTTACTGATAATTGGTTGGTTAGGTTAGGGGTAAATAGAAATGATTTTGCTGGTTTTTATAATGGTAGGCAAGGTGCAAGTTATTACGAAAACGATGGTTTAAGAGGTTATGATTGGTTGCCAAAAGAACAGTTAAACAGCAATGCTTTTGTACAATATCGTAAAGATAAGTTTCAGTTTTTTTATAAGTTCGAATATTTTAATGAGTTAATTAATTATTATGATGCTACTGTAAGAGCTAATATAGATGTTGCAGCACAAACAAGTAATCCTTCTGCTACAGATAGAATTTTCACTACTAATAGATTTGTAAATAATTTAAATTTTATAGGGCAATTAAATTCTGGAGCTAACTATAATGTTGCTCTTTCTTATCAAGAACAAAAAAGAAATTTAAATGAGTTTAACTACTTTATTTTAAATAAAGATAGGAGTAATGAAACCGATGAAACTTATCAATCTAGTAAAGTATTCTTTTCTAAAGGTAATATTAATAACCTTGTAAAAAGCGATAAATTTAATTTTCAATTGGGTTATGAAACACGTTTTATAACGGGTTTTGATACAGAATCTTCTGGAGAAATTACAGGAGAAGATAAGGAACAATCACAAAATAATTTTGCTGTTTTTGGTTCTTCTGAATATAAATTTTCTGAGAAATTTACACTAAGACCAGGAGTTAGATATGAATACAATTCTTTATTTAAATCTAAAGTTTTGGGTTCTTTAAGCGCACGTTACTTAATGAAAAATGGATTTGAATTACGTGGTAATATTGGTACATCTTACAGAACGCCTAATTTTGAAGAACTCTATTATTATTTCGTAGACTCTAATCATGATGTTAGAGGAAATGAAAACTTGAATCCAGAAAATGGATTTACAGCTTTTATCAATCTAAAAAAATACAGTCATATAAATAATATTTCTGTGCTAAATAGTTTAAAAGTTAGCTATTTAGATGTTTCTGATAAAATAGATTTAGCTATTGTAAATACAATTCCTTTACAATATCAATACATAAATATAGATAGTTATAAACTTTGGGGAATTACCACAACTAACAGCTTTAAAAAAGATGTGTGGACATTTAATTTAGGAGCTACTTTACAAGGAATATCTAGAGTATCAGAAAATGAAGCAAATGTAGAAGATGAGTTTTTATATTCTTTTCAATTAAATACAAGTGCAACTTACAATATTAAAAAATGGCAGACAGCCTTTACAGTTTTACTAAAACATAATGGTAAACAACAAAATTATGTGTCTACTGATGTAGATACTGATGGTAATTCAATTTTTACCAAATCTACTACAAGCGCTTATAACTGGTTAGATGCTTCAGTAAAAAAATCATTTTTAAAAAACAAAATCCAAGTTACTCTAGGAGGTAGAAATTTTTTTGATGTTGTTAACGTAAATGTTAGTGGTACAAATTCAGAAGGTATTCATTCTGCCAACAACAGTGTATTATTACTGGGCTATGGCAAATCTTATTACTTAAAACTATTATACAATCTTAATTTTTAATTTAAACAATCATGACAAACAAATTTTTAACTTTTATTTTATGTGTTACAGTGTTTTCTTTTACAAGCTGTAATGATGATGATACACCAACAGAACCAATTGTTATTGTAATTGATGGTTCATCAATAGCACCAGAAGTAGGTGGTGCAAACGAACCAAACCAAGTTTATGTAGATTTAAGTACAAGTGCAACAACAGTTGTTAAAAGAGATTCTTGGGATCTTGGTTTTTACTCTGGTTCTGAGTTTAGAGTAGCATTAAATGGATCACTTTACATGGCAGCTGCTCAATTATCTTCTACAGATATAAACGCAGTAAATTCAACAACAGAAGAAGTACAAGAATTACAACCAAAAGTTGCAGTGGGTACTTTTGATGCTGCAAATACTGCTTATGTAGATGCACCAATTGGTACAATAACAGAAACAGCAATTGCAGAAATTTCTGATACAGATGCAAATAATAATGTGTATTTATTAAACTTAGGATACGAAGTTGGCACTGAAACTCCAGAAACAGGAAGTGTGGCTATTGCTGGTGATACTAGAGGTTGGAAAAAAATTAGAATTCTAAAAAGCGGATCTGATTATGTTTTACAATATGCAGATTTAGATGCAACAACTTATAACGAAGTAACTATTGCTAAAAATTCAGCTTATAATTTTACTTTCTTTAGTTTTAATTCAGATTCAGAATCAGTTATAGAACCAGAAAAACAAAACTGGGATTTAAACTTTACTGTTTTCACAAACGAAATAGAAGGTTATGGTTCTTACGGATATTCTGATTTTATTACAAATAACACAAAAGCAGACACACAAGTATACATGATTGATACAGATGTAGACGCTTTTACTTACGATACTTTTACTTTAGCAGATGTTGCAACAGCAAATTTTGTAACAGATCAAAGAAGTATAGGAAGTAGCTGGAGAAATGGTGGAGGACCAGGTAGTTTACCTTCTTTAAAAGACAATGTTTTTTATGTTGTTAATGATACAGATGGTAATCTTTACAAATTAAAGTTTTTAGCATTAACAAATGCTGATGGAGAACGTGGTCATCCAGAATTTGTATATAGCTTACTTCAATAACTTTCTTTTTGTTTATTTTTTTTTTATGAAAGCTATTTAGACTCTGGTCTAGATAGCTTTTTATTATTAACGAGCATCTCTAGATTTAATATTTTGTTCGCATAAAGAAATAATCTCAGTTATTCTTTTTTGCCTAGTAGCTGGTCTTTTTGCTTGATGAATCCAATACAAATAGTTCTTTCTATAACTGGGTGCAAAGTTTTTAAAATTGATGAAAGCAGATTTGTTATTGTCGAATTCAGTTTGTAAATCATCAGGAATTATCCCTTTTTCTACAAGATCTAAAGCAGTCCAAGAACCATTTTCTTTACCTATTTTAATAATTTCTAATCCACTTTTGTGCATTAAATTATTTGCAGTAAGTTCTTTAATATATTTTTTATTTAAAGCGCTCCAAATACTTTTTGTGTTTCTAGGGCAAAAATATTGTCTGCGTTTGCCATTTCCTAAACTTTTTACGGTAGAATCTATCCAACCAAAACACAAAGCAACTTTAACAGCTTCTTCCCATCTCATAGATTCT
This sequence comes from Polaribacter sp. Asnod6-C07, assembly GCF_045063625.1. Lineage (NCBI taxonomy): Bacteria > Pseudomonadati > Bacteroidota > Flavobacteriia > Flavobacteriales > Flavobacteriaceae > Polaribacter > Polaribacter sp. Asnod6-C07. The sequence goes on along the minus strand of NZ_JBEFOF010000005.1, from coordinate 46,817 downwards.
TCATCATTCTCTACTTTATAAAATATCAAATAAACACCTTTAAATGTATCATAGTTTTTAGAGAGCCAATTTCTCCATTCAATATCATTTTTAAAATAAAGTTCAGGTTTTTCAATCATAGTATAAATATACAATAAAAGAGAATTTTATTTTTTTAAATTTTAAAAGAAGCTTAAAAGAATATTAGAGAAAAAAGTAGTCTATTTCTAAGGATAAATAAAAATAAATACTTCTGTAATTATCTAAAATGATGTTTTTGAGACTATGGCAATCAGATTAATCAATGCCTATAATTATCATAATCATAAAAATCGAATTTGGAAAAGCTAAAACCCGAGTTCTACTTGGATTTGGTTTTTGTTTTTTCTAATTTAACAAATATTGAAACTTAAACTTTATAAAAATATTTTATGATTTCGAACAATTTAGATTTAGAAAACAATATAAAATTATTATCTTTTGATATCGATAATACCCTAATCGATTTCCACACTTTTAAAAGTAACTTTACCAAAACTTGGATAAAGTATGCTGATGATTTAGACGTTATTTTAACGTATAATACAGGTAGATTAATTGATGATGTTTTAAGTTTAATTGATAAAGGTGTTTTGCCAAAACCAGACTACATAATTTCTGGAGTAGGTACACATATTTACAATTATAAAAAAGGCGCTTTAGTTAAAGAGTTTAATGATGTTTTAGATGATGGTTGGAATCTTGAATCAGTAGAAAGCATTATGTATAGTTTAGATCACCCAATAAGTGAGCAACCTAGCAAATATCAGCATACTTATAAAAGAAGTTACTTTTTTCATGATGCAAGCGATGAATTAATAGAAAGTGTATCTCAGAAATTTTTAGATGCAGATATGGATGTTAATGTGGTGTATTCTGGTAATAAATTTTTAGATATTTTACCAAAATGGGCCAATAAAGGTAATGCTTTAGAATGGTTGCTAAGAAGGTTAAAATTAAAAACCAATCAAGTTTTAGTTGCTGGAGATAGTGGTAATGATTCTGCAATGTTCGATTTAAAAAATGTAAATGGAATTGTAGTTTCTAATGCACATGAAGAGCTTTATAATTATACAAAACACAAAAAAGTTTATCATACAGAAAAAGAAAAAGGAGGTGGTATTGTAGAAGGCTTAATTTATTATAAAGTATTGCCAAAAGAGGCAATAAAAGAAATGAATATAGATCATTCAGATGATTTTTTTATTCAAAAAGAATTAGACAATATTGCATCAGAAAATGATGATGAACGTTTAGCTTTAATACAAGAAGGTTATGTAAAAGCTGTAGAAGCCTTAAAGAAAAATATAACTCCATTAGGTTTTTCTGCTTGTTCTATAAAAGATAATGTGGCTCATGGTACAGACGAAAACTATTACAGTGTTTGGGCTAGAGATGGTGCAATTACAGTAATTGGTTCATTATCATTAATTCACGATAAAGAAATTCACGATTGCCAACGTCAAACATTATTAACTCTTTTAGAACATATTTCTAGAAATGGTCAAATTCCATCAAATGTAAGAATAAAAGATAACGCTCCAGATTATTCAGGAGTAGGTGGTATTTGTTCTATAGATAGTGGAATTTGGGTAGTAATTGCATTTTACGAATACGTAAATGTTACCAAAGACATCGATTTTTTAAGAAAATATATTGGTGATATTAAAGAAACAATGCGTTGGTTAGGTGCACACGATAGTAATAACGATGCACTTTTAGAAATTCCTGAAGCTGGAGATTGGACAGATTTATTTGGTAGAAGCTATAACATTTTATATGATGAAATTTTATGGTACAGATCTAATGTTTGTTTTGGTAGAATGCTAGAAATGTTAGGTAATCATGAAGAAGCAGGTGAGTATATAAGATGGTCTCAAGTAATTAAAAAAGAAATTGTTACCAATTTTTGGCCATCTACACAACAGCAATTATTTACCTCAGTTTCATTTGCTGAAAAGCAATTTACTTTAGGAGATACGTCTTATCTAATAGCTCAAACAACACCATTCGATTTTTCTTGGAGGTGTGATACTCTAGGGAATATTTTAGCATTCTTACATGGTACCATAGATGCAGAAAAAGCTCACCAAACTTTTAAATTTATGTTAGGTGTTGGTGTAAACGATCCTTTTCCTGTTGCAAATGTATACCCAGTAGTAAGTCCTGGAGATCCAGATTGGAGACCTTATTATACCGTAAATCTGCTGAATTTACCAAACCATTATCATAATGGAGGTATATGGCCTTTTGTAGGTGGTTTTTGGGTGAAATTTGTTAGTAAACTAGGGTTTAGAGATGTTGCAATAGCAGAGTTACACAAACTAGCATTAATCAATAAAGAAGGTATAAATCATGAATGGGAATTTACAGAATGGGCACATGGTGTAACAGGTAAACCAATGGGTAAAGCATACCAAGCTTGGTCTGCAGCTCAGTACATTTCTGCTTATCACGATTTAAAATTAACTAAAATTAAAACTAAAAAATAGAAAGATGAAATCAATATTAATGATTTCTTTACATGGATATGTAGGGGCAAATGCAGAATTAGGAAAACCAGATACAGGTGGACAAGTAGTCTACGTTTTAGAATTAGCAGAACGTTTTAGCAGATTAGGTAAAACAGTAGATTTAGTTACAAGACAATTTGAAGATCAACCAGAGTATGATGATGTAAATGAAAATTGCAAAGTTTGGCGAATTCCTTTTGGTGGTAAAAAGTTTATCCGAAAAGAAGACATGCACGATCATTTAAAAAAGTTTGTAACCAATACTTTAGCTGCCATTAAAAAAGAGAATAAAAAATACGATGTTGTTTATTCTCATTATTGGGATGCAGGTTGGGCAGGTCAAAAAATTGCAGAAGAATTAGGTATTTGTCACGTTCATACACCACATTCTTTAGGTTGGTGGAAACAACATACTATGGGTAGTGATATGGATGAAAAAGAAATGGAAAAAACTTATCGTTTTAAAGAACGTATAAGAAAAGAATATTTCGTTTATCAAATGTGTAATTTTGTAATTGCTACAACTTTACCTCAAGTAGATTTGTTAGTTCAGCAATATGATGTGTTAAGTAGAAACTGCAGTATGATTCCTCCAGGAATTGATGAAAATCGATTTTTTCCTGTTCCATCAAAAGAAAATGATAAAATAAGATTAAAATACGATATTAATCCTACAGATATTTTGGCCTTAGGTAGAATGGCTCATAATAAAGGTTATGACTTATTGATAAATGCTTTACCAACTGTTTTTGAACTGTGCCCAGAAGCAAGGTTAGTAGCTGCAATTGGTGGTGATTCTAAACAAGATATAGAAGGTATAGAAAAACTAAAAAAAGTAGCGTCAGAAATTGGTGTTATGGATAAAATTAAATGGAAAAGCTATATAGAAGATGATGATTTAGCTAATGTTTATAGAGCTGCAAGTATATTTGCAATGCCTTCTAGATACGAACCTTTTGGTATGGTAGCCATAGAAGCAATGGCTTGTGGTACACCAAGTGTGGTTACAGTTCATGGTGGTTTGTGCGATTTAATAGATTTTGGTAATCAAGCTCTTTTTGCAGATCCTCATAGACCTTTAGAGTTTGGTGCAATGATGGCAATGCCTCTTTTATATCCAGATTTAAGAAATGAAATGTCTGTAGAAGGTGCACGTTTTGCACGTAGAAATTTTGGTTGGACAGGGATTGCAAAACGAATGCTATCCATTTTTGCAAGTTCTATAAATCAAAGAACCTCAGAAACTAATGTATATTAAAAATTGATGTAAAAAGTAAAGTGAGCAATTGATGTATATTTATTTTAACACAATTTACTCATTTTACTTTTTTATAAATTGTACTTAGTTTTTCATTTTATCAATAAAGAAATTAAAAAAATATATGGCTAAAATTGTTTGTTTTGGTGAAGTTTTATGGGATGTTTTTCCCACACATAAAAAAATTGGAGGAGCACCATTAAATGTTGCAATTCGTTTACAATCGTTTGGTAATAATGTAACTATGATTAGTGCTATTGGTAATGATGAATTAGGCAAACCAATTTTAGATTTTATTAAAGAAAATGGAATAAATAGTAAATTTATTCAAATTTTAAATGATTTTTCTACAGGAGAAGTAGCTGTAACTTTAGATAAAAAAGGAGGAGCTACCTATCAAATTATTCATCCAAAAGCTTGGGATAAAATAGCATTTACAACTGAAATATCAGAAGTTGTAAAAGAAGCAGATGCTTTTGTATTTGGTAGTTTAATTAATAGAGATGAGGTTTCTAAAAACACTTTATATCAACTTTTAGACTTTGCAAAATATGCCATTTTTGATGTGAATTTAAGAGCTCCTTTTTATACAAAAGAGATTTTAGTAGAGTTGATGCAAAAGGCAAATTTCATCAAATTTAATGATGATGAATTGTACGAAATAAGTGCTTTTTTAGGATCTAAATTCAATAATTTAGAACAAAACATTCATTTTATATCAGAAAAAACAAATACCAAACATATTTGTGTTACCAAAGGAGAACATGGGGCTGTTTTGTTGTATAATAATGAGTTATTTTATAATAGTGGTTACAAGATTAAAGTAAAAGACACAGTTGGTTCTGGAGATTCTTTTTTAGCTTCTTTAACGAGTAAATTAATTAATGGATCAACACCACAAAAAGCAATAGATTTTGCTTGTGCTGTTGGTGCTTTAGTTGCACAAAGTGAAGGTGCAAATCCTATTATAAGTGAAAAAGAAATTACTGATTTTATCGGAATATAATTTTATCCATACACAACAATTATGCAATGCATGGATAAAATTGTATTTTAAATTATTTTAATTGATCTAAAAAAGGTTTTAATTCTAATAATTTTATATCATCTCGTTTTCTTAATTCCCTTAAAAACCAAACTTTATGTCCTGCTCCATAAGTAATTAAAATTCGTTTATTTTGATTCTTATATTTTTGTAAAACTTTTTCAATATTCCAATAATGTGCAATATTAATATTGTCCCAACCACCAAGGCCTAATTCTTCATTAAAAAGATCATTATAAACTTCTAAACCAATATTGTAAATACTATCGTAAGTGTTGGTATGTATAAAATAAGGATCGTTTCTATTACCCGTAATTGCCATTAAAGAATCAGATTTTTTATTAGCATCTATATATTTTTTCCAATCTTCTTTTCTTGTGGAATCTCTACTGATTGCTCTTAGTTTTTGTTGACGTTCTCTAGCCATAGAAGCAGACCAACCTGCAGTTGGTATAATTTCAAAATCCATTGTTTTAGACAGTGGAAAAATTACTTCTGTATATTCTGGAAAACGTAAAACTCTAGGTTCTGAAATAGAATCGTCTCTTTTAAAACCTTCCATTGCTTCTGCAAATCTATTTGACGGAATTTCAGTTAAAATAATATCAGGATTAATTTCTTTAATTAGTTTTGTTAATTTATCGATAGAAAATTCTTTAGAAGTTAAATGACTTCTATGAATGGTTCCTAAAACTAAAACTTCATTTTTGTTGTCTGTTTCTGTTTTACAACTTGATAACAAAACGAACAAACAGATAACTTGAATACTTTTAAAGATTAACTTCATAATTAATTTTATCTTAAAATTTTATTTGGGAAAACAACTACGCTTTCTTCACCATTTTCACCAACAGCAGCAACTCCAAAAAAGAAATTATCAATTACAATTCCTTCTAAAGTAAATTCTGTAGTTTCTACGTATCTAGAATTATCCCAAGTTGGAGATGTAGTGTCTCTCCAATAAATTTTATAGCCTTTAGCACCATCAACTTTGTTCCATTTAAGTTTTGCAGAAGCTTCTACAATTCCGCCAATGGCAACTTCTTTAGGTGCTTCTGGTGCCCAAGCTAAACTGGCTAAATTAATTGCATTTACAGCAGTTAATTTTTTTGTGTAGGGAAAATTTACATGCTCTAAAACATCTCCATAATTAATGCCATTTTCGGTTCTAATATCTTGATGTTGTTGTGTGTAATTTTCATGAGCTTCCATAATTCTTATTCCTGCAAAACCTAAATCGTTAAAAGGCCTGTGATGTCCTCCACGTCCAAAACGATCTAATCTATAAATCATCATCGGATTCATTTCTGGCATATAAGTCTTCACATTTTTATGAATATATCTTGCTAACTGACGCGAAATCCCATCAACTTCACCACCATAAAAACGACGCATTTTTCTTGCTCTTTCTGTTTCATTAGCAGGTACAGGTTCAGAGAAAATTCTAAAAGATCTATTGTCAGTAACACCATCTACACCAGTAATATTACCAATCATATCATTATTAAGAACACCAATAATTTCCCATTCTTTCTCTTTAGCATATTTTGCTAAACCAGCACCACCAAAAAGCCCTTGTTCTTCACCAGAAAGACCAACATAAATAATGCTACTTTCAAATTTGTATTTGCTTAAAACTCTTGCTGCTTCTATAGTTCCTGCCATTCCTGAGGCATTATCATTTGCACCTGGAGCATCTGTAGTAAAATCCATAGTGTTACTTGCACGTGAATCTATATCTCCACTCATAATTACATATCTGTTAGGGTATTTTGTACCTTTTTGAATAGCAATTACGTTAACAACCCAAGCATCATGAGGTACTCTTCTATTACCTTTTTTGGTAACAAAATCTTTTTGATAAAATACGTTTAAGCAGTTATCGCAATTTGTAGAAATGTTTTCGAATTCAGATTTTATCCATCTTCTTGCAGCTCCAATTCCTCGAGTTTCAGAAATAGTGTCAGAAAAAGTATTTCTAGTGCCAAAGTTTGCTAATTTTTTTACATCTGCTTCAATTCTATCTGCAGAAACAGCATCAATAATATCATAAATTTTTTGATTGGTTTGTGCAGTAATTACTGCAGTAAATAAAATAAATAAGAATGTAATTTTTTTCATGTATTACTTTTTAAATTTCCAAAAAGGAATGGTTACAATTATAGGGTTTAAAGTATCTTTTTTTCGAATTCTTTTTCTTGTAATTTCTAAGAAATGCTTGCCATAAGATAAAGTGTCTATGTCTAAAAAAGTTTCAAAACCCAGTCTTTTATATTTGTTTGTGGTTGCTATAAAATCTGATTCGTGTTTGTTTTTATCAATATAAATTTTATAAGTATCATTAAGAGTTTTGTAATATTCTGTTCTTAAACTATCTATTTTTTTAGGTGAATTACTTAAAGAAATTATACTAGACCTTAAACCTCTTCTGTCTTCTTTTGGTTCTAAGCCTTTATTAAAATCATATAATCTATCTTCTAAACTTTGATTATAAATTAAAAAAACCTTTAAATAATTATCTGTTATTACTTTTGATGGAATTGAGGCAGTTTTAATAAAATCGTTTTCATGCAATATTTGATCATCATAATTATTGGCATTTGTAAAATATTTAGATGAACTGTTTTCTTTGTTTAAATAATTAGATTTATGGTTGCTAAATGTGGTTAAGAAAATGATGCCCACATAAATAGGTATTAAAATCCAGCTGAGTTTTTTGCCAAATTTGTTGTCTAAAAAATTGTAAACTAATGGTCTGTATAAAAAGGATAAAGTTATAAAACTGAATATTTTATAAATAGGGAAATAGAATTTAGAAGTCCATTTTTTTCTTTTTAAAAAACCTTGACTAATAAAATCTATGAATGTTAATAAAGCACCAAAGCAAATAAATAAAATTAATAATATACCAATTATTAATAATATAAAACCCCAAGTATTTTGTAAATCAGTATCTATAAAAATAAAGGTTGTTAATATAATAGTAACTATGCATAATAAACAAGCCAGAAAATAGAAAATAAAAAGAAAAGAAACTGCAAAAAGTACACTGCAATAATTTTCTAAATTGGCTATATACTTATCAAAAGAACCAATTCTTTTTTGTAGAAAGTTGGTGAATTTTTCTGAGTAATTCAGTTCGTTGTAATCTATGTCACCAGAAATATAACGCAAGCCTAAAGCACCAATCCATAAACCTCTTAAAATTACGTGTATTAGCAGATTAGAAACTAAAATCCAACTAGAAACTAAGGCTGCATACCATAAAATTGTGCTTACTAAATCTTGTTCATTTTCTGCAATATCGTATCTAATTCCAATAGGTTCTATAGCAGAAAAAAGTCCGAAAATGGCAAAACCAGAGATTAGTAGTTCTAGTTGCCAACTTTCTTGTTGCAGTTTGTCTAATAATTCTCTGAATTTAGAATTTTGATAATTTTGTTCCATCAAGAAAAATATAGCTAAAGATACTTCACTTTTTAAAAACAGAAAACCACTTTATGTTAAATAAAGTGGTTTAAGGTATGTTTTAACGAAACTTTATTCTTTATCTAATTTTTTAGTTAATGTAAAGCCTACAAATAAGCCAACACCAGCCATAAAGAAAATACAAGCAGGATAAATACCATCACTATCCATAGTTGTATAAGTATCTAATAAAAGAGCTAAAAATACGCCAAGCCCAATTCCCATTAATAAAACTGCTAAATTTAAGATGATAAATTTACCTGTAGAAGATGAGGTTTTTTGATGCCCTTTCATAAAAATTGAAGCCTCAACTCCTTTTTCTATTAAGGCCAACCTTTCTTTATTTCTTGTAGAGAAGAATAAATAAAATACTCCAAAGATGCTACCAAATATTATTGCTAAAACTGCGATTTCCATAATTTATAATTTTAAAGTTTAAATGATTAATTTTATTGTGTTTGTAGCTTTGACGACAAATTTTAAATTAAGGTTACAAAAAGATTCAATTTTTTTTAAAGTTTTATTTAAAAGAGTAAAAGATCAGTTTTAAAATTATAGAAGTTATTAATAAGGTGAAAAACTTTTTTTATTTTTAATCTGATAAAAAAACACAAAAAAGTGTAACCTAATTATGCAATAGTCAGTCATAGTATAAATGACCGACAAAAACGACCAACTTTATATTACAAAAATCATCAATGGAGATGTTAATGCATTTGCACATCTTGTTGATGATTATAAGAATATGGTGTTCAGTTTGGCGTTTAAAATGACAAAGAGTAGAGAAGAGGCAGAAGAAATAAGTCAAGATACATTTATAAAAGCGTTTAAAAATTTAAAGAATTTTAAAGGCGATTCTAAATTTTCTACATGGTTGTATAGAATTGCTTATCATACAAGCTTAGATGCCATAAAAAAGAATAGAAATAATAATGCAAATTTTGAAATTAATGAAATTACATTTAATCAAATACAAGCAGTAGAAACTATTTTACAAGGTATTGAAAGAAAAGAACGCTCAAAGATTATGGATGTTTGTTTGCAAAAATTACCTGATGAACAACGTACTATAATTTGGATGTTTTATTATGATGAATTATCTTTAAAAGAAATTATGGAAGTAACTTCTTTATCTGAAGCCAATTTAAAAGTAAAATTACATAGAGCAAGAAAAAAATTATTGACTATTGTTAAAGAAAATGTTGAACCAGAAATTATAGAAAATTATGGGAGAAAATAAACATATAAACGAATTAGATGCTTTTGCTAAAAAGTATGTAAAAGAAATTGAGCAAGAAAAACCATCAGCAGATTTTACAGCTTCTTTAATGAAAAATATTTTAGAAGAAAGTAAATCTAAAGTTTTTAAAACGAAAGCTTTAATTTCTAAAAAAGGATGGGCAATTATTTCTATTTTTGTTTTAGCTGTAATTTTAATTCCTTTTAAAACTTCGGAAAAGAGTTTAATAAACTCTTTAGAATTTAATTTTTCATTTTTAGATAAAATTCAAATCCCGAATTTTTTACCAGCTATAAATCTATCAAATACAGTTTTTTATGCAATATTTTTCTTTGGATTAATGATAGTAGCCCAAGTTGTATTTTTAAAAAATCACTTTAATAAAAAGTTTCATTAAAATTTTAAATTGTGTTTTTTATGAAACCTAACAGAGTGAAAGTAACATAAAGGACCTAAAAAAGCATAAATAAAACCAGGAACTCCATACATTAATCCTATTTGAAATTTAGCCAATAAAAAAGAGATAATACCTACTAGAATAAAAATTAAAAAGTGCCTAGAATAAAATAGTAACTTTAAATTTTTATCATTTTCTCTGTCTTTTTTATAGGCTCTAAAATAGAGTAAATGAAAGCAGATAAAAATTAAAGAAAACCCAATACTGTATAATTGAAAAATATTCGAAAAATTTTCTTTACTAATCATTTCACCTCCAATTCCTGTATTTAAAAGAGAACGTATTGGAAATATGTAAAATAAAACTGTAAAAAGTAAAACCATATTTAAGCCAATAATCCAATTATCAATATAGTTTGTTCTTCTATAAAAGTTGTAATGTACTTTCCAAATGGCCATCATTACGAAAAAACTAACTGCAAAACTTATAAAATTGGGTAGTTCGTCTGTAAAAGAAGTAATTGAGGTATTTATACCAATATTTACAACCATTAAAGTAGCTGCAAACGCAAAAACGCCATCTGAAACGCTTTCTAATCTGTCTTTTGAGTGTATGAATTTCATTATTAATTTACATAAAAGTTACACTTGTAATTTTTCCGTTTTTCATTGTATAAATAGCAACTGCTTTAAACGTTCTTCCATTTGCTGTTACCAATTCGTGGTCTATTATTTTATCTTTATAAACAATTCTTTTTAAGATTTTACAATGTAAATCTGGTGTATTTTTAAAAAATGAAGCATAGTTTTCTCTCATTTTTTCTACACCTTCATAATTTAATTTATTCGGAAAATTAAACACTTTTACATTTTTAGCATAAGGTTTTAAAAATGCATCTATATCTCTTTTATTGTAACCTTGTAATTGTTCTTCTGCTAAATATTCAGGAGAAACTTCTGCAACAATAGCTAGTTTTGTACTTGTTGCATTTACAGCAATTCTAGAAATATTATTTATATTCTCATCAGTAAAATTAAAAAATAAACTAAGGTTTTTATCTTTCTTCGGATTGAATTTGTAAATAGAATTCCCTTTAGAAATTAATAAAGTACCATTTGTTAACCAAGTAACATCTTCAGATTTACCTAAAGAGCAAATAGTTTTAATCTCTAGTGTTTCAGGATTCAGAGATTTTAATAACCAATATTCTTTATTTTCTTTGCTTATAAAACTAACCAAGTTTGAATTTGGTATTTTATGAATTGATCTACCCACCATTTTGGTAACAGTAGTATTGGTTTTATTTTTTAAGTTTGATGCAATAAGGTGCAAACTATCATTTACAATTACAGAAGCAATTAATGTATTTTTATTTAACCAAAAAGGATAAGCAACTTTTAAATTTGGTAACAATTCTTTGTCTTTACCAGTTTTAAAATTATAGGTATAAAAACGTTGCAAACCATCATTATCTAATCTTACAGCAGAAACATTTTTTGAATTCGGTATTTTCTGAGGGGAATATTCACCACCATTTTCTGTATTATTAATATAGGATATTTCTTGATCTCTTACATTGTATTTTGCAATGTCTGTTTGCCCATTTCTGGCAGATGCAAACAGAATAAGGTTATCATTATAAAAATACGGTTGGCTGTCATAACCTTTGTTGTTAGATATATTTTTGCCATTTGTAAGTTTATAACCTTCACCAGAAATTTCAATATCAAAAAGATGAATTTCAGTATTTGTTTGTGCAGTAATTAAGGTTGATATAAGTAAAAAGAGAAGAATTAATTTTTTCATTTTAACATCGTTTTTCTCAAAGATAACAAAACAAAAATTTAAATTTCTAAATACATAACATGATTTGGGTTGCTATGTGTTTCAGATATTTTAAAATCTAAACTGCCAACTTTTCTAAAACCCATTTTTTTGTAGAACTTTATTCCTTTTTGGTTTTCTATCCAAACTGCTAACCAGATACCAGATTGATTATGCTGTTTGCTGAGTTGTATGTTAAAATCAAATAAAATTTTACCTAACCCCAAACCATAAAATTCTTTCAAAAAATACAATCTGCTCATATACGTTGTGTTTTTAGCGGCTATGTTTTTGTTAATTTTATTAAAAACTATTTTTGAATATCCAGCAATTTTATCATCAACATAAAAAAGATAGTATTCATTTTTGTGGTCTAATAATTCTATAACAAAGTTTTTTTTACTAAAATTTTCTGCAACATAATTATCTATATCGCTTTTAGGAGCAGAGTGTCCATGTGCAGGTAAAAATGTATCAATACTTAATTTTGATAAAAGTTTAGCATCTTTAAGTGTTGCTTTTACAATTTTATGCATTTATCAACCTAAAAATTATAAAGTAGTTGCACTAAAAGTATCTCCTTGATTAATATCTCCAGTTTCAAAACCTTTTTTAAACCAACGCATTCTTTGAGCAGAAGTTCCGTGCGTAAAAGAATCTGGCACAACTCTGCCAGAAGATTGTTGTTGTAAACGATCATCACCAATAGCAAAAGCAGCATTTAGAGCTTCTTGCAAATCACCATCATCTAAAATTAAGTTCATGTTTTTAGCATGATGCGCCCAAACACCTGCTAAAAAATCTGCTTGTAATTCTAGTTTTACAGAAAATTGATTGTATTCTTTTTGGCTTACTCTACCTCTTAATTGTTGCATTTTATCTGTAGTGCCCATTAAATTTTGAATATGATGCCCAACTTCATGAGCAATTACATAAGCTTGTGCAAAATCTCCAGGAGCATTTAATTTGGTTTCCATTTCTTGAAAAAAACTTAAATCGATATACAATTGGTTATCTCCAGGGCAATAAAAAGGGCCAGTTGCGCTTGATGCAGATCCACAAGCAGAAGAAACTGAATTGGTAAATAAAACCAATTTAGGTTCTTGGTAATTATTTAAAATGTTATTCCAAACATCTTCTGTACTTCTTAAAACTCGATTACTAAATTCTGCTAATTCGTTTTCTGAAGCTGTACCTTTATAATTTGTATTTTGTATTTGATTGGTAGATCCACTATATAAAAACTGTAAAGGATTAATACCAGAAAAATACATTAATAGACCAACAACAGCTACAATAATTAATCCTTTTTTTGTGCTAACTAGTTTTAGGATTAACGGAATTAACATTCCTGCTAAACCACTTCCTCCACTAAATCCTCTACCAGAACTTTGGCCTCTTCTATCATCTACATTAGAACTTCTTTTAGTGCTTCTCCATTTCATAATTTCTTCATGTTTCTATTGAGGCTTAAAAGTAATAAATTTATAGAAACTTAAACAGTTATTCTTAAGCCATCATTAAATTGTTAGTAGTGCTTATTCATTCAATTAATCAATTTTAGTAAAGATTTCTATATTTTTAAAAATGGTGTCATTTCTATAATATGTATTTACTTGCTTGTAAGTATTTGTATTAAATTCAATAGGAATTACGTAAGTATTTACATCACTTTTCATAGATTTTGAAGTTGACGTCAATTTTTCAGTAATGGTATCATTCTTAAAAGTGTAAGTTCCATAACCACTCCAATCTACACCGTTTTTATCTGTATCTGTATTCCAAAGTACATGTCCATTCAAATATATTTTGTGCTGTACTTTATTGTATTCTTTTACAATAGTATCTGAGTTTGCTAAAGTGTAAAAAGCATCTAATTTCCAAACACCTTTTAATGGGGCTTGAACATTGTTTTTATTATTACAAGAAACTAGTAATCCTAAAAAAACACTTAGAATAATTGCTTTAAAAATTTTAATTTTAGTTTTCATTTTCAATGTCTTTAGGTTGATTAATCTTTAATTCTAAAATAAGTTTTAGTTGTTTATAAGATAAGGAAGTTCTTGAATAATCTATCTCTATATTTCAATTAAATTTTTAATCGTTTTATAAAAATATTTTCATCTTTTGATCATAAAGAAAATTTAAAACTAGATTTAGATGTTCTCTAAATACAGTGAATATAATTTTTGAAATATTAAAAGGAATAATAGATTCTGCATTAATACTTTTAAAATCAATAATTTAATTAGTGATTTTAAAAGTGTATGTAGCAATTAATTTGTTTTCTAAATACAGATGAACATCAAAAAAACCTTTATTTTTAAAAGTGTGATTTAAGGTTAAAATGTTATTTTTTTTATGAAATTCTGGTTTTATTGTTTTTTCTGATGCTCCATTATCAATAATAAATTTTATTTTATTGATGTTCTGATTTTCTTTTAAAAGATATTGAAAAGTGAAAACGGAGTTCTTTTTTAAAATATGATCCATTTTATTAGGTGAAATATGTTCTTTAATAGTTGTAAAGGCATCACCATAAATTAAAGGTAATTCAGTATATTCTATAAAATTTGGAGTAGTTTTACCTAATAAAGAAAATTGATTATCAGCAGGAAAATGGTTTAAGAAAAACAATTCAGGATCTGCTAAAAAATAACCATCATTGTAAATGAATTGAAATCTACCTTCTTCTGGAAAAGAAATTCCTGTAGACCAAGTTGGGTCGCATAAATACCATTTGTTATTTAGTTTTACAACATTCCAAGTATGATTTGGCATGGTAAGTTTAGAAAAATCTACAGTTGCAGTTCTTGCAAAACCATTAACCATATAAGATTCTATACCTACTATTTTACACATTTCTTTTAGTAAATAAGCATAACCAGTACAAATGGTTTTTTTCTTTTTTAGTAACTTTTTAAATAGTGTTTTTTTAAATTTAGAATTCCAATTTTCTAATTTTAGAGAATCTTTTTCAAAACGATTTCTTTTTCTTTCGTTTAATGTATACAACCTAAAGTCGTTAGCAATATTATTGCAAATCCAAACATAAATAGCTCTTAGCTTTTCTACGTCAGTCTCTAGATTGTTGGTTAAATTGTATGTAAGTTTATTTAACTCATACAACCTTTTAGTTTTGGTAGTATTAGCAATTCTATCTGCTTTAGTGAAATTTATATGTTTAAAATCAGATTGTTGAGAAAAACATAAACTTGCGTAAAATAAAAGGAAAAAGAGTGTAGTTTTTGGCATAAAACCTATTCTTTATTTCTTTTAGATTTAAAACGTTTATTGCTATTTAGTGCGCCTAACATTTGGTTATCATCTTCTTGTAAAGTGATTTTTAAATAAGTTGAATTTGCGCCAATTTTAATTCTTTTGGTAATAAAACCCAAGTAAGAAACTTCTAAAATATCGCCAACTTTTAATCTTTGAGGGAAAGTAAATTCACCTTTTTTGTTTGAACTCGTTCCTGTGTTGGTTCCTTGTAAAAAGATGTTTGCACCGTTTAAAACTTCGGTTTCTTCGTAAGTTTGCCCTTTTACAATTCCTTTAACTAGAAGATCTTGAGCACTTAATTCTGATGAAAAAAAGAAAAGTGATAAAAATAATCCTAATAAAATAAATGTAGATTTCTTTGAAGTAAATGTTGGAATAGTTTTCATAATAATATATTTTAAATTCATATCAAAATTAGTCAAGAAGGCTTAGTTTTAAAAATGATATTTAGTAACTGATTCTTTTTTAAAGGTTAAAGTTACTTTTTATTTAGGGAAATTGAAAATCTGAATTGTTAAAAAGATATTGAACCTAGTTAATTATTTATTATTAATACCAGCGCTTTTTGTTCTTTTTAGAAGCCGTAGATTTTCTGCTTTTTTTGTGTTTGCTTACAGTATTTGGTTGCTTTTTGATGTGTTTTGGTTTGTTGATAGGATAAGGATGATCTTCAATAACCTTAATCGATTTTTCAATTAAATTTTCGATTGTTTTGATATAACTGTTTTCGTCTGGCGAACAAAATGAAAATGCAATTCCAGATTTACCAGCTCTACCAGTTCTACCTATTCTATGCACATAAGTTTCTGGTACATTAGGAATATCAAAATTAATAATAGCATCTACATTTGTAATGTCAATTCCACGTGCAGCAACATCAGTAGCAATTAAAATAGAAGCTTTTTTAGTTTTAAAATCTTCTATTGCCTTGTTTCTAACTCCTTGAGTTTTATCTCCATGAATGCTAGCAACATTATAACCGTTTTTTATTAAAGTTTGCTCAAGTTTATCAACACCAAATTTGGTGCGTCTAAAAATGATTATTTTACCATTAATTGTATTTCTAAGCAAATGCAAACATAAATCTGTTTTGTTCTTTTTTGGTAGATAATACAATAACTGCCCAATATTTTTTGCAGTAGTTTCTTCTGGATTAATTTCTATTTTTGTCGCATTTTTAATAACTGATTGTGCTAATTCATCAATTTTATCAGGAATAGTTGCAGAAAATAAAAGCGTTTGTTTTTTTCTCGGACAAAGTTTTTCAATCTTTTTTACATCATTAATAAAACCCATGTCTAACATTAAATCAGCTTCGTCTAAAACTAGAATTTCTAGCTGACTTAAATCGATATTACCTTGCATTTGTAAATCGATTAATCTACCAGGTGTTGCAACTAAAATATCTACACCTTTAGCTAAAATTTCTTTTTGCGGTTCTAAAGAAACTCCACCAAAAACAGCTGTAGATCTTAAATTAGAATATTTACTGTAAGATTTAAAGTTCTCTAAAATCTGAATTGCTAACTCACGAGTAGGAGTAACTACTAAAGATTTTATCTTTTTTTCGCCTTTTTCTGCGTCTTGTTTATCAAACAATAATTCGATAATTGGTAAGGCAAAAGCGGCTGTTTTTCCTGTGCCAGTTTGTGCAGAAACAATTACATTTTTTTTAGCCAAAACCAATGGAATGGTTTTTTCTTGAACTAAAGTTGGTTTGTGAAAGCGTTGTTCTGCAACTGCTTTTAAAATGGATTTATGTAAAGGTAATTCAGAAAACTGCATGTATTATTTTTTGGCAAAGTTAGTTTAAATAGAATTGTTAGTCTGTAGCAATACCAAAATAAACCCAAGTAACATTTTCGTTAAAAGGATTACGCATAGAATGATATTCGCCCTGCTCTATAGTAATACAATCTCCAGATGTTACAATTAGTTTTTTATCATTTACAATAAATTCGGCTTTGCCTGTTTGAATATAGAAAACTTCGTACATAGAATCGTGTTTGTGCGTTTCTACTTCTTGACCAGGAGTAAAAGTTGCAGAACCAAACATCATTAATTGTGGCACTTCATCTTTATTGATAAAAACTTTTTTCTTTATAGCATCATCATGACTTGTACCAATTTCTGGTAATTGATTTGTATGGACTAGTTTCATTAATGTTTATTTTATAATTCTAATTTACAAAAACTATTAATCTAATGGATTACATTTTCGAAATAATGGAACTATAAATATTCTATCATTCTTTTTTATCTTGTTGTTCTATGTAATGTTGATTACCAAAAATAGATTTATCCTCTTCATTTATTGAGTTAGAAAACCCCAGCATTAAGGCAGTTATAATTAAGATTGTTTTTCTTTTAACCCAAAGTAATAAGTATTTGAACTTCTTTGAATAGTTGTTTGTTTTATACATTTATATAATGATAAATAGTGAAACTTAGTTTTTTATCATCGATTGCTTTTCAGCATTTGCTTAAAAAAAAGAGTTTTAAGCTATGTATAAATTTGATTTTAAATTACTAACAGTAATTTTCTGGAGTAAAAAAATATGTTGCTTATTCTGATAAGCAATTTCTAGAAATAATTGCTTTTGAAGTTTTAAAATAAGTCTAATTTTATTTTGAAAAACATTTTTAAAATGAATGTTTTCTAAAATAAATGCAAGAAGATATTCGTTAGAATCGTTTTGCTTTAAAACTATGTGTTTAGTTTTTTTAAGACTAAGTTTTTTATTCTGAAATGATTTTGAATACTGATGATATTCTGATGAATTACGATGAGAATAAGCAGGAGATTCTACAACTGATATTATCAGAATCAATAAAAAAACGAAAAATTGTTTCAGTTGCATATTATATTTATTAAAAAACAAACCTCTTTGAAGATTCAAAGAGGTTTGTATATTTTTAGCTTTTACACTACTTAATCAACTCGTAAGAACGTTTAATAAAGTTGGTTAACTCTTCACCATGTAAAAGGTTTTGAGATAATTTAGCTAAATCAAAAGCTTGCGAAATTAAGTGTTTTTGCTTGTCTTCATCTGCAGATAAAATTTCTGAAACTAATGGATTGTTTGTATTTACAATTAAGTTATACATATCAGGAAAATTACCCATTCCCATCATTCCACCACCACCAGAAGCTTGCATTTCTTTCATTCTACGCATAAATTCTGGAACTGTAATTAAAAATGGAGAAGAATTAGAATCCATAGCTTCTAATTGAACAGTGTACGTTTGTTTTGGTACAGCAGCTTCAATAATTGGCTTTAATTTGTCTTTTTCTTCATCAGATAATTTAGAAATTACAGCATCATCTTTTTTAATTAAATTATCAATAAAATCAGCATCTACTCTTGTAAATTTAACTTTAGCATCTCCACCTTCTAATTTTTGCATTAAATGCGAAATAATTGGCGAATCTAAAATTACAACTTCATATCCTTTTGCAGTAGCTTCTTGTATGTAACTGTGTTGAGCATCTTTATTAGAAGCGTATAAAATTACGTGATTACCTTCTTTATCAGTTTGTGAATCTTTTGTTTTTTCAATTAATTCATCAAAAGTAAAGTAAGTATCAGCAACTGTTGGGTATAAAGCAAATTTCTTTGCTTTATCAAAGAATTTATCTTCGGATAACATTCCGTATTCAATAATTACTTTGATATCATTCCATTTTTGCTCAAAATCTGCTCTATCTTTTTTGAATAATGAAGATAATTTATCAGCTACCTTTTTAGTAATGTAACCAGAAATCTTTTTTACAGCACCATCAGCCTGTAAATAAGAACGAGAAACGTTTAACGGAATGTCTGGAGAATCTATAACACCTTTAAGCATTTGTAAAAAGTCTGGTACAATTCCCTCAACATTATCTGTTACATATACTTGATTTTGATACAATTGTATTTTATCCTTTTGCATATCCATACTTTGGGTTAACTTAGGAAAGAATAAAATACCTGTTAAGTTAAAAGGATAATCTACAT
Source organism: Polaribacter sp. Asnod6-C07 (assembly GCF_045063625.1). Classification (NCBI taxonomy): domain Bacteria; kingdom Pseudomonadati; phylum Bacteroidota; class Flavobacteriia; order Flavobacteriales; family Flavobacteriaceae; genus Polaribacter; species Polaribacter sp. Asnod6-C07. Next base: position 27,774 of record NZ_JBEFOF010000005.1, on the reverse strand, counting down.
TTAAATGAATGTGGAATAACGACTCTTCAAATTGCATTGGATACAATTCTCTGTAGAAATTATCATAATCTTCCTTTTCTAAATCAGCAGGTTTCTTAGTCCAAGCTGGGTCTGTATTATTGATAATATCATCAACTTCAATTTGTCTGTGAGGTTCAGTAGTTTCTTTACCTTCAGCATCTTTAGTTGTTTGTGGTTCGTGAGTTGGATCGTTTACTTTTTTAGTACCGAATTTAATTGGCACTTGGTTAAAACGATTGTACTTAGTTAACAAACCTTTAATTTTACCTTCTTCTAAAAATTCAGTAGAATCTTCTGCAATATGTAAAACAATTTCTGTACCTCTATCAGCTTTATCATTTTCTACTAAAGTATATTCAGGAGAACCATCACAAGTCCAATGAGCAGCAGGTGCATCTTTAAAAGATTTTGTAAAGATTTCAACTTTATCAGCTACCATAAATGCTGAATAAAAACCTAAACCAAAGTGCCCAATTACACCAGTTTCGTTTTTATCATCTTTGTATTTATCTAAAAATTCTTCAGCACCAGAAAATGCAATTTGGTTGATGTATTTTTCAACTTCATCCATTGTCATACCTAAACCTTGATCTTTAATAGTTAAGGTTTTAGCTTCTTCATTAATACTGATTTCTATTTTAGCATCACCTAATTCAGTTTTAGCTTCGCCAATAGAAATTAAGTGTTTCAATTTTGTAGTTGCATCAGTTCCGTTAGAAATTAATTCTCGTAAAAAGATTTCGTGATCAGAATACAAGAATTTTTTAATCAGCGGAAAAATATTTTCTACTGATACATTAATGTTTCCTTTGCTCATAATTTATGTTTATTTTATATTATTTTCTGATGTACAAGTAGTCAAAAAAAATACCAAAGATTTATTTCTGACAAGATGACATAATAATTAAAAATTGGCATAAAAGACTTTTATATTGAATTTTTACTATTTTAGCTTATTCCAAAAAAATAAATAATAAAAAACATACCAATAAAATATGTATAATTCAAAAATCACTGGCTTAGGGTATTTTGTTCCAGAAAATGTTGTGACGAACAACGATTTAAAAGAATTTATGGATACTTCTGATGAATGGATTCAAGAAAGAACAGGTATCAAAGAACGTAGATGGATAGACCCAAAAACTGGTGAAGATACATCAACAATGGGTGTGAAAGCTGCTAAGATTGCCATAGAAAGAGCAGGTTTAACTAAGGATGATATCGATTTTATTGTGTTTGCTACATTGAGTCCAGACATGTATTTTCCTGGAGGTGGAGTTCGTGTACAAGATATGCTAGATATGCCAACAATTGGTGCGTTAGATGTTAGAAACCAATGTTCTGGTTTTATTTATTCTATGTCTGTAGCAGATCAATTTATAAAAACAGGAATGTATAAAAACATTTTAGTAATTGGTTCTGAAAATCATTCTGGAGGTTTAGAAAAATCTACAAGAGGTAGAAATGTTTCTGTAATTTTTGGAGATGGAGCAGGAGCTGCAGTACTATCTAGATGTGAAGAAGAAGGTAAAGGAATTTTATCATCGCATTTACATTCAGAAGGTAAACACGCAAGAGAATTAATGTTAGAAGGGCCAAGTACTGGAAGATGGGTTCCAGAAATTATGGATGCTAATGATCCTGATGATGTTTCTTATTTTCCTTATATGAATGGGCAGTTTGTATTTAAACATGCTGTAACTCGTTTCTCAGAAGCAATTGTAGAAGGTTTACAAGCAAATAATTTACAGAAAGAAGATATAGATATGTTAATTCCACATCAAGCCAATTTGAGAATTGCACAGTTTATACAAAAGAAGTTCAGGTTGGCAGATGATAATGTTTATAATAATATTATGAACTATGGTAACACTACAGCTGCATCTGTAATTATAGCATTAACTGAAGCCTGGGAAAAAGGTAAAATAAAAGATAATGATTTAGTTGTTTTAGCTGCTTTTGGTAGTGGTTTTACTTGGGGTTCTGTTATAATTCGTTGGTAATTTGTACACTTAATTATAAATAAAAAAAGGTTTTACATTTTGTAAAACCTTTTTTTATTGCATTAAAATTTAAAAATATAAAAATATAAAAATTTAATTAACCCCCATACTTCCTTCAGTTTCGTTTTCTTCTCTGTATTTACGATCTCTTTCTCTGTTTTTACCTTTACCAAAATTATAAGAAAAACCAAGATAAATTGAGTTATATTCTAAAGTAAATTGCCCAACTTGAGTAAAAGGATTTGTAGTTGTAAAATCTATTTTATAACCATCAAAAATATCTGTACCTCTAATTGTAATAGCTCCATTACCATTAAATACAGTATACCTTGCTGCAACATTTACCAAAAAGTAATCATCAATTTCTGATAAAATATTTTTACTGTTACCTCTGTAAGAAGCAGATAGCGTAAAACGTAACTTTTTAGTTGCTTTTAAGCTATTACTAACTCTAGCCGTAAATAAAGTATTGTTAGCTACTTCTAAACTATTATTTATAAAACCTTGATTATCTTGAAAATATAGATTTGTACTTGGTCTTAATGTCCACCAGTTAAAAGGCCTAAAACGTGATGAGAATTCTATACCATAACTTTCTGCACTTTCATAATTTGTATAAGAAAGTATTTGTCTATCTAAATTTGTAGCATCAATATTAATAATTTTACCAATTACATTACTGGTTTTTCTATAAAATGTACCAAAACTTAAATAACCATTTTTAATTGTTTTTGTATAATTAAGCTCGAAAGAATTAGTGAACTGTGGTACTAAATTTCTATTACCAATAGAAATTGAAAGAGGTGAGTTCCACTCTTGAATAGGTGTAATTTGGTCTATGCCAGGTCTATCAACTCTTCTGCTATAACTTATTTGAAATTGATTTTTTTCTGATGGATTATAGGTTATAAATGCAGATGGATAAATTTTGAAAATTTTATCAGTAATCGGTTCTAAATTTAATTGTTGTGTGTTAGAAAATATTCCATTTAAATTAAATTGTTCCAAACGTAAACCTGTTTGAAAACTGATTTTATTGTATTCTTTTGAAACATTTATATAAGCTGAGTAAATATCTCTATCATAATTTAATTTAGAGTTACCCACAGGTATTGTTGATGAATTTTGTGTAGAATTTATTTCTTGATCTGTATTTATTGCGTTATAAGCTTTTAAAAATCTTGATTCTAAACCGATTTCTAAAAGGCCATTATTAATGGGTTTGGAGTAATCTAAATTGGCTAGAAAAATGGAGTTATTATCAGAAATAAAATTATTGTAATTATATTCTTTATTAGTTGTGTCTAAATTTTCTGAAATTGTATCTTCTTGAGGATCTGTACTTTTTGTGTAATTAACTTCGAATTCTATGTACTCATCATTTTCAGATAAATTTAATTTATAGTCTAAATTGTAGGTGATTTCCTTTGTTTTAAAGATGGATATATTTTCTGAATCAAAAATTAAATTATCATCTAAGTAACTTTTATTATCTACGTAAAAATCGGTATTTGTTAAACTTTGATTTGTGTAAAAGGATAAAGTGTTTTTATCATTTATGTAAAAATCAACACCAATTTTAGCAAAATGATTTGTAGAATTATCTAAAAAATTTAGATCTTGATTTAAATTTTTATCCAATCTGTTAAAGAAAGAGAAGGTTTCGAATTTACCAAAATCGATACCATAGTTTCCATAAAAATTAAATTTATTTACTCTGTAATTAAAATCGAAAGAACCAGAAGGTCTTGTATTTATGCTGTGTTCTGCACCAAAATTTACAGTTCCATTAAAACCAATAACCTTATCCTTTTTAAGGATAATATTAATAATTCCACTCATTCCTTCAGGATTGTATTTTGCTGATGGATTAGTAATTAATTCTACTTTATTTACTGATGAAGAAGGGATTTGTTTTAAAATATCTGATGAAGACAAATTAGAAGGTTTGCCATCTATTAAAACCCGAACATTATTATTACCTCTTAAATTGATACTACCAGATTGATAATCTACATGTACTAAAGGAATGTTATCTAGCATTTGCAAAGAATTAGAACCTGTAGAAGCTAAATCTTTACCTACATTAATAATTATTCGATCTATTTTTTTTTCGAAAGTAGAAGTTTCTGTTTCTATATTAACTTGTTCAAGTTGATTAATTTCTTCTTGTAAAGAAATATTTATAAACGTTAGGTTTGGTGAATCTTTAGATAGAAAAATTCTTTTTTTTAAAGTTTTATATCCCATAAATTGGATATCTACAAAAATTGAATCTAATGGTAAATTGGCTATTTTAAATCTCCCTTTACTGTCTGTAATTCCGCCAGAAATAATTTTAGTGGTTTTATCTTTACATACAATGTTTACATATTGTAAACTTTTTTTTGTTTTAAAATCGATAATATTACCAGAAATAATTCCATCATTTTTTTTTGGGGTACTTTGTGTTTGTGCATAAAATGAATGACAAATGACAACCACAATTAGTGTAAAAACCTTTTTCATATACTTTTTTTAACTTTTTAATAACCTAGCAATTAGAGTTTTTTAAAAAATTTGTTAAAAGTAGTTAAAATTTTCTTAAAAAAAAACCTCAAAATTTGCGATGCAAAAAATGAGGTTTAATTTCAAATAATTATAATTAGAGCTCTATTCTAAAAACCAGCTCCACCCTGTTTAATATTGTCATCTCTTTGTCTACGAGCTTTTGCTTTGTTTTTACCATTACCAAATCTGTAGTTAAAACCTAAGTATGTATTTCTGCTTTCCCACTGAAAACGACCATTTTGTACATAAGGATTTGTAGAATCGAAGGCAAATTTCATTCCTCTAAAAATATCATTTACTCTAAATGTAATATTTCCTTTTCCTTTAAATACAGAATAATTAGCACCTAAATTTATCATCCACATTGGTTTAACATCCCATTGAATGTCTTGGTTTGCGCCTCTGTACATAGAGAATAATTGTAAACGTAAATTTTTAGTAACTGTAAAACTATTGCTTAGTCTAGCATTAAAAACTTCATTTTGTACTTCTATAGTTGTGGCATTTGCATTGCTTAAATCTGTAACTCCAAATTGTTTTTGAGAATAAAAATCTAAACTAGCATTTGCTCTCCACCATTTTGCAATTTTATAATTTGTAGAAAATTCAAAACCAAAAGCATTTGTGTCATCAAAATTTGCGAAAGTTAAAATTTGTCTTATTTCATTAGCATCAGAAGGGTCTTTGTAAGTAACTCTGTTAATAACATCGTTTATACTTCTGTAAAAAGTACCAAAAGTTACAGAACCACCTTTTATTTGTCTTGTATAATTTACCTCGAAAGAATTTGTAAATTGTGGTACTAATTCTGAATTACCTAAAGATGTTATTAAAGGCGTGCTCCATTCTCTTATTGGGTTTACTTGTTGTATACTTGGTCTATCTACTCTTCTGCTATAACTTAATTGAAATTGGTTTTTATCAGAAGGGTTATATGTAAAAAAGGCAGATGGATAAACTGTAAATATTTTATCTGTTACTTTTTCTGTAGCTTGGTTTTCTTGATTAAAAATACCTTCAATTTCGTAATTTTCTAGTCTAGCACCCAATTGCATACTAACTTTTCCAATTTTTTGGGCATAATTAACATATCCAGAAAAAATATCTCTATCATAACTAAAAGAAGAATTATCAAAATCTTGTTGCGTAGTTAAATTGGTATTATCTGTTTTATTTAGTCTGTATTCTAAACCTAATTCTAATTTACCATCTTTAGCAACTGGTTTTGTATAATCTAAATTAATAAGCGTATTTTTTCCTAGATTATTAATATCATTTATATAATCTGGCTGTGTATTTAAATCGAATTTATTTTCTAAAAAGTTAGGGTTATTATTTTCTGAATAAGTAGCTTCAAATTCTATATTATGTCCTTTTTTATCAAAATCGTGCTTAAAATTTATATTGTAAGTTTCATTTTTACTATCCGAAACTGAAGAGTTTGGTGAGTTTTCGTATAAAGAACCATCACTCAAAGTTATTTTTGCACTACCAATTGCATTGCTGTCAAACCAGTTTTGAGTGGTATAAAAAGAGAATGTGTTTTTATCATTTAAATAAACATCTGCACCAAATTTAAGTAAGTGAGATTCGTTTTCGTTTACAAAAATAAAATCTTGATTATTAACTCCAGGTCTATTTACATAACCTTGGTTTAATTGGTCTCCACCATTAAAACCATAATTACCAAAGAAATTTACTTTACCGGTTTTATAATTCATATTTGTTGATGCGTTATAACGTACATAATGACCAGCTTCTACACCAGAATTTATAGAGCCATTAAACCCCATATTTGCATTTTTGTTTAAGATGATATTAATAATACCACTCATACCTTCTGGGTTGTATTTTGCAGATGGATTTGTAATTAATTCCACACTTTTTATAGAAGTAGAAGGTATTTGTTTTAACAATTGAGCTGCAGAAATATTTGTTGGTTTACCATCTACTAATACTCTTACATTTTCATTACCACGTAAACTAATGTTACCTGTTTGGCTATCTACACTTACAGATTGTACATTGTTTAATAGTTCAGAAGCTGTTGCACCAGCAGAAGTTAAATCTTTACCAACGTTAATTACTTTTCTGTCTACCTTTTGTACAACTGTAGAGGTTTCTGCTCTTACAACTACTTCATCTAAAGAAGCATTGTCTTCGTTTAAAGTAATTGTGCCTAATTTAATTTCTTTAGTTTTATTGGTAATTAAAATTTCTTTAGAAAATGTTTTATAACCTATAAATTGTACTTCAATAATACTTTTTCCTTCTGGTATATCTTTAATTTTAAAAAGTCCATTTTCATCTGTAATTCCGCCAGTAATTATTTTTTTAGCCATATCACGAATTACAATATTTACATATGGTAAAGCTTGTTTTGTGTTGTTATCTATAACTTTACCCGAAATTATACCGGGTTTGGGTAGTGTGTTTTTTGCCATTTGTGCAGAAGTATTTGCAGCAATAAAAAGCAATAATATTAATGTTATTTTTTTCATTTGGGTTGATTTATATATTTTGGTTGATGTTTTTTAGACGAACAAAAGTTTATCTTTGTTACTAGATTTATCACCCTTTAACGAATTCTTAACAGTATGAAAAACGAAACTTTAGTCATAGGAGCATCAACAAACCCAAATAGATATTCGAATATTGCTATTAAAAGATTAAGAGGTAAAGATTTAAATGTAAGAGCCTTAGGTTTAAGAAAAGGTGAGGTTTTAGATGTAATTATTGATGATGAAAAACTACCTTATAAAGATATTGATACAGTTACTTTATATTTAAACCCAAATAGACAAGTAGATTATTATAACTACATTATTAGCTTAAAACCAAGAAGAGTAATTTTTAATCCTGGTACAGAAAATATGGAGTTTGTAAAGTTGTTAAAAGAAAATAATATAGAGTCTGAAATTGCTTGTACTTTAGTTTTATTGTCTACAAGCCAATATTAAAAAACAAAAATGGATTGGTTTGTTTAAAGTGTAATAATATATTCTTTTTCAAAATATTGTAATATCTGATAAATCTTTTTTGTTTAACAGTTAAAACCAATCCATTTTGTACTAGTTAATTGCACTGCAAAAATAAAAATAGAAATTATTTATGGCAATACTCATAATGAGTATTTATATTAATTTTGGATTGTTTTTAAAGTAGCTGATTAACTCAAAAGTAGAATCTATATTAATTTTTTTTAAAATATTTCTTCTGTGAGTATTTACAGTATGAATGCTAATATTTAGTTTTTCCGCTATTGCTTCACTAGTGTTTTTTGTAATAATTAAACGTATAATATCTCGTTCTCTATTACTAATAACATCTAACAATTTTGTGCTAGAAATATTCTGATAATATAAAGTTTCATATTCGTTCTTATGATTTAAATATTTTGCAGTAGCACAAATATCCATTTGAGTATCAGAGTCTAATACAGTATAATGTGCCATGCCAATTATTGGTTTATGAGCTTCATCAAACTGAAGTGGAGTTGTATTTTGAATTATATTTATGTAATTACCTTTTGCATTTTTTATTCTGTAGTTCCAAGTATAACTCATTCTTTTACGCTGTTCGTCATTTAACTCAGTCATTGTAAAAGTCATTAAATTTGTTAAACTTTTAATCCAAAGATTAACATCTTCAGGATGAAAAAGAGACCAGAAATAATCCATACCACCATTTATCATTTTTTCGTTAGACAAGCCAGTACAAGATGTAAAGTTTTTACTGATAAATTCAAAATTCTGAGAAACAGTATTGGTAATGCAATAAAAAGTAGAGTTGTAGGGATAAAAATAATCTAATTCAATTAATTTTTTTATGTGTTCTTCAATTTCTACTTTTGGGTAGGTATCAAAGATTTCATTGTAGATTGAATTTATCTTGATAGATTTCATTTTTTTAGATTATTTTAAAAACTTTTCCAGGCTCTGCTAATTTAGTGTTTTTAAAAATTTCTTGGGCTTCATCTTTAAATAAAGTAATGTCTTTGTATCTGCCAGAATAATGGCCTATAATAAGCTCATTTACAGAAGCTTCTTTTGCTATTAATGCAGCTTCTTTGGTTGTAGAGTGTTTTGTTTTTTTTGCTAAATCTGTTTTGTCTGCTAAAAATGTAGTTTCATGATATAATAAATCAGCATTTTTTATAATCGGAATAATATCTGGTTTATAAACAGTATCACTACAAAAAGCAAAACTAAGAGGTTTTTTAGGAGGCAATGTTAGTTCAGAATTAGGTATAGTTTCTCCTGTAGATAAAACAATATCTCTACCTGCTTTAATATTATTATAATCTGCTCTATCTATTTCTTCGTAATGATTTATGTTATCTATATGTAATTTTTTTGGCTTTTCTTTTTCTGTAAAAAGATAGCCATTTGTATAAACACGATGTTTTAAAGGTATTGTTCTTACAGAAACTTTATCATCTTCAAAAATAAGTTCACTTTTTTTAGATGTTAGTTCGTGAAAAATAATTGGATATTTTGCATGAGATTGTGAAATTTTTAACTGCAAAAGAGTTACTTCTTTAATCCCTTTAGGGCCAAAAATATGCAATTCTTTTTCTCTGCTTAAAATACCATAAGTAGATAATAAACCTACTAAACCATAAAAATGATCTCCATGTAAATGAGATATAAAGATGTGGTTAATTTTAGTAAAACCAACTTTATATTTGCGCATTTGACGCTGAGTACCCTCACCACAATCTATTAAAAAATGTCTGTTATTAATCTCTAAATATTGAGCTGTAGGAAAAGCATTAGCTCTGGGAGTTGCAGAATGACACCCTAAAATAGTAAGGTTTATACTCATTGAATAACAAAACGTTTAGATGTAATCTGTTTTTTATCTTGCAGTGTATAAATGTAAATACCTTTAGATAAGTTGCCTTTGTAAAAAGGAACTGAATTTCTTCCTTTTATTGTATTTAATTTTTTAGAGTACACCGTTTTTCCTAAAACATTTTTAACTGTGAAAGTAGCTTGCGAACTGTAAGAGGAATTAAATATAATTTTTGTTGAGTTTGTAAACGGATTTGGAACTGCTGATAGTTTATTAATTGTTTTTTCTTGCGAAAATGCAAGGCAAGAAATACATAAAAATAACGTAAAAAGTAATTTTTTCTTCATAAGTAGGGGGAATTAAAAACCTAATTCTCTTTCCATAGCTTCCATTTCTAAAATGTCTACTGCTTCAATTAAAGTAGGCGCAATATTAAAATTATCTCGAAAATCATCAATATTTATGTTACTTTTTACAATAACAAAAGATGTTTTATTTTCCTTTTTTTGTTCTATTATATCCAAAAATAGTGAAAATTCTTCGTTTTTAATGTAAAGATTGTTAGAAATTTGTAATATTAAATGGTCTTTTTTGTATAAAGATACTTTTTCTGAAAAAGATTCAAAGAAGCTAGAAAACGAATTTTCATCCGTAGAAATAAGTGTGTATTTTTCTTTTTTTTCTATTTTCATATTCTAATATTTTAAGGTTCAACTTTATCTTTTAATCTGTTGAGCCAATAAATAAATAACTGCCATTCTTACTGCAACACCATTTTCTACTTGGTTTAATATTATAGATTGATCAGAATCTGCAACATCACTAGTAATTTCTACACCTCTGTTTATTGGTCCTGGATGCATTATTACAATTTTCTTGCCAAGATTGTCTAAAATCTGATTATTTATGCCAAATAATTGTGTGTATTCTCTAGTTGATGGAAAATATTTAATATCCATTCTTTCATGTTGTACTCGTAAAACATTGGCAACATCACACCATTCTAAAGCTTTTTTAAGATTGGTTTCTACTTCTACACCTAAACTAGAAATGTATTTAGGTATTAAGGTTGTAGGGCCACAAACTTTAACTTGAGCTCCTTGTAATTGTAGTGCAAATATGTTAGATAATGCAACTCTAGAGTGTAAAATGTCTCCTACTATTACAATTTTTTTACCTTTTACAGAACCTAATTTTTCTCTAATAGAGTAAGAATCTAATAAAGCTTGTGTTGGGTGTTCATGAGTTCCATCTCCTGCATTTATAATTTTAGCATCTACATGTTTTGATAAAAAAACACCTGCTCCAACATTTCCATGACGCATAACAACAATATCTACCTTCATAGATAAAATGTTGTTTACTGTATCTATTAAAGTTTCTCCTTTTTTAACTGAAGATTGCCCAGCAGAAAAATTAATAACATCTGCAGAAAGTCTTTTTTCTGCTAATTCAAAAGAAAGTTTTGTTCTCGTACTATTTTCGAAAAATAAATTGGCAATAGTAATGTCTCTTAAAGAAGGTACTTTTTTAATAGGTCTGTTAATTACTTCTTTAAAATGATCTGCAGTTTTAAATATTAAATCAATATCATTTGGGTTTAGGTATTTTATACCTAATAAATGTTCTACACTTAATTTATCCATATTATGCTTGCTCAATATAAACTGCGTCTTTTTTATTGTTTTCGTTCCAAGAAACCAATACCTTTTCTTCATTTATAGCATCTACTTGCCTGCCTCTATAATTTGGCTGAATAGGTAAATGTCTGCTAAATCTTCTATCAATTAAAACCAGTAGTTCAATGTTTTTTGGTCTACCATAAGATTGTAAAGCAGTTAAAGCTGCTCTAACACTTCTACCAGAATACAAAACATCATCTATAATTACTACTTTTTTATCTTCTATTAAAAAGTTAATTTTGGTTGATGTTGCAGCTAAAGGTTCATCTCTTCTTCTAAAATCGTCTCTATAAAAAGTAATGTCTAAAAGCCCTAATTGTAAGTCTTTAATTTTATATTCAGTTTTTAATAAATTGGCTAATCTATTGGCTAAATAAGAACCTCTTGGTTGTAAACCAATTAAAACTGTATTAGAAAAATCGTTATGGTTTTCAATTAATTGGCAAGCCAATCTATGAAGTATGATTTCAATATCTTTTGAGTTAAGTAAGGTTTTTTTGCTCATAAGAAAGCTATCAAATTTAAGTTGATAGTTATTGAAAATCAAAATTAATGTAAATAAATGTATGTGCAAAAATTTATAGAAACTAATTGTAAATTAAGATTTGTTAATTAAATTGTTGAAAACAAAAACTATTTTATAAAAAGTGCTTACAGAGTTGTATTATTTTTAATGTGTATAATTCAAATACGATAGCAATGTCTTTAACAAAATTTGAATCCATGCTTAAAACCAATGCAATTTATTTCTTTGATTTGGTTGAGTTTGAGGAAATTATAATCCATTATTTAGATGCAGGTAAGCATAAATTGGCTAAAAAAGCGGTTCAGTTAGGTTTAGAACAACACCCTGAATCTATTGATTTAAAATTTTTAAGAGTTGAATTGTATATTTTTGAAAATGAATTAGATAAAGCATCTTCTTTGTTAAAAAAAATTGAATTAATAGAGCCTAATAACGACGAGCTTTTTATACAAAAGGCAACTATAAAATCTAAATTAGGTAATCATAAAGATGCTATCATCAACCTAGAAAAAGCACTCACTTTTACAGAAGATAAAGTTGATGTTTGGTCTTTAATGGGTATGGAGTATTTGTATTTAGATGATTTTGAAAATGCACGTTTAAGCTTTACAAAATGTATAGATGTAGATTATGAAGATTATTCTGCGCTTTATAATATTGTGTATTGTTTTGATATGGAAAAAGAGCATGAACAAGCCATAAAATATTTAAATAATTATATTGATATAAATCCATATTGTGAAGTTGCTTGGCATCAATTAGGAAGGCAATATTTTATGTTAGATAATTTTAAAGAAGCATTAACTGCTTTTGATTATGCTGTAATAATTGATGAACATTTTATTGGTGGTTATTTAGAAAAAGCCAAAACTTTAGAAGAATTAAAAGACTATGAAAAAGCAATAGAAAATTATTTAATTACTTTAGAATTAGATGATCCAACAGCATTTGCATATGTTAGAATAGGTGAATGTTACGAGAAATTAAATAAATACGAAGAGGCAGTTTCTTTTTATAAAAAAGCAGTGCATGAAGATCCGTTATTAGATAGAGCTTGGATTTTATTAACCAACTTGTTTTTTAATCAAGAAAATTATGAAAAAGCATCTTATTATATCTCTAAAGCTATAAAAATTGATGAAAATAATTCTGTGTATTGGAGGCGATATTCTGAAATTAAAATAAAACTAAATTTTTATGAAGAAGCTGTTACAGGTTATGAAAACTGTTTAGAATTAAATGATAATGCTTTAGTAATATACATAGCTTTAAGTGATGTTTTATCATTTTTAGGTGAATTTGATAAAGCTGTTAATTTACTTAATAAAGCTCAGAAGACTTACAAAGATTTTGCAGAAGTAGAATATAGGTTAGCAGGTTTATTTTTTATTTTAGATAAAGAGAAATACGGCTTTAATCATTTAATTTCTGCTATGAAAGTAGATTATGAATATCATTCAATTTTAAACGAACTATTTCCAACAGTTTATGATGATAAAAAAGTGCAAAAATTGTTAACCAATTATAAAAAGGCTTTAGAATAATTTTTTTTAATGCTATACAATCTACTAAAAAAAGTATCCAATAATCTGTGAAAATTTATAATTCAGTTTCAGAAATTATTTGTAATAATTGTTATTTTTTCTTCGGATACCAATTCAACTGAATAACTTCTATATTTTTGTCTTTTTCATTTACTATTTCTTTAAACTTTGCAACATCACTTAAACCATCTGTACCTCTATAATGATAAGGGTAAACTTTGGTTGGTTTAAAAGCTAAAACAGCATCTGCAGCACTTTCAACATTCATCGTGTAAGGTAAATTCATACAGACAAAGGCCTTGTTTATATTCTTTAAATTTCTCATTTCTGGTATATCTTCAGTATCACCAGAAAAATAAATACGTTCATCTGCAATAGTTAAAACATATCCATTTCCTCTTCCTTTACTATGGAATTTTAAAGCTTCTTTTCTTAAATTATACATTGGTATTGCTTCTACTTTAAAGTTGTCGAAGTTTTTTGTTTCACCATTATTAATGGTAATAACTTCTTTAACTTTTAATTCTGATATTTTTTGAGCTACAACTTCTGGAGCTATAATTGTTGTAGAAGTTAAGTCTAAAGAATTTAAAGTTTTTAAATTTAAATGATCTCCATGAATGTCTGTAATTAGTAGATAATCTGCTTTTTTAAAATTAGAAAATGCATCAGTAGTACCTGTTGGATCTAAATAAATAGTAGTTTTATCAAATTCAATAACAGCAGTTGCATGACTTACAGGTGTTATCTTTGTTTCAGAAACTATAATCTCTTCTTTTTTAGATTCTGTAATTTTTTTGTTTTGCTCACTTTTACAAGATAAAAGCGTTAAAAATAGAATTGTAAGCGTAAAAAAGTGTTTTCTCATCATAAAAAAATAAAGGTTCTTTCAAATATAAGAATAATCAAAAAAGTTGTGGTAAAGATTTCTTTAAAATCTATTATCTTCGTTTTTTAAAATCCTAACTGAAAATGAATAGAACTATTAAAGATTACATTATAATTAGTTTAAAAGGAATGGCAATGGGTGCTGCAGATGTTGTGCCTGGTGTATCTGGAGGTACAATAGCTTTTATTTCTGGAATTTACGAAGAATTACTGGGTTCTATTAGTAATGTGAATTTAGACTTATTCAAAACTTTAAAGAAAGAAGGTTTTAAAGAAGCTTGGAAACAATTAAATGGTAATTTTTTATTGGCACTTTTTATTGGAATTTTTATTAGTATAATATCTTTAGCAAAAGCCATAAAATATTTATTAGAAAACGAGCCAATTTTATTGTGGTCTTTTTTTTTCGGTTTGGTTTTGGCAAGTATTATTTACATTGCCAAACAAATTTCTAAATGGAATTTTGTTTCTGTAATAGCATTAATTTTAGGAGCATTTTTGGCTTATTATATAACTACCTTAAACCCTATGGTTTCTGAGAGTTCATCATCTTTATACATTTTGTTTGCTGGTGCTATTGCTATTTGTGCTATGATTTTGCCAGGTATTTCTGGTTCTTTTATTTTAGTTCTTTTAGGTGCGTATAAACCAGTTTTAGATGCTGTGAATGATAGAGATTTTAAAACAATACTTGTTTTTATGGTAGGTGCTGTAGTAGGTTTATTATCTTTTTCTAAAGTATTAAAATGGTTATTTGCCAATTATAAAAACTACACTTTGGCAGCCTTAACTGGTTTTATTATTGGTTCTTTAAATAAAATTTGGCCTTGGAAAGAAACTTTAACTTGGCGTACAAATTCACATGGAATTAAAGTTCCATTTAATCAACAAAGTATTTCTCCTTTTTCTTTTGATGGTGATGCTCAATTATTACCTGCAGTTATTTTAGCTATTTTTGGTTTTGCTTTAATTTTAATTATGGAAAAACTAGCGGTTAAAAAGCATTAAATGCAAAAAGAAAGAACATTTAAACAAAAGCTTAATTTGTTTTTAAAGGGGTTAGCAATGGGTGCAGCCAATAAAGTGCCTGGTGTTTCTGGAGGTACAGTTTCTTTTGTTTTGGGTTATTATGAAGAGTTAATTTATTCTTTTCAAAGAATAAATTTAACGTCTTTTAAATTGTTAGTTAGTGGTAAATTCAAAAGTTTTTATCAATATATAAATGCTCAGTTTCTATTACTAATAATGGGAGGTAGTATTTTTAGCTATTTTAGTGTTTCTTTAATTTTAGATTACTTTTTACAACGTTACGAATTGTATGTCTGGAGCTGGTTTTTTGGAATGATAATAGGCTCAATTTTTTATATTGGCAAAGGTTTTGGAGATTGGAGTAAAAAGAATTTTGTTTATATAATATTTGGAGTAACATTAGGTTTAGCCATTAGTTTTTTAACCCCTGCAAAAGAAAACGATAATCTTTGGTTTGTTTTTATTTGTGGTATAATAGGTGTTTCTGGCATGACGCTTCCTGGGCTTTCAGGCTCATTTATCTTAATTTTAATGGGTAATTATGTGTTGCTTTTAGTAGATTCTGTAAATGTTTTATTAAATGTTATAACTAATGTTCTAACAGGTAATTTTCAAGTATTTTCAGATCCTGTTAAAATAAAGTATTTAAAAATTATAGCCGTTTTTACAGGTGGTTCTGCATTTGGTTTGGTATCTATTTCTCATGTTTTAGGTTATGTTTTAAAACGATGGAACAAAATGGTAAATGCAATAATTATTGGGTTTATTACTGGTTCTTTAGGTATTGTTTGGCCTTGGAAAGTAACAATTTATGCAAAAGAAGATGGTGTTTTTTTAGTAGATAAAGAGGGGCACAAAATAATAGAAAATTATGAACGTTTTTTACCAGAAGGTTTAAGCTTAGAAACAGTTTTAGCTGTATTTTTTATTTTTGTAGGTATAGGATTAATTTTAGCAATAGATTATTATGAAAGAAGAAGAAAAAATAGATAAATTATTTGGGTTGTTAGGTAAAAATATATCTTACTCATTTTCTAGAGGATATTTTACAGAGAAATTTAAAGAATTAGATTTAAAAGCTAATAAATATGTAAACTTCGATTTACAAGATATAACAAAATTCCCATCTATTATTGATGAAAATAATAATTTAAAAGGTATAAATGTAACCATACCTTACAAAGAAGATGTAATTCCGTTTTTAAGTAAATTAGATAAAACAGCAGAAGAAATTGGTGCTGTAAACACTATAAAATTTACAAAAAGAGGCGATTTAAAAGGTTATAATTCTGATGTTGTTGGTTTTGAGAACTCAATTTTACCACTTTTAAAAAAAGGACATAAAAGAGCCTTAATTTTAGGTACAGGTGGTGCATCAAAAGCCATTGCTTACGCTTTTAAAAGAAATGATATTAAATTTAAATTTGTATCAAGAAAACCAAAGGGTAAAAAGCAAATTTCTTACGATGATTTAACCCAAGAAGTTATTGAAAAATATACAATAATTGTTAATTCTACGCCTGTTGGTACATCACCAGATATAGATAAATGCCCAAACATTCCTTATCAATTTATAACAAAAGAACATATACTTTACGATTTAATATACAACCCTGCAGTGAGTACTTTTTTATCAAAAGGAAAAGAAAATGGAGCAACTATTAAAAATGGACTAGAAATGTTAAAGCTTCAAGCAGAAGAATCTTGGAGAATTTGGAATGAATAATAATTTTAAATTATACTTATCAATATAACTTGCAATTAAAGTAAGTTGTCAGTACTTTTGATAATAATATAACAGTATTGTTATACTGATCTTTAAACATTGTAGATATGTTAGAAAATAATGATGAAAACGTTGAAAAAAACGATTTAAAACCAGAAGAAGTTACTAAAACTGTAGAAAGCACTCAAGACAAAACTGAGGCTATTATTAGCGAGGTTGATACAGATACTACAGAAGCTGTTAAATTAGTAGAAGATTCTGTTGCAGAAAGTGCGGAAAAAGAAGAGTCTAAAGAAGATGAAACGCCAGAAGTAGATTATTCAACCCAAACTTTAGAAGAGTTAGCAGCTAGTCTAAAAACGGTTTTAAATAATAGCTCTGTTCAGAAAATTAAAAACCAAGTAGAAGCTATTAAAAGTGCTTTTAACCAGCAATTTGGTGCTTTACTTGCAGAAAAAAAAGCAACTTTTTTAGCAGAAGGTGGTAATTCAATAGATTTTCAATTTTCTAGCCCTGTAAAATCTGAATACAACAGCTTACTATCTGAATATAAGAATAAGAGAGATGCGTATTATAAAAATTTAGATAAAGAGTTAAATTTAAATTTAGAAAAACGTGTAGAAGCTATTGAAAGTTTAAAAAGTTTAATTGAAGAAGCAGATGCTTCTACAATGTATAAAAACTTTAAAGAAATTCAAGAAACTTGGCAAACTATTGGTCCTGTACCAAAATCACACTACAATGATACATGGAAAATTTACCATCATCATGTAGAACGTTTTTATGATTTATTGCATTTAAATAATGATTTAAGAGATTTAGATTTTAGACATAATTTAGAAGAAAAATTAAAAATTATAAAGCAAGCAGAAGCATTAGCAGAAGAAAAAGATATAAATTATGCTTCTAAAGAACTGCAAGATTTACACAAAAAATGGAAAGAAGATGTAGGGCCAGTTGCTAAAGAAATGCGAGAAGAAGTTTGGCATAAATTTAGTGCTGCAACTAAAAAAATACACGATAGGAGACACGATTATTTTAGAGAAATGCGCTCTAAACATCAAGAGATTATCGAAAAAAAATTAGAAGTTATTGCTTTAATAGAAGCTTATGATACTTCTAATAATAAAACACATAACGATTGGCAAAAAAGTATTACTGAGTTCGAAAAAATAAGACAACAGTATTTTACTGTAGGTAAATTACCTTACAATAAAAGTGAAGATGTTTGGCAAAAATTTAAAGCAGCTACTAAAAAATTTAATAGTGCTAAAAATGTATTTTACAAGCAAGAAAAAAACGAACAGCAAGAAAATTTAAAGAAAAAGATAGCTTTAATAGAATTTGCAGAATCTTTAAAAGATAGCGATGATTGGGAAATGGCTACAAATGCCATGAAAAAAGTACAATCTGATTGGAAAAAAATAGGTCACGTACCTCGTAAATTTTCTGATGATATCTGGAAACGCTTTAAAGCTGCATGTAATCATTATTTTGATAGGTTTCATGAAGAAAAAAATGCTGCAAGTAAAGAAGATCAAGCTACTGTTGTTGCTAAAAAAGAATTTTTAGATACTTTAAAAGAAACTGAAGAAGTTACCAAAGAATCTGTTTTAGAAGCAATTACAACTTGGAGAAGTTTAGGAAGATTACCAAGAAATGCACGTCATTTAGAAGGTAAATTTAATAAACAAATAGATAAATTATTAGCTAGTTTATCTATGGATAAATCAGAAGTAGAAATGCTTAAGTTTACTACTTTAGTTGATGGTTATTTGGCAGAAGAAGATTTTAGAAAGTTAGATTCTGAGCAATTATTTGTTAGAAAAAAGATTGATGAGTCTGTTAGAGAAATTCAGCAATTAGAAAACAATTTAGGCTTTTTCTCTAATGCTAAAGCAGATAACCCTTTAGTTATTAATGTTAGAAATCAAATTGATGGTTTTAAAGAACAACAAGCTATCTGGAAACAGAAATTAAGTTATCTAAAAAAGTTAGATTATTAATACATATTATTCTGATAAATAAAAAACTCGAAGCGAAGCTTCGAGTTTTTTTATACTTTATATTTTAAAAAAGAATTAAGAGAATAACTTATCCATTTTTTCTTTTTCTTCTTCAGCTAAAGCTGCATCAACTAAAATACGACCACTGTGCTCGTCTATAGTAATTTTCTTTCTATTAGCAATCTCTAATTGTATTTGTGGTGGAATTGTAAAATAAGAACCTCCAGAAGCTCCACGTTCTATGGCAACAACAGCTAAACCATTTTTTACTTTGGTTCTAATTCTGTTATAAGCTGCATATAAATGGGTATCTAAAGACTCACCAAATTCTTGAGACTTTTTAATTAAAAGCTCTTCTTCTTTTTGAGTTTCTTGTAAAATAGCATCTAATTCAGATTTTTTATGACCTAAATGTTTCTCTTGTCTCTCTAGTTTTTCTTTGGTAGCATCAATTACTTCGTTTTTCTGAGCAATTTTAGCTTTATATTCATTAATTCTTTTTTCAGCTAATTGAATCTCTAAATCTTGATATTCAATTTCTTTAGATAAAGAATCAAACTCTCTATTATTTCGTACTTTTTTCTGTTGTTCGTCGTACTTTTTCATTAATGATTTAGATTCATCAATAGCTAACTTTTTGTTATTTATATCTGTTTCTAAACTAGTAACGTCTTTGTTTAAGTTCGCAATACGAGTATTTAACCCAGCAACTTCATCTTCTAAATCTTCAACCTCTAAAGGTAATTCACCTCTAACATTTCTAATTTCGTCAATTCTAGAGTCTATTAATTGTAAGTCATATAAAGCTCTTAATTTTGCTTCAACCGAAATTTCTTTCTTCTTTGCCATGTTTATATATAATATATAGGATTTGTACTTTTTTCTGATAAAATGATTGCAAAATTACTAAATTTTTTCGTAAGATAGTCAACCAAAAGGTTTTTTGTAAACTGTTCGCTTTCATAATGCCCAATATCTGCTAAAAGAATACAATTTTCTGCTTTAAAAAACTCGTGATATTTAAAATCGGCACTTACGTAAGCGTCAGCTCCAGCTTTTTTTGCATCAGAAATTGCAAAACTTCCAGAGCCACCTAAAACCGCTACTTTTTTTATTTTTTTGTTGATAAAAGCAGAATGCCTAACACAATCTGTTTTCATAGTAGATTTAAGATATTTTAGGAAGTTTTTTTCATCCATTTCAGTGTTTAGTTCTCCAATCATTCCCATTCCAATATTTTGATGTACATTTTCTGTGGTTATAATTTCATAAGCAACTTCTTCATAAGGATGATTTTCTTGCAAAGCTTTTAAAATAGATTTTTCATTTTTACTTTCAAAAATTACAGATATTTTGGTTTCAGGTTCTGTATGTAATTTTCCTTTTTCTCCTAAAACAGGATTAGAATTTTCATTTCCTCTAAAAGTTCCATCACCAGAAACGTTAAAAGAACAATTGTCATAATTACCAATATTTCCAGCACCAGCATCAAAAAGAACAGTTCTTAAATTGTTAGCGTTTTTATTGGGTACATAAGTAGTTAATTTTTTAATAATACCTTTTTTAGGAATTAAAACCTTGGTATTTGTTAAGCCTAAAACTTCGCACATTTTTGCAGAAACCCCGTTTTTAGAATTGTCTAAAGCTGTGTGAGTTGCATAAATAGCAATATTATTTTGTATGGCTTTTAAAACAACACGTTCTACATAAGAATTACCATTCAGTTTTTTTAATCCGCTAAAAATTATAGGATGAAAGCTAACAATTAAATTACATTTTTTTGCAATAGCTTCATCTACTGTTTCCTCTAAAGTATCTAACGCAACAAGTACTCCTGTAACTTTTGTACTGTAATTACCAATTAATAAACCAACATTATCAAAACTTTCTGCATAGTTTAAAGGCGCAAGTTTTTCGATGTAATTTGTGATGTCTTTTATTATCATAAAACAAAATTAATTCTAAATTCAAAGTTACTATTTTCAATTCATCAATCCATAAAAATGACTTATTTTCGTATTAATGAAATTTCTTAGATTTTTATTATTTCCATTTGCAATTATTTATGATGCTATAACAACTATCAGAAATTTATTTTTTGATGTTGGTTTTTTTAAACAAACTTCTTTTAAAACTCCTATTATAGTAGTTGGTAATTTAAGTGTTGGTGGTACAGGTAAAACACCTCAAATTGAATATTTAATAAGACTATTAAAAGGTGCTTTTAAAGTATCTGTTTTAAGTAGAGGTTACAAACGTAAAACTAATGGTTATGTTTTGTTAAATGATAATCATACAGCTTTAGATGTTGGTGATGAGCCTTTGCAATACTATAAAAAGTTTAAAGATATTGATGTTGCAGTTGATGCAAATAGGGTAGAAGGAGCTCAAAATTTGGTTCAACAAAAATCGCCAGAAGTTATTTTGTTAGATGATGCTTATCAGCATAGAAAGATAAAAGGAAGTTTTTATATTTTACTAACTAAATTTAATGATTTATTTACAGATGATTTTTTGTTACCTACAGGAAATTTGAGAGAAAGTAGGAGTGGAGCAAAAAGAGCAGATGTAATTATTGTAACGAAATGCCCTAAAAATTTAAATTTTAGTGAACAAGAATCAATTAAAAAGAAGTTAAATAAATATCATAAAGAAGTCTTCTTTACTACAATTTCTTATGGTGAAATAAAATCGAAACAAAGTTTAATATCTGTTGATGATTTAAAAGAGTATCAAGTTTTGTTGATCACTGGTATTGCTAATCCAAATCCGCTTTTACATTATTTAGATGATAATAAAATTAATTATATTCATTTAAAATATGCAGATCATCATCATTTTTCATCCGAAGAAATTAGAGAAATAAATATTAAGTTTGATGCGTTAACATCTAACAAAAAAATAATTTTGACCACCGAAAAAGATTATATTCGATTATCAGAAGAATTGAAAAACCTATATTATATTGAAATTGAAACTCGTTTTTTAGGCAATCAAAAAGAAGGTTTTAATCAAAAAATAATTGACCATATACAATAAAACCGATGTTAAAAACATCGGTTTCTTTTTTTGAATTTTTGTTAGTAGTATTCTTAAAAAGATTACTTAACAATTATATGACACAATAATATTTAGCAAGTCACTGTTTATATTTTAATAATGGTATTATTTTTGATATTTTTGAAGAAACGAAATATAATATGAATAAGTTAATAGGATTATTTATTGTTGGTTTGTTAACGATACAAAGTAGCTTTTCTCAAGAAATAGCGGTTAATGCAATAGAAGTTAATGAATTTAGTAAAGAAAACCTAAATTGGATGCCTACTTTTAAAGAAGCTTTAAAAAAAGCTAAAAAGGAAAGAAAGGTAGTTTTAATTTATTTTACAGGTTCAGACTGGTGTGGGCCTTGTAAAATTTTAGATAAAGATTTATTTAGTACTGAAAAATTTAAAAATTTATCTGATAAAGAATTGGTACTTTTAGAAGTAGATATACCTAGAAGAAGAGATTTGGTTGCACCTGCTAAAATGAAAGAGAATTTATATTTACAGAAAAAATATAAAGTTAAATCTTTTCCGAATTTAATGATGGTTAATTTTAGAGGAAAAAAATTAGCAGAAAAAAAAGGATATGTAATGACAGAGTATTATTATCCCTATTTCCAATCTGTAATAAGAAAGTATTAGAAACAAAAAAACGAAGCAAATTGCTTCGTTTTTCGTTTTATATGGGGTATAAGAACTTCTTATTGTTGATTAATTACTCTAAAAGTAGTTCTTCTGTTTTCTGCATGTTCAGATTCAGAACAAGCAACACCATTAGAACATCTGTTTAATAATTTAGATTCTCCAAAACCATTACCAGTTAATTGGCTAGAGTTAATTCCTTTAGAAATTAAGTAAGCTCTAACAGCTTTTGCTCTTCTATCTGATAAGTTTTGATTGTTAGCTTCTGTTCCTCTTGAATCTGTGTGAGATTCTAATGCAATAGCAACACCATCTTGTAAAATTGGTAATAACCTAGAGTCTATAATTCTTTTTGCAGCAGGCGTTAAAGTAGCACTGTTTAAGTTCCAGTTAATTGGTAATGGAGTATTGTCTACTAATTCACACTCAACTTCTTTCCAAGATGTTAAACCACCTTTATTTACTAAAACTTCTTTTTGTACACTCTTAAATTCTGCAGGTACAGTAATTTCTTCTTGCCATGCATCTTTAACTAAAACTGTTTTATTTACAGTACCATAAACAGCAGGTATTGTAACTGTTCTAGTAGTTTCTTTCTGTACAATAACTCTTCTGTTATAAGATTTTTCGAAACCAGCTACTTTAGTAGTTTCTGTTTTTGCATCTGCAGATAATTTTGTTAAGGGTATAGTAACATAAGTTGCAGGTACTGGTTTATAACACCAATATCTACAATCATTTGGGTCACTAGATTCACAACCAGGTTTTCTACCACTCATTTGCCAGCTTGCAGATGTTGCTTTAGTTTCTATTGTTTTAGAATCTTGAGCAAAAATTGCATTTATTACATTTAATTTGTTTGCATCTTCTTTTGCAGTGTAAGTAATTGCTTTAGTTTCCCAAACTGCAGGTACAATTTCTAATTTTTCGGTAGCTTCTTTAATTAATACTTTTTCAGTTACAGTTTTATATTGTGCTGGGTGTGTAACTATTTTTTTGTATGCAGGAGATACTTCTACAGTAACTTGTTCGTTTTTCCAAACTTCTGGAGTTTTACACATTACATAACATTTACCTGGTTCTGGGTTTTGTGGCAATGTTAATACTTGCGAAAATGCACTAGCTGTTAAAAGAAAAAATGCGCTGCTAAATAAAATTTTTTTCATGATTTAAACTGATTTTGTTTTTGTTAGTAAAATTTTTAATTTGTTACTAGTTTGACACAAAACTATTAGAAAGTCACAAAAAAAATAAAATAATTTTAAGAAATATTTAACAGGTGTAAATAACAAAAAAAACGAAGCAAATTTGCTTCGTTTTTTTTAAAATATGAATGTGTAAAATCTCTTAATTTTGATTTACCACTCTAAAAGTTGTTCTTCTATTTACAGCATGTTCGTTTTCTGAACATACAACACCATCAGAACATTTGTTTAATAATCTAGATTCTCCAAAACCTTTAGCATATAATTGGCTTAAGTTAATACCTTTAGAGATTAAATAATCTGTAACTGCTTTTGCTCTTCTATCAGATAATTCTTGATTATCTCTTTTAGTACCTCTCATGTCTGTATGAGATTCAATAAATACAGCCATACCATCATTTAAAATAGGTAGTAATCTAGCATCTATAATTTGTTTTGCACCATCATTTAAAACAGAACTAGAAAAATCCCAATTAATTGGTAAAGGTGTGTTATCTACTAATTGACAGTCTACAGCTTTCCAAGAAGTTAAACCTCCTTTTTTAACTAAAATTTCTTTAGTAATAGATCTGTATACAGCAGGTACAACTACTTCTTCTTTTCTTGCATCACTAACTAAAACTGTTTTTTCTATAGTTTTATATACTGGTTCAGTTTTTACAATAGAGGTAGTTGGTGGTTTAACCATTACTTTTCTTTCATAAGTTTTTTTAACACCAGGAAGTGGAATTTGTACAACAGTAGCATCACTTTGTAATTTTTCTACTGGCATAGTTCTAAATTCAGCAGGTAAAGGCTTATAACACCAATATCTACAGTCATCTGGATTGTCTGAAGTACAGTTAGGTAATTTTTCGCTCATTTGCCAGCTAGCAGATGCCGCTTTAATTTCTACAGTTTCAAAACCTTGAACAAAAACTGCTTTTTGAGCCTCTAATTTAGATGCATCTTCTTTCTCAAAATAAGTAACTTCTTGAGAACCCCAAACAGCTGGTACAATTAAAATTTCTTGACCTGCTTCTTTAATTAAAACTTTTTCTTGAATTGTTTTATACTCTGCTGGATAAGTGATTATTTTTTTATATTCTGGTGCAACTGCAACTCTTACAGTTTCATTTTTCCAAATATCTGGAGTTTTACAACGAACATAACATTTTCCTGGCTCAGGGTTTTCTGGTAAATCTTGACCATAAGCCAAAACACCTACCATTAACAAAAGGATACTAAGTAATTTTTTTTTCATGATTTTTAACATTAATAAATACTTCGAATTAAGTGATTAACATTAAGTCAAATGTACTAAAAACATTTAAAAATTGGCATTAAAACAAGAAATTATATCTTATTGTAGTATAAACTTTTTATAATTCCGTCTGAAAGACCAATTTTTGGGACGTATATTTTACTTGCTCCACTCCATTTCATAGCAGAAAGATAAATTTTTGTTGCTGGAATTATAACATCAGCTCTATCTGGATTTAAGCTTAATTCAGAAACTCTTTCTTGATAACTCATTTTTTTTAAAAACTGATATTGAGCATTTAAATAGATAAAAGAAATTGGTTTACCTTCTGTTCTGCCAGACATTTTAAAGAGTTTATTAATGTTACCTCCAGAACCTATTAATGATATGTTTTTTAAATCTTTTGTATTTTTTTTAATCCATTTTTCTACATCCGCAAAAATGGCTTTGTTTACAGATTTTTTATTGTTTAATAAACGTACTGTACCCATTTTAAAAGATTTAGAAACTGTAATTTCTCCTCCAGAAAAAATAGTAAACTCTGTACTTCCTCCACCAACATCAACATATAAATAAGAGCTATCTCCACTAATAAGTTGGCTTAAATCTGTAGATGATATAATTGCAGCTTCTTCTTTACCTCCAATAATATCAATTTGAACTCCAGTTTCTTTTAAAATTTGTGCTACAATGTTAGTTCCATTTTGTGCTTCTCTCATTGCAGATGTTGCACAAGCTTTATACTTTTCTACATTATGAACTTTCATAAGAAGCTTAAATGCTTCCATAGCATCTATCATTCTAGTAATATTCTCATCACTAATTTTACCTTTTACAAAAGCGTCTGCACCTAAACGAATTGGTACACGTACTAAAGATGATTTTTTAAATTGAGTGTCTTTACCATCTTTAATAATTATATTAGAAACTAGTAGTCTTATTGCATTTGAACCAATATCTATGGCTCCATATTTTTTTATTTCTAACAAGTTTAATTTATTTAAGATTTTTAGGAAATTCTAACATAAATGTTTTTCCTTTTTTGATGTTTTTCCAGTGTTTTTCTTCAAATTTAATTCCAATTATTCCACAAGTAGTTACATGTGCAATCGGTTTATTACCAAATTTATTTACAAAGGTATTAATACCATGATCATGACTAAAAATAATAGCAGAGTTAAAGGCATCATCTAAAGCACATACTGTTTTTACTAAATAACCGTCACTAAAGCTATATAATTGTCTGTTTATTTGCAGGTTAGCTAAAGGGTATCCCATGTTTTCACAAAATATTATTGATGTATGCAAGGCTCTATTTGCACTACTAGACACAAAAACATCTGGTCTTTCAATATTTTTTGCTAAATGCTTAGACATTAAATGCGAATCTTTAATTCCTCGTTTTTTTAGAGGTCTATCTATATCATCAATTCCTGAATATTCCCAAGAAGATTTTGCATGACGAACTATATAAAGTGTTTTCATTTAATTTGGTTAATGAATTGTAAATATAAAAATTAAGGTGCTAATCGTTCTAATTTCCAAGAAAAATCTTTTTGTAAAGAATATCTAAGTCTATCATGCATTCTGTTGGGTCTACCTTGCCAAAACTCTATAGAAACTGGTTTTACTAAATATCCTCCCCAATGTTCTGGTCTTAAAATTTCTTTATCTTTAAAGTTTCTTTCGAACATTTTTAGGTTTTTATCTAGTTCATCTCTAGAAGATACAACCGTACTTTGGTTAGATGCCCAAGCACCTAATTTACTACCATCTGGTCTAGATTCAAAATAACCATCAGATAAATTTTCGGCTAATCTTTCTGCTTTTCCTTTTACAATTATTTGTTGTTCTAAACCTGCCCAAAAAAAAGATAAACAAATATTATTATTTCTTTCTATTGCTTTTCCTTTTTCTGATGTATAGTTTGTGTAAAAAATAAATCCTTCCCAAGTAATTTTTTTTAATAAAACAACTCTGTTTTTAGGATAACCATCTAAACCAATTGTAGAAATATTCATAGCATTGGTTTCATCTACACTTTCTGAATCATCTGCATTTTTAAACCAAGTTTTAAATAATTCCATTGGGTTTTCAGGACAATTACTTTCTAATAACTCTTGCTTTTCGTATGATTTTCTATAACTACTTAAATCTTTAGACATTTTCTTTTTGTTATTGATACAAAAATACGAATGTTAATTGAATCGATTACTAGTTTATAAAATGAAAAAGATTAAAACATCTATTAGTTTTTATTTTTTAAAAATTATAGTCTATAAGAAAATTTCATAAATATAATAATGATGTTTCATTTTCTGGAAATTTTAAACAAAAAAAAGAGAGCTGATAAATCAGCTCTCCTGGAGTCAATAGTTCCAAATTAATACCCCTAAAAATTATTCAAACTATTGATTTTCTTTATAAATTTTTATTGAATCTATCTAAAAATAATTTTAGATGTTCCGTAATCAGTTTCTGGAGATGTTACTTGTAATAACATAACTCCTGTTTTAACTTTAAAGTTATAATCTAATTCATTTTTACCAGCATTTAACTGAGTTTTACCTTTGTAAATCACTTTACCAGTTACATCAGATAAAGTTACAGTTGCTTCTGTATCAGTTTCACTGAATAATAATAAGTTTACATTTCCTTTTGATGGGTTAGGGTATGCCATAAACTCATTTTCAAAAGTCTCGATTTTTTCGATAACTTGATCTTCTACAGCAATCTTAGTAAACTTTACATCAGAAATTTCTAAATCTAACTCAGTTGTGTTTGCTTCAACAGGTAAAAAAGTAAAGGTTAACATTGTTAAATCTTCTGCAGTTAACTTTTCTTGAGATGCACTAGATGTAAATA